>NZ_JAOEFC010000001.1 GCF_025421715.1 Microbacterium festucae
AGCGAGCGCAGCGAGTCGACACGCCCCCCCCCCGCCCCCCCCCCCGGTCGTTGAGCGAGCGCAGCGAGTCGAAACGCCCCCACCGCGCCCCCACCGCGCCCCGGTCGTTGAGCGAGCGCAGCGAGTCGAAACGCCCCCCACGGCGCCCCGCCCGCACTCCCCCGCTCAGGGCCGCAGGGCGGTGGTGGTGCGGTCGCGCATGGTCAGGTCGGGGTGGGTGGCCGCGGCGCGCCAGCCGTCGCCGGTCAGGAGCTCCCGGATCGGCGCCCCCTGCCACTCGCCGTGCTCGATGACGATCGTGCCGCCGGGTCGCAGCAGCCGCAGGCCCACTCCCGAGAGCACGCGCACGACGTCGAGCCCGTCGGGGCCGCCGTAGAGGGCGGCGGGCGGGTCCCAGAGGCGCACCTCGGGGTCGCGCGGGATGGCGTCGTCGGGCACGTAGGGCGGGTTGGAGACGAGCACCGAAACGGTGCCGTCGAGCTCGGGGAACGCGTCGGCGAGGTCGACGAAGGCGACGCGGGCGTTGGGCGCGCCGACCGCGGCGAAGTTCTCCTTGGCCCACACGAACGCGTCGACCGAGTTCTCGGCGGCGTGCACGCGGGCGTGGGGCACCTCGGTGGCCATCGCGAGGGCCAGCGCGCCGGAGCCGGTGCCGAGGTCGACCGCGACGGGTTCGGGCTCCGCACTGGCGCGCAGCGCGTCGATGGCGAGCTGGGCCACCGATTCGGTCTCGGGGCGGGGCACGAACACACCCGGGCCGACGCGCAGTTCGAGGTGACGGAACGGGGCGAGTCCGATGAGGTGCTGCAGGGGCTCACGGGCGGCGCGGCGGGCCAGCAGCGCCTCCCATCGGGCGCGGTGGGCCTCGGGCCACGTGTCGCCGCGGAACGCGGCCGCCGCCAGCTCGCCCCGCGAGAGGCCGAGCACGTGGGCGGCCAGCAGCTCGGCATCCGCTTCGGGGGTGGCCACCCCCGCGGCCTGCAGTGCCTGCACCGCCGACCGGATCGTGTGCGCCAGAGACGCCGCGGGCGCGGATGCGGGGGGCGTCGGGTGCTCGGCGGGAGCCGGTGCGGCGGGAGGGGTGCTGACCATCAGAAGATCCAGCCTAGCCGTGAGTATTCGTCACATTCGGCCCTCTACGCGTGCGCGTGAATAGTCTTGTGCGAGGATCTCGCACCCGCACGAGACGTCGCAGACCCGCACGAAAGGCAGGCCATGTCCGGCATCCACCCCGACATCACGAGCGCATTCGGCAACACCCCGCTCGTCAAGCTCAACCGCATCTCCGAGGGACTTCCGGGCACGGTGCTCGCGAAGCTCGAGTTCTACAACCCGGCGTCGTCGGTGAAGGACCGTCTCGGCATCGCCATCGTCGACGCCGCCGAGGCCTCGGGCGAGCTGAAGCCCGGCGGCACGATCGTCGAGGCCACGAGCGGCAACACCGGCATCGCCCTGGCGATGGTCGGCGCGGCGCGCGGCTACAAGGTGATCCTCGCGATGCCGTCGTCGATGTCGACCGAGCGTCGCCTGCTGCTGAAGGCCTACGGCGCCGAGCTCGTGCTCACCGACCCCGCGGGCGGCATGAAGGGCGCCGTCGCCAAGGCCGAGGAGATCGCCGCGGCGACCCCCGGCGCGATCCTCGCCAAGCAGTTCGCCAACGAGGCCAACCCCGCCATCCACCGCGCGACCACCGCCGAGGAGATCATCCGCGACACCGACGGCGAGGTCGGCTACTTCGTCGCCGGCATCGGCACCGGTGGCACCATCACCGGCGTCGGCCAGGTGCTGAAGGAGCGCATCCCCGAGGCGAAGGTCGTCGCCGTCGAGCCCGCCGACTCGCCGCTGCTGACCAAGGGCACCCCCGGTCCCCACAAGCTGCAGGGCATCGGCCCCAACTTCATCCCCGAGATCCTCGACCAGACCGTCATCGACGAGGTGCAGGACGTCGCGTTCGACGACGCGATCCGCGTGGCCCGCGAGGTCGCCACGAAGGAAGGCATCCTCGTCGGCATCTCTTCGGGTGCGGCGATCTGGGCGGCGCTCGAAGTGGCCGCGCGTCCCGAGGCCGAGGGCAAGAACATCGTGGTGATCGTGCCCTCGTTCGGTGAGCGCTACCTGTCGACGGTGCTGTACGAGCACCTGCGCGACGAGCCCGCGGGCATCTGAGCGTCGCCGGCGTGCACCCGATCCGTCGCATCCGCGAAGACATCGCCTCGGCGAAGCTCCGCGACCCCGCCGCGCGCGGGGCCGTGGAGATCGCGCTGCTCTACCCGGGCCTGCACGCCGTGTGGGCGTATCGCCTGTGGCATGCCCTGTGGATCCGGCGGGCGCGTTTCGTCGCGCGCGCCGGGTCGCAGGTGACGCGCTGGCTCACCGGCGTCGAGATCCACCCCGGCGCCACCATCGGGCGCCGCTTCTTCATCGACCACGGCATGGGCGTGGTCATCGGCGAGACCGCCGAGATCGGTGACGACGTGATGCTGTACCACGGCGTCACCCTCGGCGGCCGCACCCGCGACGCCGGCAAGCGTCACCCCACTCTCGGCGACGGCGTCGCCGTCGGCTCGGGCGCCAAGATCCTCGGCCCCATCACGATCGGCGCCGGATCGGTCGTCGGCGCCAACGCCGTGGTCACCCGCGACGCCCCCGAGGACTCGGTGCTCGTCGGTATCCCCGCCAAGCCGCGCCGCCGCTCCGCCGGCGAAGACACCCGCGCCCTCCTCACCGTGCCGGAGTACTACATCTGAGGTCGCGTTCAGTGGCCTAGGGCTCACGGTTTGTGGGACACGATGCCGGGGCCGGTCCCGCAGGATGCGGGTGCCGGCCCCGGCATCCGCCGTATGCGGGACCTGGTGCGCGGGTCGGTCCCGCAGAGTGCGGGTGGACGCCCCGGCATCCGCTGATTGCGGGACCTGGTGCCGCGCCATGTCCCCCAGGGTGCGGGTGTACGCCCCGGCATCCGCCGTTTGCGGGACCTGGTGCCGCGCCATGTCCCACGGGATGCGGGTGCGGGATGCCTCACCCGCCGCTTTCGAGACCTGGTGTGGGCCGGACCCATACAGCGCGGATGCTGGCCGCCGCACGCGCCGTATGCGAGACCTGCTGCGGCACCGTGTCCCGCGGAGTGCGGGTGGACGCCCCGGCATCCGCTGATTCTGGGATCCCCTGTCGGGGCGCGTCCCGCACAGCGCAGGTGCTAGCCCCGGCATCCGCCAGTTGCGGGACACGCTGCCGGGGCGCGTCTCACAGAATGCGGGTGCGGGAGCCCGCACCCACCGGTTGCGGGACACCATGTCGGGGCGCGTCCCGCACATTGCGGGTGATAGCCCCAGCATCCGCCGTTTGCGGGACACGCTATCGAGGCGCGTCTCACAGAATGCGGGTGCGGGAGGCCGCAGCCACCGGTTGTGGGACACCCTGCCGGGGCGCGTCCCGCAAAATGCGAGCGAGAGCCCCGGCACCCACCGGTTGCGGGACACGCTGCCGCGGCGCGTCCCGCAGAGCGCGGGGGCCAGAGCCTGCAGCCACCGTTTGCGGGACGCGCTCCCGCGCCGCGTCCCACAGGATGCGGGTAGACCCCCGGCATCCGCCCTCCCCCGGTCTCAGGCGCGGGTGCGCGGCGGGCGGATCTTCGCGACGAGCGGAGTGAGCAGCCAGGTGGCCAGGGCGGTGACGAGCCAGACGATGGCGGGGCCGGCGATCCAGGCGAGGGGCTCCGAGATCGACAGTCCGGCCGCCGGGATGAGCACGACGATGACGATCGCGACGAACGTCGACAGGATGCCGATGCCGCCCAGCAGCAGCGGCGCGTGCTTGCGGCTGAGGCGCTGCGCGATCGGCGTGAGCACGCTCTGCAGCACCGCGAACAGCACGATCGCCAGCAGGAAGCCCCACCAGTCCCGCCACGCGATGTGGAAGCCGGGCAGCACGAGGTCGGCGACGATCAGGCCGATGGCCGCCGAAGCGAGGAACACCAGCGCACGCAGCAGGAACGCGATCATGCGCCGACAGTAGCGCCGAGCTCAGCCCAATGCCGCGAGGCGCGCCTCCTCGTCGGCGGTGATCGCCGACTCGATGATCGGCTCGAGCGCGCCGTCCATCACCTGGTCGAGGTTGTAGGCCTTGTATCCGGTGCGGTGATCGGCGATGCGGTTCTCGGGGAAGTTGTAGGTGCGGATGCGCTCGGAACGGTCCATGCCGCGGATCTGCGAACGACGGGCGTCGGATGCCGCGGCGTCGAGTTCTTCCTGCTGCTTGGCGAGCAGGCGTGCACGCAGCACGCGCATGCCGGCCTCGCGGTTCTGCAGCTGCGACTTCTCGTTCTGCATCGACACGACGATGCCGGTGGGGACGTGCGTGATGCGCACGGCCGAGTCGGTCGTGTTCACCGACTGCCCGCCGGGGCCCGACGAGCGGAAGACGTCGATCTTCAGGTCGTTCGGGTCGATGTGGATCTCTTCGGGCTCGTCGACCTCGGGGAAGACGAGCACACCGGTCGTGGAAGTGTGGATGCGCCCCTGCGACTCGGTGGCCGGCACGCGCTGCACGCGGTGCACGCCGCCCTCGTACTTGAGGTGAGCCCACACCCCCTGCGCGGGGTCGGACCCGGAGCCCTTGATCGCCACCTGCACGTCCTTGTAGCCGCCCAGGTCGGACTCGTTGCGCTCGAGGAGCTCGGTCTTCCACCCCTTGGACGCGGCGTACTGCAGGTACATGCGCAGCAGGTCGGCGGCGAACAGCGCCGACTCGGCGCCGCCCTCGCCCTGCTTGATCTCCATGATCACGTCGCGGGCGTCGTCGGGGTCGCGCGGGATGAGGAGACGCCGCAGCCGCTCCTGCGCCTGGGCGAGCTTCTCCTGCAGCGCGGGCACCTCGTCGGCGAACGCGTCGTCTTCACGGGCGAACTCGCGCGCCGCCTCGAGGTCGTCGGCCGCCGCGACCCACGCATCGTGGGCCGCGACGATCTTCGACAGCTCGGCGTACCGCCGGTTGACGCGCTTGGCGCGCGCGGGATCGGCGTGCACCGCCGGATCGGAGAGCTCCTCCTGAACGGCGCGGTGCTCGTCGATCAGGACGGCGACCGATTCGAACACGTCGGACTCAGCGGATGTTGTTCTCGTGACCGTGGCTGTGGCCACCGCCGTGCCCGCCCGTGGGCGCGGGGATCGACTTCTGCATCTGCACGAGGAACTCGACGTTCGAGCTCGTCTCCTTGAGCTTGCCGAGGACGACCTCGAGGGCCTGCTGCGGGTCGAGGCCGGCGAGGGCGCGACGCAGCTTCCACGTGATCTTGACCTCGTCCGAGGACAGCAGCATCTCCTCACGACGGGTCGAGGACGCGTTGACGTCGACGGCCGGGAAGATGCGCTTGTCGGCGAGCTGACGCGACAGGCGCAGCTCGCTGTTGCCGGTGCCCTTGAACTCCTCGAAGATGACATCGTCCATCTTGGAGCCGGTCTCGACCAGCGCGGTGGCGAGGATGGTCAGCGAGCCGCCGTTCTCGATGTTGCGCGCCGCGCCGAAGAAGCGCTTGGGCGGGTACAGCGCCGAGGCGTCGACGCCGCCCGACAGCACGCGGCCCGAGGTGGGAGCCGACACGTTGTAGGCGCGGCCGAGGCGGGTGATCGAGTCGAGCAGCACGACGACGTCGCGACCGAGCTCGACCAGACGCTTGGCACGCTCGATGGCGAGCTCGGCGACGGTGGTGTGGTCCTCGGCCGGGCGGTCGAAGGTCGAGGCGATGACCTCGCCCTTGACGGTGCGCTGCATGTCGGTGACCTCTTCGGGACGCTCGTCGACGAGCACGACCATGAGGTGGACCTCGGGGTTGTTCGCCGCGATGGCGCCCGCGATCTGCTGCAACACGATCGTCTTGCCCGCCTTGGGCGGGGCGACGATGAGGCCGCGCTGGCCCTTGCCGATGGGCGCGACCAGGTCGATGATGCGCTGGGTCAGCTTCTCGGGCGCGGTCTCCAGACGCAGACGCTCCTGCGGGTAGAGCGGCGTGAGCTTGCCGAACTCGACACGGGTGGCGGCGTCTTCGACCGACAGGCCGTTGATCGCGTCGACCTTGACCAGCGCGTTGTACTTCTGGCGGCTGGACTGCTCGCCCTCGCGCGGCTGCTTGATGGCACCGACGACGGCGTCGCCCTTGCGCAGGTTGTACTTCTTCACCTGGCCGAGCGAGACGTAGACGTCGCTCGGGCCCGGGAGGTAGCCGGTGGTGCGCACGAACGCGTAGTTGTCGAGCACATCGAGGATGCCGGCGACCGGGATGAGTACGTCGTCGTCACCGATCTCGGCCTCGAACTCGTCTCCCCCGGCGGCGGTCTGGCCGCGACGCTTGTTGCGCTGACGGCCACGGCCGTTCTGCGACGCGTTGTCGGCAGGAGCCTCGTCGTCGGACTCGGTCTTCTCCTCGGCGGGAGCGGCCTGACCGTTCTGAGCGGCCTCGTTGCGGTTGCGGCTGCGGCTGCGCGAACGGCTGCGCGAACGGCTGCGGCCCGAGGTCTCCCCCTCGGCCTTGTCGCCGTCGGCGTTCTCGCCCTCGGACTTCTCAGCCTCGGACTTCTCGCCCTCGGACTTTTCAGCCTCGGCCACCTCGGCGGTCTCGGCGGCGGGGGTCTCGGCGGCGGGGGTCTCGGCAGCGGCAGCGTCAGCCTCAGCGTCGGCGGCGGGCGCCTCGACGTCGGCGGCGGGCGCCTCGGCAACGGCATCCTCGGCGGGCGCAGCCGGCACGTCGGAGCTCTTCGCGCGGCGCGGGGCGCGCTTGCGCGGCGCCTTGGCGGGCTTCTCGGGGGCGGCCTCGGGCGCAGCCTCCTCGGCGGGCGCTTCGGCAGCGGCCTCGGGCGCAGCCTCCTCGACGGGCGCCTCGGCAGCAGCCTCGGGCGCAGCCTCCTCGACGGGCGCCTCGGCAGCAGCCTCCTCGACGGCGTCCTCGGCCGGCGCCGCGGCGTCGGCCTGCTCGGTGCCGTCGGCGGGCGTCTCGGCCACGGCGGCCTGGTCGGTCGTCACCTCGGCGGCGTCGCCGGTGGTGTCTTCGGTCTGGATCTCGGAGATGGACTCCACGAGTTCTCCCTTGTGAACGTGTGGATAGGACTGTCCGCATCCGGCGCCGTCCACAGCGGCGGCCGACCGTCCCGTCGGCGCGTCCGCGTCCAGGGAGGACGGCGGTCGCCGAAGCGGGGGGTTATGCGGTGGTTCGCAGATTTGCGACGGAGGCCAGATTCACGCTCGAGGCGTGGCACCCTCCGTATACTCCCTCACTGTAGCACCCCGCACATCGACGGCGAGCAGGTGCGGGGCCCACGGCGTGGGCTGGCGGGCGGCCACCTCGAGGGCCTCGAGACGGCGCCCCGGCCCGTCGGCCAGGACCAGCACCGACGGCCCGGCGCCGGAGACGACGGCGGCGAATCCCTCGGCGCGCAGCGCGCGGACGAGGGCGTCGGTGGCCGGCATCGCCTGCGCACGGTAGGACTGATGGAGCTTGTCCTCGGTGGCCGCGAACAGCAGCTCGGGGCTCTGGGTGAGCGCCGCGATCAGCAGCGCCGAACGCGACACGTTGAACACGGCGTCTTCGCGCGGCACCTGCACGGGGGCCAGGCCCCGCGCGACCGACGTGGACATCTGGAAGTCGGGCACGAACACCAGCGGCGCCACGCCGCGATGCACGAGCAGCTTCTTGTGCTGCGGACCGCTCTCGTCGATCCACGCGATCGTCAGACCGCCGAACAGCGCGGGCGCGACGTTGTCGGGGTGGCCCTCGAGCTCGGTCGCCAGGCGCAGCAGAGTGGCGTCGTCGAAGTCGACGTCGCCGGCCAGCAGTCCCTTGGCGGCGAGGATGCCGGCGGCCACGGCCGCACCCGACGAGCCCATGCCCCGGCCGTGCGGGATGGTGTTGTGCGCTTCGAGGTGCAGCCCCGGAAGCTCCCGCCCCGCGGCCTCGAACGCGTACGCGATCGCGCGCACGACGAGGTGCGACGCGTCGGTGGGGACGTCGGCGGCGCCCTCCCCCGTCACGACGATCTCGAGCTCGCCCGCGGGCAGGGTGGTGACGGTGAGCTCGTCGTACACGCTCAGCGCGAGGCCGAGGGTGTCGAAGCCCGGTCCGAGGTTCGCGCTCGTCGCGGGCACCCGCACCGCGACCGAACGGGACTCGGTCATTCGGCCGGAGCCAGCTCGAGCACCGAGGCGACCTCCGACGTCGACGCGTCGACGACGGTGGGGGTGACCTCGGAGCCGTCGGCGTTGCGCAGGGCCCACTGCGGGTCCTTCAGGCCGTGGCCGGTGACGGTGAGCACGACCTTGGCGCCGGCGGGGATGACGCCCGCCTCGGCACGGTCGAGCAGGCCGGCGACGCTGATGGCCGAGCCCGGCTCGACGAAGACGCCCACGGTGCCGGCGAGCAGCTTCTGCGCGGCGAGGATGCGGTCGTCGTCGATGGCGCCGAACCAGCCGTCGGTCGCGTCACGCTGCTGCAGGGCGAGCTCCCACGAGGCCGGGTTGCCGATGCGGATGGCCGAGGCCACTGTCTCGGGGTTCTTGACGACCTCGCCGCGCACGATGGGGGCGGAGCCCTCGGCCTGGAAGCCGAACATGCGGGGAACGCGGGTGGAGACGCCGCGGTCGGCCTCTTCGCGGTAGCCGCGCGAGTAGGCGGTGTAGTTGCCGGCGTTGCCGACCGGGATGAAGTGGAAGTCGGGGGCGTCGCCCAGCTGCGAGACGACCTCGTAGGCGGCGGTCTTCTGCCCCTCGATGCGGTCGGGGTTGACCGAGTTCACCAGGTGCACCGGGTAGTGGTCGGCCAGCTCGCGGGCGATCTCGAGGCAGTCGTCGAAATTGCCGCGGATCTGGATGAGACGGCCGCCGTGGATGACGGCCTGGCTCAGCTTGCCCATCGCGATCTTGCCCTCGGGCACGAGCACGGCGGCGGTGATCCCCGCGTGCGCGGCGTAGGCGGCGGCCGAGGCGGACGTGTTGCCGGTCGAGGCGCAGATGACGGCCTTGGCGCCGTGCTCCACGGCGCGCGAGAGCGCGACGGTCATGCCGCGGTCTTTGAAGGAGCCGGTGGGGTTCATGCCCTCGAACTTCACCCACACGTCGGCGCCGGTGAGGCGCGAGAGTGCGGGGGCGGGGATGAGCGGCGTGCCGCCCTCGCCGAGGGTGACCACCGTCGAGGACTCGGTCACGCCGAGTCGGTCGCCGAATTCGCGGAGGACTCCGCGCCAGACATGTGCCATGTTCAGTCTCCTTCCATGCGCAGGACCGAGACGACGCGGTAGACGACGCCGCTGGAGGCGAGGCGTTGGACCGTCTCCCCCAGGTCCTGCTCGAGTGCGGTGTGGGTGCCGATGACCAGGCGCGCCCGCGCCTGCTCGTCCCCCGGGATGATCGTCTGCTCGACGGTCGCGATCGAGACGCGGCCGTCGGCGAGGATGCCGGCGACGGTCGCGAGCACGCCGGGGCGGTCGTCGACCTCGAGGGTGATCTGGTAGCGCGTCGTCGCGCGGCCGATGGGCAGGATCGGCAGGTTGGCGCGGGTGGACTCGCCCACGCCGATGCCGCCGGCGATGTGCCGCCGGGCGGCCGAGACGAGGTCGCCGAGAACCGCGGATGCCGTCTGCACGCCGCCCGCGCCCGCACCGTAGAACATGAGGTCGCCGGCGGCCTCGGCCTGCACGAACACGGCGTTGTTGGCGCCGTGGACGCTGGCCAGCGGGTGGTCGCGACGCACGAGCGCAGGGTGCACGCGCACCGAGATCGCCTCCCGGCCGTCGTCGGTGCGCCGCTCGCACACCGCGAGCAGCTTGACGACGTAGCCGGCCTTGCGTGCGGCCTCGATGAGAGGGGCGTCGACGCTCGTGATGCCCTCGCGGTGCACGGCATCCAGCGGCACGGCCGTGTGGAAGGCGAGCGAGGCGAGGATGGCGGCCTTCTGCGCGGCGTCGTAGCCTTCGACGTCGGCGGTCGGGTCGGCCTCGGCGTAGCCGAGCCGCTGCGCGTCGGCGAGCACGTCTGCGTAGTCGGCGCCCTCCAGGTCCATCCGGTCGAGGATGTAGTTGGTGGTGCCGTTGACGATGGCGAGGATGCGCTGCACGCGGTCGCCGGCGAGCGAGTCGCGCAGCGGCCGGATGATCGGGATGGCGCCGGCGGCGGCGGCCTCGTAGTGCACCGAGGCGCCCACCTGGTCGGCGGCCTCGAACAGCGCGGGGCCGTGCGTGGCCAGCAGCGCCTTGTTGCCGGTGACGACGTCGGCGCCGGCGCTGAGCGCCTGCAGCAGGTAGGAGCGGGCCGGCTCGATGCCGCCCATCAGCTCGATGACGATGTCGCTGCCCACCAGCAGCGGCTCGGCGTCGGTGGTGAGCAGCTCGCGCGGGATGTCGGTGTCGCGCGGCGCGTCGATGTCGCGCACGGCGACGCCGACCAGCTCGAGGTGGGCCCCGGCGCGGTCGGCCAGTTCCGCCTCGTGCTGGAGCAGGAGCGCAGCCACCTGCGACCCGACGGAGCCCGCACCCAGCAGCGCCACGCGCAGGCGGCGGTATTCGGTCGTCATACGGTGTCCTCGTTCGGGGTGGGGATGCCGGCGTCGCGCGCCAGCAGGTCGTCGATCGTCTCGCCGCGCACGATGACGCGGGCACGGCCGTCGGCGACGGCGACCACCGGCGGGCGCGGCACGGCGTTGTAGTTGTTCGACAGCGAGAAGCAGTAGGCCCCGGTGGCGGGGACGGCGAGCAGGTCGCCGGGGGTCACGTCGCCGGGGAGGTACTCCGCGTCGACGACGATGTCGCCCGACTCGCAGTGCCGGCCCACGACCCGCACGAGCGCCGCCTCGGCATCCGAGGTGCGCGACGCGAGCCGCGCGGAGTACTGGGCGCCGTAGAGGGCGGGGCGGGCGTTGTCGCTCATCCCCCCGTCGACGCTCACGTACACGCGGGTGAGGTCGTCGGTGACGGGGACGGGCTTGACGGTGCCCACCTCGTAGAGGGTGATGCCGGCACGGCCGACGATGGTGCGTCCCGGCTCGAAGGCGAGGTTCGGCACCGGGATGCCGCGCACCTCGCACTCGCGGGCGACGGCGTCGACGATGCCGGTGGCGAGCTCGCCGATGGGCGTGGGGTCGTCGACGGAGGTGTAGGCGATGCCGAAACCGCCGCCGAGGTTCAGCACCGGAACCTCGCCGCCCTCGCGCAGCTGCGCGTGCACGTCGACGACGCGCGCGGCCGACTCGGCGAACCCGGCGGTGCCGAAGATCTGCGAGCCGATGTGGCAGTGCAGCCCGATGAACTCCAGCGACGGCAGTTCGCGGATGCGGGCGACCACGGCCGGCGCATCGGCCAGCGGGAAGCCGAACTTCTGGTCTTCGTGGGCGGTGGCCAGGAAATCGTGGGTCTCGGCGTGCACGCCGCTGTTGACCCGCACGAGCACGCGCTGCACGACGCCGCGGCGCTCGGCGACCACGGCGAGGCGCTCGAGCTCGATGGGGCTGTCGATGACGACCGACCCGACCCCGTGGGCCACGGCCGCCTCGAGCTCGGCGACCGACTTGTTGTTGCCGTGCAGCCCGAGCCGGCCCGGGTCGGCCCCGGCGGCCAGGGCGATGGTGAGCTCTCCCCCGGTGGCGACGTCGACGGCCAGGCCTTCCGCGCTCACCCAGCGGACGACCTCGGTCGACAGGAACGCCTTGCCGGCGTAGTAGACGCGGGCGGCGGCGCCGTGGCGGGCGGCGGCGGACTCGAAGGCCTCGCGCACCTCGCGGGCGCGGGCGCGCACGGCCTGCTCGTCGAGCACGTACAGCGGCGTGCCGAACTGCTCGCGCAGGGCCGAGACGGCGACACCGGCGATGCGCAGTTCGCCCTCGGCATCCCGCGCGGCCGATGCCGGCCACACCAGCGGCGCGAGCGCATTGGCGTCATCCGGCACGGCCAGCCAATCGGGAACGAGCGGACGGGAGTCGGGGGCGGACAACGTTCGAGGAGCCAATCGGTGGAGATGTGCCGGCGGTCGGGTCACGCCGGCGAGGACCGTGCAGAGAGTGGTTGAAGTCTAGGGCACCGTCGGCGCGGGCCATCCGCGCATGACGCCCGGTGGCACCGGCATCCGTTCGGCGCCCGTCGCGGGCACGCGGCCGGGGTGCGGCCCGCCGTCAGGCGCAGGTGCCGGTCTCGCGGGCGGACGGGTCGGTGAGCAGCGCGCTGTCGATGTCGAACTCGGCGACGACGGCATCCGCGCCCACCGTCGTGCTGGTGAGGGTGAGGGCGCGCGGCACGTACTGCGCGACGCAGACCTCCCAGTCGCGCACGACGGTGCGGGCGATGGCGCCGAACTGGTCGACGAGCGTCTCGGCGGGCACTTCCGCCCCGGCCAGGCGCAGCGTGTCGGGGGTGAGCAGCAGCGCCCCGTCCTGCGTGGTGACCGACAGGCCCACCCCCACCGGGATCGAGGCGCCCAGCACGCTGAGCTCGGTGGACATCGCGATGTCGGGGCTGTCGAGGGTGACG
Organism: Microbacterium festucae; assembly: GCF_025421715.1. GTDB lineage: Bacteria > Actinomycetota > Actinomycetes > Actinomycetales > Microbacteriaceae > Microbacterium > Microbacterium festucae. Next base: position 12,498 of record NZ_JAOEFC010000001.1, read on the forward strand.
GAGTCGGCCGGGAACCCCTCGACCCGCCCGAGCAGCGCCTGCAGCTGCTGCTCATCGAGCGAGATGGACGCCTGGGCCGAGCTCCAGTCGGCGCCGCCGCGGATCGGCACGTCGGCCGCGGTGACCACGACGTCGCCGGTGATCCCGTCGATGGCGACGTCGTCGGATGCCACGCGCACCTGGCCCAGCGAGCCGCCGATCAGCTGCGGCAGCACCGCGCCGGGCACCTCGACGTCGACCTGCTGGTCGGCGGGCAGCTGCAGGTTGGAGACCACCTGCTGCCGGATGGTGCGCTCGACGATGCCGCGCGCGACCCACTCGCCGATGAACCACGCCGCCACCGCCAACAGCACGACGACCACCAGCGCGACCAGCCACGGCCACCGCCGTCGCCGCTTCGGCGCCGGCTCGGGGCTCGACAGCACCCAGCGCGCCGCGGGATCGGGGATCGGGAGGGTGGGCTGCGTGTCGCCGCTCATGTCACATCCGTTCGGGCGCGCTCACGCCGAGCAGGTCCAGTCCGTTGCGCAGCACCTGGCCGGTGGCGTCGTTGAGCCACAGGCGCGTGCGGTGCAGGTCGGTGACCGGCTCGTCGCCCAGCGGGGTGACGCGGCAGTTGTCGTACCAGCGGTGGTAGAGGCTCGCGAGCTCTTCGAGGTAGCGCGCCACGCGGTGCGGCTCGCGCAGCTCGGCGGCAAAGGCGACGATGCGCGGGAACTCCTGCAGGGCGCCCAGCAGCGCCGACTCGGTCTCGTGGTCGAGCAGCTCGGGGGCGAACGCGTCGCGGGCCACGCCCACGCCGGCCGCGTTGCGGGCCACGTTGTGGGTGCGCGCGTGGGCGTACTGCACGTAGAACACCGGGTTGTCGTTGGTGCGCTTGGTGAGGATCTCGGGGTCGAGCGTCAGCGGCGAGTCGGCCGGGTAGCGCGCCAGCGAGTAGCGCAGCGCGTCGGTGCCGAGCCAGTCGCGCAGGTCGTCGAGCTCGATGATGTTGCCGGCGCGCTTGGACAGGCGCGCGCCGTTGACCGACACGAGCTGTCCGATGAGCACCTCGATGTCCTTCTGCGGGTCGTCGCCGGCCGCGCCGGCGAGGGCCTTCAGGCGGTGCACGTAACCGTGGTGGTCGGCGCCCAGCAGGTAGATCTTGTGCGCGAAGCCGCGGTCGCCCTTGTTCAGGTAGTACGCGGCATCCGCGGCGAAGTAGGTGTACTCGCCGTTGGAGCGGCGGATGACGCGGTCTTTGTCGTCGCCGAAGGCGGTCGTACGCACCCAGACGGCGTCGTCCTGGTCGAAGACGTGGCCCTGCGCGCGCAGGCGGTCGACCGCCTCGTCGACGAGGCTCGGCTCGCCGTTCGGACCCTTCGCGTGCAGGTCGCGCTCGCTGAAGAACACGTTGAAGTGCACGTTGAACGCCTCGAGCGAGGCCTGCAGGTCGCCCAGCTGCAGGCGGTAGGCGGTGTCGCGGGCGGTCGCCTCCTGCTCGGCGAGGGGCAGCGCGAGCAGATCGGGCTGCGCGGCGATGACGCGGCGGCCGAGGTCGTCGATGTACGAGCCCGGGTAGCCGTCTTCGGGGGTGGGCTCCCCCTTGATCGAGGCCAGCACCGACCGGCCGAAGCGGTCCATCTGGGCGCCGGCGTCGTTGACGTAGAACTCGCGCACGAGCGTCGCGCCGGATGCCAGCAGCACGCGCGCCATCGCGTCGCCCAGCGCCGCCCACCGGGTGTGCCCGATGTGCATCGGTCCGGTCGGGTTCGCGCTCACGAACTCGAGGTTGATGGTGGCCCCGCGCTGGGTGTCGTTCGTGCCGAACGCGGCTCCCGCCTCGACGATCTGCCGGGCGAGGGCGCCCGCCGCCGCGGCATCCAGGCGGATGTTGATGAACCCCGGGCCGGCGACCTCGACCGAGGCGATGCCGTCGACGTCGCCGAGCGCGTCGGCGATCTGCTGCGCGAACTCGCGGGGGTTGCCCCCGACGGCCTTGCCGAGCTTCATCGCCGCGTTGGAGGCCCAGTCGCCGTGGTCGCGGTTCTTGGGGCGCTCCAGCGGCAGGTCGGCGGCGGTCAGCCCGGCGCTCGAGCCCTCGCGTCGCGCCTCGGCGAGCGGGACGATGACGGCGAGCAGGGCTTCGGAGAGGGCATCGGGATTCATAGCCCCTCGATTCTACGGTCGGCGCCCCTCGGCATCCGCCCGGCGGGGTGGGCGCGCGCGTGTGGACGGGCGCGTGGGCGCGGCGTCACGCCTGCCGAGTGTCCAAGACACGCGGCATCCGCGCGGAGCCGGCCGCGTGTCTTGGACACTCGGCGGGTGGGGATGGGGGCACCGGGGGCGGGGCGGGGGCACCGGGGCCGCGGCGGGGCGGTACCGGGGCGGAGGCGTGGCGGAGCGGACCGGGGGTCAGGCGATGGCGACGAGGTCGGTGATGTCGTCGGTGGCGGGGTCGGATGCCGCGGCGGCGGCGCCGACGGCATCCACATCGGCGGCGTCGTCGGGCACGACGAAGGCATCGACGCGCATGCGCTGCAGGCCGACGTAGGCCCCGTGGTAGCTGAGGAAGGCGCAGTCGGCGGCGTCGCGGCCGGTGGCGATGCGCACGAGCGAACGGCGGTTGGCCAGGCGCGTGGCGTCGATCGCGTACCAGCTGCCGTCGAGGTAGGCCTCGGCGACGGCGTGGAAGTCCATGGGGCGCAGGCCCGGCGCGAAGCAGGCGGCGTAGCGGGCGGGCATGTCCATCGCCCGCAGCAGCGCGATGACGACATGGGCGTAGTCGCGGCACACGCCCTGACCGGTCATGAGGGTCGTCACGGCCGAGTCGGTGCCCTGGCTGAGTCCGGGCGTGTAGGTCGTGCTGGTGGCGACGAACTCGCTCACCGCGGCGATGAGGTCGTGACCCTGCAGGCCGCGGAACTGGCGCCGCGCCTGCGAGAACACCTCGTCGGACTGGCAGTAGCGGCTCGGGCGCAGGTAGGTGATCGCCTCGAGGTCGCTGGTGGCGCGGGGCGCGACCGACCCGTCGATGAGCGCCTCGTAGCGCACCTGCAGCGGTCCGGCGTCGCCGTGGAGCACGTGCAGACGGCTGCCCGACTGGTCGACGATCTCGTTCGGCGTGTAGACGCGGTCGCCCTGCACGAAGGTCAGTTCCTCGCGCACGACGGGCGCCGGCTGGGCCGCCGTGATCTGGAAGATCAGGTCGACGGACGACCCCAGTTCCAGGTCGAGTTCGGCGGTCACGTTGCGCTGCACCGAAGTATCCTCGCACGCCGCGGGAGGTGCTCCGGCACGCGCGGATGCCGGCCGGTTCCGGCCCGATTCCGCGTGCGGCCGAACGTGGCTTACCCTCTACGCATGACGCGCCCCGACACCCGCCCCCGGCGACGCGTCGTGTGGGCGATCGGCGCGCTGATCGCGGTGGTCGCGCTCATCGCCGTCGCCGCGTCATGGCGGCCCTGGACGGCCCCCGCCGCGACCGTCGCCGCCGGCGCCGACGAGCCGGTGGGAGTGGCCCTGCCGGAGCGGTTGGACCTGCCCGACGACGCCACGGTGCTCGTCTTCGGCGACTCGTGGACCTACGGGTCGGCCGCCGCCGCCCCGACCCTCGGCTACGCCTACGTGCTGGCCGAGCTCACCGGCTACACCACCGTCGTCGACGGAGTGCGCGGCAGCGGCTACCTCAAGCCCGGCCTGGACGGCCCCGACTTCGGCACGCGCATCGCCGCGCTCGATCCCGCACTGGATCCCGACCTGGTCATCGTGCAGGGCTCCATCAACGACCGGCGGCTGCCCGCCACCGGCTATGCGGATGCCGTCAGTGCGGCCTGGGACCGCCTCGCGGCGACCTACCCGCGGGCGCGCATCCTCATCCTCGGACCGGCGCCGCAGGTGCTGCCGGTGGAGCCTGCCACCGCGCGCATCGACCGCGACCTGCAGACCCTCGCCGCCGACCGCGGCTGGTGGTACGTCTCCCCCGTGCAGGACGACTGGATCACCCCGGCCAACTACGCCGACGTGATCGACACGGGCATCGGCCGGGATCACCCGTCCACCCCCGGACACCGCTACCTCGCCGAGCGGGTGGCCGCGGCGATCGCCGCCGCATCGCGGTGATACCCTCGATCGGTACGCCTCCGTAGCTCAGGGGATAGAGCGTTGGTTTCCGGTACCAAAGGTCGCAGGTTCGATTCCTGTCGGGGGCACTTCATCCATCACCCGTCGGTGTGACACCGCGCGGGATCCAGCGCGCGGCACCGCCGGCGCACCGCCGCGGGCGCACCAGCCGCGCGGATCACACGAACGGCCGGCAGCCGTCGATGATCCGGTGCAGGAAGATCACGGCGGCCGTCGGCTCGTCCGCGCCGCGCCCGTCGCCGACCGGCGCGGTCTCGCGCAGCCGCTCGACGGCGCCGACTGCGGCGTCGAGGCGCTCGGCTGCGGCGGGATCCCCCACCGGGGTGCCCACGACCTCGGCGACGGCGGCCGTCGCCTCCGCCAACCGGGTGCGCGCCGGCTCGCCCCGCAGCCCGTCGACGGCGTGCAGTCGCTCGATGACATCGGCGAGCTCCCGCGTGTACCGCCACGACAGCTCGAGGCCGCGCAGCCGCGCGTCGTTCTCGTCCAGCTCGCCGCGATGGCGGCGCCCGCGCGGGTTGACGGTGCCGCTCTCGCGCGCTTCGCGCACATCGTCGCCGACGGCATCCATCGTCTCGGCGAAGAGGTCGAGCTCACGCTGCAGGCTCTCTGGGTCGACGTCGGTGGCGGCAACGGCATCCGCCATCGCGCGCAGCTGGGCGGCGAGCGCATCGCGCAGCACGCTGAGGCGCCCGCTGGCGCGGCGCACGTACAGCGGCGGCACGACGACGAGGTTCACGACGATCCCGACGACCACCCCGACACCGGTGGTGACCAGGTACGACACCGAGAAGTCGGCGAGGTCGCGCCCGCCGACGAGCAGCACGAACAGCGCCGCCAGGGCCACCCAGTCACGGCCCACGCCGAGCACGCCGACCCCGCCCAGCAGCACCCCGACCAGGATCACGGCCGCCAGCGCCACCCCGCCGGGCCAGCCCGCGAACACGATCGCCAGTCCGACCAGGCCGATGCCGACGCCCAGGGCGAGCCCGGCGAGGGTCTGCGCCCCCGAGTGGGCCGACCGCGCGACCGTCGGGTACATCGTCACGAGCACGCCCAGCGGCGCGTAGTAGGAGTACTGGTCGTCGGTGAACGGCACCAGCGGCGCCAGGTACCAGGCCAGCACCGCGGCGAAGGCGGCCTTGCCCGCCAGCAGCAGGCGCGCCGGGCTGCCGATCGGCGCGAACGCCGCGAGCATCGCCCGTCCCCGGGCGCGCGCGGCGTCGGCCCCGCGGGAGGCGCCGGCCGCGGACGCGGAGCGGACTGTTCGGGTCATGTGCCTGCCTTCGTTCGGATGCCGGCACGCGTCTGCGCACCGGAGGTGTCGGGCCGAACGGATGCGGGTTTACTCGTGGCCGACGGGCTTGAGCCCCACCACGCAGCCGACGAGGCCGAGGATCAACAGCATCCGCACGAACGAGAACGACTCGTCGCCGGTGGCCATCGCCCAGCCGACCGTGAGGGCTGCGCCGATGCCGACCCACACCGCATACGCCGTGCCGGTCGGGATGGTGCGCATCGCCCACGCCAGGCCGCCCATGCTCGCCACCAGGGCGACGCCGAACACGACCGACGGCCAGAGCTTCGTGAAGCCCTCGGACTTGCCCAGGGCGGTCGCCCAGACCGCCTCGAGGATCCCGGAGATGATGAGAATGATCCACGCCATGACTGTGCCTCCTGGCCAGTCTTGTCGCTCACCGGGTACTGATCCGTCGTCCGGGGACCTGTGGAAGATCCGATGCCAGGCTAACGCCCCGACCTGATCAGCGCCTGGGCAGGATCATCCTCCCGACGGATGCGCATCGTCCCGTCGGCCGATCCGCCGGCGGCCAGCGCTCCGTAGCGTCGATGACATGAGCACAGCGAGCCTCGACATCCGTTCCGCCGCCCGCCCCGGCATCCGTCCGGGCCGGCCGGACCGCCGCGACGGCGGGTCACGCGGGCGCGCCGTGGCGGGGGCGGTGCTCGGCAACATCCTGGTGATCGGACTCGTCATCGCCGCCGCCCTCACCGGTCCGATCGCGGCGACGATCGCGTTCCTGCCGCAGGTGCTCGAACGCCTCTGAGCCCGGGCTCGGGCGCGGGCCCGGGCGCGGCTCGGGCTCAAGGGGAGATGAAGAAGATCGCGCTGAGCAGTCCGGGGTTGTGCGCGTGCACGAGCACCGCGAACACGACCGCGTCGAACAGCAGGTGCACGGTCACGACATAGCCCAGCGAGCGTGTCCTCAGGAAGATCACCGCCTGCAGCAGGGCGAACGGGATCGTCAGCGCCGGCCCCCACGCCTGGTAGCCCAGCTCCCACAGGAACGACACGAACACGATCGCCTGCAGCACGTTGGCCGCGGCATCCGCGAAGTGCCGCCGCAGCAGCACGAAGCAGGTGCAGATGAAGAACAGCTCGTCCCAGATGCCCACCGCGCCCACGCCGACGAACAGCCGTGCGATGAGGTCAGGGCTGTCGACGACCGGCCAGTTGAGGTAGACGTCCGAGGTGATGAAGTAGAACGGCAGGATCAGCCACCCGAGCAGCAGCACGAGGCCGAGCCAGATCCACTGCCACCGCTTCCAGCGCGTGCCGCCGCGCCAGGGGAACCCGATCGCGCGGTCGCGGTAGACCCACCGCGAGATCACGTAGGGCACGACCACCGCCCCGCCGAGGGCGAGGGTGAAGCGCAGCATCGCGAGGTTGTCGAGCTCGGCCTTCAGCGGGATCGCCGAGACGATCAGCAGGCCCGCCGCGATGAGCGACAGGTCGCGGGTGAGCGACGGCGCGGATGCCGTGACCGCGCGGCGCTCGATCAGCAGCGCCCAGGCGAGTCCGGCCGCCAGCAGCAGCCAGCCCAGCCACGGCAGCAGCAGCACGAAGAACGCCGGTGCGGCCAGGCACACGAGCAGCGCCGGCCCGGTCCCCCACGCCACCAGGGGGCGTGCGGATGCCGCGCCGCGCGCGTTCATGTGCGGTCCGCGCGCCGGTAGACGAGGTCGCGGATGTCGCGGCCCTTCGCGAGGCCCTTGCGCTCGAACGCCGTCATCACGCGCCCCTCGAACCGCGGCGCCCACTCGCCCTCGAACGCGGGCGCGAAGTCGTCGGCGCCCCGCATGACCTCGCGCATCTGCAGGGCGTAGTCCTCCCAGTCGGTCGCCAGGCGCAGCAGACCGCCGCCGGTCAGCGCCCGCGCCGCCAGCGGCGGGAAGGGCGGGGCGACCAGGCGCCGCTTGTTGTGCTTGGACTTGTGCCACGGGTCGGGGAAGAAGATCCACAGCTCGTCGATCGACTCGGCGGGCAGCAGGTGCTCGAGCACCTCGGGGGCGTTCGCCTCGACCAGGCGGAGGTTGCGCGCGCCGACGCGGTCGGCGTCGAGCATGGTGCGGGCCAGCCCCGCACGGAACACCTCGACCGCGATGAAGTCGGTGTCGGGGTGGGCGAGGGCGGCGTTGACGATCGCGTGTCCCTGGCCCGAGCCGATCTCCACGACCCGCCGGGCGTCGCGGCCGAACACGGCGACCGGGTCGATGACCGTGCCCGGACGGATGCTCGTGGCCGCGGCATCCCGCTCGACGTCGATGACGTAGTGCGGGGCCAGGTGTTCCCAGGCACCCTCCTGCGCATCGGTCATGCGGCCGCTGCGGCGGACGAACGACACCGGCTTGTCGCGGAAGCGCCGCTCGGGCGCGAGGTCGTCGGCGTCGGGATGCGGCACAGTCCCAGGGTACCGGCCCCGCTCCCCGCCCCGCCGCGGGTTCCGGTCCGCCGCTCTCCGCTCACGCCCCGGCGCGAAACTCCTCCACTTCGCGGCGCGACCGCTCGAGAGAGCGCTCCCCGGGGCTGGAACGGCCCGGAATGGAGGAGTTTCGCGAGCCGGCGCGGACACCGGACACCGCGCGTCGGGCCGTCCACGCGGGCGGCCCCGGTCCGCGAGAGGCAGCACGAGTCCGCGGACGGGAGCTCGAGGCCGCCCGCGGCGAGCCTGGGGGCGGCGACCTCCGGCCCCGCCGCGCCCGCCCGGGCCCCGCCACGCCCGCCGGGCCCCCGGCCCACCGCCGCGAAACTCCTCCGATCCGGGGCGTCACCGCCCGAGAGACCGCTCCCAGCCCGACAACGGGCCCGATGTGGAGGAGTTTCGCGGGGCGGCGCGGAGCCGGGGCGGTGGGGTCAGTCGACGGTGACGAAGTCGATGAGCTCCTCGACGCGGCCGAGGAGGGCGGGGTCGAGGTCGCGGTAGGTCTTCACCGACCCGAGGATGCGCCGCCAGGTGCGGGCGATGTCGGCCTGGTCGCCGGTCGGCCAGCCGAGGGCGCGGCTGACGCCGACCTTCCACTCGATGCCGCGGGGCACGTCGGGCCAGGCGCGGATCCCCAGCACCTCGGGACGCACGCACTGCCAGACGTCGATGTGCGGGTGACCCACGATCTTCAGGTGCGCGCCGTGCGGGCCGCGCATCACGCTGTCGGCCAGCCGCGACTCCTTCGACCCGGTCACGAGGTGGTCGACGAGCACGCCGTAGCGGCGACCCGGGCCGGGCGGGTCCTCCTGCAGCACGTCGGCGAGCAGGTCGACGCCCTGCAGGTACTCGACCACCACGCCCTCGGCGCGCAGGTCGTCTCCCCACACCTTCTCGACGAGCTCGGCGTCGTGGCGCCCCTCGACGAGGATGCGGGACGCCCGCGCGACCCGCGCGCGCTGCTGCGGTGCGGCGAATGACCCGGATGCCGTGCGGCGAGGACCCGTCGGCGCCACGGCTGCGGGGGCGACGAGCTCGACGAGCACGCCCTCCACGAGAAAGCCCGCGCCGAGCGGGAACACCCGCACCCGACCGTGCCGGTCTTCCAGTTCGACCATGCCGCCGCGCACCCCGACGACGGCGCCGCAGTAGCCGTCGGCGGCGACCTCGACGACGAGGTCACGCTCGGCCGGGGTCTTCTGCACGGTGGGTCGGCCGGCGGTGCGCCAACCGGGGGCGAGCACGTCGTCGCCGTATCTGTCCATGGTGTCCTCCGCAGCGGTCACCCTAACCCGCGGCGGGGCGCGCGGGCCCGAGCGACGCACGGTGCGGCGGGGAGACCTAGGTGTTCTCTGTGAGCGTCCGCCCCACCTGGAATCGCATACCGGGCCGGGCATAGGATCGGCGACAAGGGGGCGGGAAGCGGGCCCCGTGGGAAGGAACGCATGCGTTCGCGTCTGGCATTCGCGCTCGTCGCGGCCGGGTCGATCGTGCTCGGCGGTGCCGCGTCGGCGGCGCTGGCCACCGAGCCCGTCGCGCCCCTCACCGAGCCCGTCGCGCCCCTCACCGAGCCGGTCGCTCCCCTGACCGCGCCGGTGACCCTGGGGTCCGGCCACGTGCTCGATCAGGCCGATGTGCTGACCGATGCCGAGGAGCAGAGCCTCGACGAGCGTCTCTCCGCCCTGCCCTCGGACGGCGTGGAGCTGTGGGTGACGTACGTCGACGTCTTCACCGACCCGAGCGATGCCGCCCAGTGGGCCAACACCACCGCGACCGTCAACAACCTGGGCCCGAACCAGTACCTGCTCGCCGTGGCGACCGAGGGCCGGGCCTACTACCTCTCCGGCGACGAACAGGGCCCGGTGTCGGGCGCGGAGCTCACCGACATCGAGCAGGACCTCATCGCGCCGGCCCTGCGCGCCGGCGACTGGGCGGGCGCCGCGGATGCCGCCGCCACCGGCCTCGCCGACGCGGCGGGCGCGGGCGGGGTGAGCCCGATCTGGGTCGTGCTGCTGATCGTGGTGGTCGTCGCCGTCGGCATCCTCGTCGCCGTGGTCGTGGTGCGCTCTCGCAAGCGCGCGGCCGCCGGCGCTCCCGGCACGGGCGGCGGCGCCGCCCCGGTGCGCTCCACCGCCGACCTGCGGCGGGACGCCGCCTCGGCCCTGGTGGCCGCCGACGACGCCGTGAAGACGAGCGAGCAGGAGCTCGGCTTCGCCATCGCGCAGTTCGGCGAAGAGACGGCGCGCGAGTTCACCGATGCCCTCACGGCGGCCAAGGCCGACCTCGACCACGCGTTCTCGCTGCAGCAGCAGCTCGACGACGACGTCGCCGACACCGACGCGCAGGTGCGCGCCTGGGCGCAGCAGATCCTCGACCTGTGCGCGCACGCCGATACGGTGCTCGACGAGAAGGCCGCCGCGTTCGACCGGCTGCGCAGCCTCGAGCAGAACGCCCCCGAGGCGCTCGGCCGCGTGCAGACGCTGCGGGCGACGGTGGCAGAGCACGCCCCCGCCGCGCAGTCGCGCCTGCAGGCGCTGCAGACCGCGTATGCGCCGGAGGCGCTGGCCACCGTCGCCGACAACCCGGCCCAGGCCGCCCAGCGGCTCGCCTTCGCCGACGAGCGTCTCACCCTCGCCGAGCAGGCGATCGGGGCCGGCGACGGCTCGGAGGCCGCCGTGCACATCCGCGCCGCCGAAGACGCCGTCGCGCAGGCGCAGAAGATGCAGGATGCCGTCGGCTCGCTCGCCGCCGACCTGGCCACCGCCGAGCAGTCGGCCGCCGCGCTGGTGACCGACGTCGAGACCGACCTGGCCACGGCGGCCACGGTGCCCGATCCCGACGGCCGGGTCGCCCCGGTGATCGCCGCGACCCGGCGTCAGCTCGACGCCGCCACGGCGCTGCTGACCGGCACGGCGCGCCGACCGCTGGCCGCCCTCGAGCAGCTCGAGGCCGCCGACACCCAGATCGACGCCCTGCTGGACGGGGTGCGCGATGCGCAGGAGAAGGCGCGCCGCGCCGAGCGGCAGCTCGCCCAGCTGCTCACCCAGGCCCAGGCGCAGGTGTCGGCCGCCGAAGACTTCATCACCTCCCGCCGCGGCGCCGTGGGCGCCACCGCCCGCACCCGGCTCGCCGAGGCGGGGGCCGCCCTCGTGCAGGCCCGTCAGCTCGCCGACTCCGACCCCGCCGCGGCCCTCGGGGCCGCCCAGCGCGCCAACGACCTGGCCGCGCAGGCGCTCGGCGCCGCACAGGGCGACGTCGGCGCGTTCGGCGGCGGTGGGGGCACCGGCGGCGGGCTCGGCGGCAACATCATGGGCGCCGTGCTGGGCGGCATCATCGTCAACGCGATGCAGGGCGGCGGCGGCGGCTTTGGCGGCGGCGGCAGCTTCGGTGGCGGCGGCTTCGGCGGCGGATCGTCCCGCGGCCGCACCGGCGGCGGGGGCGGCTTCCGGCCCGGCAGCTTCGGCGGCGGCGGCACCCGTGCCCGCCGGGGTGGAGGTCGATTCTGATCCGCCGACGACTCGCATCCGCCGGGCCGGTTCGGCTCCGCACGAGACTCCCCGCCCGTCCCGATTCCACGCTCGACCTCCGACCTACCTCCTCCAGAAAGGGAACCCGATGGTAAAGCAGTCCATCTTCGGCCGCATCTCGACGCTCGTGAAGGCGAACATCAACGCGATGCTCGACTCCGCCGAAGACCCGCAGAAGATGCTCGACCAGCTCGTCCGCGACTACAGCAACAACATCGCCGACGCCGAGGCGGCGATCGCCGAGACGATCGGCAACCTGCGCCTGCTCGAGCGCGACCACGCCGAAGACGTCAAGGCCGCCACCGAGTGGGGCGGCAAGGCCCTCGCAGCCAGCCGCAAGGCCGACCAGCTGCGGCAGTCGGGCAACGCCGCCGACGCCGACAAGTTCGACAACCTCGCCAAGATCGCGCTGCAGCGTCAGATCAGCGAGGAGAACGAGGCCCGCACGCTGGCCCCGTCGATCGCCGCCCAGACCGAGGTCGTCGACAAGCTCAAGGACGGCCTCAACGGCATGAAGCAGAAGCTTCAGGAGCTGAAGTCGAAGCGCTCCGAGCTGCTGGCGCGTGCCAAGTCGGCCGAGGCGCAGAACAAGGTGCACGACGCCGTCAAGTCGATCGACGTGCTCGACCCGACCAGCGAGCTCGGCCGGTTCGAAGACAAGGTGCGCCGTCAGGAGGCGCTCGCGGCCGGCAAGGCCGAGATCGCGGCGTCGTCGCTGGACGCGCAGTTCAACCAGCTCGAAGACGTGGGCGAGCTCACCGAGGTCGAGGCGCGCCTGGCCGCGCTGAAGTCCGGCGCCGCCCCCGCCATCGAGCAGTAAGACCCGGTACGCGAGGCATCACGCCGGCGGGACGCCCCGCCGCGCGTGGTGCCTCGCGTCGTCGATGATCCCGGGCCGCGCCGCGGCGGACGGGCAGCCGCAGCGCAGGCCGGTGACAGCGGATGCCGACGGCGGAAGGATGAGAGCATGACGCGTTTTCTGGTGGTGCCGCAGTGGCAGGGCTCGCCCTCGCCGCGCGCGATGATGCTGGTCGACGGCGCCGAGGCCATCGCCGGCGACCTGCCCCGCTCGGCGACCACGCGCATCGAGGTGCCGGCCGAAGCAGGCGAGCCCCTCGACACCGGCATCCGCCGCTTCAGCGCGCTGTCGCGGGTGCGCGACGCGGTCGCCGAGGCGCTGGCCGGCTCGGACGAGCCGGCGATCGCAGTGGGCGGCGACTGCGCGGTCGCGGTGAGCGCCGTCGCGCACGCCGCGGCGCGGCATCCGTCGCTGGCCGTCGTCTGGCTCGACGCCCACGCCGATCTGCACTCCCCCGACACCTCGCCGTCGGGCGCCTTGGCCGGCATGGCGCTGCGCGCCCTGTTCGACGAGGGTCCGTTCGCCCAGGCGGCCGTGGGTGCCGAGCGCGTAGTGCTCGCCGGCTCGCGCGAGTTCGACGATGCGGAGTGGGACCTCGTGGCCGCCGGCCGGGTGCGTCACGTCGCCGCCGACGCGTTCGCCGACCCGCGGGTGCTCGTCGATGCCGCCCTGGCGACGGGCGCCGACGCGGTGTACGTGCACGTCGATCTCGATGTCATCGACCCGGCCGACCTCGCCGGGCTCGCCCTGCCCGTCCCCTTCGGGGTGCCGGCGGGGCAGCTGATCGCCGCCCTGGGGGCGCTGCGCGAGCGGATGCCGCTGGTCGGCGCCTCGATCGCCGGCTTCGCCCCCGCGAGCCCGGCCGCCGCCGTCGACGACCTCGGCACCATCCTGCGCGTCGTGGGCGCGCTGGCATGAGCGCGCTGCGCACCCCGCCCGCCGGCTGGCGGGAGCGCGCCGCCCGCGCGGTCGCCCGCGGCGAGCGCCTCGACGCGTTCCTCCCCTTCCTCGACTCTCCGCTCAGCCGGGCGGGGGCGTGGTGGGGCACCGCGGTCGGGTTCGTCTGGGGCGGCCTGTGGTCGACCGGGCGGGTCGAGCGCCGCGAGGGCCTCTGGGTGTTCACCGGCATGCCGGCCCGCACGTTCCGCCGCGGGGGCGTCTGCGTGGGCGCCTGCTACCTCACCGGCGACGCGCGGGTGACGGCGGCGGTGCTGCGCCACGAGGCCGTGCACGCGCGGCAGTGGCGGCGCTACGGAATGCTCATGCCGCTGCTGTACCTGCTGGCCGGGCAGAACCCGCTGACGAACCGGTTCGAAATCCTCGCCGGGCTCGAAGACGGCAACTACGTGCCGCGCGGCGCCTGAGGCGGCGTCCGGCGCCGGCGCGGGGCGGACTCAGCGCGCGGCGGCGAGGCCGAAGCGCGCGGGGGTGCCGATGCCGTCGGCGTCGAAGCCGAGCGCACCGGTGAGGTGGTCGAAGATGTCGGCGGTGCCGAGGTAGCCGCCCAGCAGGTGGATGCGGGTGGCGCGGGCCGCCTCTTCGCAGAGCATCTCGTCGGCCCAGCCGGTGACCGCGCGGGTGAGTGCCTGCCCGGGCACGCAGGTGCGCCCGGTGCCGGGCGTGCCGCTGCGGCGCGAGCGGTCGAGCCAGGTCACCGTCATGCGCGCCGGCGCGTCGATGCGGCCGATCCACTCGGCATCCGGCACTTCGATGAACACGCGCCCGGTCGAGCAGATCGGCAGCGTCGCGATGAGCGCCTGCAGCTCGGCGAGGCTGTGCTCGTCGGCGGTGATCAGGTGCTGCACGCGCTCGTGACGCGACGCCTTGCAGGCGGTCGGGTCGTGGGCGAGACGCGTGGACATGATGAGGCCACTATACCCCCCACAGGATAGGCATGCCTAACCTTCGCGCCAGGCGCGGATGCCGGCCGCGACGACCGCGCCGCGGTCACCCCTCCCGGGCGACGAGCACCTCGCGCAGCCGCTGCAGGTCGTCGGCGTCGAGCCCGTGGGTGCGCAGGAACGCGGCCGCCCCGCCGTGCTCGCGGTCGATCTCGGCGAGCAGTTCCCGCATCACCGGGGCCGGCGAGCGCGTCGCCAGCGCCTCGAGGTTGCGCGCCTCGGGGTGGGCGCTGCGCAGGTAGGCGAGCACGCGCGCGTTGCGCCGCTCGGGAAGCGAGGCCTCGGTGCGCGCGTAGTCGGCGACGATCTCGTCCTCGTCGACCCCCGCGGCGGCCAGCGCCAGCGCCACGGTCACCCCGGTGCGGTCTTTGCCGACGGTGCAGTGCACGAGCACCGGGGCATGGCGGGCGATGGTCTGCACGGCCGCGACGATCGCCTGCGACCCCTCGGCGAGGATCGTGCGGTACATGCTCTCGAGGGTGACGTCGGCGTCGAAGAAGGATGCGGTGGAGCCGGCGAACAGCGGCGCGCGCACCGTCTCGAGCTCGCTCGAGCCGATGAGGTCGACGCGCGACGGCTCGGAGGCCACCTCCTCGCCCGAGCGCAGGTCGACGATGCGGCGCACCCCGAGCCCCCGCAGCACGGCCGCGCCGTCGGCGTCGAGCCGGGCCAGATGCCCCGACCGCAGCAGCACGCCGTGGCGGGTGACCCCGTCGCCGGCGCGCAGCCCGCCGACGTCGCGGAAGTTGAGGGCGCCCGAGACGCTCACGCGCGGGTGTCGCCGCGCCGGGGCGGCACCGGGTACTTGCCGGCGATGGTGATGCGGTTGAAGGAGTTGATCGACACGAGCAGCCAGCTGAGGGCGACGTACTCCTGCTCGGTGAAGATGCCGCCGACGTGGTCGTACACCTCGTCGGGGATGCCCTCTTCGTGGATGTAGACGTAGCTCTCCGCCAGCTGCAGCGCCGCCCGCTCGCGGGCGCTGAACACGCCCGACTCCCGCCAGGCCGCCAGCTGCGCGATCTCGTCCACCGTCACCCCGGCCGTCACCGCGCGGTCCACGTGCACGCGCACGCAGTAGGCGCAGCCGTTGAGCTGCGAGGTGTGCAGCAGCACGAGCTCCTTCAGACGCTCGTCGATCCCCGCGCTCTTGGCGATGTCGCCCACGGTCTGCGAGAAGGCCTCGAGGGCGTCGTAGGCGGGGCGGGCCGAGCGCGAGAGGTGGACGCGGCGTTCCTCAGTCATGACCCCCACCCTGTCACGTCACCCCCACGGGGGCGAGGCAGAATGGCGGTCATGGATGAGTTCCAGTTCCTCCCCGCGCAGGCCGAAGCCGTGGGCGTCGCCGCCCCCGCCGTGCGCCGGCTGAGCCACACGCTTCCGGACGGGCGCTCGGTCAGCGCCCTGCACTACGGCGACGCGCCGCCGGTGGTGACCTTCCTCCACGGCGCCGGCCTCAACGCGCACACGTGGGACACGACGATCCTGTCGCTGGGCCTGCCCGCCCTCGCCGTGGATCTGCCCGGTCACGGCGACTCGTCGTGGCGGGACGACGCCGCCTACACCGGCCGCGCCCTCGCCGCCGACCTCGCCGAGCCCCTCGCCGCCTGGACGAGCACCCCGCAGGTGCTGGTGGGCCAGTCGCTGGGCGGTCTCACCGCCGCCGCGCTGGCCGCCGCCCACCCGCAGCTGGTGCGCCACCTCGTCGTCGTCGACATCACCCCCGGCATCGACCCCGACGGGGATGCCGCGCAGATCGGCGCCTTCTTCGCCGGCCCCGCCGACTGGGCCTCGCGCGATGAGCTCGTCGACCGGGCCCTGTCGTTCGGGCTCGGCGGCACCCGCGCGGCGGCCACCCGCGGCGTCTTCCTCAACTCGCGCGTGCGCGAGGACGGGCGCGTCGAGTGGAAGCACCACTTCGCCCGCATCGCCAACGCGCTGGCCGCCAACCCGGATGCCGCCGCCGCGGCATCCGCGCAGCAGAAGGCGCTGCGGG
Source organism: Microbacterium festucae (assembly GCF_025421715.1). Lineage (GTDB taxonomy): Bacteria > Actinomycetota > Actinomycetes > Actinomycetales > Microbacteriaceae > Microbacterium > Microbacterium festucae. The sequence continues at coordinate 28,625 of NZ_JAOEFC010000001.1, forward strand.
AGCTGCTGTCGGCCGGCGGCTGGGACGATCTGGCCCACGCGAGCGCCCCGATCACCCTCGTGCGCGGCGACCGCGGCTTCGTCACCCCCGCCGATCTGGCGACCTTCCGGGAGCGCGTGCCCGGCGCCACCACCGTCGATGTGCCCTCCGGTCACAACGTGCAGGAGGAGCAGCCGGCCGCGCTGGGCACCCTCGTGCGCGACATCGCCGGGAAGTGATCGGGCGGCGGCGCTGTTGCTGTCAGCGGTGTTGATGACACTGGATGTCAGCACTTGCGGCGCCGGAGCCTAGGCTGTTACGCGCACAAGAGTCGGCAGCTCCGGCGCAGTACCCAGCAACGACGCGCCCTGCCCCCTGCGAAAGGACCACCCCCGACATGCTCCGTCGTCTCACCCTCGCCGCCGCGGCCCTCGTCGCCGCCAGCGCGCTGGCACTCACCGCGTGCAGCGCCGGCGGCAGCCCGGCCCCCTCCGCCACGGCCGGCACCCCCGACGCCGACGCGTCGGTGGCCATCCGCCTGGTGCTCGAGCCGGGCAACCTCGACATCCGCGAGACGGCCGGCGCGGCGCTGGACCAGATCCTCATCGACAACGTCTACCAGGGCCTGGTCTCCCGCACCCCCGAGCAGGACATCGTGCCCGCCCTGGCCAGCGACTACGAGGTCTCCCCCGACGGCCTCACCTACACCTTCACCCTGCGCGAGGGCGTGACCTTCCACAACGGCGAGGAGCTCACCCCCGCCGACGTGGTGTGGTCGCTCACGCAGGTGCGCGACACCGCCACCTACCGCGACTCGGCGCGCCTCGCCCACGTCACCGGCATCGCCGCCGAGGGGCAGACGATCACCCTCACCCTCGACCAGCCCGACTCGACGCTGCTGTGGTCGCTCACCGGCCGCGCCGGCCTCATCCTCAAGCAGGACGACACCATCGACCGCAAGACCGCGGCCAACGGCACCGGGCCCTACCGCCTGGGCACCTGGAAGCAGGGCGACTCGATCAGCTTCGAGCGCAACGACGACTACTGGGGCGACAAGGCCCCCGTCACCGAGGTCGTCTTCGACTACATCCCCGACACCCAGGCCGCCCTCACCGGCGCCCTCGCCGGTGAGCTCGACGTCGTCACCGGCTTCGACGCGACGCTGAAGGACCAAATCGAGGGCAACGGCGACTTCGTGCTCGAGACCGGCGCGTCCACCGACAAGGGCACCCTGGCGATGAACTCGACCAAGGCCCCCCTCGACGACGTGCGCGTGCGCCAGGCGATCCGCCAGGCCATCGACAAGAAGTCGATCGTCGCCGCCCTCGGCGCCGGCCAGACCCAGTACGGCCCGATCCCCGAGCTCGACCCGGGCTACGAGGACCTCAGCGACACCGCCCCGTTCGACCCCGAGGCGGCCAAGAAGCTGCTCGCCGATGCGAACGCCGAAGACCTCACCCTCACCCTCACGCTGTACAGCGGCTACGGCACCACCGTCTCGCAGATCCTGGTGTCCAACCTCGCCGACGTGGGCATCACGCTGAAGGTCAACCCAGTCGAGTTCCCGACCTGGCTCAACGACGTCTACATCAACAAGGACTACGACCTGAGCTTCGTGCTGCACACCGAGGCGCGCGACTTCGAGAACTGGGCCAACCCCGACTACTACTTCACCTACGACAACCCCGAGGTGCAGCGCCTGTACCAGGAGTCGGTCGCCGCCACCGATGAGGGCGACGCCGCCGACCTGCTCGCCCAGGCCGCCGCGATCGTCGCCGACGACCAGGCCGCCGACTGGCTGTACAACGGCGCGTCCGTCGTCGCCGTGGGCACCCACGTCACCGGCATGCCGACGGTCAACGTCAACGAGCGCCTGAACCTCGCCGAGCTGGCCAAGAGCAAGGGGTGATCCGCTACGCGCTGACCCGACTGTCCCTGCTGGTGCTGGGACTGTTCGTGGCCAGTGCGCTCATCTTCGTCACCCTGCGGGTGCTGCCCGGCGACGTCGCGCAGCTGATCGCCGGCCTGAACGCCACCCCCGAGCAGCTCGCGGGCATCCGCGAGCGGCTCGGGCTGGGCGACCCGCTGGTCGTGCAGTACCTCACGTGGCTGGGCGGGGTGCTCACCGGCGACCTCGGCACCTCGCAGCTGACCGGCACGCCCGTCGCCGACGAACTGCTGGAGAAGGCCGCCGTCACCGTGCCGCTGGGCCTCATGGCGATGACGGTCGCCCTGGTGATCGCCCTGCCGTTCGGCGTCTTCGCCGCGATGCGTCGCGGCCGGGCCTCGGGCACCGTGATCAACGTCACCGCCCAGGCGCTGGCAGCCGTGCCGGTGGTGTGGGCGGGGATGATGCTCGTCGTGGTGGTGGCGGTGTGGCTCGGGTGGCTTCCCGCGCAGGGCTTCCCCCGCACCGGCTGGTCCGACCCCGGTCTCGCCTTCCGCTCGCTGCTGCTGCCGGCCATCACGATCGGGGTGATCGAGGGCGCCATGCTCATGCGCTTCGTGCGCTCGGCGACCCTGCAGGCGGTCGGCCAGGACTACGTGCGCACCGCCGCGGCCAAGGGCCTCACCCGCACCCAGGCGCTGCTGCGCCACGGCCTGCCCAACGTCGGCCTGTCGATCATCACCGTGCTGGGGCTGCAGGTGGCCGGCATCATCGTGGGCGCCGTCGTCATCGAGCAGCTGTTCAGCCTGCCCGGCATCGGGCGGATGCTGGTGGCCGATGTGGGCCAGCGCGACCTGCCCAAGGTGCAGGGCGAACTGCTCGTGCTCACCGGGTTCGTGCTCATCGTCGGCTTCCTCGTCGACCTCCTCCACCGGGTCATCGACCCCCGGCAGCGGGAGGCGGAGTGAGCGCGCGGGTGGGGCGGGCACGCGCCTCGTGGCTGCGGCGCCTCTGGGCGCTGGGCACCGGACGGTTCGGCATCATCGTGGTGCTCGTCGTGGCCCTCACCGCACTCGTGTCGGTCTTCTGGACCCCCTTCGACCCGCAGCAGGTCGACGTCGCGGCGCGCTGGTCGCCGCCGGGCTGGCCGCACCTGCTCGGCACCGACAACTCCGGCCGCGACATCCTGAGCCTCCTGATGGCCGGGGCGCGCACGACGGTGTGGGTCGCCGTCGGCGCGGGCGTCGTGGCCACCGTCATCGGCATCCTGCTGGCCGCCCTCGGCGCGCTCACCGCGCGCTGGCTGCGCGAGACGGTCGCCGTGGCCGTCGACATCCTCATCGCCTTCCCGGTGCTGCTGATCGCGATGATGCTGTCGGCGGTGTGGGGCGGTTCGCTGCTGGTGGTGATCGTCTCGGTCGGCATCGGCTTCGGCGTGAACATCGCCCGTGTCACCCGGCCCGAGCTGCGCCGCGTGCTGCACAGCGACTTCGTGCTGGCCGGTCGCGCGGCCGGGCTCACCCCCTTCCAGAACCTGTGGCGGCACCTGCTGCCCAACGTGGCGCCGGTGTTCATCGTGCAGCTGTCGTGGGGCATGGCCGTGGCGGTGCTCGCCGAGGCGGGCCTGTCGTACCTCGGCTTCGGCGCGCCCGTCACCGAGCCCTCGTGGGGCCTGCTGCTCAAAGACCTGCAGGCCTACATCACCGTGCACCCCGGCAGCGTCGTGTGGCCGGGGCTGGCGATCACCCTCACCGTGCTGGGTCTGAACCTGCTCGGCGACGGCCTGCGCGAGGCGACCGACCCCACCCTCAGCCGCCGGCGCAGCGCGGCGCGCACCCACCAGCCGGAGGTGATCGCATGACCCTCGAGGTGCGCGACCTGGTGATCGACATCGACGGCGCACGGGTGGTCGACGGCGTCTCGTTCGACGTGCCCGAGGGCGCCCGGGTGGGCCTGATCGGCGAGTCGGGCTCGGGCAAGTCGATGACCGCGCTGGCGATCCTCGGCCTCCTCCCCGACGGCGCCGAGGTGGGCGGCAGCATCCGCTGGCAGGGGCGCGAGCTCATCGGCCTGCCCGAGCGGGAGCTGGCGGCGCTGCGCGGCGACGAGATCGGCATCGTCTTCCAGGAGCCGCGCACCGCGCTGAACCCCATCCGCACCGTCGGTCGTCAGATCGCCGAGGCGTTCCGCATCCACGAGGGCCTGGGGCGGCGCGAGGCGCTGGCCCGTGCGGTGGCCGAGGCCGATCGGGTGCGCCTGCCCGACCCCGCGCAGATCGTGCGGCGCTACCCCCACCAGCTCTCCGGCGGGCAGCGTCAGCGCGTCGCGATCGCCGCGGCGCTGGCGTGCCGGCCGCGCCTGCTCATCGCCGACGAGCCGACCACGGCCCTCGACGTCACGATCCAGGCCGACATCCTCGAACTGCTCCACGGGCTCGTCACCGGCGACGGCATGTCGCTGGTGTTCATCACGCACGACCTCGCGGTGCTGTCGCAGATCGCGACGGATGCCGTCGTGCTCGACGCCGGTCGCGTCGTCGAGCAGGGCCCCCTGTCGACGCTGCTCACCGCGCCCCGCTCCCCCGTCACGCAGGGCCTGCTGCGCGATGCCACGGCCACGGTGTGGCGACCGGGAGGCGGCGCATGAGCGACAGTCTCATCCGCGCCCGCGGACTCGGGCGGCGCTTCCGCCAGCCGACGACGCGGCTGTTCGAGCCGAAGAAGTGGACGACGGCCCTCGACGACACCGACATCGATGTCGCCGCCGGCTCGGCCATGGGCGTCATCGGGGAGTCGGGCTCGGGCAAGTCCACGCTCATCCGGCTGCTGCTGGGACTGGATGCGCCCACCACCGGCACCGTGGAGGTGGACGGTCGCGCCGTCGACGCCCGCGCCGGCGCCCGCGCCCTGCACTGGCTGCGCCGACGCACCGGCGTCGTGTTCCAGGACCCCTACGCCTCGCTCGACCCGCGGATGAGCGTCGGACGCATCGTCGGCGAACCGCTGTGGGCGCTGGGGATCGACGGCGACCGGCGCGCGCGGGTGCGCGAGGTGCTCACCGACGTCGGCCTCGACGCCGCCATGGCCGAGCGCTTCCCGCACGAGTTCTCCGGCGGGCAGCGCCAGCGCATCGCCCTGGCGCGCGCGATCGTGCACCGCCCCGACATCCTCGTCGGCGACGAGCCGCTGTCGGCGCTGGATGTGACGGTGCGCGCGCAGATCCTGGAGCTGCTGCGCGACCTGCGCCGCCGCGACGGACTGACACTCGTGCTCGTCTCGCACGACATCGGCGTGGTGCAGAACCTCTGCGACGACGTCGTCGTGATGAAGGACGGCCGCATCGTCGAGGAGGGTCCGACCGAGAAGGTGCTGCTGCAGCCGCAGGTGTCCTACACCCGGCGCCTGCTGGCCTCCATCCCGGTGATCGACCCGACCCGCCCCGGGGCCTGACGGGCCCCGACGCGGTGCGTCATGCGCGCCCCGCGACGTCGGGGGCCGCGGTTACCCTGGGCGCATGCACGCGATCATCCCCCCGTACCTGCTGGCCCGACTCGCGGCATCCTCCGAGCCGCACGTGGCCCGCGCCGCCGAGGCGGCCCGTCAGACCCTCGCCGCGCCGCGGGTGTACCGCCCGACGCGCGCGAGCATCGACCTGTCGGTCGAGGGCGGCGCGCTCGTGCTCGAGGCCTCGCCGGCGCCCGACCGGGTGATCTCCGACGCGCAGCACCGCGAGCAGCTCCCCGGGGTGCGCGCCCGCGGCGAAGACGACCCCGCCACCGGCGACGCCGCCGTCGACGAGGCCTTCGACGGGCTCGGGGCCACCTTCGCGCTGTTCTGGGAGGCGTTCGGCCGCTCGTCGATCGACGGCGCCGGCGGCACCCTCGAGGCGACCGTGCACTACGGCGAGGACTACGACAACGCGTTCTGGAACGGCGAGCGCATGGTCTTCGGCGACGGCGACGGCGAGGTGTTCACGGGGTTCACCCGCTCGGTGTCGGTCATCGGCCACGAGCTGACGCACGGCGTCGTCGAGCACGCCGGGGGGCTGCAGTACGTCGGCCAGTCCGGCGCGCTCAACGAGTCGATCGCCGACGTGTTCGGCGCGCTCACCGAGCAGCATCTGCGCGGGCAGACGGCGGCCGAGGCGTCGTGGCTGATCGGCGCCGGCATCTTCACCGACGCCGTCCAGGGCGACGCGCTGCGCTCGCTCAGCGCCCCCGGCACCGCCTACGACGACGACGTGCTCGGCCGCGACCCGCAGCCGGCCCACATGCGCGACTACGTGCACACCAGCGCCGACAACGGCGGCGTGCACATCAACTCCGGCATCCCCAACAAGGCGTTCCACCTGGTGGCCACCGCCCTCGGCGGTCACGCCTGGGAGCGCGCCGGCCGCATCTGGTACCTCACCCTCACCACCGGCGGCCTGTCCGACACCGCCGACTTCGCCGAGTTCGCCGCCGCCACCCACGCGGCCGCGACGCGCGAGTACGGTGAGGGATCGGAGGAGGCCGCCGCCGTCCACGCCGCCTGGGTGGGTGTCGGCGTGATCGAGGATGCCGCACAGCGCTGACGAGACCGCGACCCCCGACGACGTGCGCGCCGGCGACGGGCGGGGACCCCGCGCCGGCGACGGGCGGGGACCCCGCGCCGACGCACCCGCCGACGCCCCCGACGACGACGGCACGATCGTCGTGATCACGGTCGTGCGCTCGGGCGGGGTGGCCGGGCTCGTTCGCCGGTGGCGGGTGTCGGCCGTGGCCGACAGCGAGCCGCGGTGGATCACCCTCATCGACGCGTGCGACTGGGATGCGGCCGTCGCCGCCGCGCGGGGGGCCGATCGCTACCAGTGGGAGATCGAGGTCACCGCTCCCCCGGTGCGCCACCGCGCGCAGGTGCCCGACGGCGCGCTGCTCGGGCCGTGGCGCACCCTCGTCGACGCGGTGCGCGAGGCGGATGCCGGCGCCCCGGCATCCGAGCGGTCAGCCGCGCCCGAACAGTGAGCGCTTCTTCTTCTTGGGCGAGAGCTGCTTCTGCAGGTAGATCGTGCCCAGCCAGCGGCCGAACTTGAAGCCGACGCGGCCCATGCGGCCGACCTCGACGAAGCCGAGCCGCTCGTGGAGGGCGATGGACCCCTCGGCGCCCTTGTCGCTGATGACGGCGACCATCTGGTGGATGCCGACCTCTTCGCTGGCGGCGATGAGTGCCTCCAGCAGCGCCCGCCCGAGGCCCTTGCCGGTGGCGGCCTGGCCCAGATAGATCGAGTTCTCGACGCTGTAGCGGTACGCCGACTTCGACGACATCGGCTGCACGAGGGCGTAGCCCAGCACCTGCCCGGTGGGCGACTCGGCCACCAGCACCGGCATGCCGAGCTTGGCCAGGTGCGCGAGCTTGTCGCGCCACTGCGCGAGCGACCACTTCTTCTCGTCGAAGGTGACCACCGAATTGGTCACGTAGTAGTTGTAGATCTCGCGGATGTCGGGGATGTCGGCATCGCGGACGGGTCTGATCTCGTAGGAGAAGGGCCGCTCGGCCTCGACCCGGCGCAGGTGCGCGGGCAGGCGGCGACGCGTCTTCTCGTACTCCTCTTCCAGCATGCGCGCCAGCCTACGCGGGGAGCCGCCAGTCGACGGGACCGGCCCCCTGCTGCGCGAGCAGCGCGTTGACGCGCGAGAAGGGACGGGAGCCGAAGAACCCGCGCCGCGCCGACAGCGGCGACGGGTGCGCCGACGCCACGATCGGGGTGTCGCCCAGCAGCGGCTGCAGGGTGGCGGCGTCCTTCCCCCACAGCACCGCCACCAGCGGGCGCCCCCGTGCGACGAGGGTGCGGATGGCGTGCTCGGTGACCTTCTCCCAGCCCCAGCCGCGGTGGGATGCCGGGGCGCCGGGCGCCACGGTGAGCACCCGGTTCAGCAGCATCACGCCCTGATCGCTCCACGCCGACAGGTCGCCGTGCGCGGCGGGCGGGATGTCCAGATCGTCGGCCAGCTCGCGGTAGATGTTGGCGAGGCTCCGCGGCAGCGGCCGCACGTGCGCGTCGACCGCGAAGGAGAGGCCGATGGGGTGGCCCGGGGTCGGGTAGGGGTCCTGCCCGACGATGAGCACCTTCACGTCCGCCAGGGGTCGCGCGAAGGCGCGCAGCACGCGGTCGCCGCTCGGAAGGTAGCCGCGACCGGCGGCCGTCTCGGCGCGCAGCCGCTGCCCGAGGGCGGCGATGTCGGGGGCCACCGGCTCCAGCGCCCGCGCCCACCCGGCATCCACGAGCCCGGCGTCGGCGAGCTCGGGCAGCGACGCCGGGGTCACCGCCCGACCGCCCGAGCGGCGGCGCGCATCAGGCGCTGGCCTCGGCGCCGGCGTCCTCCTCGGCGACCGTGCCCTGCGCCGACCACGGGAAGTCGATCCACTGTCCGGTGGCGCGCCACGAGTAGTCGGGCGTGGCGATCGTGCCGGGCTTGGTGTAGATGCACACCGAGCGCACGTCGGCGCCCGCCTCGCGCAGCATGGTCACGGCCAGGGCGAGCGTGCGACCGCTGTCGGCGACGTCGTCGACCAGCAGCACGCGCTTGCCGGGAAGGTAGCCGAGGTCGAGGTCGGGGGGCAGCAGCGCGGGCGCCTCGAGCACCGTGCCGATGCCGGTGTAGAACTCCACGTTCAGGGCCCCGCAGCTCTTGACGCCGAGCCCGTAGGCGATGGCTCCGGCCGGCAGCAGCCCACCGCGGGCGATGGCCACCACCACATCGGGCGCGAAGCCGTCTGCCAGCACCGCGCGCGAGAGCTCACGCGTCGCCTCTCCGAAACCGTCCCATGTCAGCACTTCGCGCTCATCCGTCACGCGCTCCAGCCTAGGCGGGGCGCGCACTCCCGCGGTGTGTCGCGCACGCGGCCGCACGCGCCGCCGTCCCTAGAATGAGCGCCGTGGCGACCCGAACCGCACTGCGCACCCCGCTGGCCTCGTCAGCGCTGGGAATCACCGCCGGCCTCATCGGCTGGTTCATCCTCGTCGAGCTGGTCAGCGGCATCCTGCAGGGGTACTACGTGCCCCTGTTCAGCGACATCGTCGTGCACCTGGGCATCCACGACTCCGACGTGAACTGGTTCGAGGCCGCGCAGCTGCTGCTGTCGGCGCTGGTCGTGCCGGTGCTCGCCAAGCTCGGCGACATGTACGGCCACAAGCGCATCCTGCTGATCGCCGCCGTCCTCACCGCCGGGGCCACGTGGTGGCTCGCCTTCGCGGGCTCGTTCTGGACGTTCCTCATCGCCTGGGCGCTGCAGGGCTTCTACGTGGTGTGGCTGCCGCTGGAGATCGCGCTCATCTTCGAACGCGGGCGCAGCCAGCAGCGCGGCGTCTCGCAGACCCGCCGGGCGGCGGGCCTGCTGGTGGTGGGACTGCAGGCCGGCGCGATCATCGGCGCCCTCGCGGCCGGACGCATCTTCGCCGCGACCGGCGGCGACCTCACCCTCACCCTCATCGTCCCCGCCGTCGCGGTCTCGATCGTGGCGGTCGTCATCTGGCTGTGGGTGCCCGAGTCGCAGCCCGAGGCCGGGCGCCGCCTCGACACCGCGGGCTTCGTGATCCTCGCGTGGGCGCTGCTGCTGGTCACCGGGGCGCTGGTCTGGATGCGGATGATCGGCGAGCTCGACCTCGGCCCCGGCGCCTGGTGGTGGGTCGGCGCGCTGCTGGTGGCCGGCATCCTCGTCTTCGTCTGGTTCGTGCGTCACGAGCTGCGCCAGGACGACCCCGCCATCGACATCCGCGTGCTGCGCAGGCCCGAGATGTGGCCGGTGCAGGCCACCGCCTTCCTCGTCGGCATCAGCCTGCTGGGCGCGCAGGGGCCGCTGTCGACCTATGCGGGCACCGACCCCGCGCTCGGCTACGGGCTGGGGCTGGATGCCACCGAGCGCTCCAACATCATCGGGGTCTACCTCGTGTCGCTCATCGTCGGCGCCGTGCTGTTCGCCGTCACCTCGCGGTGGGCGAGCCCCCGGGTCGTGCTCATCGGCGCGTCACTGCTGGTCGGCATCGGCTACCTGCTGTTCCTGCCGTTCCACCTCGAGCTGTGGCAGGTGCTGCTGAACCTGTCGATCGCCGGCCTCGGCTGCGGCGCGCTGGTCGGGGCGATGCCCGCCGCCGCGGCGGCCGCCGCCCCGCGGGGCCAGACGGGGGTGGCATCCGCCCTCACCAACACCACCAAGACCATCGGCGGCACGTTCGCCTCGGCCGTCTTCGGCGTCGTGCTCGCCGCCGGGGTCGGGGCGGTCGCCAGCCAGACCGCCGCCTCGCTGGGCGGCTACATCACCGTGTGGGCGGTGTGCGCGGCCGGCGGGTTCCTGGCCGCGGTGCTGCTGCTGTTCGTGCCGAAGGTCGCCTTCGCCGACGCCCCGCCCGCCTGAGCGGACGCCCTGCGGTCAGTGCCCGCGCGGACGCAGCGCGCCGCGGGCGAGCTGGTGCTGCGCCGACTGCGCGACGGGACGCAGGGTGACCAGGTCGAGGTTGACGTGGCCGGGGGCGCTCAGGGCGTAGACGATCACGTCGGCGACGTCGGCGGCGGTCAGCGGGTCGGCGACGTCTTCGTAGACCTTCTCGGCGGCCGACACGTCGCCGCCCAGCCGGTTGAGGGTGAACTCGGGGGTGTGCACCATGCCAGGGGCGACCTCGCTCACCCGGATCGGCTCGCCGCCGAGCTCGAGGCGCAGCGCGTGCACCAGCATCGACTCGCCCGCCTTGGCGGCGTTGTAGCCCGCGCCGCCGGCATAGGCGGTCTGGGCGGCGGTGGAGGTGACGAACAGGGTGTCGGCGTGCCCGTCGGATGCCGCGGCGTCGCGCAGCAGCGGCAGCAGCGCCGCCGTCACCAGCTGCGCCGACAGCACGTTGACCTCGAACATCCAGCGCCAGTCCTCGGGCGAGCCGTCTTCGATGCGGTCGGCGCCGCGGGCGCCGCCGGCCACGTGCACGAGGGCGTGCACCGGGCCGGTGTCGGCGAGGTGGGCGGCGAGGGCCTCGACGTCGGTCTCGGAGGTGAGGTCGGCGGCGAAGGAGGCCGAGCCGACCTCGGCGTCGAGGGCCTCCAGGCGCCCGGCGCGGCGGGCGACGCCCACGACGTCCCAGCCGGCGGCCCGCAGGCCCCGCACGGTCGCCTCACCGATCCCCGAGCTCGCCCCGGTCACCACTGCACGTCGCGTCGTCATCCCCCCACGCTACCCGCGCCGCACCCCACCCCCCGAGCCGGGGCCCCGTGTCGCGAGAAGGGACCCGGCGCGCGCCGATCGGGCGGGGCGGGGCGCGTTACGCCCCGTGTCCGGGGCTTTGCCGCCGCCGCGGGGCGGGACGTACGCTCGACCCCAGCGACGGCATCCGACCGCCGCGAACGACCACCGCGCGATCGAGGGACGATCGGGCGCATCATCCAGGGGAGCCCGACATGACCGCATCCGAGAACTGGCGCTTCGAGACGAAGCAGATCCACACCGGCGCCCAGCCCGACCCGGTGACCAAGGCGCGCGCGACCCCGATCTACCAGACCACCTCGTACGTGTTCGACAACGCCGACCACGCGGCGAACCTGTTCGCGCTGGCCGAGTTCGGCAACATCTACACCCGCATCCAGAACCCCACGCAGGACGTCGTCGAGCAGCGCATCGCCGCGCTCGAAGGCGGCACCGGCGCACTGCTGGTCGCCTCCGGGCAGGCCGCCGAGACCTTCGCGGTGCTCAACATCGCCCAGGCCGGCGACCACATCGTCTCGTCGAGCTCGATCTACGGCGGCACGTACAACCTGTTCAAGTACACCCTCGCCAAGCTCGGCATCGAGACGACCTTCGTCGAGAACCAGGACGACCCCGAGGAGTGGCGCCGCGCGGTGCGCCCGAACACGAAGCTGTTCTTCGCCGAGACGGTCGGCAACCCGCAGATCAACATCCTCGACATCCGCACCGTCGCCGACGTCGCCCACGCCGCCGGTGTGCCGCTCATCGTCGACAACACGATCGCCACGCCCTACCTGATCCGCCCGTTCGAGCACGGCGCCGACATCATCGTGCACTCGGCGACGAAGTTCCTCGGCGGCCACGGCACCGTCATCGGCGGCGCCATCGTCGACGGCGGCACCTTCGCGTGGTCGCAGAACGTCGACAGGTTCCCCGGCCTCACCGAGCCCGACCCCTCCTACCACGGCGCCTCGTACACGACCGCCGTCGGCGACCCGCTGGCCTACATCATCAAGGCCCGCGTGCAGCTGCTGCGCGACCTCGGCGCCGCCATCTCGCCGCAGAGCGCGTGGCTGCTGATCCAGGGCATCGAGACACTGTCGCTGCGCATCGAGCGTCACGTGCAGAACGCGCAGGAGATCGCGGAGTGGCTCGAAAACCACCCCGACGTGGCCAGCGTCAACTACTCGGGCCTGCCCAGCTCGCCCTGGTACGCCGCCGCCAACCGCTACGCGCCCCGCGGCGTCGGCGCGGTGCTGTCGTTCGAGCTGAAGGGCGGCGTGGCCGCCGGCCGCGAGTTCGTCAACTCGCTGAGCCTGTTCAGCCACCTCGCCAACATCGGCGACGTGCGCTCGCTGGTGATCCACCCCGCCTCCACGACCCACTCGCAGCTCACCCCCGAGCAGCAGCTCACCTCCGGAGTGACGCCGGGGCTCGTGCGCCTGTCGGTGGGGCTGGAGAACATCGACGACCTCAAGGCCGACCTCGACCAGGCCCTCGCCGCCGCGCGCCGCTTCGCCGAGGCCGCCCGCGCCTGAGGCGCCTTCCCGTCACCGGGCACGATGCCCCGTCCCTTCACCGGGGCGGGGCATCGCCGCGTGAGACGTAACACGACCGCCCGCAGCGCCCCCAGCCGCGAGAATGGATGCCATGGACTGGCAGACCTCCGAAGACACGGTGCCCAGCGCGCCGATCACGGAGGCCGACGCGCGCCTGTTGCGCGCCCGTCCCCCGGCCACCGGCGCCTGGCGCGACGGCGACCCGGTCGGCGGCCGCCGGTTCGCGGCCCTGGGTTCGTTCCGCACCGAGGGCGGCCGGGAGCTTCCCGGCATCCGCCTGGCCTACGAGACGTGGGGCGAGCTGGATGCCGACGGCGGCAACGCCGTGCTGGTGCTGCACGCCCTCACCGGCGACAGCCACGTGGCCGGCGACGCCGGCCCCGGCCACCCCACCGACGGCTGGTGGGAGGACATCGTCGGCCCGGGCCGCGCCCTCGACACCGACCGCTACTTCGTGGTCGCCCCCAACATGCTGGGCGGATGCCAGGGCTCGACCGGTGCGTCCTCGATCGCCCCCGACGGCCGCGAGTGGGCCTCGCGCTTCCCCTACCTCACCATCCGCGACCAGGTCGCCGCGCAGGCGCTGCTGGCCGACCGGCTCGGCATCGGCACGTGGGCGGCGGTCGTCGGCGGGTCGATGGGCGGCATGCACGCGCTGGAGTGGGCCGTCGGGATGCCGCAGCGCGTCGCGCGCCTGGCGGTGCTCGCCGCTCCCCCGAGCTCGACGGCCGACCAGGTCGCGCTGAACTCGGTGCAGCTGGAGGCCATCCGCATCGACCCGCGCTTCGCCGGCGGCGAGTACTACGACGAGGCCGACGGCGACGGGCCCCACCGCGGGCTGGCGCTGGCGCGGCGCATGGCGATGCTGAACTACCGCAGCACCATCGAGCTGAACCAGCGGTTCCAGCGCTCCTGGCAGTCGGGGGTCAGCCCGCTCGGCCGCGGCGGCCGGTTCGCGGTGGAGAGCTACCTCGACTTCCACGGCAACAAGTTCACGCGCCGCTTCGACGCGAACTCGTACATCACGCTCGTCGAGGCCATGAACTCCCACGACATCGGACGCGATCGCGGCGGCGTCGAAGACGCGCTCGCGCAGGTCACCGCGCGCACGTTCGTGCTCGGCATCGACAGCGACCGGCTGTTCCCCGTGGAGGGGCAGCAGCGCATCTTCCGCGGCATCCGCTCGACCATCGACGACGAGCTGGTGGTGCTGGCCAGCGACTTCGGGCACGACGGCTTCCTCATCGAGACCGAGGTCGTCGGCGCGCACCTGCGGCGGCTCCTCGCCGCCTGACCCCTGCGCGGGGCTGCGGACGGCCCAGCGCAGCCTCGGACGGCTGAGCGCAGCCCGGGCGGCCCGGCGCAGCCCGGGGCGGTTCAGCGCAGCACGGGCACCCGGCGCCGCTCGACGACGACGCTGACGATCGCGATCACCAGTCCCGCCGCGGCCAGCGACGCACCCACCCAGATCGGGGCGGTGAAGCCGAGGCCCGCGCCGATGACCAGGCCGCCCAGGGCGGCGCCCAGGGCGTTGCCGATGTTCAGGGCGGAGTGGTTGAGGGCGGCGGCGATCGACTGGTTGTCGGCGGCGACGTCCATGAGGCGGGTCTGGATGGCGGGGCTGAGGGCAGCCGAGGCGAACCCCACGAGGAAGACGAACAGCGCGAGCGCGCCGATCCACTGCGCCGTCAGCGCCAGCGAGATCTGCACGACGATGAGCACCCCCAGCCCGCCCAGCAGGGTGCGCACGAGGTCGCCGTCGGCCAGGCGTCCGCCGACGAGGTTGCCGGCGGTCATGCCGAGCCCCATCAGCACGAGGATGATCGGCACCACCCACTCCGGCGAGCCCGCCACCTCGGTGATGACGGGGGCGATGTAGCTGTAGCAGGCGAAGAAGCCGCCGAAGCCGATCGCGCCGAACGCCAGCGTGAACCAGACCTGCCCGATGCGGAAGACGCCGAGCTCGGCGCGCAGAGTGCGGCCCGGATCGCCGGGATGGGCGGGCACGAACATCCAGATGAGGAGTGTCGCGAGTGCGAAGATCGCGGCGACGACGACGAAGGCCGCCCGCCATCCCACCTGCTGGCCGAGGAAGGTGCCCAGCGGCACGCCGACCACATTGGCGATGGTCAGGCCGGTGAGCACGAACGCGACGCCCTGCGCGCGCTTGCCCGGGCCGAGCACGTCGGCGGCCACCAGCGCGCCGATGCCGAAGTAGGCGCCGTGGGGCAGGCCCGCCAGCAGCCGCGAGGCCAGCACGGTCTCGAAGCTCGGCAGCAGGAACGTCAGCGCGTTGAACACCGTGAGCGCGAGCGCCAGCACCACCATCACCCGGTGCCGCGGGTATTTCGCGACCGAGCCGGCGATGGTCGGCGCACCGATGACGACGCCCAGCGCGTAGGCGGTGATGAGCCAGCCGGCGCGGGCGATGGCATCTTCGGGCGAGTCGGACCACAGGGCCGGCAGCAGGCTCTCGGCGATGTCGGGGAGCAGCCCCATGACGACGAATTCGGTCATGCCGATGCCGAAGCTGCCGACGGCGAGGGAAAGGAGCGCCCACGTCGCCGCCCCCCTCGTGGTGTTCGAGGAGGTCACCCGCCCAGCGTAGTGGCGTCCGGAGCGGGCGGCTCCGCGGCATCCGCGATGGCCTGCTCGAGGCGCTGGATCTTGCCGTCGATCTCCCCGGTGTAGCCGGGGCGGATGTCGGCCTTCAGCACGAGCGACACGCGCGAGCCGTAGGGCATCACCGCGTCGGTGGCGGCCTTGACGACGGCGAAGACCTCGTCCCACTCCCCCTCCACCTCGGTGAACATCGAGGTGGTGCGGTGCGGCAGGCCCGAAGCGCGCACGACGGCGACCGCGGCGGCGACGGCGTCGTGCACCGAGCCGTCGGCGGAGCCGGAGCCGGACGGGGCGACGGAGAAGGCGATGAGCATGGGGATGACCTCCGATCAGGCGGCGACCGTCGCCGGGCGCCGCACCGGCGGGCGCACCCGCGCCAGCCGGACGACCATCCAGACGAACAGTCCCACGAGCAGGATATTGCGCACCGTCAGCACCGTGACGGCGACGGGCTCCGGGTACAGGATGCCGTTGTAGAGCATCGGATACACGATCTGGGTGAGCGCGGCGGTGACCAGCACCAGCAGCGCGGGCCGCAGCCATGCCCGCCGGTCGAGCACGAGCCCGAGGATCACCGAGGGGAACAGCCAGCAGATGTACTGCGGCGAGCCGACCTTGTTGAAGGCGATGAAGCCCACCACCAGCGCCAGCGAGAGGGCCGGCAGCAGCGTCAGCACCGTGGCGCCGCGGGCGGCCTTGACCGCGCCGAGCGCGGCGACGGCCACGATGGCGGCCACCAGCACCGGCGTCATCACCGCGATCACGGGGTCGATCTGACTGCCGGTCACCTGGAAGGTGAGGATGTCGGGGTCGTAATAGACCCAGAAGCCGGGCACCTCCAGGAGCGCGCCCCACAGGTAGAAGGCGCTCACCGGCGCCTCCACCTGCAGCCCGCGGGAGGTCTGCTCGGTGAGGAACCCGAACGCATACGGCAGGCCGCCGGCGGCCACCACCAGAAGCAGGGTGAGCGCGCTGACCGCGAGCGCCCCGGCGATGATCACGAGGCGCCGGCGCAGCGCGATGACCGCGGCGGCCAGGAGAGCCGCCGGCCACACCTTCATCCACGTGGCCGCCGCCAGCAGCACGGCGGCCACCGCGGGGCGGCGCACCAGCCACAGGCATCCCAGCACGGCGAGGGCGACGGTGATCCCGTCGAGTCGGTACAGGCCCACCGGGCCGAGCAGCACGATCGCCGCCAGCCAGAACCACGCGGCCACCTGCCGCCCCTGCGAGGAGCCCCGTCCGACGAGCACGGCGAACGCGGCGGCGTCGACCGCCGTCACCAGCAGCGCCCACCCGACGATGTAGCTGCCCGTCAGCACACCCAGCGGCTGGGCGATGAGCATCGGCACGAGCGCGAGCTGCGGATAGACCCAGGCGGAGTGGATGCCGACGATGCCGGCGCCCTCGAGCGCGGCGGCCGACCACGGCTCGTACACGCGGTACACGTCGCCCATCGGCTCGTTGGGCATGAGCCAGCCGAGCCACGCGACGCCGAGGTGCACGACGGCGAACGCGATCCACAGCACAGCTCGCCTCGACACCCGCTCCATTGTAGGGATGCCGGCGCGGCGCTCCCCCGGCATGTCGTCCCGCGACGCCGCGCGGGGTGTGTCGGGCGTCTCTGCGGCGCGCGGGGTGTCGGGCGCAGCCGGTGCCAGGTGCCGCGGTGTCAGGAGCTGCGGTGTGCGCGCAGCAGCCCGCCGACGACGGCGGGCACCGCCTCGGCGACGTCCAGCGCGGTCACCGCCCCGCCGCCGGCGCGTTCAACCGCCGCGGCACCGGCGTGCCCGTGCACCCAGGCGCCAGTGGCGGCGAGCGCGCCGAGGGCGTCGAGTGCGTCGGTGCCGGCCTGGTCGCGGGCGGCCGCGCCGGCCACCAGCGCGCCGAGCACCCCGCCCAGCACGTCGCCGGTGCCGGCGGTGGCCAGCCATGCGGTGGGCGCGGCGACGGTGCGCACCGCGCCGGCGGGGGTGGCCACGATCGTGACGGCGCCCTTCAGCAGCACGACCCCGCCGAGCGCGGCCGCGGTCTCCACCGCCGCCGCCTCCCGCTCGGGGGTCTCCGCGGAGGACTCCGGTGCGGACAGGCCCAGGGCGGCGCGCAGCTTCGCGTGCTCCGAGGCGTGCGGGGTCACCACGAGCGGGGCGTGCGCCGCGGGGGCCAGGTCGAGCGCGCCGGCATCGACGACGACCGGCTCATCGCCGGCGAGGATCTCGCGCAGCGCGGCCGTCTCGGCGGCGGTGCGCTCGGCGGCGTCGGTGCCCGAGCCGATCAGCCACGCCTGCACCCGGCCGGCGGCGGTCACCGTCTCGGGCCGGCGCGCCAGCACGAGGGAGGTCGGATGCTCGGGGCCGAGGTAGCGCACCATGCCGAGCCCGGTGCGCCACGCCGCCTCCACGCCGAGCACCGCCGCACCCGGGTAGCGCTGCGACCCGGTGCGCACGCCGAGCACGCCGCGGGAATACTTGTCGTCGGAGCCCGTTGGCTCTCGCAGCAGGGATGCCGCATCCTGTGCCGTCCACTCGTCCGCCATGACGCCACCCTATTCCCGGGAGGCGCCCCGGCCCGCCGCCTCCGAGGAGTCCTCCCGCATGAGCCAGCTGTTCAGCCCCATCGAGCTCGATGGTCACACCGTCCGCAACCGCCTCTGGGTGGCGCCGATGTGCATGTACTCGGCGGTCGACGGGATGCCGAACGACTGGCACCACGTGCACCTGGCGCAGTTCGCCGCCGGCGGGGCGGGCATGGTGATCACCGAGGCGACCGCGGTGCTGCCCGAGGGACGCATCTCCCCCGAGGACGTCGGCCTGTGGAACGACGCGCAGGCCGAGGCCTGGGCGCCCATCGCCGCCGCCATCCGCGCGCGCGGCGCGGTGCCCGCCTTGCAGCTGGCCCACGCCGGGCGGAAGGCCTCGACGTGGTCGCCGTTCTCGGGCCGCGGCCACGGCTCGGTACCGGAGGCCGAGGGCGGGTGGGAGACCCTCGCCCCCTCGCAGGTCGCCTTCGAGGGCTACGCGCCGCCCGCCGCGCTCACCGTCGACCAGCTCGACGAGCTCGTCGCGGCCTTCGGCGCCGCGGCCGCGCGCGCCGTGCGCGCCGGGTTCGAGGCGCTCGAGGTGCACGCCGCCCACGGCTACCTGCTGCACGAGTTCCTCTCGCCGCTGTCCAACCACCGCGACGACGCCTACGGCGGCAGCCTCGAGAACCGGGCACGCCTGCTGCTGCGGGTCATCGATGCCGTCCACGCCGCCGCCCCCGGTGCGCTGCTCATGGTGCGCTTCTCGGCGCAGGACTGGGCCGAGGGCGGCTGGGACCTCGCCCAGACCGCCACGGTGGCCACATGGGCGGCCGAGCACGGCGCCGCCTTCGTCGACGTCTCCAGCGGCGGGCTCGTCGCCCACCAGCAGATCACGACCGGCCCCGGCTATCAGGTGCCCCTGGCCGCCGGCATCCGCCGCGCCACCGGGCTGCCCGTCGGCGCGGTCGGCGAGATCACCAGCGGCACGCAGGCCGAGGCGATCCTCGCCGCCGGCGACGCCGATGTCGTGCTGGCCGGTCGCGAGTGGCTGCGCGACCCGCACTTCGCGCTGCGCGCCGCCGGCGAGATCGGCGACACCGACCTGGCGCCGTGGCCGGCCCCCTACCTGCGGGCCCGCCGCCGCGCCTGACCCCCGCACGCACACGCGCACGACAGAGCCCGCCCCGAGCGATCGGGGCGGGCTCTGTGCGGTGCGGGTCAGTATCCGCGACGGGTGGCGTCGTGCACTTCGCCGACGAGCTCCTCGATGATGTCCTCCAGGAACAGCACGCCGGTGATCTCACCGGTCGCATCGCGCACCTGGCCGAGGTGACGGCTCGAGCGGCGCATCAGCGCCAGCGCGTCTTCGAGGTCGGTGGTCTCGGCGACCGACACCATGTGGTGGATGCGCTTGGGCTTGATCGGCTCCGAGACGTCGTTCTCGGCATCCGGACCCTCGGCCGCGCGCAGCACGTCCTTCAGGTGCACGTAGCCCAGCGGCACGCCCTGGTCGTCGACGATCACGTAGCGCGAGTAGCCGTACTTGGCGACGGCGCGCTCGATCTCGTCGGGCGTCGTCGACTCGGGCAGCGTCACCAGCGCCGACAGCGGCACCGCGATGTCGGCGGCCTTCTTGTCGGTGAACTCCACCGCCGCCGCGACCGCACCCGACGCGTCGTCGAGGAGGCCCTCGATGCGCGACTGGTTGACGATCGTGGCGACCTCGTCGAGCGTGAAGGTCGAGGCGGCCTCGTCCTTCGGCTCGACGCGGAACAGGCGCACGATGTGGTTGGCGATCCAGTTGAGCGCCACGATCAGCGGGTGGAACACCTTCGAGACCCACACCAGCGGCGTCGCCAGCAGCAGCACCGCCCGGTCGGGCAGCGAGAACGCGAGGTTCTTGGGCACCATCTCGCCGAACACGACGTGCAGGTACGACACCAGCAGCAGCGCGATCGCGAACGCGACGCCGCCGATGACGGCCTCGCTCCAGCCGGTGAGCGCCAGCGGGCCCTCCAGCAGGTGGTGGATCGCCGGCTCCGAGACGTTCAGGATCAGCAGCGAACAGATCGTGATGCCGAGCTGGCTCGTGGCCAGCATCAGCGTCGCGTGCTCCATGGCGTACAGCGCCGTCTTGGCCGTCTTCGAGCCCTTCTCGGCCAACGGCTCGATCTGCGAGCGTCGTGCCGAGATGACGGCGAACTCCGCGCCGACGAAGAACGCGTTGAAGACCAGCAGCACGACCAGCCATGCGATTCCCGCCCAGTCGCTCATCGCTGCTCACCTCCCTCGACGCCCGCGCCTTCCGGCAGCGGATGCGCCACGAACTTCACCCGGTCGACGCGGCGACCGTCCATGCGCTGCACCGTGAGGGTGCCGTCCTCCAGGTCGACGACGTCGCCGACCACGGGGATGCGCTCGAGGGTGGACATGAGGAACCCGCCGACGGTGTCGTAGACGTCCCCCTCCGGCACGCGGATGCCGGTGCGGTCGCGCACCTCGTCGGGTCGCAGGTCGCCGCCGAAGACGACGCCGCCGCCCACGCGGACGACGCCCGCGCGGTTGCGGTCGTGCTCGTCGAGCACCTCGCCGACGATCTCCTCGACGAGGTCTTCGAGGGTGACCACACCGGCCGTGCCGCCGTACTCGTCGACGACGATGGCCATCTGGTAGCCGCGGGCGCGCAGCTCCGACATGAGGCCGTCCAGGTGCACGGCCTCGGGAACGCGCAGCGGCTCCTCGGCGATGGCGGCCGCCGGCACATCGGCGCGGCGGTCGCGCGGCACGCTGACGGCCTGCTTCAGGTGGGCGATGCCGATGATGTCGTCCATCGACTCGTCGTACACCGGGAAGCGGCTGTGGCCGGTGCGGCGGGCCAGCTGGATGACGTCTTCGACGCTGTCGCCCGCGGCGACGGCGTGCACGCTCGGGCGCGGGGTCATCACGTCGGCCGTCGACAGGCGGGCGAAGGTGAGGGTGCGGTCCAGCAGCGACGCGGTGTCCTCCTCGAGCACGCCGGCACTGGCCGAACGACGCACGAGGCTCGACAGCTCCTCAGCGGTGCGCGCACCCGACAGCTCCTCCTTGGGCTCCACGCCCATCGAGCGCAGCACCCCGTTGGCGCTGCCGTTGAGCACGGTGATCGCCGGCCGGAAGACCGTCGTGAAGGCCACCTGGAAGGGCAGCACGAGCTTGGCGGTCTGCCGCGGCACCGCGAGGGCGAAGTTCTTCGGGACCAGCTCGCCGATGATCATCGAGAACGTCGTGGCGACGGTGATGGCCACCACCGTCGAGATCGGCCGCGCCGCGGCATCCGAGAGCCCCCACGCCGTGAAGACGGGGCTCAGCAGGTTGGTGATCGCCGGTTCCATCGTGTAACCGGTGAGCAGCGTGGTCAGGGTGATGCCCAGCTGCGCGCTCGACAGGTGCGTCGAGGTGATCCGCAGCGCGCTGATGGTCAGCGCGAGCCGTGACTCACCGGCCGCCTGGCGCGCTTCGAGATCTGCGCGATCGAGGTTGACCAGCGCGAACTCGCTGGCCACGAACAGGCCGGTGCCCACTGTCAGAAGCAGCCCCACGCCCAACATGACGTAATCCATCACGCATCACCTCCGATCGAACGGAGGCGGGGTCGGTGGGGCGAGCGTCTATTAGGGGGGTCATCCATGACAGAAGATTCTAAGGGATCCCCGCTCCCCCTCGGCCGGTCCCCGTTTCGCCCCCCGCTCGTCGAGCGAGGAGCGCGTTTCGACTCGCTCCGCTCGCTCAACGACCAGGGGTCGAGGCACGGTCGTTGAGCGAGGAGGCAATGACCGGAGGACGAGCCACGTTTCGACTCGCTGCGCTCGCTCAACGACCAGAGGTCGAGCGACGGTCGTTGAGCGAGGAGCGCAGCGACGAGACGAAACGTCGCAACCACCACGTTTCGACTCGCTCCGCTCGCTCAACGACCAGAGGTCGAGCCACGGTCTTGAGCGAGGAGCGCAGCGACGAGACGAAACGTCGCAACCGACACGTTTCGACTCGCTGCGCTCGCGCAACGACCGGGGGTCGAGCCACGGTCGTTGAGCGAGGAGCGCAGCGACGAGACGAAACGTCGCGACGGACGCCTTTCGACTCGCTGCGCTCGCTCAACGACCCGGGGTCGAGCCACGTTTCGACTCGCTGTGCTCGCTCAACGACCGGAGGGCGTCACCAGCTGACGGGGAGGGCCTTGCCTTCTTCGTAGCCGGCGGCGGACTGCAGTCCGACCAGCGCGCGCTCGTGGAACTCGGGCACCGTGGCGGCCCCGGCGTAGGTGAACGACGAGCGCACCCCCGAGGTGATCATGTCGAGCAGGTCCTCCACCGACGGACGCAGCGGGTCGAGGTAGATCTTCGACGACGAGATGCCCTCGGCGAACAGCTCCTTGCGGGCGCGCTCGTAGGCGTCGAGGCGACCGAAGCGCCCCTGCACCGCCTTGGTCGAGGCCATGCCCCACGACTCCTTGTAGACCCGGCCGAGGTCGTCGACCTGCAGCTGGCCGGGCGCTTCGATCGTGCCGGCGAACCACGAGCCGATCATGACGGATGCCGCGCCGGCGGCCAGCGCCAGGGCCACGTCGCGGGGGTAGCGCACCCCGCCGTCGGCCCAGACGTGCGCGCCGCGCTCGGCGGCGGCCTGAGCGGTCTCGAGCACGGCCGAGAACTGCGGGCGTCCGACAGCGGTCATCATGCGGGTCGTGCACATCGCGCCGGGGCCGACGCCGACCTTCAGCACCGAGGCGCCCGCCGACACGAGGTCGGCCACGCCGTCGGCGGTGACGATGTTGCCGGCGACGATCGGGATGCCGAGGTTCAGACCCGCCACGGCGTGCAGCGCCCGCAGCATCCCCTCCTGGTGGCCGTGGGCGGTGTCGACGACCAGCACGTCGACACCGGCGGCGGCGAGGGCCTTCGCCTTGGCGGCGACGTCGCCGTTGATGCCGACGGCGGCCGCGACGATGAGGCGCCCGTCGTCGTCGACGGCGGGGCGGTAGAGGGTGGAGCGCAGGGCGGTGCGCTGCGACAGGGTGCCCACGAGGTGGCCGTGCTGCAGCACGGTCACGATCTCGGCGTCGGCGGCCACGAGCAGGTCGAACGCGCGGCGCGGCCCGTCGACGTCGTCGGCGTCGATCGAGGCGCCGCGGCCGCGGGCGAGGTCGCCCAGGCGGGCGTCGGGCAGCGCCGTGCCCAGGCGCGTGGCCGGCACGATGCCGAGGATGTCGTCGACGTGCACCGGGCCGTCGGTGGTCGCCGAGACCACGATGCCGTGTCCGACGGTGGGCGGCAGCAGCGCCGCCGCCTCGGCCACCGTCGTCTCGGGCGAGAGCACGAGGGGCGTGTCCCAGTCGGTCGGCTGCGCCTTCACCCAGCGGATCGCGGTGTCGAGGTCCTGCAGCGGCATGTCCTGCGGCAGCACGCCCAGCCCGCCGCGGCGGGCGAGGGTGGCGGCCAGGCGCGGACCCGTGACCGAGTTCATGTTCGAGGCCACCAGCGGGATGGTCGCCGTCGTGCCGTCGCCGGGTGAGAGGTCGACGTCGAGCCGGCTCGTGACGGCGGAACGCCGCGGCACGAGGAAGACATCGGAGTAGGTCAGATCGACCGTGGGGAGCGCGCCGGAGAACTGCATGCTTCCACGGTACCCACCGGTCACCGTCTCCCGGCGGAATCCGCCCTCCGGATGCGGGGGTATCAGCCGATCGGAAGGTGAACCTGGGCTACCCTGGATTGTTGTGCGCGTGGGGCTCCGCGTCCCCGCACGATCCGAGTCTTCATCGATGAAAGCAGGCGAACTCGTGTCCAGCCAGGTGACCGGCGTGGGAACTTCGAGCGACGGCGACTTCGGAGCCAATGAATGGCTCGTCGCCGAGATGTACGAGCAGTACGCGAAGGACAGGAACTCGGTCGATCAGTCCTGGTGGCCGATCCTCGAGGCCTACCGGCCGGTGAACGCTCCGGCCGCCGCTGCGGCCCCCGCCGCTCCGGCTGCCGCAGCCCCCGCCGCCCCGAGCGCTCCGGCGCCGGCCGCGTCGGCATCCGCCACCGCCGAGCCCCGCCCCGTCACCGCCGCGGTGCCGGTGAACGGCGGCCAGCCGGTGGCCCGCACCACCGCGCGCCCCGCCGCGGCCCAGCCGGTGCCCGCCCAGGCACCCAAGGCCGCCGCCACCGCCGCCCCCGAAGAGGCCGGCGCCGACGTCGTCACGCCGCTGCGCGGCATGCCCAAGACCCTCGCGGCCAACATGGACGAGTCGCTGACCGTCCCCACCGCCACGAGCGTGCGCACCGTCCCGGCCAAGCTGATGATCGACAACCGCATCGTCATCAACAACCACATGGCCCGCACCCGCGGCGGCAAGGTCAGTTTCACGCACCTCATCGGGTGGGCGCTGATCCAGGCGCTGAAGGTCTTCCCGAGCCAGAACGTCGCCTACGCCGAAGTCGACGGCAAGCCGTCGGTGGTCGCCCCCGCCCACATCGGGCTCGGCATCGCCATCGACCTCCCCAAGCCCGACGGCACCCGCGCGCTCATGGTGCCCAGCATCAAGCGCGCCGAGAGCCTCACCTTCCACGAGTACCTCAGCGCCTACGAAGACCTCGTCAAGCGCGCCCGTGCGGGCAAGCTGGCCGCCGCCGACTTCCAGGGCACGACGCTCTCGCTCACCAACCCCGGCGGCATCGGCACCGTGCACTCGGTCCCCCGCCTCATGAAGGGCCAGGGCTGCATCGTCGGCGCCGGCGCCCTCGAGTACCCGGCCGAGTTCCAGGGCTCCAGCGAGCGCACGCTCACCGAGCTCGGCATCGGCAAGACGATCACCCTCACCAGCACCTACGACCACCGCGTCATCCAGGGCGCCGGTTCAGGCGAGTTCCTCAAGATCGTGCACGAGATGCTCATCGGCGGGCACGGCTTCTACGACGGCATCTTCGCCGCGCTGCGCATCCCGTACGCGCCGATCCACTGGTCCAGCGACATCAACGTCGACCTGGCCGAGCGCGTCGACAAGGCCGCCCGCGTGCAGGAGCTCATCAACTCGTTCCGTGTGCGCGGTCACCTGATGGCCGACATCGACCCGCTCGAGTACGTGCAGCGCACCCACCCCGACCTCGAGATCGAGAACCACGGCCTGACGTTCTGGGACCTCGACCGCGAGTTCGTCACCGGCGGATTCGGCGGCAAGCGCACGATGAAGCTGCGCGAGATCCTCGGTGTGCTGCGCGATTCGTACTGCCGCACCATCGGCATCGAGTACATGCACATCCAGGACCCGGGACAGCGCAAGTGGTTCCAGGACAACGTCGAGGTGAAGTACCAGAAGCCCACCCACGACGAGCAGCTGCGGATCCTCGACAAGCTGAACCAGGCCGAGGCGTTCGAGACGTTCCTGCAGACCAAGTACGTCGGGCAGAAGCGCTTCAGCCTCGAGGGCGGCGAGTCGCTCATCCCCCTCCTCGACGAGATCCTGCAGGGCGCCGCTGCGGCGGGCCTGGAGGGCGCGACGATCGGCATGGCCCACCGCGGCCGCCTCAACGTGCTCACCAACGTCGCAGGCAAGACCTACAGCCAGATCTTCCGCGAGTTCGAGGGCTCGGTCGCCATCGGCTCCAAGCGCGGCTCCGGCGACGTGAAGTACCACCTCGGCACCGAGGGCACCTTCGTCTCCGACGGCGGCGCCGAGATGCCGGTGTACCTGGCGGCCAACCCCTCGCACCTGGAGACGGTCGACGGCGTGCTGGAGGGCATCACCCGCGCCAAGCAGGACCGCCGCCCCATCGGCACGTTCTCGTGGCTGCCCGTGCTGGTGCACGGCGACGCGGCCTTCTCGGGTCAGGGCGTGGTCGTGGAGACCCTGCAGATGTCGCAGCTGCGCGGCTACCGCACCGGCGGCACCGTGCACGTGGTCGTCAACAACCAGGTCGGCTTCACCACGCTCCCCCAGGATGCGCGCACCTCGGTGTACGCCACCGACGTGGCCAAGACCATCCAGGCGCCCATCTTCCACGTCAACGGCGACGACCCCGAAGCGGTCGTGCGCGTGGCCGAGCTCGCGGTGCGCTACCGCCAGGAGTTCCAGCGCGACGTCGTCGTCGATCTCGTCTGCTATCGCCGCCGCGGTCACAACGAGGGCGACGACCCGTCGATGACGCAGCCGCTGATGACGAACCTCATCGAGGCCAAGCGCTCGGTGCGCCGCCTCTACACCGAGTCGCTCGTCGGCCGCGGTGACATCACCGAGGAAGAGTACGACAAGGCCAAGCAGGACTTCCAGAACCGGCTCGAGGTCGCCTTCGCCGAGACGCACGAGGCCGAGACCGGTTCGGCGTCGGTCGTGCCGACCACGACGGGCTCGCTCGAGGTCGTCGCCGGCGAGCCCGAGTCGACGGGTGTCGGCGAGGACGTCATCCACGCCATCGGCGACGCGTTCGTCAACAAGCCCGACGGCTTCACGGTGCACGCCAAGCTGCAGCAGCTGCTCGACAAGCGCAACGACATGAGCCGCAAGGGCTCGGTCGACTGGGGCTTCGGCGAGCTGCTCGCCTTCGGCTCGCTGCTCATCGAGGGCACCAACGTGCGCCTCGCGGGTCAGGACGCCCGCCGCGGCACCTTCGTGCAGCGTCACGCCGTGCTCCACGACCGTCAGAACGGTCAGGAGTGGCTGCCGCTGGCCAACCTCGGCGACGGCCAGGGCCGCTTCTACGCGTACGACTCGCTGCTCAGCGAGTACGCCGCGATGGCCTTCGAGTACGGCTACTCGGTGGAGCGCCCCGACACCCTCACCCTGTGGGAGGCGCAGTTCGGCGACTTCGCCAACGGCGCCCAGTCGGTCATCGACGAGTACATCTCCGCCGCCGACCAGAAGTGGGGTCAGCAGTCGAGCGTCGTGCTGCTGCTCCCCCACGGCTACGAGGGCCAGGGACCCGACCACTCGTCGGGCCGTATCGAGCGGTACCTGCAGATGTGCGCGCAGGACAACATGACCGTCGCCCGCCCGTCGACGCCCGCGTCCTACTTCCACCTGCTGCGCCGGCAGGCCTACGCCCGCCCGCGCCGCCCGCTGATCGTGTTCACGCCGAAGGCGATGCTGCGTCTGCGCGGTGCCACCAGCGAGGTCGCCGACTTCACGAGCGGCCGCTTCGAGCCGGTGCTCGACGACGATCGCGGCATCGAGGCCACCCGCGTCAAGCGCGTGCTGCTGCACTCGGGCAAGATCCACTGGGATCTGAAGGCCGAGCTGGAGAAGAACCCGAACCCCGAGGTCGCCCTCGTGCGGCTCGAGCAGTTCTACCCGGCGCCGATCGACGAGCTCAACGCGGTGATCGACGCCTACCCCGACGCCGAGCTGGTGTGGGTGCAGGACGAGCCCGAGAACCAGGGCGCGTGGCCGTTCATCTCGCTCGAGATCGTCAAGCACCTGCACGGCCGAACGATCCGTCGTGTGTCGCGTCCGGCCGCCGCCTCCACGGCCACCGGATCGCCCAAGGTGCACGCGGTCGAGCAGCAGGCCATCCTCGCCAAGGCGCTGACTCTCTGAACGATGCGGATCCGACCGGGGCCGGTTCGCCGGCCTCGGTCGCCTTCCTCGACAACCCCACCGCGCGCCACGGCGCGCACACCGGGGCTGCCCGTCGCGCCGCCCTGCTGCTGCGCGGTGCGGGCATCGACGTGCGCGCCCTGCCCGCCCGCACCCCCGGCGAAGCGTCCGCGCTGCTGACGGATGCCGTCGGCCGGGGCGCCGAGGCGGTCGTGGTCGCCGGCGGCGACGGCACCGTGGGCCTCGCGGTGCAGGTGCTCGCCGGCACCGGCATCCCCCTCGGCATCATCCCCACCGGCACCGGCAACGACCTCGCCACCGGGCTGGGGCTGCGCGAGCTCGACGCCGACGGCGCCGCGGCGGCCGTCATCGGCGGACGGGTGCGCGAGATCGACCTCGCCCGCCTCACCCGTGCCGACGGCACCTCGACGCTGTTCGGCACGGTGCTGGCGAGCGGGTTCGACTCGAAGGTCAACGACCGCGCCAACCGGATGCCGTGGCCACGGGGTCACGTGCGGTACGACATCGCGATCCTCGCGGAGTTCCTGCGGCTGCGGGCCGACCCGTTCCGCATCGAGCTGGAGCTGGCCGACGGACGCGTCGAAGTGGTCGACGACACGCTCACCCTCACGGCCATCGGCAACGGCCGCACGTACGGCGGCGGCATCCCGATCTGTCCCGTCGCCGACCTCGCCGACGGCCTGCTGGATGCGACGATCGTGCGCCGCGTCTCGCGGCCGCGCCTGCTGCGGCTGCTCCCCCGCGTCTACCGGGGCACGCACCCGACGATCCCCGAGGTCTCGACCTACCGCATCCGTTCGGCGCGTCTGGTCGCGAGCGGGGTCACCGCCTACGCCGACGGCGAGCCGCAGGGGCCGCTGCCGGTGCACGTGGCCGCCGTGCCCGGCGCGCTGCGGGTCTTCGCCCCGTAGCCCGAGGCGACGACCGCGCAGGTCAGCGCGCGGCTGGGGTCAGCTCAGTGCGTGGCCTGCTGGGCGCGCAGGCGTGCGAGCACCATGTCGCGCAGCTCTTCGGGAGCCGACTCCTTGCAGGCGCGCGCAACCACGGCGGTCAGGGTCGTGGCCACCAGTGCCTCGTCGCGGCAGGAGGGGCAGTTCTCGAGATGCTCGCGGATGTCGGTGTGCTGGGTCTTGCACACCTCGTTGCGCAGGTACTCCTCGAGATCCTTCCGGGCTTTGTCGCAGCCGCAGTCGCTCATTTCGTGCTCCTCGTGGCGGGCACTTCGATGCCGCGCTCTCTCGCATAGTCGGACAGCAGGTCACGCAGCATCCGTCTGCCTCGGTGCAGACGGCTCATGACCGTGCCGATCGGTGTCTTCATGATGTCCGCGATCTCTTGATACGCGAAGCCTTCGACGTCGGCCAGGTAGACCGCCAGGCGGAAGTCCTCGGGGATCGACTGCAGGGCGTCTTTGACGACGGATGCCGGCATGTGGTCGATCGCCTCGGCCTCAGCCGAACGGCTGCTGGTGGCCGTGGTCGATTCCGCACCGCCCAGCTGCCAGTCCTCGAGGTCGTCGATCGTCCCCTGGTACGGCTCGCGCTGCTTCTTGCGGTACGTGTTGATGTAGGTGTTGGTCAGGATGCGGTACAGCCACGCCTTGAGGTTCGTGCCCTGCGTGAACGAGGCCCACGACGAGAAGGCCTTCACGAAGGTCTCCTGCACGAGGTCGGCGGCGTCGGCCGGATTGCGGGTCATCCGCATGGCGGCGGCGTACAGCTGGTCCATGAACGGCAGCGCCTGCTGCTCGAACTGGTCCCGCGGATCCTGGGGCTGCGGCGTGGTGTCCGCGTCTTGTTCCATCAGGGCCCAGTCTACGTCGCGGGCATCGATCACCAGGGGATCGGGGCCGCGCTCCAAAGTCGCGATCATGTGCCTCCTCGGCGCTGGTTTCGATGGGTCGTGTCGACGGGTTCGTTAGGGTAGAACCTGATGACCGCCACCGGGTATTCCCCAGACTCGTCCACCCCGGACTCGCCCTGGCCCGCGCCCGTGGCCGACTCCCCCGTGCACGCGACCGTGTCGATCCCCGGATCGAAGTCGCTGACCAACCGCAAGCTGGTGCTGGCGGCCATCGCCGACCAGCCCAGCACGCTCGTCTCGCCGCTGCATTCCGACGATTCGGCGCGCATGATCGAGGCGCTGCGCACCCTCGGCACCGAAATCGAAGAGGTCGAGGGCGCAGGCCCGTTCGGCCCCGATCTCTATGTGACGCCCGCACCCGCCCTCACCGGCGATGTCACCGTCGACTGCGGCCAGGCCGGCACCGTCATGCGCTTCGTCGCCCCGCTGGCCGGCCTCGTGCACGGCGATGTCACCCTCACCGCGCACCACAGCGCGCTCCACCGCCCCATGGGCGTCATGATCAAGGCGCTGCGCGAGATCGGCGTCGACATCGACGACGGCGGCAACTGGTCACTGCCGTTCACCGTCAAGGGCCGCGGCCATGTGCGCGGCGGCGAGCTGACCATCGACGCGAGCACCTCCAGCCAGTTCGTCTCGGGCCTGCTCCTGGCGGCGCCGCGCTTCGACGTGGGACTGCACCTCGTGCACTCCGGCGAGCGACTGCCGAGCCTGCCGCACATCGACATGACCGTCGAGGTGCTGGCCCGCCGCGGCGTGCACGTCGAGCGCCCCACCCCCCACGAGTGGATCGTGCCGGCCGGCGCCCCGCGCGGCCGCGACGCCGTCATCGAACCCGACCTGTCCAACGCGGCGCCGTTCCTGGCCGCCGCCGTCGTCACCGGCGGCACGGTCACCATCCCGGGCTGGCCCGCCTCCTCCACCCAGCCCGGCGCGCTGCTGAGCGACATCTTCCCGCTGCTGGGGGCCCGCGCCAGCCGGCGCGGAGGCGCCCTCACCGTCAGCGGCGGCGGTCGCATCGCGGGCGTCGACCTCGACCTCACCGCCGCCAGCGAGCTGACCCCGACCCTGTTCGCCGTCGCCGCCTTCGCCGACGCGCCCACCACGCTGCACGGCATCGGCCACATCCGCGGACACGAGACCGACCGCATCGCCGCGCTCGTGCAGAATCTGCGCGCGCTCGGCGGCGAGGCCGAAGAGCTCCCCGACGGCATCCGCATCCTCCCCCGGCCGCTGCGCGGCGGGCTGTGGCGCGCCCACCACGATCACCGCCTCGCCACGGCTGGCGCGATCATCGGGCTGCGGGTGCCCGGCGTGCAGGTCGACGACATCGGCACCACTGCCAAGACCCTCCCCGAGTTCCCCGAGCTGTGGCGGCAGCTGCTGTCGGCCGACCCCGCCGCATGAGCGCCGACCGGGCATGACGATGCGGAGCACGCGGTGAGCTGGCTCGACGACTTCGACGACGACGACGAGCCGCGCTACGACGAGGCCGACGTGCGCGTGCGCCCGAACCCCAAGGCCAATCGCCCGCGCACCAAACGCCGCCCCGCCCACGCGGATGCCGAGATCGCACGGGTGCTGGGCGTCGACCGCGGCCGCTACACCGTGCTGGTCGACGAAGACGGCCCCGGTGAGCACCAGGTGCTCGCCTCCCGCGCCCGCGAGCTACGCAAGCAGCCCATCGTCACCGGCGACCTCGTGCGCACTGTCGGCGACACCAGCGGCAGCGACGGCACGCTGGCCCGCATCGTGGGCATCACCGAGCGCACGTCGCTGCTGCGTCGCAGCGCCGACGACACCGACCAGGTCGAACGGGTCGTCGTGGCCAACGCCGACCAGATGCTCGTCGTGGTCGCCGCCGCCGACCCCGAGCCGCGCCCGCGCCTGGTCGACCGCTACCTCATCGCCGCGCTCGACGCCGGCATCCACCCCATGCTGGTGGTCACCAAGACCGACCTGACCGACCCGAGCGACTTCCTCACCCACTTCGAAGGGGTGGGCGATCTCGAGGTGTTCCGCAGCAGCCGCGGCGAGATGCCGGTCGAGGCGATCGGCGAGCGGCTCGTCGGCCATTCGACCGTGTTCGTCGGGCACTCCGGCGTCGGCAAGTCGACGCTGGTCAACGCCCTCGTGCCCAGTGCCCTGCGTGCCACCGGGCACGTCAACGAGGTCACCGGACGCGGGCGCCACACCTCGAGCTCGACCGTGTCGCTGCGCTACGAGAGCCCGGCCGGCAAGGGCTGGGTCATCGACACCCCGGGGGTGCGCTCCTTCGGTCTGGGCCACGTCGACCCCGCCAACATCCTCGCCGCGTTCACCGATCTGGCCGCGGTGGCCGAGGAGTGCCCGCGCGGCTGCACGCACCTCCCCGACGCCCCCGACTGCGCGATCGTCGAGGCCGTCGCCGAGGGGCGTCTCGGCGACCAGGGCGCGGCGCGACTCGACTCGCTGCAGCGACTGCTCACCACCTTCGCCTGACCGGCGGCGGCGCAGCCTTCGCCTGACCGCCGGCGGCACCGCAGACGATCTAGGCTGGACGGATGTCGCGCCTGGAACCCGGAGCCCTCGCCCCCGCCTTCACCCTCCCCAACCAGGACGGGGTGGACGTCTCGCTCGACGGGCTGGCCGGCACCGGCGTGATCGTGTTCTTCTACCCGGCGGCGATGACGCCCGGGTGCACCAAGGAGGCCTGCGACTTCCGCGACAGCCTCGCCCCGCTGCAGGCCGCCGGCTACACCGTCGTCGGTATCTCACGCGACACCCCCGAGAAGCTGCGGGAGTTCCGGGAGCGCGACGCCCTGACCTACGACCTGCTCAGTGACCCCGACCACCACGTCCACAGCGCGTACGGCGCGTGGGGCGAGAAGCTCAACTACGGCAAGGTCGTCGAGGGCGTCATCCGCTCGACGTTCGTGATCGACCCCGCCGGACGCATCGAGCACGCGCTGTACAACGTGAAGGCCACCGGCCACGTCGGGCGGCTGCGCACGCTGCTGCACGTGGGCTGAGCCCCGGGCGGGCCCCGCGGCTGTCGCGTGCCTCCCCCTGCGGCCTAGTCGCGCGGGCGAGGCGGCGCCGCAGCCCGCGCGGCGAGCAGCAGCAGCACGCCGGTGACGAGGGCCGGTGCGGCGATGAGCGCAGCACGCGCGGCATCCCCCTCGGGTCCGGTCGCCGCCCCCAGGGCGACGGCCAGCACCAGCAGCTGCGTGACGATACCGCCCGAGCGTCCCCATGATGCGCCGCGGAACACGCCGACGGCGAGGGCGATCACGACGACCGCGCCGACGACGGTGAGGACGAGCAGGGCGAGGGAGCTGGTGGGGTCGACGGTGTCGCCGCCGATCAGCGCGACCAGTTCCCAGCCGGCGAGCACGAGCAGTCCGATGCCCTCCAGGCCCAGCAGGATCGCGGCGGCGCGGGCGACCGGGGAGAGGGTCATGCGGTCATCTCCGAAAAGCTCTGTCGCCGCGGCGCGAGGTGTATTCCTGAGAATGGGCGCCGAAACGTCGATGAAACACGAAGTTCACTCTTGATTCACTTGGCGGTGCATGGAACCATAGAGGAAGCGTGTGCTCCCACAGCGTGGTGGGGCGAGCGAAAAGCTCGCACACCCACCAGGGTAGCCGACGTCCCGAACGTCTCTTGCCCGAATCGAACTCTCAATCCCTGCATCAAGGAGCACGTCACTATGGATTGGCGCGACAAAGCCGCCTGCCTCACCGTCGACCCGGAGCTGTTCTTCCCCGTAGGGAACACCGGCCCGGCCGTCGACCAGATCGAGAAGGCCAAGGCCGTCTGTGCTCGTTGCACGGTCACCGAGATCTGCCTGCAGTACGCCCTCGAGTCCGGTCAGGACTCGGGCGTGTGGGGCGGGCTCTCCGAGGACGAGCGCCGCGCTCTCAAGCGCCGCGCCGCCCGCGCGCGCCGCGCCTCCTGACGCCACATCTTCCTGCCGCCGCCCCGGACTGACCTCGCGTCAGTACGGGGCGCGCTCGCGTCAGTGCGGGGCGCGCTCGATGTAGCGCATCGGAATGTCGATCGTCACCTCGGTGCCGCTGCCCACGAGCGTGTGCCAGTCGATGGTGCCGCTCAGCTCGCCCTGGATGAGGGTGCGCACGATCTGCGTGCCCAGGCCCCGGCCGACCTGACCCTCGGGAAGGCCCACGCCGTCGTCGCGCACCCGCACCTCGAGGCGGTCTTCGGAGCGCTCGGCGATGATCTCGACCTCGCCCTCCTTGTCGGCCAGGCCGTGCTCGACCGCGTTGGTGACCAACTCGGTCAGCGCGAGGGCGAGCGGCGTGGCGTACTCGCTGGGGAGGGTGCCGAACGTGCCGGTCTTGCGCGTGCGCGCCCGGGTGTTGGGGGAAGCGGCCACCTCGGCGACGAGCTTCAGCACCCGGTTGAACACGTCGTCGAAGTCGACGTTCTGCGCGAGGCCCTCCGAGAGGGTGTCGTGCACAACGGCGATCGCCGACACGCGGCGCATGGCGTGGGTGAGGGCGTCGCGGGCGTCCTCGGAGTGGGTGCGCCGCGACTGGATGCGCAGCAGCGATGCGACGGTCTGCAGGTTGTTCTTCACCCGGTGGTGGATCTCGCGGATCGTCGCGTCCTTGGTGATGAGCTCCTGCTCCTGGTGACGGATCTCGGTGACGTCGCGGCACAGCACCACCGCGCCCACGCGGGTGCGGTGGTCGCGCAGCGGGATCGTGCGCAGTGACACCGTCACGCCGCGGGCCTCGATGTCGGCACGCCAGGGTGCGCGACCGGCCATGACGATGGGCAGCGACTCGTCGAACTCGCGGTTGGCGGGCAGGATGCCGGTGGTGACGGCCAGCAGGTCCTCCCCCTCCAGCTCGTCGTCGAAGCCGAGGCGGTTGAACGCCGACAGCGCGTTGGGGCTGGCGAAGGTGGTGATCCCGTCCACGTCGAGGCGGATGAGGCCGTCGGAGGCGCGCGGCGCACCGCGGCGCGGCGAGGTGGGCGCGGCCAGGTCGGGGAAGTCGGCGGTGGCGATCATGCCGAACAGGTCGTCGGCGCAGTCGTTGAACGTGATCTGCTGGCGCGAGGGCGTGCGCGCCTCGCCGAGGTTGGTGTGCCGGGTGAGCACGCCGACGACGACGGGCGCCGACGAGTCGGTGCCCAGGGCGCGCACGATCGGCACCGCCCGCACCCGAGTGGGGGTCTCTTCGAACCAGTCGGGCGAGGCCGAGTCGACGATGCGCAGCTGCGTGAAGGCGTCGTTGACCTGGGTGCGCCACTGCGGCCGCACGAGGTCGCCGACGATGTCACGGTAGAACAGCGTCGCCGCACCGCTCGGACGGGTGTGGGCCACCGCGATGAACGAGTCGTCGGCCGTCGGCACCCACACGACGATGTCGGCGAAGGCGAGGTCGGCCAGCAGCTGTCCGTCGCCGGCGAGGCGGTGCAGCCACTCGACGTCGGCTTCGCTGGAGCGGCCCTGGGCGTACACGAGATCGCTGAGTGTCGACACGAGTCCAGGCTACCGACCCGGCGCTCGGCACGTGCGCGCCGGCGCCGGAGGAACCCGGTGGCGCCGGGGGTCTCGGTGGGGTCCGGGGTCTCGGGAGCGGGGTCGGTTCGGACGGGCAGTCCGGGTCGGGCACCGGCCTCAGGCCGTGCGCGCGAGCTGCGGGGTGCGGCGCGGGCCGGATGCGGCGGCGCGGGGTGCGGGCGACCGGTCGATCGCATCCTCGGTGAACCGCCGCAGGGCCGCCGCCAGCGGCGAGCGCCCCGCGGCGCGCCCGGCCGGCTGTGCGGTGAGCAGCGCGGCATCCGTCGCCTTCTGGTCCCAGGGGGCGAAGGAGATGTCGGACAGCCCGGCGAAGCGCTCGAGGGTGCGGCGCACCTGCCCTCGTGCGTCGATGCCGAGGGCGCCGTTGCGGGTCTTGTTGACGAGCACCCGCAGCGGGGTGGCGCCGATCACGGCGCGCAGCTCTGCGTGCCCGCGCACGAAGCGCGAGACCCCGACGGGGTCGGCGGCGCACACCCCCACCACGAGGTCGGCGGCCGAGAGGGCGGCGAGGGTCGCGGCGTTCCGGCGCGGACCCTCCAGGTCGCTGACGATCTCCTCGTCGCGCTCGAGCGGCCCCGCGAGGTCGACCACGGTCATCTGCACCCAGTCGCGGCAGACGTCGAGCGCGGCCACGACCCGCTCGTGCGAGAGCTCGGGCCAGCGGGCGGGGCGGTTGATGCCGGCGAGCACCTCCACGGGCCCCAGCGGCACGGCGATGCGCTGCAGCTCGGCGACGGTCAGCGCCCCGCGTGCAGCCTGGCGGCACGCGGCAGGGAACCCGGGGCCCTCG
Source organism: Microbacterium festucae (assembly GCF_025421715.1). Classification (GTDB taxonomy): domain Bacteria; phylum Actinomycetota; class Actinomycetes; order Actinomycetales; family Microbacteriaceae; genus Microbacterium; species Microbacterium festucae. The sequence goes on from NZ_JAOEFC010000001.1 coordinate 64,157, forward strand.
TCGGCGATGCCCAGCGACAGGGCGAGCGAGGGCGCGTGGGAGTCGGCGTCGACGAGGCCGACGCGGTGACCGCGGCGGGCGAGCTCGACCGCGATACCGGTCGCGACCGTGGTGCGTCCCGGCGCGCCGGCGGGGCCCCACACCGCGATCACGCGGCCGCGCTCGGAGGGGCCGGTAGCCGCGGCGGCGGGCTCCCGCAGGAAGTCGGCGGCCGGCGCCGTGTCGTCGTGGGCCGCGACCCCGAACATCTCGGCCAGGCGGTGGCCGGAGGCGCCGATGCAGCGGGCCACGATCCGCACCGAGAACCGGTCGCACACGGCGACGAGATCGGCGGTCAGGCCGTCGCGGGTCGCGTCGATGATGAGCACGTCGGCCCGGCTGAGCGCGGCGAGCACCTGTGCCGACAGCGGCCCCGCCACGGCGTCGGCGACAGCCTCCGCCGGGGCGCGGGCGGCGACGAGCTCGACCTCCGCACCGTCGTCGCGCAGCGACTCGGCGAGGGCGCCGGCCCCCGCGGTCACCGCCAGCAGCACCTTCACGGCGTCGTCCCCGGTGCCTCGGAGCCGTCGTCCGCGGCGGCCTCCGCAGCGGCGTCGGTGCCGGCCCCCGACAACGGCACCACCGACAGGCTCGCGCCGGCGGCGACGGCGGCGAGGGTGTCGGCCACGTCGGCCCGGTCGATGACGAGCTCGAGCGACGCGCCGGCCGAGGCCACGACACCGTCGTCGGTGGCGACGGCGGCGACCGTGGCGGCGGGCACGAGGATGCGCGGGGTGTCGAAGCGGCCGCCCTCCAGCGGAGCCGCCGACCACACCTCGACCACGCTGCCCGGCACGATGGCGGCCGGCACATCGGTGGCGCTGTCGACGACCACCGTCGTCGTGCGTGCTGCTCCGGCGTCGCCGACCGCGCTGCGCGGGATGAGTTCGCCGGCGGCGATCGTGCGGGTCGCGACGGCGCCCGGCTCGAGCAGTCCCGGCGCGGTGTACGCCTCGCCCACCTGGCCGAGGGCGACCTCGACGACCCGCAGGTCGTCGCCGGAGACCGCCTCGCCGGGCACGATCGTGCGGGTCGCGGCGAACACCGGCACCGTGGTGCGCGCGACGGCGACGACGGCCCACACCCCGGCGATCGAAGCGGCGATCAGCGCGACGCCGAGCAGGAACCGCGCATCCGACCAGAAGGCGCGGGCCCGGGGACGGGCGGCATCGGCGGTGGTCATGCACCCCATGGTGACCGAGCGATCCGATGCGCGACGACGTTATCCACAACCCGGCGCGGGGCCGTCCGCTCGCGGCGGACGCGGCAGATAATGGCCTCATGCCCGAGCACCCGTCTGATCCCGCGCGCCTGCTGACTCCCGCGCAAGTGGGAGAGATGCTGCAGGTGACCGTCGATGAGGTGCTCGCCCTCGTGCTCGACGGACGCCTGTCGGGCATGCGCGTCGGATCGCCGGCGCAGTGGCGCGTCACCCCCGACAGCGTCGAGGCCTACCTCGACGACCAGGCCGAAGAGGCGCGGCGCATCGCGCTGTGGCGGGAGTCCAACGCCGCCAGCTTCCCCGAACTGTGGGGGCGCGGGGCGGTGCGCCGCCCCGACTGAGCAGGTCGGGCTGGGTCCAGCCCGCTCAGGGGATCTCGGCCGACGGGTCAGCCCGCTCAGGGGATCTCGGCCGGAGCATCCGCCCGCACGGCGGCGATCGCGGTGAAGGTGACGAGTCGATGGCCGGTGACGCTGTGCGGATGCCGCGGCGCCGCGGTGTCGTGCAGCGCCAGGTCGAGGTGGTCGGCGCCGGCGCGATCGATCGTGCCGGTCAGCTGCCGCCCGTCGGCCAGGTGCACCGTCACCGGAACGCGCCGGCGCGCGAGATCGCGCAGCACGAACCCGAAGGTCATGCGGCGACGCAGCGTCTCCCCCGGTGCGGCGTCCCGCGCACTGGCGAGCAGGGCGGCGTGCGGCAGCGCGAGGGCGGTCACCGCGTGCAGCGGTGCGATGACCGGACCCGATCTGCGCGCCTCGGAGGCCAGCGCGCACCAGTCGGCTCCGACGGCCGTCATCCGGCCGGTCAACGACGTGCCGCCGTGCAGGTCGAGCGCGAGATCGTGGTCGAGCAGAGCCACCAGCCGGTCGTGCAACTCGATGCGTGACAGTCGCAGCCGCTCGGCCTCGGTGTCCAGCGCGGCGCGCTCGGCCTCCCATTCGGAGTCGAGCTGATCTTCGAGGTCTTCGAAGAACCGATCCCAGCGCACGACGCGAGGCTAGAGCAGCACCGGCGCGGCCGCGGATGTTGTCCACAGCGCCCTCGCGCCGCTTGTCCACAGTGAAAGGATTCTCATCCTGTCGGGCGTGTCGCTGTGCTCTACTCGTGCCACGTCGCATCCCACCGGCGGTTGCTCTGCGGGTCGGGATCGCGCTCCTGCTGTGAACCCCCGCCCCGTGGACAAGGAGGCCGCCATGGTCCCGCCGTCGTCATCGTCGGAGCGGTCGCCGCGTCGAGGCGCCACCGCTCTGCAGGTGGCCGAGTACTTCGCTCCCCAGCGCACCTCGACCGATGATCTCCCCGCCGCCGAACCCCTGCTGAAGAACCTCGCGATCGGAGTGCTGGAGGTGCTCGCGGGTGTACGCGAGGTCGATCAGCTCGCCCGATGGCTCGGCGAAGACGCATACCGCGTGCTCGTGACGCGCGCGAACCTGTCTGCCCGCGCCCGCAGCGCCCGCGGGGTGAGCGCCCAGCGTCCGGCGCATCAGATCCTGTCGATCCGCGCCTGCTCCCCCGCCGACGGGGTCGTCGAAGGCGTCGTCATCTCCGCCGGCCCCGCCCGCACCCGCGCGATCGCCATCCGCCTCGAAGGCTGGGACGGCCGCTGGCGCGCCACCTCGCTCTCCCTCCTCTGACCCCTCCCTGAGGCAGGAGCGGTCCGCGCAAGTGGGACCGGGATCGGGTGAGCCGGTCGGATCGGCTGAGCCGGTCGGATCGGGTGAGCTGGTCGCCGGCTCCTCGAGTCGGGCTGGCGGCTCCTCGCGTCGGGCTGGCGGCTTCTCGAGTCGGTTGGCGGCACCCGATGACGTGACGCCTGTCCCCGCATCCGACTGGGCGCGACCCCGGAGCGCACCGCACTCCGCCCGTGCACTCGGTGGACCATCCGCCCCCTGATGCGCGCCGCGCCCCCAACTCGGGCCTGGCACTCGGCGGATGGCATCCGCCCGCGCGCCCGGCCCGTGGCATCCGCCCGCCGCTCCCCCGCCAGGCACCATGCCGCGACCGCATCCCGCATTCGACGGATGCCGCATGGCCGACCCACCATCCGCGAGACCGACCCCGTCTCCACGTCCCGGAAAACGCGGCTCCTGCAGCCATCACCCACCATTTGCGAGACACACCCACGCGCCAGGTCCCGCGAAATGCGGTTCTACGGGCCCCGACTCACCATTCGCGGGACAACCCCACGCGGCAGGTCCCACAGAATGCGAGTCCTCCAGCGACCACCCACCGTCTGCGAGACACCCCCACGCGCTACGTCCCACAGAATGCGAGTCCTCCAGCGGCCACCCACCGTCTGCGGGACACGCCCGCGCACCATGTCCCGCAAAGTGCGGGTACACGGGCATCGATCCACCATTCGCGGGACGCAACCGAGCCGCATGTCCCACATAGTGCGAATGCGCCGGCCTCAACCCGCGATCCCCGGGACGCGCTCGCGCACCATGTCGCACAAACTGCGGATGCCACCCAACCCAGCATCCGAGGGACGCACCCACGAACCGTGTCCCGCGAAGTGCGAGTGCACCGACCTCAAACCGTCATTCGCGGGACGCGCTCGCGCACTGTGTCCCACGGAGTGCGAGTGCACCGACCTCAAACCGTCATTCGCGGGACGCGCTCGAGAACCATGTCCCGCAAAGTGCCGGTACGCCGGCCGCGACCCGCCGATCGCGGGACGCACCCACGCGCCACGTCCCACAAACCGCGCCCCGCCACCAGGCCCCGCCCCGGGCCGCGCCGCGCCCCGCGCCCTACTGCCGGTACGACGACAGGAAGTTGCCGAGGCGCTCGATGGCCTCGGTGAGCACGCGGGCTTCGGGGAGGGTGACGATGCGGAAGTGGTCGGGCGTCGGCCAGTTGAATCCGGTGCCCTGCACGAGCAGCACGTGCTCGGCGACGAGGAAGTCGTAGACGAACTTGGCGTCGTCGCGGATGTCGTAGACCTTGGGGTCGAGGCGCGGGAACGCGTAGAGCGCTCCCCGCGGCTTGACGCACTCGACACCCGGGATGGCGGTGAGCGCCGCGTAGGCGGCATCCCGCTGCTCGTGGAGTCGCCCGGTGGGGGCGATGAGCGAGTTGATCGACTGCACCCCCGACAGCGCGGCCTGCACGGCGTGCTGCGCCGGCACGTTGGGGCAGAGCCGGGTGGAGGCGAGCAGCTGGATGCCTTCGAGGAAGCCCTCGGCGTGCTTCTGCGGCCCGGTGATGACCATCCATCCCGAGCGGTAGCCGGCCACCCGGTAGGTCTTGGACAGACCGTTGAAGGTGAGGCAGAGCAGGTCGGGGGCGAGAGTTGCGAGCGGGATGTGCTCGGCGTCGTCGAAGAGGATGCGGTCGTAGATCTCATCCGACAGCAGGAGCAGCTCGTGCTCGCGCGCGATCTCGACGATCCCCTTCAGCACCTCGCGGCTGTAGACGGCGCCGGTGGGGTTGTTCGGGTTGATGACGACGATCGCCTTGGTGCGCTCGGTGATGAGCGAGCGCATGTGCTCGAGGTCGGGCTGCCAGTCGTTGTCGGGGTCGCAGCGGTAGTGCAGGGGCGTGCCGCCGGCGAGGCTGGTCATCGCGGTCCACAGCGGGTAGTCCGGCGACGGGATGAGCACCTCGTCACCGGTGTCCAGCAGCGCCTGCATGGTCATGGTGATCAGCTCCGACACGCCGTTGCCGAGGTACACGTGGTCGGGATCGAACTGCGGGAAGCCGGGGACCTGCTCGTAGCGGGAGACGACGGCGCGGCGGGCCGACATGATGCCGCGGCTGTCGCTGTAGCCGTGCGCGTGCGGGATGGCCTCGATCATGTCGCGCACGATCTGGAACGGCGCTTCGAACCCGAACACCGCCGGGTTGCCGGTGTTGAGCTTGAGGATCGTGTGGCCGTCGGCTTCGAGGCGATCGGCCTCGACGAGGGCGGCACCACGGATCTCGTAGAGGACGTCCTTGAGCTTCGACGACTGATCCAGGATGCGCGGTGTCATCGCATCAGGATATCGGCGCCGCGCCCGTGCCAATCGGCGGCGCGTGGCCTGCACGCGCCGCCGACGGCACTCACTTCTTCTTGTCGGCGGCGCGCCGCTGGGCGCGGTTCTGCGCGGCGGGGGCCGCGCCCTGCGACTCGGTGCGCTGCCCGAAGGCGCCGCGGGCGGCCTCCTGCTCGGGAGCCGACGGGGCCGCCTGCGCCTGCTGGCGCAGCTTCGTGGTCGCCGCCTGCTGCACCTGACCGCGGTCGTTGCGCACCTCGACCTCGCCGTCGGTGCCGGGCGCCGTGTACTGCAGACGCTGCTGCTCCACACCCGGGGTGGTGAGGCCCTTGGCCTCGACCTGGCCCTCGGCGGCGCTGCGCACCTCGACCTCGAGGTTGTAGAGGAAGCCGACCGACTCCTCCTTGATCTGCCCCATCATCGACTGGAACATCTGGAAGCCCTCGCGCTGGTACTCGATCAGCGGGTCGCGCTGTGCCATCGCGCGCAGGCCGATGCCGTCCTTGAGGTAGTCCATCTCGTAGAGGTGGTCGCGCCAGCGGCGGTCGAGCACCTGCAGCACGACGCGGCGCTCGAGCTCGCGCATGGCCGCCTCACCGAGCTTCTCCTCGCGCTTGGCGTAGGCGATCTTCGCGTCGGAGAGGATCTCGCGCTTGAGGCCCTCCGAGGTGACGCGGCCCTTCGCGCCGCCGCTCTCGGCGACGACCTCGTCGATGGTGACGTCCACCGGGTAGAGCGTCTTCAGCTCGGTCCACAGCGCGTCGAAGTCCCAGCTCTCGGTGTGCCCGCTGCCGGTGTGGTCGTCGATCACGGCGCCGACGGCATCCTCGATGAAGTGCTCGACACGGCCGGCGATGTCATCGCCCTCGAGGATGTGGCGACGGTCGGCGTAGATCGCCTCGCGCTGCCGGTTGAGGACGTCGTCGTACTTGAGGACGTTCTTGCGGATCTCGGCGTTGCGCGACTCGACCTGGCTCTGTGCGCTCTTGATGGCGCGGGAGACCATGGTCGACTCGATGGCGACGTCGTCGGGGAAGTTGGTGCGCGCGAGGATGGCCTCGGCGGCGCCCGACTGGAACAGGCGCATGAGGTCGTCGGTCAGCGACAGGTAGAAGCGGCTCTCGCCGGGGTCGCCCTGACGGCCCGAACGTCCGCGCAGCTGGTTGTCGATGCGGCGCGACTCGTGGCGCTCGGTGCCGAGCACGTAGAGGCCACCGGCCTCGACGACCTTGACGCTCTCTTCGGCGACGGTGTCGCGCATGGCCACGTAGACCTCGTCCCACGCCGACTCGTACTCGTCGGGCGTCTCGACGGGGTCGAGGCCCTTGGCCTTCATCTCCTGCACGGCCATGAACTCGGCGTTGCCGCCGAGCATGATGTCGGTACCGCGGCCGGCCATGTTGGTGGCGACGGTGACGGCGTTCAAACGCCCCGCGCGGGCGACGATCTCGGCCTCACGGGCGTGGTTCTTGGCGTTGAGGACCTCGTGCTTGATGCCCTTCTTGGCCAGCATCCTCGACAGGTACTCGCTCTTCTCGACGCTGACCGTGCCCACCAGCACCGGCTGGCCGGTGGCGTGGCGCTCGGCGATGTCTTCGACGACCTGCACGAACTTGGCCTGCTCGTTCTTGTAGACGAGGTCGGGCATGTCCTTGCGGATCATCGGCTTGTTGGTCGGGATGGGAACGACGCCGAGCTTGTACGTCGACATGAACTCGGCGGCCTCGGTCTCGGCCGTTCCGGTCATGCCGGCGAGCTTGTCGTACAGACGGAAGTAGTTCTGCAGCGTGACGGTGGCGAGGGTCTGGTTCTCGGCCTTGACGGGCACCGCCTCTTTGGCCTCGATGGCCTGATGGATGCCTTCGTTGTACCGGCGGCCCACGAGGATGCGGCCGGTGTGCTCGTCGACGATCATGACCTCGTCGTTCATCACGACGTAGTCGGTGTCGCGCTTGAACAGCGCCAGCGCCTTGATCGAGTTGTTGAGGAACGAGATGAGAGGCGTGTTGGCCGACTCGTAGAGGTTGTCGATGCCGAGGTAGTCCTCGACCTTCTCGATGCCGGGCTCGAGCACGCCGATGGTGCGCTTCTTCTCGTCGACCTCGTAGTCCACGCCCGCCTCGAGGGTCTTGGCGATCTTGGCGAACTCCACGAACCAGCGGTTGGCCTCGCCCGACGACGGCCCCGAGATGATCAGCGGGGTGCGCGCCTCGTCGATGAGGATCGAGTCGACCTCGTCGACGATGGCGAAGAAGTGGCCGCGCTGCACGAGGTCTTCACGGCGCCAGGCCATGTTGTCGCGCAGGTAGTCGAAGCCGAACTCGTTGTTGGTGCCGTAGGTGATGTCGGCGGCGTACTGCTCGCGGCGCACCTCGGGGGTCTGCCCCGAGATGATCGTGCCGGTCGTCATGCCGAGGGCGCGGTACACGCGGCCCATGAGCTCGGACTGGTACGAGGCGAGGAAGTCGTTGACGGTGATGACGTGCACGCCCTCGCCGGCGATCGCGTTGAGGTAGACCGCGAAGGTCGCCGTCAGGGTCTTGCCCTCACCGGTCTTCATCTCGGCGATGTTGCCGAGGTGCAGGGCGGCGCCGCCCATGATCTGCACGTCGTAGGGACGCTGGCCGAGGGTGCGCTTGGCCGCCTCGCGGACGGCCGCGAAGGCCTCGGGCATCAGCTTGTCCAGCGACTCGCCGGCCTGGTGGCGGGCACGCAGTTCGGCGGTCTCGCCGCGCAGCTCTTCGTCGGTGAGCTGCGCGTAGTCCTCTTCGAGGGCGCCGACGGCCTTCACGACCTGCTGCAGTCGGCGGAGGATGCGTCCCTCACCGGCACGGAGCAGTTTCTCGAGGGGGTTCGCCACGGAGGGTCTCCATCTGTCGGGTGCGGGCGACGATGACACAGCGCCCGGTCGCACGCGCACGGGTACGGCACGACTTCCCATGTTATCCGCCCGTGACCTTTGCGGTTGCTGTGCACCGCCGTCCTGTCGGTCGGGGACTCGGCGCGGCGCCATAGGATCGAACCATGGCCGGATTCTGGGGCAACCGTAAGAAGGAGCGCGAAGAGCTCGCCGAGAAGGATGCCGAGCTCGGCCGGCGGGCGGGGGCCGCGCTCGTGGCCACCGACGAGCGCATCCGCACCACCGCCGACGAGCTGCTCTACGCCGAGATCGAGCTGGGCGCCGACGCGACCTCCGACCTGCGCGACGCGCTGACGGCCGTGCGCGAGCACCTCGGTGAGGCGTTCCACCTCAACCAGCTCAACCACGACGAGATCCCCGACACCCCCGAAGAGCTGCGCACCCGGCACGCCCGCATCCTGCAGCTGTGCGAGTGGGCCGAGGAGCTGCTCGACGACCGCACCGAGGCGCTGGCCGCCCCCATCGAGCGCGCGCGCCGCGCTCCCGAGATCATCGCCGGGATCCGCAGCGACGTGGAGCGCCTGCGCACCCGGCTCCCCCAGCTCGAGGCCACCCTCGACCGCCTCGCCGCGCGCTACTCGGATGAGGCGCTGCGCAAGGTCTCGGGCAACGCCGCCGAAGCGCGTCAGCTGCTGGAGTTCGCCGTGCACGGCGCCGAGGTCTCGGAGCGCCGCCGCGAAGCCGACCAGCGCGAGCAGGCCAACCTGGCCCTGGAGACCGCGATCGAGGCCGCCCGCCGGGCGGGCACGCTCATCGAGGCGGTCGACCAGTACGAGGTCGAGGCGCTGCGCGCCGAGTCGACGCTCGACGCGATCGTGCTCGACTCGCGCGAAGACCTCGCCGTCGCCAAGCAGTACGCCGCCGTCCCCGCCGTCTCCAGCGCCATGGCGGTGCTCGACCGCGAGCTCGGCAGCCTCACCCCCGCCGGTCACAAGCCCGACCCGTTCGGCGAGCTCACGCGCCTGCGCGAGGCCAACGCCGCTCTGGATGCCGCCGTCGACAAGGCCCGTGCGCGCGCCGAGCGCCCGGTGCCGCCCGAGGCGCACGTGCGTCACGCCATCGACGACGCCGACCGCCAGCTGGGCGTGGCGCGCAGCGTGATCTCGGGTCACCGCGGCTGGATCGGCGCCGACGCGCGCACGCGCCTGGCCGAGGCCGAGCGGGTGCGCCTGGAGCTGTCGACGGTGGGGCCCTCGATCCCCGAAGACGACCGCGAGCAGGTGATGGCCCTCGCCCGCCGCTGCGGCACGCTCGCCGCCGAGGCGCTGCAGCTCGCCCAGCGCGACATCGACTCCGGACGCCCGAACGACGGCGGCTGGGGTCAGGGCGGCCCGGGCGGCTGGGGCGGCCAGCAGCAGGGCTGGGGCGGCGGCGGACGTCGCGGCGGCGGGGGCGACCTCGTCGGCGGCATCCTCGGCGGTCTCGTCATCGGCGGCCTGCTCGACGGCATGTTCGACTGACCCCTCCCGACCCCGCGCTCCGACACCGGACATGACGAAGGGCGGATGCCGACCGGCATCCGCCCTTCGCGTGTTCAGCTCAGGATGCGATCTCGGCGACCGGTGAGGCCGTCGTCTCGAGCGCGATCACACCGTAGTCCCAGCCCTTGCGGCGGTAGACGACCGCCGGGTGGTCGGTGCGCACGTCGATGAACAGGAAGAAGTCGTGACCGACCAGCTCCATGCGGTCGACCGCCTCTTCGACGGTCATCCACTCGGCGTCGAAGCTCTTCTGGCGGATGACGACCGGTGTGTAGTCCTCGTCTTCCTGCGGGTTCAGCGCCACCGGGATCTCCCCGGTCGCCACGGCACGCAACGCCTCCACGGAGGCGGGCTGCACGTCGATGCCGGCGAGGCCGCCGCTCTCCTTGTCGAGCTTCGCCCCGCGCGGGTGGTTGCGCGCGTCGACGCGCTTGTCCTTGGCGCGCCGCAACTGCTCGGCGAGCTTGTCGACGGCGAGGTCGAGTGCCGTGAACTTGTCGCCATCGGTGGCTTCGGCCCGCACCACGGGGCCCTTGCCGGTGACGGTGAGCTCCACCGTCTCCTCTTCGCGACTGCCGTTGTGGTACGCGCGATGAGTGACCTTGACATCCAGGCGCTGCGCGCGCGGAGCGAGGTTCTCGATCCGAACGGACTTCTCTTCAGCGACGGTGCGGAAGCGATCGGACACGCTCACTCCGACCCCGACAATGCTGGTTTCCATCCTGACCTCCTTGTTCCGGGTCCTCCCGGTCAAGGGCGGACCCTGAGTTCGCCTTGTCCCCTCCACGCTATCTGTGCCGGGCATCCCTGTCACGCGCGACTTCCCAGGAAAACCGGATATGACGACGCCGGCAGCCGCTGCGGTGTCGCCGCCACCGTCGCCGCCCCCACCACGACCGCACCCGCCGCCGTCAGCGCCCGCGCGGCCTCTCCGAGCGTGGCCCCGGTCGTGACGACGTCGTCGACGATGACCACCCGGATGCCGTCGGCACGGCGCCGCGCGCCGAACGCGCCGGCGAGGTTGGCTGCGCGCTCATCGCGGCCGAGCCCGCGCTGGTCGCGCGTGGTGCGCAGCGGCCGCAGGAGCGGGAGCGGGCGGCATCCGGCGCGGCGGGCCAGCAGGTCGGCGACGACGTAGCCGCGGCGGCGCAGGGCGGCCCGGGAGCCCGGCACCGTGACCACCGCGTCCCACCCCGCCCCCGCAGACGAGGCGGAAGCCGCCGCCAGCGCCGCGGCCAGCGCGGCACCGAGGGGACGGGCGAGGGCCGTGCGACCGTCTTGCTTGAGGGCACGGAGGCTGCGTGCGCGCACCCCCTCGAACCGCAGCGCGCTGTGCACGGCCAGACCGCCCGGCAGCACGCGCCGTTCGGGCGCCGCGACCAGTGCCCCCGCGCACGGGGCGCACAGGCCCGGTCCGGGCGCGTCGCAGCCCGCGCACCATGACGGGAAGACGAGTTCGAGCGCCTCGTCGACGGCGGCGCGCCAGGCGGGTGGGAGCGGCATGGGCCCACCCTGCGGCATCCCCCCGCGCGATGGGCGCGCCGGTCACGCATCGGTGGACGGATGCCGCCGGCTCATGCCTGGGGAGGAAGCCTCACTCCGGGGTGCCCTGCTGCACCGCGAGCACGTCGATGCCGTCGGTGACCTGCTGCCAGGTGGAGCCGCGCTGCACGAACAGGTTGCCCTCGTCGTCGCGCAGCCGCACCGATCCCGACTGGTTGCCGCCGGCGACCGAGGTGGTGCCCTCGCGCGCACGGATGACGCTGCCCGGGCCGCCCACCGACTGCTCGCGCACGTACCAGTCGCCGTCGCCGACGAACAGCACCGCCGTGGTCACGCTGTCGAGCCACGCCAGGCCGACGCCGTCGCCGCCCAGCACCGCCAGCGGGGTGCGCTCCCCGCTCAGCGCGGCGGGCTCGCCGTCGTCGCCGCGGATGATCGAGGCGATCCACACGGCCGGCTGCGTGCCGTCGCGCACGATCGCGGCGATGCGCGTGCCGTCGCGCGAGACGCGCAGCGCGCTGATGCGCGTGGCGCCGGCCCACGCCCCGGTGAGCTCGTACGCGGTGCCGTCGGGCGCGTAGGCGATGAGCGCGTCGGGGTCGTCTTCGGGCACGACGTAGATGTAGCCGGAGGGGTCGATGGAGGGCGCGATGACGCCCGGCCGCTGATCGATGACGGCGACCGTCCCGGTGGCGGTGACCCGGGCGATCTCACCGCCCGTGGTGCGCACGGCGGCGGTGGTGCGATCTGCCGACACCTCGACGGCCTGCGGGTCGGTGGACACGACGGCATCCGACAGCCCCGGGATCGGGGTGATCTCGTCGCCGGAGAGGAAGCCGAAGCGCCCCTCGGAGGCCACCAGGGTGCGCGCGTCGATGCGGGTGTCGCGCACGCCCACCGGCGAGGCCGCCAGCTCCTGCCCGTCGACGAGCATCTCCACGTCCATGACCCCGGCGGTGGCCAGGCTGCTCTCCAGCTGGGTCTGCATCAGATCGAGCGTGCGCTGGTCGAGGGAGCGCGCGCTGCTGCGCAGCGCGACCTGTGCGACGCCCTGCTGCAGCGGCACCGAGCGCTGGGCGAGCCCGGCGTTCTCGGTGAACGCGGAGCGCACCGCCGAGGCCAGCCACGGGCTGGGGGTGCCCTCGACGAGGGCTTCGGTGATGCGGGTGGCCGCCGTCTCGAACGGGAACCACCGCTGGTCGGGGACGAGGTAGCTCCACGTCGGATCGAAGTAGGTGAGCGAGTAGGGCCGGAAGACGCTCTGGAAGCGGGTGCGGTCGAGCACGATGCCGTCGGGGGCCTGCACGATGCGCCACTCGCCGTCGGACTGCTGCTCGAGGCGGTAGGTGAGCTCGGTGCGCCCCGCGCTGTCGGAGACGACGTAGGCGCCGGTCTCGTCGACGGTGGCCTCGGGCACGACGGTGACGACGATCTCGTCATCGGAGACGGCGGTGACCGCCCGGTCGCCGGGGCCGTAGACGGTCACCGAGGCGCTCGGCTTCCACACCTCGCGGAAGTCGTCGCTGAGGAACTGCTGCGCCGTCTGCCAGTCGCCGCGGGGGCCGGAACCGGCGGCGATGAAGCCCTCGACGACCTGCTGCGGGGTCATGCCCTCGGTCGGCCCGTCGGGCACATACGCGAAGGGCAGGTCGCCGCCCGCGTCGCCGGCGGCCTGGCCGATGCGCACCGGTCCCGAGGTGGGCAAGCCCGCGCACGCGGTGAGCGCGAGGATCAGCACCGCGGCGAGCGCGGTGAGGATGCGGCGGGTCGGTCGGTCGGACATCAGCGGCCTCTCCGTTGCGCGCCGGGCACCTCGATGGGCTGGGTGAGCCCGAGGTGCTCGAGGGGAGCGCCGTCGTCGCCCGGGTCGAGCGGGATGGGGCTGGCGCCGTCGAGCGGCTGCCCGCGCCGGGGCAGGGTGAGCACGAAGTTCGTGCCACGGCCGAGCTCCGACCACACCCCCAGGGTGCCCCCGTGCAGCTTCGCGTCGCCGAGCGCGATCGACAGGCCGAGGCCGGTGCCGCCGATCGTGCGCTTGCGCGACGGGTCGGCCCGCCAGAACCGGTCGAAGACCCGCTCGGCATCCTCGGGGCTCATGCCGAGCCCGAAGTCGCGCACACCCAGCGCGACGGCGCGCTGGTCGCTGTCGACGGTGACCACGATGGGCCGGCCCTCGCCGTGCTCGATCGCGTTGCCGAGCAGGTTGCGCACCACCCGGCGCACGCGCCGCGGATCCATGTCGACCGGGGAATACCCGCCGGGAGCCACGACCCGCACGTCGCTGCCGTGCTGCTCGGCCAGCTGCGCCATCGATTCGACGACGTCTTCGGCGAGCTGGGCGAGGCTCGTGGCCTCCAGCTCGAGCTGCACCGAGCCGGCGTCGTAACGGCTGATCTCCAGCAGGTCGCCCAGCAGCGTCTCGAAGCGCTGCACCTGGGCGTGGAGGAGCTCGGCGGTGCGCGCCGTGGTGGGGTCGAACTCGTCGCGCTGGTCGTTGAGCATGTCGGAGGCCAGGCGGATCGTCGTGAGCGGGGTGCGCAGCTCGTGCGACACGTCGGAGACGAACCGCTGCTGCACGAGAGACAGATCGGCGAGCTCCTTGATCTGGCTCTCGATGCTGTCGGCCATGGCGTTGAACGAGCGCCCCAGCGTCGCGAACTCGTCTTCACCCATCACCGGCAGGCGCACGCCCAGGTCGCCGCCGGCGAGCTTCGCGCTCGTCTCGGCGGCCTGCGCGATCGGCACCGTCACCGAGCGCAGCACCACCCACGAGATCGCACCGATGAGCACGACCAGCGCGATGCCGACGCCCCACAGGGTCACCTGCACGAAGCCGAGCGTGGCCGCCTCCCCCGACATGTCGTAGGCGAAGTAGAGCTCGTACGCACCCGCCTCGGGCACCTGCAGCTGCTGGCCCACGACGATGCCGGGGATCACCCGTCCGTCGTCGCCGGGCAGCCCGATCGACTGCCACCACTGCTGGTCGGGCGTGGCCTGCACGCTGCGGTGCAGCTCGGGCGAGATCATCTCCGCCGTGAGCGATCCCCGCTGGAAGTCCTGCGGGGCGAGGGCGGAGGGCTCGGAGGAGATGCGGGAGACGACCATCATGTCGGTGCCCGCCTGCCGCGAGACGACGTCGCGCAGGTCGTTCATGAGGTTCTGCAGCACGTTCGCGTCGCCCTCGACGACGGCGGCGTCCATCTTCTCCTGCGCGGCCTGCGTGGCACGCCCCGCGGCGGCCTCGGCCTGCCGCACCCGGGAGTCGAACAGGTCGTTCTGGATCGCCAGGGCCATCCACACCAGCGCCACCATGATCGTCAGCGCCGTGAGGCCCAGGGTCACCGCGAGCGTGCGGAAGCGCAGCGACCGGCGCCACGACTCGATCAGCCGGTCAGGCCAGGTGCGCCAATCGCGCCACAGCGCCCACCGGGCGGCGCGCGAGACCGCCATCGGCGATCACACCACCGCGCCGGCGCGGTAGCCCACGCCGCGCACGGTGGTCACGATGCGCGGGTTGTCGGGGTCGAGCTCGACCTTGGCGCGCAGCCGCTGCACATGCACGTTCACGAGGCGGGTGTCGGCCTTGTAGTGGTAGCCCCACACCTGCTCGAGCAGCATCTCCCGCGAGAAGACCTGCTGCGGCTTGGAGGCCAGTGCCACGAGCAGTTCGAACTCGAGCGGAGTGAGGGCGATGACGCTGTCGCCGCGGCGCACTTCGTGGGCGGAGACGTCGACGGTGAGGTCGCCGATGCGCAGCGACTCGTCGGGGGCCTGCGCGGCCGGGCGCAGCCGCGTGCGGATGCGGGCGACGAGCTCCTTCGGGTTGAAGGGCTTGACGATGTAGTCGTCGGCGCCCGACTCGAGCCCGCGCACGACGTCGGCGGTATCGGTGCGGGCGGTGAGCATGATGATGGGCACGCCGGACTCGGCGCGGATGCGGGTGCAGATCTCGATGCCGTCCAGCCCGGGCAGCATGAGATCGAGCAGCACCAGTTCGGGCCGTTCGCTGCGCCAGATGTCGACGGCGATCGCACCATCCGCGCAGAACACCGGTTCGAAGCCCTCGGTGCGCAGCACGATGCCGATCATCTCGGCCAGGGCGGTGTCGTCATCGACGACCAGGATGCGGGATGCCATGGAACCCATACGTCCTTCGGGTACTCAGGGGCGCCGGACGAGGCGCACCTTGTCCACAGTAACGGACAGGGCTGTGCGCATGCCCGGTGGACGGGCCGTATGCCACGATAGGACCACCCGCGATGACCGTCCGAGGAGGCCGCTTGACCCCCTATCCGACGTGGACACCTGCGTCCCGTCCGGGCATCGTGCCGCTGCAGCCCCTCGGTTTCGGCACCATCCTGGGTCGTTCCTTCACCGCGCTGCGCCACAATCCGCGCGTGCTGCTGGGCTTCGCGATGGGCGTGCAGATGCTGGCGGTGCTGGTCGTGGCCGGCGCGACCTTCGGGCTCGGCGTGCTCACCTTCTCTCGCCTGGCCACGCTCACCCCCGGCTCCGACGACTTCGAGGCCGTCATGATCGGGTCGACGGCGCTGATGATCGGGATCGGGGTGGTGCTCTCCGCCGGGGCCACCGCGCTGACGGTCGTGGTGCAGGGCGTGGTGGTGCTGGAGGTGACCCACGCCGTGGTCGCCGAGAAGCTCACCGTGCGGCTGTTGTGGCGCCGTGTGCGCCCCGTGGTCTGGCGCCTGGTCGGCTATTCGCTGCTGCTGCTCCTCGTGATCGCCGTCGTCGCCGCGGCCGCCGGCGCCGCCCTGGTCGCGCTCAGCTTCGCCCTCGGCCCGGTCGCGATCGTGCCGGTGCTGCTGGTGGTGATCGCCTCCGTCCCGCTGTGGCTGTGGCTGAGCACCAAGCTCATGCTGGTGCCGGCGATCATCGTCGTCGAGCGCGCCACCGTCCGCGGGGCGATCGCGCGGTCGTGGACCCTCATCCGCGGCCGCTTCTGGGTGGGACTCGGGGTGACGGTGATCGTCTCGGCCGTGTTCGGCGTGCTGGCCCAGGTGGTGAGCATCCCGCTGACGTTCGCCTCGCTCGGCATCAGCACGACGCTCTCCCCCACCGGCGACCCCGAGGTGGGCGCCACCGTCGCGATCCTCGTCGTCACGCTCCTCACCTACGCGCTCACCTTCGTCATCCAGTCGATCTCGCTGGTCGTGCTCGCCACGGCCACCACGCTGGTCTACGTCGACTGCCGGATGCGGCACGAAGGCCTCGACCTCGATCTGCTCGCCTACGTCGAGCAGCGCGATGCGGGCCGGCTCGACCTTCCCGACCCCTATCGGGTGCACGTCGGCCGTGCCCTCCCCCGGTGGGCACCGCCCACCGCATGGGCACCCCCGGGCGGAGCCGTCCCGCAGGGCGGAGCCTTCCCGCAGGGCGGAGCCTTCCCGCAGGGCGGAGCCTTCCCGCCGGCGCCGGTGGTCGGCCGCGCGCCCGTCCCCGTCGGCGCCCCACCGCCGGCCGCCGCACCCGCCGCACCGGCCGCGCCACCGGCCGCAAGCCCCGAGTCGACCCCGGCGGCCCCGCCGACAGCACCCGAGACAGCCCCGCCGAGCGCCGCACCCAGCGCCACGCAGTGGACCGCGCCGGGAGCGCCCGCGGAGCGCTCGTGATCTCACGCCTGGCGGCACTGCCGCTGATCCCCGACGCCGACGAGGCGCGCTCGCTGGCCGAGCAGGAGCTCGCCGACCCGGTCTACCGCGCCGCCGAGCCGACCTGGTTCGACCGTGCGGCACAGGCGGTGCTCGACTTCGTGGTGTCGCTGTTCTCCGGCGACATCACAGCCGGAGCGGGCGCGGCCCTGGCCGTCGGGGCCATCGTGCTGGTGGGCGCGCTGCTCGTCGTCGCCCTGGTGATCTGGGGGCGCCCGCGCCGCGCGGTGCGCTCGCGCGCGAGCGCCGACCTGTTCGGCGAACCCGAGGGCCGCTCCGCCGGCGAGCTGCGTCGCGCCGCGGCATCCGCGGCCTCGGCCCGGCAATGGGAGGAGGCCATGGTGCTGCGCCTGCGTGCGATCGCCCGGGCCCTGGCCGAACGCGTGGTGGTCGAACCGGCACCGGGAGCGACCGTGCACGCCTTCGCCCGCGAGGCCGGCGCCGTCTTCCCCGCCGAGGCCACCGCCCTGGCCGAAGCCGCCGACCTGTTCGACGACGTGCGCTACCTCCGCCGCCCGGGGACGCCCGCCGGGTACGCATCGCTGACCGCGCTCGATGAGCGCCTCGCCGCCGCCCGCCCCCGGACGACACCCGTCGAGGCGGGCGCATGACGACGACCGCGGCGCCCGTCGCCGCCTCCCCGTCGGCCACGGCCCCGCGCCGCACCCGGGCGATCGGCGCCTGGGTGGCGATCGTCGCCGGCTTCCTCGTGGTGGGAGCGGTGCTGGCCGCGATCGCCGGGGTGTCGACCCTTCCCGCGCAGGGACGCCTCGACCCCGAGGCGGCCGGCCCCGCCGGCGGGCGCGCCCTCGCGCAGATCCTCGCCGACCAGGGCATCGACGTCGTGGTCGCGCGGGATCGCGCAGCCGCCGTCGACGCCCTCGCCGCGGGAACGGCCACCCTCGCGATCACCGACACCGCCGCGCTGTCGGACGAGACCCTCACCGACCTGGTCGACGCCGCCGCCGACGCGGTCGTGCTCGAGCCGCGCAGTCGCGACCTGCGCCTGCTGTGGGGCGCCGAGCCGGCCGGTGCGGGCTTCGACGCCGTCGCACCGCAGTGCGCCCTCCCCGAAGCCGGACGGGCCGGCGAGCTGACCCCCGGCTTCCTGTTCACCCCCGGCGACGACTCCGGCGTGACCGCGTGCTACCCCGACGGCGACGCCGCCGGACTGCTCGTCAGCGACGACGACGGACACCGCCTGGTCGCCGTGGACGGGTCGGCGCTGTTCACCAACGAGAGCCTCGCGGTCGGGGGCAACGCGGCGCTCGGCATCGGGCTGCTCGGCCATCACCCGCGTCTGGTCTGGTACGTGCCGACGTTCGCCGACAGCGACGTGGCCGCCGCGCCCACCCTCGGCGAACTCACCCCCGCGTGGGTCACGCCGGCCATGCTGCTGCTGGTGTGCGCCGCCGTCGCCGCCGCGATCTGGCGGGGACGCCGCTTCGGCCCGCTCGTGGCCGAGAACCTTCCCGTCACCGTGCGCGCCGGCGAGACCACCGAGGGGCGCGCCCGCCTGTACGCGGCAGCGGGCGATCCCACCCACGCCGCCGACGAGCTGCGGATCGCGTCGCTGCGACGCGCCGCGCGCACCCTCGGGCTCGGCCCGGGCACGCCCGCCCACGCCATCAGCGACGCCGTGGCCGCCGCGCTCGGCGCCGACCGCGCCGTGGTGCGCGGCATCCTCGTCGATCGCACCGTCGCCGATGACCGCGCCCTCGTCGAGATCGCCGACAGCCTGCGCGAACTCGACCTTCGCCTGACCCGCACGACCCGTCCCGAGAGGAACACCCGATGAGCGACTCCCCCCAGGCCGCCGAGCTCCGCGAAGCCATGAACCGCGTCCGACTCGAGGTCGGCAAGGCCGTCGTCGGCCAGGACGGCGCCGTGACGGGGCTGCTCATCGCCCTGCTCTCGCGCGGGCACGTGCTGCTGGAAGGTGTGCCCGGTGTGGCCAAGACCCTTCTCGTGCGCTCGTTCAGCCGGGCGATCGGGCTCGACACGACCCGCATCCAGTTCACCCCCGACCTGATGCCGGGCGATGTGACCGGCTCGCTCGTCTACGACGCGCGCAGCGGATCGTTCGAGTTCCGTGCCGGGCCGGTGTTCACGAACGTGCTGCTGGCCGATGAGATCAACCGCACCCCGCCCAAGACCCAGGCGGCCCTGCTGGAGGCGATGGAGGAGCGGCAGGTGTCGGCCGACGGCACCTCGCGCGCGCTGCCCGACCCGTTCCTGGTCGCCGCGACGCAGAACCCCGTCGAGCACGAGGGCACCTACTCGCTGCCCGAGGCCCAGCTCGACCGCTTCCTGCTGAAGCTCGTCGTCGACGCCCCCGCCCGCGACGACGAGATCGCCGTGCTGCGCCGCCACGCCGACGGGTTCTCACCGCGCGCGCTCGACGGCCTGCAGGCGGTCGTCGACGCCGAGGCGATCCGCGCCGCACAGCGCGCCGCTGCGGCCGTCGCCGTCTCGGACGACGTGCTCGGCTATGTCGTCGATCTCGCCCGCGCCACCCGCAACGCCCCGTCGGTGCAGCTGGGCGCGAGCCCCCGCGCCGCGACGGCGCTGCTGGCGACGGCGAAGACGTGGGCCTGGCTGGGCGGGTACCCGGCGATCACGCCCGACCACGTGCAGACCATGCTCGTGCCCACCTGGCGCCACCGGCTGCGGCTGCGGCCCGAGGCCGAGATCGAGGGAGTCTCGGCCGATGCGGTGCTCGCCTCGGTCGTGCAGCAGACCCGCGTGCCGGTGTGACCTCGTGTTCGTGACCGGCCGCCTCGCCCTGGCCATCGGGCTCGGGGTGATCCCGACGGTGCTTCTGAGCGCCGCCGGGGCCTCGCCGTGGGCGGTCGCCGGGGGCTGGCTGCTGCTGTGCGTGCTCGCCGCGGTGGCCGACACGGTCGCCGCCGCCGACCTGGGGGCGGTCAGCGTGAGCCGCCGCCTGCCGGCGCGGGCGCTGCGCGACGACACCGTCGAGACGTCGGTCGTGGTGCGCAACGACGGGCGACGGCGAGTGAGCGGCGCGCTGCGCGACGCGTGGCAGCCGACGGCCGGGGCCCCGCAGGATCGCCCGCGCCTGGACGTGCCCGCCGGTGAGCGCCGCGCCGTCGCCGTGCCGCTGCGTCCCCGCCGTCGCGGCGAGCTGCGTTCGGGGTTCGTGGTCGTCCGCAGCCGCGGGCCCGTGGGCCTGGCCGGGCGGCAGCGGCGCATCGACGCCCCCGGCGCGCTGCGGGTGCTGCCCCCGTTCCGGGCGCGGCGCCACCTGCCCTCGCGCCTGGTGCGTCTGCGCGAGCTCGACGGCAACACCAGCGTGCAGGTGCGCGGCCAGGGCACCGAGTTCGACAGCCTGCGGGAGTACGTGCGCGGCGACGACGTGCGCTCCATCGACTGGCGCGCCACCGCCCGGGCCGGCACCACGATGCTGCGCACGTGGCGCCCCGAACGCGACCGTCACGTCGTGATCGTCATCGACACCGGCCGCACCGCCGCCACGCGCGTGGGCGACGGCGTGCGCCTGGATGCCGCGATGGAGTCGGCGCTGCTGCTGGCGGCCCTCGCCGCCCGCGCCGGCGACCACGTGCACCTGGTGATGTTCGACCGGGTCGTGCGCGCGCGGGTGACACGGGTGGACGGTGCCGCGCTCCTGCCGGCCCTCGTGGATGCGATGGCCCCGGTGGAGCCGCAGCTGATCGACACCGACTGGGACGCCGCCTTCGCCCAGGTGCGCACCTTCACCACCCGCCCGGCCCTCGTGGTCGTGCTCACCGCGCAGGATGCCGTCGCCTCGGCGCGCGCGTTCCTGGGATCGCTGCCGGCGCTCACGGCGCGCAGCCGTGTGCTCGTGGGGACCGCCACCGACGACCCCGCCCCGACCGCATCCCGCCGCGTCGCCGAGGACGTCTACCGCGATGCCGCCTACGCCCGCGCGGTGCGCGAGGCCGAGCAGGTGGCCACGGCGGTCAGGCGGGCCGGCGCCGAGGCGCTGACGGCATCCGCCGAGGAGCTGCCCCCCGCGATCGCCGACCGCTACCTCGCGCTGAAAGCCGCCGGCCGCCTCTGACCCGCCGCGCGCCGGTCGCGCGGGCCCGGCCGCCTCGGCCCGGCCGCGAGAGAACAACGGAGCGCCGAGAGAACGGGCGGCACCCGTACCTTCGGCGCCCAGGTGTTCTCTCGCGGCCGGGAGGCGTCGGTCCGTCGGCGTGTGACGCCGCGCGACGCGCCGTGACGATTCCGGGGCGAGATGCTGTGCAACAGCCCCGGTGAGCGGCAGAATCAGCGGCAACCGGCGATTCTCCGCGAAAGGAACGACCATGAGCCCCGATCCGATCCCCGACCAGCCCGTCGCCCCCACTCCCCTCGATCACGCGCCCTCACCGGCCGGACCCTCCACCGCACAGAAGCTGCTCGCAGAAGCCCTCGGCACGTTCGTGCTGGTCTTCGGCTCGATCAGCGCCGCCCTGTTCGCCTCCGACTTCGGCGTCGGCGCCAACGGGTCGTCGCTGGGCATCGGGTTCGTCGGTGTGGCCTTCGCCTTCGGCCTCACGGTCGTGGCGGGCGCCTACGCGTGGGGTCCGATCTCGGGTGGCCACTTCAACCCCGCCGTCACTCTCGGCCTGGCCGCCGCCGGCCGCTTCGCGTGGAAGGACTCGCTCGGCTACATCGTCGCGCAGGTCATCGGCGGCGCGATCGGCACAAGCCTCATCGTGCTCATCGGCCTCTTCGGACCCGGCAGCTGGCTCGCCGACGCGCAGGCCGGCGGCTTCGCCAGCAACGGCTTCGGCGAGCACTCCCCCGGCGGCTTCGGCCTGGGCGCGGCGATCATCGCCGAGATCCTGTTCACCGGCATCTTCGTGCTCGTCATCCTCGGCGCGACCCACGCCACCCGCGGCACGAAGTTCGCCGGGCTCGTGATCGGCCTCACCCTCACCCTCATCCACCTCGCGTCGATCCCGATCGACAACACCTCGGTCAACCCGGCGCGCTCGCTGGCCACCGCCATCTACGGCGGGCCCGACGCCCTGCTGCAGCTGTGGGTGTTCCTGGTGTTCCCGATCGTCGGCGCGCTGATCGCCGGGTTCGTCCACCGCGCCCTGTTCAGCGTGAAGGGCATCGACGCCTGACCGACACCACCGACGCGGCAACGCGCAACGGCCCCGCCCCCGAAAAGGGGCGGGGCCGTTGCGCATCCGGCGCTCAGCCGTGCAGGTCGAACCGGTCGAGCTCGGTGACGCGGCCCCACGCGGCGACGAAGTCGCGCACGAACTTCTCGTGGGCGTCGTCGGAGGCGTAGACCTCGGCGACGGCCCGCAGCTCCGAGTTGGAGCCGAACAGCAGGTCGACGCGGGTGCCCACGCCGACCCGGTCGCCCGAGCCGTCCTTCACGCCGCCGAACGCGTGCGCACCCGGGTCCAGCGGCTTCCAGGTGGTGCCGAGGTCGAGCAGGTTCACGAAGAAGTCGTTCGTGAGCACGCCCGGCCGGTCGGTGAACACGCCGTACGACGAGCCGTCCCAGTTGGCGCCGAGCACACGCAGGCCGCCGACGAGCACGGTCATCTCGGGTGCGGAGAGGGTGAGCAGGTTCGCCTTGTCGACGAGCAGGTGCTCGGCGGGAAGACCCGCCGCCGTCGCGAGGGGACCCTGGTAGTTGCGGAAGCCGTCGGCCGCCGGCTCCAGGTATCCGAACGAGCGCACGTCGGTCTGCTCCTGCGAGGCGTCGGTGCGACCCGGGTGGAAGGGCACCTCGACCTCGACGCCGGCGTCGGCTGCGGCCTTCTCGACCGCCGCGTTGCCGGCGATGACGATCAGGTCGGCCAGCGACACGGTGGTGCCGGTGGCATCGAAGTCGGCCTTGATGCCGCCGAGCACGCCCAGCACGCGGTGCAGCTGCGCGGGGTTGTTGACCTCCCAGTCCTTCTGCGGCTCGAGGCGGATGCGGGCGCCGTTGACGCCGCCGCGCTTGTCGCTGCCACGGAAGGTCGATGCCGCGGCCCACGTGGTGCCGACCAGCTCCGAGACGGTCAGGCCCGACGCGAGCACGGCCGCCTTCAGGGTCGCCACGTCGGCGTCGCCGATGAGCTCCTGCGGGGCCGCGGGCACGCGGTCCTGCCAGATGAGCTCCTCCTGCGGCACCTCGGGTCCGAGGTAGCGCTCGATGGGTCCCATGTCGCGGTGGGTCAGCTTGAACCACGCACGTGCGAACGCGTCGCCGAACGCCTCGGGGTCGTCCTTGAAGCGGCGCGAGACCGCGTCGTAGGCGGGGTCGGTGCGCAGCGCGAGGTCGCTGGTGAGCATGCGCGGCTCGCGACGCCCGTTCGAGTGCGCGAGGGGCACCATGTCGGCGCCGCCGCCGTTGATGGGCCGCCACTGGTGGCCGCCGCCGGGGCTGGTCATCAGCTCCCACTCGTAGGCGTACAGGATGTGGAAGAACTCGTTGTCCCAGCGCGTGGGGTGGTAGGTCCACGTCACCTCGAGGCCCGAGGTGATGGTGTCGTCGCCGTGGCCGGCGCCGAAGTTGTTCTTCCAGCCGAGGCCCTGCATGTCGACGTCGGCGGCTTCGGGGTTGTTCTCGATGTTCGTGTCGGGCGCCGCACCGTGGGTCTTGCCGAAGGTGTGGCCACCGGCGATGAGGGCGACGGTCTCTTCGTCGTCCATGCCCATGCGGCCGAACGTCTCACGGATGTCGCGGGCGGATGCCAGCGGGTCGGGGTCGCCGTTCGGACCCTCCGGGTTGACGTAGATGAGGCCCATCTGCACGGCTGCCAGCGGCTTCTCGAGGTCGCGGTCGCCCGAGTAGCGCTCGTCGGCGAGCCACGTGGTCTCGGGGCCCCAGTACACGTCGTCGTCGGGCTCCCACACGTCGGGGCGGCCGCCGGCGAAGCCGAAGGTCGAGAAGCCCATCGACTCGAGGGCGACGTTGCCGGCGAGGATCATGAGGTCGGCCCACGAGATCGCCTGACCGTACTTCTTCTTGACCGGCCACAGCAGGCGCCGCGCCTTGTCGAGGTTGACGTTGTCGGGCCAGCTGTTCAGCGGCGCGAAGCGCTGCTGACCGGCACCGCCGCCGCCGCGACCGTCGGTGACCCGGTAGGTGCCGGCGCTGTGCCAGGCCATGCGGATCATCAGCGGGCCGTAGTTGCCGAAGTCGGCGGGCCACCAGTCCTGCGAGGTGACGAGCGTCTGGGCGATGTCGGCCTTCACGGCCGCCAGGTCGAGCGCCCCGAACGCCTCGGCGTAGTCGAAGTCGCCGCCGAGGGGGTTTGCCAGGGCGGGGTTCTTCTTCAGGATGCGCAGGTTCAGCTGGTTCGGCCACCACACGTGGTTGGCCGATCCGCTGGTCGGGTGCGGCTGGGTGCCGCCGTGGATGACGGGGCAGGCGCCGGCCTCGTCCGGGTTGGGGCGGGGACGGGTCTCGCCGTCCTCGCGCTCGTCGACGGGGGTGTCGATCGGCGTGACGGCCTGGTCGGCGTCGGTGGGGTCCGCGCCGATCGGCTGGACGGTCTCATCCGGGTTGCTGCTCATACGTCTTCCTTCCTCGGGAGGTCGTTGGGGGTACAGGAGGAGTCGGTCAGGGGCGCGCCGACCGGCAGGCCGGGCACACGCCCCAGAAGGTGACCTCTGCGGCGGCGATCGTGTAGCCGTGGTCGTCGGAGGGCACGAGGCAGGGGGCGGCGCCGACGGCGCAATCGATGTCTTCGACGGCACCGCATCCGGTGCACACGAGGTGGTGGTGGTTGTCGTCGACGCGCAGCTCGAAGAGCATCGGGCGGCCGGCCGGCTCGATGCGGCGCACCAGACCGGCGTCGGCGAAGTCGCCGAGGGCGTTGTAAACCGACTGCCGACTCGTGCCGGGCACGTGCACGCGGATGCGCTCGTACACGTCGTCGGCGCTGGCGTGCGGAGCGGACCGCAGGGCCTCGTAGACCGCACTGCGCGACTCGGTGACACGCAGGCCCGCACCGCGCAGGGCATCGGATGCCGCGAGCGCGAGGGAGGTCATGGCATCCACTCTACGCGTTGTTTTGACAGGATCAAAACAACGCGTCAGCCCGCGACGAGACGTGCCGTGCCGGTCTCGTACTCGGTGAGATCGCCGGTCTCGCCCGCCTGCGCCGCGCGGCGTCCGACGACGAGCATGTAGACGAGGAAGACGGCCAGCGCGGCGGTGCCGATGCCGATCTTCAGCGGCCAGGGCCACGGCTGGCGGGTGATGAACCCCTCGACCAGGCCCGACAGCGCCAGCGCCAGCACGAGACCGACCGCGACCGTGGCCAGCGAGCGCCCTGCGGCGGCGAGCGCCTCGCCACGCCCCCGACGGCCCGGCGCCACCCACGCCCAGAAGATGTGCAGGCCCGCCGCGGCGGCCACGAAGATCGCGGTGAGCTCGAGCTGGCCGTGCGGGGCGATGAACAGCAGGAAGACGTCGCCGCGGCCGTGCGCGAACAGCACCGCCGCCGCCGTGCCGACCCCGACCGCGTTCTGGATGACGACCATCACCGGCCAGAAGCCGGTCACCCCGAACAGCACGCACTGCGCGGCGATCCAGGCGTTGTTGGTCCACACCGTGCCGGCGAACACCGCCGCCGGGTTCTCGCTGTAGTAGTCGGTGAACTCGTTCTCGGCGTAGTACTGCAGGTCGGCCTGATCGCCGAGGGCGGCCAGCACCGCGGGGTCGCGGGCGATCCACACCGCCACGAGCGCCCCCACGAGGAAGAACCCGAGTGCGACGACGAGGGTGGTCCAGCGCAGGCGGTAGAGGGCCGCCGGCAGCTGCCAGAGGAAGAACCGCGGCAGCTGCCGCAGCACGTTCTCGGGTGCCCCGGTCAGCCGCAGCCGCGCCCGGCCCAGCAGCGTCGACAGGTGGTCGCCCTCGACGCTGCGGCCCGCGGTGGTCTTGATCTCGGCCAGATCGGCGGATGCCGCGCGGTACCGGTCGACGAGTTCGTCGACCTCGCCGGCGGTCGGGCGCCGGATGCGCCCGAGCTCGTCCAGCCGCTCCCACTCCGCGCGTCGCGCGGCCGTGAGGGCGTCGAGGTCCATGTGCTTCACTGTACCCATGCCGATGCCCGGGACCGCCGCCGCGATCCGGCAGGACGAGGTGCTCACCGGCGAGGCCGTCGCCCTCGACGTGCAGCCGCTGGGCTACTTCCTGCGGGCGGTCGGCACGCTCATCGACCTCATCGTGGGCCTCGCGCTGCTGATCGCGGTGTGGGCCGCCGCGGGGTGGGTCACCGGCACCGGAGCCGCCGCCGCCACCCTCTCCCCCATCCTGTCGATCACCGCGCTCGTGCTGGTGATGGTCGTCATCCCGACCGCGGTGGAGACGGCCACCCGCGGGCGCAGCCTCGGCAAGCTCGCCGTCGGCGGGCGCATCGTGCGCCTCGACGGCGGCGCGGCGGGCTTCCGCCACGCGTTCATCCGCGCGCTCGTGGGCGTGTTCGAGCTCTGGTTCACGGTCGGCGCCGTCGCCGGCATCGTCGGCGCCGTCTCACCGCGCTCGCAGCGCCTGGGCGACCTGCTCGCCGGCACCTTCTCCGAGCGCACCCGCGCGCCGCGCCTGCCCGCCCCCGTCGACGGGGTCCCGGGACCGCTGGCGGGCTGGGCGCGCGTGGCCGACGTGGGGCGCCTCCCCGACCGTGTCGCGCGTCGCGCGGCGCGGTTCGTGCGCAGCGCCGACACGCTCGACGCCGCCGCCCGCGTCCGCGCCGCTGGCACCCTCGCCGCCGACGTCGCCCCGTTCGTCACCCCGGTGCCCGCCGTCGATCCCGAGCTGTTCGTGCGCGGCGTGGTCGCGGTGCGCCGCGACCGGGAGTACACCGCCCTGCGCCTCGAGGCGGAGCGCGTCGACGCCCTGACCGCCGGCACCGCCGACCCCCCGCCCGGCTTCCCCCGCCGCTGACGCGCGCGCCGCGGCATCCGCCCGGCCGCGAGAGAACACCTCGCCGCCGAGAGTACGGGCGCTACCCGTTCCCTCGGCGCCCCGTTGTTCTCTCGCCGTCAGAGCCGAGCCCGAGCCGAGCCCGAGCCCGAGCCCGAGCCCGGGGCCTCAGTAGCGGTAGTGGTCGAGCTTGTAGGGGCCCTCGACGGGGACGCCGATGTAGGCGGCCTGGTGGGGGGTGAGCTCGGTGAGCTCGACGCCCAGCGCCGGCAGGTGCAGGCGCGCGACCTTCTCGTCGAGCACCTTGGGCAACGTGTAGACGCCGACCGGGTAGCGGTCGCGGCCGACCCACAGCTCGAGCTGGGCGAGCACCTGGTTCGCGAACGACGCGCTCATCACGAACGACGGGTGACCGGTCGCGTTGCCGAGGTTGAGCAGGCGCCCCTCGCTGAGCACGAGCACGCTGCGCCCGGTGGGGAGGCGGAACTCGTGCACCTGCGGCTTGATCTCGATCTTCTCGACGCCCTCGACCGCTTCCAGGCCCGCCATGTCGATCTCGTCGTCGAAGTGTCCGACGTTGCCGACGATGGCCAGGTGCTTGAGGCCGAGCAGGTGCTCGACGGTGACGACCTGCGTGTTGCCGGTGCCCGTGATGAGGATGTCGACCTGATCGATCACCGACTCCAGACGGGCGACCTGGAAGCCGTCCATCGCGGCCTGCAGGGCGCAGATCGGGTCGACCTCGCCCACGATCACGCGCGCGCCCTGGCCGCGCAGGGCCTCGGCGGCGCCCTTGCCCACGTCGCCGTAGCCGACGATGAAGGCGACCTTGCCGCCCATCAGCACGTCGGTGGCGCGGTTGATGCCGTCGGGCAGCGAGTGGCGGATGCCGTACTTGTTGTCGAACTTCGACTTGGTGACCGAGTCGTTCACGTTGATCGCGGGGAACAGCAGGGCGCCCGCCGCGTGCAGCTCGTACAGGCGGTGCACGCCGGTGGTGGTCTCCTCGGTCACGCCGAGCAGCCCCGCGGCCATCCGCGTGAAGCGCTGCGGGTCGCGGGCGAGCGAGGCGCGGAGAGTGTCGAGCACGATGCGGTACTCGGCGGAGTCGGATGCCGTCGCCTCCGGCACCGCGCCGGCCTTCTCGAACTCGACGCCCTTGTGCACGAGCAGGGTGGCGTCGCCGCCGTCGTCGAGGATGAGGTTCGGGCCGTCGAAGCCTTCGGCCGACCAGTCGAAGATGCGGTCGGCGAGCTGCCAGTACTCGGCGAGGGTCTCGCCCTTGAAGGCGAACACCGGCACGCCGGCGGGGGCCTCGGGGGTGCCGTCGCGGCCGACGACGACCGCGGCGGCGGCCTCGTCCTGAGTGGAGAAGATGTTGCACGACGCCCACCGCACCTGGGCGCCGAGGGCCACGAGGGTCTCGATGAGCACCGCGGTCTGCACGGTCATGTGCAGCGACCCGGCGATGCGGGCGCCGGCCAGCGGCTGGGCCGCCCCGAACTCTTCGCGCAGCGCCATGAGGCCGGGCATCTCGTTCTCGGCGAGGCGGATCTGGTGCCGTCCGGCCTCAGCGAGGGCGATGTCGGCGACGACGTAATCGAGGGTGCTCACGGGAGTCGGCATCTCGCCATCATCCCACGCGCGCGGCGGCGGGAGGTGCGCACGGATGCCGTGCGGCCGGGCCCCGCGGGCGTGCGCGCCTCAGACGCGGAGCGTCTCGTGGCGGACGACCATCCACCCCTTGGGAACCGAGAGGCGGTCGGTGTGGATGGCGCACAGGTCGTGGGCGTGCGGATCGTTGCCCGCGCCGAGCGGGCCGAGCGCCGCCATCTGGTCGCCGTAATCGTAGGTCAGGGTCGTGACCGCTTCGCGGGCGCAGCCCACCTTGGAACAGAGTCTGGTGCGCATCGCCTCCACGCTAGCGAGCCGCCGGCCGGGCAGCCGGATGCCGCGCCGCGCTCAGAAGAAGCGGAACCGCTCGGGGCCGAGGTCCCACGGGTCGCGGTCGAGGTACTCCGCGGCGGCGCGGAACACGTACGACTCGATCATCATGCGCCGGTGCAGCTCGTCGTCGCGGTGCAGGTGGCTGAGGCGCTCGATGGGCAGGCGGAACAGGATGATGCGCTGCTCGGCGGGGCGCGCATCCCAGCGCGGGATGCCGTCGGCGTCGCTGGCGGGCGGCATCGCGCCCACCTCGAAGCGCACTTCGCGCAGCTCGGGCCACGCGCTCCGCAGGAACTCCGCCGCCGTGCCCACCGACAGCTCGAAGGCGTCCTGGCGGGTCTCCAGCGGCGGCAGCGGCGGCCGCACGACGGGGCTGCGGCCCTCACGGCCGTGGCGTCCGTGCCGCGACGGCCGGGCCGTCTGGGCGCGGGTGCGGCGGCGGATCATGCCGCCCATCCTATGCGCGGTGGCGGCGCGGTGGCGGCGCTGCCGGGGCGGCCGGCCGCCGCCCCCGACGGGTCACTGCACGTAGACGACGACGTCGGCCGCCGCGGCATCCGAAGGGGCGACGGGGTAGCCGGCCAGCGCACCGGCGCCGGCATAGGTGACGCTGGCGCGGATGCCGGGGGTCGTGGTGCCGATCACATAGGCCTCGCCGGCCGCGACCGCCACCTGGGCGGCGCCGCCGCTGGGCACCGCGACGTCGACGGGCTCGTCGGCGCCGGCGCCGGCAGAGGTGGTGACGACGGCATCGTCGGGCCCGTCGTTGGTGATCGTGAGCACCGCCCCGGGGCCTTCGGCGACCACGGCGACCGAGCGGGCGCCGAGCTCGGGCGAGGCGGCGTACCAGGCGAAGTCGTCGGCGGCCCCGTAGCCGGTGGCCTCCCACAGCCCCGCGACGACGGGGACGGCCGCGTCCACGCGCAGCGAGTATGTGCCCGCGGCCAGGCCGCCCAGCTGCAGTTCGAGGGGCTGCCCGGCGCTGAGGGCGACCTCGCTCGTGGTGGGCGCGCCTCCCCCCACCGGGGTGACGGTGACGGTGGCCTCGCCGCCACCGGTGGGCGCGAGCAGGCGCAGGGAGGTCGTGCCGTCGGTGTCGGACACCGACGCGCCGGCCACGGTGAAGGCGGGGAACACCTGGGTGGGCGCGGGATCGACGGTGGCGCCGGTCTGGTCGACGCCACCCGGGATGAGCGTGCGGGTGATGCTGCTCTGCACCGCGGCGGTCACCGGCGCCTCGGACGCGTCGACGCGGATGATGGGGCTCTCCTCGCCGAGGGCGAGGGCGGCCATCGACAGCACCCGCTGGGTGCCGGGACCGACGACGATGCCGCTGCCGGCGGCGGGGCGCGTCTCGCCGGACGCCCCGAACACCGTCAGGTCGACCCGCGCGGCGACGTCGCCCGGGTTGGCCAGCAGCACGAGGTCGGACGCGCCGGTCTGGCCGCTGCCGGCGACCAGCCACGACACCATGCGGGGCGTGCCGCACGCGGATGCCGTGAAGCCGCGCAGGTCGTCGTCGGCGAGGCTCGACGACTCGGCGCCGGCGACCTCGGCGCTCTCCCGGCCGGTGGGGATCGCGACGATCGCGTCGACGCCCGCTCCGCCCTGCACGTCGGGGGCGGCGAGGCGGCGCATCGTGGCATCCGACTGCCCGTCGACCGTGGCGGCGACCACCTGCGGGGCGGCCGCGTCGGAGACCGAGCCGGCCGCCTCGGCGGTGCGCCCGGTGGCCAGCACCGGTCCGGCGCAGGCCAGCAGCGATGCGGCCGCGACGGGTTCGGCCGTGACGGCCAGGGGCGTGCGCTCGACGCTCGGCCAGGGCACGGCGACGGCGGCCGCGGCGCCGATCAGGCACGCGGCGGTGACGGCGGCGCCGGCGATGAGGCGCGCGGTCGTGCGGGGAAGGCTCATCGGGCTCCTCCGATCACCCTCGGCACGCGCCGCGCGGCGCGTGCCGTCGCGGCAGTGGGAACGGCCAGCAGCAGCGCGAGCACGAGAGCCCCCGCCTGCAGGACGATCCAGCCGGCGCCGGGGTCGCCTGCGGCCCGCGGGTCGACCTCGGCGGTGACGCGCCACAGCACGCCCTTGCCGGTGTCGCCGACGTTCTCGAGGGCATCGCGCAGGTCGAACGACGACGCGGCCGTGCGGCCGACCGCCGCCGCGGCGTCGTCGGCGGGCACCTCGAGCAGCACGAAGCCGACACCGTGCGCGCCGAGGCGCTCGACGACGTCGCCGGCGGTGCCGGTGACGAGATCGGCGACGACGCCGCCCAGCTCGTCATCGGCGTCGGTGGCGGCGCCGCGCGCCGAGACCAGGGTCGTCTGGCCGTCGAGGGTCTCGCTGCCGCCCCAGACGACCTGCGCGGCGAACGCGCCGGAAGTCTGCGGGGTCAGCACGAGGGTCGCCGTGCCGGTGCCGCCGCGGCCTTCAGCGTCGACGAAGGCGGGGAGGGTGCTGACCGGTCCGTTGGTGAGCACCGCGGCGCCGCGCACCGTGGCGGTGAGGGCGGGCACCGCCGCCACGGCGAGGGCGCCCAGCACCAGCAGGGCGACCAGACCCCGCGGGCGGGGGGCGAGCCGGTCGAGGGTGAGAGCGGCAGCGCCCGCCATTCCGGCCCAGCCGAGGCTGAGGGCGGCGCCCGGCCACAGCGGGGCGGGGTCGGCGCCGACTGCGGCGACGGCGACGCCGGAGACGAGGAACGCGGTCGCGATGCCGGTCGCGGCGATGAGCAGGGTCACGGCGGCCGGCAACAGGCGGGCCACGAGCGGCGCAGTGAGTGCGGCGGCCAGGAGCGGTGCGACCAGCAGCGGCACCCACCAGACCGGCCCGTCCGTCCACGCGCCCCATCCGCCGGGGTCGGCGGTCGGGAACCCGGCCAGCAGCGCGAGCCGCGACACCGGATCGCCGCCCAGGCCCGTGCCGGCGAGGGGCACGCCCGGATCGGCGGCCAGCGTCACCCACTCCCCTGCGGTCACCCGCGCCCACACGAGCGGGGCGAAGACGGCGATCGTCGGCACGATGAGCCACAGCACGCGGCCGATGCCGGCGCCGCGCAGCGTCGCCACGAGAACCAGCTGCACCGTCCACAGCAGCAGCAGCGCGGGCGCCAGTGTCGGGGCGCAGGCCAGGACGGCGACCGCGATGATCGACGCGAGCCCCGCGCTCGTCCAGGCCCGGTGCGCGGCGGCACCGGTGAACAGCAGCCACGGCAGCAGCAGGTGCACGAGCACGCCGGTGGGACGGCCCTCGGTGAGGGCGGACAGCAGCGGCGGCGCGAGCGTCCAGGCGATCGCGACCGCGGCGCGGGGCAGCGCGCGGTCGGTGACGCGGGTGGCCGCGAACCAGCCGCCGAGGGCGGCCAGCGGCAGCGCCAGCACCCACAGCACGACGATGGCGCGGGAGGGGGCCAGCGGCGAGAGCGACCCGATCGTGGCCACGACCGCGCTGAACGGGTCGGCGGGGCCGGAGGTCGCCCAGCCGAGGGCGCGGTCGCCGGCCGGGGCGGCGTCGGCCCACAGCTGCGCGACGGTGGCGCGCAGCGGCGCGAGCGCCCCGCCGCCCAGGGCGGGCCACGCCAGCAGCGCGGGGAACGCGGCGATCGACAGCACGAGCGCGGCCAGCACGATCCAGGCGCCGCCCCCGGTGAAGAAGCCCAGCTCGTGGCGGGCCTCGGGGCCGGTCTCGATCTCGTGACGCTCGCGCAGTTCGCGCGGCGTCATCCGCAGCGGCGCCAGCTGCGCCCAGCCGGCCTGGCGGATGCGACGGATGCCGGAGCGTGCGCGCACGACCGAGGGGATGCGCACCAGCGCGGCGACGGTGGCGGCGATCTCGGGGCCGATGCGCGAGGGATGCTTGCCGATCAGGTGTCCCACCGACCGGGCCAGACCCAGCGGCAGCAGCGAGAGCCAGTGCAGGAACACCAGCGGCGGGGCCGCGTAGACCAGACGCCGGTGCAGCTGGGCGGCCCGTGCGGCGAACCGGGCACGGGTGCGGCTGGCGGTGGAGCGGTCGTCGGGGGCGCCGGCGACGCCGTCACCGGCGACGGCGACGATGGCCCGCGGCGCGAGGGCGACGCGGTGGCCGGCCAGGCGCGCGCGCACGCCGAGGTCGAGCCCCTCGTCGGCGCCGGACAGGGCGGGGTCGAGCCCGCCGAGCTCCTTCCAGCGGTCCGCGCGCACCAGCAAGGCGCGCACGTCGGCGCCGAGCACATCCTGCCGGCCGTCGTGCTGCCCCTGGTCGAGCTCGCCGCCGGCCAGGCCCACGGCGTGTCCGGTGCGGGTCATCGTGACCCCGAGCGAGACGATGCGGTGCGCGTCGTCCCAGCGCACGAGCTTCGGCGCCGCGAAGGCGACCGACGGCGCAGTCTCGAGGGCCCCGGCCAGGCGGGCGAGCGCGGCGGGCTCGGGGGCGGTGTCTTGGGCCAGCAGCCACACGGCATCCCCGTCGATGCGGTGCGAGGCCAGGTGCAGGGCGTCGGCGAAATGCGTGCCGCGATCGGCCTCGATCACGCCCTCGGCACCAGAGGCGGCCGCCAGCTCGCGCACCTCGTCGTCGGTGCCGCACAGCACGATCGTGAGCGCGTCGATGGGCCGCGTCTGGGCGGCGAGGGCGGCGAGGGTTCGACGCAGATGGATGTCGGCGGAGTCGCGCGCATCGGGACGCACGACCAGAAGCGCGTGGACTCTGGCGGGCATGACCTGGTCAGCCTAGGCGCGAGGAACGCTCAGCCGGGGAGATCGGCCGCGATTCTCGAAGTCCGGCCTGTCAGCCGGCGCGACGCTTGAGCTTGCGGCGCTCGCGCTCGCTGAGCCCGCCCCAGATGCCGAAGCGCTCGTCGTTCTGCAGCGCGTACTCGAGGCACTCGCCCCGCACGTCGCACGATCCGCAGATGCGCTTCGCGTCGCGGGTCGAGCCGCCCTTCTCGGGGAAGAACGCCTCGGGGTCGGTCTGAGAGCACAGCGCGTCGGTCTGCCACGCGAGCGTGGTGTCGTCACCGGTGGCGGCGGTGCGCCGCACCCCGGGGACACCGAGGTCGACCGGATCGACGAACCAGTTCTCGGGAACGCCGGAACGGTAACCCGTCATATTGCTCTCCCCCGTGTAATGGTCCGCGCCGTTCGCGCGATGCACTAATTACACCCGTGTCATTCGCTCAGGTCAAGTCGCAGATCGTAAAGCCTCAACCGGTGATTGAACCTTGTTGCCGGCCCGGCGTGTCGGAACTCGACCCCGGAAGTCTGGTCAGGAAGGTCGGTGCGCGCCGCCCGGCTCGGCGACGAAGGCCTCACCCGTCCCCTCGAACAGCAGCTCGGTCTCGTCGGCGTCGGCGTAGGCGGCGGTGCCGGGGGCCAGTTCGCGCCGCGCCGCGCCCGCCGCGACCGTCACCTGTCCCGCCGTGGCCAGCACGATCGAGGGGCCGGTCACCGCGAGCCGGCGCGGCTCGCCGTCCAGCTCCACGCGGGTGAGTCGGAAGTCGGGCACCCCGGCGTCGTAGACCGACACCGCGCCGGTGCCGGAGGCCGCCACGCGCGGCGCGGGGCCGGGAGTCGTGTCGACCAGGCGCAGCAGCTCGGCGACGTCGACGTGCTTGGGCGTGAGCCCGCCGCGCACGACGTTGTCGCTGGCGGCCATCAGCTCCACGCCCAGGCCCTCCTGGTAGGCGTGCAGGGCACCGGCGGGGGCGAACAGCGCCTCACCGCGGCGCAGGTCGACGAGGTTCATCAACAGCGCGACGACCACGCCCGGGTCGCCGGGGAAGTCGGCGGCGACCCGTCGCAGGTTCTCGATCTCGCGGGCGAACTCCGGCGACTGCGCGGCGGGGAGGGCAGCGACGACGTCGGCGATGGCAGGGGCGGCGGCATCCGAGAACAGCCAGGCGAGCGTGTCGCGCAGCACGGCCTCGGCCGTGCCCTCGGCGCTCAGCTGCGCGGCGAGG
Organism: Microbacterium festucae; assembly: GCF_025421715.1. Classification (GTDB taxonomy): domain Bacteria; phylum Actinomycetota; class Actinomycetes; order Actinomycetales; family Microbacteriaceae; genus Microbacterium; species Microbacterium festucae. Next base: position 98,733 of record NZ_JAOEFC010000001.1, read on the forward strand.
GCGCCCAGGCCCGCCGCATCCGGAGACGCGTCGCGCAGGGCCGCCACGAGACGGCGGGAGTCCTCGAGCGGCCGCAGCCCCACCAGGGCGGTGAAACGGTCGCTGAGGGCGACGATGATCTCCGGCTTGTGGTTGTCGTCGCGGTAGGTGCGCTCGGCGCCGTCCCGCGGGATGCCGGCGGCCTCTTCGCGGGCGAAGCCCACGGCCGCCTCGGCCTTGGAGGGATGCGCCTGGATCGACAGCGACGAGCCGGCGGCGAGCACCTTCATCAGGTAGGGCAGCGCGGCGCCGGCGGTCACGGTGTCGAGGGTGCGGCCGTCCTCGGTCGTCGACGGCGAGCCGGGGTGGTCGCCGAACCAGATCTCCGCCTCGGGGAGCCCCGACGGCTCCCGTCCCTGCAGAGCCGGGATCAGCGTGACCGATCCCCAGGAGTAGTCGCGCGGGCTGTTGGTGAGCGAGATCAGCACCCCACCAGCCTAGAAGCTCCCCCGCCTCGCGCCCCGGGCGCCACGGCGGGGCCGGGCGACCTGCGGGCGGCGCACCGCCGCACGGTAGCCTGATCCCGGGATGACGGTACACACGAAGCATCCCGTCGCGGCGCCCCCGGTGGCCCCCCGCCGGGAGAAGACGGGCCACCTGCTGCTGCGCGGGTGGTGCATCTTCGTGCTCGCCGCGGGGTTGGCCGGCACCGCGTGGTTGCTGGCGTTCGGCACGGCCGTGTCGGCCGTCGTCGCCGTCGGCTCGGCGCTCGTGTCGATCACGCTGTGGCTCGTGCTGCGCCCCGCGGTGCAGTGGCGGCGCCTGCCCTGGTTCGCGGTGGGCTACGTCGCGCTGGCGACCAGCTCGCTCATCTGGTCGGCCTGGCCCGCGGCCACCGGCCTCACGCTCGTGCTGCTCGTGTCGACCAGCGTGCAGGCGATGTTCGTGGCCGCGGTGCTCACCTGGCGCGAGCTCGTGCGCACCCTGGCATCCGCCCTGAAGTGGATCATCGGGCTGTCGATCGTGTTCGAGCTGTGGGTGTCGCTGGTGTGGGGCGGACCCATCCTGCCGCTGTTCGAGCGTCCCGACGGGCCGGTCGAAGACCCCATCGTGCTGTGGTCGCGCGACAACCTGTTCGACGGCGGACGCATCCAGGGCATCTTCGGCAACGCCAACGCCCTCGCCTACGTCGCCCTGCTGGCGGCCACCGTGTTCGCCGTGCGCATCGCCGCGCGCGCCCCGCGGCGCACCCTGCTGTGGGTCTGGATCGCGCTGGCCGCCTACCTGTTCGTGCGCGCCGGGTCCGCCACCGCCTACCTGTCGGCGGCCTTCACCGTGGTCGTGCTCGTCGCGGCCCTCCTCATGCGCACCACCCGGCGTCCCGGTGCGCGCACCAAGTACTACCTGAGCTACGCGGCCGTGGCCATCGGCGGCCTCACCGCGCTGTGGCTGCTGCGCGACACGATCTTCGGGCTGCTCGGCCGCTCGTCGGATCTCACCGGACGCGAGGGCATCTGGGCACTGGTGGCCGAGCGCGCCGCCGAGCGTCCCGTGCTCGGCTGGGGCTTCTCGACGCCGTGGGTGCCCAGCGACCCCGCGTTCGACCGCTGGATCGTCGACCACGGCCAGACGGTGATGCAGGCCCACAACATGTGGCTCGACGTCTTCCTCCAGCTCGGTGTCATCGGGCTCGTCGTGCTCGGCCTCACCTACCTCGCCTTCATCTGGCGCGCCTGGTTCTTCGCCGTCGACCGGCCCCGCTGGGACCTCGACGCCGACCGTCCCTACTCGCCGCTCACCCTCGTGCCGACCCTCGTGGCCGCCCAGCTGCTCATCCAGGGCCTGGCCGAGTCCTCGCCCCTCCTCGGCTGGGGATGGCTGCTGCTGGTGATGTTCGCCTTCAAGATCAAGCAGGCCCCGCTCATCGGCCGCGGCCCCTCCGAGGAGCGCCTCGCCGGCGAGCGCGGCGAGCAGCTGCCCGCGAACGGGTCATGAGCGCGGCGGCGCGCCCGGGCGGCGCCCCCGAGCGCGCCGCGCTGTTCGCCGTGCTGCGCTCGGCCGAGTTCGCCCGCGCCTACACGTTCACCGTGCTGGGGGCCATGCTCGGCACGCACCTCATCGAGCGCACGATGGGCCAGGTCGTGCTGCGCACGATCATCGCCGGTCTGTGCGTGACGGGCATCGCGGTGCTCGTCGCCCGGCGCGAGGAGATCTCGTTCTTCCGCCTCGTGCCCACCTCGCTCGTGCTGCTGACCGGCTGGGCGTTCGCGACGATCTTCTGGAGCTCCGACCCGGCGATCAGCTTCGGGCGCTGGCTGGCCCTGGCCGCCGTCGCAGTGCTCGCCGTGACCATCGGGCACGTCCGCGACACGCTGCAGACGGTGCGGGCCTTCGCCGACGTCGCCCGCGTCGCCCTCGCGCTCTCGCTCGGCCTGGAGATCTTCTCCGGCGTGCTCATCGACACCCCGCTGCGCTTCCTCGGCATCCAGGGGAACATCGCCCAGTGGGGGCCGGTGCAGGGCATCTTCGGCACGCGCAACATGCTCGGCATCGTCGCGGTGCTCGCCCTCATCACCTTCGTCGTCGAGTGGCGCACCCACTCGGTGCGCCCCGCGCTCTCGTACGCGTCGATCGGCCTGGGCGTCGTGCTGGCGCTCCTGTCGGCCTCCCCCACCGTCTTCATCCTCGCCGCGGCCGTGGGCGCCGCCACCGCGGCGCTGGCGCTGGTGCGCGCGGTGCCCGCCCGCAGCCGGGTGGCCGTGCAGTGGGGACTGGGGGGCGCCGTGGCCACGGCCGGGGTCGCGCTGTGGGTGCAGCGCTCCCGCATCCTGGATCTGCTCGGCGCGACCGACGACCTCGCCATGCGCAACAGCCTGTGGACGCTCGCGAACTTCTACGTGCGGATGCGGCCGGTGCAGGGCTGGGGATTCTTCGGGCCCTGGGAGCTCAGCGAGCAGCCGTTCGCCACGATCAACATGCTGCTGCGGCAGCGGCACACCACCGCGCTGAACGCCTTCGTCGACGTGCTCGTGCAGCTCGGCTGGGTGGGCATCGTGCTGTTCTGCGCCCTGGCCGGCGTCGCCCTGGTGCGCTCGTGGCTGGATGCCAGCGAGCGCAAGTCGATCGTGTACGCGTGGACGCCGCTCATGCTCGTGGCCCTCGGGGTCACCAGCCTGTTCGAGAGCGTCGCGCTGTACGGCACCGGATGGCTGCTGCTGGTGATCTGCGCCGTGCGCGCCGGGCAGTCCCGGTCGTGGCGCGAACGACTGGATGCCATCGGGGTGCGCCGCCCGCCGCCGGAGCCGTCGGACGCCCTGGGGTGACCACAGGTTCGCCGAGGCGCGCACGATAGACTTTCGAGGCCATGACCTCCCCCAGCACGCAGCGCGGATCCGCGTCCACCGCCGCCTTCGACCCGTCGACGGCGACCATCGCGGTCGTCACGTTCAACCGATCCGGGCTGCTGACCAAGCTGCTGGAGAGCATCGTCCGGATGGATCCGCAGCCGGGTCACGTCGTGATCGTCGACAACGCGTCCACCGACGACACGACCGACGTCGTCGAGTCGTTCCGCGAGCGCATCGGCGCCGAGATCGTCTACCGCCGGCTCGACACCAACACCGGCGGCTCGGGCGGCTTCAGCGAGGGCATGCGCGTGGCCTACGAGCTGGGCTCGGAGTGGATCTGGCTCATGGACGACGACGTCGAGGTGATCCCCGACGGGCTCGCCAAGATGGGCGCGTGGTCGGGCCGCTTCCAGAGCATCCAGGGGCGCCGCTACGACTACGACGGCAGCGAGTTCTACTGGCAGTACCGCATCTCGGAGCCCCTCGGCATCCCGATCCCCTTCGCCCCGTCGAAGTTCGACTCCTCGGGCTACAAGGAGATGAACTCGGGATGCTTCGAGGGCATGTTCATCCACCGCGACATCGTCGCCCGGATCGGGCTCCCCGACCCCCGCTTCTTCATCTACTGGGACGACCAGACCTACGGGTGGCTCGCCTCCCGCATCACGACGTCGGTGATCGTCGACGAGTTCGTGCTGCGCCGCACGCGCGAGATCAAGCAGTGGGACATGGGCATCCGCCACATGAACGCCTCCAGCGACGCCTACCGCTACTACATCATGCGCAACCGCGCGATCATCAAGCGCTACTACCGCGCGCTCGGCGTCTACCACGCCGTCCCGTTCGCCCTGGGCACCGCGCTGACCTTCGCCAAGGAGCTCATCCGGCTGCTGTTCGTCGAGCGCAAGGTGCGCGGCACGTCGAACCTGGTGCGCGGCCTCCGCGACGGCCGCAAGATCGCCCGCGACCCGCAGTGGCAGCCGATGCCGCCGCTCGTGGCCGACGCATCCGCCTGAGTCAGCTTTCCGACGCCGATCGGCGCCGATCCGAGGAGATCCCCGTGGCTTACGTCCTTCAAAACACCGTGCTCCCCCTCGACCGGGACCCCGATCTGCTGCCGCTGTACGTCGACCCCGAGACGTGGACGTCCATCGACGAAGAACCGGTGCGCGTCTCCAACCGCGCACGCCTCGGCAACATCCTGGGCCGCACCCGCGCACGCATCCTCGAGGGGCGTCGCGTCTCGTTCGGCACCTACTTCAACGCGTTCCCGGCGTCGTACTGGCAGCACTGGACGACGGTGCGGCAGGTGACGCTCACGGTGCACACGAACGGACCGGCGACCATCCTCGTCTACCGCTCGACCGGGGGCGGCGTCTCACAGCGCATCGACACCCGCGAGGTGACCGGCACGGCCTCGACCTCGTTCGAGCTGACCCTCAACCAGTACAGCGACGGCGGCTGGATCTGGTTCGACGTCGCCGCCGACGAGCACTCGGCGACCTTCGAGGGTGCTCAGTGGACGACCGAGCAGGAGCCGGTGCGCTCGGGCAAGGCCAGCATCGGCATCACGACCTACAACAAGCCCGAGTACTGCGTGGAGACGCTTGCGACCCTCGCCGACTCGGCCGATGTGCTCGATGTCGTCGATCGGATCTTCGTCATCGATCAGGGCGACCAGCGCGTCGACGCCCGGGCGGAGTTCCCGGGGCTCGCCGAGCGACTGGGTGACACCCTCCAGATCGTCACGCAGCCGAACCTGGGAGGCTCGGGCGGCTTCGCCCGCGCGATGAGCGAGACCCTGGCCCGCCCCGAGAGCGACTTCGTGCAGCTGCTCGACGACGACGTGCGCATCGAGCCGGAATCGGTGCGGCGCTCGGTCGTGTTCGGCCGCTACGCGGCGACGCCCACGATCGTCGGCGCGCACATGTTCGACCTGCTCGATCGGCCCAAGCTCCACGCGTGGGCCGAGGTCGTCGACGAGGCGCCGTTCATGTGGCGCACGCTCTACCAGGAGCGCATGCCACACGACTTCGCGGTCGCCAACCTGCGACAGTCCCCGACGCTGCACATGCGCCTCGACGCCGACTACAACGGCTGGTGGATGTGCCTCATCCCGACCGAGATCATCCGCGAGATCGGGCTGGCCCTTCCCGCGTTCATCAAGTGGGACGACGCGGAGTACTCGCTGCGGGCCCGGGATGCCGGCTACCCCACCGTCTCGGTGCCCGGCGTCGCCCTGTGGCACGTGTCGTGGGTGGGCAAGGACGACTCCATCGACTGGCAGGCCTATTTCCACGCCCGCAACCGCATCGTCGCGGGCCTGCTGCACTCTCGGGCGCCCGGCGGCGGCACCCTGCTGCGGCACAGCCGACGCGTCGACCTCAAGCACCTGATGATGATGCAGTACTACCCCGTGGCGCTGCGCCATCGGGCACTGCGCGACATCCTCTCCGGGCCCGCCCACATGCGCGCGAACCTGGCCACCGCCATGCCGGAGGCGCGGGAGGTCGCCAAGAGCTTCCCCGAGACGGTGGTGCACACGGATGCCGGCGTTCCCCTGCGGTCGCGCCGCGGCCGGCAGGTGTTCAGACGGCACAAACGTCATCAGTTCGACAGCCCGACGGGGTTGCGACTTCGGTGGTTCACGGCATCCACGATCCTTTCCCACTGGCTGCACGCACCGAAGCCGGAGAACCTCGCCCAGCCCGAGGTCGAGTTCGGCAAGGACGATGCCTATTGGTGGCGCGTGCCTCTTTTCGACAGCGCTCTCGTCAGCGCGGCGAACGGGTCGGGGAAGAACATCTACACCCGCGACCGGGCGAAGTTCCGCCGAATGCTCGTCGACTCGGTGCGGCTGCACCGAGAGCTCGGACGTCGCTGGCCGCATCTGTCGCAGCAGTATCGCGCTGCTGACGCCGAACTCACCTCGCCCGCCGCGTGGAATCGGACCTTCGAACAGTCCTGACCGCCGTCGCCCTGACCGGTTCAGCGGGCGGTGCCGTACTCGGCGTTGTACCGCGCGAGGACCTCGTCGATGGCGGCATCCATGACCAGTCTGCCCTTGTCGAGGTAGAGGCCGCGCGTGCAGAAGCGGCGCAGATCCTTCTCGTTGTGGCTCACGAAGAAGAGGGTGCGCCCCTCGGCGAGCAGTTCGTCGATGCGGCGGTAGCACTTCTCTCGGAACGCCTTGTCGCCGACGGCGAGCACCTCGTCCACAAGGAGGATCGGCTCCTCCAGCTGCGAGACGACGGCGAACGCGAGACGCACCTTCATGCCACTGGAGAGGTGCTTGTAAGGCATGTCCACGAAGTCGGCGAGCTCGGCGAAACCGATGATGTCGTCGAACCGGCGGGCGATCTCGGCCTTGGTCATGCCGTGGAGCCCGGCGGTGAGGCGCACGTTCTCGCGCACCGTCAGGTCGCCGACGAAGCCGCCGGTGATCTCGATCAGCGGGGCGACCCCGCCGTGCACGGTGACCGACCCCTCGTCGGGGATCAAGACGCCGGCGACGAGCTTGAGCAGCGTGCTCTTGCCCTGCCCGTTGCGTCCGACGACGCCGATGGCCTCGCCCGGGCGCACGTCGAAGCTGACCTCGCGCAGCGCCCAGAACCGGCCGGGCTGCGACCGGCGCTTCGCCCCACCGAAGAGGTCTTTGAGGCTGCGGCGACCCCGGCGGTTGCGCCGGAAGTCGACCCCGAGGCCCGCCACCTCGATCGCCAGCGTGTCACCCATCACAGCTCCTTCAGCACGCCGGGCTCGAGCCGGCGGAACGTGAGGATTCCGAGCAGCAGGACGAGCACGCTGAAGCCGACGCCCACGGCGACGGCGAGCGTGTCCCACTGGTCGGGGAAGAAGCCGACGCGATAGAGCGTGAAGATGCCCGAGAGGGGGTTGAACGCCGCCAGGTCGGAGAAGATGCCGGGCAGGTCGGAGACGCCGTAGATGATCGGCGTCGCGTAGAAGAGGGCGCGCAGCACCAGCCGCGTCGTGCGCTCGAGGTCGCTCCACAGCACGCACAGCGGGGCGACGATGAGCCCGAGCCCGATCAGCAGCACCGTCTGCGTCAGGATCGCCAGCGGAAACAGCAGCAGCCCCCAGCCCACCGACGCGCCCGCGAAGATCGCGAAGCCGGCGAGCACCGGCAATGAGAACAGGAACTCGATGCCCTTGCTCAGCACGATGCGGTTCACCCAGATCGTGCGCGGGATCGCCGTCGAACGCACGAGTCGGGCATCCTTCGTGAACGCGCGCGTGAAGTCGATGACGGCCGAGTTGAACCAGACCCACGGCAGCAGGGCGGTGATGAGGAAGACGATGTACGGCGCCTCACCCACGCCCGAACGGTGGAAGACCTGCGTGAAGACGAACCAGTAGATCCCGCTCATGACGAGCGGATCGAGGATCGACCACAGGTACCCGAGCGCGCTCGTCGAGTAGCGCACCTTCAGGTCGCGCGCCGACAGCAGCCACAGCGAGTGGACATAGCGCCGCGCGGTACCGGGGGCGCCGACGACGGCGGTGGTCACGGGTTCGAGTCTAGGTCGTGGCGACAGCTGAAACTGCGCAGGCCTCACCGGAGGCGAAGCCGCTTTGCCCACCGTCGCAGCAACGGAACGTGCTCCTCGAAGCGGCGCAGGCGTTCTTCCAACAGGACAGCATGTCGTGTCGTGTCGGCCAGCCGGCGCTCGATCCTCGCGCGTTCTTGAGTTCCCTGCTCGATCTGCGCCTCGAGTCCCGAGATCTCGATCCTGAGCTTGTCGACCTGTTCGGGGTGGAGTTCCTCGATCTGGCGTTCCAGCGCGCTCACGTGGGCCTTCGCCCGCCTCAAGTCAGCGAGCAATGGTCCCGATGGGAGGTCCCTGGACTTGCCCTGCGACACACGGCGGCCGGCGATCACAGGCCACTCGTGGTAGCGGGACTGGAAGTTGTCCAGCTCGATCGTGCGGTATCGGATGCCCGCGCCGAGAGCGACCATGATCGACAACTGGTCCCGCCTCGAGTATCGCAAGACGTGGTCAGCCCATGTGCGCATGGCGGCGGCCACTGCGTGCGATCGTCGTCGGACGAGGATGCCGGTCCAGAGCGGTTTCGACGTGAGCACACCAGGATCGGCTTGCGCGTAGTCCGTGAGCTGTTCGTAGACCCGGGCTCGATCGTCATAATTGAGCCTGACGACCTCGTCGAACTCGTCGACCACCGTCTCGCGGTAGCTGTGTGTGGCGAGCGCCATGTCGACGTCGTCAGCGAGCCACTCACCGACCAGCTCCTCTGGCGTCACCCTCAGCCGGACCGATGCGTCGATGTACAGCGTGATGTCGAAGCTGTCGGGAACCGACTGCCCCAGGATCTTGTGAAGACGCGCACTGCGGATGGGGTCCTGGTCGAAGGCGGGCGGGACAACGCGGACATCCCAGGTCTCACTCGTGAGATTCGGATCGTCTGTGAAGCAGATGAAGACGGCGTCGCTGTCACGGGCTACCGGCTGATCAAGCAGAGCGTCGTACTGCCCGAACAGCGACGTGTACACACAGATGCTCATCGTGTCGCGGAGGAGGTGCAGTGGAGAAAGTGACTGCCGTCAACGTCGCAGCATCGCGTGTATCGGCCTCGGTGGGAGCAGGACATTGCCCTACAGTATCGGGACGGCGGGGCTGGAGTGGGGAGGCCGCGACCAAACCCGGACGACGCCCGCCGTGGCGTTCGCTCGAGGCTCTCATCCACCCGCGGATTATCGTGGAAGTATGACCAACGCTGCGCTGACGCGACTGACACGCCTTGCGCGCTCACGGGCGCGATCGCTCGCTGTCCGATTCGGTGGCCTTCCGCACTCTGTGGGTACCGTGGACAGCCCCCCCGCGCCCGTCGCCGCCGACGTGACCTCGCTCTGGCGTCGGAACCTCACATCGAAAAAGCCGGTCGTCGATGCGGCGCATCCTGAGGTGGTGACGATGACCACCCATGGCGACCGGCTGCGCGACGTCTGGCTCGCGATCGAGTCCATCGGGCGGGGAGCGTATCTGCCCGGGAGGATCATTCTGTGGCTCGACCACGAGGCTGGTCTCCCCTGGCGACTGCGCAGATTGCGAAAGCGCGGTCTAGAGGTGAAGTACGTGGAGGCCGGGTGGGGCGTTCACACGAAGTACTGGCCCTATGTCTCCACACAGGCCATCACGGGGCCTCTCATCACCGCGGACGATGACATCATTTACCCGCCGAACTGGCTCGGCGACCTCTCGCACGCACACCGCGCGCACCCCGATGATGTGATCGCGTTCCGCGCTCACACCGTCGGAATGTCGACGCCGTCCGTATTCGCGCCCTACACGACGTGGCTGCCGTGCCTCACCACCGAACCCCGATACAGCAACTTCGCCACGTCGGTGTCGGGCCAGTTGATTCCGCCTGCACTGCAACGCCATATCCTCGGCGAAGGGACAGCTTTCACGAGCGCCGCCCCGACAGCCGATGATGTGTGGCTGCACAGATGCGCGGTCACGTTCGGTTTCGCCACCAGACAGGTGGAAGAGACCCCCCTGCACTGGTGGTTCATTCCCGGTTCCCAGGTGAGCGGACTGAACGCTCAGAACGTGATCGGCGGCGCGAACGACCGACAGATGCAGGCAAGCCACACAAGTCAGACGAGGGCTCGCCTCTGGAATGAGCTACGGGCCGGCTCTCAGACCAACTCAATGTCTGCGTAGACGGTGCCGGTCTGGCGGTGCTCCATCGGAACGAAGAAGTCGACAATCTGCCATTCGATGTCGAGCGATGAGCCGTTCTCGTCAGCGACCTCGACGTTGACGAAGTACTGCCCTCCGGCGAAATGCGCATCACGGATGAGGTACTGGACCTGACTGACCCCGACGGCCGCGTCTCGGTGCGGGCGCCGGAGCCGCCTGCTCCCGGTACCCAGCACTTGCTGCCCGGTGGGGGTGTCGATGCTGATGCCGGTGTTCCACTCTGCCGCGGCGTGCGAGTGCCGTACCGAGATGCTGACGCGGATGTCGTCGCCCGGTGTGACTTCTTTCAGTGCAGTGCCGTCTGCGGCGAGAAGTTCGACCCCGACGATTTCGACACGGGGCGCGACAACGCTCTGCTGAGGGTGCAACTCCGACTCGAGCGCTTCGGCTGTCTCAGCGTTGTGGCGACGACGACCTTCCAGGATCTCGCGGTGCACACGTGTCGCCTCAGCCGCTGAACCGGAGTAGACGACCTTCCCTTCGTGGAGGACCACGCCTTGATCGCAGATCTCCATCACCTGCGCCGCGGAGTGAGACACCAGGATGATGGTGCGTCCCTCAGCTTGGAATTCACGGATCTTGTCCATGCACTTGCGCTGGAAGGCCTCGTCGCCGACAGCCAACACCTCGTCGACCAGCAGAATGTCGGGGTCGGTGTGAATGGCGACCGCAAACGCCAGGCGGACATACATTCCGGACGAGTAGAACTTCACCTGCGTGTCGATGAAGTCGCCGATCTCAGCGAAAGCGACGATGCTGTCGAACTCGGCATCGGTCTGCTCACGCGACAGTCCGAGGATCGAGGCGTTGAGGTAGACGTTGTCACGGCCGGACAGATCAGGATGAAAACCGGCGCCGAGCTCAAGAAGGGCGGCGAATCTTCCCCGCCGTCGCACCGAACCTTCCGACGGATCGATGATTCCGCCGATGACCTTGAGCAAGGTGCTCTTGCCGGACCCGTTGGGGCCCATCAGCCCGATCGTCGAGCCGGCGGCCACAGACACGGAGACGTCCTTCAACGACTCGAAGACCTCCTGGTGAAGCCTTCCGCGTCGCCCAAACGTCACGACCCGCTCTTTGATCGAGTTGTCGCGGCGGATGACGAACTTCTTCGAGACGTTCTCCACGACCACGACGTCGGGACCGGTGGGCCGAAGGTTGCCTCTGCTTGATGTCATTGCGGTCACAGCTCCTGCGCGAAGTTTCCTTGAAGGCGCGTGAAGACGCGCTGGCAGATCCACAGAAGGACCAGACCCACGGCGAAGGCGATCGCCATCCTCAGGGCCAGGCCGGGCGGGTAATCGGCCGGTGTGCCCGCAACCCAGAATGCACGGTGGAAGCCGAGCACGGCCAGCGTGAGCGGACTATTCGTGTAGACCTCGAGCAACCACGCGGGAAAGTTGAACTGTTGGAACACGGAATTCACCATCGTCCAGCTGTACACGATGGGCGAGGCCCACATGGCCAGCATGAGCACGACCTGGGTGAGGTACTGCACATCGCGCAGGTAGACGTTCAACGCTGACAGCAGCAACCCGGTCGCCATGCCGTAGACGATGATCAGGGCCACGGAAGGGAAGAAGTACAGCAGACCCGCCGTCAGCGGAGGCGAGCCCAGCAGGAAGCATGCCACGATGAGCACGACCAGCTGGACGAGAAAGGTGAACATCGCTGACCCGATGCTGGCCAGCGGGAAGATCTCGCGCGGCACGTAGACCTTCTTGACCAGCCCGGAGTTGGCGACGATGGACCCCGTCGATCCGGAAAGCATCTCCGAGAAGAACGCGTAAATGGTCAGTCCCGAGAAGATGTAGATCGCGAACTCGGGGATGCCGCGCGCCGCACCCAGGAACTGACCCATCACCACGTAGTAGACCGTGAGCTGGACGATCGGATTGATCAAGACCCACAACAGTCCGAGAACGCTGTCCTTGTAGCGCGCTTTGATGTCGCGACGAACGAGCAGGGTGAGCAGTTGACGGTGCGACAGCACCTCGGCGATAGAGGCCCAGAAACCGCTGCCGGCCGTGATCGGCGACAGGGGTGCGCGCGACAGCCGCTCGAACCTCGTTTGTGCGTCTTCTAGCACCAGCTGTGTCCATTCCTTTGCGCCGACTCAATATAGCTACCGCACACGGGCAGCAAGCCGCGGCGTCCTGGGTGCTCGGCCATCACGCGAGCTGGTTGTTCCACATCGACAGCGCGGCGCCGATGGCCATGTGCATGTCGAGGTACTGGTAGGTGCCCAGACGACCACCGAACAGCACATCCTTCTCCCCCTTGGCGAGGTCGCGGTACGCGAGCAGGCCCGAGCGGTCGGCCGGGGTGTTCACCGGGTAGTACGGCTCGTCGGCGCGCGTTGCGAAACGGGAGTACTCGCGCACGATCACCGTCTTGTCGGTCGGGTACCGGTCGGCGCGCTCAGGGTGGAAGTGCTTGAACTCGTGGATGCGCGTGTAGGGCACATCGGCATCCGCGTAGTTCATCACGCTCGTGCCCTGGAAGTCGGCGATGTCGAGTACTTCCTGCTCGAAGTCGAGCGTGCGCCAGCCGAGCTCGCCTTCGGCGTAGTCGAAGTAGCGGTCGACCGGCCCCGTGTAGACGATCGGGGTCTGGCCGACGGTGTCGCGCTTGTTGAGCGGCTGCGACTCGTCGAAGAAGTCCACGTCGAGCTTCACGTCGATGTTGGGGTGGTCGGCCATGCGCTCGAGCCACGCGGTGTACCCGTCGACCGGGAGACCTTCCCAGGTGTCGTTGAAGTATCGGTTGTCGTAGGTGTAGCGCACCGGCAGGCGGCTGATGATGTCAGCCGACAGCTCGGTCGGGTCGGTCTGCCACTGCTTGGCGGTGTAGTCGCGGATGAACGCCTCGTAAAGGGGACGGCCGATCAGCCCGATGCCGCGCTCTTCGAGGTTCTGGGCCTGCTTCGGATCGAACTCGCCTGCGAGCTCGTGCACGAGCGCGCGCGCCTCGGCCGGCGTGTACGCCGCCTGGAAGAACTGGTTGATCGTGCCGAGGTTGATCGGCAGCGGGAACACCACGCCCTTGTGGGTCGTGTAGACCCGGTGCACATAGTTCGTGAACGACGTGAAGCGGTTGACGTACTCCCACACGGTGGCGTTGGAGGTGTGGAAGAGGTGGGCGCCGTACTTGTGGACCTCGATGCCCGTGGTCGGCTCGTCCTCGGTGTAGGCGTTGCCGCCGATGTGGGGACGGCGGTCGATGACGGTGACCTTGCGGCCCGCGGCCGCGGCGCGCTCGGCGATCGTGAGGCCGAAGAAGCCGGAGCCGACGATGAGGAGATCCATGTGTCCACTTCCGTGACGCGCGAAAGCGCAGAGCGATGAATGACAGAGCCGCACATGAGTCTACGTGCGCACTCTCTCACTGCCTGGGAGTCGCGACCGTGCTGCGCAGGAAGCGTCCATTACCATTGCAAGCTGGCGTCATTCGAGAAGGTGGAACACGATGATCCAGGAATGGTACGTCGCGTTGCTCCCTCTGCTCATCGCGACGCTCGCGTTCGTCGTACCCGGTCTCGCGGTGATCATCGCAGGTTGGGGAACGTCCCGCATCTCGCTGTTGTTCCTCGCGCCCGCGGTGTCGACGGCGCTGTTGGCGGTCTCGGCGACCATCGCCCCCGTGGTCGGAATGGCCTGGTCTGCACTCCCGTTGGTGATCCTGACGGCCGTGGCCGCCGTCGCGGCCTACGGGCTTCGCCGGTGGGCGGGCAGGGACGCTCCCCCACGCCGGCTCGGATGGCCCCGGATCATCGCACCCGTCGCAGCCTTCCTCGTCGCAGCCGCCATCATCGGCGCTCAGCTAGCGTGGGCGTTCGGTCGCCCCGACAACATTTCGCAGACCTTCGACGCGATCGTGCATGTGAATACGGCGGCTTTCGCAGTCGACACGACGAACGCATCCGCCTTCCACATCGGAGCCACCTCCGACATTCCGTTCTATCCGAACGCCTGGCACAGCCTGGTCTCCCTGGCGGCACTGATGACAGGGGTGTCGACACCGGTCGCGGTGAGTGCCGCGAACATCGCCATCGGAGCGATCGCGTGGCCGGCCTCCTGCATCGCCCTGGCAGGAGCGCTCTTCCGGGGGCGGACGGCAGCGCTGGTGAGCGCCGCCGCTCTGTCGACGGGATTCGGGGCGTTCCCGATGCTTCTGCTCTTCTTCGGTGTCCTCTACCCCAACCTTGCCGCCTACGCCGTCCTGCCGGCCGGAATCGCGGTCGTGGTCTGGCTCTTGAGATCTACCTCTGCACGGGAAGCGACCCTCTGGTCGACTCTGCTGGCGGTCATCGGCGTGGGGATCGGCCTCGCGCATCCGAACGCATTCCTCGCCCTGTTCGCGTTCGGAGCGTCGCTCGCGATCCTGGAGTTCGCGGCCCGCATGCTGCGTGACCGCACCCGCCGGTCGGTCGTGATCCACGCGAGCCTGATCGTCGTGCTGCTCGTGGTCGGCGCCGGGCTCTGGCGGTTCGGGCGCACGAACTACGACATGTCGCGCTGGGGGCCGTGGCAGAGCACCGCGCAAGCCATGGGGGAAGCACTGTTGCTCTCGCCACGCGCGTATCCGATCACGGTAACCGTGTCGATCCTCACCCTCCTCGGCCTCGTCGCGATCATCCGACGCCCGCGGCTGTACCCCCTCGTCGTTCCCTACGCCATCGCGTCCTTCATGTTCGTCCTCGTGTCAGGCACCGGGGTGAACAATCTCCTCCGCGAGATGGTGACGAACCCGTGGTACAACGACTCCTTCCGGCTCGCGGCCCTGCTGCCGGTAGCGGGCATCCCGGTGGCCACGTTGGGCGCTCTCACCGTCGTCGATCTGTCCCGACGGGCGCTCGCACGGTGGAACTCCCCGAAGGGTGTGGCCGTCGTCGCGACCGTCATCGGCGTGGCGGTGCTCTTCTCCGTCGGAGTGGGGCCCAACGTGCTCAGGGTGGCAGCCGACACCCGCAGCGCGTACGCGATGACCTCGACCTCGCCGCTGCTCACCAGCGAGGAGCAGACTCTGCTCGAACGCCTCGACCGCACAACAGCGGCCGACGCGCTCATCGCCGGCAGTCCGTGGACAGGCGCATCGCTCGCCTATGCGATCGGCAACCGCCAGGTGGTCGAGAAGCATGTGTTCGGCACTCGAGACGATGACGAGATCTATCTCGATGAGAACCTCCGCAACATCGATACGGACCCTCGCGTATGCGCCGCGATAAATGAGATCGGCGTCGACTACGTGCTCGACTTCGGGACCCAGAACGTGTGGAACAACCCGGCGGCTTCCGCCGACCGCGACGGCATTCAGGGCCTTCCTCCCACTGAGTCGCTCGCCCTGGTGGATTCCGAGGGACCGGCCGCGAAGCTCTACCGAGTCGTGGGATGCACGCAGTGACCGGTCCCCGCCCGGTCGCCGTCGCCTACGACTGCCTCTTTCCCTATACGACCGGCGGCGGCGAGCGCCAGTATCGCGGATTCGCTGAAGCGCTCGTCGACCGCGGATGCACGGTGGAGTATCTGACGGCGCAGCAGTGGGAACGAGGCGCTGCACCGAACGAGCGTTTCACCGTGACGGCGATCACCCCGCCGCTGAAGCTCTACGATTCCGGTGGGGTGCGGCGCATCACCGCTGCCGCTCGCTTCGCGATGGCACTCTTCTGGAACCTGAGGCGCCGCAGACATGATTTCTCAGCGCTCCTGGTGAGTGGGCTGCCTGTGCTGAACGTCTTCGCGGCGCGTCTCGCTCTCCTCGGGTCGCGGACGCCGCTCGTTGTCGACTACCTCGAAGTGTGGGGGCGCCGCCAGTGGATCGAGTATTCCGGTCACGTCACGGGGACCCTGGCCTGGGTCCTTCAGAAGCTCGCAATCGCCATGACTCCGGTCGCGTCATGCCATTCCCAGCTCAGCGCGCGGCGGCTGCGCGCAGAGGGCTTCCGCCGAGAAGTCCTCGTCAGCCCCGGACTGATCGACGAGAAGGCGACCGGCACGACATCGATCGTGACCACCCCCAGCACCCCCCCGTTCGTGCTCTACGCCGGACGGCACATCCCTGACAAACGCGTCGAATCCCTGCCGGCGGCCGTCGCCGTCGCACGTCGGTCGATTCCCGATCTGAGGCTCGTCATCCTGGGAACCGGCCCCAGCACACCGGCGATCGAGGCCGCCGTCGCAGATGTCGAGGGCGAGACATGGACCGACCTCCCAGGGTTCGTGTCTGATGCCGAACTCGACGGGCTCATGCGATCGGCGTCCGTGCTCGTCAATCCGTCGCGCCGCGAAGGATACGGACTCGTCGTGGTGGAGGCAGCAGCCGCCGGCACGCCGATCGTGCTCGTCGACGACGATTCGAACGCGGCGACCGAACTGGTCACCGTGGGGGTCAACGGCGCGATCGCGCCCGACATCGGCCCGGCGTCGCTGGGAACCAGCATCGCCGAGGTGATCACCGCCGGCACACCGCTGCGCGCGCGCACCCGCGAGTGGTACGCCGACGCCGTGCAGAACAAAACCATCGGGCGCACTGTCGACGGCATCCTCGCCGCATTCGAACGCGCTCGTCATCAGCCGAGTGGGGCGCAGCAAGCCGCTCCCAGGGAAGGACACCTGTGAACAATCAGCCCGAGATCGAGCTGACGATCCTCATGCCCTGCCTCAACGAGGCGGAGACACTCGAGGTCTGCATCCGCAAGGCGCAGGGCTTCCTCGAGCGCTCCGGGGTCGACGGAGAGGTGCTGATCTCCGACAATGGCAGCACCGACGGCTCCCAGGAGATTGCGGCGAGGCTGGGCGCGCGCGTCTCGGCTGCGAGTCGCCGCGGCTACGGCGCGGCTCTGATCAACGGGATCGAGGCCGCCCGCGGTCGGTACATCATCATGGCCGACGCGGATGACAGCTACGACTTCGAGAATCTCGAGCCGTTCGTGGAGCGACTGCGCGCGGGGGCCGACCTCGTCATGGGAAACCGATTCGCGGGCGGGATCGCACCGGGCGCCATGCCCCCCTTGCACAAGTACCTCGGCAATCCCGTGCTGTCGGCTATCGGTCAGCTCTTCTTCCGCCCCAACGTCCGCGACTTCCATTGCGGTCTCCGCGGTTTCAACCGAGACCGGATGCGTGAGCTGGGACTGCAGACGACGGGGATGGAGTTCGCCTCCGAGATGGTCGTGAAGGCCTCGCTCGCGCGATACCGCATCGAAGAAGTCCCGACCACCCTGAAGAAGGACGGCCGGTCCCGCCCGCCCCACCTTCGCAGCTGGCACGATGGCTGGCGCCATCTGCGCTTCCTCCTCCTGTTCGCCCCGCGCTGGCTGTTCGTCTACCCGGGGATCGTCGCGTTCTTCCTGGGCGCGATCACCGTCGCCGTGCTCGCGTTCGGGGGCGTTCAGATCGCCGGTATCGGTTTCGACGTCACCACCATGGTGTACGCCAGCGCACTGTGCATCTTGGGTTACCAAGCGCTGCTGTTCTTCTGGCTCACCAAGTTGTACGCCACCCAGGAAGGCTTCCTCCCGACGAGCCCGCGGTACCGAGCGATCGTCGCGAAGTGGTCAGCCGAGCGCGGCCTCCTCATCGGGCTCGCGATCTTCCTCCTGGGCGTCGTGATCGGCGTCGTCCAGGTGGTGCGGTGGGGAAGCATCGACTTCGGGGCACAGGATGCCGCGCAGGCAGTCCGGATCGCGATCCCCAGCGCGCTCGGAATCATGCTCGGGTTCCAGACGGTGATGATGAGCTTCTTCTCGGGCGTCCTCACCACTCCTCGTCGCGAGCAAAGACCTGACGCGATCATCGAGAGCTGACAGCGGATGCGCATACTCGTCGATCTGTTGGGCTTCACCGGCGGGCGCGGCGGCACGGAGACCTACGTTCGCGAGCTCCTCCCCCGTCTAGCCACCGTCCTGGCTGACGCCGAACTCATCGTCGTGACCGGGCGCGCCGGTTCGGAACACGTCCGCGAGTTCTTCCCTGGCCGGATCGAGACTGTGCCCTGGGTCGGTGCCGACCGGGCGACCTGGGCGCTCGGGGAGATCGCCGCGGTCATCCCTACCGCGCGCCGTGTCGGCGCCGACCTCATATGGTCGCCCGCCAACTTCGGTCCCCTTCGCCGCGGGCCCGTGCGGCGAGTCGTCTCGGTGCACGACGTCATCTATCACGAGGTGAGGGGTGCAGGGCTCTCCGCTCTGCCTCGCAAGATCACCGCGTGGCTGATGACACGCACAGCGCGCAGCGCGCACAAGGTCCTCACGGTGTCCGACGCCGCAGCGGCGTCGATCTCTTCTCACCTCGCTCTCCCTCGCACGCGCATCGCCGTGGTACACAACGGCAGCACACCCGCCCGGCCGGTTCAAGACCCCGCGGCGGCTCTTGCGACTCTCGACCTCCCCGCTGGGCGTCCGATTGTCCTCAGCGCCGGCAATAGGATGCCGCACAAGAACTTCCTCGGGCTCCTCGACGCGCTGTCCAGCATCGCCCCCGCAGATCGCCCGCTGAGCGTCCTGGTGGGGGGTGGCGACGATGATCCGCTGCGGCCGGCCGTCGCCGCGCGCGGACTGGAAGCTGACGTCGTGCTGCCGGGATGGGTCTCAGCGGAGGAGCTGGCAGCGCTCTACGCCGTAGCAACGGTGTACGCGTGCCCCTCTTTGACGGAAGGGTTCGGTCTTCCTGTCGTCGACGCCATGCGCGCAGGGTGCCTCGTCATCGCCAATGACATACCGGTGCTGCGCGAGGTGGGCGGCGACAACGCCTTCTATGCCGACGCGCGTGACCCTGAGAGCTTCGGCGCCGCGCTCTCGCGCGTTCTCATGATCGACGATCACGAGAAAGATGTCCGGCGCGCGGCGGGCCGGTCGTGGTCTGAGAGGTTCAGCTGGGACGCAGCGGCGCTCGGGGTCGCGGCCGTTCTGCGATCAGCGACAGAGGGAGAGACTGCGGGTGCCTGAAGCGAACACGCTCCGCGGCCGCCTGTTCGGGTTCACACTGATCCCGGCGATAGCTGCGGTTTCGCCTCTTGTCGTTCTGCCGGCTGTCTCCCGCTCGGCCGGCGACGACGGGTGGGCCAGCGCGGTCGCGGGCGAGTCCGTGGGCACGTTCATCGCGATCGCCGTCGCCTACGGGTGGACGACGGTCGGCCCGGCGCTGGTCGCCGGCGCGAGCGATGACGTCCGTCGGGGGCGACTGTATCGTGACGCCGTCGTGGTGCGTTTGATCACGTCGGCCTTCGCCCTCCCCCTTCTCGTGGTCCTGTGTGCGCTCGTCGCTGCTCCCGGACACGCGCTCCTCGCGTCGCTGATGGGGTTGCAGGGAGCTCTCATCGGATTGTCGTTCACGTGGTTCGCGGTCGGTGTCGGCGACCCCCGTGCGATTCTCTTTTTCGATGCCGTCCCGCGGCTGGCAGTGGCCGTCGTGGCGATGCTGGCGATCGTCAATGGTGCCCCCGTCGAGGTCTATCCTCTTGCCGGCATCGTTGTCACTCTCGTCGGCACGACCGTCTATACGCTGAACCTCCTGCGGCGCTACCCCTCCGCATGGCCCTCGATGCGCGAACTACCGACGCTTTTCCGGTGGGGAGCTCCGGTCGCACTCAACGATGCTGCCCTGGGTGCCTACTCGTCGGTCCCGATGCCCCTGGTGAACACGATTTCCTCCGGCGCCACCGCAGCCGGATTCGCCTCGGCGGACAAGCTGGCCAAACTCGGTCAGTTCCTGCCGCTCACGCTGGCCAATGCGTTGCAAGCGTGGACGGCTGAGGCCCACGAGGACCAACGTGCACGACGATTGCGGATCGCGCTCGTCATGCACGGCTCGTTCGGCGCTGTCGGGATGGTGGTTCTCGGGCTGACGGGTCCCCTCGTCACCACGCTGTTCTTCGGGGCGCACGCTGGTGCATCGATGGGGGTCTGCTTCGCGCTGGGCGCCGCCTTCGCCATGTATTCGCTCCGCACGTCGATGACACGCCACGTTCTCTTCCCCGCAGCCCGCCAGAAGACGGTCATGTGGGCGACTCTCACCGCAACGGCCGCGGGAGTGCCCGCCATGCTCGTCGGCGCGTGGGCGTTCGGCCCTCTCGGGGTCGCGATCGGCTACGCGCTCACGGAAGCCATCTCGACGGTCCTTCTGGCCCAGCCCACGCGGCGCGCCTTCCATCGACTGGTGAGCGAGGTGGCCCCGTGATCGAACCGATGCTCTTCGTGGTTTCCACCCTCGGGCGCATCTCCGCCCTCGAAGATCTTCTGGCCAGCATCACGCCCCAGCTCCGCTCCGACGATCGCCTCGTCATCGTTGCGCAGCGTCGCGTCGACGAGGTGCATCGGATCGTCGCGCAGTGGGAACCCCGATCGGCGGGAGAGATCCGTGTGGTGAGCTCGGAACTCGGGGCCTCTCTCGGCCGCAACACGGGAGCCAGACGCGGCACGGACGGCCGTACCGACCCTCTCACGATGTTCCCCAACGACACCACCACGTTTCCGCCCGGCAGTGTCGATGCCATCCGCAGCGCCTTCCGAGGTCGCGCCGCCGGTGCCGTCCATGTGATGACCCCCGCGGGCCCGAGGTTCGAGCTCCCCCCGGCGGGCACTCCACTCAGCACGCGGACAGTCTGGTCGGTCATCGAGATGGGCCTGGTCATACGCCTGAGCCTGTTCCGTGAGCTCGGCGGGTTCGACGAGAACATCGGCACCGGCGCGCCCACCCCCTGGCAGGCAGGAGAAGTGACCGACTTGCTGATGCGGCTTGTGACGCGCCGCCCGAGTGAGGGCGCAGCGTTCGTGTGGACCCACATCGTCGGCGCCCACGTCTGCGGAATCGACGAGACCGAGGGCCTCAGCCGCGCGGAGAGCAAGCGAAAGCTCCGGGCGTACGGGCGGGGAGTGGGGCATGTGTACCGCATCCATCCCTTCCCCCGATGGCAACGGTGGGGTTTCGTGCTCGCCGGGTGGGCGATCGGGTTGCGGCGGTCCAGCGACTATCGCCTCGCAGATGGCGGGACCGCGTTCCTCGGCCGTTTGGAGGGCGTGTGCGGGCGCACCTGGGGTCGGGACGCCTCATCTCGCGCCGTCTCGCGATGATCGACGGCACGCGCACGAGCCGGGTCGCTCGGGGGCACGGGTCACCCACCCGCCTCGCGATCAGGCCTGACGGCATGGTCTGGCAGGATTGGACCTCATGAAGGGCATCATTCTCGCCGGCGGCTCGGGCACGCGACTGCATCCGATCACTCTGGGCGTCTCCAAGCAGCTGATCCCGGTGTACGACAAGCCGATGGTCTACTACCCGCTGTCCACGTTGATGCTCGCGGGCATCCGCGACATCCTCGTGATCACCACCCCGCACGACGCACCATTCTTCGAGCGCCTGCTCGGCGATGGTTCGCAGTTCGGCATCTCCCTCAGCTTCGCTCAGCAGCCGTCGCCCGACGGCCTCGCTCAGGCCTTCACCATCGGGGCCGACTTCATCGGAGACGACACGGTCGCCCTCGTCCTCGGCGACAACCTCCTCTACGGGCCCGGACTCGGCTCGCAGCTCAAGCGCTACGCCGACGTCGACGGCGGGGCCGTGTTCGCGTATTGGGTGGCTGAACCGTCCGCCTATGGCGTGGTCGAATTCGACGAGGCGGGTCGCGCCGTATCGCTCGAGGAGAAGCCGTCGCAGCCCAAGAGCAATTACGCCGTCCCCGGCCTGTACTTCTACGACAACGACGTCATCGAGATCGCGCGAGGTCTTCAGCCCTCCCCTCGAGGAGAGTACGAGATCACCGATATCAATCGTGCATACCTCGAGTCCGGAAAGCTGCAGGTCGAAGTGCTGCCGCGCGGAACCGCGTGGCTCGACACCGGCACGTTCGATCAGATGACCGACGCGGCCGACTATGTGCGCACGATGGAGCGACGCACAGCGTTGCGCATCGGCGTGCCGGAGGAAGTCGCGTGGCGGCAGGGTTTCCTCACCGACGACGAGCTGCGCGCTCGCGCGGCCACGCTGGTCAAGTCCGGCTACGGCACCTACCTGCTCGAGGTTCTCGAGCGCGGTCGGTGACCGGCGGGTGAGCCCGAACGCCGCGAGCCTGAATCGCGCGCTACGCCAGACCCTCTCATCGGCGCGCTCTCGGGTGCGCTCGCTGAGGACATCGCCGTGGGCGGGAGCGATGATCCGCGCCGCCGACCGATGGTGGTGGGGCCACGTGATTCGACGAGCGGACGTCGTCGATCTCGCCGTGGTGAACCTCCAACTTCCTGGTCTCAGCACCCGCGCGGCGATCCGCCATTACGTGCGCGGCGGGTTTCGGGACGGCTTCACGCTCAACCCCCTCTTCTCCGAGCAGATGGTGTCCATGCAGCTCTCGGATGCCGGTAGGGTTCCGGCCCTGTACGCCTACCTGGTCAACGACAGGCAGCGCGTCCAAACGAGCCTGCTCTGGGATGCCCCGGAGCATTCCGCCGCCGCGCCGGAGTCCCGTGACGACGCTGCCGGCCCGCTCGGTCACGCCTGGCGTCGGCTTCTGGCCGGCGGACCGATCGACTTCGGACATCGAGATCACCGCACTGCGTCGCGCCACGCCGAGATCCTCGATCTCGTCGCCAGGGCTCTCGTCCTCAGCCGCAAAGACGATCTGACGAGCATCCCCCGGCATCTCGATGACGAGGCCGTCCTGGTGTGGCAACTGGCCGAGGACGAACGCGACATCGCCCTCTCCCTCAAGGGAGCCGCCAGCGCGACGGATCAGTTGGGCGCCCGGCTCGTGATCGGGGTGTCAGGCGACCGCCCTGACGCGTGGGTTCCCGCAGTCGCGATGAGCGACGCGTGCGGGGGCGTGGTCACAACGCTTCGGGATGCCGGAGCGGCACGGCGATTCCTGTCGTCCATCCAGGAGTCGATGGCGGCGGGCTCACGCCTCACCGTGCGTGGGCCCGGGGTCGAGGTCACGGTTTCGAGCATTCTTCTCCTCGCTCGTGCGACCGGAGCGGAGTTGACGTCACCTCTGGTTCTCGACGCCGACGGCGTCCTCATCAACGCCGGGTACATGCACAGCGACGGGGCTCTGCGTCCACTTCTGGCGGGCCACCCCGCCGAAGACGCGTGCGCGCTCGGCCGCGAAGTGCGCGTAGACGCCATCTCGACGACGACGTTCGCGCAGACCATCACGCCGGGACGCCGCCCGGAGTCAGCGTCCGTGCTGACGGATTCCTGGATCATCGCCGCGCCCCACGGCCGGTCCGGGCTCCCCCGAGAGGTGCTGGCGGTGGCGCGGCGGGCTCCGCGGCACGCCGAGGATCTTCTCGCATCCATCGGGCTGCGGAGGGCGCGCGAGTCGTCGACGAGACTCGAGCGCGCGCCCGCGCTCGGCCATAGTGAAACGCCGCGTCTGCGCTGGGCGATAAAGACCGCAGCCCCCGCCGGTCTCGGCGCTGAATGGTGGGGAGACACCCACTTCGCTCGAGGCCTGGCCGCCGCGCTGCGCGAGCTCGGCCAGGACGTGGTCATCGACTCCATCGGCGCGAGAGATCGCCCGTCGCATCATCTCGACGACGTGGAGCTGGTGCTCCGCGGCCCGGAGGCGATCGCACCCCACACGCACGCCACCTCGCTCATGTGGATCATCAGTCACCCCGATCAGATCGCTCCCGACGAGACAGCGCAATTCGATCATGTCTTCGCCGCGTCCGAGAGCTGGGCTCGCTACGCACGCCCCACGCTCGGCGCGATCGAGACTCTCCTGCAGTGCACGGATGCGCGCCAGTTCCATCCGACCGGTGTTGCGAACTCCGACCGCATCGTCTTCGTCGGAACCGCGCGCGGCATCCCGCGGCCCTCGGTGATCGAGCCGATCCGCGCCGGTTTCGAGGTGGACGTGATCGGGCCGGACTGGACGGGATGGATACCAGCATCTTCCGTGGTGGCCACCGGGATCTCCAACACCGAGCTACCCGCGCTGTATGAGAGTGCGCACGTCGTGCTCAACGATCATTGGCCGGCCATGCAGCGTGCCGGCTTCGTGTCCAACCGCCTCTTCGATGTGGTCGCCGCCGGCGGCCGGGCGATCAGCGACAGCGTAGACGGAATCGACGAACTTTTCGGCGGCATGGTGCAGACCTACGAAACGATCCCCGAACTGCTCACGCTTCTGTCCAGGGACCCGCACGAGCTGTTCCCCCAGGGTGACATCGCGACTGCGATCTCAAGAGCTGTGCGAGAACAGCACTCATTCGATGCTCGCGCGGCCACCCTCCTGCGAACGGCACTCGCGATTCGGGCCGGATCCGACAGAATCTAACGTCGCCGGACCGAGCGCACGGCACGGCGGACACGACGACGCCACCGCACCCAACGGTCGTAGGCAGCGAGAATCTTTCGCTCGTCGCCTTGACGGTGCAGTCTCGCGTAGACGGTGAGGAAATCTCGGAACGTCCCCCATTCGAACACGCCCGCTCGTCGCAGGAACTCGATCTGCTCCATCGTGGACACCGGCGGAAGCGTCACAGAGATCTGGTCGAAGTTGTAATCGAGAGCGGTGTAGCTGACCGCCATGTAGTCCGCAGAGGCGACCGTCCGCGAGTGATAGCCTGCTTCGCCCGCGACGTAAACCGGAGTGCGCTCGAGAATGTGCGCCAGGCCGCCGTCCTTGTACGCCTCGACGCCACCGAACTGCTCGTAGTCCCAGGGCTCCTCAACGAGACGGCGTAGTGCAGAGGGACGGGCCACGAACATGGAACCGTAGGGAGCGAGCGGAGTTCCCTCGTCGACCGGCACTCGGATGTTGAGTCGCTCCGTGAGCTCGATGAAACCCGGCTTGTTCGCCCACCACCCGTGGCCGAGAGTCGGGTGACCGATGTGGATGACCGGCGGAAACACGAGCCCGAGGCCCGACTCGCGTTGGAACAGCGAGATGAGGTTAGCCGCATACCCCGCGCTCGGGAGCAGGTTGTCGAGCTGCTGAAGTTTGAAGTGTCGACCGACATTGTCGGAGTCCTGCGGAGTCTTCTTCGAATGCAGTTTCACCACGAGGTCATACCCCCCGTGGAGGAGTTCCTCGCGGCACCCGATCAAGAAGGCCGCTTGATCGCGACCGTTGTTGGAGGGCAGCACGCGCACCTCGACCGCTCCTCGTGGGGCTCGAGGTGCGAGATGCGAGCGGATCAGCTGAGCGCGCCCCTCTTCGGGTGTCGTGACGATGAGGTCGTACGATCCCGGCAATCTGTCGACCCGGTCCATGATCTCGTCGGTCATTTCGGGGTAGTAGATGTGAGCCACCACGAGGGTGCGCAGCGGACGTGCAGGATCATAAGAGCCCGCGTCATCGTCAGCCAGCACCTCGAGCATGGCCGCGTCGGTATTGAGAGTCTGGGGCTCGACGTTCCGAGCGAGATCCTGATAGATGAGCTCCATCGGATACCCGTTCCTCTCGGCCGCATCCAGCGTCCACCGACCGATCACCGCCAACCTGTCCATGAACGGCGGCCACTGGAAGAAGGGCCGTCGCTTCAGCGTCGGGCACCCCGCTTCGATCAGCTGCTCGGCATAGAGAACGGCATTGTTCTCGATCTTGTCGGTCAGGCTCGGGAAGGCGACTTCCGCGACGAAGCCGAGCTCGACGAACTTCTCGGTGAACACCGCCTCGTGCTTGCTCACGGCATCCGAGTAACTGTCGAGCGCGGGCAGGTCCCGCCAGTACGCACGCCACTCCTCTGAGAGGACCATGTCGCGGCGAACGGCCATCCAGTACGACTGCAGATGGTAGGCGAGGTACTCCTCTCCCGTGAAGGGATGGGGCTCGACTCGGGGATGGTCGGTCATCCCCCAGAAATGCAGCGGTCGGCGATCCATTCGCTCGAACAGTGGCGCGAAGTCACCGATGGGGCCGAACCAGGTGTCGTTCGCGAGGACGATCTCGTCCCATCGTCGCAGACGATCGCCGAGGTGCTCCAGCCCCTCCTTGTAACCCGTGATGTCGAATCCACGGTTCTCACGGACAAGGATCTCGTCGGACACCGGTTCCAGAACAGCGCGACCGGCGTCGGTCAAATGCCCATTCACGACGACGAGTACGTGGTCGCAGTGATCGCGAAGCTTCTCCAGCGCGTAGGGAATGTACGCTTCGACATCCCCGCGCCGGTCATAAACCACGTAGATGAGAGCCCGCTTCCCACCGGCGGGGAACTCGGAGGCCGAGCGTGCGGGAAAACTGACGAGCTCTGCCGTTTTCATGCGGATTCCTTCCGACGCGGCGACCGCCCAGGACGAAGTTGACGGAGCGCGCCGACGACCCGATGGCCTCGCCGCGCGAAATAGTAGAGGGGCAGGAGCCGCCGGGCGAGACCGAAGTGGTTGAGACGGAGGTACATCCTCATGAGGGCGACCGGCCCACCGAAACCGGTCGCACCGGCAAGATGCAAGAACCGGATCTGATCCACCGGATAGCCACGCACCGACATCGACACTTGATCAGTCTTGAATTGCAGTGCGGTGTGGCTGATGCTGGCGTGCTCGGAAGTAAGGATCGTTCGGGAATGGAAGCCCGCTTCCGCGGCAGCCGACACGACGGTGCGCTCTTGCACGTGGGCCAACTCGCGCTCACGCTTACCGCGGCGATAGTCGGCGTGGCGCCAACGGTGCTCGGTCATGATCCGAAGGGCCTGGGGCCGTCCGATCCACATGCCGCCATACGGCGCCAGCGGGGACACCGCATCGACGGGGACGCGGATACCGAGGGTGTCGCGAAGGCGAGCGGCCGCACTCTCGAGCCCCGCCCAAGCGCGTCCCATCGTGCCGAAGCCGATATGCACCATAGGCGGGAAGACGAGGCCGAGCCCAGGTTCGCGCGCGAACATCTGCAGGACGTTTCTGACATACCCAGGACTGTTCAGAAGGTTCTCGAGCTGGTAGCGGCGTGAGTACCGGTTGAGATTCAGCGTCTTCCGCGGCGCCGGCCGATGGTGGAGCTTGACGACGATGTCGTGATCGCCGCTGAGCAGAACATCGCGGCACCCGACGAAGAAGTCGCTCATGTCCCGCCCCGGCCCCGGCGGCACGACGCGCACCTCGAGCGAACCGAATGCCAGATCCTCGCGCTCCTCGAACCGGCGTTGGATCGTCGCGGCCGTCATGCCGTCCGGCGCGGTAACGAGAAGGTCGTACCCGGCCGGAAGGTTTTCCATCGCGCGGAAGACCACGTCAAGGCCGGCGCCATCACTCACATGAAGGATCACGAGCAGCCGCAGAGATGTCGCGTCATCCGTCCCGGGCCGGGGACGATCGGGGATCACGTTGAAGAGACCCGCGTTCACATTCAGCGCCTTGGGCGGGACGGTGCGGGCAAGGCTCTGCCACACGAGGTCGCTTGAATACCCCAACTTCGCCATGGCAGCGACGGTCTCGCGCCCCACGACGGCGTGCTGGTCCAGCAGAGGCGGGAAAAGGCGGAATTGGGAGCGGGCCACGACCGGGCAGCCTGCATGCATCAAAGCGACAGCGCCGAACACCAACGGGTCGCCGGTGCGGAACTCGGCGGCGTGGAAGGCGTATGTCGTCGAGAGTCCGGACTCCGCCAGCGAGGGCAACAGCCGGTGCTCGGCATCGACATCGTCTCCGTCCAGCGTCTCCCAGAACGTTGCGAGAGCGCCGCTTCGCAGGGCACCGTCGCGAAGCACCGTCCAGACCCACGGCGCCTCGATCGCGGGAAACCCCTCACCGGGAAAGGACTCCGGCTGGTGGCGGTGGGAGTTCTCGACGAGCTGCCACGCGTCCCAGGACGAGTCCGCCATCCGCTCGAGGACCGGGCGGAAGTCGTTCACCGGACCGAACCAGGAGTCCCCGCTCAGGATGACTTCATCCGCGCCCCCGACGACGGCCTCTCTCGCGGAAAGCGCGACGCCGTAGTCGCTCGCCCGAAACGCGGAGGCCACCGGCGCGAACACGGCATCGCTGACGTCGCGCAGGCGCGCGCGGTCGACCGCTTCGACCGAGCGGGGCGCGATGACAATCACATCGTCCATCAGAGGACGCAGTTGAGTGAGGGCGAAGATGACCTGGTCATCAACCGTGGGCCGCGATCCTTCGATCGCGTAGATGAGACGGCGCCGGGGGTGTTCGACAGGCTCAACCATCGTGTCGCACTCTCCGTTCATGCCCGAAAACAACAGGCCTCAGGATTCTATCCGCCGATCGGCTCGGGGAACTTCGAGCTGCTTCGGTCAGCGACGGTGAGAACGGTAACCTGGGGAGGTGTCCCAGCTTCTTGTGACCGGCGGCGCCGGGTTCATCGGTTCGAATTTCGTCCACCATGTGATCGCGAACACCGATCACGAGGTGATCGTTCTCGACAAGCTCACCTACGCGGGCAATGCCGCGTCGCTGGCGGGGCTGCCTGAACACCGGGTGCGGCTGGTTCAGGGGGACATCGCCGACGCGCCGCTGGTCGATGACCTGTTCTCCCAGGTCGACTCCGTCGTCCACTACGCCGCAGAATCCCACAACGACAACTCCCTGAGCGATCCGCGTCCGTTCCTCGACACGAACATCGTCGGAACATACACGTTGCTCGAAGCAGCGCGCGCGCACGATGTGCGGTTCCACCACATCTCCACGGACGAGGTCTACGGCGATCTCGAACTCGACGACCCCGAGCGCTTCACCGAGAGCACGCCGTACAACCCGTCGTCTCCGTACTCGTCGACGAAAGCCGGGTCCGACCTGCTGGTGCGAGCCTGGGTCCGGTCTTTCGGTGTGCGGGCGACCATCAGCAATTGCTCGAACAACTACGGCCCCTATCAGCACGTCGAGAAGTTCATCCCGCGCCAGATCACCAATGTCCTGCGCGGCATCCGCCCCAAGCTTTACGGCACGGGTGAGAACGTCCGGGACTGGATCCACGCTGATGACCATTCCTCGGCGGTCTTGACCATCCTTGAGAAGGGGACGCTAGGCGAGACCTACCTCATCGGGGCCGACGGAGAGAAGGACAACAAGGCGGTCGTCGAACTCATCCTCCGGCTCAGCGACCTCCCCACCGATGCCTACGACCACGTCAGCGACCGCCCCGGACACGACTTGCGTTACGCGATCGATTCCACCAAGTTGCGCACGGAACTCGGCTGGGCACCGCGCTACCGCGACTTCGAAGCAGGGCTGGCAGCGACCATCGAGTGGTATCGCGAGAACGAGTCGTGGTGGGCGCCCGCGAAAGACGGCGTCGAGGCCTTCTACGCCTCGAAGGGGCAGTGAGGGACGTGTCGATCGAGTTCGGCAAGCACCTCTCCGTCACACAGACCCCCATCCCGGGTCTCATCGTCATCGACCTCCCGGTTCACGGCGATGAACGCGGCTGGTTCAAGGAGAACTGGCAGCGGGAGAAGATGACGGGGCCGGGCATCGAGCTTCCCGATTTCGGACCCGTGCAGAACAACATCTCCTTCAACGATGCGGTTGGTACAACACGGGGAATTCACGCGGAGCCGTGGGACAAGTACGTCTCGGTGGCCTGCGGAAGCATCTTCGGCGCGTGGGTGGATCTGCGTGAGGGCCCGACGTTCGGGGCGGTGTACTCGGCCCGGATCGATGCATCACGGGCGGTGTTCGTCCCGCGCGGCGTCGGCAATGCCTACCAGACGCTGGAGCCCGACACCGCCTACACATACCTGGTGAATGACCACTGGTCACCGGATGCGTCCTACACGTTTCTGAATCTCGCCGACGAGACGGCAGCCATCGACTGGCCGATCCCGCTCGATCAGGTCACCATCAGCGAGAAAGACAAAGGCCACCCGCGGCTGGCCGACGTCGTGCCGATGGCACCGAAGCGCATCCTCGTGACCGGTGCGAACGGGCAGCTGGGGAGAGCCCTCCGTGCCGAGTTCGGCGATCACGAGTGGATCGACTATGCCACGCGCGACGATCTTGATCTGACGGCACCCGATCTCGCGTCGACCCGTCGGTGGCGTGACTACGGCACCATCATCAATGCGGCCGCTTACACCAAGGTCGATCTCGCCGAAACCCCCGCAGGGCGAGCGGAAGCCTGGGCAGCCAACGTCACCGCGGTCTCCGCTCTGGCACGCATCGCGACGGACAACGACATCACCCTCGTGCACGTCTCGAGCGACTACGTCTTCGACGGCGGAAGCGATACTGGTTACGGCGAGGGCGACGAGGTGTCACCGCTGGGTGTCTACGGGCAGACGAAAGCCGCCGGCGACGCTGTGATCTCGGTCGTGCCCCGTCACTACATCTTGCGCACCAGCTGGGTCATCGGTGACGGCAAGAACTTCGTGCGGACGATGGCGTCACTGGCGGAACGAGGAGTGTCCCCGAAGGTGGTCGACGACCAGTGGGGGCGCCTGACGTTCGCATCCGAGATCGCGCGGGCCATCCGGCACCTCCTCGACAGTGGGTCCGACTACGGCATCTACAACGTCTCCGGCGGTGGTGCGACCATGTCCTGGTACGAGATCGCACGAGAGGTGTTCCGCATGACGGGCGCGCCGGACGGGCTGGTGAGTGGGGTCTCGACCGAGGTGTACTTCGCCGACAGCACACTGCCGGTCGCACCCCGGCCCACCCACAGCACTCTGAATTTGAGCAAGCTGGAAGACACCGGCTTCACGCCGCGGGATGCCGCACACTCTCTCGCCGCATACCTGGATGTGTGACATCTCGCGGGAGCTGGCGCAGGGCCGACAGACGGTGTCGGCGGCATGAGGTCCCTCGCCCGCTGGTTGCGCACATCGGTCCTCGTGCGATATCTCCTGGTCGGCGGCCTCTCCTTCCTCATCGACATCGGACTGCTCGCGCTCCTCCACGAGATTTTCCGGGTGCCCTTGTTCGTCGCTACTCCGGCTGCGTTCCTGCTGAGCTTCGGGATCACGTACGTGCTCCAGCGCACCCTGACATTCACCACGCGCACCGGCTGGGGGGCCAGCAGCATCAAGTACGCGCTGCTCGTCGCCTTCAACACCGTCGCGACGACGGCTATCGTCGCCGTGACGGCGGGATGGGGCTGGCCGTGGGAGGTGGGGAAGGTGATCGCGGTGGCGTCGACCACCGTGTGGAACTATTTCGGCTACCGCTACTGGATCTTTCCGCCGTCTGAGCCATCGGGTTCCCCGGAAGCGTCGCTCTGAAGCGTCGGCTCGTGCGTCGACGGTGCCGGATCACGAGCTGCATCTCGGCGCATCAGCATCTCGACCTGCGAACGGAGAATGGCGGTCTCTTCTGCGACGCGCCGGATCTCGTCCTCGGCTCGTGACAGCTCCCAGGACAGATGCAGCGCGACGCCGACCAGGAGCACAATCGAGAGCGCGAAGATCAGGTTGGCGGGAACCTCGACGCCGAGGAGGCTGGTGAGTTCCAGGAGCAGCCCGGGGAAGATCGAGATGATCAGGAGCGCGAGACCGATGACGAGCCACAGGGTCGCATATTTCTCCCCCAACTGACGCTTGAGCAGCAGGGTGATGATGATCGCGAGCACGACGACCGCGAAGATGATTCCAGCGAGGATGATCATTTTGCACCGTGGCCCTCTGCCGATGGACCTCGCATCAGGGCCAAGCTCAACGCGAATACCGAACGCAGGAGATACACTGCCGCCCCGAACGGGTTCTGGCTGGGACGACCGTACGCCCTCGGACGCATCGCCACCGGCACCTGCGTGACCTTCAGTCCTGCGTGTACAGCGCTCACGAGTGAGTCGACTGTGTCCCCCAGGTATTCCGCGGGGTAGTAGCGGACGTACTGCGCGATAGCCGAACGGTTCGCTGCTCGGAACCCGCTCGTGACGTCGGTGAGTTGCGTGCGCGCGACCCTGGACAGCACCGCAGCCAGCAGACGCATCGCCCATCGACGTGGCCCCCGCGCCGAATAGTCTCCGACGTCCGCGAAGCGTGCTCCGATGGAGATGTCCGCGACCTCGAGTCCGTCCAGCACCGCGGCGATATCCCGGGGATTGTGCTGTCCATCCGCATCCACCTGTATCGCCTTGGCGTAGCCGTGGCGCTGGGCATATGTGAAACCGGTTCGCATCGCCCCTCCGACCCCCATGTTGAAGGGAAGGCTGAGGACGACGGCGCCGGCTTCTCGCGCCGCCTGCGCCGTGTCATCGCTGGACCCGTCGTCGACGACGACGATGTCCCAATCTTCGGGTTGGGCGCGGATCTCTCTGACGGTATTGCCGACGTTGGCAGCCTCGTTCCATGCCGGAACGATGACCAAAGTGCGCTCTCGTGCCGTCGACATCCTCAGTAGGATATCAGCGTCTCTCTGCCCCATTGCTCGGCCGCTGTCAGGGTGCAATCCCGTAGATGCGCATCGTGGTCGGACCTTCGTCGACGGTCTCCACGAGGTCGACGCATTCTCCCTCGAGGGTCACTTCGCTGAGAACCCATCGGACGTGTTTCTGTGCGAAATCGCTGCAGGGGTCGAATGTCATCTGGATCTGGTCCGGGGCAGGATTGCGCGGGTTGGGCTCACCGTCCCCCAGCACCCACGACGTCGTCGCGAGCCGATTCCAGATCTCCTCGTGCGCGCCCGACGGATCGATGGCATCCCACATCTCCTCCGAGGGGAAGCCTTGCACGCCATTGAAAGTACGCACCCCGGACTCTACGAGCATCATCGTGGGGAGCAGGGTGTTGCCGATTCCGACCCAGTTTCCGGGCTCAGACTGGTCGACGGCTTGCACGGCCTTCACCGATTCGGTCTCACGCAGATCCAGGACTCCGCTGTACACCGGGTTGACGACGGCGGATTGAGCGAGCGAGAGCACCAGCAGGCCACCGGCCGCAGCAGCGGCCCGGTCGCGCGCAAGAAGCCAGACGACGACGACGAGGCCGGCGGCGAACAGTGCGCCCAGCGCGATGTCACGCTTGGCCACCGCACCCCATAGGCCGTCACCGACCAACTCGTGCGCCTCCCAGACGACGAAGAGTATGGATGCTGCCGCAAGGCCGGCGCTGAGCATCGAAACGGCGAGCGGGGGCTTAGCCCCGGACGTCGGTCTGCGTCCGTCGAGACGCCAGATGCATACGACCACCATCACCATGCTGAGCACGCCAAAGCCGATCCGCATTCTCGAATAGGTCGTTCGATCGAGGAACAGGGCGTGCGCGAGCGCGTCCCAGCCGGGAATGAACAAAAAGGCGAACATGACAATCAGTGCCGCCAGGCACGCGATCGCGATCGCGTCCAGCCCCCCACCGCGGCGCCGACGCGACACGATCAGCCATATCAGCACGGGAACGAGGAACAGCCCCGGCAGGAAGAAGGTGGAGGCCTCCGACTCGTTGACCGTGAAGGGCTGTCCGTGGGTGTAACCGAGTCCGAAGGACAAGAAGCCAGACAGCAGCTGCGCGAACTGATTGCCGTCGGCCGAACCGACGCTTTGAAGCCGCTCGCCGGGATAGACGGTCTCGGTGAAGCCCCTGATCGTGTCGAACCGAGTGAGGATCCACACGAGCATCACGAGCAGCGCCGCGATCCCGGCGATGAGCAGCGGCAGGACCTGTCTGAACCGGCGCCAGCCGACGGCATCGCCGAATCGTCGATCGCAATAGGCGCCCACTGCGAACGCCGCGACGACCACGACGACCGGGATGATGAACGGGGCGTAGATTCCCATTCCCAGGGTGACGGTCGTGTAGCCGGTGAGTGCCGCGAGGATCCATCCCGCACGGCGCCGGGTTGACCGCAGACACCACACAACCGTCGTCAGCGCCAGGAAGCCCCAGACCGCGGGGTAAAGCGTGAGCGACAGATACCACCACTGGAAGAACGGAGAGAAGAAGAAGCCGGCCGCCAGAGTCGATGACAGGATGGGGCGCCGCGGCAGCAGCGAGACTGCGAACAGATAGACGGCGGCTATCACCGCCAAGCCCGGCAGCCACCATTTGAATGCCATGGCGTTGTCGAGGGGAAGAAAGAAGAACCCCAGAAGGTGCGGGCGGAAGGCGGTCGACCAGTCGGAGTTGGGAAGGTCGTTCTGCACGGTGGCGTCCATGCCCCCGGGGAAGGATTCATTGCGAGCGGGCAGACCCTGCTCGACTTGCGAGATCACCCAACTGGTCTGGACGAACCACTCGTCCGACCTGATGCCACGGGGCTGACCCGCGAGCAGGTCTGAGTCTGCGCCTTCCGCGATCTGTCCGTGCACCATCCCCGTCGAACTGCCGGTGATGCCTGCACCGACAAGACCGATGAACATCACGAGGAGGATCAGCAGCGGCACTGCCACGACACGGGCGTTCGGCAGCCCGTCGTCTCTCGGCTCCACGCTGCGACGCCACGTCTCGACGACGCCGCGCACTCGGAAGCCTTCGCGGGGCGATTGTCCGACCGCGGTCACGGCACCGTCACCTTCTGACATCCGAGGAGGGCATTCTGGCCCTGTCCGACGTTGATCCCGTAACTGCAGATGTCGTAGGCACCGGAGGCCAACTTCAGCGTCGTATCGATGCCATGGTTGGCTCCGGCCTCAGGGTAAACCGCTGCGACGTCGGGACGGGCGACGCCGGCGGCGGTCACCGTGTGACCGGCGCCGTTCACGTAGACGTGAACGGTCACGGGATCGGATGTGTCCGGATCGATGACCCAGCCACGCAGACGCACGCCATCGGAGAGGACCGTCGCATCCGTGCCACCGAACGGCGACATGTTCTTGACGGTGACGTCTGTGCACCCCAGCAATGCGTTGACGCCGGCCCCCACGTTGATGCCGTAGGCACAGATCGTGTGCGTCCCCGCGGCCAGCTTCACCGTGGCGTCGACGCCGTGACGCGATCCGTATCCGGGGTAAACGCGACCGACGTCGGCTCGCTCGATGTCGGCTCGGGTCACGCTTCCCACTCCGTCGATGTAATAGTGGACGGCGACAGGTTCGGTCGTGTCCGGATCGATCACCCAACCGCGAAGGCGCACGCTTTCTCCGCTCGCGGTTACATCGACGCCGCCGTACGGATTACCGGCCCGCACCTCCACGTCCTGACACCCGATCGTGGAGTTCGACCCCCATCCGACGTTGATTCCGTATGCGCACACCTGAGCACGACCCGCCGGTGCGGGAATATGTGAGTCGAATCCGCTTCGCAGAGCAGCCTGAGGATACTGCTGGATCACGTCAGGTCGATCGACGCTGGTGGTGAGAGGTGTCCCCGTAGCGCCGCGGTAGACGTGCACGGACATCGGCGCGGAAGTGTTGGGATCGACGACCCAACCTCGGACACGCAGCCCCCCCGGCTCTGCGTACGCCGTCTCCAGCGCTCCGACGGGGCTGGCTGAGCGCTCGACCTCCACCGTCGAGCAGCCCAGCAGCTTGTTGAATCCTAGACCCCGGTTGATTCCGTAGACGCAGACCTCATGACGACCGACCGCCGCCTCGAGTGATACGTCGATTCCGTGACGATCACCAAAGCCCGGAAAGGCTTGACCGACGTCAGGGCGAACGGCATCGGCTCGATGGATCGAACCGACACCATCGACGTACACGTGGATGTCCAAGGAATCGGTGGTGTCGGTGTCCAGCGTCCACCCGGTGATCCGCACGCCGCCCGGAATCGCTTCCGCGCCTGCCCCGCCGTAGGGCGACGCCGTCTCGATCCAGGTGGTCACGCAGCCGAAGTCCTTGTCGTAGCCCGGTCCGATGTTCTTCGCGACCACGCAGATTGTGTGATCGCCGCCGAGCGCCTCGAAAGTGCGACGGATTCCGTGTTTCGAGCCGTACCCCGGATACGCCGCCGCAACGTCCGGGCGTTCGTCGTCCGCAGCGAATGTCCCGAGGCTCTGACCGTCGAGGGTCGCCTCGACCCTCACAGCTTGCGATTGCGCATCGGGATCCAGAACCCAACCCAAGACAGTGAACTTGCCGCGCTCCACCTCGACATTGAACCCTCCGAACGGCGACCGCAGCTGCTGGCCGAACCAGTCGGTGAACAAGCGCCAGAAGTTGCGGTTGCCGTACGACGAGCATCTGTCACCAGTGCCGTAGAGGTTGTTCAGGGCTGCCGCGTTCGGCGTGTAAGGCGTGTAGATGTACAGCCCTGCGGTGGCCTGATTCTCGATGTACACCCGCTGCGTGCCGCAGTTACGGCTGGCATCGGGGTGGTACAGGATGGTGTTCCACCGTCCGGCCTGGTAGCCCCAGTTCGACGGCGTCAACCGATAGACCTCGTACTGTCGAGCCGCGTAGTAGACCTGATAGAAGAACCCCATGGTGGCGGGGTTGCAGGGCGCCGTGTCGGGGCATCCCTGACCCGTCGCCGCCGCGTACGCGCGCGCCTCAGGCGCAGACGACGTGACGAGCGACTGCTCCTTCTCCAAGAGGACCAGGAGCACCTGCTGGCTGATGCCGCAGGATCGGGCGACGTTGTCGATGATCTGGGCCGCGGTTTCGTTCTCGCGCCCCGTGTAGCCGTTGCAGTAGCGGTCGGCCGCGCGCGTGTCGGTGGTCTGGCGATAGTCCTTCAGGCAGGTGTATCCGGCCTTGCAGTTCTTCACCCGCGCATCGAGGAACTGCTGAACGGCAGCCGCGTCCATCGCATTGGAATTGTAGAAAGTGGCGTCATCGATGATGTTCCCGGGGTTGAAGTCCGAGGCCACAGCTGCGTTGGCAGCGGTCGTTGGAGCAACGATGGGCACGGCGACGACGAAACCGAGAATCAGAGCGAGGGTCCCGAGGGTCACTGCCAGCGCGCGGGCACCGCCACGGGCGCTCACGGAGCGGCCTGCACGGGAGTGACGGCGGATTCGGCGCGCGTCACGGCCGAGACGTAACGGACCTGGAATGTCGCGTCGTCCTGATCGACATCCGCCAGCGACACCCGCATCACTCCGCAGTAGGTGACGCCGTTGCCGGCGGTCCCCGTCACCGTGGACACCTCGGTCGCATCACGCAGTTCGAGCGAGCACTCCCCGTCCGACTCGCTCACTCCCTGGACCATCGCGGTCACCTCGAGCGCGCCGTCGATGACCTCCGCGCTGATCACCAGCACCTCCCCCTCTGCAGGGGTGATCGGCGATGATGCTGCCGGGGATGCAGTGGGCGAGATTCCGCTCGGTTCGAGCGTCGGGCTCGCCGTCTGCGACACCGACGGCGTCGAGGTGGTCTCCGAGGCGGGCGTCGGCGCGCAGGCACTCAGGGCCGCGCTGACGACGACAGCACCGAGAAGTAGTGCCCCCGCAACGCTGAATCGGCGGGGGACTCTTCGGACTGTTCGCTCGCACACCACGACTCCATTGTCGCCGCTTGAACGATCCACGATGACACACACGCCGGGTGACCCCGCGTCGGCGGACCCTGGGAGCACTACCTCCTGCGCGGAAGGAGGCGTCGCCGCAGACGCCGAAGCCGCGACCACACGGGTTGGTGAGAATCGATGTCCTGGCGGATGTCCGCGCGCTGACGCTCGAAGGCCAGCTCGATCTCCCGGCGCACTTCCGCTCGAATCCGCTGTTCCACCTGTGCGATGTAGAGAGGCAGGCCCATGCCGTTGTCCGCGATCCACGCGCGCAACGCACGCTCACGGACTTCCTGGTCGTCGCGACGATGCAGGTGATCGAGAGCGAACATGCTGTTGCCCTCCGCCCCGTGGGCGTCCGGTCGCTGCGTCCAGAATGCGAGGGGCTCACCGGCGATGAAGCCGAATCTGTGTCGTGCGAGTGCGCGAAGGTAGAACTCCCAGTCCTCCACCGCGTCCAGCGTCTCGTCATACGGCCCCACCTCGTCATGGAGCGAGCGACGGTAGAGAACCGAGATCGGGACCGCGCGGTTGACCTCGACGAGATCGATCAGTCGCAGAGAGTCCAGGCCTTCCCAGAAAGGGACTCGTTCGGTCTCGATCCACGCACCGTCTCTGAAGGTCTCATAGACGATGGCTGTCGTCACCCCGACCCCCGATTCAGCCGGGGACTCGTCCAGCCGCGCCACGGTCCTCCGCAGGAAGTCGGGATGCCAGAAGTCATCGTCGTCGTGCAGAACCACGTACTCCGTGTCCAGCGCCGCGACTCCGGCATTGGCCGCGGCGCACCGACCACCCGGAGCGGTCGTCGCGATCACTCTCACACGGTCGCCCCACGACGCCTCAGCCACCACCGCGGCTACGGCGTCGACTTCTCCGCCGTCGACGACGACCACCACGCGCCAGTCATCGAAATTCTGTGACGAAATATCCTTGAAAGTTCGTCGGAGGAAGTCGGGCCTGTCGACGGTGCGGACGACGATTCCCACGCGAGCGCTCATGAAGACAGCCTAGGGACGTCTCAGAGGTCCGCGTGCAGCAACCAGACCTGCTCGGCGGCGCCGCGCCATGAGAACGCGCGGCCGCGATCGGCGGCGAGCACGCCGAGCCGCTCCACCGACGCGGCCGAGGCCAGCGCGTCGGACAGCGCCGCCCCGAGGCCGTCGGCGGTGGGCACGATGACGCCGCCGTCGACGAGCACCTCGCGGTGCACCTCGGTCGACACCGCGATGACCGGCACGCCTACGGTGAGCGCCTCGACGACCCGCCACGGGAAGGCCTCCCGCGTGCCGGCGGCCAGAAGCGCCACCGCTCCCCCGAGCACCGCGGCCCGGTCCGCGTCGTCGAGGTCGCCGCGCACGTGCACGCGAGCCGCGGCCAGCCCGGCGGCCTCGGCCAGTTCGACGACCGCCGGCTCGGTGCCGGCCGGAGCGCCGAGCACCACGACGGGCAGGTCGACCCCGGATGCCACGACGGCGGCGAACGCGTCGGCGAGGCCGTCTGCGGCTCCCGGCCCGCCGGCGACCAGCAGGAAGCCTTCGGGGAGGTCGAGGGCGCGACGGCGGCCGACCTCGTCGGTGGGCACCGCGAAGCCGCGGGGCGCGGCGCCGGCGATGACGCGCACGCGGTCGCGCAGACGCGGCTCGATCTCGACGAGCCGGGCTCCCATGGCGTGAGTGGGCACGACGACGGCATCCGCGTGCTTCGCGGCGCGCTTGAGCATGCCCCGGTGCCACATGACCGCGGGCTTGGGCATCTCGTCGGCGTGCAGCCAGGGCGAGAGGTCCCACACGGTGACCACCGTCTGGTCGCTGTCGTGCACGCGGTCGTGGCGCACGAGCGGCGCCATCAGCGTCGGCGAGTGGATGAGCCCGCCCGAGGTGCCCGCGGGCACGCCGAGCTGCCATGCCGCCGACAGCTCGCGTCGCGCGAACGAGGTGCGCGTGACGTCGGCGACGCCGGGCACGTCCGCCGTGACGTCGACGGTGCCGCCGGAGGGCACGATGGCCTCGACGCGGCATCCGGCGGGCGCGGCGGCGACGAGCGCCCGCCCCAGCTCGCGCGAGGCCGTCGCCAGATCGGCCTCGACCGGCGTGACGACCTGGTCGAGCACGACCCGCAGCACCGCGGTCATGAGTCCGGGGTGGGGGTCGGGGTGGGCGGGTAGAGCGCGGCATCGACGAGCTCGCGGATGCGCACCCAGTCGTCGGCGCTCGGCTTGTCGGGGTTGATGCCGGCGCCCTGCGGCGTGAGCTCGAGGGTCTGCACGGGCTGCTCCTTCGACTTGAGCGCGATGTCGACCAGGAAGGACAGCAGCGACGCGGGGATGTCGGTCTGCACGAGGTCTTCGCCGGCGGCGGCGATCTCGTTGAAGTGGGAGAGCACGTTGGTCGGGTTGGCCTGGGCGAGGATCGCCTGCTGCAGCTCTCGCTGACGTCGCATGCGGTCCCAGTCGCTGGTCGTGTAGCGCGACCTGGCGTACCACTGGGCGGTGTCGCCGTCCATGTGCTGCGGACCGGCTTCGATCCAGCCGCTGGCCCAGTCCTCGGCGGACTGTCCCTCGTACGAGGGCCCGCCGCCTTCGGGCAGGCGCTCCTGCACGGTGATGTCCACGCCGCCGAGCGCGTCGACGATGTCGGCGAAGCCCTTCATGTCGACGAACACGTAGTACGGGATCTCGATGCCCATGACGCCCTCGGCGGCGTCGCGGGTGGCCTCGACGGCCGGCGTCGAGTGGTTCGCCGCGGCATCCGGGTAGATGCCGGCACCGCGGTCGGGCTGACACGTCTCGACGGCGTTCATCAGCTGGTTGATGCCGGCGGCCCACCCGCAGGTGCGCGAGGCGTGACCTTCGAGCCCGTCGGGGTAGCGCTCCTTCATCGGCCCGTCCGAGAACGGCACGTTCTGCAGGTCGCGCGGGATGCCGGTGATGGTGACGGCGCCCGAGGTGGCGTTGACGGAGACCACCGAGATGCTGTCGAAGCGCATGGAGTCGCGGCCGAGCCCCGAGTCCGCACCCAGCAGCAGGAAGTTGTAGTAGCCGTTGGACGGCGGCACCGGCGGGGCGGTGTTGGCGAAGATCGATCCGAGCGCTTCGCGGGCGGGCCCCAGCAGCTGCTGGGCGCCGTAGACGGCGGTGCCGCTGGCGAGCACGGTGCCGGCGATGGCGAGGATCGCGATGCCCGCGCGGGCGCGGGGCCGGGTGCGCACCAGGCGCACGAGGCGCAGCGTGTCGATGGTGAGCACGACCCACAGCACGGCGTAGGCCAGCAGCAGCACCTGCACGAGCAGCAGCACCCACCCCAGCGTGAACAGCGAGTAGATGACGGTCGGCGCGACGAGGAACGTGCCGAGCGCCGCGATGGCCAGCAGCCACACGGCGATCGTGGCGCCGAGCCCGATGCGTCCGAGCCGCTTGTTGCCGGCGAGCACCTGCGCCGAGCCCGGCAGCAGGAAGTTGAGGGCGACGAGCCACCAGGCCCGACGCGTCATCACCTGCGGCGATCGGGTGTTCGGATGCCGGATCGGCCGCTCGTCGAGCGCCCCCGCCGACGACAGGGAGGGCGCGGCGGGAGTGGATCCGGACGGCCGGGCGCGGGGCGGGGTGGTGACGCTCACAGCGACTCCTTCAGCCGCCGATTCTTCTCCTCGACCTGCGACTCGAGGTCGCGGGCGTACTGCTCGACGCGGTCGGCGAGGGCGTCGTCACCGGCGCCGATGATCCGCGCGGCCAGCAGGCCCGCGTTCTTCGCGCCGTTGATCGAGACGGTGGCCACCGGGATGCCGGCGGGCATCTGCACGATCGACAGCAGCGAGTCGAGGCCGTCGAGCGTGGCCAGCTGCACCGGCACGCCGATGACGGGGAGGGCGGTGACCGAGGCCAGCATGCCCGGCAGGTGCGCTGCACCCCCGGCGCCGGCGATGATCACGCGGATGCCGCGGCCACGGGCCTCGCGCCCGTAGCGCAGCAGCTTGTCGGGCGTGCGGTGGGCCGAGACGACCTCCACCTCGTGCGGCACCCCGAAATCGCTCAGCAGCTGCGACGCGTCGCTCATGACGCGCCAGTCCGAGTCGGAACCCATGACGACGCCGACCAGCGGCTCGGAAGAGGAGTGGAGGGCGCTTGTCACCGGTCCAGGGTAGGCGGCCCGGCTGGAAGATGCCCGCAGGTGACGCGGTCAGTCGCCGAAGAACGCGGCCGCGGCCCGGGCTTCGTAGACGACGGCGTCGAGGTCGTCGCCCACGGCGTTGACGTGGCCGACCTTGCGCCCGGGGCGCGGTGCCTTGCCGTAGGTGTGCACCTTGACGGCGGGGTGGGCGGCCAGGGCCGCCGGCATCCGGTCTTCGAGCGCGTCCTCGGCCGGCCCGCCGAGGATGTTCACCATGACCGCCCAGGGCTGACGCGGCGTAGGGTCTCCCAGCGGCAGGTCGAGCGCGGCCCGCAGGTGCTGCTCGAACTGCGAGGTGACCGCGCCGTCCTGCGTCCAGTGGCCGCTGTTGTGCGGACGCATGGCGAGCTCGTTGATGAGCAGGCGCTCGTCGGAGGTCTCGAAAAGCTCGACGGCGAGCATCCCCGTCACGCCGAGCCCTTCGGCGATGGCGGTGCCGATGGATGCCGCGACCTCGGCCAGCCGCCCCGCACCGCGCGGCGCGGGCGCGATGACCTCGGCGCAGACGCCGCCGCGCTGCACCGTCTCGACGACGGGGTAGACGGCCAGCTCTCCCGAGGGGCGGCGTGCGACCTGCTGCGCGAGCTCGCGCGTGAAATCGACGAGCTCCTCGACGAGCAGCTGCCCGCCCGGCGCGAGCGCGTCGAGCCAGTCGTCGGCCTCGGCGGCGGATGCCACGACGCGCACACCCTTGCCGTCGTAGCCGCCGCGCGGGGTCTTCACGACCGCGCGGCCGCCGTGCGCGGCGAGGAACTCGTCGAGCTGCGCGGCGTCGGCGACGGCGGCCCAGTCGGGCTGCGGGACGCCCAGTTCTGCCAGCCGGGTGCGCATGGCGATCTTGTCCTGCGCGTACTGCAGGGCGTCCGGCCCCGGGTGCACCTCGACGCCCTCGGCGACGAGGGCGCGCAGCACGTCCTGCGGCACGTGCTCATGGTCGAAGGTGACGACGTCGACGTCCTGCGCGAACGCGCGGACGGTGTCGAGGTCGCGGTAGTCACCGGTCGCGGTCGCGGCGATCTGCGCCGACATGCCGGGCTCCTCGGCCAGCACGCGCACCTGCAGCCCGAGCTCGACCGCCGGGGCGATCATCATGCGGGCCAGCTGCCCACCTCCGACGATTCCGACGCGCAGTGCCATACCGCTCCCTTCCGGCATCCATCCTGTCAGGAGGACGGCACGGATGCCGACCCGGTCAGTCTTCGGGGACGACGGTGGTCGGCGTGGTCTGCGCGTCGCGGTGCGCGAGGATCTGGCTGACCTCGACCTGGTCGGCGAGCACCTCGTGCACGAGGCGCACCGACGCGACGTCGCGGATGCGCAGTGGCGCGTCGAGGCCGTTGGAGAGGGTGAGCGTGCCGGTGCCCCACATCCGCTGCACCGGACCGCGGCGCTCGGCGATCGTGTAGCCGCGGGCGTGGCTGATCTCGGTGCGGTGACGGCCGAGCAGGCCCGACTGCTCGACGACGCGGCGCGTGGTGACGGTGTAGGTGTGGGCGTACCAGCGGGCGAACGGCAGCACGACCAGCAGCAGCACGGCAGCGCCGGCCGCACTCCACAGCATCCAGTCTTCGAAGGGAGCGGGGAGGTTGCCGGTGAAGAAGCCCACCGCACCGGCGGCGGCGATCAGCACGACAGCCGACCAGAACAAGCGGCGGGCGTGTCGCCGGAGGCGCACGAGGCGCAGCTCGGTCGGCGCCGCGCCTGGCATGGGCGTCAGCGGGCGGCCGGTGTAGGCGGTCGGCTGCGTCACGAGACCATTGTGCGTCAGGGCCCCGACACCGGCCGGGACGGCACGCCCAGAACCCGCGTCAGCGGGGGCGCTCGGGGGCGTTCGGGCGGTGCGTCGTCAGCGGGCGTGGACGATGTCGCCCGCCGCCACGACGCTCTCCACGCCCTCGCGCTCGAGCACCAGTCGGCCCGCCGGGTCGAGGCGCACGGCGCGCCCGCCGGTGGTGGTGCCGTCGGGAAGCGACACCGTCACCTCGGTGCCGAGGGTGCGGCACTGCGCCTCGACGGCGCCGCGCACCGCTTCACCGCCGCCGAGGGCGAGCTCGGCGATCAGGTCGCGCAGGCCGGTGAGGTAGTCGGCGAGCAGGCGGTCGTCGTCGGAGGTCTTCCCGAGCACGGCGAACGACATCGCCGTCTCCACCGGCAGCTGCTCGGCGGTCATCGCCGTGTTCACGCCCGCCCCGACCACGACCGTCTGCGGGTCGCCGGGCAGCACCTCGGCGAGGATGCCGCTGATCTTGCGCGCCGCGGCGCCCTCCCCGACCAGCACGTCGTTGGGCCACTTGAGCCCCGCCCCGTCCAGCTGCGCGCCGACGGCGCGGGCCATGGCAGCGCCGGCGACCAGCGGGATCCACCCGCGGTCGGCGTCGGCGACAGCGGCGACCCGCAGCACGACCGAGATGGCCAGCGCCGAGCCGGGCGGGGTGACCCAGCTGCGATCGAGGCGGCCGCGGCCGGCGGTCTGGTCGGTGGTGACGACGGCGGCCAGGTGCGGGTGCGCGTCGGGGTCGACCTCGGCGTCGTGGAGCAGCTTCGCGTTGGTCGACGGGGTCGAGTCGATGAGATGCAGCCGCGGGGTGACGGCGGCGGCGAGCGGGTAACCGAGCGGCGGAAGGGTCATGCCGCCACGATACGCGCACGCCCACCGCACGTCGCAGGCCGCCGCGGGCCGCCGCAGGCCGCCGCAGGCCGCCGCAGGCGCGGAGGGTTGGAGGGAAGGCCACAGCGGATGGCCGCCGGCGTTGTGGCTTGTCGCCAACGTTCGCCGGAAGCGGCTCGCTAGGGTGGAACGCGTGACCGACGCGCCCGACATGTCCACGACCGCCGGCAAGATCGCCGACCTCCGCGCCCGCTACCAGGCGGCCGTGGTCGACGCCGAGGCCGCGGCACTCGAGAAGCAGCACGCGAAGGGCAAGCTCACCGCCCGCGAGCGCATCGAGATGCTCGTCGACCCGGGCTCGTTCGTCGAGCTCGACGAGTATGTGCGCCACCGCACCACCGCGTTCGGCATGGACCGCGCGCGCCCCTACGGCGACTCCGTCGTCACCGGCACCGGCACCATCCACGGCCGCACGGTCGCCGTCTACGCACAGGACTTCACGACCTTCGGCGGGTCGCTCGGCGAGGTCGCGGGCGAGAAGATCATCAAAGTGATGGAGCTGGCGCTGCGCGGCGGCATGCCCATCATCGGCATCCTCGATTCCGGTGGCGCCCGCATCCAGGAGGGCGTGGTCGCCCTCGGCAAGTACGGCGAGATCTTCCGCCTCAACACGCAGGCCTCCGGTGTCATCCCGCAGATCTCGCTCATCATGGGCCCCGCCGCCGGCGGCGCGGTGTACTCCCCCGCCCTCACCGACTTCGTGGTCATGGTCGACAAGACCAGCCAGATGTTCGTCACCGGCCCCGACGTCATCAAGACCGTCACCGGCGAGGACGTCGGCATGGAGGAGCTCGGCGGCGCCTACACGCACAACACCCGCTCCGGCGTGGCCCACTACCTCGCCGAAGACGAAGACGAC
Organism: Microbacterium festucae; assembly: GCF_025421715.1. Lineage (GTDB taxonomy): Bacteria > Actinomycetota > Actinomycetes > Actinomycetales > Microbacteriaceae > Microbacterium > Microbacterium festucae. The sequence goes on from NZ_JAOEFC010000001.1 coordinate 143,712, forward strand.
GCGATCGACTACGTGCGCACGCTGCTGGGCTACCTGCCCGACAACAACCTGTCCGAGCTGCCGCAGTACGACACCGACTTCGAGTTCGAGACGACGGATGCCGACCGGTCGCTGAACACCGTCATCCCCGACTCCCCCAACCAGCCCTACGACATCCACCAGGTGATCTCGCACGTGGTCGACGCGGGCGAGTTCATCGAGGTGCAGCCGCTGTTCGCGCCGAACATCGTCATCGGCTTCGGCCGCGTCGAGGGCCGCACGGTCGGCATCATCGCCAACCAGCCCTCGCAGATGGCCGGCACGCTCAACATCGACGCCGGCGAGAAGGCCAGCCGCTTCGTGCGCTTCTGCGACGCGTTCAGCGTGCCGATCGTCACCCTCGTCGACGTGCCCGGCTACCTCCCCGGCACCGACCAGGAGTGGACCGGCGTCATCCGCCGCGGCGCCAAGCTCCTCTACGCCTACGCCGAGGCCACCGTGCCGCTGGTGACCGTCATCCTGCGCAAGGCCTACGGCGGCGCCTACATCGTGATGGGCTCCAAGCAGCTCGGCGCCGACATCAACCTCGCCTGGCCGACCGCCGAGATCGCCGTCATGGGCGGGCAAGGCGCCGTCAACATCCTTTACCGCGGCGAGCTGAAGAAGGCCGAGGAGGCCGGCGAGGACGTCGCCGCGGTGCGCGCGCGCCTGGCGAGCGAGTACACCTACAACGTGGCCTCCCCGTTCCTGGCCGCCGAGCGCGGCGAGCTCGACGGCATCATCGAGCCGGCCCAGACCCGCGTCGCCATCGCGAAGGCGCTGCGGTCGCTGCGCGGCAAGCGCGCGAGCCTGCCGGCCAAGAAGCACGGGAACATCCCGCTGTGAGCGACGACGCCGCCGTCGACCCCGCCGACCCCGGGCGCATCGTCCGGGTCGACCTCGTGCGCGGCCACGCCGACGACGACGAACTCGCCGCCGTGGTCTCCGTCGCCACCGCCGCCTACCTGCAGGAGACCCGCGCCGCGGTGGCCGAAGAGCAGCCGCGCCGGTCGGCCTGGCAGATCACGGCGACCGCGCCGCGCCCGCCGCTGCGCCGCGACCTCGGCTGGGGCCCGCACTCGGCCTGACCACGCCCCGGGGGCGCGCGTCCGCCCGAGGCCCCGGGCGCTCAAGGCCCTCGGCGTGCTGGATCGGGGTCGCGAGCGACGGGCTCACGCGCCCCGAGCCCGTCGATCGGGACCCCGATTCCCTGCCGAAGGATGCCGGGGCTCGGCGCCCCCGAGGGAGGTCGGGCAGATGTCCCCCAAAGTACCTACAGACAAGAGCCTTCCCGCGGGCGAGACTATGAGAGCTGGAACGCTTCTGCGTTCGGCCGGCCATCGGTCTCCGGTGGCTCCGGCCCCTTGCGAGTCGGTTTTCGGGTAACCACTCGCGCGGCGAGGGGCGGGCGGCTTCGCCGCCCCTCGCCTTCCAGCGGCTTCGGCCGCAGCGGATGCCGGCGCGTGCGGCATCCGGGCCCTCCGCCGATCCCGGCGAGAGCCCCGACGGGCGCGATGGGAGCGCCCCACCACGGACTCCCCCGCCGTCACCGCGGCACGCGATCAGTCGCGGGCGGGACCCTCGGCATCCGGCGACGGCAGCACCGGCGTGGTGCGCTCGATCTCGTGCCACAGGTCGACGACGTCTTCGCCGTCGCCGCCGCGCGAGCGTCCGACGACCGTGACGGCCGTGTCGCCGTGGGTCGAGGTGCGCACGAACACCTGCTCCGACGACGCCGCCGCCAGCGCCTGCGCCAGCCGCGCGCGGATGAGTCCGAGCTCACTGCCGTCGAGGCCGTCGAGGCCGCCCTCGTCGGTGACCGACACGACCGCGCCGCGACGCCGCGCGGCGTCGAGCTGGGCGCGCACCTCGTCATCGAGCAGCCGCGAGGCGCGCAGCTCGTCGCGCAGCGCCCCTTCGGCCAGGTGGGCGCGCTGGCGCTCCGCGGGGTCGAGGCGTCCCTCGGCCTCGATCACCCGGGCCAGCACCGGGCCGGCGATCGCCAGCGCCCGCTGCACCTGGGCGCGGCGTTCGCGCCGCCCGCCCTCCTGCGAGGCCAGCCATTCCGACGCGGCCCGCTGCAGCTGGGTGAGCTCGGCGGTGTCGCGCGCGGCGCGGCCGACGAGCCCCGTGACGAGGTTGGCCACCCCCACCCACAGCACGGCGCCGACGGCGCCGAGCGACAGGGCGTCGGCGAGGCCGATCCACACGATCGCCTCGATGACCACGATCGCGACGCCGATCCACGCGAACACGGTGCGCCCGCGCACCACGAGGATTGCCATCAGCGCGCCGATGCCGCCCAGGCTCCAGGTGGCGAAGCCCTCGAGGCGGGCGTCGGGGCCCACCGCGAACCACGTCGCGTTGGGCACGAGCACGGCCACCCCGAGTGCCAGCAGCGCCGCCCACAGCGGCAGCAGCGAGCGGTGACCGAGGTCGCCGGTGACCGCCGCCGGCCCGGGGGCGCTGCCGTCGGGCCAGAAGATGCAGACGAGCGTCGTGATGAGGTAGCAGGCGAGTGAGGCGACGGCCACGAGCGGCTGGTCGACCGGCTCGGTCCACAGCAGGCCGCCCACGGTGAGGTACGCGGTGAAGGCGACGGCGAGCCACGACAGCAGCGGCCGGATGCCGCCGTTCATGACGGCCTCACCCAGTCGAGGGTGACGACGGTGCCGGCGGCGCCGCTGCGGATCACCGCGCGGCCGGCCACGGCGGCCACCCGCGCGTGTATCGACCCGCGGATGCCCAGGCGGTCGTCGGGCACGGAGGCGGGGTCGAAGCCCGGTCCGCGGTCGGACACCCGGATGCCGAGGGTCCTCGCTTGCGCCCGCACCTGCACCTCCATGCCGGCCGCGCCGGCGTGCTGCACCGAGTTGGCGATCGCCTGCGTCGCGGCGAGCACCAGCGCACCGGCGACACGGCCGGGGATGCGCAGTCCGGTGTCCTCGCCGACCAGCTCGACGGTGAGCGCCACGTGGAAGTCGTCGAGGGCCGACTGCAGGCGGGCGACGACATCGGCGACCCCCACCGGCTCGTCCGACCCCTCCCCGGCATCCCGGTCGGCGTTGGCCAGGCGGGTCAGCGCCTCGCGGGCCATCGCGACGGCGAGGGTTTCCTCGCGCGGCGTCTCGGCCCGCTCACCGGCGATGAGGGCGGCCAGCACGCTGTCGTGCATGAGCGCCGCCACCTCGATGCGCTCCTTCTCCGCGGCATCCGCGGCCGCCGCCGCCGCATACGACGCGACGGTCTCGCGCCGGCTGCGGTCGATCTGGGCAGCCACCGAGCGCAGGATCATGCCGAGCGCGATGATGACGCCGGCGAGGATCATCGCGAACATGCCGTTGAGCAGCACCAGCACGAGCTGGTTCGGATCGAAGCCCAGCTGCACCAGGCGGGCGATCACGAACAGCGCCGGAACGGCGACGGCCCAGACCATCTGCAGCGGCACCGCGAAGGCGAACACCGTCGCGGCGGAGGCCACGTTGAGCAGGTACCAGACCCACGGCGCGTCGACCCCCGGCTCGCGGCCCGCGGTGGCGAACGGCCACGCGATCAGCACGACCGGCAGCACCACGGCGAACACGCGGCACGCCACGCGCACCGCCCGGCCGATCAGCAGCGCGGCGACCATGGCCACCAGCGGCACGAAGGTCACCACGAGCAGCACCACGTGCCACGTCGGGTCTTCCTGCCGCGAGTTGACCGCGTTCAAGAACGCCTGCAGGCCCAGCAGCGCCGACCCGGCGCCGACGACGACCTCGAGGATGCGCTCCATCCGCGCCCGGGTGAAGTTGGCGGCGCCTGCCGAGATGCCGCTGAGCGCGCGGCGCACGTCGGGGTCGATGAGCCCCGGGGCCGGTTCAGTGCTCATCGGGACTCTCGTCGACGAGTCCGTCCTCCATCGCCCGACGGAGGAGATCGACCTTGGTCGGAGCGGGGCGTCCCACCTCGACGTACTTCACGCGCACGCGCGTGATGTTCTCCTTCGCGGTCGAATAGGCGATGCCGAGTCGTTCGGCGACGGCCTTCAGCGGCAGGCCGGCGGCGTACAGGCGCAGCACGTCGCGCTCGCGCGCCGACAGCTGCGCATCGGCGAAGGCGCGGTCGCCCTCCACGGCGCTGGCCCACTCGACGTTGTCGAGCGGCTCGCCGCGGGCCACGACGCGGATCGCGCCGAGCACGTCGTCGGTGCGCGACGACTTGCTGATCACGCCGGCGGCGCCCGCCGCGAGCGCCTCGCGCACCGCAGAGGGGCGGTCGGCCACGCTGTGGATGATCACGGGCGAGCCGTCGCGGATGACACGGGTGACGTTCTCGGTGACGGTGCTGCCGTCGCCGAGGGTGAGGTCGAGCACCACGACGTCGGCGGGCTGCGAGGCCGAGTAGGTGCGCCACGCGAGATAGTCGCGCACCGTCGACCCCGAGAACACGACGTCCATGCCGCCCACCCGCGCGCAGGCGGACTCGAGTCCGAGGCGCACCGACTCGTGATCGTCGATGAGGGCCAAGCGCGTCATGGCGCTCAGCCTAACGGCGAGAGGACGGCGACCGCCTCGACATGGTGTGAATGGGGGAACAGATCCAGCGCGCGCACCGAGCGGGCGGCGTAGCCGTGCCCCTGGAAGGTGCGCAGGTCGCGCGCCAGCGCCACCGGGTCGCACGCGACGTAGACGACGTGGGCGGGATGCAGTCCCGCGAGCAGGTCGACGACCTCGCGCCCCACGCCGGCACGCGGCGGGTCGAGCACGACGACACCGGCCGACAGTCGGGCACGCTGCGCGGCGGATGCCGAGGCGGTGAGCTCGGTGAGCCAGCGGTCGACCCGGCCGGTCTCGGCACGGGCGCCCACCCACTCCGCGAGGTTCTCCCCCGCGTGGTCGGTGGCGCGCGCGTCGGACTCGACCGACGTGAGCCGGGTGCCCGCACCGCCGAGGCCGGCGATGGCGGCGGCGAGCAGCCCGACGCCGCCGTAGAGGTCGAGGTGGTGCGCGGCGGGGTCGACGAGACCGTCGAGCGCGTCGCCGACGGCATCCGTCAGTGTGGTCGCCGCGAGGCGGTGCACCTGCCAGAACCCGCCGGCGTCGACCTGGAACGGGCGCCCGGCGACCGTCTCGACGATCGTCTCGCGGGCGGCGGGGTCGGTGGGGACGCGGGAGGGTCCGCCGCGGCGCCGTCCGCGCGGGGCGGGGGCCTCGGCGCGCGGGATGGTGCGCACCCGCCCGTCGGCCGGCTGCACGAGGTCGAGGCGGCCCGGGTCGCCGCCGTGGCGGCGCAGGGCCGCGCGGGCGATCGCCGGCGTCGCCAGCGGCAGCTCGTCGACCTCGATGACCCGGTGGCTGCGCGCGGCGTACGGGCCGACGCGGCCCTCGGCGTCGACGTGCAGGCTGACGCGGGTGCGCCAGCCCAGCCCGTCGGCGCTCTCTTCGGCGAGCACCGTGCCGTCGGCATCCCGCGCCGGGTGGGCGGCCTCGATCGTGACGGGCAGCTCGACGCCGCCGATGCGCTGCAGGGCGTCGCGAATGACCTCGGTCTTCAGCGTGCGCTGGTGGTCGAGGTCGATGTGGCCGAAGTCGGCGCCGCCGGGGCGCAGCTCGGGCGGCGTGTCGACGTCGGCCGGACGCCAGACGTGCGGCCGGCGGTGCGGCGACGCCGCGAGCACCTCGAGCACGTCGCCGCGCCAGAAGCTCGGCTTGCTGGTGTCGGTCAGCCGCACGCGCACCCGCTCGCCGGGGATCGCATCGGGCACGAACACGACCCGCCCCCCGCCGTGCTCGGGCGCGTCGGCGGCGGTGTCGGGCAGGCGCCCGACGAACACGCCGCCGTGGGCGACAGCGGTGACGTCGAGGTCGATGAGGTCTCCGGCATCCATCCTCCGACTCTCCCACACCGCTCCCCGCGCGCCGCGCCCGGGGCGGGAGCGAAAGCTGCGGGTGGGTACGGTGGGGGGATGCGCGTGTGCCTCGCCTCCACCTCGCCCGCCCGTCTCATGCTGCTGCGGCAGGCGGGGATCGAGCCGGTGAGCCTGGCCCCGCAGGTCGACGAGGAAGCCGTGATCGCCGCGATCGAGTCGCACGAGCAGCGCACGCTCTCCCCCGAGGAGCACGTGCTCGTGCTCGCCCGCCGGAAGGCCGCCGACGTCGCGGCGCGCCTGGCCGCCGACGAGCCGGGCTTCGACGGGCTGGTGATCGGCGGCGACTCGATGTTCGAGCTCGACGGCGAGATCCTCGGCAAGCCCCACACCCCCGAGGTCGCCACGGCGCGCTGGCACGCGATGCGCGGCCGCACCGGGGTGCTGCACTCGGGGCACAGCGTGTTCCGCCTGACCCCCGGCGCCGCGCCGCGCGAGGCGCACGCCGTGGCCGCGGCATCCGTGTCGTTCGTCGCCGATGCGACCGACGCCGAGATCGCCGCCTACGTCGCCAGCGGCGAGCCGCTGCAGGTGGCCGGGGCCTTCACCGTCGACAGCCTCGGCGGGGCGTTCATCGAGCGGGTCGAGGGCGACCCCTCGACGGTCGTGGGCATGTCGCTGTCGACCGTGCGGGCCCTGGCGCGCGAGCTCGACGTCGTCTGGACCGACCTCTGGAACACGCCGACGCATTCGTAGCCTCCCGCACACGTTTTGTGCGTGATCTTGTGCGGGTGATCCAAAGAGCACCCCTCCCGGCTCGGTAGGCTGGCATCCATGCCCCAGACCCCCACGAGGCGGATCTCCAAGGTTCTCGTTGCGAACCGAGGCGAGATCGCCGTCCGCGTCATCCGCGCCGCCCGCGATTCCGGCCGCGCATCGGTCGCCGTCTACGCCGACCAGGATCGCGACGCGATGCACGTGCGCCTCGCCGACGAGGCCTATGCGCTCGAGGGCGCCACGAGCGCCGAGACCTATCTGTCGATCGAGAAGATCCTCTCCGTCGCCCGGCGCTCCGGCGCCGACGCGGTGCACCCCGGCTACGGCTTCCTGGCCGAGAACGCCGAGTTCGCGCGCGCCGTGACCGCGGCGGGCATGGTGTGGATCGGCCCGTCACCCGAGGCGATCGAGGCCCTCGGCGACAAGGTCACCGCACGCCACGTGGCCGAGAAGGTCGGCGCCCCGCTCGCGCCGGGCACCCCCGGCCCGGTGCAGAACGCCGACGAGGTCATCGCCTTCGCGCGCGAATTCGGCCTGCCCATCGCCATCAAGGCGGCCTACGGCGGCGGCGGTCGCGGCCTGAAGGTCGCCCGCGAGTTCGACGAGGTCGCCGAGCTGTTCGAGTCGGCCACCCGCGAGGCGATCACGGCGTTCGGCCGCGGCGAGTGCTTCGTCGAGAAGTACCTCGACAAGCCGCGCCACGTCGAGACCCAGTGCCTGGCGGATGCCGAGGGCACGGTCGTCGTCGTCTCCACCCGCGACTGCTCGCTGCAGCGCCGCCACCAGAAGCTCGTCGAGGAGGCCCCCGCGCCGTTCCTCACCGAGGCGCAGAACCGCACCCTGTACGAGGCGTCGAAGGCGATCCTCAAGGAGGTCGGCTACGTCGGCGCGGGCACGTGCGAGTTCCTCATCGGCGCCGACGGCACGATCTCGTTCCTCGAAGTCAACACCCGCCTGCAGGTCGAGCACCCGGTCTCCGAAGAGGTCACCGGCATCGACCTCGTGCGCGAGCAGTTCCGCATCGCCGAGGGCGGCGTGCTCGACTACGGCGACCCCGAGCCGGTCGGCCACTCGTTCGAGTTCCGCATCAACGGCGAAGACCCGGGGCGCGGGTTCCTGCCCCAGCCCGGTCGCATCCACCAGTTCAAGACGTTCGGCGGCCCCGGCATCCGGCTCGACTCCGGCGTCACCGCCGGCGACTCGGTCTCGGGTGCGTTCGACTCGCTCCTGGGCAAGATCATCGTCACCGGCCGTGACCGCGCCGAGGCGCTGGAGCGCTCGCGCCGCGCGCTCGACGAGTTCGAGGTGGCGGGCATGCCGACGGTACTGCCCTTCCACCGCAAGGTCGTGCGCGACCCCGCCTTCACCGCCGAGGACGGCGTGTTCGGCGTGTTCACCCGCTGGATCGAGACGGAGTTCGTCAACGACATCGCGCCGTGGGACGGCGAGCTGGAGTCGCCCGAGCCGGGCGCCCCGCGCCACACCGTGGTCGTCGAGGTCGGCGGCAAGCGTCTCGAGGTGAGCCTGCCCGAGCGCATCACGCAGTCCACCGCCAAGGTCGGCCGCCCCGTCACGGCGCCGCCCGCGCGCCGTTCGCACGCGACGTCGGTGACCGCCGGCGCCTCGGGCGACGCGGTCACCTCGCCCATGCAGGCCACCATCGTCAAGCTCGCCGTCGAGGACGGTCAGCAGGTCGTCAAGGGCGACCTGGTCGTCGTGCTCGAGGCCATGAAGATGGAGCAGCCCATCCAGGCGCACAAGGACGGCGTCGTCGGCGCGATCGACGCGAACCCGGGCACCACGGTGTCGGCCGGTCACCGCCTGCTCACCATCAGCTGAGCGGCCACCGCCCCACCAACGGCAGAGCGCCACCGATCCCTCACGGATCCGGTGGCGCTCTCTCGTGGGCGCAGGCGCGGCGACCGCCGTCGCACGGCGCGACGCGGTCAGGCCAGCGCGTCCTCCTCCTCGCGGTGCACACGGTGCATCGCGCGGGTGGCGTCGGTGATCGATCCGGTGAGCGAGGGGAACACCGCGAACACGCGCGAGACCTGGTCGACGGTGAGGCGGCGCTCGACGGCGATGGCGATCGGGTAGATCAGCTCCGACGCCTTCGGCGCCACGATCGTGGCGCCGAGCACGGTGCCGGTGCCCTCGAGGGCGATGATCTTCACGAAGCCGTCCTTGATGCCCATCATCTTGGCGCGGGCGTTGGCGGCCAGCGGCATCTTGTGCACGTATCCCTTCAGTCCGCTGCCCTCGAGGTCCTTCTGCTGCCACCCGACGGTGGCGATCTCGGGCGCGGTGAAGATGTTGGCCGTGACGCGGCGCGGCTCGAGCGGGATGACGGTGTCGCCGAGGGCGTGGAAGACGGCCATGCGCCCCTGCATCGAGGCGACCGAGGCCAGCGGGATGAACGTCGTGCAGTCGCCGGCGGCGTAGATGTTGGGCACCGAGGTGCGCGCGACCCGGTTGACCTGGATGTGACCGGATGCCGCCAGCTGCACCCCCGCATCCTCCAGGCCGATGCCGGCGGTGTTGGGGATCGATCCCACCGCCATGAGGCAGTGGCTGCCCTCGATCGTGCGACCGTCGGCGAGGGTGACGACCACCCCGTCGCCGGAGCGCTCCACCCGCTCGGCCCGCGAGCGCGACAGCAGGGTCATGCCGCCGCGGCGGAAGACCTTCTCGAGCACGGCCGCCGCGTCGGCATCCTCGCCGGGGAGCACCTGGTCGCGCGAGGAGATCAGCGTGACCGCCGCGCCCAGGTTCATGTAGGCCGAGGCGAACTCGGCGCCGGTGACGCCCGAGCCGACGACGATGAGGTGCTCGGGCAGCTCCTTCATGTCGTAGAGCTGGGTCCAGGTGAGGATCCGCTCCCCGTCGGGGAGCGCCGAGGGCAGCTCGCGCGGCGAGGCGCCCACAGAGACGACGAGGGTGTCGGCCTCGACGCGGTCGAAGTCGGTGCCGCCGGGGCCGGTGGACACCACCAGCGCGCGCGGTCCGTCGAGCCGGCCGTGGCCGGAGATGATGCGCACGCCCGCCTCGACCAGCTGGGCGCGCATGTCGTCGGACTGCTGGCGCGCGAGCGAGAGCAGCCGCTTGTTGACGGCGGCGAGATTGATGGCGATCTCGGGGCGCAGCGGCGCTCCCCCGCCGCCCTTGGCGAACAGCTGCACGCCGAGGTCGGAGGCCTCGGCGATCGCCACGGCGGCGTCGGCGGTGGCGATGAGGCTCTTGGAGGGGACCACGTCGGTGATGACGGCCGCGCCGCCCACCCCGGCCCGCTCCACCAGCGTCACCTCGGCGCCCAGCTGGGCGGCGGCGAGCGCGGCCTCGTAGCCGCCGGGGCCGCCGCCGAGCACGGCGACGGTCTGGGTGTTGACGAAGCTCGAGGTCATGATGTCCATTGTCTCAGCAGGTGTGCACGGCTCCGCCGCCTGGCAGCGTCGCGGCGCTGTTCCTAGACTCAGACCATGTCCGACACGACCAACCCCCTCGACGATCCCACTGCCGACCCGTTCGAGATCGCCGCCACCGCCGCCGCCGACATCGCGCGACTGACCGGCGTCGCCCAGCACGACATCGCCCTCACCCTCGGCAGCGGCTGGGGCAAGGCCGCCGACCTCGTCGGCGAGACCACCGTCACCATCCCCGCCACCGAGGTCACCGGCTTCAGCGCCCCGGCCCTGGCCGGTCATGTGGGGTCGCTGCGCAGCATCCTCACCCCCAAGGGCAAGCGCGTGCTCGTCATCGGCGCGCGCACCCACTACTACGAGGGCCACGGCGTGCGCCGGGTCGTGCACAGCGTGCGCACCGCCGCCGCGACCGGCGCCACCACGATGGTGCTCACCAACGGCGCCGGCGGCATCAAGAGCACCTGGACGGCCGGTCGCCCCGTGCTCATCAGCGACCACATCAACCTCACCGGCGACTCGCCGCTGGAGGGGGCGACGTTCATCGACCTCACCGACCTCTACTCCACGCGCCTGCGCGACGTCGCCCGCCGCGTCGACCCGAGCCTCGACGAGGGCGTGTACTGCCAGTTCCGCGGCCCCCAGTACGAGACCCCGGCCGAGGTGCGCATGGCCAAGGCGATCGGCGGCCACATCGTGGGCATGTCGACCGCGCTCGAGGCCATCGCCGCCCGCCAGGCCGGCATGGAGATCCTGGGCTTCTCGCTCATCACGAACATGGCCGCCGGCATCCAGACCACCCCCCTCAGCCACCACGAGGTCATCGAGGCCGGCCGCGAGGCCGAGCCGGTGATCTCCGATCTGCTCGCCCGCGTCATCGGGGAGCTGTGATGGCGGTCCTCGACGCCGCGCGCGCGTGGCTGGCGCAGGATCCCGACGAGGTCACCCGTGACGAGCTGGCCGCGCTGATCGCGCAGGCCGATGCCGGCGACGCGGCCGCCCTCGCCGACCTCGACGACCGGTTCGCCGGGCGCCTGGCCTTCGGCACCGCGGGTCTGCGTGGCCGCCTGGGCGCCGGGTCGAACCGGATGAACCGGGTGCTGGTCGGGCAGGCCGCCGCCGGGCTGGCGGCCTACCTGCGCGCGCAGGCGGGCCCCGACTCGGCCCCGACGGTGGTCATCGGCTACGACGGCCGCCGCAACTCCGACGTGTTCGCCCGCGACAGCGCCGAGCTGTTCGCGGGGGCCGGGGTGCGCGCGATCCTGCTGCCGCGGCTGCTACCCACCCCCGTGCTCGCCTTCGCGGTGCGACACCTCGGCGCCGACGCCGGCGTGATGGTCACCGCCTCGCACAACCCGCCCGACGACAACGGCTACAAGGTGTACCTCGGCGGCGCGGAGGGCGGGTCGCAGATCGTCTCGCCCGCCGACGCCGACATCGCCGCGCACATCCAGCGGGTGGCCGACGCCGGCGACCTCGCCGCCCTCCCCCGCGGCGAGTACGAGATCGCCGACGAGCAGGTCGTCGAGGCCTACGTCGCGGCGACGGCGACCGTCGCCCCGGCCCCGGCGGGTGCCGCCGGGATGACCTGGGTGTACACCGCGATGCACGGCGTCGGGCACGAGACCCTCGCCCGCATCCTCGACCTCGCCGGCTACCCGCAGCCGGTGGTCGTGACCGCCCAGATCGAGCCCGACGGCGCGTTCCCGACCGTCTCGTTCCCGAACCCCGAAGAGCCCGGGGCGATGGACCTGTCGTACGAGACGGCGACCGCCGCCGGCGCGGAGTTCATCCTCGCCAACGACCCCGACGCCGACCGCCTGGCCGTCGCGATCCCCGCGGCGGACGGGAGCTGGCGGCGGCTGACGGGCAACCAGGTCGGGCTGCTCCTGGGCTGGCGCGCCGCGCGCACGGCATCCGGCGGTTCGCTGGCGTGCTCGCTGGTGTCGTCGCCGGGCCTGCAGGCCGTCGCCGAGCACTACGGGCTCGACTTCCACGCCACCCTCACCGGCTTCAAGTGGATCTCGCGCGCCGACGGCCTGGTCTACGGGTTCGAAGAGGCGCTCGGCTACCTCGTGAACCCCGAGACCGTGCGCGACAAAGACGGCATCTCGGCCGCGGTCGCCATGCTCGGCCTCATCGCCGAGGCGCGGGAGGAGGGCCGCACCCTCGGCGACCTGCTGGTGCAGTTCGACGAGACGTTCGGCGCTTTCGCGTCGGGTCAGGTGTCGGTGCGCGTCGACGACGTGTCGATCATCGGCCGCATCATGGCCGCGCTGCGCGCCGACCCGCCGGCGGCCATCGGCGGTGTGGCCGTCGAGGTGGTCGAGGACCTCGCGACCGGCGGCGGGGATCTGCCCCCGGGCGACGTGCTGCGCTACTGGCTCACCGACGGCTCGCGCGTCATCGTGCGCCCGAGCGGCACCGAGCCCAAGCTGAAGGTCTACCTCGACGTGCGCGGCGACTCGGCCGCCGACGCCGAGACCCGCCTGGCGGGCCTGGATGCCGGGGCGCGCGCCCTGGTGACCGCCGCGCAGGGCTGAGCCACCGCCCGCGGGCGCCGTGAGCGGTGCCCGCGGGCGCATAACTCCTGCAGAATCGCGTCACCGCGCCCCCAGGGCGCCCGTGGCGGCGATTCTGCAGGAGTTATGGTCCGGGTGGCGGCGGTCCTAGGCTCGGGGGCGTGCTGCTGACCGACGCCGTGACCCTCGACAACCCCCACGTGCGGCTCGAGCCGCTGGCGCCGGCCCACGCCGACGACCTCACCCGCGCCACCGCGGGCCTGTCGTACGCCTGGTACACCTCGGTGCCCGCCTCCGTGCCCGACGAGATCGCACAGCGCCTGGCTCAGCGCGACGCCGGCACGATGAACCCGTTCGCCGTCGTCCGCGGCGGCGTGGCGGTGGGGATGACCACCCTGTGCAACATCGACCAGCCCAACCGGCACGTCGAGATCGGCTACACCTGGCTCTCGCCCACCGTGCAGCGCACCTCGGTGAACACGGCCGCCAAGCTCCTGCTGCTCGGCCACGCGTTCGAGCAGTGCGCCGCCATCGCCGTGGAGTTTCGCACGCACTGGCACAACCGCCAGTCGCGTGCGGCGATCGAGCGGCTGGGCGCCAAGCTCGACGGGGTGCTGCGCAACCACCGGCTCGGCCCCGACGGCACCCTGCGCGACACGGTCGTCTACTCGGTGCTCCCCCACGAGTGGCCCGCGGTGAAGCTGGGCCTGCAGCAGCGGCTCGCGCGCGACTGACCGCGCCCCGCGCCGCGGCGACACAACGGGCCGGATGCCGCCGGCTCAGCCGTCGACGACGGCGACGAGCTCGTCGAGGAACGCCCCGAACGTCGTGCCGCGGCGCACGATGCGCTGCACGCTGTCGCGTTCACTGAACACCTCGACGAGCTGCTCGAACACCGTCTGGAAGGCGGCGCGGTCGGACTCCGAGAAGGCGACCATCGTCACGACCTGCACGCGGCCGTCGCCCCAGCGCATCGACGGATCGGCGATGCCGACGGCGATGGCGGTGCGCGTGGCGGTCATGCCGAGCGCATGCGGCACGGCGAGCGCGTCGGTGAACGCGGTCGACGACAGCCGCTCGCGCTCGAGCGTGCGCTCGACGTAGGCCTGGTCGATCACGCCCTGATCGACCAGCAGGCCGCCCAGCCGGGCGATGACCTCGTCGGATCCGGCGTCGGGGTCGAGCCCGTGCACGAACGCGTCCGCGGAGAAGTAGCGCTCCAGCTCGGTGCGCAGCCGCGCCAGGCGCCGGGCGCGGCGCACCCGTCCGGCGGCCACGTGCACCCGCTCGATGTCGCCGTCGGTGAGGAAGGGCTGGATGCGCACGATGCGGTCGCCGCCGACGGGCGCGTCGATCGTGGTGAGGATGAGGTCGGCGTCGATCGCGTCCCAGTCGGGGTCGACGTGCGTGTCGACGCCGATGACGTCGATCGACTGCCCGAGCGAGCGCGAGATCGACGAGTGCAGCAGCTCGTGCAGCTCGTAGTAGCCGGGGCAGACGATCATCGCCGTCAGCAGCGCCCCGTCGCGGCGGCTGCGCTCGAGGCGTCCCCCGACGTGCATGGCGATGTAGGCGATCTCGTCGTCGAGCAGCGCGATGCCGAGGATCCCCCGCAGCCGGTCGGCGATGAAGACGGCGACTTCGAAGATCATCGGGTACGTCGTCTTCAGCGAGCGGGTGAGCGGGTTGCGCGACCAAGCCTGCTCGGCGGCGCGCAGCCGCAGGTTCTGTACGTGCAGCGCGAGGCGCAGGATGAAGTCCTCGTGCCCGATGTCGACGAGGAACTCCGCCGCGGCCTGCTCGACCGCCTCGCGCACCGCCGCCTCCACGACCGGGTCGAGGCCGGCCCGGATGGTCGCGGCGGGCGCCTCGGCGCCAGGGGCGACCACGCGGCTCTGCACGAGGGCGGCGAGGTGGGCGAGATCGCCCGCACCGAAGTGCACGTCGAGGTGGCGCTGGGAGAGGGTGTCGACGGTGTCGGAGATGCGCGCCAGTGCCTCGCCGCCGGGGTGGTCGTCGGCCTCGTCGAGGCCGCGGTCGCGGTTGACGCGGTCGGCGGCGATGGCGATGTGCATGAGCACGTCGCCGATGCCGAACTCGTTGACGTAGTAGCCCAGGCCCGACAGTTCGGCGACGAGGTCGCGCTTGAGCGGCCCGAACACGTCGGCGGCGACCGTGGAGCGTCCGAGCGCGCGGCGGAGGGTGACCAGGTCGAACGCGCCGTCCTCGGTCTCGTCGTGGGCGAGGCGGCTCAGCAGCCGCCGCTGGTCCATCTCGCTCCCCACGAGGCGGGCGCGCGGACCCGAGCGCTCGAGGGTGAGCCGGGTGCCCGACAGCAGCGAGCGCACGCGCCCGAGGTCGGCCTCGATGGTGGCGGCGCTCACGAAGAAGGCATCCGCGGTCTCGTAGACGTCGATGCCGTCGCGGGCGGCGAGGATCTCGCGCACGAGCCGGTGCAGCCGCTCGCGGGGCGTGCCCTCTTCGAACCCGCCGGCGCGCCCGGCCGCGGCGATCGAGGGGCCGGCGCGATAGCCCAGCGGACCCGACTCCACGGCCACCCCCGACGGCACGCGGCCGTTGACGGCGGTGACGTAGCTGCGGATGCTGCGCGGGGTGACCCCGATGAGATCGGCGAGCTCGGCGGCGGTGATCCAGTCGTCTTCGCGCGTGAGCAGTGACACCAGTCGGTCCTGCCGGGCTCTGCTCACCTCCCCAGTCTTCCATGCACTGCGGCGGGCGTTTCCGCCCTGCGGAAGTTCTCCTGGTTGTCCCCTCCCAGCCCGTTCACAAGAATGGGCGGGAAGGAGGCGGGTCGATGAGGATCCTGGTTGTGTGCGGGGCCGGTGCGTCCAGCACGTTCGTCGCGCAGCGTGTCCGACACGCGGCGCACGCGCGCGGGCGCGACCTGAGTGCCGTCGCCGGCACCGAGCAGTCGCTCCCGATCGACCTGGATGCCGCCGACATCGTGCTCGTGGGACCCCACCTCGAACACGCCCTCGATCGCATCGACCGTGTCGCACGCCCTCGCGGGACGCGCGTGATCCTCCTCCCCGCCGACGTGTTCGGCGACATCGACGGCACGCGCACGCTCGCCCTCATCGATGCCGCCCTGTCCGACGCGGCCACCGCGACAGAGACCACCCCCAGCGAAGGGACACCGCAATGAGCATCGCCACCCGCACGATCCGCATCGGCTCGTCGAACGGGCTGCACGCCCGGCCCGCCAAGCTCTTCGCACAGGCGGTGAAGGATGCCGGCGTGCCGGTGACCATCGCCAAGGGCAGCGGCGCGCCCGCCAACGCCGCCAGCATCCTGGGCGTCATCGCGCTGGGCGCCGAGAAGGGCGACTACGTCACCCTCACCGCCGAAGGCGACAACGCCGAGAGCGTGCTGGACACCCTCGCGGAACTGCTCACGACCGATCACGACGAGTGATCGTCGGAGCCCAGCAGCAACGACAGGGTCTGCGGACCACAGTTTTCAGGATTCAGGAACCACTAGGAGGACGAGGAACAATGAGCGAACTGCGTGGAGTCGGCATCGGACTGGGTGTGGCCCAGGGACCGATCGCCCGGATGGCCGAGCCGCTGCCTGCACCGGAGGACGCCCCCAGCACCCTCTCCCCCGACGAGGAGATCGCCCGCGTGCGCGAGGCCGTGGCCGCCGTCGCCCGTGAGCTCGAGGAGCGCGGCGCCAAGGCCGGCGGCGCGGCCCGCGAGGTACTCGAGGCGCAGGCCATGATGGCCGAGGACCCCACCCTCGACAGCGAGGTGTCCACCCGCACGCAGGCCGGCAAGACCGGCGAGTTCGCCGTCTCCGACGCGTTCGCCTCGTTCCGCGACCAGCTGGCGGCCATGGGCGGCTACCTGGGCGAGCGCGCGGCCGACCTCGACGACGTCGCCCAGCGCGTCATCGCGCGGCTGCGCGGCGTGCCCGCGCCGGGCGTGCCCGACCCGGGCCACCCGTTCGTGCTCGTGGCCAAGGACCTCGCCCCCGCCGACACGGCCCTGCTCGACCTCGACAAGGTGCTGGCCCTGGTCACCACCGAGGGCGGCCCGACCTCGCACACCGCCATCCTCGCTCGCGAGAAGTCGATCGTCGCCGTGGTGGGCGCCGCCGCCGCCAAGGACCTCACCGACGGCGAGACGGTCATCGTCGACGCCGCCAAGGGCATCGTCACCACCGAGCCCACCGACGAGGAGCTCGCCCAGGCGCAGCACCGCGCCGACGCACGCCGCACCGCGGCCTCCGCCCCGCTCACCCCGGGTGCGCTGAAGGACGGCACCGCCGTGCCGCTGCTGGCCAACCTCGGCAAGCCCGGCGGCGCCGCCGAGGCCGTCGAGCTGGGTGCCGAGGGCGTGGGCCTGTTCCGCACCGAGTTCCTCTTCCTCTCGGCCACCCAGGCGCCCACCGTCGACGAGCAGACGAAGTCCTACACCGAGCTGCTGCAGGCCTTCCCCGGCAAGAAGGTCGTCGTGCGGGCGCTGGATGCCGGTGCCGACAAGCCGCTGGCGTTCCTCAACGACGCCCACGAGGAGAACCCGGCGCTGGGCCTGCGGGGCCTGCGCGCGCTGCGCGCCAGCGAGGACATCCTGCGCGAGCAGCTGACCGCCCTGGCCAACGCGGATGCCGCCACCGACGCCGACCTGTGGGTGATGGCGCCGATGGTGTCCACCGTCGAGGAGACCACCTACTTCACCGAGCTCGCCCGCGAGTACGGCATCAAGACCGCCGGTGTCATGGTCGAGGTCCCCTCGTCGGCGCTGCTGGCCGAGCGCGTGCTGCAGATCGCCGACTTCGCCTCGATCGGCACCAACGACCTCACCCAGTACACGCTCGCCGCCGACCGCCTGCTGGGCTCGGTCGCCTCGTTCCAGGACCCGTGGCACCCCGCCGTCCTCCACCTCATCAAGGCGACCGGCGACGGCGGCCGCGTCAACGGCAAGCCCGTGGGCATCTGCGGCGAGGCCGCGGCCGACCCGCTGCTGGCCGTGGTGCTGGTGGGCCTGGGCGCCACCACGCTGTCGATGGCCCCCACGGCCCTCGCCGACGTGCGCGCCTCGCTGCTGCAGTACACCCGCGAAGATGCCGAGCGCATCGCCGCGGCCGCCCTCGCCGCGGACGACGCGGCATCGGCCCGTCTGGCCGCCCAGCAGGCGGCGGAGTCCGCCGGCTGACCGGCACCTACCCGAAGGAGAAACCAGATAATGACAACGGCGTCAACCACCGCCTCTTCACCGAAGAAGGGCGGTGCACGAGTCGCGGTACAGCGATTCGGAACGTTCCTGTCCGGCATGATCATGCCGAACATCGCGGCATTCATCGCGTGGGGCTTCATTACGATGCTCTTCATCCCGGCCGGGTTCTTCGGTGAGAAGAGCCCGTTCGGGTGGCATTGGTTCCCGGTCGCCGAGATCATCGGCGGCGGCGGCAACGCCGAGCAGATCGGCTGGAACGGTGCGATGACCGCACTGGCCGAGGGCGACAACGGCAACTTCATGGCCTACGTCGGCCTCGTCGGCCCGATGGTGACCTACCTGCTGCCGCTGCTGATCGCCAACACCGCCGGCCGCATGGTCTACGACGCCCGCGGTGGCGTCGTGGCGACCATCGCGACCATGGGTGTCATCGTCGGCACCGACATCCCGATGTTCCTCGGCGCGATGATCATGGGCCCGCTGGCCGCGTGGATCACCAAGCAGATGGACAAGCTGTGGGACGGCAAGATCAAGCCCGGCTTCGAGATGCTCGTCAACAACTTCTCGGCCGGCATCCTGGGCATGATCCTCGCGATCCTCGGCTTCTTCGCCTTCGGACCGTTCTTCCTCGGCATCAGCACGGTCCTCGGAAGCGTCGTGGCCTGGCTGGTCGACTTCAACCTGCTGCCGGTGCTGTCGGTGATCGTCGAACCGGCGAAGGTGCTCTTCCTCAACAACGCCATCAACCACGGCGTGTTCACCCCGCTCGGCATCGAGCAGGCCGCCGAGGCCGGCAAGTCGATCCTGTTCCTCATCGAGGCCAACCCCGGCCCCGGCGTGGGTCTGCTGCTGGCCTTCACCTTCTTCGGTGTCGGCGCGGCCAAGGCGTCGGCTCCCGGTGCGGTCGTCATCCAGTTCGTCGGCGGCATCCACGAGATCTACTTCCCGTACGCCCTCAGCAAGCCGATGACCCTCCTCGCCCTCATCGCGGGCGGTGCGACCGGTGTCACCACCAACATGCTCCTCGGCGGCGGCCTCGGCTTCCCCGCCGCCCCCGGCAGCATCATCGCGGTCACCGCCGCGGCGATCGGCCCCGGGGTGGGGAACCTGCTCGTGGTCTACCTGTCGGTGGTGCTCGCCGCGGTCGTGACCTTCCTCATCACCGCGGTCATCCTGCGGGCCTCGCGCAAGCGCGACCTCGCCGCCGAGGCGGACGCATCGGCGAACTTCGAGGCCGCGATCGCCCAGACCGAGGCGAACAAGGGCAAGTCCTCCGACGCGCTGTCGAACCTGCGCGCCGGTGCCGCCGCCAACGCGGGTGTCGCCGGCGGTCAGGCCCCCATCCAGGCCGACGCGGCCGCGGATGCCGTCGCCACCGGCGGCGTGGGCACGATCCCGACGATCGCCACCGTGGTGTTCGCGTGCGACGCCGGCATGGGCTCGTCGGCGATGGGCGCCAGCGTGCTGCGCAACAAGATCAAGAAGGCCGGCTTCGACGACATCTCGGTCACCAACAAGGCGATCGCGAACCTCGACGGCAGTGAAGACCTCGTGATCACGCAGCAGCAGCTGACCGACCGGGCGCGCGGACGCACCCCGGGCGCGATGCACATCTCGGTCGACAACTTCATGAACTCGCCGAAGTACGAAGAGGTCGTCGACCTCATCCGCCAGCAGCACGAAAACGGCGCGTGAGCGCACGGGGCGGGGGCGATCACGTCGCCCCCGCCCCGGCATCCGCCCCACACCGACCGAGCCGTGAACACCGACAGAAGGAGAAGGCATGTCCAGTGACGTTCTGAAGATCGAGCAGGTCCGCATCCACCCCGGATCGGTGAGCAAGGACGACGCGATGCGCGAAGCCGCCGCGATCCTGCAGGAGGCGGGGGCCGTCACCGGCGGCTACTACGACGCGATGCAGCTGCGCGAGGAGACCGTGTCGACCTACATGGGCAACGAGCTCGCCATCCCCCACGGCACCAACGAGACCAAGGACACCATCCTCGCCTCGGCGCTGTCGTTCGTGCGCTACGACGGCGGCGTCGACTGGAGCGGGCAGCCGGTCACCTTCGTCGTCGGCATCGCCGGCAAGGGCGACGAGCACCTCGAGATCCTGTCGCAGATCGCACTCATCTTCTCCGACGACGACGAGGTCGCCACCCTCAAGTCGGCCGGCAGCGTCGAGGAGATCTTCGCGCGCCTGTCGTCGGTGAACGGCTGATGAAGGCCGTCCACTTCGGCGCCGGCAACATCGGCCGCGGCTTCGTCGGGCTGCTGCTGCACGAGGGCGGCTACGAGCTCGTCTTCTCCGACGTCGCCGCGCCCCTCGTCGACGCGATCAACGCGGCCTCCTCCTACACCGTGCACGAGGTCGGCGACGGCGGCACCGACAAGACCGTCACCGGCTTCCGCGCGGTCAACAGCGCCGAGGAGCCCGACCGGCTCATCGCCGAGATCGCCGGCGCCGACGTGGTCACCACCGCCGTCGGCCCGACGATCCTGAAGTTCGTGGCCCCGCCGATCCTCGCGGCCCTGCGCGTGCGCGACCCCGAGGCGGCGCCCCTGCAGGTCATGGCGTGCGAGAACGCGATCGGCGCGACCGACATCCTCCGCGAGGAGATCGTCACCCGCGCCGGCGACGAGTGGCCGCAGCTGGCCGCCCGCGCGGTGTTCGCCAACACCGCGGTCGACCGCATCGTGCCCGCCCAGCCCGCCGGCGGCGGGGTGGACGTGACCGTCGAGCCGTTCTACGAGTGGGCGATCGAGCGCCCGCCGTTCGGGGATGCGCCCCCGCACATCCCGGGTGCCCACTTCGTCGACGACCTCGCCCCCTACATCGAGCGCAAGCTGTTCACCGTCAACACCGGGCACGCCACCACTGCCTACCTCGGAGCCCTCGCCGGGGCCGACAAGATCTCGGACGCGCTGGCCGACGACCAGGTGGCCACCGCCGTCGAGGCGACCCTGCAGGAGACCTCGGCGCTGCTGGCCGCCAAGCACGGCCTCGACCCCGCCGAGCTCGCCGACTACCGCGCCACGATCCTGCGGCGGTTCGCCAACCCCGAGCTGCCCGACACCGTCGGGCGCGTGGGGCGTCAGCCGCTGCGCAAGCTCTCGCGCCACGAGCGGTTCATCGGCCCCGCCGCCGAGGCCGCCGAGCGCGGGCTGCCGGTGCAGGCCCTGGTGACCGCGATCGCCGCCGCGCTGCGGTTCACCGACGCCGACGACGAGCAGGCCGTCGCCCTGCAGCAGCAGCTGCGCGATCAGGATGCCGCGACGTTCACGGCATCCGTCACCGGCCTGGACGACACGCACCCGCTGTTCGCCCAGGTGCAGCAGGTCGTCGCGGCCCGGCAGGCGGAGCTCAGCGACGCTTCGTAGAATCGAAGGATGACCGACGACGCCCCCGTCCCCCCTGCACCTCGCAAGCGACGGGGGCGTCGCATCGTCTTCTGGGTGCTCGGGATCATCGGGGCGGTGATCGTCGCCGCCGTCGTGGGCGTCGTGGTGTGGAGCCAGGTGGGCGTCTACCAGGCCGAGGCCGAGCCGCTGGCCGCGGTGCGCGCCGACCCGGGCATCGAGATCACCGACGACAGCGCGGGCGTCGTACTCTCGCCCGCAGAGGGCGCCACCGGCGTGGGCCTCGTGTTCATCCCAGGGGCGAAGGTCGACGCCTGGGCATACGCGAGCACGCTCTCGGGGCTCGTCGATGACGGCATGACCGTCGTCATCACCAAGCCGTGGCTGAACCTCGCGTTCTTCGACGTGCGACCGCTGACCGCGTTCACCGACCTCGCCCCCGACGTGGACGACTGGCTCGTCGGCGGTCACTCCCTCGGCGGCGTGCGCGCGTGCATGATGGCCGGCGACACCGACGGACTGGTGCTGTTCGCCTCGTACTGCTCGAACGACCTGTCGCAGACCGACCTGCCGGTGCTGAGCCTCTCGGGCAGCGAAGACGGCCTGTCGACGCCGCAGAAGATCGCCGACTCCGCCGCGAACCTGCCGGCCGATGCCACGTTCGTGCAGATCGAGGGCGCCGCGCACGCGTCGTTCGGCGCCTACGGCCCGCAGGACGGCGACGGCACCCCCACCATCTCGGATGCCGACATGATCGCGCGCATCACCGACGAGGTCGGCCTGTTCGTCGCGGCGGTGCCGGTGCCCTGACCCTGGGTGGGCCGGGGCCGGGCGGTGTCGCGTGCCGGGCCGTGCCGTCGTCGCGGGGTGTCCGCGGACACGGGGCGTTCGCGCGGACCGGCTAAGGTGAGCGCCCGTGACCCTTCTGCTGGCAGGCCTGGCCGCCTTCACCGCCGCCGTCATCCAGCGCATCACCGGGCTCGGATTCGTGCTGGTGCTGATCGGTCCGTTCGTGCTGCTCTACGGCCCGACCGAGGGCGTCACCGCGGCCATCCTGCTGGCCCTCGTGGCCGCCGTCGTCGCCGTGCCGCTGGTGTGGCGCGAGGTCGACTGGCGCCGATCGGTGTGGCTCATCTGGCCCGGCCTGCTGACGGCCCCCCTCGGCATCCTGGTCTCGCAGGTGCTGCCCGAACCCGCCCTGCTGCTGCTGATCGGCGCGATGGCGGTCTTCGCGCTCACCGCGGGGTTCCTCCCGGCGCTCGCGGGCGCCCTGCGCGGGCGATCCGGGGCCGTCGCCGCCGGGGCCGCCGGCGGGTTCATGCAGACCGCCAGTGGGCTGTCGGGCCCGGCGCTGGCCGCCCACGCCGTGGGCGACCGGTGGCCGCAGCGCTCGTTCACCGCCAGCGTGCAGGTCATCTTCGTCGTGTTCAGCGGCATCGGGGTGCTGCTGCGCGGCCTCCCCGACCTGGCACCGGCCGACACCGGCATCCTCGTGGGCGTCACCGTGCTCGGCATCGTCGCCGGCACCCTC
The DNA here is from genome assembly GCF_025421715.1 of Microbacterium festucae. Lineage (GTDB taxonomy): Bacteria > Actinomycetota > Actinomycetes > Actinomycetales > Microbacteriaceae > Microbacterium > Microbacterium festucae. The sequence goes on from NZ_JAOEFC010000001.1 coordinate 166,382, forward strand.
GCCGCGCACCGGGTGCCGGCGACGATGGCGCGCCGGGCGATGCTCGCGATCGCGTGGGCGGGCGCCGTGGTGGTGCTGGTGCGGGGCGTCATCGCCCTGGCGGCCGGCCCTCTGGCATCCTGATCACACATGCACCAGCCGCACATCGCCGTGATCGGGGCCGGCCCCTCGGGGCTGGCGGCGACGCGCGCCCTGCAGAAGGCGGGGATCGCCGTCACCGGGTTCGAGGCCTCGTCGGGTGTCGGCGGGCTCTGGGACATCGACAACCCGCGCTCGACGATGTACGATTCGGCCCACCTCATCTCCTCGCGCACAACCACGCAGTTCGCCGAGTTCCCGATGCGCGGCGACGTCGACTATCCGGGGCACCGCCCCGTGCTGCAGTACTTCCGCGACTACGCGGCGCACTTCGGGCTCGACGCCGCCTACCGGTTCGACACGCGCGTCACCGCCGTCACGCCGCGCGCGGGCGGGGGCTGGGACGTCACGGCATCCGCAGCGCGCGACGAGCCGGCGGGCGAGACGACCGAGGGGTTCGACGGGGTCGTGCTGGCGGGCGGCACGCTGGCCGAGCCGTCGATCCCGAGCTTCCGCGGCAGCTTCGACGGGGAGCTGCTGCACTCGTCGCAGTACAAGAGCGCCCGGCAGCTCGACGGGCGACGGGTGCTCATCGTGGGCGCCGGCAACTCGGGGTGCGACATCGCCGTCGACGCCGTGCACCACGCGGCATCCGTCGATCTGAGCGTGCGCCGCGGGTACTACTTCGTGCCGCGCTACCTGTTCGGCCGGCCGTCCGACACCCTCAACCAGGGCCGGCCGCTGCCCGCGCGTCTGAAGCAGTTCGTCGACAGCCGGGTGCTGCGGGCCTTCACCGGCGACCCGGTGCGGTTCGGCTTCCCGAAGCCCGACTACCGCATCTACGAGGCGCACCCGATCGTGAACACCCTGGTGCTCGGCCACCTGGGGCAGGGCGACCTCGGCATCCGGCCCGACATCGACCGGTTCGACGGGCACGACGTCGTGTTCCGGGACGGCACCCGCGGCACCTACGACACGGTGCTGCTGGCCACCGGGTACCGGCTCGACTACCCGTTCGTCGACCGCGCCGCCCTCAACTGGACCGGCGCCGCACCCCGCCTCTACCTCAACGTCTTCCCGCCGGCGATGAACGGCCTCTACGTCATGGGCATGATCGAGGCGTCGGGCATCGGCTGGCAGGGCCGCTACGAGCAGGCCGAGCTCATCGCCGCCTATCTGACCGCCGACGACGCGCACCGCGCAGCCTTCGCCCGCGCGATCGGCACCGCGCCCTGGCCCGACCTGACCGGCGGCTACCGCTACCTGGGGCTCGAGCGCATGGCCTACTACGTCAACAAGGACGCCTACCGCCGCGCCGTCCGCCGCGCCACCGCGTCGCTCACCGCGCCCCTCCGCTGACCCACGGTCGCGCTCTTCGCGGTTCGCCCGCGAAACTCCTCCAGATCATCGCCGCCGCGGCCCCGGCGGCCGGTATCCGGCACTTCCGCGCCCGGAATGGAGGAGTTCCGCGACGCGGCCCCAGGTCGCGGTCGTCGCCGGGCCGGAGAACCCCCGAGCCGGTGGCGCGCGAGGTCGCGGAACTGCGACATGCGGAACTCCTCCGATCGGTCGCCCGCACGCCATGAACGGGCCGGAATCGGCGCGGTGGCGCCCGGAGTGGAGGAGTTCCGCGACGCGCACCGCTTCCTCCCCCGCCGGGGTCCGCGGCCATCGGCCCACAGATCCGGACCTGCGGGCGCCAGGGGCACCGGCGATGGGGTGTGCTTCGGCGATGGACCCTTCGCCCCGACACCACGCCGCACTCGTCCTCGCCGGCGCTTACCGCACCACCGCCGAGCTGACCGCGACCGTCTCCCGCGACCGGCTGCGGATGCTCGTGCGCTCGGGCGCCCTGCTGCGGCTGCGCAACGGGCGGTACGTCCTGCCCGATCTGCACCCCGCCCTGCTCGATGCGGGGCGCCTCGGCGCGCGCCTGGACTGCGTCTCGCTGCTGGCCGCGCTCGGGGTCTTCGTGCAGGAGCATGCGCGTCTGCACGTGCAGATCGAGCGCGGATCGAGCAGACTCCCCCCGCGGATGCCGGGCACCACCGCGCACTGGCGCCGCACGGCGTGCGCGCGGGCGGCGCTGGCCACCGAGATCGTGGGCGCTCTCGCGCAGGCGGTGCGCTGTCAGCGGCCGCGCGAGGCGATCGCCACGCTCGACTCCGCCTGGCATCAGGGCCTCGTGGGCGAGAGCGAGATCGCCGCCGTGTTCGCCGCGCTGCCCTGCCGCTACCGACCGTTGCGCGCGCTGCTGGATCGGCGCAGCGAATCGGGGCCCGAGACGCTCGTGCGCCTGATGCTGCGGGCGCTCGGCTGCGCGGTCGAACTGCAGGTCGTGATCGACGGGGTCGGGCGCGTCGATCTGCTCGTCGACGGCTGGCTGATCGTCGAGTGCGACAGCCGCGCGTTCCACGAGGGCTGGGACGCTGCCCGCGAGGACCGGCGTCGCGACCTCGCCGCGGCCGCCCAGGGCTACACGACGGTGCGGGTGCTCGCCGAGGACGTCATGTACCGCGGCGACGAGGTGCTCGGCGCGCTGCGCGCGGCCCTGTCGCACCCGCGCGCGCCGCGCAACTCCTCCATTCCGGCGCCCCGCCGGCGCTGAACCTCGCTTCGAGCCCCGGATCGGGCTGGAGTGGAGGAGTTTCGCGGGGCCGCACCCGGGCCGGGGTCAGGAGGCGAAGCCCTCGCCGATGAGCTCGATGAGCTCCTCGCGCTCCTCGACCGACAGGAAGGCGGCCGCGGCGGCGTTGAGCTGGAAGGCCTCGAGGTCGTCGAGGTCGTACTCGAACGTGTCGGCCAGCACCGCCAGCTCGCGGGTGAGCGAGGTGCGGCTCATGAGCCGGTTGTCGACGTTCACGGTGACCGAGAAGCCCAGCTGGTAGAGCAGGTCGAACGGGTGGTCGGCCATCTCGGTGCCCCACGCGGTGATCGCACCGGTCTGCAGGTTCGACGACGGCGACAGCTCGAGCGGGATCTCGCGGTCGCGCACCCAGCGGGCCAGGTCGCCGAAGGTGACGAAGGTCTCTTCGCCCTTCTGCGAGACGACCTCGAGGTCTTCGGCGATGCGCACGCCGTGCCCGAGGCGCAGCGCCCGGCCGTCGATGAGGGCGGAGCGGATCGAGTCGAGCCCGGCCGCCTCGCCCGCGTGGATCGTGACGGGGAAGAACTCGGATGCCAGGTAGTCGAACGCGGCCCGGTGGTTGGCGGCGGGGAAGCCGTCCTCGGCGCCGGCGATGTCGAAGCCCACGGCGCCGCGGCCGCGGAAGGCGACGGCGAGCTCGGCGATCTCGAGCGAGCGGTCGGCGTGGCGCATCGCGGTGATGAGCTGCCCGACGCGGATGTCGCGGCCGGCCGACTCGGCGGCGTCCTCGCCCTCTTCGATGCCCTCCTGCACGGCCTCGACGGCCTCTTCCAGCGACAGCCCGCGCGCGAGGTGCTGCTCGGGCGCCCAGCGCACCTCGCCGTAGATCACGCCGTCGGCGGCGAGGTCTTCGACGAACTCCTTGGCGACCCGGCGCAGCCCGTCGGCGGTCTGCATGACCGAGGTGGTCACGTCGAAGGTCCTCAGGTACTCCACGAGCGAGCCCGAGTCGCTCTTCTCGGCGAACCAGTCGCCGAGCGCGTCGGCGTCGGTCTCGGGGACGTCGAGGCCGATCTCGTCGGCGAGCTCGATGATCGTCGCCGGGCGCAGGGCCCCGTCGAGGTGGTCGTGCAGCGACACCTTCGGCAGCGATCGGATCGAGACGCCCTGCAGCTGTGCGTCGCCGTGCGGGTCGATGGCCATGGTGATTCCTTCTGACGGGGTGGGGGTGGAGCGGGTCACGCGGTGATGCGCTCGAGCACGAGCGGGGCGGATGCCGGGGCCTCGGCCCCGATCTCCCACGCGCCCTCGAGGGCCTCGGCGGCGCGCGCGAAGCGCGTCTCATCGTCGGCCAGCAGGGTGAACAGCGGCTGTCCGGCGCGCACGGCGTCGCCGGGCTTGACGTGCAGGTCGATGCCGGCGGCGTGGATGACGGGGTCCTGCGCGCGGGCGCGGCCGGCGCCCAGGCGCCAGGCGGCGATGCCGAACGGCAGCGCCTCCATGCGCGTGAGCACGCCGTCGGCGGATGCCGTGACGGTGTGGGTCTCGCGGGGCTGCGGGAGCGGGGCATCGGGGTCGCCGTCCTGCGCGCGGATCATCTCGCGCCATGCGTCCATGGCGCGCCCGTCCTGCAGGGCCTTCTCGACGTCGGCGTCGGGCTGGCCGGCCAGGGCGAGCATCTCGCGGGCGAGGGCGACGGTCAGTTCGACCACGTCGGCGGGTCCGCCGCCGGCGAGCACCTCGACCGACTCGCGCACCTCGTTGGCGTTGCCGATGGTCAGGCCCAGCGGGGTGTTCATGTCGGTGAGCAGTGCGGTGGTGGCCACGCCGGAGTCGGTGCCGAGGGCGACCATGGTGCGGGCGAGCTCGCGCGCCTTGTCGACGTCCTTCATGAAGGCGCCCGAGCCGAACTTCACGTCGAGCACGAGCGAGTCGGTGCCTTCGGCGATCTTCTTGGACATGATGCTCGACGCGATGAGCGGGATCGCCTCGACCGTGCCGGTGACGTCGCGCAGGGCGTAGAGCTTCTTGTCGGCGGGGGCCAGGCCCGAGCCGGCGGCGCAGATGACGGCGCCGACGCCGGCCAGCTGCGCGAACAGCTCGTCGTTGCTGAGCGCGGCGCGCCAGCCGGGGATCGACTCGAGCTTGTCGAGCGTGCCGCCGGTGTGGCCGAGGCCGCGGCCCGACAGCTGCGGCACCGCGACGCCGAACGAGGCGACCAGCGGCGCCAGCGGGAGGGTGATCTTGTCGCCCACGCCGCCCGTGGAGTGCTTGTCGACGGTGGGCTTGCCCAGCGCGCCGAAGCTCATCCGCTCGCCCGAGGCGATCATCGCGTCGGTCATCACGCGGATCTCCTCACGGGTCATGCCGTTGAGGAGCACGGCCATCGTGAACGCCGACATCTGCGCGTCGGCGACGTAGCCGCGCGTATACGCGTCGATCATCCAGCGCAGCGCGTCGCCCGGGACGACTCCCCCGTCGCGCTTGATGCTGATCACCTGGACGGCGTCGAACGGCTCGACGCCGCCCGTGGTCTGCGCACCGGTCATCGGGCGGCCTCCTCGAGGTCTCGGGGCCCGAACGCGTCGGGCAGCACCTCGTCGATGGTGCGGATGCCGGAGACGGTCTCCAGCAGCATGCCCGGCAGGGCGAATTCGTTGAGCAGCTGGCGGCAGCGCCCGCACGGCATGATCGTCTGGCCGTCGTTGTTGACGCACACGAACGCGACGAGCTGGCCGCCGCCGGACATGTGCAGGTCGCCCACGAGCGCGCACTCGGCGCACAGGCCCACGCCGTACGAGGCATTCTCGACGTTGCATCCGGACACGATGCGCCCGTCGCTGACGAGCGCGGCGGCGCCCACCCGGTAGCGGGAGTAGGGCGCGTAGGCGCGCTGCATCGCCTCGATCGCCGCGGCGCGCAGCTCGTCCCAATCGATGTCGGTCATCTCAACCCTTCACGTAGGCCACGCCGTCGGCGGCGGGCGCCCGGGACTTGCCGACCACTCCGGCCACGACGAAGATCGTCACCAGGTACGGCAGCATCAGCATGAACTCGCTCGGCACCGGCGAGCCGATGACGCTGAGGGTGTTCTGCAGGTTGGATGCGAAGCCGAACAGCAGCGCCGCCAGGGTGGCCTTGATCGGGTCCCACTGGCCGAAGATGACGGCCGCGAGCGCGATGAAGCCGGCGCCGGCGGTCATCTCCTTGTTGAAGGCGATGCCGTTGCCGATCGTGAACACGGTGCCGCCGATGCCGGCCAGCGCTCCGGCGAGCACGACGTTCCAGAAGCGGGTCGCGTTGACCTTGATGCCGACGGTGTCGGCGGCCTGCGGGTGCTCGCCGACGGCGCGCAGGCGCAGCCCCCAGCGGGTCTTGAACATGCCCACCCACACCAGGGCCACGGCGATGTACATCAGGTAGACGATGAGCGTCTGGCGGAACAGCACCGGCCCGAGCACGGGGATCTCGCTCAGGAGCGGGATCGGGATGCGGTCGAAGCGGGGCGGGGTGTTCAGCGCCGCCTTGTTGGGCTGCAGCACCTGCGAGAACAGGAAGCTGGTGAGTCCGGCCACCAGCACGTTGAGCACGACACCGACGATCACCTGGTCGACGAGGTACTTGATCGAGAACGCGGCGAGCACCGCGGCCACGAGCATGCCGGCCACGGCGGCGGCGACCAGGCCCGCGATGGGCAGGCCGGTGACGGATGCCACGAGCGCGGCCGTGAACGCACCGGCGAGCAGCTGTCCCTCGATGGCGATGTTGACGACGCCGGCACGTTCGCCGATGACGCCGGCCAGCGCGCCGTAGATGAGGGGCACGGCCAGTGCCAGCGAGCCCGCCAGCAGGCCCGCGACCGGCACGGTGCCGCCGGCGGCGGCCCAGGTGAGGAAGCCGACGACGAGCACGACGATGTAGACGATGACGACCCACAGCGGCGAGCGGCCGAACGCGCGCACGAAGTAGGCGGCGACGCCGGCCAGCGCGAGCGAGAGCACGAGGCACGCCCACGCGGTCGCGGTGACGGGCACGACGAGGTCGGCGACCTGGAACAGGTCGGTGCCGGTGGCCAGGCGGAAGGTCGTGGTGCCGCCCGGGCGGGGCGCGGCCAGCAGCAGGATCGCGAACAGCACGCTGAAGATCAGCAGGGCGATCGGGGTCTTCCAGCTGCGGATGATCGTCGTCTCGGGGAGGACGGCGTCGGTGGAGGTCTGGACGGTGGTCATGCCGTCACCTCCTCTTCTGCCTTGACTTCGGCTTTCAGTTCCTTGGCCCGCGCCTTCTCACGTCGGCGCTTGTCGCGCTCGGGAGAGGGCAGGAAGAAGATCGTGCGCACCAGCGGTGGGGCGGCGATGAACAGCACGATCAGCGACTGCACGACGGTGACGATCTCGATCGGGATCTGCTCGCCGGCCTGCATGGCGAAGCCACCGGCCTTGAACGCGCCGAACAGGATGCCGGCGGCGAAGGTGCCCCACGGGGTGGAGCGGCCCAGCAGCGCCACGGTGATCGCGTCGAAGCCGATGCCGGCGTCGATGCCGGCGGTGAAGCCGGTGGTGATGGTGCCGAGCACCTGGTTCACACCGGCCAGGCCCGCCAGGGCACCGGCGATGAGCATGCCGTAGACGTACATGTTCTTCACGTCGATGCCCGCCACCCGCGCGGCGTTGGGGTTCTCGCCGACGGCGCGGAACTTGAAGCCGAGGCTCGAGCGGCTGAGCAGCCACCACACGACGACCGTCGCGATGATCACCAGGATGAAGCCGAGGTGCAGGTTGTAGCCGGGTCCGAGCAGCCCCGGGAAGATCGCGGTCTCCTTCATGGCCGGCGACTTCGGGTTGCTCGAGCCGGGTGCCTGCAGCAGGCCCGGGGTGCGCAGCATCCACGAGATCAGGTAGAACGCGACGTAGTTGAGCATGATCGTGACGATCACCTCGTGCGCGCCGGTGCGGGCCTTCAGAAGACCGGCGATGCCGGCCCAGATCGCGCCGCAGAGCATGCCGACGACCACGGCCAGCAGCATGTGCAGGCCGAAGGGCAGGTCGAAGCCGAACGCGATCCAGCCGGCGCCGGCGGATGCCATGAGCATCTGCCCGCGTCCGCCGATGTTGAACATGCCGATGCGGAAGGCGAGGGCGACGCCCAGGCCGGCTGCGATCAGCGGCGTGGCGAAGGTGAGCGTCTCGGTGAACGGACGGATGCCGCGCGCGAAGTCGGGCGCGTTGAAGTTGTAGATCGAGCCGCGGAACAGCGCCGTGTAGGCGCCGCTGACCGACTGCCAGACCGCCGCGATCGTGTCGCCCGGACGGGCGAAGAAGTACACCGACGCCTCTTGCACGCGGGTGTCGGTGACGGCGATCATGATGCCGCCGACGATGAGGGCGAGCACCACCGCCAGCACGGAGATCAGCCAGTTGCCCTGGGTGATGCGCACGAAGGTGTCGTGCCACTTCGACGGCGGCTGCACCTCCGTCTGCTTGTCGGTCGCGGCGCTCACGCGGCCACCCCTTCCCCGTCGGGGTGCTCCCCCGCCATCATGAGGCCCAGCACGTCGCGCGGGGTGTCCCCCGGCACGATCCCGACGATCCGGCCGCGGTACATGACCATGATCCGGTCGGCGAGGGCGCTGACCTCGTCCAGTTCGGTCGAGACGACGATCACCGGCACGCCGGAATCGCGCGTCTCGACGATGCGCTTGTGGATGAACTCGATCGAGCCGACGTCGACGCCGCGCGTGGGCTGGGCGGCGACGAACAGCGTGAGGTCGCGGCTGAGCTCGCGCGCCAGCACGACCTTCTGCTGGTTGCCGCCCGACAGCCGCCCCACCGGGGTGTCGATGCCGGGGGCGCGCACGTCGAACTCGGCGAACTTCTCGCGGGCGAACTCCTCGAGGTGGCGCCGCTGCACGGTGCCGCCCTTCACGAACGGCGCGCCGTTGGCACGGTCGAGCATGAGGTTCTCGGCGATGGAGAACTCGCCCACCAGGCCGTCGACCTTGCGGTCTTCGGGGACGAACCCGACGCCCTCATCGAGGATGCGGCGGATGCTGCGCCCCACCAGCTGCTCGCCGCCGAGGGTGATCGACCCGCGCACCTGCGGCTGCATGCCCAGCAGCGCCTCGGTGAGCTCGGTCTGGCCGTTGCCCTGCACGCCGGCGATGGCCAGCACCTCACCGCCGCGCACGCGGAAGTTGACGTCGTTGACGACGATCTGCCCGAGCGGGTCGATGACGCTGAGGTTCTCGACGATGAGATCCTCGTCGCCCAGCTGCGGCGCGTTCTTGCGCACGGTCAGCTCGACCGCGCGGCCCACCATCATCGAGGCCAGCTCGGCGTTGGATGCCGTGGGGCTCGCCTCGCCGACGACCTTGCCCAGGCGGATGACGGTGATGCGGTCCGCCACTTCGCGGACCTCTCGCAGCTTGTGGGTGATGAAGACGATGGAGGCGCCCGACTCCTTGAGCTGGCGCATGATCGCCATCAGCTCGTCGGTCTCCTGCGGGGTGAGCACGGCGGTCGGCTCGTCGAACACGAGCACGCGCGCGTCACGGGAGAGCGCCTTGATGATCTCGACGCGCTGCTGCACGCCGACCGGGAGGTCTTCGACGACGGCATCCGGGTCGACATCGAAACCGAACCGCGCCGAGATCTCGCGCACGCGCTCGCGCGCGGTCTTCAGGTCGAGGATGCCACCGCCCTTGGTGGGCTCGTGGCCGAGCATGACGTTCTCGGCGACGGTGAAGACGGGCACGAGCATGAAGTGCTGGTGGACCATGCCGATGCCGGCGCGCATCGCGTCGCCGGGGCCCCGGAAGTCCTGCACGCGGTCGTCGAGGAGGATGGAGCCCTCGTCGGCGGTGTACAGGCCGTACAGCACGTTCATCAGGGTGGACTTGCCGGCGCCGTTCTCGCCGAGCAGGCAGTGGATCTCGCCCGGTTCGACCACCAGATCGATGTGGTCGTTGGCGACGAGACTGCCGAACCGCTTCGTGATGCCGCGGAGTTCGAGCTTCATGGATCCCGATCCTACTGAGGGGGTGCGCCGCACGCACCCGTGACAAACGAGCGCGCGGGGAGGCCGGCGCACCGGCCTCCCCGCGCGGGAGGAGTGTTACTCCGAGAGGTACGAGGTGACCTCGATCGAGCCGTCGATGATGCCGGCCTTGATCGTGTCGAGCTCGCCCTGCAGGTCTGCGGCGACCTTCGACTCGAAGTCGTGGAACGGGGCCAGGCCCACGCCCTCGTTCTCGAGCGTGCCGATGAACGGCGCGGCGTCGAAGTTGCCCTCACCGGCGGCCGTGACGGCCTCCTCGACACCCACGTCGATGCCCTTGCGGATCGAGGTGAGCAGCAGGTCGCCGACCGACGGGTCGGTCTCGAACACGTCGGCGTCGACGCCGACCATCGCGATGTCGCGGCCGGAGTCGCGGATCACCGAGGCGGCCGACTGGTAGATCGGGCCACCGACGGGCAGGAGCACGTCCACGCCCTGGTCGACGATGCCCTGCGCGGCGTTGATGGCGTCCTGGTTGGCCTCGAAGCCACCGGTGAAGACACCGTCGGTGCCGTCCCAGCCGACGACCTGGACGCTCTTGCCCTTCTGGGCGTTGAAGTAGTCGACACCCTGCTTGAAGCCGTCCATGAAGATGGTGACGGTCGGGATGTTCATGCCACCGAAGGTGCCCACCTTGCCGGCGGTCGAGTACGACGCCGCGGCGTAGCCGGCGAGGAACGCGGCCTGGGCGGTGTCGAAGATGATCGGCTTGATGTTCTCGGCGTCGGTCTTGCCGTCGAAGTCGTTGTCGACCATGTCGTCGATCGAGACGAACTCGACCTCGGGGTTGGCGACGGCGGCCTCACCGGCAGCGGAGGCGAGGAGGAAGCCGACCGTGATGATCAGGTTGCAGCCCTCGTCGACGAGGCTCTGGATGTTCGGGGCGTAGTCGGACTCGGAGCCCGACTCGACCTTCTTGGACTCGACGCCCAGCGACGCGGCCGCGGCCTCGAGGCCCTCGGCACCGAGCTGGTTGAACGACTTGTCCTCGAAGCCGCCGGCGTCGGACACCATGCAGGGCTTGAAGCCGTCGACGGCACCGCCGGGTGCGGCGGAGCCGGAGGGCGAGCTCTCGGGTGCGGATGCACAGCCGGCGAGGGCGACGAACATGCTGGCGGCGACGAGGCTGCCGAGCACGCGCTTTCGGGTGGAAATGGTCAACGCTGCCTCCACGGAAGAAGACCCGCGGATTTCGCGGGGGTTTCCCATGAAGTTACCTACTGTGACGGCGCGGTTGCGGTCAGATCATGCCCATGGTCGGGAATGGTTACAAAGACGCAATCATTCCGATACACCGCGCCCCGACGGGCGGCATCCGGTCGGCCGGCACGCGGCTCAGAGCACGTCGCCGCGGCCGGTGAGCTTGAGCGCGTCGACCACGCCCTTCACCCGCTGCGCGTGCTCGCTGGTGGTCACCAGCAGCGCGTCGGGGGTGTCGACCACGACGATGTCCTTCACGCCGATGAGGCTGATGACGCGGTTGGTGTGGCTGACGACGATGCCGCTGGCGGCGTCGGAGAGGATGCGGGCGTTCTCGCCGAGGATCGCCAGGTCGTTCTTGCGGCCGCTGGAGTTGAGCTTGGCGAGGCTCGCGAAGTCGCCCACGTCGTCCCAGTCGAAGTGGCCGGGCACGACGGCCAACCGCCCCTTCTCGGCGGCGGGCTCGGCCACGACGTAGTCGATGGCGATCTTGGGGAGGGTCGGCCACACCCGGTCGACGACCGGTCCGCGGCGGTCGCGGTCGTCCCACGCCTCGGCCAGCTCGAGCAGTCCCGCGTGCAGCTGCGGGTTGTTGGCCTCGATCTCGGCCAGCAGCACGTCGGCGCGCGAGATGAACATGCCCGCGTTCCACAGGTAGGAGCGGTCGGCGACGTAGGCGCGGGCCGTGTCGAGGTCGGGCTTCTCGACGAAGCGCTCGACGAGGGAGGCGTCGCGGGCGCCCTCGACGATGAGCTCGCCGCCGCGCTTGATGTAGCCGAAGCCGACCGCGGGCTCGGAGGGCGCGATGCCGATCGTGCAGATGTAGCCCTCGCGGGCCACGGCCACGGCGTCGCGCACGGCGAACTCGAACACGCGCGTCCCGCGGATGACGTGGTCGGCGGCGAAGGAGCCGATGATCACGTCGGGCTCGCGGCGGTGCAGGATCGCGGCGGCCAGGCCGATGGCGGCGGCCGAGTCGCGCGGCTCGGACTCGAGGAAGACGTTGTGGTCGGGGATGCCGGGAAGCTGCGCCTCGACGGCGGCGCGGTGGGCGCGGCCGGTGACCACGGCGATGCGGTCCTCCCCCGCCAGCGGCGCGAGGCGGTCCCACGTGTCGCGCAGGAGCGAATGGCCCGACCCGGTGAGGTCGTGCAAGAACTTCGGGGCATCCGCGCGCGACAGCGGCCACAGCCGGCTTCCCACCCCTCCGGCGGGGATGACGGCGTAGAAGTCCTCAAGGGCGTCGACCATGCCCCGAAGCCTACCCGCGCGGCATCCGCCCGCCCGGGAGAGCGCCGTGACAACGCAAGAATCCGGGATCCTTCGGATCTCTCGACATCGAGAGAACTTAGGCCATCCTTCGTCGCCGGTCCCCCAGACCGGGAATAAGATGATCCTGCGCCCGTCTGCGACGCCGGGGGGAACCCCCGAGTGGGCATCGACTGCCCGTCGCCGCGTTCGAGGTGTCACATCTCACCAAGGGAGGACGACCGTGTCTGCACCAGCACGAGTCACACCGTCGGTCACGCAGACGACGTCCAGGACTCCGCGGGGAACGCTGTATCGCGGCCGCGAGGGCATGTGGTCGTGGGTGCTGCACCGCATCACCGGCGTCGCCATCTTCTTCTTCCTGCTCGTGCACGTGCTCGACACGGCGCTGATCCGCGTCGCGCCCGAGGCCTACGACGCCGTGATGAGCACCTACAAGAACCCGATCATGGGTCTCGGCGAGACGGTGCTGGTCGCCGCCATCGTCTACCACGCCTTCAACGGCCTGCGCATCATCGCCGTCGACCTGTGGCCGGCCGCGACGCGCCACCAGCGTCAGCTGTGGTGGGCCGTGCTGGTCCTGTGGGCGGTGACCGTCGGCGGCTTCGCCGCCCGCCACCTCCCGATCGTCTTCTCGAACATGGGAGGCGGTCACTGATGAGCACCGACACCCTCGCCGCTCCCCGCAGCTCTCGCAACGCGCAGGTGCGCAAGTCCGGCCCGAACCTCGAGAAGTGGGGCTGGATCTACATGCGCGTCTCGGGCGTGCTGCTGATCGTGCTGATCTTCGGCCACCTGTTCGTGAACCTCATGCTCGGCGAAGGCATCCACGGCATCGACTTCGCGTTCGTCGCCGGCAAGTTCGCCTCGCCGTTCTGGCAGTGGTGGGACGTGCTGATGCTGTGGCTGGCCTTCATCCACGGCGCCAACGGCATGCGCACGATCGTCAACGACTACGTCACCGGCCAGGCGGTGCGCCGCGTGCTGGTGTGGGCGATCTGGGCGGCCGCCGCGCTGCTGATCCTCCTCGGCACGCTCGTCGTGTTCACCTTCGACCCGTGCATCCCCAACCTCAGCGACGGCAGCGTCCTCACCGAGCTGTGCGCCGCGCAGTGATCCTCGGCGCGGAACCCCGCACGACCTCCCCCATACGCGACCGACGCTGCCCGCGAACGACGCAGCAGAAGACGAAGGCATCCTGACGTGAGCACCCAGACCGCAGACACCGTCGTGAAGGACGGGGTCCACTACCACCAGTTCGACATCGTGATCGTGGGCGCCGGCGGCGCCGGCATGCGCGCGGCGATCGAGGCCGGCCCCGGCGCGAAGACCGCCGTGATCACCAAGCTCTACCCGACGCGCTCGCACACCGGTGCCGCGCAGGGCGGCATGGCGGCGGCCCTGGCCAACGTCGAAGAGGACTCGTGGGAGTGGCACACCTTCGACACCGTCAAGGGCGGCGACTACCTCGTCGACCAGGATGCCGCCGAGATCCTCGCCAAAGAGGCCATCGACGCCGTCATCGACCTCGAGAACATGGGCCTGCCGTTCAACCGCACGCCCGAGGGCAAGATCGACCAGCGCCGCTTCGGCGGTCACACCGCCGACCACGGCAAGACCCCCGTGCGCCGCGCCTGCTACGCCGCCGACCGCACCGGGCACATGATCCTGCAGACGCTGTTCCAGAACTGCGTCAAGCTCGGCATCAACTTCTTCAACGAGTTCTACGTGCTCGACCTGATCACGGTGAAGGATGCCGACGGCAACACCCAGGTCGCCGGCGTCGTCGCCTACGACCTGTCCACCGGCGACCTGCACGTCTTCCAGTCCAAGGCCGTCATCTTCGCCACCGGCGGCTTCGGCAAGATCTTCAAGACCACCTCCAACGCCCACACCCTCACCGGTGACGGCGTCGGCGTGATCTGGCGCAAGGGCCTGCCGCTGGAGGACATGGAGTTCTTCCAGTTCCACCCCACCGGCCTCGCCGGTCTCGGCATCCTCCTCACCGAGGGCGCCCGCGGCGAGGGCGCGATCCTGCGCAACGCCTCGGGCGAGCGCTTCATGGAGCGCTACGCCCCCACCATCAAGGACCTCGCACCCCGCGACATCGTCAGCCGCTGCATGGTGCAGGAGGTCGCCGAGGGTCGCGGCGCCGGCCCGCACCGCGACTACGTGCTGCTGGACTGCACGCACCTGGGCGCCGAGGTGCTCGAGACCAAGCTCCCCGACATCACCGAGTTCGCCCGCACCTACCTCGGCGTCGACCCGGTGGTCGAGCCCGTGCCCGTCATGCCCACCGCCCACTACGCGATGGGCGGCATCCCCACCAACGTCGCCGGCGAGGTGCTCAGCGACAACACCACCGTCGTGCCCGGCCTCTACGCCGCCGGCGAGTGCGCCTGCGTCTCGGTGCACGGCTCGAACCGCCTCGGCACCAACTCGCTGCTCGACATCAACGTCTTCGGCAAGCGCGCCGGGCGCAACGCGGTCGAGTACGTGCAGACGGCCGACTTCGTGCCGCTTCCCGACGACCCCGCCAAGGACGTGCGCGACATGCTCGAGGGCCTGCGCAACAACCCGGGCGGCGAGCGCATCGCGGTGCTGCGCAAGACCCTGCAGGACGAGATGGACCGCAAGGCCCAGGTGTTCCGCACCGACGAGTCGCTCTCGGAGGTCATGGACGTCATCGCCGACCTGCGCGAGCGCTACAAGAACGTGCACGTCGACGACAAGGGCAAGCGGTTCAACACCGACCTGCTCGAGGCCGTCGAGCTCGGCTTCCTGCTCGACCTCGCCGAGGTCGTCGTGGTCACCGCCCGCAACCGCAAGGAGAGCCGCGGCGGGCACATGCGCGACGACTACCCCAAGCGCGACGACGAGAACTACATGAAGCACACGATGGCCTACCTGTCGGGCGACCCGCACTCCTCGCACCCCGAGGACCACATCCGCCTGGATTGGAAGCCCGTCGTCGTGACGCGCTACCAGCCGATGGAGAGGAAGTACTGATGACCCTCGTCGCCCCCGACACCGACGCGGCCGCGCAGACCCAGGACGCCGCCGACGACACCGGCATCCAGTCGTTCCTCGTCACCTTCATCATCCGACGCTTCGACCCCGAGGTCGACGCCGAGCCGCGCTGGGTCGACTACGACGTGGAGCTGTACTCCACCGACCGCGTGCTCGACGCCCTCCACAAGATCAAATGGGAGGTCGACGGCTCGCTGACCTTCCGCCGGTCGTGCGCGCACGGCATCTGCGGTTCGGATGCCATGCGCATCAACGGCCGCAACCGCCTGGCCTGCAAGACGCTGATCAAGGACCTCGACATCTCGAAGCCGATCTACGTCGAGGCCATCAAGGGCCTGCCGCTGGAGAAGGACCTCGTCGTCGACATGGAGCCCTTCTTCGCGTCGTACCGCGAGGTGCAGCCGTTCCTCATCGCCAACTCGACGCCCGAGCCCGGCAAGGAGCGCGTGCAGTCGATCAAGGACCGCGCGATCTTCGACGACACCACCAAGTGCATCCTGTGCGCTGCGTGCACCTCGTCGTGCCCGGTGTTCTGGACCGACGGCCAGTACTTCGGCCCGGCCGCCATCGTCAACGCGCACCGCTTCATCTTCGACTCGCGCGACGACGCCGGCGATGTGCGCCTCGACATCCTCAACGACAAGGAGGGCGTGTGGCGCTGCCGCACGACCTTCAACTGCACCGAGGCGTGCCCCCGCGGCATCGAGGTGACCAAGGCGATCGCCGAGGTCAAGCAGGCCGTCCTGCGCGGCTGAGCGCGCCCGCTCGGCTGATCGGTACGCTGACCGCGTGAGCTCTCCCCACACCAAGCGCGCCGTCGCCGACGTCGCGCGCGCCGAGGAGGAGGGCCTGCGCGAACGGTGGGAGGCCCGGCAGGCCGAGCTGCGCGAGCGCTTCGACGTGCCCCTCAGCCGGGCGACCGAGATCACCCGCAAGACCCTCGCGTGGTTCCCGGTGCGGGTGTGGCGGCACTTCCTGCTGAGCAACGGCTTCCTGCTGGCGGCGAGCATCAGCTACCAGTCGTTGTTCGCGATGTTCGCGGTGCTCTACGTCGCCTTCGCCGGCGTGGGGGTGTGGCTCGGCGGCAGCGAGACCGCCATCGAGAGCCTCATCCTGCTCATCAACCACTACATCCCGGGCATCATCAGCGCGAACGGCCTGGTGACCCCGGATGCCGTGACCGAGGTGGCCCGCAGCAGCACCGGCGTGCTGGCCGTCACCGGTGCGATCGCGCTCGGTGTGGCGATCTGGACGGCGATCGGCTTCGTCACCTTCACGCGACGCGCCGTGCGCGACATCTTCGGGCTGCCGTTCGACCGCCGCAACTACTTCCTGCTCAAGGCCCGCGACTTCGTCGCCGCCGCGATGTTCGGGCTGGCCCTCATCCTCGGCGCCGGGCTCGGCGCGATCGCCGGCGGCGCACTGAAGACCCTGCTGTCGGTGCTCGGCGTCGCCGACGACACGGTGTGGTCGCACGTGAGCGTGCAGGTGCTGTCGATCGCGGTCGGCTTCGCGATCAACGCCGCCGCCCTGGGGTCGCTGTTCCGCTTCCTCACCGGCGCGACGCTCCCCTGGCGGCGCATCTGGCCGGGCTCGCTGCTGGGCGGCGGCGCCATCTCGGTGCTGCAGATCGGCGCCGGCCTGCTGCTGGTCTACACCCCGTCCAACCCGCTGCTGGCCACCTTCTCGGTGTTCATCGGCTTCCTCGTCTGGTTCCGGCTCGTCGGCATCGTCATCCTCGTGGCCGCCTCGTGGATCGCCGTGGCCGCCAACGACGCCGACGTGCCGGTGCGCGTGCTCTCCGAGCGGGAGCGCCTGCAGGAGGAGCACACCGCCCTGCTGCTGGCCGCCCGGGTGCGCCTGCGCACCGCGCGCGAGGCCCACGACACCGCGCCCTGGTTCCGCAAGTGGCAGACCGCCCGGGGTCTGCGCGAGGCGGAGGACGAGCTCGCCCAGGTGCAGGCCGCAGCTCCCCCGCCCGTCAAGCCGCACGGCCTGCTGCCGGACTGACCCAGGGGCGGGGCTCGGGCTGGGGATGGCGCCTGGCGTGTCTGCGGCCGTGGCTAGGCTGTCACGGTGCCCCGCAACCTCCGCATCGCGTCCGTCAACGTCAACGGCATCCGCGCCGCCGCCCGCAAGGGCATGCACGGCTGGCTCGAGCAGGCAGACGTCGACATCCTCACCCTGCAGGAGGTGCGCGCCGAGGCATCCGATCTCGCCGCCGCCCTGCCGGGCTGGCACATCGTCGGCGACGAGGCGCTCGCCAAGGGGCGTGCCGGCGTCGCGATCGCCGCGCGCGAGCCCCTCGACGTCTGGCGCATCGAGCTGGGCGACGACACGCTCGACTCCAAGGGCCGCTGGGTCGAAGCCGACATCCGCGTCGGCGACGAGACCCTCACCGTCGTGAGCGCCTACGTGTTCACCGGTGAGGCCGATACCGAGAAGCAGGTCGCCAAGTACGCGTTCCTCGACGCGATGGAAGCGCGGATGCCGCAGCTCGGCGAGCTCGCCCTCATCACCGGTGACCTCAACGTCGGGCACCGGGAGTTCGACATCCGCAACTGGAAGGGCAACCTCAAGAAGGCGGGCTTCCTCCCCCGCGAGCGCGCCTACTTCGACCGCTTCCTGGGCGCGGCGGGCGCACCCGTCGCCACCGTCGACGGCGCGACGGGCACGGGCCTCGGCTGGGTCGACGTGGGCCGCACCTGGGCGGGCGAGGTCGACGGGCCGTACTCGTGGTGGTCCAACCGCGGCAAGGCGTTCGACACCGACACCGGCTGGCGCATCGACTACCACCTGGCCACCGCCGCGCTGGCAGCGCGCGTGGCCGACTACCGCGTCGTGCGCGCCCCCTCTTGGGACACCCGCTGGAGCGACCACGCCCCCGTCGTCGCCGACTACACCTTCTGACCCGGGGCGCCCGCCCCGGCGGGGCGCGACGTCCCCGCATCCGCTCGTAGGATTGACCCGTGACCAAACCCCGCCTGTACTCCGGCATGCAGCCGTCCGCCGACTCCCTCCAGATCGGCAACTACATCGGGGCGCTCATGCAGTGGCGCGACCTGCAGCAGGCCTACGACGCCTACTTCTCGGTCGTCGACCTCCACGCCCTCACCCAGCCCAACGACCCGGCCGAGCTGCGGCAGAAGACCCGGCGCACCGCCGCGCAGTACATCGCCGCGGGCATCGAGCCCTCGCGATCGACGCTGTACGTGCAGTCGCACGTGCGCGCGCACGCCGAGCTGGCCTGGATCCTCTCGACCATCACCGGCTTCGGCGAGGCCGGCCGCATGACCCAGTTCAAGGACAAGTCGCAGCGCTACGGCAGCGACGCCACCTCGGTGGGCCTGTTCACCTACCCGGTGCTGATGGCCGCCGACATCCTGCTCTACCAGACCGACATCGTGCCGGTCGGCGACGACCAGAAGCAGCACGTCGAGCTCACCCGCGACCTGGCCGAGCGGTTCAACTCGCGCTACGGCGACACGTTCCGGGTGCCGATGCCGGTGATCCAGCAGGACACCGCCCGCATCTACGACCTGCAGAACCCCACCGCCAAGATGAGCAAGTCGGCCGAGTCCGATGCGGGCGTGCTGTGGCTGCTGGATGACCCGTCGGTCTCGGCGAAGAAGGTCATGCGCGCGGTGACCGACTCGGAGGGCTCGGTGCGCTACGACCGCGAGGCCAAGCCCGGCGTCTCGAACCTGCTCGTGATCTACGCCGCCCTCACCGGCCGCCAGATCCCCGCGATCGAGGACGAGTACGCCGGTCGCGGCTACGGCGACTTCAAGAAGGGCCTCGCCGAGGTCGTCGTGGGCGAGTTCGGCCCGGTGCGCGAGCGTGCCCTCGAGCTGCTCGCCGACCCCGCCGAGCTCGACCGTGTGCTGGCGACCAACGCCGCCCGCGCCGACGAGGTCGCCGACGCGACCCTCGCCGCCGTCTACGACAAGGTCGGCCTCCTCCGCCGCGTCTGACCGCCTGCCGGTCGCTGCGGCGTCCGGGTTCTGCCCCGCCTGGCCCGGTGCCAAGTCGCATAACTCAGGCAGTTCCGCGCGCGGGCGCTCGTGCGGCGCCGCGCGCGGCGATTCTGCCTGAGTTATGCGCCGGTGGCGAGGGTGCCCGTTTCGCAGCTCTGGCTCGTAGGCTGTGGCGGCCGGCCCGGTGCCAGGTCGCATAACTCAGGCGGTTTCGCGCGCAGGCGCGCGTTCAGCGCCGCGCGCGGCGATTCTGCCTGGGTTATGCGCCGGTGGCGCGGGTGCGGGAGCCCGGGCGGACGGTCAGCGGCGGCGGGTGGCGACCAGTCCCCGCACCGCGGCGATGACGCGCTCCGGGTCGTAGAGCAGGTCCTCGGCCAGGGGACGCAAGCTCACGAGACCCAGGCGGGCCGCGGCGAGGTCTCGGCGGCGGTCGCGCTTCTGCATCCGCCACCCCTCGTGATGCGCCTTGCTGTCGCATTCGATGATCAGCCATCCCTCGACAAGGAAGTCGACGCGCCCGACCCCGTCCACCTGAACCTGCACCTCGAAGCGCAGACCCAGCTGCCGCAGGATCAGTCGCATCAGGGTCTCTGGCCCCGACTCCGCGCGGCCGTCCGACAGCCGGAGGACCGTCCCGAACCGGCGGGGCAGCGCGGCGAACACGTCCGCCAGATCGAGACGGGTGAGGATGCCGTGATGCAGGATGCTGTCGATCGTCGCCACGGCATGTCGCGGCGACTGGCACCGCACGGCCTGAGCCACCGCATCCGCCACGGGCACGACGCCGAGCGTGTGCTCGTCGAAGCGCAGGGGCCACCAGTGAAGGCGCAGTGCGGCGCGGTCCCGGTCCGACAGCGGACGGGTCCGATCGGCGGGCGAGCGCAGGCGTGACATCGTCCGCTCGATGTGGATATGCAGGACGCCGTCGTCGAACACGAAGACGCCGAGCAGGCGCAGCAGCGAGACACAGGCCAGCCGGCCGCCCACGCGCACCGCGCTCTCGATGCCCGGCTGAGGGGCGGCGAGGTAACGGTCGCGGCGCAGCCGCAGGATCCGTCCGCCCCGCACGGCGCGCGTGATCTGCTTCGGACGGAAGCCGAGCGCGAGCAGATCGGCGCGTCGGAGGACGAGATCGGCGGGCACGGACACGAGGGACATAGGGTCACCCTCGCCGCGCGAGCGCGCGGGCGGTGCCCGGCGACCTCGATCTGTGGACGCTCGGGGCGGATCGTCGCCTGTGGAGGAAGGCGACCACGGCGCATAACTCAGGCAGAATGCCCGTGGCCGCGGCGGATCGGGCCCGGAACTGCCGTTCTGCCTGAGTTATGCGCCGTGGCCCGCGGTGAGGGGCTCCGACAGGGACGCGGACAGGGGCGCGCGTCGTGGCCGGGGCGGGTGGGGCGGGGTAGGGTCGCGGGATGGAACCGGTCACGCTGCACACCGCGAGGCTCGAGTTGTCGCCCCCGGCCGAGGCCGACATCGACGCGATCTACGACGCCTGTCAGGACCCGCTGATCCAGCGGTACACCACCGTGCCGTCGCCGTACGCGCGCGAGCACGCGGAGGGCTTCATCGCGAAGACCCGCGACTGGTGGGAGTCGGGCAGCGAGGCGACGTGGGCGATCCAGCACGAGGGCGAGCTGGCCGGGATGGTCGGCCTCCACCGTATGAGCGCCGGCGCCGGGTCGGCCGAGATCGGCTACTGGATGACGCCGGCGTTCCGCCGCGGCGGCTACCTGACCGAGGCCTGCCGGGCGGTCGTCGACTTCGGCTTCTCCCCCGACGGCCTCGACCTCGTGCGCATCAGCTGGCGCGCTGTGGCCGGCAACGAGGGCTCGGCCCGCCTCGCCCGCCGGATCGGGTTCCGCTTCGAGGGCGCCCAGCGCCAGGCCCTCGTCAACGGCGCGGGGGTGCGCGACGACGGCTGGATGGCCGGGCTGCTGCGCACCGATGACCGCGAACCGCAGCCCTGGCCGGTGCTCGCCGACCTCTGACAGGATGAGGCCATGCCCGAGATGCCGGAGGTGCAGGGGCTCGTCAACTTCCTCGACGGGCGTCTGACGGGGGTGCGGATCGATCGCGTGATGCTCGCGGGCATCGCCGCGCTGAAGACTTACGATCCCCCCATCGACGCACTCGTGGGCACGACGATCACCGGCGCCGCGCGCCACGGCAAGTTCGTCGACCTGTCGACGGACGCCGGTGTGCACCTGGTCTTCCACCTCGCCAAGGCCGGGTGGCTGCGGTTCACCGAGACGCTGCCGGCGACGCTCATCAAGCCCGGGAAGACCCCCATCGCCCTGCGGGTCGCCTTCGGCGACGGCAGCGGGTTCGACCTCACCGAGGCGGGCACGAAGAAGTCGCTCGCGATCTCGGTGGTGCGCGATCCCGCCGAGGTTCCCGGGATCGCCCGCCTCGGCCCCGACCCGCTCGACCCCGCCTTCTCGCGGGCGACGCTGGCCGGGCTCCTCTCGGGCAGGCGCACGCAGATCAAGGGGGTGCTGCGCGATCAGTCGGTCGTCGCGGGGATCGGCAACGCCTACTCCGACGAGATCCTGCACGCCGCGAAGATGTCGCCGTACGCGCTGGCGGCGACCCTCGACGACGCCGAGATCGACCGCCTGTACGCGGCGGTCCACGACACGCTGACGGATGCCGTCGCCACCGCATCCGGAAAGCCGCCCGCCGAGCTCAAAGACGCCAAGCGGCGCGGCATGGCCGTGCACGGCCGGCGCGGGGAGGCGTGCCCGGTGTGCGGTGACGAGGTGCGCAGCGTGTTCTTCGCCGACAACTCGCTGGAGTACTGCCCGACGTGTCAGACCGGGGGCAAGATCCTCGCCGACCGGCGGCTGTCGCGGCTGCTCAAGTAGCCCCGACCGGGCTCAGTCGGCGGTGCCCATGAGGGTGCGCGCGTCGTCGTCGACCCAGTCGAGCGACTTCTGCACGGCCTTGCGCCACATGCGCACGCGCCGGTCGCGCTCGTCGCGGGGCATCTGCGGCTCGAAGCGGCGGTCTTCCTGCGCGTGCCCGCGCAGCTCGTCGCGGCTGGCCCACACGCCGGTCGCGAGGCCCGCGGCGTAGGCGGCGCCCAGCGCCGTGGTCTCGACCACCTTCGGGCGCACGACGGGCAGCTGCAGCACGTCGGCCTGGAACTGCAGCAGCAGGTCGTTGCGGGTCATCCCGCCGTCGACGCGCAGCTCGTCGAGCTCGCGGCCGGTGTCGGCCACGGCGGCCTCGATGACATCCAGCGTCTGGAACGCGGTGGCCTCCAGCGCCGCCCGGGCGATGTGCCCCTTCCCGACGTACCGGGTGAGGCCGACGAGGGCGCCGCGGGCGTCGGGGCGCCAGTAGGGGGCGAACAGCCCCGAGAAGGCGGGGACGAAGTAGGCGCCGCCGTTATCGTCGACCGAGCGGGCGAGGGTCTCGACGTCTTCGGAGCGGCTGATGATGCCGAGGTTGTCGCGCAGCCACTGCACGAGCGACCCGGTGACGGCGATCGACCCTTCCAGCGCGTAGCGGGCGGGCTCGTCGCCGCAGCGGTAGGCGACGGTGGTGATGAGGCCCGACTCGGAACGGACGATCTCGGTGCCGGTGCCCACGAGCAGGAAGTTGCCGGTGCCGTAGGTGTTCTTCGACTCGCCCGCGTCGAAGGCGGCCTGACCGAACGTGGCCGCCTGCTGGTCGCCGAGGATGCCGGCGATGGGCACTCCGCGCAGTTCGGAGACGGCCGAGACGGTGCCCAGCACCGCGGAGGACGAGCGGATCTCGGGCATCATCGACCGCGGGATGCGCCAGTGCGCAAGCAGCTCGTCGGCCCAGTCGAGGGTGCGCAGATCCATGAGCAGGGTGCGGCTGGCGTTGGTGACGTCGGTGACGTGGATGCCGCCGCGCGCGCCCCCGGTGAGGTTCCACACCAGCCACGAGTCGGTCGTGCCGAACAGCAGGTGTCCGGCCTCGGCGAGGTCGCGGGCGCCGTCGACGTGGTCGAGGATCCAGGCGATCTTGGAGGCCGAGAAGTAGGTGGCCACCGGCAGCCCGGTCTGCTCGGCGAAGCGGAACGTGCCCTCGCGGTCGGGCCCGGTCAGCCGGTCGATCGCCGGCTGGGTGCGGGTGTCCTGCCACACGATCGCGCGGTGGATGGGCCGGCCGTTGCGCTTGTCCCACACCACGGTGGTCTCGCGCTGGTTGGTGACGCCGACGGCGGCGATGTCGTCGGCGCGGGTGCGGGCGCGGCCGAGGGCCGTGGCGATCACCCACTCGGTGTCGGTCCAGATCTCCACCGGGTCGTGCTCGACCCACCCGGCGCGGGGGAAGAACTGCTCGTGCTCCCGCTGGGCGGAGGCGACGATGGCGCCGGTGTCGTCGAAGACGATCGCGCGGGTCGAGGTGGTGCCCTGGTCGATGGCCAGCACGTGTGTCACGGGTTCTCCTTCCGCGGGCGTCGGCGCCCGCGCGGCCGGCCGGCGCCGCCTCGCAGCGGCGCCCGGTCCGGCATCGGTCAGGCTATCGCGCGGCGCCGGAGCCGGCGGTGTCGGCGGCGCCCGCGGCGACGGCGTCCCCGGTGGGATCGGCATCCCCGGTGGGGACGGATGCCGCGTGGCCGGGCCAGGTCGGGTCGGCGGCGTGCACGGCCGCGATCCCCCGCCGGATCTCGGCCTCGATCCGCTCGTCGTCCCAGCCGAGCTCGGGCGCCACGGCGGCGGCGACGGCGGCCGCGGCGGCATCGGCGGCGCCGGTGAACGCCAGCGATGTGCGCCGCAGCAGCAGGTCGTCGAGGTGGGAGACCCACTCGGTGCGGGCGAGGTGGCGCAGCTCCCCCGTGCTGTAGTCGGGGGCGCCGTGCAGCGGCGCGTCGTCGGGGTCGGCGGCGATGGCGGCGGCCACGTCGGCGGCCACGGTGCCGTAGCGGTCGAGCAGGGTGATCACCCGGGCGGCGGGCAGGCCTGCGCCGTGCGCGCGGATCCACGCGTCGCGGGCTTCGTCGGTCTCGGGGAACCCGGCGCCGCCGCCGATCGGCAGCTGCGTGGTCGAGGTGCGGCGGGGGACGTGCAGGGCGCCGAGCACGCGGTCGGCGAGGGCCTCCCCCGAGGCGCGGAAGGTCGTCCACTTGCCGCCGACGAGGCTCAGCACCGTCGCCGACCCGCCCGGCAGGGTGCTCTGCTCGATGCGGTAGTCGCGGGAGACGAAGCCGGGGGCGAGATCGCCGTGACCGGGGAGCGGGCGCACCCCGGAGAACCGGTAGACGATGCGCGTGCGGTCGACGACGATCTCGGGCAGCACCTGCGAGATGAGCTCGACGAAGTAGTCGACCTCGGCCTCGGTGCACTGCACCGCGTCTGCCATGTCGTGCTCGAGATCGGTCGTGCCCACGAGCACGCGCCCCTTCAGCGGGTAGATGAGCACGATGCGGCCGTCGGCGTTCTCGAAGAACAGTTCGCGGCCCCCCGTGGCCGCCAGCAGCTCGGGGTCGTCGAGCACGATGTGCGAGCCCTTCGTGCCGCCCATGAACCGGGTGGGGGCGCCGAGGGCGTCGTTGGTGAGATCGGTCCACGGGCCGGTGGCGTTGACGACGACCGAGGCGCGGAACGCGCTCTCGGTGCCGTCTTCACCGCGCAGCACGAGCGCGCCGTCGCGGGTGCCGACCACGGCGGTGCGGGTGGCCAGCCGCGCGTGCGCGCCGGCGGCGAGGGCGTCGCGGGCGACGTCGACGGCGAGGCGCTCGGGGTCGTGGAGCGAGGCGTCCCAGTAGGTGGCGGTGTAGGCCACGTCGGGGTGCAGGTGCGGCAGCAGCTGCCGCGAGCGGCGCCGGCCGTGGAACGCGTGGCGGGGCACGCGGCCGCCGCTGCGCGAGAACGAGTCGTAGATGACCAGCCCGATCTTGATGAGCGCGGCGCCGCGCTCCCGGTGCGGGCCCGAGCCGTGCCGCAGGAACCGCAGCGGCGCCGAGAGCAGCCCCGAGAAGGTCGAGGTGATCGGGATCGTCGTCTGGAGCGGGCGCACGTAGTGGGGCGCCAGCCGAAGCAGCCGGTTGCGCTCGACGACGGCCTCCCGCACGAGACGGAACTCGCCGTTCTCGAGATAGCGGATGCCGCCGTGGATCATGTGGCTCGAGGCCGCCGAGGCACCCGAGATGATGTCGCCGCGCTCGACGAGGGCGACGTCCACCCCCTGCAGGGCCAGCTCGCGGAACGCGGCCAGGCCGTTGATCCCTCCGCCCACGATCAGCACGTCGGCATACGGTCGTTCGGTCAGCGTCTGCAGCATGTCCACCTCTCGGTTCGCCTCTCCATGATCTCAGTCGTGCGGTGCGCCGGGGTCGGAACCGGCGGGTGCGTCGTCGTCTGCGGTGACGTGCAGCACCATCGCCGACCCCGGGATGAGCAGCGGCATCGCCAGCGCCCCGGCCGCGAGCATCCGCCCGGGCAGCACGGTGCCGTGCGCCAGCCACGGCGGCGGGGCGTCCTGCACCGCGCCGGCGTCCGCGCCGAACGACACCGGGCGCACGCGGTAGCGCCGCTCCGGGTCGAGTCCGGGCAGTGCCGCCGGGGCCGGCAGTGCGGCATCCGTGCCGCCCACGACGGCATAGCTGTAGAGCGCCTCGCCCGCGCCGGGGGCGACGACGCCGTGCACGAGCACCGCATCGTCGACGTCGTCGGCCCGCACCACGCGGCCGGCGTGCAGCAGGTCGCGGTGGGCGCGGTGGAAGCCGGTCCACGCGCGCAGGGCGTCGCGGTCGGCGGCGGGCAGCCGCGAGATGTCGGATTCCACCCCGGCGTGGCCGAACAGGGCGGTGGCCAGGCGGAACGACAGGTCGGTCGTGCGCCCCGTGGTGTGCGAGCGCGCGTCGCCGACGTGCGACCCGAGATACTCCGGCGGGATGAGGATGCCGGTCCAGCGCTGGATCAGCTGCCGCTCCCACGGGTCGTTGGCGTCGCTGGTCCACACCCGGTCGACGCGGCGCAGGATGCCGAGGTCGATGCGCGCGCCGCCCGACGCGCACGACTCGATCTCGACGTCGGGGTGGGCCGCGCGCAGGTCGTCGAGCAGGCGGTACAGACCGAGAACCTGGGCGCGGGAGCCGTCGACGAGCAGGTCGCGGTTGTGGTCCCACTTGAGGTAGCGGATCGGGTGGGCGCGCAGCAGCGCGTCGAGGCGCGCGAAGAGGTGGGCGCGCACGTCGTCGCGCGCGAGGTCGAGCACGTGCTGCCACCGCCAGGTGACGGCGGCCGGGTCGGTGAGGAGCCACTCGGGGTGGGCGCGGGCGAGGTCGGAGTCGAGGCTCACCATCTCGGGCTCGACCCACAGCCCGAACTCCATGCCGGCCGCCGCCACGCGGGCGACGAGGGGGCCGAGGCCATCGGGCCAGCGTCCGGCGTCGACGGTCCAGTCGCCCAGGGCCCGCCGGTCGTCGGTGCGGCCGTGGAACCAGCCGTCGTCGAGCACGAACCGCTCCACGCCGATGTCGGCGGCGGCATCGACCAGCGGGGCGAGCTTGTCGAACGACTGGTCGAAGTAGACGGCCTCCCACGTGTTCGCGGTGATCGGGCGGGGACGGCGGGGCGCCGCCCACGAGCGGATCCACGGATGCAGGCGGTCGGAGAGCCCGTCGAGGCCCGCACCCGAGTAGGTGGCGACCACGGGGGCGACCTCGAGCGTCTCGCCGGGGGCGAGGACGACACCGCTCAGGCGCTCACCGGCGCCGAGCACGCTCGCGCCCAGCGGCGAGCGCTCGATCCACTGGCGGGTGTCGCCGCTGAAGGCGACGTGGGTGGACCACACCTCGCCGTGGCCGAAGCCGAAGCCGGGCGTGCCGGCGATGAAGAGGAAGGCGTCGTCGTGGCCGCCGCGGCCGTGGCGCGACTCGCGCAGCCACACGCCGTGGCCGGGGCGCGTGCGCTGCGGGCGCCGCTCCTGGGTCCAGCGGCCGGTGAAGTCGAGCACCTCGCGGGCGCGGTCGGGGACGGGCAGGGTGACGGCGGCGGCGTCGACGCGGACGTCGCGATCCGCGGTGTTGGTGACCGAGCGGGTGGCGACGAGCACGCCCTGCGGAGTGAGCTCGAGGGCGGTGTCGACCCGCAGGGCGCCGAGGGCGGCGCGCACGAGCAGGCGCTGACCGTCGCGGCGGGTGTCGATGGCCGCGGCGGTGGCCCCGGCATCCGACGACACGGCCGGCAGGCCGCTCCAGCCGTCGGACAGGGTCGGCACGAGCGTGTGCCGCAGCGGGGCGTCGATGGAACTGGGTCCGACGGCGGGCTCTCGGGCATCGACGAAGGCGGCCAGGTCGGCGGGGCTGACCTCGCCGAGGTCGGCGCCCCAATGGCTGATGGCGGGAACCCGCGCGCCGCGGGAGTCGACCACGAGGCTGACTCCCGCGGCGCGAAGGTGATGGATCACGTGCAGATCACTCCGCGACGGGGATCGACTGCGACTTCAGGGTCGACACGGTCGACTCCTGGGCCGCGGTGAGCGCGTCGAGCAGGGTGCCCTGTCCCGTGACGGCCTTCTGGAAGCCGTCCGACACGTCGGCGTAGGTCTGCGTCATGGTGGGGCCCCACACGAAGTCGGGGTTCACCTGCTCGGCCGCCTCGGCGAACACGTCGTAGATCTTCTGCCCGCCGTAGAACTCCACGCCCTCCTGCAGCGCGGGCAGCTTCAGCCCGGCGGTGGTGGCCGGGTAGATGTTGGCCGAGGTGTTCAGTGCGGTGAGCGCCTCGTCGGAGGTGTTCAGCCACAGCGCGAACTTCGCGGCCTCGTAGACGTGCTCCGAGCCCTTCAGCACGGCGATCGACGAACCGCCCCAGTTGCCGGCGGCCGCGCCGCCCGCGCTCCACTGCGGCAGCGGTGCGACCGACCAGGCGCCGGCGGTGTCGGGGGCGCCGCTGGAGATCGAGTTGGCCCCCCAGACGGCGGAGTTCCAGGTCCAGACCTCGCCCGAGTTGTAGGCGTTGTTCCACTCCTCGGTCCACGCCGGCACGGTGGCGACGAGGTCTTCGTCGAGCAGCTCCTGCCAGTAGTCGGCGATCTGGGCGCTCTTGTCGCCGGCGAGGTCGACGGTCCAGGCGTCGCCGTCGTTGCCGAACCAGGTGCCGCCGTCCTGCCAGACGAAGCCGGCGAACTGGTTGATGTCGGCGGTGGAGAAGTTCGTGATGTAGCCGCCCAGCGCGCGGATCTTCACGGCCGCTTCCTTGTACTCCTCCCACGTGGTGGGGATCGCGATGCCGTTCTGCTCGAACAGGTCGGAGCGGTAGAACAGGGCCATGGGGCCCGAGTCCTGCGGGATGCCGTAGACGCCGTCGCTGGTGCCGAGGGTGACCTGGCCCCAGGTCCACGGGATGAACTCCGACTCGGCGGCCACGACGTCTTCGCACGCGGCGAGGTTCTCGACGCCGTCCTGCACGCGGAAGCTCGACAGCGCGTCGTACTCGATCTGGCCGAGGTCGGGGGCGTTGCCGGCCTTGATCTGGTTGAAGAACGACTGGTAGGTGCCGGAGTTGCCGTTGGGGCCGGTCTGCACCTTCACCTGGATGTCGGGGTTCTCGTCGTTCCACATCGCCACGACGTCTTCGATCCCGGGGATCCAGGAGGTGAACTCCAGCGTGACCTTGCCGTCGGAGGGCGCGCAGTCCGCGGAGGCGTCGGTGCCTGCGGTGCTGTCTCCTGCGGCGCAGCTGGAGAGCGCCAGGGCGCTCAGCAGTGCGACGCCGGTGGCGACTGCCTTCTTCGAGTGCTGCATGATGATCCTTTTTCTTGATTGCGGTGCGGGTGGATGCCGCCTGGTCCCCGGCGGCGAGGGAGTTACTTGACCGATCCGCTGCCCAGGCCCGTGCGCCAGAACCGCTGGAGCAGCAGGAAGGCGACGATGAGCGGGATGATCGACAGGAGCGCGCCGACGAGCACGTACGTGCGCAGCTCCGGAATCTGGTTCAGCTGGGTGTTCCAGGTGTAGAGGCCGTAGGTCACCGGGAACAGGGCCTCGTCGCGCAGCATGATCAGCGGCAGGAAGAAGTTGTTCCAGATGGCGACGAACTGGAAGAGGAAGACCGTCACCATCGCGGGCGCCATCAGCCGGATCGACACCGTGAAGAAGGTGCGCACCTCGCCGGCACCGTCCAGGCGGCTCGCCTCGATGAGCTCATCGGGCACGCTCGCCGCCGCGTAGATGCGGCTGAGGTAGACCCCGAAGGGGCTCACGATGCTGGGCAGCAGCACCGCCCAGTAGGTGTTGGTGAGGTTGACCTGGCTGAACAGCAGGAACAGCGGCAGCGCGAGCGCGGTGGCCGGCACCAGCACGCCGCCGAGCACCGTGTTGAAGAACGCCTCGCGGCCCCGGAAGTTGTACTTGGCCAGCGCGTAGCCGCACATGCCGGCCAGCACCGTGGCCACGGCGGCGCCGACGCCGGCGTACAGCAGCGAGTTGAGCAGCCACCGCCAGTACACCCCGCCGCCGTAGGCGGACAGGTCGGCGATGTTGGCGAACAGGTTCCAGTCGGCGAACCACAGGGCGGGGGTCGTCAGCAGCTGACCGCGGTCTTTGGACGAGGCGATCAGCAGCCACCAGATCGGCACCAGGAAGTAGAGGGTCGCGATGACCATCACGAGCATGGCGGCGCTGCGCGAGAAGATGCTCTCGCGGGGGCCCCGGCCGGCACCGGTGGGCAGGTCGTCGGCGGTGGCGCCGCGGGTGCGGGTGAGGATGCTGGACATCAGTCGGCCTTCCGCTGGGTGAACTTGAGGAACGCGAACGACAGCACGAAGGTCGCCAGGGCCAGCACGACCGAGAAGGCCGCCGCCAGCGAGGTGTTGGGCACGGCGTTGGTCGCGTAGACGGTCATGTTCGGGGTGAACGTGCTCGAGACGGCGGCGCTGAAGGAGCGGAACACCTGCGGTTCGGCCAGCAGCTGCAGCGTGCCGATGATCGAGAAGATCGTGGTGAGCACGAGCGCGGGGGCGACCATGGGGATCTTGATCGACCAGGCGATGCGCCACTGCCCGGCCCCGTCGATGCGGGCCGCCTCGTACACCTCCTGCGGGATCGCCAGCAGCGCCGAGTAGATGATCAGCATGTTGTAGCCGACGTAGACCCAGGTGACCACGTTCGCGATCGACCAGAGCACGAGCTCGGGCGAGAGGAAGTCGATCGCGCGGGTGACGTCGGTGAACGGCGACAGGTTCGGCGAGAACAGGAAGCCCCACATGATGGCGGCGATGACGCCGGGCACGGCGTAGGGCGCGAAGAAGGCGAGGCGGAAGAACCGCCGCCCCTTCACCAGCGGCGAGTCCAGCAGCAGCGCGAACAGCAGCGCGAGGCCCAGCATCACCGGCACCTGCACGACGCCGAACAGCAGCACCCGCCACACCGACTCCCAGAACGGGGCGTTCTGGAGCACCAGCGCGTACTGCGCGAAACCGCCGAACACCTGCTTCGGCTGGCCGTAGGTGCCGTCGCGCTCGATCACCAGCATCGACTGCCAGATGGCGTAGCCGATGGGGATCAGGTAGAAGAGCAGGAACAGCACCCCGAACGGCACGGTGAACAGGGCGATCGCCCCGCGGTGCTGCGGGCGGCGGCGCTGCGGCGCACCGGCCCGTCGCCGCACCGGGGCGGATGTCACGTCGGAGACGGTCATGCCGTCGCCTCCTCTCGGATGATGCGGACCGCGCCGGCGGGCACCGTCACGGTGCCACCGGCGGTGCTGCCGGTGACCAGTTCGTCGCCGCGCGCCGCCACCGACACCGCGTCGGGGCCGTGGTTGATCGCGAACAGGTAGTCGGTGGCGCCCCGGCGGCGCCGGACCAGGTCGAGGCTGTCGGGCAGGTCGTCGGCGCGCCCGATGAGCCCGGCGTCGGCGGCGACCCGGCGGGCGATGTCGCGGAAGTCCGCCGCTCCCGGGAGGGTCGCCAGGTACCAGGCGGCGCCCTCGCCCCAGGCGTTGCGGGTGAGCGCCGGCGAGCCGGCGGCGGGTCCGTCGACGAACGCGTCGACGACCTCCGCGGTGGTGGCCCGTCCCCGCTCCGACCACAGCGTGGCGGTGCGGCCCGACGACAGGGTGAGCGGCTCGCCGGGGGCGAGCGGCGCGAACTCCTCGACGGCCACCCCGAGCGCCTCGCGGAAGGGGCCGGTGTAGCCGCCGGTGTAGACCCGGTCGGCGGTGTCGACGATGCCGCTGTCGAAGGTGACCAGCAGCGTGCCGCCGTCACGGGCCCAGTCGGTGAGCACCGCGGCATCCGCCGGCGACACCAGGTGCAGGCCCGGCACGACGACGAGGCGGTAGTCCGACAGGGGCGCGCCGGGCGCGACGACGTCGACGGTGATGCCCAGCGCGTGCAGCGCGCCGTAGGCGGCGTGCACCTTGTCGAGATAGCCGAGGTGGCTGCTGGGGCGCGACTCGTTCTGCGAGGCCCACCAGGCCTCCCACGAGAAGACGACGGCGGCCTCGGCGACCACACGCGATCCGGCGACCTCGCCGATGCGGTCGAGGATGCCGCCGAGCTCGACGACCTCGCGCCAGCCGGCCGTGTCGGTGCCGGCGTGCGGGAGCATCGCGGAGTGGAACTTCTCGCTGCCCTGCACCGAGGCGCGCCACTGGAAGAAGCAGACGCCGTCGGCGCCGCGGGCCACGTGGGTGAGCGAGTTGCGCAGCGCCTCGCCGGGGGCCTTGGGCTTGTTGAGGGGCTGCCAGTTGACCGCGCCGACGGAGTGCTCCATGAGCAGCCACGGCGCGCCCTGGGCCAGTCCCCGGGTGAGGTCGGCGGCGAACGAGAGCTCGGTGGTGGGGTCGCCCAGCCGGTGGTCGAGGTAGTGGTCGTTGGCGATCACGTCCATCTCGCCCGCCCACGACCAGTAGTCGAGGCTGTCGATGTGGGCGGTGACCATGAAGTTGGTGGTCACCGGCACCTCGCTCCGGGCGCGGATGACGTCGGCCTCGGCGCGGTAATAGGAGAGCAGCTCGTCGGAGCTGAAGCGGTGGAAGTCGAGCACCTGGCCGGGGTTGCGGCTGGAGATGGTGGCCCGCGGCGGGAGGATCTCCTCCCAGTCGTGGTAGGTCTGGCTCCAGAAGGCGGTGCCCCACGCGCCGTTGAGCGCGGCGAGGGTCTCGTAGCGCTCGCGCAGCCAGCGGCGGAAGGCGGCGGCCGAGACGTCGCAGTAGCACAGCGCGTTGTGGCATCCGAGTTCGTTCGAGACGTGCCACAGCGCCACCGCGGGGTGCGCGCCGTAGCGTTCGGCGGTGGCGGCCACCAGCGCGAGCGCCGCGCTGCGGAACACCGGCGAGCTCGGGCACCACGCCTGACGGCCCCCGGGGAAGCGGCGCGTGCCGTCGGCGGCCATCGGCAGCACCTCGGGGTGCGCGCGGGTGAGCCAGGCCGGCGGCGACGAGGTGCCGGTGCCGAGGTTCACCCGGATGCCGGCGGCGTGCAGGCGCGCGATGACGTCGTCGAGCAGCGTGAAGTCGAACTCCCCCGGCCCGGACTGCACGTGCGCCCAGCCGAAGATGTTGATCGCGACCAGGTCGACGCCGGCTTCGCGCATGAGGGCGATGTCTTCGTCCCACACCTCGGGAGTCCACTGCTCCGGGTTGTAGTCGCACCCATAGGCGATGCCCTCGTGGGTGAAGGGGCGATACCGCGTGGTCATTCCGTCGTCCTCGAATCTGTGAACGTGCACAGTCTCAGACGGTGTTCCTCCGCGCTGAGTGTGTGTGAACGTGTACACACTAGGCATACGCCGGAATCGCTGTCAATACGGGTGCCGCGTCGGTGTGCACGCTCCCAGCCCGCGGGCATACGATGGGCGCGTGGAGACCAGCCGACGACGCCGCGCGACCGTGATCGACGTCGCCGAGCACGCCGGGGTCTCCCGCGGCACGGTGAGCCGGTACCTCAACGGCGGCCGCTACGTCTCCGACGACGCGCGCACGGCGATCGAGGCGGCCATCGAGCGCGTGGGCTTCATCCCCAACCGCGCCGCCCGCAGCCTCGTCATGCAGCGCTCGCAGGCGATCGGCCTCATCGTGCACGAACCGCACTCGCTGTTCGTGCAAGACCCCAACATCGCGTCGATCCTGCTCGGCGCCAACGAGGCGATGTCGGAGGCCGACTATCAGATGGCCTGCCTCATCGCCGACTCGAGCCGCGACGTCGAGCGCCTCACCAAGTTCCTGAGCGGCGGGCTCATCGACGGCGTCATCATCGTCTCGGCGCGCGAGGGGGATGCCATCACCAAGGCGATCACGTCGCTGGACCTCCCCGCCGCGTTCGTGGGCCACCCTCGCGACATCGGCGACGCCGCCTTCGTCGCCATCGACAACCGCGGCGCGGCCCGCGACATCACCCGGCGCCTGGCCGCCACCGGACGCAGCCGCATCGGCATGGTGGCTGCCGCCCTCGACCGCGACTCCGGCGCCGACCGGCTGGCGGGGTTCGTCGACGCGCTCGGCACGTCCTTCGACCCGCAGCTGGTCGAGAGCGTGCCCCTCTACAGCCACGCCGACGGCGAGCGCGGCATGCGCGCACTGCTGGAGCGCTGCCCCGACATCGACGGGGTGTTCGCCTCGAGCGACGCGGTGGCCGCCGGTGCGATGGAGGCCCTCCGGGCGGCCGGTCGCACCGTGCCCGGCGACGTGGGCGTCGTGGGCTTCGACGACAGCTCGTGGGCGCTGCGCTGCGACCCACCGCTGTCGACCGTGCACCAGCCGGCGGCCGAGCTGGGGCGCGAGGCCGCCCTGAGCGTGCTGCGCCAGCTCGCCGGCGACTTCTCGGCCCAGGCGGTGCGCCTGGAGTGCCCCGTGGTGTGGCGCGACTCGGCCTGAGGCGACATCCGCCGTCATCCGGAATGAATGCGCCGAGCCGACGTTGAGTACACTCGTGAGCACAACGTGCTCCGGGGTCGGTGGGAATCCGAACCGGCGGTGACAGTCCGCGAACCTCTCGTCTGACGGGAGGCCGATCCGGTGGAAATCCGGGACCGACGGTGATGCGACCCGCTCTCGCAGAGAGTGGATCGCTAGTCCGGATGGGAGGCAGCACGAGCGGTGTCGCGCGTGCGTGCGCACCCTCATTCCTCCCGGAGCCCCACCGAAGGACCGGGAATGGAAGCGACAGACCGCGAACGAGCCGCCATGCGCGAGGCGCTGGCGCTCGCCCTGCGTGGCCCGCGCGGCGTCAACCCGCAGGTGGGCGCGGTGCTCCTCTCCCCCGCCGGCGACGTGCTCGCCGAGGGGTGGCACCGCGGCGCCGGCACCGCCCACGCCGAGGTCGACGCCCTCTCGAAGCTGCCGGGCGGCGCCGCCCGCGGGGCGACCGCCGTGGTCACCCTCGAGCCGTGCAACCACACCGGCCGCACCGGTCCGTGCGCCGAAGCCCTCATCGCCGCGGGTGTCGCCCGCGTCGTCTACGCCGTCGACGATCCGGGGGAGAACTCCTCGGGCGGCGCCGCGCGGCTGCGCGCTGCCGGCATCGACGTCGTCGGCGGCGTCGAGCACGACGCGGCCACCGCCCTGCTCTCGTCGTGGCTGACGGTGCAGCGGCTGGGGCGCCCCCACGTGAGCGTGAAGTGGGCGCAGTCGCTCGACGGCCGCGCCGCCGCCGCCGACGGCACCAGCCAGTGGATCACCGGGCCCGCCGCCCGCGCCGACGTGCACGAGCGCCGCGCGCAGGCGGATGCCATCGTCGTCGGCACCGGCACCCTGCTGGCCGACGACCCCGCCCTCACCGCGCGCCGCCCCGACGGCACCCTGTACGAGCACCAGCCGATGCCGGTCGTGCTCGGGCAGCGCGCCGTGCCGGAGAGCGCCCTCGTGCACCGCCACCCGCGTCCCGTCCTCCACCGCGACGGCGAGAACCTCGGCGGCGAGAGCCCGAACGAGCCCTCGCTCATGGCGCAGCTGCGTGACCTCGGCGTGCACCGCGTGTTCGTCGAGGGCGGCCCGACGATCGCCAGCGCATTCCTGCGCGCCGGGATCGTCGACGAGGTGCTCGCCTACCTCGCCCCCACCCTCATCGGCGCCGGGCCCGACGGCGCCGACCGGCCCGCGCTGCGGGGCCTGGGCGTTCAGACCATCACCGACCAGCGACGCCTGCGCATCGCCTCGGTCACCCCCCTCGGCGACGACCTGCTGATCGTCGCCCATCCGGCATCCGCGACGGATCCGGCATCCTCGAAGGAGACCCCCTGATGTTCACCGGGATCATCGAAGAACGCGGCACCGTGACCGCGATCGCCCCCTCCGGCGACGGCGTGCGACTGACCGTGCGCGCTGCGCTCGCGGTGTCCGACGCCCAGCACGGCGACTCGATCTCTGTCAGCGGCGTCTGCCTGACCGTCGCCGACCAGGGCCCCGACTGGTTCACCGCCGACGTCATGCGCCAGACCCTCGACATGACCACGATCGGCGCGCTGGCCGAGGGATCCCCCGTCAACCTCGAGCGCGCCCTCGCCGCGCACACCCGCCTCGGCGGCCACATCGTGCAGGGGCACGTCGACGGCACCGGCACGCTCGTCGAGGTGCGCCCCGGCGACCAGTGGCGCGTGCTGCGCATCTCGCTGCCGGCGGAGCTGGCCCCGCTCGTGGTCGACAAGGGCTCGATCTGCGTCGACGGCGTCTCGCTGACGGTGTCGGACGTGTCGGATGCCGACGCCGACGCGCCCTGGTTCGAGGTGTCCCTCATCCCCGAGACCCTCGACATCACGACCCTCGGCGCCCGCGTCGTGGGCGATCCCCTCAACCTCGAGACCGACATCCTGGCGCGGCACGTGCAGCGCCTGCTCCGCTTCACCCCCACCACCGAAGGAGGCTCCCGATGAGCCTTTCGACCCTGTCCGACGCCCTCGACGCCCTGCGCGCGGGACGACCCGTCATCGTCGCCGACGATGAGAACCGCGAGAACGAGGGCGACGTCATCCTCTCCGCGGAGCTGGCCACCCCCGAGTGGATCGCCTGGACGGTGCGGCACTCGTCGGGCTTCATCTGCGCCCCGATGCCGGCCGAGTGGGCCGACCGCCTCGACCTGCCCCCGATGGTCGAGGTCAACGAAGACGCCCGCGGCACCGCCTACACGGTCAGCGTCGACGCGGCCGACCGGGTCTCGACGGGCATCAGCGCCACCGACCGCGCCCACACCCTCACGGTGCTGGCCGACCCCGCGAGCACGCCGGGCTCGGTCATCCGCCCGGGCCACATCCTGCCGCTGCGCGCCGTCGAGGGCGGCGTGCGCGAGCGCGCCGGTCACACCGAGGCTGCTGTCGAGCTCATGCAGCTGGCCGGCCTGTCGCCGGTCGGCGCGATCGCCGAGGTCGTCGCCGACGACGGGTCGATGATGCGCCTGCCCGGACTCATCGAGCTCGGCGCGCGCGACGACGTGCCGGTCATCACCATCGAGCAGATCATCGCCCACCTCGACGAGGTCGACCCGCGCGAGGCCACCGCCCCGGCGCACGCCCGGAGGCGCGTGAGCCTGCGCGCCGAGGCCCAGGTGCCCACCTCGCACGGCTCGTTCCGCTTCCTCGCCTACAAGGACCGTGTCACCGGCACCGACCACATCGCGGTCGTCTCGGGCGACCTCGCCACCGACGCCCCGCTCGTGCGCGTGCACTCGGAGTGCCTCACCGGCGAGGCGTTCGGCTCGCTCAAGTGCGAGTGCGGACCCCAGCTGGATGCCGCACTCGACGCGATCGAGAAGGACGGCGGCGTCGTCATCTACATGCGCGGACACGAGGGGCGCGGCATCGGCCTCATCAACAAGCTGCGCGCCTACAGCCTGCAGGAGCGGGGGCTGGACACCGTCGACGCCAACCTGGCGCTGGGCCTGCCCGCCGATGCGCGCGACTACGCCGCCGCCGCCGGCATCCTCGCCGACCTCGGCGTCGACCAGGTGCGCCTGCTCACCAACAACACCGACAAGGTGACCCAGCTGCGCACCCTCGGCCTCGACATCGTCGAGCAGGTGCCGCTGCTGGTCGGCGTCGGCGCCAACAACCACCAGTACCTCGCCACCAAGCGCGACCGCATGGGGCACATCATCGACGCGGGCGAGCTCGACGCCGCCCTCGCCCAGAGCACGGAGGAGCACGCATGAGCGGCCACGGAGCCCCCGCCACCGCCCCGATCGACGGATCCGACCTCAAGGTCGTCGTCGTCGCCGGCCAGTGGCACGACGTCATCACCGACGGCTTGATCGCCGGGGCCGAGCGCGTGCTCGAAGCCTCCGGAGCGGCCTGGCGCCTGGTGCGCGTGCCCGGATCCTTCGAGCTCCCCGTCGCCTGCAAGGTGGCGCTGGAGTCGGGCGCCGACGCCGTCGTCGCCCTCGGCGTCATCATCCGCGGCGGCACCCCGCACTTCGAGTACGTCTCCGCCGCCGCCACCGACGGCCTCACCCGCGTCGCCCTCGACACCGGAAAGCCCGTCGGCTTCGGCGTGCTCACCCTCGACGACGAGCAGCAGGGCCTCGACCGCGCCGGCCTGCCCGACTCGAAGGAAGACAAGGGCGCCGAGGCCGCCGACGCCGCCCTGCGCACCGCCCTGCTCATCCGCGACCTGCGCGGCTGACGGGCACAGGCGCGCTGGGCCGCTCGCGGGGGTTCCGTCCTGCGGGCGGTGGGGTTCGTGGGACACCGGCGCGAGGCGCGTCCCGCGAACTGCGGGTGCGAGCGCCGGCATCCGCTCGTTGTTGGACAGAGGTGTGAGGCGCGTCCCGCATTCGGTGGGTCGCACCTCCGGTACCCGCGGTCCGCGGGACATGGACGTGCTGCGCGTCCCGCACACTGCGGGTCGTCGCGCCCGCATCCGCAGTTCGCGTGACACGGATACCACGGGCGTCCCGCAATCGGCGGCCTACGGCACCCGCATCCGCAGTTCGTGGGGCACGGATGCCGCTGACGTCCCACAACCGGTGGGTACGGGCACGCACCCGCCATCCTCCGGACCGGGGCGCCTTGCGGGTCCCGCATTCGGCGGGTCCTCGCGCCAACACCCGCAGCTTGCGGGACATCAGCGTCCGGCGAGTCCCGCATTCGGCGGGTCATCACCCCGACACCCGCACCTTGCGGGACGCGGGCATCCGGCAAGTCCCGCATTCGGCGGGCTGAGAGCCCCGGCGTCCGTCATATGCGGAACACGGATGCCGCGGGCGTCCCCCAACCGGTGGGTACGGGCACGCACCCGCCATCCCCGGACTCGCGCGCGCTGCGGGTCCCACATTCGGCGGGTCATCGCGCCAACACCCGCAGCTTGCGCGACATCAGCATTTGGCACGTCCCACATTCGGCGGCTCAACGCCCCAACACCCGCACCTTGCGGGACCCCACCATCCGGCGAGTCCCACATTCGGCGGGCTATCGGGCCAACACCCGCAGCGTGCGGGACGTCAGCGTCCGGCGCGTCCCGCACTCGGCGCACCAAGCACCGCGCACCCCACCCACCACCCACCACCCACCCGCACCCAGACCACCCGCAACCTTCAGCTAAGCTGAGGGCATGGAGATCCTGCGCCACGCCGTCGTCCTGGTCCACCTCGTCGGATTCGCGGTGCTGTTCGGCGCCTGGGTCGTCGAGGCGTTCGGTCAGCGGCGCATCACGCGCCTGCAGAGCTGGGGCCTGGCCATCGCCGCCGTCGCCGGCCTCGCGCTCGCGGGCCCCTGGGGCATCTCGTACGAGCTGAACTACGTGAAGCTCGGCGTGAAGCTCGTGGTGCTGCTGATCATCGGCGCGCTGCTGGGCATCGGATCGGCGCGTCAGCGCAAGAGCGGCTCGGTGCCGCCGGCGATCTTCTGGCTCATCGGCATCCTCACGCTCCTCAACGCCGCGCTCGCGCTCCTCTGGCGCTGACCCCGCGGGCCACCGCCCCCGGCCACCCGCACCCGGCCACCCGCACCCCACACACCCACCCGCCGGTCCTGACCGTCCCGGCAGCGGCGTAGGATCGAAGATCGTGCGTCGGTGAACACACCGGCGCCGCGGTGCCCAACGTCGTGGCGCCCGCCGCAACACCCCTGCCCCGGACGCCCGCCACCGCTGTGTCCGACCCCGGACTTGTCACGCCTCGACGACAGGTTCTCCCCCTTCATGTCCTCCGCCACCGCGGCGCCCGCCGCGCCCGCATCCACCCCCGCCAACCCGCGCTCGCGTGTCATCACCGCGAGCCTCATCGGCACCACGATCGAGTTCTACGACTTCTACGTCTATGCGACGGCGGCGGTGCTCGTCTTCCCGATCCTCTTCTTCCCCACCGGCAACGAGACGACGGCCCTGCTGGCCTCGTTCAGCGTGTTCGGCGCCGCGATGGTGGCGCGCCCCATCGGCGCGATCGTCTTCGGACACTTCGGCGACCGGTTCGGCCGCAAGGCGACCCTCGTGGCGTCGCTGCTGACGATGGGCATCGCGACCTTCCTCATCGGCCTGCTGCCGACCTTCGACCAGATCGGCTGGTGGGGGGCGCTGCTGCTGCTGGTCATGCGCCTCGCGCAGGGCTTCGCGCTCGGCGGCGAGTGGTCGGGGGCCGCGCTGGTGGCCACCGAGAACGCCCCCAAGGGCAAGCGCGCCTGGTACGGCACCTTCCCGCAGCTGGGCGCACCGATCGGCTTCATCATCGCCAACGGCGTCTTCCTGCTGATCAACTTCGCCCTCCCCCACCCCGACGGCGGCGCACAGCGCTCCGAGGAGTTCCTGGCCTGGGGCTGGCGCGTGCCGTTCCTGTTCTCGGCCGTCATGGTCATCGTCGGCCTGTGGGTGCGCCTGCGCCTGGTCGAATCCGACGCGTTCGCCCGCGTGGAGAAGACCGGCGCCGTGCGCAAGTTCCCCCTGGGCTCGGTGATCCGCCACCACTGGAAGAACCTCATCCTCGGCACGTTCATCATGCTGGCGACCTACGTGCTCTTCTACCTGATGACGAGCTTCACCCTCTCCTACGCCACCAAGCCCACCCTCGAGGGGGCGCAGGCCACCGCCGAGGCCGCCGGCACCGCGTTCGACCCGGCCGCCTACGTTCCCGGCCTCGGCTTCGGCTACACCGACTTCGTGATCATGCAGATCATCGGCGTCGTGTTCTTCGGCATCTTCACGCTGCTGTCGGGCCCCATCGCCGATTCGGTGGGTCGCCGCAAGCTGCTCATCTGGGTGACCGTCGGCATCATCGTGTTCGGCCTCACGTTCAACGTGTTCCTCGCCCCGCACGTCGACCCCAAGTTCACCGGCGCGCTCGTGCAGGCCGGCCTCGTCTTCGGCTTCATGCTGATGGGCGCGACCTTCGGCCCGATGGGCGCGGTGCTGCCCGAGCTCTTCCCGACCAACGTGCGCTACACGGGTTCGGCGATCGCCTACAACCTGTCGTCGATCCTCGGCGCCGCCCTCGCGCCGGTCGTCGCGGTGACGCTCTGGGCCGCCGCGGGCGGCTCGGCCGGGCTCGTGGGCGTCTACCTGTCGGTGATGGGCGTTCTCACCCTCATCGCGCTGATCTTCTCGAAAGAGACGAAAGACGTCGAGTACGACACCAACATCGGCGCCGGGGCGACCGGCTCGCTCTGACCGCGCACGCGCTCGCCACGGCATCCGCCGTTTCCGCGTCGCGACGGGCTCAGTCCAGGAACAGCGCCCGCAGCCGCTTGGTGGTGAAGACGAGCCCGATCGCCACCATGACGACGTAGTAGAGCACGTGCCACCCGATGTCGGGGGTGATGATGCCGGTCGTGAGCTGGCGCACCATCTCGACGCCGTGCCACAGCGGCAGGGCCATGACGATCTGCTGCACCCACTCGGGGTAGACGGTGATCGGGTAGAAGGTGGCCGAGAACAGGAACATCGGCAGGAGCACGAAGTTGATCCAGTCCATGTGCTGGAACGTCTTCATGTAGCTGGTGACGGCCATGCCCAGGCTCGCGAACCCGAAGGCGATGAGCAGCACCGCGGGGATGGCCAGCACCGCCGTCCACGCGAGGTTGAGCCCGGCGATCTGCATGATGATCATGAACCCGCTGGCATAGAGCAGACCGCGCAGCAGCGCGTACATGATCTCGCCGAGGGCGACATCCAGCGGCCCGAGCGAGGTCGACAGCATCCCCTCGTAGAGCCGGCCGTAGTGCAGCTTCCAGAACACGTTCCAGGTGGAGTCGTAGATGGCGCCGTTCATGGCCGACACCGCCAGCAGGGCGGGGGCGATGAACGCGGCGTACGACACCTGGATGCCCTGCGCCGTCTCGACGTCGCCGATCAGCTGCCCCAGGCCGATGCCCATGGAGGCCAGGTAGAAGACGGGCTCGAAGAACCCCGAGACCACGATGATCCAGCTCGACGAGCGCGCGGCGATGAGCCCGCGCTGCAGCACGGCCTGCGGGTTGCCCGCCCACAGCGCCCGCACGCCGCCGGCGCGGCGCGGCGCCTCGGAGCGGCCGTCGATCTCAGGGGTGACGGCGCTCATGCGGCGAGCCTTCCGGTGAACACGCGGCGCCCCCACAGGTAGCCGGCGACGCACAGCACCAGCAGGTAGGCGATGTGCACGGCGAGCATCCACGGCGCGACCGCGGAGTGGTAGGTCGCGGCGCGACCGAGCTCGGACCCGTGCCACAGCGGCGAGATCCACCCGATCCACTGCAGCCACGGCGGGAGGGTGTCCAGCGCGAAGAAGGTGCCCGAGAACAGGAACATCGGCACGAACAGGAAGCGCTGCACGAGGGCGAACTGGCCCTTGTCGTCTTCGATCGAGCCGGCATATGCCATCAGCGGGATGCCGAAGGCCAGGCCGGCGGCGACACCGGCGAAGATCGACAGCCAGCCCGTCTCGGGGTGGGCGACGGCGCCGAAGATCCAGATGAACACGTAGTACGCGCCGACGGCCACGACCATCCGCGCCGTCGCGCCGGCGATCACGCCGTGGGCGATCTGCGGGCTCGTCAGCGGCGACGCGTTGAAGCCGTAGAAGTAGCGGCGCCACTTGAACCCCGCCATCACCGGGTAGGTCAGCTCTTCGGATGCCACCGAGATGGCCGCCGTCACCAGCAGCGCCGGGGCGACGAAGGCGAGGTAGTCGACCTCGACGCCATGGTCGACGACCGGGATCTGGATGAGCGCGGCGAGCCCCACCGCCAGGCCCAGCAGGTAGAGGATCGGCTGCCCGAGGGCGCCGACGACGATCGTCCAGCCGTAGGCGCGCATCGCCCGCACCATGTGCTCGGTGACGTACCAGCTGCCGTAGCGGCGCGGCTTGCGGCCCCACGCCATCGCTTCGGCGCGCAGCTGATCGAGGGTGGGCTGGCCCCCCTCGGCCGTTCCCCGCGGATCGGGGGTCTGCGGGAGCGTCATTCGATCAGCGACCGTCCGGTGAGGCGGAGGAACACGTCTTCCAGCGACGAACGCCGCACCAGGCTCGTCATCGGCTGGAGTCCGGCCGCGGTCACCCGCTCGAGGGCGGCCTCGCCGTCGCCGGCGTAGATGAGCACGCGGTCGGGGAGCACCTCGACGCGGTCGCCGATGCCCTGCAGCTGGGCGGCGACCTGCTCGTTGCGGTCGGACCCGAAGCGCACCTCCAGCACCTCGCGACTGGAGTGCTCGCGGATGAGCGAGGCCGGCGTGCCCTCGGCCATGATGCGGCCCTTGTCGACCACGATCAGCCGGTCGCACAGCTGCTCGGCCTCGTCCATGTAGTGCGTGGTGAGCACGAGGGTCGTGCCGCGCTCCTTCAGACGGAACAGCCGGTCCCAGAGCACGTGCCGCGCCTGCGGGTCGAGGCCGGTCGTGGGCTCGTCGAGCAGCAGGATGCGGGGGTCGTTGATGAGGCCGCGGGCGATCGTGAGCCGCCGCTTCATGCCGCCGGAGAGCTGGTCGACCTTGCTCTTGGCCTTGTCTTCGAGCTGCGCGAAGGCCAGCAGCTCGTCGGCCTTGCGGTGGCACACCGCCGCGGGCAGGCCGAAGTATCGCCCGTAGATGTAGAGGTTCTCGCGCGCGTTCAGTTCGCCGTCG
The DNA here is from genome assembly GCF_025421715.1 of Microbacterium festucae. Lineage (GTDB taxonomy): Bacteria > Actinomycetota > Actinomycetes > Actinomycetales > Microbacteriaceae > Microbacterium > Microbacterium festucae. The sequence continues at coordinate 209,521 of NZ_JAOEFC010000001.1, forward strand.
AGGTTGTCCTGCTGCGGCACCACGCCCAGGCGGGAGCGGATCTCGGGCCCGTAGGCGTCGGGGTCGAGCCCCAGGATCGACAGGTCTCCGCTCGTGCGGGTCGACACCGCGCCGATCATCCTCATCGTGGTCGACTTGCCGGCGCCGTTGGGGCCGAGCAGCCCGAACGACTCCCCCGGCGCGACGTCGAAGGACAGCCCGTCGACGGCGACGAAGTCGGGCTTGCCCTTGACCTTGTACGCCTTGATCAGGCCCTGCGCGGAGATGACGGGTTCAGGCACCGCACCACCCTAGCGCCGCCCTCCGACACGCACCCCCCTCCCGGCGTCCGACCGTCGGCATCCGGAACGCATGTCAATCCACGTTGACACCTTCGCGTCGTGTCAACTAGGGTTGACGCCATGAGCGACAGCATCCGCACCGCCATCGCCGAGGCCGACGGCGGCGAACCGCTGGCCGAGCTGCGCGCGCTGACCGCGCTGCACGCCGTGCTCGCGCGGGCCGAGGCCGAGCAGGTGCGTCGCGCCCGCGGCGCCGGATACTCCTGGGTCGCCATCGCCGATGCCCTGGGCGTGAGCAGGCAGGCCGTGCACAAGAAGTACGGTCGAAGGTAACCACTTCCGCACGAACGAGGCACACACCCATGTCCGCATCCGACCGCCCCACCCGCCGCCCCGGTCGCGGCGCCGCCCCGAAAGACGGCCCGCGCGCGAGCCTCTCGCAGCTGCTGCCCTACATCTTCGAGCATCGCGGCGTGGTCGCGCTCATCGTCGTCTTGAGCATCGTGGGCGCGGTGACCACCCTCGCCCAGCCGCTGCTGGTCGGTCAGGTGATCGCGCGCGTGCAGGCCGAAGAGCCGCTCGGACTGCTCATCTGGGCGATCGTGGCCCTCGTGGTCGGCGCCTCGGTGATCAGCGGATACCAGCACTACCTGCTGCAGCGCACCGGCACCGCCGTCGTCTACTCCAGCCGGCGCCGCCTCATCGCCCGCATCCTGCACCTGCCGATCCGCGAGTTCGACGCCCGGCGCACCGGCGACCTCGTCTCGCGCGTGGGCACCGACACGACCCTGCTCTATGCGGTGCTCACCCAGGGTCTGGCCGACTCGGTGGGCAACGCCCTGCTGTTCGTCGGCGCGATCCTCGCGATGGCCTTCATCGACCCGCTGCTGCTGCTGGCCATCGCCGGGGTCATCGGTATCTCGGTGGTCGGTGTCGTGCTGCTCAGCGGCCGCATCCGCAAAGCCACCCAGCAGCAGCAGGAGAAGGTCGGCGAACTGGCGTCCGGGGTCGAGCGTGCGATCGGGTCGATCCGCACCGTGCGCGCCGCCGGGGCCACCGAGCGCGAGACCGACGCGGTCACCGCGGTGGCCACCGACGTCTACGGCATCGGCGTGCGCATCGCCAAGGTCTCGGCCCTGGTCGTGCCGATCGCCGGCATCGCCCTGCAGGTGTCGCTGCTGGTGGTGCTCGGACTCGGCGGCTACCGCGTCGCCTCCGGCGCCATCTCGGTGGCGAGCCTGGTGACCTTCGTGATGTTCCTGTTCCTGCTCGTGGCCCCGCTCGGCTCGTTCTTCGGCGCGATCACCTCGGTGAACCAGGCGCTCGGCGCGCTCGGTCGCATCCAGGAGGTGCTCGACCTGCCCACCGAGACCGCCGACGACGACGCGATCGCCACCTCCGTGCAGTCGTCGCGTCCGGCATCCGACCTCACCGGCCCCATCGAGACGCTCGACGACCTGCTGGCCACCCGCGACGCCCCGGCGATCGAGTTCCGCGACGTGCGGTTCGCCTACCCCGCCGCCGTGGTGCGCGCCCGGCGCGACGCCGAGGCCGAGGCCGCCCGCACCCTCGCCGACGTGCACGCCGATGCCGTGGAGGTCGGAGGCTCCGACGGCGACGTGCTGCGCGGCGTCTCGTTCTCGGTGCCGCGCGGGGCCCGCGTGGCCCTCGTGGGCCCGTCGGGCGCGGGCAAGTCGACGACGCTCGCGCTCATCGAGCGCTTCTACGACCCGGATGCCGGTGCGGTGCTGCTCGACGGCACCGATGTGCGCCGCATCGACCGCGCCCGGCTGCGCGCGCAGCTCGGCTACGTCGAGCAGGACGCGCCGACCCTGGCCGGCACGCTCGCCGAGAACCTGCGCCTGGCCGCGCCGCTCGCGGACGACGCGGAATGCGAGCGCGTGCTGCGCGCCGTGAACCTCGGCGACGTGCTCGAGCGCAGCCCGCTGGGCCTGGAGGCGCCCGTCGGCGAGGCGGGCGTGATGCTCTCCGGCGGCGAGCGCCAGCGCCTCGCGATCGCCCGCGCGCTGCTGGCCGCTCCCCCGATCCTGCTGCTCGACGAGTCGACCTCGTCGCTGGACGGCGTCAACGAGCAGCGGATGCGGGAGGCGATCGACGCCGTCGCCACCGGCCGCACCCTCGTGCTCATCGCCCACCGCCTGTCGACCGTGGTCGACAGCGATCTCATCGTCGTGCTCGACAAGGGCCGGGTCGTCGGGCAGGGCACGCACGAGGAGCTGCTCGCCACGACCCCGCTCTATCGCGAGCTCGCCCGCCACCAGCTCCTCGTCTGACCCGCCGCGGGCCGGGCGAAGGCCCGGGGGTCAGCGGGAGTGGGTGAGGCGGTAGCGGAGGGCGGCGAGCTCGGCGCCGAGGGCGGCGGGCACACGGCCGTCGAAGGTCGCGTAGAACTCCTCGGTCAGGTCGGCCTCGGTCAGCCACGTGTCGGGGTCGATCGCGAAGAGCTCCTCGAGATCGGCCTCGGGAACGTCGATGCCGTCGAGGTTCAGGTCGGCGGTGCGCGGCAGACGTCCGATCGCGCTGGGCACGGCCTCGACCTCGCCCTGCAGGCGGCGGACGATCCACTCCACGACGCGGGCGTTGTCGCCGAACCCCGGCCACAGGAACCGGCCGTCGGCGCCCTTGCGGAACCAGTTGACCTGGAAGATGCGCGGGGCGCGGTCGAAGCGCAGCGACTGCCCGACCTTCAGCCAGTGGCCGAAGTAGTCGGCCATGTTGTAGCCGCAGAAGGGCAGCATCGCGAACGGGTCGCGGCGCAGCTCGCCCACCGTGCCCTCGGCGGCGGCGGTGCGCTCCGACGAGATCGTCGACCCCAGGAAGACGCCGTGGGTCCAGTCGGTGGCCTCGACCACCAGCGGCACGTTGGTGGCGCGACGGCCGCCGAACAGGATCGCGTCCAGCGGCACCGCCTCGTCCCAGTCGCCGGCGATCTGGGGGCACTGCCCGGCGCTCACGGTGAAGCGCGAGTTGGGGTGCGCGGCGGGGGTTCCCGATGCCGGCGTCCACGGCCGGCCCTGCCAGTCGGTGAGCTCGTCGGGCACGTCGTCGGTGAGCCCCTCCCACCACACGTCGCCGTCGGGGCGCAGCGCGACGTTCGTGAAGATCGTGTTGCCCCAGAGGGTTTCGACGGCCGTGACGTTGGTCGACTGGCCGGTGCCCGGCGCGACCCCGAAGAAGCCCGCCTCGGGGTTGATCGCCCACAGCCGCCCGTCGTCGCCGGGGCGCAGCCATGCGATGTCGTCGCCGAGGGTCTCCACGCGCCACCCCGGGATCGTCGGGCGCAGCATCGCGAGGTTGGTCTTGCCGCACGCCGACGGGAAGGCGGCGGCGATGTGGAACGCGCGCCCCTGGGGGTCGATCACGCGGATGAGCAGCATGTGCTCGGCCAGCCATCCCTCGTCGCGCCCGATGACTGAGGCGATGCGCAGCGCGAAGCACTTCTTGGCGAGGATGGCGTTGCCGCCGTAGCCGGAGCCGAACGACCACACCTCGAGGGTGTCGGGGAAGTGCACGATGTACTTCTCGTCGTTGCACGGCCACGCCTGGTCGGCCTCGCCGGGCGCCAGCGGCGCGCCCACCGAGTGCACGGTCTTCACCCACGGCTTGCCGGCGGCGATCTGCTCGACCACCTCGGTGCCCACGCGGGTCATGATGCCGATGGATGCCACGGCGTACGCCGAGTCGGTCAGCTGCACGCCGATGTGCGACAGCGGCCCGCCGACGGCGCCCATCGAGAACGGCACGACGTACATGGTGCGTCCGCGCATCGATCCCTCGAACAGCGGGGTGATGGTGGCGCGGATCTCGTCGGGGGCGGCCCAGTTGTTGGTGGGACCGGCATCCTCTTCGCGCGTGGAGGCGATGAAGGTGCGGCCCTCGGTGCGGGCGACGTCGCTCGGATGCGATCGGGCGAGGTACGACCCCGGTCGCCACTCGGGGTTGAGCTTGATGAGCTTGCCCTCGTCGACCATCTCGCGCAGCAGCGCGTCGTTCTCGGCGGCCGACCCGTCGACCCAGTGGATGCGGTCGGGGCGGGTGAGCGCGGCGATCTCGTCGACCCATGCGACGAGCGCTTCGGCCGCGGCACCGGTCATCGCCGGGCGGGCACCGTGCGCGCGGGCGGCGGGCGCGGCGGGGGCGGAGCCCGATCCGCGCGTGGGGACCGGTCGGGTGAAGATGTCCGCGAGGGCCATGTCGTCTCCTTCGTCTGCCGGGGCCGGGTCGTCCGGTGAGGCCTGCGGGCTGCCGTGCCCGCTCTTCCACTTTCCGCCCCCGCGCCCAGACTTTCGAGGCTCTATGGGCGCAAGAACGTGACTTCTTTCCGTATGCTCAAGGAATGACTCCGACCGCGCTCGAACTGTCGACCCTGGGCCACCGCATCCGTCACCAGCGGGTGTCGCACGGGTACACGCTCGACGAGCTGGGGGCGCTGGTGGGGGTCGCCGGCAGTCAGCTGAGCCTCATCGAGAACGGCAAGCGCGAGCCCAAGCTGTCGCTGCTGCAGGCCATCGCGCACGCCACCGGCACCGACGTGACCGACCTGCTCTCGGCGGAGCCGCCCAACGCGCGCGCCGCGCTCGAGCTCGAGCTGAAGCGCGCGCAGACGAGCCCCGTCTTCCGCCGCCTGGGCATCGAGCCGGTGCGGGTCACCAAGACGATGAGCGACGAGACGATCGCCTCGGTGCTGGGGCTGCACCGCGAGCTGCAGCGGCGGGAACGCGAGGCGATCGCCACCCCCGAAGAGGCCCGCCGCGCCAACACCGAGCTGCGCCTGCGGCTGCGCGAGAAGGACAACTACCTCCCCGACATCGAGAAGCTCGCCGAGAAGCAGCTGAAGTCGGCCGGCCACGGGGCGGGGGCGCTGACCCACCGCACCGTCAGCCTCATGGCCCAGCAGCTGGGCTTCGAGCTCATCTACGTCAGCGACCTGCCGCACTCGGCCCGCTCGGTCACCGACCTCGAGAACGGCCGCATCTATCTGCCACCGGCCTCGATCCCGGGCGGCCACGGCCTGCGCTCGATGGCCCTGCAGGCCATGGCCCACCGCCTGCTCGGCCACACGCCGCCCACCGACTACGCCGACTTCCTGCAGCAGCGCCTCGAGATCAACTACTTCGCGGCGTGCTGCCTCATGCCCGAGACCAACGCGGTGGCCTTCCTCGCCCAGGCCAAGAAGGACAAGAACCTCGCGGTGGAGGATTTCCGCGACGCGTTCGGCGTCACCCACGAGGCCGCCGGCATGCGCCTGACCAACCTCGCCACGGTGCACCTGGGCATTCCGCTGCACTTCCTCCGCGTCGACGGCTCGGGGGCGATCACCCGCGTGTACGAGAACGACGAGCTGCCGCTGCCGATGGATGTCACCGGCGCCGTGGAGGGCCAGATGGTGTGCCGCAAGTTCGCGGCGCGGTCGGCGTTCGCCGAGCAGAACCGCACCACCGAGCACTACCAGTACACCGACACCCCCGCCGGCACGTTCTGGTGCTCGAGCCAGACCGGCACGACCTCCGACGGCGAGTTCTCGATCACCGTCGGCGTGCCCTTCGACGACGCCCGCTGGTTCCGCGGGCGCGAGACGCAGAAGCGCGCCACCTCGACCTGCCCCGACGACTCGTGCTGCCGCAGCGCCGACGCCGACCTCACCCGGCGCTGGGAGGGCAAGGCCTGGCCGAGCGCGCGCGTGCACATGCAGATGTTCAGCCCGCTCCCCCGCGGCGCCTTCCCGGGCGTCGACGACGGCGAGGTCTACGCGTTCCTCGACCGTCACGCCGACGTCGACTGAGCTCAGCCCCGCACGAACCGCGAGACCCGCGCCAGGGCCGCCTCGACCTCGGATGCCGGGACGTCGAGGTGACCGAACAGCTCGGCCACCGGCATGCGGTGGTGGCGGCCCACCGCCATCGAGTGCGACCACAGCCCCGCCACCTCGCCGCGTGCGACGAGCACGGGGCGCACGAGACCCTGGATGCTGGGGCCCACGCGCGCCGTGAAGCCGTCGGCGCACGCGAGGGTGCGGTCGGCGTAGGAGAGGTAGTACTCGTCGAAGGGCGGCAGGGCGACCACGCCGCCCTCGTCCGCATCGTCGACGCCCGCCTCCGACCCGGCGCCCGGCACGACGAGCATCCCCTCGCCGGTGTCGACGACGCGGTCGCCGGCGGCCTCGCGCGCGGCGCGGGCCGCGCCCAGCGGCATCCCCGCCCACCACGCGAAGTCGGCGACGCCGGCCGGACCGTGGGAGCGGATGTAGCCCACGAACAGCTCGGCGACCGGGTCGGCCGGCGTCGCGGCGTCGGCGATCCAGTCGCCGGGGGCGACGAGGTACTGGTCGCGGGTGGGCGCCCCCTCGCGCGGGATCACCGGCCCCAGCACGACGTCTTCGCGCAGGGCGAGCGCCGACAGCAGCAGATTGGCCCGCATCCCGGTGGGCTCGACCCCCGCACCGGCCAGCACCGCGGCGAACTCGGCGCGGGTGAGCCGGTTGCCGCCGGCGAGCGCGGCGGTGACCGCACGCGCGGCGGTGTCGACGTGCTCTTCGGGGATGCCGTGGGCACGGCGCACCCCGGCGAACTGCCGCAGCTGGCGGTCGCGGGTGACCTGCAGGATCCAGCCCAGGTCGCGCGCGGAGACGATGTGCAGCGTGCCGCGCTGCGTCCACGCGCGCACGAGCTCGCCGCGGTCGAAGGCGGCGTCGACCTGCGAGAGCACCGGGGCCCCGGCGGTGCGGACGCCGAGGGCCCATCGCCCTCCCCAGAACTCCTGCGCCTGGGTGGCCGTCATGTGCGCCGCGGTGCGCACGAGGTCGGCTGCGGGCGCGCGCAGCAGATGCGAGCCCTGGCGGAGGTGGCGGACGTGCGCGGCATCCATGGTCACATCCTGCCGCGCCCCGGTGACACCGCGCCGCAACCCCCGCCCCCAGGTGGCATGCTGGCGACATGGAACGAGAAGTGCGCAGTCGCCTGGAGCTGGCCGTCACCGAGCCCGCGGAGCTCGTGCTGTCGGTGGCGGTCTCGGCCCACTACGAGCCCGACCACGAGAGCCTCACGACCACCCTCGACGGTGCGCCGGTGACCGCCTCGGAGTTCCACGACCACAGCGGCACGCGCCTGCACCGCGTGCAGGTGCCGGCGGGCACGTTCGTCGCCGAGTACCACGCGCACGTGCTGGGCGAGGGGGCGCACACCATCGGGCGCGAGTACGACCTGTTCTCGTACCGGCTGCCCAGCCGGTACGTCGAGTCCGACACCCTCGCCGCCACCGCGGCCGCCGAGTTCGCGGGCATCGACGACCCGATCGACCTGCTCGCGGCGGTCTCGTCGTGGGTGGGCACCCGCCTGTCCTACGTCACCGGGTCGTCGCTGCCGACCGACGGCGCCGTGCGCACGCTCCTCAGCCGTCAGGGCGTGTGCCGCGACTACGCCCACCTGTGCGTCGCGCTGCTGCGGGCGCGGGGCATCGCCGCGCGCATGGCCGCGGTGTACGCGCCGGGGCTGCACCCCATGGAGTTCCACGCCGTCGCCGAGGCCTGGGTCGAGGGCGCCTGGCGGGTGGTGGATGCCACCGCCCTCGCGCCCCGGCAGAGCCTCCTGCGCATCGCCACGGGCCGGGATGCCGCCGACACGGCGTTCCTCACGGTGCTCAGCGGCCGCGCCGACCTGGTGACCCTCGAGGTGTCGGCCGTCGTCGACGAGCTCGCCTTCGACGACGTGCGCGACCTCGTGTCGATCCACTGACCCGGATCGATCCGCTGCGCGGGGACAGCGTTCCGCGCACGACGAGTCAACCTGTTGACTCTCGCTGAGTCAACTGGTTTACTCAGGGCATGGCCGATCGCATCACCGTGACCCTGCACGAGCTCGTCGCCGAGCTCGACCTGTACGCCGACGACTACCTCCACCGCGTCCACGGCATCTCGTTCAACCTGTTCGAGGTGCTCAACGTGCTCGTCGAGAGGGCACCGATCGACATCTCCGGCCTCGCCCGCTGCCTGCGGGTGACCAAGGCCGCCGTCAGCAAGCGGGTGCCGCAGCTGGTGTCGGGCGGGTGGGTCGTGGCCACGCCGGGGCAGGGCCGGCAGATCCTGCTCGCGCCCACCGACCAGACCGTCGCCCTCGTGCAGCAGGCCGGCGGCGAACTCGAAGCGCACTTCGCCGAGATGCTCGCCGACCCGCGCCTGACCCGGGCCACGGATGCCGTGGCTCCCGGCATCCTCAACAGCCACCTCAGCACCCTCACGCAGATCGTGATCGAGAAGGGACAGCCCGCATGACCGCCCGCATCCTCGTCGTCATCGGCACACCGCTGCCGGACACCTACACGCACGCCCTGGCCGCGTCCTACATCCGCTCGGCCCGGGAGGCCGGCGCCGACGTGCGGGTGGTCGATCTCGCGAACGACCCCATCCCCGCCCACCCGCGCAGCCGCGACCAGCTGCGCGCCCCGCGCGACGGGAACGACCTGCCGCTGGACGCCGATGTGGCCGCCTACCTCGACGACGTGCGGTGGGCGCAGCATCTGGTCTTCTTCCACCCGCAGTGGTGGGGCACGATGCCGGCGGCGCTGAAGGCCTTCATCGACCGCGTCTTCCTCTCGGGCGCGACCTTCCGCTACCGCGAGGGCACCGCGCTGCCCGAGCGCCTGCTCACCGGCCGCACCGCCCGGGTGGTCATGACGATGGACTCGCCCCGCTGGTGGAACCGGGTCGTCTACCGCGGCGCCGCCGAGGCCTCCCTCACCCGCGCGACGCTGGGGTACTGCGGCGTGCGCACCCTCGGGATCACGCGCCTGACCCCCATCCGCCTGGGCGACCGGGCCCGGCGCGAGCGGTGGCTCGACCAGGTGGGCGCGCTCGGCGCCCGCGACGGGCGACGCGGCTCCCGCGCACGGGTCGCGGCGGCGGTGTGAGCCCGGCCGCGCGGGCGCCGATCCCGGCGTCGGCCGTGTCGCCTGCGTAACGAATCGTCGCGCAGCGCGCCCGGTGCGGCGCGGGTCGAGGAAGATGGAGGGGCGCGGCGACACAGCACCGGCCGCGCCGCACCCTGCAGCGCCCCGCGCTCCCACTTCCGGAGGACCCGACATGTCCCGCACCATCCTGCGCACCGGCCTCGCCGCCGCCGCCACCGCCACCGCCCTTCTGCTCGCCGGCTGCGCCGGGGGCGCCACGCCCGCGGCATCCGGTTCGGCCGCCGGCGACGACGAGGGCTACATCACCCCCGGCACCCTGACCATCGCCACCGGCGAGGTCGCCTACTTCCCCTACGTCGTCGACGACGACCCCGAGTCGGGCGAGGGCTTCGAAGCCGCGATCGCCTACGCGGTCGCCGAGAAGCTCGGCTTCGCGAAGGAGGACGTCACCTGGGTGCGCACCTCGTTCGAGTCGGCGATCGCGCCGGGCCCGAAGGACTTCGACTTCAACATCCAGCAGTACTCGATCACCGACGAGCGCAAGCAGGCCGTCGACTTCTCGTCGCCCTACTACCAGGCCAGCCAGGCGATCGTGGCCATCAAGGGCTCCGCCGCCGAGGGCGTGGACACCCTCGAGGGCGCCAAGGGCCTGCTGCTGGGTGCGATGGCCGGCTCCACGAGCGCGCAGACCGTCGAGCAGGCCGTGCAGCCCACGACGCCGGCGCAGCTCTACAACTCCAACGAAGACGCCCGCGCGGCGCTGGAGGCGGGACAGATCGATGGCCTCGTGCTCGACACCCCCACCGCCTACTACGCGACCAGCGAGTACATCGAGAACTCGTTCATCGTCGGCGAGCTGCCCGCCGCGGGTGTGCCCGACGAGTGGGGCCTGCTGCTGGGCAAGGACTCGCCGCTGACGGCCCGCGTGACCGCCGCCGTCGACGAGCTGCGCGAAGACGGCACCCTCGCCGAGATCACCGACAAGTGGCTGGGCTCGGGTCAGGGCGTCACGCTCCTGAAGTGACGCCCGCGCCCGCCGTCACCGGCGGGCGCACCGCGTCGACTACCGTCGTCCTGTGACTTCCGACACCGCCCGCGCGCACAGCCCGAGCGCGCTCGAGCTCGATCGCCGCGCCTACCGGCGCCGCCGTTCGCAGCGCTCGGTGCTGGTGGCCATCGCCTCGACGCTGGCCTTCGCCGCCGTCGCCTGGCTGACGGTGCTGAACACGCCCGGCTGGGCGCAGGTGCAGCAGTCGTTCTTCGACCCGGCCACGGCCCTGGCCGCCCTCCCCCGGGTGTGGGACGGGTTCCTGCTGAACCTGCAGGTGCTGCTGATCTCGGTGGTCACCGTCGGCGTGGTCGGCCTCACCCTGGCGCTGCTGCGCACCCTGCGCGGGCCGGTGTTCTTCCCGGTGCGCGCGCTCGTTGCCGGTTACACCGACATCTTCCGCGGGCTGCCGCTGATCATCGTGCTCTACCTCGTCGGCTACGGCATCCCCACCCTGCTGGAGCAGCGCATCTCGCCGGTCGTGCTGGGGGTGACGGCGGTGACCATCACCTACTCGGCCTACGTGGCCGAGGTGATCCGCGCCGGCATCGACTCGGTGCACCCCTCGCAGCGCCTCGCCGCGCGGGCGCTGGGGCTCGGCTACGTGCAGACGCTGCGCCGCGTGGTGCTGCCGCAGGCGCTGCGCAAGATGACGCCCCCGCTCATGAACGACTTCGTCTCGATGCAGAAGGATGTGGGCCTCATCTCCGTGCTCGGAGCGATGGATGCCGTGCGCGCCGCGCAGGCCGAGACCTCCCTCGCCTACAACTTCACGCCGTACGTCGTGGCCGGCGTGCTGTTCGTGCTGCTGGCGATCCCGACCATCCGGCTGACCGACTGGTACACCGAGCGTCTGCGGCGCCGCGAGCAGGCGGGGTCGATCCTGTGACGGCCCTGCTGCGCACCGAGGACGTCTGGAAGGCGTTCGGCGACCGCGAGGTGCTGCGCGGCGTCTCGCTCGAGCTCGCCGCCCACGAGGTGGTCGCCCTCATCGGTGCGAGCGGCTCGGGCAAGTCGACGCTGCTGCGCTGCCTCAACCTGCTCGAACCCATCGACGACGGCCGCATCTGGCTGGGCGACGACGACATCTCCGACCCGCGCGCCGACGGCAACGGCATCCGCCAGCGCATCGGCATCGTGTTCCAGAGCTACAACCTCTTCCCGCACCTGACGGTGCTCGACAACGTCACCCTGGCCGCGCGCGTCGTGCACCGGATGCCGCGGGCGGCGGCCGAGGAGCGCGCGCACGCGCTGCTGGAACGCATCGGCCTGGCCGACAAGGCCAGGGAGCACCCCGACCGCCTCTCCGGCGGCCAGCAGCAGCGGGTGGCCCTGGTGCGCGCGATCGCGACCGACCCCGAGATCCTGCTGCTCGACGAGATCACCTCGGCCCTCGACCCCGAACTGGTCGGCGAAGTGCTCGAGCTCGTGCGGGGGCTGGCCGCCGACGGCGCGACGATCCTGATGGCCACGCACGAGATGTCGTTCGCGCGCGACGTGGCCGACCGCGTGGTCTTCCTCGACGGCGGCGCGATCGTCGAGGAGGGTGCGCCGGCGCAGCTGTTCACGGCCCCGCGCGAGGCGCGCACCCGCGAGTTCCTCTCCCGCTTCACCGCCTGACGCGACGGGTCTGCTGCGGGCGGCACGGCGGGCCGCAGAGCCGCGGATGCCGTGGTGCGCGGCTCAGCCGGCGAGACGCTCGGCGGCTTCGACCACGTTGGTCATGAGCAGCGCGACCGTCATCGGCCCGACCCCGCCGGGGTTGGGCGAGACGTAGCCGGCGACCTCCACGGCATCCGGGTGCACGTCGCCGTAGACCTTGTTCTTGCCGGTCTCGGGGTCGGTCTCGCGGGTGACGCCCACATCGAGCACGGCGGCGCCGGGCTTGATGTCGGCGCCGCGCACGAGGTGCTTGACGCCGGCGGCGGCCACGACGACGTCGGCCTGGCGCAGGTGCTGGGCGAGGTCGACGGTGCCGGTGTGGGTGAGGGTGACGGTGGCGTTGTACTCGCGGCGGGTCAGCAGCAGGCCGATCGAGCGGCCGATGGTGACGCCGCGGCCGACGACGACGACGTGCTTGCCGGCGAGGTCGTAGCCGTTGCGCACGAGCAGCTCGATGACGCCGCGGGGCGTGCACGGCAGGGGCGAGGTGATCGGCGTGTTCACGTTGAGCACGAGACGCCCGAGGTTGGTGGGGTGCAGGCCGTCGGCATCCTTGTCGGGGTCGATGCGCTCGAGGATCGCGTCGGTGTCGATGTGGCGCGGCAGCGGCAGCTGCACGATGTAGCCGTGGCAGGCCGGGTCGGCGTTGAGCTCGTCGATCAGCGCCTCGACGTCGGCCTGGGTGGCGTCGGCGGGCAGCTCGCGCTGGATCGAGTTCATGCCGATGGCCTCGGACTGGCGGTGCTTCATGCCCACGTACAGCTGCGAGGCGGGGTCGGCGCCCACGAGCACCGTCGCGATGCCCGGGGTGATGCCCCGCGCTTTGAGCGCGGCGACCCGCTCAGTGAGCTCGGCGCGGATCGCCGCCGCCGCGGCCTTGCCGTCGAGAGTGAGAGCCGTCATGTCGTTCCTCCTGTGTCCGGGTCGCCGCTCCCCCGCCCCTGTCCGCGAGAGAACACCGGGGCGCCGAGAGAACGGGTGGGACCCGTTCCCTCGGCCGGTGGGTGTTCTCTCGCGGGCGAGAGCGAGGGGCGCGCGGGGGTTACTGCTGCAGGTCGGGGTAGAGCGGGAAGGCGGCCGCCAGGGCGTCCACGCGCGCGCGGAGGGCCTCGAGGTCGGCGCCGGGCTGCAGGGCCAGCGCGATGACGTCGGCCACCTCGGTGAACTCGGCGTCGCCGAAGCCGCGGGTGGCCAGGGCCGGGGTGCCGATGCGCAGCCCCGAGGTGACCATCGGCGGGCGCGGGTCGTTGGGGACCGCGTTGCGGTTGACGGTGATGTGGATCTCGTGCAGCAGGTCTTCGGCCTGCTTGCCGTCGAGGGCGGCGTCGCGCAGGTCGACGAGCACGAGGTGCACGTCGGTGCCGCCCGAGCGCACCGCGATGCCGGCATCCTTCACGTCCTGCTGCGACAGACGCTCGGCGAGGATCGCGGCGCCGCGCAGCACGCGGCCCTGACGCTCGGCGAACTCCGGCGTGGCCGCCAGCTTGAACGCGGTCGCCTTGGCGGCGATGACGTGCATGAGCGGCCCGCCCTGCTGCCCCGGGAAGACGGCGGTGTTGATCTTCTTGGCGATGTCGGCGTCGTTGGTGAGGATGAAGCCCGAGCGCGGGCCGCCGATGGTCTTGTGCACCGTCGAGCTGACGACGTGGGCGTGCGGCACCGGCGACGGGTGCAGGCCCGCGGCGACCAGTCCGGCGAAGTGTGCCATGTCGACCCACAGCAGGGCGCCGACCTCGTCGGCGATCTCGCGGAAGCGCGCGAAGTCGAGCTGACGGGGGTAGGCCGACCAGCCGGCGATGATCACCTTCGGCTGGTGCTCGCGGGCGAGGCGGGCGACCTCGTCCATGTCGATGATGCTGGTCTCGGGGTCGACGCCGTAGGCGACGATGTTGTAGAGCCGGCCCGAGAAGTTGATCTTCATGCCGTGCGTGAGGTGGCCGCCCTGGTCGAGCGAGAGGCCCAGCAGGGTGTCGCCGGGGCGCGCGATGGCGTGCAGCACGGCGGCGTTGGCCGAGGCGCCCGAGTGGGGCTGCACGTTGGCGAACTCCGAGCCGAACAGCGCCTTGGCGCGCGAGATGGCGAGCTCTTCGGCCACGTCGACCTCTTCGCAGCCGCCGTAGTAGCGGCGGCCCGGGTAGCCCTCGGCGTACTTGTTGGTGAGCACCGAGCCCTGCGACTGCAGCACCGAGACCGGCACGAAGTTCTCGGAGGCGATCATCTCGAGGAACGTGCGCTGGCGGTTCAGCTCGCGCTCGAGCACCTCGGCGATCTCGGGATCGACCTCGGCGAGCGGGGCGTTGAAGACGGAATCGGTCATTGACGAGCTCCTGGTCTGTCGGTGGTTGAGTGCCGCCGCGGGCAGCGGCGGTCTATCGAAACCACGGCCGACCCAGGCGTACGGTCATGAGCCATGTGGTCGCTCCCCGGTGGTGGCCCACCTCAACGCCAGTCGCGACGATGGAAGCATATCGGATGCCGCGACCCGGTAGGCTGATGCCAGGCTATTTGTTAGGACTCTTAACAACGTTGTCGGAGGAACTGTGACCCAGCCCGCTATCGTCCCCCTGCCCTCGGCGCTGCGCGCCCGCGACGGCGGCCCGTTCGTGCTCACCGCCGCGACGGCGCTGCGTGGAGACCCGGATGCCGTGGCGGCGCTGCGCGCGCTGATCACCGCCCGCACCGGCCTGCGCCTGCCCGACGGCGCCGCGGAGGGCGCCGCGCCCGACAGCGCGGCGCCCGACGGGGCCCGCGCCGTCGTGCTCGTCGTCGACGCGGCATCCGGGGCGGCGGAGTCGTACACGCTGCGCGCGGATGCGGCGGGGGTCTCCGTGACCGGGGCCGACGCGGCGGGCCTGTTCTACGGCGTGCAGACCCTGGGCCAGCTGCTGCAGCGGGGCGCGGGCGACGGCGGGTGGAGCGTGCCGGCGGTCGAGGTCGACGACGCGCCCCGCTTCCCCTACCGCGGCGTGATGCTCGATGTCGCCCGCCACTTCCACGACGTCGACACCGTCGAGGCCTACATCGACCGCGCCGCGTCGCTGAAGCTCAACGTGCTGCACCTGCACCTGAGCGACGACCAGGGGTGGCGCCTGGAGATCGCGTCCCGGCCCGAACTGACCGCCCGCGCCGCGGCATCCGCTGTCGGCGGCGACCCGGGCGGGTTCTTCACCCAGGACGACTACCGGCGCATCGTCGCCTTCGCGGCGTCGCGGCACATGACCGTGGTGCCGGAGTTCGACACCCCCGGGCACACGCACGCCGTGTCGCTGGCCTACCCCGAGCTCAGCGCCGAACCGGTGCTGAGCGACCACATCCGCCAGATCATCCGCGACTACGGCGGGGAGCTGCCCGTCAACGGCACCGCGTTCGAGGGGATGGCGGTGGGCTTCTCGTCGCTGAAGATCCACGATGAGGCGACCTACGCGTTCCTCGAGGACGTGTTCGGCGAGCTGGCCGCGCTCACCCCCGGACCGTGGCTGCACCTCGGCGGCGACGAGGCGCTGGGCACCAGCCCCGAAGACTTCGACGTGTTCGTCGCGCGGGCCTCCGAGATCATCCGCCGCCTGGGCAAGACCCCGATGGCCTGGCACGAGGCGGGCTCGGCGGCGGGCCTGGCCCGCGGCACGGTCGGTCAGTACTGGGGCTTCGTGTCGCCCACCGGCGGCATGGACGCCAAGGCGCGCGCGTTCGTCGCGCGCGGCGGCAAGATCGTCTTCTCCCCCGCCGACGCGATCTACCTCGACATGAAGTTCGACGCCGACTCGCCGCTCGGTCTCACCTGGGCGCGCGGGGTCACCTCGGCCCGGCGCGCCTACGAGTGGGACCCGGCGACGGTCGTCGACGGGATCGGCGACGACGACATCCTGGGCGTCGAGGCGCCGCTGTGGACCGAGACGGTGCGCAGCCTCGCCGACATCGACGCGCTCGCCTTCCCGCGCATCACCGCCGCCGCCGAGGCCGCCTGGTCGCCCGCGGTGGGCACCGACCCGGCGCGCACCTGGGAGTCGTTCCGCACCCGGGTGGGCGCGCTCGGCCCGCTGTGGCAGAGTCTGGGCATCGCCTTCACGGCGCTGGACGAGATCGACTGGCGCGACGAAGAGCAGTGAGCCGAGGCGTCGACGAACCGGCGCCCGAGAACCGAGGATCCCCATGACCACCGTCATCCACTCCGTCCGGCTCGTCGACGACGGCACCGTGCAGGATGCCGCGTGGGTGGCCTTCAGCGACGGCGTCGTCGCCGGCCGGGGCACCGGCGACGACTGGCGGCAGCTGACGGTCGCCGAGGCGATCGACGGCGCGGGGCGGGTGCTGACGCCGGGCTTCCTCGACATCCACCATCACGGCGGCGGCGGGGCGGCCTACGACGACGGCGCGGATGCCATCACCGCCGCGCGCGCCGTGCACCGGGCGCACGGGACGACGCGGGCGATCCTGTCGCTGGTGACGGCCTCGGTCGACGACCTCGCCGCGCGCGTGGCCGTCATCGCCGATGCGGCCGAGCGCGACGCCACGATCCTCGGGTCGCACCTGGAGGGGCCGTTCCTCGACGTCGCGCACAAGGGCGCCCACACCGCAGCGCTGCTGCGCGCCCCCGACGCGACGGCGATCGAGCAGCTGCTGCGGGCCGGTCGCGGCACGGTGCGCCAGGTCACCCTCGCCCCAGAGCTGCCCGGCGGCCTCGACGCCGTCGCGCGCTTCGTCGAGGCGGGCGTCGTGGTCGCCGTCGGTCACACCGCGGCGACCTACGCGCAGTCCCGGGCCGCGTTCGACGTGGGCGCGACCCTCGTCACCCACGCCTTCAACGCCATGCCCGGCATCCACCACCGCGAGCCCGGCCCCGTGGTGGCGGCGATGGCCGACGACCGGGTGACGCTCGAGCTGATCGCCGACGGGGTGCACGTGCACCCCGATGTCGTCGCCCTCGCCTTCGCGGGAGCCCCCGGCCGCATCGCCCTGGTCACCGACGCCATGGCCGCCGCCGGCGCCGCCGACGGCTCGTACGAACTCGGCGGCCTTGCCGTCACGGTGCACCGCGGCATCGCGCGCCTCGACTCCGACGGGGCCATCGCCGGGTCGACCCTCACCCAAGACGCGGCGCTGCGCCTCGTGGTTGCCGGCGGGCAGCCGCTCCCGGCCGCCGTCGCCGCCCTGACGACGACGCCCGCCCGCGCGTTCGGCTGGGCGGGCCGGTACGGCTCGCTGCGCCCCGGCGGTGTCGCCGACGCGGTGCTGCTGAACGACGACCTCCACGTCGAGGGCGTGTGGGTCGACGGCACCCGCGTGCCGGCGGGGGCGTGACCGCACGGCATCCGGGCGCCTCCCCGGGCTGGCTCGACGGCATCCGGGCGTCTCTTCCGTCCTCCTCGCGGCGGGCCCGGCCCGCGGAGCCCCGCATCGCCTCGACGTAGACTGGGAGCCATGTCCGAGCTCCCCACCGTGCGCCCCGAGCCGCCGGCACAGCCGCAGCCCGCGGGCACCCGACCGGCACTGACCGCCGTGGACGTGCTCGCCTTCGTCGCCGAGATCTTCGCGTTCGTGTCGCTGGCGATCTGGGGCTTCCTGGCCTGGCCGTTCCCGTGGAACATCGTCGCCGGCATCGGCGCCCCGCTGCTGGCGGTGCTGGTGTGGGCGCTGTTCGTCTCGCCGCGCGCCGTGTTCGTCGTGCACCCCTTCGCCCGGGCCCTGGTCGAGCTGATGGTCTACGCCGCCGCCACCATCGCCTGGTGGACCGCCGGTCAGGCCCTCATCGGCATCGTCTACGGCGTGTTCGCCGTCACCGTGGGCCTGCTCGCCGGCCGCCGTCGCCTGGCGGCATGACGGGCGTCGACGTCGTCCGGCTGCTGCGCGAGCGGCTGGGTGACCGGGTCGACACCTCTCCCGGCGCCCGCGATCTGGCGCGCGCCGACAAGTCGGGGCACGCAGCGGGCGGCGCCCCGCTGGCCGTCGTGCACGCCGCGTCGGTCGCCGACGTGCAGGAGACCCTGCGCATCGCCCACGCCACCGGCACCCCCGTCGTCACCCGCGGCGCCGGCACGGGCCTGGCCGGCGGCGCCAACGCCGGCACGGGCGAGATCGCACTGTCGGTGCGGCGGATGGACCGGGTGCTCGAGGTGCGGCCCGACGACCTGCTCGCCGTCGTCGAACCCGGCATCCTCAACGCCGACCTGGATGCCGCGCTGGAGCCCTACGGGCTGTGGTGGCCGCCCGATCCCGCCAGCCGCGAGATCTCGACGGTCGGCGGCAACATCGCCACCGGCGCCGGCGGGCTGCTGTGCGCCAAGTACGGCGTCGTGCGCGACGCGGTGCTCGCCGTGGACATCGTGCTCGCCGACGGCCGGCTGCTGCACCTCGGCCACCGCACCGTGAAGGGCGTGACCGGGCTCGACCTCACGTCGCTGGTCATCGGGTCGGAGGGGACCCTCGGGGTGATCGTCGGCGCGACGCTGAAGCTGCGCCGGCGCAGCACCGCGCACACGCGCACGCTCACCGCCGTCTTCCCCGACGTGCGCGCGGCGGCGCGGGGCAGCTCCGCGGTGACCGCGTCGGGCGCGCAGCCGGCGATCATGGAGCTGATGGACGCCCTGTCGCTGGCCGCGGTGCACCGGCTGCTGCAGCTGCCCGCCCCCGCCGCCGAGGCCGCCCAGCTGACCGTGCAGACCGACGGCCCGGGCGCCGACGCCGAGGCCGAGCAGATCGCGGCGGTGCTCACCGCCGCGGGCGGCACCGTGCGGCTGGCCGAGAGCGAGGCGGAGGCGGCACTGCTGTGGCGCATCCGCCGGTCGATGCATCCGGCCATGGAGACGCTCGGCACCACCCTCATCGAGGATGTGTCGGTGCCCCGCAGCCGCCTGCCGGAGATGTTCGACGAGATCGCACGCATCGAGCGGGCCTACGGCATCCGCATCCCCACCGTCTGCCACGCCGGCGACGGCAACCTGCATCCGAACTTCGTGTTCGCAGGCCCCGAGGTGCCGCCGGAGATCTGGGAGGCCGCCGACGAGCTGTTCCGCGCCGCGCTGCGCCTGGGAGGCACACTCACCGGCGAACACGGCGTCGGCGTGCTCAAGCGCCGCTGGCTGGCCGACGAGCTCGGCGACGACCAGTGGCAGCTGCAGCGCGACATCGCCCGGGTGTTCGACCCCACCGGCATCCTGAACCCGGGCAAGGTCTTCGACCGCTGACCCCGCGGGGCTCGTGGCTTGCCGATTTCGGAGACCGTCACCCAGATCGGAGCTTTCGCCCCGATTCCGCCGAGCTGGGTGGCATCCTCCGATCTTCGTACGCCCGGGCCCTGCCCGGGGCAGCCAGCCAGCCCTGGGGATGCCGCCCGCCCGCACCTCGGATGCTGCGCCTCACCCGCCCGAATGCCACCCCTCCCCGAATTCGGAGGCCGTCACCCAGTTCGGAGGTTTCCGCCCGATTCCTCCGAGCTGGGTGGCATCCTCCGGTTCCGATGCACCCGGGCCCGCACCCCGGGGCAGCCAGCCAGCCAGCCCCGGGGGATGCCGCCCGCACGCACCTCGGATGCTGCGTCTCACGCGCCCGGATGCCATCCCTCACCGAACTCGGAGACCGTCACCCGCATCGGAGCTTTCGCCCCGATTCCTCCGAGCTGGGTGGCATCCTCCGACTTCGCCGCACCCGGGCCCGCACCGAGCAGACCGACGGGCGGCCTACAGCCCCTGCCAGTCGGGCTTGTTCGCGAAGGCGTAGCGGTAGTAGTCGGCGTTCTTCAGCTGCGAGGCGGCGGCCTCGTCGACGACCACGGTCACGTGGGGGTGCAGCTGGATGGCGGAGCCGGGCAGCGACGAGGTCACCGGGCCCTCGACGGCGCCGGCCACGGCGCGGGCCTTGCCCTCGCCGAAGGCGAGCAGGAACAGGTGCCGCGCCGAGAGGATGGTGCCCAGGCCCTGGGTGATGCAGTGCATCGGCACGTCGTCGATCGAGTCGAAGAAGCGCGCGTTGTCCTCACGGGTCTGCTGGATGAGGGTCTTCACGCGGGTGCGGGAGGAGAAGGAGGACCCCGGCTCGTTGAAGCCGATGTGCCCCGAGGTGCCGATGCCGAGGATCTGCAGGTCGACGCCGCCGGCGGCGGCGATCTCGCGCTCGTAGTCTTCGCCGGCGTGGGAGATGGTCGCCAGCGCGCCGTTGGGCGTGTGGATGCGGGCCGGATCGAGGCCGAGCGGCTCAACGACCTCCTTGGTGATGACCGAACGGTAGCTCTCGGGGTGGTTCGGGTCGATGCCGACGTACTCGTCGAGCGCGAACCCGCGCACCTGCGACACGTCCACGCCCTGCAAACGGGGGCGCAGCGCCTCGTAGACCGGCAGCGGGGTCGACCCGGTCGCGAGGCCGAGCACGGCGTCGGGGCGGGTGGTGACGAGCGTGACGATCTCGTCGGCGACGAGCACTCCGGCCGCCGCCGGCGAGGGGACGATGACGATCTCAGCCATGGACGGTGACCTCCTGTTGATGGGCCTGCGCGCCGACGAGGGCCGCGCCGAGGGCCGCGACGGGGGATCCCGCCGGCAGCACCTCGAGATGGGCGGTCAGTTCGAGCGACCGCAGGAACGCCGACGTCGACGCCCCCCGCTCGAGCTCAGCCACCACGCGAGTCAGCATACGGTCACCGAGGCCGGTCACGCCGCCCCCCAGAACCGTGAAATCGGGGTCGACCGACAGGGTGATCAGGCGGATCGCCGAGGCCACGCCGAACACGAATCCATCGCGGATGCCGATCGCCTCGGCATCCCCGTCGTCGGCGGCGTCGAAGATGTCGCGCACCGCGTGGTCGACGGGGCGTCCCCAGCGGCGGGCGAGCGCGCCGCCCCCGACGAACATCTCGATGCAGCCGGTCTGGCCGCAGCGGCATTCGGGTCCGCGGGGGTCGATGCTGACGTGCCCCACCTCGCCGGCGGTGCCGCGCGCGCCGCGCCACAGCACGCCGTCGGTGACGAACCCGGCCGCGACGCCGGTGCCGAGGTTGAGGTACGCGATCGTGCCGGTGCCGCCGTGGAGGGCCGCCGCCCCGAGCGCCGCCGCCTTCACGTCGTTCTCGGTGCGCACCCGCGTGCCCAGGCGCGGCTCGATCGCGGCGGCCAGGTCGAGGTAGTCGATGCCGAGGTTGACCGCGTGGGTGATCGAGCGCTGGTCGGCGGCGGCCTGACCGGGGATGCCGATGCCGATCGAGGCGAACCCCGATGTCGAGATGCCGAGCTCGGCGGCGAAGGTCTCGGCGGTCTCGGAGACGGCGGTCACGACGGCATCCGCTCCCCACCCGGTGGGGCGGCGTGCGCGCAGCACCACCTCGCCCGCGTCGGAGACGACGACCGCGTCGATCTTGGTGCCGCCCACGTCGAAGCCCACCCGGAGGGCGCCGCTGACGGATGCCGGGCTGAGGAGGCCGGTCACGATGCGCTGCGGGTGGTTCGGGCGGCGACGGCGCGCCGGCTCACGACACGCCCAGGCGCGCAGAGAGCACCATGACCGCGGCGCCGCGCAGCACGATGTCGTCGCCGTGCCGGCTGAGGCCGATGCGCACCGAGTCGTGGAAACGCGCCAGGGAACGGGTGCGCACGGTGTGCGCGGCGGTGTCGAGCAGGGTGCCCGCCAGCAGGTCGGCCGGACCCGACAGCACGATCTCGCCGAGGTCGAGCACGCCCACCAGCGGCGCCAGCGCGATGCCCAGGCGCTCCCCCGCGTCGCGCAGCACGTCGTCGCGGGGCGCGTCGCCGGCCTCGAGCCGCGCGGTCAGCTGCGGAACGGCGAGCCAGGCTTCCAGGCATCCGGTCTTGCCGCACGCGCAGCGCGGGCCGCCGTCGGTGCCGACGGTGACGTGGCCGATCTCGCCCGCGGCGAAGTGGCTGCCGCGGATGGGGCGCCCGCTCATCAGCAGGCCCGAGCCCACACCACGGCCCACGCGCACCAGCAGCACGTCGGCGGCCGCGTCGCCCAGCGTGTACTCCGCGAGCACGGCGGCGTCGGCATCGTTGGCCACGAGCACAGGAAGGTCGGTGGCGGTGGCCAGCTCGTCTTGCAGGGCGACGGCGGTCCACTCGAGATTGGGGGCGACCAGCACGACGCCGTGATCGTCGACGATGCCGGGCGAGCCGACGCCGATGCCGAGCACGGGGGCGTCGGCGAGGGCCACCAGCCGCTGGGCGAGGGCGGTCGCTGCGGCGAGGCTGGCGTCGGCGCCCACGGGCACCGGGCTCTCGTCGCGGGCGAGGATCTCACCGTCGAGGGTCATGACGGCGCCCGTGAACCGGTCGGCGCGCGACAGGTCGAGGCCGATGATGCGGTGGGCGCCGCGGGCGATGTCGACCAGCACGGCGGGCTTGCCCGGCCCGGAGGCGGCGCGCACCCCTCCTTCGACGACCAGGCCGTCGTCGATGAGGGCGGCCACGAGGTCGGAGACGGTCACCCGGGTCAGGCCGGTGGCGCGCGACAGATCGGCCCGACTCATCGCGCCCTGATGGAACAGGTTCTGCAGCACCAGCGCGCGGTTGTGCGTGCGCGCGTGCTCGGGCAGAACCTTGGCAGCCTGACGAGGGGCGCGGGCGATCGTGTCCATATTTGTTAGTACACCTTACGAACCTGTGCGGGCGCAAGTGTTTCCGCCCCGCGTGTCGCGCGGGCGCTCGCGGGCGGCACTCGCGCGGCGGATGCGGTGCGGACGCCGCCAGGGGAACGTCAGGAGGTCTTGCTACCGTGGGCGCGTCCGCGTCGGGCCCCGCCCCGACGGCATCCGTCCGCACATCGTCGGCGCCCGCGCGCCCGAGAGGGATCCCCGTGAAGCTCCGTCTGCCGCTGCTGCTGGCCGCCACCGCCGTCACCGCCGCCCTGCTCACCGGGTGCACCGCCGACCAGAACGGCTCGGCGTCCGGCGGAGCGGGCGGGGCGGGCGACGGCGGGCAGTCCACCGCCGATGCGTGCGCGTCGGTCGGCGCCGCCGTCACGGCGGCCGTCGACGGGTTCCAGAAGATCGATCCGACCGACCCGGCCGCTGCCGCGGAGTCGTTCGACGAGATGGCCGCCTCGCTCGGCGAGGCCGGCGACGCCGTGTCGAACAGCGAGGTCGGCGCGCTCCTCCCCCGTCTGCAGCAGGACTTCGCCGAGGCCGCCGATGTGATGGGCGCCGTCGCCGGCGGCGACCTCGGCCGCGTCGGAGACCTGCAGCAGCCGGCGCAGGACATCCAAGACGCCTTCGGCGAGTTCGCCGCCCTGTGCAGCTGACCGGACTGTGCCGCTGACCGGCCCGAAAGCACGGTTGCATCACGTCTGCATCACGGCGCCGCCCCGGCGAGGGCCGGGCTCGCGGCATCCTTTATCATGGGGTGGCGCCGTGGCGCCATTCCGGGGGGAGACGCCGTGACCGACCTGACCACCAAGCCCGAGTTCGGGGCTGACTCCGGCGACCCGTCGGACGCCGCCGCCCCCGTGCAGTGGGCCGAGCCGCAGCCGAAGAAGAAGAGCCGCCTGCGCCTGGCGCTGTGGATCGGCATTCCGGCCGCCCTCGTCGTCGGCGGTGCGGCCGCCGCCTCGCTCGTGCTCATCGCGCCGGGCACGACGGTCGCCGGCGTTCCGGTCGGCTGGCAGACCGCCGGTGCGGCCACCGATGCCGTGCAGCAGAGCCTGGATGCCACGACCGTCACCCTCGGCACGTCCGGGCCGACCCTCACCGCGGCCGACCTCGGCGCGACCGTCGACGCCGAAGCGCTCGCGCAGGCCGCGTTCGACCAGCATCCGCTCTGGAACGTCACCGCGTGGTTCGGCGAGCCCATCGAGGCGCCCATCACGCTCGACGCCGACACGGCCACCGCCGCGCTCGCGGCCGCCGCGCCCGATCTCTACACCGACCCGGTTCCGGCCGCGATCGCCTTCGACGGCGCCGCCTACGTCGTCACGCCCGCCGTCGACGGCACCGGCGTCGACGTCGAGGCCCTGCAGGCCGCCGTCACCGACGCCTTCGCCGCGGGCACCACGGCCCCCGTCATCGAGCCCGAGAGCGCCCCTGTGGCCGCGCCGGCGGGCACCGCGAAGGCCGACGGCACCGCCAGCAGCCTCAACGGGATGCTGCAGAACATCGGCTTCTATGTGGGCGAGGAGCGCACCGTTCCGGTCGACGCCGCCACCGCCGCCAGCTGGATCACCGTCGCCCCCGGCGCCGACGGGGAGTTCGCCGTCAGCGCGGATGCCGCGAAGATCCAGGCATCCGTCGACGGCCTCGCCGCCCAGGTCGACCAGGCCCCCGTCGACGCGACGGTCATCACCAACGCCGCCGGCAAGGTGCTGCGCACCACCACCGACGGCCAGGACGGCCGCGCGCTGGGCGACACCGCCGGCATCGCCAACGACTTCGCCGCCCAGCTGGCCTCGGGCAACGCCGTCTACCAGCTGCCGGTCGAGGTGACCGCGCACACCACGAAGACGGCCGCCTACCTGCTCGAGGTCGACCTCAGCGAGCAGCGCGTCTGGGCGAAGTCCAACGGCGAGACGGTCATGACGTGGCCGATCTCGAGCGGCCTCGACGAGACGCCCACCCACACCGGTCGGTTCAACATCGGGTGGCGCACGCCGTCGCAGACCATGACCAGCTCGAAGTACGGCTACCGCGTCGAGAACGTGGCGTGGGTCATGTACTTCAACGGCGACCAGGGCTTCCACGGCGCCTACTGGCACAACAACTTCGGCAACCAGATGAGCCACGGCTGCGTCAACATGCCCAACTCCAAGGCCAAGCAGCTCTACGACTGGGCACCCACCGGCACCGACGTCTGGATCCACGACTGACCCTCCGCTGAGGGCCCGGATCCGGGCTGACGCTTGTCGCGCCGCCACGCGCGTCGAAGCGCTTCGCCGGGGATCGTCGCGGCGCTAGCATGTGGGTGTGCCCCGCTTCGATCTGTCTCCCGCCGAACTCGCCGAGTACCTGCCGGAGGTGAGTGAGCCGGCCGACTTCGACGCCTTCTGGCAGTCGACCATCGCCGAGGCGCGCGCCGCGGGCGGCGAGGTCGTCGTCACCGCGGCCGAGTCGCCGTTCCACACCGTCGACGTCTTCGACGTCACGTTCCCGGGCTTCGCCGGCGACCCCGTCAAGGCGTGGCTGATCGTGCCGCGCGGCATCGAGGGCCCCCTCCCCGCGGTCGTGGAATACATCGGCTACGGCGGCGGACGCGGCGTCATCGGCGAGAAGCTCGGCTGGGCCAGCGCCGGCTATGCGCACTTCGTGATGGACACCCGCGGCCAGGGGTCGGCCTGGGGCACCGGCGGCGCGACCGCCGACCCGCACGGCTCGGGCGCCGCCTTCCCCGGCTACATGACCCGCGGCATCGACGACCCCGAGTCCTACTACTACCGCCGCGTCTACACCGACGCCGTGCGCGCGATCGACGCCGTCCGCACCCTCCCGGGCATCGACCCGGCGCGCGTGTCGGTGGCCGGCGCCAGCCAGGGCGGCGGCATCGCGATCGCCGCGGCCGGTTTGTCGGACGGACTCGTCGCCGCGCTCCCCGAGGTGCCGTTCCTCTGCCACTTCGAGCGGGCCATCGGCTTCACCGACCGCGACCCCTACAACGAGGTCGTGCGCTACCTGTCGGTGCACCGCGGCGCCGAGCAGCGCGTCTTCGAGACGCTCTCGTACTTCGACGGCGCCAACCTCGCCAAGCGCGCCACCGCCGCGACCCTCTTCTCGGTCGCCCTGATGGACTTCACCTGCCCGCCGTCCACCGTGTACGCGGCCTTCAACCACTACCAGGGCGCCGACAAGCAGATCGAGGTCTACCCCTACAACGATCACGAGGGCGGGCAGGCCGTGCAGTTCCTGCGCCAGGCCGCCTTCCTCGCCGCGCGCGTCTGACGCCGGGGCGGGGCCGGTCGGCCGGGTCGGCCTGGTCGGTCGCGCAGGGCGTTGCCCCGCGGCATCCGCGATCGGAGATCGGCACCGCGCTCGGAGGATTCGGGCCGAAAGCTCCGAGACGGGCGCCGTCCTCCGAATTGCGCATGCTGAGTGCGCGCACCGGGAGATGACCTGTCGGTCGCACCCCGGCGTCCAGCGTCGGGGATCCGGGGGGTCCGGCATCCGGCGATTGCGGAGCCCGAAACTCGGAGATCGGCCCCTCGCTCGGAGGGTTCCGGCCGAAAGCTCCGAGACGGGCGCCGTCCTCCGAACTGCGCACGTTGAGTGCGCGCACCGGGAGATGACCTGTCGGTCGCACCCCGGCATCCAGCGTCGGGGATCAGGCGGGTCCGGCATCCGGCGATTGCGGAGTCCCGACTCGGAGATCGGCACCGAACTCGGATGATTCCGGCCGGAAGCTCCGAAACGGGTGCCGTCCTCCGAACTGCGTGAGCCGAGAGCGCGGCGCGGGAGATGGAGCACGTCGGTCGCACCCCGGCATCGTGCGCCTGTGACATCCGAACTCGGAGAACCGCACCGAACTCGGAGGATTCCGGCCGAAAGCTCCGAGACAGGTGCCGTCCCCCGACACACACCGCCCCCGCCGCGCGCCGCACCGACCCTGCACCACCCTCCCACTCGCAGCAACGAGAAGGGGCCGGATGCCATGGCATCCGGCCCCTTGTCACAGACAGCGGGGGCTCAGGCCCCGATGCCGTCGATGATGGTGTTGAGCGTCTGCGACGGGCGCATCACCGTGGCCACGAGGGCGGCGTCGGGGTGGTAGTACCCGCCGATCTCCACGGCCTCTCCCTGCACGGCGTTGAGCTCGGCGACGATGGCGTCTTCGGCGGCGGCGAGCTGCTCGGCGACCGGGGCGAACGCGGCGGCCAGCTCGGCGTCGGCGCTCTGCCGGGCCAGCTCCTGCACCCAGTACAGCGCCAGGTAGAAGTGGCTGCCGCGGTTGTCGATCGTGCCGAGGGCGCGCCCCGGCGACTTGTCGTTCTCGAGGAACGTGCCGGTGGCGGCATCCAGCGTGTCGGCGAGGATCTGGGCCCGCGCGTTGCCGGTGCGCTGCGCGAGGTGCTCGAGCGACGCGGCCAGGGCGAAGAACTCGCCGAGCGAGTCCCAGCGCAGGTAGTCCTCTTCGAGGAGCTGCTGCACGTGCTTGGGCGCCGAGCCGCCGGCTCCCGTCTCGAACAGGCCACCGCCGGCCAGCAGCGGCACGATGGACAGCATCTTGGCGCTCGTGCCCACCTCGAGGATGGGGAACAGGTCGGTGAGGTAATCGCGCAGCACGTTGCCGGTGACCGAGATCGTGTCGAGCCCCTGGCGCATGCGCGCGAGGGAATACCGCGTCGCCTCGGCCGGCGGCAGGATCGTGATCTGGATGCCGTGGGTGTCGAGCGTCGCCAGCGCCTGGTGGAGCTTCGCGATGAGCTGCGCGTCATGGGCGCGGTTCACGTCGAGCCAGAAGACGGCCGGCGAGCCGGTGGCCTTCGCCCGCGAGACGGCCAGGCGCACCCAGTCCATGACGGCGATGTGCTTGGTCTGCGTGGCGCGCCAGATGTCGCCGGTGCCGACCTCGTGCTCGATGAGCACGGTGCCGTCGGAGTCGAGCACCTGCACGGTGCCGGGCGCGGCGATCTCGAACGTCTTGTCGTGGCTGCCGTACTCCTCGGCGGCCTGCGCCATGAGTCCGACGTTGGGCACGGTGCCGATGGTGGCGGGGTCGAGCGGGCCGTTGGCGATGACATCGTCGATGACGGCCTGGTAGACGCCGGCGTACGAGGAGTCGGGGATGACCGCGAGGGTGTCGTCCTCGCCGCCGTCGACGCCCCACAGCTTGCCGCCGTTGCGCACGAGGGCCGGCATCGACGCGTCGACGATCACGTCGCTCGGGACGTGCAGGTTGGTGATGCCCTTGTCGGAGTTGACATACGACAGGCGCGGGCCGGCGGCCAGGGCCGCGGTGATCTCGTCGGCGATCTCGGCGCCGCCCTCGACGGCGTCCAGACCCGACAGGATCGCGCCGAGGCCGTTGTTCGGCGTGAGCCCGGCGGCGGCCAGTGCCGCGCCGTGCTTGTCGAACACGTCGGCGAAGTAGGCCTTGACGACGTGGCCGAAGATGATCGGGTCGCTGACCTTCATCATGGTGGCCTTGAGGTGCACCGAGTAGAGCACGTCTTCGGCGGCGGCGGCCTCGAGGGTCTCGGCCAGGAACGCGTCGAGCGCGGCGGCCGACAGGAAGGTGGCGTCGATGATCTCGCGCGGCAGCACCTTCAGGCCCTCCTTGAGCACCGTCACGGTGCCGTCGGCGGCGATGTGACGGATGCTGAGCACGTCGTCGTGCGCGGCGACCCACGACTTCTCGTTGCTCTTGAAGTCGTCGTGGCCCATGGTGGCCACGCGGGTCTTCGAGCCCGCGGCGAACGCCTTGTTGCGGTGCGGGTGCTTGCGCGCGTAGTTCTTCACCGACAACGGCGCACGGCGGTCGCTGTTGCCCTCGCGCAGCACCGGGTTGACGGCGGAGCCCTTGATGCGGTCGTAGCGGGCGCGCACGTCCTTGGCCTCGACCGCGTCGGCCTCGTCGGGGTAGTCGGGGATGTCGTAGCCCTGGGCCTGCAGCTCGGCGATGGCCGCCTTCAGCTGCGGCAGGGATGCCGAGATGTTCGGCAGCTTGATGATGTTGGCCTCGGGGAGGGTGGCCAGGCCGCCGAGCTCGGCGAGCGCGTCGCCGACCTGCTGCTCAGGCGTGAGCCGCTGCGGGAAGGCGGCGAGGATGCGCCCGGCCAGCGAGATGTCGCGGGTTTCGACGTCGACCCCCGCCTGGCCCGTGACGGCCTGGATGATCGGCAGGAACGAGGCCGTCGCCAGCGCCGGAGCCTCGTCGGTGTACGTGTAGATGATGGTGGACTCAGGCACGTGTGATCTCTCTGTGTGAGCGTCGCGGGGTCGATGCCCAGCCTAACGCACCGGCGGAAACTATCTCGATGTCGAGATATCCCGCGCCGGCTCAGACCCGCTCGACGTGCAGCACGAACGCCTGGGCGGGCCACAGCGCGGGCAGCTGCAGGCCCACCTCGCGCAGCACCGCGCCGGGCAGCTCGATCGCGCCGGCCGAGAACCACTCCGGGGTGATCCACGAGGCGCTGCGGGCGGGGCCGATCTCGCCCCGCACCCGCACCCGGTAGCGCGCCGCCGGGTCGAGCGCGCGCAGGCGCAGGCGCTCGGGGCGGGCGTCTTCGAGACTGCGCACCGTGGCGACGACGACCACCGCGGCCGCGGCATCCGCCGTCGTGAACGCGGTGACCCGCCACGCCGGGTCGCGCAGATCGGGATGCGACACCGCACCGCCGTGGACGATGCCGCGCAGCTCGCGGTAGAGCCCGGCGAACGCCGACACGGTGGCGAGGTCGTCGGCGCTCAGCGCGGCGATGTCGGTCTCGAACCCGGCCGAGCCGGTGAGGCTCGTGGCCATGCGGTAGGCGAGGTCGGTCGTGCGCCCCGAACTGTGCGAGGCCTCGGGCCCGACGTGGGCGCCGACGAGCTCGGGCGGCAGCAGCAGCCCCGTCCACCGCTGGATGTCCTGCCGCTCGACGGGGTCGTTGGAGTCGCTGGCCCACACCCGGTCGGCGACCTGCAGGATGCCGAGGTCGGTGCGCGCGCCGCCGCTGGAGCACGACTCGATCTCCAGGCCGGGGTGGGCGGACTTCAGCTCGGCGAACAGGCGGTAGACGGCGTGCATCTGGTCGTGGCCGCCCGGGCGCCCCGCGTGCATGCTGTCGACGAGGTCGCGGTTGTGGTCCCACTTGATGAAGTCGATGCCGAGCCGCTCGACCAGCGCCGAGATCTGATCGCGCACGTGCCGGTAGGCGCCGGGCTCGGCGAGGTTCAGCACGTACTGCGAGCGCCACGACAGCGACCGGTCGTGCTGCAGGTGCGACGCGTCGTGCAGCAGCCATTCGGGGTGGGCGCGGGCGAGGTCGGAGTCGAGGCTGACCATCTCGGGCTCGAACCAGAGCCCGAACTGCATGCCCAGCGCATGCACGCGCTGCGCGAGGGGGTCGAGGCCGTCGGGCCACACGGCGCGGTCGACGACCCAGTCGCCGAGGCTCGTGGTGTCGTCGCGGCGCCCCTGGAACCACCCGTCGTCGAGCACGAACCGCTCGATGCCGACCGAGGCGGCCAGCTCGGCGAGGGCGAGCAGCCGCTGCGGGTCGTGGTCGAAGTAGACGGCCTCCCACGTGTTGAGGGTGAGCGGACGCGGTGCGGCGGGGTGCTGCGGGCGCGAGCGCAACCAGGTGTGCACCCGGGCCGCGAAGCCGTCGAGGCCCGCCGGACTCCACACGAACGCGGCGGCGGGGGCGGCGTAGGCGTCGCCGGGGGCGAGCACGAGCTCGCCGGGGCGCAGCAGCTCACCCGCGCCGACCACGGTGACCGCGTCGGTGAGGCGGTCGGTGCGGTAGGTGACATCCGACGACCACGCGGTGTGCACGCCCCACACCTCGCCCGACTCCCAGCGGGGCTCTCCGACCGAGAGGATGCCGGCCGTCGGCGCATCGTGTCCGGGGCGGCCCCGCCGCGACTGGCGGGCGACCGCACCGGCGGGCACGAGCGTGGTGACGGGGCGCTTCTCGCGCGTCCAGCGCCCGTCGAACGAGGTGAGGTGGGTCGTGGTGGTCGGCACCGGGAGGGTGGGCTCGAGCCAGCCGACCTCCACCGCGCCCTCGCCGTCGTTGCGCACCGCGGCGTCCAC
Organism: Microbacterium festucae; assembly: GCF_025421715.1. Lineage (GTDB taxonomy): Bacteria > Actinomycetota > Actinomycetes > Actinomycetales > Microbacteriaceae > Microbacterium > Microbacterium festucae. Next base: position 240,090 of record NZ_JAOEFC010000001.1, read on the forward strand.
CCACACGACGCCTCCGGCGGCGATCTGCGCCCGCCACGTCAGCTGCAGCGCGGCGGTCTCGTCGCGGGCGGTCACCGTCACGGCATCCGCGTCGGCGTGCACGTCCTCGACCGCCCAGCGCGAGACGACGATGCCGGCGGCGGTGCGCAGCTGCAGTCCGGGGCGACCGGTCCAGCCGTCGGATTCGGCGGGCAGGATCGTCGCCTCCCACGCGGCGTCGAGCGTGCCCGGCGGGGTCTGCCGGCTGAGCCCGCGGGCCAGCGCGCGGCGGTCGTCGGCGGTGAGCTCGCCCAGCGGCGCGCCCCAGTGCAGCACCCGCGGCAGGCCCTGTGCGGGCACCTCGAGGAGCAGGGCCACGCCGTGGGCCTCGATGACGATGTCGGTGGGTGTCATGCCGTTCGCTCCCCCGCGGGCGGGCGTTCGCCCGTGCCGCGCTCGATGATCCAGGTGGGCAGGGTGATCTGCTGGGTGAAGCCGGCGGGGTCGGCGATGCGCTCGATCGCCAGGCGCGCGGCACGGCGGCCGAGCTCGAGCGGGTCGTAGGAGACGACCGTCACCCCCAGCACGTCGCCGGTGTCGAAGTCGTCGAACCCGATGAGCGCGGTGCGCCCCTGGTCGTCGAGCTCGCGCATGGCGCGCAGGGCGCCGATGGTCATCCGGTTGTTGCCGGTGATGATCGCCGTCGGCCGGTCGGGGCCGTCCAGCACGGCGCGGACCATGACGGTGGGGTCGAGGTCGAGGTCGTCGCGCAGCATCTCCCAGCGGGAGGTGTCGACCACCCCGGCCTCGGCCATGCCCTGCCGGTAGCCGGCGAGCCGCTCGCTCTGCGTGTAGACCGACGCGGGATTGCACACGTAGGCGATGCGGCGGTGGCCACGCGCGGTGAGGCGGCGGGTGGCCTCGAGCACGCCGGTGCGGTTGTCGAGCACGATCGAGTCGGCCACGAGACTGCGCGCCGGTCGGTCGATGGCGATGACGGGGGTGCCCAGCTGACGCTCCCCCTCCAGGTAGGACTGGTCGTCGCTCACCGGGATCAGCAGCAGGGCGCCGACCCGTTGCGACAGCAGCGCGTCGGCCACGCGGCCCTCCCCCTCCTCGGTGTCGTCGGTGGTGGCGACCACGAGGCTGAAACCGTGGGCGGAGAGTTCCTTCTCGATGCCGGCGGCGACCTTGTAGTAGAAGGGGTTGCCGAGCTCGCCGATGATGAAGCCGACCGTCTTGGTGCCGCCCCCGCGTCGCAGGCCCTGGGCCAGGGTGTTGGGGCGGAAGCGCAGCCGCTTGGCGGCCGTCAGCACCCGCTCGACGGTCTGCGCGGCCACCAGCTCGCGCTGGGTGAACACCCGGGACACGGTCTTCGAGCTGACCCCCGCCAGCCTCGCGACATCGTCCAGCGTCGCACGTTGTTGAACCGCCATCGGCCCTCCCGTCGCGCCCAGGCTACCAGTGTCGGTGCCGGATGACGACGATGGACATTCCGGAGACATTAAAGAGACGGATAACCCGGCATGTCAGCGACAAATCCCCGATCAGAATTAGTTCCGCGCTTTACAGATGTCTGCGGACACGGCGAGACAGCGTTGACATTTCATGCTTGTCAGGGCGTCGGGCGGCGGTCTACTGTGGGCCGCGCGAGCCCTCGACGATGACGCGCGGGCGGCACGTGACGGTTTCAAGGGTGAACCTGACAAGGAGAGAGAACATGGCACGCAAGACAATCGTGGCCATCGCGGGGCTCGTCGCCGCGGGGATCACACTGGCCGGCTGCGCCGGCGGCGGGAGCGGCTCGTCCGACCCCGACAACACGCTCGACGGCGAGGTGAAGGGCGACGTCAAGGTCGTGACCTGGCGCACCGACCTCGTCGAGGACGGCACCTACGACAAATGGATCGCCGAGTTCAACAAGACCTATCCCGACGTGAAGGTCACCGTGGAGGGCATCACGGACTACGCCGGCGAGATGCTCACCCGCATGAGCACCAGCAACTACGGCGACGTCATCGGCATCCCGGCCATCAAGCCCGAACAGTACGACCAGTTCCTCGAGCCGCTCGGCGACACCTCGAGCTTCGAAGACACCTACCGGTTCCTGCCGGCGGCCAGCTTCGACGGCACGCAGTACGGCATCGCCTGGGGCGGCAACGCCAACGGCGTGGTCTACAACAAGCGCGTGTGGGAGGAGGCCGGCGTCACCACGCCGCCGACCACCGAGGAGGAGTGGCTCGCCGACCTGCAGAAGATCAAGGACTCCACCGACGCCATCCCGCTCTACACGAACTACAAGGACGGCTGGCCGCTGACCCAGAGCTTCGGCAACCTGGGCGTCGTCACCGACGACCCCGACGCGCCGATCACGATGGCCGAGGACAAGGCCCCCTGGACCGAGGGCACCGACGTCTACGCCATCGACTCGCTGCTGTTCGACTCGGTGGCCGCCGGCCTCACCGAGGACGACCCGCTCACCACCAACTGGGAGCAGTCGAAGATCGACCTCGGCACCGGCAAGATCGCGACGATGACCCTCGGATCGTGGGCGATCTCGCAGATGCAGACCGCGGCCGAAGACAACGGCGCCTCGGCCGACGACATCGGCTACATGGCCTTCCCGGCCAACGTCGACGGCAAGCAGCTCGCCGTGATCGGCGGCGACTACAACCTGGCCGTCAGCAAGCACTCGGCGTCGAAGGCCGCCTCGTGGGCGTTCATCAAGTTCCTCGTCGAAGAGTCGGGCTACACCGAGGACCAGGGCATGATCTCGACCCTCAAGAGCGCCGACCTGCCGCCGAACCTGCAGGGCTTCACCGACGCGGGCGTGGAGCTCATGGAGATCAACCCCGCCCCGGCGGGCAAGGAGGGTCTCATCAACGAGATCGCCGACGACTCCAAGGTCGACCTGTACGGCCCGATCTACCGCCAGAAGCTGATCGACATCGCCCGCGGCGCCGCCGGCGGCGACAAGGACAGCTACTTCGCCGAGCTCAACACGGCGTGGGGCGCATCGGTCGAGAAGATCGCGGGCTGAGGCCCGCCCGCCGAAAGGACGACAGACGATGGCGATCACGGCACCCGGCTCCGCTCCCGCGGGCGCCCCTGCCGTCCTCTCGGCACCGGCACGTGCCGGCCGCTCGGCGGGTCAGCGCACGCTGCAGGCCCTCACCCCGTGGCTGTTCCTGGCCGCCGCGGTGGGGCTGCTCCTGCTGTTCACGTACTGGCCCGCACTGAACCTCTTCTACTTCTCCGTGACCGACTGGGACGGCATCGACCTGGAGAAGAACTTCGTCGGGCTCGACAACTACGTCGAGGTCTTCACCGACCCGCGCATCTTCAGCGTCTTCGGCGTGAGCCTCTACTACTTCCTGGGCTCGTTCGCGCAGATGGCGATCGCCCTGTACTTCGCGACGCTGCTGAGCTTCTCGACCCGCTTCCAGAACCTCTTCCGCGGCATCCTCTTCTTCCCCTACCTCATCAACGGCGTCGCGATCGGCTTCGTCTTCCTCTACCTGTTCCAGCCCGGCGGCACGCTGGACTCGGTGCTGGCGTGGTTCGGCGTCACCGACCCGCCGCAGTGGCTGGGCGACCCGTCGATCGTGAACTGGTCGCTGGCCGGCACCTCGGTGTGGCGCTACACGGGCCTGAACTTCGTGCTGTTCCTCGGGGCGATCCAGTCGATCCCGCGCGAGCTGTACGAGGCGGCTGACCTCGACGGCGCCTCCAAGTGGCAGCAGTTCTGGGCGCTCATCTTCCCCGGCATCCGCCGCATCATCGGGCTGTCGTTCATCCTCGCCGTGGCCGGGGCGCTCAGCGTCTTCGAGATCCCGTTCATCATGACCGGCGGCGCGAACGGGTCGGCGACGTTCGTCATCCAGACCCTGCAGACCGCGTTCAGCTTCCGCCAGGTCGGTCTCGCCTCGGCGATGGCCGTGGTGCTGCTGGTGATCGTGCTGCTGGTGACGTGGGTGCAGCGCAAAGTCTTCCCCGACGAGAAGGTCGACCTGACATGACCACCACCGCCTCCGCCTCCCGCTCCGTGCAGCCGGGGATGACGCCGCTGCGGCGCCTGCGCGGCATGAGCGCCACCGCCGCGAAGTACACCAGTCTCGTGATCGGCGCCCTGTTCACGCTGCTGCCGCTGTCGGTCGTGCTGTTCGCGAGCCTGAAGACCAAGCAGGAGTACGGCTCGACGGGCCCGCTCACGCCCCCGTCGAACTGGGTCAACTTCGACAACTTCGTCACCGCGTGGAACAGCGGCAAGATGCTCGAGGGCTTCGTCAACACGACGATCGTCCTGGTCATCTCCCTCATCGGCACGATCTTCATCGGCACGATGGCCGCCTACGCCCTCGACCGGTTCGCGTTCCGCGGCAAGAAGCTCGTGATGGGGCTGTTCCTGGTGGCCACGCTGATCCCCAGCGTGACCAGCCAGGTCGCCACCTTCCAGCTGATCAACGCGATCGGCCTCTACGACACCAAGACCGCGCTGGTGCTGCTGTTCATGGGCACCGACATCATCGCGATCTACCTGTTCATCCAGTTCATGCAGTCGATCCCGGTCTCCCTCGACGAGGCGGCTATGATCGACGGCGCGAACCGCTGGACGATCTATTGGCGCGTCGTGCTGCCGTTGCTGAAGCCGGCCATCGCCACCGTCGTCATCATCAAGGGCATCGCGATCTACAACGAGTTCTATGCGCCGTTCCTCTATCTGCCCTCCGAGGGCCTCATCTCCACGTCCCTGTTCCGGTTCAAGGGACCGTTCGGGGCGCAGTGGGAGGTCATCGCCGCCGGCACGATCGTCGTGATCATCCCGACCCTCATCGCCTTCATCCTGCTGCAGCGGTGGATCTACCGCGGCCTGACCTCTGGAGCCGTCAAGTGACACTCTCCCCCCGTCCCCTCCACGACGGCTGGACCCTCCGCGCCGCCGGCGGCCCGGCGCCCGCCGAGATCGGCGCCGCCGGAGCGATCCCGGCTACCGTTCCCGGCAGCGTGCACGTCGACCTGCTGGCCGCGGGCCTCATCCCCGACCCGTTCCACGGCGTGAACGAGGCGGCGGTGGCGTGGGTGGGCCTGGTCGACTGGACCTACGAGACCACCTTCACGTGGGCGCCCGACGGCCACTCCTGCCACGACCTCGTCTTCGACGGCCTCGACACCGTCACCGAGATCCGGCTCAACGGCGCGCTGCTGGGGGCCACGGCCAACCAGCACCGCGGCTACCGCTTCGACGTCGGCGCGATCCTCGTCGAGGGCGAGAACACCGTCGAGCTGGCCTTCCGCGCGCCCATCCCCTACGCCAACGAGCAGAGCCTCGCCCTCGGCGTGCGCCCCCGCCCCTACCCGCTGCCCTACGACGCCATCCGCAAGTCGGCGTGCAGCTTCGGCTGGGACTGGGGCATCGCCACCTTCACCAGCGGCCCGTGGAAGCCGGTGCGGCTCGAGTCGTGGTCGGGCGCGCGCCTGGCCGAGGTGCGGGTGAGCGCGACGCCCGAGGGCGAGGGCGGCGCCGTGACGGCCGAGGTGCTTATCGAGCGTGACGGCGAGTCGGATGCCGCGACGACGGTGCGCCTGTCGGTCACCGGGCCGGGCGCACAGCCCGCCGGGTCGGCCACGGCGACCGTCGACGGCGACACCGCGCAGGTGCGGGTGGAGCTGCCCGTCGCCGAGCGGTGGTGGCCGGTCGGCTACGGCGACGCCACCCGCTACGGGGTCGACGTCGTGCTGGCCGACGCGGACGCCGACGCCCCGCTCGACACCGCGCACCGCAAGGTCGGCTTCCGCACCGTGCACTGGGACACCAGCGCCGACGAGGCCGGCAACGCCTTCACCCTCGTCGTCAACGATCAGCCCGTGTTCGTCAAGGGCGTCAACTGGATCCCCGACGACGCCCTGCCGGTGCGGGTCGACCGCGCGCGCATCGAGCGCCGGTTCCGCCAGGCCCTCGCCGCGAACCTCAACCTCGTGCGCGTGTGGGGCGGCGGACTCTACGAGTCCGACGACTTCTACGACCTCGCCGACGAGCTGGGACTGCTCACCTGGCAGGACTTCCTGTTCGCCTGCGCGGCCTACGCCGAGGAGGAGCCGCTGCGCTCCGAGATCGAGCAGGAAGCGCGCGAGAACATCGTGCGCCTGGCATCCCACCCCTCGCTCGTGCTGATGACCGGCAACAACGAGGCCCTCGAGGGCTTCGAGAACTGGGGCTGGAAGCGGCGGCTGGACGGCAAGACGTGGGGCGCGTTCTACTACTACGACCTGTTCCCGCGCCTGGTGGGCGAGCTCGCCCCGCACGTCACCTACATCCCGGGCAGCCCCTTCAGCCAGGGCATGGGCTGGGACCCGACCCCGACCGCCGACTCCCCCAGCGGCACGCAGACGGGGCCGCACCCGCTGGATGCCGGGTCGGGCACGGTGCACCTGTGGCGGCAGTGGAACGACCGCGATTGGACGACCTACCGCGAGCACACGCCGCGCTTCGTCGCCGAGTTCGGCTGGCAGGGCCCGCCCACCTGGTCGACGCTCACCGGCTCGCTCGACGACGCCCCGCTCACCCCCGAATCGCCCGGCATGATCGTGCACCAGAAGGCCGCCGAGGGGAACGTGAAGCTCACCAACGGGCTGCTGCCCCACTTCCGCCTGCCGGAGGACATGGAGACCTGGCACTGGGCCATGCAGCTCAACCAGGCCAACGCCGTCGGCGCCGCCCTCGACCACTTCCGCTCGTGGGCGCCGCACACGATGGGCGCGATCGTCTGGCAGCTCAACGACTGCTGGCCGGTCACCTCGTGGGCCGCCATCGACGGCGAGGAGCGGCCCAAGCCGCTGCTGCACGCCCTGCGCAACGCCTTCGCCCCGCGCGTGGTCACCGTGCAGCCGCGCGGCGACGGGCTGGCCGCCGTGCTCGGCAACGACACCGCGCAGGAGTGGTCGGGCCGGCTCGACCTGCACCGCCTCTCCTACGACGGCACCGCCCGGGCGGGCGTGTCGGTCGAGGTGACGGTGCCGGCGCGGTCGACGCTCGTCGTGCCGGTCGACCCCGCCGTCGCGGCGCCGGGCGAGGCGGCATCCGAACTGCTCGTGGCGGGCGTGGGGGCGGTGCGCGGCCTGTGGTTCTTCGCCGAGCCGCGCGACTCCGCCCTCGGCGCCGCCGAGCTCACCGTCGACACCCGCCCGGTCGAGGGCGGCACCGAGGTGACCGTCACCGCGGCCGCACTCGCACGCGACGTGACCCTGCTCGTCGACAAGCTCGACCCGGCCGCCCAGGCCGACGGCGGCCTGATCACGCTGCTGCCCGGCGAATCCGCGCGGGTCGTCGTGCGCCACGACGGCGCGCTCGACGCCGCGGGGCTCGCCGACCCCCGCGTGCTGCGCAGCGCCAACCAGCTGGTGACCCCATGACCGTGCTCGACGCCGCCGTCTGCGGGATGACCTGGGGCTGGACCGGCGTCCGCGGCACCTGGGCCACCCCCGCGGCGGCGTCGTCGATGCGCGCGATGGCCGAGCACGCCGTCACCTGGACCGCCCTGTCGTACGCCGCGGTGCAGGACACGGCGTTCTCCACCGAGATCCCGTTCGACCGGGCGCCCACGGTCACCGACGACGAGATCGTGTGGGCGATCCGCGAGGCGAAGGCGCTGGGGCTGAAGGTGTGCCTCAAGCCGGTCGTCAACGTGGCCGACGGCACCTGGCGCGCCCACATCGGCTTCTTCGACTGGGACGTGCCCGGCGAACCCAGCTGGACGCAGTGGTTCGCCTCGTACCGCGACTTCCTGCTGCACGCCGCGCGCCTGGCCGAAGCCGAGGGCTGCGAGATGCTGTGCATCGGATGCGAGATGGTGCGCGCCGACGGGCAGGAGGCGCACTGGCGGGCGCTCATCGCCGACATCCGCGAGGTCTACAGCGGCCTGCTCACCTACAACTGCGACAAGTACCAGGAGGACCGGGTCACCTGGTGGGACGCGGTCGACGTGGTCTCCTCGAGCGGCTACTACCCGATCGACCGGTGGGAGGAGAACCTCGACCGCATCCAGCGGGTGGTCGAGCACGCCCAGCGCCCCTTCGTCTTCCTCGAGGCCGGCTGCCCGTCGCGGGAGGGCTCACCCGCCCGCCCCAACGACTGGAGCCTTCCCGGCGCGCCCTCCGGCGCCGCCCAGCTGGCCTACTACGAGGCGATGTTCGACGCCTGCGCCCGGCGCGACTGGGTGGGCGGGTTCTTCCTGTGGGACTGGCCGCCGCACCTCTACGACGCCGCCGACGCGGCAGCCAACGACGACTACTGCCCGTTCGGCAAGCCCGCCGGCGAGTTCCTCCGCGAGACGTACGCGGCTCTGAGCACGAAGGAGACCCCGCGATGACCAGGAGTGTTCTCGCGATCGACGCGGGGCAGACCGGCATGAAGGTGCGGCTCGAGACCGGCGAGCACCGCGACGAGCTGCTGTTCCGCGGCATCGACACCCACGAGCCGCTGCTGCCCCAGCTCGCCGACGTCGTGCGCGCCTCGCTGGCGCGCACCGACGCCGCCCCCGAGATCGTCACGGCCGGCATCTCGGGGCTCACCGAGCGCGATGCGGATGCCGGGGCGCTGCTGTCGCTGGTGGCCGGCACCGGCATCCGCGAGGCCGCCCTCGCCCACGACTCCACGACCTCCTTCCTGGGCGCGCTCGGCGACCGGCACGGCGCCGTCGTCGCCTCCGGCACCGGGGTGGTCACCCTCGCCGTCGGCGCCCGCGAGATCGCGCGCGTCGACGGGTGGGGCTACATCATGGGCGACGCGGGCAGCGGGTACTGGATCGGGCGCGAGGCGCTCGACGCCGTGATGCGCGCCTACGACGGGCGCGGGCCCGCCACCGCCCTGACCGACGTGGTGCGCGACCTCTGGCCCGACCTGTCGCAGGCCTACATCGCGCTGCAGGGCGACGAGCAGCGCGTGCGCATCGTCGCCGGGTTCGCCGCTCCGGTGGCGCGCCTGGCCGGCGAGGGCGACCCGGTCGCCCTCGAGATCACCCGGCGCGCCGCGGTCGAGCTCGCCACCAGCGTCGCCACCGCGATCGGGCGGGTGCGCGGCGTCGAGGCCGAGACCTTCGCCGCCTGCGCGCTGGGCGGGGTCTTCCGCTCCGCGCCGCTGCGCGCCGCGTTCGCCGACGCGCTCACCGACGGCGGGCGGCGCACCGACGTCGAGATCGTCACGCCGCTGGGCGACGGGATCGACGGGGTGGTCGCCCTCACCGACCTCGCCGCGTCGCATCCGCTCACCGCCGCCGTGCACCGCGCCCTGGTGTGAGGCGGGCTGGGGGCTGAGGCTGGCGGGCTGGCGCGGGGTTGGGGAAATCCACGGCCCTGCCGAACGCGTCGGCCGCTAGCCTGGTGCCATGACCGAACTGCGCCTGGTGGAACTGTCGGCCGCGACGATCGTCGCGGTGAACGCGATGTCGCTCAAGCCGGGTCAGGAGCAGTTCCTGGCCCCCACGAGCTATGCCGTGGCCGGGGCCGTCACCGACCCGAAGACCTCGTGGCAGCGCGTCGTGCTCGACGCCAACGAGGTGGTCGGATTCGTGAGCGCCAACTTCGACCCCGACGCCACGCACGAGCACTTCCGGTCCGTGCTGTGGCGCATCAACGTCGACGCCGACGACCAGGGCCGCGGTGTCGGCCGCTTCGCGGTGGACGGGCTGCTCGAAGAGGCCCGCGCCCGCGGCTGGGACCACGTCCACGTCATCTACGAGGCGGGCGAGGAAGGCCCCGAGGCGTTCTTCCGCCGCGTCGGCTTCACCCCGGTCGGAGAGACCGAGTTCGGCGAGGTCATCGCCGAGATCCGCCTGTAGCGCGCTCCGCGGCCGCGGGGTTCGCGGCCCGAAACCACCGGATGCCGGGGCCCGAGGCCCCAGCATCCTCGGGTTCCAGCGTCCGCGGGTTCCGGCATCCGTGTGTTCCGGCATCCGCGGGCTCCGGCATCCGCGCGCATTTCGGAGGATGACGCCCACGTCGGACGATTCTGCCCGCATCCTCCGAAGCGCGTGCACCTCTCCGATCTCCGCACGCCGGCGGGGCCGGCCGCTCCCCGCACCACCGACGCGCTCGCACGTCGCCCCGGCATCCGAATCGGAGTTCGGCACGCTTCTCGGATGAGTCGGGCCAGATCCTCCGAATCGGATGCCGGTCCCCGAAAAGCGCCGCGTTCGCACGCGACCACCCGCTCCGCGCCACCTCCGCCCACCTCCGCCCACCTCGAGGTTCCTCACCAGCGCGTGCGCGAGGCGCATTGTCCACAGATGCTCGCCGCGCGCTGTCGCGCCAGCCGTCCGTGCGCGACGCTCTCACGATGGACGTCGCACAGTTCGTGGCCTCGCGGGGAGGGGTGGTGCACCGCGCCGAGGTGATCGAAGCGGGCGCGTCGCCGGGGCGCATTCGCGCGGCGGTGCTGAGCGGCGAGGTCGAACGACTACGGCGCTCGTGGCTCGCGACAGCCACCGCTCCCCCACTCTTGCGGACGGCGGCGACCGCCTCGGGCCGCCTCGCCTGCCTGAGCGCGGCACGCCATCGGGGCTGGTGGGTGCCACCGCAGGTCGAGGATCTTCCGCACCTCCACCTCCACCCGCACGCCGCGGTGCCGGCCGTGCCCGCCGTGCTGCACTGGACGATCCCGCTGGTGCCGAGCGGCCCGCGCGCCCTCGTCGAATCCGTGGTCGACACCCTCGAACACGTGGCGCGGTGTCAGCCGCGCGAGACCGCACTGGTGCTGTGGGAGTCTGCGCTCGCCCGCGAGGACATCTCGCTGCCGGTGCTGCGATCCATCGACTGGCGCTCGACGGCCGCGCGGATGCTGACCGCCGAGGTCACCGGCCGCATGGCATCCGGTCTCGAGAGCATCTTCGCCGCGCGACTGCGGCGATGGGGACTCGACGTGCGCGTGCAGGTGCTCCTGGCGGGGCACGAAGTGGACGCGCTGATCGGCGAGCGCCTCGTGGTGCAGCTCGACGGCTTCGCCTTCCACTCCTCCTCCGCCGACCGCACCCGAGACGTCGCGCACGACCGCGAGCTCGCCGCCCAGGGATACACGGTGCTCCGCTTCACCTATGCCGACGTGCTTCACCACTGGCCCCGCGTGCGCCGCGCCATCTCGCTCGCGATCGCGCAGGGCCGACACCTCGCCGCCTGACCTCTCGGCGTGGCCGCGGTCCGGGCCTGAGCCCTGGTGACGGGGCCCGGGGTCGGGCGCAAGCTCGGACTCGTGCTCGGGCTCGACCTCGTGCTTGGGCTCGACCTCGTGCTTGGGCTCGGCATCCAGATCGGAGATGCGCACCCAGATCGGAGCGATTCGGGAGAATTCTCCGATCTCGGTGCCCACCTCCGAATCGAGTGTGTGGCCGGCGGGGTTGGAGTGCGTCAGATGGGGTGTGCACCTCGGCATCCGCAGCGAGCCCCGCACCCAGCCCCGCGCCACACACCCAGCCCGGCGCCCCGCACCCAGCTCGGAGCCCCGCACCCAGATCGGAGCGGAGCGGGAGAATCCTCCGAACTGGGTGCCGAGCTCCGAGATCCGCGCACACCCGCGACCGTCGCGACGCCGCGGCCCGAACCCAGCGAAACCACCGGATGCCGGGGCCCGAGGCCCCGGCATCCGTGCTTCACGACGTTCTCGGCGTCAGACGAGCGACTCCTGCCACGCGCTGTGCAGCTGCGCGAACTTGCCGGTGCCGGCGATGAGCGCTTCGGGGCTGTCGTCCTCGATGATGCGGCCGTGCTCCATGACGAGCACGCGGTCGGCGATCGCGACGGTCGACAGGCGGTGGGCGATGATGATCGCGGTGCGGTCGGCGAGCAGGGTCTGCAGCGCCTCCTGCACCTGGCGCTCGCTGGGCATGTCGAGCGAGGCGGTCGCCTCGTCGAGGATGAGCACCGCCGGGTCTGCCAGGAAGGCCCGCGCGAACGAGATCAGCTGCCGCTGCCCCGCCGACACCCGCCCGCCGCGCTTGTTGACGTCGGTGGCGTATCCGTCGGGCAGCGCGCGGATGAACGCGTCGGCGCCCACCGCCCGCGCCGCCGCCTGGATCTGCTCCAGCGTCGCGTCGGGCTTGCCGAGCGCGATGTTGTCGGCGACGGTCCCGCTGAACAGGTACGCCTCCTGGGTGACCATGACGATCGCGCGCCGCAGGTCCTTCGGGTGCATGTCGCGCAGGTCGACGCCGTCGAGGGTCACCGCGCCGCGCGACGGGTCGTAGAACCGCGACACGAGCTTGGCGAGCGTCGACTTGCCGGCGCCCGTGGTGCCCACGAGGGCCACCGTCTGCCCCGCGGGCAGATCGAGCGAGAACCCGGGCAGGATGATGCGGTCGTCGCTGTAGCCGAAGGTGACGTCACGGAACTCGACGTGCCCCTTGGCCTCCCACAGGTCGACGGGCGTCTCGGGGTCGGGCACGGTGGGCTGCTCTTCGAGCACACCCGACACCTTCTCCAGGGCCGCCGTGGCCGCCTGGTACGAGTTCAGGAAGAACGCGACCTCCTGCAGCGGCGCGAAGAAGTTGCGCACGTACAGCACCACCGCCAGCGTCCCGAGCCCGATGACACCGTCGATCAGGCGCCAGCCCGCCCACAGCAGCACCAGCGACACCGCCACGGCCGAGACGACCATCAGCGCCGGCTCGAACGTGCCGAACAGCCGGATCGCGCGCATGTTGTTGTCGCGGTACTGGCTGGCGAGCTCACCGAACTCGTCGTCGTTGCGCTCCTCCTTGCGGAACGCCTTGACGGCGCGGATGCCGGTCATCGTCTCGACGAACTTGACGATCACCTTCGCGCTGACCACGCGCGACTCCCGGTAGACCACCTGCGAGCGCCGGTAGAACCAGCGCATGAGCAGGTACATCGGGATCGCCATGGCCAGCAGGATGACGCCCGACTCCCAGTCCAGCAGCACGAGCGCGACGAGGGTGAACGTGCAGTACAGGATGCCGGAGACGAGCTGGTTCAGCCCGCCGTCGAGCAGTTCGCGGATCGACTCGAGGTCGCTGGTCTGTCGCGAGATGATGCGGCCCGACGTGTACGACTCGTGGAACTCGAGGCTGAGACGCTGGGTGTGCAGGAAGATGCGGCGGCGCAGGTCGAACATGACCGCCTGGGTGAGGCGCGCCGAGATGACCGCGTACCACCCGATCATCGCCGCGCCCACCGCACCGGCGGCGAGGTAGACGACGGTGACCAGGATGCTGGGCATCCAGTCGGCGTCGTCGATCACGCGCGGCAGGGCGGTGTTGATGCCGTAGGCGATGAGCGCGGGCCCGGCGACCTGCGCGGCCGTCGAGATGACGAGCACGATCGCCGCGAGGGTGACCTGCCGCTTGAGGGGGCTGAGCAGCGACCCGAGCAGGCGCAGCGACCGGCGCCGGATCTCGCGGCTCTCGGCCTTCGTGTAATCGGTGCGGTCTTCACCGGTGGTGCCGACGAGGGTGCTCATCGGGTCACCTCCTTCGCGTCGGTGCGGCGGTCTCGGGCCGAGTCGTCGTCGCCGCGCGCTTCGCGTTCGGCGTCTTCCAGGCTCGAGATGACATGGCGGTAGTGGGCGCTCGTGCGCAGCAGCTCGGCGTGGGTGCCGACCGCGCTCACGCGGCCCGCCTCCAGCAGCGCCACCCGGTCGGCGAGCATCACCGTCGAGGGACGGTGGGCGACCACGAGAGTCGTCGTCTCGGCCATGACCTCGCGCAGCGCGTCTTCGACGAGGGCCTCGGTGTCGACGTCGAGCGCCGACAGCGGGTCGTCGAGAACGAGCACGGTGGGCCGCGCCGCGACGGCGCGCGCGAGCGCGAGCCGCTGACGCTGACCACCGGACAGGCTCAGCCCCTCCTCGCCGATGACGGTGTCGAGGCCCTCGGGCAGCTCTTCGACGAAGCCCGCCTGCGCCACCTGCAGCGCCTCGCGCAGCACGGCATCCGCTTCGGGGCTGCCCGGCGTGAGGTCTTCACGGCCGAGCAGCACGTTCTCGCGGACGGTCTGCGAGAACAGCGTCGAGTCTTCGAACGCCATGCCGACGTGGGTGCGCAGCTCCTTGAGGGTGAGCTCGCGCACGTCGACGCCGTCGATGGTGACCCGCCCGGCGGTGACGTCGTACAGGCGCGCCGGCAGGGTCGTGAGCGTCGTCTTGCCCGATCCCGTCAGGCCCACCAGGGCCATGGTCTCGCCCGGCTCGAGGCTCAGGTCGATGCCGTCGAGCAGGTCGCGCTCGTGCTCACCGGCATCCTGATAGCGGAAGTGCGCGCCCTCGAAGACGAGCCGGCCCTGCGGCGAGGCGATCGACGTCGGATGCGGCGGGTCGACGATCGTGTTCTCCTCGTCGAACACCTCGAAGATGCGGTCGGTGGCGGTGCGCGCGTCGAGCAGGAACGAGAAGAGGAACCCGAGGGACTCCATCGGCCAGCGCAGCACGGTGGCCATCGCGAAGAAGGCGAGCAGCCCCGCGACGTCGAGCTCGCCGATCTGCACCAGCACGATGCCCGCCAGCAGCGACAGCGCGAAGGCGATGTCGGGCAGGATGATCAGCCAGAACCAGATGAACCCGACGGCGCGCGCCTTGCTGATCTCGGTCTCGCGCAGCGTCTCGGCCTGGCGGGTGAACTTGTGCAGGGCGTGCTTGCCGCGGCCGAAGGCCTTGAGCACGCGGATGCCGTGGACGCTCTCTTCGACGGCGGTCGCGAGGTCGCCGGCCTGGTCCTGGCTCTGGCGGGCGAGCACGCCGTAGGTCTTCTCGAAGCGGTAGCCGGCGTACCACAGCGGTGCGCACGAGACGAGGAAGACGGTGCCGAGCACCCAGTGCCAGTTGAACAGCAGCACGGCGCCGACGACGATCGTGATCATGTTGACGACGAGCAGCACGAGGCCGAACGCCATCCAGCGGCGCACCATGCCGATGTCCTGCATCATGCGGGAGAGCAGCTGACCCGACTGCCAGCGGTCGTGGAAGGCGACAGGCAGTCGCTGCAGGCGCGCGTAGAAGCCGTGGCGCAGCTCGTACTCGACGCGCGTGGCGGGGCCGAGCACGAACCAGCGGCGCAGCCACACCATCGCGGCTTCGGCCAGGCCCAGCCCGAGGATGGCGACGACGCCCCACACGAGCACGGCGCGGTCGCCGGAGGCGATGGGTCCGGCGATGATCTGCTCGAGCACGAGCGGGATGGCCAGGGCGAGCAGGCTCGCCACGAGGGCGGAGGCGGCGCCCAGCAGCAGGCGCGGCAGGACGGGCCGGGCGTGCGGGAGGAGCCGGAGGAGGGCTTTGGCGGTGGAGAGGCGTTGCGGAGGATGGGTGTTCATGTGTGTGCCGTGTCGTATCTGTGTTCTGTGCTGTGCGGGATGTCTGTGCTGTGCGGGTGGCCGGAGGGCCGGTGCCGGCAGGAGGTGAGTGTCGTCGGAGCGGAGTCGTCGACATTAATCGAATCGGTTCGATGAGGTCGTGCGCAAGAGGGCGCGGAGGAAGGGGCCAGGATCGAGGCCCTGACGGAAGAACGCGGAAGAGGGGCTGGCTTATGCCGCCGCGGGCGAACCCGTCGCGTCGTCCCGTCGGACGTCTCCGATGGCGCGGAGGACGGTGGGCTTCGTGGTGTCGATGGCCTGTGACATGACTGCCTCCTCGGATCGGCGGACGGGACGATGCCGCGGCGTGCGCGACAGCCCACCAGCCTAAACCTGGGAATCAGCCGAAAGCAAGACTTTTCTGTTCGCGATCCAGCAGCGCGCGCTTGACGAGCTCTCCCCAGGCGAAGCCGCCGAGCGACCCGTCGCCGCGGAGCACCCGGTGGCACGGCACGAAGAGGGCGGGAGCGTTGCGCGCGCAGACCGACGCCGCGGCGCGCACCGCGCGCGGCGCACCGAGGGCGGCGGCGAACTCGGAGTAGCTCAGCGGCCGCCCCGGAGTGATGCGGCGCAGGGCCTCCCAACCCTGCAGCTGCATCGGCGTGCCGCGCTGGGCGACCTCGACGTCGTCGATGGCCGACACATCGCCCCCGTAGTAGGCCTCGGCCGCCGCGGCGGCGCGGGTGCGCCCCGGCACGACTTCGCTCGGGCGGTCGGCGGCGCGCAGGCGCTCGAGCAGATCGTCGAGCCGCACCGTCCACCCGCTGGCCAGCACGCGCTCGCGCTCGTCGACGAGCACCGAGAAGGGCCCGTCGGGCGTGTCGATGGTCTGGAAGGTCGCGGTCATGTCGTCTCCTGAGTGCCAGATGTCGGATCGGTGGGGCTGTAGTGAACGGGTGTGGTGTCCGAGGCGACACCAGCACCACGGGTCCGACGGATGGACCCCGAACGCGCCGGGGCCGGGGCCGCTGGGGCGGGGGCCTCGGCCGGGGCCGCTGGGGCGGAGGCCGGGGCAGCTGGATCCTCGGCCGGGGGCATGGGGGCCTCGGCCGGGGCCGGGGTCAGGGAGCGCCAGAGGTGGGCGGTGAGATAGCTGCGCCAGGGCGCGGTGCGGGCGGCCCACGCGTCGTAGCCCCGGGGATCGGCCGGGATGCCGGCACGTGCGGCTCCGGTGCGCACGGCGACGTCGCCGGGCAGGGTGATGTCGGGGTCGCCGAGCACCCGCATGCGCACGTAGTCGGCCGTCCACGGGCCGATGCCCGGGCGGGCCAGCAGCGCGGCGCGCTGGGCGGGGCCGTCGTCGCCGGAGGTCAGCGTGAGGCTGCCGTCGGCCAGGGCGGCGGCCGCGGCGGTGATCGCGCGGATGCGGGCGCCCGGCCCCCGCAGCACCTCGTGCCCATGCTCGGCGATCGCGTCCATCGTCGGGAAGAGGCGGTCGGTGCCCTCCACCTCGGGCACCTCCTCGCCCAGCGCCTCGGTGAGCCTGCTCAGCGCGGTGCGCGCCGAGGCGACCGAGATCTGCTGGCCGACCATGGCACGGATGAGCATCTCGTGCGGGTCGGCGGCGCCCGGCACGCGGATGCCGGGGACGCGGGCCACCAGGGGCGCGACCTCGGGATGGACGCGGAGCGCGGCGTCGATCGCGAGCGGGTCGGCGTCGAGGTCGAACAGCCGGCGCGCGCGAGCGACGAGGGTGCCGAGGTCGGCCAGCCGGGTCAGGTGGGCGCGCAGTCGCAGGCGTCCGGCGCGGTCGCGGCGCAGCTCGAACCAGACCGGACCGCCCGGCAGGCGCAGCGCCCGCGCGAAGCTCGTCGCGGTGGCCACCTCGACGCCGGGCACCGCGCGCACCGTCATCCAGCCGAACAGGCCCTCGAGGTCGAGCGGCTCGCGGTAGGGCAGCACGAGGTCGATCGCGCCGGGCGCCTGGCCGCCCACTCCGGCGGCGGGCCGGCGGGCGCGGAGGGCGCCGGGGGTGAGCCCGAACACCTCCTGCACGGTGTCGTTGAACTGGCGCACGCTGGCGAACCCGGCCGAGAAGGCGACATCGGATGCCGTCAGGTCGGTGCCCACCAGCAGCATGCGCGCGGTGTGGGCGCGCTGGGCGCGCGCGAGGGCGAGGGGGCCGGCGCCGAGCTCGGCGGTGAGGATGCGACCCAGGTGCCGCGGCGAGTAGCCCAGGCGGGCAGCGAGCCCCGGCACGCCCTCACGCTCGACGACGCCGTCGGCGATGAGCCGCATGGCGCGCCCGGCGACGTCGCCGCGCAGGTTCCACTCCGGCGAGCCCGGTGCCGCTTCGGGCAGGCAGCGCTTGCACGCGCGGTAGCCGGCCTCGTGCGCCGCGGCGCTGGTGGGGTAGAACGTGACGTTCGCGGGCTTGGGGGTGCGCGCGGGGCACGAGGGCCGGCAGTAGATGCCCGTCGAGCGCACGGCGGTGACGAACTGCCCGTCGAAGCGCGCGTCGCGCGCGTCGATCGCACGGTAGCGCTCGTCGAAGGTCATCGACGCGGCGGGCAGCACGGTGGACATGCCCCCAGCCTGCCACCGTTCACGGCACCCGGCTGGCGGGAATCGGACACGGCGGTGGCGGCCTCCGCCAGCGCCCCGCCGGCGCCCACCCGGCCGCCACGGCGCGCTCCGTCGGCCCGCGCCGCTCACGACGACGTCGCACCGCCACCGCCCGCGGCTCAGAGCGCGGCTCAGGCCAGCCCGGCGACAGGCTCAGGCGCGCGCGTCCGCGTCGTCGTCGGCAGACACCCACGCCAGCGACGACACGCACAGGTCGAACAGCGCGCGCATCTGCAGCAGCGGCGGGTCGTCGGCGGGCACATCGACGGGGCGGGTGATCACGAGGGTCAGCTGCAGCGCCCGGCGCCGGCCGCTGCCGGGAATGGGCGAGAGGTAGACGACGGTGGTCAGCAGCGCCGACTCGCCGTCGATGTGCTGCTCGCTCTCGCGCTCGGCGCGCAGGATGCGCTTGTCGCCCAGCAGCGGCGTCGCCCCGTCGCGCACGATCGACGCGCGCACGTGGTCGTCGAGCGTGGCGCCGGGCTCGGCGCGCAGCACGCGGGCGGTGAGCGAGGCGGGGAGCACGAGAGCGCCGGGGCTCTCGTCGGTGTCGGGGAGGAACATCGCCACGGCACCCACGGCGTCGAGCTGCGCGAAGGCCTCCGCCAGGAGCACCCGCATGCGGGCGTAGAGGTCGGGGCGGTGCACCTCCATGAGACGGGCGCGCATCGCAGCATCCATGCGGGTGCGCTCGTCGGCGGTGACGGGGCGTCGGGTCCAGCCGGGCGGCAGCACGAGCGTGAAGTCGGGGTCGCGCGGGGCGCCGAGCGCGTCGCGCAGGCTGACGCGGCTGGGGGTCCCGGCCGTGCCGGCGGCGCCCAGGTCGGTGGCGGGAGACGGCGTGTCGGTCATGTCGCTCCGGGGTGGGTCGCGTCGAGGGTGAACAGCGTGCCGAGGTCGGCCGCGGTGGCGCGGGCGCGGAGGTCGTCGTCGATGAGACCGCGCTCGGCGAGGATCTGCAGGGCGTCGTCGCGGTCGCCGCGGATGGCGACGCGCTCGTCGTGGGTGAGGCCGGCCACGAGGATGCGGGCCCGGTCGCCGTCGGAGACGGTGGGCGCTGCGGGCAGCGGCGCCGGCACGGGCTCGTCGGGCGCCGCGCGGCGGCGCAGCACGATGCCCAGCGCCAGGAGGCCGCCGAGGACGATCGTCGCCCACACCGGGATCATCCAGGCACCGAGCGGGTAGTCGTCGCGGGCTGCGACGTTGGGCAGTCCGAACGCGGCGAACCCGGCGAGCACGGCATTGGCGCCGGCGAGCACCGCAAGCGGAAGCGAGTAGCGCGCGCCCCCACGCAGCCACCCGATGGCGAGGATCAGCTGGGTCAGCGCGGCGACGGTGAAGCAGATGCCCGAGATCGGCACGGCCAGCTCGGCGGGGAAGGGTTCGGCGGTGGGCGCCACATAGGCCGGCGCGTCGCCGTAGATCGCCACGCCGATGGCCGGGGCCAGCAGCAGCAGGATGCCGACGGCCACGAGCGCGACGCCACCGAGGCGCCGGGCGGGGGTGCGCCGGCCGGCGGTGCGCAGCACCGAGGCGAGCGAGGCCCCGTCGGCGCCGAACGAGGCGACGATGTCGGGATGGGCCTGGAAGGCGACGCTCTCGAGTCGTCCGAGGCGGGGGGCGTTGGCGAGCGACTGGTCGCGCGCCCACGTGCGGGCATCCGGATAGGGCAGGCTCATGACGCTGTCACCCTAGCAATGCTCACGCGGTCGCCCACTGGTCGGCGGGCGCGGCGCCGAGGATGCCGGCGGGTTCGGCGCGGAAACGCTCCCCCGCCGGGCCCTCGAGCACGAGCGACTGCACGAAGCCGTGGATGGCGGGCATGAGGATCGCGAGGAGTTCGGGCAGCGTCGGCTCCACCGACACGGCGACCACGCGGGTGCCGCTGCGGAACACGAACTCCGCGCCGACCACGGTCGCCCCGGCGACGGTGCCGACGACGGGCACGTGCACGCCCGGGCCGAGGCCCTCGCTGTCGTAGGGCACCGCGTCACCGGTGCGCACGTCGGCGAGGTCGCCGGCGGCCGGGGCGGGGACGACGAGGGTCCCCTCGGCCGTGTCGGTGTCTCCCACGGCGGCGTGGACGATCAGGCAGAGCGCCGCGTTGGTCGGCCAGAGCTGGAAGGCGAGGGCGTCCTCGTCGCGCCGGCGCGCGAGCGCCGCCCCGAGCATGGCGGGGATGACGTGGTCGTGCTCGGGCTGCCAGGTGTGCGCCCACGCGTCGCGGAGCGCACCCGCCTGGGCGTCGACCCACGCACGGCGCGACGCCTCGGAGTCGGTGCGGGGCAGCAGCAGCCACCCGGGTTCGTCACTGGAGCCGGTGAGGGTCCACCCCGCCGCGCTCACAGCACTGCTCCCACCCAGGGCATGGTGCCGCTGGGGCCGGATCCCTTGTTGCCGGTCCACGTGGCGATGTTGTCGCCCACCTTCCACGAGCCCGACACGACCGTGTAGGCGAACTGCCATGCCGCCGACAGCGTGGTGGTGCGGCAGAAGCCGTTGGCGCCGCCGCTCATCGCGGTGATCATGCCCTCCAGCCCGGAGGTGTCCTTGCCGAACAGCAGCCGGGTCATGACGTCGCCGACACCGGCGGGGTTGCTCATGGTGAGGAACTCGCGCGTGCCGGCGAGGAAGCCGCGGGCGCCCCCGCCGGAGAACGCGCTCACCAGCGAGAGCGTGCGCCCCTGGCCGATGGCGGCGCTCCACGTGCTGGGCTTGAACGCGCTGAACATGTCACCGAGGAAGGCGATGCGCCCGGCGGACCCCTGGAAGAGCTTGCCGGCGCTGCCGAAGGGAATCGCCCCCACGATCGCCAGCGCCAGATCTGTGCCGGAGGCGTCTTGCCGGATGAACTGGTAGAGGGTCAGCGCGAGGGTGAGCACACCCACGACCGCGCCGATGAGGGCGACGATGGGGCCGCCGATGATGATGGCGGCGATGCCGACGATGAGGCCGACGACCTGCAGCACCGAGACCGCGGTCGCGATGAAGCCGTCGAGGTCGTCCCACGGGCTGTCTTCGATCGCGCCGTCG
Organism: Microbacterium festucae; assembly: GCF_025421715.1. Lineage (GTDB taxonomy): Bacteria > Actinomycetota > Actinomycetes > Actinomycetales > Microbacteriaceae > Microbacterium > Microbacterium festucae. The sequence goes on from NZ_JAOEFC010000001.1 coordinate 261,015, forward strand.
AGCACGTCGCCGATGCCGGCCACGGCGGTGTCGAAGGCGTCTTCCCAGGTGTCGACGCGGCGGTCAAACTCGCGCGCCTCCGCCTCCCAGTCGCCCCGCAGGTCTTCCTTGCGGTCGTCCTCCTCCTGCGCCTGCTCGGCGGCATCCGGGTCGGTGGGGACGATCAGTCGCCCGCCGACGTGCCCGGGGGCCCGCTCGAAGTCGCGCCATGCCTGGGCGCAGGCGTCGACGGCGGCCTGGATGAGCGGCTGCGAGCTCCCGACGGCGTGGCCGTAGGTGACGAGCACGGCACCGGTCGGCTCGTACAGCCGGCCTGCGCGCCGCAGCTCTTCGTAGGTGTCGCCGACGATCTCGCGCACCTTGTCGATCGCCTTGCCCCGCTGCTGCGGGTCGTCGACGAGGTCTTCCAGCACGTCGGCGCTGGAGACCATCTGCCGACCGATCGACTGGATGCGCGAGCCCCGTCGGCGGATCGTGGCGCCGTCGCCGTCGAGCCCGGTGATCGCGCGGCCACGCGGCGAGGGGGGCATCATCGTCATCGCTGGTTCCTCACAGTTCGCACCGTCTTGTCGCCTCTCACAGGTCCCGCCGCTACACCGGGGTCGGCCTGGTCGCGTCGCTGAGCCCCGAGGCGTCGACGTCCATCTGGGCGCCGGTCTCGGCATCCCAGTCGGCGAAGCCGTCGAGCACGCCCTCGACGTGCTCGTGGATGCTGGTGATGTCGCGCACCAGGTCGCTGCGGCGGTTGTCCCACCGCGACTCGAAGTCGCCGGCGCGGTCGCGCAGCGCGCCGTGACCGTAGGGCGAGCCGATCGCGGCCCGCAGCTCGTCGGCGAGGCCCCGGGCGTCTTCGAGTTCCTCGATGATGCGCCCGAGCCGGTCGCTCGTGCGGCGCAGCGTCGCGTAGTTGATCCACACCGCGTCAGCCACGGCCCCTCCTCAGGTCAGGGAAAAGCGGGGCGGGCGTCTCCGCCCGCCCCGCCGCGAGTCATCGTGTGATCAGCCGCCGGCGAGCTGCTGGTCGAGGTCCTGGATCGCGCGCATCATGCCCAGCAGAGCCTCGGACATGTCGTTGATGCCGTCGACCGCGTTCTTCAGACCCGTGGTCAGCTCCGAGTAGCCCTCGCCGAACTTGCCCGACGCGTGCTGCGTCTTGAAGTCGTCGCCCAGCAGGGTGTCCACCTGGCTCTTCAGCGTGTCCAGCTGACCCTGAATGTCATCACGAGCCTGCGACAGCGACGACGCCACCTGCTCCATCTCACCGTAAGACGCACCGAAATCGGCCATCATCAACTCCCTCGAGTCTTGGATTCCGACCCACCCCGGGCCGACACCCTTACGCTAACGGCATCTCGCCGCGATCGCCTATGGGGAGTGGTCCCCACTTCTCCCACCACCCGGTCGCGGGCACGCGAGAAGGGGCCGACCGTCTCGGTCGACCCCTTCTCGGAAGGTTGCGGGGCGGATCAGCCGCCGGCGAGCTGCTGGTCGAGGTCCTGGATCGCGCGCATCATGCCCAGCAGAGCCTCGGACATGTCGTTGATGCCGTCGACCGCGTTCTTCAGACCCGTGGTCAGCTCCGAGTAGCCCTCGCCGAACTTGCCCGACGCGTGCTGCGTCTTGAAGTCGTCGCCCAGCAGGGTGTCCACCTGGCTCTTCAGCGTGTCCAGCTGACCCTGAATGTCATCACGAGCCTGCGACAGCGACGACGCCACCTGCTCCATCTCACCGTAAGACGCACCGAAATCGGCCATCATCAACTCCCTCGAGTCTTGGATTCCGACCCACCCCGGGCCGCTGAGAAGAGTCAACCCGATGTCCCCGCAAACGCCAATGGGGAGGGGTCCTCCTTGACACGGCGCCGCCCGAGTGGGTACGGCGGGTCGGGCTCGGCCCGTCCGGGGTCAGACGGTCTGCGGAGCGGGCGCCCAGTCGAGGCCCAGCGCCATGGCGTCGTAGAGCACCCGGGTGGCCGCGCGTGCCGGGGCGTCGTCGGCTTCGCCCGCCAGAGCGACCCGCGTGCCGGTGAGCAGCACCGCCTCGCGCAGGTCGGCGCCGGGCACGGGGATCAGGTAGTTGTACTGCTCCGAGACGGTGCCGGCCATCTCGTCGGTGCCGGCGGTCGTGGTCGACCACGCGAGCACCGTGCGCCCCTCGTCGAGGAACTCCGACGTGCCGCTGCGGATCTTGCTCACCGCCCAGGTCTTGAGGGGATGACCGGCGACGTCGCCCACGACCGACACGATGAGCGAGAGCGGCAGCGCCGTCCCGGTCGGCGGGTCGAGCGGGAGCACGGCGTACAGCCCGCCGGTCTCGCGGAGGCGGGAGACCCACGTGCGCAGCATCCCCGACAGGTAGGCGTCGAGCTCGGGGCGGTGGGACTGCATCAGCACCCTGCGCATGCGCGCCGAGAACGCCCTCATGTGCTCGTCGTCGAGCGGGACGACCTCCCATCCGCCGGGCACGAGCATGCGCATCGTCCCTGCGGTGGGCGTGCCGAGCAGCTCGTGGCGCAGTGAGGTCATGCGGCTCCCGTTCGCTCGCGTCGGATGACGGAGATGTCGGATGCCAGCGCGTCGAATAGCTCCATCCCGGAGCCGAGCATACCGAGGTCCGCCGAGGTGATCGCGGTCTCGACGAACACGCCCGACGCCAGGAACTGGTAGCGCAGCTGCCCGATCATCGCGCCGCCGTCGAGGGCGCCGGCCGAGGAGATCACCCGCCCCTCCCCCAGGTGCGGCGACGTGAACGGCCGCACCCGCTGCGGCAGGGCGACGCGTTCGGTCGCGTCGATGTCGTCCAGCGTGCGCGCGTCCACGTCGACGATGAAGACCTCGACCAGGGCGTCACCGGGCAGGCCCCGCGGGCAGAACAGGAACGCGGCGAACGCGTCGCCCGACAGCAGGGAGACCTGGCCGGCGACCCGTGTGCGCACGCCGTCCCCGTCGCCGCTCCATGCCGCCGCGTGGTTCCACCGTTCGGTCGTCTCCGCCACCCATGCCGCCCGCGCGGCCGCGTCGCCGGAGCGCGCGTCGACGGGCACCTCGAGGAAGTGCGTGCCGTCGAACGGGATGTCGACCTGCCACTGCGGGGGCGCGGGGCTCACCCGAGGCTCCAGTCGCCGGTCGCGAGGCCCGTGACCGCCTTGACCGGGTTGTCGAGGAAGTTCGCGACCTGGTTGCCCACGCCGCCGACGTCGTCCATGAGACCGGCCAGGGCGCTGCCGTCGGCACTGCCCGACAGGAACTGCGCCAGGTTCTGCTGGGCCTTGTTCGACAGCCCGCCCGCGGCATCGGCGAAGTGCGCGCCGGCCGCGCCGTCGAAGCCCTGCATGAGCCGGTGGAAGGCGCTGGGGAGGCTCTGGTTGTCGCCGAAGAACTGGCGCAGCACGCGGGAGCCGTGCTGGTTGACCGCCCCGCCGGCGTGGAAGACGTCGGCGGTGAGGCCGCTGTTGAGCACCCCGGAGAGGGCGCGACTGCCCGAGCGTCCGCCGAGGCCGACCATGTCGACGGCCATGCCGCCGAGACCGCTGAGCCCGGCCATCGCCCGGCCGCCCAGCCCGCTGGCCGCCGCGACGCCCTTGAACGCCGAGAACGCCTTGCCGAACGGGAAGACGCCCACCGCGGCCCAGAAGATGTCGCCGCCGTCGGCACGCCCTCCCGCCGCCAGCAGCAGGGTGACCCCGAGCGACGCGAGGCCGATGAGCGCGGCCGCCAGGATGAAGGGTCCGCCGATGATGCAGGCGGCGATCGCGAAGACGAACCCGGCGATCATGAGCACGAACGCGAGGGCTTCCAGCGCGGGGAGGATGTTGTCGAGCCAGCCGTCCTCGACACCGTTGTCGTTGGCGTCCTCGAGTCCGTTGACCGCGGCATCGTACGCGCTGTCCCACGAGGTGTAGTGCGGGTCGTAGAGGCGCGCCTCGTCCTCCCACGCCGAGACGGCCGCGTCGAAGGCGCTCTGCGCCGCGGCGGTGTCCTCTCCCGCCGACTCCGCCTCTTCGAGTGTCTGCGAGGTCTGCCGCACCGTCGCCCACAGCGACTCGCAGGTGTCGACGATGGTCGCGATCGGCTGCTGCACCTCGCCGAGCGCCTTGCCGTAGGCCTCGAGGACGGTGCCGCTGGGCGCGTACCGCACGCCCGCCTTCTTCAGGTCGGAGTGGACGTCCTCGGCGGACTCGCGGAGCTTGTCGATCGACAGTCCCTTGCCCACGGTGCCGGAGGCGATCTGGTTGAGCGTGTTGGCCGCCTCCTGCATCCGCGTGCCGAGATCGGCCATCGCGCGGCCGCGGCTCTCGATGTCGCTCGCGTTGCCGGCGATGGTGCGCAGGTCGCGCCCACCGGGCGTGTCGAGCATCTCGCGGCGCTGGTACTGCGGGCCGTTGACCGTCATCCGTCGTTCCCGTCCTGCACCTCGCTCGCCGTGGCGAGCTCGCGGTCGAGGTCCTGCCACGCCTCGCGCGTGCCGCTCACGCGCTCGAGCAGGTCGGCCAGGTGCTCTTGCAGCGTCTTGCGCTTGTCGTCCCAGGCCTCTTCGAAGCGCTGCGCTTCGGCGCGGAGCGTGCCGCGTCCCAACGGGCTGCCGATGGCCGATTCGAGGGCTTCGCTGTTGCCGGTGGCGGCCTCGAACTCGGCGATCGTGTCCTTGATCGCCCGCTCGAGATCGCTCATGCTCCGCATGGGGATGTCGATGTCGTCATACGCCATCTGCTGTCGCTCCTTCCGGCTGCGGTCGGGGCGAGTCGATGCGCCCTCCGAGAACATCCAAGGGCATGGCGGCCCCGGCGTCGATGGGGACCACTCCCCGCCGGCCCGCTCCCCCGGCCGTCACGACGGTGCTGCCACCGCCGCCGGTCACCGCGGCCCCAGCGCCGAGACGTCGATGTCGCCGTCGAAGTACACCCACACCAGCCACGCGACCGGTCCGAGCCGTCGCGCCTGCGCCGCGGTGGCCGCGGGGAGGTCCGCGGCGGCCAGGGCGCTCTCCCAGCGCTCGGCGAGCGCCGCGGCGTCGGCGGGGCCGCCGGGGCGGAACGCGGCCAGGCGCGCCGCCTCGGCACGCAGCGCACGGTCGTCGCGGCGGCGGTCGCCGGCGGCCGCGACGGCCCCGGGCACCGGGACGGTGCCCCCCTTGCGCCGGGCGAGGAGCACGGCGACCACGACGAGTTCGACGAGCAGGATGCCGCCCGCGACGAACCACAGTCGCAACTGGTCCTCGGTGAACGGGACCCCGCGTGAGGCGGTGCCGACGACCATCCGGTACCCGATCAGGGCGGCCAGCACGACGGCGACGATCGTCGTCATCACCATGCCGACGTAGGCGGGGTAGGGCGATGCGCGCCGGGCCAGCAGGGCGGCGACCGCCAGCAGCACGAACGCGATCGGCGTGGCGATCATGACGATGGGCAGGGCTACCTCGATGTCGACGACCACCCCGCGCACCGGCGGGAGGAACATCGATGCCGCGGCCACCACGGCCAGCAGCGCGACGGTGAGAACGGCGCCCCACACCCGGTCGGACGACGATGCCGCCGGCGACGCGGCGCGCGGCGCTGCGGCCGGCTCTCCCTCGCGGACGGCGATGAACGCCCGGCGCTCCTGCCCCAGCCGCCGCACCGCGGGCAGCAGGCGGTTCGCCAGGTCGCGGTCGGCGGTGATCGCCGCCGCGGCGGCGCGGGCCACGGTCAGCACCTCGCCGTCCTCGCCGATCAGGCGCACGGTGCGCGTGCTCACGAGCCCGCCCTCACGACCGTGCCGTTTCGCGCGCCGGAAGCGTCGCGGCATCCACCAGGGGCAGCTGCACGGTCACCTGACGGCCCGCCTGCACGAAGATGCCGCGGCCCTCGGGGAAGTCGGAGCGCTTGACCTTGGGGAAGGGCACCTTGAACACGGCGTCGCCGTCGAACGCGTCGGGCTTGAGGATGATGCCCTTGCGGCCGCTCTTGAAGTCGCCCACGAACCCGAAGCCGCTGGTGACCTGGGTGACGTCGGCGTCGCCGACGAGGAAGTGGTCGCTGCGGTTGATCGCCTGGAACAGCGCCTTCAGGGTCCGCTCGGCGGGCGAGTCGGCGAACTGCGGCACGTCTTCCATCACGATCATGAACCGCTGCCCGATCGTCTCGTCGGCGACGAGCTCGGCCAGCTCGGTGGCGAGCTCCTTGGCCTCGTCGGGCGTGGTGGCGCTGCGGATCCAGGGGGCGAACTCCTTCAGCTGCGCCCGGCGCCCGCCGAAGTGGAAGAGCTTGACCTCGGGGTCGAGGCGCACCATCGAGGTGACCAGCGCCTTGAGGGCGTTGGTCTTGCCCGACGAGGGCGGTCCGGCGACCACGAAGGTGCCGACCGGGTCGAACTCGCGCGCGGCGAGGGTGTCTTCGGCGATGCCGAGCACGGGGAACTCGCCGATGCGGGCGGGGAGGTCGGGCAGCGCGAGGCGGGTGGGCAGGGCTCCGATCTCGGGCACCTCCCGTGCGCCGCGGGCGCGCAGCTCGTCGGCCATCTGCCCCAGCAGCTTCGTCTGCTCGGCCACGTTGGGCGTGCCGCCCAGCACGGCGATCTGGGTCTCGAGACCGTCGACGATGGCGCGGCCGGGCGCCGAGCGCTCGTCGAGCACGTCCTTGGGCGCGTTCAGCAGCGTGTAGGCGTTCTCGTCGGACAGGCGCAGCACGACCCGTCGCGACACGTTGGAGCTGACGGCGGTGGGCACCGAACCCGAGCGGTCGGCGGTGGCCACGACGTGCACTCCGAGCGGGCGCCCCTCGCCGAGGATCCGCATGAACGCCTGGTAGAACGGCATCCGCGCGGTGGTCGACTCCCACTCGGCGCGGAACTGCGGCAGACCGTCGAGCAGCAGCACGACGCGCGCCTCGTCCTGACCGGTCAGCTCGCGGTACTCGCCGATGGTCGACGCGTTGGCGGCGCTGAAGCGCTTGCCGCGGTCGTCGAGCAGGGCGCCCAGCGAGCGCATGATGCGCTGCACGCGCTCGGCGTCGTCGCCGGGGATGACCGAGCCGACGTGGGGCAGCACCTCGAGGCTCTTGAGCGCGCCGGAGCCGAAGTCGAGGCCGTAGACGGCGACGTTCTCGGCCCGCCGGCCCATGGCCGCCGAGATCGCCACGGTGCGCAGCACGGTGGACTTGCCCGAACCGCTCGTGCCGTAGACCAGCAGCGAGCCGTCGCGGTCGGGGTCGAAGTACACCGGCTCCTGCAGCTGACGGGCCGGCACATCGCTCTTGCCGAGCAGGATCGCGCCGCCGCGCCCGCCCGGCAGCGCCCGGATGTCGACGGCCGATTCGAGGTCGTCCAGCCACGGCCGCCGGGGGGCGGGGATGCCGGCGCGTGAGGCCGCCGCCACGAGCGTGGCCACGATGCGCTTCTGGTCGTTGGGGCCGGGGTCGATGGCCGCCGCCGGGTCTTCGGGTGCCTCTTCCAGCTCCCACCGCAGCACCGAGCCGAACCGCAGCTCGGCGACGGTGATGTCGGCGACGGGGGCCTCCTGCGTCGACCAGCCACCGGCGTACGCCGACTGGAACGGCACGAGGCGGCCGGGGCCGGTCTTGGCGATGCCGCGCCCGGGGATGCCGGGGTCGAAGCTGGCGGCCACCGGGTCGTCGACGACGTCTTTCGAGTCGGACTCGTCGGCCATGCGCAGCGCGACGCGCAGGTTGGTGTTGGCGCGCAGGTTGTCTTTGATGACACCGGCGGGGCGCTGGGTGGCCATGATCAGGTGGATGCCGAGTGAACGGCCGCGCTGGGCGATGTCGACGACGCCGTCGACGAACTCGGGCACCTCGCCGGCGAGCGCGGCGAATTCGTCGATCACGAGCACGAGGGCGGGCGGGGTGTCGGGGTCGCGCCGCTTCTCGAGCTCGAGCAGGTCCTTGGCCTTCTTGCGGTTGAACAGGTGCTCGCGGTGGTGCAGTTCGGCGCGCAGGCTGGTGAGCGCGCGGCGCACCAGGTGGGGGCTCAGGTCGGTGACGAGGCCGACGGTGTGCGGCAGGTCGACGCAGTCGGCGAAGGCCGAGCCGCCCTTGTAGTCGACGAAGAGGAACGTCACCCGGTCGGGGCTGTGCGCCGCGGCCATGCCGAGCACCCACGCCTGCAGGAACTCGCTCTTGCCGGCGCCGGTGGTGCCGCCGACGAGGGCGTGGGGGCCCTGGGTGCGCAGGTCGAGGGTCATCGCGTCGGTGGCGCCCTGCCCGACGATGGCGCGCAGGGTGCCCGACTTCTTCAGGCGCGGCAGGGCCACCCCGGTGCGGTCGAGGATCGTGTTGTTCTCGCGCCACCGGTCGATGGCGAAGGCCGGATCGGAGGCGAGTTCGCCGCCGACCAGCGAGAGGAACATCACCGAGTTGGGGATGTCGGAGGCGTCTTCGATGACGGTGCTCGAGTCGACGACGGGCGCGAGGCGCTTGGCGAACACGGTCATCAGCTCGTTCGAGACGCCCTCGACGGCGGTCTGCGGGTAGTCGACGCCGCTGCGCACGGTGCCGGCACGGGCGGCATCCAGCCCGCCCGACACGTCGAGGAAGCTGCGGCAGACGGCCGGGAGAGCCTCGACGACGGGGGCGACGAACAGGCCGTAGACCCCGACGTCGGCGCCGCGTTCGAGCACCTGGGTGAGGCGGGCGCGGTCGATGGGCGCGTCGGCGGTGACGATGACCAGCACCGCGGTCTGGCCCGGGAAGGTGGCCTCTTCGGCGGCGCGGCGCACGTCGGTGCCGTAGCGCATCGAGTCCCAGTCGTCGTCGAAGGGCAGGCGGGGGGATGCCGCGGCCTTGGAGCGCCGCATCACGAGCTCTTCCAGTCCCGACAGCAGCGCCGCACCGGTGGAGGCGGAGTCGGCCAGCGGCAGGTCGCGGAAGGGGCTGCGTTCGCTGGAGGTGTGCGGCAGCCACTTGAGCCATTCGAGTTGCTGGGCCCACTCGGGCTCGGTCAGCGCGACGGCGACCAGCTCGTTCGGGGAGTGCAGGCCGAACAGCTGCACGCACAGGCCCCGCAGCGCGTCGGCGGCGGGCAGGGTGGGGCCGGCCACGCCGATGGCCCCGACGCTCTGCAGCGACTCGAGAACCGGCACGCCGTCGATGAGCCGGTAGCGGTCGGCGAGCCGGTCGACGCGGTCGACGTACTCCTGCAGCGCCTCGGGCGCCTCGGCGCGCTTGATCGAGGTGCGCGAGGGCGCCTCGCAGGTGCCCAGGCGCACCGCCAGGAAGTTCCAGTGCTCGGGGCGGCGGGTCCACAGCATGGGGCCGAGCTCCATCGCCTCCGAGAAGACCACCGCCACCGGCGGCGCCTCGGCGCCGCGGATGTCGCGCTCGCGCGGACGCTCGCGGTAGAGGGTCTCTTCGAGCTCCTCGAACATGCGCTCGAAGACCTCGCCCTCCTTCTTCACGCGCTGCCCGATCTGGGTGCGCTGGGAGATGAAGTTGCCGAAGAGCATCAGCGGCGACATCAGCACGACCAGCAGCGAGCGCGGCTGACCGTTCATCGCGTACAGCGAGATGCCGAGGATGAGCGGGGCCACGAGCATCGGCCAGGGGAACAGGCGCGAGATCGGGTCCTTCGGCATCCGCGGTTCGGGCAGTTCCTCGCCGACGTAGCGCGGTTCGACCATGGGGCTGCGGTTGAACAGCAGCGCACCGCCCCGCTCGAGCACCTGGTCTTCTTCGACGGGCGCGAAGTCCTGCACCATGCGCACCACGACGTCGGTGTCGCCCAGCTGGAAGCGCTGCCCGGGGATCACCCGCAGACGCGGGACGCGCCCGCCGTCGACGACGATGCCGTTGGCGGAGTTGAGGTCGACGATCTCGACGGTGGGGCCCACCTCGATGCGGGCGTGGCGCTTGGAGACCAGCGCGTCGTCGAGCACGATGTCGTTGCCGCTGACGCGGCCGATCGTGAAGTGACCGCGGGGCAGGGCGAACTCCTGCCCGGCCAGCGGTCCGCCGACGACCGAGAGCACCGCCGCGGCGGGGCCGTGGGCGCTGCGGGGCCGCGCGCCGGCGCCGAGGTTGGCGATCTGCGCGATGAACCCCGAGCCGACGGGCGCATCGCTGATGAGCATGTCGGGGTCGAGGGTGCGGAAGTCGGCCGACGTGGGCGGGGCGACGGTGAGTGTCAGCGTCTCGTCGGCGCCGACGACCAGCTCGCGGGCCGGGTCGGCCTCCACGATGCGGCGCGCGACGTCGCCGACGGTCGCGGTGGTGTCGGAGGTGACGACGATGTCGGTGCGTCGCTGGTCTCGGCGCTGCAGGGTCAGTTTGAGTCTCATGCCGGCATCCTCTGCGGGAGGTCAGGGGGAACGATCAGGCGCCGCGCACGAGGGCGCTGCGGTCGCCGAAGCGGATGGTGTCGCCGTCGGCGAGCGGGACGGGGCGGCCGGGGACGAGCGGGGTCTCGTCGCCGTCGTGCACGAGCGCACTGCCGTTGGTGGAGGCGCGGTCGACGACGACGAGCCCGGCGGGGGTGCGCAGCACGGCGAAGTGCAGCTTCGAGACCGACCGGGTGCTGTCGGCGACGGCGACGGCGGTCAGGCCGGCGTCGGCGGCCTGGTCGGCGCTCGGCGCGCGGCCGAGCAGGATGCCCGCGCCGATCGCGACGCGCTCCCCCGAGTCGAGGACGAGCTGGGCGGATGCCGCCGCGCGCGGTGCCGGCGCGGCCGGGGCGCCGGCGGCCGGGGCCGCGGGTGCCGACGCGGGCGACGGGATCGGCGCGGGCGTCAGAGGCGGCGCGGCGGGCGTCGGGCGGGGCGCGGCGGCCGGGGCGGCCGCGGGAGTCGGTGCGGGTGCGGGTGCGGAAGCCGCTGCCGCGGCGGGCACTGCGAAGCCCGGCACGGCATCCACGATGCCCGAAGCCACCGGCGCCGCGGCCGCGCCGGCGGGGGCGCCGCCGAGGGGCGACCAGCCGGCCGCGGTCACGGGATCGGGCGCCGGGGCCGGGGCCTCGGTCTTGGGGGCGCCGAGCACTCCCCCGCTGCGGCGTGCGGTGGGCACCTGCAGCGCGGGTGCCTGCGGGCCGCGGGGCGTGGCCAGCGACGGCAGCTCGGCGCGCACGTCGGCGAGGTCGGTGGCGACGGTCTTGCGGGCGATGCGCATCCGCTTCTGGTCGTAGGGGTCCAGGCCCTGCTTCACGTCGACGAACCAGGTGGCGGCGGCCATGTCGGGCCAGCCGCGACCGCGCCGCTGCGGGTCGAACAGCGGCGACAGCGCGATCACCAGCAGCGGCCCCAGCAGCGGCAGCAGGAAGCTCGCCCCCTGCACGAGGTAGCGCACGACGGCGCCGCGCCAGAAGCCGGGGCGCTCGAGCGTGCGCACGTTGACGGAGCGGATGCCGGTGAGCGCCTTGCCGAGCGTGACGCCGCGACGCCCGTGGAGGATCATCTGAACCAGCAGGAACACGGTGGTCAGCGCGTAGCTGGCGGCGGCGGCCAGCACGATCCACAGCAGCCCCGACTGCGCCCGCATCGCGGCCTCGGGGTCAGTGCTCAGCGCGATCGCGAGAAGCCCCGGCAGGGCGCCGATCAGCATCGGCAGCTGCAGCAGCACCACCACGACGATCTCGATGGTCACCGCCAGCACGCGACGCCCCTTCGGCGCCGGCACGAGGCCGAGCGCGGCCGCGTACTCGGGACGCGGGCGACCGTACGTGTCGAGTCCCTCGATCGTGCGGGACTGCTCGTCGATCTCCCAGATCACCGGTCCTCCTCGGCCTCGCCGTAACGCTCCGACCCTACCGGGCGCGGGCGATCCCGCCGGCGGGGAGCACTCCCCACCGGCGGCATGTCGCGCTCAGTGGAAGAAGTGGCGCTCGCCGGTGAAGAACATCGTCACGCCGGCCGCGCGGGCCGCGTCGATGACCTCCTGGTCGCGCACCGATCCGCCGGGCTGGATGATCGTGCGGATGCCGGCGTCGATGAGCACCTGCGGGCCGTCGGCGAACGGGAAGAACGCGTCGGATGCCGCGACCGACCCGGCGGCGCGGTCTCCCGCGCGCTCGACGGCCAGACGGCACGAATCCACCCGGTTGACCTGTCCCATGCCGATGCCGACGGTGGCCGAGGCCTGGGCGAGCACGATGGCGTTGCTCTTCACGGCGCGGCACGCCTTCCACGCGAAGGCGAGGTTCGACTTGGCGCTGTCGTCGGGCATCTCGCCGGTGACCAGCTCCCAGCCGTCGACGAGCGACTCGATCTCGGCGGGGAAGCGATCGGCATCCTGCAGCAGCAGCCCACCCGAGACCAGGCGCACGTCCATCGGCTCCTGGCGCCAGTCTGCGGGAAGCTGCAGCACGCGCAGGTTCTTCTTGAGCTTGAAGACCTCCAGCGCCTCGGGGGCGAAGTCGGGGGCCACGATGACTTCGGTGAAGATGTCGCGCAGGTTCTCGGCCATCTTCAACGTCACGGTGCGGTTGGCCGCGATCACGCCGCCGAACGCCGACACCGGGTCGCACTCGTGGGCGCGCAGGTGCGCCGAGGCGATGGGGTCGAGGGCCTGCGGGGCGCCGATGGCGATGCCGCAGGGGTTGGCGTGCTTGATGATGGCCACGGCCGGCTTGACCATGTCGAACGCGGCGCGCAGGGCGGCATCGGCGTCGACGTAGTTGTTGTACGACATCTCCTTGCCCTGCAGCTGGGTGGCCTGGGCGATGCCGTGCCCGCCGGTGCGCGAGTAGATGGCGGCGCGCTGGTGCGAGTTCTCGCCGTAGCGGAGGGTCTCGAGGCGCTCGGCGCGGATGGTGAGGTGCTGGGGAAGCTCGCCCTCGTCGGCGAGGGTCTCGTCGGCGAACCACGTCGACACGGCGCGGTCGTAGGCGGCGGTGTGCGAGAAGGCCCGCGCGGCGAGCTCCTTGCGCTGGGTCAGGCTGGTGCCGCCCTGCCCGATGGCGTCGATGATGGCGGGGTAGGACTCGGGCGAGACGACGATGGCGACGTTGGCGAAGTTCTTAGCCGAGGCGCGCACCATGGCCGGGCCGCCGATGTCGATCTGCTCGACCACGGCGTCGCCGGTGGCGCCGGAGGCCACCGTCTCGACGAACGGGTAGAGGTTCACCACGACGAGCTCGAACGGGAGGATGCCGAGGTCGGCCAGCTGCGTCTCGTGGTCTTCGAGGCGCAGGTCTGCCAGCAGGCCGGCGTGCACGCTCGGGTGCAGGGTCTTCACGCGGCCGCCCAGCGACTCGGGGAACCCGGTGATCTCGGCGACGTCGGTGACCTCGAGGCCGGCGTCGCGCAGCAGCGACGCCGATCCCCCGGTGGAGACGAGCTCGACGCCCGAGGCGGCCAGCGCCTGGGCCAGCGGCAGCAGACCGGTCTTGTCGCTCACCGAGATGAGCGCCCGGCGGATCGCGACGACGTCGCGCGGGCGGTAGAGGGACGGGTCGATGGTGGGACCGGCCATGGCGGAGGGCTCCTCGGGGTCGGAGATCGGACGTCGGTGGGGAAAGGGTCAGACGGTCGGCGCGGGAGCGTCGAAGCGGGAGAGGTCGAGCTCGCCGGTGGCGATGCCGCGCACCACGTCGATGAGCAGGCGCCGCTCGACGGGCTTGATGCGCTCGTGCAGGGTGTGCTCGGTGTCGCCGGGCAGCACCGGGATGCGCTCCTGGGCGAGGATCGGGCCGGTGTCGACGCCGCCGTCGACGACGATGACGCTCGCGCCGGTCTGCGTCGCGCCGGCGGCCAGCGCGTCGCGCACCCCGTGGGCCCCGGGGAACTCGGGCAGGTAGGCGGGGTGCGTGTTGATCAGCCGGGGCGCCCACGCCGCGACGACCGCGGCCGGCAGCAGGCGCATGAGCCCGCTGAGCACGACGAGGTCGGGGTTCCACACCTCGAGCTGGCTCTGCAGCTCGGCGCCCCACTGCTCGCGGGTCTCGAACTCGCGGAAGGGCACCATGAAGGTCGGGATGCCGAACTGCTCGGCGTGCGCGAAGCCGTCGGCCTGCCGGTCGGCGCCGACGACGACCACCCGCGCCGGGAAGTCGGCGGATGCCGTGGCTTCCAGCAGCGCGCGGAGGTTGGAGCCGGTGCCCGAGATGAGGACGGCGACCGTGAGCATCCCGTCAGTCTAGCGAGGCGCCGCGGCGCCGTCAGAGCGCCGGCGGCGGGGTGCGGGGGCCCTCGTCGTCGCCGTCGTCGGGGGCGTCCGCGCCCCGGCCCGGGGTGCGGCGGTCGTCGGCGAAGAAGGCCAGCGGCTCGATCGGCTCGGTGACCCCGTCGGGGTCGGCCGTCGCGGCGCCGCGGGCCACCGGGCCGTCCGCCCACTCGCCGGCGGAGGCGCCCGCGTCAGCGTGGCCCTCGGCGTGGTCGACGAGCACCGGCGCCGTGCGGCGCTCGGCGCGGTGGTCGTCGGCGCGGTGGTCGAGGCGATGCTCGTCGAGCCAGACCTCGTGCGGGTCGGTCTCACCCGAGCGGCGGCGGGGGCCGAACAGCATGATGGCGGCGCCGACGGCGATCTCGGCTCCCACGGCGAGGGCCAGGGGCCCGGCCTGCGGTCCCACGACCGCCAGCCGGCCGGGGCCGATCGAACCGGAGGCGACGACGGCGAGCACGGCGGCGGCGAGGCCGGAGCCGACGGCGAGGGCGGCGAGGATCGCGAGGCGGGCGGGCACGGCATCGGCACCGTCGCGCACGAGGCGGGCACGGGCGATCCAGCCGGCGAGCGCACCGATGCCCACCACGGCGACGGCGAGCAGCAGCAGCCAGTGCGAGGGCGCTTCGGGGACGATGCCCAGCACCGGGATGGCCGGGAGCACACCGAGGTCGGTGCCGGCGGCCGACACCGTGGCGCCCTCGCCGAGCAGGAACCCGGGGCCGGCGGCGTAGGCGAGCCCCCACACCACGAGGGTGGGCAGGTAGGCGATCTGGGCGAGGGCGACGGTGATCGCACCGACGACGTCGACGTGCGCCGCCTCGAACAGTGCCACCACGTCGCCGCCGCCGACGGCGAGGGCCACGGCCAGCACGGCCGCGCCCAGACCGATCGCACCGACCACCGCGGCGGCCAGGCCCCGGGCGGCGGCGTCGACCGTGCCCCGCCACACCTCGGTGCGGTCGGCGCGGTCGTGCAGGTCGTCGACGAGACCGTCGTCGCCCTCGCGCCAGGCGGTCGCGAAAGCGCCCACGGCGGCCGGCACCAGGTAGACGAGGGTGGGCACGGCGATGGCCTGCCACATCTCGACGCTCGCCACCGGCGCGTGCGACGACACCGCGCACAGCGCCGCCAGCGCGCCGAAGGCGACGGTGCCCGACAGCACGCCGATCAGGCCCGCGCCGGAGTGCGCCGCCCGCGCGCCCGAGCGGGCGGCGAACAGCGCGGTGAACGTGGCGAAGGCGAGCGGGGCCAGCGAGACCGTGAACGCGGCGGCGGCCTCGGGGATGCCGGTGGCGGTGAGGTATTCGGCCGGCAGGGTCACCTGCACGGGCACGAGGTTGCCGGCCTGCCAGATGCGGGCCGCGGCCGGCCACAGCAGCCCCCAGTCGGCGGCACCGCCGAAGCCGAACACCCACAGCAGGGTGAGCGGAGCCAGCGCGGCGGCCACCCCGACGACGGCCGCGATGGCGGCGTCGAAGGCGGCGAGGATGATGACGAGGAGGCGGTTCATGCGCCTTCGACCCTATCCGCGCTAGCGTCGAGGGAATGAACACCCCGCCCTCTTCGACGGTCGCCGCCGGCGGCCGCCTCGACCGCTTCTTCGAGATCAGCCGCCGAGGCTCCACCCTCGGCACCGAGATCCGCGGAGGCCTGGTCACCTTCGTGACGATGGCCTACATCGTCATCCTCAACCCGCTGATCCTGTCCACCCCCGACGTCGACGGATCGGTGCTCGACGGCAACGCCGTCGCCGCCGCCACGGCGCTCACCGCCGGTGTGATGACGGTGCTGTTCGGCCTGGTCACCCGCCTGCCGTTCGCCTTCGCCGCCGGCCTCGGCATCAACGCGTTCCTGGCCTTCTCGGTCGTGGGCTCGGTCACCTGGCCCGAGGCGATGGCCCTCGTGGTCATCAACGGCCTCATCATCGTGCTGCTGGCGGCCACCGGCCTGCGGAAGCTGATCTTCGACGCCGTGCCGGTGCAGCTGAAGCTCGCCATCACGGTCGGCATCGGCCTGTTCATCGCGTTCATCGGCTTCGTCAACGCCGGGTTCGTCACCGCCACCGGCAACCCCTCCCCGCCGGTCGACCTCGGCATCGGCGGTTCGGTCGCGACGCTGCCGACCCTGCTGTTCGTGCTCACCCTGCTCATCGGCGGCGTGCTCATCTCGCTGCGCGTGAAGGGCGCCATCCTCATCGCCCTGGTCAGCGGCACGCTGCTGGCCGCGCTCGTCAACGCGATCTGGCCGTTCGGCCTCGACTTCGGGTTCTCGGGCGGCATCGTCGCCCTCCCCGACCTCAGCCTCATCGGCGCCGTCGACTTCGGCTTCGACCTGCAGCGGGTGAGCGTGGTGGCCCTGGTCATGTTCGTGTTCACGCTGCTGTTCTCGAACTTCTTCGACGCCATGGGCACGATGACGGGCCTGGCCAAAGAGGCCGACCTCGCCGACGCCAACGGCGACTTCCCCCGCATCAAGTCGGCGCTGATCGTCGAGGGCGTGGGCGCCGTCGTCGGCGGTGCCACCTCGTCGTCGTCGGCGACCGTGTTCGTCGAGTCGGGCTCCGGCATCGGCGAGGGCGCGCGCACCGGACTCGCCTCGGTGGTCACCGGTGGCCTGTTCCTGCTGGCGATGTTCTTCACGCCGCTGACCTCGCTGGTGCCCGGCGGCGTCGCCGCGGCGGCGCTGGTGCTGGTGGGCGCGATGATGCTGACGCAGATCAAGAACATCGACTTCACCGACTTCCGGGTGCTGCTGCCGGTGTTCCTGACGGCCACGGTCATGCCGATGACCTACTCGATCGCCAACGGCATCGGCGCCGGATTCGTCAGCTGGATCGTGCTGCACGCGTTCTCCGGCAAGGCCAAGACCATCCACCCGCTGCTGTGGGCGGTCGGCATCGGCTTCGTCATCTTCTTCGCCCGCGGCCCGATCGAGGCGCTCTTCGGCGTGGCCACCTGACACTCCGCACGCACGCGAAAGGGGCCGGATGCCATGGCATCCGGCCCCTTCACCGTCGGTGCGGTGCGGTGTCGCTCAGAGCTGCTCGATGATCTCGCGCATGAGGGCGGCGGTCTCGGACGGCGTCTTGCCGACCTTCACACCGGCCGCCTCGAGGGCTTCCTTCTTGGCCTGCGCGGTGCCCGCCGAGCCCGAGACGATGGCGCCGGCGTGGCCCATGGTCTTGCCCTCGGGGGCGGTGAAGCCGGCCACGTAGCCGACGACCGGCTTGGTGACGTTGGCCTTGATGTAGTCGGCCGCGCGCTCTTCAGCGTCGCCGCCGATCTCGCCGATCATGACGATCGCCTGGGTCTCGGGGTCGGCCTCGAACGCGGCGAGCGCGTCGATGTGCGTCGTGCCGATCACCGGGTCGCCGCCGATGCCGATGGCCGTCGAGAAGCCCAGGTCGCGCAGCTCGAACATCATCTGGTAGGTCAGGGTGCCCGACTTCGACACCAGGCCGATCGGGCCCTTGCCGGTGATGTTGGCGGGCGTGATGCCCACCAGCGCCTCACCGGGGGTGATGATGCCGGGGCAGTTCGGACCGATGATGCGGGTCTTGTTGCCGCGGCTCTTCGCGTAGGCCCACGCCTCGGCGGTGTCGCCGACGGGCACGCCCTCGGTGATCACCACGAGCAGCGGGATGTCGGTGTCGATGGCCTCGATCATGGCGTCCTTGGTGAACGCCGGGGGCACGAACGCGATCGACACGTCGGCGCCGGTGGCCGCGATGGCCTCGGCCACCGAGGCGAACACGGGCAGCTCGACGGCGTTGCCGGCGGCGTCGGTGTGCGACACGGTCGTGCCGGCCTTGCGCGCGTTCACGCCGCCGACGACGTTGGTGCCCGCCTTGAGCATCAGCGCGGTGTGCTTGGTGCCCTCGCCGCCCGTGATGCCCTGGACGATGACCTTGGAGTCCTTGTTCAGATAGATAGACATTGTTCTGTTCCTCGAATTCGGGAGGCCGGGGGTCAGGCCGCGGCCAGCGCGGCGGCCTTGTCGGCGCCCTCGTCCATGCCGGCGGCCAGGGTCACGAGCGGGTGGTTCGCGGCGGCGAGGATGGCGCGCCCCTCTTCCACCTGGTTGCCGTCGAGGCGCACCACGAGCGGCTTGGTGGCGGTGTCGCCGAGGATCTCGAGGGCCTTGACGATGCCCTCCGCCACGGCCACGCACGAGGTGATGCCGCCGAAGACGTTCACGAACACGCTCTTGACCTGCTCGTCGCCGAGGATGACGTCCAGGCCCGCGGCCATGACCGTCGCCGAGGCGCCGCCGCCGATGTCGAGGAAGTTGGCGGGCTTGACGCCGCCGTGATTCTCGCCGGCGTAGGCGACGACGTCGAGGGTCGACATGACCAGGCCCGCGCCGTTGCCGATGATGCCGACCTCGCCGTCGAGCTTCACGTAGTTGAGACCGGACGCCTTGGCCTTGGCCTCGAGCGGGTCGGCGGCGCCCTTGTCTTCGAGCTCTTCGTGCTCGGGGTGGCGCACCTCCGACGCGTTGTCGTCGAGGGTGACCTTGCCGTCGAGGGCGATGATGTTGCCCGCGGCATCCTGGATGAGCGGGTTCACCTCGACGAGGGTCGCGCCCTCGCCCTTGTAGACGTCGTAGAGCTTGACGAACACGGCCGCGACCTTCTCGACGAGCTCCTCGGGGAAGTTCGCGGCGCGGGCGATCTCGACGGCCTTGGCCTCGTCGATGCCGTCGAGCGGGTCGACCTCGACGCGCGCGAGCGCCTCGGGCTTCTCGACCGCGAGCTGCTCGATCTCCATGCCGCCCTCCACCGAGCACAGGCTCAGGTAGGAGCGGTTGGCGCGGTCGAGCAGCACCGAGAAGTAGAACTCCTTCTCGATCTGGGCGCCCGCGGCGACCATAACGCGCTGGACGACGTGGCCCTTGATGTCGAGGCCGAGGATGGCCTTGGCCGCCTCGTAGGCCTCGTCGGGGGTCTTGGCGACCTTCACGCCGCCGGCCTTGCCGCGCCCGCCGGTCTTGACCTGGGCCTTGACGACGACGACGCCGCCGAGCTTCTCGGCAGCCGCTTTCACCTCCTCGGGGGTGTCCGCGACGATGCCGGCGAGCACCGGCACCTCGTACTTCTCGAATAGGTCTCGTGCCTGGTACTCGTACAGATCCACGTGCAATCCTTCGCTGGGCGACTGTGGCTATCGTGCCGAAAGTGTGATTCGACGGCCGAAGAAATCTCGATGTCGAGAGATCGACCGAGACCCCAGCCTAATACGCGCCTGTGAACACCTCCGACCCGCCCTCGGGCTCCGCCGGGTCTGCGGGCGCCTCGCCGGGGGTACGGGGCAGCCGCTCCAGGTCGCGCACGGCCGGACCCTCGATGCGCGCGCCGTCGGCGGTGAACCGAGAGGCGTGCAGCGGGCAGTCCCACGTGCAGTCGGCGTCGTTCCACCGCAGCACGCCGCCCAGGTGCGGGCACACCGCGCGCACGGCGCGGGTGCGGCCGTCGACCGTCGAGACCCCCACCGGCACCAGTCCGCGGTGGGCGACCACACCCTCCCCCTCGGCCGGTCGCGCCACCGGCACCGCCTGCCGCTGCGATCCCGCCCAGCCGGATGCCGCCTCCCACCCCACCGAGATGTTCTCGGCGCCGCCGCGGCCGATGTCGGCGGGCACGGTCAGGCGGCGCGAGATCGTCTGCATCCACTCCGGTCTGTCGCGGAAGGGCACGCCGGTGATCTCGGCGGTGAGGCGCTGCGCGGCGGCGGGCGCCAGCGCCAGCCCCCACTTGCCGTAGCCCGTCGCGAAGCGCACCGCCCCGCCGGTGCGGGGCATGACGCCGATGAAGGGGATGAGGTCGTGCGACTCGTAATCCTGCGCTGACCACCAGGTCACCGGCTGCGCCTGGGGCAGGTGGGTGCGGGTCCAGGCGATGAGGTCGTCGACGGCGGCGCGCTCCGAGTAGGCACGGCCCACCGGGTGGCCGTTGCCGCCGACCACCAGCTGCGCGCGGTGGGCGGGGCCGTCGGCGGCGGTGACCGAGCGGATCGAGCGGGTGGGGCCGTCGACCGACAGCATCAGCCCCGCGGGCAGGTCGCCCTCGACGGCGAACGCCACGCAGTAGCTGCGCAGCCCGCGCGTCTTGGCGAAGTAGAGGCCGCGGTCCAGCAGCGGCGTGCCGGTGGCCAGCACGATCAGGTCGGCCTCCAGCGGGCCGGCGTCGGTGAGCAGGGTGGTGCGCGGGAGCGTGCGCACCCCGGTGGCCCGGATGCCGGTGTGGAGGGTGCCGCCCTCGGCCTGCAGCCGCGCGGCGAGGGCGGCGAGCGTCGCGACCGGGTCGAGGGCGAGCTGTCCGTCCAGGGCCAGCCCGTCGACGATCGGGAAGGGGTGGTCGCCGGCCGGCACGAGCCGGTGCACGGGCAGCCCGGCCTCGACGGCGGCGCGCTCCTCGGCATCCAGGTGGGCGATGCCCTCGGCGGTCTGCGCATACGAGATCGCGGTGCGCGCGGTGTGCGGCACCCCCTCGGCCGTGACGAACGCGCGCAGCCACGACGCTCCGTCGGCGTTCGCCTCGACGTAGGCGCGCACGAGCGCGGCGGGGTGGTGGCGTCGCAGCGTCGAGAGCACCCGGCCCTGCAGCAGCGACACCTTGCCGGTGTTGCCGCCGCTGGCCAGCGCCCCCACACCGCCGGCGTCGATGACGGCCACCCGGCGACCGGCGCGGGTGAGCAGCAGCGCCGTGGTGAGCCCGGTGATCCCCGCACCGACCACCACGACGTCGGGACGCCCGGCGGGGAGGGCGGGGGCGGTCGGGGTGGTGCCGGTGTCAGTGCCGGTGTCCATGCCGGTGCCGGTGTCCATCTTCCAGAGGGGCTGCATGCTGTCAGCCAAGCCCGCCCCCGCGGCGGTGGCAACCCGGTTGACACGTGCGGACGGGGACCCACTGGGTAGGCTCGGGGTCATGAGTGACGCCGCTCCCCCGCCCACCCGAGGCGCCGTCGTGGCCGCCGCCCTCGACCTGTTCGCGACGCAGGGGTTCGAGGCGACCTCGGTGGAGCAGATCGCCCAGGCCGCCGGCGTCTCGCGGTCCACCTTCTTCCGCCAGTTCGGCGGCAAGGACGACGTCGTCTTCACCGACCACGACGAACTCCTCGCCCAGCTGCGCACGCAGCTGGCGGGCCCCCACGACAACCCGTGGGCCGCGGTGTGCGCGGCATCCGTCGACGTGTTCCGCCACTTCGCCGCCGATCCCGAGATGGCCCGCCGCCGCTACCGCGTCGTGCGCCAGGTGCCGGCGCTGCGCGAACGCGAGATCGTGACGGTGTTCCAGTACGAGCGGCTGTTCGACGAGTACCTGCGCGGTGCGCTGCCGGGCCTGGACCCGGTGGATGCCGTGGCGTTCGCCGCCGCCGTGACCGCCGTGCACAACCACGTGCTGCGGCGACTGCTGCGCGGCACGACCGACGTGCCGGCATCCGTGCTGTCCGAGGCCTACGACGGCCTCATGCACCGCTTCGGCGTGCACCCCGATGGCGAGACGCCGGCCACCGACGACCTGATCATCGCCGCCTTCCCGCGGCGGATGCCGGCCGCCGAGATCGCCCGGCGACTGCGCGCCGACCTGACCTGACCGCCGCCCGGGCGGGGATCACACCCCCGGCGCGGGGGCCGGCAGGCGCGACAGGCCGTGCAGCAGATCGGCGCGCGCGGCGGCCACGCACACGCGGATCCACCCCTCGCCGCTGACGCCGAACGCCGACCCCGGCGCCACCGCCACCCGCTCGGCGCGCAGGAACCGCTCCGTCCACGCGGCGACGTCGCCGCCGGTGGCGTGCGCCATGTCGATCCACAGATACAGCGCGCCGTGGGGCCGCAGGTAGCGGATGCCGCGCTCGTCGAGCAGCGCCGTGGCGGCGTCGAGGTTCTCGCGGTAGTGCTCGCGCGCGGCGGCCACGTGCTGCTGGTCGCCGGTGAGCGCGGCGACGCCGGCGTGCTGCGCGGGGGCGTTCAGGCACGACACCATCGCCTCCTGCGCCGACCGCAGGTGCGGCGCCCACGCCTCGGGCGCGACGAGGAAGCCGACGCGGATGCCGGTCATGGCATACGTCTTCGACAGCGAGAAGGCGCCGATCACCCGACGACCGCCGGTGGCGACGGTGTCGAGGGCGGTGAGGCTCGTGTGGGGGCGGTCGAAGGTGAGCTGCGAATACACCTCGTCGCTGATGATCCACAGGTCGTGCCGGTCGGCGAAGTCCAGCAGGGCGCGGGCGCCGGCCTCGTCGATCACGGTGCCCAGCGGGTTGGACGGCGAGTTGACGATGATCGCGCGGGTGCGCGCGGTGATGAGCCCCTCGAGCACGTCGACCTCGGGCAGGAACCCCGCCGCCAGGCGCAGCGGGTAGGGCACGGGCACGGCCGACAGCATCCGAGGGCTCATCGAGAAGGTCGTGTAGCCCGGGTCGGGCACGAGCACCTCGTCGCCCGGGTCGAGCACGAACCCCAGCGCCTGGTGCAGCGCCTGGGTGGCCCCGACCGTCGCCCACACCCGCTCGGGGTCGAGGGCGACGCCGGTCTCGACCCCGAAGCGGTCGGCGAACGCGCGGCGCAGCGCCGGGATGCCCCCGTTGGGGGTGTAGTCGGTGAGGTCGGCGTCCCACGCGGCGGTGGCCGCCGCGGCGATGTGCGGCGCGATGGGCATGTCGGGCTCGCCGACGGCCAGGAAGGTGACGTCGTCGAGGGTCAGCGCCACCTCGAACAGCCGGCGGATGCCGCTGACCGGCACCGTGTGGACATGCGGACTCAGCTCGGGCACCGCCCCAGGCTACGCGCTCGTCTCCGTGGCGCGGGCGGGGTCAGAGGGCGGCGTAGGCGGCGTGGAGGTAGGCGACGGTGCGGGGTCCGGCGAGCAGGCCGGGCTGCATGCGGTTCATCACATACGCGAACGTCACGCCGCGGTCGACGTCGGCGGTGACGATCGACCCGCCCCACCCGCCCCAGAAGGCCACGCGGCCCTCGGGGATGTAATCGGTCGTCCCCGGCTGGCGCAGACCCCAGCCGAGCCCCCACCGCAGCGGGATGCCGAGCACGAGGTCGATCCCCTCCTGCGGGTCGCGGAAGAGGCGGTCGACCGTCTCGGGTCGCACCACGCGGATGCCGTCCACCTCACCGCGCCCCGAGACGACGGCGTTGAGCCGTGCGACCGCCCGGGCGTTGGCCTGGCCGCCCGCGCCGCCGACGCCGGCGCCGCGCCAGGCGCGCGTCCAGGTGTCTTCGGCACGCAGCACCGGGCCGGTGAAGGTGCGGAACGCGGGGGTGCCCGGCTGCAGCGGCAGGTCGACGGCCGGCGGCGGCACGACGTCGCTCACCCGGTGGTCCTCGCCCTCCGGCAGCCCGAACCAGAAGTCGGCGCCGAGCGGGCCGGCCAGCTCATCGGCGACGAACGCGCCCAGCGACCGGCCGTCGACGGCGCGCACGAGGCCGTGCACGAGGTGCCCGTAGTCGAGCAGGTGGTAGCCGCTGGCAGCGCCGGCCGGCCACCACGGCGCCTGCGCGGCGAGGCGCTCGGCGGCCGCGTCGACGTCGAGGATGTCGGCACCGGTGACCGGCTGATCCCAGCCCGACACCCCGGAGGCGTGCTGCAGCACGTGGCGCACGAGCACGTCCTGCTTGCCGGCGGCGGCGAACGCGGGCCAGTAGTGGGCGACGGGACGGTCGGGGTCGAGCCGGCCGCGGTCGATGAGCACGAGAGCCGCCAGCGCCGACACCGTCTTCGACAGCGACCACACCGTCGTCAGGGTGTCGCGGCGCCAGGGGCGGGTGCGGGCGGGGTCGGCCCAGCCGCCCCAGAGGTCGACGACGGGCCTCCCGTCGACGAGCACGCAGAGCGAGCCGCCGAGGTCGGCGCCGGAGGCGAGGTTCTCGCGGAAGAGGTCGCGGAGCGGGGTGAACCGGTCGTCGGCGTGGCCCTCGACGTCAGCGTCGAGAGGGGCGCCCGAGGATCCGGCGGCGATGACGTGATCCGACATGTCGCAAGCATACCGCCTGGTCGGTATGCTCGACAACACCCGCTCGCTCCGCGCGACACCGCGGGCGCATCCGACGAGGAGGTCCCGATGCAGATCACCGGCGCCGTGCTGGAGCACGACGACACCGCCCCCGCCTCGCACGCCTGGACTATCGGCCCGCTCGAGCTCGACGACCCCGGCGCGGGCGAGCTGCTCGTGCGCATCGAGGTCGCGGGCGTGTGCCACTCCGACCTCAGCGTGGTCGACGGCAGCCGCCGCCGCCCCCTGCCGATGCTGCTCGGCCACGAGGCCGCCGGCATCGTCGAGCGCACCGGCGACGGCGTCGACGACCTCGCCCCCGGCACACGCGTGGTGATGACGTTCCTGCCGCGGTGCGGCCGGTGCGACGGATGCCGCACCGACGGCCGCCTGCCCTGCGCACCGGGGAGCGCGGCCAACGCCGCCGGCGAGCTCGTCGGCGGCGGCATCCGCCTGCACCGCCGCGACGCGCAGGGCCGCCCGCAGGCGGTGCGCCACCACCTCGGGGTGAGCGGGTTCGCCACCCACGCCGTCGTCGACCGCACCTCGGTGGTGCCCGTGCCGGCCGACGTGCCCGCCGACGTCGCCGCCCTGCTCGGCTGCGCCGTGCTCACCGGCGGCGGCGCCGTGCTCAACGCCGGCCGCCCCGCACCCGGCGACCCGGTCGTGGTGGTGGGCCTGGGCGGCGTGGGCATGGCGGCGCTGCTCGTGGCCCGCGCCCTCGGGCACGACGTGATCGGCGTGGATGCCGTGGCCGCCAAGCTCGACCTCGCCCGGCAGCTGGGGGCCGCGGCGGCATGGGAGCCGGGCGACGCCCTGGACCGCGGCGTGCGCGCCCCGGTCGTCGTGGAGGCGGCGGGCTCGGCCCGCGCGTTCGAGACGGCGCTGGCGCTCACCTCCCCCGGCGGCACCACCGTCACCGTCGGGCTGCCGGCGCCGGATGCCCGCGCCGCGGTGTCGCCGCTGACCCTCACCGCCGAGGCCCGCACCGTGATCGGCAGCTACCTCGGCTCGGCCGTTCCCGCCCGCGACATCCCCCGCTACGTCGACCTGTGGCGCCGCGGCCTGCTGCCGCTGGAGCGCCTCATCTCCGACCGCATCACCCTCGCCGACCTGCCCGCGGCGATGGACCGCCTCGCCACCGGCGCCGCCCTGCGCCAGCTCATCGTCTTCTGAGCCGGCCCGCATCCGCCCCGCCCCGACCCGCAGACCACCCGCAGACCGCCCCGAAAGGAACCCCATGACCGGCACCCCCTCCCCCGACGCGACCCCCGAAGCGGCAGCGCCCGCGGCGCGCGTCGCCCTCGTCACCGGCGCCGCGCGCGGCATCGGCGCCGCCATCGCCCAGCGCCTGGCCGCCGACGGCCACGCGGTCGGCGTGCTCGACATCACCGCCGACGCGTGCGGCGATACCGTGGCGGCCATCACCGCCGCCGGTGGCCGCGCCGTGGCGCTGGGCGCCGACGTCGCCGACGCGGCCGCGGTCGAGGCGGCCCTGTCCCGCCTCGTCGACGAGCTCGGCGCCCCCACGATCCTCGTCAACAACGCCGGCATCATCCGCGACAACCTGCTGTTCAAGATGACCGAGGACGACTGGGATGCCGTGCTCTCGGTGCATCTGCGCGGCGCGTTCCTGGTCACCCGCGCCGTGCAGGCCCACATGGTCGCCGCCGGCTGGGGGCGCATCGTGAACCTGTCGTCGACCTCGGCGCTGGGCAACCGCGGCCAGGCCAACTACGCCGCCGCCAAGGCCGGGATGCAGGGCCTCACCAAGACGCTCGCGCTCGAGCTCGGCCGTTACGGGGTCACCGCCAACGCGATCGCCCCGGGCTTCATCCAGACCGACATGACCCGGCAGACGGCCGCCCGCATCGGGGTGCCCTTCGACGAGTTCGTCGCCGCCGCCACCCGCGAGATCCCGGTGGGCCGGGCCGGCACCCCCGACGACATCGCCGCCGCCGCCGCATTCTTCTGCGCACCGGAGGCCGGCTTCGTGTCGGGTCAGGTGCTCTACGTGGCGGGAGGTCCGCGCGCATGAGCATCGAGATCGCCGACCCGCAGGCCCTGCCCGACGCCGTCGGCCGCACCGCCACCGGCGACTGGTTCGAGGTCGACCAGTCGCGCATCGACGCGTTCGCCGCCGCCACCGAAGACCGGCAGTGGATCCACCTCGACGCCGAGCGCGCCGCGACCGGGCCCTTCGGGGGCACGATCGCCCACGGCTACCTCACGCTGTCGCTGCTGCCGCACCTCACCGACGGGCTGCTGCGGGTGCAGGGCCTGGCGATGGCCGTCAACTACGGGCTCGACAAGGTGCGCTTCCTGCAGCCGGTGCGCGCGGGCTCGCGCGTGCGCGCGGTCACCGAGATCACCGCCGTGGATGCCGCCGGCGCGGGCCTCGGGGGCGCCCCGGCCTTCCGGGTGAGCGCACGCACGACGGTCGAGATCGACGGCGCCGATCGGCCCGCCCTCGTCGCCGAGACGATCGCGCTGCTCGTCGCCGCCTGACCGGCATTCGCGGGCGCAACGGCGCCGGCGGATGCCGCGGCCCGAGGTCGCGGCATCCGCCGGTGCGTCGCGTGGTCGCCGGTGGGGGGGGGGGGGTCAGACCCGCTCGATCACCATGGCCATCCCCTGCCCGCCGCCCACGCACATGGTCTCGAGGCCATAGCGACCGCCGACGGTGTTCAGGCCGTTGATCAGGGTCGCGGTGATGCGGGCGCCGGTCATGCCGAACGGGTGGCCGACGGCGATGGCGCCGCCGTGCACGTTGAGCCGTTCGGGGTCGACGCCGAGCTCGCGCGCCGAGGGGAGGACCTGGGCGGCGAAGGCCTCGTTGATCTCGACGAGGTCGATGTCGTCGATCGTCAGCCCCGCGCGGGCGAGGGCGCGCTGCGAGGCCGCCACCGGCCCGAGCCCCATGATCTCGGGCGAGAGCCCCGACACCCCGGTCGACACGATCCGCGCCAGCGGCTGCAGGCCGAGCTCGTCGACCACCCGCTCCGAGACCACGACGACCGCCGCGGCGCCGTCGTTGAGCGGGCAGCAGTTGCCGGCGGTGACCGTGCCGTCGGGGCGGAACACCGGATCGAGCGCCGCGAGGGCCTCGACGGTGACCCCGGGGCGCGGCCCGTCGTCGGCGGCGACCACCGAGCCGTCGGCAAGGGTCACGGGCGTGATCTCGCGCGCCCAGAACCCCGCGGCGCCGGCCGCCTCGGCGCGCTGCTGCGAGCGGGCCGCGAACGCATCCTGGTCGGCGCGGGTCACGCCGCGCAGCTCGGCCACGTTCTCGGCGGTCTGCCCCATGGCGATGTACGGGTCGGGAAGGAGGCCGTCCGCGCGCGGATCGCACCACCCGGGCGTGCCGGCGGCGGTGCGCGCCGCCGAGCGGGCGAGCGCGTCGGCGAACCTCGGGTTGACGGCATCCGGCAGGTCGGACGCCCCCGCGGGGTAGCGAGAGACCGCCTCGACACCGGCCGAGACGAACACATCGCCCTCGCCGGCGCGGATGGCGTGGAAGGCCATGCGGGTGGTCTGCAGCGACGACGAGCAGTAGCGGTTGACGGTGGTGCCGGGCACCGCGTCCCACCCGAGCAGCACCGACACGATGCGGGCCAGGTTGAACCCCTGCTC
Source organism: Microbacterium festucae (assembly GCF_025421715.1). Taxonomy (GTDB): domain Bacteria; phylum Actinomycetota; class Actinomycetes; order Actinomycetales; family Microbacteriaceae; genus Microbacterium; species Microbacterium festucae. Next base: position 288,735 of record NZ_JAOEFC010000001.1, read on the forward strand.
GCCGGCGGGCTGGCCGGTGCCCAGCAGCAGGTCGTCGATGCGGGCGGGGTCGAGGGCGGGCAGCTTCTCGAGCGCGGCGGCGACCATCTGGGCGGCGAGGTCGTCGGGGCGGATGTCGACGAGCGACCCCTTGCGGGCGCGGCCGATGGGCGAGCGGGCGGTGGCGACGATGTAGGCCTCGGACATGGCGGACCTCACACGAACGCGGCGATGCCGGTGATCGCGCGCCCCACGATGAGCGAGTTCATGTCGTAGGTGCCCTCGAACGTGAAGACGGCCTCGGCGTCGGCGAAGTACCGCGCCACGCTGTAGCCGGGCGGGATGTCGGCCTGCAGCTGTTCGTGCCCGCCGAGCTGGATGCCGTTGCCGCCGCAGATCTCGCGGGCGGCGGCGACGACCTCGCGCATGCGGGCGGTGACGAAGGCCTTGGCCAGCGCCGCCTGCTGGTCGGTCTGCGCGCCGTCGTCCTGCAGCTGCGAGACGCGCATGCACAGGGCGGTGGACGCGGTGATGGCCGCGAGGGCATCGGCGAGCTTCTGCTGCACGAGCTGGTACGAGGCGATGGGCTTGCCGAACTGCACGCGGTGGCGGGCGTAGGCGACCGCGCACTCGTAGGCGCCGACGGCGACCCCCAGCGCCTGCCAGGCGACGTCGGCGCGGGTGAGACGCAGCACGACGGCGACGTCGCGGAAGCCGTGGATGCGCTGCAGCCGGTCGGATTCGGGCACGACCACGCCGTCCAGCACGATGTCGGCGTTCTCGACGGCGCGCAGCGACTGCTTGCGGGCGATCGTGGTGGCGTGGAAGCCCGGTGTCGGGGTGCGCACGAGGAAGCCCTTGACCTGGTCGTCGGCGACGTCGCGCGCCCAGATGACGACGACGTCGGCGAACGCGCCGTTGCCGATCCAGCGCTTCGCGCCGGTGAGCACCCATTCGTCGCCGCGCCGCTCGGCGGTGGTCTCCAGCCCCTTGGCGGTGTCGGAGCCGTGGCCCGGCTCGGTGAGCCCGAAGGCCGCGAGCTGCTCTCCGGCGGCGAGCTTCGGCATCCACTCGGCCTGCTGCTCCTCCGACCCGCCGACGGCGATGGCCGTCATCGCGAGGCCGGAGTGCACGCCGACGAACGTGGCGGTGGAGGGATCGGCACGCGAGATCTCCATGGCCACCCAGCCGCGGAACACGGCGCTGTTGTCGAAGTGGCGCGTCTGCGGGAAGGCGTTGGCGTACAGGCCGAGCTCGGCGATGCGCGGCACCAGGTGACGGGGGCTCTGCGCCCGCTCCCAGTGGTCGTCGGCGAAGGGGCGCACCTCGGTCTCGAGGAAGTGGCGGATGCCGGCGAGCGCGCGCTGCTCGGTGGGGGTGAGGGTCTGCTGGAAGCCGTAGAAGTCCGCGTCCAGCAGCGGGGCCGGCTCTGCGGCGAGGTGCGGGGTGGTGGGGTCGGGGGCGTGCGCTGCAACGCCCTCGCTCAGGGTGAACGTCATCGTGTCCTCCACGTCGTCGTCGATCGTGTGCCGGCGCGGGGCGCGCCTGACCCGAGTATGCATCATTGTGCGAGATGTTGCACGACATTCTCGGAGACGTTGCAGGAGCAAGGGGTCGCGGCGGTAGAGTGCGAGCGTGACCACCGCCGCGCACACCGCCACCTCGCCCGCCCCGATCGGAGAGGTGGGCCTGGTCGCGGCGCCCTCGTGGCTGTCGACGCGGCTGCGCAGCGGCGAGCACCCCGACGTGGTGCGCGCGTTCGACCGCGCCCGCGCGGCCTTCATCGACGGCCGCCGCATCGACATGGGCTCGCTCGCCGGCTCGCTCGGCATCGACCGCACGTCGCTGTTCCGGTGGGTCGGCAACCGTGATGCGCTGCTGAGCGAAGTGCTGTGGTCACTGGCTGTTCCCACGCTCGTGCAGGCCGAGCACGCCGCCACCTCCCCCGCCGGCGCCGAGCGCATCGCCGAGATCCTGGGACGGTTCGTCGACGACCTCATCACCGCCGAGTACTTCCGCCACTTCCTGCGCCGCGAACCGGCCCGCGCGCTGCGACTGCTCACCACGAAGGAGAGCCCGATCCAGCGACGCTACGTGGCGACGGCCGAGTGGCTGATCGACCGCGAGCTCGGCGCCGAGCCGCTCGACGGGGCGATTGACGCGCACTCGCTGGCCTACCTGCTGGTGCGGGTGTCGGAGTCGTTCACCTACGCCGACCTCATCTCCGGCGACCAGCCCAGCGCACTGCGGGCCGGGCAGGCCTTCCGGCTGCTCCTGCGCGTGCCCTGACCCCGCATCCCATCCCACCCCGGAGGACCCATGCCCGCCTACCGCGTGCGGATGCCGTTCGGCACCCGCTGGAACGACAACGACCAGTACGGCCACCTCAACAACACCGTCTACTACGAGGCGATGGACACCGCCGTGAACACCTGGATGATCCGCGCGGCGGGGCTCGATCCCCACGGCGGCGGCCCGATCGCCCTGTGCGCGGCCTCGTCGTGCGAGTTCCACGCCGCCACCGGCTTCCCGGCGGCCCTCGAGGTCGGGATCGCCGTGGAGCGCCTGGGCACCACCAGCATCACCTGGTCGCTGGGCATCCTCCCCGCCGGCGAAGACGGGCCGGTGGCGACGGGCAGGTTCACCCACGTGTTCGTCGACGCCATCGCCCGCACGCCCACCCCGATCCCCGACGGCATCCGCGCCGCGGTCGAGCGCGAGCTCGCCGTCGCCGACTGACCCGCGGCGGCCGGGCACGCTGTTCTTCCACCCCTCGTGCCCGCGCCGATTCCGCACATACCGACCATCCGGTATGCTTGCGGTGGCGTCAGAGACGACGCCGGAGAGGCACGGCGATGACCGACACCCCCGGGCTCGATGTGGCGGGCCTGCGCGCCTGGCTGCAGCGCACGCACCCCGATCTGCGGGCCGGCGACCTGCGCGCCCACGTGATCGCGGGCGGCCGCAGCAACCTCACCTACGCCGTCGACGGCGCCGCCGTGCCGTTGATCGTGCGGCGCCCGCCGCTGGGCCACGTGCTCTCCAGCGCCCACGACATGCGCCGCGAGCACCGGGTCATCTCGGCCCTGGCCGCCACGCCGGTGCCGGTGCCGGTGGCCGTCGACGTCGTCGACGACGTCGAGACCGCCGAGGTGACCGGCACCGTGTTCTTCGTGATGGAGCGCGCCCCCGGCGCGGTGATCTCGCGGCGCGCGCAGAACGCCGAGTTCACCGCCGCAGGCCTGCAGCGTCTGGGCGGCGACCTGGCCCGTCACCTCGCCGACCTGCACGCCGTCGATCCCGCCGCGGTCGGCCTCGGCGACTTCGGCAGGCCCGAGGGCTACCTGCAGCGGCAGCTCACCACGTGGCGCCGCCAGCTCGACGCGTCGCGCTCCCGCGAGACCCCGGCCCTGGACGCCCTGCAGGACAGCCTCGGCGCCGGCATCCCCTCGTCGGGCCGCACCGGCATCGTGCACGGCGACTACCGGCTCGACAACGCCCTGGTCACCGGCCACGGCGACCGCCCGCAGGTCTCGGCCATCCTCGACTGGGAGATGGCGACGCTGGGCGACCCGTTCGTCGACCTCGGCATCCTGTGGCTCTACTGGACGATCGGCGAGGTCGAGGGCATCGGCGACGCCGTGCCGAGCGCCGTCGACACCGCCGCCGGCTATCCCGACTTCGCCGGCCTCGTCGACGCCTACGCCGCCCACGCCGGCATCCGGGTGCCCGATCTGCGCTGGTACCGGGCGTTCGCCGCCTACAAGCTCGCGGTGATCCTCGAAGGGATCCACTACCGCTTCCGCGCCGGCGACACCGTCGGGGCGGGTTTCGATCAGATGGGTGCGCTCGTGGAACCGCTCGCCCGTCGCGGCCAGGAGGTGCACTGATGGACTTCTCCTTCGACACCCGCACGCGCGGGCTCATCGACCGGGTGCGGACCTTCGTCGATGAGCAGGTGATCCCCGCCGAGCCGGTGCTCGACGAGGAGCTCGCCGCCACCCCGGGCCAGTGGCACGTGCGTCCGGTGGTGCGGCGGCTGCAGGCGGCCGCCCGCGCCGAGGGGCTGTGGAACCTCTTCCTGCCCGGCGAGGCCGGCGCCGGGCTCACCAACCTGCAGTACGCACCGCTGGCCGAGGTGACCGGGTGGAGCCCCCGCCTGGCACCGGTCGCGCTCAACTGCGCCGCCCCCGACACCGGCAACATGGAGGTGCTCCACGACTTCGGCACGCCCGCCCAGCAGGAGCGCTGGCTCGCGCCGCTGCTGCGCGCCGAGATCCGTTCGGCCTTCTGCATGACCGAGCCCGACGTGGCCTCCTCCGACGCCACCAACATCGGCACCCGCATCCGCCGTGACGGCGACGACTACGTCATCACCGGACGCAAGTGGTGGTCGACGGGTGCGATGAACCCGGATGCCGCCGTGTTCATCGTCATGGGCGAGACCGACCCCGACGCTCCCCGCCACCGCCGCCAGTCGATGATCCTCGTGCCCCGGGACGCCCCCGGGGTGCGCATCGTGCGCCCGCTCACCGTGTTCGGCTTCGACGACCGCGACCACGGCGGCCACGCCGAGATCGCCTTCGACGACGTGCGGGTGCCCGCCGCGAACCTCATCGCCGGGGAGGGCGAGGGCTTCGCCATCGCCCAGGCGCGCCTGGGCCCCGGTCGCATCCACCACTGCATGCGCGCCCTCGGCATGGGCGAACGCGCCCTGGCGCTCATGATCGACCGCGCCCGCTCCCGCACCGCGTTCGGGCGCACCCTGGCCGAGCAGGGCGTCGTGCGCGAATGGGTGGCCGAATCGCGTGTGCAGCTGGAATCGCTGCGGCTGCTCGTGCTGAAGACCGCCTGGCTCATGGACACCGTCGGCAACCGCGCCGCGATGACCGAGATCCAGGCCATCAAGGTGGCCGTGCCGCGGGCCGTGCAGCAGATCGTCGACCGGGCCATCCAGCTCCACGGCGGCGCCGGGGTCTCCGGCGACACACCGCTGGCCGAGCTCTACGCCGGCGTCCGGTCGCTGCGCATCGCCGACGGCCCCGACGAGGTGCACCTGTCGAGCCTCGGCCGCGGGCAGTTCGCCGCGGCCGCGTCGACGGCGTGAGGCCGGCATCCGCTTCCCTTCCCACGAACGAGCTTTTCACCGACGAAAGGACCCCCGTGCATCTCTCCGACCCCGCCATCGACGGCCCCGGTCACGCCAGCCTCTCGGTCGCGGCCATCCTGGCCGAGTCCGCCCGGCGCCATCCCGACCGCCCCGCCCTGCACTTCGCCGGCACGACCACCACCTATGCGCAGCTGTGGGCGCAGACCCTCGCCTACGCCGGCGCGCTGCGGGGCCGCGGCATCGGCCCCGGCAGCCGCGTGGCCATGATGATCCCGAACGTGCCCGACTTCGCCCGCGTCTACTACGCGACCCTGGCGCTGGGCGCCGTGGTGGTGCCGGTGCACCTGCTGTTCAAGGCCGACGAGATCGCCCACGTGCTACGCGACGCCGACGCCGACCTGCTGGTGGTCGCCGCCCCCCTGCTGGGCGAGGCGCTGCCGGCGGCGGCGGGCACCGCGACACCCGTGGTCACCGTGCTGCTGCCCGCCGATGCTCCCGAGCCGGTGCGCGGCCTCGACCGCCTCGAGGTGGAGGCCGCCGCGGCCGACCCGCTCGAGCGCCATGCCGCCACGCGGCCGAGCGACCCGGCGACGATCCTCTACACCAGCGGCACCACCGGCACCCCCAAGGGCGCCGTGGGCTCGCACCTGTCGATCGTCGAGCAGGTGCACTGCACCCTCATCGACTCGTTCGACCTGAACGCCGCCGACATCGTCTTCGGCGGACTGCCGCTGTTCCACACGTTCGGGCAGACCGCGGTGATGAACATCGCCTTCCGTGTGGGCGCGTCGATCATCCTGCTCCCCCGGTTCGACGCCGACGAGGCGCTCGCCCTCATGGTCGCCCACGGCGCCACGGTGTTCACCGCGGTGCCCACCATGTACGTGGGGCTCATCGAGAGCGGCCGGCGCACCACGGCGCGCCCGCCGCTGCGCTACGCCGTCTCGGGTGGTGCGGCGCTGCCGGTGGCCGTGCTCGAGGCGTTCCGCGCCGAGTTCGACGCCGACGCGCACGAGGGCTACGGCCTCACCGAGACCGCGCCGATCGTCTCCTCCAACACCCTGTTCGAGCCCATCCGGCCGGGCACCGTGGGTCGCGCCCTGTGGGGCGTCGACGTGGCCGTTGCCGACCCCGAGATCGACGAGCGGGTCGTGCTGCTCACCGACGAGCAGGCGCTCGGCGAGATCGTGGTGCGCGGGCACAACCTGTTCAAGGGGTATCTGGGCCGGCCCGAGGCCACCGCCGAGGCGATCGTCGACGGCTGGTTCCGCACCGGCGACCTCGGCACCTACATCGACGGGGTGCTCACCATCGTCGACCGCAAGAAGGACATGATCGTGCGCTCCGGCTACAACGTGTACCCGAGCGAGGTCGAGGCGGTGCTCGCCCGGCATCCGGGCATCGCACTGGCCGCCGTGTTCGGCGTGGCCGACGAGGTGCGCGGCCAGGAGGTGCACGCGGCCGTCGTGCCGCTGGAAGGTCACGAGCTCGACGCCGACGAGGTGACCGCGTTCGTGCGCGACCGCATCGCCGCCTACAAGTACCCGCGCGTCGTGCACATCGTGGCGAGCCTGCCGCTGGGCGGCAGCGGCAAGGTGCTCAAGCGCGAGCTGGTGGCCGCGCACACCCCGCAGCCGGCGCCGCAGCCGTAGCGGCAGCCGCAGCCGGCACGAAGACGCCGGGTGCCTCCGTGAGGAGCGCACCCGGCGTCTTGTGTCGGGGCCGCGGGTCAGGACCCGGGTACCGCCCCGGTGACGAAGGCGACCGGCTCGGGCTCCACCGCGGTGACCTCGTCGCCGTCGACGGCGAAGGTCGCGCCGACGTAGTCCTGCACGCCCTGGTCGACGGCCGTGATGCCCACGCCGCGGTAGGCGGCGTGGCTGTCGGCGCCGAAGGCGAGCGGCAGGATGCCGTTGCCGGCGAGCTCTCCCGCCGAGATCGCCTCGAGCAGTGCTTCGCGCGTCGGGTTCTCGCCCGCCGCCTCGAGCGCCTCGGCGAACAGGTAGGCCACGCTCATCCCGTAGACGGTGTTGCCGTCGAAGGGCGCCCCGTTGTTGTACTCGTCGTTGATCTCGCGGAACGTCGCGACCCACTCCGAGTCGCCGCCGGCCGCCGGCAGGTAGTTCGCGCCGACGAATCCCTGCAGCAGCTTCGGACCGACGTCTTCGCCGAGGTACCCCACGAGCGTCGGGTAGTCGGCGCCCGACGACGACGAGAACCACTTCGGGAACCAGCCCAGCTGCGCGGCGGTGCCCACCGCCAGCGCGGTGAACCCGTTGATCGTGCCGAGGATGTTGATCTCGCAGCCGGCGGCCTTGAGCGCGCCGATCTGCGCGGTCACATCCTGGTTCGACACGGCATACCGCTCGACGTGGGTGAGGCCGTCGGCGCCGAGTGCGAGTTCGGCACCCTCGATCATCTCGTCGCCGAAGTCGTCGTCCTGGCCCAGCAGGCACACCTTCGCCCCCGCGAACGCCTCGTCGGCATAGGCGGCGAGGGCGGCGCCCTCGACCACGTAGTCGGCGTTGAAGCCGAACGTGTAGGGGTAGGTCTCGGGCTGGTTCCAGGTGGTCGACCCGGAGGCGACGAACAGGTCGGGGACCTTGTTCTGGTTGAGGTAGTCGAGCACGGCGGTGTGGGTGGGCGTGCCCAGCCCGTTGACGATGGCGAACACCTCGTCCTCCTGCACGAGCTCGCGCACGACGGTCTGGGTGGTGGCCGGGTTGTAGCCGTCGTCCTTGACGATGTACTCGATCGAGCGCCCGTGCACACCCCCCTGCTCGTTGAGGTACGCGAAGTAGGCCGACGCCGCGGCCGAGATCGACGAGTAGCCCGCGGCGGCGGGGCCGGTGAGCGGGGTGTGGGCGCCGATCGTGACGGTGTCGTCGGTGACACCGGTGGCCGTCGCGTCGTCGGTCGACGACACGGCCGCGGGTGAACTGCATCCGGCGAGCGCGATGACGGCGAAGACGCCGACGATCGCCACGGCGCGGATCGGGTGGTGCTGTGACATGGTCACCTCTCTCTGTGTGTGGTGATGGCGGGAAGGGACATCTCGGATGCCGCGGCCGGTGCGGGCGCGGGTGTGGTCGGGGTCGGGTCGGAGGTGGTCGGAGCCGGGGCGGCGTCCGGGGCTGTGGGCCGGCGCGGGCGGCGCACGGCGGCGCGCAGGCTCGCCAGGCCTCCCGGGCGCACCAGGATGACGACGATCAGCAGGGCGCCGAACACCAGCACCGGCAGGTTGCCGCTGAGGCGCTGGGCGGCCTCGGCGGGGAGCGCGGCGGTCACCGCGCCCAGCGCCCACGGCACCATCACGATCAGCGCCGAGCCGATCGCCGCGCCGCCGATGCTGCCGAGCCCGCCCAGCACGACGGCCACCACCAGCAGCAGCGAGAACGCGAGGGTGTAGGCGCCGGGGCTCACCGACTGCGTCACGAAGCACAGCAGTGCCCCGCCGACGCCGGCGGTGACCGCGCTGAGTGTGAACGCACCGACCTTCACCCGCCCGGTGCGGATGCCGGTGATGCGGGCGGCCGTCTCGTCGTCGCGCACGGCCCGCATCCGCAGACCCGCAGCTCCCCGGCACACCGCCACCAGGGCGGTGACGGTGGCGCCGGTCACGAAGATCGCGACCCACGCCTGCCATTGCTCGACCACCATCACGCTCTGCAGCACCGGGGGGACGCCGTCGAACGGGATCTGCACGCCCTGGTCGCCGCGCAGCACCTCGGAGAAGACGGTGGCCACGGCAGGGAGGGCGATGACGACGGCGAGGGTGACGCCGGCGAGATAGGGGCCGCGCAGGCGCGCGGCGGCCAGCCCCAGCAGCCACCCGACGGCGGCGGCGAGCACGACGGCGGCCAGCAGGCCGATCGCGAAGCGCGGCACCCCGTCGACGCCGAGGTCGGTGAGGGCCCGCGCGGTGAGCGCGTAGCCGTACCCGCCGACGGCCATGAGAGCGGCGTGGCCGAGCGAGAGCTGCCCCGTCCACCCGACGAGCACGGTCAGCCCCGCCGCGGCGCAGAAGGTCGCGGCGATCGTGGCGAGCTGGAAGTTGCGGTAGGGGTCGAGGAGGAACGTGCCGGCCAGCGCGAGCACGGTGAGCACCACGCCGCGGGCGACGACGGAGCGGGCGAGGGAGCGGACGCCGTTCATGCGCTGCGCGCCTCTCGCAGGGAGAACACGCCGCCGGGTTTGACCAGCAGCACCGCCACCAGCAGCACCAGCACGCCGATGGGGGCGACGCTGGCACCCAGGTAGCCGGTGACGAGCGTCATGGCGACCCCGACGATGAGCCCGCCGAACAGCGCCCCGGCCGGCGAGTCGAGCCCGCCGACGACGGCGACGGTGAACGCGTAGACGAACAGCACGTCGGTGGCGTGGGGGTTGAGCCCGAGCTCGGTGGGCATGAGCAGGATGGCGGCCAGCGCCGCCACCGCGGCCGACAGCATCCACCCGATCGTGACCATGCGCCCCACGCGCACACCCAGCACGCGCGAGACCTCGGGGGCGAAGGCCGAAGCTCGCAGCTGCAGGCCGAGGGAGGTGCGCGCGAACAGCAGCGCCAGCCCGGCCATCACGGCCAGGGCCACCACCAGCACGAACAGGTCGTAGGGCGACAGCAGCGGCACGCCCGCCACGAGGATCGGGCTGTCGTCGAAGGGCGCGCGCATCGGGCGGTACTGCGGGCCGAACGCGATCCCCAGCAGCGACTGCAGCACCATCACCAGACCGATCGCCGCGATCACCCCGGTCAGCGGCCGCCCCGGGGGCGCGAAGCGCATCACGCCGCGCTCGACGATGAACCCGATCGCGGCTCCCGAGAGGATGCCGACGAGCAGGCCGACGAGGTAGGAGCCCGACAGGGCGGTCGCCGCGAAGGCGGCGTAGGTGGCGGCGAGGGCCATCGCGCCCTGCGCGAAGTTGACGATGCGTGCGGCGCGCCAGATGAGCACGAGCGACAGCGCGAACAGGGCGAACACGGCGCCGCGGGCGAGGCCGGTGGCCAGGAGGAAGAGGAGGCGGTCCATGGGGAGATCCGTTCAGGGGCCGGGAGGTCGGGGGCTCGGTCAGAAGCCCAGGTAGGCGTGGCGGAGGGAGGTGTCGGCGGCGAGGGCGGCCGCGGGGGCATCGGCGACGATGCGGCCGAGGTCGAGCACGACCCCGCGGTCGGCGATCGACAGCGCCCCGGTGACGTTCTGCTCGGCCAGCAGCACCGTCACCCCGCGGCGGCGGGCGGCGTCTTGCAGCACCGACATGAGGTGGGCGACCACGAGGGGCGCCAGGCCCAGCGACGGCTCGTCGAGGGCGAGCAGGGCGGGCTCGGCGACCAGGGCGCGGCCGAGGGCGAGCATCTGCCGCTCGCCGCCCGAGAGCTGGTGGCCGGCGCTGCCGCGGCGGCGCGCGAGCGGTTCGAACAGGTCGTAGACCTCTGCCACGGCCCGCTCGCGTGCCGCGCCGCGGTGGCGCCACAGCGCCCCGAGGCGCAGGTTCTCGTCGACGGTCAGCTCGGCCACCACGCTCTGCCCGTCGGGCACGAGCGCGAACGCGCGCCGCGCCCGCTGCTCGGTGCGCAGCCCGGCGATCTCGGCGTCGTCCAGCCGCACCGAGCCGGTCGCCGGCACGAGGCCGGCCAGGGCCCGCAGGAGCGTGGTCTTGCCGGCGCCGTTGGCGCCCAGCAATGCCACGATCTCGCCGGGGGCGAGGGCGAGGTCGAGCCCGGCCAGCACCGGCGCGCCGCCGTAGCCGACGGTGAGCCCGCGCACCCGCAGGCTCGCGCCGACCGCGGCGGGGGCGGCGGCATCCGCCAGCGTGTTCATGCCTCGACCCGCCGTCCGAGGTAGGCCTCTTCGACGCGGGGGTCGGTGCGCACCTGCTCGGGCGTGCCGGCGGCGATCACCTTGCCGAAGTCGAGCACCACGATGCGGTCGGCCACGCGCATGACGAAGTCGACGTGGTGCTCGACCAGCAGCACGGCGCAGCCGCTGGCGGCCACCTCGCCGATCACCGCGCCGAGCTCGGCGATGTCGTCGGCGCCGAGGCCGCCGGCGGGTTCGTCGAGCAGCAGCAGCGACGGCGCGCCCACCAGGGCGCGGGCCAGGGCCACGCGCTTGCGGTCGGGGTACGACAGCGCTGCCACGGGGCGCTCGGCCACCGCGGTCAGTCGCAGCCGGGCCAGCACCTCGTCGGCGCGCGCCGCCGCACCGCGACGGTCGGCGATGGGCACGGTCACGTTCTCGCGCACGCTCAGGCCGTGGAAGAGCCCCAGTCCCTGCAGCGTGCGCGCCACCCCGCGGGGGGCGAGCCCCCAGGGGCGGCCGGGCGCGGGGGCGTCGTCGAGCAGCACCTCGCCGCGGCGGCGCACCAGCGCGCAGATCGCGTTGAAGACGGTCGTCTTGCCGGCGCCGTTGGGCCCGATGAGCGCCACCACTTCGCCGGGGGCGACCTCGAACGACACATCGTCGACGGCCACGAGGCCGCCGAAGGCGACGCGCAGCCCGCGCACGTCGAGGCGCGGCGGGGCCGCGGGCGCTGCGGCGGCGGGCGGGTCGGCGGGCGGGTCGGGAACGGATCGCGGAGACATCGGCACCTCTTCGTGTCGGGTGTGGTCAGGATAACAAAGAAACCGACTGGGCGGTATGTTTCTGTTGCGTGCAGATGCCGAACGGATGCCGCGCACGTCGGCAGCCGCGGATCAGCGCACGCGGGGCGACGATGATCGTCGCGGCGGGGCGCGAGCACGGCGCGCACACGGGGCGCGCGATGGCCGACCAGCGCGCGTGACCGGGGCGACCGGTTCGGCCTACCGGTGCGGGATGCCCGCGATCATGCCGCCGTCGACGACGAACTCGGCGCCGGTGGTGAACGCCGACGCATCGGAGGCGAGGAACACGATGGTGCCGGTGAGATCGCCCGGCTCGCCGGGGCGCCCGAGCGGGATGTCGAGGTGGGCCGGATCGATGCGCGAGGTCATCTGCGTGCGGATGAAGCCCGGGTGCACCGAGTTGACGCGGATGCCGGCCGGTCCGAGCTCGACCGCGAGCGACTGCGAGAGCCCCCGCACCCCGAACTTGGCGGCGGTGTAGGCGTGCACGCCGCGGCTGCCGCGCATCCCCTCCACCGACGAGATGTTGATGATCGACCCGGCGCCCTGCGCCTTCATGGTGGGGACGACGGCGCGGCATCCGAAGAACACGCCGGTGAGGTTCACCGCGATGGCCGCGTTCCACTTCTCGGTGGTGAGGTGCTCGATCGGGGCCGCATTGGCGATGCCGGCGTTGTTGACCAGCACGTCGACGGCGCCGAAGCGCTCGCGCGTGGTGGTCACGGTCGCCGCCCACTGCTCCTCGTCGGTGACGTCGAGCGGCACGAACAGGGCCGCCGTCCCCGTCGGATCGATGTCGGCGGCGAGCGCGCGGCCCTCCGCCTCGAGCAGGTCGGCGATGACGACCCGGGCGCCGGCGGCGTGGAGGGCCCGCACGTACGCCTCGCCGATGCCGCGCGCGCCACCGGTGACCAGGCACACCCGCCCGGCGAGGTCCATCACGACGCGACCTGCACGACGACCCGGCCCACCGTGCCGCCCCCGGCGAGCGCGGTGAGCGCCTGCGGCGCGTCGGCGAACGGCACGATGTGGTCGACGACGGGCCGGATGCCGCCGGCATCCGCCAGTTGCGTCAGCTCGGCACGCGCCTGGTCGACGATGTCGGGCCGGATGCCGGGGTACATGCCCCAGTGCAGTCCGATCACCGAGTAGTTCTTCACGAGCACGTGGCCCGCCGGGACGGCGGGGATGGTGCCGCCGGCGAAGCCGACCACCACGAGGCGCCCCTCGAAGGCGATGCACTTGGTCGAGGCCGTGAAGGCGTCGCCGCCGACCGGATCGAACACCACATCGGCGCCGTGGCCGGCGGTGGCCGTCTTGACGCCCGCGACGATGTCGTCGGCGCCGCGCACGAGCACGACCTCGGCGCCGGCGGTGCGTGCCACCTCGGCCTTGGCGGGCGATCCGACGACCCCGATCACGCGCGCCCCGGCGGCGACGGCCAGTTGCACCGCGGCGAGCCCCACCCCGCCGGCGGCGGCGTGCACGAGCACCCACTCCCCGGCCTGCAGGCGGGCGCGGCGGTGCAGTGCGAACCACGCGGTCTGGTAGGCCACGGTCAGCCCCGCGGCAGCCGCGTCGTCGAGCCCGGCCGGGGCCGGCCAGAGGTCGGCGGCGGGCAGCACGGCATACTCCGAGAGCACGCCGATCTTCGAGCCCAGCACCCGCTCCCCCACGCGCAGCCCCGTGACGCCCTCGCCGAGGCCGGCGACGTCGCCGACCAGCTCGATCCCGGGCACGAACGGCAGCTCGGGCTTGACCTGGTACTCCCCGCGGCACAGCAGCACGTCGGGGAAGTTCGCCGCGACCGCGCGGGTGCGCACCAGCACCTCGCCCGGTCCGGGAACGGGCACGTCGAGCTCGTCCAGCGTGAGCGCGTCGGCCGGCTCACCCAGGCGGGTCACCCGCCAGGCGCGCATGCGGGGATCAGGCATCCGGTCTCCTCAGACTCGTCAGGAACAGGTCGGTCAGCTGCGAGGCGACGAGCGTCTTGCTCTCGGGCCCCTCGGCCGAGTACCAGTGCGACAGGTAGTGCACGTCGCTGAAGAAGTGGGCCACGAGCATCGCCAGCGGGATGTCGGTGCGGTAGTCGCCCTCGCGCTGCCCGCGGGCGATGAGCGCGGCGAACTCGTCGTGGTAGGCGCGGCGCCGGCGGATGACCTCCTGCCGGCGGGGCTCGGTGAGCATGTGCATGCTGCGGAAGAACACCGCGCCCTGCTTGATGTAGTCGATCGAGGTCTCGAGCACGTCGACGCAGACCGCGCGCAGCACCTCGTCGACGCCGGCATCCGGGGCGGCGGCGGCGATGATCTCGTCGAGGCGCCCCTTCTGCAGGGTCAGCAGGGAGTCGTAGATGCCGAAGAGCAGGTCGTCCTTCGACTCGAAGTAGTGGTACATCGCGCCCTTGGTGACCCCGGCGGCGGCGACCACCTGCTGCACGCTCGTGTTGGCATAGCCCTGGGTGGCGAACAGCTCGACGGCGGCGTTCATGACGTCGTCCGCGACGTGGGAATCCTTCATGCCTTCATCTTCCACCGATCGCGGCGGCGGGCCCTCACGCCAGTCCGCCGATGCCGGCACCGCCGTCGATCGTGATGGTCTGCCCGGTGATCCACGCGGCATCCTCCGACAGCAGGAAGGCCACCGGACCGGCGACGTCGGCGGGCACGCCCAGCCGCGCGAGCGGGTAGGCGGCCGAGACCTCGCTCTCGCGGCCCTCGAACAGCGCGCGGGCGAAGTCGGTCTTGATGACGGCGGGAGCCACCGCGTTGACCCGGATGCCGGGGGCGAGCTCGTCGGCCAGCTGCAGGGTCAGATTGATGACGGCGGCCTTCGAGACGCCGTAGAGCGCGATGCCGGGGCTCGCGCCCTGCCCGGCCACCGAGGCGACGTTGACGATCGAGCGGGCGAGCCCGGCAGTCAGGGCGGCGCGGGTCCACTCGAGCGTCGCGAGCACGTTGACCTCGAGGATCTTGCGCGCCGCGGCGACGTCGAGCGCGGCGAGGGTGCCGTAGACGGGGTTGATCCCGGTGTTGTTGACGAGGTGGTCGAGGCGCCCGTGTGCGCGGGCGATGTGCGCGAAGACCTCGGCGCGGTGGTCGGCGTCGTCGGCGCGACCGGCCACCGCGGATGCCGCGGGGCCCAGTTGCTCGACGGCCTCGGTGAGCGCCTCGGCGGTGCGGGCGGTGAGCACGACCTCGCCGCCTTCGGCGACGATCCGCTCGGCGATCGCGAAGCCGATGCCCCGGCTCGCGCCGGTGACCAGCGACACCGTCCCCGCGAACCTGCGCAGCCCTGCGTCGTTCCCCATGCAGCCTCCTCGCAACATACCGAACAGTCGGTTTGCATACCCTAGCACGCCGAGATCGCGTGGCGTCGCACGGGCGGTCGCAGTGCGGGGTGAGACGGAGTTTCGCGCATCGCGGCATCGGGTCTCATAATGGGAGGGAGACGCGAGGAGCACCATGTCCGACCCCACTCCCTTCCCCGGCGGCACCGCACCCGACTACGAGGTCACCGGGCGGCTCGGCACCGACTACTACGCCGTGTTCGCCGACCTGGATGCCGACGACCGCGCCGTCTGGCAGCGCGCACAGGCCTTCGTCGACGAGGTCGCCGCGCCCATGCGCGCGGCGTGGGACGCCGGCAGCTATCCGCTCGAGGTGGTGCACCGTTTCGGCGAGCTCGACCTGTTCACCGACGGCATCGACCACCCCGCCCTCACCCGCATCTCGCCGCTGGCGGCGGGCCTGGTCAACATGGAGATCTCCCGCGGCGACGGGTCGCTGGGCACCGTGCTGGCGGTGCAGGGCGGCCTGGCGCTGCGCACCCTCGCGCTGTTCGGCAGCCCCGCCCAGCAGGAGCACCACCTCGTTCCCATCGCCCGCGGCGCAGAGCTGGCCGCGTTCGCCCTCACCGAGCCCGACCACGGCTCCGACTCGGTCTCGCTCGAGACCGTCGCCCGCCGCACGGCCGACGGCTGGGTGCTGCGCGGGGCGAAGAAGTGGATCGGCAACGGCGCCTCGGGCGGTATCACGTTCGTCTGGGCGCGCGTGGTCGACGAGGGCGCCGACGACCACGGCGCAGTGCGCTGCTTCCTCGTCCCCCAGCAGACCCCCGGCTACACCGGCACCGTCATCACCGGCAAGGCCTCACTGCGCGGCATCCACCAGGCCCACATCACCCTCGACGACGTGCGCCTGCCCGCGGATGCCGTGCTCCCCGGCGCCCGGTCGTTCGCAGACGCGTCGACCGTGCTCTACTCGACCCGGTCGGGCGTGGCCTGGTCGGCGCTCGGGCACGCGACGGCCTGCTACGAGGCCGCGCTGCAGTACGCGCAGCAGCGCGTGCAGTTCGGCAAGCCGCTGGCGAAGTTCCAGATGGTGCAGGAGCGGCTCACCGGGATGCTCGAGGAGCTGACCGCGATGCAGCTGTACTGCCGGTGGATGGCCGACCTCGAGGCGCGCGGGCAGCTGCGCCCGGTGCAGGCGTCGCTGGCGAAATATCACAACACCCGCGCCGCACGCCGCATCGCGCAGGTGGCCCGCGACCTGCTCGGCGGCAACGGCATCCTGCTGGAGTACGGCGTGATGCAGCACCTGGCCGACATCGAGGCGATCCACACCTACGAGGGCACGGAGAGCGTGCAGGCCCTGCTCATCGGGCGCGACATCACCGGGATGAGCGCGTTCGCCTGACCCGCCCCGCACGCCCCACCCCGCGCCTGCTCGCGGCGAGCCCCGCGTCTGGGCGCCGTGTCAAGGCCCCCGGATCCCGGCGGCGCGCCGGTTAGGCTCGCCGGATGGGACTGTTCCGCCGCACGCCGACCGCCGTCCGCCTCGAGCCGGGCGCCCCCGTGTCGGTGGCCATCGGCACCGGCCGCGCCCCCTGGAGCCTGTGGTCCGACGGCCTCGGCCGTGCCGCGATCCGGTCGCTGCAGGTCATCCTCGTCGTCGCGATCACCGCCGCGGCGGTGTGGAGCATCCAGCAGCTCACCATCGTCACGATCCCCCTCGTGCTCGCGCTGATCTTCGCCGCCGCCTTCGCGCCGGTCATGACGTGGCTGCGCGCCCGCGGCGTGCCGTCGCTCGCGGCCACGGTGCTGGCGCTGCTGGTGATCGCGCTGCTGCTGACCGGCGTGGGCTGGCTCATCGTCTCGGCGGTGCGCAACCAGTGGCCCGAGCTCGTCGATCAGGCCGTCGACGGCTTCCAGCAGCTCATGGCGTGGGTGCAGACCCTGCCCTTCGCTCCCACCTCGGAGCAGATCGACGAGTGGACCGACACCGCGCTCGACTTCGTCACGAGCGCCCAGTTCGGGTCGGGGGCCGTGGCGGGCGTGGGCGCCGTCGCCAACTTCGTCACGGGCCTCGTGCTGATGGTGACGATCCTCTTCTTCTTCCTCAAGGACGGCCCGCAGATGTGGGCGTTCGTGCTGCGCCCGTTCGAGGGTGCGCACTACGAGCGCGGCCGCCGCATCGGCGACAAGACCATCTCGGTGCTCGGCTCGTACGTGCGCGGCACGGCGACGGTGGCGCTGGTGGATGCCGTCGGCATCCTCATCGGTCTGCTCATCCTGCAGGTGCCGCTGGCCGTGCCGCTGGCCGCGCTGGTGTTCCTGCTGGCGTTCATCCCGATCGTCGGCGCGACGCTGGCCGGCATCCTCGCCGCGCTCGTCGCACTCGTGGCCAACGGCTGGGTCAACGCCCTGTTCGTCGTCGGTGTCGTAGTGGCCGTCAACCAGCTGGAGGGCAACTTCCTGCAGCCGTTCCTCATGGGCCGGTCGATGAAGCTGCACGCCTTCGTCATCCTCATCGCCCTGACCGTGGGCGCCGTACTCGGCGGCATCGTCGGCGCCGTGCTGGCCGTGCCGATCGCTGCGGTCGCGTGGGGCATCGTGCAGGTGTGGGAGGGTCCGCATACCCCGGCGCGCTGGGCGGTCGCCAAGCACCGCGAACCCTGACCGCGCCCTGAGGCCCGAGGGTCCCGGGGCCGCGGCTGCACACCCGGTGCGCGGGCACGCCCCGCGCGGCAGGATGGGCGCATGCCCTATGAGATCCCGGCGCCGATGCTCGCCAAGGCCGTCACCGCCGTGCCCGACCCCGCCGCCACGGCGGGCGGCCTGTCGTTCGAGCCGAAGTGGGACGGGTTCCGTGCGCTGGTGTCGTGGGACGGCGAGAACGTCGAGATCGGCTCGCGCGGCGCCAAGCCCCTCACCCGCTACTTCCCCGAACTCGTCGACGCGTTCGCCCGTCTGCTGCCCGAGCCGTGCCTGCTCGACGGCGAGATCGTGGTCGAGCACGGCGGCCGCCTGCAGTGGGAGCTGCTCTCGCAGCGCATCCATCCGGCGGCCTCTCGCGTGGCGCTGCTCAGCGAGCAGTTCCCGGCGATGTTCATCGCGTTCGACCTGCTCGCCGGCGGCGAGCGCGACCTGCAGGCCGAGCCGTTCCAGACCCGTCGCGCCGAGCTCGAGCAGCTGCTGGCGGACGTGCCGGCGCCGCTGCACCTGACCCGCACCACCCGCGAGCGCGCCGTCGCCGAGCGCTGGCTGGCCGAGTTCGAGGGCGCCGGTCTCGACGGCGTCGTCGCCAAGCCGCTGGCCGCGGCCTACGCCCCCGGCAAGCGCACCATGCTCAAGATCAAGCATGTGCGCACGGCCGACGTCGTCGCGGTGGGCTACCGCGTGCACAAGAGCGGCCGGGGCGTGGGGTCGCTGCTGGTGGGGCTCTACGACGACGAGGGCGTGCTGCGCAGCGTCGGCGGCGTCGCCGCATGGTCTGACAAGCGCCGCCTCGAACTGGTCGACGAGCTCGCTCCGCTCGTCGAGACGGATGCCGACGGGCACGCGGTCACCGGCGAGTCCGAGCGCTCGCGGTTCACGGCATCCAAAGACGTCTCGTTCGTGCGGCTGCGCCCCGAGCGGGTGCTGGAGGTGCGGTACGACCAGCTGGAGGGCAGCCGGTTCCGGCACACCGTGCAGTTCGAGCGGTGGCGGCCCGACCGCGACCCGGCCTCGTGCACATATGCGCAGCTCGACACCGTCGCGGCGTACGACCTCGGCGACGTGCTGGAGTGAGCTGACGGCAGCGCCGCGGGCGCACAGACCGGGCCCGCATCGGCGCCGGATGCCGGCGGCTCGGACATGCGGGCCCGAGATCTGTGGAGCCGCCTTGGGGGACGCGGCTCTTGAGAACGAAGATAGCGTCGGCCCATCGCGCCGCCGACGGCCCTGCGCCGTGAATAACCCGCCGGTCGCAACGGGCGTGCCGCGGGCCCGGATCGCCCGCGTGCGCGGGCCGCTCAGAGCAGCACGAGCAGCTGAGCGAGCAGGATCTTCACGACGATCGCGGCGGGGTAGAGCAGGCTGTAGCCCAGCGCGACGCGCGGATCGTGCCCGGTGCGCGCGTTGGCGAAGGCGAGGATCGCCGAGTTGGTCTGGGTGCCGGCCAGCACACCGCTCAGCCGGGTGCCGCCCAGGTGGAAGAGGTGGCGCAGCACGAGGTAGCCGCCGAGCATCACGACGGTGGTGACGACGGCGCCGACCACGACGTAGCCGAGCACGACACCGGATGCCAGTGCCGCCACGATCAGTTCGCCCGCGGTGGTGCCCGCCGCGGCCAGGAACAGCAGCAGTCCGAGCTCCCCCAGCACGACCCCCGCGGTGTTGGGGAGGGAGGTAAGCATCGGGCCGATGCGGCCCAGCCGGCCGAAGACGAGCCCGATGAACAGGGCGCCGGCGGCGTACCCCAGCGAGAAGTGCCCGCCGCCGGGCAGCGGGATCTCGATGGAGCCCAGCAGCAGGCCGATGGTGAGGCCGATCCCGATGGCGAGCGGATTGATGTCGGCCATGCCGCGCTCGGAGTCGCCCAGGTAGGCCGACACCTTGCGCAGCTGGTCGCCGGGACCGACCACGCGCAGCCGGTCGCCCTGGTGCAGCACGAAGTCGCCGGTGCCGACGAACTCGACGTCGCCGCGGCGCACCCGCACGATCGTGGCGCCGTAGGTCTCTGGCAGGCGCAGGCTCGCCACCGTACGCCCGGCGAGGGCGGGTTTGGAGAGGATGATGCGCCGGTAGTCGAGCTGGCTGCGGTCGCGGGTGATGTCGATCGTCGAGGTGTGACCGAGCTCGGCGGTCACCTGGGCGACGGCATCCTGCGGTCCCACGACCGTCACCACGGCGCCCGGCGGCAGCTCGGTGTCGTCGGCGACGGTGCGGATCTCGGTGCCGCCGCGCAGGCGCACGCGCGAGAAGGTGACGAGCCCGCCGAAGCGCCGGGCCAGGTCGCCGGCGGTGTGGGTCTCTTGCGCGTCGATGCGCACGGTCTTGCCGACGATGGGCGCGGGGGCGTCGGTGTCGCCGGCGCGGTGGCGCAGCGCCATCCCGACCACCAGCAGCGCCCCGACCACCCCGAACACGTAGGTGCTGGCATAGCCGACCGTCGCGTCGGCGCCGCCGCTGATGCCGGCCAGCGACGCCGTGCTCGTGACCGCACCGGCGAACGTGCCGGCGATGCCGGCGGCATCCAGCCCCCACAGCCGTCCGAGCAGCAGGGCGGTGCCGGCGCCGGCCACGAGGATGCCGGCCACCGCCAGCAGCATGCCCCACGACGAGCGCAGCGCGTTGACGAACCCCGGCCCCGCCGCCACCCCGACGCAGAACGTGAAGATCACGACGCCGACGTCGCCGACCACCGCCGGCAGGGCGAGGTCGACGCCGGCCACCGATGCCGCCGCCGACAGGCCCATGCCGGCGAACAGCACCGCGACCGCACCGAGCGAGACCCCGGCGATGCGGATGCGGCCGACCGCCGAGCCGACCCCCAGCAGCAGGAACAGCACGATGATCGGCCGGTCCGCGAGGAACTGGAACACATCGTGCATGGTCCGAGTATGACCCCGCCCGAGACCGCCCGCGACGCGCGCGGCCGGGAGAACGCGGCCTCAGCCGGCGTCTCCGGCCGCGGGCTCGGCGTCGGCGGGGCGCTTGGCACGGCTGGGCTGCACGCGGGGCGGCTCGCCGGGCATCTTCGGGAACTCGGGCGGGAAGGGCAGTTCCCCGAGCCCCCCGTCGAGGTCGCGCTGCCACCACTCCAGCAGGGTGTCGATGCGTCCGGGCGCGGCCTGCAGGTCGGCCCACGGGTCGCCGATGTCGGCGAGGCGCTGGGGCACGGTGCGCACCGTGAACGCGGTGGGGTCCACCCCCGCCTCCAGTTCCTCCCACGTGATGGGGGTCGCCACCGTGGCGGCCGCCAGCGCCCGGGGGCTGTAGGCGCCGGCCATCGTGCGGTCGCGGTTGGCCTGGTTGAAGTCGACGAAGATGCGCGCGCCGCGCTCCTCCTTCCACCAGTTGGTGGTCACCTGCTCCGGCATCCGGCGCTCGAGCTCGCGCCCCGCGGCGATCACCGCGTGACGCACGTCGAGGAACTCGTGAGTGGGCTCGATGGGGCAGAACACGTGGATGCCGCGGTTGCCGCTCGTCTTCAGCCACGGCTCCAGCCCCGCCTCGCGCAGCACCTCGCGCAGCGCGGGGGCCACGGCCGCGGCATCCGAGAAGTCGGTTCCCGGCTGCGGATCGAGGTCGATGCGCAGCTCGACGGGGTTGTCGGTGTCGGCGGCCAGCGACGCCCACGGGTGGAACACGACGGTGTTCATCTGGATCGCCCACACCGTGGCGGCGGCCTCGTCGAGCACGACCTGCGGATGCTTACGCCCGCTGTTGTAGGTGCACATCACCTCGTGCACGTAGTCGGGCGCGCCCTTGGGCGGGTTCTTCGAGAAGAAGCTGTCGCCGTCGACCCCGCCCGAGAAGCGCTCGAGCGACACCGGACGATGCCCGTTGGCGCGCAGGAACGGCTCGGACACCGCGATCGCGTACTCGGCCAGCTCGTGCTTGGTGATGCCGACCTCGGGCCAGATCACCCGGTTCGGACTCGACAGCGACACATCGTGGTCGCCGACCGTGAGGGTGATGCGCTCCGAGGCCATGCCTCGACCCTAGGACGTGAGGTCGCCGGGGCGACAGGGGTGGGGCGGCAGGGTGGGCGCCGTGCGCGCGCCGAGCGCGCGCATTTCGGAGACCGGCACCGACGTCGGATGCCGAAACGCTTCCGCATCCGATCTCGGAGGCATCCTCCGAATCCGGTGCGGTCACGGCCGCACCGCGCGCCCGACTCAGGCGAGGGCGAGCAGCGGCGCGAGGGCGGCGCGGTCGAGTTCGATCCAGGGTCCGGCCGGGTCGACGACGATGCCGGTCAGGCCGGGCTCCGAGGTGATGGCCTTGGCCAGCTGCTCGGCGGTCAGCGGCAGCGGGCGGTCGCCGCGCCCGAGGGCGAGCACCTCGAGCGGGTGCGAGAAGACCTCGAGGTGGCGCGATCCGCTCTCGCGGCGCGCTTCGGCCAGGCCCATCTGACCTTCCGGTCCGGTGTTGCCGGCGACCCACAGCTTGGCGGTGGCCATCGCGGCGACGATCTCGCCGGCCGTCGCGTCGGTGCGCGGGCCCGAGAGCAGGCGCTTGACGGTGAAGGTGGGGTCGCCCTCTTCGAGCGCCTTCTTCACGAGCGGGGTGGGAAGCACGAGGCGGGCACCCGAGGTGGCGTGGTCGAGCCAGATGCCGTCGTAGGGGCCCGACAACAGGTTCTGCAGCACGGCCAGGAACGGCTGGGCGATCGTCGAGGTCGCGGTGTCGCCGTCGGCGCGCACGCTGTCTTGCAGGGCCGCCCCGCCCGAGAACGCGAGCAGGAACCGGCGGCCGTCGTGCTCGGCGATGCCGAGGTTCAGCGGCTGCCCGTCGGCCATCAGCGCCTTGGCATCGCCCTGCACCCGCAGGTACAGCGGCCCCTGCAGCACCTGACGCATCACGTTGAGGATGTGGCCGTTGTCGATGTCGGCCGGCAGCCCCTGCAGCGCGGCGCGCAGGTACACGTTGTCGGGAAGCCCCGGAACAGTGGTGGTCGGCGCCGCGGATGCCGGCGGTCGCGGACTGTCGACGACGGGCGCCGTCGGCGCTGCCGCTGCGGCCGGGGCCGTCGAGGCCGTGGGGGCCGCCGGGGCGGTCGGCGCAGCCGGGGCGGTCGGCGGCTTGCCGTAGGTCGAGACCGAGATGTTCACCTGGGGCACCGGCGCCTCGGCGACATCCGGCGCCTCCGCGACATCCGCTCCCGCAGCCCCCTCGGCCGCAGCATCCGCGGCCTCGGTCGACGCCTCGTCGTTCGCGGCCTCCGCGGCATCCGGAGCGGGCACGGACTTGCGGCGGGAGAACAGAGCCATGCGTCGAGCCTAGGCGCTCGACCGCCGGCGCCGGTGCGCGGTCATCGCCGCGCTCGACGACCGGAGGTCAGAGCTTCGCGATCGGCGCGACCTTGATGAGCAGCTTCTTCGCACCGGCGCTGTCGAACTTCACGTGCGCGACGCGCTTGGCGCCCTCGCCGGTGACCATGTCGACGCGGCCCTCGCCGAAGTCGTCGTGGCGGATGCGGTCGCCCGCGGCCAACTCGAGATCGCCGTTGTCGCGGATCTTCGCCGGGATGCGGTTGGCGAACTTCGTCACATCGCCCGCCGGGCGCTCCCGGCGCGGCAGCGGCACGAGGTCGTCGCCGTAGCGCGAGCCGCCGCCGCCCCCACCGGGACGGCGCGCGTTGAGCGCCCGCGACTGGGTGCCGCCGCGGGAGTTCACGTCGCCGGGCGACTGCCGCCAGTCGATCAGCTCGTGCGGGATCTCCTGCAGGAACCGGCTGGGCATCGCCACGGTCACCTCGCCGAACTGCGCGCGGGTCATCGCCAGCGACAGGTGCAGCTTCTTGCGGGCGCGGGTGAGCGCGACGTAGAACAGGCGCCGCTCCTCCTGCGGGCCGCCCGGCTCCCCCGCCGAGATGCGGTGCGGGATGAGGTCTTCCTCGACGCCGGTCACGAACACGGCGTCGTACTCCAGGCCCTTGGCGGTGTGCATCGTCATCAGCGACACCGATCCCGACTCGTCGTCGAGGTCGTCGGCATCCGAGACCAGCGCCACCTCGGTGAGGAAGTCGAGCACGGTGCCCTCGGGGTTGTTGCGAGCGAACTCGCGGGTCACCGCGACGAGCTCGTCGAGGTTCTCGACGCGCGCCTCGTCTTGCGGGTCTTTCGAGCGGCGCAGCACGTCGAGGTAGCCCGACTTGTTCAGCAGCACGGTGAGCCCGTCGGTGACCGAGGTGGGCGGCGGGATCTCGCCCGAGGCGGGCAGCATGATCTCGGAGGCCTCGGCGAGCACGGCATCCAGCTGCGAGATCGCCTGCTGGATCTTCGGTCCCACCCCGAGCGCGGATGCGTTGGCGAGCGCGTCGCGGAAGGTGATGCCCTCGTCGGCGGCGTAGCGGGCGATCGCCGTCTCGGTGACATCGCCGATGCCCCGACGCGGCCGGTTGAGGATGCGGCGCACGCTCAGCTCGTCGGCCGGGTTGGTGACGGCGATGAGGTAGGCCATCGCATCCTTGATCTCGGCCCGGTCGTAGAACTTGGTGCCGCCCATGATCTTGTAGGGCACCGCCGAGCGGATGAAGATCTCTTCCAGCGCGCGCGACTGCGAGTTGGTGCGGTAGAACACCGCCACCTGGCTGTAGGGCACGTTCGCCTTGTGCAGGGCCTCGATCTCGTCGGCGACGAACTGCGCCTCGTCGTGCTGCGAGTAGCCGGTGAACCCGATGATCGCATCGCCTGCGCCCACGTCGGTCCACAGCTTCTTGTCTTTGCGGTCGAAGTTGTGGCTGATCACGGCGTTGGCCGCCGACAGGATGTTCTGCGTCGAACGGTAGTTCTGCTCGAGCAGCACCACCTTCGCGCCGGGGAAGTCGCGCTCGAACTCGCTGATGTTGCGGATGTCGGCGCCGCGGAAGGCGTAGATCGACTGGTCGGAGTCGCCGACGACGGTCAGCGAGGCGCCCGGCTCGGTGGCGGGGGCGTCGAAGATCATCATGCCGCCGTGCTCGGTGGGCGCCGCGTCGGAGCCGGGCGGCCGGGTGAGCTCGTGGATGAGGGCGTACTGGGCGTGGTTGGTGTCTTGGTACTCGTCGACCAGGATGTGCCGGAACCGGCGGCGGTAGGTGTCGGCCACCTGCGGGAACGCGCGGAACAGGTAGACCGTCTGGGCGATGAGGTCGTCGAAGTCGAAGGCGTTCGCCCGCTGCAGCGCCCGCTGGTAGTCGCCGAAGATCGCCGCGAACAGCCGCTCGGCCGGGTCGTTCATGTTGGCCTGGCGCGCGAACGACTCGGCGTCGGCCAGCTCGTTCTTGAGCTTGGAGATGCGCCCCTGCACGGATGCCGGGGTGAGGCCGAACGCGTCGGCCTCGTGCTCTTTGACGAGACGCTTGATGAGGGCGCGGGAGTCGCCGGAGTCGTAGATGGTGAAGTTCTTCGTGAATCCGAACTGGTCGGCCTCGCGCCGCAGGATGCGCACGCACGCCGAGTGGAACGTCGAGATCCACATGCCGCGCGAGACGTCGCCGACGAGCTGGTGCACACGCTCGCGCATCTCGCCGGCGGCCTTGTTGGTGAAGGTGATCGCGAGGATCTGGCTGGGCCAGGCCTCGCCGCCGCGCAGCAGCGACGCGATCCGCCGGGTGAGCACGCTCGTCTTCCCCGAACCGGCCCCCGCGACGATCAGCAGCGCCGAGCCGCGGTAGGTGACGGCGGCGCGCTGGGGCGGATTGAGTCCGCGCAGCAGGTCATCGTCGGCGCGGGCACCCTCGGTCGGGCTGCCGAGGACGACGGGCTTCAGGGGTTCTGGCATGGCCCGTCAATTCTAGGCTCGCCCTCCGACACCCACTCCCGGCCGCCCCGCCTCGCGTCGGCTACAGCAGCCGACGCTCCGACGCCCAGACCGTCAGCTCGTGCCGCGACGAGAGCTGGAGCTTCCGCAGCACCGCCGACACGTGGGTCTCGACCGTCTTGATGGAGATGAACAGCTCGGATGCCACTTCCTTGTAGGCGTAGCCGCGGGCGATGAGCCGCATGACCTCCTGCTCGCGCGCCGACAGCCGGTCGAGCTCGTCGCCGGCCGCGGCGGTCTCCCCCGCGACGGCGCCGAACGCGTCGAGCACGAACCCCGCCAGCCGCGGCGAGAACACCGCGTCGCCACCGGCGACGGCGTGCACCGCACGGCTGACCTCGACGCCCGACGAGCCCTTGGTGATGTAGCCGCGGGCACCGGCGCGGATGACGCGCACGACATCCTCCGCCGCATCCGACACGCTCAGCGCGAGGAATCGGGTGGGGACCCCCGCGCTTCCGCGGATCACCTCTTCCCCGCCGGTCGCCTCGGCGCCCGATCCGCCGGGAAGGTGCACGTCGAGCAGGACCACGTCGGGTCGCGCCTGCGCGATCGCGGCGATCGCACCGGGCACGTCGGCCGCCTCGCCGACGACGTCGACGGTGTCGTCGAGGTCGTTGCGCAGTCCCGACCGGAAGATGGAGTGGTCGTCGACGATCACGACCCGGATGCCGCCCGGCACGGACTCACCCACGGTTCGCCTCCCCGCTCGGCCCCGCTGCCGGGCCGGCCCCGAAGTGCAGGTGCACCTCGGTGCCGGCATCCGTCGATCTCACCGTGGCGGACGCGCCGACCCGGCGCATGCGCCCGATGATCGACTGCCGCACGCCGAGCCGGTCGTCGGGGACGGCATCGATGTCGAACCCGTCGCCACGATCGCGGATGTAGACGTCGACGCCCGCGGCGCCGCCCTCGATGTACACCGACACCTCACCCCCGGCATGGCGGGCGGCGTTGAGCATCGCTTCGCGCGCGGCGGCCGCCAGCTCGCCGCTGGCCCGCTCGGTCGACAGCCCCGCCGAGACGACGTCGATGCGCACGGGATAGTCGAGCTCGAGCGCGCCGGCGTAATCGCGCAGGTCGGTGGCCAGGTCGCTGTCGGCCGGCTGATCGCCGTCGTACAGCCAGGCGCGCAGCTCGCGCTCCTGGGCGCGCGCCAGGCGGGCGACCTCGCTGGACGCGCCGCTGCGGTTCTGGATGAGCGCCAGGGTCTGCAGCACCGAGTCGTGCAGGTGGGCGGCCATCTCGGCGCGCTGCTCTTCGCGGATGCGGGCGACGCGCTCCCCCGACAGCTCCCGCCACTTCTCGATGAGAGTGGTCGACGGCAGCGCCACGAGCCCCGCCAGCGGCAGCAGCACGATGAACAGCACCGCGATCCCGTCGGAGGCGAGCAGCTGCAGCGGGATGAGGAAGGCGAGTACCAGCACGACGGATGCCACGACGCGCACCGCAGCGGCATGCCGGGGTCCGCGTGCGGGGTCGGCGCGGTCGATGAGGGCGGCCCACATCCCCGCGGCGACGGCGAGGACGACACTGCCGGCGACGGTGACCGCCAGCAGCGCGGCGCCGTTGTGAACGGCGATCTGCACGCCCATCAGCGATGCGCCGGCGGCACCGGCGAGGATCCAGGCGACCGGCGCCGAACGCGTCACCGCCGCGGCGCCGCTCTCGCGCGGCGTGAACGCCCAGCACCAGAGGTAGAACAGCACGCCGGCACCGGCGCAGAGGCCGAGCACGACGAACAGGGCGCGGACGGCCCCCACCGGCGCACCGAGGTGGCGGGCGAGGCCGGCGCTCACGCCCGTGACGACGCACTCGCGCGGCAGCTGCAGTGCAGGCCGCGCCACGGCGGGACGCGCCGGCGGCAGCGGCCGGGCGACCGGCGACGGCGGCCCGGATGAAGAGGGCGCCGGATGCGGCGGCGCCGCAGCGGAGGTCGACATGCCGCCATCCAATCACCCCCGGCTGCGCACACCGAGGGCGGCGCCCGGGAATCAGGGTGCGGTCAGGGGATCACCCCATGGCGGCGCCCCCGCCCCGCCGCGGAGGATCGAAACATGACCGACACCCCCGTCCTCGATCCCGGCCCCCCGCCGTCGGCGCCGTCCTCGGCACCTTCCTGGCGGCCGAGCCGATCCGACCGCTTCTTCGCCTGGACGGCGGGCCTGGGCCTCGTGCGCGGTGACGGCTGGATCGGCGGCGTGGCCGCCGGTGTCGCGGCCCGG
Organism: Microbacterium festucae; assembly: GCF_025421715.1. GTDB lineage: Bacteria > Actinomycetota > Actinomycetes > Actinomycetales > Microbacteriaceae > Microbacterium > Microbacterium festucae. Next base: position 316,448 of record NZ_JAOEFC010000001.1, read on the forward strand.
CTGCGGATCGACCCGCTCATCGTGCGCGGCATCCTCGTCGTCACGGGCCTGTTCGGGTTCCCCGTGCTGTTCCTCTACGCCGTGGCGTGGGCGCTGCTCCCCGACCTCGAGAGCCGCATCCCCCTGCAGGAGGCCCTGCGCGGCCGGTTCGTCGCCGCCCACGTCGGCATCCTCGCCTTCCTGCTGCTGGGCGTGCTGCCCGCCCCCGCTGCCCTGTTCGTCGGCGCGCCCACCTGGTGGTCGTTCGCCGGTGGCGGCGGCGTCTACACGGCGCTGAGCATCATCGGGATCCTGATCGCGATCGGCATCGGCGGCGGACTCCTCTTCCTCATCGTCCGGGCGGCGCAGGGCGCCGGCCACCCCGCTTCCGAGACCGCGCCGCGAACGGCTTCCGCCGCGGCCTCGGATGCGTCCGCCCCGCCGGCCGCTTCGGGTGCGGCCGAGCCCGCGGACGCCGCCGGGACGGATGCCGCCGGCTTCGCGGCATCCGTCCCCCCTCTCTCCCCGCTCCCGTCCGATGACGGGCGGCCCTCCGACGAGGTCGGCCGGGCGCCGGCCGACGCGGCGCCGACCGACGAGGCTGCGCTGACCGAGGCGGCGCCGACCGATGAGGCGCTGACCGAGGCGGCGACGGAGGCCGCGACCCCGGCCGACGAGATGGCCGCCTGGCGCGAGCAGCACGCGGCGTGGAAGGTGCAGGAGGACGCCTGGCGCCGCGAGCAGCAGAACCTCGCCCGCATCGCCCGCGATCAGGCGCGGCGCGAACGCCACGCGCACGCCGCGGCGTTCACCGCCGAGGCGGCCGAGCGGCGTCGCATCCGACGCCTGACCGCCCCGCGCACGCCCTTCGCCTATGTCGCCGCCGCCGTGGGGCTGGCGGTGCTCGCCGGCACGCTGAGCGCGCTCGCCTCCGCCTCCGAGCTCGCCGTCGCGCAGGGGGTGTTCTGGGGCGCGCTCGTGCTCGCCGCGGCGATGGTGGTCGCGGGACTCCTCCGGTGGCGCAGCGGCTTCCTCGCCTTCCTCACGATGCTCGCCCTGGCGGGTGGGCTCGTGGCCACCGCGGTTCCCACGGTGCAGGCGATGCACGTCGGCGACTACGGCATCTCCAATCTCGCCGGCGCCGAGACCTACCCGGCCGGCGCGCCGTTCGTGCAGCCGTGGGGCGACCTCACCGTGTACCTGGGCGACACCGGCACGAGCCGTCCGATGCACGTCGAGAAGCGCATGGGCACCACACGCATCGCCGTCGAGCCGGGCGTCGAGGTCACGATCGATGCGACCACGACCCATCAGAGCGCCATCTACCTCATCGACGCCGCGGGCGACTACCGCGTGCTGTCGGCCGAGCCCGGCACCCAGCGGGAGGTCCTCGCCGACGGTCGCACCCGCTACGTCGCGACGATCGCCGGGACCGCAGCCCCCATCACGACCCGCCAGACCATCGTGCTCGAGCAGGAGGTCGGCCCGATCGACATCCGGCTGCTGCAGCCGAACGCCACCGACGCGAGCACCACCGAGGGAGAGACCCCATGAGCGACCGCGACCTGCACCCGATGTCCGAGCTCGACGCCGCGACCACCGAGCTGCCCGCGGAACTGGCGCCGCCGGCCCCTTCCGACGCGAGCGCGGCGGAGCCCGGTGACGCGGCGGAGGCCGTCGACGCGGGGGAGGCCGTCGTGCCGCTGCGCGCCCGCACCCGCTGGGCGGGGATCGTCTGGGGTCTCGTCTTCGTCGGGCTCGCCGCCGCCGGCGTGTGGCTGAGCTCCGCCGAGGGCCGCGCCGACGAGCTCGCCGCGTGGATACAGCGCCTCGACACGGCGACCGCGATCGGGTACGGCCTGCTCGCCGTCGGCGCGCTCGTGCTGGTCACCGGCCTGGTGGGCCTGCTGCGCCGCGCGCAGCGCGCGGTGGCCGCCCGCCGATGAGGCATCCGCTCAGCCGCCGCCCGGCAGAATGGATGCCGTGCGCACCCTGCTGAACATCATCTGGCTCGTCCTGTCCGGATTCTGGATGTTCCTCGCGTACCTGCTGGCCGGTGTGCTGCTGTGCATCCCGATCATCACGATCCCGTGGGCGATCGCGTCGTTCCGCATCGGCGCCTACGCACTCTGGCCGTTCGGTCGCACGATCGTCGAGAAGCCCACCGCCGGCGTCGGGTCGTTCCTCGGCAACGTCATCTGGGTGATCCTCGCCGGCATCTGGCTCGCCATCGGCCACATCCTCACCGGCATCGCGATGTGCATCACGATCATCGGCATCCCGCTCGGCATCGCGAGCTTCAAGCTCGTCCCCGTCTCCCTCATGCCCCTCGGCAAAGAGATCGTCGACCTCCCCTAGCCCCCGGCCTCCCGGCCTCCCCCGCCCCGCTCGAGTGTCCAAGACACGCCGCTGGCGCCGCCCGGATGCCGCGTGTCCTGGACACTCGCCGCACGAACCGCCCCGACCCTCGCGCACCCCGCCCCGTCTCGCGCCCCCGCCCCGCTCGAGTGTCCAAGACACGCCGCTGGCGCCGCGCGGATGCCGCGTGTCCTGGACACTCGCCGCACGAACCGCCCCGTCCCTCGCGCCCCGCCCCTCGCCGCCCCCGCCCCGCTCGAGTGTCCAAGACACGCCGCTAGCGCCGCGCGGATGCCGCGTGTCCTGGACACTCGGCGCGCGAACCGCCCCGTCCCTCGCGCCCCGCCCCTCGCCGCCCCCGCCCCGCTCGAGTGTCCAAGACACGCCGCTAGCGCCGCGCGGATGCCGCGTGTCCTGGACACTCGGCATCCGCGGCGAGGACCGAGAGCACGGGGCCGACGGCACCCGCCGACGGCACCGCCCGCGGCGCCGCCCGCCCGACCCAGCGTCAGTTGCTGCGGCGCATCGCACGGATGCCGGCCCACAGGCCGACGGCCGCCACGGCGCCTGCAGCGAGCCAGCCCCACAGCACCACGGGGTCGCCGTAGCGTCCCGACATCAGCGCGCGCTCGGCCTGCACCACCCAGTTGACAGGGTTGACGGTGGCGACCGCCCGCATCCACGCGGGGCCGTCCTCCAGCGGCAGGAGCATGCCCGACAGGATCATCAACGGGAAGATGAGCGTCTGCTGCACGCCCCAGAACAGCCACTCGCGGTCCTTCGTGCCGAGTGCGAGCGTGTACGAGAGCGACCCCAGGCCCACACCGAAGACGGCCAGCAGGGCGAGGCCCACGATGAGCCCGGGCAGGTCGATCGCGAACCCGAAGGGCCACGCGATCAGCACGATCACCACCGCCTGAACCACGATGGGCGCGATCTCCTTGAGGGCGCGACCCACCAGCAGCGACGAACGCGCGAGCGGAGCGACCAGCGTGCGCTCGTGCGAGCCGGTCATCATCTCGTACTGCAGGTTCGACCCGGTCGCTCCGGTGCCGAACAGCACGATCATCACGAGCACGCCGGGCACGAACCACTGCAGGGTCTCACCGATCGGCAGCCCCGAGGTGCCCACCAGCAGCGGCGCGAACAGCCCCAAGAAGATGAGCGGCTGCACGAGGCTGAAGATCAGGGTGAACGGGTCGCGCGCGACCGGCTTGAGTTCACGGGTCAGCACGTTCCAGGTGTCGCGGGCGGCGTTGGCGCGCACCGCCGTGTCTGGACGAGGGGTGGTGTCGGTCATCGCGAGGCTCCTGTCTGCTCGGCGGATGCGTCATCCGCGGGTTCTTCGGCCGGCTCCCCCTCGCCGGCTTCGCGCAGTGTGCGGCCGGTGAGTGCGAGGAAGACGTCGTCGAGGGTCGGCGGCACGCCGGTGGCGCGTTGCACGCGGATGCCGTCGGCATCGAGCGCGCGCACCGCCTGCGGCAGCAACGCGTCGCCGTCGGGGACGGTGACGGTGACGGATGCCGCATCCTCACGCCGCACGTCGCGATCGGTGAGGGCCGCGACGATCGGCATCGCTGCGTCGGCGTCGGCGGGCGTGTCGAATCCGAGCGAGATCACGTCTCCGGCGAGTTCGGCCTTCAGTCGTGCGGCGGTGTCATCGGCGATGACGCGGCCCCGATCCATCACCATCACCCGCTCGGCGTACCGGTCGGCCTCTTCGAGGTAGTGGGTGGTGAGGAACACGGTCGTTCCGTGGGAGCGGCGCAGCTCGAGGATGTGCTGCCAGAGATTCGCCCGGCTCTGCGGGTCGAGCCCGGTCGAGGGCTCATCGAGGAACAGCAGCGGCGGCGCGTGCATCAGCCCGAGGGCCACGTCGAGGCGGCGCTTCTGGCCGCCCGAGAGCTGCTGCACCGAACGGGCCGCGAAGCTCCCGAGATCGAGCGAATCGATCAGTTCGTCGGCTCGGCGGCGCGCCGCGTGCTTCGACATCCCGTAGAACGCGCCCTGGCTGAGCAGCTCGTCGCGCGCCCGCTGCGAGAAGCTGCCGCTGGTGAGCTGACCGACGTATCCGATACGCGCCCGCACGTCGGCGGGGCGCTGCAGAATGTCGAAGCCGACCACCCGGGCGGTGCCGGCGGTGGGCGGGATGAGAGTGGTGAGCATGCGCAGGCTCGTCGACTTGCCCGCGCCGTTGGGTCCCAGGAACGCGACGAGCTCGCCGCGCGCGACCTGGAACGTGAGGTCCGCGACCGCGGGGGGCTGCTGCGCCGCGGTCGTCTTCTGCTTCTTCGCTGGGAAGCGCTTGGTGAGTGCCTGCGCTTCGATGATCGGTTCCATCGCCATAGCCCGAGGCTAGAAAGCAATGCGGACAGATTCCGTCCGCGATCCGTGGGATTCTCGATGCATGTCCGACACGACCGGCCGCGCCCTCTCCCTGCTGAATCTTCTGCAGACGCATCGGCATTGGCCCGGCGCCGAGCTGGCCGACCGCCTCGGCGTCACCGAGCGCACGGTGCGGCGCGATGTGGAGCGGCTGCGCGACCTCGGATACCGCATCGAATCGACGCCCGGCGCCGCCGGCGGCTACCGGCTGGAGGCCGGCAGCGCCGTGCCGCCCCTGCTGCTCACCGACGAAGAGGCCGTCGCGATGGCGATCGGGCTGCGACTGGCGGCATCCCAGCGCATCACGACCGGCGTGGAGACCACGATCACGGCGCTGGCCAAGCTCGAGCAGGTGCTTCCCGCGCCGCTGCGCCGACGGGTCAACGCACTGGCAGAGACCGTGCAGCCGGCGGGGCTGAACGCGGGCGCGCCCGTCTCGACCGAGGTGCTCGGCGAGCTGGCGCTGGCGTGCCGCGACCACGAACGCGTGCGATTCGTCTACACCGCGGCATCCGGCGAGGTGACCCGCCGCCGCGTCGAACCGCACGCGCTGGCCCCCGCCGACCGCCACTGGTACTTGCTGTGCTGGGACCTCGATAAGGACGACTGGCGCACCTTCCGCGTCGACCGCCTCGCCGCCATCGACCACACGCGTGTCCTGTTCTCGCCGCGCCCGCTCACCCCGGAGCAGATCGAGGAGTTCATCCTGGTCGCCCGCTCCTGGGTGCAACAGCCCGTGGAAGCGGATGCCGTGATGGCGCTGCCCCTCGCGCAGATGCGCGAGATGTTCGGGCAGTGGGGTCAGGGCGCCACGGCCGAAGGCCCCTCGCACACGCGGTGGCCGGTCGGAGGTGCCGACTTCCGCGAGACGATGTACGGCCTGTCCTGGATCCCGGCCGACGTGGAGTACACGACCGACCTCGCAGGTGCGGCGCGCGACGACCTGCGGGAGACGCTGCAGCGGATGCTGCGCGCCCTCGACGCCTCGCCCCCACCCACCGCCGCGCGCTGAGCACCGTCCCCCCGGCGCCGGGCACCGGGCACCGGGCACCCGCCGAGTGTCCAAGACACGCGGCTGGCGCCCGCCGGATGCCGCGTGTCTTGGACAATCGACCCGCCGGCGCCCCGCGGGGCGCCCCGCGCGCGGCACCAACCCCGCGACATGTGACGCACCGGGAATATTCCGGCGCCGGGGGCGTTGTCACCTGCAGGTTCGGTCTCGTCGTTCCGTGGACCGAAGGAACCCCTTATGCCGATCTGGCTCGAACAGCTCCGTGGCATCCTGTCGATGCGCGCCGCCACCCACGCTGCGCTTCCCGACCTGCGCCAGCTGCCGTCCGCCCGTGCCCGTGTCGAGGGAACGCACTTCGTGGCCAACGACCCGGAGCGCCGCCACCGCGCCGATCGCCCCTATGTGCTGCGCCGTCAGCGTCGCCGCGGGCCGGCGATCGCGGTCTTCGCGCAGGGGCGCAACATCGGCTACGTCGCCGCCGCCCGGGCCGCCGCACTGGCGCCGCTGCTGGACGAGCTGGGCGGGGCCGCGCTCGTCAACGGCGTGGGCGCGTCACCGCGCAGCACCCGGTTGTGGATGGACCTGCCGACCGACGATGCGCTGTCGCGCTACGTCATGCTCTACCCGACGGCAGGGGCGGAGACCTCGAGCGCAGGCTGACCGCGCGGTCATGTGACGACTCCTACCGAAATCACAGGTCACACACCTGGCGGTTGTCGCAGGCCCCCTCTAGCGTGAGATCCGTCCCCGCCGGCACCACCGCCGACGGACATCGCGGCGATCCGGGCGGTCCCGGGCACTGGTTCATACCCACGTGCGCTGCGGGTTCGACTCCCGCCGTCGCGTCCAGGTTGCAGGTGACGAAAGTCGAGCGGATCGCTCAGTCGTTCGCCATACTGACCAGATGGATGCCGTCAACGCGTGGTTGCTGACCTGGGGCGACAACCTCTGGACCTGGATCGTCCTTCCGGTGGTCGTCCTCCTCGGGCTGTATTTCACCGTCCGGTCGGGCGTGGTTCAGTTCCGCCTGATCCCGGAGATGTTCCGCACGCTGACGGACAAGACCCCGCAGACCGCCGACGGGCGTCCGCAGTCCGTCTCGGCGTTCCAGGCGTTCACCATTTCGGCCGCCTCCCGTGTCGGCGTCGGCAATATCGCCGGCGTGGGTACCGCGATCGCCGTCGGCGGGCCCGGCGCGGTCTTCTGGATGTGGGCGATGGCCTTCATCGGGGGTGCGTCGAGCTTCATCGAGTCTTCCCTCGCGCAGCTGTTCAAGGTGCGCGATGTGGACAGCTTCCGCGGTGGCCCCGCCTACTACATGCAACGCGGGCTGAAGGCGCGATGGCTGGGGATCTGGTTCGCGATCATCCTCATCGTCTGCTTCCCGTTCGCGTTCAGCTCGCTCCAGGCCAACACCATCGCCGCGACGGTGTCGTCGAGCGTCGGCGACGACCTGCCCTGGCTGCCGTGGACCGTGGGGGCCGGCATCGCTGCACTCACCGGTCTGGTCGTGTTCGGCGGCGTGCGGCGAATCGCATCGGTCACGCAGTTCCTGGTGCCGATCATGGCCCTGGCCTACCTGCTGCTGGGGATCGTCGTCGTCGCCCTGCACGTCGACCGGATCGGCCCGGTGTTCGCGGAGATCTTCACCTCCGCGTGGGGCTTCAACGAGGTCGTGGGCGCCGCCTTCGGCTACATCGTGCTCACCGGCGTCAAGCGCGGGATGTTCTCGAACGAAGCCGGCCTCGGCTCCGCACCCAACGCTGGTGCGAGCGCCGCGGTGACCCACCCGGTCAAGCAGGGTCTCGTGCAGACCCTCGGCGTCTACTTCGACACCTTCCTGGTGTGCTCGATCACGGCCTTCATCATCCTGGTGTCCGTCCCCGATCTGGCAGGGGCCACGAGAGGGATCGGGCTGACCCAGGGCGCTCTGGTGAGCACGCTGGGCGACTGGTCGAACATCGCGCTGAGCATCATCATCTTCCTCCTCGCCTTCTCCTCCATCCTCGGCAACTACTACTACGGCGAGTCGAACATCGAGTTCATCTCGACCAGCCGCGCCCTGCTCACCGGTTACCGGCTGCTGGTCATCGTCGCGGTGCTGGTGGGCTCGGTCGCCGGCGCCGACCTGGTGTGGAACTTCGCCGACGGCGTGATGGGGTTGATGGCCCTCACCAACCTCATCGCCATCGGCCTGCTGTCCGGCATCGCCTTCCGGCTGCTCAAGGACTACACCGCGCAGCGCCGTGCCGGACGAGACCCGGTCTTCACCCGCGACCGGCTGCCCGGGGTGAGCGGAATCGAGTGCTGGGAGGATGAGCTCACCGTCACCGGACCGGTCGAGATCGCCGTCACCTCGCGCCAGGCGGCCAAGCACCGCGACCACCTCCACCACGACTGATGCCACCCGTGCCCGTGCGCTGGCTGTGACCGCCGCGACCCGTTAGCGTGCCCTTGTGAGCGAGATCGACGTCCCCTCTCCGCCCCCGGGGCGTCGGCGCCGCGACGTGCCGACCGGTGTGATCATGGTGGGCATCGCGGTCATCGCGTGGTGGCCCGCCTTCACGCTCGGGGCGTGGCACGAGATCTTCTTCGACGACATCCTCGCGCTGTGGGCGGCGGCGACGGCGGCCCTGGCCTTCGTGCTGGTGGAGCATCGACCGGTGGGGGTGCGCCTCGTCCGGGCGCTCGTGCTGCTGCTCCCGTCGGCGTGGGTTGTGCTCAACTTCGTCGTCGACGACCGCACCGCCGACCTGACGGCGATCGCCCTCGACCTGGCGGCGTTCGCCGTGGTGATCGTCGGCATCCCGTTCACCCTGTGGGTGCTCGTGACGATCATGTGGCCGGACTTCGCCGGGGGCCTGGCCGGTCGCACGAAGTGGCTCATCGCGGGCGTGGTCCTCGCCATCGTGATCGTCTCGTTCCTGCTCGGCTGGAATCAGGCGCACTTCCTCACGTGCGAGGACTTCGTCGTGAGCGGCAACTCCGAGCCTCCCGGCTGCACCCCCGGCTGAGGCGCGACGAAGGACGGCCTCGCCGGAGCGAGACCGTCCTTCTGTGGTGAGCGCACGCGCTCAGTTCTCGATCATCACCTCCCCGGGGCGGTCGGCGCCCTTGCGGCGCGGCCGACGCAGGAAGACGGTGAGGGCGATGAGGGTGGCGGCACCCAGCACGAGCGTCCCGAAGACGCTGCCCTCGACACCGAAGGTGCCGCCCGAGAGCATGTCGGTGCTGTGGGCCGACGGGCCCACGCTCAGCAGCGACGTGGCGTAGCCGTGACCCGAGACCGGCAGGCCGAAGATGTTGCCCTGGAAGAAGTTCCACCCGGCGTGCAGGCCGGCGATGAGCCAGAGCGAGTTCTGCTTGAGGGCGACGAGGCAGGCGAAGACGGCGTACAGGATGATGTTCGTCAGAATGATCGGCTCGAACGACAGGTGCACGAGCGCGAAGATCACCGAGCTGGCGATGATCGCCAGCCACAGCGGCATGCTGCGGGCACCGGACTGCAGCATGTAGCCGCGGGTCAGCGTCTCTTCGGTCGTTCCCTGGAGGATGAACACGAGCACCAGCGGCAGCAGCGCCAGCAGCGAGCCCCACCCGGTGACCGCGTGGGTCGAGGCGCCGAAGGAGAGCTGACCGGTGAGCAGCCCGACACCCACGCCCGCGCCCATCATGGCGCCGCCGAGCAGGAATCCGAGGCCGATCTTCTTGAGGCCGCCCTTGCTCGGGGTGAAGCCGAGGGTGCGTATCCGGCGGCCCTCGACCACGCGCACCCAGAAGAAGAGCGCGAGGAGGGTGACGCCGAAGGAGAACACCTCGCCGTACTGTGCGAGGGGCGACCCGTCGCCCGGCGAACCGAGGACAATGTTCCCGATCTGGGTGCCGACCAGACCGCCGCCCACCATGATCAGAAGCGAGACAGGCCAGGCGATCCACCATGGGATCTTGCGGCGGGCCTCGCCGGCCATGCTCAGTAGGCCGCTGGAAGGCCGCGGAGTCCGCCGAGGCCCGGCGGGCTGCGCAGAGCCGGATGCCGTTTCGGTGAGGCGGACGGTGGCGGTGGGCGTGGACATGATGTGCTTCCTTTCGAGGAGGTTGTGGAGATGATGTCGATGAGTCCAGACTCCTCCGATGCGCCGTCGGCGTCGTCCGTCCCGGGGAGACACTTGGGTGTACTCCCGTGGGAGTACACCCGCCGGCCGTAGCCTGGGCTCGTGACCTTCCCGGCTCCGCGGGCGCGAGCCCGCCCGCACCTCTCGGACGTCGCCGTCGCGGCGGCCGCGGCGGCTGTCGCCGTCGTCGGGTGGGTGGCGGCGCCCGAGGGCTTCACGGTCCCCTCCGCCCTGCTCGTATCGCTCAGCCTCGTCGCACTGGTGTGGCGACGCACCGCTCCCCTCCCGGTGTTCGTGATCGTCACGGTCCTGTCCGTCGCCGCGACGGCGATCGTCCCGGCAGGAGCTGTCGCACTGCCCGTCGCCGTCGCCGCAGCCGGCGTCGTCGGCAGTGGGCGCGTGCGCTCGGGGATCCTCTTGTCCGCCGGCGCGATCGTCGCGATCGTCGCGACGATCTGGCTTCGCGGGGCGGCGGTGGCCGACGAGCGTGTGCTGATCGTGTCGCTGGTGATCGCGCTCGGTGCGGCCGCGGGTCTCGTGCAAGACGCCCGACGCCGCGCATTCGCGGCAGCTGTCGACCGCGCAGAACGCGCCGAAGCGGCCGCACGGGCCGAGGCGGCTCAGGCCGTCGCGCAGGAGCGGCTGCGCATCGCGCGCGATCTGCACGATTCCTTGGCGCATCAGATCGCGGTGATCGGCGTGCAGTCGGGCCTGGCCGACTATGTGATGGATGGCGACCCGGCGGCGGCGCACAGCGCCTTGGCCACCGTACGCGCGGCAGGCGGCGATGCGCTGCACGAGCTCGCCACGATGCTTCACCTGCTGCGCAGCGACCACGACGACGCCGCTGTCGCACCCCCGGCCTCGCTGCAGAACCTCTCCTCCCTCGTCGACGCCGCCGCCCGCGGCGGACTTCGGATCGACGCCGCCACCCGCGGCATTCCCCGCCGCCTCGCCCCCCTGGTCGACGCCGCCGCCTACCGCGTCGCGCAGGAGGGGCTGACCAACGCGTCCAAGCACGGCGCCGGTTCGGCAGAGCTGGTCGTCGAGTACACCGATGCGGAGGTGGTCGTCGTTGTCACGAACCCGGTCTCGGGGGCCACCGCGACCGCATCCGGGTTCGGCCTGCTCGGGATGCGCGAGCGGATGGATGCCGTCGGCGGCACCGTCTCGCATGCGACCACAGACGGGACCTTCCGGCTTCGAGCGGCGATACCGGCGCCGCAGCTCACTCCCGCGGAACAGAGGCGGACATGAACATCCGAGTCGCCGTCGTCGACGATCAGCACCTCATCCGAGGGGGGATCGCCTCTCTGCTGCGCCACACGCCGGATGTCGAGGTCGTGGGTGAGGCAGGCGACGGCCGAGAAGGCGTGGATCTGGTACGCCGCGAGAAGCCGGACGTCGTGCTGATGGACATCCGGATGCCGGTGCTCGATGGCATCGGGGCCACAGCTCAGATCACGTCCGACCCGGCGTTGTCGGAAACACACGTGGTCGTCTTGACGACCTTCGAGGGCGACGCGGAGGTGCTCGGTGCGCTGCGCGCGGGTGCCGTGGGGTTCCTCGGCAAAGGGGCCGCCCCCGAGGAACTCCTTCACGCTGTGCGATCAGCCGCTTCCGGTGACGCCCTCCTGTCGCCGACGGCGACCGCGGCCGTCGTCGCGCACCTGCTGGCCGAGCCCACTGTCTCCGCCCCGCAGACCGAAGCGCTGAGCGCGCTCACGGAGCGGGAGCTGGAGGTCGTCGCGCTGGTCGCCGAGGGGCTGTCCAACGACGAGATCGCGGGTCGCTTGCACATCTCCCCGTTGACGGCGAAGACCCATGTCAGCCGCGCCCTCACGAAGACCGGAGCGCGCGATCGGGTGCAGCTGGTCGTGCTCGCCTACCGAGCACGGCTGGTCGTCCCCGGCATGCCGCCCGGCTGAGCGCACTCAGCCGCCCGCCACCGAGCGCCCGCCACCCGGCGCCCGCCACCCCGCTCAGGCCACGCCCGTGGCGCCGAGCAGCGACCCGATGCCGTAGGTGGCGGCGAGCGCGATCGCCCCGCCGATCACCACGCGGAGCATCGCGCGCGTCTTCGAACTCCCGCCGAGGTGCGCCGAGATCCAGCCGGTGAGGGCGAGCGCGAGCAGCACGGCGACGAACGTCACGGGCACCCGCCACGGCGCCGGTGGCAGCAGGATCGCGAGCATGGGCAGCAGCGCGCCGATCGTGAAGGCGATGGCCGAGGCGACGGCCGCGTGCCATGCGCTCACCACGTCGGTCTCGTCGATGTTCAGCTCGGCCGACAGGTGTGCGGCGACCGGGTCGTGCGCGGTGAGCTCTTCGGCGACCTGCCGCGCGGTCTCCGGGCTCAGCCCCTTGGCCTCGTAGAGTCCCGCGAGCTCCCGCAGCTCTTCTTGGGGCATCTCGCGCAGCTCGCGCTTCTCCTTCGCGATGAGCGCGCGCTCGCTGTCGCTCTGACTGCTCACCGACACGTACTCCCCCAGCGCCATCGAGATGGCCCCGCCGACGAGGCCGGCGACACCGGCGGTGAGGATCGGGGAGAGCTCGCTGGTCGCGCCCGCGACACCGACGACGATCGCGGCGACCGACACGATGCCGTCGTTGGCGCCGAGCACGCCCGCGCGCAGCCAGTTCAGTCGCTGGGCGAGCCCTGCCTGATGCGGTTCGTCGGTGTGCGGCACGGGGAGCGGCCCGGAAGCGGTGGACATGTCCTCAGCCAACCACCGACCTCGCCGCGCCACCAGCGTTCGGCGAGATCGCCGGATGCCGCGGGTCAGGCATCACCGGACCCAGCGCGTCCGCGACGGCGACGACGAGCAGAACGTCGACGTCCTCGGCCGCTGCGGTCGCTGACGCGCCCGCACGCCGCACTCCCCGCCGATTCGCAGGCTCGACGCCTAGCCTGGGCGTCCACCCGCTCGGCTCGAGGAGGATCGACATGCGCCGGACCGCGACCGCCACCGCCCTCATCCTCGTCGCCCTGGGGCTGTCCGCCTGTGCGACGGGAGCACCGATGCCCGACCCGACCTCCGCCACGCCCGCACCGAGCGCCTCCACCCGGCCGCCGCTGGCGACGACGACCCCCGGCGTGATCGCCCCCACCGGCACTCCCGCCGAGGTGCCGCCCGCCCGCTGGAGCGCCATCGAGGACGACCTCGCCGGCCGCGGCGTGACCGCCGCCCCGGTGCTGGTCTCGGCCGAGAACGTCACGTTCAACGACGGCTCGCTCGGGTGCGCCGCGCCCGGCCAGAGCTACACGCAGGCCCAGATCGACGGGATGCGCGTCGTGGTCGAGGCCGACGGCACGACCTACGACTACCGCTTCGGCAACGGCGACACCCCGCAGCTCTGCACGCGCTGATCCTGCCGGCACCGCGCCGGTCGGATATCTTGGGGCCTTCCACACTCCGACAGGAAGGCCGCGCATGCGTGTGACCCCTCGTGCCTGGATGGGCATCCCCATCTGGATCGGCTACGTCATCATCATCATCGGCGTCGCGCTGCTCAGCGGCGTCCCCTACCCCGAGATCGGCACCTCCGCCGACACGACCTGGCGGGGCGCGGTGATGGACCTCGTCATCGGCGCGGCGTTCCTCGTCATCGTCACCTCGCTGCTGGGCTGGTGGCGGCCGGCGCTGTTCGAGCAGAAGCGCTCGCACCACAAGTGGCCGGTCTTCGTGCCGATCCTCATGGCCGTCGCCGCGGTGCTCAACCTGATCAGCGCCGACTGGACGAAGTTCGACACGTCGTTCCTGCTGTCACTCCTGGCGCTCGGCGTCTTCGTCGGTTTCGCCGAGGAGCTCCTGGCCCGCGGACTGCTGCTCACCGCGTTCCGCTCACAGCTGCGCGAGGTCTGGGTGTGGCTGTTCACCAGCGCGCTGTTCGGACTGATGCACGTGGCCAACGCCGCCTTGGGCGCCGACCTCGGCGGTTCGCTGCTGCAGGCCGGCACCGCCTTCGCCTCCGGCACGGCGTTCTACATCCTGCGCCGGGTGACCGGCTCGCTCGTCTGGGCGATGGTGCTGCACGGCCTGTGGGACGTGTCGGTGTTCGCAGGCGGCTTCGGCGGCGGCGTGCCGATCGGTGCGCTGCTCACGCCGATCATCTCCATCCTTGCGCTGGCCACCGTGTACTGGGTCATCAAGGGCGCCGACGAGAAGCCGCGTCTGGCCGCCTGACACCGGCTTCCGCACACGGAAGAGGGGCGGGGCGCTTTCGCGCTCCGCCCCTCTCTCGTTCTCTCGGTCTTACTTCACCTTGACCAGCAGGGCCTCATCGGCACCCGACTGGTTGTCGGCGACGACGACCATCGCCCCCAGCGGCTTCTGCGCCTCGTAGGCGGCGCCGTTCACCGTGAAGGTGACGTCGGCCTTGCCGCGCTTGGGCACGGTCACGTACTGGCCGTTGCTGAGAGCAGGGTTGGTGTGGTCGTACGTCGCCCACCCGTCGACCGCGTCCTCCCCGCCGGAGGTGAGGCTCGACGACTGCACGGTGTAGTCGAACGCACCGGTGAGCCCGAGCTGGGCGGCGGTGACCGGCAGCAGGATCGTGCTGCTGTCGGTGGGCGCCTGCGCGAGGTATCCGGTCGCATACAGCGCGCCGGTGGCGACGTTCTGCGCGAACACCTCGGTGATGCCGTTGACGGCATCCGCCCGCACCGCACCCGAGTCGTACGAGAACACGACCCAGTCGGCCTGGCCGTCGCGGTTCGTGTCGAGCACGACGTCGAACTCGATGCCCGCCGCATTCGACCAGCGCTTGTGCGTGTTCACCGCGAACACGAGCACCTGGTCGTCACCGTCGGCCCACGACTGCACACCCGCCGAGCGGATGTCGTAGCCGGTGTCGACCAGCGACTTCGGCACGTCCTTGTCGTCGGACAGGCCCCACGTGTACACGTCGGCACCCGCGTCCAGCGCGCCCAGCGTGTTGCGCAGGCTCACCGTCTTGGTGCCGTCGCTGACCGCCTGCTTCTTGCCGAACCACGGCGCGGAGCCGGCCACGGTGACCTTGCTGTTCGAGCGGGGCACGAGCAGGTAGGGCACACGCAGGGTCGACTCGGAGGAGGTGAGCACGACGTCGCCCGAGATCTCGTAGAACGAGAACTGGTCGTCGCCGGCGAGCGAGCCCGGCACGTCCTTCGCGGCACCGGCGACGGTGACCACGAGCTTGGCGGTGCCGCCGGGGCGCACGGTGAGCTTCTTGGAGCTGACCTTCACGCTCGCCGACTGCGACGCCTCGGACGGGACGGTGGACACCTGGTAGGTGACCGGCTTGTCGCCCTCGTTCTTCACCGTGACGGTCTTCACGCCGCCGAACCCGAGCACCGACTCCTGGAACCCGAAGCTCAGCGCCGACTCGCGCGCCCAGCCGCTCTCGGTGCGGAAGGCGTCACCGGTCGCGGTGACCTTCGTCGCCACCGCCTGCGCGGTGTCGACCAGGCCCACGCCTCCCAGGGTGAGCGACTGACCGGCCACCTTGTCGGGGTCGGCCGTCGACACGATCGCCGCCGACACCTGCGGTGCCGACCAGTCGGGGTGCGACTCCACCGTCAGCGCGGCCACGCCGGCCACGTGCGGAGCGGCCATCGACGTGCCCGACAGGATCGCCGCGCCGCTGCCCGAGCCGACCTCGGCCGAGGCGATGGACACGCCCGGAGCCGCCACGTCGGGGCTGATCGCGCTGTCACCCGAACGGGGGCCCGACGAGGTGAACGAGGCGTAGGAGCGGAAACCGGGGTTGCCGATCTGCGCGGCCTCGAAGCTCGCCGTGGCGCCGGTGGTGAACACCGCGCCGTCGGTGGAGCGGACGCCGAAGAACGGGATGTCCACGGTGTAGCGCTCACCGGTGTCGGGGTTGGAGGTGATCCGACCCTCGTACGGCGGCAGGGCGTCGGCGTTGTTGACCATCAGCACCGCGGCCGCGCCGGCCTGCTGACCGAAGATCGGCTTGGCGGCGCGGGCACAGGTGCCGCGCTCGACGACGGCCAGCTGGTTGCCGCCCGGCACGATGCCGGCGGCCTGATAGGCCTCCACCGAGCAGCCCAGCGCGTTCGCGCCGGTCAGGCGCACGACGGTCAGCTCGCCGAGACCCTCGAGCGAGGCGCCGTTGGCGTTGATCGCCTCGACCTCCTGGCCGGCGATCGAGATCTTCGCGCCGGGGAAGGTCTCCGAGCTGTCGATGGCCGAGACGGCGATCACGCCGTCGCCGGTGCCGGGCGAGCCGGTGAGGTAGGGGCTCGGGCCGGAGTTGCCGGCCGAGGCCACCACGACCACGCCCGCGCCGACCGCGTTGGAGGCGGCGACGGCATCCGGGTCGTCACCGCGACCGAACGACGAGCCGAGCGACATGTTGATGACGTCCATGCCGTTCTCGACGGCCCAGTCGATGGCGGGCACGACCACGTCGGTCGATCCCGCGCAGCCGAAGACGCGCACGGCGTAGAGGTCGGCCTGCGGGGCGACGCCCGGGCCCACCAGGAACTCCTGCGACGGGGTGGTGGTGTCGTACGGCCCCTCGAAGGTGGCGCCCTCGGCGGTCACACCCGAGCCGCCCGCGGTGCCGGCGACGTGGGAGCCGTGGCCTTCGCAGTCGAGGGGGTTCTCGTCGGGCACCGGGATGAGCGCGTCGCCTTCACCGGCGGCGTTGTAGGCGTCGCCGACGAGGTCGATGCCGCCCTTGACGCGCGGGGCGTCGGGTCCGAACAGGGCCGGGTCGGCCGGCTGGGCGGATGCCGCGGCGGCGGCCTCGTAGGCCTCGGCGGTGCCCGGTCCGCCGAAGGTGGCGTGGGTGTAGTCGATGCCGGTGTCGAGGATGGCGACCTTCACGTTCTGGCCGGTGTAGCCCGTCGACTCCCACACCTGCGGCACGCCCAGGTAGGGCACCGACACGGCGTTGTCGAGCTCGAACGTGCGCACCGGGTGCACGGCCACGACGCCCGGGAGCGAGGCCACCGCGTCGACCTGGTCGACGGGAACGGTGGCCTGGATGCCGTTGTACGCCGACTGCATCTCGGCCTGCACTTCGCCGCCCTTGTCGGCGACGGCATCCGCGACCGGGGCCTGCGCCTGCTGCAGGTCGCCCTTGATCTGGTCCTTCTCGCCGTCGGAGAGCTCCCGACCCTGCTCCGCCTCGACAACGGCGACGGGGTCGCCGGTCATCTCGATGATGACCTTCGTCTGTCCGTCGGCGCTGATCGCCGACGCCTGGAAAGACGAGTCGATCTGGCCTGCGGAATCGGACGGGGTGAAGCGGGACGAGGGATCCTCTTCCGTTGCGGCGAAGGCCGCGGTTGCGGGGAGTGTCAGCGCGATCGCGCCGACGGCCGCGAGTATGCGTCGATGCAAGGGGGAACCGCCTTTCGTGCAGGGGTCAGGCCGGCGCGGGATATGCGGGGGCTGAAAGGAGGCTATGCATCCGCTGGATTCTTCGGGGGAACCATGAGAAAAGTTTCATACGCGACGGCACTGGGTCCCATCCGGGCTATGGCGGCCCCCGCGCGCGGGCCCGCTATCGTGAGGGCCGATGCCCTCCTCGCCCGGCCCGCGCTTCGGCCCCCTCGTCGCCGGCGCCGCCGGCGTCGCCGCGCGCGAGGTCACCTTCGTCTGGCGACCCGAGGCGCCCACCGACGACGAGGTGCTGCTGGTGCTCGCCGGGGTCACCGATCCCACCGCGCTCGATCCCGTGCTGCTGCGCCGTGACGGCGACGAGTGGACCTGCACCCTGCTGCTGCCCGACGACCTGGTCGCCGGCTACGGCTTCGCCTCCGCCCCGCGCATCCCCCGCGACGCCGGCGACGACTTCTTCGCGTGGGTCGGCGTGCTGCAGAGCGCCGTGCCCGACCCCGCGGTCGGCGAGCGCATCCCCGACCAGCTGGGCGGCACGGCATCCGTGCTGCGCATGCCGGGGTCGCGGTGCCACCCCGCCGAACGGGCGGATGCCGCGCCGTTGCGGCGCTTCGCCACCACCGCGCTCGATCTGGGCGACGACGGTGTCGCCACCGTGCTCGTCCCCGACACCGCGGCCCGGCGACTGCTGATCCTGTTCGACGCCGAGAACCAGCGGCAGCTGCCGGTCGAGGCCGACCTCGCCCGGCATCCGTTCGGCGACACGTCGGTGCTGCTGCTGCCCTCGGGCGACCCCTACCGCCGGTTCCGCACGCTGCCCGACCGCGGGGCCGTCGCCGCCTGGACCGACCGGGCCATCACCGCCGGGCAGCGAGCCGGCGCCCTCCCGCACGACCTGTCCCCCGCCGACGTGACCGCGGCCGGTCAGAGCTACGGCGCCCTGGCGGCGGCGGGGCTCGTCGTCGACGGGCGGGCTCGCGCGGCGATCCTGCAGTCGGGGTCGTTCGAGCAGCGCGCCGACACCCCGGCCGGGGAGGAGGCGGACCGGCCCGGCGACCTCGTCGAGGCGCTCGCGACCACCCGGCTCGACGCGCGCCTGGTCGTGCAGCACGGCACGCTCGAGCCGCACGCCAGCCGGCTCGCGGCGCAGTTCGCGGCGGCCGCCCGCGGCGCGGGCGCCGCCGTCACCGCCCGGGCCTACCGCGGCGGCCACGACTACGCGTGGTGGCGCACCGGACTGCTCGACGCCCTCGACGCCCTCTCGCCCGCGGATCCCGCCGCGCGCTGACCCGCCGGAGGCTCGGGGACCCGACGGAGGCTCAGGCGATGCGCGTGCCGGGCGGAAGCGTGCGCGCCGGGGTGCGGGTGCGCGCCCACGCCCACCACAGCAGCCCCGCGGCCAGCAGCAGCTGCACCCCAAGCCCGACGAACCAGCTCGGCACGGTCGAATCGATCACGTCGCGCGCTTCGCGCTGGGTCGTGTCGGTCTGCACGGCGCACTCGTCCCACGTGCTCTCGAGCTCGGGAGTGAGCTGGGCGTAGCGCACACCCAGCTTGATCTGGCCGAACAGGTCGTCGGGCGTGCCGTACTCGGTGTAGTTCGTGGGCGAGGCGTCGGCGAGGATGACGAACGGGTTCGCCGCCAGCAGCCACCACACCCGGTCGAAGCGGGGCCCGGTGTAGGACTGCGTCTCCCACGGACCGCACTGCCAGTTCTCGGGGTCGTTGACGCACCGGTCGGCGCCCTCCACGCACTCGGGGGCACCGGTCTGCGGGTCGTACACCGCGTAGCGGTACGACGACGTGTAGGTGCTCTGCGAGCTCATGCCCACCAGGCCGAACCCGATGAGCGTGCCGACGGCCAGCGCCGCCACCACGAGGTAGGTCGTGGCCACCGAGAACAGCGGCCGGGCGAGGATGCCCGACAGGGCCACGCCGATCGCCGCGATGATGCCCACCTCCACCAGCAGGATCACCGCCGAGACGAGCACCGTGAGCGGGTCGACGCCGCCGGCGAGGGTGGCCACCACCAAGAACGGCACGGCGACCGCCGCGAAGGCCAGGCCGGTGATCCAGGCGGCGAGCAGCTTGCCGAAGAGGATCTCCGACGTCGTGGCGAGGGTCACCTGCACCCCGGCGAGGGTGGCCGCGTCGCGGTCGCCGTTGATGCTGTTGCCGCTGAGAGTGGGCGAGACCAGCACGACCAGCAGCAGCGTGATGTAGACGACGGTCGAATAGACGCCAGGTCCGCCCGAGTCGCTCATGCCGCCGAAGGCGAGGAACGACAGGGCCGTGACCCCGACGAGCACCGCCGCGAACACCCCGAGCAGCACGTACCACGACACCGAGCGCACCCGCTGCAGCAGCTCG
Organism: Microbacterium festucae; assembly: GCF_025421715.1. Taxonomy (GTDB): domain Bacteria; phylum Actinomycetota; class Actinomycetes; order Actinomycetales; family Microbacteriaceae; genus Microbacterium; species Microbacterium festucae. The sequence goes on from NZ_JAOEFC010000001.1 coordinate 336,019, forward strand.
AGACGGGCGATGGTCCACAGCCGTGCGACGTTCACTGCACTCCCCCTCGGTCGCCGCCCTCGAGATCGAGGAAGGTGTGCTCGAGCATGCCCGTCGCCGCCGAGAACTCGGCCACCGGCAGACCCGCCGACACGAGCGCGGCGAGCGCGCGTGCGGCGTCGGCATCCGACACGAACGCCACGAGCAGATCGCGCCGGTCGATCGGGATGAGGGCGGCGTCGAGGTCGAGCGCCCGTGCGACCGGCAGCACCGCCGCCGTCGCGTCGCGGTCGGCCAGACGCAGGCGCCACGTGCGGGTGCGCCCCGCCGCCGCCGCGACCCGGTCGGCGCTGACGGTCTGGCCCTGCACGAGGAACACGGCATCGTCGACGACCTCTTCGAGCTCGGAGAGGATGTGGCTCGACAGCAGCACCGTGCGGCCGTCGGCGGCGAGTCGGCGCAGCAGCCGGCGCAGGTCGATGCGGCCCTGCGGGTCGAGGCCGGACGCCGGCTCGTCCAGCAGCAGCACGCGCGGGTCGTGCACGAGGGCGCGGGCAAGGCCCAGGCGCTGCTTCTGCCCGCGCGAGAGCACGCGGGCCGGGGCATCGGCGACGTCGTCGAGCCCGACCTCGCGGATCAGCTGTGCGGCCCGCGCGGCGGCCACCTGCCGATCCAGGTCATACAGCCGCGCCGTGGTGACGATGGTCTCGCGCGCGGTGAGGTTGGGCCAGGCGCCGAGCGAATCCGGCATCCACCCCAGCAGTGCGCGGGCGGCGGCGGGATCGACCACGGGGTCGACGCCCCCGACCTGCACCTGCCCCGCATCGGGCGCCAGCAGCGAGGCGAGCATGAGCAGCAGGGTGGTCTTGCCCGAGCCGTTCGGGCCGACGAGCCCGGTGACGGCGCCTTCACGGGCCACGAACGAGACGTCGCGCACGGCGTGGACGTCGCCGAAGGAACGCCGCACCCCCGTCACGACGATGCCGGCGGTGGTCATGGCCTCACTCTAGGGGGTGGCTCCGACCTGTCACCGGACGTCGCCGGAAGTCAGCGGAAGTCAGCGGAAGAAGGCCACGCCCAGGTCGGCGTGGTCCACGAAGACGCCGTCGACACCGGCATCCGCGATCAGCTGCCACTCGGCCTGCCAATGCCCGTGCGCCGCCTTGTCGCGCCCGCGGCGGAACTGCGGGAGCAGGAACCGGTTCTCGGGCCGGCAGGTCCAGGTGTACACCCGCAGCCCGCGCTCGTGCGCGGCCGCGACGAACGGCGCGGGACCGGTGGCGCGGCCGAGCTTGTCGGGCGCGAGGATCATCTTCTTGTCGACGCTGATGCCGTCGACCGCGCCCACGAGCGCGTCGAGGCCCGCCGCCGTGACGGCGTCGCGGTAGGGCGTCGGCCGCCCCTGGGCGACGAGGTCGTACGGCGCCCCGTCGGACTCGATGAGGTAGACGTACGTGCCGCGGATGCCGGTGGCCCGCAGCCCCGCCAGCACGGTGGCCTCGAACGACTCGACCGTCAGCGGCAGCTCCCCCGCGCCCCAGCCGGCGGCGCGCAGCTCGGCGGCCAGCAGCCCCGCCACGTCGAAGCCCGCCTGAGCGAAGTACGTCGCGTGCTTGATCTCGACCACCGCGCCGATCTCGCGGCCCTGGTCGAGCGAGGCCTGCCGCACCAGATCGAGCACGTCGCTCAGGCGCAGCACCGGCTGGGTGCCGTCGAAGGTCGCGCTGGAGGGGCGCACCTTCGGCAGGCGCTCCCGGCAGCGCAGCGTCGCCAGCTCGTCCCACGTGAAGTCCTCGGTGAACCAGCCGGTGTGCGCCGCGCCGTCGATGGTCTTCGTGGTGCGCCGGTCCGCGAACTCGGGGCGGTCGGCGACATCGGTCGTCGTGGAGATCTCGTTCTCGTGCCGCACCACCGCGACGGCATCGCGGGTGAACACGACGTCGGGTTCGACGGCATCCACCCCCATCGCCAGGGCGAGGTCGTACGACGAACGGGTGTGCTCGGGGCGGTACCCGGGCGCGCCGCGGTGACCGATCACGAGGGGGCGGCGGCGAGGCATGCCCCCAGGCTACGGGCACGCCTCGGACGGGTTCATAGGGTGCTCACAGCGAGGTCCCGAGACCGGCGGAATGGCGTCCGGTACGCTGGGATTCCGCACCATACCTGTTGCGGCACCCTTCGCATTGGAGCCCCGACCACCATGGCCTCGAGCAACCCCGCTTTCAGCAACCCCGCGTTCCAGGAGCAGCGGCCCGGGCTGACCCCGCCGGCTGCCCAGACCCAGTTCGCCGCGACGTCGCACCAGGGCGTCGATGCCGCCGCCCAGGCACAGCTCGAGGGCGCGTACGCCGCCCCGGCCGCCGGTGCGGTGCAGACCGGCCGGATGACCGTCGAGGACACCGTCTTCAAGACCCTCGGCCTGTTCGCCGTGCTGCTGGTCACCGCCGTCGCCGGCTGGATCTGGACGATGTCGCCGGTGACCGCCGACAACCCCGCGCCCACGATGATGCCGTGGATCATCGGCGCCCTCGGCGGGTTCGTCCTGTCGATGGTCGTCATCTTCACCTCGCGCAAGAAGATCCGTCCCGGCCTCATCCTCGGCTACGCCGCCTTCGAGGGCCTGTTCGTCGGCGCCATCTCGGCCTACTTCGAGTTCATCTGGCCCGGCATCGTGCTGCAGGCCACCCTCGCGACCCTGTCGGTCGTCGGTGTGACCCTGGCCCTGTTCGCCAGCGGCAAGGTGCGCGCCTCGAAGAAGGCCACCAAGATCTTCATGATCGCGATGCTCGGCTACCTCGTGTTCTCGCTCATCAACGTCGTCATGATGATGTTCGGCGCCTTCGGCCCCGACAGCGGCGGCCCGTTCGGCATGCTGTCCAACGTCAAGATCGCCGGCATCCCGCTGGGCCTCATCATCGGTGTGCTCGTGGTCATCATGGCCGCCTACTCGCTGGTGCTCGACTTCGACTCGATCCAGCAGGGTGTGCGCAACGGCGCCCCGCGCCAGTACGCCTGGATGGGCGCCTTCGGCATCATGGTCACCGTCGTCTGGCTCTACATCGAGATCCTCCGCATCATCGCGATCCTGCGCGGCAACAACTGACCGCGCCCCGTCGCTGACAGGCCCGTCCGGTTCGCCGGGCGGGCCTTTCGCTTGCCCGCGGCGGTGGGGCCCCGCGCCACGGGCGCATAACTCAGGCAGATCGGGCCGCTCGGGGCCGAGTGGGCGCGGCAGGGCGGATTCTGCCTGAGTTATGCGCCGTGGCGCGCGGGCGACCGGGGCCGCAGGGCGCCGTGGCGCGCGGGCGACCGGGGCCGCAGGGCGCCGTGGCGCGCGGGCGACCGGGGCCGCGGGGCGCCGTGGCGCCCCGGCACCAGCACCGACGACCGGCACGACGCGACCGGCCACGGCCCGGAAACGACGGATGCCGGGGCGCAGGGCCCCGGCATCCGGTCAGTTCACTCCCACTCGATGGTGCCCGGGGGCTTGGAGGTGACGTCGAGCACGACGCGGTTCACCTCGCGCACCTCGTTGGTGATGCGGTTGCTGATCTTCGACAGCACGTCGTAGGGCAGGCGGGTCCAGTCGGCGGTCATGGCGTCTTCCGACGACACCGGCCGCAGCACGATGGGGTGGCCATAGGTGCGGCCGTCGCCCTGCACGCCCACCGAGCGCACGTCTGCCAGCAGCACGACCGGGCACTGCCAGATCTCGCCGTCGAGGCCCGCCTTGGTCAGCTCTTCGCGGGCGATGGCGTCGGCGTCACGCAGGATCTCGAGGCGGTCAGCGGTGACCTCACCCACGATGCGGATGCCGAGGCCGGGGCCCGGAAACGGCTGGCGGCCGACGATCTCCGCGGGCAGTCCGAGCTCACGACCGATGGCGCGCACCTCGTCTTTGAAGAGGGTGCGCAGCGGCTCGACGAGCTCGAACTGCAGGTCTTCGGGGAGGCCGCCGACGTTGTGGTGGCTCTTGATGTTGGCGGTGCCGGCGCCGCCACCCGACTCGACCACGTCGGGGTAGAGCGTGCCCTGCACGAGGAAGCGGATCGGCTCGCCCTCGGCGGCGGCTTCGGCGACGAGGTCGGCCTGCACCTTCTCGAACGCGCGGATGAACTCGCGGCCGATGATCTTGCGCTTCTGCTCGGGGTCGCTCACGCCGGCGAGGGCGCCGAGGAAGGTCTCGCGCGCGTCGACGGTGATCAGGCGCACACCGGTGGAGGCGACGTAGTCCTGCTCCACCTGCTCGCGCTCGCCCTTGCGCAGCAGCCCGTGGTCGACGAACACGGCGACGAGCTGGTCGCCGACGGCCTCGTGCACGAGCGCGGTCGAGACGGCCGAGTCGACGCCGCCCGACAGCGCCGACAGCACGCGGCCGGTGCCGACCTGCGCGCGGATGCGCTCGACCTGCTCGGCGATGACGTTGCCGCTGTTCCAGTCGGCCGCCAGGCCCGCGGCCTTGTGGAGGAAGTTCTCGAGCACCTCCTGGCCGTGGTCGGAGTGCTTCACCTCGGGGTGCCACTGCACGCCGTAGAAGCACTTCTCCGCGTTGCCGAAGGCGGCGACGGGGGTGACGGCGGTGGATGCCAGCACCTCGAAGCCCTCGGGGGCCTTCGAGACCTGGTCGCCGTGGCTCATCCACACGTTCTGCGTGTCGGGCTGGCCGCCCAGCAGCACGCCGCCGGAACCGGTGACGGTGGCGTCGGTCGCGCCGTACTCGCGCAGGCCGGTGTGGGCCACCTCGCCGCCGAGGGTCTGGGCCATCACCTGGAAGCCGTAGCAGATGCCGAGCGTCGGCACGCCGAGGTCGAACACGGCGGGGTCGAGCCGCGGCGCGCCCTCTTCATACACCGACGAGGGCCCGCCCGACAGCACGAGGGCCACCGGGTTCTTCGCCGCGATGTCGGCGGCGGTGGCGGTGTGGGGGACGATCTCGCTGTAGACGCCGGCCTCGCGCACACGCCGGGCGATCAGCTGCGCATACTGGGCGCCGAAGTCGACGACGAGGACAGGACGCTGATCCGTCTCGGTCTGGGTGGTCACCGCTTGTTCTCCGTGGGGATCTCGTGGGTCAGGGAAGAGTGCTCGGAACGCGAGTGCAGCTCGTCGGCTTCGCGCTGGGCGAGGTAGGCCTTCACCTCGCGGCCCACGCGCGCCTCCATGAAGAACGACAGCAGCGGCACGATGCCGCCGAGGGCGAGCATGATGAAGCGCACGAAGTCCCAGCGCATGAGGCTCCACACGCGGAAGCACGCGAAGAGGTAGACGACGTAGAACCAGCCGTGGGCGATGAGGATGCCGAGGCTGAGGTTCACGCCGTCGCCGGTGGACTCGCCGAAGGCGTCGACCTGGGCGAACCAGAGGAAGCCGCCCGAGCCGCCGAGGAACAGCTCGTACTGGAAGGCGTACTTGATGAGCATCTCGGCGCAGAGCAGGAGCAGCATGACGCCGGTGATCACCGAGGCGATCTGATAGAACCGAAGCGCGCCGCGGATCGCCGGGAAGCTGGCGAGCTTGGGCTGGGGCATGCCCTTCAGTCTAGTTGCCGGGCGGCGGGCCCCCGGCCGCGGCGGCACGCTCCTCGAAGGCCTCGACCTCCTTCTCGTGCGCGTCGCGCGCGAGCCGGTACCACATGTAGAACGCGAACCCGGCGAAGATCGCCCACTCGATGGCGTAGAAGATGTTCAGCCAGTTGACGCTCGAGCGCTCGTTGGGCGCGGGCGAGTGGATGGCCTCGAGCCCGCCGAACGCCTCGGCGCTGGTGAGGTACGACCGGTAGACGTCGAGGCCCTCGATGTCGTGCCAGGTGCTCAGCAGAGCCGCCGGCGACATGCGGGTCATCTCGTCGGGGTCATCGCGCGGCGGCAGCGCCGGACCCTCGTCCGAGATGATGCGCCCGGTGAGGGCGACCTCCTGCGGCGGGTCTGCCGAGAGGGCGGATGCCACGGCGTCGGCGCGCGCGCGGTCGCCGGTCCACCCGACGGCCACGGCCAGGGCGGTGGGGGCGGCGGCGTCTGCCACGCGCAGCTGCCCGACGACCCAGTAGCCCTCGACGCCGTCGTTGAAGCGCGAGGACACGACACCGAAGTCGTCGGCGACGAACGAACCGGTGACCTCGACCCGCTGCCCCACGAGCGGCTCGGCGAGGTACTCGCCCGGCTCGGTGACATCGGCGAGGGGGCGCACCGACTCGGTGGCGCCGGCGGCCGGCGGGTCGGTGTCGATCGCGCTGGAGAGCTGCCACTGGCCGAGCCAGGCGAACACGGCGGCCACCGCGAGCGCGAAGACGAGCATGCCGATCCACCAGGGGCGCAGCATGACCTCACGCAGCGTCGGCGGGAACTCGTCCTGCCCGGCTGCGGCCGTCGGTTCGCTCACGGTACTCACACGTCGTAGGGCGCGACGACGACCTCGACGCGCTGGAACTCCTTGAGATCCGAGTAGCCGGTGGTCGCCATCGACTTGCGGAGCGCGCCGATGAGGTTGGCGGTGCCGTCGGCGACGGGCGCCGGGCCGTAGAGGATCTCCTCGAGCGGGGCGACCTGGCCGACCTCGACGCGCTTGCCGCGCGGGAGCCGCGCGTGGTGCGCCTCGGGGCCCCAGTGGAAGCCGCGGCCGGGCGCGTCGGTGGCGCGGGCCAGCGCGACGCCGAGCATCACGGCATCCGCGCCCATCGCCAGGGCCTTCACGATGTCGCCGGATGTGCCCACACCGCCGTCGGCGATGACATGCACGTAGCGTCCGCCCGACTCGTCGAGGTAGTCGCGGCGGGCGCCGGCGACGTCGGCGACCGCGGTGGCCATGGGCGCGTGGACGCCGAGGGTGGCGCGGGTGGTCGAGGCCGCTCCCCCGCCGAAGCCGACGAGCACGCCGGCCGCGCCGGTGCGCATGAGGTGGAGGGCCGCGGTGTAGGTGGACGCACCGCCGACGATGACGGGGACGTCGAGGTCGTAGATGAACTTCTTGAGGTTCAGCGGGGCGGCATCGCTGGAGACGTGCTCGGCCGAGACGGTCGTGCCGCGGATGACGAACAGGTCGACGCCGGCGGCCACGACGGTCTCGTAGAGCTCCTGCGTGCGCTGCGGGGTGAGCGCGCCGGCGACGGTGACCCCGGCGGCGCGGATCTCGGCCAGGCGGGCCGAGACGAGCTCGGGCTTGATCGGCTCGGCATAGAGCTCCTGCATGCGCCGGGTCGCCTGGTCGGCGGGCAGGCCCGCGATCTCGGCGAGGTGCGGCGACGGGTCTTCGTAGCGGGTCCACACGCCCTCGAGGTCGAGCACGCCCAGCCCGCCGAGCTGCCCGAGCATGATCGCCGTCGTGGGACTCATGACCGAGTCCATGGGGGCGCCGAGCACCGGGATCTCGAAACCGTAGGCGTCGATCGACCACGCGGTCGAGACGTCTTCGGGGTTGCGCGTGCGCCGGGAGGGCACGACCGCGATGTCGTCGAATGCGAACGCGCGGCGGGCGCGCTTGGCGCGGCCGATCTCGATCTCCATGCTCACAGGCCCAGCCTACCCGGGGTCGACTCCACGGCATCCGCCCGCCGGGGCGCTCACTTGCGGTAGTTGGGCGCCTCGACGACGATCTGCACGTCGTGCGGGTGCGACTCCTTGAGCCCCGCGGGGGTGATGCGGACGAACTTGCCCTTGGCCTTGAGCTCGTCGACGGTGCGCGCACCGACGTAGAACATCGACTGCCGAAGACCGCCGATGAGCTGGTAGGCGACGGCCGAGACCGGGCCGCGGTAGGCGACCTGACCCTCGATGCCCTCGGGGATGAGCTTGTCGTCGCTGGGGACGTCGGCCTGGAAGTAGCGGTCCTTCGAGTAGGAGGTCTTCTTGCCACGGGTCTGCAGGGCGCCGAGGGAGCCCATGCCGCGGTAGAGCTTGAACTGCTTGCCGCCCTGGAACACGATCTCGCCCGGCGACTCGTCGGTGCCCGCCAGCAGCGAGCCGAGCATGACCGAGTCGGCGCCGGCCACGAGGGCCTTGGCGATGTCGCCCGAGTACTGCAGGCCGCCGTCGGCGATCACCGGCACTCCGGCTTCGCGGGCGGCCAGCGACGCCTCGTAGATGGCGGTGACCTGCGGCACGCCGACACCGGCGATGATGCGGGTGGTGCAGATGGAGCCCGGTCCGACGCCCACCTTCACTGCATCCGCCCCCGCGTCGATGAGCGCCTGCGCGCCCTCGCGGGTGGCGACGTTGCCGCCGATGACGTCGATGTGGGCGAAGGTCGGGTCGGCCTTGATGCGCGCGACCATCTCGATGACGCCGGCCGACTGGCCGTTGGCGGTGTCGACGACGAGCACGTCGACGCCCGCGTCGCGCAGGGCCTCGGCGCGCTGCCAGGCGTCGCCGAAGAAGCCGATCGCCGCGCCCACGCGGAGGCGCCCCTGGTCGTCCTTGGTGGCGAGGGGGTACTTCTCGCTCTTGTCGAAGTCCTTGATGGTGATGAGTCCGGCCAGCATCCCGTCGTCGTCGATGAGCGGGAGCTTCTCGACGCGGTGCTGCGCGAACAGGGCGATGACCTCGTTGGCGCCGATGCCGACGCGTCCGGTCACCAGGCCGTCGCTGGTCATGACGTCGCGCACCTTGGTGGTCTGCCGCTCGAAGCCCGAGACGAAGCGCATGTCGCGGTTGGTGATGATGCCGACCAGGCGCCCCGCGTCGTCGACGACCGGCAGTCCCGAGATGCGGTACTGCGCGCACATCGCATCGACCTCTTCGATCGTGGCATCCGGGGTCGTGGTGATCGGGTCGGTGATCATGCCCGACTCGCTGCGCTTGACCTGGTCGACCATGGCGGCCTGGTCGTCGATGGAGAGGTTGCGGTGGATGATGCCCAGCCCGCCCTCGCGCGCGATCGCGATCGCGAGGCGCCCCTCGGTGACGGTGTCCATCGCCGCCGACAGCAGGGGCGTCGCCACCGTGATGCGGCGGGTCACCCGCGACGACGTGTCGGCCTCGGAGGGGATGACGTCGGTGTGCCCCGGCAGCAGCAGAACGTCGTCGTAGGTCAATCCGACGAAACCGAACGGGTCGTTGTGCTCCATGCGCTCTCCTGCGTCCTTTGTGCGGCTGTGGGGACTTACAGAATTCTAAGCGGCGCGGGCCCCGATTCATTCCGGGGCGGGGGCTCCCCGTGATCGGAAACACGCGACTTCCGCCCGGAAACAAAACCGACACATTACGCTCGTACCGTCGTCAATCAATGTCGATGCGACCGCACCACCCGATAGGTGCGCCCTGACTGGAGGAACCGTTGAGTCCCACGACCGTCGCTGCACCCCGGCCACTGCGCTGGACCGTGCTGCTACTGGGCGCCCTGCTGGCGGCTGTTCTGCTGATATCCGGCAGTCCGCTCGCAGCTCACGCCGCCGCACCCGACACTCCCGGCGCTGACCAGGAGCAGACCGACTTCTACTTCGGCGGTGTCATCACCAACGCCGAGAAGCCCGTTCCCGACGTGACCGTCTCGGTCACCGGCAACGGCTTCGACGCCGAGACGGTGACCGACGCCGACGGCCGCTGGCGGCTGTACGTCCCCGAGAAGGAGACCTACACGCTCATCGTCGACGAGTCGACGCTGCCCGAGGGCGTCATCGTCGACCCGGCGCAGCTGCCCGAGGGCCTGCAGCCCAAGTCGGGCACGACCGGGGAGTTCGAGGTCGAGTTCGGCCTGACGAGCACCAAGATCGTGAACCTGTTCCTCGGCGCCGGCGAACGGGTCACCCAGTCCTTCGTCGACCAGCTGGCGGTGCGCCTGGTCAACGGCCTGAACTTCGGCCTGCTGCTCGCCCTGGCCGCGATGGGCGCCGCGCTCATCTACGGCACCACGGGCCTGTCGAACTTCGCCCACGGCGAGATGGTCACGTGGGGCGCGCTGGTGGCCCTGGTGTTCTCCACCATGTGGACCCTGCCGCTGTGGCTCGGCATCACCGCCGCGGTGCTGGGCGGGGCGGCCCTGGGCCTGGCGATGGATGCCGGACTCTGGCGACCCCTGCGCCGACGGGGCCTGGGCGTCGTGCAGCTGATGATCGTCAGCATCGGCCTCTCGCTGGCCCTGCGCTACACGTACCAGTTCTTCATCGGTGGCAAGACCTACCAGCTGCCCGGCGCCAGCCCCGCGCCCATCCAGTTCGGGCCCATCCAGCTGTCGTACATCGACCTGGTGAGCATGGCGGTGAGCATCGTCGTGATCGTCGCGGTGGCGTTCTTCCTGCTGCGCACCCGCATCGGCAAGGCCACGCGCGCCATCTCCGACAATCCGCAGCTGGCCTCGGCATCCGGCATCAACGTCGACCGCGTCGTGCGGATCGTCTGGGTGCTCGCCGGCGCACTGGCCGCCATCTCGGGTGTGCTGTGGGCCTACTTCCGCCCGGGTGTGCGCTGGGACATGGGCACGCAGATGCTGCTGCTCATCTTCGCCGCCATCACCCTCGGCGGACTCGGCACCGCCTTCGGGGCGCTGCTGGGCTCGCTGATCGTCGGCGTGGTCGTGGAGACCTCCACCCTGTGGATCCCCTCCGACCTCAAGTACGCGGGCGCCCTGGTCGTGCTCATCCTGATCCTCCTGGTGAGACCGCAGGGTCTGCTGGGTCGCAAAGAAAGGCTCGGGTGACCGCCATGGATTGGGGTGCCATCCTCTCCAACACGCTCGGCTACATCCTGAGCCCCGTCACCATCGCGTACGCGCTGGCGGCCACCGGCCTGGCCGTGCACTTCGGCTATGCGGGCCTGCTGAACTTCGGCATGGCCGGGTTCATGGCCCTGGGCGCCTACGGGTACGCCATCTCGGTGCTGACCTTCGGTCTGCCGTGGTACCTGGCCATGCTGGTCGGCCTCGCGCTGGCGGCAGTGTTCGCGATCATCCTCGGTGTGCCGACCCTGCGCCTGCGCGCCGACTACCTCGCCATCGTGACGATCGCCGCTGCCGAGATCGTGCGTCTGCTGTTCACGACCCAGGTCTTCGACGAGTGGACCAACTCGGCCGACGGCCTCGGCAACTACAACGGCTCGTTCCAGTCGTCCAACCCCTTCCCCGTGCTGCCGCGCGGCGAGCGGTACGGCTGGGGGCCGTGGACCTTCACGGCGCAGCAGCTGTGGGTGGTCGTGTTCGGCCTGATCGTGCTGGCGCTGTCGCTGTTCGTCGTCTGGGCGCTCATGCGCAGCCCGTGGGGCCGCGTGCTCAAGGGCATCCGTGAAGACGAAGACGCCGTGCGCTCGCTCGGCAAGAACGTGTTCGCCTACAAGATGCAGGCGCTCGTCGTCGGCGGTGTGATCGGCGCGCTCGGCGGCATCGTCTACGTGCTGCCCTCGGCGGTCATCCCGTCGAGCTACACGACGGCGCTGACCTTCTTCCTGTGGACGATCCTCCTGCTGGGTGGCGCGTCGACGATCTTCGGTCCGTCGCTGGGCGCGGTCATCTTCTGGATGGTCATGGCCCTGCTCGGCAACCTCCTGCCCGAGATGGCCAAGGAGGGCTGGCTGCCGATGACCGACATCCAGGCCGGCACGCTGCGCTACATCCTCGTGGGCGTCGCGCTCATGCTCCTCGTGATCTTCAGGCCGCAGGGAATCCTCGGCGACAAGAGGGAGATGACCTTTGTCAAATAACCCGCCCAGCACCCCGCCCCTCGGCGAACCCACCCCGGATGCCGGCGGCGTGAGCGAGCCGGCACCGGCGACCGGCAGCATCCCCCGGCCGAAGGCCACCGGCCTCGCGAAGGGTCCCGCTGTGCCCGGGGTCGCCAAGGTCGACCCGATCATGGTCGTCGACGGCGTGACCCGTCGCTTCGGCGGCCTCACCGCCGTCGACGTCGAGCACCTCGAGATCCCGCGCAACGCGATCACCGCGCTGATCGGCCCCAACGGCGCCGGCAAGACCACGCTGTTCAACCTGCTGTGCGGCTTCGACAAGCCGAACACGGGCACGTGGTCCTACGACGGCACCAACCTCTCGGGCATCCCCGCCTTCAAGGTGGCCCGCATGGGCCAGGTGCGCACCTTCCAGCTCACCAAGGCGCTGTCGCTGCTCACCGTGCTCGAGAACATGAAGCTCGGTGCGCCCAACCAGCGCGGCGAGAAGTTCTGGCAGTCGTTCGTGCCCGCGGTCTGGAGAGGCCAGGAGGAGAGCAACGAGGTCAAGGCGCGCGACCTGCTCAAGCGCTTCAAGCTCGACGCCAAGGAGAAGGACTTCGCGGCATCGCTCTCGGGCGGCCAGCGCAAGCTCCTCGAGATGGCGCGGGCGCTCATGAGCGACCCGAACCTCGTCATGCTCGACGAGCCGATGGCCGGCGTCAACCCGGCCCTCACCCAGTCGCTGCTCGACCACATCCTCGACCTCAAGGACCTGGGCGTGACGGTGCTGTTCGTCGAGCACGACATGCACATGGTGCGTCACATCGCCGACTGGGTCGTCGTGATGGCCGAGGGCAAGGTCGTCGCCGAGGGCCCGCCCGACGCGGTGATGGAGGACAAGGCCGTCATCGACGCCTACCTCGGCAGCCACCAGGACGTCGACCTGGGCGTGGTCACCGGCCGCGTGCCGGGCGAGCTCGACCCGGCGGCGCAGGAGCTGCTCGAAGAGATCAGAGAAGACGAGGCGGCGGCGATCGCCGAGGCCGAGGAGGAGAACAAGTGAGCACTCCCGCACCCGCAGCGGCGCCGGCCCCCGCGTCGGACGCCGAGGTCGTCGTGCAGGTCACCGACCTGCTGGCGGGCTACCTGCCCGGCATCAACATCATCAACAACGCCAACCTCGTCGCCCGCAAGGGCGAGCTGATCGGCATCATCGGCCCCAACGGCGCCGGCAAGTCGACGCTGCTGAAGTCGATCTTCGGGCTCGTCAAGGTGCGCGGCGGCGACATCACCGTCAACGGCGAGTCGATCGTCGGGCTGAAGGCCGACAAGCTCGTGCAACGCGGCGTGGCCTTCGTGCCGCAGAACAACAACGTGTTCCCCTCGCTGTCGATCGAGGAGAACCTGCAGATGGGGCTCTACCAGAACCCCCGCATCTATGCCGAGCGGCTCGAGTTCGTGACGGGCATCTTCGCCGAGCTCGGCAAGCGCCTCAAGCAGCGGGCCGGCTCGCTGTCGGGCGGTGAGCGCCAAATGGTCGCGATGAGCCGTGCGCTCATGATGGACCCGTCGGTGCTGCTGCTCGACGAGCCGTCGGCCGGTCTGTCGCCGGTGCGCCAGGACGACGCGTTCATCCGCGTCTCCGACATCAACAAGGCCGGCGTGACCACGATCATGGTCGAGCAGAACGCCCGCCGCTGCCTGCAGATCTGCGACCGCGGGTACGTGCTCGACCAGGGCCGCGACGCCCATGAGGGCACCGGCCGCGAGCTGCTGAACGACCCGCAGGTCATCGGGCTGTACCTGGGCACCCTCGGCACCGAGGACTGACGCCCCGCACCCACCGCGAAAGGGGGCGGATGCCGATCGGCATCCGCCCCCTTTCGCGTGCCCCCGCACTCCTTTATTAGGGGCGCCATGACGCCGCGCAGGGGGTACGGAGAAGGGCCCCGGAGCGATGCTCCGGGGCCCTTCGTGCGATCAGACGATCAGCTGGTCAGAGATCAGCGGGTGTCGACGCGGGTGTGGGTGTTGTCGGCACCGAACTCGAAGATACCGATCGACGCCTGGGTCGGGTCGCCGTTCTCGTCGAACGTGACCGGGCCCGAGTAGCCGTCGTAGTCGGCGACGCCGCCCTCGAGGATGATGTCGGCGCACTCCGCGAACGAGGTGCACTTCGTGCCGTCACCCGAGCCGCCGGAGACTTCCTGCAGCTTGGTGGCGATGTCGGCACCCGTGGTCGACTGGGCCGCGAGCGAGGCCAGCGCGAGCAGGATGACGGCGTCGTACGACTCGGCCGAGTACGAGTAGTCCTCGAGCTCGGAGTTGCCGCCGGCGGTCCAGGCGTCGTTCAGACGCTGCTGGAAGTCGTCCTCGAGCACCGGACCGGGCGTGGTGCCCTTGGCGCCCTCGAGCGAGACCGACACGTCGGCACCCCACTGCTTGAGGTTGCCGTCGACGAGGTAGAAGCTCGAGGCCGGGATGCCCGCGTTCACCAGCAGCGGCGCGATGGTCGCGAACTGGTCGAACGTGATGAGCACGACCGCGTCGGGCTTGGCAGCGGCGATCTGCGCGACCTGCGCGTCGAACGAGCTGTCACCGTCGTTGTAGGACGCCTCGGCGACGACCGAACCACCGGTCGACTCGAAGACCTCCTTGACGACACCGAACAGGCCGGTGCCGTAGGCGTCGTTCTGGTAGATGATGCCGACGTTCTTGTGGCCGTCCTCTGCGATGAGGTTGCCGAGCACCTCGCCCTGGAGCAGGTCGCTCGGGGCGGTGCGCCAGTAGAGGTCCTCGTCTTCCCAGGTGGTGAAGTCGGGCGAGGTGTTGGCGGGCGAGAAGGTGATGATGCCGGCCGCGACGTTGGAGTCGAGGAAGAGCTTCGTCACACCCGAGGCGGCGGCGCCGATCATGGCCGAGACGCCCTCGCTCTGCAGCTTCGGGACCGTGGTCTCGAAGGCCTTGTTGTCGGCATCGCCCGAGTCGCCCGGGGTGAAGTCGACCGTGATGCCCTTGGCTGCTTCGTTGACCTCGTTGACACCGAGGAGCACGCCGGCTTCCTCGGGCGGGCCGAGGAAGGCGAGGCTGCCGGTCTGGGGCAGCACACTGCCGATCTTGAGGGTCAGGTCCTCGGTGGGGGCGCTCGACGTAGTCGGCTCCGAGGTCGTCCCGCCGCCGGCGCAGCCGGCGAGTAGGACGGCGCTGACAGCTGCCACGGCGATACCGCCGACGACCTTGCCCGCACCTGAACGCGTGAAGACGCTCATATTGCTCCTTGCTGTGGATGAACAGGACGACCTCGGGTGCCGTCCTAGTGCGTCAAACCTAATCGCAGCGTGATCTCGCGAATGTTGCGGCTCGTTAACGATGTGATACGGCTGTATCACGGTGCGATAACGGTCGCCCGTCCGCGACGGGCGTGGCGCACCGAGTCGACCATCAGCACGACCAGCGCCAGCCACACCAGGCCGAAGCCGATCCACCGCTCCAGCGGCATGGGCTCCTGCAGCAGCCACGCGCCGGTGAGGAACTGCATGATCGGCGCGACGAACTGCAGCAGGCCGATCACAGTCAGACTCGCACGCCGCGCGCCGGCGGCGAACAGCAGCAGCGGCACGGCGGTGACGACGCCCGCCATCAGCAGCAGGGCGGTGTGGCCGGGGCCCTCGGTGCCGAGGGTGATGCCGGTGGTCGCGGCGACGACGCCCAGCTGGATGGCGGCGACCGGCGCGAGCCAGAGGGATTCGAGGGTCAGGCCGCTGACGGCATCCACGCTCGGCCCGATCTGCTTCTTCACGAGGCCGTAGGTGCCGAAGCTCGCCGCCAGCAGCAGCGCGATCCAGGGGAACGCTCCGTAGCCGATGACGATGACGATCACCGCGAGCCCCGCGATCGCTATCGCCACCCACTGCGCGGTGCGCAGCCGCTCTTTGAGCACGAGCACGCCCAGCAGCACCGTGACGATCGGGTTGATGAAGTAGCCGAGGCTCCCCTCGATCACGTGACCGGTGAGGGTGCTGATGAGGAACACCTGCCAGTTCACGTAGATCAGCAGGCCCGCCACGATCGTCCAGAAGACGAGTCGGCGGTTGCGCAGGATCGCGAACAGCTTGCCCCACGAGCGGGTGACGGTGAGCAGGATCGCGCAGAACAGCAGCGAGAACAGGATGCGCCACGACACGACCTCCCACGGGCCGGTGGGGGCCAGCGTCAGGAAGTACAGCGGCATGAAGCCCCAGAGGAAGTACGCCGCGAACGCGTATACGCCGCCGACGAACTGTTCGCGGGACGTCTCCTCGGGTGTCATGAGTCCAAGACTAGAACGGTCATGACGGATGCCGGGCGTCGGGGCCGTCGGCATCCTGCCGACCTGCGCGGGGATCCTGCCATCGCCCCCGCCCAGGGACGGCAGAAGGCCCGGATGCCGAGGCATCCGGGCCTTCTGGTGATCTCGTGGCGCACCCTCAGGTGCAGCCGGCGATGATCGAGATCAGCGGACGACGACCGCCAGCACGTCGCGAGCCGACAGCACGAGGAACTCGTCGCCACCGAACTTCACCTCGGTGCCGCCGTACTTGCTGTAGAGAACGCGGTCGCCCACGGCGACGTCGAGCGGAACGCGGTTGCCGTTGTCGTCGATGCGACCCGGACCCACGGCGACGACCTCGCCCTCCTGGGGCTTCTCCTTCGCAGTGTCGGGGATGACCAGGCCACTCGCGGTGGTCTGCTCGGCCTCGACCTGCTTGATGACGATGCGGTCCTCGAGCGGCTTGATGGAAACCGACACGGTCTACCTCTTTCTCAGATCTCAAGACTGATTAGCACCCACACCTGGCGAGTGCTAACAGCAAGTGTAGGGTGCGGCTGGCACTCATGCAACGCGAGTGCCAATGAGCGTCGGATGCCGTCATACGGCGTCGCATCCGCGCCCGGCGATCTCGTGTCCGGCCTTCCGCCGGCAGGCCTCCCGGCTCGGATCCCCCTCCCCATCCCCTAATCCCCCTCTCTCGCTCGGGGCGCGATCCCCTAACGCCGAGTCCTGCCCGCAACAGACGCGCAGACCCTTCCGCATCGGCGGGGAGGGGAGTAAGAAAGTCTCGGGGGCTGACAGAAGCTGCTGTGCTCGATGTCGAGCATCCGAGGGCCGGGGGGCCGAGGAAGCGTGTCAGGGATGGTTGTGAGTTTTGCTGTAGATGTGGGGACTTCGTTCACGTCGGCGGCCTGCGCGGAAGCAGGCGCCGAGGGGACGACGGTGCGCCCGGTGCGACTGGGACGGGCACAGGATGCCGCGTCGTCGGCCGTGTTCGTCACCGAAGACGACGTGCTGCACGGCGACGCCGCCGAGCGGCGCGGTGTCGGCACGCCCGGCCGCCTGCTGCGCGGAGTGAAGCGGCGCATCGGCGATCCGGTGCCTTTCGCCGTGGCCGGTCGCACGCTCACCGCCGAGGAGCTCTACGCCCGCACCGTGGAGTGGGCGATCGCCGCGGCCGTCGCCGACGGCATCGCCGTGCGCGAGGTCACCGTGACCGTGCCCGCGGCGTGGGGGCCCCACCGCCGGGACGGCGTGCGGGCCGCGCTGGAGCGGCGCGGGGTGACCGTGGCGGCGATGCCGACCGAGCCCGAGGCCGCCGCCGCGCATTACGCCGCCACCCATGCGCTGGCGCCCGGATCGGTGCTGGCCGTCTACGACCTCGGGGCGGGCACCTTCGACCTCGCCTTCGTGCGCATCGGCGACGCCGGCGAGGCGGCCACCGTGCTGCACAGCGAGGGCATCGGCGATCTCGGCGGCGCCGACTTCGACGACGTGGTCGTCGAGCACGTGATCTCGTCGACCGGGGCGATCGCGGCCACCGCCGCGCCCGTGACCATGGCGGCGATGCGCCGCGAGTGCGTCGCCGCCAAGGAAGCCCTGTCGTTCGACTCCGAGGCGCTCATCCCGCTGCTGGACGGATCGGGCGGCACGGTGCGCATGGTGCGCAGCGAGTTCGAGGCGATGATCGAGGCCGACATCGACCGCACGATCGACGCCTTCGGCCGCGCCCGGGAGCGCGCCGGCATCCCGCTCGGCGACATCGACGCGATCGTGCTGTCGGGCGGGTCGAGCCGCATCCCGCGGGTGGCGCAGCTGCTCTCGGAGGCCTTCGACCTGCCGCTGCGCTCGGATGCCGACCCGAAGGCCGTCGTCGCGATGGGGGCCGCGCGGCTCGGCGCCGACGCCGTGCGGCGGCGCGCGATGGCCACGGCGACGCCCGACGACGACGCGGAGGCGGCGCCGATCCCGCTGCTGCTGGCGCCGCGGCCGGGCCGGTGGCGCGCGGCGATGACCGGCACCGCCGCGGCCGCGGTGATCGTGGGCGGGTTCGCGTTCGGCGGCTCGGCGGCGGCGCTCGTGCGCCCCGTCATCTCGACGGCCGGCGACGTGACCGCGGCGGGGGCCGACACCGGGCGTCTGCCGCTGCAGAACCCGTTCGCGCCGCTGCCGGTGAGCGATGTGGCCGAAGCGGCCGACGGCGCGCTGCCGGCTCCCGAGCCGCCCGCCGCCGCGCCCATCGTGGTGGCCCCGGCACCGGCCCCGCTGCGACCGCCGCTCAAGGAGGGCGCTCTGCCGGCGAAGCCGCCCAAGAGCCCCGCCGACCGGCTGCTCACCCCCGCCGCACCACGGGCCACGGCACCGGCGGCGACCAAGCCGGCCGAGGCACGGCCCTCCGCCGACCGCCCGCCCGAGAACCCGCCGGCCACGACGCCCGCGCCGGGACCGGCGCCCGCGCCGAGCCCCGTGGTGCCCTCGCCCGACCCGGTGATCGACCCGACGCCCGCCGACGACCCCGACCCGGTCGTCACGCCCGAGCCGACCACCGATCCGACACCCGACCCGCAGCCCGAGCCCACACCCGAGCCGCAGCCGACCGCCGATCCGCAACCCACCACCGACCCGCAGCCCGAGCCGACGCCCGAGCCGCAGCCCGAACCCGATCCTTCCCCCCAACCGGATCCCGAACCGGAACCGACTCCGCCCCCGGAGACGCCTGTTCCGATCTGACCCGCGCTGGGTGAGGAAGAAGAGATGACGACGAGGTCCACCACACCGACGACGCTGACCGCGCTCGGGGCGCCGCCCCCGGCCATCGGCGGGCCCGGCGAAGAGGTCGCGCGGATGCTGGCCGACACGGCCGCCGCGGGCCTGGGCGCCGCGGCGCTCCCGATCCGCGGGGTCGTGATCGGCGCCGCAGGCAGCGGCAAGACGCTCACCCTGCAGGCCCTGCGCCGCGAGCTCGCCGCCCGCGACATCGCGGTGCGCACCCTCGCCGGCGGCGCACGCGCGGGCGGGACGCCCGCCCCCGACGACGGCGCAGCGGATGCCGGTGTGCTGCTGGTCGACGATGCGCACACGCTCGACGACGACGGCATCGCCGCGCTGCTCGCCCTCGCGGCCGACCCCGAGGCGAGCCTCGTGGTCGCCTACCGGGACCACCCGGCATCCGACCCGCTCCGCCGACTGGGGGGCCGCCTCGAACGGTCGGCGCCGCCGGTGCTGCTCGGAGAGATCACCGCCGACCGCATCGCCGAGGCGACCCAGGTCTCCGTCGCCTGCGCGCACGCCATCGTGCGCCGCACCGGGGGCCTCACGTGGCTGACGCTCGCCGCGCTCGACGCCCACGACAGCGGCACCTGCGACCTCGACCCGGCCCACCGCGACCTCGCACGCACGCTGCGCAGCGCCATCGCCCATCGTCTCGACCAGGTCGACCGTGCCGCCCGCCCCGCCGTCGAGGCGCTGTGCCTGTTCCCGCCCGCCGAGATCGCCGCGCTCGAGGCGCCCGGGGTCTCGTGGGAGGAGGCCATCGCCCACGGCAGCGCCGCGGGGCTGCTGCGCCCCAACGGCGAACCGCCGAGCATCGTGCGCGCCGCGGTGCGGGCGGTGCTGCCCGTGCACCGGCTGACCGAGCTGCTGGCGCTGGCCCACCACGACAGCGCCGACGGCGGCGACGACTGGGACGACGACGCCTGGGACGACGACGCCGTGTCGGGCGGGGCGCCCGGCCGACTGATCCGCCGCGGCGACGCGCTGCGCGTCGACGACCCGGCCCGCGCGCTGAGCCTCTACCGCGAGGCGCTCGTGGCCGGCGCCGAACCCGCCGACCTGGCGGTGCGGTTCGGCATCGCCGCCTTCGCCGACGGTGACCTCGACACCGCCGCCGCCGCCTTCGACCGGGTGCTGCGCCGCCCCGGCCACCCGGGCCTCGCCGACGCGCTCGACGGGTCGGCGGCGATCTGGTCGGCGCGGGGCACGCTCGCCGTCGGCGCCGCCGCGGCGCGCACGTCGCCGACGACGGCGACCTCGGCCGCGCGGGCCGCCCTCATCGACCTCGGGGTGGGCCGGCGCCCGCAGCCGGCACCCCCGGCCGCGGTGCCCGACACCGCGACGGTGGCCGGCGAAGCGCTCACCGCCGCCGTGCGCACCTCGTTCGGCACCGACCTGGCCGGCGCCGTCGACGACCTCGTGCTCGCCTCCGAGCTCGCCAGCGCCACCCGGTCGGACTTCCCCCTGGTCGAGCCGCCCGCGGTGGTCGCCGCCGCCGCCGCCATGTCGACCGGCTCGCTGGCCGTCGCGGCCTCGGTGCTCGCCTCCGCCGTCGAGGCCGGTCAATGCGGCCGCTGGGGCCGGCCCCGCCTGCGCCTCTGGCAGGCGTGGGTGTCGATCGCCGCCGCCCGCCCCGACGAGGCGCGCACGCACCTCGCCGCCGCCCAGGGGGGCGCGGCGGCCCTGCAGCCGCGCGACCGCCTCATCGCGGCCGTCTGCGAGACGGCCCTGGCCCGCCGCTACGCCAACACCGCGACCCTCATGGCCGTCTTCCGCGACGCGCGCCCGCATCTGCTGCGCCAGCGCTTCGACGCCTACCTGCTGCCCTTCCTCGGTGAACTCCTCCTGGCCGCCGTGCGGGTCGGGGCCGCCGACGCCGCCGAGCGGCACTTCGACGCGGCGATGGCCGGCCTCGACGCCGCCGGCGCCCCACCGCTGTGGGCGCCGCTGCCGCACTGGGCCGGCATCCAGCGCGGGATCCTGCAGGGACAGCCCGACGCCCTCGTGCCGCACGCCCGCGCGCTGCTGGCCGCCGCCGAGCACAGCCCGTTCGCCGCGCGCCTGGCCGACGCGGGCCGCATCTGGACCGACGTGCTCGCCGGCAAGGTCGACACGGCCCAGGTGGAGCGGGCCGCGCACGCGCTCGCGCGCGACGGCCTGGCATGGGACGGCGCCCGGCTGGCCGCCCACGGCGCAGCGCGCACGGGCGACAAGCAGTCCGCCGCGCAGCTGCTGGCATGCGCTCGCGAACTGCATCCGACGCAGCTGCTGGCGACCGAGGCGACGCACGCCGACGCCGCGCCCACCGCCGACGGCACGGCGCTGAGCGCCCGCGAGCTCGAGGTGGCACGGCTGGTCGTGCAGGGACGCACCTACGTCGAGATCGGCCAGACCCTGTTCATCTCGCCGCGCACGGCAGAGCACCACATCGCGCGGATCCGCCGGCGGCTCGACGCCGAGTCGCGCTCGGATCTGCTCACCAAACTGCGCGACGTGCTGCGCGGCGACGCGCCGCACGGACGCGAGGGGGCGGCATGACCGCGCACCCCCACATCTCACCCCCTACCGGGGGCACCGCGGCACGGGGACGATCCCCGATGCCGTCCACGTCGGGCTCCCCTAACCTCAGGGTGCCGACATGCGAACGCACGGAGGACTCATGAGCACCGCGATTACCACGATGGCCAATGCGCTGATCGATTTCATCCTGAGCCTGCTGCGCGATCCGGAGGTGGCCGCGGAGTTCGACGCGGCCCCCGAGGCGGCCCTGACCGCGCACGGCATGCAGGGCATCTCGTACAACGATCTGTGCGCGGTGCTGCCGATGGTCTACGACCATCCGCAGGTCGCGCAGCGGCCCGAGCCGTCCGCCGTGGTCACGCCCCGGCAGAGCGATCCCGACGTCATCCGCGAGCTTCGGGACGTGATCAACAACAACGCCTACATCACGAACAACTCGACGCTGGTCGATCAGTCGGTGAACCAGAACATCTGGGCCGAGGGCGACGTCATGCAGCTGTTCGACAACGAGGCGGTCATCGCCAGCGGCGAGGGCTCCACCGCCGCCGGCGGCAGCATCGTGCACGACAGCAGCCAGGACTCCTCCACGACGATCACCGCCGGCGGGGACGCCGTGGTCGACAACGACATCGACGTCACCACCAACGACGGCTCGTTCAACCAGCAGACCGACGGGTCGACGACCGACAACTCCACGACGACCTCGACGGTGGGCGCTCCCGCTCCCGCCCCGGAGCCGGAGCCGGAGCCCGCCGCCGACCCGATGGCCGAAGCGGCCACGTACGCCGACCAGGAAGGCGGAGCGCTGCCCGAGACGGCCGGCTACGACGAGGCGTTCGACGACGATGACTACTGAGGAGGGGGCCGCGCCGCGGCTGCGCACCACGCGCGAGCAGCCGCTGCGCCCCGCGCTCACCACCGTCAACCACGCGCCCGTGGTCGCCCAGCTGCCGCCGCCGCTGACGGTGCGCATCAGCCAGCTGCTGTGGATCCTCGCCCTCGCGGTGGGCGCGTTCGGGGTGGCCTACGCGTTCATCATCCGCGAGAAGCAGCTCGAGGTGATCTCGGAGCGGGTGCGCACGGTCAACCCCGACCGCGCCGCCGAGACGGTCACCACCACCGCCGACATCATCTACTGGTCGCTGTTCGGCGCATTGGTGGCCGTCGTGCTGCTGCAGCTGGTGTTCCTCGTGTCATTCATGAACCGGCGTCGCCGTGCGCGCTGGATGCTGCTGGCCACGCTGCTGCTGCTGGCGGGGGTCGGCGTGGTCGGGCTCGAGTTCGCCGGCGCCGGCACGTCGGCCGACCCGCTGCGCATGATCATCCTGCTGCAGGCCGGACTGGCGGTGCTCGCCCTGCTCGTGAGCCTCCTGCCCCCGGCCCTGCGCTGGACCGCCCGCGGCATCGACGTGCGGCGCGGGCCGAGCAGCAGCGGCGGCCCCGCCGACTTCTGAGGCCACCCCCTCGAGGCTGCGCACCACGGCGGCGCACACCCGCGCATGCGCGGCCGAGGTCAGCGGCGACTCCGCGCGCACCCGCCACCGCTCCAGCAGCTCCAGGGCGCGCGCCCGGGTGAGGTCCCGATCGGCGCCCGCCGGCAGCCCGAGCCGGTCCACCGCCTCGGTGCCCTCGGCGCCCAGCACACGTTCCGCCTCGGCATCCAGGCCGCCGGGCAGGCCGAGGCCGGTGGCGCGCGATCGCGCCAGCAGATCGAGCTCGCGCAGTTCGTGCGACTCGGCCGCCAGTCGCTCGATGCCCGCTTCCAGCCGGCCGGCGCCCGCGTGCGGACGATCGCGCAGCAGCCCCTCCAGACCCCCCAGCACGCTGCGCACCTTCAGCGCCGCCTGACGGCCCCGGAACTGCCGGTGCACGACACCGCGCAGCTCTTCCAGCCCCGACTGCTGCAGCAGCTGCTCCGAGAGCTGCTGCGCCGAGCGCGCGCCGCCGCGCACCAGGGCGGCGGCCAGCCGGATGCCGGAGATGCCGAGGCGGTCCACGAGCGCGCGGCGCACCGCGGAGGTGACCCCGGCCACCTCCTCGCCCCGTGTGAACCGGTCGACCGACAGCAGCATCCGCTCGCGGTCCGACCGGTCGAGGGCCGCCAGCGCGCGCAGGGCCTGGAACTCCCGCTCCCGCAGCGTGCGGGCCGTCTCGGCGAGCAGGCCCGCCACCGGCAGCACGGTGAGCGCCAGGGCGCGCAGCTGCGGGTCGTCGCGGTAGCGCTCGGCGATCTTGCGCGCCGACAGCATGGCATCCAGGCGTCCCGCCCCCACCTCGTCGGCACGCGAGAGCACCGCCAGCGCGTTGACCGTGTGGGCGGTGCCGGCGGCGCCGTCGCGGAACGCCTCGAGGAAGGCCACGTCGGAGGTGTGCAGGTGCCGCAGCAGATAGACGATCGCGTCGGCGTCGGATGCCGTCTCGTCGGCCGGCAGCAGGAAGGCGCGCGTGCGGGCCGAGACCCGCTCCGACACCGACTCGATGCCGGGGGTGTCGATGAGCACGATCGAGCGCAGGCTCACGCTCGGCCAGCGCACGTCGATGCGTTCGATGTCGTCGACGCTCGTGTCGCCGAGGTCGAACACCAGGCGCCCGTCGGTGCGGCGCAGCGCCAGGCGCTGGAGGGTGCCGTCGATGCGCCGGGCGGTGACGGCCGGGGTGTCGCCGTAGCGGTACCAGGTGATCGCCCGGGTGCACTCGCCGGCGTCGGTGGGCGCCACCCGCTCGCCCAGCATCGCGTTGAGCAGCGTCGACTTGCCCGCCTTCACCATGCCCGCGATCCCGAGGCGCAGCGGATCGTCGAGCCGCGCGCGCCACTGCGCGATGCGCGTCTGGGCGACCGTGTCGTCGTCGTACGCCGCCGCCGCTTCGTCGAGCAGCAGCCGGGCGTCTTCAGCGATGTTCACGCGCGTCCTGTGAAAGAGGGGGCGGCCGCGGCCGTCGCGGCGGGCGTCTGCGGCAGCGGCGGACGCGGCGGCGGCGTGGCCGGCAACGCGGCGCGCGGGGCGGGGGCCGGCAGCGCGCGGCGCATGCCGGTGAGCTGCTGGGTGCGCGCACGCAGGTGCTCGATGCGCCCCTCCCGGTCTTTGGCGAACGACCCCGCCGCCAGCCGGGCCGCGTCGGCGGCCGCCGTCAGCGAACGGTGGATCTCGTCGGCACGCGAGCCGAAGTGGTCGCGCGTGGCCCGCTGCACGGCGCGCAGGCGGTCGCGCAGCTGCTTGCCGACCTGGAAGGCGACCTCGTCGATGTAGCGGCGCACGAGCGCCTTGGCCTCGGACTGCCGCCGCGACAGGCGGGCCTGCTTGTCTTCGCGGTAGGCGCGCCGACCGACGAACACGCCGGCCAGCAGCGACAGCGGATTGAGCACCGACAGCCCCAGCACGCTCGTGGCCAGCCCCACCATCAGCACGCCGCCGTAGGAGCCTCGCACCCCGATGTAGATCTTCTCGGCGGCCGACAGCGACGCGGCATCCATCCCGGCGATCTCATCGACCGGGTCGAGCACACCGGTGATGTCGCTCACATCGATGTCGGGGATGTCATCCTCCCCCTCGAGGAACTGATCGGCGACCTCGCGCGCGAGCCACTGCTGGCGCTCGTTGGTCCACACGAACGTGTCGGACACCGCCTCGCCCACCCGCTCGTCGAGCCACGCGGCGAACTCGTCCCAGATCGGCCCCGGATCGCCCTCGTCGATGGCCTCCTCGGCCTGCCGCTGCACGCGGCGCAGCCGATCGCGCAGATCGTGCTCGGTGTCGGCGATGAGGTCGCCGATGCCGTCAGTGAGGGTCGTCTGCCAGCGCGAGGAGCGGCTGCGGAACTCGTCGGCGCGGCCCTTGGCGATCTCGAGCTTCGCGATGAGCTCGGGGGTCTGCTCGGGGTGCTCCAGGGCGTGCAGCTCGGACTGCACCGCGATCAGCAGCTGGTCGGCGACCGA
Source organism: Microbacterium festucae (assembly GCF_025421715.1). GTDB lineage: Bacteria > Actinomycetota > Actinomycetes > Actinomycetales > Microbacteriaceae > Microbacterium > Microbacterium festucae. The sequence continues at coordinate 361,121 of NZ_JAOEFC010000001.1, forward strand.
GGCGAGATCGGCCGCGGCGGCGCGGCGCTGCAGCGCCTCGGTGCGCCCCACCACCTGCGTGCGCAGGTGGCTCACCAGCGCCGGAAAGCCCGACTCGTCGTTGAGCTCGCGATCGCGCTCGGCCGCGGCGGTCAGACGCAGATCGCTCGACACCGCGAACACGGGCACATCTCCCACGTCCGCCAGATGCCGACGGTCGATCTGCTCGATGCGTCGCCACTCCGGGTAGACATCGGTCTTCGAGACGACCGCGGCGACGTTCGTCGAGATGCGCAGCGCCTGCGTGATCAGCCGCAGCTCAGGCGCCGTGTACTCCTGCGACGCGTCGGAGACCAGCAGCATCGCGTGCGCACCGGCCAGCGCCGACAGCGTCGACAGCTCGCGGAACGACTCCACATCGCCGACGCCGGGCGAATCCACCAGGCGCAGCCCGCCCTTGAGGATCTCCCGCGGCAGCAGCACCTCCGCTCCCAGCACCTCGGCACCCTCGTGCCGCGGCCGGGCCGAGGTGACGACCCCGGCCACGTCGTCGATCGGGATGCCGCGGCGGTGCGGCTCGGCATCCGGCTTCTCCCGCACGATCAACGCGGCCTCCGGCGTCTGGCCGTACCCGACCACCGTCGCCACCCGCGTGGCCACGTCGTCGTCGACCGGGCACACCGGTGCGCCGACGAGGGCGTTGATCAGCTTGCTCTTGCCCTGCTTGTACTCGCCGACGACCAGCACACGCACGTACGGGTCGACCAGCCGCGCCCGCGTGTGCACCAGGTGCTCGGCGAGATCGTCACGGTCGGCGAGCCGGCACAGCTGCATCAGCTGATCGGCGGCGCGCACCAGTTCGTTCGCGGACGGCGCCGCATCCCCTGTCGGATCGCTCATCTATGACTCACTCCGCCTGCGCGGCGTCGCGCAGGTCCCCCACGTGGCACGGTAGTGCGCGCCGGCATCGGACTCAACCCCCGGCACGCTGGCCGGCGCCCCGGGAGGCGATGCCACCCGAGGCGCCGGTGCTGTGCGCGGAGGGATCAGAAGTCGATGTCCTCCACGTCGATGTTCGATCCACCGTTGTCGGCGATGTCGTTGCCGACCTGCCACATGTTGCTGGACTCGTCGGTCCACGACTGCTCGTTGCTCACCGTCGGCGAGAACTCCTCGTTGAACGACTCGTTCAGCGAGTCGGAGATCGAGGTGTTGACGCTCTCGTTCGTGTTGTCGGTGTTGAACGAACCGAGGTTCGTGTTCCACTCCTGGTTGAACGAGTCGGAGATCGTCGACTGCAGCGAGTTGTCGGTGACGGAGTTGTCGGTCGCCGTGTTGAACGAGTCGACGTTGGTCGTCGTGGTCGTCACGTTGCCGATCCACGCGTCGCCGCCGGTGAGGTAGTTCACCGAGTTGTCGACCGAGCTGTCGAACGTGATGTCACCGCCGGCCGCGTTGGCGTTCGCCGCCGTGGCCGCGATGGTGGACGCCGACGAGCCGACCGCGACGTCGCCGCCGGCGTCGATGTTGTTGTTCAGCGACTGGTCGATGTTGGTCGAGTTGTTGTTGACCGTCACCGAGCCACCCACGGTCCCCAGGCCCGCGAGCGGCGCGGCCGATCCACCGAACGCCGTCGAGTACTCCCGCACACCCGCGTTGACGGAGTTGTCGTTCGCGGAGTCGTGGATCGAGTTGTCCTCGTCGTAGTCCAGGTGCTGGTTGTACGACCCGTTGTTGCCGGAGTCGTTCGTCGAGTTGTCGGAGTTGTCGTTGAACGAGTCGGTGATGTCGACGTCGATCGAGTTGTCGCTGTTATCCGAGTTGTCGCTGTTGTCCGAGTTGTCGCTGTTGTCCGAGTTGTCGCTGTTGTCCGAGTTGTCGCTGTTGTCCGAGTTGTCGCTGTTGTCCGAGTTGTCGCTGTTGTCCGAGTTGTCGCTGTTGTCGGAGTTGTCGTTGAACGAGTCGTCCGCGTCGTTCTCGACGGAGTTGTCGGTCGAGTTGTCGGAGTTGTCGTTGTACGAGTCCTCCACGTCGCTGCGCACCGAGTTGTCGCTGTTGTCGTTGAACGAGTCGTCGGCGTCGTTCTCGACCGAGTTGTCCGAGTTGTCGTTGAACGAGTCGTCGGCGTCGTTCTCGACCGAGTTGTCCGAGTTGTCGTTGTTGGAGTCCTCGACATCGGTGTCGACGGAGCTGTCCGAGTTGTCGTTGAACGAGTCGTCCGCGTCATTTTCGACCGAGTTGTCGGTGGAGTTGTCGCTGTTGTCGTTGAACGAGTCGTCGGCGTCGTTCTCGACCGAGTTGTCCGTCAGCGTCGCGTCGACGTCGATACCGACATTGGTCTCGTCCACGTCGCTGAGGAAGTTGCCGTCAGCCATTTCGAAATCCTCTCGTTGGGCGCCCCACGCGCCAGGTGACTAGAGTCTGCGCCGCGCCGCAGCCCCCGGCATCCGTGATCATCCCCCCGGTGCACACCCCTCCCCCCGGGTCCATTAGGGGCCTCCCGCCCCGGGGGTGGGGGTTCGCCCCGCGCGCGGGGCGTTCTCGCCGAGCGGGGCGGGAGGGGAGGGTGGGAGACCTAGGCTGGACGGATGGAGATGGCCGAGTTCGCCGCGCTGCTCACCCCGGAGGGGCTGCGGCTGCTCGATGGACTCGGCACGCTCGACGACACCGCCGACGTCGCCGCCGAGGTCACGCGGCTGCGACGGGACGGCCACTCCCCCGACCTCGTCGCCGCCGTCGTCGGGCAGGCACGGCTGCGCGCGAAGGCCCGTGCCAAGTTCGGTCCGTTCGCCGATCGGATGCTGTTCACCCGCGCCGGCCTCGAACAGGCCACGCGCCTGGAGAGCGCCGCCCGTCACGCCGGGCGCTTCCGCGACGCCGGCCTCAGCCGGGTCGCCGACCTCGGATGCGGGATCGGCGGCGACGCCCTGGGCCTGGCCGGCATCGGCCTGGACGTGCTCGCCGTCGACGCCGACGAGATCACCGCGGCCATCGCCGCCTACAACCTCGCCCCGTTCGGCTCCGCCGCCACGGTGCGCCATGCCCGCGCCGAGGAGGTCGACCTCACCGGCATCGACGGCGTCTGGCTCGATCCCGCTCGACGCAGCGCCGGGCACTCCGAGACCCGCCGCCTCGGCGCCGACGCGTGGTCGCCGTCGTTGGACTGGGTGACCGGGCTCGCCTCCCGCGTCCCCGCCGGCATCAAGCTCGGGCCCGGCCTCGATCGCGACCGCATTCCCGACGACGTCGAGGCCCAGTGGATCAGCGTCGACGGGTCGACCATCGAACTCGTACTGTGGTCGGGGGTGCTCGCGCGGCCCGGCGTCACGCGCGCGGCCCTCGTGGTGCGCGGCGGCTCTGCGGCCGAGCTCACGGCATCCGCCGATGCGCTCGATGCCGAGGTGCGGCCGATCGGCGCGTTCGTGCACGAGCCCGAGGGCGCGGTCATCCGGGCGCGGCTGATCGGCGACGTCGCGCGCACCCTCGATGCCGGGATGGTGTCGGAGGGAATCGCCTACCTCACTTCGGATGCGGCCCTCACGAGCCCGTTCGTGCAGTCGTTCCGGGTGCGCGAGCAACTGCCGCTGAAGGTGCCGGCGATCAACGCCGTGCTCGCGGCGAACGGCATCGGCACCCTCGAGATCAAGAAACGCGGCGTCGACATCGACCCCGCGCAGTTCCGCCGCAAGCTGCGGCTGCGCGGCGACGCCGCGGCGACCCTCATCCTCACGCGCATCGGGTCTGCCCGGGTCGCGCTGCTGGCCGACCGTATCTGACCATCCGTCGGAGCCGTGGGGCTGGTGTCACCTCGCGGGGCACGGCCGACCACACCCGCCCCACCGGTCCGACCGATGGTGCGGCACCGCCGGCTCCTGCGCCCGCCGAAGCGCCGCAGCCCCGCCGAAGCCCCGCCGAAGCCCGCGGATGACCGCGGGTCAGCCGAACAAGGGCCCCTGGGTGGACGCCCACCACAGCCACCCGGCGCTGTAGAGCAGCGAGACGACGCTCAGGCACAGGGCCCACACCGCCACGGCGCGGTTCTCCCACGGGCGGCGCAGCGAGAACAGGGCGAGGCCGGCGCCGAGCACCCCGATGAGGAACCCCCAGCCGACCACGAGCGAGACGACGAGGCCGAGCACGCCGAACAGCAGCGCCCACGGCGCCGTGCGGATGAGTCGCGGCTGGGCCACCGGCGCCGGCGGCACCTCCTCGAGGTGCACCGACTCGGTGACCGGCACCGGCACGTCGACGGGGGCGGTCATGGCGCGCGAGTAGCCCCCGCGGTGCTCCCCCGGCAGGGCGGTGACGTCGACGGTGAGCTCGACGTCGTCGCCCGGCACGTCGATGCGGGTGCTCGGCGCCGGCACGGCCGCGGGAGCGGCGGCATCCGCAGCGGGAGCGGCGGCATCCGCAGCGGCGGCGGGAACCTCGCGCGGCTCGGCGTCGGAGGTGCGCTCGGTGCTCATGACGCGGCCGCCACCTGGATCTCGGTGACCGGGAGGGTCGAGTCGGCGCCGAACTCGAGGGTCGAGGCGGGGCGGCCGCTTATGATGAGCTCTGCGGCGAGGGCGGCGATCATCGCTCCATTGTCGGTGCACAGGCTCAGCGGCGGAATGCGCACCGCGACACCGGCCGCGGCGGCGCGCTCGAGCGCGACCTCGCGCAGTCGCCGGTTGGCGATCACCCCGCCGCCCAGCAGCAGTCGCGGCACGTCGTGGCGGGCGCACGCGTCGAGCGCCTTCGTCACCAGCACATCGACGACCGCTTCGCGGAAGGATGCCGCGACGTCGGCCACGGGAACGTCGGCGCCCGAGGTCTCGACCCACCGGGCCACCGCCGTCTTCAGGCCCGAGAACGAGAAGTCGTACCGGTGCTCGGCCATGTCGGACGCCCGCGACATGCCGCGGGGGAAGCGGATCGCGGTCGGGTCGCCCGTCGCGGCGGCGCGGTCGATCTCGGGTCCGCCGGGGTAGGGCAGGCCGAGGATGCGCGCGATCTTGTCGAAGGCCTCGCCGGCGGCGTCGTCCATCGTCTCGCCGAGCAGTTCGACGTTGCTGACGAGATCGCGCACGAGCAGCAGCGAGGTGTGCCCGCCGCTGACCAGCAGCGCGATGGTCGGGTACTCGACGTCGTCGCCGGTGAGGATGTCGGCGGCGATGTGTCCGACGAGGTGGTTCACGGCGTAGAGCGGCTTGTCGAGGCCGACGGCGAGCGCCTTGGCCGCGCCGATGCCGACCATGAGGGCGCCAGCCAGGCCCGGCCCGCTGGTGACGGCGACCGCGTCGATGTCGGCGAGGGTGACCCCCGCCTCGGCGAGCGCGGCCTCGATCGACGGCTGCAGCGCCTCGAGGTGGGCGCGCGCGGCGACCTCGGGGACGACCCCGCCGTACCGGGCGTGCTCGTCCATGGAGCTCGCGATGGTGTTGCTCAGCAGCGTGTGGCCGCGCACAATGCCGATGCCGGTCTCGTCGCAGCTGGTCTCGATGCCCAGCACGAGTGGTGCGGTGCGGTCCATCAGCAGGCTCCCCTCGCATCCGCGCCGTGCGTCGCCTGGCCGCGGTGGGCGTCAGACCAGGCGGGCACGTCGAGCTGCATCACGAGGGCGTCGACGCCCTCGGCGGCGTAGTAGTTCGGGCGGATGCCGATCTCGCGGAACCCGACGGAGCGGTAGAGGCTCTGGGCGACGGTGTTGTCGACGCGCACGTCGAGGAACACGTCGCGCACCCCGCGCAGCGACGCCTGCTCGAGGAGCGTGGTGAGCAGCTCACGCCCCGCCCCGCGGCCCCGCGCGTCGGCGGACAGCGCGATCGTCTGGATGTCGCCGTCGTGGGATCCGCTCGGCGCGCGCAGTCCCGCGTACCCGATGACGCGGCCCGCCTGCTCGGCAACGACGTAGTGGTTGTGCGGCGAGGCGAGCTCGGCGGCCATCATCTGCTCGCTCCACGCATCGCGCACGAACGAGGCGCGCTCGATGGTCATGATGGCATCCAGGTCGGCGGGGGTCGCTGCGCGCAGGGTCATCCCGTCACCCGCTTCGGGGCACCCGGGAGGGTGACATCGGGGGCGCGCAGGTAGAGCGGCTCGCCGTCGGCGAGGGTGCGCCCGGCGGCGACCGCGCGCGCTGCGGCGAGGGCGAGCATGGCCGCCGGGATGCCGGAGACGTCGCGGCGCTCGGCGCCGAGGCCTGCCAGGCGCGCGTCGAGGTCGGCCAGCGGGCTGAGGGCGGGCTCGGTCGCCCGCACCGGGAGGCCGTCGCCGTCGATGCCGTCGTAGACCGTGTAGGCGAGTTCGCGGCGGCGCGCGTCGGTGACGACGGCGAAGCGCGGCAGGTCGGCGAACGGGTCGGCCAGCAGCAGGGCGAGGGCGGCCGCGTCGTGGCTCGGCACCGGGATCACGGGGATGCCGCGGGCGAGGGCGAACGCGCGGGCGGCGGCGATGCCGACCCGCAGTCCGGTGAACGGGCCCGGGCCCATGCCGGCCGCGACGTGCGTGGGCGCGGCGGGCGCCGGGGCGGCGGTCGCGCCGATGGGGCCGCGCTCGGCATCCCGCAGCACCTGGGCGATGAGCGTGCCGATGACTTCGGCGTGGCCGAGCGGGTTGGCGCTGTGCGCCTCGGCCCGCACGGCCCCGTCGGGTTCGACCACCGCGACGGCGGTGCCGAGGGACGTGTCGATGCCGAGGATCACAGCATCCAGGGTAGTCGGCGCGCACGCGGCTGCGCCCCGCGCGGTCAGGGGCGGGGGGTGATCCGGACGGTGCGGGGGGCGGCGTCTTCCATCTCGGCGGCGTGCGGGCCGGCGGTGCCGCAGGCGGTGTCCAGGCCCGTGCCGCTCCAGCCGCGCTCGATCTCGATCTCCCACCACCGGTCGACGAGCCCGTCGACCATGCCGCGGCCCCACTCGACGATGACGGCCGCGTGGGCGAGGTCGATGTCGAGGTCGTCGAGTTCGGCGGGCGAGCCGAGGCGATACGCATCCACGTGCACGAGCGCCGGGCCGCCGACGAGCGACGGGTGGGTGCGGGCGAGCACGAACGTCGGACTCTGCACGGGACCGCGGATGCCGAGCCCGGCGCCGATGCCGCGGGTCAGGGTGGTCTTGCCGGCACCGAGCGGCCCGGTCAGCACGACGAGGTCGCCGGCACCCAGCGCCGCGCCGATCCGCCGGCCGAGCGCCTCCATGTCGGCGGGCGAGGCGACCTCGCGCTCACCGGCGAACGCGTCGAGGCCGCTCACGCCCCGGCCTCCCGCCGCGGCACGCGCGGGCCGATGCGCGTGACGATCTCGTAGTTGATGGTGCCGGCGGCATCCGCCCACGTCTCCACGGGCGGGGCGCCGAGCGTCGGGTCGCCGAACAGCACGGCCTCGTCGCCGACGGCGACGGGGTGATCGCCCACGTCGACGACGAACTGGTCCATGGCGATGCGCCCGGCGACGGGGAAGGTGCGCCCGCCGATGCGCACGGCACCGCCCCCGGAGGCCGCGCGCGGCACGCCGTCGGCGTATCCCAGCGGGATGAGCGCCAGGGTCGAATCGGCGGCGGTGCGGTGCTGGTACCCGTACGACACGCCCTGCCCGGCGGGCACGCGGCGCACGGCTGCGACTGCGGCGCGCAGGGTCATGGCGGGGCGGAGCCCCAGGTCGGCCGAGGTGCGGTCGGCGAACGGCGACAGGCCGTACATCGCGATGCCGATGCGCACGCAGCCCAGGCGCGAGCTCGGCAGCGCGATGGCGGCATGCGAGGCGGCGATGTGGGTGACCTCGGGGCGCAGCCCGTAGCTGCCCGCGCCGGCGAGGGCCACCTGGAACCGCGACAGGGCGGTGCGGTCCTCGTCGTCGCTGGTGTTGGAGAGGTGGCTGAAGATGCCGGCGACCCGCAGCTGACCGATGCGCTCCAGCCGCGCCGCCTCGGCGAACACGAGCGCATAGTCGGCCGGCGCGATGCCGTTGCGACCGAGCCCGGTCTCGACCTTGAGGTGCACCGTGACCGGGCGGTCGCCGTGGCCGGCGGCCGCGGCGGCCTGCAGCTGGTCGTACGACGAGATACCCACCTGGATGCCGCGGGCACCGGCCTCGGCGAAGTCGGTGCCCGGCGCGTGCAGCCAGGCGAGGATCGGGGCGTCGATCCCGCCGCGGCGCAGGGCGAACGCCTCGTTCAGGTCGGCGACGGCGACCCGGCCGGCACCGCCGTCGAGGGCCGCGCGAGCCGCGCGCACCGCGCCGTGTCCGTAGCCGTCGGCCTTGACGACGGCGATGACCTCCGCGTCGGTGAGCCGGCGCAGGTGGCGCACGTTGTCGGCGATCGCGTCGGTATCGATGACGGCCTCGCGCATGGTGCCGTGCGGCATCCGGGTCATGACGGGTTCCCTTCCGCGACCACGCCGCGTCCTTCCGCGACGACGTAGGCGGTCGCCAGGCCGGCGTCGTGCGACAGCGACAGGTGCACGGCGGTGATGCCGCGGGCCGCGACGACGGATGCCGTCGAGCCCGACAGCGCGAACACGGGGCGCCCGCTCGGTTCGGAGGCCACCTCGATGTCGGTCCAGTGCACGCCGTCCGAGCCGCCGAGGGCCTTGATCAGCGCCTCCTTCGCGGCATAGCGCGCGGCGAGCGAGTGCGGCTTGAGCAGCCGCTCGGCGGGCGCGAAGAGGCGCTCGATCAGCCGGGGCGTGCGGGAGATCGCCCGCTCGAAACGGGGGATGTCGACGAGGTCGACCCCGATGCCCACGATCATCCGTTCAGCCTAGCCGCGCGTCCCCGCGCGGCACGGGTGGCCGCGCGGGGACGGCGGAGGAGGTCACTCGACGGTGACCGACTTCGCCAGGTTGCGCGGCTTGTCGACGTCGAGGCCCTTGGCCGTGGCGAGTCCCATCGCGAAGATGTGCAGCGGCACGACGGCCAGCAGCGGCTCGAACAGCGGGTCGGCCAGCGGGATGCGCAGCACCTCGTCGGCGAAGGGCAGCACGGCGGCGTCGCCCTCCTCGGCGATGACGATGACGCGGGCGCCGCGGGCGCGGATCTCCTGGATGTTGGAGACGACCTTCTTGTGCAGCTCGCCCGAGTGGCGCGGCGAGGGCACGATGACGAACACCGGCTGCCCGGGCTCGACGAGCGCGATCGGGCCGTGCTTGAGCTCACCGGCGGCGAAGCCCTCGGCGTGGATGTAGGAGATCTCCTTGAGCTTGAGCGCCCCCTCGAGGGCGATCGGGTAGCCCACGTGGCGGCCGAGGAACAGCACCGACTGGGTGTCGGCCATCCAGCGCGAGAACTGCTCGATGTGCTGCTGCTCGTGCTCGAGCACCCAACGGATCTTGTCCGGCACGGCCTCCAGCTCCGCCACCTGCGCGGCGGCGACCTCGGGGGCGAGGACCCCCCGCACCCGGCCGATGTGCAGGCCCACCAGGTAGAGCGCCGTGATCTGCGCGACGAACGCCTTCGTCGAGGCCACGGCGACCTCGGGACCGGCGTGCGTGTAGACGATGGCATCCGACTCGCGCGGGATGGTGGCGCCCTGCGTGTTGCAGATCGAGAGGGTCTTGGCGCCGCGCTCGCGGGCGTACTTGACCGCCATGAGCGTGTCCATCGTCTCCCCCGACTGCGAGATCGACACGACGAGCGTGTCGTCGCCGATCACCGGGTCGCGGTAGCGGAACTCGTGGGCGAGCTCGACGTCGGTGGGGATGCGGGTCCACTGCTCGAGGGCGTACTTGCCGGTCTGGGCGGCGTAGGCGGCCGTGCCGCACGCGACGATGAGGATGCGGGTGATGCCCGCGAACAGGTCGTCGAGCCCGTCGAGCTCGGGGATCACCACGGCGCCGCCCTGCACGCGTCCGCGCACCGTGTTCGCGACGGCATCCGGCTCTTCGGAGACCTCCTTGGCCATGAACGACGACCAGCCGCCCTTCTCGGCGGCCGAGGCGTCCCACACGACCTCGAACGGCTCGACCTCGACCGCGTTGCCGTCGAAGTCGGTGACCTCGACGCCGGCGGGGGTGATCGCGACGATCTCGTCCTGGCCGATCGCGAGCGCGTTGCGGGTGTGCTCGACGAAGGCGGCGACGTCGGAGCCGAGGAAGTTCTCGCCCTCGCCCAGGCCGATCACCAGCGGCGAGTTGCGGCGGGCGCCGACGACCAGTCCGGGCTGGTCGCGGTGCATGGCCAGCAGCGTGAAGGCGCCCTCGAGGCGACGCGCGACGGCGCGGAAGGCGGCGACCAGATCACCGGATGCCGCGAACTCGCGGCCCAGCAGCACGGCGGCCACCTCGGTGTCGGTCTCGCTGCGGAACGTGAAGCCCTCGGCGGTGAGCTCGGCCTTCAGCTCGGAGAAGTTCTCGATGATGCCGTTGTGGATGACCGCGAGGCGGTCGTCGTCGGCCAGGTGCGGGTGCGCGTTCGCGTCGGTCGGACCGCCGTGCGTGGCCCAGCGGGTGTGACCGATGCCGGTGGTGCCGTCGGGCATGGCGTGGGCGGCGAGGTCGTCGCGCAGCACCTGCAGCTTGCCCGCGCGCTTGCGCATCTCGAGGTCGCCGTCGGCGGAGACCACCGCGATGCCGGCGGAGTCGTACCCGCGATACTCGAGGCGGGCGAGACCCGACAGCAGGATGTCCTGGCTCGGGCGCGGCCCGACGTATCCGACGATTCCACACATGGCATCCATCGTAGGTCGCGCGATTTAGTGCGGCGTCCTGACAAACCTGGGGCTGGGGTGACGCGGGGCGGGGGTGGTCGTTGAGCGAGCGGAGCGAGTCGAAACGGCCGGGGGGTGAGGCGCGGCGGGGGTGCGTTTCGACTCGTCGCTGCGCTCCTCGCTCAACGACCGGAGAAGGGGGTGGGCGTTGAGCGAGCGGAGCGAGTCGAAACGGCCGGAGACAGAGACGGGGTCCTCTGAAAGTGAGCCGTTGGGGACGGTCGGACTCAGAGGACCCCTACCACGCTTCTCCCGGAGGGCCGTTGGGGTGGCCGAATTCCGGAACGCCGCTTGGGGGCAGCTGAGGACGGCGCGGACGGTGCCCATTCTATCGAAACGGTTCTTCGACGACGGCGCGAACAGCCACCGCCACGCGGAAGGAAATAGGTCTTCCACCGCCGTGATCGCTGTGCCATACTCAAGCCACGTCCGCCGCCGAGAGGTGGGATGGATGCCGAGGGGTCGGCGTCCAGCAGACGGAATCCGATCGGGATGGGACCTGATCGGAGGTCCGGACGAAGTTGGGGGTACGGGTCTCGACCCGTACGCATTGGGGACAGTGGGCTTCGGCTCACGACTTGGGGACAACGGGGACACGGTCATGGGGAGACGTCTCGATCTGTGCGCACGCGCTGACGCGCCACGCACCACGCATCGGCTCACGCTCGGCAGCGGGGCACCGCGGTGAGCGCGGCGGCGCCGACCCTCGTTTCGGGGTCGCGCGCCGTCGGAGCTCCTCGCGTCATGCCGCTGCTCGAGCAGAGGCTGACCGAGGTGCGCCGGCTGCGCGCACGCACCGGGGTCGTGGACACCGTGATCATCGCCGCCGCGGCGGCGGTCACCGCGGCGTGGTTCCGCACCACGCCGCTGGGGGCGCCCGGCATCATCGCGGCGGCGGCGCTCACGTTCGCGTGGGCGACTTCGCTCGTGGTGCTGCGCAGCCGCGCCCACCGGCACGGCACGGGCATGCGCCTGGAGCTGATGCCGATCGCGCATTCGGCGGTCATCGGAGTGGCGGCTCTGGCCGTGGCATCCGGTGCCGCCGGAGGCGACGCCCTACCGCCGCATCTGTACGTGACGGTGCCGCTGGCGGCGGCAACGCTCGTGTCGGTGCGCGCGGTGCGACGTGCCTGGCTCTCACGGCGACGCGACGCGGATGCGCTCGCGCCCCGCACGCTCGTCGTGGGAGACCAGGCCGGTATCGAAGACCTCATCCGGTCGCTGTCCACCGACACCGAGTTCGGGCACCGCATCGTCGGAGCCGCCGTCGCCGGGGCCGGCGACGGCGCGGTGACGGTGGGCTCGCACTCGTACCCCGTGCTCGGCACGCCCGAGCAGGTGGCGGAGATCGCCCGTCAGTGCTGCATCGAGACGGTCGTCGTCGCCGGCGGCACCGATGACCCCGACTATCTGCGCAAACTCTCGTGGAGCCTGGAAGGGGCTGCCACCGATCTGATCCTTGCAACCCGCCTGGCGGATGTCGCCCGTTCCCGCATCGCTTTCGAGCGATCGAACGGGCTCGCTCTCACCCATGTGAGCCTCCCCAGGTTCGACCGCTCGAGCATGCGCGCCAAGCGACTGCTCGATGTGGTCGTCGCGCTCGCCGCGCTCGTTCCGATCGCGCTGATCACCCCTGTGATCGCGCTGTTCATCGCTGGAGACACTCCGGGGGGCGTGTTCTTCCGACAGCGACGGATCGGGCGCGGCGGGCGCGAATTCGACATCCTCAAGTTCCGCACCATGACGGCGTCCGCCGAATCGGACCGCGCCGCGCTGGTGGCCGCCAACGAGGGCGCCGGACCGCTGTTCAAGCTGAAGCACGACCCGCGGGTGACCCGCGTGGGCGCGGTGCTGCGCCGGTTCTCGCTCGACGAGCTGCCGCAGTTCTGGAACGTGCTCATGGGTGAGATGAGCGTCGTCGGGCCCCGCCCGCCCCTCCCGACCGAGGTGAGCGAGTACGACGGGCCCGTCTTCCGGCGCCTGTACGTGCAGCCCGGCATCACCGGGCTCTGGCAGGTGAGCGGCCGCAGCGACCTCAGCTGGGAGCAGTCGGTGCGCCTCGACCTGCACTACGTGGAGAACTGGTCGCTCGCGACCGACCTGCAGATCATCGCCCGCACCGCTGCGGTGATGGTCCGGCCGAAGGGGGCCTACTGATGTTCCGACGCCCGACGTGGACCCGCAAGCGGGCCCCGCACATCCTGATCATCGTGCAGAACCTGCCCGTGCCGCTGGACCGGCGGGTGTGGCTGGAATGTCAGGCGCTGGTCACCCGCGGCTATCGGGTGAGCGTGATCTGCCCGAAGGGCCCGGGAGACCCCGTGTTCGAACACCTCGACGGCGTGGACATCCACAAGTACGCACCGGCTCCTGAGGCGGAGGGCCTGGCCGGCTACGCGTGGGAGTTCGCCTACAGCTGGGTGCGCACGGCGCTGCTGTCCGTGAAGGTGCGCCGGCGCGGCCGATTCGATGTCATCCAGGCGTGCAACCCGCCTGACACCTACTGGCTGCTGGCGCTGCTGTGGCGCGTGGCCGGGGTGCGCTTCGTCTACGACCACCACGACCTCAACCCCGAGCTGTTCCGGTCGCGGTTCGGCGAACCGCAGGGGACGCTCAAGAAGCTCGAGTACCGCACGCTGCTCTGGCTCGAGCGCCGCTCGTTCCGCGCCGCCGACCATGTCATCTCGACCAATGAGTCCTACAAGGGCAAGGCGATCACCCGCGGCGGACGGTCGGCGGACGAGGTCACCGTCGTGCGCAGCGGCCCCGACACCGAGCAGATGCGGCCGATCTATCCGGAGGCACCGCGACGCATCGACACCGTGAACCTGGTCTACGTGGGGATCATGGGCCCGCAGGACGGCGTCGACCAGGTGCTCCACGTCGTCGACGAATTGGTGCACCATCGCGGTCGCCGCAACGTCACCGCCACACTGCTCGGCTTCGGGGACTGCCTGGAGAAGTTGAAGGCCGAGACGCTCGAGCTGCGCCTGCACGACCACGTCACCTTCACCGGCCGCGTCGACCGCACGCAGATGGCGGAGTATCTGAGCCGCGGGGACATCGGAGTCTGCCCCGACCTGAAGACTCCGCTCAACGACGTCTCCACGATGAACAAGACCATGGAGTACATGGCGTACGCGCTGCCGGCGGTCGCTTTCGACCTGGAGGAGACGCAGGTCTCGGGAGCCGACACCGTGCTCTATGCCCCGTCGGGCGACGTCGCCGCCTTCGCAGATCAGGTCGAGCGGCTCATCGACGATCGTGATCTGCGCGCGCGCATGGGACGGGCGGCGCGGGAACGCGTGGCGGCCGTGCTCGATTGGCGCCCGCAGGCAGAGGCCTACGTGGGGGTCTACGACGCACTCACCGGTTTCCACGTCGACGGCCCGGCCGTCCCGGTGACCGCCGGGGTGCGCGAGGCCGACGCGCAGGGGCGGCGCTACGTCGACCTGCACGACGGCGAGGCGATGGAGGCCTACCTGCTGGGTCGCGGCGCCAGCGACCTCACGGTCACGACGGAGGCCATCCGTCAGCTGGCCGAGGGCGGGGGCGCGACCGTCGATGCGACCGCGGATGTGCGGTCGTGAGAGTCGACGGCGCCGGCAACAGGACTTCACAGATGTGGCGGCTCATGCTCGAGCCACGACGATGCGCACGGCGGAACCTCATCGAGGGGCCTCCCGCCACCCCGCCTGCGCACGCGTCGGGCTCGGCTCCCGGGGGGCAGCAGCCGGCCACGTGAGAGGCGCGCCCGCCTCATGCCCCCACATCGGGGCGGGCGCGTCACTTGTCGGTCATCACACACAGCAATTGGCTGTTCCCCTCCGACGCACTCGGGAGTACAGTCGGGGCAGAGCCGTCGCTGGGGAAACGACGACGGCGGGGCCGCGGGGGCGGCCCAGACAGCAGGACACATGGGGAACGGCCGTCGACACGTCGACTGCCGCACACTGGGGGCACGTGCATGGGGACACGGGAGGGCGCGCAGCCGCGCGCAGAGTCTGCCGGACGCACCGGGATGACACCGGCGATGCGCTGGGTGATCGCCGCGGTCGCGACGGCGGTCGTGGGCGGGCTCGTCTGGGCGATGGTGCTCGGCGGGCCGCGCGTGATCGACGGCGCCGATGAGGCCGATGGCGCGGGTGGGGCCGCGCCATCGGCCTCCCCGACACAGCCGGCGGCGGAGCCGACGCCGGTCGACGGCAGCGAAGTGCTGCCCCCCGAGCAGGCGCAGACGGTGAGCGGACGCCTTCCCGCACTGCCGGCCGCGACGCCGCGGATCGCCGCGCCCCTGCCCGCGAACGGGACGGCATCGGGGTCCCTCGTGGCGGGCTATCCCGTCGATCTCGCCGGGGCGACGCCCCCGTCGGACGTGGTCGACTCGTCGATCTCCGGCGACGGCTCGACCGTGCAGGTCTCACTCACCGCGCGCACCGATGAGACACCGGATGCCGTGACGGCAGCGTTCCGCGAGCGTTGGGCGGCCCAGGGACTGGCCCCCGTCGCGGCCGCCGATGCCGCCCTCGCCTACGGCGATGCGTTCACGTCGATCTCCTTGGCCGTGGCCACCACGGGCACCGGAACCGTGTACACCGTGTTCGCGACGCTGCGGACGGAGTGACGGGTGTACATCTCACTCACAGGCTCCCCCGCGCCCGCCACCGGCGAGCGCCGCGCCCCGCGGGGTGTGCGCACGGTGTCGTCGACGGTGATCACGCTCGGCGTGGTGTCGATGCTGACCGACATCTCGTCGGAGTCGGTCTCGGCCATCCTGCCCCTCTACATCACCGGGTTCCTCGGCCTGTCGACGATCGCCTTCGGCGTGCTCGACGGCCTCTACCAGGGCACCAGCGCCGTGGTGCGGATCGCAGGGGGCTACGCCTCCGACCGGCTGGACCAGCCGAAATGGGTCGCCTTCATCGGGTACGCCCTGGCCGCGGTGGCCCGCGTCGGCCTCATCTTCTGGAGCGGTTTCGGCGCGCTGACGGCGGTGATCACGGCCGACCGCATCGGCAAGGGCATCCGCACGGCGCCGCGCGATGCGCTCATCACCGGCGCGAGCGACCCGGCCCGACTGGCATCCGCGTTCGGCGTGCACCGCATGCTCGACAACATCGGGGCCGCGATCGGCCCCTTCCTCGCGTTCGTGATCCTGCTGGTCGTCCCCGACGGCTTCCACATCGTCTTCGTCGCGTCGCTGGCCTTCGCGGCGATCGGCGTCGCGATCCTCGGGCTCGTCGTGCCCAACGTCCGCAGCCGCCGCGCCCGCCGCGGCGAGCGGGCACGGGTGCCGTGGCGGCGCGTGCTGAGCGCACCGATGCGGCGCGTGCTCGCCGCGGCCGGCATCCTGGGGCTGGTCACCATCGGCGACGGCTTCGTCTATCTCATCCTGCAGGCCCGCAGCGACTTCGCCGCGATGTGGTTCCCCCTTCTCTATGTGGGCACCAATGTGGCCTTCCTCGCCTTCGCGATCCCGCTGGGGCGTCTGGCCGACCGGATCGGCCGCGCCCGCGTGTTCGTCTGGGGGCACGTGGGGCTCCTCGCCGCCTACGTGGTCGCCGTGCTGCCGATGACCGATGCGGTCGCCACCGTGCTGTGCCTGGTCTTCCTCGGCGGGTTCTATGCGGCCACCGACGGCGTGCTGTCGGCGCTCACCTCGCAGCTGTCGACGCCCGAGACGCGGGCGACGGCGATCGCGAGCGCGCAGACCGTCGTCGCGCTCGCGCGCTTCGTGTCGGCCGCCGGCTTCGGCGTGCTCTGGTTCGCCCTCGGGCAGGGCGCCGCGATGCTCGTCGTCGCGATCGTGCTGGCCGTCGCCATCCCGCTCGTTGCCGTGCTGCTGCGCCCGCTGCTGCGGCCCGCCGAGGCACCGGGCGAGGTGACCCCGTGAAGACGCGCACCGCCTGGATCGTCATCGCCGGGATCTCGGTGGTCGCCCTCGGCGCCACCGGAGCGGTGGGAGCCGTCGCGTGGGCCGACTACCAGGCGCGGCAGGACGCCCCCAGCCTGGTGTCGTCGACGGCGGCCTCGGAGCTGACCGGCGCAGAGCGGATCGTCTTTCGCAACACCGCCGCCGGACTCGGCTACGGCCACGTGGCATCCGTTCCGCTGGACTCTCCGGGGGCGCCCCGCGAGGTGTCGGCCGTGGCCTGCGACCGCGTGGATGCGACCGCCGACGAGGTCGCGTGCCTGCGCACCGTGCGCGGCATCACTCCTCTTTATACGGCGACGCTGCTCGGTGCCGACGGTGCAGTACGCGCCGAGTGGCCCCTGACGGGCATCCCGAGTCGCACCCGCATCTCGGATGACGGCGCGCTCATCGCGACCACCGCCTTCGTCACCGGGCATTCGTACGCGACGATCGGCTTCTCGACCGCCACCACCGTGCACACCCGCGACGGCGCCGACCTCGGCAACCTCGAGGACTGGGCCCTCGAGGTCGACGGACGGCCGAGCGCCCCGGTCGACCGCAACTACTGGGGCATCACGTTCGCCGATGACGACACGTTCTATGCCACCGTCGGCATGAGCACGCAGGGTGTGACCTCGCTCGTGCGCGGGTCGATCGCGGCCCGCACACTGCAGACCGTCGCCGACAACGTCGAATGCCCGTCACTGTCGCCCGACAAGACCCGCATCGCGTTCAAGCGCGTCACCGCCGGCTCCGGGCCCACGGTGCACTGGACGCCGGCGATCTACGACCTGGCCACCGGCGAGGTCACCCTGCTGCCCGAGAAGCGATCGATCGACGATCAGATCGAGTGGTTCGACGACGACACGATCCTCTACGGCATGCCGCGGGACGACGCCGCGGGCGACAGCGACGTGTGGGCGCTCACGGCCGACGGCGCGAGCGAACCGCAGGTGCTCATCGAGCACGCGTGGTCGCCATCGGTCGTGCGGGGCTGAGGAGGAGAGATGGCCAGCATCATCATCGCCGCGCACGACGAGGAAGCGGTGATCGGCCGCTGTCTGGACGCGCTGCGCGATCAGGTCACCGGCGCGGACGTGATCGTGAGCGCCAACGGCTGCCACGACCGCACGGCGCAGATCGCCGCGACGCACGGAGCCACCGTCATCGACCGGGTCGAGCCGGGGAAGGCGGCCGCGCTGAACGCCGCGGAGCGTGTCGCGAGCACCTTCCCCCGCGTCTACCTCGACGCCGACATCGTCGTGCCGCCCGAGGGGCTGGCGCACCTGCTCGCCCAGCTGGAGGCCCCCGGGGTGCTGGCCGCCGTGCCGCGCCGACGCATCGAGCTCGCGGGACGGCCCTGGCCGGTGCGGGCGTACTTCGCGATCAACGAGCGACTCCCCGTCTTCCGCGACGGACTGTTCGGCCGGGGGATGATCGCCGTCTCGGCGGCGGGGCGCGAGCGCTTCGACGAGTTCCCCACGGTGATCGCCGACGACCTGTTCCTGGACTCGCAGTTCGCCACGCCCGAGAAGCGCGAAGCCCCGGAGGTGGAGGTGGTCGTCGCCGCGCCCCGCCGCACGCGCGATCTCGTCGCACGCCTGGTGCGGGTGCGCCGCGGCAACGCGCAGCTGCGCGCCGCGGCAGAGAGCCTCGGCGTCGAGGTGCGTCCCGGCGACCGATGGGCGTGGCTGCGCGAGGTCGTCGTGCCCCGACCGCATCTCCTCGTCGCCGCCGTGCCGTACGTCGTCATCACGGCGCTGGCCGCGTGGCGTGCACGGCGCGACACGGGGGGCTGGGGGCGCGACGAGAGCACGCGAAACCTCTCGGCGCACTCGGGCGGTGTTCCCGCATGACCGTCGAGATCTGCTTCCACGGGATCGGTGTCTGCGAGCGGGAACGTGAAGCCGGAGAGGCTCGCTACTGGATGCCGGAGGCCGAGTTCCTGCGCGTGCTCGATGCGCTCGTGGGACTGCCCGATGTCACCCTCAGCTTCGACGACGGAAACCGATCGGACATCGAGATCGGCCTTCCCGCGCTGCAGGAGAGGGGGCTGCGCGCCACCTTCTTCGCCCTGGCAGGGCGGCTCGATGACGCCGCCAGTCTCCACCCGGACGATCTGCGCGAGCTCGCGGGCGCCGGCATGACCGTCGGCACCCACGGCTGGGATCACATCCCCTGGCGCGGACTCACCGACCACGACGCGCACCGCGAGCTCATCGACGCCCGCGGCGCGCTCGCCGAGGCCGCCGGCACCGACGTCCGCACCGCGGCGCTTCCGCTCGGACGCTACGATCGGCGACTGCTGGCACGGCTGCGCGGCGCCGGCTACGACGCCGTCTACTCCAGTGACCGGCTGCCGTTCCACGACGGCACCTGGCTGCGCGCGCGGTACAGCGTCACGGCATCCGACACTCCGGCGTCGGTGCAGCGCATCATCGTGGACCGCTCGCGCTCCCGTGACGTGCGCAACCGCCTCGTCGGCGCGGTCAAACGCCTGCGCTGATCAGCGGCTCCCGCGCGCGCCACCGGGCGCACGACCACCGTCGCGGCGGACGACCAGAAGCCACGCGAGCCCCGCTCCGACGGCGGCCCCGGCGACATTGGCGAGGATGTCGCGCAGGCTCGCGACGCGCGAGGGGATGATCATCTGCACGAGTTCGGCACCCGCGGAGACGAGCAGCGCCACACCGACCCCGGCCCAGTACGGCCGAATGAGGAGGGCGAGCAGGAAGCCGAGGGGGACGAACATGAGGATGTTCGCGGCGAACTCGATCCAGCCCGACCCGAACCAGGACAGCCCGAACCATCGCGACAGCTGCTCGGCGACGGCGTTGACGATCTGGCTGTAAGAGATGGGCGCCACGAGGATGACCACGACGATCGCCCCGTATGCGGCGAGGCCGACGAGCGCCCAACGCCCGCGTCCGCCACGGCCACTCGCTCCCATTGCGTCTCCCCGCCCCCGCTGTCCGTCCAGAGTAGAGCCCCGAGGCACCCCGTGAGGGTTCTCTCATCCGGTTCGAGAGCTCCGTGGCAGCGGAGATACTTCCTGTAGCCCCGACATCACCCGACCCGTCGCTGTGCGCCTTCTCGGGCCCGTCCAGATCGGAAGATCATGCCCTCCCACCTGCTTCGTTCCCTCTCGAGGATCCCCCGGGCACGCCGTCCGCTGCACGCCCTCCTCGTCGCCGTCGCCATTGCGGCCGTCGCCGTGACCGGAGGCATCGTCGCCCCCGCGATCGCGGCGCCGTCCCCGACGACGGGGATCTTCTCCGACTCGCTGCGCCCCGAGGTCGACGCCGATGCCGACCGTGTGCCCGTCGAACTCGGCATCCGCTTCCGCCCGCAGGACGCGGGCGAGGTCACCGCCCTGCAGTACTACCAGGGCGCCCGCGCCGGCGAGGTGACCGATGCCACGCTGTGGGCCGCCGACGGCACCGTCCTGGCACGCGCGTCGTTCGAGGCGACCGCCGACGTCGGCTGGCGCACCGTGCCCCTCGCCACGCCTGTCGCGCTCACCGCGGGAGAGACCTACGTCGCGTCCTACAACGCCCCGCAGGGCGGGTATCCGGTCACCGAGCACGACCTCACGGCACCGACCACGCAGAACTCGTTCGACCTGCCCGCCGACGCCGGCGTCTACCGCTACGGGCCGACGACGAAGATCCCGACCGCGAGCTGGCAAGGCTCCAACTACCTCGTCGACATCGTCTTCACGCCGGGCGCTGCGCCCGGGACACAGCCGCCCACGCCCACCGTCTCGCCCACCGAGGTCGCGACGCCCACGGCATCACCGACGGCACTGCCGACCGCGACGCCGACCGCGGCCCCCCGGCCGACGACCCCGGCGCCCACGCCGAAGCCCACGGCCACGCCCATGCCGACGCCCACACCGCCGGTGGTCACCCCGCCGCCCGCCGGCGGCGGCATCGTCGTGCTGGGGCGCAGCTTCCCCAGCGCCGAGACGACCGGCGTCCCCGCCGGAACCGCGCTGAGCGCCTACACCGGCCCCTGCACCATTCAGACCGACGACGTGGTGATCGACGGCAAGATCATCGACTGCGACATGCGGGTGCTCGCTCAGAACCTCACGATCACCAATTCAATCCTCAACGGCTCGATCTACAGCGACCCCGACTACTTCAATGGGTCGTTCTCGCTCACCGACTCCGAGGTGCGGATGCCGCCGTCGACGGGCACCGGCGTGGGTGATGTCAACTTCACGCTCACGCGCGTCGAGGTCACCGGCGGCTCCCGCTCGGTCAACTGCGCCGCCGCCTGCACGGTGCAGGACTCCTTCCTTCACGCGCAGTACACCGACAACCGTGGAATCGACCACGAGTCGGCCATCCGCATGGGGTCGGGCAGCACCATCCGCCACAACACGCTGTACTGCGACGCCACCCCGGTGCCGCCGGATGCCGGATGCTCGGCCGCACTCACCGGGTACGGGGATTTCGCGATCGTGCAGAAGAACACCATCGACGACAACCTGATCGGCGGACCGTACGACTCGATGGGGTACTGCGCCTACGGCGGGTCGACCCAGGGCAAGCCCTTCTCCGCCGGCGTGAACAACATCGTGTTCACGAACAACATCTTCCTGCGCGGACCGAGCGGCAAATGCGGCATCTGGGGGCCGATCACGTCGTTCGACTCCGGCGCTCCCGGCAACATCTGGCGCAACAACCTCTGGGACGACGGTGCGGAGGTACCGGCGGCGAACTGAGCGCGCCTCACCACGCGAGGAGCGCGAGCTCGCTGTACAGGTAGTCGAGACGCTCGAGCTCGTCACCCGGGGTCTTCGCCTTCAGCATCCGGGGCCGCGGGTGTCGCACCCACAGCCCGGCGCCACGCGGCGCGAACCCCAGCACGCGCGGCTCGGCGAGGGTGGCGAGGTGTCCCGTCGACAGCAGTCGGCGCGACACCGCCGCCCAGTTGCGCTCCAGGACACCTGCCTCTCCCCCGACGTAGAGCGGCGTGGCGAACACCGGCAGCCGCTTTCGCCGATCGCGCCGATACACGAGGTAGGCGTACCCCTCGTCATCGACGACGGCGAGGTGGTGTGCGGCGGATGCACCGCGGTGGTCATCGAAGAGCCGCCGATCCGTCGCGCTCAGCACATCACGCACGTCGTCCCCCGTGACCACGACGGCACGGGGGCGCCGGCCGCCACCGCCGTTGACGACCAGGCGGGTGCGCACATCGAACCGCGTGAAGCCGAGGCGATCGTTCATCGCGGGCACGTTCCCGCTCGGCGACAGGTCGGTGAAGACGAAACCCGGCTGCGCCAGCACGGCGCGCACGAGCCGCAGCGAATGGGCGCGGTGCTCCTCCTCCACGACGAAGGCCGCGAGATTGCAGGTGCGCAGCCCCTCCCTCACGTCGTCCCGGTCGGCGTACACAGCGGCATAGGCGCCGACGATCCGCCCCTCGTTGCGCAGGAGGAACCCACTGTTGGGTGGGTCGGCGCCCCACGGGGGCTGGAGGACAGCGCGCCACGCCGACGCGGCGACCCGGGAGTTCAGGCGCGAGTGCAGGAATGCTGCGACCTCGGTCACCTCCGCCGCCGAGATGGGGGTCAGCTCCGGCCGGGTCGCGGTCATGTCGGCAGCAGCTCCCCCATGGCCCGCCGGGTGTGCGGCATCCGGGATGCTTCGGCGACGGCACGCTGACGCCGACGTTCCAGCAGGATGACGACGGCCGCGGTGACGCCGATCCCGAGCACGGCCGTCATCCCGAGCGCGCGCGGTCTGCTCCCGCCCACCTGATAGACCATCGTCGACTCGGGGGCGGGGATCACCGTGATCATCGCCGCCTCGTAGACACCGGCCTCACGCTGCATCGCCGCCAACTGCTCGCCGACCCGGTCGATCAACTCGGACTGACGTACCACCACCCCTTCGGGCGTGGGGGCGACGATGTCGAGGATGAGCCGCTGCGTCGCGAAGTTCGTCGCCCACTGCCCACCGGTGTCGGGAAGCCGGATCGACCAGCCGTCGCGCACGCCGAGTCCGACCAGGCTGACCTCGGGCGAGGCGAACTTGGCGACCTGCCCCGGGCCGCTGATCTGACGTGCGACCGCTCCAGCGGTGATGATGATGTCTTCGGACTGGGTGCGCAGTGCGTTCGGGTACAGCGGACTCGTGGGCGCGAGGAAGATCAGCTCGGTGCGCGTGAACGCCACGCCCTTGTCTGCCACCACGGCGGCGCCGATCGCCCCCGTGCACACCGCGCCGATGAGGACCACGGGCCAGAAGCGCAAAAATGCGCGGATCAACTCCCAGAAAGTCATCGTTCCCCCTCGCTAGGATACTCCCAGGTGCGACCCGCTTGCCGGGCGACGAAGGGGGATTCGTCAATGCTTACCGAGGTGTTCCGGGCGCTGGGGCGTCGATGGTACGTCGTCGTGGTGGGGCTGCTGATGACGGGCGCGCTCGCGTATGGCGCCTACACGCTGACACCGACCCAGTACACGTCACGCGGATTGATCCTGCTCCTGCCGTCCGAGGAGGCCGCCACGGCCGCCGGCAATCCGTTCCTCGCCCTGAGCGGGCTCGAGCAGCCCGCCGGCGTCGTCGTCGCCTACTTCGCCAGCTCGTCGGCGCAGAACGAGATCGCCGACCTCTCCCCCACGGCCGAGTACCTCGTGGCCATCGACGACTCCACCCGCGGACCGGCGATCTCCGTGAACGTCACGGATGTCAGCGCCGAGAGCTCGCTTTCAACCCTCGAGCACCTGATGACACGGGTTCCCGAGGAGCTCGCCCGCATCCAGAACGAGCTCGACGTGCCTGCCGAAGCGGCGGTCGGATCGATGACGCTCACCGCCGACGAGGCCGCCGAGCCGGACCGATCGGGCACGATCCGCATGACGATCGCCGCCGTCGCCGTGGGCGTGCTGCTCACCGGCATCAGCGCGTTCGCCCTCGACGGCATCCTGCTGCGTCGCGCGCGGCGCACCGCGCAGCGGGAAGAGGATGCCACCGAGACGGGCGATCACGGACCGGGCTCCCCCGCCGCCGGGCCCACGCCCGCCCACGACGAGATCGGGGATCCCGATCTCCTGCTCGACCCGCAGCCCGTCCCGGCGCGCTCGCGGCGCGGCTAGACGATGGTCATCCCCGCGGTGCAACGGCGCACCGTGTCCGCCCCGGACGCCGTCGGCTGGCTGACGATCTACATCATCCTGCTGTTCTTCCTCCCGTCCCGGCTCGTCGTGGGCCCGCTCGCCAGCGCCGGCGCGCCGTCGATGCTGTTCGGCCTGGCCAGTCTGGTGCTCTGGGCGCTGCTCGCGCTGGGCGCGCCGCGGGGCATCGTCGGCGAGCCCCAACCATTGCGGATCGCGCTGGGCGTGCTGTGGCTGTGCGTGGGGGCGAGCTACGTGATGGCCATGTCGCGCCCGATGTCGTCGGACGAGATCAGTCCGGCCGACGTCGCCCTGCTGGGCCTCGCGTCGTGGACGGGCACGATGCTGCTCACCCACGATCGCATCCCCGATCGTCGTCGCCTCGACACCCTGGTCTGGCGGTTCGCGGTGTGCGGCGGCTTCGTGGCCGTGCTGGGGCTCATCCAGGTCGCGACGCGACAGGTGTGGGTCGACCAGATCGCGATACCGGGGCTGTCCAGTTCCACCGCCTACGGCCTGGTGGAGCGCGGCGGATACCCTCGCCCCTCTGGAACGGCCATCCACCCGATCGAGTTCGGCGTGATCCTCGCGATCCTGCTGCCGATCGCACTGCACGTCGGCTTCCACCACACCCACCGTCACGTGCTCGTGCGGTGGCTGCCGGCGGCCGCCATCGGGCTGATCATCCCCTTGACCTCGTCGCGGTCGGCGTACCTGGGTGCGGTGATCGCGCTGGTGGTGTGCATGATCGGGTGGGCACGCGCGCAGCGGCTGCTGATGCTGGGGGTCGGTGCCATCGGCATCCTCGCGATGGTCGTCGTCGCACCGAACTTCGTGAACTCGGTCGCGGGGCTGTTCACCGGCGCAGCCGAGGATCCCTCCATCACCTCGCGCACCGACAGCTTCGCGCTCGCGATGGAGTTCATCACCCAGAATCCGCTGTTCGGGCGCGGCCTGGGCACCTTCCTCCCGAAGTACCGCATCTTCGACAACCAGTACCTGCTGCTGCTCGTGACGATCGGCGTCATCGGCACGGTGGCTTTCATCGCACTCGGCCTGACGACCGTGGTGACGATGCTGCGCACCCGACGCCGACTCCGCGACGACGCGAGCCGCGATCTGGCCATGTCGATCGCCGCGGCGGTGACGGCGGGCTTCTCCTGCCTGTTCATGTTCGACGCCTTCTCCTTCCCGCAGACGATGGGAACGCTCTTCCTGCTCATCGGGATGGGCGGCGCGCTGCGCCGCAGCCAGCGTTCCCAGTCCGAGCTCGCCGCCCTCCTCCAGTGAAATGAGTGCCGTGTCCGTCGCCATCGCCGCCGTCGTCGTCACCTACAACAGCGAGGAGCACATCGCCCGACTCCTCGACAGCGTTCCCGCTGCGATGGGCGATCTGACCTACTCGGTGGTGGTCGTCGACAATGGATCGAGCGACGGCACGCTCGCGATCCTCGACGCGCGCGCCGACTGCGTGGTGGTGCGTTCGAGCAACGACGGCTACGCGGCGGGGATGAATCGGGCGGTCGCGGCGTCCCCCGCCGCATCGGCTGTGCTGATCCTCAATCCGGATGCGACCCTCGACCCCGGCATGGTTCCCGCGCTGCTGCGCGCGCTCGAGGCTCCGGGGGTGGGGATCACCGCACCCCGGGTGCGCGAGGCCGACGGCACGCTCTCCCCCACGCTGCGCCGCGGTCCCACCCTGGCACGGGTCGGCGGCCTGAGCTTCACGAGGCTCCCCGCCTTCGCGGAGCGCATCGAGGACCCGGCCGCGTATGCGTCGGCGCACGAGGTGGACTGGGCGGTCGGTGCCATCCTGCTCATCGACGAGGCGTGCTACCGGGCGTTGGGCGGCATGGACGAGAGCTACTTCCTCTACTCGGAGGAGACCGACTTCAGCCTGCGGGCCAAGGACGCCGGGTGGGCGACGGTGTACACGCCCGCAGCCGGCGCGATGCACGTCGGCGGGGGCTCGGGCGAGAGCGCCCGCACCCACATGATGAAGCAGATCAACCGCATCCGCCTGTATCGGCGGCGCACCGGACCCGCACGCGCCGCCGTCTATTACGCCCTGACGGTGGCCAACGAGGTGCGTCGCGCGATGCTCGGCCATGACAAGTCCTGGCCCACCGTGCGGGCACTCGTGCACCCGTCGCGGCGTCCGCCGATGCTGCACGCGGGCGACACGGTCGTGCCGCGGTGAGAGACGAGCGCCGCATGAAGATCCTGCTCATCGCGCCGGCCTGCGACGGCGAGGACACCGGCGAGTCGTGGGTGGCGTTCCAGTGGGCGCGGCGGCTGGCCGAACGGCACGATCTGACGCTCGTGACGTCGTACAAGCGCGGCCACACGCCGATGTCGCGGCAGCTCCCCCAGGCGCGCGTGATCGAGTGGCCGGAGCCCGTGGGTGTCGGTCGCTTCGAACGCCTCAACAGCCTGCTGCAGCCCGGCTATGCGCCGTTCCATCTGCGGGCTCGCCGGTGGATCCGGGCGCGGATCGCGGCGGGCGAGGTGTTCGACGTCGCACACCAGGTGGTGCCGGTGGCCATGCGCTACCCGTCGCCCGCGGCGGGCCTCGGCATCCCCCTCGTCATCGGACCGGTCGGCGGCAGTCTCAGCTCACCGTCGGCGTTCGAAGCCGAAGAGGGCGCGACGCCGTGGTACCAGCGGATGCGGAAGCTGGACAGCTGGCGGATGCGGCACGACCGGCTGCTGCGACGCACGTACGCGTCGGCGGAGCTGGTCGTCGGGGTCGCCGACTATGTGCAGGATTTCCTCGCCGACGTGCCGCTGCGACGTTTCGAGGTGATGAGCGAGACGGCCGTCGAGGATGTCCCCCCTCCCGTGGCTCGCGGCACTCGCGGCGGGCCGGTGCGCCTGCTGCACGTCGGACGCACCGTGCGCACGAAGGGCCTGCGGGATGTGATCCGAGCGCTCGGTCAGGTCGACGACCTGGATGTGGTCCTCGACGTCGTCGGCGACGGGAACGACCGCACCGCCTGCGAGCTGCTCGTGGACGAACTCGGTCTGCGCGAACGTGTCCGCTTCCACGGCGCCGTCCCGCGGGAGGCCGTGGACGACTTCTACCGACGGGCCGATGTCTTCGTGTTCCCCAGCTATCGCGAGCCGGGTGGCAACGTGAGCCTGGAAGCGATGTCGTGGGGACTGCCGGTGATCGTCTGCCGGCGCGGAGGCCCCGGGGCCAACGTCGACGACACGTGCGGATTCCGGCTGGCGGCCACCTCACCCGCACAGCTCGCCGACGACACCGCCGCGGCGATTCGGCGTCTGGTGACCGATCCGGTCCAGCGCGCGACGATGGGTGCCGCCGGCCGGGAGCGCGTGCTCGCCGTGCACCTCTGGGACCACCGCGTGCGCCGGATGGAGACCTTCTACGACGACCTCGCCGCCGGTCGCTGAGTCAGTCGGCTCCGGTCGCCACGAGCAGATTGGTGAGGAAGGCCACCGCGCTCACTCTCGGGGTGTGTCGACCCTCCACAAGAGCGTCGATCCACCCGGCGTCGATGAAGGGCACGGCTGCGAGCGGCGCGAGGATGTCTGGTTGTGCACGCCAGTGCTCGATCACCCTGCCCGCCATCACCTCACCGCCTGCCGGCGCACGACTGCCGTGGCGCAAGCGCTGCACGCCCTTGCGTGTGAACCGTCGTGCCGTCTCGAGGCGATCGGTCAGCGGCCGCAGCGGGGAGGGATGGGCATACGCCGACGGCGCGGGACGCCCGTCGAGCGGCTCGGCGGCCAGCTCGGGATCGAGACGCTCCTGCAGCAGGCCGAGAAACCTCGCGCCCGCTTTGTCGTGCGGGCTGAGGCGCGAGGCGATGCGGAGAAACTGCGGATCGAGCATGGGGTTGATGACCACGCGTTCCGCACTGACGGCCACATCGGTCGCCCCCGCCCACCGCTGCATCCGATGGTGCAGGTACAGCTCGTCGGTGGCGCGGAACCACTCCGGGCCGCCGTCTCGCAACGCGTCGAAGACGGCGTCGACGGCACGCTCGCGCGCCCACGCGGCGAAGTCTGCGGTGAGCAGTCCCGGCTCGACGGCCTCGTTGACGAACATGCGCCACCCCGCCAGACGCGCGGCGTCGGCACGACGGTACGGGCGGTCGCGCACGCGTCCGACGTAGTAGAAGCCGCGCGCGACCTCTCCGCCGAGCCCCGAGATGCGCACACCCTGCGGGAACGCACGCTCGGCGACGCGCTGCGCGGCCAAGGCCACCGGGTCTGACATCGCGTCGAGCCGCGTCGACGCGACCCGGCAGAGCCGCCACGCCTCGGCGGGACTGAGCGTCGACACGTCGGAGAGGCCGCGCACGTCGTGCTCGATCCCGTACCGGGCTGCGAGACGGCGGGCGACGGCGACATCCCCCGCGCCCGGCACATCGAGGGTCATCGCCCGCAGGCCGCGGCGGCGCGCGGGAGCGATCGCGCTCAGGAGCAGTCGCGAGTCCATCCCTCCGGTGAGCTGGAGGACGGCGTCCGGGTGGTCGTCGAGCAGCGCGCCCATCGAGGTGCGCAGCAGGTCGGCCGCGCGATCGACGGCCTCGGCGAGGTCGATCGGGTCGTGCTCGGCCCGCCCGGGCTCGACGGTCGACGCCCCCGCATCGTCGATGGTCGTCACCGATCCGGGAGCGAGCTTCTCGACGTGCCGGTGCAGCGTGCGCTGGCCGAGCTGCCACCCCAGCAGCGATTGGATGCCCACCGCCGTCTCATCCAGGCGCGCGTCGGCGAGCCGGGCGACGAGCAGTTCCGAACCGGATGCCACGACACCGCCGCGCCCGGTCGCCAGGAACAGCTGCTGGAAGCCCATGCCATCACCGACCACCCGCACCCCGCGAGCGTCGGCGAAGACACCGCCGAACGGCGGCAGCATGTCGGCGAGCGAGGCGGGGTCCTCGCGCAGGGCGGCGGCGACGACCTCGGGCGCGACGCGCCCCGTCGCGCGTCGGCGCACGCGCGAGATGCACAGCGCGATGCCGTCTTCGGCGGGTGCGAGCGCGTCGACACCCCACCGCGCGAGGGTCGCCGGCCCGGCGTCGGACATCGTCGCCGACGGCACGGCGCCCGCCATCCGGGTGCGTGCCTCTCCGGTCGCGGCGACGAATCCCGGGAGCAGGGCGTCGGCGATCATGTCAGGAGCGGAGCTTGCCGTCGACGAAGCCGGCCAGGCTGCCCACCGTCTCGAAGAGCTCGGCGCCGAACTCGTCGTCGTCGATCGTGATGTCGAAGCGGTCCTCCAGAGCACCGACGAGGGCGACGACCCCGAAAGAGTCCAGTTCGGGCAGCGCTCCGAACAGTGCGGTGTCAGGCTGCAGGTCGTCGGGCTGCTGCGTCAGTTCGAGCGCATCGACGAGCACTTCGCGCACGGCGGTCAGCGTTGCGGTGGTCATGGAGGGTCTCCTTCGTTCTCGGTTTCCGGGCGGTCAGACGAGCACCTCGGCCGGAGCCGGGTGTCCCAGGAATGCGGTGGGGCTGGCCGTGAGGCCGTAGGCACCCTGTTGGAAGATCACGACGAGGTCGTCGACCTGGGCGTGCCCGAGGTCGACGTCGTCGCCCAGCAGGTCCAGCGGCGTGCACAGGCAGCCGACCACACTGACCCGGGCGCCGACGGGCTCGTCGAGACGGTTTCCGACCGCGAGCGGGTAGTTGCGGCGGATCGCCTGACCGAAGTTCCCCGACGCGGCGAGCTGGTGGTGCATGCCCCCGTCGACGACGAGGAACGTCTTGCCGCGCGACACCTTCCGGTCGACGACCTTCGTCACGTACACTCCGCACTCCCCGACCAGGAAGCGGCCCAGCTCGATCACCGGTGCCGCGTCGGGGAACCGCTCGGCCAGCGTGCCGTCGACGATCTCGTGCAGGCCCGCGCCGACGGCGTGCACGTCGAGGGGCCGGTCCTTCTCGGTGTAGGGGATCCCGAACCCGCCACCCAGGTTCAGATAGCGCAGCGGACCGGTCAGGTGATCGGCGAGCGTCGAGATGAGCTCGACGGTGCGTCGCTGCGCCTGGGCGATCAGCTCGGCGTCCAGGTTCTGCGACCCGGCGAAGACGTGGAACCCGTGCACGTCGACGGCGTCGCCGAACATCGCGAGCACCGCGGGCACCTCTTCGGCGTCGATGCCGAACTGCTGCGGGCCGCCCCCCATGCGCATCCCGGAACCCTTCACCGCGAAATCGGGGTTCACCCGCAGCGCGACGGCGGCGCCCGCGCCGAGCTCCTCGGCAGCGGCGACCACGCGGCGCAGCTCGGTGACCGACTCTGCCTCGATCAGCACGCCGGCCGCGACCGCTTGACGCAGTTCGGCCGCCGTCTTGCCGGGACCGGCGAAGCTGACCCGCTCCGGGCGCATGCCGGTGTCCAGGGCGTGCTGCATCTCGCCCGCGGATGCCACGTCGATGCGATCCACGCGCGTCGCGAGGTGCTGCACGACCGCGGGCATCGGGTTCGCCTTCATGGCGTAGCTCAGCTGCACGCGCGCGGGGAGCACGCGACGCAGCAGGTCGACCCGCTCATCGATGAGCGCTCGGTCGTAGGCGAAGAAGGGGGTCGAGCCGACGCGGGCTGCGAGGCGGCTGAGCGCCATCCCCCCCAACCGCAGTTCGCCCTGCACGGTGCCGAACGGGATGACGTGTTCGTGCGGGCTCATGCCGACACCTCCGCGGTGATGAGTGGTCGATCGAACTTGCCGTTCGGGGAACGAGGAAGGTCGGGGCGGATGTCGACCCGGGCAGGGAGCATGTAGGCGGGCAGCAGCGATCGCAGGGCGGCGATGACGGCGGCCGGCTCCAGCCCGTCGCCCGCCGCTGTGACCACCAGCACGATCCGCTGACCCAGCGTCTCGTCGGCGACGCCGAGCGCGACGACATCGCGCACGAGACCCGTCGCGTAGGCCGCTTCCTCGACCTCGGTCGGGCTCACGCGGTAGCCGGAGGTCTTGATCATGTCGTCGGCCCGCCCGACGAACGACAGGAAGCCGTCTTCGTCGCGCACCACCGTGTCTCCGGACCACACCGCCGTCTCGGGAGCCCGCCACGGCTGACCGGGGTGCACGAGCGGCCGGAACCGCTCGGCCGTGCGCGTCGGATCGTTCCAGTAGCCCAGTGCGACGAGAGCACCTCGGTGCACCAGCTCTCCGGGCTCGCCGGGGCGGCACGGTGTGCCGTCGGGGCGCAGCACGAGGATCTCGGCGTTCGGGATGGCCTTCCCGATGGATGCGGGACGCCGGTCGACCTCGGCCGGGTCGAGGTAGGTCGAGCGGAAGGCCTCCGTCAGCCCGTACATGAGATAGGGATCGGCTGACGTGAACGTGGATCGCAGCCGGTCCAGGAGCGGGCGCGGCATCCGGCCACCGGTGTTCGCCCAATAGCGCAGGCGGCGGGCGGTCTCTTCGGGCCATTCCACGTGGGCGAGCTGCTGCCAGAGCGGCGGCACGCACGTGAGACCTGTCACACCGTGCCGGGCGCACAGCTTCACCACGTCGCGCGGGAGAAGGTAGTTCATGAGCACGCAGTGCGCTCCCACGGCGAAAGCCGTCGTCACCTGGCTGAGGCCGGCATCGAAGCTCAGCGGGAGCACGCTGAGGATGACGTCGTCGCTCGTGTTGCGGAGATACTCCGCGACGCTCTCGGCTCCGACGATGAGGTTGCGATGACTGAGGACGACACCCTTGGGCAGTCCGGTGCTGCCCGACGTGTACAGGATGGCTGCGGGATCGAGGTCGATGCCTCTCGCGGTGGCGCCCGCCATCGCGCTCGGGGCGGTCGGGCCCCCGTCGGGCCCCGGGGCGCTCGGCCAGTCGTGCACGGCGATCGGCCCGCCGACCACGTCGGCGCGGCCATCGACCACGATGACCTGGGACACGACTGTGTCGGCGAGCACGGCAGACAGCTGCGCGAGCCTGTCGGCCGAGGTCACCAGCACACGCGCACCGCTGTCACGCAGGATGTGCCCCACCTGCCGAGCCTTGAGCACGTGGTTGACGGGCACGAACATCGCCCCCGCGGCCGAAGCACCGAAGAGGGCCGCGACCGTCTCGACGCGCTTCTCGAGGTACACGGCCACGCGATCGCCCCGGCCGACGCCGAGGGCGCGCAGCAGGTCGGCCACCGCGCACGCTTGGCCCCACAGCTGGGCATAGGTGACGGTGTCGTCGCGGTAGGTGACCGCGGGCGCCTCGCCATCAGAGGCTGCCCGCTGCGACAACAGCTGGTGGAATTGCGCTCTCATCGCACCGCCTCCGGTTGCAGCCACGCCGCCATCTGCATCGCCCGCGCCTCCCAGCTGGCCGCCGCGACGGTGCGGCGGATCTCGACTCGATCATGTGGTGTGCGCGCGATGTCGGCAACATGTGCGGCGAAACTGTCCGCTCCGTCACTGCCCACCACGAACCTCTCGTCCAGCCCATGAGTGGATGCGACGTCGGAGGTGACCACAGCGACCCCCGCCGCCAGGTACTCGACCGTCTTGAGCGGATAGCTGCGGCGGTTGAACATGGAGTCGCGGTAGGGGGTCAGCCCCACGTCCACTGCTCTGAGATACGGGGCGAGCTGGTCTCGCGGGACCGCGTCGACCCAGTGCACGCGCGGACGGGCGATGAGGTCGTCGAACGTGCGGGCATCGGCGTCGTCGGCGAACCACCTCGGCCCGACGAGCAGCAGGCTGGTCCCCGATGCGTGGACGGCGCGCAGCAGATCCAGGTCGGTGCGCGCGTTGAACTGGCCGATGACCCCCGCGATCGGATGGCGCAGCGGCAGGTCGGCGGCCGCGACGTGCTCGAGGGTGGCGAAACGCTGCACGTCTGCTCCATTGGGGAGCCAGCCGGATGCCGCCGGCCCGCGCTGCAGGTGGCGCGCCAGGTCTTCGGTGACCGCCAGCACCAGGTCGGCCGCGGCGAGGTTCTGTTCGCGTGATGCACCGAGGTAGCGGCGGCTCACCCCCCACATCTCGGCGGCTTCGACGTAGTCGTCGGTTGCGTAGTAGATGCGCTGACCGCCGAGGTCGGTGGTCAGCGCGAGCATCGGTGCGGTGGTGGAGGCGATGACGGCGCGCGGCACGAGACCGTGCTCGGCCAGGTAGCGGCGCGCGACCTCGCCGCGGCGGCGGTTGGCGATGCCGCGCAGCAGCGGGCGCTGCACACCGGCGAAGGTGGCGGCGCGCAGGCGGACGACGTTCGGGTGCGGATGGCTGATCGCCGGCACCACGCGGTCGCGGGCGCGCAGCACCGAGTGCGGCGTATCGACCCAGATGACGGGGGCGTGCGCGGCGAGCGCGGTGACCAGCTGCCGGTCGGTGCCGGCGAGGGTGTCCCACCCGACGCCCGGGAAGTACACGATCGGCCCCGCGGGGTCGATGGGGCCGCCGGTGCGCCGGGCCGTCTCCGCCGCGCTCGCGACGGGGTCCGCATTGAAGTCGTCGGCGCGCTGACGCCCGCGCCAGCGCGCGACGCGCTGAGTGACCAGGTAACGCGCGAAGCCGGCGACGCACCGCACGGTCTCCGCCGCCCGCCCGACGCGGCCGGCGCCCCGCGCGGCTGCGGCCACGGCGTCGCGGTAGAGCGTCACCTGCGTGCGGGCGGCCCTGGTGAGGCCATAGTCCTCCACCACCCGTCGCCCGAAAGCGGCGAGTTCGCGGCGACGGCGAGCGTCGGCGAGAAGCGGCAGCAGCTGCGCCGTCAGCGCGCCCGCTCCGTGCTCGATGCCCGACCCGACGCCGTACCAGCCCCGCCACCGGAACTCGTCGACGCTGTGCTCGTCGAGCGTGCGGAAGTAGCCGTGCTCCCCCTGCACGACGAGCGGCTTGGCGAACGCGAGCGCGCGCAGCGCCGACCCGCCCATCCCGAGCACGACGTCGGCGGTCGCATAGGCCGCCCTCGGGTCGCTGAGCTCACCGGTGAAGATCACGACGCGACGACCGGCGCGCTGGTTGGCGACGACGGCGCGCCGCTCCATCTCGGGCCGGGCTCTGCCGTCGCCGACGATCAACAGCTGGAACGGGGAAGACCCGGCCAGGGCGCCGGCGACGTCGATGGCGGTGAGGATCCCCTCCGACTTCAGCTCCGGCACGAGCCGGCTGACCACGACCACTGTCGGAAGTTCGCTCAGCCCCCATCTCCGGCGGAAGTCCTGCCCGGCCTCCTCGCCGACACCGCTGTTGTGCTCCAGGTCGACGGGAGGCTCGATGAGGTTGACCGCCGACCGCCCCGCCCGCTGCTCGCGGGCGCTGATCTGCTGCGTCCCCACGACCAGCGGCATCCAGCGGGGCAGGAAGGGCGCGACCGCCATCGACATGACGGTGCTCATGGCGGCGACACCCGGCAGGGCACGCACGGCCCACGCCGCCTCCAGCGCGGGTGGCCATTCGTAGCCGTGCACCACGTCGATGCCGCGCTCGGCGACGATTCTGCGCAGCGCGAGCGCCACGCGCCGCGACGGTCGCCTGCCGGGGTCGGGTGACTCGATGAACTCGAGCCCGAGCTCGTCGATGCGGGTGCACAGGGTGCCACGGCGGCCGAAGACGATGCACTCGTGGCCGAGGCGGGTCACCGCCGCCGCGAGCTCGATCGCGTTCGTCTGGCTTCCGCCCATGTTCAGGTCGTGGGGATACACGAGGATCTTCATGCGTGGCGACCTCCCGCCGCGTCGCGGAAGCGCCGCACGTCGTCGCGGTGCAGCGTCAGCAGAGCGCCGAT
Source organism: Microbacterium festucae (assembly GCF_025421715.1). Taxonomy (GTDB): domain Bacteria; phylum Actinomycetota; class Actinomycetes; order Actinomycetales; family Microbacteriaceae; genus Microbacterium; species Microbacterium festucae. The sequence goes on from NZ_JAOEFC010000001.1 coordinate 395,534, forward strand.
GACGGCCACCGCGATGCCACCGGCGATCGCCGCGGTCAGCAGGTCGGGCATCGCCGCCTGCGAGAGCGCCCAGCCGGCGCACCAGACCACGCCGCCGGCGACGGCGGGCAGCATCACAGCCCGCGCGAGCGCGGCCGCCCGCACGCCGTTGCGGTTCAGCAGCAGGGCGTAGAGGGGCGTGAGGACGGCGGCGGCCACGATCACCTGGGCCGCGGCGACGCCGGGCGCACCGAAGGGCACGACGAGGGCCAGCATCAGCGGAAGCCCGGCGGCGAGAGCGACGGCCTGAGTGACGAGGATCCACCCCGAGCGGCCGAGCACCACGAGGTAGTCGTAGGCCAGCTCGAACCCGATCCGGAACGCGGCGAACGCCGCGAGCCACAGCAGCACCTGAGCCGCCGGCAGCCAGGCCGTCCCGTAGACGAACTCGATGACGGGCTGCGCGGCGCCACTGACCGCCAGACACGCCGGCACCGCCACGCTCATGAGCAGGGCGAAGACGCGCACATAGGTGCGCGACATCCGATCGGGCTCGTCTTTGATGGCGGAGAACATCGCCGGGGCGACGGCGCGCAACGGCTGGGAGAAGATCGAGACGGGCCAGCTGGCGAGGTTGAAGGCGAGCACGTAGAAGCCGAGCGCCTGTGCGCCGAGCACCGCGCCCACGATGATCTGGTCGGCGAATCCCGACGCGAACACGATGATGCTCGAGGCCGCCAGGGGCAGCCCGAACCGCCAGAGCCGCCCGGCCACCTCGCGGTCCCACCCGAAACGGTAGGGGACCGGCGACCACCGCCAGATCATCGCGCTGAACACGAGGCTGGCCACGAGGCGTCCGATCGCGAGCGACATCGCGCCCCACCCCAGCAGGGCGAGAACGAGTGACAGTCCCGCCCCGAGCCACGTGTTCACCTGGTCGGCGATGGTGCGTTCCTTCTGCATGAACTCGCGCTGCAGGATGGCCGCGGGCGTGGCCACCAGCCCGTTGATGAGGATCGACAGCGCCAGCACCTGCACGACCGGCGTCGCGGCGACATCGCCCAGCGCCGTCGAGATCAACGGCGCCGAGGCGTACATCACCACGGTGAGCAGGGCGCTCGAGGCGACGGCGATCGTGTTGACCGTCGGTGCGATGGCCGACGGATGGTCACGCCAGCGGATGATCGCCAGGCTGACGCCGAGTTCGTTGAAGCTGAGCACGGCCAGCAGGGCCACCGTCGCGATCGCGAAGATGCCGAACTCCTCGGGTCCCAGCACGCGGGCCAGGGCGACGCCGATCGCGAGGGTGCCGAGCCTCGCGGCGATGGTGTTCCCGAAGCTCCAGGTGAACGCGCGCGCCGCGCGCGTGGGCACCGAGTGCGAGGGCTCACTCACCGCGCACCGCTTCGGCCAGCGCCGCCGCGACCCGGGCCTGCTGCGCCTCGGTCAGGTGCGGGAACATCGGCAGCGACAGGATGCGGGTGGCGGCGGCCTCCGCCACGGGGAACTCTCCCGCACGGTGACCGAGCCCCGCGTAGGCCTGCGTCTGCGGAACGATCGTCGGATAGTGGATGCCGGCGCCGATGCCGGCGTCGGCCAGTGCGGCGAGCACCCGGTCGCGCTCGTCGACGCGAACCACGTAGAGGTGCCACACGTCGGTGTTCCCGGGACGCGAGGTCGGCAGCCGCACGCCGTCGATCCCGTCGAGCAGCGCCTCGTACCGCGTCGCCGCCGTGCGCCGGTGCTCGTTCCAGCGCTCGAGCCGGCGCAGCTTGGCCCGCAGCACCGTGGCCTGCACGGCATCCATGCGCGCGTTGCATCCGATCCGCTCGTGGACGTACTTCGTCGCGCTGCCGTGCGCCGCGAGGGTGCGCACCGCCGCGGCGAGTTCGGCGTCGCCGGTGAGCACCGCCCCGGCATCGCCGGCGGCACCGAGGTTCTTCCCCGGATAGAAGCTGGTCGCGGCCAGGGCGCCGAAGGCGCCCGCCCGGCCCTCCGAGGAGCTCGCCCCCTGCGCCTGAGCCGCGTCCTCGACGACCGCGAGCCCGTGGCGGGCGGCGATCGCCAGCACCTCGGCCATGGGTGCGGTCTGTCCGAACAGGTGCACCGGCACCAGCAGTCGGGTGCGCGGGGTGATCGCCGCGTCGAGAGCGGCGGGGTCGATGAGCAGGTGCTCGTCGTCGACGTCGACGAAGACCGGCACCGCGCCGATGCGCGAGGCCGCCTCCGCGGTGGCGATGAAGGTGTTCGCGGGCATGATGACCTCATCGCCCGGGCCCACCCCGAGCGCGCGGTAGGCGAGTTCGAGCGCGTCGGTGCCGTTGGAGACCCCGACCACGTGCTCGACGCCGATGTACCCGGCGTACTCGTCTTCGAACGCCGCGATCTCGGGGCCGCCGATGAAGGATGCCTGTGCGAGCTGGCGCTGCCAGGTGGCCAGCACCTCGAACGACACCTCCTCCTGCTGCGACTCGAGATCGAGGAATGGCACGTTCATACCCGCTCCTCCCGCACTCCGGTCACGACCGCGTCCCGCGTGCGTGCGCCCATCGGACGGGCCGGAACGCCGACCCAGGTCTCCCCCGCCGGCACGTCGCCGAGCACGGCAGCCGACATCCCCACGGTGGCCCCCGCCCCGATCCGACTGCCCTGCCGCACGGCGGCGTTCATCCCGATGTAGGCCTGCGCGCCCACCCGCACGCCGCCGCCGAGGGCCACACCCGCGGCGAGCGTCGCAGCATCCTCGATGACGTCGTCGTGGGTGATGGTGCAGTTCGGCATGACGACGACGTGCCGGCCGATGCGGGCGTGTGCCGTGACGACCACACCGTCGAGCACGATCGACCCGCGGCCGACGGTGCTGGTCGTGCCGAGGCGTGCCGACGGCGCGATGTAGGTGGCGAACCGTTCGTCGGTGACGCCCCACCCACGCAGCTGCGCGACGATCGCGGCCCGCGCAGCGCCCTGCCCGACGCAGACGAGCAGGCGCTCGGAGCGGCGCCGTGCCGTGGCGGTGCCGCCGCGCACCGGGACGCCGTCGACGTCGGTGCCCCACAGCGTCTCATCGTCGTCGAGGATGCCGACGACGCCGGAGATCCCCGCCGCGATCAGTTCCCTTGCCAGGCCGCTCGCCCCCACAAGGAGCAGCCCGGCGATCACGCGACCGCCGCCTTCGCCGGTTTGAGCAACACGTCGATCACCCGATCCTGATCCGATTCGCTGAGAGAGTGGTAGACCGGCAGGATCAGCGTCCCGTCGGTGAGGCGTTCGGTGACGGGGAGCGAACCCTCCGGCGCCAGGTCACGGTAGGGCGGCTGGCGGTGGGCGGCCATGATGCCGCGACGCGCCGAGATGCCCGCCTCGGCCAGCGCGACCAGAAGCCCGTCGCGGTCGAGCGGATACGCGTCTTCCACCTCGACCCAGAACGACTGCACGTTGCCCGTGCCGTAATCGGGGTCGGACACGGTGCGCAGGCCCTCGACCCCGCGGATGCCGGCGCGGTAGCGCGTCGCGATCTCACGACGACGGCGCACGATGGCCGGCAGCTTGCCGAGCTGGACGAGCCCGACCGCCGCCTGCAGGTCGGTCATCCGGTAGTTGAACCCGATCTCGGTGTACTCCTCGGCCGGCGGCAGCACCGACCGGTGCCGGTCGGCGGCCGACACGCTCATCGCGTGCTCCCGCAGCCGGCGGGCCCGTGCCGCCCAATCGGCGCGCGAGGTGGTCAGCATCCCGCCCTCACCGGTGGTGAGGAGCTTTCGCGGATGGAACGACCACGCCGCGATGTCGGCTCCCGCGCCGACGGGCCGGTTGCGATAGGTCGACCCCGCCCCGCATGCGGCGTCCTCGATGACGACGATGCCGAGTGGATCGGCGATGGCGCGGATCTCGACGAGGTCGACGGGCACACCGCCCTGGTCGACGGCGATCACCGCGCGCGTGGCGGAGGTGAGCAGGCGTTCGATCTCGGCCGCCGTGATGTTGCCGGTGACGACGTCGACATCGGCGAACACCGGCGAGGCGCCGACGTAGCGCACCGCGTTGGTGGTCGCGATGAAGGAGAACGAGGGCACGATGACCTCGTCGCCCGGTCCGATGCCGGCCACGACCAGCGCCAGGTGCAGCGCCGTGGTGCAGCTGGTGGTGGCCACGGCATAGCCGGCGTCCATCACCCGGGCGAACTCCTCTTCGAACCGGGCGACCCGCGGACCCTGGGCGACCCAGCCCGAGGCGATCACCTCGGCCACGGCGTCGGCCTCTTCCTGACCGAGCCACGGGATCATGACGTTGATGCGTTCGCTCATGCGCCCACCACCTGTCGCCCCGACGCGATCTCGTCGCGCAGCGGCGCCCACCATTCGACGAGCTGCCGCAGCCCCTCCTCGATGCCGATCGTCGCCTCGAAGCCGAGGTCGCGGCGAGCGGCGCGGGTGTCGGCGAGCCGGCGCACCACTGCGTTCACCGGGCGCTCGGGTCCGTGCTCGACGCCGAGATGCTCGGCGTCCATGACCCGCAGCAGCGCTTCGGCGAGTTCGAGCAGGCTCGTCTCGGTGCCGCTGGCGATGTTGTAGGTGCCTTCGACGACGTCGCTGCGCGCGGCGAGCACGTTGGCGCGGGCGATGTCGGGCACGCAGACGAAGTCCATCGTCTGCTGTCCGTCGCCGAAGATCAGCGGCGGGCGCCCGTCGGCGATGCGCTCCATCCAGCGCACGAGCACCTCGGTGTAGAGGCCGTGCACGTCCATGCGGGGGCCGTACACGTTGAAGTAGCGCAGCAGCACGTAGTCGAGCCCCTGCATGGCGCGGAAGCTGCGCACCAGCCCCTCGTTGAAGGTCTTGGACGCCCCGTAGATGGTGTCGTTGTTCTCGTGGTGGTGCCGCTCGTCGGTCGGGAAGGTCTCGGCCATCCCGTAGACCGAGGCGCTCGAGGCGGCGATCAGCTTTCCCACCCGGTGGCGCGCGGCCGCCTCGACGACGTTGAACGTGCCGTCGACGAGCACCTCCAGCGCCAGGCGCGGCTCCTCCGCGCACTGCGTGATGCGGATGGCGGCCTGGTGGAACACCAGGTCTTTGCCGGCGACGAGGTCGTCGACCAGATGCGCATCGCGGATGTCGCCGTCGATGAGCGTGACACGGCCGGTCGCGATCGCTTCGTCGAGATTCGCGAGCCGGCCGCGCACGAGGTTGTCGAGCACGTCGACGTGGGCGGCGCCCGCCTCCAGCAGCTGGTCGACGAGTGTCGAGCCGATCGTGCCGGCGCCGCCGGTGACGAGGATGCTGGTTCCTTCGATGCGCGTCATGCGGCGGCCCCCCGGGTCGATCGTTGCGGCTGGATGTCGAGCGTCATGGGTGCCGGCGCCCCGCCGGCGGCGAGGCTGCGCTGGGCGGCATCGAGCACGGCCAGCACCCGCAGGCCGGCTTCCCCGCTGGTGCGGGCGGGGCGCTTCTCGTCGATCGCGGCGGCGAATTCTGCCACCACGCCGCCGAGCGCCTCCCGTTCGGGAAGGGCGGGCGACCAGGTGTCGCCGAGGCGGTAGGAGATGTTCGCCGACCGGCGGTCGAGCGTCGTCTCCTTCGAGACGGTGTCGATGTCGACGCCCCGGTCGTACACGCTGATGCGCTGCTGCGGGTTGAGGTCGTCCCAGACGAGGGTGCGGCGGGTGCCCCCGATCACCATCTGGCGGATCTTCGTGGGGCTCAGCCAGTTGACGTTCACGTGGGCCATCGCCCCGCACGCCAGCGGCATCGCGAGGTAGCCGACGCAGGCCTTGCCGGTGCGCAGCGGATCCGAGCCGTGCGCCGACACGGATGCCGTGTCGAGCCCGCCCGGGAGGATGAAGTCCATGATCGACAGGTCGTGGGGCGCGAGGTCCCAGAACACGTCGACGTCGGGCTGGATGAGGCCGAGGTTGATGCGCGTGCTGTCGACGAACAGGATGTCGCCCAGCGCTCCCTCGGCGATGAGCTCGCGGATCTTCAGCACCGCCGGCGTGTAGCAGTAAGTGTGATCGGCCATGAGCACGAGCCCGCTCTCGGCGGCGCGGGCGACCATGTCCTCGCCCCGCGACTTCTCGTCGGCCAGCGGCTTCTCGACCATCACGTGCTTGCCGGCCGTCAGCGCCGCCGTCACGATCGGGTGGTGCGTGCGCGCGGGCGTGGCCACCGCGATGGCATCCACGCTCGCATCCGCCAGCACGTCGGCCAGGCTCGTCGTGATGGGCACGCCCCCGACGCTGTCGGCGACGGCCTGCGCGCGCGCCTGGTCGAGATCGCAGATGCCGGCCAGCTCCCACTGCGCGCTCGCGCGGAAGTTGCGGGCGAGGTTCGGGCCCCAATAGCCGGCCCCCACGACCACGATCCTCTTCTTCTTCTCTGTCACTGTGCTGCCTCCCCTGTGCACGTGAACCGCCCCCCAGCGGCTGTGTGGATGTTCTACTCCCGCGGCGCGAACGTCACGTCGACCCAGTAGTTGTGCGTGCTCGTGGCATCCGGGAATCCCTGCGAGTACGTGTATGCGGCGCCGCTGGCCGGGGTCGAGAAGACCCCGGATGCGGTCGGCGCTGCGAGTCCGTTGAGATCGACGGCGTAGCGCCCGGTGGTGCTGTGCAGACCGACGCGGTACTCGACGCCGGCCTCGAGATCGACCGGATGGGTGAAGACCGCCTCCTGCCAGCCGGATGCCGTCTCTCCGATGAATGCGATCTCGGCAAGCTTCACGCCGTCGGCGCGCCACAGGTAGCCGGTGTGCAGCCCCGTGTTCGCGTCGCCCTTGTAGAAGCGCACGCTCGTGGCCTGACCGGCCACGCTCACGGTGAACCGTGTCGCGACCTGCACGCCGTCCGGATCGTTCCAGGCCGGATGCTGCGGTGTGGCCGCCCCGAAGATCGTCTGCGCCTCGAGCACCGGCGGCGGCGCGGAGGTCGTGAAGGTCCACTCGCCGCCGGCGAGCGCGAGCGCCCCGTCGGTGGCCGCAGCCGTGTAGGCCGTCGTCCACTCGAGCGGCTGCGCCGGCGTGAATGTCATCGTGCGGGTGGCCTCGTCGTAGGTCGCGACGCCCTCCACCGGTGCCCCGCCGCGGCGCAGCGTCATCGCGGGTGCGGCGGGCGCCCGGTCGAAGACGGCGGTCACGGTGACCGTCGGCGCCACGTCGACGGCACCGGGCGCAGGCGTCACGGTCGTCACCGTCGCAAGCGTCGGCGTCGGCGTCGGCGTCGGCGTCGGAGTGGGCGTCGGAGTCGGCGTCGGCGTCGGCGTGGGCGTCGGAGTCGGCGTGGGCGTGGGTGTTGCAGTCGGAGTCGGAGTCGGAGTCGGCGTCGGAGTCGGAGTCGGAGTCGGAGTCGGCGTCGGAGTCGGCGTCGGCGTCGGCGTCGGCGTCGGCGTGGGCGTCGGCGTCGGAGTCGGAGTGGGCGTCGGCGTCGGAGTCGGAGTGGGCGTGGGCGCCGCCGGGGTTCCGAACGTCACCTCGGCGTCGACGAAGTACGACGACGAGTTCCACGACCCGTCGGGGAAGCCGCCCGACGCGCCGTAACGGAAGCGCCCGTTCGCGCCCGCCGGTGCCGTGATCGCTCCGCTCGTGCGCGCAGCGGAGAAGTAGCCGGCCTCGATCGCGTAGCGGCCCGAGGGGGCGAAGTACGACACGATGTACGTCTGCCCCGCCGCGACCGGCAGCGGCGTCGACAGTGCCGCGCGCTGCCATCCCGACGATGTCTCGGCGTCGAACGACACGGTGGCCAGCCGGTCGCCGGCGCTGTTCCAGACGCTGCCGGTGTGCGCGCCGACGTTGGCGGCACCCTTGTAGAACCGGATCGCGGTGACGGTGCCGGGTGCGGCGACGGTGAACGCCGTCCCCAGCTCCACGGCGTCGGTGTCGGTCGAGGCGGTGATCGCGGGAACGGTGGTGCCGAACAGGTTCTCGACCGATCCCGAGACGACGGGCGCGGCCGTGGTGAAGGTCCACTGATCGAGCGCCTGGCCGCCGATGCGCACGGTGGCGGTGTAGGTCGTCGCGGCGGTCAGTGGCGCACCGGGCGCGAAGGCCAGGCGGCGCGCGGCCGCGTCGTATGTCGACGTCCCGGCCACCAGCTGACCGGCGGTCGCGAGGGAGAGCGTCGGCGCAGCGACGTCCTGCGACAGTGTGGCGGTGATGGCCGCGTCGACGGCCGCCGACGCACCCGTGGGCGTGGTCGCGGTCACCGTCGGCGCCGGGGCGGTGGTGGTGCCGGCGACGAACACGATGTCGGCGAAGTAGCCCGACGACTGCCACGTCTGCGTCGGCATCGTGCCGCCGCTGCCGTAGCGGAATGTGCCCGCCGTCGCCGTCAGCGGCCCGCTCGAGCGCGGTTGGCTGAAGAAGCCCGTCGCGTAGGGGTAGCGGCCCTGCGGCGACAGGAAGGAGACGGTGTAGTCGGTGCCGGTCGCGAGCGTCACCGGCACGGCGAGCACCGCCGTCTGCCACCCCGAGGCGCTCTCGTCGGCGAAGGTCACGGTCGTGAGCGCCCGGCCGTCGGGACCCCACAGGGTTCCGGTGTGCACGCCGGTGTCACCCGCGGTCTTGAAGAAGCGCAGCGCCGTGACCTGCCCGGCCACCGAGGTGCGCAGGGAGGTGCCGAGTTCGACCGATGCGCCGTCTGCTCCGGATGCCGCGACGGGCGCCGCGGTGCCGAAGAGAGTGACGGGGACCGGCTGGGCGGGGTCTGTCATGACCGTGAACGACCACGAGCGGTCGGCCGCGGCACCCCCGCTGCCGGCGATCCCCGACGCCGCGACGACGATGTGCGCACCGTAGGGCAGCGGCGCCGCCGGAGTGAACGTGACGGTGCTGCCCGCCGCGGTCACCGCACCGGCGACGGCAGACCCGTTCGCGGTCACCGACAGGCTCGGAGCGCCAGTGAGATCTGCCGAATAGGTGGCGGAGACGGCGACGCTGCGAGCGACACCTGTCGCGCCGGCGGCGGGGCTGGTGGAGACCAGCACCGGGGCGGCGCCGGCGCGCTCGAAGACGACGTCGACGAAGTAGCTGGCCGTCGACCGGTGCGTCGGGAACCCGCCGGCGTACGAGTAGGCGCCGCCGCCCGCGCTCGCGGTGATCGGCCCGCGGGTGACCGCCGAGCTGAAGGCGGACGGCGTCGCCGAGTACCGGCCGACCGGCGCGTCGTACGACACGACGTACTCGGTGCCCGGTTCGACGGCCACGGGCGTGGCGAACGAGGCGGTCTGCCACCCGGATGCCGTCTCGTCGGTGAACTCGATCTCGGCGAGCTGCCGCCCGTCCGAGGTCCACAGCGCCCCCCGGTGCGTGCCGGTGTTGAGCAGGTGCTTGTAGAAGCGCACCCCCGAGATCACACCGGGCTCGGCCACGCTGAAGGCCATGCCGAGGGTGACGGGAACGTCATCGGGATCGGCGGCGATCGTCGGCCGGTCGAGGTCGGTGTAGAGCGAGCACGGGCAGGTTCCCACGGGCGCCGTCGGCGCGGCGGTGGTGAACGACCACGCGCCGCCGGCGTCGAACGTCGACCCGTCGAGAGGCGTCGCCGACACGGTGACGGCATAGGTCGTCGAGGGCGCCAGGGCTTGTGCCGGCGCGAAGCGGATCGACCGTGTCGCCGCATCGTAGGAGGCGGTGCCGGCGACGGCGCCGTCGGGTCCGGTCAGGGTCAGCGTCGCATCCGACACATCGCGTGTGGTGACGGCGACCACCGAGGTGTCGGTCGGGATCGACGCCGATCCGGGTGCCGGGGTGCGTGCGGCCAGGCGCGTGGGCGACGACTCGGTCGCCTCGAACACGGCATCCACGTAGTAGTTGGAGGTCCCCCACGTGCGCGTCGGGAACGTGCCCGCATGTCCGAAGACCCCGGGGCTGTCCTCCCCGACTCCCGGGGCGACCGTCAGCGGAGACGACGGGCGATTGCGGTACGGCCAGTAGTCGTCGACGTAGGCGTAGCCGCCGGACGGCGCCGTGTACGAGACGACGTAGGCCGTTCCCGCGCTCACCGCGACCGGATGGGTGAACAGGGCCGACTGCCACCCGGTGGCGGTCTCGCCCACGAAGGTCACCTGCGCGAGCGAGGTGCCGTCGGCGCTCCACAGCGAGCCGACGTGGGTGCCGGCGTTCGCGGGCCCCTTGTAGAAGCGCACGCCGGTGATGTATCCGTCGCGGTCGGGAGAGAAGGTGATGCCGAGCTCGACGGCCTGCTGGTCGTCGGCCGAGGGCCGCACCGGCACCTCTTCGCCGAAGATCGACGCCGCCCCGGTCACGACCACGCTGCGCTCGACACCGGCGGCGAGGAAGTTCGCGCTGTCGTCGATGGCGCGGGCGCGCACGGTCGCAGCGGGCCCGCCCTGCTGGATGTACGAGTACGACCATGAGGTGGTGCCCGATGCCGGATGCCACGTGGTCCCGCCGTCTGTCGACACCTCGACACCGGCGACGCGGCCGCCCCCGGCATCCGCAGCGGTACCGGTGACCGTCACGGTCGCACCGTGCACGACCTGCTCCCCGGCGGCGGGGCTCGTGATCGTCGTCGTCGGTGCGATGGTGTCGGAGCTCGCGGTGGCGGGGACGAGCCCCGTCATCAGCGTCGCGGGCTGGGCGCCCATATCGGCCAGCAGGTTCACCTGCGCCTGCTGCATGCGGCTGTCGGCGGGAGCGCCGTTGCCGTCGTGAGTCTGGTCGAGTCCCCAGCCCCACTGGATGCTGGCCGCCGAGAAGACGAGTGCCCCGCTGGCGGCGCGGTAGAGCGTGACGTGGTGGGTGGTCGTACCCTCGACGACGGTGTTGCCGTAGTCGGTGAGGTACTGCGGCGTGTAGCCGGTCGTCGTCGACAGCCGCACGAGACCGGCCGGGCGGAACCCGTTGTCGATGTCTTCGTTGGACTCGTATCCGACGGTGTGCGGCGCGAGCTCCGCGCTCGACCCAGCGGCGAGGGAGGCTAGGCCGGTGTTGCGCCACAGCCGCGTCTTGCCCTCCTCCGCCGACACCGTGACGGGAAGGTCGTCGTCGTTGACCATGTACATGGTGCCGGTGAGGGCGTTCTCGGGCGAGTGAGCGCCCTGCGCCGCCGTCGCGAAGCGCGGGTCGCGCCACGTGCCCGTCCACTCCGGGCTCGGGTCGATCTTGGCGTTGGACCACGTCTCCTTGTACGAGACGAGGGTGCGGTAGGGCGTGCCCGAGCCGTCGACCGCGTTCTCGTAGCGGGTGCGCCAGTACCCCTCGTTGCCGGTCAGGAACTGCAGGTTGACCTCGGCATCCCGTGCCGCCTCGATGTTGCGACGCTGCGCGCCCGACCAGTACTCGTCGTGACCCACCGACAGGAAGACGTCATGGTTCAGCAGCTCACCGCCCCGGCGGTCGGTGTCGACGCCGGCGAGGTACGACACGTCGTAGCCGTTGCGTTCGAGGAAGCGCACCGTGGCGAACTCGGAGCTGAAGTAGAAGTCGCGCCCGTTGCTGACGCCGCGGGTGGCGAGCGGCCGGTTGTAGCTGATCTTGTAGGCACGACCGTTGGCGGCGCCCTGGTAGAAGTCCGACCCGCCGTAGGGGTTGTAGGCCTGCCAGGTCGGGTCGGAGGTCTGGAACAGCACGTCGGACGTGTTGCCGTCTTGCCGGACGATGAAGATGATGTGGCTCGCGCCCCCGTCGCCGCGGGTCAGGCGGGCGATGTACACGCCCGAGACCGCCGTCGCCGGCACGTCCCACGAGGCCGAGACGCCCCAGGTGCCGCAGTCGTACAGCTCGGTCGTCTCGTCCGAGATGCACTCCGGCTGCACCTGCGGCAGGGCTGCGCTCACGGGAACCGATGTGATGAACCGGGCGCCTTTGCCCTGGTACCAGCCGGTGCGGTAGATGTCGATGTCGTACGACGCGGCATCCGTGTCGATCTTGAAGTCGATGCGCGCGCCCGCGTTCACCGAGATGTCGGTGGCGAAGCCCTGGATGGTCGGATCTCCCGCGCCCTCGATGTCCCATACCGCGGGGTCGGTGCCCTGCTCCTGGTTCTCGCACACGATCGGGTTGATCCCCGGGTCGCAGGCGCTCGCCGCGTCGGCGCGCCCCGGCGATGCCGAGACGACGAGCGTGGCAGCGAGCGCCGCGGTGATGGCCATCAGCGCGAGCGCGCGACGGTGCCACGATGTGGTCGGTGCGAGTGCACCGGTCCCCCGGTTTGTCCCCATTACTCAATCCCCAGTCACCCGTCTCGTGAGTACGCGAGACGGGCCATTCGCACTCCGCGCGAGATCGATCGCTCGATCTCTGGCCCGCGCCCCCCATAGGCGTGAGTCGACGGAGTGTCCCCCGCTCGGAGTGTAGCCAGATCCGCGAACCGCGCACAATACTTGGCACCAGATACGTCGCACCCGATCCCTGGGGAGGATGCCATGACCGAGACCGACTCCGCCGTCGTCCAGCCGACGGCCGACATCGACGACGACGTCGTGCTCGGGGCGCGCACCCGCGTGTGGCACCTCGCGCAGGTGCGCGCCGGCGCCCGCCTCGGCGCCGACTGCAACATCGGGCGGGGCGCCTACATCGGCCCGGGAGTGGTGCTCGGCGACGCGTGCAAGGTGCAGAACTACGCGCTCGTCTACGAGCCGGCCGTCGTCGGCGACGGGGTGTTCATCGGCCCCGCCGTCGTGTTCACCAACGACGAGTTCCCCCGCGCGGCCAACCCCGACGGGTCGCTGAAGGGTGCCGACGACTGGCACGCGGTCGGCGTGACCGTCGACCGCGGCGCCTCCATCGGCGCCCGCGCCGTGTGCATCGCCCCCGTGACGATCGGCGCCTGGGCCCTCGTCGCCGCCGGCGCCGTGGTCACCAAAGACGTGCCCGCGCACGCCCTCGTCGCCGGGGTGCCCGCCCGCCGCATCGGCTGGGTCGGCCGCACCGGTCGCCCGCTCACCGCCGACGGCCCCGAATGGGTCTGCCCCGACACCGGCGAGCGCTACGTCGCCGACGGCGAGTCCCTGCATCCGGTCGGCTGACGCCGGGCCCGGTGGGTGAGGCCGTCCGTGCGCGCGCATTTCGGAGCCTGTCACCCAGATCGGAGGAAATCGACGGATTCCTCCGAGATGGGCGCCGTGCTCCGAAACGGATGCCGGTCGGCGAGGCGCCCGTCCGCCACCCCCGCCGGGCGTCAGAGCTTGCGCAGCAGCACCGACTCCACGGCGTGGTCGGCGGCCTTGCGCAGCACGAGGTTGGCGCGGTGCTTGGTGGGCTCGACGTTCTCGCGCAGGTTCGGCAGGTTGATGTCGTTCCAGAAGCCGAGGGCGCGCGGCACGGCCTCTTCGTCCGAGAGCTCGGCGAACCGGTTGAAGAACGACGAGGGGTTGCTGAACGCCCCGTCGCGCAGTGCCAGGAAGCGGCTCACGAACCACTGCGAGATGTCGTCGGCGTCGGCGTCGATGTAGATCGAGAAGTCGAACAGGTCGCTGACGGCGACGTCGTTGGGGGTGGGCGGCGGCTGCAGCACGTTGAGGCCCTCGACGATCACGACGTCGGGGCGGCGCACGACCACCTGCGCGTCGGGCATGATGTCGTAGCGCACGTGGGAGTAGAACGGCGCCCGCGCTTCGGCCGCCCCCGACTTCACGTCGATGAGGAACTTCACCAGCTCGCGGCGGTCGTACGACTCGGGGAAGCCCTTGCGGTGCATGATGCCGCGCCGCTCGAGCTCGGCGTTGGGGTAGAGGAACCCGTCGGTGGTGACCAGCTCCACCCGGGGCGTGCCGGGCCAGCGGCTCATGAGCTCGCGCAGCAGGCGGGCGATCGTCGACTTGCCCACCGCGACCGACCCGGCGACCCCGACGACGAACGGCGTGGTCGAGTCGGGCTCGCCGAGGAAGTCCGCGCTCTCGCGCCCCAGCCGCTTCGTGTTCTCGGCGTACGTGCTCAGCAGCCGGCTGAGCGGCAGGTACACCTGACGCACCTCGGCGGGGTCGAGCCGGTCGCCGATGCCGCGCAGCTGCACGATCTCGGTGTCGGTGAGCGGGTTGGGGATGCCGGAGGCCAAGCGCGCCCACTCGTCGCGGCCGATCTCGCGGTAGAGCGAATCGACGGGCGTCAGCGCCTCGGTGGTGTCGTCGGGGACCATCGCGCCTACTTTATCCGGCGCATAACTCAGGCAGAATCTCCGTTTCGGCGGGGTGTCACCGGTTTCGGGGGCGTTCTGCCTGAGTTATGACCCCGCTACGCTCGCCACATGCGCCTCGGAGTCCTCGACATCGGCTCGAACACCGTCCATCTGCTCGTCGCCGACGTGCGCCCCGGCGGTCGGCCGCTGGCCGCGACCAGTCAGCGCACCGTGCTGCGCCTCATGCGCTACCTCGAACCCGACGGCTCGATCAGCGAGGCCGGGGTGACCGCGCTGGTGGATGCCGTGACGCAGGCGCGCGAGACCGCACGCGCCGAGAACGTGCGCGAGCTGCTCGCGACGGCCACGAGCGCGGTGCGCGAGGCGACCAACGGCGCCGAGGTGATCGCGCGCATCGAGGAGGCCCTCGGCCAGGAACTGCAGGTGCTCGGCGGCGAGTCCGAGGCCCGCTTCACCTTCCTGGCGGTGCGGCGCTGGTTCGGCTGGTCGGCCGGCCAGATCATGCTGTTCGACATCGGCGGCGGCTCGCTCGAGCTGGCCGCGGGCGCCGACGAGCTTCCCGACGTGGCAGCGTCGGTGCCGCTGGGCGCCGGCCGCATGACGATCGAGTTCCTCCCCGACGACCCGCCCGGGGAGGATGCCGTGGCCCGCCTGCGCGACCACGCACAGGCCACCCTCGCCCCGGTCGTCGAGCTCATGCGCGAGCAGCCCCGCCCGAACCACGTCGTCGGCTCGTCGAAGGCGATCCGTTCGCTCGCGAAGCTCGCCGGCTATCCGGTGCCCGGCTGGAGCGGGTCGGAGCGGATGCTGCTCCCCCGCCAGGCCCTGGGCTCGTGGATTCCGCGGCTGGCCCGCATCCCGGCATCCGCCCGTCAGGAGCTGCCGGGCATCACCGCCGACCGCACGTTCCAGATCGTGGCGGGCGCCGTCGTGCTGCACACCGCGATGACGGCCCTGAAGGTCGACGAGCTCGAGGTGAGCCCGTGGGCGCTGCGCGAGGGCGTGCTGCTGCGCTACATCGAATCGCTCAGCTGGACCGACCCCGACTGATCCCGGGGCCTGCGCCCGAGGGATGCTCCACCGCGCGTCATCCGGCGGAAACACGTGCGCCGCGGCGCGGCAACAGGCACCTTCTACTGTCGGCCCATCGGCCGCTCCGCCACCGGGCTGAGCGTCGGCAGGCCCTGAGCCGGGAGGCCCTTGATGAGCGCACTGAGCGACGCGATCCGCGATCGCCGCCCCGACTCCACCCTCGCCGCGCGCTCGCCCCTGCACGGTCTGCGGCGAGGGTCGCTCGGCCCCGCCGATGTCGTCGCGCAGTCGGTGGCCGCCGTCGCGCCGGCAGGCGTGCTGCTCACCCATGCCGGCGGCCTCGTGCGACAGCTGGGCGCCTTCGCGTTCCTCGCGCTGCTGGCGACCTCGGTGATCGTCATGCTCGTCGCCCTGTCGCTGGCGATCTTCGGGCGGCGTATCGCCGCGGCGGGCGGGGTGTACACGTTCGTCACGCGGGGCCTGGGTCCGGTGGTGGGCATCGCCGCCGGCACGGCGATCGCCGTCGGCTACGGGGCCATGTCGATCGACACGCTGCGCTCGGGGGCCCGGCGGATCGCGCAGCTGGTGGCGGGGCCGCGGGCAGACGGCCCCGACCCCGCGCTCATGATCGGGGTCGTGCTGGTCGTCGGGGCGGCGATCACCGCGGTCATCGTCGTCGGGGCGCGGGTCTCGACGCGCATCATGCTCGTCGTCGAAGGCGTCGCCGTCGCCGCGATCCTCACACTCTCCTTCGCCACGCTGACCGCCACCGGCTGGGACCTCGCCCCGCTCCTGCCCGGTGCCGGCGCCGGGCCGCCTCCCTCGGCATCCGCGTTCGCCGCCGGCATCGCGTTGGCCCTCGCCTCGTTCGTGGGCTTCGAGAGCGGTGCGGCGCTGGCCCCCGAGACGCGCCGCCCGTTGGCGACGGTGCCGCGTGCGCTCATCTGGACGGCCGCCGCCCTCGGGCTGATCTACCTCTTCGGCGTCGCGGCGCAGGTGTCGGCGAGCGCGCACGGCGCGACCGGTCCCCTGGGGCAGACGATCGTCCTCCCCGACTCGACCTGGTGGGGGGCGGCGACGGATGCCGTGATCGCGGCCTCGTGGATCGCCTGCGCGCTGGCGTGCACGAATGCGCTCGTGCGGCTCGTGTTCACCCTCGCCCGTGAAGGCGCACTGCCGGCCTGGCTCGGCGCCGCGTCGCGCCGGTTCGGCTCGCCGCATCGCGCGGCCGCGGTGGTGGGCGGGCTCATCTCGGCGGGGGCGACCGCGCTCATCGTGATCGGCCGCGACACGCTGCTGGGCGCCACGATCGGCGTCGCTTCGAGCTTCGGGTTCATCGTCGCCTACCTGCTGCTGTGCGCGGCGGCGGTGCGCTACCTCGTGCGCATCGGCGAGTTCACGCTGCGCGAGAGCTGGCCGGCCCTCGTCGGCGCGGCGGCGCTCGCGATGATCGTCGTCGTGGAGTGGACCGGCACCACCGGCGACGACCACACCGGCATCCTCGTCATCGTCGTGCTGCTGCTGGGCGTGGTGGGGGTGCACGCCTGGCGGCTGTACCGCGGGGCGCTGTCGCCCGCACGCGCCGGTGCCTACGACACCCCGATCGCGGCGGATGCCATCGCTCCCGCCGCCGCACAGAAGCCGGCCGTCCGCCGGTGAGCGGGGCGGGCTCCGGCTCGAGCGTCGGACAGGCTCTCGCGGTGCTCGAAGAGGTGGCCCGCTCGGGCCCGACGCTGTCGGCCAACGGCATCGCGCGCGCCCTGGGGCTGCCACGGGCCAGCGCCTACCGGCTGATCAACTCGCTCGTGAGCGAGGAGTATCTGCTGCGCCACCCCACCCTCGACGGCTTCTCGCTCGGCGTGCGCGTCGTCGAGCTCGCGCATCTGGTCGCGCCGACCCGCCCGCTGTCGACGGCCGAGGTGGTCGCCGGGGTGCGCGCCGAGACCGGGGTGGCCGTGCACCTGGCCCGCTATCAGCGGGGCCGGGTCGTGATCGTCGACGAAGACCCGGGTCGGCCGCTGCGTTCGCTCGATCGCACCCGCCAGCAGCTGGCCTCCACCGCGATCGGGCGGGTGTTGCTGGCCGCCTACGCGCCGCCGCTGGCGGCCTACCCCGATCAGGATGCCGTCGCGACGGTCGTGCAGACCGCGCGCGCATCGGGCATCACCCCGCAGGAGCACCGCGAGATCGCGGCCGAGGTGTTCGCGCTCGGCTATGCCCTCGCAGTGGACCCGTCGGAGGAGCAGCGCGCATGCGTCGCGGTGCCGCTGCGCACCGCCGAGGGACGCATCGTGGGTGCGCTGGCGGCGGCGGCCGCCGGGCCGTCGGAGGCGGCGGCGCAGGTCGGTGCGCTCACCGGCGCGGCGCGCCGGCTGGCCGACGCGCTGTCGATTCCGGCCGCGGCCGACGACCGCGCAGGGGCCTCGGCGACATAGCCGGCAGCTCAGTGCAGCGGCACCACCCACGGGGCGACGGTGACGACATGCTCGAGCGGCACGCTGCCGAGGTAGCGCGAGTCGACGGATGCCGTTCGGTTGTCGCCGAGCACGAACACGGCATCCGTCGGCACGACATGCGAGAAGGCGAGCACGCTGGCCAGCGTCGTGTCGGGGGCGAGGTAGGGCTCGACGAGGGGCTCGCCGTCGACCGTGAGACGCCCGGCGCCGTCGCAGCACGCGACGCGCTCCCCCGGCAGGCCGATGACGCGTTTGACGAACACGTCGGGAACGTCGGCGGCGCCGGTGAGACGCGCGGCGGTCTGCGCCCACCCGCCGGGGTCGGAGAACACCACGATGTCGCCGCGGGCGGGTGGCGTCTGCGGGCGCCCTCCGCCGAGCAGCAGGTCGCCGGTCTGCACGGCGGGCGCCATCGACGCGGACTGCGCCCGCAGCACGGTGGGCTGCGCGGCGGCCACGCCCACGACCGCGGCAGCGGTGACGACCGCCGCGGCAGCGGCAAGGCGACGCTTCACAGCACCGCCAGGCGGGCCGTCATCGCTTCGATCTCGCGCTGCTGTTCGGCGGCGACGTGCTTGGCGAGGGCGCGGATCCAGCTGTTGTTCCCGGCGACGATCACCTCGCGGGTCATCTGCAGGGCGCCGTCGTGGTGGACGATCATCAGCTCGAGAAACCGCTTCTCGGCAGCGACGCCCTCCAGCGCGTCGAGCGCCGCCACCTGCTCGGGGGTGGCCATGCCGGCCATCGACCCGGTGTGGTCGTGGTCCATCACGCCGATCTGATGCCAGGCGCCCAGCCAGTCGGTCATCTGCACGATCTCGGCGCTCTGGTCGCGGTCGATGAAGGCGGCCAGCGCGCGCGAGGTGTCGTCGATGCCGGGGGTGGCGGCGAGGATGCGCGACAGCTCCACCGCCTGCGCGTGGTGGGGGATCATCATCGTCGCGAACACCATGTCCGCCTCGACGGGCACGTCGTCGACCTGCGCGTCACGCTGCGCGGCGGTGACCACGAGTGCGGCCCCGCCGTCGGAGCTCGCCGCCACGGGCCGACTCGCCCCGGCGGCCCACCCCAGCGCGCTGGCCAGCAGCGCCCCGGTCACCAGGACGGCGGCGGCAGAGACGGCGGCGGCGAGAGGTCGGCGCATGGTGCTCCCTTCGACGAAGGCGGGATCTGTGGGGTGGAGAGGGAGGGTGGCGGTCCGGTCCGCCGGGGGCGCGAACCGGACCGCCGGTCGATCACTGCGGTGCGAGCAGCGTGTTGCGGCGACGGCGCAGCACGAAGGCGGTGCCGAGCACCACCAGCGCGACTCCCGCCAGGGCGGCGCCCCCGGCGATCGTGCCGCCGGTGACGGCCAGCGCCCCGGTCACCGTCAACGCCGTCGACACCTCGGTGCCCGAGACGACGCCGACCGCCACCAGGCGGTGTGCTCCCGCGGGTGCGGCCACCGGAACGGTGAGCGCGCCCGACACGACACCCGCGGCGTTCGCGCGCAGGGTGCCGACCGTCAGCGGGTCGGAGTGCAGCGTGAAGGTCACCGACTCGTCGGGGGCGAAGCCGCCCGCAGTCACATCGAACACGTCACCCGGTGCGAGGCTCGTGCGCGACAGCTTCATCCCCGCCGCCGCTGCCGCCCCGTCGGGTCCGCCGGTGGACGGCAGGCCGCCGTCCGGCGACGTCGAGGGCGTGGGCGACGCGGATGCCGTGGGCTCCGGCGAGGCCGAGACGGTGGGCTCCGGGGTGGCGGTGGCCGTCGGCTCGGGGGTGACGGGCGTCTCGGGCTCGACGACCTCGCAGGGCGACTCGTCGGTGTGGATCTCGCCGCCGGGGTCGCCGTTGATGCACGACCGGCCCCCGGGGGTGCCCATCGAGGTCGATGTCCAGTCGCGCGGGATGATCGTGAACGACTGCCAGTGGGTCTGCATGGGGCTCTGGTCCTCGTCGCGCACGACGTGGTGGAACCCGCTGTTGACCCACGCGACCGGGTCGACCAGGTCACTGCCGGCACCCGATGTCACATAGTCGACGACGTTCTTCTCGGTGCACGCGGTGTTGAGGTTGTTGGTCGCGTACTCCTGGCAGGCGTTGTAGTTCGTGAACGACAGCAGGGGCTGGGTCACCGGGTCGCCCTGGTAGAGCTGGGCGCCGGGGAAGACGAACTCGTACGAGCGCACGTGCCCGTCGGCGTTCACGCTGTCGGGCGCGGCGACCCGCCACCAGGTGAGGTCGTCGGCCGGCACGAGGCTCGACGGCGAGGCGACCTGCTGCGACGTGGTGTGCATGAGGCGCGTCTTCTCCCCCATCTCGCCGAGCTCCGAGTCGTACTGTTCGACCACCTGGTGGCTCTGACCGTCGAGACCGAAGTCGAGACGCCAGATGGCGTTGTGCCAGTGCGAGGCGGCGAACTGGTCGGCGCTGCCCTCACCGACGGGCCAGCCCGTGGTGGCATCCGCGTCGAAGTCCTCATACGAGATGTCGCCGGTGGCGCCGAGGTCGAACGAGATCCCGCCTTCGTCGGTGAACTCGATCTTCGTGGCGTACTCGTACCAGTCGACCTTCGAGATGATCTGCAGCGAGAAGCCCTGCTTGTCGTCGGTGAACAGCGGGGCGTCGGCGATCGATCCCCAGGTCTGCTCGTGCGAGCGGTAGGCCAGCGGGCTGGTGGTGTCGGTGATGCACAGGCCCGGAATGGTGCGCATCCAGGTCGTCGTCTCGCCCCGACGGGTCGTCGTCCAGTTCTGGGCGACGTCGCGCAGCTCGCCCTGACCGCACTCGGCCGGGCTCAGCTTCTGCAGGTACTGGTTGCCGAAGCCGTACGAGGTGATGTCGTTCCAGACGTTCTTGCCGGTGTCGTAGGGCACGTGCAGCTGGCTGAGGTAGAGCGAGTCGAGCACGCGCCGGTAGTTCGTCTCGCCGGGCGCCTTCACGGCGACCTGCTCGAGCACGAGGCCCTTCTTGCTGTCGACGCGCCAGCACATCTGCCATGTGGTGCCGTTGTCGAACGACTTCTCGATGAGCGCGTCGCCCGAGCAGTTGATGGGCGGGGGCGCGGCGGTGGCGGCGGTGGCGGGCACCGCGACGAGGCCGACGGCGCCGATGAGGGCGACGGCGGTGAGCGCGAGGGCGCGGGTCAGCTTCTTGACGGGACTGTTCACAGACACTGCGCCTTTCATCGGATGCCGATCACGGAGCGGCGGGAGAGGTCGACGACGAACCCGGTGGTGTCGAGGTAGCCGCCACCGGGGATGCGGAACTGCATCTCGACGCAGCGGTCGGTGGCGCAGGCCTCGCCGCCGACGGTGCCGGCATCGGGCACGAAGGCGCCACCGCTGACACCCAGCTGGTCGATGGAGGTGAGCTCGGCGCCGGTGACGGCGGTGAACTCGCCGCGCACCTCGGCGCTGGCGGCGGCATCGTCGAGGAAGACGGTGAACGCGTAGTCGACCTCGTCGGGGCTGGGCGGGGGCTGCACCCCCGTCTGCGACGAGCTGGTGACGGCGTCGGCGGTGAGGTTGACCTCCTGCAGCAGCGCCTGGTTGCCGGTGTAGTCGTACAGCAGCACGTCGACGATGCGGTCGGCGCCGTCGACGTCGCGGGTGGCGACGTCGATCGAGAGCACCTGCGGCGCCTCGGACCCGTCGACGGAGGTGACGCCGTCGGGCAGGTGCGCCGCGTCGGTGGCGAGGTGGAGCGCGTAGGCGAGCTCGTCCTGGCTCAGCGCGTCGCGGGGGGCGCCCAGGGCGGGCTTGGACGTGACGTGCGCGACTTCGTCGGAGCCGGAACCGCCGGGGGCGGCGGCGCCGCTGACGGCAGGGATGGCCAGGAAGCCGACGACGATCGCGGCGGCCGCAAGGGCTCCTCCGCCGATGATCGCGTACGGCGCCCTGCTGTGGCGGATGCTGCGCGGTGGTGATTGCACCGGGTCTCCTCGAGGCGTAGGGCTGCAGGACTCGCGGGTGCGAGCGATGCGACGCTACGGCGGCCGTGTTTCACAGCATCCGGAGGCGATGTTTCGCCGAGGTAACTCGACGTGAGACACCCGCGCGGCCCAGCCGCGCGCTATAGGCCCAGCGCACGACCGGCCCAGCCGCGCACGACAGGCCCAGCCGGCGAGATACTCAGCCGCGCACGACCGCCTCGAGCACGACGTCGCGGTCGCGCTGCGTCAGGCGCCCGCCGACCGAGGCGAGGCCCCGCCCGTCGGTGCGGTGGGGCACGATCTCGCCGGGCGCGGCCAGGCGCACGCGCACGCCGCTGTCGACGGGCTCGATCTGCAGCTCGGCGGTGCGGGCGGCGGAGTGCTTGACGGCGTTGACGAGGCCCTCGCTCACGATGGCCGCCACGCGGCGGGCGACGACCGGGTCGGCGATGACCTCTTCGGCACGCGCGTCGATGTCGCTGGCGACCTCGACGACGTCGGTCCAGGCCGCCAGCAGCCCCGCCAGGTCGCTGTCGGCGTCGTCGACCTGCGCAGAGACGGCCGCGTCGAGCGCCGCATCGATGCCGCTGCGGAAGGCATCGATCTCGACCTCGGTCGGCTCCGCCTCGTCGATGTAGGCGGCGAACACCACGCAGCGCGCCTGCACGCGACCGTGCAGCAGGTCGGCCGCGTGCCGCAGGCGCTCCCGCACACTCGCTTCGGTGGCGGCCAGGCCCCTGGGCACGGTGCGCAGGGCATAGGTGAGCCGCTGCGTCTGCACGGTGGAGCGGTGCACCGCGTCGGTGCAGACGGCGCACAGCGCGGCGAGGGCGGGGAAGCCGGCGACGGGCACGATCAGCGCCGCGCCGGACTGCGGCAGCACGATCATCCCGACGGTGGTCATCGTCGCTCCGGCGAGCGTCCACGTCAGGAGGAAGAGGATGCCGCGGGCCACGGGCGGACGCACGCGCACGAAGCGCCGGGTGATGAGGTCGGCGCCGAGGCAGACCAGCAGGGCCAGCACGATGGCCACGATCAGCACCAGGGGTCCGCCGACCGACAGCACGAACGGCGCGGCCGCGACCGCGTAGATCGCCCCGACCGTCAGCAGCGGCGGTGGCCGCAGGCGCGCGAACACCGGCACCCGATCGCGCGTCGTGGGGGCGGCGGCCGCGGTCCGGTGCGGCGCGCCGGCGAAGCCGTGACGGTCGGCGCGAGAGAGATCCTGCAGGCGGTGGCTCTGCGCGCGCACGACGTCAGAGTAGGCGCGCACGCGGTCGAAGTCGAGGTCGCCGGCCAGCAGCGCGTCGCGCCGTGCGCGCAGCTGCGCGGCCGCCTCCGCCAGCGCGGCCCCGGTGGCACGCTCGAAGGCGGCGATCTCGGCCCGCGAGACGGCGAGCGCGTCCATCGCGGCGCGCAGGCGCTGACCACCGTCGCGGAGGGCGGCGTAGCGCTCGGTCGCGATGGCGACGGCGCCGGTGATCGCGAACCACGCCAGCAGGTTGGTGGCCACCCGCTGCACCCACCCCGCGGTCGTCGGCTCGCCCAGCAGCACCCACAGCAGGGCATCGTTCAGGAAGGGGCGCACCGCCGAGGCCAGGGCGAGCGCGGTCACCACGACCGCGCCGCGCGCCGCGCGCGACGGCATCCGACGCTCCGCCGCCGCGACCGGCAGCAGCGCCACCGCCAGCACCGCCCACACGAGCGTCGACACGACGAACGCGCCGACGGTGTCGGCGGCGGTGTCGGCCCCCGCATACGGGCCCAGCAGCGTCTGGGCCACGATGCCGGTGGCCAGCAGCGTCCACCAGGTCAGATAGCGGCCGCTCGAGACGGCGCCCCACCAGATGCGCCCCCACGACCAGCCACGGGTCGTCGCTCGCTGCATCAGCCTGCCTCTCGGCTCCGGCTCGGGGGCGCCGGATCTGCTCCGAAGATTACCGTGCCCGCGAGCCGGAGCCGCACTCAGTCCGCGCGTCGGCGGCGCCGCACGAGCAGGATGACGATGCCGACGAGCACCAGTCCCCCGCCGATGGCGGGCACGGCCCAGCTGATCTCCCCGCCGGTGGGCGGCAGCGGAGCGACGAACGTGTTCGTGATCACCACCTCGATGTCGGTGTCGGCGGCGATCACCGTCAGCGCCCCGCCCGACGCCTGCGCGATGCGGGTGCCGTCGGCCGTGCGGGCGACCACGGCGGTCGCGTCGGCGCCGCCCGCGTCGGTCTCGGTGACCGTGCACGAGGTTCCCACCGGAAGCAGGTCGACCGTGGCCGTGAGCGATGACGCGCCGCCGATCTCGAACGTGTCGTCGCGCACCGGGTAGCCGTCCGGGTGGGAGGGGTCGGTGAGCGTGCAGACCACGTCGACGGGGAACGTGCGCGAGACGGCGGCCGCGCCGGTGCCGGCGAGCTCCTTCGAGATCGTGAGCGCGGTCGTCGGGAAGGTGTTGTCGATCGCGACCGTGGTCTGGTTCGCGGCGGCCACCGGGGGAAGCGGGTCGAGCACGACCGACGTGCCCGCCACCGAGGTGTCGATCAGACCGCCCTGCGTGACGGTGAGCGACGTGGAGCCGGCACCGGCGGTGTCGGACTCGGTCACCGTGCACGCCGCACCGGCGGGCAGCTCGGTCCAGGTGACCGTGTCACCGTCGGCGATCGCCTGCGTCATCGGCTCGAGTGCCGAGACCGGGATGCCGTTGAACTCGCAGCTCAGCGTCACCTCGAACGGTCCGAACGGCACCGGGTCGCCGGCCTGGTCGACCGCGTCGGTGGTCACCGTCTTGATCACGCTCACCTCGGCGAAGTCGAACGTGTTCCGCACGCCGAGCGGGGGCTGCGTCTGGTCGTCGGCGCTCAGCAGCGTCGGGTCGGTGACCACCGTGAAGGTGTACCCCGTCGAGGCGTCGGGCACGAGCACGTCGCCGTTCTCGTCGAGGATCGCGGTCGGGTCGGCACCGCCGGCATCGGTCTCCGCCAACGTGCAGTCGGCGCCGGTGGGAAGCGCGTTCCACTCGGCGGTGGCCGATGATGCCGACACGGTGCGCTCGGTGCCGCCGGGGATCACGACGTCGATCCCGTCGCGCACGCAGGTGAGCTCGAGCGTGTAGTCGGCGGTGCCGAACTTCTGCGCACCGTCGCCGTCGAAGGTCTTGGTCACCTCGACCGAGCCGGTGAGATACCAGTTGGTCGCAGTCACGTCGACGTCGGCGTCGGTGTCGACGATGACCACGGCGGTCGATGGATCGGCGGGGTCGCTGGGTGTCATGGTCACCGCATCGGCGCCCTGCAGGTCGGGTTCGGTGACGGTGCACTCCGAGCCGATGACGATTCCCGGCACCGCCGCCGTCCAGCCGCCGGCGGCGTCGAGGTCGACGGTCGTGTCGACGAGCGTCTCGCCATCGAAGGTGCAGACGACGTTCATCGTGAACGTCTTGTCCTCGCCGAACTGCGCCGCGGCCGCCCCCGCGAAGTCCTTGCGGATCGTGATGCCGCCGACGCCGAAGAGGTTGATGTACCCGACCTCGTTCTGGGTGCCGCTGGTGGTGGAGTCGGGGGTGAGCTCGGGGATCACCACGGTCAGCGTGTCGTCGTCGGTGGTGGGGGGCACCGTCGGGTCGGTGACGTCGACGAGCGGGATGGTGAGTCCGGCGCCCCGGTCATCGGTCTCCTGCACCACGCAGCGTGCGCGCGCCGGGAGGTCGTCGAAGGTCTGCGACTGCCCGGCGTCGAGGGTGAACGACGTGTCGAGCACGATCTCGCCGTTGAATGTGCACTGCACCGTGAAGGCGAACTGCG
The DNA here is from genome assembly GCF_025421715.1 of Microbacterium festucae. GTDB lineage: Bacteria > Actinomycetota > Actinomycetes > Actinomycetales > Microbacteriaceae > Microbacterium > Microbacterium festucae. The sequence goes on from NZ_JAOEFC010000001.1 coordinate 420,797, forward strand.
TGGGGATGTTGAACCCCGTGGCGGCGAAGGCGGCCTTGCGCACGACGAGGCTCGCGTACTGGTAGTCGTTGCGCACCCCGATCACCTCGGCCGTAGCCGGCGGGCGGTTGGCGACGACGGTCGCCGGGTCGAGCGTCACGGCGCTGCCGGCGTCGTCTTCGACGAAGGTGCACTCCGCGCCCCACGGCACACCGGTCACCGTCACCGGTGTTCCGGGGGTGAGGGGCGGCACCGGTGGCAGGGACTCTGCGGGCACGGGGGTGCCGTTGGAGGTGCAGGCGAGTGCGCCGGTGAAGGTGGCGGGCACCCAGTCCTCGCCGGCGGCGGGGCCGGAGAGCGACTTCTCGACGCTGACGCTGCCGGTGGCCAGGGCCGCGCCGACGACGGGCGACTCGAACGGGGCGAGCTGGGTCTGCGGGCCGCCCGCCGACGGGGTGTACCAGCCGCCGGTCTTGACCGAGTTCCAGGTCTTCGGGTCGATCGCGGGGGTGGGCGCGACATCCGGGGCGACCGTCTGGAAGCTGATGCGGTAGCGGCCGCCCGGCTGCAGGGCGTCACCGGCCACGTCGAACTCCGCAGCGCCGTAGACGGCGGTGATGGTGCTGAAATCGGTCGTCGGCTCGAGGAACTGCCAGGCGCCCGTCGGGCAGAAGCTGCCGGGGTTGAGCAGTTCGGTGCAGATCGATTCCCGCGGCGCGGTCGTGTAGTAGAGCACGATATTGGCGTTCGGGTTGTCGAGCGCCACGGCCTGCAGGCTGCCGGGAACGAGCTCGGGCGTCCACTGGCTCGTCTGGCCCGAGTCGATGTCGATGCCGCTGGGGCCGACATGCGGGAAGTACACGATGCTGTCGACGATGTCGAGCGGGTAGGTGCCGGTGTTGGTGTAGGTGAGCTCCCACTCATCGATTCCGCCGGGCTTGGTGACCGGCGTGCAGGGGAAGCGGTAGAAGCCGCGCAGATCGGCATCGGCCGGCGTGCACGCGGTGGTCGTCGCCGACAGCACGCCGAGTTCGTCGTCGGTCGCCCTCACCTGCTGCACCATCGCCAGGCTCGCCACCGGTGTGGTCTGCAGCTCGGCGGTGGTCGCGCAGGTGTCGGCGGCCGGCCCCTGCGCGTTGCAGGTGTCGAACTGGCGCTCCCCGTCGACGGTCAAGGTATTGGTGAACGTCTCGTTGGCGATCGCTCCGACGCGGATCTGCATCCGGAACGAGACGGTGTAGGTCTGCCCCACCCCGAGCGCCGACCCGGCGGGGAACGAGAACTGCAGGCGCGTCGGGTCTCCCGCGGCCGGGTCGAGCGCCACATCGACGTCGGCGGATGCCGTGGGCAACGGCGTGAAGGACGGGGGTGCCGTGCCGCCGCTCAGGGCATAGGTGTACGTCCCGGGCGCCGCCGGGTCGACGCCGGGCGGGAAGACGAGGTCGGGCTGCCCCGGCACGACCCCGCCCACGGGGAGCGTGTCGGTGATGACGGGGTCGATGATCGGCCACTGCCCGTCGTTGGTGATGCTGAGGGTCACGGTGAACGGCACACCGGGCTGCTCGAGACCGGCCGGCGTCTTCGTGAGCTGCGCGCTCGTGGGCCGGTGGAGGAAGCGGAACGAGGCGGACGCGTCGCTGCTGACCGGTCCGCCGCTTCCCGGGGCGCCGCTGACGGTGGCCGTCACGGTGTTCGGATAGGTGCCCGCGGCCGGCGTGCCCGGCGCCGCCGTAGTGCCGGCGAGGTCGGTGGGCACGGCACCGGTGGTCAGCAGCGCGTCGCGCCGGTTGACGAGGGTCGCCGCCGACAGGGTCGGCCCCGCAGGGTTCTCGAACAGCAGCGGCTCGGCCGCGGGGTCGTTGATGTCGGCCGGCGCGACGCGCTGGAACGTCACGCGCAGCCCCTGCACCTGCCCGTAGGTGATCGCCGGCGTCGGCCCGGCGAGGGTCACGAGCGTGCCCTGAGCGCCGGCCGGCAGCGCGGCCCGCGCCTGTGCCGCCGACATCCACGTGTCACCGCTCAGGTTCGACACCGTGATCCACGTGCCGTCCGCCGAGGTGAGCGTGTTCCCCGCCCCGACGGTGTAGGTGGCGCCATGGAGCACCTCGATCAACACCCGGTTCGAGGGCGTCGCGGTGGCGAATCCGCCCGAGAGCCCGGCGAAGCCGTAGGCGTTCCAGAACGCGGGGGTGTCGTCCTGCAGCACGAGCTGGGTGCTGCGCGCGTCACCGCCGATCCGCCCGCTGAGGGTCATCGTGATGTCGCCGTCCTGGTCCTCGTACTGCGAGGTCGGGCCGAACGTCTTGCCGGCGTCCACGGTGCGCAGCAGCGTGCCGGTGATCTCGGTGGTCGCCGTGGAGCAGCCGATGACCGTGCCCGCCGGCGGCGCGACGGCGGGCGACGCCGCACACGAGCCGGCCGGCTCGACCGAGGGGTCGCTGATGGCGCCGTAGACCGAGTTGGGAACGGTGGCGGCGGTGACGGCGGCTCCGGTGCTGCGCAGGGTCACACGCAGTCGCAGATCGAGCTGCACCTGCAGGCGACCCGCCGACGTGCCCGTGCCGATGCGCCCGTCGCTGGCGGCTTGGATGCCGACGACGTCGGCCAGCGCGGCGGCTCCCATGGCCGTCGCCTCCGCGACTGTCATCGGCGGGCTGTTCGTGCCGTCGGCATACACGAGCACGACCTGCGTCGCGGTGGCGCCCGGCGGCGGGGTGACGCTGACGATGCCGACGAGGTCGAAGCTGTCGAACGCCGTGCCGGCGACGGCGACGCCGGGGGCCGGGTCGCGCAGCACCATGCTGTCGACCAGCTGCGGACCGTTGTTGACCACCGAGAGGGTGGCGCGCGTCGTCGGGAAGTCCTGCGGCGCGGTGGTCGACGGGTCGGGGATGCCGATGGGGCCGCCCGTCCACGTCTTGCCGGTGGTGATGGTGGCGGTGCCGTTGAGGATCGTGGTGTCGGCCGCGTCGGTGCTGGTGAGCGGGTCGGCGCACGTGCCGTCGGCGGCGAAGTCGGTGAAGCACGCCGTCGAGGCGCCCGTGTTGCGCACGAGGCCGACCTGCGGCGCCACGTTGTAGACGTCGGTCGCGAGCACCGGCGTCGTGCCGTCGACGCGCAGCACGTCGCGCAGCTGGAAGGTGATCGGGATGGTGCGGCGGTCGATCGACGAGGCCACCCCCGACCCGACCGCGGGCTGACTGAGGTCGCCGGGGGTCAGCGCGGCGGCGCGGTTCGGGCTCTCTTCGAAGAGGTAGCGCACCCCGGTCGTCGTGGCGCGTTCGGCGCTGGTGAGCGTGTAGCCGGGGAACACGGTGTCGCCCGAGGTCGGGCCGTCCCAGTCGCCCGATCCGACCGCCGTCCACGTGCCCGTGGTGTGGTCGAACAGTTCGACCGACACCAGCCGGTCGAACGCCAGCAGCGGATCGTTCGTCTTGGTCAGCGCCGGCAGCGTGACGATGTCGAACGCGTTCAGATACGACGTGGGCAGCGTCGCCGTCGTGGCGGGCGCGCCGCCGGTGGAGCCGGTCTCGGTGACCGACTGCTGCACGACGCCGGTGAGGCCGCCCGTCGACCAGCGCAGCTGGCCGGTCACCCCCGCCTGGGTGCGCTCGGTGACCAGCTGCGGAGAGAGCGCCTTGTCGAACAGGTCGGGCCCGTCGCCGTCGCCGTCGATGGGCACGAGGTCGTGGGTCGGGCACGGATCGGTCGTCGCGTCGGGGGCGACGAGGTCTTCGGCGTCGAGGGTGGCCCCGGCGCCGGCGCAGTTGGCGGTGCGCACGACGTCTTCGCCCTGCCCGTTCACCGCGTTGGTGGGCACGTCTTCGATCGGCACGTCGCCGTCACGGGTCGTGTCGCGCGTCGTGAACGTCGCGTTGGGCTGGAACGTCGTGCCCGGGGCGAACGAGGCGCCGGGGTCGGCGTCGTAGATGAAGCGGAAACCCTGGATCGTGGCCGGGTCGACGCCGGCGGGAATCGCGACGTCCTGGTACTGCGGCGGTGCGCTGAGGGGGCCCGCAAGGCTCTGCCAGGTGGTGCCGTCGGTCGTGTACTCGATCGTCAGCGTCGCATTGTCGGGGATGCCCAGCTGCGGGAAACCGGTGACGTCGTACAGGTTCCACCAGACGGGAGAGGTGACGATCGAGTCCTCGACGACGACCTGGGTCGGGTTGACGGTCGTGGCGGGGAACTCGGAGACCTTCGCGGGGATCTGCGCGGTCACCTGCTGCCCCGGGATCAGCCATCCCTGGGCGGGCGAGAGCGACTTGCCGACCTCGACGGCGATCTGGTCGCCGTAGACGGTGAGGGTGCTCTGGGCGGAGTCGGTGGCATCCTGCCCGCCCGCCGACCCCGTCACGGTCGTCTCATTGGGGAAGGTGACGGGCTGCTCGGGCGGCGGCGTCGGCCCGGTGTACTCGACCGTGAAGGGCACCCGGGCCTCGGCGCTGGGCACGATCGTCGCGGGAGCGGTGGCCGTGAACGTGACGGTGAAGCCGACCACGCGCGGCGCACCGGCCGGCACAGCCGGCAGCGTGTCGGTGGCCGCGGCGGTGAGCGCACCCGAGTCGGTGCCGTCTTCGTACTGGTATGTGATGGTCGCACCGTCGGCGTCGGCGGGCCACTGGATGCCGCCGCCCGCGCCGTCGTCGCCGATTCCGACGAACTCCAGGTCGCCCGCGAGGGTGTCGGGGGTTCCCGCCCCCGGCTCGGTGATCGTCAGGGTCTCCAGCGGCGCGGTGCCGGTGTTGGTGCCGGTGAGGCGAACGATGCTCGTCTCGTTCACCCGGATGTCGGCCTTGTCGAAGCTCTTCCCGGCGGCCACCTGCAGTCCGTACGGCACGATGCGGTAGGTCGCCTGCGCGGGGTCGGAGTTCGCCGTGTCGGAGTCGACCCGCACACTGCTGGTCACCGTGTTGGTGAGGGTGGTCTCGGGGAGACCGTCGACGTTGTCGCGCTGCGCGAGCTGCACGTCGGCGGTGACCGTCGCGTCCCGCGCGATGCGGTCGCCCGTGGTGTCGGTGAAGGTGAAGCGCACGCCGTAGACGTCGTCGAGCGCCGGGATGTCGCCGCCGGGCGCCGGGTAGACCGGGGGGCCGGCCCCCGTGTACACGACGTGCCACGTCTGGTCGGCGGCCGAGAACACCTCGGCGACGACCTCGTCGGCGCCGGCGGGCGGGGTCACCGTGCCGAAGCCGGTGAAGGCGAGGTAGAAGAACGGGTTCGACGCATCGGTGGCGGGTGTGCCCGCCGGGTCTTGCACGACGAGCTCGTCGACGGCGCCGTTGGTCGCGTTGGCGGCCGACAGGGTGAGCGTGGTCGGCAGGCCCGGGGTGGCGAAGTTCTCCGCCGGCGCGAAGCTCTTCGACGGGGTCGAGTCGAGCTGGCGCGGAACGGCCGGGGTCACGGGCACCGACGACTGCTTGGGGTCGGCGTTGTCAGAGGTGAGGTCGGCGGTGTTGGTCAGCTCCGCACCGCTGATCTCCCAGGGCGCGTCGGCGGCGAGGCGCACCTGCATCGACACGGTGAACGATCCGAACGGAAGGCCGGGCACCTCCGGCGTCGCCGGGTCGCCGGTGATCTGCACGGGGTCGGTGAAGGTGATGGTGACCTGGTCCCGGCCTCCTACCTGCGTCACCGACGCGGTGCCCGGAGCTCCCGCCGGAAAGGGCCCCATGGCGACGAACTCGATGTTCGGCGGCAGCAGGTCGATGATGGTGGCGTTGCCGCATCCGGTGACCCCGCCCACCGATGAGCCGCACGTCACGGCGAAGGAGTAGAGGAAGGGCTCGCCGGGAGCGACGGTGGCGTTATCGGTGTCGGCGGTCTTGGTGATCGTCTGCACCGCGGTGATGTCGGCCGCGGCGGCCGGCGCCGCGGTGATGACCAGTCCGCTGCCGACTAGCAGCACGCTCGCGAATGCCGCGATGACCGAGCGGACACGTGTCGAGATCCCCGAAGACGCCTTCACACGCGTCACTCTAGGCAACTTCTCAGACAATGGATAGGAGTTTTACCCGATCGTCATCCGCCCACGAGCGGCCTCCGAGCGCGCCGCCGGCACCACCGGCGGCGCTACAGCGCGAGGCGCTCCCGCACCACGTCGGCCAGGCGCTCGGCGACCTCCGCGGCGACGTCGGCGGTCGACGCCTCGACCATCACGCGCACCAGCGGCTCGGTGCCCGACGCGCGCAGCAGCACGCGCCCCGACAGCCCGAGGCGAGCGGTCGCCGCCGCGACGGCATCCTGCACCACCTCGTCATCGCCGACGCGCGAGCGGTCGACGCCGGTGACGTTGATGAGCACCTGGGGGAAGACGGTCATGACCGATGCGAGTTCGGCGAGCGTCTTGCGCTGGCGGGCCATCTCGGCGCACAGGTGCAGACCGGTGAGCAGGCCGTCGCCGGTGGTGGCGAACGCGCTCATGATCACGTGACCGCTCTGCTCACCGCCGAGCGAGTAGTTGCCCTCGTTCATGCGCTCGAGCACGTAGCGGTCGCCGACGCCGGTGGTCTCGACGTGGATGCCGTTGTCGGCCATCGCGCGGTGCAGCCCGAGGTTGCTCATCACGGTGGCCACGAGCGTGTTCTGGTGCAGACGGCCGCGCTGCTTCATCGCGACGGCGAGGATCGCCATGATCTGGTCGCCGTCGACCACGGCGCCGGAGGCGTCGACGGCCAGGCACCGGTCGGCGTCGCCGTCGTGGGCGATGCCGACGTCGGCGCCCACGCGCACGACCTCGGCAGCGAGCTTGTCGAGGTGGGTCGAGCCGACGCCGTCGTTGATGTTCAGGCCATCGGGGTCGGCGCCGATCACGGTCACTCGGGCGCCGGCGTTGCGGAACGTCTCGGGAGAGACGCCGGATGCCGCGCCGTGGGCGCAGTCGAGCACGACGTGCAGGCCGTCGAGGCGGTGGGGCAGCGAGCCGAGCAGGTGCAGCACGTAGCGGTCTTCGGCGTCGGAGAAGCGGGTCACGCGGCCGACGTCGCCGCCGGTCGGGCGCAGCTTCTCGCCGGCCATCGCCTCTTCGATGCGCTGCTCGACCGCGTCGGGGAGCTTCACACCGCCGCGGGCGAAGATCTTGATGCCGTTGTCGGGGGCGGGGTTGTGCGAGGCGGAGATCATCACGCCGAAATCAGCGTCGACATCGCCGATCAGGTAGGCCGCCGCCGGGGTGGGCAGCGTCCCGGCGTCGAGCACGTCGACACCCGACGAGGCGAGCCCCGCTTCGACCGCGGCCGAGAGGAACTGCCCCGACACGCGGGGGTCGCGGGCGATCACGGCGGTGAGCCGCTTGCCCGTCGCCCGCCGCGCGGTCGCGATACGCCCCTGGCCCAGGACGACAGCTGTCGCCTGGGCCAGGGAGAGCGCGAGATCGGCCGTCAGGATGCCATTGGCAAGACCACGGACACCGTCCGTGCCGAAAAGCGCCATGCGCGGATCAGCGCTTGGAGTACTGAGGCGCCTTGCGGGCCTTCTTGAGACCGGCCTTCTTGCGCTCGATGACGCGGGCGTCACGCGAGAGGAAGCCGGCCTTCTTCAGGGTCGGGCGGTTGTTCTCAGCGTCGATCTCGTTGAGCGCACGGGCGATGCCCAGGCGCAGCGCGCCGGCCTGGCCCGAGGGGCCGCCGCCGGAGATGCGCACGATGACGTCGTAGGCGCCGGTGAGGTTGAGCACCGTGAACGGGTCGGTGATGAGCTGCTGGTGCAGCTTGTTGGGGAAGTAGTCCTCGAACTCACGGCCGTTGACCGTGATGGTGCCCGAGCCGGGGATGAGGCGCACGCGGGCGATGGCCTGCTTGCGGCGGCCCACAGCGGCACCGGGAACCGTCAGCACCGGGCGGGGAGCCGCAGCGGCCTCGGTCGCGGGCGTCTCGGTGGAGTAGTTCTCGGGGGTCTCTTCGATGGAGTCAGCGATCTTCGCCATCAGATGTGTCCTTTATCTTTCTCGGCGGCGCTTACTGGGCGACCTGGTCGAAGGCGTACGGGGTGGGCTGCTGCGCGGAGTGCGGGTGCTCGGCACCGACGTACACCTTGAGCTTCGACAGCTGCTGGGCGCCCAGGCTGTTCTTGGGGAGCATGCCGCGCACGGCCTTCTCCACGGCGCGAACCGGGTTCTTCTCCATGAGCTCGGCGTAGGTGACCGAGCTGAGGCCGCCCGGGTAGCCCGAGTGACGGTAGGCCTTCTTCTGGGTCAGCTTCTGACCGGTGAGGGCGACCTTCTCGGCGTTGACGATGATGACGAAGTCACCGGTGTCGATGTGGTTGGCGAAGGTGGGCTTGTGCTTGCCGCGGAGGATGGTGGCCGCGTGCGAGGCGAGGCGTCCGAGGACGACGTCGGTCGCGTCGATGACGACCCACTCACGGGTCACTTCACCAGCCTTGGGGGTGTAGGTGCGCGTCACAGTAGTGCTGCTTTCTTGAATCGAACGGAGAGGTTCGTGAATCCCGCTCCGGGGTGGTTCTTCCCGGTCGTTGAGCGAGCGAAGCGAGTCGAAACGCAACAACCGAACAGAACACGCCAGTGGAGGGCTCACGTTCGTGGTGCCGGGTCAGCTGAGCCGCACACCAAAGGGAGAGTCTACGGCATACGGATGCCGATTCCCAATCGCCTCACCACAGGAGCAGCAGCACTCCCCCGAGGTTGAAGAGCACGTGGGCGACGATTCCGGGGGCGAGCCGGCCGGTCGCCGCCACGAGGGCGCCCGCGCCCAGGCCGACGAGCAGGGGCGACAGCACGGCCGACGGCGGCACCGCACCCCCGTAGGGCACGGTGTGCAGCAGCACGAACGCGACGGTCGAGATCGCCACGGCGACGATGCCGCCCACCACCGGCCCGGCCCCGCGGGCGAGGGCCGCGCCGAGCGCGCGCTGCAGCGCACCGCGGAACAGCAGCTCTTCGCAGACCGGGGCGATCAGCACTGCGCCGACGATGGTGACGACGAGCACGGCCGTGCGGTCGTCGTCGGCGAAGGCCGACACGAGGCCGCCCACCGTGGGGAAGATCAGCTCCATCACGGCACGGGCGAGCAGGGCGACGAAGAAGCCGAGCGCGAGGTCGAGAGCGGTGACGCGCAGACCGAGTGCGCGTCGGATGCCGGGGCCGCCCAGCCGCGCGGCGACGAGCGCGCCGATGAGCAGGGGCCCGGCGACCACGACGATGTCGAGCAGCGCGCCGACGGCATCGGGCAGCGGGCCGAGCCCGGGCTTGAGCGTCGACCAGTTCAGCACGATCGCCGCATCGGCGACGAGGGCGACGACGACGACCAGCAGCGCCGCGCCGGGGCGCGACCACTCAGGTCGCCCGGCGACAGGCGAAGGCCCCGAGCCGGAGCCCGGGGCCTTCGTCATGAAAGCGATCCTGCGATCAGCGCTGCGCGGCGCGGCGACGGGCAGTCGCGGCGACGACGGCGAGGCCACCGAGGCCGAGAGCGCCGGCGCCGACCCAGAGGGCAGCGGTCGACAGCTCGCCACCGGTGGAGGGCAGCGTCGGGTCACCGGCGGCGGCCGCAGCAACCGACAGCGTGATGGTGTCGAGCACGGTGCCGGTGGCGGCGTCGGTCGCGGTCACCGTGTAGGTGCCGGCGGCCGAGGCGGTGAAGCTCGCCGACGCGACGTCGTTCGAGACCGGCTTGGTCACGCTGCTGCTCGACGTGGCCGTCGAGACGAGCGATGCGAGGCTCGCACCGGTCGAGGGCGACACCGTGAAGGTGACGTTGTTGATGACGAACGAGAAGTCGCCGATGTTGATGGTGATGGTGATCGTCTGGCCGATGCCGGGAGTGGTGTCGGTGACGGTGATCGCGTCTTCATCGATGGGGTACTGGTTGGCAGCGGAGGCGGCAGAGGCGCCACCGAACAGCAGAGCGCCGGCGACGACTGTCGCGGCAAGAGTCTTCTTCAGCATGGTTTCGGTCCTTCGGTCTCTACGTAGTCTCGATCTGAGTCACGGATTTCGGCGGACACCTGTCCCCCACCCACGCTCGAGACTAGCGAGACTGATGTGAATCCTCAAAATCAGCTGGGTTACCACTGTGTAACATCTCGGTGCCGTTCGACACGCCGTGTCATAAACCGGGTTGTCGGCTATCAGGCGAGAAAAGTGCCCCCGAGCAGCAGCCCGACACCGCTCACGTTGTAGACCACGTGGATGAGCACGGCCGTCCAGATGCGCCCGGTGAGCAGCACGGCGGCCCCCGCCGTGAGGCCCAGCACCGCCAGCGCGACGACCGTCGAGACGGCGCCGGGAGCCAGTGCCGCGTGCAGCACCACGAAGACGGCGGTGGTGACCAGCAGCGCCGTGAGGCCGGCGGTGAACCCGCCGAGCGCTCGACGCAGCATCGAGTAGGCGGCGACTAGCAGCACGCCGTGGAAGAAGAACTCTTCGATCAGCGGGGCGATCACGGCGGGAGCGAGTGCGTCGGTGAACCACCAGCCCGCGGGCAGCTGGCCATCGACACGCGTGAGCGCGGGAAAGGCGGCATCCGCGCCGGCCACCCATCCCTGCACCGCACGCACCGTCAGCCCGAGGCCCAGGCCCCACAGCAGATCGATCGCGCGAAAGCGCAGCAGCCCGACGGGGCGCGACCACACGAAGGCCACGATCACCGGGGCGAGCATGCCCAGCCACAGCAGCACCTGCGGCAGCAGCGTCAGCGTGGGCGCGAACTGCCGCGCCAGATCGCCGAGCACAACGCCGGCGCCTAGAGAGAGGAGTGCGATCGCCAGCAGCTTCTCGCGCCAGGGGCGCACCGTCGAACCGCCCAGCCGCCAGTCGTTGCGTCGCTCGCGGCGGTGCTCGCTGCGGTCGCGGCGGGGCGCGAGCTGCGTCTCGCTAGAGTGATCGGGCACCCGCCCACGTTACCCGGAGCACGCCATGGAACTGATGACCGTCTGCACCGGCAACATCTGCCGGTCGCCGCTGGCCGAGCTGCTGTTGGCGACGCGGCTGGGTGACCTGGGTGTCACGGTGCACAGTGCGGGGGTGCGCGGGCTGGATGCCGCCACGATGACCCCCGAGGCCATCGATCTCGCGCTCGAGCTGGGTGTGAGCGAAGCGGATGCCGACGCCCACCGCTCGCGCTACCTCACCGAGGCGATGCTCACGAGCCCCGATCTTCTGCTGGCGATGACGCGCGATCACCGACGCGAGATCGCCGAGCTCGCCCCCAGCCGGTTGCGCTCCACGTTCACCGTGCGCGAGTTCGCACGCCTGGCCGCCTCGCTCTCCGACGATGCGCTGGTGAGCGCGGCAGAGGCTGCGGGGCCCGACCCGTCGGCGCGCCTGCGCGCGGCCGCGGCGACCGTCGCCGGCATGCGCGGGCTCACCCCGTCGCCCGCCGACCCGGCCGACGACGACGTCATCGACCCCTACCGGCGCAGCTGGGAGACCTACCAGCTGTCGGCGCAGCAGTTGGTTCCCGCCCTCGCGCAGGTCGAGCGCGTCGTCCGCCTCGCCGCCGCCTGACCCGGCCGGCCGCCGCCGCCGCGAACCGCGTCGACCGTCACGTCGCGACGCCTCGCCCGGGCGCCGCGACGCCCTGTGGCACACTGGACACACCCGCGGCCGCGCGGTCCCGCCCCTTCTGAGAGGTAGCGCCCCCCGAGCATGGAGCTGAGCGACTACATCCGCGTTCTGCGGAAGAACTGGCTGCTGATCATCATCGCGACGCTGGTCGGCATCGGTGTCGCGGCGGCGTACTCGCTGACGCGCACCCCCGAATACGAGGCGTCGAGCACGGTCGCCGTGTCGACGCAGGGCAGCGGCTCGGTCGCCGAGCTGCAGCAGGGCTCGAGCTTCGCGCAGACCCGCATCAACACCTACGTCGGCCTCGTGAAGACGCCGATCGTGCTCAACCCGGTGATCGCCCAGCTCGACATGGGCGTGACCTCGACCGAGCTGGGCGCGCAGGTGTCGGCATCCGCAGCGCTCAACACCACGCTCATCACCATCACGGTCACCGACCCCGATCCGGTGAAGGCTGCCGAGCTGGCCAACGCCGTCGCGGCGAGCCTGTCTGAGGTCGTGCCGCAGATCGAGCCGACCGTTTCTGAGGGCGCGAGCCCGGTGCGCCTCACCCGCGTGTCCGACGCGCTGCCGCCACTGAAGCCCTCGAGCCCCAATGTGCCGCTCAACCTCGCGCTCGGCGCGCTCGTCGGCCTCGCGCTCGGCGTGGGTGGCGCGGTGCTGCGCACCGTGCTCGACACTCGCGTGCGCACCCCGCGCGATGTCGCCCAGGTGACCTCGGTGCCGCTGATCGGCGCGATCGCCTACGACGCGAAGGCCAAAGATCGGCCGCTCATCGTGCACGCCGACCCGCTCAGCCCCCGCGCCGAGTCGTTCCGGGCGCTGCGCACCAACCTGCAGTTCGTCGACATGGGTGGGCGGGCGAGCTTCGTCGTCACCAGCTCGGTGCCCAGCGAGGGCAAGTCGACGACCACCATCAACCTCGCGATCGCGCTGGCCGATGCCGGCAAGCGCGTGGCGCTGCTCGACACCGATCTGCGCAAGCCCAAGGTGGCCGAGTACCTCGGCATCGAGGGTGGCGTGGGCCTCACCGACGTGCTCATCGGGCGCGTGCGCGTGGGCGACGTGATGCTGCCGTGGGGTGGCCGCTCGCTCTATGTGCTGCCCGCCGGAAAGATTCCGCCGAACCCGAGCGAGCTGCTGGGTTCGCAGCAGATGCAGACGCTGCTCGAGGTGCTCGAGCGCGACTTCGACGTCGTGCTGTGCGACGCCCCGCCGCTGCTGCCCGTCACCGATGCCGCCATCCTTGCCAAGTCGACCAGTGGCGCGATCCTCGCGATCGCCGCCGGCCGCACCTCCCGCCACCAGCTGTCGGGCGCCGTCGAGGCGCTCGAGACGGTGGGCGCCAAGACCGCCGGCACCGTGCTCACCATGGTGCCCACCCGCGGCCCCGACGCCTACTACCACCAGTACGGCGGCTACGGGTATGGCTACGGCTACCGCGAAGACCCCAAGGCCGCCGCCAAGGCTGCCAAGGTCGCCGCCAAGGCGCAGAAGAAGGCGAAGGATGCCGGCGAGGTGCCGCCGCCGGCGCCGGTCGTGGCTCCCGAGCCCTCGCTTCCCTCCGCCGCGCGCCGCACCTTCACGGTGACGGGTGCGACGCAGACGCCCAAGCCGTCGACGCCTCCCGCCGCCGCGCCCGCCGCGGCACCGGCGACGCCGCGCGAGTCCGGCAACCACCCGGGCTTCGCGCCGGAAGACGCCGCGCGCCCGGCACCGGCGGCGCGGCCCGCCGCGGCTCCGCGCACGCCGCAGGACGACTTCGATTCGCTGCTGGCCGGCGAGCCGCTCTCCGATCCCGATTCGACCACGCGTCGCCGCCCCTGACGCCCCGTGTCTCGTCCGTTCTCCGCCCGCAGCCGGGGTGCGCGGATCGTGGCGATCGTCGCCGTGGTCGCGCTCACCGCGGTGGTCGGTGTGCTCTCGGCGCTCGCGCTACAGAGCACCCGCGGCGGCGAGGTGGCCGGCGAGACGATGACCCCGGCACCGACGTTCACCTTCGGTGACCGCGAGACCCCGTCCCCCACCCCCACGCCCACCGCCGCCGCGTCACACACCGATGAGCGCTTCCTCGCCGTCGCCGGCGACACGCTGTGGCGCGCGACGGCGGGGGCGTGCGGCGTGGCAGCCCCCACTGTCGAGATTTCGACCGATGCCGGTGAGACGTGGCGCGACGTCACGCCCACTGCGGTCGGCGCCGCGCAGGTGCTCGGCGTCGCGACCTTCAGCGAGGGCAACGGCGAGGTGCTCGCTGCTCTCGGCGATGCGTGCGAACCGGCGGCGCTGCGCACCTACACCGACGGGCGCGACTGGGAGGCCTACACCTCGGTACTGGCCGAGGCCACCTACCTCTCCCCCGCCGACGGTGTCACCGTCGTGCGCCCGGATGCCGACGCCACGGCGCCCTGCGACGCCGCCACGAACGTGCGCACCAGTCGCGGCGTGATCGGACTGATCTGCGACGGCGCCGCGATGCTCCTCCCGGCCGGCACCGCGGGCACGGCCGCAAGCGACTGGATCGCGGTCGCGCCCCAGGGTGCGATCGCCCTCGACGCGCTCGGCGGCACCCTCGTGGTGGCGCACACCGACGAGGCATGCGCCGACGGCGTCGCCGTCACCCGCTTCACCGGCACCACGGGCTCGCTCCTCGGGTGCATCTCCGACGTCGACCCCGCCGCCCCCGCTGCGATCTCGATGCTCGACGACGACCTGGTGCTCTGGAGCGGCGACAGCCTGCTCACCCTCGACTGACTCACCCCCGTCGCCCCCACTTTCCCGCATCCGCAATCGGGACCGCTCTCATCAACTTTTCAGCCATGTGGTCTGACCACAGAGGTAGAATCAGAACATGGATGAGATCGGGGGGTCGACCGAGGGACGCGGCATGAGCCGCCGCACCCTGCTCTCCGCGGCCGCCTGGGCGACGCCGGTGATCGTGCTCGCGACCGCACTCCCGGCTGCCGCGGCCAGTGCACCGCCGAGAGACCCTCTCGAGGTGCTCGGCGGCACGCTCTCGTGGAACGGGTCGGCCGGACCCACGTGGGTCTACACCAAGGCCGTCGTGTCGGGCATGAGTATGCCCGCAGGCACCCAGTACTCCGCCGGCGACATCCGCATCTCCGTCTCGGCACCCTCCGGCTCGCAGATCACGAGGGTGGCAACATACCCCGGTAACGACGACAAAAACTCGTGGATGCAGGTGCCCGCCACGCTGCCTGCGGGCGCGACCACGGTCTCCTTCCTGAACCAGCTGCCCGTGCTAGCTCAGACGGTCGTGCCGTTCACCGCGTTCGAGGTTTCACTCACCGGCCCCGGCACTCCTTCCGTGCTCGCCGCGCCATCGGGCATCGCGCTCCCGCTCAGCTGAGCCGGCACGCTATGCGCGCCCCCGGCGTACACTCGCGACCACAGCCCCGTCGTCGCGGCGCCACCCTCTCGTTTCAGGAGACTCCGATCGCCGCGACCCCCCGTTCCCCCGCTCGCACCCTCGCCCGCGACCCGCGCGCATGGCTGGCGCTCTATCTCGGCGCCCTCGCGCTCATCGCACTCTGGCCGACGCCGGTCGATCAGGGCGCCGGCCCGCTGCTGCAAGCGATCGCACGCGTCGCCCCCGCGCTGACCTATGAACGTGTCGAGTTCGCCGCGAACATCGCCTTGTTCGTCCCCTTCGGCCTGCTGCTCGCGCTCATCATGCGGTCGCGTCGATGGCTGGCGCTCCCGATCGCCGTCGCGACCACAGTGCTGGTTGAACTCGCACAGGGCCTCCTCCCCCAGCGCACCCCGAGTGTGTTCGACGTGATCGCCAACACCGCCGGCGCCTGTCTTGGCATCGTCGTCGCGACGGTGCTCGACTCGCGCCGACGGCGACAAGCGCAGACACCGGTTGCGGACGCGGAGAATTTTTCTCTCCCTGAACCGCCAAGACCTCAAGAGGCAACGACTCCTACGCCTCACGCGGTCACGCAGTGAGTCGACACACAGCGTGACGCGGTTCGACCGCCCGCTACCCTGAGAGAGCCCCCTTCGAGAAAACTTCTATGTCGCATCACGAAACCTCCCCGTCGCACGAGCTTGATACAGTCACGCCCGTCGGTTCGGAAGACGCGAGGAGTGACGCGATGAGCACGGAGGCCGCAGTTTCACCCGCGACGACGAGTGCACCTACTGCTTCCGAGTCGGAGCTGACGACGGAATCCGGCCGCGTCCTTTTGCCGCCCAAGCGCGACGCGTGGCGTGCACGCTACGCCCGCATGCTTCGCATCACCGACCTGCTCGTGCTGGTGTGGGTGGTCTACGGCACGCAGATCATCTGGTTCGGCCTCGGCCGCGTCGATGTCGCCGTGCGCGAAGACAGCCGCCTCAATGAGTTCTCCTACTGGCTGTTCTCCGCGTTTCTCGTCATCGTGTGGATGCTGGCGCTCGCCCTGGCCGATTCCCGGAGCGACCGCGTCATCGGCACCGGGGCAACCGAGTACGCGCGCCTCGCAGGCGCCAGCCTGGGTGTGTTCGGCGCAATCGCGATCATCGCCTTCCTCACGCGCGTCGATGTCGCCCGCGGTTATCTGCTCATCTCGTTGCCGGCGGGCATCTTCTTCCTTCTCCTCACCCGCTGGCTGTGGCGCCAGTGGCTGGTTGCCCAACGGCAGGCAGGTCGTTACTCCGCCAACGTCCTGCTCGTCGGCTCTCGCCAGTCAGTTGCCCAGGTCGCCCGCGACCTGCAGCGCAGCGCCAGCGCCGGATACCGTGTCGTCGGCGCCTGCGTCCCCCATGGCAAAGTGGCCGATGTGCTCGAGGGCACCGGCATCCCGATTATGGGGAACGTCGATTCAATCGACCGCGCGCTTGCGGTCACGGGCGCTGACACCGTGGTTGTTACGAGCACCGACGATCTCCCCACCGACAAGGTGAAGCAAATTTCCTGGAGTCTTGAGGCCGGCCGCCAGCACCTGGTGCTCGCCCCCTCCATCACCGACATTGCCGGCCCACGCATCCATACTCGGCCAGTCGCCGGACTGCCACTGATCCATGTCGAGACACCGAACTTTAGCGCTGGGCAACGGCTGCTCAAGCGGACCATGGACCTCTCCATTTCCCTCGTGGGAGTAGTCGCGATCAGCCCTGTCCTGTTAACTCTTGCGCTCGTCGTTAAGCTATCCAGCCCCGGGCCAGTAATCTTCCGCCAGACCCGCGTCGGCTATCACGGTCAAGAGTTCCAAATGCTGAAGTTCCGCTCGATGGTTGTCGACGCTGAGGACCGTTTGGACGAGCTGAAGGCAAGCCGCCGTCAGGATGTCGGCAATAGGGTTCTCTTCAAAATGGCGGAGGACCCACGCGTGACGCGAGCAGGACGAATCATGCGCCGGTTCAGCCTCGATGAGCTTCCTCAATTGTTCAACGTGATAGGTGGATCTATGTCCTTAGTGGGCCCGCGTCCGCCGTTGCGTAGCGAGGTCGCGGCGTACGAGGCGCACGTGCATCGAAGGTTCCTCGCAAAACCCGGGGTAACTGGAGCATGGCAGGTCGGCGGGCGCTCCACACTGTCCTGGGAGGATTCGGTGCGGCTCGACCTTGGCTATGTCGAGAACTGGTCCTTGGTCGGCGATCTGATGATATTGGCCCGCACCCTCCGCGCAATTGTGGGGCCTCAGCGCACTGCTTTCTAGCACTGCGGAAGAACCTGACTTGGCAACGGCGGGCGGGGGGAGAGAGACCGATGGCTGATGTTTCAGTGGACCCGCCCGCCACGCCGGATGGTTGCCACGGTCCTTGGCCGATGCGTGAGGGATTGACAGTCGTTACTTTCGCGGCGTAGAACGAGCTGGGTTGGCCTCGAAGCCATTCCGGAATGCGCGACTAGTGTCGCGGTCCCGACCGCGATGCGAGCAAGCAGAAGGACGCGGGTCGACCCGACCGCGGTACGGCACCGGGGGTCCCGCTACGCGCGGAACCGGCGCTGCGTCACCGCCTTCGCTCCCGTATCCACCAGTGCTTGGTGATCTCAGGTGGCGTTGAGAATCACGCAGGCGCAACGCGGTGATATGCGAGAGCCCCCGCCAACACAGTGGCCGCGCGTGAGCGCCTTCCACCACCGATGATCGGCTGCCACCGGCCGTTCCGTATCGTGTCCCCTAGACGACGAGACTGACGTTAGGCACATCAGCCAACGACTGGCGGTATACCCCTTCGAGCTTGTGATAGCCGGCCTCCACCATCACGACCCGCTTACCGAGGATCGCGGCTGGCAACGCGATGTGCAACCGATCCGAAACCACCGTCGTCGCGCGCGAGATAATCGACCGGTACTCGTTAAACGTCGCGAACTCCGTCGCGCTAATGTCCACTTCTCGCGTTATCGGTTCGATCAGCGCATACCCCGACTGTTCTGCTCGCGCGAGCAACTTCTGGGCCGAGCGGTGAAGTCGCGTTCGAAACAGCAAGCGCGCGAGTCGCGTTCGCATACCCCGCGGCAGCGAAAAAAAGACTCGGCGCGCGAGGCCCTTCCACCAAACTCGCTGCACGGGCGCTGGAGAAGGCTCCGCGTCGAGACTCCCTGCTTCGACGTCGGTCCTCGCCCCGACCAATAGGAGCGGCCGCTTCGCAAAGCGACGCGGTGTCGACTCGAACAGATCAACTACGAACCGATGACCCGACGCAACGACGTCGTGATCCAGCAACAGACGTACACCGACAGACTCCAAGTCCTCTGCCCATCGACTTCTCATCAAGTCGAACGAGTACTGCTCTCGAAAGACCCAGAGGGTGGATGCGCGGCGCCCGCGGAAGATGAAGGCCGGTGATACGTTGTCGAACTTAGCGGACGAGGGGAAGATCACGATGGGCACATCTTCTAGTCCGATCAAACGTTCCGCGAGAATTTTCGGGAACTGATAGATCTCGAGCAGCGCGCCGTTTGGCGGGACGATGACAATCTCAGCTTGGTCTCTGCCTACGCGCTCGATCCGAAGCTCGGCAAGCAACTTGTCGAACACCCAGTGCATCAGGGCATCACCGTTGTTCCCAAGGGTTATGCCCTCGCGATCCGTCATGCTCACGACATACGCATTCTTCCCGCGGGCGTGATCCAGAGCCGCAAAGAGCGTCTCTGTCGTCGGCCAGTTCTTCAGGTTGGTTGCAGTCATGCCGTCGCCACTCTCCAGATCATCATCGTCACAGCCTTGACAAATACCGCGTCGACACCGCTAGCAGCGAAAACTCGCGCACGGCATATGCTCGCGCATTAGTAGACATACGCGTCCAAACCTCAGCATCTGCGGCTAAGCATCTGAGCGCAGCGACAAGAGACGCATCGTCCCCGACCACGAACCCTGCCGCGCTGTCCTCGACAATCTCGCCCATCGCTCCCGCGTTGCTTACCACGACTGGTAGCGCGCTGAACATCGCCTCGCTTAGGGCCCCCGGCAGGCCCTCGGCTTTTGATGGAAGCACAAATGCGTCCAATTCTCGCATGTACTCTGCTGACACGTCGCTCACGAAGCCAAGGAGGGTCACCCTCGACGTCAAATTTAGGGAGGCTAACAGTCCTTCAAAGAATATCTTGTACTCGTCATCGACGTAGGGCCCGATAAACACCGACTCGACGTCGACGCCGTCGTCAAGGAGCCCCTTCATTGCGATGAGAACCCTGTGCGGCTGCTTAACCGGTCCGAGTTTCCCACAGAAGAGAAGGCGAAATGGCCTCGCATCCCGCACGCGCCGATCGACCGCAAACTCGTCCGATACAGGGTTACCAATCCGAACGATTCGACCGTCCTCTACGCCGTATAGCCTAGCCTCCGCTGCAATTCCATCACTCAAGGCGAAAACGGTATGCGCGCGCCTCAGAACTCTCCGGGCGATGGCCACCTTGAGATTTCGAAAGCCCCCATTAGCCAGATTGAGATCACCGGCCTCGAGCACCGGCAGGATCAACAGTTTCGCCTTGCGATCTGCAAAAAGGGCGGGGAGCAGATTGAGCAGATATGCGCCGTGGAGGTGAATGTAGTCATAGCGACCTCGTCTCAGACTGAGGACGCACGCGACCCGTAATGCCCACACCATCTGAGAGACGAGCCCAAGTGTGCGGGCTATCAGCATCCGGTCGGCGCGCGTGGCCCAAGGCTCGCTCCTCGATGACGTATCTCTGGCGCGATAGAGCAGATCAATCTGAACACCGTCCGCACGCCCGAGAGTGCCGAACAGGCGATTTTGCAGCACGACAGGACCTGAGTAAGCCTCGCTGGTCCCCCAAGGAGATGCCACTAGAAGTCGTAGGACTCGTGTGGAACTGGAGCCATCCGATGTCAATCTCTTCTCCAACTCGCGAAGCGCCATTTTGCCCGTCGACCAAGCGCGCGCAGCCGCTGACTAAGTGGCAGCCGGGGCAGATTGTCCAGCACCACCGGCTTGCGCCCTCCGAACCACGCGTAGACCTCGCGCCGCGTCACGTTCATGCCTTTCGCAGATGCGAAGGCAGAACCACTCTTGCCACCAAAGTGATGAAGATACTCCTCGTGCTCGTAGAAGCCAGCAACCCGACAGCCACTATTTAGGAGCTGAGCCTGCTGCTTTGTTACCGACCACCACCACTGGTGACCCTCATCCAGCGGATACTCGCGGTAGAGATCCGCGTCAACCAAAAGGCAGTATCCGTCTACTCTAAGCGGATCCTGGGCAATACCGTATGCTGTTGCCCCCCTTCTGTGGTTCTCGACCAGGCGATCGAGCCAGGCTGCATTCTTCACCTCTACGTCACTATTCAGAAGCAAAAAGTGACTGGCATCTTCGCTCGCCAACGAGGCGGCCAGATTGTTGCCGCCCGCAAACAGAGTGTTGGTCTCGGAGAAATGGAGTTTGTCGATCAATCCCTCTGAATGCAAACTACGAAGCAGACGCCGCGTCTCCTCGCCCGAGGCATTGTCCAAGACGATTACCTCGTGCGGAGGACTGTTCGTCATCTCATTTAGGCTCCGGATCGTAATCTCAACGTACTCGGGTGCGTTGTGGACCAGAATCAAGATGCCGATAAAGATTTGAGGGCTATTCATGCGTGCTCCCGAATATCGGTTCGGACGGGCGGTGGGGGCGGCGCGAGACCCTGACCGCAAAGATGATCCATACGGAAGCGAACAGGAGAGCAGCACCGAAAATCCAGGCGGAGACACCACCCGGTAGGAGCACACCTACCGTGAGGAGTCCGGTCGCCAGAGTGACGCACACGGATAAGGTCAACAGACTGGGCCAACCTGAGTCGCGCAGGACGATACACAGCCGGACAAGACCAAAGCACAACCGCCACGCAGTAAGAATCACGGCGAATGCCTCGAGCCCGACGATCGCCAGCGACGCCGCGATGACAGCCGACGCGACCGTCTCTACGAGGTTGAAGGCTGTGCTTTGCCACCACTGACGGTTGGACTGCTGGAAGCCCTCGATAATGGGCGCCATTAGCCGTGTTGGCAGACTCGCGAGCATAATGAGTGCGATGGGCACTGCCGGACGCCACTCCATGGGCAGGAAGTCCTGGAACGCGATAGAGGCGAACGCGACAACCGCTACGACGATCGAAACGCCAGCAGCAATGACGTGGCACAGATCGGTGGCGAGCCTTAAGCGCGCGCGCCCTCGCGTTTCCCCGAAAGTCGCAAGTGAAATTCTCGCCAAGGGAACCGCGAGCAACCCGGAGAGCCCGAGAGATACCTGAAAGCTCAGATAGTAAATGCCAAGAGTAGAATCATCGGTAACAAACTGAGCAACAAAGAATCCTATCTGAAGCGGGAGCGATACGGCCAGAGAGTTTATCGCCCACGAGAATCGCTCTCGACCCGATGCTCGAGCTATATCTCCACCGTCGATCGCCAACGCTGCCCTTCTCACCCGCCGCAAGCTCGGGATGAGTATCAAGTAGTACGCAAGCGTGGGGATGGCTAACGCGAGCGCGCTCCCGGTGACGGCAGCGAGTGCGATGCCAATGCCGAGTTTCAGGGTAGCGGCGAGCGCCTGAGAAACGACGAGCGATGAGTACGCTCGCGCTTTGACTCCGGCGGCGTAGAGGACCTCAGACTCACCTTGGAAAGGAATGCTCAGCGCCAGGATCACAGCTAGGATTCCGCTCTCCAGCCCGCTCAAAACACCGATGACCCCGGCCAAGACAAGCGCGGCAAGCGTCAGTAGAAAGTTCTGCCGTCGCGTCGCGCGAATCACTCGCTTCAAGGTCGATGCCCCCGCGAGGTAGCCATTTACCTCGCCGAAGTTCGTGATGCTCGTGAGGAAGGTCAGCGATGCCAGCACCGCCGCCCAGACGCCGAACTCGCTCGGCGCAAGCCATATGACCAACACAAACTGCGAAGCAGCCGACGCTGCCCGCACCGCCGCGGTTCCAATTGATAGCGCCGCCGCGCCGCGCAATATCCCACCGGCGTCGCTGGCGCGGTGAGCCGGCTCGCCTGCTCTACTTAGCTCAGCCATGCTGATGTGAGCCCCCCGTGGACAATTGTTGCCTAGGGCGCCCTTCGGGACCGGGCTCGAGTCGACGATCGGTGCCAGACAGACCGATCATTACGAGTGACAACAAGAACAGCGGAAAGCCGCGGTTCTCAGTGGGGAAGCCGTTGGCCAACGTCGCGAGGACGAGTATGCCACTGACGCATAGGAAGGTTGGTCGAGCGAGGGCGAATACTCTGACTTCCCTTCGCGCGACGTTCAGCGCCGCGAACACCAAAATACAGGCAATGCAGAGGATCGCGGATCCCACGACACCGAACTTCGCCAACACGACCAAGGGCGTGTCCAATGTGAATCCCCCGTCGGCTGTCGAGCCAGACCGGACGGAGGGGAAGTACTCTCCAAGCCCGCGCCCAATAACGGGGCTCTGCGACCAAATCTCAGCGGTCCACGCGTACGCATTGAGGCGATCAACTACGGAGCCATCGCTCGAAACGACGCTCCACCCGTTCTCGAGAACTCTGTCGAAGAAATCAAGTCGGCGAGCCGCGATCCCGCCGCCGATCGCCTGCGACACAGAAAGAACCGCAAAAAACGCGAGGGTTGCGCTGATCATGATCCCGAGAAATCTGGCCATCCGTGAGAGGTACCCGCCCGACGCGAGGAGGGCCGCGCAAGCAATCGCGATGCACGCGAATATTGCTGGCTGACGGCCTCCCGTACTGACCATGACACCCAAAAGCGCGAGGCCTGTGATCAACCACCGAATACCGCCCTTAGCCCCGTTGAAGTACATCGTGAGGCACAGCGCCACTCCGGTGAATACCGGGAACGACGATGCGAGGCCAAGCTGTTCAAAGCCCAGCTCGGCACCGCCCCTCCGCCCCAGCCAAGTAAACATGGCAATTAGTGCGGCTGCCCCCGAAGCACCAACCGAAAGCGACCAGATCTGCGCTCGGCTGAGAGTCAATCCGGCTTCCGCCCCCACCGCAATGCACACAGGTATCAAGAAGTAGCCGATCGCGTCACGAACCCAGCTATCGAACGTAGCTTGACCATATCCAAGCTGAGCAAGAGAACCCAGCGGGACCGTAGCCGAGAGTACCGTGGCAGCCCGAAGTAGTCCGAGAGCACGTTGAGTGGCCGGCGTCGATCCCCGCTCGATAATCGACAGCTGATGATAGGAGTAGATGCCGAGGACGCCAGAAACAGTTACAAATCCAATGCTTACGCCGTTTGGCAGGTTGGCATTCTGGAATACAAACAGACTTCCGAATAGTACAAATGTTGGCCGCAACAACGCTGGCCGGATTGCCCACGCAAGGATCGTGAGAATTGCCCCGGCCAACGCGATCCAGGCATTGAGCATCGCTGCGCCTAGCGCGGAAACCACGACCCCTAGCAGCACAACAACGAGAGTCTCCCCGCGTCGTTGACGAGCCATCTCCGACTGTTCCATTTATTTAGCACCGCTCACGAGCGACCTAACTCGACGGAGGTGTTCCTCTCGCGAATCCTCAGGAATTCGAAAACGAACATGTCGGGCGGGGTTGCCGGCGACGATCGAGAACGCCGCGACGTCGCGAGTCACGACGCTTCCTGCGGCGACAATCGCGCCATCGCCGATGGTGACTCCACCAAGAACTACAGCGCTGGCGCCGATCCAGACGTCGCTACCAATTTCGACTCGATCCTCCGGCTCGGGACCACGATCGCCAACCCACTCCGACAGCGCCATGGGTACACCCAACTCATCGATCGCGTGATCCATTCGACCCACGATCTGGACTTGACGTGCGATCAGCACGAAGTCACCAATCGTCCCGTCCACCTCAATTGTGGATCGCTGCCCAATCGCAACGTGGCTGCCAATCGTCAGTCCGTGCGGACTTCCGACATAACTACCGAAACCAAGCCGTAGCTGCCCTGCCGCACGAACATTTGGACCTATCTGTCGCGCTCGCATGAGGGCTCGAACCAATCGTTGCAGCGGTCGAGGTATACGACTGCGGCTGGAAGGTGCAGATCTCGATGTCATGCAGGCCAACCGTCCTCATCCAGCTCCTGTGGCACGTTCTGGAGCGCGCGCACGACGCCGTCTGCCATGCGTTCGGCAGAGTACGCGACTCGGACCCTAGCGGCCAGGTCTTCGCGATCCTGCAGTTCCTGACGGTCCATTACCGTCTCAAGGGCTTCTGCCAGACTCTCCGAAGAGTCACTGTCGAAGAACGTCACGCCGCCCAGATGCCGCAGTTCGATCTCAGGAGCATGCGGCTCATCACGGGCGACCAGTATTGGAACGCCAAAGCCGAGCGACTGGGTCACACTGAGGCCCGCGTAGCCCGGCGAGACGGCACAAACGGCGGAGCGATAGAGGCCATGGAGAGTCTCGACATCTGTGACGCTTCCGTGGAACGTCAATCTGTCTTCCACACCGAGATCGACAGCCAACTGACTGAGTTGGTTCCGCATCGGGCCGTCTCCGACGAGATCTAGCTCCATGCCCACTGCGCGAAGACGAGGCTCCGCAAGCGCCCGAACGAGAAGGTCGACTTTCTTCGACTGGACGAGTCTCCCAACGTAGATGTAGCGCCTTGAGGTCCCGACCATCGTCGCCGGACGCATCGCGTTCTCGCGATAGAGCGCGTTAGGTGCGACCCACACTCTCACACGAGGATTAAGGGCCCTCGCTTCTCGAACACTGTCATATCCGTATAGGACCGTCCCGTCGCCCAGTCTCCTCATCGCCTCCCGCAATGACGAAGACCGGGATCCCGCGCCGGCCCGAGGGTTCAGGTGGCCCCACAAAAGGGTTCTCCGCCGGGTTAGCCGAC
The DNA here is from genome assembly GCF_025421715.1 of Microbacterium festucae. Taxonomy (GTDB): domain Bacteria; phylum Actinomycetota; class Actinomycetes; order Actinomycetales; family Microbacteriaceae; genus Microbacterium; species Microbacterium festucae. The sequence goes on from NZ_JAOEFC010000001.1 coordinate 445,574, forward strand.
GGCACGACAAAAGGAGCCAGCTGGTGATACTCCGCGGGTTCAAATCGAGAACTGCTGATTCGGCTCGAAGTGCGGCGCGCCACCCTCCGAGCTGAACTAGAGCCTTGCCGCCGAGCGAGACATTCCTGAGCGGGCGATACAGGTGTCGATCGACACCTGTCTTAACTGACGCGTCAAGTTGCCGGGGACCCGCGAAAGTGACCAAGTCACGGCCGAGTCGTTCCTCCAGCACCTCCATGAATGCCTGTCGATAGAAGGGAAGGACCGCAAGGTACTGGACGTAAGACCCCTCGGGGCGTCGCTCGCCTGCTTCGCTCACTCCCCGCACCATCAGCTCCACCGATCTCCCTGGATAACGGGAGCTTGGGAGCCGAATATCACGCCGGGAGGCACCTCTCCGTCCACCACTGTCATCGGTTTCACGAGTGCGTTATCACCGATCTGCGCACCACCGAGCACGACACATCGGGAGGTCACCCATGCGCCATCTCCAATCCGAATTGGACGAGTCAACAAAGACATATCCCGGCGGTGCGCATGACTGCCCGTGGTGAGGAAGGTGTCTTGAGAGATAACAACATCGTGACCGATACAGATGCGGTCTTGGTTGTGAAACCAGACGCCCTCCCCGATCCACGACCTGTCCCCGATCAGCAGCTTCCACGGAAACTTCACGCGCGTCCGAGGCCGAAAGATCACGCCTGTCCCGATATCAGCACCGAAAGCTCTTAGCACCCGAATACGCACTGCTGAACTGATTTGCCATGGGTTAGTTACGAAGAGCAACTCACAAACGGCCCACGCATAGACCATCCAGGCGGGACGGTCCCACGCTGCGCGCTCGCCCGGAGCCATGGACAGATCAATCACCGACCGCTTCATCACTGACGGCGCACCGTTTTCGGGGCCCGGTATCTGTTCGCTCATCTCGCTTCTCTCCCTTTACCGGACCGAAACCCACGTGACGATAATCTCGTTCGTATGCGTACAGCGTCCCCGCGGGTGCTCCTCCTCGGCTTGAACTATCCGCCTGAGCCGACCGGTATCTCGCCGTATACCGGCGCGATGGCTCGAGGCTTGGTTCGCCGAGGCTTCATCACCCGCGTTCTGACGACGCACCCACATTATCCGGCATGGCGAATACAGCCAGGTTACGGACAGTGGGAGAGTACACAGACCGTCCATGGCGTTCTGGTCACGCGACTCCTTCACTACGTCCCATCGCGCCCCGCGGGGTTGAAACGCGCAGCGTCGGAGGCGAGCTTTGGTGCGCGCTTGGTCGGAGCTCGATGGGGGCGCCCAGACGCGATCGTCTTGGTCTCGCCGGCGTTGATCTCGTCCGCAGCCGCCGCGCTGCGTCGTCTGCTATCGCTTCGACAGCCCCCACTCGTCGTGTGGGTGCAGGATCTGTACACACTGGGGCTATCCGAAACCGGTCAGGGCCAGGGTGCCGTCGTCCGCGCGATGGCGGTGATTGAAGGCTGGCTTCTGCGGCGAGCTGATCGCGTGGTTGTGATTCACGAGAGGTTCCGCACCCGCGTCTCGGAGGACTTTGACATCCCGCTCGACAAAATCGAGGTCGTGCGGAACTGGACTCATCTGGGTCAAAGCGACCCTGTGGATATCGATGCTACGCGCGCGCGATTCGGCTGGTCGTCAAACGAGACGGTCGTCCTGCATGCAGGGAATATGGGCGTCAAGCAAGGTCTGCACAACGTCGTCGAGGCTGCACGGCTGGCGGAAGAGTCGGGGTCGCGGGTGAGATTCGTGCTCATTGGCGGAGGATCCCAACTCGAGAGCCTCCAAGCAGCCGGCGCAGGGCTTTCGCATCTCAGCTTCATGGCATCACTCGATGACGCCGACTTCGCCGCTGCGTTGCGAAGCGCGGACTGCCTGCTCGTCAACGAGCTGCCTGGGGTCTCAGAAATGGCGGTGCCCAGCAAGCTGACGTCGTACTTCTCCGCGAGCCGCCCCGTGATCGCATCCACCGACCCTGACGGGATCACGGCGGAGGAGATCCAGCGAGCAGGCGCCGGAGTTGTGGTTTCCTCGGGCGACCCGAAGGCGCTACTTGCGGCCGCCGAAGACCTCGCATCCGACCCCGATAGAAGCACAGCGATGGGCGCTGCCGGCTTGAGGTACCGTGAAACCGTTCTCGACGAAGCGAGCGCGATCGAACACTTCAGTCGGATTCTGACTGACCTCATCAGTCCCGACGGCGCCTTGGCGCTCGTCGACCAACCCACGGATCAAAGGACAGTACTTTGACGAAGCGCGCACTCATCACCGGCATCACTGGCCAGGACGGCTCGTACCTTGCGGAGCTGCTGCTCTCGAAGGGATATGAGGTGCACGGACTGATTCGTCGAGCCTCCACCTTCAACACTTCTCGCATCGACCACCTCTACGTGGACCCGCATGACCCGAGCGCAAGGCTCTTCCTGCACTACGGCGACCTCAGCGATGGGGCGCGACTAGTGACTCTCCTCGCCGAGATCAACCCCGACGAGGTCTACAACCTGGCCGCGCAGTCTCACGTGCGCGTGTCGTTCGATGAGCCCGAGCACACGGCCGACACGACCGGAACGGGCACGATCCGCCTTCTGGAGGCGGTGCGGATGTCGGGAACGCGTCCGCGGTTCTATCAGGCTTCGACGTCGGAGCTTTACGGCGCCACCCCGCCGCCGCAGAACGAGGAGACTCCGTTCTACCCCCGCTCGCCCTACGCGGCCGCCAAGCTGTACAGCTACTGGATCACGAAGAACTACCGCGAGGCGTACGACATGTTCGCGGTGAACGGCATCCTCTTCAACCACGAATCCCCACGCCGCGGCGAGACGTTCGTCACTCGGAAGATCACTCGTGCCGTGGCACGCATCAAGGCGGGTGTGCAGAAGGACATCTACCTGGGCAACCTCGACTCGATCCGCGACTGGGGCTACGCCGCCGAATACGTCGAGGGCATGTGGCGCATGCTGCAGGTGGACGAGCCCGAAGACTTCGTGCTCGCCACCGGCGTGGGATACATGATCAAGGACTTCCTCGAGACCTCGTTCGGGCACGTCGGGCTCGACTGGCAGGAGTTCGTCAAGTTCGACGAGCGGTACCTGCGACCCACCGAGGTGGACGCCCTGATCGGTGACCCCGCGAAGGCCGCAGACAAGCTCGGGTGGGTGCCCTCCATCGACGGCAAGGAGCTCGCGAAGCTCATGGTCGACGCCGACGTTGCGGCGCTCGAGGCCGGTGCGGACTGGCGCGACACCGTCAACCTCGCGTCGTGGAACTCTGAGCCGACGCTGGTGCGGGCGTGAGTGGGGTGGGACGTTTCGACTCGCTGCGCTCGCTCAACGACCAGGGGGTGCGCTCGCTCAACGACCGAGGGGTGCGCTCGGTCGGCGACCGGGGTGTGGGGCGATGACGGCGGTGGATGGGGTTGCGTACACGCCGGCGGAGCTCGACCGCGACGCCACGTTCTATGTCGCTGGGCACCGCGGGCTCGTGGGGTCGGCGATCTGGCGGAAGCTGGAAGCATCCGGGTTCGAGAAGCTCGTAGGGAAGCCCTCCGCCGAGCTCGATCTCAAAGACCGCGATGCGGTGTTCGCCTACATGGGTGAGGTGAAGCCGAAGTACGTCGTGCTGGCCGCAGCGAAGGTCGGCGGCATCCTCGCCAACTCGACCTATCCCGTCGACTTCCTCAGCGACAACATGCGCATCCAGGTGAATGTGCTCGACGCCGCTCTCGCCAACGACGTCGAACGAGTGCTGTTCCTGGGCTCGTCGTGCATCTATCCGAAGCTGGCCGACCAGCCCATTCGGGAGGACTCTCTTCTCACCGGACACCTCGAGCCCACGAACGATGCCTACGCGATCGCGAAGATCGCCGGCATCCTGCAGACCCAGGCTGTGCGCCGTCAGTACGGGTTGCCGTGGATCTCGGCGATGCCCACCAATCTCTACGGGCCCAACGACAACTTCTCACCGAAGGGCTCGCACGTTCTGCCTGCTCTCATCCGTCGCTATGACGAAGCCGCCACCACGGGTGCGGCGTCGGTGACGAACTGGGGCACGGGCACGCCCCGCCGCGAGTTTTTGCACGCCGACGACATGGCCGACGCGTGCCTTCACCTGCTCGAGCACTATGACGGCCCCGACCAGGTCAACGTGGGCACCGGGTCTGACGTCACCATCCGCGAGATCGCCGAGACCATCGCCAACGTCGTCGGCTTCACCGGCGACACCGAATGGGACACCACGAAGCCCGACGGTACGCCCCAGAAGCTGCTCGATGTCTCGAAGCTCGCCGACGCCGGCTGGACGTCGAAGATCACACTCCAAGAAGGCCTCGAACGCACGGTCGCCTGGTACCACGACCACGTGGGGTCGCTGAGAGGCTGACCGATGGCCTATCGGCACGTCGTGCTCTTTCGCGTGCGCGACGGGGTGGGGCGTGACGACGTCGACAAGCTCATCGACGCGCTGCGGGAGTTGTCGTCCCTGCCCGGGGTGACACATTGGCGCATCGAACGGTCGCTCGACCAGCGCAAGGGCACCATCATCGTCGAGGAAGCAACCTTCGTCGATCAGCGCGCGTTCGACAACTTCCGCGCGCACCCTGCACATATCGCGGCGGCAACGCTCGCCTCTGGCATCAGTGACTGGTGTGTAGGCGACTACCTCGAGTGAGGCAGCATCCGTTGGAGGAGACCCTCGGTGCCCGGCCAGAGCGGCGTGGGCAGGTCGCCCACAGCGAAATAGCCGAACTCGTGAGCCTCGTTCCGCGGCGTGACCGCACCTGACAACGTCACCACGAAGGAGAGTCCGATCGCGTGCTTTCGCGGGTCGACGCCGTGGGGAGGCGCATCGGCAGGCGTGTCATCGGGCGGAAACCACTGGTAGACGTAATCGGGTTGCGGATCTGCGGGAAGCTCGACGACGACGTCTCCGAGAGTGTCAGTGGCGTGTCGGCGGATCGCTCCCGCGATCGTCTCACCCCGCAGGATGCGGCCGCCGAGGTGACACCACACCCGGCCGAACGGCGAATCGCGGAGGATGAGGCCGATCTCAGCAACACGGTTTGACGCACGCCGGACGGGAACGAAGTCGACGCAGGCCAGCGGCATGGAGCGCTCGATCTCGGAGTACAGCTCGGGAGGCAGCAGACGCACCCGACCATCATCCCGCGCGGATCAGCAGTGCGGACTCAACCCGTCACGCAACGAGAGCAGAGTCCCTTCGCTCGTGTTCAAGCGAGCAATAGGCGTGCGGACCTCGCCACACTGCCGCGTGTGCGTGCACGGGCTTCGCGCACTCCTCGCAACTGAGCACTTCCGCGCCCCACACAGCGCGTTCGACACGATCCAGCAATCCCCAATGCATCGCTCCCCCAAGAGCTGATCCGCTCCCCCGAGCGGTCCCCAACAGAACGTCACTGTTCCTGGTGACGACGCTAGACCTGCGAGCGCGGCGCGTCAACGCCTTCGGCGGTTCGCAGCCGGGGTGCGCGCACCGGGAACTCCCGCGTTCATTCCCGAGCAACACTCGGTAATCAACGGGAAACGTGCGCCTGAGAGAGTCCGGGTATCCCCCGGACGCGTCGATGCGGCTCACGCACCTCGTCGCGTCGACAGTCCATTCCCTCACCCGAAAGGAATGGCTTTCGCATGCCTGCAGCACGCACAGCGGCAAGCCGGCGCCGGCTCGGCGGTCGACTCGCGGCCCTGGCCGCAGCCACCGCCGCGCTCCTCGGCGCCACCCTCGCCCTCGCCCCCGCCGCGGTCGCCGCCGGCGGCTCGATCGGCACCGTCACCGTGACGGCGCCCTCGACCGCCGACGAAGGCGACACCGTCACCGTCACCATCCCGGTCGACGCCAGCACCGACCTCTTCGCCTACGACCTCGTCGTCACGTTCGACCCGGCACTGCTCGACTTCGACGACGCCTCGGCCACGTTCCCCTCCGGTGGCTACGACACGGTCACCGAGAGCACCGGCAGCGTGCTGCTCGCCCACACGCGCCTGGGCAGCTCGCCCGGCCTGGTCGGCGCGCAGACCCTCGCCACCTTCACGTTCACAGCCCTCGGTGGCGGCAGCGCAGCGATCCAGCTCGCCAGTGCCACCTTCGTCGACTCGACCGGCGGCACCATCCCGCTCGCCGCGCCCGTCACCACCACCGTCGCGGTGACGGCCGCCCCGGTCACGCCGTCGCCGACGGCATCCGCCACCCCCACCCCGACGGCCACGACGTCGCCCTCGGCCACACCGGCACCCGCGGGCGCCACGCCCGTGGCATCCGACCCGCTGGCATCTACCGGGTCGAACCCCACCGGCGTGCTCGTCGCCGGCGCACTCGCCGCGGGCCTGCTCGCCCTCGGCGTGGTGCTCGTGATCCGTCGTCGCTCCGCCACCGCAAACGAGGTCGTCCGATGAACCGCACTGTCTTCAGCCGCCGCCGCGTGCTCACCGGCACCGCCACCCTCGGCATCCTCGCCGTCTGCGTCGCCGGCGCCCCCGCCGCCTCTGCAGCGCCGATGGCCGCCCCCACTGCGGCCGCGCTGCCGCCGTTCTATACGCAGCTCGACCTCACCGGCGACGGCGTGGTCACCGCGGCCGACCTCGACGTGGCATCCGCCGCACTGGGCACCACGGCAGCCGACGCCGCCTGGGGCGAGATCTCGCAGATCGACCTCGACGACAACGGCACCATCACCGTGGCCGACCTGGCCGGCCTCTCGCAGCGCATGGTCTATGACGACGGGCCCTTCGACGTGATCGAGGCGACCACGCTCGACATGCAGGCGGCGATGAACGCCGGCGTCACGACATCGGTGCAGATCACCCAGAACTACATCGACCGCATCGCCGCCTACGACCGCACCGTCGTGGCCGGCGGCACGCGCGCGCTCAACTCGATCATCACCGTCAGCGACGTCGCCCTCAAGGCCGCCGCCGCGGCCGATGCCGAGCGCGCCGAGCATGGCATGACGAGCCTGCTGCTCGGGGTGCCGATCGCGCTGAAAGACAACTACGACACGGTCGACATGGTCACCACCGGCGGCTGCGGATGCTGGAACGACAACCAGACCTCCACCGACGCGTTCATGGTGGCGGGGCTGCGTGAGGCCGGCGCCGTGATTCTCGCGAAGGCGTCGCTCGACGAGTTCGCCTACGGCTTCGCATCCGAGTTCTCGTCGTTCCAGCCGGCCGGGTCGACCCTGCTGGTCGCGTCGCCGTATGACACCTCGAAGACGGCGGGCGGATCGTCGGGCGGCACCGGCGCAGCGATCGCCGCCAACCTCGCCGGCATCGGCTTCGGCACCGACACCGGCGGATCGATCCGCGTGCCGTCGTCGTACAACCAGCTCGTCGGCATCCGGCCCACCGTCGGCCTCGCCAGCCGCGACGGCATCATCCCCCTCGCGCTCTCGCAAGACACCGGCGGACCCATCGCCCGCTCCGTCGTCGACGCGGCCGTCGCGCTCGACGCGGTGGTCGGGGTCGACCCGGCGGATGCCGTCACCTCGCGCCAGCAGGGACTCGTGCCGTCGTCGTACACGGCCGACCTCTCCGACACCGCACTGCAGGGCGCCCGCATCGGCTACCTGCCGTCGATGGTGGGCTCCAACTCCGCCACCTCCGGCCTGTTCACGCAGGCACGGGCGACGCTGCAGGCCCAGGGGGCCACGCTCGTCGAGCTGACGGCGCCCACCGGCTTCGCCGCGGTGCTCAACGAAGGCTCGGGCTCGACCAACGAGTTCAAGCACGACTTCGACCAGTACGTGGCGACCCACCTCGCCCCGAACATCACCCAGCGCAGCATCCAGCAGATTCTCGACGGCGGCAACTACGTCACCTCGCGGCGCAGCGTATATGTGCAGCGCAACGGCGTGACCGACGCCACCTACCAGGGGTGGGCCGGGCCCGAGGGCAGCCACACGAAGCAGCTCGCCACGGGCAAGACGCTCGTGACGAAGCTGATGGACGACAACGACCTCGACGCGATCATCTACCCGAGCACCAACGCCTACGGCACCATCGGCACCAACATGCGCCTGAGCCCCAACACGGGGATGCCGGCGGTGACCCTGCCCATGGGCATCACCGGCGACGGCCAGGGCGGAGCCTCGGTGGGCGTCAACCTCGAGTGGCTCGGCCGCGACTTCTCAGAGGGCACCCTGCTGGGGCTCGCCTACGACTTCGAGCAGGCCACGCACTACCGCACCGCCTCGCCGCTGTACCCGGCGCTCGGCTGAGCGGGTCACCCGCCGCGCTGTGCGGGTGCGTGAACGCCGGCGTCCCCGGCATCCGTCTTTCGGATGCCGGGGCCGTTCGGCGCCTGCGGGGGGGGCGAAGGTTGCGGGAGTGTTTCGTGATTGGTGGGGTGGCGCTGCGGCCCCATAGGCTCGACTCGTGAAGCTCTCGGTAATCGGCTGCGGCTATCTCGGAGCGGTGCACGCCGCCGCGATGGCATCCATCGGTCATGAAGTCGTCGGCATCGACGTCGACCCCGCCAAGATCGCCGCCCTGTCGGCCGGCGAGGCGCCCTTCTTCGAACCGGGCCTGCCCGAACTGCTGCGCGAGGGTGTGGCATCCGGTCAGCTCACCTTCACCACCGACATCTCGGCCGCGCACGGCGCGAAGGTGCACTTCATCGGCGTCGGCACTCCGCAGCGCGCCGACGGCTATGCCGCCGACCTCACCTACGTCAACGCCGCCGTCGACGCCCTGCTGCCGCACCTGTCGCCCGGAGACATCGTCGCCGGCAAGTCGACCGTGCCCGTCGGCACCGCGGCCGAACTCGCGCCACGCATCGAGGCGCGCGGCGCCACGCTCGTGTGGAACCCCGAGTTCTTGCGCGAGGGCTGGGCCGTGCAAGACACCATCGACCCCGACCGGCTGGTCGTGGGGGTCGCGGGTGGGGCGGACGTTTCGACTCGCGGTGCTCGCTCAACGACCGGGGACGCCGGCGGGGAGGCGGACGTTTCGACTCGCTCCGCTCGCTCAACGACCGGGGGCGGGGAGGTGGATCCGGCGGAGGTGCTGCGCGAGGTGTACCACCCGGCCGTGGCCAAGGGCACGCCGTTCATCGTCACCGACCTCGCCACCGCCGAGCTCGTCAAGGTCGCCGCCAACGCGTTCCTGGCCACCAAGATCAGCTTCATCAACGCCATGGCCGAGATCGCCGAGGTCACCGGCGCCGACGTCACCCAGCTGGCGGATGCCATCGGCCACGACGCCCGCATCGGTCGGCGCTTTCTCGGCGCCGGCATCGGATTCGGCGGCGGATGCCTGCCCAAAGACATCCGCGCGTTCTCGGCCCGCGCCGAAGAGCTCGGGCGCGGCGAATCGGTCGCCTTCCTGCGCGAAGTCGACGAGATCAACCTGCGCCGCCGCGACCGCGCCGTGCAGCTGGTGGTCGACGGCCTCGGCGGCGCGGTGTTCGAGAAGAAGATTGCCGTGCTCGGCGCCGCGTTCAAGCCGCACTCCGACGACATCCGCGACTCCCCCGCCCTCGACGTGGCCGTGCGTCTGCACGGGCTGGGGGCACGCGTGGTCGTCACCGACCCCGAAGCCATCGCCAACGCCCGCCAGAAGCACCCGCAGCTCACCTACGAGGCATCCCGCGACGAGACGATCCGCGATGCCGACGCCGTCATCCTCGTGACCGAGTGGGACGAATACCGCCGCGAGCTCGACCCCGAGCACGCCTCGACGCTGACGGCCGGACGCGTCGTCGTCGACGGCCGCAACGGACTGGATGCCGCCGCATGGCGCGCCGCGGGCTGGACCTACTACGGGATGGGACGACCGTAGGGCTGGGGTTCGGGCTCGTGTTCGTGGGGGTCGTGGGGGTGGCCGACCTAATAGCAGGTGGCCAGCTCTTCCACGTCGGGGCTGAGTGTCGTCGGTCCGCCGATGAGCGTAACCCCCGCGATCCGCAACGACAGCAGTGACGATGCGGCGCTTCCGCTCAGGCACCACGGGTCGGTGAGAACCACCGGCGCACCGATGACGCCGGCCAACGAGGCCGCAGCCAGCGCGTCGGGGAAGTTGGCGCCGGTCGCCAGCAGGCTCACCTCAGAGCGTGAGAAGGCGTCCATGTTGATCAGGGCAGCGGTGGCGTATCGGTCGTCGCCGGCGAGACGAGTGACGTTGTCCGCGCCCAGCAGAGCGGCCAGATCGTTCTCGAGCGCAGTGCCGACCGTGGTGGGGCCACCCGCGATGATCACGTCGCGCACGCCGAGATCGGTCAGGAGCGTGCGCGTCTCGGCATCCAGCGGCGACGTGCCCGAGACGAGAATCAGCGGGATGCCGCGTTGCCCGGCCGCATTGCCCGCGGCCAGTGCGTCGGGAAAGTTCGCGCCCGTCGCGACGTAGGCGCTCGAAGCCTCGTCGAAAGCGCTTCGTACGATGAGCCTGCCGGTCTCGTATCGATCGGCGCCGCCGATCCTCTCGACTTGCGCGCGGGGGACAGCCTCTGCAATCGCTCTCCGCACCGCCGCAGTGATCGTCGGCGTACCCCCGAGCACGACGACGCGCTCGGGATCCAGATCGACCAGCGCGCGGCGCGTGACGGCGGGCAACTCTGTCGGACTGGTGAGCAACATCACACCGCCGCCGGTGATCACCGCCGGCGACGCGGCGAGAGCATCGGGAAAGTCTTGCCCGCTGGCGATGTACACCAGCGGTGAGCGCCCTGCGTCGACCGAAGCGGTGGCCAGCATCGCTGCGGTCTCGTACCTGTCCACGCCGGCGATGCGATCCACGTCGAAGAAGCGCGGCTCCAACGTCATCGTGCCGAGGTCGAGGGTTTGGCCGGCCTCGACCTCGACATCCTGGGACTGCGCGAAGTAGCGGGCGTCCTGGTAGAACTCGCTGCCGATCGACAGATCTTCGGCATCCACCAGGATCGTGTAGGTGCCGCCCGTCAGCGCGGGCGACTGGCGCACCGACGACATGCCAGCCCACTCGGCCGACCGGTCCCCCGCCCGCAGCCACGACGGGACCGAGTACGCGCCCGTCCCGTCATCGCGCTTGAGGATCGTGATGTGAGCGGCGGCCGCATCGAGCGGTGTCGGGGCGCTGCCGGGCTCAGCGCGGTACTGCAGGTTCACCCGGAGGAAGGACGCCTCGTCGACCACGATGTCGGCAGCCTGCACCTTCTCACCTCGCGGGATGCCGATGGGCGTCGCCTGCTCTCGGAAGTAGGCGCCATCTGCACCGTCGTAGTACTCAGGCACGACCGGGACGCGATCGCACCGGCTCACCGAGATGACCAGCTCGCCGGGCCCCCACTGCGTTCGGTACCGGCCGAAGCCGTCTGTCGTCGCTCCGCTGTAACGCACCGGAGGGCCGACATACTCCACACCCATGTCGGCCCTGGCGCAGGGTCGCACCGCGCCGTCCGCGCCGCGCACCAGAACGCGACCGCTCAATGAGCTCTCTCTGACGAGGTCGACGTGCACGGCGGTCACCTCGCCCTCTACGACCCGGAGCGGCTCGCCTGCCGGCATGTCCGCCATCACGCGGCCGTTATGGTCCTGAGTCTCCCAGCCGTCGGACGACACCCACAGGTAGTAGTCGCCCGGGGCCAGGGCGACCGACCGCACCACCCCGTCCTCGATCGTGACGTCGGTCCACACCCGCGGCATCTGCGCGGAAACCGGATGGACCACCGCTCGGGCGTCGAGCGGCACACCCTCCCCGGTGACCGTGCCGCCGATCGTGCCGCCGCTCTCCAGCACCACATCGAGCGTGTTGGCGCCCGGCTCCACGACGTTGGCTGACTGCTGCTGGGGCCCGCGCGAGCCGTCACCCCACTCACCGAGGTACGGGAAATCGAAGGTCGTGTGCGGATCGATCAGCACGTGTCGCTGCCCCGCGGGGATGTCTGTGAGTGCATACCACCCCGTGGCGTCCGACGTGGTCCGCAGCGCCTGACCGTCGACGACCGCGGCCACCGACACCTCGACGCCGGCGAGCGGCTCGCCGGCTGTATTGGTGATGCGTCCGCTCAACGATCCTGTCGCCACGGCACCGAACGCCGGGGGCGCGACGGTCGTCAACGCGACGCATGCGCCGATAAGAAGGGCGCAGAGCGAGAGACGGCGGCGCGACATCGCACCTTCCTTCCGGGGGAGAGAGGAGGCTGTGACTGCAAGTTAGCATCTGGGTGCTCGGCCGCGCGATTGGAGATTCCTCCCCAACAGCGCCATCCCGCGCGTTATCCACCCGCCAGCGGATCTGGCCAGAAATGCGCGTGGAATGTCGGAGGTATGTTCGATACTTCTCGTATGACGTACTTGGCAGACCTGACCGGCGCGGTGGAGCGCTTGGCAGTGTTCGCCGAGCTTGACGTCGACGTCGACCGCCTGCCACTGTCAGCGTGCGAACTCTCCGATGAGTCGGTGCGACTGGTCTTCGACGCGTTCTCCGCGCTGGTGCGTGATGTGCAGAAGGGGCAGGCCGTGCTCGCCGGGGTCATCGCCGCTCGGTCGCGCCGCGACGCCGGTCACAGCGGCCTGGCCCAGACCGGCGGGTTCCGCACACCGGTGCAGTTCGTGCAGGATGCCACGGGCGTCACCAAGCGCGAAGCCGAGCGCGTCGTGCGCGTCGGGGTGTCCCTGATCGACGGCGACGCGGTTGCGGGGAGTGCGGGGGCCGGGCAGCCCGGCGGGGCCGGTGCGGCAGATGCGGTCGACGCGGCGGGTGCAGGGGAGAGCGGTGAATCGGTGCCGTGGCATCGCCCCCTGCGCGACGCGCTGCTGACCGGCGGGCTGACGCAGGCGCAGCATGAGGCGATCCGGCGTGGACTCGGTGAGCCGCCCGCCATCGACGACCGTCGCGACGAAGACGTCGTGGAGGTATGGCGCCACGCGGCCGCCATGCTCATCGACACGGCCACCGGGGTGACCGTCGAGGCGCTCGCCGACGCGGCCCGCTCGCTGCGCGACCAGATCGACCCCCGCGGCGCGCAGCAGCGGTGGGAGCAGCACTTCGCCCGGCGCTCCTACCGGTCGTATCGCGACGCCGATGGGCAGTGTCACGCGCACCTCGTGTTCGACGACGAGACGGCTGCGTTCTGGGACGACGTCATCGCCACCGCACTCCGACCGCGGCGGGGCGGGCCTCGGTTCGTGTCTGACGACGAGAAGGTGCGGGCCACCCAGCTGCAGCACGATCCGCGCACCAACGAGCAGCTCTCCTACGACCTCGTCACCGATGTCTTCCGTGCGGGCGCCCTGGCGACCGCTGCCGACGTCTATGGGGCGCGGCAGGCCGGCGTGCGCCTGGTGGCCGTGGCGGATGCCGTGGGCACACGCGACGCGTTCGACAGGCTGCTGGCTGTGACGCACACCGAAGACGGCGCGTTCACCATGCCCGGGTCGGTGCTCGACCGGGCGCTGTGCACGGTGGGAGCGCTAGAGGCCACGTTCGACACGTTCGGAAACCCGCTCGACCTCGGGCGCGAGTCGCGCCTCTACACCGCGAAGCAGCGGCTGGTGCTCGCTCTTCGCGACGGCGGCTGCGTCTGGCCCGGCTGCGACCGACCGCCCGCCTACTGCGAAGCACACCACTGCGACCACTGGCACGCCGATCACGGGCGCACCGACGTCGACCGCGGCGCACTGCTGTGCCGCTTCCACCACATCCACCTGCACACCGCCGGTTGGAAGATCACCCGCGACGGCGACGGGCCGCACGTGCTGCACCCGCCACCCGGCGACCCTAGCCCGCCGATCGAACTCCGATCGAAGTCACCCCTGCGATGGCTGTTCGACCCGCCCGAGAGACGCCCCTGGCGAACCGCCGCCGCGTGAACCCCCGCGGGCTGTCCTGCCGCGGGCTGACCTGCCGCGTGCTGGGTGCCGCGTGCTGAGTGCCGCGCTGCCACTGGCGCGCGGCGCGGCGTGTCACCGCCGGATGGAGAGAGCCCGAATGGAAAGACAGAACGGGCGCCGCAGTCGTGGCCAGTACGTCGCTGCGCGTGGGAAGATCGAGCCCAACGCTCCAACCGCCCGACTCATCCGCACGATTGGACACCCGTTGCCCGACGACGCTCCTCCCGCGCCCGCGCCCTCGCCCGCGCCCGCCCTCAGCCGCCGACAACTCCTGGCGACGGCGGCGTGGTCGAGCCCGGTAATCATCCTCGCCACCGCCACGCCCGCAACGGCTGCCCCGGTGCAGTCGCCTTCGCCCGACCTCGCCCTGACATTCACAAATCTCAGTGGCTACTACAGCTGGGGGGCGACGGGTCGCGACGCGATCACCGGCAACCTCAACATTCTCGTATCCGGCCCCCAAGACTCGTCTCCACCGGTGAGCTCGATCACCCTGCAGCTGTCTTTCGATCCGCTCGGCCTGACATCAGAGAGCGGTGCGGTCCTCACGGGCGGCCCGCAATGGACCGGCGGTACGCGGACCACCAGTTCCAGCGGCCAGGCGGTCTACACCTTCTTGTGGACCGATCCGGTGGGGATCGGCGCCAACTACAGCACGGGGGTACTCACGTTCCGTATCCCCGGGGACACCGCCGTGCTGAACCCGACGCCACCCGCGAAGTCATGGCAAGGGCTGGCTACCTCTCCCACTGCTCAGTCAGCGACCGCGGTGGGCGGAACGATCGCCACCCCCGCGCGGGACGAGCCCACGCCGTTCTAAGCGACGAGCTCCTCGATGCGGGCGCGCAGCACTCGCGGAGAGAACGGCTTCGTGAGGTACTCATCGGCACCGGCAGCCATCGCACGCTCCACATCGGCCTCGTTGGCGCGGGCGGTGAGCATCACGATCTTCGTGTCGGCGAAGCCGGCGTCGGCGCGCAGCTCGGTGCACACATCGAGGCCGTTCTTCACCGGCATCATCCAGTCGAGGATCACCAGGTCGTGGTGACTCGCGCGCGCGGCCCGCAGACCCGCTCCCCCGTCACCGGCGACATCGACCGTGTGGCCCGACGCCGAGAGCACATGCTCGAGCAGGCGGGCGACATCGACGTCGTCATCGACGACCAGAATGACTGCCACGGCGCCTCCACCGAGATCTCCAGGATTGAGATCAACCGTACCTTGCCGGGAAGAGCGCACGCGACGGTATAAGTTCTGCGTATGCCCTCGGTCGTCGCACCCGCCGACGGCGGCGTCGTCGCCCGGCGAGACCTGCCGTGGTGGGGGTGGCTGATCGCCGCGGCCCTGGCCTACAGCATCGCGATGCTCACCCTGCTGATCACCGCGACGGGCGCCTCGATCGCCCCCTGGTGGCCCGCCGCCGGGTTCACGATGATCCTGCTGCTCCTGGCTCCCCGCCGGCAGCTGTGGATCGTGCTGGCCATAGTGGTCATCATCACCTTCGCCGCGAACATCACCATCGGGCGCTCCCTCATCATCTCGGTGCTCTACACCCTCGCCAACACCCTCGAGATGGCCGTCATCGGCGGCATCCTGGGGCTCCACCGGCGGCCCTTCCACCTCGACTCGATGCGCGCCGCCGTGCGCTTCCTCGCCGCCGTCATCGTGGGCGGGATCGTGCTGGGCAACCTCGCCGGGCTCGTCTCGTGGGGCTTCGCAGGCACCGACTTCGTGCCGATCGCCGTCACCGCCGCGGCCTCGCACATCGCCGCGATCCTGCTGATCGCGCCCTTCGGTGCGCTGCCCCCCAAGGTCGCCACCCGCTCGCGCATCCCCGTGCCCGAGGCGGTGCTGCAGACCGGCCTGCTCATCGGCGCGCTGATCGTCACGTTCCGCCCCGGCGCCGAACTGCCCCTCAGCTTCCTCGTCTTCACGCTCCTCGGGTGGGGGCTGCTGCGCCTTCCCGTCACCCTCGCCTACCTGCAGGCACTCATCGCCGCGCTCGTCGTGCTCGTTCTCACCCGCGCCGACCCCACGAGCTTCGGCAGCCAGACCATGCCGATCCGCGAGGTGGTGCTGACCACCGTGGTCTTCCTCGCCACCATCGGCGTCTTCGCCGTGCTGCTGGTCACCGCGCGCTACGAGATCGAACGCGCTCACGCGCGCACCCTGCAGGTCACGCAGGGCGAGCTCGACACCGAACGCGAGCGCGGCGACGTGCTGCGCATGAAGCTCGAACTCGACCGGCAGCGCGAAGACTTCGTCGCCACCACCAGCCACGAGCTGCGCACCCCCATCACGAGCATCGCCGGCTACACCGAACTGCTCAGCGAGTCCGACGGCCTCGGCGACCGCGAACGCGAGTGGGTGGGGGTCATCGACCGCAACACCGCCCGCCTCACCGAACTCGTCGAAGACCTGCTCGCCCTCGGCCGCGCCTCCTCTCCCCTGCCGGCGCGCGCCGTGCAGGCGCTCGTCACGCGCGACCTGATCGCGGATGCCATCGCCACCCACCGCCCCACGGCTGCCGCCAAGACGATCGCGCTCACGGCATCCGGCCACGAGACCTCACTGCTCGGCAACCCGTCGGATGTGCGCCGCGCCCTGGCGAACCTCGTCTCGAACGCGGTGAAGTTCACCCCCGACGGCGGCAGCGTGGAGATCATGGTCACCCGCCGCGACGACACGGTCGCCGTGACCGTCACCGACTCGGGCCCCGGCATGACGGCCGACACCGTGGCGCACGCGTTCGAGCGGTTCTACCGCGGCGTGGATGCCGAGCTGCTCAGCACTCCGGGCACGGGCCTCGGGCTGTCGATCGTGCGCGAGCTCATCGAGCGCAACGGGGGCACCGTGTGGCTCGAGCACGCCGGCCACGGCGGACTGCGCGCCGGGTTCGCCCTGCCCGCCGCACCCTGACGCCGCGCCCTGACGCTGTAGCCACCTCCGACGCGCGGCGCACGACCGCCGCGAGGGCCTCAGCGCACGATCGCGGTCACCGCCGCCACCCGCGAGAGCACCTCATGGCTGACCGATCCCAGCAGGAACCGGGCGATCGCGCCGCGCCCGTGGGTGCCGACGACGACCAGCCGTGCCGCCCGCGCCGCCTCGTTGATCACCTGCGACGGGAACCCCTGCTCCACCCGGCGCACCACCTCGAGATCGGGGTGATCGGCGGCGATCCCCGCCAACGCGAGCGCCTGGATCTCTTCGGTCGCCGACTGCATGTTCGTCAGGTACAGCTCGGGATAGACCGCGAGGTCGCCGAGCCCGGTGGTCACCGGCACCGGCGTCCACACGCTCACCGCGATCAGCGGCTCGCCGAGCCGGTCGGCCTCGGCGGCCGCGAAGCGCAGTGCATGCTCCGACAACTCCGACCCATCGAGTCCGACCACCACCCCGCGGCGGTCGCCCAGGTCGATGTCGGGCACGACCACCACCGGGCACTGCGCGCCGGCGGCGATGCGGAACCCGTGCGCCCCACGGGCCGACGCCCCGGTGTGCTCGCTGCCGATCACCAGCAGCGCCGCCTGCGCCGATGCCTCGGTCAGCACGGTCACCGGGTTGCCGGCATCCGTGCGGGTCGAGACCGTCAGCCCCGGATGCCGCGCCCGGATGCGGTCCTGCTCGGCCGACAGGTGCGCCGCGGCCGCGTCGAGCGCCCCGGCGAGCACGTCGCTCTCGCCGACGGTGCCGACCGCTCCGCCGACCACAGAGATCAGCTCGAGCGGTTGGCGCCGCAGGGCGGCGCGGGCGGCGGCCCAGTCGAGGGCGTGGGCGGATGCCGGAGCGGCGGTCACCCCGACGATGATGGTGTTGTTCGACATGCTGCATCCCTCCGTTGGGATCCGACTGCGTGTCTCACCACGCTACGCGGTGCGCGCCGCCCGTGCCGAACCCGCGCGCCGGGCATAACGCCCCGGCGGCACGAGGGTCAGATCTCGGCGGTGAGGCGGTAGCCGACGCCGCGCACGGTCTCGATGTAGCGCGGGTTGCTGGGGTCGTCGGCGAGCTTGCGGCGCAGGTTCGTCATGTGCGCCTCGATCGCCCGCTTGTCGGCGTCGCCGACGAAGTAGGTGGTGACGTACGACTCGCCGCGCAGCACCAGCGCCAGGTCGGCCTTGCTGCGCACGCGCCGCTTCGACTCGAGGAGCGCATTGAGCAGGTCGAACTCGGTGCGGGTCAGGTCGACCTCGCGGTTGCCGATGCGCACGATGCGCGAGTCGGGGTCGAGCGCCAGGTCGCGGTGCACGAGCCACGACTCCTCGGCGTGCACGATCTCGCCGTGCGCGTCGTCGTCGACCGGCGTGAGGATGATGGCGCCGTCGGGCGTGACGCCCACCGGCACCGGCACCGGCGCGGGCGCGGCGGGCTGCGTCGGGATCGAGCGGGTCGGGAACGACGGACCCACCTTGTCCTGCACGGGCGCCGCCGGCGCCGTCTGCGCGCGCGGACGGCGCAGCAGGGCCTCGATGCGGGCGCGCAGCTCGCGCGGACGGAACGGCTTGGTGATGAACTCGTCGGCACCGGCGGCCAGCCCCAGCACCACGTCGGCCTCGTCGCCGAGACCGGTCATCATCACGATGTAGGTGTCGCTGCGCTGGCGGATGCGCCGCGCCGCCTCGAACCCGTCGATGCCGGGCATGTTCACGTCGAGGGTCGTGATGAGGGGCTGGTACGACTCCACGGCACGGATGCCGTCGATGCCGTTGCCCACCGAGATGGTCGAGAATCCGGCGGCCTCGAGCACGTCGGCGAGCATGTGACGCACTTCGGGGTCGTCTTCGATGACCACAGCGGTCTTCGGCGTCGCGACAGCGTCGTTCATGAAAAGCTCCTCACCCTCGGGCCATGCTACACAGCACCGATATACCGGGCGCTCACCGCACCGCCTCGCGGGTGAGCTCGATCGCCGACGCCGGCCACCACTGCCCGGCCGCCGGCCCACCGTTGCACGTGCCGTCGCTTTCGCCCGGCACCTTGATCCACAGATTCGTGTCGACGACGTCGTCGCCGATCGACCCCGCCGGCTCGCCGATCAGCCGGCCGGGCGGGTTGCACCACTGGCCGTCGGAGCCGGCGCCGTTGCGCGAGGTGTCGATGATCGCGTGCAGACCGCCACCCACCGCAGCATCCAGGTCGTAGGCGTAGAGGGCCTCGTCGACGGTGGAGTTGTAGTTGGAGACGTTGAGGGCGACGCCGCGCACGCCCTCGAGCCCCACGTACTGCAGGTAGGCGGCCATGTCGGTGACGCTGTGCCACGACGAGTGCCCGCCGTCGAGGTACACCCACACCCCCGGCAGCTGCAGCTTGGCGACGACCTCGCGCAGCTGCAGGGCGCGCGCCTCGAGGTTGCCGCACTCGTCGGCGAGGGCGATGGAGTCGGGCTCGAGCACCACGATGCGGCGCAGGTCGTCTGCCGCGGCGAGCGCGGCGGCGATCTCGCTCGTCCACGTGTCGTAGTCGGCGTCGTTCAGCCCGCCCGCCGAATGGTTGCCGCAGTCGCGCTCGGGCAGGCCGTAGACCACCAGGGCGAGCGTCGCGTCTTGCGCGCGCGCCTCGTCGGCGAGAGCGCGGATGCGATCGCCCACCGCTCCGATCGGGTCGCGTTCGGGGGTGAGCCACACGGCCGTCGGCTGCGCGGCGAGGTACGACGCGGCATCGTGCTCGGCGGTGCCGGCCGGTTGCGCGGCGGCCTGCTGGGCGGCGGCGGTGTCCGCCGAGACGAGGAAGGTCGTGCCCTTGCCTGCCGGGGTGGGGTCGTGCGGCAGCGCGAAGGCGAGCACCGCCGCCGTCGCGCCGGCGGCGACGACCAGCCCCGCCGCGATCAGTGTCGCCACCAGCGTGTGCCGCCGGGCGCGCGCGCGACGCGCCGACGCGGTCTTCGGGGCAGTGGGCATGAGGCGATCGTACGGGGTGCAGGTTTCGTCCCGAGCGCGGGCGATCCCGCACCAAAAGACGCCCCGGCCGTCCGAAGACGACCGGGGCGCTGGTTCTGACGCGAATCGGGTGGGAGTGCGTCAGACCTTGTAACCGTGCTGGCGACGCACGAGCTTGAAGAACATCGAGAGGGTCTGGACGATCGTGATGACACCGACGATGGGCCAGCCGATCCACAGCACCGTGGACTGCACCATGATCGGCAGCATCGTCCAGATGGCGACCATCGCGGCCACCACCGCGACGGCGACGATCAGCGGCGTCCAGTGGCCGAAGCCGCCACCGCGCTCGGCCTTGGCCTGCATGGCCCAGTTGTCGACCTTCTTGCGCGAGAGGAAGCGCGTCCACGAGCGCAGGAAGTGGCTGCAGCGGATCCACATGTAGATCTCTGCGGGGGCCAGGGTGAGCCCGAACAGCACGTCACGGGTGGTGCGGTTGTTCATGGTCATGGCCATGCGGGTGTTCAGGGCGATGGCGACCACCGGCGGGATGAGCCACCAGTACGAGAAGACGAACGCGCCGATCGAGAGCGAGGCCGCGAGCAGGGTGACGAACGCGATGCGCACGAACATGTTCATGAGCATGTCGAAGTGCTCGAGCCAGCGCACACGCAGGTTCGGGTGGAAGGGCTGCCCCTTCGTGTCGCCGCGCTGCCCCGGCCACATGAGCTCGATGGCGCCGTAGGTCCACTTGACCTGCTGGGCGTCGAGGGCGCGCAGGGTGGTCATGCCGCCCACGTCGGCGCGGGCGAACGGGCTGATCTTGGTGAGGTAGCCGGCGCTCTTGATCTGCAGCGACAGCAGCGAGTCCTCCACCTCGCTGTCCTTCACCCACGGGGTCATCTGGCGGTTCTCCTTCATGACCTCGCGCAGGGCCTGCGTCGAGAAGATGGAGAACTGACCACCCAGCACCGCCATGTTGCGGCCGCGCAGCAGGTTGTGCAGGTTGAACGCCGCGAACTGCGAGCGCTGACCGGTGATGAGGAACTTCGCGAGGAAGCCCTTGATGGGCTTCTCGTCGATCGAGTAGATGGCCGAGATGCCGCCGATGCGGGTGTCGGAGACGGCCTCGGTCTCGAGGTACTCCACCGCGCGCTCGTCGGCGACGGTGTCGCCGTCGACGCCGAGCAGGTAGTCGTAGCCCTCGACGAGCGTGTACCCGTAGTTGAGCGCGCCGACCTTCTTGTCGGGGTTCTTGCCGATGTCGTGCACGAACACCTCGGTGAACTGCTCGCCGAGGTCGGTCTTGATCTCGTGGGCGCCGGCATACTGCGAGGCGATGCGCACCGTGGCATCCGTCGTGTTGTTGACGACCACGTGGATGACGTCGGGAACGCGCGTCTGACGCAGCAGGCTCTCGATGACGTCGGCGATCGACTCTTCCTCGTTGTAGGCCGGGATGACGCAGCCGATCGTGGAGCGGTGCGTGGCGCTCTCGTCGAGCACATCGGCGAAGTCGTCGGGGAAGGCGTGCTCGAGGTCGGCGAGGGCAGGGATCTGCCGGTCGTCGTTGTTGCGCTCGAAGCGGGCGACGTCGTTCGTGGTCATGAGTACGAGCATGGCGGATAACCCTCAACGCACCGATCAGAGACCCCACACACTTCCTCAACGTTTGCGCAAGGAATGCGCAAGATGGCTGGTGACGCCGTGGATAGACTCGCCCCATGGTCGGGGGTGAGGTGGAACGCGTCAGCGCCCGCACCCGATCGATCTGGCTCTGGCAGCTGGTGCTCACCGCCGCCCTGGTCGTGCTGACCCTGGTGCTGATGCTGCTGGCCCCCGAGGTGATCTCGCGCCCCACGATCGTCGTCGGCATCGGGGTGGTGATCGCGACCACGGTCGTGGTCATGCTCGTGCCGTGGGACCGGGTGCGCACCCGTGTCGTCGCGCTCGTCCCCTTCACCGGCATCATCGCGATCGGCTCGATGGCGTGGGGCACCGACCTGCTCTTCGGGTTCCTCTGGGCCTTCCCGCTGGCGTGGCTGGCCACCTACTACCGCACCGCGTGGATCGGCGGGCTGGTGCTGGTGGCCGGCATCATCGTGCTCGACACCGCCTCGCACGACGCCAACGTCAACGCCACGGTGCGCTTCACGATCGTGCTGCTGGCCCTCACCTTCCTGTCGATCACCATCCACACCGAGGCGCGCAAGACCGGCGCGGCCACCCGATTGCTGCGCCGCCAGAGCGCGCGGCTCGAAGAGACCATCCGCCGGGTGCGCTCGCAGGAGCGCCGCGTGAATCAGATGCTCAACGGGCTCGACACCGGCATCATCCGCATCGACCGCAACGGGCAGCTGCTGGCGGCCAACGACGCCTACATCACCCTCTACGGTCTCGACCGCCGTGACCTCAGCCAGCCGGGCAGCTCGGTGGAGTACGACGGCCTCGGCGGCACGGCGCTGCGCGAATCCGACCGGCCCCGAGCCCGCGCCGCCCGCGGCGAGACCCTCACCGACGCCCGCCTGTGGCTGTTCGACGCCGAGGGCGAATGGCACACGATCAGCGCCTCCACCGTGGAACTGGCCAGCGGACACTCCCGCGGCGAGACCACGATGCTCGTCATCACCGATGTGACCGCCGCCGAGAAGGCACAGCAGACCACGCAGACGATGGCGCGCACCGTGTCGCACGAGCTGTCGAACCCGCTCACGGCGATCCTCGGCTACACCGATCTGCTGATGGAAGACGACCTCACCGGGCGCCAGCGCGAGAAGCTCGAGCTCATCGAGGCCGCCGGCGAGCGCATGGAGCGTCTCATCGCCGAGGTGCTGCGCGCGGGCGGCACCGTGCAGCCGGTCGAGGCGCCGCGCCGCGTGGTCGACCTGCGCGACGTGCTCACGGCATCCGTCGAATCGTTCGCCCCGGCCGCGCGCCTGGGCGACGTCGCGCTCGAGCTCGCACCCGGCGCGGCGCTGCCGGTGTCGGCCGACGCCTTCCGCATCCGCCAGGTGTTCGACAACCTCGTCAGCAACGCCGTCAAGTACACGCCTCCCACCGGCCGCATCACCGTGACCGCGACCGCCGCGGGGCGTGACGCCGTCGTCGTCATCCGCGACTCGGGCATCGGCATCGCCGCCGACGACCTGCCGCTGATCTTCACCGACTACTTCCGCGCCGAGACCGCGCTCGAGAGCGGCACACCCGGCACGGGCCTGGGCATGGGCATCGCGCGCGCGATCGTCGAGCAGCACTCCGGCACGCTCACCATCGAGAGCACCCCCGGCGCCGGCACGACCGTGACCGTGCGGATGCCGTTGACCGAGGATGCCGTGCCGGTCGGGGATGGCGGGGCGGATGCCGTGCCGGTGTCGACCGACACCCGGGCGACCCGGGTGGGCGGCGACACGGGCGGCGACACGGGGGCGACGGCGTGATCGGGCTGGAGATGGCGCACGTCGCGCTGACCACGGTCGGCACGATGATCATGATCGGCCTCGGCTTCCTCGCGCGGCCGAGCCGGGCCACGATGCTCTGGTCGTTCTCGTTCGTGCTGGCGATGGTCAGCGCCTACGGCCAGCTCGCCGGTCTCGCGACGGGGAACGAAGTGCTGCGGCTCGTCTCCGTCGGCGCCGTGCTCGGCTCCCCCGTGCTCATCTGGTCGGGGCTGCGTGCCTTCCGCGGCGCCCGGGCGCTGCCGTGGCTGGCGATCGTGATCGGCGGCGGCGCCGCCTACACCCTGGTCATCGTCGACGACACCCCCGCCTACGCGTGGGCCTTCCGCCTCGTCTACGCCGCGTCGGCCGTGTTCGCGGGGCTGACGCTCCTCGAACTCGTGCGCCGCCCCGAGCGCGGCGTCGGCACCGCGTTCCCGCTCAGCCTCTTCTCTGCGGGTTTCGTCGGCGTCGCCGCGACGAGCGTGATCACCGGCCTGTTCGCGCCCGCCGCTGACTCGTCGGGCCCGTCGCTGCTGCGCGAGGTCAATCTGCTGGGCATGCTCGTCTACATCCTCTGCGCGCTGATCACCCTGCTCTTTCTGGCGCGGGGTGCCGCGGGCGGGCGCCTGGCGGCATCCGCGTCGACGTTCGAGACGGTCGCGACCGATCGGCTGGAGCGCGCGCAGGCCGCCGGCGAGCGCACGTGGACGGTGCTCGTGGTCGCCCTCGACGACAGCGCCGACCTCAAGCTGGCCGCCGGCGAGGCGGGCTTCACCGCGATCACCGAGCGCTTCCACCTCGAGGTGCGCGAGGCGATGCCCACCGACGCCGACCTCGGGCGCCTGGACGCATCGACGATCGCGATCCTCCTCGCCCGCCCCGCAGCCGTGATCACCGAGCAGATCGGCGCGCTTCTGCACGGCATCTCGACCCCGGGCGGCGCCGGCACCGAGGCGATCCCGGTCTCGGCATCCGTCGGCTGGGCGGCCCCCGCCGAGCACGGCTACCGCCTCGCCGAGACCCTCGACGCCGCCCGCGCCGCCGCCGAGCACGCGGCCGCCTCCGGCGGCGACCGCTGGCAGCGCGCCGGCCTCACCTGACCCACGCCGCGCGGGGCGCCAGGGCGCGGGTCGGCGGGTGGGGGACCATAGACTGGCGCGGACCAGCACACCACGCAGGGGGAACAGATGCCGACTCGACGACTCGCACGCGTCGCCGCGACGATCGCGGCGGGCACGCTCGCGATCGCTCTGACCGGATGCGGCGCACCGCCGTGGGCGGACGGCGGCAGCGGCGACGGCAGCACCCCCAAGCCCACGTCGACCTCGACGTCGGTTCCGACGCCGGTGCCCAACGACCTCTCGGCCGGTTCCACGCAGCGCACGCTCGCCGCGGGTGCCGTCACGGCGACCGTGAACTACTGGTCCGATCTGACGATGGACAAGTGGACCGCGTCGGCCGTCAAGCCCGTGCAGCTGTCGATGGTGACCACCGTCACCCCCAACGACGGCCAGAAGGTCTTCCTGCAGAAGGCCACGATGGTCGCCGTGCCCGGCAACGCGGCGCAGTCGTTCGACGCCCTGGGCGCGCAGACCGACCAGGCCACCACCGCCCCCGGCTACCTCGTGCTCGACCCCTACAGCTACTCGCAGGTGTTCAGCGTGGGGCCGGTGCCCGACGAGGCGACGTTCGTGACGCTGCAGTTCACCTACGACTTCCTCATCCAGACGACGCCGACCTCGAACGAGTACGCGAAGCAGACCGCCACCGACAGCGTCACCGTCGCCATCGCGCAGGGCTGACGCCGTGCCGGCTGAGCCGATGCCGGCGACGACGCTGCTGCGCCTCGACGAAGCAAACGAGCTGCTGTCGGCGTGGGCGCAGCGCCGCGCCGACGCACGCGGCATCCGTCTTCTCATTCTGAAGGGCCGCCCCCTCGCCGACGACGGACTGCGCGCGCCGCGCGTCTCGGCCGACGTCGATGTGCTGGTCGAGCCCACCCGCTTCGACGAGTACTGCGATGCGGTGCTGGCCGCCGGCTGGGAGGAGTTTCCCGGCACCTTCGCGAGCGAGCACTTCACTCTCCACTCCCGCTCGTTCCGCAAGGCGGGCTGGCCGAACTCGTTCGACGTGCACAGCGAGTACCCCGGTTTCCTCCGCAGCCCGGATGCCGTGTTCGACGCGCTCTGGGCCGCTCGCCGCACCCTCCGGTTCGCCCACCAGCCGTGCGCGGCGCCCAGCCGCGCCGGCGGCGTGCTGGTGCTCGCACTGCACTCGCTGCGTGGCACCCACAAGCAGCAGCGCCACCGCCTCGAGCTCGAGCAGCTGCGCGCGGCGCGACTGAGCGACGACGAGCGCATCGCGGTCGCCGAACTCGCCGATGCCACCGGCGCCGCCCCCGCGCTGGAGGAGTTCCTCGCCACGATGGGGGTGTCCGTGCGCGTCGACCATGACCTGCGACACTCACCGGCCTACCGCGAGTGGCGACGCAAGGTCGCCGAGGCCGAGGGGGCGGCCGCCTCGTGGCTCAGCGTCTTCGCCCGCTCTCCGTGGCGCGAGAAGCCCGAGATCGCGCGTCGTGCGCTGTGGCCGACGCGCGCCGATTTCGCGATCGACCACCCCGAGGTGCCCGACCGCCCATGGCCGCAGATCCGCGCCCGCCTCCAGCGGATCGGCCGGGGCTTCCGGCGCCTGCCGGCAGCCGCCCGCGCGATGATCCGACGGTGACGGGCGCGTCTGGCAGAATCGGTCACGACAGCACCGGCGTGCCCCCGCGCGCCGAAGATGGGGAGACTGGGGCATGGGCCAGAACACCGCGGTGGTGATCGACGACGATCCCGACGTGCGGGCGCTTATCGTCAACATCCTCGCCAGCTCGGGGTTCGAGGTCTTCCCGACCGACAACGGGGTCGAGGGCGTCGAGGCCGTCTTCGCCCACGACCCGGTCATCACCACGCTCGATGTGAACATGCCCGGCATCGACGGCTACGAGACCGCCCGTCGCATCCGTGAGCGCAGCAGCACCTACATCGTCATCATCACCGCGCTCACCGACGAGGCCGACGCCGTGCTCGGCTTCAGCGTCGGCGCCGACGACGTGGTGTCCAAGCCGTTCCGCGCCCGCGAGTTGCGCGCGCGCCTGCTGGCCGCGCAGCGCCGGCAGGCCACCGGCACCGGCGCCCCCACCGCGCTGCCGGTGACAGGCGCATCCGCAGCCGTGGCAGCCGCCGCACCCGCCCTGCAGCCCATCGGCTGGAACGGGCTGAAGCTCGTCCGCGGCGCGCACGAGGTCACCGTCGACGACGAGCCGGTCTCGCTCACGCGCACCGAGTTCGACCTGCTCGCGACGATCCTCGAGTCGGCGCCCGAGGTGCGCAGCAAGGCCGACCTCGTGCACTCGGTGCGCGACGACCCGCGCCTGCTGCCGGTGAGCGACGCCGACGAGCGCGCCATCGAGACCCACATGGCGAACCTGCGGCGCAAACTCGGCGAGTCGGCCGCGACCCCGAGGTTCATCGAGACGGTGCGCGGCGTCGGCTACCGCGCGATCACGAGTTCCGTCGAGAGCTGACGACGAGGTGGCGTCGACCCCGATCCGTGCGCCACGCAGCGGCGCGTGGGGCGACGTGCGGTCGCGGTCGATCTGGCGCTGGCAGCTGATCTTCGCGGCGAGCACCGTGGCGGCCGTGGTCATCTACACCCTGCTGTCGCCGCAGATGTTCGCCGACGCGCTCTTCGTCGCCGGGGTCATCGCGGTCGTCACCCTCACCGGCGTCTCACTGGTCATCCCGTGGCACCGGCTGCCGGCATCCGTGGTGCTGCTGCTGCCGATCGCGGATGCCGTCGCCGTCGGCCTCATGTCGCAGAGCGGGCAGTCGCGGGCGTCGCTGCTGTGGGTGTTCCCGATCGCGTGGGTGGCGACGTACTACCGGCTGCCGGCGCTGCTCGCGTTGATGACCGTGATCGCCGCCGTGCTGGCTGTCGACGTGGTGCGCGCCGACATGGCGCCCGACCAGGCGCAGCGCTCGCTCATCCTGCTGCTGTGCTTCGGCTTCATGGGCGTGACCGTCAACATCGGCGCCCGCCGCGGCCGCGCCTATCGCGAACTGCTGCGTCGACAGCTCGATCAGATCGATCGCGTGCGGCACCGCTCCGAGCAGCAGACCCGTCGCACCTCGCTGCTGGCCGACACCCTCGAGACCGGCATCGCGATGATCGACCGCGACGGCGTGCTGCTCGACGCCAACCTCGCCTTCCTGCGCCTGTACGGGGCGACGGCGATCGGCGACTTCTCGCCCACCGGCGCTGTGGAATACACCGCCTTCCGCGGCGCGCCGGTGCCGCCGCCTCTCACCATCGCGTCCCGCGCCGCCGCCGGCGCCCACCTGCAGGATCACCGGGTGTGGCTGTACGACCCCGCCGGCACATGGCGTGCGCTCGACGTCTCGACGCGCCCGGTCGCCGCCGTCGAGCCCGGCGAGCGCCCCGGCAACCTCATCATCGTGCGCGACGTGACCACCGCCGTCGAAGCCGAGCGCGAGCGTCAGAACGTCGCCTCGGTCGTGTCGCACGAGCTGCGCAATCCCCTCACCGCCATCACGGGGCACGTCGAGCTGCTCATGGAACGCGACGACCTGCCGGCCGACGTGCATCGCCAGCTGGCCATCGTCGACAACGCCGGCCAGCGCATGGAGCGGCTCATCACCTCGACCCTCGATCAGTTCCGCAGCGAACCGCCCACGCGCGAGCCGGTGGCACTGCGCGCGCTGGCCGAGGCATCCGCCACCGCCTTCGGCGCCGTCGCACGCGGCGCGCAGGTGCAGGTCACGACCGATCTCGTCGGCAGCTGCGAGGTGGATGCCGACGCCTTCGCCCTGCGACAGGCCATCGACAACATCGTGGGCAACGCGGTCAAATACACCGGGCGCGGCGGCACCGTGCGCCTGGAGCTGCGGGCCGACGGCGGAGTGGCGCGGCTGACGGTCAGCGACACCGGCATCGGCATGAGCGACGACGACGTCGCCCAGATGTTCGACCGCGGGTTCCGCTCGCCCACCGCCAAGGCCAGCGGCATCCCGGGCACCGGCCTCGGCATGGCCCAGGTGCGCGAGGTCGTCGACGCGCACGGCGGCACCCTGCACGTCTCCAGCGCACTCGGCCGCGGTACGACCGTGCTCCTCGACCTGCCGCTGCACGTCACCGCACCCCCGCAGAACGGAACCCCGTGATCGCACCCGGCATCATGACCTCGCTCGTGGCCATCTCGACGCTGTGCACGGTCATCTACATCGGCCTCGGGTTCCTGCCGCGCCCCAGCCCCGCCGCGGCGGTGTGGTCGCTCGCGTTCACCGGCGTCATGGTGTCGGGCTATGCATGGGTCGCCGCCGAGGCGACCGACTCGGCGGTCGGGCGGGCGTTCGCGTCGGGGGTCATGGTCGGCTTCCTCGGCATCGTCTGGCTCGGCCTGTGCGTCGACCGCGGCCGCGGCATCCGCACCTGGTGGCCGGCGCTGGTGTGGCTGGTCGCGGCGCCGCTGTGGCTCTCGCTCACGGCGCACAGCGACGGCTATCTCACGGTCGTGCGCGTCTCGTTCGCGGTGGGCGGGGTGTTCTGCGCGCTCATCCTCGTCGAGCTCATCCGGCGCGGGCCGCGGCTGCGCGACGAGGTGCTGCCCCTCGCGCTCATCTCGGCCGCCTACGTGCTGCTCACCGTCGTCGGGCTCTTCCAAGAGGTCGTGCGCCTCGTCACCGGCGGCACCTCCGCCCCCGCGCTCGACGACGCGCGCGACCTCAATGTGCTGAGCTCCCAGCTGTTCGTCATCTGCGCCGCCTTCACCCTGCTGCTGCTGACGCGGCAGGCCGGCTCGCCGTCGGCGGCCGGCGCCGCGCTCTCGTTCCGCGCCGTCGCCCTCGACCGCCTCGCCCGTGCCGAGGCAGGCGGCGACCGGTGGTGGTCGGTGCTCGTGATCCGCCTGGACGACCCGGATGCTCTGCGTCTGGCATCCAGCACCAATGCCTTCGATCACGTCGCCGACCGCTTCCGCCGGGCCGTGCGCCTGTCGCTGCCCGCCGAGGCCGATCTCGAGGTGCGCGGCGACGCGGACTGCGTCGTTCTGCTCCCCCGGCCCGAGGGCGCCGTGCGCCAGGTGCTCACCGCACTGCTCGAAGACGTCGCCGCGATCGGCGGCGACTCGCCGATCGGCGTGCGGCCCTCGGCCAGCGTCGGCTGGGCGCAGGTCGACGTGGTCGGCTACGACCTCGACGCTCTCATCGAGGCGGCGGATGCCGCGTCGCTGCGCGCGCAGGGGCTCGGCGGCGATCGCTGGGACCGCGTCGTCGCACCCGTGGGCTGACGGCCTCCCGGCAGTCCCAGCGCCCGCACGCCCGCACTCCCCCCGGAAACCGCCTTCCTCAGGACTTGCTCAAGTCGGCTGAAGAGTCTCTCAAGATGCTGAAGTCCCCCAATTGGGGGACATAACGTCTGTATCGGAGCAGCGCACATGGGGCCCGGAACCCGAATCCGGTGGCGCTGCTCCCACGACTTTTGGAACGGGACAGGGGGCTCTCCCGAGGGATATCTCTGGGGAGAGACATGCGGGATGCTTTGCCGCGCCTGAACGGCGCTTTCGACGGGTCTGACGACAAGCAGATCGACCGCCGCCACCTTCTGAAGATGGGCGCCTGGGCCGCCCCCGTGATCGTGCTGGCCACCGCCGCGCCGGCCGCGGCCGCGCAATCGGGACCGCCGACCACCACCCCGTACACCCCGCCGCCGACTGCCGTCGCTGTCGCCGGTGGCGGCACGGGAATGCTCCCGCGGTTCGTGGTCGGTGGCACCGGAGTCGTCGGCAAGCCGTATTGGGGCAGCTTCACCGATCCCGCCAACCCGAAGCGCCTCGGGACGGAGATCAACATCAGTGGAATCTCGAACTCATCCACCGCGCGCACCGTCACCGTCTACTTCTACGTCCCGCACTCCGACGCTCCGCTCAATCAGAGCAATCCGCGCCAGTGGGTGTGGTCGATGGGAGGCAGCAACTTCTCCTCGATGAGTTCCACTTACGAGTCGACGAGCGCGACAACGGGTGTGTGGCGCCTCGACTTCGTCATGCCCAGCTGGGGCACGACGAGCTACGCGCACCTCTACGTGCAGCTGCCGTAACGAACCAAACCCGCCGCCGACAGCACTTCATGGAACCGCGCGACCTCGTCGCGGAGAAGGAGCGCGGGAACCCCCGCATCCTCGGCCACCCGGGCCGAGATCTCGTCGACCGTCCCACCCCCCTCGGCGAGCGCCATCCAGATCACGGCAGCGGAGCCCTCCAGCGCGTGCACGTCCACGTCGTCCTGAGCCAGATCGAGCACCACCACCCGCGCATGGTCGCCGTGCCAGGCGACGTCGGGCGCGACCTGCCAGACCCGCTCCTCGCCGCGCCGCAGCGCGCCGACTTCGACCAGCTCTGCGACGGCCTGCGCGACGAGCGCGCGCACATCCTGTCCCTCGGGTGCGCCGAAGTGCGCGACGGCCGCGTCGACGAGGTCGTCGATGCGCGCATCGTCGGCCGCGTCCCACAGCGCCGGCGCGATGCCGCCGAGCACGCGCACCATGCCCATCGCGCCGTCGCCGGGCTGCAGCACGACGACCCGGTCGGGGTGCGCCAGCGCCACGGCGTCCTGCACCTCGCCGCGCGAGTACGCCCCCGCGCTCGCGACCGTCGCCTCACGCGCAGCCGGAGCCCACGTCGTGGAAGCACCCGGTGCGAGCAGGTCGTCGACCACATCGTGCAGGGCCGCCGCTTCCCGGTAGACCACCCGCCGCATGCCCCCGGTGCGTTCCAGGAGAGCCGCCAACCACTGCAGCGGCGACGCCATCGAGGCCAAGAAGCTCGTCTGCGTCACGAGCTCGTCGACCGCGTCGCCCAGGTCGACCGGCTCGACCACCGGCACGTCGGCCGCATCGGCTTGCCGGTCGAGCAGCACGACCGCCGCCACCTGCAGCGGCACCGCCGGCAGGGGCGCGAGTCCGAGCTCCGACGGGGCGAGCTGCGCCTTGAACCCCGCGCCCTCGATGACCGACAGCGGCTTGCGGTACGGGTGCACGCGCCCGTCGCGATCGATGCCCACCGTCTCGTCGGAGACGTAGCCGAGGTGCGCACCGAGCGCCCGGGCGGCCGTCGTCTTGCCGCGGCCGGAGGGGCCGACGAGCACGATCACGCGTCCGTCGGGCAGCGCGAGGCCGGTGGCGTGCAGCATCCACAGCTCGCCCTTGCGTGCCGTGATCGCCTCGAGGGTGACCCGCTGCGACAGATCGGAGAGCACCTGCTCGGTCGATGCCGCGTGCGCGGCGATCTCCGCCACGGAGACGACGAGCTCGGGTTCGCGCCCGTGGGCGACGGCGTCCCGCCAGGCGGAGCGCACGGCATCCGTCACGCTCTCGTCGACCCCCTCGAGGTCGAGGGCGACGATCGCGCCGAGCGCCTCGATCAGGAGCGTTGTCGCCACAGGCGATAGTGTACGGAAGACGAAGAGGGGCACCGGTCGGATGGAACTGCGGGACTACCTGCGCATTCTGCGTGCGCATTGGGTCGGCATCCTGCTGTTGACCATTCTCGGCGCCGCCGTCGGCTACGGCTGGTCGGCGGTGCAGCCCAAGGTCTACACGGCCAGCGCGAGCGGCATCGTGCAGGCCACCGGCGGCGGCAGTGACACCGGCTCGGCGCTGGTGGGCAACCAGCTCGCCCAGAGCAAGGTGTCGTCGTACGTCGACATCGGCGGGTGGCGCTCGGTCGCCGAATCGGCGATCGACTACCTCGACCTCGACACCAGCCCCGAGGCCCTCGTCACCCGTGTGACGGTGTCGAACCCGCTCAACACGGTCATCATCAACGTCTCGGCCACCGGCTCGTCTCCCGAAGAGGCGCGCGATCTGGCCGAGGCATGGGTGCGCGGCATGGTCGAGCAGATCAACACGCTCGAGAGCGGCAGCCCCGGCGCGGCGGGCGCAGTCACCCTGGTCGCGGGCGAGTCGGCATCGCTGCCCCCCTCGCCGTCGTCGCCCAACACGCGCCTGAACATCGCCCTCGGCACCCTCATCGGCCTCGCCCTCGGCATCGGCTATGCGGTGATCCGCCACGTGCTCGACCGACGGGTGCGCGACCCCCGCGCCATCGAACGCGAGACCGGCGTCTCCGTCGTCGGCACGATCCCCCTCGAGAAGCAGCTCGCCGATGCCCGCAAGGTGTTCCGGTTCGACACCTCCCTCTCGTCGGCGACGGGTGCAGCCATCACCGAGGCGATGCGGGAGCTGCGCACCAACCTGCAGTTCATGGATGTCGACAATCCGCCGCGCATCATCGTCGTCACCAGCCCGCTGCCCGGCGACGGCAAGTCGACCAGCGCGGCCAACCTCGCCCTCAGCCTCGCCGCCGCGGGCCAGCGCACGATCCTCATCGATGCCGACCTGCGCCGCCCCGTCGTCGGGTCGATCTTCGACCTGCCGGAGGGCGCCGGCCTCACCGATGTGCTCGCCGGCCGCGCCCGCCTCGAAGACGTCGCACACCAGCCCGATGCGTCCGGCAACCTCGCGGTGCTCACCGCCGGTCGCATCCCGCCGAACCCCAGCGAGGTGCTCGGCTCGAAGCGCATGCGGGAACTCCTCACCGAGCTGGCCGGGGGCGCGACGGTGATCATCGACTCGCCGCCGACCATCCCGGTGACCGATGCCGCGGTGCTCTCCACCGCCGCCGACGGCGCACTGCTGGTGGTCTCGGCGGGCCGCACGACCTACGACATGATGCAGAAGGCCGTCGAGAACATCGGCAAGGCCAACGGCCGCGTGCTCGGGGTCGTGCTCAACAAGGTGCCCAAGCGCGGCGCCGAATCGGGCTACTACGGCTACCAGTACCGCGGCGAGTACTACTCGGCGGCGCCGGTCACCCGGCGCAGCCTGCGCAAGAAGCGCCCGGCCGCTCACACCGAAGACCCCGTCGCCGCCCCGTAGGGTGGTCGGGTGAGTTCGCACCCGCTGCCCCCGGCCGCCCGCACCGCCGGTCGCGTGTTCGCGTGGATCGTCGGCATCGCCCTGGTCGTGCTCGTCGCCGCCGCCGTGTGGGTGGGGCTGCGCGCCGTCGCCGCCTACGGGCACCTGACCGATGCCCAGGCCACGGCTGCCACCGCCGCCGACACGCTGCGCGACCCGGCGGCCGCCCCCGCACTCATCGCCGACCTGTCCGCCGACACCGCCGCCGCCCGGGGGCTCACCAGCGACCCGGTGTGGCGCGCCGCCGAGACCCTGCCGTGGATCGGACCGCAGCTGACGGCGGTGTCCACCGTCGCCGCCGCGATCGACGACGTGGCATCCACCGCTCTGACACCCCTCAGCCAGGTGGCCGGCTCGTTCAACGTCGATCAGCTGCGCCCCGTCGACGGTCGCATCGACCTGACGCCGTTCACCGAGATCGCCGACGCCGCCCGCACGAGCTCGGACGGACTGGCCGCGGCCGCATCGTCGGTGAACCACATCGAGGAGCAGCCGCTGGTGGGCCCGGTGCGTTCGGCCGTCGGCGACGTGAAGTCGCTGCTGGGCACCACCACCGAAGCCACCGATGCGCTGGCACGCGCGATGCAGCTGCTGCCGGCGATGCTGGGGGCCGACGGCCCGCGCAACTACCTGATCGTGTTCCAGAACAACGCCGAGTGGCGCTCGCTCGGCGGCATCGCCGGCGCGATGGCCCTCGTGCACACCGACGGCGGCAGCCTGTCCCTGGCCGCGCAGGGCTCGACGACAGACTTCGCGCGTTACGACGACCCGGTGCTCGACCTCGGCTCCGAGGTCACGTCGGTCTTCGGCACGCACCCGGGCCGGTGGATCCAGAACGTCACCCAGGTTCCCGACTTCACGGTCGCCGCGCCGCTGGCCCGTGAGATGTGGAACCGCGAGTTCGGCGTGCAGCCCGACGGTGTCATCTCGATGGACCCGGTGGCCCTCTCCTACCTGCTGCAGGCGACCGGCCCGGTGCAGCTCCCCACCGGCGACACCCTGACGGCCGACAACGCCGTCAGCCTGCTGCTGAACGAGGTCTACCTGCGCTACGAGCGCCCGAGCGATCAAGACGCGTTCTTCGCCGCGGCCGCCGCGCTCGTGTTCGACAAGCTCGCCGGCGGCGGCGCCGACCCGACCGCGCTGGTGGCGGCGCTCGCCCGCGCCGGCGACGAGCGGCGCCTGCTGCTGTGGAGCTCGGTCCCCGAAGACCAGGCCGTGCTCGCCGACACGACGCTCGCCGGCCCCCTGCCGCCCACCGACGACAGCCGGTTGGGCTTCGGGGTGTACCTCAACGACGGCACCGGCTCGAAGATGGACTACTACGTCACGCCGCAGACGACCCTCGCGTGGGGCGAGTGCACGCTGGATGCCGCCGGCCGCGCGTCGGGAACCGTCACGCTCACCGTCAGCCTGACCAACAACGCACCCGCCGACGCCGCCACATCGCTTCCCGCCTACATCACCGGAGGCGGCGCCCTGGGCACACCGGCGGGCACGGCCAAGACGGTCAGCTACCTGTATCTGCCGACCGGCGTCGAGCTCGTCGAGGCGTCGCTGTCTGACGGTGGCGGGTTCGGCGGCAGCTTCCACCAGGGGCGCCAGGTCATGTCGTTCGGGACCTCGCTCACCCCCGGCGAATCGGCCACGGCGACGGTCACGGTGCGCACGCTCACCCCCGGCGCAGCCGACGCGATCGCCTGGGTCACGCCCACCGCCGACGCCGATTTGCCGCCTCAGGTTGGCGATTCCTGCTCTGGTTCGTAGAATCAGCAGTACGTCGGGGGGCGGTTCCCTCGTCATAACCCCCCTCGAGACCGGATCCGTCGCCATGTCGCACCTTCCCCGCAAGGCGCTCTTCGCCTCCGCACTGATCGCGGCGGCCGTTCTCGGCGCGCCGGTCGCAGCCCAGGCCAGCTCGATCTACCCGCCCAGCGACGCCTGCGCGGTGACGCCGGCCACCTCCACGCCCAGCGGCGTGCTGACCTTCTCGTGCGACGACGGCACCTTCTCGGCCAACGAGGCCGTGAAGGTCACCATCACCGGCGAGAGCGGCGACGATGTCGCCTGGGGCATGGTGAAGTTCGCCATCGCCACCGGTTCCACCGACACCACCTCGGGCGCCAACGGAGAGCTCGCGCCCCTGCGCATCACCCTCCCCGCCAACGCCACCGGCGTCTACAACATCGCCGCAGTGTCGGCGACCTCGGCCGGCGGCGCTGCCAGCGCCACGGTCTCGACGGGCGGCTCCGGCCTGCCGTCGACCGGTGGGGATGCCACTGCCGTGGCCATCTGGACCGGTGCGGGGCTGCTCGCCGTCGCCGCCGGTGCGGTGACGGTCGCGGCCGTGCGCCGACGGGCCCGCCACACCTGACCCCCTGAATCGGAGACGAGATGACGCCCGAAACCTTCGACCAGCATCATCCCGCCTCCCCCGAGGCCGCACACTCCGCCGCCCCCCGCGGGCTCCAGCGACGACAGGTGATCCTGGCCGGCGCCTGGGCGACCCCCGTGGTCCTGCTCGCGACGGCGACTCCCGCCCGTGCCGAGGTGATCAGCCAGACCTACACGGGGCCGGTCATCACCATCGCCGATTTCGTCAGCGGATCCCACCACGACGTCGACGAAACCGACGCACCAGGTCTCGCGGGGCGGTTCACGCTCGCCTACGACGCCTCGCGATGGTCGCCGGCAGCGTCGAGCCCGCCCGCGTCGGTCGATGCGACATGGGTGATCGAGATCACCAACGGACAGACCAGCTACGGCACGGTCACGGGCTCCGCCGCCGGACTGACCGGGTCACCGCGCAGCATCACCTGGTCGAGCGACAGCGTGCCGACCGGCAGCGGCTACGCCGTCACTCTCACGGTGACGGGCACCGCGAGCTCGCAGCAGTATCAGCCCGACAACGCCGTCGCCCGGTCCGACGGCCTCTCGGTCACCCCGGCGCCCACGCCCGGCGCAGATGCGAACGTCCCCGCCGACTACCTGCAGGTGCAGGCCTACTCGATCAGCAACCTCAACGCCGGCGGCAACGGTCGCGGCCCGCTGCAGTGGAATGGCGCACAGATCGGCTACTGGAGCCACAGCGACCCCGCCGTGGCGCACTTCGAGGTCGTCGTGCAGATCGATGGCCCGGGCACCGAGTACGACCTCACTCTCGCCGGCAGCGACGTGTCGGTGAACGCCGGCGCTGCCGTCACGGCGGGAAGCACGCAGATCGGCCCGGCCGAGGGCAACATGCAGCCGGGCCTCTACACCGCGACCCTCACGGTGTACGGCACGAACGGAACCACGAACTCCAGCTCCGCGCAGATCACGCTGACCTGACCCGGCGCGGCCGCGGCGCGCGCCTCACCCCCGCGGTGTCTTCAACCCCGCGGTGACGAGAATCGGAAGGTGGTCGCTGGCGCCCTGCGGGAGCGTGGTGATCGAGTCGATGTCGAACCCGACGCTCGTCGCGAAGTCGTAGTGCCCCTTGAAGAAGCGGTAGCGCGTGTAGGTGCGCGCGTCGCTGAGGCTCAGCTCGTAGCCGGCGGCGCGCACCTTCTGCCCCAGGCTCTCTTTGAAGACTGGGTAGTTGTAGTCGCCGACCATGAGGATCGGCAGGTCGGCGCCGAGCGAGGCGAGCTCGGCCAGCGCCGCCTCGATCTGCTTGCGGCGCAGCGAGTTGAGCGCGGTGAGCGGCGCGGCATGGAAGCTCGCGACGATGAGCTCGCGGCCGTGGTCGATGTCGTGCAGCCGCACGCCCAGCAGTCGCTCTTCGGCGGGCTTGAGTACACGGTCGTGCAGCGACTTCTTCAGCGCGAGGGTGCGCACCTCCAGCGGCGTGAAGGTGTTGGCACGGTAGTAGACGGCGAGCCCGAGGCGGTTGCGGGCGGTGGCGTCGGCCAGTCGCAGGCCGGCTACCTGGTCGGGGATGTCGCCCGACCTCGCCTCCTGCAGGCACAGCACATCGGCGTCGTGCGCGGCGACGAGCTGCTCCAGCTCGCCGGCGGCCTTGTGCTTGTTCAGGTTGTACGAGATGACCTTCATGGCGATGTCAGCCTAGGCCCGCCGGCTATGCACCGCCTCCGCCTTGACCGTGCCTTTGCGGAGGGCTAAAGAGACTCCGCCGCCGCGTCGAGACTGCGCCGGGCACGCGTCTGCTCGGCGCGCGCGGCGAGCAGCTCGTCGGCCGGGTAGCCGACCTCGGCGAGGGTGAGCCCGCGGGCAGCGAGCACCGGGAACGCGCTCGTGCGCGTGGCTTCATCGCGCAGCCGCACCACGTCGTCGACCGAGAGCCGGCCGTCGCCGACGGCCACGCACGCGCCGACGAGGGCGCGCACCATCGAGTGGCAGAACGCGTCGGCTTTCACGTTGGCCACGAGGATGCCGTCGGCCCCGCGCCGCCAGTCGAACTCGAGCAGCGTGCGGATCGTCGTCGCCTCTTCGCGCGCCTTGCAGTACGCGGCGAAGTCGTGCAGACCGATGAGCGAGCGCGCCGCGGCATCCATCGCCGCCACCTCGAGCGGGGCGTTGACGGTGGTGGTGTGCAGACGTTCGAGAGGGTCGTAGCCGCTCACCCGGTCGGCGACGCGATACGCGTAGCGGCGCCACACCGCCGAGAAGCGCGCGTCGAACCCGGCGGGGGCGACCCGCACGGCGCGCACCGTCACATCCGAGTAGGAGCGCAGCACGCCGTTGACGCGACCTGCGAGGGCCTCCGGGGCGCCGTCGCGGCCCTTCGCGAGGCGCTCCTGCTGCGCGTCGGTGAGGTCGAGGTGGGCGACCTGGCCCGCCGCGTGCACGCCGGCATCCGTGCGACCGGCGACGACCAGCTGCGGGTCGCCGGCGAGGATGCGGGCGAGCGCTGCCTCGAGCGCGCCCTGCACGGTGCGCAGCCCCGGCTGGCGCGCCCAGCCGCGGAAGTCGGTGCCGTCATAGGCGATATCGAGACGCAGGCGCACCCGTCCAGCCTATTGCGGCACCTCCGACGGCCGCGCCGCCCCCGGGGCTGCCGCTCAGCCCCGCGCCGAGAACCCGACGACCCGGTCGACCTCGCCGCGCCGCGGCGGGTCGGCGCCCTCGCGCGACACGGTGATGCCGGCGGTGACCGCCGCCCGCCGCAGCGCCCACTCGAAGGCGTCGGGTGCACGCAGCAGCGACGCGTCGTCGAGGGCGCTGAACACGAGGCTCGCCATGTAGGCGTCGCCGGCGCCGATCGTGTCGGCCACGGTCACCGGCAGGGCCGCCACCTCGACGAGTCCGCTCGGCCCGAGCGCGAGCACGCCGTCGGCGCCGCGGGTCATCACGACCGCGCGCACCCCGTGCGCGGCGATGGCCTCGAGCACCCGCTCGGCGGACGCACCGGGGTAGAGCCACGCGGCGTCTTCGTCGCTGAGCTTCACCAGGTCGGCCGCCGCCGCGGCGCGCTCGAAGTGCGCGAGGGCGGCGGCGTGGTCGCCGACGAGGTCGGCCCGGATGTTGGGGTCGAGGGTGACCAGGGCATCGCCCGCGCCCTCGAGGGCGGCCAGCACGGTGTCGCCGCCCGGCTGCAGGAACAGTCCGATCGAGCCGGCGTGCACGAGGGCCGCACCGTCGAGGCTCGGGGCCGGAACGCTCCAGTCGATGTCGAACGTGTAGCGCGCCGAGCCGTCGGGCTGGATGGCCGCCCGCGCGGTGGAGGTGGCGGCATCCGACCACGACGGCGCCGTCAACGCGACCCCCGCGGATGCCACGTGCTCGGCGATCATCGCGCCGCGCGCATCGCGCCCGATGCGCGTGTGCAGACGCACCGGCAGCCCCTGTCGCGCCAGGCCCACCGCGACGTTGGCGGAGCTCCCGCCGACGAGCTCGCGGGCGCCCTGCGCGGTCTCGACGATGTCGATCAGAGCCTCGCCGATGACGAGGGCGTGGGTGTCTTCCATGACGTCTCCTCACGGTCCGGTCAAGTCTCGCAGACACGGCATCCGGTCACCGATTACCCAGCATGACCGCCATAAACTTCATCGGTGGCGCGCCAGGGGGGGTGCGCCCTCCCCCGAACCCATGAGCACGCCGACGACACGTTTCGCAGGGCTGGACGGCCTCCGTGCCGTCGCAGTCCTGCTCGTGGTCGCCTACCACCTGTTCCCCGGTTCGCCGCTGTCGGCAGGGTTCGTCGGCGTCGACGTGTTCTTCGTCATCTCGGGGTTCCTCATCACCTCGTTGCTGCTGCGCGAGCGCGCGCAGACCGGCGGCATCGCGCTCGTGCCGTTCTGGAAGCGCCGCGCACGCCGTCTGCTGCCCGCGCTGTTCGTCGTGGTCACCGTCAGCGCGACGGCCGCGTTCCTGCTGGGCGGCGACCTGCTCGTGGGGCTCGGCATGCAGGTGGTGGGTGCGGCGACCTTCTCGTACAACTGGATCGCCGTGCTCGGCGGTTCCGACTACTTCACGGCCGGCACTCCCGAGCTCTTCCGCAACCTGTGGTCGCTGGCCGTCGAAGAGCAGTTCTACGTGCTCTGGCCGCTGGTGCTGCCGCTGTTCCTGCTGGTGCGCCGTCGTTGGGCGCGCGTGGCGGCCGCGCTGGGGCTGGCCGCGGCCTCGGCCGGCTGGGCGGTTCTGCTGCTGGAAGGCGGCGCCGACACCAGCCGGGTGTACTACGGCACCGACACGCACGCGTTCGGGCTGCTGCTGGGCGTCGCCCTGGCCTTCGCGCTCTTCCCGCTGGGGGCCCGGGGGCCCTCCATCCTCGGGGTGCGCTCGGTGTGGGAGGTGGTCGCCGGCGCCGGCGCCCTCATCGCCCTCACCGTCGTGGCGATGGCGGATGCCGGAGCACAGACCTGGGTGCTCGGCGCGGCCTCGGTGCTCACGGCCGCCCTCATCCTGCTGTCGGTGTGGCCGGGCTCGTGGTTCGGGCGCGCACTCGACATCGCCCCGCTGCGCTGGGTGGGCGAGCGGTCGTACGGCATCTACCTGTGGCACTGGCCGCTGCTGGTGCTCGTGCTCGGCGGCACCACGGGCGGCGCCACCGACGCGGCGGTGCCGGTGTGGGTGGGCGTGCTCGTGCTGGCCCTCACGCTCGCGCTGTCGGCGGCGTCGTACCGGTTCGTCGAGCAGCCGGTGCGCCGGCACGGCTTCCGCGGGTCGGTGCGCGCGCTCGGCGAGGCGCTGCGGGCAACTCCCTCCCGGCGCTTCCGCGCGATCACCACCCTGGCCGCCGCCGTGCTGGTGGTCGGCGGCACCACCGCGGCCGTGGCCGCCGCGCCCGAGCTCACCAGCAGCGAGGCCGTGGTGGAGGCCGGGCAGGCCGCCCTCGACGACGCCCAGGGCTCCGCGTCGGCCGCGCCCTCCGGATTCGACGCGCCGCTGGCCGCCGACCCCACCCCCGCCCCCACCGGGTTCGCGTGCCCGACCGACGAGCTGCCGCTGGCCCCCGTGGCGGGCACCGTGGCGCAGTGCCCCGCCGGCTCCGACGGCCGCCCCCTCCCGCCGGTGCCGCAGCACGTGTCGGGCGATCGCATCTCGGCCGTCGGCGACTCGGTCATGCTCGCCTCCGCACCGGGCCTGCTCGAGGAGTTCCCCGGCATCCAGGTCGACGCGGCCGTCTCGCGATCGATGCATGCCGGAAGCGGCATCATCTCGTCGATGGCGGCAGACCGACAGCTGCGCGACTATGTGGTCGTCGCGCTCGGCACCAACGGGCCGGTGTCGGAGGACGCGCTCGAGCAGATCCGGAAGGCGGCGGGCGCGAAGCGCCACCTCGTGCTGGTGAACGCGTTCGCCCCCCGCGACTGGATCCCCGGCGTCAACGCCGAGCTGACCGCGTTCGCGAAGGAGCACCCGGGGGTCGTCGTGGCCGACTGGTCATCGGCGATCGCCGGCCGCACCGATCTGCTCGCCGGCGACCACATCCACCCCGGCCACAGCGGCGGACAGCTGTTCGCCGACACGGTGGCCGCCGCCGTCGACGGCATCGAGAACCAGCGCGCCGAGATGGCCTACCGGGTCGAACTGCTGCAGTGGCAGACCGCCCGCACCTTCGGGCGGCACCCCGCCGGCGCCGGCGGGTGACGCCCGCGCCGGGCGCGGTCAGATGCGCTCGACGAGTGCCACCGACCGCTCGGTGGCGCTGAAGCCCAACCCCTCGTACAGCGTGTTGGCCCCCGTGGGGCTCGCGGTGTCGACGTCGAGCACCGCCTGCTCGAGGCCGGCGTCGGCGATCGCGGCGAGGGTGCCGGCGATGACCGCCGGCGCGAGCCCGCGGCGGCGATGGCTGCGTACGACGCCGATGAGGTCGATGTAGGCGTGACTGACGCCCATCGCGGCCCAGTCGTCTTCGTTCACCGACGCCAGGCAGAAGGCGACGATCGCGCCGTCGGCGTCGACGGCGATGCGCGACAGATCGGGGCGCAGAAACTCGCCGCCGACGAACTTCGCCCACCCCTCCGGCTGGCTCGGCAGGCTCCCCCAGTGGTCGCGGAAGGCGTCGTTGCGCGCCAGGCGGGCATCTTCGTCGCGGTCATGGCTGAACGGCACGATGCGGATGCCGTCCGGCACGGGCACATCGGGCGCGGCGGCGTCCATCGCGCGCACCATCGTCGAGAACCAGCGCTCGGGCTGGAGGCCCGCCTTCTGCGCGATGCGCTGCTGGGCGGTGTTGGTCTCTTCGGCGTAGACCTTGAGGTCGGCGGTCCACTGCTCCCCGGCATCCAGCGATGGGGCGACCTCGCTCAGCTGCTGGCGTCCCCGGCCCTGCTGCCAGGCGAGCACGCCGGTGCCGATGCCGCGCCCGCGCAGGCGCGGATGCACCGCGCCGCTCAGGTGCACGGTGAGCGCGCCGCTGCGCGCGGGGTGCAGGAAGGCGCTGCCCAGCGCGACGACCTCGCCGTCGGCGGACAGGCCGATGAGCGAGTCGCGGGCGTGGTCGATGTGCGGCAGGTCGAAGGTGTCGGCGATCTCGGAGCGCGGGGTGATCCAGGTGGGGTGGTCCACGGCATCCGCGGCGGCGAACAGGGCGTGCAGGGCGTCGATGTCGGCGGCCGTCGGCGGTCGCCACCGGGCGATGTCGGGGTGGGTGGGGACGGGCGGGGCCGGCACGGCCCCCAGCCGCGCCTCGAGGCTGGTCTCGGTCACCCGCCCACCCTACCGCCGGGCTCCGCCGCCCCACCCGGTCGCCGGGTACGCAGAAGGCCCGCCCCGGCGAACCGGTGCGGGCCTTCTGTCGATGCGAGGAAGCGGATTACTCCGACTTCTCCTCGGCCTTCTCGTCGGTGGTCTCCTCGGCGGGAGCCTCGACGGCCTCCTCGGCAGCAGCCTCGGCGGCGGCGCCCTCCTCGGGCGACTCGGCACCGGCGTCGGCGGCCTCGGTCTTGTCGACCTCGGTCTCCTCGGCAGCGGCGGCGGGCGCGGCGGGAGCAGCAGCCTTCTTGGCCGACTTCGCCTTGGGCGCGACGGGCTCGAGGACGAGCTCGATCACGGCCATGGGGGCGTTGTCGCCCTTGCGGTTGCCGACCTTCGTGATGCGGGTGTAGCCGCCCTCACGCTCGGCGACCAGCGGCGCGATCTCGGTGAACAGGACGTGCACGACTTCCTTGTCACCGATGACCGACAGCACGC
Organism: Microbacterium festucae; assembly: GCF_025421715.1. GTDB lineage: Bacteria > Actinomycetota > Actinomycetes > Actinomycetales > Microbacteriaceae > Microbacterium > Microbacterium festucae. The sequence continues at coordinate 488,344 of NZ_JAOEFC010000001.1, forward strand.
GGCGACGCGCGTGCAGGTCGCCGCGCTTGGCGAACGTGATGAGACGCTCGGCCAGCGGACGCAGGCGCTTGGCCTTGGTCTCGGTGGTCGTGATCGACTTGTGGGTGTACAGCGCGGCGGCGAGGTTCGCAAGCAGCAGACGCTCGTGTGCGGGGCCGCCTCCGAGGCGGGGACCCTTCGTGGGCTTGGGCATTCTCAATTACTCCAGTGTGAAAAAGTCGATCGGCTGATCAGAGGGACTCGTCGTCGTAGCCGCTGTAGAAGTGCGCGCCGTCGAACCCGGGGACCGAGTCCTTCAGCGACAGACCGAGCGAGACGAGCTTGTCGCGCACCTCGTCGACCGACTTCTGGCCGAAGTTGCGGATGTTCATCAGCTGCGTCTCGGAGAGGGCGACCAGCTCCGAGACCGTGTTGATGCCCTCGCGCTTGAGGCAGTTGTACGAACGCACCGACAGATCGAGGTCTTCGATCGGCATCGACAGCTCGTTGGTGAGGACCTCGGCGACCGGCGCGGGGCCGATCTCGATGCCCTCGGCCTCGACGTTGAGCTCACGGGCCAGGCCGAACAGCTCGGTGAGGGTGCGACCGGCCGACGCGACGGCGTCACGGGGCGAGATCGACGCCTTCGACTCGACGTCCAGCACGAGCTTGTCGAAGTCGGTGCGCTCACCGGCACGGGTGGCGTCGACGCGGTAGCTGACCTTCAGCACCGGCGAGTAGATCGAGTCGATCGGGATCTGACCGGCCTCAGCGTACTCGTTGCGGTTCTGCGTCGCCGAGACGTAGCCGCGGCCACGCTCGATCGTGAGCTCGAGCTCGAACTTCGCCGAGTCGTTGAGCGTCGCGATGACCAGCTCGGGGTTGTGCACCTCGACACCGGCCGGAGCCGAGATGTCTGCCGCGGTGACCTCGCCGGCGCCGGTCTTGCGCAGGTACGCCGTGATCGGCTCGTCGCGCTCGCTCGAGACGACGAGCTGCTTGATGTTGAGGATGATCTCAGTCGCATCCTCCTTGACACCGGGGATGGTGCTGAACTCGTGCAGCACGCCGTCGAGACGGATGCTGGTGACCGCGGCGCCGGGGATCGACGAGAGGAGGCTGCGACGGAGCGCGTTGCCGATGGTGTAACCGAAGCCGGGCTCGAGCGGCTCGATGACGAACCGGCTGCGGAACTCGCCGATCTTCTCCTCGGTCAGAGTGGGACGCTGTGCGATGAGCACTATGTGTTCCTTTCGATCACGTGCCCGCTATATGACACGTGTGTGGTGAGGTGTTGAGTTTTGATAGACGACGGATGCCGGATGCCGATCACCGGGTGAGGTGACGGCATCCGGCCCGGGAAATCAGACGCGGCGGCGCTTCGGGGGACGGCAGCCGTTGTGGGCCTGGGGGGTGACGTCCTGGATGGACCCCACCTCGAGGCCGGCGGCCTGCAGCGAACGGATCGCGGTCTCACGACCCGAACCCGGTCCCTTGACGAAGACGTCGACCTTCTTGACGCCGTGCTCGGCGGCCTGGCGGGCGGCCGACTCGGCAGCCATACCGGCGGCGTACGGGGTCGACTTGCGCGAGCCCTTGAAGCCCACGCCACCCGACGAGGCCCAACTGATGACCGCGCCGGTCGGGTCGGTGATCGAGACGATCGTGTTGTTGAACGTCGACTTGATGTGGGCGTGGCCCAGCGCGATGTTCTTCTTCTCCTTGCGGCGCGGCTTGCGCGCGGCGGACTTGGCCTGTGCCATGAGTTCTCTCTCCTAAACCTTGGGGGCCCGCGATTACTTGCGGCCGGCCTTCTTCTTGCCGGCGACGGTGCGCTTCGGGCCCTTGCGGGTACGCGCGTTCGTCTTGGTGCGCTGACCGCGCACCGGGAGGCCGCGGCGGTGACGCAGACCCTCGTAGGAGCCGATCTCGACCTTGCGGCGGATGTCGGCGGCGACCTCGCGACGGAGGTCACCCTCCACCTTGTAGGTGCCTTCGATGTGATCGCGCAGCGCGATCAGCTGGTCGTCGGTGAGGTCCTTGACGCGGATCGACTCGTCGATCTCGGTGGCCTTGAGGATCTCGACCGAGCGGGTACGGCCGATGCCGTAGATGTAGGTGAGTGCGATCACCACGCGCTTGTCGCGCGGGATGTCGACGCCGGCAAGACGTGCCATGCGGATTCTCCTGGGAGTGAGTGAAGGTGTGGAGCAGAATCGGTGCCCGGGCCTTCGCCCCGGGGTGTCCCCTGATCGATGATCAGGTTCTGAAACTGCCTGTAGATGCGACCGTTCCCGGTCGTTGCGCGAGCGGAGCGAGACGAAACGTCCCGACCCGTTCGCGGTATTGAGTTGTCAGTTCTGCAAGGTGTCGACGTGGCCCGAGGGCCCGCTCAGCCCTGGCGCTGCTTGTGACGCGGGTTGGACTTGCAGATGACCATGACGCGACCGTGACGACGGATGACCTTGCAGTGGTCGCAGATGGGCTTGACGGAGGGGTTGACCTTCATGATGTTCCTTGTTCGCTGTCTTCGCCGGGCAGGACGGGGCCTGGGGCGTTACTTCTCGACCGGGCTCAGCGGTAGCGGTAGACGATGCGGCCGCGGGTGAGGTCGTAGGGCGAGAGCTCCACGACGACGCGGTCCTCCGGAATGATGCGGATGTAGTTCTGCCGCATCTTCCCCGAGATCGTCGCGAGCACCTTGTGTCCGTTGCTGAGCTCGACGCGGAACATCGCGTTGGGCAGAGCTTCGGAGATGACACCCTCGATCTCGATGACACCGTCTTTCTTGGCCATACGCTCGCTTACAGTTGTGCAGACCGGTCGATCTGCGGTGGATGGGATTCGGTGCTTCGACACGCCAATGAAGGCGCAACGCACCAAAGATTCAGTGTACGTGATAGGGGGCCCGGCGGCAAACCGCCGGGCCCCCTTATCGCTTACAGTTCGCTGATCACTGTCCGGTGAGGTTCGCGATCACGTCGGTCTGCGGGTTCATCGTGACCGGCACGAGCGTGCCGTTGATCGCCAGCGACGGCGTTCCGGTGGCGCCCTCGGGGAGCTGCTGGGCCTGGGCGAACTTCACGTACTTGTGCGAGGTGATGTCCTCGGCCAGCGCGTCGGTGACGTTGACGCCGGCGTCCTTCGCGATCTGGATGATCTCGTCGTCGCTGAGGCCGGGCGAGCTCTCGGCGGGCTGGTTGGCGTACATCGCCTGCATGAAGGCATAGGCGTTGTCGGGGTCGGCCGCGGCGATGGCGTACATGGCGCCGGCCGAACGGCTCGAGAACTCGGTGCCCTGCGACAGCCGGTCGAGGATGGCGACCGGGTGCAGCTCGAGCGTCACCGAGCCGTCGTCGACGAGCTGCTTGATGGTCTCGCCCTCGGTCTGCTCGAACTGGTTGCAGTAGGGGCACATGAAGTCGACGTAGGTGGCGACGGTGTCGGGCCCGTCGCCGAAGGTGATCGCGCCGGTCTCGGTGTTGATGTTCGACGCCTGGGGCGCCTCACCGGGAGCGGTCGCGGAGTTGTTCATCCAGACGACGGCGCCGATCACGACGGCGACGACGGCCACGACCGCCACGCTCGTCCAGATCGCGAACCAGTTCGTCTTGCGGGCCGGTGTGCCTGCCATGTCCTCGCCTTTCGTGCCGCCGCCTCTCGGGGCACCTCGACCATCTTCGCGCACACCCGCTATGCGTTTCCCCAGAGGGACGCCGTGCAAACGGCATCCGCGCGCATCGTTATCGGGGCGAGACCTCGCACCGACGGGGCACCTGGGCCTCGGGCGTCAGGAGATGGGCGTCGGGGTCACGCCGAACGGCGCGAGGCCGGCCGCTCCCCCGTCGAGGGCCGTGAGCACCCAGATGCCGCCCTCGTGCACGGCCACGCTGTGCTCCCAGTGCGAGCCGTCGGTGCCGTCGATCGTCGAGACGGTCCAGTCGTCGTCCTCGACGAAGGTGTCGTGCGATCCGGCGACGACCATCGGCTCGATCGCCAGGCACAGGCCCGGCTTCACCTCGGGTCCGAGGTCGGCGACGCGGTAGTTGAAGACGGTGGGGCCCTCGTGCATCTTGCGGCCGATGCCGTGGCCGACGTAGTCGCGCAGGATGCCGTAGCCCTCGCCCGACGATTCGATCGACGTCTGGATCGCGTCGCCGATCTCGCCCACACGCCGCGCGGACGCGAGGGCGGCCACGCCCGCCCAGAGCGAGGTCTCGGTGACCGACGACAGGCGCTCGCGCGCCGCGACGAGGTCGGGGCGGCTGGGGTCGGGGACGACGATGGTGATGGCGGAGTCGCCGTTCCAGCCCTGGAACTGCGCGCCCGCATCGATCGAGACGATGTCCCCCGGCTCGAGCACGCGCCCGCCGGGGATGCCGTGGACGACCTGCTCGTTCACCGAGATGCAGGTGGTGTGGCGGTAGCCGCGCACCATCTGGAAGTTCGACTCGGCGCCGCGTTCGGCGATGACCGCGGCGGCCGCGGCATCCAGGTCGAGCGTGGTGAGCCCCGGGGCGATGATCGCACGCACCGCGTCGAGGGCGGCGGCGGTGATGCGGCCGGGCTCGACCATGCCGCGCAGCTGGGCGGGGGTCTTGTAGATCGAGCGGCGCAGCACGGGTCAGGCCGTGATGCCGCGGGCGGCCAGCGCGGTGATGATGCGCTCGAACACCTCGTCGAGGCTGCCGACGCCGTCGACGGCGTCGACGATGCCGCGCTCGCGGTAGACGTCGAGGATCGGCGCCGTCTCGGACTCGTAGATCGACAGCCGCTTGGCGATCGACTCCTCGTTGTCGTCGGCGCGGCCCTGCTCGGCGGCGCGACGCGACAGCCGCTGGATGGACTCCTCGCGGGGCACCGCCAGCTCGATGACGGCCGTCAGCGGCTGGTCGCGCTCGTCGAGGAACCCGTCGAGGTCGGCGACTTGGGCGAGGTTGCGCGGGTAGCCGTCGAGCAGGAAGCCGCCCGCCGCGTCGTCCTGCGCGAGACGATCGCGCACGATGGCGCCGGTCAGCTCGTCGGGGACGAGGTCGCCGGCGTCGATGATGGCCTTCACCTGCAGGCCGAGCTCGGTGCCGTCCTTCACGTTGGCGCGGAACACGTCGCCGGTGGAGACGGCCGGGATGCGCAGGGCCTCGGCGATGCGCTCGCCCTGGGTGCCCTTGCCGGAGCCCTGGGGCCCGACGATCAGCAGACGGGGGTAGGTCATCGCAGAAGTCCTTCGTAGTGGCGCTGCTGCAGCTGCGCGTCGATCTGCTTCACGGTCTCGAGGCCGACACCGACGATGATCAGGATCGAGGCGCCGCCGAACGGGAAGTTCTGGTTCGCCCCCACCGTGGCCAGGGCGATCAGCGGCAGCAGGGCGATGAGACCCAGATAGATCGAGCCCGGCAGCGTGATGCGCGTGAGCACGTAGTCGAGGTACTCGGCGGTGGGCCGGCCGGCACGGATGCCGGGGATGAAGCCGCCGTACTTCTTCATGTTGTCGGCGACCTCGACCGGGTTGAAGGTGATCGCGACGTAGAAGTACGTGAAGCCCACGATGAGCAGGAAGTACAGGAGCATGTACAGCGGGTGGTCGCCCTTGGTCAGATACGCCTGGATCCACGCCACCCAGCCGGGCACGTTGCCGTCGGCATCCGGAGTCTGGTTGAACTGCGCGATGAGCGCCGGGATGTACAGCAGCGACGAGGCGAAGATGACGGGCACGACGCCGGCCTGGTTCACCTTGAGCGGGATGTAGGTGTTGGTGCCGCCCAGCGTGCGGCGTCCCACCATGCGCTTGGCGTACTGCACGGGGATGCGGCGCTGCGACTGTTCGACGAAGACGACCGCGGCGACGACCACGATGCCCACCGCCAACACGAGCAGGAAGACCTCGAAGCCCTTCGCCTGCCAGATGGCCCACATGGCCACCGGGAAGCTCGCGGCGATCGAGGTGAAGATGAGGATCGACATGCCGTTGCCGACACCGCGCTCGGTGACCAGCTCGGCGAACCACATGATGAGGCCGGTACCGGCGGTCATCGTGATGATCATGAGCAGCTGCGCCCACCAGGCGTCGTTGGTCAGCAGCGTGTTGCACTCGGCGATGTTCGTGGTGCCGAACAGCTGGCCCGAGCGGGCCACGGTGACGAGGGTGGTCGACTGCAGCAGCGCCAGGGCGATCGTCAGGTACCGCGTGTACTGCGTGAGCTTGGCCTGGCCCGCCTGGCCCTCCTTGTAGAGGGTCTCGAAGTGCGGGATGACCACGCGCAGCAGCTGCACGATGATCGTCGCGGTGATGTACGGCATGACGCCGAGCGCGAAGATCGACAGCTGCAGCAGGGCGCCGCCGGAGAACAGGTTCACCAGTGACAGCAGGCCGTCGGTCGACCCGGAGGCCGCCAGACAGGACTGCACGTTCGGGAAGTTCACGAACGGCGTCGGCACGTGCGCGCCGAAGCGGTAGATGGCGATGATGCCGAGGGTGAAGGCGATCTTCCGTCGGAGATCCGGGGTGCGGAAGACCCGCGCGATGGCGCTGAACAAAGTCGATTTCCTCCAGTGGGACGATCGATGCCCCGCAGGGCACCGTCAACCAGAGTACGGCAACAGGGGCCGGAGTCTCCTCCGGCCCCTGCCGTGTGTGATTACTTGACCGAACCGCCGGCGGCGACGATCTTCTGCTCTGCGGAGCCGGAGACCTTGTCGACCGACACGGTGAGCTTGACCGAGATGTCGCCGGTGCCGAGCACCTTGACCTTCTCGTTCTTGCGGACGGCGCCCTTGGCGACCAGGTCGGTCACGGTGACGTCACCGCCCTGGGGGTACAGCTCGGAGAGCTTGTCGAGGTTGACCACCTGGTACTCGACGCGGAACGGGTTCTTGAACCCGCGCAGCTTCGGCGTACGCATGTGCAGCGGCATCTGACCGCCCTCGAAGCCGACCTTGACCTGGTAGCGGGCCTTGGTGCCCTTGGTGCCACGGCCGGCGGTCTTGCCCTTGGAGCCCTCACCGCGACCCACGCGGGTCTTGGCGGTGTTGGAACCCGGAACGGGGCGCAGGTGGTGCACCTTCAGCACGCCGGGCCGCGAAGCCGGGGCGTCCTTCTTGGGAGCAGCCTTCGCCGCGGGCTTGGCAGCCTTGGCTGCGGTCGCCTTCTTCGCGGGCGCCTTCTTGGCGTCGTTCTTCTCGGTGACCTCTGCGGTCACCTTCTCAGCCTTCTCGGCCATCAGTCGATCTCCTCAACCTTCACGAGGTGCGCGACGGTCTTGACGTAACCGCGCGTCTGCGCGTCGTCCGGACGGACGACCGAGTCGCCGATCCGCTTCAGACCCAGCGAACGCAGCGTGTCGCGCTGGTTCTGCTTCTCGCTCACCTTGGACTTGACCTGCGTGACCTTCAGACGGGCGGCCATCAGGCACCTACCTTCTGTGCCTTGAGCGCCTCGGCCTCGGCACGGATCAGACGGGCCGGCGCCACCTGGTCGAAGTCCAGGCCACGACGCGCGGCGACCGCACGGGGCTCCTCGAGCTGCTTGAGCGCCTCGACGGTCGCGTGCACGATGTTGATCGTGTTCGACGAGCCGAGCGACTTCGACAGCACATCGTGGATGCCGGCGCACTCGAGCACGGCACGCACCGGACCACCGGCGATGACACCGGTACCGGCAGCGGCCGGACGAAGGAGCACGACACCGGCAGCGGCCTCACCCTGCACCGGGTGCGGGATGGTCGAGCCGGCACGGGGCACGCGGAAGAAGTTGCGCTTGGCCTCTTCGACACCCTTCGAGATGGCCAGGGGCACCTCGCGGGCCTTGCCGTAGCCGACGCCCACGAGACCGTTGCCATCGCCCACGACGACCAGCGCCGTGAAGCTGAAGCGGCGACCGCCCTTGACGACCTTCGACACGCGGTTGATGGTGACGACGCGCTCGAGGAACTGGCTCTCGTTGCGGTCGCGGCCACCACGGTCACCACGGTTGGGGTTGCGCTCGCGGCCTCCGCGGCGGGGCTCGCGCTCCCGCTCGACGGGTGCCTCGGCAGCAGCCGCAGCCTGCTCGGTCACTTCGTTGTTCTCCACATTCTGAGTTGCATCACTCACAGGTTCAGACCTCCCTCGCGAGCGCCGTCGGCGATCGCAGCGACGCGGCCCGCGTAGCGGTTGCCACCGCGGTCGAACACGACATCCGTGACACCGGCGGCCTTGGCACGCTCGGCGACGAGCTCGCCGACCTTGCGGGCCTTGGCGGTCTTGTCACCGTCGAGGACGCGAAGGTCGGCCTCGAGGGTCGAGGCGGATGCCACGGTGTGGCCCTTGCTGTCGTCCACGAGCTGGACGAAGACGTGGCGGGCCGAGCGGGTCACGACCAGACGCGGACGCGCCTCGGTGCCCACGACCTTCTTGCGAAGGCGGGCGTGTCGACGCGCACGGGCGTCGGACTTCGACTTCACAGCCATGATTACTTACCAGCCTTTCCGGCCTTGCGACGGACGACCTCGCCGGCGTAGCGCACACCCTTGCCCTTGTAGGGCTCGGGCTTGCGGATCTTGCGGATGTTGGCAGCCGCCTCGCCGACGGCCTGCTTGTCGATGCCGCTGACGGTGAGCTTGTTGTTGCCCTCGACGGTCAGCGTGATGCCGGCCGGCGCATCGACGAGCACGGGGTGCGAGAAGCCCAGGGCGAACTCGACCGAGGTGCCCTTCTGCGCCACGCGGTAACCGGTGCCGACGACCTCGAGGCCCTTGGAGTAGCCCTGGGTCACGCCGATGATGTTGTTGTTGATGAGGGTGCGGGTGAGCCCGTGCAGCGAACGCGACTCGCGCTCGTCGTCGGGACGCGAGACCAGAACCTGGTTCTCCTCGACCTTGACCTCGATGGGCTTGGAAACGGTGAGCAGCAGCTCGCCCTTCGGGCCCTTGACAGCGACGTCCTGGCCGGCGACCGTAACGGTCACCTCGGCGGGGATGTCGATGGGAAGACGTCCAATACGCGACATGTCAGATCACCACACGTAGGCGAGGACTTCCCCACCCACGCCCTTCTGCTCGGCCTGACGGTCGGTGAGAAGACCGGAGGAGGTGGAGAGGATCGCGACGCCCAGGCCACCGAGGACCTTGGGGATCTCGGTCGACTTTGCGTACACGCGCAGGCCGGGCTTCGACACGCGCTTGATGCCGGCGATCGACCGCTCGCGGTTGGGGCCGTACTTCAGCGAGAGGGTGAGGGTCTGGCCCACGCGGGCGTCCGACACCTCCCAGCCGCTGATGTAGCCCTCCTGCTGGAGGATCTCGGCGATGTGGGTCTTGAGCTTCGAGCTCGGCAGCGCCACGGTGTCGTGGTGCGCCGAGTTCGCGTTGCGCAGACGGGTCAGCATGTCTGCGACCGGGTCTGTCATCGTCATGATGTTTTCCTTTGTTCAGTGGTTTCGGATGCCGTTACACGACAGCCGACCTTCGTGATGGGTGTTACTTGGTCTCTTCGGACTTGAACGGGAAGCCCAGGTGACGCAGCAGCGACCGGCCTTCGGCATCCGTCTTCGCCGTGGTGACGATCGTGATGTCGAAACCGCGGACGCGGTCGATCTTGTCCTGGTTGATCTCGTGGAAGACCGACTGCTCCTGCAGGCCGAAGGTGTAGTTGCCGTGACCGTCGAACTGCGCCGCCGACAGGCCGCGGAAGTCGCGGATGCGGGGAAGCGCCAGGTTCACGAGACGGTCGACGAACTCCCACGCGCGGTCACCGCGGAGGGTGACGTGCGCGCCGATGGCCTGACCCTCGCGCAGCTTGAACTGCGCGATGGACTTGCGGGCCTTGGTGACGACCGGCTTCTGACCGGTGATCTTGGTGAGGTCGTCGACCGCACCGTCGATCACCTTGGAGTCGCGAGCTGCCTCGCCGACACCGGTGTTCACGACGACCTTGACGAGGCCGGGGATCTGCATGACGTTCGGGTAGCCGAACTCCTCCTGCAGCGCCTTCTTGATCTCGCCCTGGTACTTCTGCTTCAGGCGGGGCTGGATCTTGCCAGCCTCCACGGCAGTTGCGTTGCTCATGTTCAGAGGTCCTTGCCGCTCTTCTTGGCGTAGCGCACACGGACGGTGCGCTTCACGCCGTCCTTCGTCTGCTCCTCGACCCGGCGGCCGACACGGGTCGGCTTCTTGGTCGAGGGGTCGACGACGGCGACGTTCGAGATGTGGATGGGGGCTTCGAAGGTCTCGATGCCGCCCGTCTTGGTGCCGCGCTGGGTCTGGCCCACGCGGTTGTGCTTGGTGACGTAGTTCACGCCTTCGACGATCACGCGGTTCTGCTCGACGAGGACCTCGAGGACCTTGCCCTGCTTACCGCGGTCTCCGCCGCGCTCGGGCTTGGCGCCCGAGATGACCTGAACCAGGTCGCCCTTCTTGATCTTGGCCATGGGGTCAGATCACCTCCGGTGCGAGCGAGACGATCTTCATGAACTTCTTGTCACGAAGCTCACGACCGACCGGGCCGAAGATACGGGTGCCGCGGGGCTCCCCGTCGTTCTTCAGGATCACGGCGGCGTTCTCGTCGAACTTGATGTAGGACCCGTCGTTGCGGCGGGTCTGCTTCTTGGTACGGACGACGACGGCCTTGACCACGTCGCCCTTCTTGACGTTGCCGCCCGGGATCGCGTCCTTGACGGTCGCCACGATGATGTCGCCCAGCCCCGCGTAACGGCGGTTGGAACCACCGAGGACGCGGATCGTGAGCAGCTCCTTGGCGCCGGTGTTGTCGGCGACCTTGAGGCGGGACTCAGTCTGGATCATTTCTTACTTCGCCTTCTCGAGGATCTCGACCAGGCGCCACCGCTTGGTGGCGCTCAGCGGACGGGTCTCGTTGATCACGACGAGGTCGCCGATGCCGGCGGCATTCTGCTCATCGTGCGCCTTGACCTTGGTCGTGCGACGGATGACCTTGCCGTACAGCGGGTGCTTCACGCGGTCTTCGACCTCAACGACGATGGTCTTGTCCATCTTGTCGCTGACGACGTAGCCACGACGCTCCTTGCGGTAACCGCGGGCGTTCTCGTCGCGCACGTCGTGCGCGGCGGACTCGTGCCCGGCGGCCTCGGCCGTCTTCTTCTCAGCCATCACTCGGCCTCTTCCTTCGCGGCGGCCTCGTCGGCGGCATCCGCCTTCTTGGTCGTCTTCTTCTTCGCCTTCGTGGTCTCCACGGGAGCGGGCGTGGCACGGATGCCGAGCTCGCGCTCACGGATCACGGTGTAGAGCCGCGCGATGTCGCGCTTGACCGCACGGATGCGGCCGTGGCTCTCGAGCTGGCCCGTGGCCGACTGGAAGCGCAGGTTGAACAGCTCTTCCTTGGCCTTGCGCAGCTCCTCGACGAGGCGCTGGTCCTCGAACGTGTCCAGCTCGCTGGTGGCGAGCGTCTTGGTCCCGACAGCCATTACGCGTCGCCCTCCTCGCGCTTGATGATGCGTGCCTTGAGCGGCAGCTTGTGAATGGCACGGGTCAGGGCCTCACGAGCGAGCTGCTCGTTGACGCCGGCGACCTCGAAGAGGACGCGACCCGGCTTGACGTTTGCGACCCACCACTCCGGCGAACCCTTACCGGAACCCATGCGGGTTTCGGCCGGCTTCTTGGTGAGCGGACGGTCGGGGTAGATGTTGATCCACACCTTGCCGCCACGCTTGATGTGACGCGTCATGGCGATACGAGCGGACTCGATCTGACGGTTGGTCACGTAAGCGGGCGTGAGCGCCTGGATGCCGAACTCGCCGAACGACACCTTGGTGCCGCCGGTGGCCTGGCCCGAGCGACCCGGGTGGTGCTGCTTGCGGTACTTGACCTTGCGGGGAATAAGCATCAGGCAGACGCTCCTTCTGCGACGGGAGCCTCGCTGCGGGGGCCGCGGCGACGGTCGCCACCACGGTCGCGGGTCGGCTTCTGGTTGGCCTGCTCGCGAGCGAGCTCCTTGTTGGTCAGGTCACCCTTGTAGATCCAGACCTTCACGCCGATGCGGCCGAAGGTGGTCTTCGCCTCGTAGAAGCCGTAGTCGATGTTCGCGCGCAGCGTGTGCAGCGGCACACGACCCTCGCGGTAGAACTCCGAGCGGCTCATCTCGGCGCCGCCGAGGCGGCCGGAGACCTGGATGCGGATGCCCTTGGCGCCGGCGCGCTGAGCGCCCTGCAGACCCTTGCGCATCGCGCGGCGGAAGGCCACGCGAGCCGAGAGCTGCTCGGCGATGCCCTGGGCGACCAGCTGAGCGTCGGCCTCGGGGTTCTTGACCTCGAGGATGTTCAGCTGGATCTGCTTGCCGGTGAGCTTCTCGAGGTCGGCGCGGATGCGCTCGGCCTCGGCGCCGCGGCGGCCGATCACGATGCCCGGGCGGGCGGTGTGGATGTCGACGCGAACGCGGTCACGCGTGCGCTCGATCTCGATCCCGCTCACGCCGGCGCGGTCGAGCTGCGTCTGGAGGAGCTTGCGGATCTTGACGTCCTCGGCGACGTAGTCGGCGTAACGCTGGCCGGGCTTGGTCGAGTCCGAGAACCAACGCGACACGTGGTCCGTGGTGATGCCGAGGCGGAAGCCGTACGGGTTTACCTTCTGTCCCATTACTTGCTCGCCTTCTTGGTCGGGGTCGCCGACTCGGCGACCTCGGGGGTCGCGAGCTCGACGGTGATGTGGCTCGTGCGCTTCTTGATCTGGAAAGCACGACCCTGGGCGCGGGGCTGGAAACGCTTGAGCGTCGTGCCCTCGTCGACGTACGCGTTGCGCACGTACAGGTCCTGCTCGTCCAGGAACTCGCCGTCCTTGTCCGCCTTCACGCGGGCGTTGGCGACCGCAGACGCAACGAGCTTGTAGATGGGCTCGCTGGCGCTCTGGGGGGCGAACTTCAGGATGGCCAGGGCCTCCTGAGCCTGCTTGCCCTTGATGAGCGCGACGACACGACGAGCCTTCTGAGGGGTCACGCGGATGTGCTTGACGCGTGCGATGGAATCAACCATGTCTCTCCTCCTCTAGTCCTCTCTGGAACGCCACCGCGTCAGCGGCGGCGACCCTTCTTGTCGTCCTTCTCGTGGCCGCGGAAGGTGCGGGTGGGCGCGAACTCGCCCAGCTTGTGGCCGACCATGGTCTCGGACACGAACACGGGGATGTGCTTGCGTCCGTCGTGCACGGCGATCGTGTGACCCAGCATGGCCGGGATGATCATCGAGCGGCGCGACCAGGTCTTGATGACGTTCTTGGTACCGGCTTCGTTCTGCGAGACGACCTTACGGAACAGGTGCTCGTCGACGAAGGGGCCCTTCTTCAGGCTGCGAGGCATCTTCCTCTACTCCTACTTCCGCTTCTTGCCGGCGTTGCGACGGCGAACGATGTACTTGTCGCTTTCCTTGTTGGCGTGGCGGGTACGACCCTCAGCCTGGCCCCAAGGAGTGACGGGGTGACGACCACCGGAGGTCTTACCCTCACCACCACCGTGGGGGTGGTCGACCGGGTTCATCGCGACACCGCGGACGGTCGGGCGGACGCCCTTCCAGCGCATACGGCCGGCCTTGCCCCAGTTGATGTTCGACTGCTCGGCGTTGCCGACCTCGCCGATGGTCGCACGGCAGCGCGCGTCGACGTTGCGGATCTCGCCCGAGGGCAGACGCAGCTGGGCGTAGGGGCCGTCCTTCGCCACGAGGCGAACGCTCACACCGGCCGAGCGGGCCAGCTTCGCGCCGCCGCCGGGGCGGAGCTCGATCGCGTGGATCACGGTACCGGTGGGGATGTTCTTCAGCGGCAGGTTGTTGCCCGGCTTGATGTCAGCCGAGGCGCCCGACTCGATGATGTCACCCTGCGACAGCTTGTTCGGGGCGAGGATGTAACGCTTCTCGCCGTCGAAGTAGTGCAGCAGCGCGATACGCGCGGTGCGGTTGGGGTCGTACTCGATGTGAGCGACCTTGGCGTTGACGCCGTCCTTGTCATTGCGACGGAAGTCGATGACGCGGTACTGGCGCTTGTGGCCACCACCGATGTGACGGGTCGTGATGCGGCCCTGGTTGTTGCGGCCACCGGTCTTCGAGAGCGGGCGCAGCAGCGACTTCTCAGGCGTCGATCGGGTGATCTCGGCGAAGTCGGCCACCGACGAACCGCGACGACCGGGGGTCGTGGGCTTGTACTTGCGAATAGCCATGTGTCTAGTCCTCTATCCCAGCGGTCAGCCGACGGCCGTGAAGATGTCGATGGTGCCCGACTTCAGGGTGACGATGGCGCGCTTGGTGTCCTTGCGCTTGCCCATGCCGAAGCGGGTGCGGCGGGCCTTGCCGACGCGGTTGAGCGTGTTGACCGAAGCGACCTTCACGCCGAAGATCTTCTCGATGGCGAGCTTGATCTCGGTCTTCGAGGCGCGGGGGTCCACGAGGAACGTGTACTTGCCCTCGTCGATGAGCCCGTAGCTCTTCTCGGAGACGACCGGCTTCAGGATGATGTCGCGCGGGTCCTTGTTCACGGCGGTCATGCCGAGACCTCCTCGGTGGAGCCGTTCTTCGACGAGACGAACCCGTCGAAGGCGGCCATGGTGAAGACGATGTCGTCGGAGACGAGCACGTCGTAGGCGTTGAGCTGGTCGAAGGTCAGCACGTGAACGTAGGCGAGGTTGCGCACGCTCTTGACGGCGATCTCGTCGTCACGGGTGATGACGACCAGCACGTTCTTGGTCGGGGCGAGCTCGGCCAGGGTCGCCGCGGCGGCCTTGGTCGAGGGGGCACCCTCGATGGCGAACGAGTCGATGATGTGCAGACGGCCACCGCGAGCACGGTCGCTGAGCGCGCCCAGCAGGGCGGCGGCGATCATCTTCTTGGGGGTGCGCTGCGAGTAGTCGCGCGGCTTGGGGCCGTGGACGATGCCACCACCGGTCATGTGCGGCGCGCGGATCGAGCCCTGACGGGCGTTACCGGTGCCCTTCTGCTTGAAGGGCTTGCGGCCGGCGCCCGAGACCTCACCGCGACGCTTGGTCGAGTGGGTGCCCTGGCGAGCCGCCGCGAGCTGCGCGACGACGACCTGGTGGATGAGGGGGATGTTCGTCTTGACGTCGAAGATCGAGGCGGGCAGCTCCACGGAGCCGGCCTTCTTGCCGTCGGCCTTCACGACGTCGAGCGCGAGAGTCGAGTCAGCCATGTTCAGGCACCCTTCACTGCGTTGCGGACGTAGACGATGCGGCCACGAGCACCGGGGACGGCGCCCTTGACGAGCAGCAGACCCTTCTCGATGTCGACGGCGTGCACCGTGAGGTTGAGGACGGTCACGCGCTCGCCACCCATACGGCCGGCCATGCGCATGCCCTTGAAGACGCGGCTCGGGGTCGACGACGCGCCGATCGAGCCGGGCTTGCGGTGGTTGCGGTGTGCACCGTGCGAAGCCGAAACGCCCTTGAAGTTGTGGCGCTTCATGACACCGGCGGTGCCCTTGCCCTTGCTGGTGCCGACGACGTCGACCAGCTGGCCGGCCTCGAACGTGCCGTCGACCGTGAGCTCCTGACCGAGTGAGTAGTCAGCGGCATCCGCGGTGCGCACCTCGGTGAGGTGACGACGCGGGGTCACGCCGGCGGCCTCGAAGTGGGCCGTGAGGGGCTGGTTCACCTTGCGCGGGTCGATCTGGCCGTACGCGATCTGAACGGCGTTGTAGCCGTCCTTCTCGGGCGTGCGGACCTGGGTGACCACGTTCGGCGCGATCTCGATCACGGTGACGGGAACGAGCTTGCCGTTCGCGTCCCAGACCTGGGTCATGCCGAGCTTCGTGCCGAGCAGGCCCTTGGAAACCTTTTCGTTGATGTGTGCCATGGTCGTCGTCCTCAGAGCTTGATCTCGATGTTGACGTCGGCCGGCAGGTCGAGGCGCATCAGGGAGTCGACCGCCTTGGGGGTCGGGTCGATGATGTCGATGAGGCGCTTGTGGGTGCGCATCTCGAAGTGCTCGCGGCTGTCCTTGTACTTGTGGGGCGATCGGATGACGCACACCACGTTCTTCTCGGTCGGAAGGGGCACCGGGCCCACGACCGTCGCGCCCGCACGGGTCACGGTGTCGACGATCTTGCGCGCCGACGTGTCGATGACCTCGTGGTCATACGACTTCAGGCGAATGCGGATCTTCTGTCCCGCCATTGTCTGCTCACTCTCTTTCTCGCGTCATACCTCTGGGGCATCGGACGCACATGGCGCTTGCGCGCCGGGCACTTCACCTCGCGGTTGCGAGGGATGCTGCACCGCTGTTCTCGTGTCAATCCCGCCGACCGCACGCGTGCGGAACCTGTTTCCAGGTATGTGGCGGATGTTGTCGTTCTGCTGCCCGCGGCCTAGGACCCTGCGCCCGTATCCTCGAGGAGGAGGCGCCGCCTATGCACTGCCCTGGCAGTGATCCCGCGCAAGCGCGCAGGAATGTGGAACTGGACTAGTCTACGTGCCGCCCGGGCGTGTCGCAAACCCGGGCGTGTCGCGCTCGGCGTATCCTCAGCCACCGCCCCCTGCCGCGCCTCTTTCCGCGCCCGGACGACACTGAAATGGTGCACCTTTTCGCGCGGAAGCGCGGGACGGCCTCAGGGAGACGGTGCGACCGCGGTGCGGTCACAGAGAACCCGCCGCCCCCGTGAGGGGCGCGGCGGGTGCCTGGGTGTGCGGGGGTGTTACTCGTGGCCGATCTTGGAGTCGATGGTGTTGCGCACGTTGTCGACGTGCTCGTCGACGGCATCCGGGGCGACCTTCTTGACGAAGTCGGCGGCGGCGTCGAGCACGCTGTCGCTCACGCCTTCGGCCTGCTCCGAGGTCAACGTCTCGTCGATCTTGTCCTTGTTCTGCTCGAGGAACTGCTTGGCCTGGTTCACCACGTCTTCGACGCCCATGTCGTTTCCCTTCGGATCGATGTGGCACCCATCATGGCAACTCCCCCGCAACGACGACAAGGGCCGGGCCCGAAGGCCCGACCCTTGTCGGTGGATCCGAAGTATTACTTCAGGATCTTGGTGACGGTGCCGGCACCGACGGTGCGGCCACCCTCACGGATAGCGAAGCCGAGGCCCTCTTCCATGGCGATCGGCTGGATGAGCTCGACCGACATCTCCGTGGTGTCGCCGGGCATGACCATCTCGGTGCCCTCGGGCAGCGTGATGACGCCGGTGACGTCGGTGGTGCGGAAGTAGAACTGCGGACGGTAGTTGGTGAAGAACGGGTTGTGACGACCGCCCTCCTCCTTCGACAGGATGTACGCGGTGCCGTCGAAGTTGGTGTGCGGGGTGACCGAACCGGGCTTCACGACGACCTGGCCGCGCTCGACGTCGTCACGCTTGGTGCCGCGCAGGAGCAGACCACAGTTCTCGCCGGCCCAGGCCTCGTCGAGCTGCTTGTGGAACATCTCGATACCGGTGACGATCGTCTTCTGCGTCGGGCGGATGCCGACGATCTCGACCTCGGAGTTGATCGCGAGGGTGCCGCGCTCGGCGCGACCCGTCACGACCGTGCCACGGCCGGTGATGGTGAAGACGTCCTCGATGGGCATGAGGAACGGCTTGTCCTTGTCACGCACCGGGTCGGGGATCGACTCGTCGACGGCGTCCATGAGCTCGACGATCTTCTCGACCCACTCGGCGTCGCCCTCGAGCGCCTTCAGGCCCGAGACGCGGACGACGGGGGCGTTGTCGCCGTCGAAGTCCTGCGACGAGAGCAGCTCGCGCACCTCGAGCTCGACGAGCTCCAGGATCTCCTCGTCGTCGACCATGTCCGACTTGTTGAGCGCGACCAGCAGGTAGGGCACGCCGACCTGCTTGGCGAGCAGCACGTGCTCGCGGGTCTGCGCCATCGGGCCGTCGGTGGCGGCGACCACGAGGATCGCGCCGTCCATCTGGGCCGCACCGGTGATCATGTTCTTGATGTAGTCGGCGTGACCGGGGGCGTCGACGTGAGCGTAGTGACGCTTCGGGGTCTCGTACTCGACGTGCGAGATGTTGATCGTGATGCCGCGCTGACGCTCCTCGGGAGCGGAGTCGATCGACGCGAAGTCGCGCTGCACGTTGGTCGCGGACGGGTACTTGTCGGCGAGCACCTTCGAGATCGCCGCGGTGAGCGTCGTCTTGCCGTGGTCGACGTGACCGATCGTTCCGATGTTCACGTGCGGCTTGGTGCGCTCGAACTTGGCCTTAGCCACTGGGTCCTCCTCAGGACGTTCGTGTAGAGGTGCCGGGCGCTGGATTGCGACCGGTGCTCTACGGGGATGGTGTCAGTGTAGTTGACGGTTCTGTATTCAGTTTGGGCGGATGCCGGGAGCCGGGGCCCCCGGCATCCGAAGAGCGGAGTTACTCGCCCTTGGTCTTCTGGACGATCTCATCCATGACGTTGCGCGGGACCTCGGCGTAGCTGTCGAACTCCATGGAGTAGACGGCGCGGCCGGAGGTCTTCGAACGCAGGTCGCCGATGTAGCCGAACATCTCGGACAGCGGCACGTTGGCACGGACCACCTTGACGCCGGCGGCGTCCTCCATCGACTGGATCTGGCCACGACGCGAGTTCAGGTCGCCGATGACGTCGCCCATGTACTCCTCGGGCGTACGCACCTCGACGGCCATGATCGGCTCGAGGATGACCGGGTTCGCGCGGCGGACGGCCTCCTTGAAGCCCATCGAGCCGGCGATCTTGAACGCCATCTCGGACGAGTCGACGTCGTGCGAGGCACCGTCGAGCAGGATCGCCTTGACGCCCACCATGGGGTAGCCGGCGAGCACGCCGACGTTCATGGCGTCCTGGAAGCCCTGGTCGGTCGGGCTGATGTACTCGCGCGGGATGCGGCCACCGGTGACCTTGTTCTCGAACTCGTACGTCTTGTCGGCCGTGACCTCGAGAGGCTCGATCGTGAACTGGATCTTGGCGAACTGGCCCGATCCACCGGTCTGCTTCTTGTGCGTGTAGTCGTGCTTCTCGACCGACTTGCGGATCGTCTCGCGGTAGGCCACCTGGGGCTTGCCCACGTTGGCCTCGACCTTGAACTCGCGCTTCATGCGGTCGACGAGGATGTCGAGGTGCAGCTCGCCCATGCCCTTGATGACGGTCTGACCGGTCTCGGAGTTCTGCTCGACGCGGAACGTCGGGTCCTCTTCGGCGAGCTTCTGGATCGCAATGCCCAGCTTCTCCTGGTCGGCCTTGGTCTTGGGCTCGATGGCGACCTCGATGACCGGCTCGGGGAAGGTCATCGACTCGAGCACGACCTGGTTGGCCGAGTCGGACAGGGTGTCACCGGTGGTGGTGTCCTTCAGGCCGATGACGGCGTAGATGTGCCCGGCGGTGACGGAGTCGACCGGCATCTCCTTGTTGGCGTGCATCTGGAAGATCTTCCCGATGCGCTCCTTCTTGCCCTTGGTGGCGTTGACGACCTGCGCACCCGAGTCGAGGTGACCCGAGTAGACGCGGATGTAGGTCAGACGACCGAAGAAGGGGTGGGTCACGATCTTGAACGCGAGCGCCGCGAAGGGCTCCTCGCGGTCGGCGTGACGCTCGATGATGGTCTCTTCGTTCTTGGGGTCGCGCGCCTCGATGGCGGGGACGTCCAGCGGCGAGGGGAGGTAGTCCACGACCGCGTCGAGCATCGGCTGCACGCCGCGGTTCTTGAACGCCGAGCCGCAGAGCACGGGGTAGAGCTCGCCGGCGACGGTCATCTTGCGGATGGCGCCCTTGATCTCGGCGATCGAGAGCTCCTCACCGCCGAAGTACTTCTCGAGCAGCGCCTCGTCGGACTCGGCGACGGTCTCGAGCAGCTTCTCGCGGTACTCGGCGGCCTTGTCGGCGAGGTCGGCCGGGATCTCCTGGATCTCGTACTTGGCGCCCATGGTGACATCACCCTTGGCGTCGCCGGGCCACACCAGGGCACGCATCTCGACCAGGTCGACGACGCCGACGAAGTCGCTCTCCGAGCCGATGGGAAGCTGCAGCACGAGCGGCTTGGCCTTCAGGCGGTTGATGATGGTGTCGACGGTGAAGTAGAAGTCGGCGCCCAGCTTGTCCATCTTGTTGACGAAGCAGATGCGGGGGACGTCGTACTTGTCGGCCTGGCGCCAGACGGTCTCGGACTGGGGCTCCACGCCCTCCTTGCCGTCGAACACCGCGACCGCGCCGTCGAGGACGCGCAGCGAACGCTCGACCTCGACCGTGAAGTCGACGTGGCCGGGGGTGTCGATGATGTTGATCTGGTTCTTGTCCCAGAAACAGGTGACGGCGGCGGAGGTGATCGTGATGCCACGCTCCTGCTCCTGCTCCATCCAGTCGGTGGTGGCAGCGCCGTCGTGCGTCTCGCCGATCTTGTGGTTGACGCCCGTGTAGAACAGGATGCGCTCGGTCGTCGTCGTCTTGCCGGCATCGATGTGGGCCATGATGCCGATGTTGCGGACCTTGTTGAGGTCGGTGAGCACTTCTTGTGCCACGGGGGTTTTCCTCTCGGTGAGATCAAGGGTGGATGCGGGGGCCGGGTCGCGGCCCCCGCATCACAGAAGCTGTTACCAGCGGTAGTGCGCGAAGGCGCGGTTCGACTCGGCCATCTTGTGGGTGTCTTCGCGGCGCTTGACCGCGGCACCCAGGCCGTTCGAGGCGTCGAGGATCTCGTTCTGCAGACGCTCGGTCATCGTCTTCTCACGACGACCCTTCGCGTAGGAGACGAGCCAGCGCAGCGCGAGCGTGTTCGCGCGGTGCGGCTTGACCTCGACGGGCACCTGGTAGGTCGAGCCACCGACGCGGCGCGACTTGACCTCGAGGGTCGGACGGACGTTGTCGAGCGCCTTCTTGAGCGTCGCGACGGCGTCCTGGCCGTTCTTGGCCTCGACGCCCTTCAGGGCGCCGTAGACGATCGCTTCGGCGATGGACTTCTTGCCATCGACGAGGATCTTGTTCACCAGCTGGGTGACGATCGGAGCACCGTAGACCGGGTCGTTGACGACGACGCGGCGGGGTGCGGGTCCCTTGCGAGGCATCTAACTCAACCCTTCTTCGCGCCGTAGCGGCTACGGGCCTGCTTGCGGTTCTTGACGGCCTGGGTGTCCAGGGCGCCGCGGACGATCTTGTAGCGGACACCCGGGAGGTCCTTCACACGACCGCCGCGCACGAGCACCAGCGAGTGCTCCTGCAGGTTGTGGCCCTCGCCGGGGATGTAGGCGGTGACCTCGGTGCCGTTGCGGAGCTTGACACGGGCGACCTTGCGCATGGCCGAGTTCGGCTTCTTGGGCGTGGTCGTGTACACGCGGGTGCAGACACCCGCCTGCTGCGGGTTCGCCTTCAGGGCGGGCGCCTTGGTCTTGGTGACCTTGGGCGAGCGACCCTTGCGAACCAACTGCTGAATGGTTGGCACGTTCTCTCCTTCTTGTGCTGCACGGTGACAGCGATGGTGGTTTCACCACAGATCCACCGGCGCGGCGATCAGCCGTGCTTTTGATGTGGTGGATATGCCGTGGGGGTGTCCTGTTCGCAGGACCTTCCCGAGTGTGTGCCGCTCCCCCTGTCCGCACCGGGGCACGACGCAGGGCGTGCGTGTACGCACACCCGGTCAATGATACCCGGGTTTCCGGAGGTCGGTCAAACGCGGCCGATCTTCGCCGCCACGTCTCAGTCGTGCAGCAGGCGGAACTCTTCGTCGCCGAGGAAGAACCGCTCCCCCGCGGCGAGCTCCGTGCCGGGCTCGATCTCGACCTCGTCGCCCATCAGGGTGCGCACGAGCACGCCGTTGGTCGAGCCGAGATCGGTGATCAGCCAGCGCTCACCGCGCAGCTCGATGCGCGCGTGGGTCTTGGAGACGGTGCGCGCGAGGTCTTCGACGGCGACGAGCTGCGCGCTCGGGAACCCGGGGTCGGCGGCGGGCCGGCGGCCGAGGATCGCGACGTCGCCGGTGATGGCCACCGGTGCTCCGGATGCCGGGATCAGCCGCCACGTCGGAAGCTTGCGGCGCACCATGACGGTCTGGTCGACCTCGTCGTCGCCCGCATCGGCGTCGTCGGCGAGCTCGGCCTCGCGGCGCTGCTGCGCCGAGACCGCACCGAGGGCCGAGCGCGGGGCGCCGGCGGCCGGCGAGCCGACGACGGCCGAGACCTCGCCCGACAGCTCGGGGAACGCGTCGGGGTCGAGGCCCGACCAGCGCGCACGGGTGGCCGCGCGGGTGGCGGGCGGGGCGTCGGCGACGGGCTGCTCCGCCGGGGCGGGCTCCGCCGGCGCGGGCTCCGCCGCGGCGGGGGCGGGCGGGGTGGCCGCGGCGGGGGCGGGTGAGGCCGGGGCGGCCGCGGCGGGCGGCACCTCGGATGCCGGCACGCTCGACGTGCGGGCCGGAGCCGGCGGCGCGGCGGAGGCCGCAGCCGCGGGAGCGGCGGCGGGGGCGGCGGGCGTGCGATCGGCCTCGTCGCCGAGGCGGCGGCCGGGGACGAACGAGATGACCTCGTCGGCGGGGGCGGGTGCCGGCACGTGGCGGGCTCCCGAGACCGAGGCCGAGCTGGGCGGGAACGGCGACGGCGAGACCGCCGACACGTCGTCGACCTCGGACGGCCAGCCGGCGATGTCGGGCTCGGCGGCCGGGGCCGGGGTCGCGGCGGGCGCCGGCGCGGCGGCATCCGGGATCTCGTGCTGCGGCGAGGCCTGCTGCGGCGCGGCGCCGGGGGCGGGAGGCGCCCACGCCTGCGGCGCCGACGAGGCGCCGGTCACGGGCGCCGCGGTGCGGGCGGGAGCGGCCGGGGCGGCGGGGGCGGCCGCCGCCGTCGGCGTCGAGAGGTCGACGGGGGCGGCGGGAGAGGTGGGGGTGGCCAGGCTCCCGGCGGCGGTGGCTGCGGCCACGCGCGGGGCCACGACGGGCGGGATGTCGACGAGGCGCGCCGCGGTGGGCGCGGCATCCGCGTCGGGCGTCCGCCCGGCGGGAGGGGCGTCACCGGCGGGGCGCACGCCGCGCCACGGCGCCGGGCCGAACCCGAGGATCGAGGCCCACACCACATGCAGGAGCGCCGCCAGCACCGTCATGCCGGGGCCATAGCCGTAGCCCTGGTTGATGCGGTGGGCCGAGACGATCAGCAGCACCCAGACCACCAGCAGACCGACCACCGGCACGAACACCAGCAGCACCATCCAGGGGCTGAAACCGCCCCACCGCAGCAGGGTGGCGAGGTTCAGCAGCGGCACCCAGCCCTTCCACGACGCTTCGCCCATCTTGCGGAACATCGCCGACAGGGCGAGGGCCAGCCAGATGTACAGGGCGATGCCGATCGCCGTCGACAACAGCACCGTGACGAGCGTGAGCGACCCGTCGAGGGTGGAGGACATGACGGACGTGGTCATGATGTACACCCTAGAGGCACCCGCCGGAGCGGCCCGGCAGCGCCGGTGCGCTCAGAGCTCGGGAAGGCCCGGGTCTGCTGTGGGATCGAACGGCGCATCCAGCGACCGGGTGAGCTCGTCGAGCATCGCCGAGATCTGCGGCTCGACGTACTCGGCCACCGCCGACTGGATGCGCAGCCGGTGGTGCAGCAGCACCGCGCACACCTCGCGGCCGATCATGTTCGCGTAGTCGTCGGCCAGGCCGACCTCCTGGCGCAGGGCGACCTTCGCCTCCTCGCTCAGCGGCGGCAGGGCCGGGATGTCGGCATCGACCTCGTCGGCCATGCCGGCGACCGTGAACAGGAACGGGGCGCCGGGCAGCGGATCGGGATCCAGCGGCAGCCCCTCGAACTCGGGGGCGAGCCCCTCGGCGGGGCGGTAGCTGCGGGCCCGGTTGCGCGCCGCCTGCTGGTCGAGCTCGGCCTGCAGCATCGGCAGGTTGTTGGCGGTGTAATCGGCCACGGCGTGGTCGACGATCGTCTTGACGCGGATCGACAGCCCGTGCTGCACCCCGTGCGGCACGTCGGAGCCGAGTCCGGCCGCCGAGAGAACCGGCGACCCGAGGCAGCGACGGCACGGCGCCACCCGGCCGCGGTGCGTGGCCGGCTCCCAGCGCGGCAGCCAGCGCAGCCAGGCGTCGACCGCCTGGCTCACCTGCGTCTCGAGGGAGCGCTCCACGGCATCCATTGTGGTCGCATTCGGGCCGAATCGCGTGGATTCGCGGATGCCGACGCGCGATCACTCGTCGTCGGCGTCCTCCCAGGGCCACCGCGGACGGTGCGCGCGGGTGCGCACCAGGGCGATCCCGCACCAGGCGGCCACCAGCGCGCAGCCCGCCAGCAGCACGCTGAACCACGAGATCGCGAACTGCCCGGCCGCGCCGACGGCCCGCGCCGGGTCGGCCCCCTGCACGAGGGCGCCCACCGCCAGCCCGACGAGGTAGCCGGCCACGGCGGCCGCGGTCACCCACAGGGCGCTGAGGTAGGTGGGCTGGGGCCGGCGGACGGCCGACCAGAGGGTGGTGGCGAAGCCCACGACGGCCACGGCGGTGCCGAGTATGCCGGGCAGCTGCCCGAGCCCGGGCGAGCCGATCACCTCGGCGCCGGTGGCCAGACTCGCCAGCCCGAAGCCCGCGATGACGAGGGCGAAGAAGCCGACGGTCGCGAAGGCCAGTGCCACCGGGGGTGACACGCCTGCGCGACCGGGAGTCGACATGGGCTCAGAGGCGGTGCAGCTGCGGCCCCGCCTCGAGGGTGCGCTCGTACTCGCGACGCGCCTCGACGTTGAGCTCGGTCACGCGCTTGCCGCGCGCGGCCGCCCAGGCGCCGAACCAGATCGTGATCTCGCGGCCGAGGACGAACGCGATGACCGCGAGCGGGGCCAGCAGCTGGTCCTGCACGAGGTCGGCGCCCTGGCTGGCGGTGAGGGTCCAGAACTGCGCCTGGAAGAGCTGACCGAGCAGGTGCCCGCCGTAGGCGGCGACGCCCACGAGCAGACCGAAGATCACCCACGAGCCCCAGCGGCCGCGGTTGATGATCGCGCCCAGCAGCCAGAAGGCGAGGAAGAACACCGCCACCGGCACCCAGAACCACCACGAGGTGACGGCCGAGAGGGCCTCGGCGCCGAGGTCGGCCGTGGTCGCATCGCCGTCGACGACACGCAGCACGAGCGCCGCGATGAGGTACAGCACGCCGAACGAGAGCGCGGCCAGCAGGCCGATGGCCCCGGCGGCGCCGCGGTTCCCGCGCAGGCGCGGGGCTTCGGGCGCCTGCACGAAGATCGGCTGCGGGGTGGAGGCGATGGCGGGCTCGCTGGGCGTGACCGCGGCGGCACCGACTCCGGCTCCGGCCAGGCCGGCACCGGCCCCGTAGATGGCGGGGTCGAGGTCGCCCGACGATCCGGCGTACGCGGCCTCGGCGGTGTGGGAGGGCTCGTAGACGGCCGTCGGCTCGTCGACGACGGGCGCGGCGACGGTCTCGGCGGCGACGGGGGCGTCGGCGGGGCGCTCGTCGTAGGCACGGTCGGCGGCACGGTCGGCGGCCGGCTCGGTCGTGACCGGCGGGGCCACGACGGGCTCGGCGGTCACGGGCGCGACAGTGGTGTCGGTGGGGGCGTCGGTGACGGTCTCGTCGCGGACGACGGGCGCGGGCTCGTCGCGGACGGCGTCACGGGAGGCGGCCTCGGCGTCGGCCAGGCCCGCGTGGGCGCTGCTGACGACGTCGTCGACGCCGGCACCCGCGTCGGTGGACGTGGACTCCGGGACGGGTTCGCCGTTCTTGTGGTCGCTCATGGCGGCTGCTCCTCACGCGGGGCGCACGCCACCGCAGTGCCGAGCGTAACGCCGGGTCCGCCCCCCGGGCGGGAGGCGTGCCGACGTGTCACGCGGCTGTGGCCGATCCGGTGCCTATCGTGGAGGCATGACCCGTGTCCGCCCTCACCGTTCGGCCGCCCGCGCGCGCGGCATCCGCCCGTTGCGCGCCCTGGGGACGGTGACCGTGGGCGCCGCGCTCGTGTTCGGCTTCGCGGCGTGCGCGCCGGAGCCCGACGCCGCCCCCGCCCCCAGCACGAGCGCCCCGGTCGCGGTGTCGCCCACGGCGGCCGCCGCGGCCCCCGAACTCGCCGCGTTCCCCACCGGACCCTCGACCTCGACGACCGCCCTCCCCTCCGACTGCCGCGCCATCCTCACCCCGGCGGTGCTGGCCGAGCTCGAGGGCGTCTCGCTCAACGCGCCCGGCATGGGCGGCGGCATCCGCGCCGACAGCAGCCGCGTGTGCATCTGGGGCGAACCCGGGTCGGTGGGCACGTGGCTGGCGACCGTCATCGGCTACGCCCCCGACCGCGACGCCCGCGACGCCCTGTACGCCCTCGGCAACGACGGGTACACCTGCTACGAACCGCGCGGCGGGATCCGCTGCGAGAAGACGTGGCAGCATCCGTCGCTGCCGGTGGAGCAGGGACGCACGCTCTTCTACCGCGACGGGGTGATCGTCGACACGCAGTACTCGAACCTCGCCCCGAAGGGCTACACCAACGCCGTCATCGCGGCGCTGTGGCCGGCGGGCTGAGAGCGCCGCAGTCGCGCGGCGTTCAGCCGGCCCAGACCCGGTCGCCGATGCGGCTCTGATACTGCACGGGCTGCCACGTGGTCTGCACGGTCGACACCCACAGGCCCGCGCCGGTCTCGACCGTGTCGGTGGTCTCGCCGTCGACGCGCGTGCACACGACGCGACCGGCGGCCTCGTTGCACGCGTAACCCGCGCCCGACAGCGCCGTCGCCGAGATCGCCCCGGCGTCGGCGGGTACGCGCGCCACGGTCGTCGAGATCGCGCCGTCGTCCGACGTCCAGTCGCACGTGAACAGCACCTGCGGCTGCAGCGCGGCGACGAGATCGGTCGCGGCGGTGCGCGGCGGCTCGGTGGAGGTCTTCAGCTCTGCGCCGGGCGTCCACTCCAGCGACGCCCAGAGCGCGTTGTCGTAGAGGTCGCGGCACTCGTCGAGCCCGGCCGGAGCCCCGTCGACGGGCGACGAGGTCGCGGTCGGCTGGCCGGCAGCATCCCCCATCCACGCCAGCGAGGGCTGCACGAGGGGGAAGGCGATGAACGCGAGCGCGCCCACGACCCCGGCGCAGATGATGCCGACGATCCACGCGAACACCGCGTTCCTGCCGCCGACCCGAGCCATGCCTCCACGCTACGTCCCCGACGCCCCGGCATCCGATCGACACCCGCACCATCCCCCGATTCGGGGTCGCGTGCGGCGGGCTCGCAGGCCGGGAGGTGGGTGGTGGCGACCCCGGACGGGCGGGGTGGGAGGGTGATGGCGGCCCCGGACGGGCGGGGTGCGGCAGACCAGCCTCGACACCGCACGCGCGAGCTGCAGCTCCGCGAGTCGCAGGAGTTCTGCGCCCCCCGCCTGCAGTTCGAGGTCACGCAGGTGCGCTGACGCGGCATCCGCCCGCCTCGCCCCGCGCCACCGGCGCATAACTCAGGCTGTTTCGCATCTGCGGCCGCCGAATCGGCCCGCACGGCCGAATCTGCCTGAGTTATGCGCCGTGGCGCGGCGCGACCAGCCACCTGCGGGGCCGGTCGGAGCGGATCGGGGTGGGGCCAAGGCGGATGCCGTCGACTCTCGCGCACCGCCCAGCAGCTGCGGCAACGGGTGAGGGAGGCGCGCCGCGGGGCCCCCAGGCGCACGGGATGCCGGCGCCCCAGCATCGGCCCGCGCCGGCACCAGCGCGTGAATCGGGGTCCGGAGCGGCGGGCTCGGGGTGGGTGAGGTGGGTGATCGCGACCCTGGATCGGTCGCCGAATCGCCCGCAGCGGCACGGCCAGCGGGCGGCGGGGACGGCGAAGGCCCCGGGTCGGGGACCCGGGGCCTTCGTTGAGCTAGCTCAGTTGTACGACGTGAAGTCGTCGGTGGTGAAGCTGTCGAAGTCGACGTAGCTCAGGTCGGCGTCGCTGTAGGCGCCGTCCGAGGCGAAGATGCGGTTGGGGTACCGCTCGCTCTTGGCCTCTTCGGTCGCCTCCACCGTGACATTGCGGTACTTCGTGAGTCCGGTGCCGGCGGGGATGAGCTTTCCGATGATGACGTTCTCCTTGAGGCCCACCAGCGGGTCGCTCTTGCCGTCCATGGCCGCCTGCGTCAGGACGCGGGTGGTCTCCTGGAACGACGCGGCCGACAGCCACGACTCCGTCGCGAGCGACGCCTTCGTGATACCCATCAGCTCGGGACGACCCGACGCGGGGCGCTTGCCCTCGACCACCGCGGTGCGGTTGATCTCCTGGTAGCGCTTGAAGTCCACCAGCTCACCGGGCAGCAGGTCGGTGTCGCCGTGGTCGACGACGGTGACCTTGCGCAGCATCTGGCGCACGATGACCTCGATGTGCTTGTCGTGGATCGGCACACCCTGCGAGCGGTACACGCCCTGCACGCCGCCGACGAGGTACTTCTGCACCTCGCGGGCACCCTGCACGCGCATGACCTCCTTGGGGTCGAGCGTTCCGACCTGCAGCGGCTGGCCGACCGTGACACGCTGGCCGTCCTCGACCAGCAGCGTCGCGCGCTTGAGCACGGGGTAGACATGCGGCTCGTCGCCGTTGTCGGGCGTGAGGATGACCTTCTTGGCCTTGTCGGTCTCGTCGATCGTGATGCGACCGTCGGCCTCGGCGATCGGGGACGCGCCCTTGGGGGTGCGCGCCTCGAACAGCTCCTGCACACGGGGCAGACCCTGCGTGATGTCATCGGCGCCGGCGGTACCACCGGTGTGGAAGGTACGCATCGTCAGCTGCGTGCCGGGCTCACCGATCGACTGGGCCGCGATGATGCCGACGGCCTCGCCGATGTCGACGAGCTTGCCGGTCGCGAGCGAACGGCCGTAGCACTTCGCGCAGACACCGACGGCCGAGTCGCAGGTGAGCACCGAGCGCACCTTGATGGACTCGACACCCGCCTCGACGAGCTTGTCGATGAGCACGTCGCCCACGTCGTCACCGGCGTCGGCGAGCACCGTGCCCGCGGCATCCACCGCGTCGGCTGCCAGCGTGCGGGCGAACACCGAGTTCTCGACGTTCGCGTCGCGCACCAGGGTGCCGTCGGCGCCCGGAGCTGCGATGACGAACTCGAGGCCCTTGCTCGTGCCGCAGTCCTCCTCGCGGATGATGACATCCTGCGAGACGTCCACGAGACGACGGGTGAGGTAACCCGAGTCGGCGGTACGGAGGGCCGTGTCGGCCAGACCCTTACGGGCACCGTGCGTCGCGATGAAGTACTCCGCCACCGACAGACCCTCGCGGTACGAGGAGATGATCGGACGGGGGATGATCTCACCCTTGGGGTTGTTCACCAGGCCTCGCATACCCGCGATGTTGCGGATCTGCAGCCAGTTGCCTCGGGCGCCGGAGCTCACCATGCGGTTGATGGTGTTGTCCTCGGGGAAGTTGTCCCGCATCGCCTTCTGGATCTCGTCGGTCGCCTCGGTCCAGATCTTGATGAGCTCCTGACGACGCTCGGCGTCGGTCGTGAGGCCCTTCTCGAACTGGCCCTGCACCTTGGCGGCCTGCTTCTCGTAGCCCGCGACGATCTCGCCCTTGTTGGGCGGGGTCAGCACGTCGCTGAGGGCGACGGTCACGCCGGAGCGGGTCGCCCAGTGGAAGCCGGCGTCCTTGATGCGGTCGAGCGACGCAGCCGTCTCGGTCTTGGTGTACTCCTCGGCCAGCTTGTTGACGATCTGCGACAGCTTGCCCTTGTCGGCCTGCTCGCGAACGAACGGGTAGCCCTTGGGGAGGGTGTCGTTGAAGATCGCCTGACCGAGCGAGGCGTCCACGAGGCCGTGACGCTCGTAGCCCTCGGGGGCTTCGCCCTCGAGGAAGCTCAGACCCGGGATGCGGATGCGGACCTTGGCCTGCAGGTCGAGGGTGCCCTCGTCCTTGGCCAGGATCGCCTCGCCGACCGAACCGAACACGCGGCCCTCACCTGCGGCGCCCTGCTTGAGGGTCGTCAGGTGGTGCAGACCGATGATCATGTCCTGCGAGGGCAGGGTGACCGGACGGCCGTCGGAGGGCTTCAGGATGTTGTTCGACGCGAGCATCAGCACGCGGGCCTCAGCCTGAGCCTCGACCGACAGCGGCAGGTGCACGGCCATCTGGTCACCGTCGAAGTCGGCGTTGAACGCCGCGCAGACGAGCGGGTGCAGCTGGATGGCCTTGCCCTCGACGAGCTGAGGCTCGAAGGCCTGGATGCCCAGGCGGTGCAGGGTCGGGGCACGGTTGAGCAGCACCGGGCGCTCGCGGATGATCTCCTCGAGCACGTCCCAGACCTCGGGACGGGTGCGCTCGACGGCGCGCTTGGCGGCCTTAATGTTCTGCGAGTGACCGAGGTCGATCAGGCGCTTGATCACGAACGGCTTGAACAGCTCGAGGGCCATCTGCTTGGGCAGACCGCACTGGTGGAGCTTGAGCTGCGGGCCGACGATGATGACCGAACGGCCCGAGTAGTCCACGCGCTTGCCGAGCAGGTTCTGGCGGAAACGACCCTGCTTGCCCTTCAGCATGTCGCTGAGGGACTTGAGGGCACGGTTGCCGGTACCGGTGACGGGGCGACCGCGGCGGCCGTTGTCGAACAGGGCGTCGACGGCCTCCTGCAGCATGCGCTTCTCGTTGTTGACGATGATCTCGGGGGCACCGAGGTCGATCAGGCGACGGAGGCGGTTGTTGCGGTTGATCACGCGACGGTACAGGTCGTTGAGGTCGGAGGTCGCGAAGCGGCCACCGTCGAGCTGGACCATGGGACGCAGCTCCGGCGGGATCACCGGGACGACGTCGAGCACCATCGCGGCCGGCGACATGCCGGTCTGCAGGAACGAGTTGACGACCTTCAGACGCTTGATCGCGCGGATCTTGCGCTGGCCCTTGCCCTCGGAGATCTGCAGGTGCAGGTTCTCCGACTCGGCGGCCAGGTCGAAGGCCTGCAGACGACGCTGGATCGACTCGGCGCCCATGTAGGCCTCGAAGTACTGACCGAAGCGGTCCTGCAGCTCGTGGAAGACGTCGTCCTCCTGCTTGAGCTGACCCACCTCGAGCGTGCGGAACTCCTCCCACATGCGCTCGAGCTTGGCGATCTGCTCGTCGAGGTTCTTGCGGATGGATGCCATGTCCTTCTCGGCGGCATCCTTGACCTTCTTCTTCTGGTCGGCCTTGGCGCCTTCCTCCTCGAGCGCGGCGAGCTCCTCCTCCAGCTTGGCGAGGCGGGAGGCGATGCGGGCGTCGCGACGGTCTCCGAGGTTCTTGATCTCGAGGCGCAGGTTCGACTCGTGCGTGGGGAGGTCGCGGTGGCGGGCCTCCTCATCGACCGAGATGACCATGTAGGCGGCGAAGTAGATGACCTTCTCGAGGTCCTTCGGCGCCATGTCCAGCAGGTAGCCGAGGCGCGAGGGCACGCCCTTGAAGTACCAGATGTGGGTGACGGGGGCGGCGAGCTCGATGTGGCCCATGCGCTCACGACGCACCGAGGACTTGGTGACCTCGACGCCGCAGCGCTCGCAGACGATGCCCTTGAAGCGGACGCGCTTGTACTTGCCGCAGGCGCACTCCCAGTCGCGGGAAGGTCCGAAGATCTGCTCGCCGAACAGACCGTCCTTCTCGGGCTTGAGGGTGCGGTAGTTGATGGTCTCGGGCTTCTTGACCTCGCCGTAGGACCAACGACGGATGTCGTCGGCGGTGGCCAGGCCGATGCGAAGCTGATCGAAGGTGTGTGACTCGAGCACTGATTCTCCTGTGTGCTTAAAAACTTCGGTGATTGAGTGGGCGGCGCAGCCGCCCTATCGAAATCGGCCGGATCAGATCTCGTCGATGGACGAGGACTCGAAGCGGCTGGAGATGTTGATGCCGAGCTCTTCCGCCGCGCGGAAGGCCTCATCGTCGGTGTCGCGGAGGTTGACCTCGGTACCGTCGGCCGAGAGGACCTCGACGTTCAGGCACAGCGACTGCATCTCCTTCATGAGCACCTTGAAGGACTCGGGGATGCCGGGCTCCTGGATGTTCTCACCCTTGACGATCGCCTCGTAGACCTTGACGCGGCCCACGATGTCGTCGGACTTGATCGTCAGGAGCTCCTGCAGCGCGTAGGCGGCACCGTAGGCCTCGAGGGCCCACACCTCCATCTCACCGAAGCGCTGACCGCCGAACTGCGCCTTACCACCGAGCGGCTGCTGGGTGATCATCGAGTACGGGCCGGTCGAGCGGGCGTGGATCTTGTCGTCGACGAGGTGGTGCAGCTTCAGGATGTACATGTAGCCGACCGAGATCGGGGCCGGGAACGGGTCACCGCTGCGGCCGTCGAAGAGCACCGTCTTGCCCGAGCCGCCGATGAGGCGGTCGCCGTCGCGGTTGGGGAGGGTCGAGTCGAGCAGACCGACGATCTCCTCCTCGCGCGCACCGTCGAACACCGGGGTGGCAACCTTGGTGCCGGGAGCGGCCTCGCGGGC
Organism: Microbacterium festucae; assembly: GCF_025421715.1. Classification (GTDB taxonomy): domain Bacteria; phylum Actinomycetota; class Actinomycetes; order Actinomycetales; family Microbacteriaceae; genus Microbacterium; species Microbacterium festucae. Next base: position 520,625 of record NZ_JAOEFC010000001.1, read on the forward strand.
GGCCTCCGGCAGCTCCTTGGCCCACTCCGGCGAGCCGTCGACCTTCCAGCCCTGCTTCGCGATCCACCCGAGGTGGGTCTCGAGCACCTGGCCGAAGTTCATGCGGCCGGGGATGCCGAGCGGGTTGAGCACGACGTCGACGGGGGTGCCGTCGGCGAGGAAGGGCATGTCCTCGACGGGGAGGATCTTCGCGATGACGCCCTTGTTGCCATGACGACCGGCGAGCTTGTCACCCTCGGTGATCTTGCGCTTCTGGGCGATGTACACCACGACGCGACGGTTGACGCCCGAGCCGAGCTCGTCGTCGCCGTCTTCGGCGTTGAACTCCTTGACCGCGATGATCGTGCCCTGCTCGCCGTGAGGCACCTTCAGGGACGTGTCGCGCACCTCGCGGCTCTTCTCGTTGAAGATCGCGCGGAGCAGGCGCTCCTCGGCCGACAGCTCGGTCTCACCCTTGGGCGTGACCTTGCCGACGAGGATGTCGCCAGGACGCACCTCGGCGCCGATGCGGACGATGCCGCGCTCGTCGAGGTCCTTCAGCAGGTCGGGGCTGACGTTGGGGAGGTCACGGGTGATCTCCTCCTTGCCGAGCTTGGTGTCGCGCGCGTCGACCTCGTACTCCTCGATGTGGATCGAGGAGAGCGTGTCGTTCTTGACGAGCTCCTGGCTGAGGATGATGGCGTCCTCGAAGTTGTGACCCTCCCACGTCATGAAGGCGACGAGGAGGTTCTTGCCGATGGCCAGCTCACCGTTCTCGGTGGCGGGGCCGTCGGCGAGGACCTCGCCCACCTCGACGCGGTCGCCGGCGGAGACGATGACGCGCTGGTTGTAGGAGTTGCCCTGGTTGGAGCGGTCGAACTTGCGCAGGAAGTAGTCCTGCGTGCCGCCCTCGTCGAGCTGCACGGTCACGACGTCGGCCGAGACCTCGAGCACGACACCGGCCTTCTCGGCGGTGACGACGTCACCGGCGTCGATGGCGGCGTAGCCCTCCATACCGGTGCCCACGAGCGGCGAGTCGCTGCGCAGCAGCGGCACGGCCTGACGCTGCATGTTCGCACCCATGAGGGCGCGGTTGGCGTCGTCGTGCTCGAGGAACGGGATGAGCGAGGTACCCACCGACACCATCTGGCGCGGCGAGACGTCCATGTAGCCGATCTCGTCGGCGTGGAACAGGTCGACCTCGCCACCCTGGCCACGGCGGGCGAGCACGCGGTCGCTGGCGAACGAGCCGTCGGCGGCGAGCTCCACACCGGCCTGGGCGACGATGTAGTCGGCCTCCTGCGAGGCGGTCAGGTAGTCGATGTTGTCGGTGACCTTGCCCTCGACCACGCGACGGTACGGCGTCTCGATGAAGCCGAACGCGTTGATGCGGGCGAACGAGGCGAGCGAGCCGATGAGGCCGATGTTCGGGCCTTCCGGAGTCTCGATCGGGCACATGCGGCCGTAGTGCGAGGGGTGGACGTCACGAACCTCGACGCCGGCACGCTCACGCGACAGACCACCGGGGCCCAGCGCCGAGAGGCGACGCTTGTGGGTCAGACCCGCGAGCGGGTTGTTCTGGTCCATGAACTGCGACAGCTGCGAGGTTCCGAAGAACTCCTTGATCGCGGCGACGACGGGGCGCACGTTGATCAGGGTCTGCGGCGTGATCGCCTCGATGTCCTGCGTGGTCATGCGCTCGCGGACGACGCGCTCCATGCGAGACAGACCGGTGCGGACCTGGTTCTGGATGAGCTCGCCGACGGCGCGGATGCGACGGTTGCCGAAGTTGTCGATGTCGTCGATGTCGAGACGGATCTCGGCGGGCTGGCCGCCGCGGACGCCGTTGATCGACGCGTCGCCGCGGTGCAGCGCGACGAGGTACTTGATCGTCGCGACGATGTCGGCGACGGTGAGCACGGAGTCGGAGAGGGGGCCCTCGAGACCGAGCTTCTGGTTGATCTTGTACCGGCCGACCTTGGCGAGGTCGTAGCGCTTCGGGTTGAAGTAGAAGTTGTCCAGCAGCGCGCGGGCGGCCTCGGCGGCGACCTGCTCGCCCGGACGCAGCTTGCGGTAGATGTCGCGCAGCGCGTCTTCCTTGGTGAGGATCGTGTCCTTGCTGAGGGTGTCCTCGATGGACTCGAAGCCGGCGAACTCGGCGAGGATGTCCTCGCTCGACAGGCCGAGGGCCTTGAGGAAGACGGTCACCGACTGCTTGCGCTTGCGGTCGATGCGCACGCCGACCTGGTCGCGCTTGTCGATCTCGAACTCGAGCCAGGCGCCGCGGCTGGGGATGACGCGCGCCGAGACGATGTCCTTGTCGGAGGTCTTGTCGGGCGTCTTGTCGAAGTAGACGCCGGGCGAGCGCACGAGCTGCGAGACGACGACACGCTCGGTGCCGTTGATGATGAAGGTGCCGCGACCGGTCTGGAGCGGGAAGTCGCCCATGAAGACCGTCTGGGTCTTGATCTCACCGGTGAGGTGGTTCATGAACTCGGCCTCGACGTAGAGCGGGGCGGCGTAGGTCTTGCCACGCTCCTTGCACTCTTCGATCGAGTACTTCTCGGGCTCGAGGTAGGGGTTCGTGAACGAGAGCTGCATGGTCTCGCCGAGGTCCTCGATGGGCGAGATCTCCTCGAAGATCTCCTCGAGTCCGCTGGTGTTGGGCACGTCGGTGCGACCGGCGGCCTCCGCCTCGGCGACACGGTTCTTCCATGCGTCGTTGCCGACGAGCCAGTCGAAGGACTCGGTCTGCAGCGCCAGCAGGTCGGGGACCGTGAGCGTGTCGGTGATCTTCGCGAACGACAGACGCGATGCGCCGCGGCCGTTCTTGGGGGTGGTGGAATTGGTTGCGTTGCGCGCAGCAGCCAAGGGGATTACCTCCGTGGGCCCGGGACGGGCCGGTGTCCTTGTCGTCAGGTGGAGTGCTCCCAGGTCCGACGCCTGCGGCATCCACCGTCTTCATCGGGACGGGGCGCAGGCACAAGCCGACCACCATATGAAGGCAAGGGGGACGGGAGCGCAACTACCCACTATACGCATCGAGACACGCCATGTCCAGCAGGTTCCTTGACGAGTTTCGGATGCTGCGGTATAACCGCGTGGCCAGACCTCAGCGGGTGTGGCGGAAGCGCACCCGGGTGCCCGGGCGTGCCTGCGCGAGGGCGTCGAGCGAGTCGTCGGCGACCACCGCGATGACGGGGTAGCCGCCGGTGACGGGCCCGTCGGGTCCGAGGATCACGGGCTGTCCGCTCGGCGGCACCTGGATCGCGCCGGGGAGCATGCCTTCGCTGGGCAGTTCGGCGGTGCGGATGCGCGCGAGCGCGGGGCCGTCGAGGCGGATGCCGACGCGGTCGGCCTCGTTCGAGACTGTCCACACGGCGTCGAAGAGCGCCCGGTGGGCGGCGGGAGTGAACCAGTCGGCGCGGGGCCCCGGGGCGAGGGCGACCTCGAGTGCGGTGTCGTCCGGCGGCGACCAGGGGTGCAGATCGGATGCCGGGACGGGAGCGACCGCTTCCCCCGCGAGCGCCAGGGCGCTGCCGGCGGCCAGGGCGGGCGGGCCGAGGCCGGAGAGCGAGTCGGTGGACCGCGAGCGGGCGACGGCGGGGGCCTCGACGCCGCCGCGGACGGCGAGGTAGGCGCGCGCGCCGTGGGCGGCCCAGTCGATGTGGAGCTCCTCCCCCGCCGGCCACGGCACGGCGGTGTAGGGGTCGACCGCGCGCCCGCCGATGCGCACGGGGCCCCACGCCCCGGTGACGGCGACCCAGAGGTCGGCGCGTGCGGTGGCGCGGAAGCCGCCGAGGGCGATCTCGATGCCGGCGGCCGCTTCGGGGTTGCCGACGAGGCGGTTCGCGGTGCGCAGCGCCCCGCGGTCGGCGGCGCCGGCGGGGGCGATCCCCTCGGCGAGGTGGCCGGGGCGGCCGAGGTCTTGCACGGTCGCGCGCAGTCCCGGGTCGCGCACGACCAGCGCGGGGGCGGCCGGCGGGGTCGCGGGCGGCGTCGACGACTGCGCAGGCGCCGGCGCACCGATCGTCGCGGTGGCGGGGACGACGACGACGCGCACGCGGCTGCCGGGGGCGAGGAGCGCGGGCGGGTCGGCGGCGGGGTCGAACAGCGGCGCTGCGGTGGTGCCGATCAGCTGCCAGCCGCCCGGGGTCTCGCGCGGGTAGGCGCCGGTGAAGGCGCCGGCCAGGCCCACCGCTCCCTGCGGGACGCGGGTGCGCGGGGCGGTGAGGCGCGGCACGTCGAGGGTCCAGTCGGGGCTCACCAGGTAGCCGAACCCCGGGGCGAAGCCGGTGAAGGCGACGGTCCACGCCGCGGCGGCGTGCCGGGCGGCGAGCGCGTCGGGCGACATGCCCAGCAGCGCTGCGACGGCGTGCAGGTCGGCGCCGTCGTAGGTGATGGGCAGGTCGACCACGGATGCCGGACGCGGAGGCGCCGACGCCGCTGCCGAGGTGTCGAGAAGCCAGCCGCGGGCCGCGGCGAGGGTCAGCCGTGCCGGGTCGACGTGCACGAGCACGGTGCGCGCGGCGGGCACGAGGTCGATGACCCCCGGCGGCCGGGTGGACTGCAGCCGCGTGTGCAGCGCGAGCACGTCGTCGAGCGTGTCGACCTCGGCCAGCACCGCGCGGTCGCCGAACGGCCGCAGCCGCGGAACCGTGTCGCCGGGCGCGACGCCCCCGGGATCGGCACCACTCGGAATGGGAACCCCGGGAACGGGGCCGCCGTGAGCGGAGCCCCTGGGGACGGGGCCGCCGCTCACCATGGCGCGCGGATCTCGACGCCCGCGGCCTGCAGCGCCGCGCGCACGGCGCGGGCCATGGCGACGGCGCCGGGCGAGTCGCCGTGCACGCACAGCGAGACGGCGTCGGCGCGCACGAGCGTGCCGTCGACGGCCTCGACGACGCCGTCGCGCGCGAGCCGCACCGCGCGGGCGGCGACGAGGTCGGGATCGGCGAGCAGGGCGCCGGGCTCGCCGCGCGGCACGAGCGACCCGTCGGGCAGGTAGCCGCGGTCGAGGAACGCCTCGACCCGGAAGGGCAGGCCCGCCGCGGCGGCGGCGTCGGAGATCGCCCCGGGCAGCCCCAGCACCGGCAGCGCCCGCCCGAGCGTGCGCGACAGGTCGGCGACGGCGCCCACCACCGCCTGCGCCTGCGCGGGGTCAGCCTGCACCGCGTGGTAGAGCGCGCCGTGGGGCTTGACGTAGCGCACGTCGGCGCCGGCGGCGACGAGCGCGGCCAGCTGCCCGGCGACGCTCGCGCCGAGGGCCTCGGCGGTCATCTCGATGCGCGTGCGGCCGAAGCCGGCCCGGTCGGGATAGGAGGGGTGCGCCCCGACGGCCACGCCGAACCGGCGCGCGCGGGCCGCGGCATCCGCCATCGAGAGGGCGTCGCCGGCGTGCGCCCCGCAGGCGACCGAGGCGGAGGACACGACGGCGAACATGGCGTCGTCGTCGGCGGTCGGGACGCCGTCGACGGTCTCGCCGAGGTCCGCGTTGAGGTCGATCGCCGGCATGGCTCCACGGTACCGGGAGCGGCCCCGACGCGGCGGGCCGGACGGCGTCGCGCCGGTAGCGTGGGCACATGGCCCGTGCACACGTCGAAGAACCCGCCCCGCAGGTGCGGCTGAGCGACGGGACGATCGCGCGCGTCGTGCCGAGCCGGTTCGCGGCGGGCTGGGAGCTCGACGTCGACGGCACCCCGCAGTCGCACGTCGACCTCGACGACCCGACGCACCTGCACTTCGAGTACGTCGCCCGGATGGCCGCCGTGATCGATCAGCTGCGGATGCCGGGGCAGCCGCTGACGGCCGTGCACCTCGGCGCCGGCGCCCTCACCCTGCCCCGCTACATCGAGCACAGCCGCCCCGGCTCGCGGCAGCAGGTGGTGGAGCTGGAGCAGCCGCTGGTCGACCTGGTGCGCAGCGCCCTGCCGCTGCCGCGCGGCGGCCAGCTGCGGGTGCGTATCGGCGACGCCCGCGACGTGGCCTCGCGCCTGCCCGCAGGGCTCGTGGGAGCGGCCGACCTGGTGGTGTCGGATGTATTTGCCGGCGCGCAGACCCCCGCGCACCTCACGAGCATCGAGTACTTCCAGGTGCTGGCGCGCCTGCTCTCCCCCGAGGGCGTGCTGCTGGTGAACGTCGCCGACGGGGCGGGCCTGGCCTTCGCGCGTCGCGAGGTCGCGACCGTGCGCGAGGTGCTGCCGCACACGATCGTGCTGGCCGAAGTGCAGACGCTGAAGGGCCGCCGGTTCGGCAACCTGGTGATCGCCGCGTCGGCCGCGCCGCTGCCCACCGGCTGGCTGCCGCGCCTCATGGCCGCCGGCCCCCACCCCGCGAAGGTGGCGCAGGGCGCCGAGATCGACGAGTTCGTGCGCGGCGCCCGGGTGGTCACCGACGCCGACGCGACCGCGTCGCCCAAGCCCGCGTCGTCCGTCTTCGACGTCTGACCGGGGCGCTCCCGGCGTGCCCGGAGCACTTTCCCGGGCGGCCGGGTGAGACTGGACGGCGAGCCTGGTGGGGGCGAAGGGAGTCACGTGAGCTACATCCTCGGTTACGATCCGGAGACCCTGCGCGAGCAGGTCGACTTGGCGCGGTGCCGCGACCGACTGGACGAGCTGGGCGACCAGCGCAGTCTCGCGGCCCTGCTCGAGCGGGTGTGGCTGCTGAAGGTGCTCGACCGGCTCGACGAGGCGCTGACGGTGTCGGAGCAGTCGGTGCGCGTGGCCCGCATGGCCGGTCCCCGCAAAGACCTGCTGCGCGCCCGCATCCTGCACGCGACGATCCTGCAGATGCGCGGCGCCTACGCCGCCGCCGAGCAGGAGCTGACCACCTGCGCCGACGAGGCCGAGGGCCAGGGCTGGGCGGCGCTGGCCGCGTTCGCGCTGCAGCACCGCGGCAAGGTGCACTTCGACGCCGGCGAGTTCGACGAGGCCCGCAGCGACTTCAAGCGCACGCTGTTCCTGCGCCAGGAGTCGGGCGCGCCCGAAGACCAGCTGGAGTCGACGCTGCTGGCCATCGAAGCCGCCGACCGCCGCCGCAGCCGCGTGGCGAGCTGACCGCGCCCCGCGTGTCGTAGGTATGTTCTAGCGTTCTCGCATGTCAGAACCCGCTCACGTCCGCCGCGAGGCGGAGCTGCTCATCGCGACGCACCTGGATGCCGGGTGGTCGTTCGCCTTCGACAACGCCAAGCGTCGCGCGGGGGCGTGCGACTACACCCGGCGTCGCATCACCGTGTCGCGTTACCTGTCGGCGCGCTACGACGACGAGACCAACCACCAGACCCTCCTGCACGAGGTCGCCCACGCCCTCGCCGGCGCCGAAGCCGGCCACGGCGCGCGCTGGAAGCGGGTCGCGCGGTCGATCGGGTACACCGGCGGCACCACCCATCACGGCGAGACGGCCACCGAGCTCGCCCCGTGGGTGGGCGTGTGCCCGGCCGGGCACGTGGCCTACCGGCACCGCCAGGCGACGCGGGCGACGTCGTGCGCGAAGTGCTCGCGCCGGTTCGACGAACGGTTCCTCTTCCAGTGGAACCGGCGCGAGATCACCCCGGCCACCCGCCTGTCGGCGATGACGCCGCGCTGAAGCGGCCCCGGCGCTCAGGCCCCCGCGAACACGCCGGCGCGCAGCAGCGGCACCGCGTCGGTGTCGTCGACCACGGCGGCCGCCAACACCTCGTCGCGGCGACCCGCGTCGATGAGCTCCTGCCCCGAACCGGATGCCGTGAGCAGATGCCGGGTCGCCCCGCGCAGTCCGCGGAACGCCTCGCAGGCCGCCGCCGCCTCGGGAGCGGTGTGGTCGATGCCCAGCGCGCTGAGCGCGTCGACGACGGCGCCCGCCCCGAGCAGGTCTTCCACGGCGACGCGCACCGGGCCGCTGCGCCCGTCGCGCTCCCCCGCCGCGATGACGGCGATGGAGGTGCGTGCGGCGCGGCGCGTCTGCTCGGCGAGCACGGCGCGGGCCACGGCCGCGGCGTTGCGCAGGCAGCCCAGCAGCACCACCGCACCGGTGCCGGCTGCCCGCTCGGCGACCGCGGCGCCGTTGAGCGACACCGCGTGGGCGGCCTCATCCAGCGGCACCGCCTCGCCGCCGGCGACGGCGGCGGTGACCGTGGACGAGAACCGCAGCACGTCGACGACGATCACGACGTCGGCGGGGGCCAGACGGTCGAGACCGTCGACGCCCCACTCGAGGCGGACCTGATAGCGGGACTGGTCGAACGGCGAGCTCACCGCAACAGCGTACGCGGCGGGCGCGGTCAGGCTCGGGCGTCGACGGTGGGCGCCAGGGCGAGCACCAGTCGCAGCACGTTGCGGGCGGTGCGCTGCAGCTCGCCGAGCGTGATGCCCTCGGGCTGCGCATACGAGGCGAGGATCGTCTCGTCGGCGTAGGCCTGCGGCCCCTCGTCGGTCTTGACCCCGCCCGGCATGAGCACGTCGACCTGCGCGCGCACACGGTAGGCGTTGTCGGCGAGGGCCGGGAAGTCGGGGTCGACGGCATCCTCCATCCACCAGTCGGTGATGACGGTGCCGGTGAAGCCCCACTCGTCACGCAGGATCGTGGTGACCAGATCGTGGTGGTAGTGCGCCCACACGCCGTTGATCTGGTTGTACGAGGTCATGAGGGCCAGCGGCCGCGCCTCGCGGATGCACAGCTCGAACCCGCGCAGGTAGATCTCGCGCAGCGCGCGCTCCGAGACGCGCGAGTCGTTGCGGGTGCGGTTGGTCTCCTGGTTGTTGGCGGCGAAGTGCTTGGGGCACGCGGCCACGCCGTTGGCCTGCACGCCCTGCACGACCGCGGCAGCGGTGCGGCCGGTGACCAGGGGGTCTTCGGAGAAGTACTCGAAGTTGCGGCCGCACAGCGGGTCGCGGTGGATGTTCATGCCGGGGCTCAGCAGCACGTCGGAGCCCTTGCGCACCATCTCCTCGCCGTGGCGGGTGGTGAGCTCGCGCACGAGCGGCAGGTTCCAGGTGGAGGCCAGCGCGGTGCCGCACGGCAGCAGCGAGGCGTACGCCGAGACACGGATGCCGGAGGGTCCGTCGGTCGTGGTGATCGGGCGCACGCCCTTGGCGCGCAGCGACTCGGCCACCCCGCCCAGCACGCCGGCGTTGCCGGCGACGCCCAGCGGGCTGTGCATCGTGACGTCGCCGCGGGCCAGCAGCGACAGCTCCTCGACGCTCAGCTGCGCGAGGAACGCGTCGAGCTCGGCGGTGCCGGCGGCCACGTCGTCGAGGTGGATGCCGCGGTCGCCGGTGAGGGGCACCTCGGCGGGGAGGGTGTCGAGGATGCGGGCGCGACGGGACACGGTGGCCGTGGGCACGTCCTCCCATCCGGCGACGGCGCGGCCGTCGGCGTCGGTCGCCCGAGTCATGCGGGGGAAGGCGTGCACGGGGGCGGCGGCCTCGGTCACCTGGCGCACCACCTGCGGCTCGTCCTGCGTCACGACGCCGGCACGGGAGGCCGAGCGCACGTCGGTGCCGACGTGGATGACGTAGTCGCCGGCCTCGCGCACCCATGCGCTGCGGTGACCGGTGGCGCCGGTGTCGTCGTAGGAGGCGAGGTCGTCGAGGGCGATCTCGATGCGGACGCGCTCGCTCTCTCCGGGGGCGAGCAGGGCGGTCTTGGCGAATCCGGCCAGGCGCCGCGCCGGCTGCGAGAGCGCCACCGACGGGGCCTCGATGTAGACCTGCACGGTCTCTTTGCCGCTGTGCCGGTCGCCGGTGTTGCGCACGTCGGCCACGACGGCGAGGGTGCCGCCGTCGACGGCCGTCTGGATCACGTCGACGGCGAACGTGGCGTAGCCCAGGCCGAAGCCGAACGGGTACTGCACGCGCTCGGGGGCGAAGGTCTCGAAGTAGCGGTAGCCGACGAAGATGTCTTCGCGGTACTCGTTGCGATCGGGGTCGCCGAAGTTGTCGGAGCTCGGGTAGTCGGCGTACGACCAGGCGATCGTGTCGGTGAGCTTGCCGCTCGGGGCGACCTCGCCCGCCAGCACGGCGGCGACGGCGCGCGCGCCCTCCATGCCGCCCTGCCAGGCGTAGAGCACGGCGGCGATGCGCGGGCCGTAGCCGGCGATCCACGAGAGGTCCATGACGTTGCCCGCGTCGATGACGACGACGGTGTGCGGGAAGGCCGCGGTGACGGCATCCAGCATCGCCCGCTCGTCGGCGGTGAGGTGGAAGCTGCCGTCTTCGAGGGTGCTCTCGCGGGCCTCGCCGGCGGCGCGACCGATCACGACGATCGCGGTGTCGGCGCGCTCGGCGGCGGCGGTGACCAGGGCGGGGTCGAGCGGCATCTCGGGGAAGTGGTGCGGCCACTGGCCCCAGGTGCCGTCGTGACGGGGACGGTTCTCGCCCGACCAGGCGGTGTAGGCGGCGGCCAGCTCCGCGTCGACCTGCACACCGGCGTCGCGCAGCCCGGCGAGCAGGTTCCAGATGTAAGGGACCTTCACGTCGCCGCCCGAGCCGTATCCGACCGCGAACCAGTCGACCTGCACCCGTCCGAACACGGCGACGGGGCGCTCGGCGCCCAGCGGCAGCGTGCCGTCGTTGGCCAGCAGCACCGCGCCCTCGGCGGCCGCCTGCCGCGCCAGTGCGGCCAGGGCGGGGTCGAGCGTGGGGTCGGTGTCGAGCAGCAGCGTCGAGATCTGCGCGACCGACTCGACGGGGGCGAGGGAGTGCGAGCGGTCGCCGGACTCGATGGCGGGGGAGAGAGGCATGGTGGGGATTCCAGTCGTGGGAGCGTTCTCACAGCGTATCGGGCCAGTATGCCATCGAAACGATTCGACGGCTAGTGGCGGATGCGGGCCCACGGTGTGAGACTGGGGCGATGCGCGTGCACCTGAAACTCGTCATCGACTGCGATGCGGATGCCGCGTGGCGGGCACTGCACTCCCCGCGCGCCGTCGCCGAACTGTACGGCCCGTTCCTCGCGCTCGAACCGCTCGCCGCGGAAGGGCTGCCGACCACCCTCGAGGCCGGCGCCGATGTGCCGGTGCGCCTGCGCGCGCTCGGCGCCTCGCTCGGCGCGCAGCTGATCCACATCAGCGACCGCCGCGTCGACGACGCCCACGGTCCGGTGCGCATCATGCGCGACAGCGGCATCCCGCTGACGGGACCGCTGGCCGCCCTCGACGTGTGGGACCACCAGCTCGCCGTCGCGCCCGCGCCCGGAGACCCCGGCCGCACCCTGTGGCGCGAGCGGCTGGTGATCGGCGGGGCCGCGGCCCCGGCGTTCTGGCCGGTGCTGTGGGGCGTGTGGCAGTGGCGCGCGGCGCGCATCCGCGCCCTCGCGCCCACCTGGGCCCACGACCCCGAGTCCGCCGGCTGACACCCGCGCAGCGCGCCGCCCCGGTCCCGGCCCACCCGTGCGGGCGCGACCGGGACCGGGGCGTGCGGCTTACTCCGCCAGGGCCGCCACGGGGCTCACCCGGGTGGCCAGGCGCGTGGGCACGACGGCGGCGAGCGCGGTCAGCACCGCGGTCGCGGCGACGACCACCGCCAGCGTGACCCACGGCATCCCGGGGGCGACGAACGTCGGCGACGACCAGTCGGGCGGGATCTGCACCGACCCGAGCAGCGACTGCGCGCCCGCCCAGCCGTAGGCCACGCCCAGCAGCAGCCCGAACAGCAGCGAGGTCACCGTCACGTGCGCCGCCTCGAGCAGCACGACCCGGCGCACCTGGGATGCCGTGAGCCCGAGCGCCCGCAGCAGTCCCAGTTCGCGGCGACGCTGCACCACCCCGATCGTCAGCAGGTTCACCAGGCCCACCGCGGCGATGATCGCCGACACCCCGACCAGGCCCATCATGACGCCGGTGAAGGTGTCGAGCAGCTGCGCCATCTCGACGGGCATGTCGCCGCCGCCCGAGGCGGTGATCACCCCCTTCACGCTCTCGTTGGCGACGGCGAACATCGTCACCAGCGCGACGCCCATGACGACGCCGATCGCCATGCGGCTGGAGCGCTCGGGGTAGCGCAGCGCGTTCTCGGATGCCAGTCGTGCCGGCACCGACGAGCCGAACAGCCGCCCCGTCAGGCGCAGCAGCGGGGGCATCACCTGCACCGCGCCGAGAGTCAGCCCGGTGAAGGAGAGGAGGCCGCCGGCGAAGGCGACGATCACCCCGGCCGGGGTCACCAGGCCCGCCACGATGCCCAGCGCCAGCAGGGCCAAGCCCGTGACGACCAGGCCGATCGCGGCGATCGCCCGACCGCGCGACGAGCTCGCCTCCTCGTGGCTGCGCGGCGTCGACCCGGCGAGCGCCTGCAGCGGCGTCACCGTCAGCACCCGCCGCGACCCCGCCCAGGCGGCCGCGCCGGTGACGGCGGCCACGACGACGGCGGGAACGAGCAGCACCGGCTGCACGACCGACACGCTCGCGGCGATGTCGAGCACGGTGCGCGCCACCTCGATCAGCCCCCAGGCCGCAAGCGCAGCGCCGACCAGCCCGATGGCCGCGCCGATCGCGCCCACCGTCAGCCCCTGCCGGGCGATCTCGCTGCGCTGCGAGCGCGCCGAGGCGCCGATGAGGCGCAGCAGCGCGATGCGGCGGGTGCGTCCGGCGACGATCGTGGCGAAGGTGTTGGCCGTGACGATCGCGGCGACGTAGACCGCGACGCCCAGCAGCAGCACGCTGAGGATGCCGACCACGATGGTCACCGTCTCGCCGCCGCCGATGTAGGGGTCGCTGCGCAGCCACTGGCCGAGGAAGGCGGTGGTGCTCAGCAGCAGCACGCCGAACGCGGTGGAGATGGCGGCCACCAGCACCGTGGCCCCCATGCCGCGCTCGCGCAGCCAGGCGGTGTCGACGCGGCGGCGCGGGGCTGCCGTCGCGGCGGGCCCGGAGACCGCGGTGAGCGCACTCATGCCGGCACCTCGGCGGCGAGCATGTGAGCCGAGATCTGCTCGGCGCTCTGCCGGGGCTTGTCGGCGACGAGACGTCCGTCGCCGAGGAAGAGCACGCGATCGGCGGCGGCCGCGGCGATCGGGTCGTGGGTGACCATCGCGATCGACTGCCCATGCTCGCGGCTGGCGGCCGCCAGCAGCGCCAGCACCTCGCGCCCGGAGCGGGAGTCGAGGTTGCCGGTGGGCTCGTCGGCGAAGACGAGGTCGGGGGCCGTGGCCAGCGCCCGCGCGATCGCGACGCGCTGCTGCTGACCGCCCGACAGCTGGTGCGGGCGGTGGCGCAGCCGCGGCCCGAGGCCGAGCGTGTCGACGAGGCCGTCGATGCGGGCGCGCTCGAGGGCGCTGGGACGCCGGCCGTCGAGGTCGAAGGGCAGCAGGATGTTGCCGATCGCGTCGAGGGTGGGCACGAGGTTGAACGACTGGAACACGAACCCGACGCGGCGGCGGCGCAGCACCGTGAGCTCCAGGTCGGAGAGGTCGGTGATGTCGGTGTCGCCGATCCACGCCCGCCCCGACGAGGGCGCGTCGAGGCCGGCCATGATGTGCATAAGCGTCGACTTGCCCGAGCCCGACGGGCCCATGATCGCCGTGAACTCGCCGCGACGGATGCCGACGGTCACCCCGTCGAGGGCGTGCACCCCGGTCTCGCCGGTGCCGTAGGTCTTGGTGAGGCGCTGGACGCGGGCGGCCAGGCCCAGCTCGCTGGTGGTGATTTCCATGTGGCCGACGCTACGGACGGGCCCCGGCCCCCGGCATCCGCCCCCGGTCGCTGCCGGATACATCGCACGGATGATCTGACCGGCCGCTGCCGGCACCGGCGGCGCGGTGCGCGTCAGGCGAGGTTGTGCTCGAACGCGAAGACCACCAGCTGCACGCGGTCGCGCAGTCCGAGTTTGGTGAGGACGCGGCTGATGTGGGTCTTGACGGTGGCCTCGGAGAGGAACTCGCGCGCGGCGATCTCGGCGTTGGAGAGCCCGCGGGCGGCGAGCGCGAAGATCTCGCGCTCGCGCTCGGTGAGGGCCGCATAGCTCGGCGGGGCCTCGCGCACCGGCGCGGTGAACTGCGCGAACAGCTCGCGGGTGGCCGCGGCGGCGATCACCGACGACCCGGAGTGCACGGTGCGGATGGCGGCGAGCAGGAACTCGGGGTCGGCGTCTTTCAGCAGGAAGCCGCTCGCCCCCTGCCGGATGGCGCGGGCGGCGGCCTCGTCGAGGTCGAACGTCGTGAGCATCACGACGCGGGGCGGGTCGGGGCGCTCCAGCAGCTCGGCCGTCGCTGCCAGACCGTCCATCACCGGCATCCGGATGTCCATCAGCACGACGTCGGGGCGGGTCTGCTCGACGACCGCGATCCCCTGCCTGCCGTCGCCGGCCTCGCCGACGACTTCGAGGTCGGGCTGCGAGTCGATGACCATGCGGATGCCGGCGCGGAACAGCGCCTGGTCGTCGACGAGCACGACGCGGATGGGGCCGCTCATGCGACGCTCCGGAGGGGAAGGGTGGCGATCACGGCGAACTCGTCACCCATCGGCGAGGCCTGCAGCGCCCCGCCCACGAGCGCGGCCCGCTCCCCCATGCCCACCAGGCCGTGGCCGCCCGAGGCGGCACGGTGCCCCGGCGCCAGCGCGTTGCGCACGTCGATCTCCACCCGGTCAGGATGCCACGACAGCCCGACCCGCACCGGACCCGCCCCGCCGTGGCGCAGCGCATTGGTGAGCGCCTCCTGCAGGATGCGGTAGACCGCCAGCTGCACCGCGGCCGGCGGCTCGGCCACCGGCGCGGGGTCGACGTCGACGCGCAGGTCGACCGCGGCGGCGCGCACCTGCGCGTACAGCGTCTCGAGGTCGGCGAGGGTGGGCTGGGGCCCTTCGGTCTGCGAGTGGCGCAGCTGCGTGAGCAGCAGGCGCACGTCGGACAGCGCCGCCCGCGCCGTCGTGGAGATGGTGCCGAGGGCCGCGGTCGCCGCATCCGGGTCGTGCGCGGCGGCGTAGCGCGCGCCGTCGGCTTGGGCGATGACGACCGCGAGCGAGTGGGCCACCACGTCGTGCATGTCGCGGGCGATGCGCACCCGCTCCTGCTCGGCGGCCGCCTCGGACTCGGCGCGCACCTGCGCGGCCCGGTTCTCGCGCCCGCGGATCACGGCGCGCACGAGCGCGCCGATGGTCCACGCCAGGCCCAGCCCGAACAGCGCCGCGACGAGCACGGCCACGGCGGTGGCCACATCGGCCAGTGCGAGACCCCCCGTGACCCCCACCACGCGGGCGTAGAGGTAGACGACGATGGCGGCCGACCCGACGAACACCGAGACGAATCCGGCCCAGAAGGTGCGCCGGCCGCCGTAGGCGGCGCTGGCGTACAGCGCGATGAACACCGGCAGGTCGGTGGGACTCGGGTCGCGACCGAAGGCCATCTGGATGATCGCCCCCACCCAGGCCGCCGTGAGGGCCAGCGCGGGCGAGACCGTGGTCAGCGCGAGGCTCACCGCCATCGCGACCACGAACAGCACCGTTGACAGCGCGTTGAAGGCGAGGTCGCTTCCGGCCGAGAGCTCAAGGAAGAACGCGACGACCGCGAACAGGCCTGCCACGCTCACGCTGACGATCAGGCGGGGGCGGGACACGTCTCGGAACACCCTTCGACGCTACGCGAGGCGGCATCCGTCCGGCATCCGCCTGGCGATGTATGCGGTCGCGGCGGGGCGTGGAGGAGGGCGGGCGCGTCAGCGCGGGACGGCGGCGCGGTTCTCGAAGAAGGTCTGCAGCACCACGGTGGTGCGGGTGTTGACGGCGGCGGCCTGGCGGATGTCGCGGATGAGGGCCTCGAGATCACGCGGCGAGGCGACGCGCACGAACAGCATGTAGGCGGCCTGGCCGGCGATGGAGTGGCACGCCTCGATCTGGGGCAGGTGCTCGAGCAGCTCGGGGGCGTTGTCGGGCTGAGCCGGATCGAGCGGGGTGATCTCGATGAACGCCGACAGCGGCACGCCCACGACATCGGGGTCGACCACGGCGCGATAGCCGGTGATCGCCCCCCGCGCCTCGAGCCGCTTGATGCGCGCCTGCACGGCCGACACCGACAGACCCGACTCGGCGGCCAAGCGGGCGAGCGTGGCGCGGCCGTCGGCGGCGACCACGCGCAGGAGTCGCAGGTCGATGTCGTCGAGGGCGGATGCGGGCACGACAGGAGAGTACCGGAATTCTTCCGGCGAGAAGGGCTTGCAGCCGATGCGTTTCCTAGACTCCGAACGACGAAAGGACGAGCCATGACGATGACCACGCCCCGTGCGCCCGGCGAGGACCGCGCCACCGCCGACCTCGCCCGGCACCCCGACTGGCTGGCGCTGAAGGGCGCCGCCACCGCGCTGCAGCAACTGCAGGCCGCCGACGGCGCGGTGCCGGAGGCCACCGACCACCCCGTCGCCCGCGCCCACGTCGCGGCGATCGTGGCGGCCATCGAGGCGCTGAGCCCACTCTTCCCCCACGACGCCGACTACCTCGCCGCCCTGCCGGTGGACTTCCGGCGCTGGGTCGACGGCGGCTTCGGCGTGCCCGACTTCCTCGACGCCCTCACCCGCTTCCAGCCGCAGCGGGATCGGGTCGACGGTCTCGCCCACCTGGTCGTGTTCCCGATGTACACGCAGAACGGCTCGCGCAGCCGCCTGGTGGAAGCAGTGCTGTGCGAGGTCATCTGGCCCGAGTTCATCGACCGGCTCGAGACCGAGTACACCAACGGACTGTTCGTGTCGCTGCGGTTCATCGACTTCACGCCCGGATACGACACGAACTCGGCGGTGCTGTTCCCCGAGACGGTCGCGATGCGCGAGATCCCGACCTTCACGTGGGGGGCGATCTTCCAAGACCGCGAGGCCGCGCGCTACCGCCGGGTCGTCGCGGCCGCGGCGCGCATCACCAAGCTCGATCTGCCCGAAGCGGCGGCGCGCATGCTCGCCGACCAGCAGCTCACCGAGAAGACGTTCGTGATGTGGGACCTCATCCACGACCGCACGCACATGCGCGGCGATCTGCCGTTCGATCCGTTCATGATCAAGCAGCGGATGCCGTACTTCCTGTACTCGCTGGAGGAGCTGCGCTGCGACCTCACCGCGTTCCGCGAGTGCGTGCGGCTGCAGCAGCGGCTGGAGGCGGCCGGCGACCTCGACGAGGTCGATGTCGAGCTGCGCAGCCAGGCCGTGCTCGTGCAGTACGCGGTGATCTTCGACCGCATCTTCCGGTTCGCGATCACCGGCGCGCGCGTGCGCAACTACGACGGCCTCGGCGGGCAGCTGCTGTTCGCGTGGCTGCACCAGCGCGGCGTGCTGCACTGGACCGACACCGCCCTCACCTTCGACTGGGACGAGGTGCCGGCCGCGGTCGTGGCCCTCGCCGACGCGATCGACGACCTCTACTGGCGCTCGATCGACCGCCCCAAGACGGCGCACTGGCTGGCCGCCTACGACCTCGTGCGCGGCGTGCTGACCCCGCACCCGGCCTCGCAGTGGGCGCGGGGGCTGCCCGACGAGGTGCTCGCCGGTCCCCCGGCGGGCTACACCGACGCCGTGCGCGACGACGAGTTCCCACTGTCGATGTTCTACGAGGCGCTGGAGAAGAAGATGCGCGCGGTCATCGCCTCGACCGCGGGCATCACCGGACGCACGGCGGACACGGACCCCGCCACCTGAGCACGGCCCCGAGCGCGCTACGCCCCGTCGACGTCGGCGGAGCCCGCGCGGGAGTGCACGGCGGGGGCCGGCGTGCCGTCGGCGGGGACGGATGCCGGCTGGTCGACGTACTCGGCCGACAGCGTGCGATAGGCCTTGGTGGTGAAGGCGAGGGCGGCGATGACGATCATCACGATGCCCGCGAAGAAGAACACCAGCGCGATGCCGCGCGCTTCTCCGTCGCCCAGGAGCCAGCCCCACGTGTCGCGCCCGGCGTCGGAGTTCATGTAGGGGATGATCCAGAACTGCGCCAGCGGCGCGATGAGGAACGCCGTGACGGGCGCCGCTGCCGCTTCGAAGGCCTGCGCGAACCCGAACACCCGCCCCTGCGTCTCGTAGGGGACGACCTTCTGGATGACGGTCTGCTCGCTGGCTTCGATCACCGGGATGAGGCACATGTACGCCCAGATGCCGACGATGTACAGCCAGCCCCACTCCCGCACCGTGAACAGCGACCCGAGCGCGCCCATCACCATGACGAACAGCAGCATGGTGCGGATGGGGTTGCGGCCGAGCCCGAACTTGGCGATGAGACCGCCGCCGATGATGAAGCCGGTGGCGGTGATGCCCAGGATGACGCCCCACCACTCCACGGGGAACAGCGTCAGGCCGTACGGGTCCATGAGGGCCATGTACACGCCGCCGACGAGGTTGTTGAGCATCGAGAACAGGATGAGCGCGAACAGCCCGCCGACGGCCGAGACCGCCCGCCAGCTGCCCCGCAGGTCGATGAGCGGCGCCTTCTCGGCGGGCGCGGCGGGCTCCCGCTCGGGGATGCGGATGATCAGCAGGTGGAGGAACGCCAGCACCGTGAACACGATCGCCAGGGCGAGGGTCCACCCCATGCCGAGCAGGCCCACCGACAGGCCGCTGAAGATGCTGGTCACCATGAACGCCATGCCCTGCACGGTGCCGACGAGGCCGTTCGCGTTGGCGTGGCGCTCGACGGGCACCAGCAGGGTCACCGTGGTCGACAGGGCGATGTTGCGGAGGTTCTCGATGACCGCGCCGGCCAGCAGCACGGTGGCGAACAGCCAGAACCAGGGCTGACCGAGGTCGATGAGCGCGTCTTCGCCCAGCGCGATCCACATCGCCCCGCACACCAGGAAGGCGGCGAGGGTGATGACCCCCGAGACGAGCATGACGCGGTGCTTGCGGTGACGGTCGACCACGGTGCCGAACAGCATGCCGAACAGCGCGATGAGCAGCATGTAGGCGCCGCCGATGAGACCCGTCGCCAGCACCGACTGCGTCTCGAGGTAGGCCCAGAAGGTGAGGGCGAACCACAGGTAGCTGGTCGTCACGTTGGCGACGGCGGTGGTGATGAGCACCTGCAGGAACACGCGCTCGCCGCCGGGCGGCGCGAGCTCGGTCGCGCCGCCCGCCTCGCTGACGTCGACCTCGGCGGTGGCGTCGGAGGCGGCGGCGCGGGGCTCGGACGGGGTCACGGCCGACGGCCCCCCGGTCGGGTCGGTCATGCGGCGAGGATAACGCGGACCGCCGACATGCGGAACCGGGTGACAGGATGACAGGCATGACCCACCCCGTGCACGGTCGCACGATCCTGCTCGCCGGCGGCACCAGCGCCGCCGGACGGGTCGTGGCGGCAGCCGCCGTCGAGGCCGGGGCGACGGTGCTCGTCGCCGGCCGTGACGCGGCGAAGCTCGACGCCCTGCGCCGCGATCTGCCGCCGGTCGGCACCTTCCGCTGCGACCTCGCCGACGAGGGCGATGTCGCCCGGCTCGCCGCCCGCGTGCACGACGCGCACGGCCCCGTCGACGGCGTGCTGCACCTGGTCGGCGGCTGGCGCGGCGGCGGAGGCCTGGCCGGTCAGTCCGACGCCGACTTCCGCGCGCTCGAGGTCTCGCTCACGGCGCTGCGCCACGTCAGCCGGGTCTTCGACGCCGACCTGCGCGCGGCGCCCGCCGGGCGGCTCGCGATCGTCTCGTCGACCGCGGTGGCCCGTCCCCTCGCCGGGGGCGCCGCCTACGCGGCGGTGAAGGCCGCGAGCGAGGCCTGGACCCGCGCGGTCGCGCACGGCTTCGCGAAGGACGCCCGCGATCGCGGGGTGCCGCCGGCCGCGGCCTCCGTCGTCTTCCGGGTGCGCGCGCTGGCGGGGCTCGAAGCGGCGCTGGCCGCGGCCTTCCTCGGGCTGTGGGGGCAGCCGGCCGACGCGGTCAACGACCGCATCGTCGAGCTCGCCTGACCGGCCCCGCCCGGGAGGGGGCCGGCGTCGTAGGCTGGACGATCGTGATGACCCTGCACGACACCAGCATCCGCAGCTTCGCTAGCGACAACTACTCCGGCGTGCACCCCGACGTGCTCGCGGCCGTGGCCGCCGCCAACGACGGACACCAGCGCGCCTACGGCGAGGACGACTACACCGCGCGGCTGGCGGAGGTGTTCACCCACCACTTCGGCGAGGGCGTGGAGGCCTTCCCGGTGTTCAACGGCACCGGAGCCAACGTCGTCGGGCTGCAGTCGATGCTCCCCCGCTGGGGCGCGGTCGTGGCGGCGACCACCGCGCACATCAACGTGGACGAGGGCGGCGCGCCCGAGCGCGTCGGCGGCATCAAGATCCTCGGTGTGCCCACCGACGACGGCAAGCTCACCCCCGAGCTCATCGACCGCGAGGCGTGGGGCTGGGGCGACGAGCACCGCGCACAGCCGCTGGTCGTGTCGATCACGCAGTCCACCGAGCTCGGCACCCTCTACACGCCCGACGAGATCCGCGCGATCACCGACCACGCCCATGGGCTGGGCATGCGCGTGCACCTCGACGGCGCGCGCATCGCCAACGCCGCCGCCGCGCTCGGCCTGCCCCTGCGCGCGTTCACCCGCGACGTCGGCGTCGACGTGCTGAGCGTCGGCGGCACCAAGAACGGCGCCCTGGGCGCGGAGGCGATCGTCGTGCTCGACCCCGCGGCATCCACGGGTCTGCAGTACCTGCGCAAGCTCAACATGCAGCTGGGCAGCAAGATGCGCTTCATCTCGGCGCAGCTGATCGCGCTGCTGGACGGCGACCTCTACCTGCGCAACGCGCGCCACGCCAACGCGATGGCCGCGCGCCTGCGCGCCGCGGTGGCGGCGGGGCTCGGCGACGGCTCGATCGCGGGCGTCGCCTTCACCCAGCCCACCCAGTCCAACGGCGTCTTCGCGACCGTTCCCGACGGCGTCGCCGACCGGCTGCGCGAGCGGTTCCGCTTCTACGACTGGGATGCCGCGAAGAACGAGGTGCGCTGGATGTGCTCGTTCGACACCGACCCGGGCGACATCGACCTGTTCGTGGCCGAGCTGTCGCGGCTGACCACCGCGCGCTGACCCGACGCCGCCGCTGCCGCTCCTCCGCGGGGCGGAGGCAGCGATCGGCGAGGGGGTCGGTCAGGCGTTGTCGGCGGCCTCGACGATGGCCTCGGCCTCGTCGATGACGGCAGCGGCATCCTCGGCGGGCACGCCCGCCACGGTGACTGCGGATGCCGAGGCCGCGGATGCCGAGGGCGCGGTGTCGGTGCGCATGAGGTCCTTGACCTCGGCCATGAAGCTCGACAGCTGGTGCTGCTGCCAGCGCAGCGAGCGCGCGCGGTCTTCGGCGTCGCGCAGCACGCCCTGCGAGTGGGCGGTGACGGTGTCGATGATCTTCTGCGCCTTCACCCGCGCCCGCTCGAGGTGCTCGCGCGCACGCACATCGGCATCGGCCTCGATCTGCAGCGCCTGCGCGCGCATCAGGCGGTCGAAGTCATCGGCCTTCGCCGAGACCCGCTGGGCGTGGTCGAGCGACGCGGCCACCTGGTCGTTGGCGTCCTGCGTGATGCGCTCGGCGTGGGCGACGGCCTGGTTGTGGAGGGTGAGGAACTCCTGCTGCGCGTCGTCCTGACGGCGGGTGAGGGACTCCTCGAACTCGAGGGTGCGCACGCGCAGCTCGCGCACGGCGTCTTCGGCCTCGGCGCGCTGCTGCTCGGTCTCGCGCGCCACCAGCGCCCGCAGCGACGCGGCGCCCTTCTCGGCCTCGGTGCGGATCGCGGCGGCCTCCTGCTCGGCCTGCGACACCTTCTCGGCGGCGTGGGCGGCCTGACGCTCGAGCTCGGCCTGGTGCGCGGTCAGCTCGGTGTCGATGCGCAGGCGCACCTGCTGGGCGTCGTGCTCGGCACGGGCGCGGATGGCCTCGGCATCGGCCTGCGCCTGACCGCGCCGGTTCTGGGTCTCTTCGTGCGCGGCCTCCATGAGGCGGTCGGCCTGGATCGACGCGTTCTTGATGATGACGCTCGCCTGCTCTTCGGCGACGTGCAGCACCTCTTCGAACTGGTGCCGGTTGGCCGACTCGCCGGGGGCGGCGACGAGCTCTTCGGTGAGCGCCTGCACCTTCTCTTCGGCGTTGGAGGCCTTCGCCGTCTCGACGGCGAGGTCGGCCTCGAGCTGCTCGACCTTCTTGGCGTGGGTCTTGGCGGTGGCCACCGCCCGCCGGTAGCGATCCTTGAGGTCCTCCACCTCGCGGGCGAGCGCGTCGGCCTCGCTCTTGGCGCCGCTGAGCTCGCCGGTGTGCGCGCTCTGGCGCGACGAGAGCGCGGCGATCGCGGCATCCACCTCGCTCTTGTCGTAGCCGCGGAACACGGTGGTGAACGCGCCCCCGCCTTGGCCGGACGAGGCGCTGATCAGCTCGTCGAACGGCGACGGATCCTGGTCACGGGACGAAGGCTGATCGGGCACGGGCGCACTCCGGTTTCACGCAGGGGCCGCCGCGGATCCTTCACGCGACGACGGGGTGGATGCCGGCCCCGGGTAGGCCGACAGGAGGAAGGATACCGGGTCGCGGGACCCGCGTGAACACGCGGTCGGCGGCGGGTGCGGCGGGTGGGTGGGGCGGCGGTCGCCGGGTGGGTGCGGGGTGGGTGGGGCGGCGGTCAGCGCAGGGCCCCGACACTGGCCAGGGCCAGGCGCACGAGGGTGCCGCGGCCGCCCTCCATCTCGGCGGCGAGAGTGTCGGATGCGGCCTCTTCGGGCGGCATCCAGGTGACCTCGAGGGCGTCTTGGCGCGGCTCGCACGTGCCGGTCACCGGCACGACGAACGCGAGCGACACGGCGTGCTGGCGGTCGTCGTGGAAGGCGCTGACGCCGGGGATCGGGAAGTACTCGGCCACCGTGAACGGCAGCGGCTGCGGCGGCAGCAGCGGGAAGGCCATCGGCCCGAGGTCGTTCTCGAGGTGACGGAAGAGGGCGTCGCGCACCGTCTCGCCGTAGCGCACACGCCCCGACACGAGCGTGCGGGTGATCTCGCCGACGGGGGTCGCCCGCAACAGGATGCCGACCTCGGTCACGGTGCCGACGCCGTCGGTGCGCACCGGCAGCGCCTCGACGTAGAGGATCGGCAGGCGGCGTCGCGCCTCGGCGAGCTCGACGTCGGTGAGCCAGCCCGGGTTGGCCGCGTTGCCGGGCGCCGGCGAGCCGAACGACCCGTCGCCGAGCGGATGCCCGGACCGTCCGAACCCGTCGCCGAGCCCGCGCAGCGGGTCGCGGGGATCCTCGTCGCCGCGCTCGTTCGGGTCGGGGTCGGGGGTGCGAACGGCCATGGTCCATGTATACCTCAGCCCCCGCCGCGGGAGTGGGGGCGGGGCGGGTGGTGGGTGCGGGTGTCGGGGGTGGCTGGTTGGATGGGGCGGTATGACGGACGGTTCGGGAACTGGCGCTTCGGGAGCAGTGGGCATGGCGGGCGCGGGGGCGGAGATCCCCGAGCTGGATGCCGACGCCGTGGTGTGGTCGCACGCGCCGGGCGACCGGGCGGGCAGGCCGCTGCTCGTGCTGCTGCACGGTTACGGATCCCACGAGCAGGACCTCTTCGCCCTGGTCCCCCACCTTCCGGACGGCGTGACGATCGCCGCGGTGCGCGCACCGCTGGCGCCGCCGTTCCCCACGCCGGGCTGGTCGTGGTTCCCCATCGAGGGCCTGCGGCGCCACGACCCCGTGAGCACCACCGCGGCCGCGGAGCGCTTCCTCGCCTGGCTCGACACCCTCGCCCACGACGGGCCGGTCGGCCTGCTCGGCTTCTCGCAGGGCGGGGTGATCGCCCTGCAGGCGCTGCGACTGCGCCCCGAGGCGTTCGCCTTCGTCGTCGACCTCGCCGGATACGCCGACCCCGCCCCCGTTGCGGGCGACGAGCGCCTCGCCGCGCTGCGACCACCCGTGTTCTGGGGGCGCGGCGCGCGCGACGAGGTGATCCCCGCCCCCCTCGTCGAGCACTCGGTGGCCTGGCTCCCCGCGCACGTCGACCTCAGTGGACGCGTGTACCCGGGCCTGGCCCACAGCGTGTCGCAGGACGAACTCGACGACGTCGTGGCCTTCCTCACCAAACGGCTCGGCGAACTCGACGCGCAGCCCGCGGCATCCGCCCCCGCCTGATCGGGTCAGCCGCGACGAACGGATGCCGGTCGCCAGGCATACCGCCCGGTGACCACGCCCATCAGCCATTCCACCGGTCCGAGCCCGACGAAGCGCCACCAGAGCGTTCCCAGCACCATGAGCCCCGGCACGAGCACGAGCCACGGCACGGGGTGGTTGCCGTGCCAGCCGAGCCCCTGCGACGACCACCAGGCGATCAGTGCGACCTGCACGACGTAGAGACTGAGCGCGACCGAGCCGCAGGCACGCAGCGGCACGAACACCGCATCGACCACGCGCCGCACCCCCGGACGCCGGATCGCGGCGAGGCCCGCGACCGCGGCATACGCCAGCGCGACCAGGCCGATGTCACGGGCCGTGTCGGCCCACGTTCCCGAGGCGGGCGGGTACCCCTGCACCGCGGCGACCGCCTGGTTGGCACTGAACCCGGCGATCCCGACGAAGCCGGCCACGGCGACCGCCGTCCACGACGACGGCAGTCCCACCCGCAGCAGCAGCGCGCCGGCGAGGAACATCGGCAGCAGGTTCACGAGCCGGTAGTGCGGGTTCATGCTGATCCACCCCGCCACCAGACTCCCCGCCGTCGACGACCCCGCCAGCGGCGCGAGCACCTGGTTCAGCCACGTGATGAGGGGCTCCGACGCCAGCAGCAGCACCACGGTGAGCGCGGCGACCGCGCGCGTCGACAGCAGCAGCAGCGGGGCGCCGACCAGCAGCACGAGACCGAGGAACGACAGCACGATCGCCACCCAGCTCCCCCACATCGACAGCCACACGCCGAGCACGATGAGGATGACCCCGCGCGCCAGCTGCTGCAGCGTCACGACCCGCGGCGAGGCCGCCGGCCGCCCCAGCACCAGCTGGGCCGAGATCCCCATGACGAGGGCGAACAACGGCGATGCCACGTCGTTGAGCATCCCCGTGAGCACGGTGACCGTCGCCGGCACGTCGGTCATCAGCGGGATGCCGTGGGCGACGAGCATCGCGAAGATCGCCACGCCGCGCAGCACATCGGGGATCACCAGCCGCCCGGGCTGACGGCGCGGGGCGACGGCGGGACGCGGGTGCGACATGCCCCTCCTCGACTGGTGGACGCGACTGGTGGATGCAGCCGGCGGACGCCGCTGACGGGTGCCGACGGTGCCGCCAGCCTAGCCACCGGCATCCGCCCGCCTCTGGACCCGTCCAGGTGGATGGGGTAACCTCGCTGGCGTCCCTGTCCCGAGTGTGAGGAAGACCGTTGAAGGGTATCGACGCGACCGCGCTGTGATCTCGCGCTGATCGTCGACCTCCGGTCTGGGGCTTCTCGCCTCCCGTTCTTCGACGCGTCTGCGCATCTTTCCGATCCGCGCAGGCACGTCGACCCCGTCTCCACCGGGCTACCCGGTGTCCGGCGTTGCGTGCGTGCGCTCCGACCCTCACCGGGAGGCACCATGCTCAACACTTCTCCTGCGGTCGTCCTCGACCGCCTCTCCTTCACCTGGCCCGACGGCACCCCCGCCCTCGGCGACGTCTCGGGCGCGTTCGGCTCGGGACGCACCGGGCTCATCGGACGCAACGGCGCCGGCAAGTCGACCCTGCTGCGCCTGATCGCGGGCGAGCTGGCCCCCTCGGCCGGCTCGGTGGCGACGGTCGGCACCGTCGACCGGCTGCCCCAGCAGCTGACCCTCGACACCGACCGGCCGATCGTCGACCTGCTCGGCATCGGCGACGCGGTGCGCGCCGTGCGCGCCATCGAGTCGGGCGATCCCGACCCGGCGCACTTCGACGCGGTCGGCGACGACTGGGACATCGAGGCGCGCGCCACGGCGGCCCTCGCCGAGGCCGGGCTGCCGCCGGGGGCGCTCGACCGCCGCATCGGATCGCTGTCCGGCGGCGAGGCGGTGCTGGCCGCGCTGGTCGGCGTGCGCCTGCGCGGCGCCCCGATCGCGCTGCTGGACGAGCCGACCAACAACCTCGACGGCGATGCCCGCGCGCGCCTCTCCGAGCTCGTACGCGGGTGGCGCGGGGCACTGATCGTCGTCAGCCACGACACCTCGCTGCTCGAGCTCATGGACGACACCGCCGAGCTCTACGGCAACGGACTGAGCGTCTACGGCGGCCCGTACTCGCAGTGGCGGGAGTGGCTGGAGGCCGAGCAGGCCGCAGCCCGGCAGGCCGAGACGGCGGCGCGCGCCGACCTGCGGCGCGAGAAGCGCGACCGCATCCAGCAGGAGCAGGTGATCGCCACCCGCGCCGCGATGGGACGCAAGGCCCAGATCGAGAAGCGGGTGCCGGGCATCATCGCGGGCGCGCGGAAGCGGGCGGCGCAGGTGTCGGCCGGGAAGGTGCGCGGCACGGCGGCCGACCGCGAGACCGCGGCCCGCAGCGCCCTGGATCTGGCGGAGCGGCGCGTGCGCGACGACGAGTCGGTGCGCATCGACCTGCCCGATCCGGGCGTGGCCGCGGGCCGGCGGATCGCGACGCTCGGCGACGCCGAGCGGTCGTGGACCGTGCAGGGCCCCGAGCGGGTCGCCCTTGTCGGGCCCAACGGGGCCGGGAAGACGACCCTGCTGCAGCGGATGCTCGCCGACGCCTCGCGAAACTCCTCCAATCCGGACGGAATCGGGGCCGGGGGGCCGGATACGGGCGAAACCGCGACGGATTGGAGGAGTTCGGCGACGGCGACCGCGCACACCGACCGCATCGGCTACCTGTCGCAGCGCATCGACGGCCTCGACGAGGGCGCCTCCGTGCTCGAGAACGTGCGGGCGTCGGCTCCCGGTGTCGGTGACGTCGAGCTGCGCAACCGGCTCGCCCGGTTCCTGGTGCGCGGCGACACGGTGCTGCGGCCGGTGTCGGCCCTGTCGGGCGGCGAGCGGTTCCGCGTCGCGCTGGCGCGCCTGCTGCTGGCCGACCCACCGCCGCAGCTGCTGGTGCTCGACGAGCCGACGAACAACCTCGACCTCGACACGCTCGACCAGCTCGTCGATGCTCTGTCGGCCTACCGCGGGGCCGTGCTGGTGGTCAGCCACGACACCGGATTCCTGCAGCGCCTGGGCCCCGACCTGACCCTCGAGCTGCGGGGCGGGGAGCTGTCGGAGCACTGACCGGACGAGGCGGGGCGGGGCGGATGCCGCATCCCGATAGGCTCGCGGAAAGGAGAGACGATGACCGACGCTGCACCGGCCCCCGCCCCCCGATCCCGCCGCTGGCTGCCGTGGACCCTGGCTGTCTTCGTCGCCCTCGCCGTCGGGATCGCCGCTGCCTTCGTCGTGGTGCCGCGCCTGACCGCCACGCCGGCGGAGACACCCGCGGCCTCGCCCGCCCCCTCGAGCCCGACACCCTCCGCCACGCCGTCATGCCTCGTTACCACTGTCGACACGACGTGGCGCGACGCGCAGGCCCTCGATCTTCCGACCGACGGCGCGCTGACCGCGACGACGCTCGCCGACGTCACAGGGAAGTACGCGTCTCCCTTCGCCATCGACGACACCCGCACCGGCGTGCTGGTACAGGGCGATTACGGCACCGGCGACGCAACACTGCTGGTGATTGACCACGACGACGCCGAGGTCCTCTGGTCGGCGGAGGTGCCGTACGGGACGGCCGCCGTCGCCACCCCCGCCAGCGCGGGACTCGACGAGCGCATCGTGGTGTCCCATAGTGTCTCGCCCGCGTTCACGGAGAGCGCTCTGACGATGTACGACCTGGCCACCGGCGAGGCCGTCGCCGAACGCACCCTGCCCGGCGACTGGGCGGGCGGTATCCATCCGGGCGGCGGGCTCACCGCCTCCGCCCTCATCGCCCCCGCGGACCCGTCGGGGTTCGCCGTCACGACGCGCGACGCCGCGACCTATCTCGACGCCGCGACCCTCGAACCGCGCTGGTCCGTCACGGGAGAGCAGTTCGATGTCGGTTGGTTCGAGGGCGGCGTGCCCTTCGACCTCGCTGCCGATTCCCTCTTCGTCAGGGGCAATGCCGTTTTGCTCGAGTCCGGCGAACCGCGCGGGTGGACGGTCGACGGGAGCGTGTTCGTCGCGGCGGGCCACGTACTGACCACGCCCATCGTGTACGACTCGCTCGAGCCGTATGCACTGTCCGGCATCGACACCCGCACCGGTGAGGCGTGCTGGAGCCATCAGGTCATCAGCGCGGCGTCGGATGACGAGGCGGTCTGGATCGTGACCGCTGACGGGCTGCTGCAGCGCATCTCGCCGTCCGACGGCGCCGTGGTCGACGATCGCGGACAGGTCGGCGACGTGGGCGTTCACCTCCTGCCGGGGGCGCTGGTGGTGACTCCCCGTGTGCACGACATCGCCGACGCGATCTACACGACCGTACATCCGCCCACGGGAGCGCCCTGGACGCTGGCCGGCTACTCGGGAGCGCCGCTGCGCACCTCGAACGGCCAGATCATCATGATGGAGTGGGGTTCGGTCACCTCGCCGGGGGTGGCCACGGCGTACGACATCGCCACCGGTGAGACGGCATGGAACCTCGAGACCGACCCGGTGGACCGCACGTCGAGCACGATGTTGGAGGCCGGTGTCGCACTGCGCACGACCGATCTCGGCGGCGGTCGCTTCCGCCTCGAGCTGCTGCGCTGATCCGCTCCCGCGGGCCAGATGTCGGCGGTGGGGGTGAAGATGGGGTGATGGTCGATGTGCTCGAGCGGTTCGGTCCTGCCACCCAGGACTGGTTCCGCTCTGCGTTCGCGCGCCCGACCGATGCGCAGGCGGGCGCGTGGACGGCCATCTCGGCGCGCAAGCATGCGCTCGTGGTCGCCCCGACCGGGTCGGGAAAGACGCTGTCGGCGTTCCTCTGGGCGATCGACCGCATCTTCCACGACAAAGACGCGGCACCGGCTCCCGCCCCCGCCCCCGCCCCCGCCAAGGGACGGAAGAAGGAGCCCCGCCCCCCGCGCACCCGCGTGCTCTACATCTCGCCGCTGAAAGCGCTCGGCGTCGACGTCGAGCGCAACCTCCGCTCACCCCTGGTCGGCATCGGCCAGTCCGCGCGGCGGCTGGGCGTGTCCGTCCCCGAGGTCACCGTCGGCGTGCGCTCGGGCGACACGGCATCCGCCGACCGCCGCAGGCTCGTGGCCGACCCGCCCGACATCCTGATCACGACACCCGAGTCGCTGTACCTCATGCTCACCTCGCAGGCCGCAGAGACGCTCACGGGCGTGCACACGGTGATCGTCGACGAGGTGCACGCGGTGGCCGCCACCAAGCGCGGCGCGCACCTGGCCGTGAGCCTCGAGCGCCTCGACGCGCTGCTGGAGACGCCCGCCCAGCGCATCGGCCTGTCGGCCACGGTGCGACCCATCGACGAGGTCGCGCGCTTTCTCGGGGGCGCCGCACCCGTCGAGATCGTGGCGCCGCGGGCGACGAAGGCGTTCGACCTGTCGGTCGTCGTGCCCATGGACGACATGTCGAACCCGCCGCCCGCTCCGGGCGCCGAGACGCCCGCACCGCCGGCGGATGCCGACGCGGATGCCGACGGCGACGGCGACTGGTTCGCGCCGCAGACCACCGAGATCACCGGGTCGGTGTGGCCGCACGTCGAAGAGGCGATCGTCGACCGCATCCTCGCGCATCGCTCGACGATCGTGTTCGCCAACGCCCGCCGCCTCGCGGAGCGCCTCACCGGGCGGCTCAACGAGATCTACGCCGAGCGGCTCGGGCTGGAGGTGCCCGACCCGACCGTGCCGGCGGCGATGATGGCGCAGGCGGGGGCCAGCGCCGGTGTGGCGCCGGTGCTCGCGAAAGCCCACCACGGGTCGGTGTCGAAGGAGCAGCGCGCGCAGGTCGAAGACGAGCTCAAGTCGGGCGCACTGCGGTGCGTCGTGGCGACGAGCTCGCTCGAACTCGGCATCGACATGGGAGCGGTCGACCTCGTCATCCAGGTGGAGGCGCCGCCGTCGGCCGCCTCGGGGCTGCAGCGCGTGGGGCGCGCCGGCCACCAGGTCGGCGAGGTGAGCCGCGCGGCCCTGTTCCCCAAGCACCGCGGCGACGTGCTGCACACCGCGGTGGTCACCGAGCGGATGCTGGCGGGCCAGATCGAGTCGATCTCGATCCCCCAGAACCCGCTCGACATCCTCGCCCAGCAGACGGTCGCCGCCTGCGCGATCGGGCCGGTCGACGTCGAGGGCTGGTTCGAGACCGTGAAGCGCTCGGCGCCGTTCCGGGCGCTGCCGCGCTCGGCGTACGAGGCCACGCTCGACCTGCTGGCGGGCCGCTACCCGTCGGACGAGTTCGCCGAGCTGCGACCCCGCGTCGTCTGGGACCGCGATCAGGGCGTGCTCACCGGGCGGCCGGGCGCCCAGCGGGTCGCCGTCACCAGCGGCGGCACCATCCCCGATCGCGGCCTGTTCGGCGTGTTCGTCGCCGGCGAGACGCGCAACGCCCGCGTCGGCGAGCTCGACGAGGAGATGGTGTACGAGTCGCGCGTCAACGACGTGTTCACCCTCGGCACCACGAGCTGGCGCATCGTGGAGATCACCCACGACCGCGTCAACGTGACCCCCGCGTTCGGCCAGCCGGGCAAGCTCCCGTTCTGGCACGGCGACGGCCTCGGCCGCCCCGCCGAGCTCGGCGAGGCGCTCGGCCGGTTCTCGCGCGAGGTCGCCGCGGCAGGCGCCGAGAAGGCCACCACGCGCCTGCGGGCATCGGGGCTCGACGACAACGCCATCGGCAACCTGCTCGGCTACCTCGACGAGCAGAAAGAGGCCACCGGCACCCTGCCGACCGACAAGACGCTCACCGTCGAGCGGTCGCGCGACGAGGTCGGCGATTGGCGCATCATCCTGCATTCCCCGTACGGCATGCACGTGCATTCGCCGTGGGCACTGGCCGTGAACGCGCGCATCCGCGAGCGCCTGGGCGTCGAGGGATCGGCGGTCGCCAGCGACGACGGCATCATCGCCCGGGTGCCGGATGCCGAGGCGGAACCGCCCGGCGCCGAGCTGTTCGTCTTCGACCCCGACGAGCTCGAGCAGATCGTCACCGACGAGGTGGGCGGGTCGGCCCTGTTCGCCTCGCGGTTCCGCGAGTGCGCGGCGCGGGCGCTGCTGCTGCCGCGGCTGAACCCGAACCGCCGGTCGCCGCTGTGGCAGCAGCGGCAGAAGTCGGCGCAGCTGCTCGAGGTCGCCAAGAACCATCCGACCTTCCCCATCATCCTCGAGACCCTGCGCGAGGTGCTGCAGGACGTCTACGACCTGCCCGCGCTGCTGCGGGTCACCCGCGCGATCGGCGACCGTCGCATCCGTCTGGTCGAGACCTCGACCAGCCAGCCCTCCCCCTTCGCGCGCGACCTGCTCTTCGGCTATGTCGGGGCGTTCATGTACGAGGGCGACTCGCCGCTGGCCGAACGCCGCGCCGCCGCCCTGTCGGTCGATCCGGCGCTGCTGTCGGAGCTGCTCGGCAAGATCGAGATGCGCGAACTGCTCGACCCCGAGGTCATCGCGCAGTTCGAGCGCGAGGCGCAGCGGCTCGATCCGTCGCGGCGGGCGCGCGGCGAAGAGGGCGTCGCCGATCTGCTGCGTGTGCTCGGGCCGCTGTCGGTGGCCGAGGTGGCCGAGCGACTGGAAGAGCCGGGGACGGCCACGACGACCGTCGACGACGGAGCGACCCGCACCGCCGACGCGGCCACCGCGCGCACCGCCGAGCTCGCGGTCGGGGCCCTCGTCGACGCGCGCCGGGCGATCACGGTCACCGTCGGCGGGGCGCCGCGGATCGCCGCGATCGAGGATGCCGCGCGGCTGCGCGACGCGCTGGGCATCGCGCTGCCCGTCGGCATCGCCACCGCCTTCCTCGAGCCGGTGGCCGACCCGCTCGCCGATCTCATCGCACGCCACGCGCGCACCCACGGGCCGTTCCGCACCGCCGAGGTGGCCGAGCGACTGGGCATCGGCGCGGCCGTCGCGCGGCAGACCCTGCAACGACTCGAAGCGCAGGGACGACTGGCCAGCGGGTTCTTCCTGCCGGCCACCGGCCCGGCATCCGACGAGGTCGAATGGTGCGATCGCGAAGTGCTGCGCCGACTGCGGATGCGGTCGCTCGCGGCCATCCGGGGCAGCGTCGAGCCCGTCTCGCCCGAGGCGTTCGCGCGGTTCCTGCCGGAGTGGCAGCACCTGGCGCGCCCGCTCGACGGCATCGACGGGGTGCTCGCCGTGATCGAGCAGCTCGCCGGGGTGCCCATCCCGGCGAGCGCCTGGGAGTCGCTCGTGCTGCCCGCACGCGTCTCGGACTACAGCCCGGCGATGCTCGACGAGCTGACCTCGACCGGCGAGGTCGTCTGGTCGGGCCACGGGTCGCTTCCGGGGCGCGACGGCTGGATCGCGCTGCATCCGATCGATGCGGCGCCGCTCACCCTGCGCCCCTCCGACGACGACGTGGAGTCGTCCGAGCTCGAGCAGCGCGTGCTCGACGCGCTGGCCTCGGGCGGTGCCTACTTCGCGGCGCAGCTGGCGGCGATCACCGGCGCCGAGAACGAACTGAGCGTCGTGGACGCCCTGTGGAACCTGGCGTGGACGGGCCGGGTCACCAACGACACCTTCTCGCCGGTGCGTGCGCTGCTGGGCGGCGGCTCGCAGGCGCACCGGGTGAAGCGGCGCACCCCGCGCACGCGGATGTTCCGGGGCACGCCGCTGGCCGCCGCCGCCCCGCGCACCACCGCGCCGCAGCGACCCGTGCTCGTGGGCGGCCGTTGGTCGCTGCTGCCTGAGCCCGCCGAAGACCCGGGGCACCGCGCGGCGGCGGCGGCCGGTTTGCTGCTCGACCGCCACGGTGTCGTCACGCGCGGCGCGGTGCAGGCCGAGGGCGTGCCGGGCGGGTTCGCCCAGGTGTACCGCACGCTGGCCGGCTTCGAGGATGCCGGGCACTGCCGGCGCGGGTACTTCATCGAGAAGCTCGGCGCCGCACAGTTCGCCACGTCGGCCACCGTCGACCGCCTGCGCGGCTACGCGGGACTGGCCGACCCGCCGCCGCTGACGGCAGTGACCCTCGCGGCCACCGACCCCGCCAACCCCTACGGCGCCGCGCTGGGCTGGCCCGCACTCGAGGGTGTGACGCACCGTCCGGGCCGCAAGGCCGGCGGGCTCGTCGTGCTCGTCGACGGAGCACTCGTGCTCTACCTGGAACGGGGCGGCCGCACCGCCCTGACGTTCTCGAGCGACACCGACGTGCTCGCCGCCGCCGCCCGCAGCCTCGTCGACACCGCCCGGGCACGGCGCCTCGACACCCTCACCATCGAGCAGGTGGGTGGCGCGTTCGTCTACGGCACCCCGCTCGGCACCGCGCTGCGCGCCGCCGGCTTCGTCGAGTCGTCGCGGGGTCTCACCCTTCGACGCGGGCACGGGTGAGTGCCGTGCAGGTGAGCGGGGTGCCGGTCGCGCGACCGCTCCTGGGCCAGCCCAGGGGCGTGGTGGTGCGGGTGCCTGGGGGCTCGATGCCTGAGGTTCTCGATGACTGAGGTTCTCGATGCCTGAGGGCGACACCGTCTTCCGTGCCGCGCGGCGCCTGCATGAGGCGCTCGCGGGCGACGAGGTGACGCGGTTCGACATCCGGGTGCCCGGCAGCGCCACCGCCGACCTCACCGGACAGCGGGTCGAGGCGGTCGCAGCGCGCGGCAAGCACCTGCTGCTGCGCATCGGCGATCACACCCTGCACTCCCACCTGAAGATGGAGGGAGAGTGGCACGTCTATCCGTCGGGCGGGCGCTGGCGCAAACCCGCGTTCACGGCGCGCGCGATCGTCGGCACCCGCCGGGCGGATGCCGTCGGCTTCGACCTCGCGCAGGTCGAGGTGCTGCCCACCGCCGAGGAGGACCGCGTCGTCGGACATCTCGGGCCCGACCTGCTCGGACCCGACTGGGACGCGGCGGAGGCGGTGCGCCGGGTGGCCGCCGACCCGCGCGCGGCGCACGTCGCACTGCTCGACCAGCGCAATGTGGCCGGGTTCGGCAACGTCTACGCCAACGAGCTGCTGTTCGTGCGCGGCATCCGCCCCACCCTGCCCGCCGCCGAGATCGACGACGTGCCGGGGCTGATCGCCACCGGTGCGCGCATGATCCGGGCCAATCGCGACCGGTCGCACCGCACGTTCACCGGCGAAGACCGCCCCGGGCGGCGGATGTGGGTGTACCGGCGCGAACGTCAGCCGTGCCGCCGCTGCGGAACGCCGATCGAGCGCACCGACCTGGGAGCCGATGCCACCAGCGAGCGCATCGTGTTCTGGTGCCCCCGCTGTCAGCCGTGACGGCGGCGCGGTGCGCGGTCAGTGACCGAGGTAGCGTCCGGGGCGGTGGTTGAGGGCGAGCACCAGGTTCAGCAGCACGGCGCCGACGGCGCTCATCAGCACGACCGGCCACGGCACGATCAGCAGCGACAGCGCGATGATCACGAGGTCGAAGATCATCATCGTCCACCCGGCACGGAATCCGGTGAGGTCTTCGACGACGAGCCCGATGACGTTGACGCCGCCGACGCTGCCGCGGTGGCGGAAGAGGATCAGCACGCCGACGCCGGCCAGCAGGTTGCCGGCGAGGATGCCGTAGAACGGCTGCAGCCCGTCGATCGGGAAGAACGCGTCGTGCACGATCGCGAACCCCGAGACCAGCGCGATGCACACCAGGGTGCGCAGCGTGAAGCTCCACCCCTTCTTCCAGATCGCCAGCAGGGCGAACGGCACGTTGATGACGAAGAACAGCAGCGGGAGGGGCCACCCGGTCGCGTAGGTCACCAGCAGCGCCAGGCCCGCGGTGCCGCCGGTGACCGCGTCGACCGCGTGCAGCAGGTGCAGCCCGAGCGAGACGAGGAAGGTGCCGGTGAGGATGCCGAGGATGTCCTCGGCGACCGAGTGCGCGTGGGCCTTCGAGTCGAACACCAACGAGGGCCCGGTCGTCGGGTCGGCGGGATCTGTCACCACCCAATCCTGCCCCACGCGTGTTTCGCGCTCGTCACGGTGCGACCGGCACAAACGGGTCCTCGGCCCGCGGCATCCGGGAATGAACAGGGGGTTCCGGTCGTTGTCATCTACCTGGAGGTTCTGTTGGGAAAGAACTACATCGACATCGAGAACGACAGCGGCGAGCTGCTGCGCTACCGGAAGCACGTGAACGGCCGCGGGCTCATCGCCAACGGCGCGAAGGTGCACGCCAGCGCGCTGGTCGAAGCGGGCGCCTACGTCGAACCGGGCGCGCAGATCGCCGCGGGTGCACACGTCGGCCGCGGCGTGTGGATCGAACCGGATGCCGTCATCGGCCCGGACGTCGAGATCGCCCCGCACGCCCACATCGGATCGGGCGCGGCCATCGGCGCGCGCGCGAAGATCGGCGTGCGCACCGTCGTCGGCCGCGGCGCCCTGGTCGTGACCGGGTCGCTCATCGGCGACGACGAGACGATCGGCGACGGCGAACGCGTCGCGACCGACCGTCGCGGCCTGCGCCTCGCCGCCTGACCCGCCCCGTCGCGCGCGCTGCGGCATCCGCCCATCACGGGCTCGCCTACGGGCACCGCGCGAGCGCGCGTGCGGAGCCGCCGTGACCTCAGGCGAGGATGAGCAGGATGATCGCGATGAGGGGCAGGGTGCCCTGCAGCGTCGCGGCGCGCAGGTAGCGCTTGCCCGAGCTGATCAGCACGACCGCGGCGGCGAGCATCGAGCCGACACTGAAGATCGCGAGCACGCGTCCGGCGAGGCCGACCTCACCGCCGAGGGCGAACAGCACCAGGCCGATGATCGTGCCGATCGCGAGGAACAGGTTGTAGAAGCCCTGGTTGTAGGCCATCGGCGCGGTCGTGTCGGCGGCGGCTTGGTCGGCGACCGAGAAGCGCTTCCAGGTCTCGGGGCGCCGCCACGTGATGCTCTCCATCGTGAAGATGTAGATGTGCAGGGCTGCGGCCAGGGCCGCGACCAGCGTGGCCAGCGTTGCGATCATGCCCCGACGATAGCGCGACTACGCTGACGGTATGGCGGCTCGCGCACACGGCGGCACCCCCGCGCGGAAGGGACGCTCGCAGCCGACCCGCCGCGGCGGCACCGCCCCGACCCCGAAGGCCCGGTCGAAGCAGGCGTCGACGCCGAAGCCCCCGCCCCCACCCGCCGGACCGTTCCGCCTCGGCGCGATCGCCGGCGCGACTCCGGGCAAGTGGATCGACGTGTGGCAGCAGCGGATGCCGCGCACCCCGCTGGAGCTCGTGCCGCTCGAGGTCGCCGACCAGCGCGCCGCGCTCGACGACGACATCGTCGACGCGGCCCTCGTGCGCCTGCCGATCGACCGCGACGACCTCCACGTGATCGCGCTCTACGACGAGGTCGCCGTCGTGGTGTGCGCCGCCGACTCCCATCTCACCGCCGCCGACGAGCTGACGCTCGCCGATCTTGCCGGCGAGGTCGTCATCACCCCTGCGGATGCCGCGATCACCGTCGCCGTCCCGGATGCCGTCGCGCCGCGCTTCACGCCCCCCGAGACGACCGCCGACGCGATCGCCACCGCCGCCACGGGCGTCGGGGTGGTCGTCGTGCCGATGTCGCTGGCGCGCCTGCACCACCGCAAAGACACCGAGTGGCGTCCGCTGGCCGACGGCCCGCTGTCGCCGGTGGCGCTCGTGTGGCCCGCGGAGCGCACCACCGAGCTCGTGGAGACCTTCGTCGGCATCGTGCGCGGCCGCTCGGCGAACTCGTCCCGCGCCTGACCCGTCCGGCCGCACCCGCAGCCCGCCCCCGCAGCCCCGCCCCCGCACCCGCACCCATCCGGACGCCGGGCAGACCGAACGGGTCGGTGAGGCCCCACACCTCACCGACCCGCGGACGGGCGTCATACCCCCCGGTCAGCCGTCCTTGTGGGAATGCGCTCGCCGCTCCCCAGCGACTCTCGCTTGCGCGGCGATTCGGTGAGGCCCCCCGACCTCTCCCGCGCGGTCATTCCGTATGAGAGGAGCGGTGTCGGGATGCCCTGATACATCCCCGCCCGAGATTTCTCAGAACCCGTTGCCGTGGCACTGGAACGGGGCGAGCACCCCGGTGCGCTCGGCGGCGACGGCCAGGGCCACGGCGGGTGCCTGCCCGGCCGCGAGTCCCTCGTGCATCGCGCCGAGCAGCTCGCACGCATCGTCGTCGGCGACGATGACCGGGGCGGCGACGACCGCGCCGGCGCCGGCGTGCAGCCACGCCCGCGTCATGCCGACCGCCTCCTCGCCCCACCGCACCGACGAGCGCCCCGACTCGCAGGCCGACAGCACGACGGTGCCCGGCACCCGCGGCATCCGGTCGATGTCGTAGCCGAACAGCACCCCATCGGCCAGTTGCAGACCCGAGAAGACCGGGTTGTCGACCGCGTGGCGGCCGTGGGCGCTGATGTGGAGCACGTCGACGGATGCCGCGAGCTCGCCGACCGCGTCGACGGTGGCCGCCGCGCCCTCGCGCACGGTCGCCGACGACCACGCCGCCGCGCCGACGGCGGCCTCTTCGGCCCCGCGTGCCACGCGCGGTCCGACGGCGAACCCGGCCGTGGTGGGCACGACCCCGGCGGCCGCGCGCCCGTGCACCCAGCGCGAGACCGATCCGGCCAGCGTGAAGGCCCGGCCGCGGAAGGCGGGGAGCATGCCCCAGGGCATCCCCGCCAGCACGCCGGGCGCCGTGAGCACGACGCGGGCGGGGTCGATGCCCCGCAGCGGCTCGTCGAGGAGCATCTGCGACAGCCGCTCCACGCGGCCGGCCAGCGAGCGGGCGACGACGGGCACCATGGGTCCGGTGCGCACCATGGCGGCCATGTCGAGGTCGGAGCGCAGACCCGCCAGAGCGGTGCGCAGATCGCCCCACGCCGGGAGGGTCACCACGCGCGCGCCGGCGGCGGTGACGACCACGCACGCCAGACCCACGGGGCTGAAGACGAACGAGAGCACGGCGGTGTCGGCATCCAGCACGGCAGCGGTCTCGCCGAGCGAGACGCGAGCCTCGATGTCGGCGGCGCCGGTGGTCGTCCACTGCCGGTGCCGCAGCCGGTCGGACAGTTCGACGGCGCGCGGGTCGGAGGCCCAGTCGGCGCTGCCGAGGTCGGCGCGCAGCGCCCGCAGCTCGCCGAGCTCGGCGGCCTGCTCGGGGTCGCCGGGTGGGCGCAGCGGTAGCACCTGCAGGCTCAGGTGCCGGGCCCGCTCCGACCAGTCGAACAGCACGTCGGGCCGGCCCGAGCGCACCGCCGAGCCCAGTCCGGCGAGGATCAGCCCGTTGCCGTACATCGACAGCGAGGTCTGCAGGTCGAGGCTGCCGAACGACGACCGCCACCGGGCGAGCTCTTCCAGCCCGTCGGCGGCATGCCGGCGGGCGGCGGGTTCGCGCCCCGCGGCGATCGCGCGCTCGACGCGCACCTCGGCGGCGAGCAGGCGCACCTCGAGGGGCGCGGATGCCGGCAGGGCGGGCAGCCGTCCCGCCGGGCGCCCGTGGCGCGCGCGCCACAGTTCTCGCGAGAGCCGCAGCGCGTCGCTCTCACCGCGCAGCCCCGCCGTGTGGAGCGTGCGGATCACCCCGTCGGCGTCGGCGGGATCGACGGGGCGGTCGGGCACGACCTTGCCGACCCGGTCGATCGCCCCGCCCGCCAGCCGGGCACGCAGACGCACGCCGTCGGCGCGCGCGGCCCACGAGGCCGACCCCAGGGCGCCGAAGCGCCGCGCCGAGACGGCCGCCGCCCGCGCCGCCGCCGGCGGGTCGTGGCGCAGCAGCGAACGGGCCAGCTGCAGCTCGGCCTCGGCCCGTGCCTGCGGCATCCTGTTGGCGCCGAAGGTGCGCGCCGCGCGCTGCAGCAGACGCTCGGCCTCGGAGACGAGTCCGGCGTCGCGCAGCGCCTCGGCCAGGTCGACGTCGCCGATCGCGGCGCTGGCGGCCGACGACTCTCCGGCCAGCTCGCGCGCGGCGCGCATCTCGCGCATCGCGCCGACGAGGTCGCCGGACAGGAGCGCCACGTAACCGAGGTTGTGCTGGGCCTCGGCGACGTCGACGGGCGTGCCGTGCGCGCGATAGAGCGCCACGGCCGCCTGCAGATCGGCGGCGCCGGCGGCGAGGTCGCGCCGCTGCATCGCGACGAGGCTGCGGTTCATGCGGAGGTTCGCCTCAGCAAGGGGGTCGGCCGCCAGGGCCGCGATGCCGCGCCCCAGCCAGGCGTCGGCGTCGTCGAGCCGCCCCCGGTAGAGCAGGGTCACCCCGAGCTGCCCGGCCAGCACGCCGCGCGTGTGATCGGTGATGTCGGGCGTGGCCAGCGCGCCGCGCACGATGCGCTCCCCCTCATCGTGCTCGCCCAGCTGCACGAGCACGTAGGCCGTCGTCCCGGCGATGCGCGCGGCGAGGTCGGTGTCGGTCGCCGCGGCCGCCGCCGCACCGAGCAGACGGTGCGCCTCGGCGAAGCGCCGCTGGTCGGTGAGCGCACGCGCGCGCGCGTAGAGCTCGTCGGCCGCGGGAGGGGTCACCGTCACAGCATGCCGTGAACGGCGGTGTTCCCGCGAGATCGGCCTCAGTCGTCGGCGCCGAGCACCTCCTTCGCGGCGTCGACGGCGGCGGCGATCGCGGCCGCGGCGTCCCCGTCCAGCGCCGGTCGCAGCCGCGCCGCGATGCGTCCGGCGATCAGGGGGGCGGCGAACGAGGTGCCGCTCCACACCGCGAATCCGCCACGGAAGTCCTCGGGGGCGATCGTCACGCGGCGCCGGTTGTACTCGTCGTCGCGAGCGGAGGCCTGGATGCCGCCGACGAAGTCGGGGAGGATGCTGACGACGCCGGCTCCGTGCGCGTAGGTGCGCACCCACGGGCCGACGTTGGAGAACAGCGCGGTCGAGCGACCGTCGGGGTTCAGCGCGCCCACCGACAGGTGCTCGGCACCCCCGTCGGGCACGATGCCGTTGTCGGCGTGCGGCCACGGCCACAGCGAGGCGGGGAAGGTCGGCCGGTCGACGGCGTCGTTGCCGGCCGAGACGACGACCGTCGTCCCCAGCGCCCGGAGCGCGGCGAGCAGGTCGTAGAGGTCGCGCGAGTAGTACCCGTCCTCCGGGGTCTCGTGGTAGTACCCCAGCGACATGCTCAGCACGTCGACGGGCCGCCCGTCGCTGCCGCCCGAGGCGTGATGGCGCGCGACGAGCACGGCGAGGTCTTCGACCACCTGCAGCAGGTTCGACTCCTCCACCACGCCGAGCGCATCGGCGACGCGGATGGCGAGCAGGTCGGCGTCGGGGGCGGCCTGCCGGATGATGCCGGCGATGAAGGTGCCGTGGCCGGCGACGGGGTCGAGCTCGCCGTCCAGCGGCCCGTAGAGGTCGGGGTAGATCTCGGGGTTGGGCTCGTCGTGGAACCCGACGTGGCGCCCGTCGATGGTCACGTCGCGATCGACGACGGCATCCGGAAGCCAGCTGTGCACGCCGGCGCCGGTGTCGAGGATCGCCACCACCGGGCGGCGCCGTCCGGGCTTCACCTCGGTGCGCACCGGTCCCGGTCCGATCCAGGCGACCGGCTGGCGCCCGCCCGACCCCGCCTCGCCGTACTCGCCGACGGGGTTGGTGCGGCCGTACGGGTTGGTGCGGCCGTAGGGGTTCGTGCGCCCATAGGGGTTGGTGCGGCCATACGGGTTCGTGCGGCCGTAGGGGTTCGCCTCGGTGAAGGGGTTGATGCCGATGGGATCGACGGTGAGCACGTGGTCCAGGCCCACCCGGTCGATCCCCGTCTTGCGCAGCACCTCGGCCACCGCCTCCCGTCCGGCCCCGGCCACGTTGTCGGCGCCGAACGCCGCCTCGAGCGCGTCGCGGCGCAGGCGCTGCAGCACCCGCCAGGCATCGGGCAGCGCCGGCGCGACCCGCTGCCGGTCGTCGGGGGCGGTCAGCCGCACCCGCACGACCACGGGGCCGCCGGGGATGCGCGGCTCGGGGCGCTCCCGCTCGCCGAGTTCGGCGCCGTCCAGTCGCTCGCGCACCGCATCCCAGCCGAAGGCCTCGGCCGCCGCGCGCACCCGGTCGTAGTTGCCCTCCAGCAGCCCCACGTCGGTGCCGCCGCCGATGAGGAGCCGGTCGGGCACGTACACCGTCGGGAAAACCGCCGGGATGCCGTCGAGCGGTTCGGTGGCCGGGTCGAGCACGCTCGCGTGCGACACCGACCCGCGGGCGCGGTCACGCCACGTCCATCCTTCGGGCTGGGCTCCGGCGGGGTTCACGGCGTCTTCGGGCATGATCTCTCCTCAAACAGGGTGGTGGGCACTCGGGGTGCGACGAGCGGGTGGGTCGTGCGGTGTCAGATCTCGAAGCGGGGGGTGAGGAGCTCGGCGGGCCCGTCGGAGGTCGCCGCGAGCGCGAAGCGCAGGCGCACGATGCCCGACTCGACGTCGTCGAAGGCGAACCGGCCGTCGACGACGGGCGCCGACAGGTCGTCCCCCTCGATCACCAGGTGCGCCTCACGCGCCGCGCCGTCGACCCAGCCGTCGAGCCGTCGGCGCCGGCCGCTGTCGGAGGTGACGTGCACGAGCACGCTGGTGGTGCCGTCGCTGAACTGGAGGGTCAGCATCTCGGCATCGCCGCGCACGGCGGCCGTCGCATCGCTGTCGACGAGCACGAGCAGTGCGAACTCCCGCGACAGGTCGGCGGCGGCGACCGCGGCGATCATCCGCTCGGCGAGGTCTGCGGGCGCCGGGTCGGCGGCCTCCCACGTGCCGCGCAGGGCGCGCCACAGGTCGGCATCCGAGAACGTCTGCTCAGAAGTCATGGGAGTCTCCTTTCCGGTCGCCCGCCCCCGCCGGCGGCAGGAGGGCGGTGCGCAGCTTGCCGAGGCAGCGCTGCCGAGTGGGCCCGATCGATCCGACCGGCATCGACAGATCCTGCGCGATGCGGGCGTAGTCGGGGCGCTCCTCGAACGCGACGATGCGCAGCAGCCGCCGGCATCGCTCCTCGAGGGTCGCCACCGCGCTCCACAGGCGCTCGTCGCGCAGCGACAGCTGCGCGGTGTCCTCCGCCGAGGCGGCCACCGGCAGCTGCGGTTCGAGGTCGACCTCGTCGACCGGTCGCAGCCGCTGCTGGGCGCGCCCGGCCCGCCACGCCTCGCGCCGCGCGGTGGTCGTCAGCCAGCCCGCGACGGCGCGCGGATCGTGGATGCCGTCGGCACGGCGCACCAGCGTCAGCCAGGTGGACTGCACCACGTCTTCGGCCAGCATCCGCTCGAGGCCGTACGCGCGCACCACGTGCCACAGCACCGGCGTCATCAGCCGCACCAGGTCGTCCATCGCGCGGGTGTCGCCGTCGCGCCAGCGGGCGAAGCTGTCGGATGCCTGTTCCCAGATGCCGGGCGCGCGGATCGGCCCCACGTCGCCGGGGGCTGGATCGGCGGGCGTGGGGTCGACGTCGCTCATAGCGCCCATTCTGGCCACATCGACAGGAGGGGGTCGAGGGTGGCGCTGATACATCCCGGCGCGACCAATTCCGTCACCGGCGTCGGCGACCGTGCGGTGGGCGATCTAGACTCGCCGCATGGCCCCGCTCGTGTACCTCTGCGTGCGCCCGCAGCAGGGCGCCGCCGAAGCGGAGTACGCCTCGTTCCTGAGCGCCACCCGACTGGGCGATGACGCCCTGGAACGCTGGGACCTCGTGCGCGACCCGCTGCCCGAAGACGCCTTCGAGCGCTGGCGCGGCTTCCTGGTGGGCGGCAGTCCCTACAACGTGACCGACCCCGAATCGACCAAGACCGACGCGCAGCGACGCCTCGAGCAGGCACTGGCGCGCATCGCCACCGCCGCGGCGGCAGGGCGCACCGCGGCGCTGTTCACCTGCTACGGCATCGGCGTGGCCACCCGCACCCTCGGCGGCGAGGTCACCCGCGGCTACCCCGAAGACACCGGGCCCACCACCGTCACCCTCACCGAAGACGGGCGCGCCGACCCCGTCTTCGGCGGACTCGCCGACACCTTCACCGCGGTCACCGCCCACAAAGAGGGCACGCAGCGGATGCCGGAGGGCGCCGTGCTGCTGGCGGGCAACGAGGCGTGCCCGGTGCAGGCCTATCGCGTCGGCGACCGGCTGTATGCGACGCAGTTCCATCCCGAGCCCACCGGCCGCGCCTTCACCGAGCGGATGGCCGTCTACCGTGACGACGGCTACTTCGACGCCCGCGACTACGACGCGATCGCCGCGCGCGTGCTGGCGGCGTCGTTCACCGAGCCGCCGCGTGTGCTGCAGGCCTTCGCGCGCAGCTTCTGACGCAGGGCGCGCGGGTGCCGCGGTGCGTCGCGGCTGCGATCAGTGCGCGTGGCGACGGCGGCGTGCGGCGGCCACGACGAACGGTGCGGCGAGCACGATGACCGCTGCAACGAACGCCGCGACGGCGACCGCCGGCGCGTAGGGCTCGGTGGCGAGGCGCGCGATGCCGATCCACACGAGACCCCAGGCCATCGCCAGCGGCGGGGCGATGCGCTCCCCGCGGGTGCCGATCGCGACGAGCACGCCGATCCCGGCGACGACCACCAGCACGATGACGCCCCAGATCGTCTGCGACGCGGCATCCATCGACGGCACCACTTCGGCGGCGAGCCACGCGGTCACGTTGGCGACCGTGGCCAGGGTGACCCAGCCCAGGTGCAGCCCCACCATGCCGTCGAGCAGCAGACGCTCGGCGAAGCTCTCGGTGCGCGACAGGCTCAGCACCCGCAGGGTGAGCCCGAGGGCGATCAGCAGCACGACGATGGCGATCACGGTGAGCGGGAGCGTGGTGAACTGCGCCGCCAGCAGCCAGCCGCCGTTGAGCACGGCCGTCAGCGCCACCCACCAGCCGGCACGGCGCTGGCGCGCCCGGCCGCGCTGCGAGGGCAGGGCCTGCCACACCGCGTAGCCGACCATCAGCACGTAGATGACCGTCCAGATCGAGAACGCCGACGTGCCCGGCGCGAGCACCGTGGCGTCGGCGTCGAGCGCGCCGCCCTGCAGCTCGCGCACGTTCGTGCCGCCGAACAGGCCCGTGCCCACCATCGCGGCGATGATCATGAAGACCACCGCCGAGATCACCGCCACCTGACGGATGATGTCGCGGGGCGTGCCGGAGGCGCTGCCGGTGGTCGTGGTCGTCGTCGTCGGGGTGGTCATGACCACACGCTAGACCGCCCCGCCGGTGCCGTCAGCCCCCTTG
Source organism: Microbacterium festucae (assembly GCF_025421715.1). Lineage (GTDB taxonomy): Bacteria > Actinomycetota > Actinomycetes > Actinomycetales > Microbacteriaceae > Microbacterium > Microbacterium festucae. The sequence goes on from NZ_JAOEFC010000001.1 coordinate 564,727, forward strand.
ACGCCCGCCCCCCGACCCGCCTACCCCCGCCCCCCGGCGGTCGTTGAGCGAGCGCAGCGAGTCGAAACGCGGGGACCCGGGGGTTGCGTTTCGACTCGTCGCTGCGCTCCTCGCTCAACGACCGGCGAAGGGGCGTCGCGTTTCGACTCGTCGCTGCGCTCCTCGCTCAACGACCGGGGGAGGGGTCGCGTTTCGACTCGTCGCTGCGCTCCTCGCTCAACGACCGGAGGGGGGGCCGGTGATGAGGGCGGCGTCGGGGGGCACGGTGAACGAGGCGGAGGCGGAGGCGGAGGCGGGGGGATGCGGGGCGGGGGCCGTCGACAGCCACAGGGTCTCGCCGGGGCGCGCGGCGACCTGCCACGGCTCGGCGGACAGGTTCACGAGCACGCGCGCGTCGCCGCGGCCGAGTTCGTACCGTCGGCCCCCGGGGCCCTCGTGCACCGCCCCGGTGGGCCACGACGGGTCGGTGAGCTGGGGCTTGTCGCGCCGCAGCCGGCCGAGCCGGCGGTACAGCGCGAGCAGCTCGGCGTGGGCGCCGGTCTCCGCCTCCGCCCAGTTCAGGCGCGAACGCTCGAAGGTGGCCGGGTCGTTGGGGGCGGGCACGAGCGACTCGTCCCAGCCCATCTCGGCGAACTCGCGCTTGCGGCCCGCCTCGGTGGCGGCGGCCAGCTCGGGCTCGGGGTGCGAGGTGAAGAACTGCCACGGTGTCGAGGCGCCCCACTCCTCGCCCATGAACAGCATGGGGGTGCCCGGGGTGGTGAGGGTGAGCACGGCGGCCACCGCCAGCCGCTGCGGCGACAGGGTCTGCGACAGCCGGTCGCCGGCGGCGCGGTTGCCGATCTGGTCGTGGTCCTGGGCGAAGGTCACGAGGTGCCATGTGGCCGCGGCATCCGGGATGGGCGCGCCGTGCGCGCGGCCGCGGAACGACGAGTAGGTGCCGTCGTGGAAGAAGCCGCGCGTCCACACCTTGACGAGCGCCTGCGGGTCGGCGAAGTCGGCGTAGTAGCCGCTGGTCTCGCCGGTGAGGGCGACGTGCACGGCGTGGTGCCAGTCGTCCGACCACTGGGCGGCCAGGCCGTAGCCCGATGCCTCACGGGGCAGGAACATGATCGGGTCGTTGAGGTCGCTCTCGGCGATGAGGGCGAGCGGGCGCCCCTGGTGCACGCTGAGGGCATCGGCGGCCTCGGCGAGCTCTTGCAGGATGTGCACGGGCTGGCCGCCCGACTCGTGCAGGGCGTGCACGGCATCCAGGCGCAGCCCGTCGACGTGGTAGTCGCGCAGCCACTGGCGGGCGTTGTCGACGATGTAGTCGCGCACCGCGCGCTCGTCGAGGTTGACGCTGGAGCCCCACGTGTTGCTGTGGCCGTCGCGCAGGTAGGGGCCGAACTCGGGCAGGTAGTTGCCGCTCGGACCGAGATGGTTGTAGACGACGTCCTGGATGACGGCCAGCCCCGCGCCGTGCGCGGCGTCGACGAAGCGCTGATACGCGGCGGGGCCGCCGTACTGCTCGTGCACGGCATACCAGAGCACGCCGTCGTACCCCCAGTTGTGGGTGCCGTTGAACCCGTTGACCGGCAGCAGCTCGATGTGGGTGACGCCCAGCGCGGCGAGGTGATCGAGCTTGCCGGCGGCGGCATCCAGCGTTCCCTCGGGGGTGAAGGTGCCCACGTGCAGCTCGTAGACGAGGCCGCCGGCGAGCTGACGCCCCGTCCAGTCGGCGTCGGTCCACGCGAACCCGCCGGGTTCGAACCAGGCGGATGCCGCGTGCACGCCGTGCGGTTGGCGCCGCGAACGGGGGTCGGGGCGCAGATCGTCGCCGTCGCCGAGCACGAAGCCGTACTCGTCGCCCGCGGCGAGCTGCACCTCACCGCGCCAGAAGCCGCCCGGATGTGCGGTCAGCTCGACATCGCCGCGCCCGGGGCGGCGCAGCCGCACCCGTTCGGCGCGCGGCGCCCACACCTCGACGGAGACCGGCTCGTTGCTCATGCGTCCATCCTGCCGGGCCGGCGGCTCGCCCGGGTCACGCCTCCCAGCGGTAGCGGCCGCCGGCGGCGGCGAACTCGGCGGCCACCGCGGCGCGCAGGGCAGGGTCGGCCAGGTAGTCGACGGCGGTGGAGGCGAGGGCTGCGGCCGCGTCGACGAGCGCGTCGAGGGCCGGCGGCAGCACCGTGAGGCCCGCGAAGGCGGCGTTGTGCGGGAAGACGTCGTCGGGGCCGCCGAGGCCGATGGCGGGGTGGATGGCGGGGAGGAACCGACTGACGTTGCCCATGTCGGTCGACGGCCCGCCGGGCGCGCCGTCGGAGGGAGGCGGCACGTCCCAGCCGCGCGCGGCGAGGGCGTGCACCCAGCGCTCCGAGAGTGCGACGTTGGTCTGCAGCGGCAGGTAGGGCGGCACCGGATCGAGTTCGATCTCGGCGCGGGTGCCGGTGGCCAGGGCCGCGCCCTCGAGCACCGCGACGACGCGGTCGGTGAGATCCCGCAGCGTGTCGACCTCGGCCGAACGCACGTAGAACAGCGCGGCCGCGCGCTCGGGGACGATGTTGGGCGCCGCACCCCCGTCGGTGATGATCCCGTGGATGCGGTCGGTGGGGAGGATGTGCTGACGCAGCTGCGCGACGCCCTGGTAGGCGGTGACGACGCCGTCGAGCGCGTTCCTGCCCTGCCAGGGGGCGCCGGCGGCGTGGGCGGCGCGTCCGTGGTAGGTCACGGCGATGCGCCGCACCCCGGTCGTGCGCTGGCCGCGCACCGACCCGGTGACCGAGCCGCTGGTCGGGTGCACCATGCCCGCGGCATCCACGTCGTCGAATCCACCGGCGCGCAGGATGATCTCCTTGCCGCCGCCGTTCTCCTCGGCGGGGGTGCCGATGAGCGACAGCCGACCGCCGAGCCGCTCGACCTCGGGGGCCGCGGCCAGGAAGGCGCCGACCGCGACGGCGGCGATGACGTTGTGACCGCAGGCGTGGCCGATACCGGGCAGCGCGTCGTACTCGGCGATGATCGCGAAGTGCGGGCCGCCGGTGCCGACGTGGGCGTGCACGGCGGTGTCGAGGCCGAAAGCCCCCACCTCGGCGGCGACGCCGTGGGCGGCGAGCAGGCTCGCCACCTGTGCCGCCGACGCGTGCTCCTCGAACCCGACCTCGGGCCGGGCGTGCAGCGCCGCGACGAGCTCGGCGAGCTCGGGGCGCAGCGCCTCGACGCGGGCGGCGCGGTCGGCCGCCGCGGTCACAGCTCGACCAGCGCCCCGTCTGCGCGGCGCAGCGTCAGCCGGTAGCCCGATTCGGCACCGGTCTCGACCTCTGCCACCCCGTCGCCGAGGCCCAGGGCGCCCAGCACCGCGCGCAGCGGGGCCGGGTCGGGCTCGACGCGGGTGAACGAGACGAGCTCGAGCGCGGGGATCGCGCTGGTGCCCGGCTGCGCCGTGGTGCCCCAGTCGATGAGGAACGGCACGTCGAGACGGTGGTGCTCCCCGCGGGTGAGCCGCCACTCGAGCAGCTCGCCGCTGGGGGTGCGTCGCGACAGGTCGCTGACGTCGCCCGGGTCGAAGCCGCGCGCGCGTGCGGCGGCGACCACCCCGTCGATGTCGGCGGGGTGCACCGCGTAGGCCTGGATGCGGGGGGCGGTGAGGCTCGAGATGCCGAAGGTCGCCGGCAGGTCGGGCTCGGCGCGGTCGGGGTTCGGGCCGATGAGCTCGATGTACTGCGGGCCGCGCACGCCGTCGACCGTGAGGGCGACCAGGGCGTTGGCCGTGCCGGTGGGGTGGGCCCCGCCCGGGGCGGCGATGACCCCGGTGCGCTCGGCGAACCAGTCCACCACTCCCGCCAGGTCGGGACCGGCGATGACGATGTGGTCGAGAAGGGTGGGAATGCTCATGCGGCACCTCGCTGTCGGGACGGGACTTCGGGCTCTCCGAGGGAGAGCATCAGGCGGTTGGCCCAGTTGAAGAACGCGGCGCCGTTGACGACGTCGACGATCTCGGCGTCGCCGAGGCCGGCGCCGCGCAGCGCGGCGATGTCGCCCTGACCGAAGGACAGCGGCGTCTCGGCGAGGGCGACCGAGGCGGCCACGACGGCGTTCCACGTCGGGTCGCCGAGGTCGGTGTCGACCCCCTCGTCGAGCAGCTGCTGCACCTCGCGCTCCCGCCCCGACTCGCGGATGGCCGCGGCGGCGTGCACTGAGGCGCAGAAGACGCAGCCGTTGCGGCGCGAGGTGGCCGCCGCCGCGAGCTCGCGCTCGGCGCGACCGATGCCGCCGGTGGTGTTGAAGAAGATGTCGAGGTCGGTGAGGGTGCGTGCCCGCAGGGCCTCGGGGTCGCGGGCGAGCAGCCGGAAGTAGGGCATCTTGGCGCGTGCGGGCTCGATGAGGGCATCGCGCTGCAGGTCGGTGAGCTCGTCTTCGGCGACCGGCAGCAGCCACGGCACCCAGCCGAGCCCCTGCGCCGTGAAGGCCTCGGGGCGGGCGAGGTCTTGGTGGTCGGTGATGAGGGCGGTCATGTCAGGCTCCTTCGGTGACCAGGGTCGCGGCGGCGGGGGCCGGGGCGGCGGCGAGCACGCGCAGCCCCCACGCCACCCGCAGCTGGAAGCTGAGGAAAGCGATCAGCTGCGACAGCGAGACGATGTCGTCGGCGCTCCACCCGGCATCCACGAGATGCTGCAGTGCTTCCGGCCGCGCCTCCCGCGGGCGGAAGACGAGCAGGTGGGCGTGCGTGAGGGCGGCCTCGAGGCGCGCGCCGACGCCCGCCGGGGCGCTCCAGCGCAGCCCGTCGACGCCCTCGGCCTGGAGGCCCGGCTCGCGGTACTGCCCGTAGGGGCCCGTCGTGGCCGCGGCGCCCGCGGCATCGGCGACCGGCGCGACCAGCGCGGGGGCCTCGTCGGCCAGCAGGTCGCCGTAGAAGTCGGTCGCCGCGTCGAAGCCGTGCAGCCGGGCGACGAACGCGGCCACCGCGTAGCGCTCCGACAGCGGGAAGGTGCCCGGCTCGGCGGGCTCCAGCAGCGCCTCGAAGCTGCGCTGGGCGTTCTCGCGCGCCTGCGGGCGCTCGTCGCGCACGGCGGCGAGCCGGTCGCCGGGCCGGATGCCCGCGAGCAGATCGATGATGTCGGCGGTGGGCTGACTCATGAGATTCCTTCCGGAGTGGTCGAGACGGGGATGCGGTGGGCGTCGTGGAGGTCGCGCGCGGCCTCCGCGCCGACGGCGAGGCCGAGGCGCGGCGCCACCTCTTCGGCGAGCAGCTGCAGCGAGCGCAGGGTGAGCTCGTGGGTCGCGGCGATCGAGTGCACCTGGAACGACACGTCGCTGGCGGCCCCGAGGGTGCGGTCCTGCGCGAGCGAGGCGACCACCTCGTCGACGGTGCCGACGTGGGTGTCGGTGATGCGCACGAGCGCGTCGATGCCGAGCCCATCGGTGTCGATGCCGAACATGCTCTGCGCGAGGCGGCGCAGCCCGTCGTCGGCCAGTTCGAGCGCCCGCGTGCGGTCGGCCTCGTCGACGACCAGGGCGGTGCGGGAGGCGAGCACGCGGAACGGGGCGCCGGCGGGGAGCGCCTCGCGATAGGCGTCGATGATCGGCAGCTGCAGGTCGTGCAGCGGCGCGTCGGGGGCGCCGGCGGGGCGCGGCTGGGTGCGGGAGAGCATGAGGCCGTCGCCGTTCTCGCCGGCGCGGCGGCCGCCGTCGACCGAGAACGTCGCCTGCCAGATGCGCTCGGCGAGGTCGCCGCCGCCCGGGTAGATGTGCGAGTCGGTGCCGCGCACGCCGCGGCCGGCGAGCGCGTCGGTGAACACGCCGAGGTGGTCGGCGAAGATCTCGCGCCGACGGTCGGCGTCCTGGCCGAACGCGGCGAACGACGACGGGGTGCCGCCCGAGGCCACGCCCAGCTGCACGCGGCCGCCGCTCAGGTGGTCGAGCACGGCGGCATCCTCTGCGGCGCGCAGCGGGTCGTCGATCGGCAGGGTCACCACGCCCGTGGCCAGCGCGATGCGCGAGGTGCGCTGGGCGGCGGTGGCCAGCAGCACGAACGGCGACGGCAGGCCGCCCTCGTCTTCGCCGAAGTGGTGCTGCGCGACCCACGCCGAGGCGAACCCCGAGCGTTCGGCCTGGTCGATCTGCTCCAGCGCGAACCGGTAGCGCTCGGCCGCGGAGACGGGTTCGAGCAACCGGGTGAAAAAGCCCAATCGTGGTCCGGTCATGCGGGCACCTCTCTGTCGACGGGGACGGTGGTTCGCGGCGCGGCGGGCGATCCGGCACGCAGCGACGCGCCGGGGATCGCGGCCAGCAGCTGCCGCGTGTAGTCGTGCTGCGGGTCGTCGAACACGGCCTGTGCGGTGCCGAACTCGACCTGTCGGCCGCGCTGCAGCACCGAGACGGTGTCGGAGATCTGCCGCACGACGGCGAGGTCGTGCGAGATGAACACGTAGGTGAGGCCGAGCTCGGCCTGCAGGCGGGCGAGCAGGCGCAGGATCTGGGCCTGCACGGTCACGTCGAGGGCCGACACCGCCTCGTCGAGCACCACCAGCTGGGGTTCGACGATGAGCGCGCGGGCGATCGCGACGCGCTGCCGCTGGCCGCCGGAGAGTTCGTGCGGATGCCGCGTGGCGATCTCGGGGGCCAGTGCGACCAGCTCGAGGTGGTGCGCCACCCGGTCGGGGCGGTCGCCGCGATCGCCGATGCCGAAGTTGCGCAGCGGCTCGGTGAGGATCGCGGCCACCGACTGACGGGGATCCAGCGACGCGTAGGGGTTCTGGTAGACCAGCTGGGTGGTGCGATGGAACTCCCGACGGGAGCGCAGCGCCGTCACGTCGGTGTCGCCCACGCGCACGTCCCCCGCGGTGGGGCGCGAGAACCCGGCGACGATGCGGCCGGTGGTGGTCTTGCCCGAGCCGGACTCGCCGACCAGCGCGTGGGTCGTCCCCCGCGGCACGGTGAACGAGACGTCGTCGACGGCGCGCAGCGGTCCGCGGCCGGGGCGGCGGAACTCCTGCGTGATGCCCTGCACCGCCACGAGCGGCGGCTCGTCGGCGTCGACCTGCGGCCGCGTGCGCTCGACCACGCTGGTCAGCGACGGGGCGTCGGCCAGCAGGGTGCGGGTGTAGTCGGCGGTGGGCGCGGTGAGCACCTGGCTCGAAGGCCCCGCCTCCTGCACCTGACCGCCGCGCAGCACGACGACGTCGTCGGCCCGGTCGGCGGCGACGGCGAGGTCGTGGGTGATGAAGAGGATGCCGGTTCCCGACTCGGCGCGCAGGTCGTCGAGCAGGTCGAGAACCGTGCGCTGCACGGTCACATCCAGCGCGCTGGTGGGCTCGTCGGCGATGATCAGCTCGGGCTCCAGCGCCAGGGCGGCCGCGATCAGCACGCGCTGCCGCATCCCGCCCGACAGCTCATGCGGATGCTGACGCGCCCGCGCCTCGGGATCGTCGATGCCCACGCGGCCGAGCAGGTCGATGACCCGCGCGTCGATCTTGCGGCGGTCGCTCCAGCCGTGGATGCGCAGCGCCTCGCCGACGCTCGCGCCGATCGTCGTGACGGGGTTGAGCGAGTTGCCGGGGTCTTGCGGGATGAGGGCGATGCACCGGCCGCGCAGGCGCCGCCACCGCTTCTCGGAGAGGCCGACGAGTTCGGTGGCGCCGTCGCGGCGCTCATTGAGCACGATGCTGCCGCCGGCGACCCGGCCGTTGGCGGCGAGCAGGCCGATGACGGCCTGGGCGACGGTGGACTTGCCCGAGCCGGACTCCCCCACCAGCGCGGTGACGGCGCCCGCCTGCACGTCGAGCGAGACGCCGCGGACGGCCTCGACGGGGCCTCGGCGGGTGCGGTACTGCACCGCGAGGTCGCGGATGGACAGCAGCGGTTGCGCGCTCATACGGCATCCCCTCCCCGGATCGACTGGCTGAACCTGTTGGTGGCGAGCACGACGAGCACCACCACGATGCCGGGCAGCACCGTGAGCCACCACGCCGTGGCCACGTAGTTGCGGCCCTCGGCGATGAGCAGGCCCCACTCAGGGGTGGGCGGCGGCGCCCCGTAGCCGAGGAAGCCGAGGGTGGAGATCTGCAGGATCGCCGATCCCAGCTGGAGGGCGGCCAGGGCGATGACGGGCGTGAGGGAGTTGGGGAGGATGTGGCGCCACAGCACGCTGAAGAACGTGCCGCCGGCCCCGTAGGCGGCCTCGACGTACTCGCTGACCCGCACGCTCACCACCCGCGACCGCGCCAGGCGGGCGAACACGGCGATCGAGGTGACACCCACGGCGATGGCTGCGCTGGTGGTGCCGAAGCCGAGCAGGATGACGACGCTGAGCGAGAGCAGCAGGGCGGGGATGGCCAGCAGCACGTCGACCACGCGCATGAGCACCTCGTCGACGACGCCGCCCACCGCACCGGCGACCACACCCATCGCGGTGCCGACGACGAGGCCGACGGCCACGGCGATGAGCGCGCCGATGATCGACTGCGAGGCGCCGTAGATGACCCGCGCGTACAGGTCGCGCCCGGTGGCGTCGGTGCCGAACCAGTGCTCGGCGCTCGGCGCCTGCAGCGACGGGGCGACCGTCTCGGTGGGGCTCTGCGCGGTGAACAGGCCCGGCGCCAGGGCCCACGCGACGGCGATGAGGATGATCAGCGCGGGGATGAGGAACCCGGGACGCAGCAGCGCCGGCCAGGCCGCGCGCGAACCGCGCGGGGCGGCCGGCGGCGGGGAGACGGGGGCGGGGGCGATCGCGGTCATCGGTGATCTCCGGCTGCGGCGACGTCCGCGTGCAGTTCGCTCGTGAGGGTCAGTTCGCTCGCCGTCGTCGTCGGGGCGTTGCGCGCACGACGGCCGGGCGTGCGCAGGCGCGCGTCGAGCACGGGGTAGAGCAGGTCGACGATCAGGTTGATCGTGACGAAGGCCACGGTGGAGATCACCACGACCGCCAGCAGCACGGGGGTGTCGCGGTTGGCCACCGCCTGCGCGGTGAGCTGGCCGATGCCGGCGCGGGCGAACACGGTCTCGGTGACGACCGCGCCGCCGACCAGTTCACCGAACAGCAGGCCCGCCATCGTGAGGGTCGGCAGCAGCGCGTTGCGGGCGACGTTGCGCCACAGCAGCCACGAGGTCGTGGCGCCGCGGGCGCGCACGACGGTGACGAACGGCTGCTCGCGCACCTCGTCGATGCTGCGCATCAGCACCTGCGCCAAGGGGGCGGCGATGGGGATGGCGAGGGTGATGACCGGCAGGATGAGCGCCTGCACCGGGTCGGCGCCGATGACCGGCACCAGGCCCAGCCGGAACGAGAAGATCTGGATGAGGATGATGCCGATCCAGAACACCGGCAGCGACACGAACAGCGGCGGCAGGCTGCGGAAGATGCGCCGCAGCCACCCTCCCGCGCCGTAGGTGGCCGTGAACGCGATGGTCACGCCGAGGAAGATCGCCAGGATGAGGCCGAGCACGGCGAGCACGAGGGTCTCGGGCAGGGCCGCGGCGATGAGGTCGGAGACGGCCGCGCCGCTGGCCACCGAGTAGCCGAAGTCGCCGGTGAGGAAGCCCGCGATCGAGAGGAAGTACTGCACGATGAGGGGCTCGTCGGCGCCCAGCGATTCACGGATCGCCTGGATCTGATCGGGCGTCAGGCCGAGCTCGGGGCTGGCATAGCGCGCGATGATCGCGTCGCCGGGCAGCGCCGCCAGCAGCAGATAGGCGGCCGTGTAAGCCAGGGCGAGCACGAGGATCGCCTGGCCGACACGGCGCAGAACGTATGACATGGGGCTCTCCTGGGACAGTGCCGATGCGGGCGCATCGGCGGGGTGTCACGAACGACGGTGCCGTCCGGGACCGCCGCGAGGGCGGCCCCGGACGGCGGAAGGGGTCAGCCGGCGAGCCAGGTCGAGTAGAACGACGGGCGTCCCACCGACTCGGTCGCGAAGCCCTGCACCTTGTCGGTGAGCCCGAACACCTGCGGCTCCTCGAAGATCGGCAGGATGTAGGCGTTCTCGGCGAGGTACTGCTGGGCCGCGGCCGAGGCCGCCTGCCGCTGCTCGGTGGTGGGCTCCGAGGCGATGGCCTGCAGCAGCTCGTCGAGCGTGGCGTCACCGAGCGACCCGTCGGCCTTGTCGAAGTTCACCAGCGTGTTGCGGTTCTTCGAGAAGTACTGCGACTTGAGAACGTCGAAGTCGGCGCGGCCGACCATCGAGTGGTACACCTGGATCGTGCTCGGGTCGAGCGAGGCGGCCGTCTGGGCGGCCATGTCGCCGGCGAACAGGTCCACCTTGATGCCGAGCTTGCCCAGCTGCTCCTGGATGAGGGTCACGACCTCCTTGGAGCGCGGCTGCGGCAGGGCCTCGTTGAAGGTCAGCGACAGCGTCTCGCCGTCCTTCTCGCGCAGGCCGTCGGCACCCAGCTCCCAGCCGGCCTCGTCGAGCAGGTCGGCGGCCTTCTCGGGGTCGTAGGCGTAGTACTCCGACGTGTCGATGTAGCCGAGCGCCGTGGTGGCCAGTGCGCCGGTGGCCAGCGGGTAGCTGTCGGTGAACAGCGTGTCGACGATCTGCTGCCGGTCGATGCCCGCGATGAGCGCCTGACGCACCTTCAGGTCGGCCAGACGCGGCTCGCGGAAGCGGAAGCTCAGGCCGTTGTTGACGCCGTTGGTCGCCGCCGCGTGCAGCGACAGCCCGGATGCCGCGAACTGCGCCTCGTCGGGGGCTTCGATGCCGCGGGCGATGTCGGCCTGACCGGCCACGACGGTGCCGACGCGCACGCTGTCTTCGGCGGCCACGACGTAGTCGATGCCGTCGAGGTAGGCACGGCCCTGGTGCTCGAGCGACGCGGGCGCCCAGTCGTAGTCGTCACGCGCGGTGAGCGTGGTGGAGGTGCCGATGGCCTCGTCGGAGATGACGAACGGTCCGCTGCCGATGATCTCGGGCGCGTTGCCGGGACCGAACTGCTCGCTGGTGCGGTCGAGCGTGGCGTCGGAGAGCAGGCCCGAGTTGATGGTCGAGACCGCCTGCGCGAAGCCGGGCGACGGGGCGGTGAAGTGGAACACGACGGTGTCGTCGCCGGTGACCTCGCCGCGGTCGTAGTTGTTGATCGCCTCCGAGATCGGCAGGGCGCGGGCGGTGTCGCCCGTGCCGAACAGGTCGAGGTTCTTCACGACGTTCTCGGCGGTCAGGGCGCTGCCGTCCGAGTAGGTGACGTCGTCGCGGATGGTGAACGTGTACTCGGTGGCGTCGTCGTTGACCGTGTAGTCGGTCGCGATCCACGGCTCGAGCTCGAGCGTCTCGGGGTTCTGGTAGAGCAGGCGGTCGGTGATGTTGTTGACGATGCCGCCGTTGGGGTAGAAGCCCGCCGACGGCGGGTACAGGGTGCCCCAGGTCTGCGGCTCCAGGTAGGTCAGCGTGCCGCCCTGCTGGGGTTCGCCGGCCGGTTCGCTGGGTGCGGCGGTGCCGCCGCCGGACGAGCATCCGGCGATGAGGGCGGCCACGGCGGCGGTCGAGACCACGGCCAGGATCGCGCGGGTGAATCTGGGCATGAGGGCTCCTCGATGGCGCGCGGGCGCCGGTGCGGGTGACGGGGCCCCCAGCCCACCACAGCAGTGCCCGCGGACAGGCCTCGGGTGTCACACCGCGTAAGGCGGGGTCACGCGGCGTAAGAATGCTTCACACGCCGTGTCATACTCCCCGCCGGTGCCGTCCGCGCTCATCCCGGCGCGGCGCGCCCGCTCACGCCGGGATGAGCAGCGCGACCGGGTAGGTCGCCAGCAGCTCGCCGAGCGCGACCTCGCCCCCGGTGAAGCGCCGCCCCGTGAAGGCGTCGACGCTCGCACCGGTGTGGCGCAGCAGCACGGTGTCGCCCCAGCCGTGGCCGGCCAGGCACACCGGCAGACGGGTGGCGATGGCCACCGCCCCGCCGCGGTCGAACGCGACGGCATGGTCGGCGGCCGCGCCGGCGACGGTCATCGGCGTGTAGCGGGTGAACAGCTCGGGCCGGTCACGGCGCAGCCGCAGCGTGCGCGCGACGATCAGCAGCTTCGCGGCGCCGGAGTCGTCGACCGGCGGTTGCCAGCCGCCGTCGATGCGGGCCAGCAGGTCACGTCGGGCGGCGAAGTCGACCTCGCGGCGGTTGTCGGGGTCGACGAGCGAGTGGTCCCACAGCTCGGTGCCCTGATAGACGTCGGGCACGCCCGGGCCCGCCAGCTGCAGCAGTTTGGCGGCCAGCCCATTCGAGCGGCCCGCGGCGCGCACCTCGGCCACGAACGCCTCGAGCGCGGGGCCGGCGGCGCCGAAGGCGGCGTCGACCACGCCGGCCACGCGCGCCTCGAAGGCCTCGTCGGGGTCGGTCCACGAGGTGTGCACGCCGGCCTCGCGGGCGGCCTTCTGCGCGTAGGCGTGCAGGCGCTCGGGCGTGGCCGGCCACGATCCGACGATCGCCTGCCACAGCAGGTCGTCGAAGACGCCGTCGCCGCTGGACGCGTGGGAGCGCAGCTCGCCGAGCACGTCGGCCCAGCGCTCGGGCACCTCGGCGAGCACGTCGATGCGCGCCCGGGTGTCTTCGGAGCGCTTGGTGTCGTGGGTGGTCAGCGCCGTGAGCGCGTGCGGCCACGAGGCCTGGCGCGCGGCGGCGGCGGCGTGGAAGCCGGCCACGTCGAGCGCGAACTGCGACGGGTCGCCGCCGACCTCGGTCAGCGAGGTGAGCCGCGGGTAGCGGTAGAACGCGCTGTCTTCGACGCCCTTGGCGGTGACCGGACCGGTGGTCTGCATGAAGCGCGTCGAGAACTCGGTGCCGCCGTCGGCGACCGCGGCGGCGACCGCGGCCAGCGGGGCGGCCAGGTCGGGGCGGCGGGCGGATGCCGCGGCGACGGCCGCGTCGATCAGCTCGGTGCCGGCGGGCAGGTAGGCGCGGTAGACCGGGAAGGCGGCCAGCAGCTCGGCGATCGCGTCGCGCAGCGTCTCGGCATCCGTGGCCGCCGTGTCGCCCGTGGCGGGCAGGCACCGCAGCAGCCGCGCCACCTCGGGGGCCTGGGCCGTGTCGGCGACGGCGCGCTTGGTGCCGGCAATGAGCTCCGGCCACGCGGCCGCGGGCGGCTGGCCGGTGGCGGCGCGCAGGGCGGCGTCGAGCTCGTCGAGCGGCTCCTCGCCCCGGGGGTCGACCAGCACGCGCTCCACCTCGCCGAGCGCGTCGTAGCCGGTGGTGCCGTCGGTGGCCCACCAGCCGGGCAGGGCCTCACCGTGCTCGAGGATCTTCTCGACGACCGTGTAGGGCGAGCCGGCGGCATCCGCCAGCCGGGCGAAGTAGGCGCCGGGGTCGGCAAGGCCGTCGGGGTGGTCGATGCGCAGTCCGTCGATGAGGCCCTCGCGCAGCCACCGCAGGATCTCGACGTGGCTCGCCTCGAACACCTCGGGCACCTCGACGCGCACGCCCGCCAGCGAGGTGACGGTGAAGAAGCGCCGGTAGTTCAGCTGCTGCTCGTGGCGCCAGAATACGAGCTCCCAGTGCTGCCGGGCGAGCACGGCCGGCACGTCGGACGCATCGACGCCGTCGAGCGATCCGGGCGCCAGCGGCAGCTCGAGGTCGTAGTAGCGCACCCGGTCGGCGGCCGCGTCGACGACGATCTCGCCCGCGGCGATCGCCTCGGCGGTCTCGGCACCGAGCACGGGCAGGCGCACCCGGCCGCCGCCGAAGTCCCAGTCGATGTCGAACGAGGCGGCGTGGGCGGAGTCCCGCCCGAGGCGCAGCACGTCCCACCACCACGGGTTCTGGGCGGGGTCGGCGACGCCCTGATGATTGGGCACGATGTCGACGAGGATGCCGAGGCCGTGCGCGCGCGCCGCCGCCGAGAACCGCGCCAGCGCCTCGGGCCCGCCGCGGGCCTCGTCGACCCGCGTCGGATCGACGACGTCATAGCCGTGGTCCGACCCGGCAGCGGCCTGCAGGATCGGCGACAGGTAGGCCCAGTCGGCGCCGAGCTCACGCAGGTAGCCGGTGACCTCGGCCGCAGCATCCAGGTCGAACGCGGCCCGCACCTGCAGCCGGTAGGTAGAGGCGGGGACGCGCACGCTCAGAGCTCCGGCTTGGGGGCCGGGAAGGGCACGATGTCGATCGGCGTGGTGAGCGCCGCCAGCGACGCGGCCACCGAGTGGTCGATCTCGACGTCGGACTCCCGGTGATCGCGCAGCACGGCCACCGACTTGCCGGTGAGCGGCAGGGTGTCGCCGCCGCGCAGCAGGGTCGTGTCGTCGACGCGGCCGGCGGTGTCGATGATGACCTCCCAGCGGGCGTCGAGGCCCGCGTGGGGGATCGTGAAGTCGAGATCCTCGTCGCCGCCGTTGAACAGCACGAAGAAGTGCTGGTCGACGATCTCCTCGCCGCGGCGGTCGCGCTCGTGGATGCCTTCGCCGTTGAGGAACACGCCGATGGCCCGGCCGAAGCCGGCGCCCCAGTCGTCGGGCTGCATCGGGGTGCCGTCGGGGCGCAGCCACACCAGGTCGGGGAAGCGGGCCCCTTCCTCGGTGGGCACCGGGCGTCCGTCGAAGAACCGGCTGCGGCGGAAGATCGGGTGATCGTGGCGCAGGCGCGCCACGGCGGCGGTGAACTCGATCAGCGGCTGGTCGACCGAGTCCCAGTGCACCCAGGTGGTCTCGTTGTCTTGCGCGTACCCGTTGTTGTTGCCGTTCTGGGTGCGGCCGAGCTCGTCGCCGTGCGCGATCATCGGCACGCCCTGGCTCAGCAGCAGCGTCGTGAGGAAGTTGCGCTGCTGCCGGGCCCGCAGCGCGAGCACCTCGGGGTCGTCGGTGGGGCCCTCGACGCCGCCGTTCCAGGAGCGGTTGTGCGATTCGCCGTCGTTGTTGTCTTCGCCGTTGGCCTCGTTGTGCTTCTCGTTGTACGACACGAGGTCGCGCAGCGTGAAACCGTCGTGGGCGGTGACGAAGTTGATGGATGCCACGGGGCGGCGCCCATCGTGCTCGTAGAGGTCGGCCGAGCCGGTCAGGCGCGACGCGAACTCGCCGAGGGTCGAGGGCTCACCGCGCCAGAAGTCGCGGACGGTGTCGCGGTACTTGCCGTTCCACTCCGTCCACTGCGGCGGGAAGTTGCCGACCTGGTACCCGCCGGGGCCGATGTCCCACGGCTCGGCGATGAGCTTGACCTGCGAGATCACCGGATCCTGCTGCACGATCTCGAAGAAGGCCGCGAGGCGGTCGACCTCGTAGAACTCTCGGGCCAGGGTGGCGGCCAGGTCGAAGCGGAACCCGTCGACGTGCATCTCGAGCACCCAGTAGCGCAGCGAGTCCATGATCAGCTGCAGCGTGTGCGGGTTGCCGACGTTCATGCTGTTGCCGGTGCCGGTGTAGTCGGTGTAGTACCGCTTGTCGTTGTCTTCGAGGCGGTAGTAGGCCTCGTTGTCGATGCCGCGCATCGACAGGGTGGGGCCCATGTGGTTGCCCTCGGCGGTGTGGTTGTAGACCACGTCGAGGATGACCTCGATGCCCGCCGCGTGCAAAGCGCGCACCATGCCCTTGAACTCCTGCACCTGCTGACCGCGCTGCCCCGTCGAGGCGTAGGTGTTCTGCGGGGCGAGGAAGGCGATGGTGTTGTAGCCCCAGTAGTTCGACAGCCCCTTCTCCTGCAGGGTCGAGTCGTTGACGAACTGGTGCACCGGCATCAGCTCGATCGCGGTGACGCCGATCTTCTTGAGGTGCTCGATGATCGCGGGGTGCGCGATGGCGCTGTAGGTGCCGCGGATCTCTTCGGGGATCTCGGGGTGCAGCGCCGTGAGGCCCTTCACGTGGGCCTCGTAGATGACGCTCTCGGCGTAGGGGGTCTTGGGCAGCCGGTCGCCGGCCCAGTCGAAGAACGGGTTGACGACGACGCCCTTCATCATGGCCGCGGCCGAGTCGTCGTCGTTGCGCGAGTCGGGGTCGCCGAAGTCGTAGCCGAACACCGACTGCCCCCACGCGACCTGACCCTCGACGGCCTTCGCGTAGGGGTCGAGCAGCAGCTTGTTCGGGTTGAACCGCTGCCCGCTGGCGGGGTCGTGCGGGCCGTGCACGCGGTAGCCGTAGCGCTGACCGGGCTGCACGGTGGGCAGGTAGGCGTGCCAGACGTGCGCGTCGACGTCGCGCAGCTCGACGCGGGTCTCTTTGCCGCGGTCGCCGAACAGGCACAGCTCGACCTTCTCGGCGCCTTCGCTGAACAACGCGAAGTTCGTGCCGTTCCCATCGAAGGTCGCCCCCAGGGGGTACGCGGATCCGGGCCAAACCTGCATGTGCGCCTCCACTGTCGGTGGGGCCAACCCTACTTCGTCTCGGAGGAGTGCCCCGACCCCTTGACAGTGCCGCGCCAGCGCACCGTTCAGCCGCGCAGCGACAGCTGTTCGGCGAGGTAATCGGCCAGCGGGCGGCTGGCTCCCGCAGCGCTCCACATCACGTGCGGCACGCCGGATGCCGTCAGCAGCGGCCCCGACCGCGCACCGTGCGCGACGGCATCCAGGTCGAGGGCCTGCCAGCCCAGGTGCACCGCCTCGCCCTCGGCGAACCCGCCGCGGAACGCCGCGGCGGCGCGCTCGGACCGCTCGCGCTGCGCCTCGGCGGTGTAGCCGCGCACGGCCTCCTGCCGGGCGCGCAGGATCTCGCCGGTCGCGTAGACCGCGCCCGGCGCCACCAGCAGCACGCCGAGGTGCCACGCCTCGCCGACCGGCACGATGCGCGCCGCGCGGCCGAAGTCGAGCAGCCGGCGGCGCTGCGCCCAGTCGCCGAGCCGCTCGGTGGGCGTGCCGTGCAGCCGCCGGCGCGCGTCGTCGATCAGGTCTGCCGCCGAAGCCGGCATCAGCCTTCCTCGGAGATCGGCTGGGCGGGGCGGGTGACCGGCGCTCCGCGCACGGCGAGGGCGATCAGCGGGAACAGCAGCACCGAGAGCATGCCGCCGGCCACGAGCACCGGGGTCACCTGCGGGGCGAACAGGCCCTCGTCGTCGGCGATCGCGGTGACGGCGACGATGATCGGCAGGCCCGTGGCGGCGAGCATGCCGAACGAGATGCGGTCGCGCAGCGAGGCGCCCGCCGGCGCGGCGAAGGTGGCCGGGACGCCTCGGATGACCAGCAGCGCGAGGGCGGTGGCGATCACCCCGAGCCACAGCAGCGGGGCGTCGAGCAGGGTCTGCAGGTCGAAGGTGACGCCGGTGTAGATGAAGAAGACCGGCACGAGGAAGCCGAAGGCGACGCCCTCGACCTTGCTCTCCACGGCGTGCCGGCTGCTCTCGTCGGCGTCGCGGATGAGCAGCGACCAGACGATGCCGGCGGCGAAGGCCCCCAGCAGCACGTCGAGGTCGAGCACGTAGCTCACCGTCACCAGCAGTCCGATGATCAGCAGGATCACCCGGATGGCGAACTGCGCCGAGGTGTGCAGCGTCGCCTCGACGAAACGGTGCAGCGCCCCCTTGCGCATCCGGCCGGCGATGAGGATGGCGGCGCCGGCGAGCAGGGCGAACAGCACCAGCACGATCGTCGACGCGCCGATGTCGCGGGCGCCGAGGAACAGCGAGATGGCGATCAGCGGGCCGAACTCGCCCACCGCCCCCACCGCGAGCACGGCCCGGCCGAACGGGGTGCTCGTCTCGCCGGCATCCCGCAGGATCGGCAGGATCGTGCCGACGGCGGT
This sequence comes from Microbacterium festucae, assembly GCF_025421715.1. GTDB lineage: Bacteria > Actinomycetota > Actinomycetes > Actinomycetales > Microbacteriaceae > Microbacterium > Microbacterium festucae. The sequence continues at coordinate 582,339 of NZ_JAOEFC010000001.1, forward strand.
GGAGCACAGCACGATGCCGATGACCACCGCCGTCTCGGGAGACCCGAGCGCGAGGCCGACGATCACGCCCAGCACGAGGCTCACGAACCAGGTGGCCACCGCGCGCCGGCCGGTGCGGCCGCGCAGGCTCGACGGTTCGATCTCGGAGCCGGCGACGAAGAACAGCAGCACGAGGCCGAGCTCGCTCAGCTGATCGATGAACTCGTTGGGCTGCGCCCAGCCGAGCACGCTCGGGCCGATGAGGATGCCGAGCACGAGTTCGAAGACGACCACGGGGATGCGCACCCAGCGGCCGATCCCCCGCGCCACGAGCGGTGCGAGGAAGGCGACCAGCGGGATCAGCAGCAGCGACGAGTGCACGCCGGTCAGCGTAGCGGCTGGCCTCGGCGTCGGTCAGCGGGCGGGATCGGCGGTCTCGGTCAGCGGGGGCCGGGGCGCACCGTCACGTCGCTGATGACCGCGTCGCGGGGCAGGTCGATCGCGGTGAGGATCGCGGTGACCACCGAGGCCGGGTCGATGAACGCCTCGGGCCGGTAGTCGGCGCCCTCCTGCTCGTGCACCTTGGCCTGCATGGGGGTCGCGGTGCGGCCCGGGTAGACCGTCGTCACCCGCACGCCGTGGGGCGCCTCCTCGCCGCGCAGGGCGTCGGCGAGCGCCTTGAGGCCGTGCTTCGATGCGGCGTAGGCGGCCCACTGCGGGTGGGCGGTGAGGCCGGCCCCCGAGTTGACGAACACGACCTGCCCCTTCGCGGCGCGCACGCGCGGCAGCACCAGGCGGGTGAGCTCGGCCGGGGCGACGAGGTTCACCGTCACCTGGCTCGTCCACGCCGACAGCGGCAGGTCGGCGACCTCGCCGAGGTCGACGATGCCGGCGGCGTGGATGACGGTGTCCACGGCATCCGGGAAGTCGGCGGCGGCGACGGCATCCGCGAGGCGCTCGGGGTGGGCGAGGTCGACGATCAGCGGCGCGGCGGTCGGGAAGGCGGCGGTGAGGTCGGCGGCGCGGGCGGCGTCACGGGCCACGAGCACGAGGCGGTCGCCGCGGTCGGCGAGGCGCTGCGCGACGAGCGCGCCGATTCCCGATCCGGCGCCGGTGATGAGGTGGGTCTGCGGCATCCGACCATTGTCCACCGCGCGGGCGCAGGCGGATGCCGCGGCGCTCAGATGCCGCCGTCGATCGAGCGCACGACGTCGCCCGGCTCGTCGGGCACCATGACCGGGGTCTCGCGGTTGAGGCTCTTGCCGTGGAAGAACGGCTTCGCCCGCGGGAAGCAGAACCAGATCACCATCAGCACCACGCCCAGCAGCAGCGCCCCGATGCCGATGACGAACGTGCCGCCGATGCCCAGCAGCACCGAGTAGCCGTAGTCGACGTCGTACATGTCGATGGCCGACTGCACGAAGGCGAAGGTGAGCATGAGGGCGCCCAGCAGCGGGAGCAGGCCGCGGTAGAAGAAGTTGCGCGCCGAGGTGAACAGGGTGGCCCGGAAGTACCAGACGCATGCGAAGCCCGTGATGGCGTAGTAGAACGCGATCGCCAGGCCCAGCGAGAGGATCGAGTCCTGCAGGATGTTGTCGCTGATCAGCGACATGCCCACGTAGTAGGCGACGGCCACGGTGCCACCGGCGATCGTCGAGAACGACGGCGTCTTGTAGCGCGGGTGCACCGTCTTGAACTTCGCCGGCAGCGCCCGGTAGACGCCCATGGCGAGGGTGCCGCGGGCGGTGGGAAGGATCGTGGTCTGCGTCGACGACACCGCCGAGATGAGCACGGCCACCACCAGCAGCCAGCCGAACGGGCCGAGCAGCCCGTCTTTGATGGCCAGGAAGAAGTCGTCGGCGTTGGCCTCGTTGCCGAGCCCCGGGCCGTCGGCGCCGAGCCCGGCGTACATCATGGCGGCGATGGTGACCGAGACGTAGGTGAACAGCAGGATGACGGTGGTCAGCAGCGCCGCCCGTCCCGGGATGCGCTTGGGGTCCTTCGTCTCCTCGTTGAGGGCCAGGCACGTGTCCCAGCCCCAGTAGATGAACAGCGCCAGCAGGATCGCCTCGGTGAAGCCGTGGAAGTCGGTGAAGCCCAGCGGGTTGAGCCACTCCCACGAGAAGGGGGTCGCGTCGGGCGCCTCGCCCGTGAAGTACTGCCAGAGCGCCGCCACCACGAAGATGATCAGGGCGAGGTACTGGATGCCCAGCAGCACGTTCTGGATGCGCTCGCCGATCTCGACCCCGCGCCAGCTGACCCAGGTCATCGAGGCGATGAAGAAGACGGCCACCAGGATGATGCGCCAGTCGTCGTTCTCGAGGTCCATGCCCAGCAGCGCCCAGAAGTAGACCGAGGCGATCTGGGCGAGGTTGGCGAGCACCACCATGCCGGCCACGGCCACGCCCCAGCCGCCCATCCAGCCCACCCAGGGCCCGAACGCTTTGGTGCCCCACGTGAAGGTCGTACCGCAGTCGGGCACGTCGTTGTTGAGCTCGCGGTAGGCGAAGGCGATGAACAGCATCGGCACGAAGGCGATGATGAACGCGATGGGCGCCTGCGCCCCGACGGCGAGCACGACGAAGCCGAGCGTGGCCACGAGCGAGTAGACCGGGGCGGTGGATGCCAGACCGATGACGGTCGATCCCCACAGGCCCAGGGTGCCCGCGGCCAGGCCCTTGCCCTCGGGTCGTTCCAGCTGGATGGGGGTGGTGGATCCGAAGTCGCTCATCGGGCTGCTCCTTCTCGTGGGGGGCCGCCGGCGCTGGCGACCATCGCCGCAGACTATCGCCGCCGCCCGCCGCCCCGATGTCGCCGCCGCGTCCAACCTCGCCGCCCCCACCCGCCCCCGCGTACACTGCCGTCGGCGGCCGTCCCCGGGTGCGGGGCTGGCTAGGCTCGAACCATGACCGTGCGCATCGATGCCACCTCAGACCACCTCGGCATTCCGTCGGCAGCCGTCGACCGGCTGGTGACCCGACTCGACGAGCGGGGCCTCGACCCGCACGCGCTGCTGATCGCCCGCGGCGGGCGCACCGCGGTCGAAGTCACCTGGGAGCCGTATCGCCGCGGCGAGCCGGTGCTCGTGTACTCGGTGTCCAAGACGTGGACGGCGCTGGCGATCGGCCTGCTCGTCGACGAGGGCCGCCTCGATGTGACCGCCGACGCCGGCGCGCTGCTGGGGCTCCCCAACCCGCACGGCATCACCGTGAAGCACCTGCTCACCATGAACACCGGCCACTCCCCCGAGCAGATCGTCGCCCTCGGCATGGACCCGGCGACGCTGCTGTCGACGCCGCCCGCCCATGCCCCGGGCTCCTTCTTCGCATACAACTCGGATGCCACCTACGCACTGTCGTGCATCGTCACCGCGCTGACCGGCGAGCGACTGACCGACTACCTGCGCCCCCGGCTGCTCGACCCGCTGGGCATCGGCGCGCGCTGGATGGCGCCGTGGCGCGGCATCGAGCAGGGCTACTCGGGGTACCACCTCACGGTGGACGACCTCGCCAAGGTGGGCACGCTGCTGGCCGGCGGCGGCGAGTACGACGGGCGCCGCCTGGTCTCGCGCGCCTTCGTCGACGAGCTCTCCCACCCCTGGAGCGACACCCGCAGCACGCACGGTGACGCCGACCCGGGCGACGACTGGGCGCGCGGGTACGGCTACCAGGTGTGGCGCAGCACCCACGGGTTCCGCCTCGACGGCGCCTACGGCCAGTTCGTGGTGGTCGACCCGGAACGGGATCTGGTCATCGCCTACCAGAGCGCGACGGTCACGACCCCCGAGACGCTGCACGCCTTCTGGGAGCTGATCGACGCGATCGACGCGATCGACGCGGCCGCGCCGGGCGATGCGGGTGCGCCGGGCGATGCCGGCGCGCCGGGCGACGCCGCCGGCGCCGGTGCGCCCGCGCCGGTCGTGCGCGACAGCTGGGACGAGCGGGCGCGGCTGAGCGCGGCCCCCGACGACGCCGCGATCGACACCACCGGGTGGACGCTCGACGCGGGTGCCCACGGCTGGACGCTGACGATGCCCGAGCTGGGTGCGGTCGCGGTGGGCGCCGACGACTGGGCGCGCACCGCTCTCGTCGACGAGCGCCCCGAGGCCGATCCGCGCGACCAGCCGGTGGCCGGCCCCCGCACCGCCCCCGGGCGCGAGGTGCACGTGGCCGCCCGCGGCGAGCGCCGCGACGACGGCGGCATCCGCGTGCACGTGGTGAGCACCACCTCGCCGCACCGCGTGCTGATCGCCGCCGATGAGGCCGGGATCACGGCGGCGTGGCACACCGTGCCGCTGCAGGAGCGTCGCCTGGGCATCCTGCGCGTGCCCTGATTCGCGTCGAGCGCACCGCCCTACGCAGACGAGGACGAATGCGGGTCGCCCCGGCATCCGTCCTCGTGTGCGTGCGAGGGCGCGGCGTCAGTCGCGGTGACGCGGCTTGCGCGGCTTGTCGTCCCACTCGCGGCGCGGCCGGTCTTCGCGGGGGCGGAACCCGCGCTCGCCGCGGTCGTCGCGGTCGCGTCGGCGGGGCGCCCCGGTGTCGGGGCGCAGCTCGATGAGCTGACCCGAGATGCGGGTGTCCTTCAGACGCTCGAGGGTCTCGGCCGACAGGTCGGCGGGCAGCTCGACGAGCGAGAAGTCGGGGCGGATCTGGATCGCACCGAAGTCGTCGCGGCGCAGGCCCCCCTCGTTGGCGAGCGCACCGACGATCTGGCGAGGCTCGACGCGGTGGCGGCGGCCGACGGCGATGCGGTAGGTCGCCAGGCGCCCGCCGCTGCTGCGGCGGGGCCGCTCGTCGCGGTCGCCGCGGTCGGGGCGCTCACGGCGGTCGTCGCGCTCGAAGGTGCGCGGCTCGGCGTCGGGGTCGAGCAGCAGCGGCGACTCGCCCTGCGCGACGACGGCCAGGGCCGCGGCCACGTCGGCCTCGGGCACGTCGTGGTGGCGCACGTAGTGGGCGACGATGTCGCGGAACGCGGTGATGCGCTCGCTCTGCTCGAGCGCCTCGGTGATGCGGTCGTCGAAGCGGGCGAGACGGGTGACGTTGACGTCTTCGGCGGTGGGCAGCTGCATCTGCTCCATCGGCTGGCGGGTCGCCTTCTCGATGCGGGCGAGCAGCCCCCGCTCGCGGGGGGTGACGAAGCTGATCGCGTCGCCGGTGCGGCCCGCGCGGCCGGTGCGGCCGATGCGGTGCACGTAGGGCTCGCTGTCGGTGGGGATGTCGAAGTTCACGACGTGGCTGATGCGCTCCACGTCGAGGCCGCGGGCGGCCACGTCGGTGGCGACGAGGATGTCGAGCTTGCCCGACTTGAGCTGGTTGACGGTGCGCTCGCGCTGGGCCTGGGCCACGTCGCCGCTGATGGCGGCGGCGGAGTAGCCGCGGGCGCGCAGCTTCTCGGCGAGCTCCTCGGTGATGCTCTTGGTGCGGACGAAGATGATCATGCCCTCGAAGTTCTCGACCTCGAGGATGCGGGTGAGCGCGTCGACCTTCTGCGCGAACGAGACGACCAGGTAGCGCTGGCGGATGTTCGCCGACGTCTGGGTCTTGGCCTTGACGGTGATCTCTTCGGGATCGTTGAGGTACTGCTGCGACATGCGCCGGATGGTGGGCGGCATGGTCGCCGAGAACAGCGCCACCTGCTTGGTGTCGGGGGTGTCGGCGAGGATCGTCTCGACGTCTTCCGCGAAGCCCATCTGCAGCATCTCGTCGGCCTCGTCGAGCACCAGGAACTTCAGCTCCGAGAGGTCGAGCGTGCCCTTCTCGAGGTGGTCCATGATGCGCCCAGGGGTGCCCACGACGATGTGCACGCCACGGCGGAGCGCCGACAGCTGCACGCCGTAGCCCTGCCCGCCGTAGACGGGGAGGATGTGCACGCCCTTCATGCGCGACGCGTACTTCTCGAACGCCTCGCACACCTGCAGGGCGAGCTCGCGGGTGGGGGCGAGCACCAGGGCCTGCGGCTGCTTCTGCGAGACGTCGAGCTGGGCGAGCACGGGAAGGGCGAAGGCGGCGGTCTTGCCGGTGCCGGTCTGGGCCATGCCCACGACGTCACGGCCGGCCAGCAGCGGCGGGATGGTGGCGGCCTGGATCGCCGACGGCGTCTCGTAGCCGACGTCGTCGAGCGCCTTGAGCACCGCGCCTTCGAGTCCCAGATCGGCGAACGTGGGCGAGATCGGCGCGTCGGCTGCCGTCGCGGATGCCGTGTCGTCGACGGCGGATTCGTTGGAAGTCACGTCTCAGAGTAGCCCGCCGACCCGCGCGCCCGCTGGGAGCAGGGGGTCGCGCGGGTCGGCGGCGGGGGTCAGTGCCGCGGCTGCGTGCGCACGGCGACCTCGCGCGGCGCGAGCTCGACATCGCCGGCGCGCACCGGCTCGTCGGTGCGGTTGGCCAGGAACAGGTGGCGCGTGTCGCCCTGGACGCGCGAGATCACCTCGACGCGGCCGTCGGCGGCCAGCGGGTCGGCGGCGAGCGCCGGCGCCTCGGCGGTGAGCGCGCGCAGCACGCCGCCGGCGCCCGCCACCCCGAGGTCGGCCGAGACGTAGGTCGCGGTGCCGCCGCCGGGCAGACGCCGCCGGGTGACGGCCGGCGCACCGTCGAGGTCTCCGCCGGCATAGGTGTCGAGCACCTCGACGTCGTCGCCGACGTGCACGATGCGCTCCGACCAGACGGTCGCCTCGGCGCCCGAGGCCAGCGCCGCGGGGCTGCCGGCCAGCAGCGGCACGAACTCCTCGACCCGGATGCCGAGCACCTCGCGCAGCGCTCCCGGGTAGCCGCCCAGCCACACGCGGTCGTACTCGTCGACGACGCCCGAGAAGTAGGTGGTCACCAGGTGGCGCCCGCTCTCGGCGACGGCGGCCAGCCGGCCGCGCAGCGCCTCGTCGACGACGTGGAGCATCGGCGCCACGACGACCTCGTACCCGTCGAAGGAGGCCGAGGCGGGGATGACGTCGGCGCGCACGCCCGCATCCAGCAGCGCCCGGTACCAGGTGAGGGCCTCCACGTCGTAGGCCAGCCCCTCGGTGGGGTGGCCCTCGCGTCCGCTGACCCACCACGACTCGTAGTCGAAGAGCACGGCCACCCGCGCCCGCTCGCGCAGCGCACCGGTGATCCCGGCGATCTCCTGCAGCCGCTGCCCCAGCGCGACAACGTCGCGGAAGACCCGGCTGTCGGCGCCCGCGTGCGGCAGCATGCCCGAGTGGTAGCGCTCGCCGCCGGCGCGCGACTGCCGCCACTGGAAGTAGCAGACCGCGTCGGCACCGTGGGCGACGTGGGTGAGGGCGTCGCGCACGAGCTCGCCGGGGCGCTTGGGCGGGTTCACCTCGCGCCAGTTCACGGCGCTGGTGGCGTGCTCCATGAGGAACCAGGGCCGGCCTCCGGCGATGTTGCCGGTGAGGTTCGCCCAGAACGAGAGATCGTCGCGGCCGATCGGGCCGGGGCGCAGGTAGTGGTCGTTGGAGACGAAGTCGACATCGCCCGCCCACGACACGTAGTCGATGTCGCGCACGTTCTGGGCGACCATGAAGTTGGTGGTCACCGGCACGTCGGGGGTGGCCTCGTGCAGCACCGCCGCTTCGGCGCGCAGGTGATCACGCACGGCATCCGAGGAGAACCGCTCGAAGTCGAGGCGCTGGCCGGGGTTGCGCAGCGTCGGCGCGATGCGCGGCGGGAGGATCTCGTCCCACGCGCCGTAGCGCTGCGACCAGAAGGCCGTGCCCCAGGCGTCGTTGAGCGCATCGAGCGTGCCGTATCGCGCGGCGAGCCACAGCCGGAAGGCCCGGGCGGCGTCATCGGAGTAGTCGTACAGGTTGTGGCATCCGAGCTCGTTCGACACGTGCCACGCCACCAGGGCGGGGTGGTCGGCGTACCGCTCGGCGAGGGTGCGGGTCAGGCGCAGCGCGTGCTCGCGGAACACCGGCGACGTCGGGCGCCAGTGCTGACGCGAGCCGGGCCAGAACACCGTGCCGTCGACGCCCACCGGCAGGATCTCGGGGTGGTTCTTGGCCAGCCACGGCGGCGGGGAGGCGGTGGCGGTGGCAAGGTCGACGTCGATGCCGTGGGCGTGGAGGAGGTCCATGACCTCGTCGAGCCAGCCGAAGTCCCACTCGCCCGGGCGCGGCTCGAGCAGCGCCCACGAGAAGATGCCGAGCGAGACGATGTTCACGCCCGCCTCGCGCATGAGGCGCACGTCCTCGTCCCACACCTCGCGCGGCCACTGCTCGGGGTTGTAGTCGGCGCCGAAGCGCAGCTTCCCCTCGCCCAGCGAGCCGTTCTTCACCCAGCGGTTCTTCGTCGCATCCGTCGTCACGCGACCACCCTAGATCAAAACCCGTGCACTTGCACGTTTTATGCGCGGGCGGGCTACGCTCTCCTCATGTCGGACCCGACTCCGCCCCGCCGAGGCCCCTACGCGAAGACCGCGGAGCGCCGCATCGAGATCATCCGCACCGCCACGGCGGTCTTCGGCGCGTACGGCTACCGGGGCGGGTCGCTGCGGCAGATCGCCAAGCAGCTCGACCTGTCGCTGACCACGGTGATGCACCACTTCCCCACCAAGGCCGCGCTGCTGGCCGCGGTGCTCGACCAGGAGGACGCCGCCGACCCGGATGCCGAGCAGCGCGCCCGCCGCGACGGCTTCGCGCCGATGGTGCTCGGTGTCGTCGCCCGCAACCTCGGCCGCCGCGAGCTGGTGCGCATGTTCTCGATCGTCTCGGCCGAGGCCACCTCGCCCGACCACGAGGCCCACGACTGGCTGATGCGGCGCTACGCCGCCGTGACCGTCGACTACGCCCGCATGATCGGGCACGACCAGCGCGCCGGGCGCGTCCGCTCGACGGTGGCGCCCGAGGTGCTCGCCACCCTCGTCGTGAGCGGGTGGGAGGGCATCCAGATCCGCTGGCTCGCCGACGGCACCGACCCGGTCGCTGCGATGACGGTGCTGCTGCAGGCGGTGCTCGACCCGCCCGTCGCCCTCGAGGCGGTGGGCGCGGGCGTGGAGCCGGGGTCGGGGCTCGCGTGAGCGGGGGTTAGCACTCCGATCCGGGGAAGGCAATCCCCGTCCGCGGCGCGGAGGCCGCTCCTACCCTCGGATCATGGCTACGAGCACGAAGACCACCGCCCCCAAGAACAAGCGCAAGCCGGCCCGAGGCGCCGGGCTCACCGACGAGCAGAACGCCGAGTCGGGCTTCACCGCCTCGGCCGCCCTCAGCGACAACCTGCAGAAGGTGCTCGTCGATCTCATCGAGCTCGCCTCGCAGGGCAAGCAGGCGCACTGGAACGTCGTCGGCAAGAACTTCCGCGACACCCACCGCCAGCTCGACGACATCATCGACGCCGCGCGCGAGTTCAGCGACACCGTCGCCGAGCGGATGCGGGCACTGCACGCGCTGCCCGACGGTCGCAGCGACACCGTCGCCGAGACCACGACGCTCCCCGAGTTCCCGCACGGCGAGGTCGACACGGCCACCGTCATCGACCTGGTCACCGAGCGCCTCGAGGCGACGATCTCGACGTGCCGCGAGGTGCACGACGACGTCGACGAGGAAGACCCCACCAGCGCCGACATCCTGCACGCCGTGCTCGAGAAGCTCGAGCAGTTCGCATGGATGGTCAGCGCCGAGAACCGGGTTCCCCGCACCTCCTGACGCCCGCCGACCCCGGCCGCCGGGGGCGAAGGATCACAGGCCCTCGCCCCCGGCCCTTCGGCCGCGGCGGAGGGTCACAGACCCTTGCCCCCGGTGACCGGCAGCACCGCGCCCGACACGTAGGACGCCGCCTCCGAGGCAAGGTAGACGTAGGCGCCCGCGAGCTCGGCCGGCTGACCGGCGCGGCCGAGCGGGGTGTCCTGCCCGAAGGTGGTCAGCCGCTCGGCATCCCACCCCGTGGCGGGGATGAGCGGCGTCCACACCGGTCCCGGTGCCACCGCGTTGACCCGGATGCCGCGGGGGCCGAGGTCTTGCGCGAGCGCCTTCACAAAGGCGACCTGCGCGGCTTTGGTCATGGCGTAGTCGACGAGGCCCGGCGACGGGTTGAAGGCCTGGATCGACGACGACACGATGATCGACGCACCCGCCGGCAGATGCGGGATCGCCGCGCGGGCGGTGAAGACCATGCCGTAGAGGTTCGTGCGCATCACGCGGTCGAACTCCTCGGTCTCGAGGTTCTCCACCCCGTCGCGGTCCTTCTGATACGCCGCGTTCAGCACGAGGATGTCCAGCCCTCCCAGCCCCTCGACCGTCGACTCGACGATCTGCGCTGCGAAGCCTTCGTCGCGCACGTCACCCGCGAGCGACAGTCCGGTGCGACCCGCCGCGGTGATCAGTTCGACCGTGCCGTCGGCATCCGCCTGCTCTTCGGGGAGATGCGCGATGGCGACATCGGCTCCCTCGCGGGCGAACGCGATCGCGACCGCGCGGCCGATACCGGAGTCGCCGCCGGTGATGAGTGCGCGGCGACCCTGCAGTCGGCCGCTGCCCTCGTAGCTGTCCTCACCGTGGTCGGGCGCGGGCGTGGTCTGCGCCAGCAGTCCCGGCTGCCTCTGCTGCTGGTCGGGGAAGCCGTCGTGCGGGTGGGACGTGCGGGGGTCGTTCGGCGTGGTGGTCACGTTCTCTTCCTTCGCGTCGGTCTGCAGTGCATCAGCGCCGGACGGCGCGCGGATGCGGTGGTGCCCGACACTAGGCCGCGCACCGACAGCCCGGCACGGGCTTGACACCTGCGAGAGTGGGCGCATGGCCGACACCGCGTATCACCGCCGCCTCGCCCCCGCTCAGCGCACCGTCGTGGCCGTCTTCGACCGTGACGGCCGCCGAGACGACGTCTGGGAGTCGCGCGAGATCCTGCTCGAGGCGCCGAACTGGACGCTCGACGGCACGGCGCTCATCCTCAACGGCGACGGACGGCTGTGGCGCCTCGACCTCGCCGGGCGGGATCTCACCGACATCACACCCGCCGGCATGCCCTCGCTCAACAACGACCACGTGCTCGATCCCGACGGCCGCCACATCTTCCTCAGCGCGAACGACGGGCACCTGTATCGGGCGCCGCTCGACGGGGGCCCCGCCGTGCGCATCAGCGACGACGACGCGCTGCTGCACTTCCTGCACGGGGTCTCGCCCGACGGCGCCGAGCTCGCCTTCATCGGCATCCGCCGCCCGGTCGACGGGTCGTGGGGCGCCGGCGCGGTGTACACACTGCCGGCGGGCGGCGGCACGGCGCGCCGGCTCACGGCATCCGCGGCGGCGGAGGACGGCAGCGAGTACAGCCCCGACGGGGTGTGGCTGTACCTGAACACCGAGCAGTTCGACGGGCACGCGCAGATCGCGCGGGTGCGCCGCGACGGCGGCGACCTCGAGCAATTGACCGTCGACGAGCGCGTGAACTGGTTTCCGCACCTGTCGCCCGACGGCAGCGCCGCGGTGTACATCGCCTTCCCTCCCGGAACGGAGGGCCACCCCGCCGACCTCCCGGTGGAGCTGCGCCTGGTCGAGGGCGGCGACTGGCGGCATCCGCGCACCCTCGCGCACCTGTTCGGCGGTCAGGGCACGATCAACGTGAACAGCTGGGCGCCCGACAGCACCCGCTTCGCCGCCGTCGCCTACCCCCTCGACTGACACCGCCCGGCGCTGCTGCGCGATCGGCGTGGGGCGGTGCGGCGGGGCACCCAGGCGGGGCGTGTAGGGCGCGAGAGGGGCGTTGTCAACGGGCTCGTGCGCGGCGGGACGGGGCGCGAGAGTGGAGCTCGAGCACGGAAGGCGACGACGATGAGGACCACCGTTTCCCGCTACAGCGAGCACGACGAGATCGCCGAGGCACTGCGCGATCTGCCCGCCCGCCACATCGAGCCGGCGTCGGATGCCGCGAGCGCGAGCACCGGAGGAGCCTCGGGCGTGACGTGGGCGCGCATCGACGTCGACGCCTACGAGGTGCGCCAGCGCGGCGCGGTCGTCGGATACATCGACGTGGTCGGCGCGGTGTTCGTCGCCTCGGCGGGCGCCCGCCGCGACACGGCCGAGGAGCGGCGCCAGACGCTCGTGTTCGACACCGCGGTGGCGAGCCTGCTGCAGCGCGCGGCCTGACCGTCCGGCGCGACCCGCCCTCCTAGGATGCCGAGGGTGAAGCTGCTGCGTCTTGCCGGTGCGCCCGGCGTGGGCAAGTCGACCACCGCGTGGGAGGTCGCGCAGCGCCTTGTCGCCGACGGCGCCCCGACCGGGTACGTCGACATCGACCAGCTGGGCATGTGCTACCCCGAATCGGCCGATGACCCCGGCCGGTGGATGCTGAAGGAGCGGGCCCTCGATGCCGTCGCCGCCGAGTTCCGCGCGGCCGGCGTCGAGCACCTCGTCGTCTCGGGGGTCGCCTGGCCGCACGCCGCCCCGCCCCGCCCGGAGGCCGCCGCGGTGCGCTCGATCTGGCTCGACGCGGCGGAGCAGACCCGCCGCCGGCGTCTGGCCCCGCGTCGGCTCGACGAGGCCGAGCTGACGCGTGTGCTCGCGGCCGGCACCGCCGAGGCCGCGCGCGTCCACACCGCGTGGGAGCGCCTGGCCACCGACGACGACACCGAGCGGCAGACCGTCGACCGCGTGATGAGCCTCTGGCGGATGCCGCACCCCGCGGCGCCACACATCCCAGACCCCGAAGCCCTGACCCCCGACGCCCTGACCCCCGAACCCACGACCCCCGAAGCCCTGACCCCCGAAGCCCTGGCCCCCGAAGCCCCGACCCCCGAACCCGCCCCGACCCCCGCGCCGGTGCTGTGGATCACCGGCGCCCGCCTGGCGGGGGCATCGCGGGTGGGCTGGGAGCTCGTGCAGCGTCATTGGCGCGCGGGGCGCACCGCCGGTTTCGCCGACCTCGCCCAGCTCTCCTTCGCCTGGCACGTTCACCGCCCCGTCGGACTCCCCGCGCTGGCACGGCTGCACGCGACGTTCGGCGCTGTCGGCGCCTCCCCGCTCGTGGTGGTCGCGCCGCTCGAGGTCGACCCCGCGCAGGTGCGTGCGGCGCTGCCCGCGAGCGCGGTGTCGTTCGTGCGACTCGCGCCGGATGCCGACGGCATCCGCGCACACGCCGGTTTCCGCACGCGCGGAGAAGGGCCGGTGCTGGCGGGCGATGACCTGTGCGGGGCGTCGGCAGCCCACGTGGACGGCGTGCTGCGCCTGTCGGCGGCGCAGTCCGCCCGCCCCGCGCGCCCGACCGAGATCGTCGTGCCGACCGCGGGCCTCTCCCCCGCGGCGGCGGCCGACGCCGTCGCCGGTGCCGTCACCGGCGGGGCGTGATCGCCTCCCTCAGCCCGCCGCTCCGCACGACCGGCGCACGGTCAGGCCGGGGAGCATCGTGAGGTGCCGCGGGGCCGACGGCCCGTCGCCGGCGGCCACGATGCGTTCGATGAGCACCCGCAGGGCCTGCTGCCCGAGATCGCGGCCCGGCGCGGTCACCGCGGTGAGCGGCACCATCGCGAGCGCGGCCGTGTCGTCGTCGTAGGCGATCACGGCGAGGTCGCGCGGGATGTCGATGCCGACGTCGGCGGCCATCTCGACCAGCCGCGCGGCGTGCACGTCGGTATGCACGAGCAGGGCCGTCGTGCCCGTCGACCGGCACTGGGCGAGCAGGTCTGCCAGCGCGGCGTCGAGGTCGTCCTCGTCGCCCTTGGGGAGGGTGACCTCCACCGCCGGGTCGAGGGCGAGCGCGGCGACGGCGCGGGCGTGCCCCTCGCGGATGAGCGGCGCGGTCGGGGTGCGGTCGAAGAGCGCGAGGCCGACCCGGCGGTGCCCGAGCGCGGCGAGATGCTCGACGGCGAGCACGGCGCCGCCGGCGTGGTCGGTGCGCGCGCTGTCGAAGGCCGCGAGGGCCATCGACTCGAGCCGGCGCTCGAGGAACACCACGGGCACGGGGATCGTGCGCACCCACGCGGCGAGCTCGGCCTCGCTGCGCCCCCGCAGGGTGGGCGCCAGCACGATCCCGTCGACCCCGACCTCGACGAGGCGCTCGACCTGGCGGCGTTCCAGGTCGAGGCGGTACTGCGAGGTCGCGAGGATCAGTCGGGCCCGGAGGGCGTGGGATGCGGCCTCCATCCCCTTCACGATGACGGGGAAGTGGCCGACCGAGCTCGGCACGACGACGCCGATGTCGGTGCGCGCCGACTGCGGCGTCGCGGGCGCGGCGACGCCGATCGCCCCGCCGTGCACCCGGGCGAGCAGCCCGGCCTTCTCGAGTTCGAGGATGTCGCGGCGGATCGTCACCTGGGCGACGCCGAGTTCGTGGGCCACGTGCGCCGCGCTCACGCTGCCGTGCAGTTCGAGCTGACGCAGCAGATGCTCGTGGCGCGCCCGCGGCAGCAGGTGCTGGGTGGACATCTCCGCTCCTTCGCGTGCGATCACCCCAGTGTCGCAGGTCGGTGTCGCAGTCTGATCGATTTTGTCCGTAACCCCGTCGGCGCCCGCGACGTGGTGCACGATCGGACGGTGACGGTGATGCACGACGACCCCCGCGCTCGCGACGGCGCGCCCTTCGACGGGACGCGGCGCGCGTGGGAGGCCCTGGCCGACCGCCTGCTCGCGGGCACCGAACCCTTCGCCTCCCCCACCGGCGCGCTCGTGACCATGCCCGGCCCGTCGAGCGCGTCGGGCCCGTGGAGCGACGGGCTCGAGGGGTTCGCGCGCACGTTTCTGCTGGCCGCCTTCCGGCTGCGCGGGGCGGGAGGCGCCGACCCGCACGGCCTCGTCGGCCGCTACCGCACCGGCCTGCTCGCCGGCGTCGACCCGGACGGGCCGGAGCGGTGGCCGACGATCTCCGAGCGCCGACAGGCGGTCGTCGAGGCGGCCTCGGTCGCCATCGCACTGTCGGAGACCCGCCCCTGGCTGTGGGACACCCTCGACGACGGCGAGCGGCAGCGCGTCGTCGCCTGGCTCTCGGGCGTCGTGGGCACGGCGGGCTACACGAACAACTGGATCTGGTTCCAGAACGTCATCGAAGCCTTCCTCGCCTCCGTCGGCGGCCCGTGGCGCCAGGCCGACCTCGACCGCAACGCCGAGATCCAGGAGAGCCTGTACGTCGGCGACGGCTGGTACTCCGACGGCGCGAGCCCCACCGGCGCCCGCCAGAGCTTCGACTACTACGCGGGCTGGGCGTGGCACGTCTACCCGCTGCTGCACGCCCGCATCGCCGGCATCCCGCTGGCATCCGTGCATCGCGAGCGCCTCGCGGCCTTCATCGACCAGGCCCGCACGCTGGTCGGCGCCGGCGGCGCGCCCCTGCTGCAGGGGCGTTCGCTGACCTATCGCTTCGCGATGCTCGCGCCGTTGTGGGCGGGCGCGATCGCCGGGGTCACGCCGCTCGCGGCCGGGCAGACGCGCGCACTCGGCACCGAGGTGGTGTCGCACTTCCTGGATGCCGGCGCCGTCGACGCGCAGGGGCTCCTGCCCATCGGATGGCACCGCTCGTTCCCCCGCATCCGGCAGCTCTACACCGGCGGGTCGTCGCCGTACTGGGCGAGCAAGGGGTTCCTCGGTCTGCTGCTGCCCGACGACCACGACGAGTGGTGCGCGGTGCCCGCGGCGCCGGAGCGCGAGCAGGTGAGCATGCAGGCGCTTCCGGCGCCGGGCTGGCTCGTCGTCTCGTCGGCGGCCGACGGCATCGTGCGGGTGCTCAACCACGGGTCCGACGGCTTCCGGGGCCCGGCGGGCGCCGTGCGCACCGACAACCCCTTCTATCAGCGCATCGGGTACTCGAACACGACCTCCCCCGAGCTGTCGCCCGGCTCGATCGCCTCGCCGTTGGACTCGCACGTCGCCCTGCTCGATGCGCGCGGCGCGGCCTCCCACCGCGATGTGATCGAGCGTGTGCACCTCGACGGGCGCGTCGCGGTGTCGCGCTCGCGCGTGCACTGGCTCGACACCGACGACGCCGATGCCGCCACGTGGGCATCGCTGCGTCGGGGGCCCGTGGTGACCACGGCCTCGGTCGTGCACGGTGTCGACGAGCTGCGCCTGGCGTGGTGGACGGCCCCGGCGACAGATCCGCGCCCGCACGCCGCGGTCGACGGCGACGCGGCCTGGCCCGAGGGCGCCGCGCCCTGGCGGTTCCGCATCGGCGGCTGGGCGCTGCCCGTCGAGGCCGAGGTCCCCCTCGCACAGGCCTCGTTCACGCGCGCAGACGGCGTGACGACGGCGGTGGTGCCGGTGCGGGGACTCGACGTGCGCGGTGTGGAGGTGCGCTCGGGGTCGAACCCGTTCGCGGCGCACGCGGTCATCCCGTGGGCGGCCCAGTCGGTGGCCGCCGGCGCGGGCGAGCTCGTCGCCGCCCTCGTGGTGCTGTCGGGCACGGCCCCTGAGCACCCGGGCGCGGTTCCCGAGATCCTCATCGAGCCTGTTGCCGTGCGCGTGCAGTGGCCCGACGGCACGGTCGATGTCGTCCCGACCGGCGGGCAGGTGCGCGCATGAGCGCCCCCCGCGCGATGATCGCCCTCGAGGATGCCGGCCTGGTGGGCGAGCTGTTCGACGAGGGGAGCCTCGCGCGCCTCGAACGTCTCGTGCGGCTGGATGCCCGAGTCGCCACCCGCAGCGACCCGCTGCCGGCAGGGGCGACCGCCGACACCGAGATCCTCATCACCGGGTGGGGCGCGCCGCTCCTGGATGCCGCCGCCCTCGACGCCCTGCCGCGCCTGCGCGCGGTCTTCCACGCCGCGGGTTCGGTCAAGCGCGTCGTCTCCCCTGCGCTGTGGCACCGCGGCATCCGGGTGTCGAGCTGCGCCGCGGCCAACGCGGTTCCGGTCGCCGAGTACACGCTCGCCATGGTTCTGCTGAGCGCGAAGAACACGCTCGAGGCCGCGGCCCGCTACCACCGCACCCGCGACATGGGCCTGGCCCGGCCGCCGGGTGCGGTGGGCGCCTACGGCATCACGGTCGGCATCGTCGGCGCCTCGCGCATCGGCCGGCGGGTGCTCGAGCTGCTGCGCCCGTTCGACGTCGACACGCTGCTCTACGACCCCTCGCTCTCGCCGGCCGATGCCGCGCGCCTGGGCACGACGCTCGTGTCGCTGCCCGACCTGCTGCGCACCGCCGACATCGTCAGCCTCCACGCCCCGTCGCTGCCGCAGACCTATCGGATGCTGGGGCCCGCCGAGCTGGCCCTGATGCGCACCGGAGCCACCCTCATCAACACCGCGCGCGGCGCGCTCGTCGACACCGACGCCCTCGTGGCGGAGCTCACAGCGGGCCGGCTGCGGGCGGTGCTGGATGTGACCGATCCGGAGCCGCTGCCCGCCGGGCACCCCCTCTTCGACGCGCCCGGAGTGACCCTCACCCCCCACATCGCGGGGTCGCTCGGCAACGAGCTGCGACGCATGGGGCGGCAGAGCGTCGATGAGATCGAACGGTTCCTCACCTTGGGTAGCCTCGAGTTCGAAGTGCATCATCGCGACCTCGCGACGATCGCCTGACCGGGAGGACCCATGCGCGCACTGATCGCGAGCGGCACGGGGCGCTACGCCGACCCGTGGCATCCGTTCCCTCGGACGAGCCCGCTCATCGCCGATGCCCTCGCCGCGGCGGGCATCGAGGCCCGCATCGAGCACGACGTCGATGCGGCGATGCGCTCGCTGGCCGGTGTCGACCTGCTGGTGGTCAACGCCGGCGACCCGTGGCGCACCGATGCCGGTGACGCCGCCGTGCCCGCGGAGTCGATCGCGGGGCTGGCCGCGGCGCTGGAGCGCGGCATCGGCGTGCTCGCCCTGCACTGCGCCGTCGCGTCGCTGCGGGACTATCCGGAGTGGGCGCCGGCGATCGGGGCGATGTGGGTGCCCGGCCTGTCGTTCCACCCGCCGCACGGCGAGGTCGCGGTCCGCGGGCGCGGGGACGGGGATGGCGCCGGGGATGGTGCGGATGCCGCGGTGGCGGGGCCCACCGTGCCGGACTTCCGCGTTGCCGATTTCAGCGTTGCCGACTTCAGCGTTGCCGATGAGCGCTACTGCCGGTTGCAGCGCCTGGGGCGCAGCGCGGTCGTGGCGCAGTTCGACGGCGCCGAGAGCGGCGACGTCGAACCCGCGGCCTGGATCAGAGAGGTGGGCGCCGCGCGCATCGCCGTCGACGTGCTGGGCCACGACGAGCGGTCGTATGCCTCGGCCGGACACCGACGGCTCCTCGCGCAGCTGGCCCGGTGGGCGCTGCGCGAGGAGCCGTCGTCGGTGTGAGCGTCAGCTGATCGCTTCGGCCTCCGCCCACCACTGGTCGACGAACTGCGCAACGTCGATCGTGCCGTACATCAGGTCTTCGTTCAGGCGCACCCACGTCGACTCGAGGCTGGCGAACGTCGGCGGGAGCACGGGGGTGGCCACCGTCTCGTACTGGGCGAGCGAATCGCGGTAGGCGATCGACTTCGCCTCGAGCGACCCCTCGGGGAACTCGAGCCCGTCGAGCACGGCTGCGTCGGTGGGGATGCCGCGGGAGGTGCCGAAGATCTCGGCGACGCCCGGATCGGTGGCGAGGAAGTCCAGCAGCAGGGCGGCCTCCTCGGGGTGGTCGGTGTTCGCCGACGCGCCCATGTGCAGCACGGTGTAGAACACCGCCTTCTCGCCCTCCGGCCCGGTGGGCACCGGGAGCGTCTCGAGGCCTTCGACGTCGGTGTAGCGCGAGAAGAAGCTGTCCCACGTGAGCGAGCTCGCCGTCTCGCCGATCGCGAAGCCGTCGGCGGGGGCGATCTCGGTGGCCCGCGACGGCGGGTAGTAGGAGGCGGCCTCTCGCAGCGGCGTCGTGGCATCCAGGAACTCGATCATGTCGTCCTTCGTGAACGCGAACGAGCCGTCGTCCTCGAAGGGCTCCTGCCCCTGCTGCAGCAGCCACTGGATGAAGAACCACATGGTCACGCCCTGGTCGTAGCCGCCGAACACCGACTTGCCGTCGGGCGTGGTCGCCCCGGCATCCGTCACCTCGGTGATCCAGTCGTTCAGGTCGTCCCACGTGTAGTCGGGGTCGAGCGGCTCGACACCGGTCTGCGCGAGCACCGCGGGATTCACGAAGAGCCCGAGGGTGCCGGTGCCCACCGGCACGCCGTACTGGGTGCCGTCGACCGTGGCGGCGTCGACGACGACGTCTTCCATGCCCGACACATCGATCTGGTCGCCCAGGTAGGGCGAGAGGTCGAGGAGGGCGCCGTTCAGGCCGTACTCGACGAGGTTCGCCTGGTCGAACTGCAGCACGTCGGGGAGGTTCCGCGCCGCCGACTCGGTGGAGCGCGCGTCCCAGTACGACGAGAAGTCGCCGAACGTTCCGTCGACGGTGATGCCCGGGTGCGACTCCTCGAACAGGGCGATCGCCTCTTCGTACATCGCCGCGCGGGTGTCATTGCCCCACCACGCGATGTTGAGGCTGACGGGGCCCGAACCCGCGTCGTCGCCCTGGCCGGACCCCGTGCAGCCGGCGAGCGCGCCGACCGCCAGCGCGCCCACGGCGGCGATCCCGAGAAAACGTGCGGTGTGCTTCATTGCAGTGATCCTCCATGGTCTCGCGCCGCCCACGCCCGCCCGGTTCCGCGCCCCGCGCGGTCCCCGTGCCGACGGAGCGGCCTCGCTCCTGTCGATGCGTCAGCGACGTCCGCCACTGTAAGAGCGCCCACCGACCGAATCGGACAAATGGACAAAACCGATCAGGGTCGTCAGTCACTAGCCCTGTCCGGGCGCACCCCACTGCCCGCCGCCGGGGGGCTCAGGGCACACGCCCGAGGCGGTGAGAGCAGCGACCTCGGCCCGCACGGCGACGCCGTCGTCGGTTCTGGCGATCGTGTACACGATCCCCTCCTGCGCATCGGGCTCGGGCACGAAGCCCACGATCGTGGAGTCGTCGATGGCGGACCCGACCGTCGTCGTGATCATGTCGGCGGGCGGATGGGCGAGCAACCATTTCGCGGTGCCGCCGACCGTCGCGTCCGGCACCGCCCAGAAGCCCGAGACCTCTTCAATCGGACCGCACGGCCAGCCCGTGTACGAGCCGAAGACGGCGATACCCGCGTCGGATGCCACGGCACCGGGCGGCAGCACGGTCGCGTCCAACCAGGCCTGGGCCTGCGCCGCCGCATCCGCGGTCTCGGTGCCCGCCTCGGTGGGCGCTGCGCTCGCGGCGGGCGGGCTTGCGACCTGCGGCGCCGCTGAGAGTTCACCCGCCGCGGGCGTGGGGGCTGTCGCCGTCGCACAGCCGGTCAGTGCAAGGAGAACCAGCGACGCACCGATGATCAGTTGTGAGCGACCTCGCATCCGTTCACCGTAGCGGTGCAGCACATCGGTCCCGCGGTCGCGCGGGGCGGCGGTCGGAGGTCGGCCGTCGGGGCGCGGAGGTGAGGGGTCGTGCCCCCGACGGCGCCCGCGGCGTGGCAGGCTCAGGGGAACAGGGAACGGAGCGATGGATGAGTGCGCCCGACGATGCAGCGCCCCGAACGGAAGCGACCCGGTCGCGTGGACGACTGATCCCGGCGCTGATCGTGGCGGCCGTCGCACTGTCGGCGCTCTCGGCGGTCTGGCTCATCGCCGTCCCCCTCGGTCCCGATGCGTGCGCGCTCGTGCTTCCCGGTCCGCGCAACTGCTTCACGTTCGACCGTCTGCGCGCCGCGGTGGCACCGACCGTGCTGCTCATCGTGCTGGCCGTCGGCACGCTGCTCGCGGTGATCCTCGCCCCGCGCACACCGGGCCGCGCCGCTGCGGCGGGTGCCCTGGCCCTCGCACTGGCCGGGGTGGCGTCGTATCTCGTGGTGGCGTGGATCCCCGCACTCGCCTACGTCACCTGACCCCGTGTGGCGCGGTGGCCGAACGGGCTACGCGGAGAATCCGACGCTGGTGAGCAGGTCCAGCCGCCCGGAGGCCAGGCCGTCCAGCACGAGCCGCTCGTAGTCGGGGATCTCCGCCGGCAGGCCGGTGAGGTCGAACCAGGCGATCTCGGCGCACTTCTGCGGTTCCATGATCGTCGGCTCGCCGGCCCACTCCTCGGCGGTGAAGAACCAGTCGACGCGCTGCTCCCTCGGCGCGTCGGAGCCGTCGGTGCGCTGCATGACGGTGACGGGGCGAAGGCTCGAGGCGGCGACGTCGATGCCGAGCTCCTCCCGCGCTTCGCGCCGCGCAGCGGTGACGGCTGTCTCGCCGGGCTCGATGTGCCCGGCCGCGCCCGCGACCCACATGCCGTCCATGTAGCCCGTGTTCTGACGCCGCTGCAGCAGCACCTGGCTGCCGCGCATCAGGAACACGTAGGAGGCGGGGACGACGGAGAACCGGGCGGACGACACCGGTCCACCCTAAGCGCGGCGGCCCGGCGAGGCCTCGACCCTCACCATCCGTCGGATCGGCGGGGCCCGTGTCACCTGCGGTGACACGGGAGACGACACCAGCCCCACCGATCCGACGGATGGAACGCCGCGACCGGCCACGGGCGGCGCCAGCGCGCCTGCCAGGCACGGAGAAACAGAAAACCCCCGCATCAGCAGGGGTTTTCATGGCGGTGACGGTGGGATTTGAACCCACGGTAGGGGGTTACCCTACACAACTTTTCGAGAGTTGCACCTTCGGCCGCTCGGACACGTCACCGCCGACAAGCTTACGACACTCCGAGGGATGCCGCGAACCAGCGGTCGCAGACCCCCGGGAAGCGCCTTCGGCACACCGCACCGTGCCAGGCTGGAGACACCGGCAAGCCCACCGCCCCACCACACAAGGAAGTGCACATGGATCAGCGCACCATCGGCCCGTACACCGTCTCGGCGATCGGCCTGGGCGCCATGCCCATGTCGATGAACGGCGACCGCGTCTACCCCGATCACGACGACGCCATCGCCACCGTGCACGCCGCGCTCGAAGCGGGCGTCACCTTCATCGACACCGCCGACATCTACGCGCCGAGCTGGGACACGATGGGCCACAACGAGCGCATCGTGCGCGACGCGCTCGTGACGTGGGGCGGCAGCACCGACGGCATCCTGGTGGCCACGAAGGGCGGCATCACGCGCACCGCGGAGAAGGACTTCGGCCGCGACGGCTCGCTCGCCTACCTGCGCAGCGCGGTGCAGAAGTCGCTGCAGAACCTCGGCGTCGACGTCATCGACCTCTACCAGTACCACCGCCCCGACCGGTGGCTGGTCTACGGCGAGATCATCGACAACCTGAAGACCCTGCAGAGCGAGGGCCTCATTCGCGAGATCGGCATCTCGAACGCGAGTGTCGAAGAGATCGAGATCGCCCGGCAGGTGCTCGGCGACGGCGGCCTGGCGAGCGTGCAGAACGAGTTCTCGCCGCGTCACCCCGGCAGCTACGGCGAGCTGCGCTACTGCGACGAGCACGGCATCGCATTCCTCCCGTGGAGCCCGCTGGGCGGCACCGGCGGCGGTGCCCGCGCGGTCGGCGAGCGCTTCGGCGTGTTCCGCGAGATCGGCGAGGCGCACGGGGTGAGCCCGCAGCAGGTGGTGCTCGCCTGGGAGCTGTCGCTCAGCCCCGTCGTCGTGCCGATCCCGGGCGCCCGGCGCGCGGCATCCATCGCCGACTCGGCACGGGCTGCCGACCTGCACCTCAGCGCCGACGAGCTCGCCCGCTGCGCCGCCGCCGTGAACATCGAGGTCTGACGCCGGCCGCGAGCAGAAGGCACCTCCGCGGCAAGACGCCCCCACGCGTCCCCGCCGCGACCTACGGTGGACCCATGACCGAGCGCATGACCCCCCAGCAGCGGCTGGTCGTGGCCATCGCGGTGCTCGGATCGTTCGTCGCGTTCCTCGACGGCACGGTCGTCAACGTCGCCCTGCCGGCGATCGAGCGCGAGCTCGGCGGCGGCCTGTCGACCCAGCAGTGGGCGGTGGATGCCTACCTCGTCACGCTCGGCGCGCTCATCCTGGTGGCCGGCGCCGCCAGCGACGCCTACGGCCGGCTGCTGATCCTGCGGATCGGGCTGATCGGCTTCGGGATCGCCTCGATCGCCGTCGCGGTGGCCCCCACGATCGAGCTGCTCATCGCGGCGCGAGCCGTGCAGGGACTGGCCGGGGCCTTCCTCGTGCCGAGCTCGCTCGCCCTCATCACCTCGACGATGGACGACCCGGTGCGCTCGCGCGCCATCGGGCTGTGGACGGCGCTGACCACCGGCGCGATGATCGTGGGCCCCTTGGTGGGCGGGGTGATCGTCGACGTCTCGTCGTGGCGGTTCGTCTTCGTCATCAACGTGGTGCCCATCGGCGTGGCGCTGTGGCTGCTCACCCGGCTCACCGCGCGCGATCACCGCCGTCCCGATGCGCGCATCGACTGGTGGGGTGCGGTCATGTGCACCCTGGGCCTGGGGCTGTTCGTCTTCGCGCTCATCGAGCTGCCGGTCGCGACCGACCCCGCCCCGCTGTGGGTGGCGCTGGCGGTGGGGGCGGCGCTGTTCGCGGGGTTCATCTGGCGCCAGCACGTCACCGCCTCGCCGCTGCTGCCCCTGTCGCTGTTCCGCAATCGCACGTTCGCGAGCGGCAACGTCGCGACGTTCTTCATCTACGCCGCCCTGTCGCTCAACGGCTTCGTCGTCGCGGTCTACCTGCAGCAGGGCGCCGGGCTCAGCGCCACCATGGCGGGCCTGGCGAGCCTGCCCACGACGATCCTCTCGATCGCGCTGAGCTCGCGGTTCGGCGCCCTGTCGGGTCGCATGGGTCCGCGCCTGTTCATGTCGGTCGGCCCGGTGGTCATGGCGGCGGGCTGCCTGCTGCTGCTGACGGTGGGTGCGACGTTCGACTACTGGTGGCAGGTGCTGCCGGGCATGATCGTGCTCGGGCTGGGCCTGGCGATCACCGTGTCACCGCTGACCGCGGGCATTCTCGGCGCGGTGGATGCCGGGCGCTCCGGCATCGGATCGGCGGTCAACAACGCGGTCGCGCGAGTGGCCGGCCTGCTCGCGGTCGCGTCTCTCGCGGCCATCACCGGCGGCGCGCTCGATCTCGGCGGCTTCCACCGCGCGTGCCTGGTGGCGGGGGTGCTGCTGCTGATGGGCGCCGCCGTCTCGGCGGTCGGGGTGCGCAACCCGCCGCGCACCCCTGCGCGGGGCGCCGCCGATCAGCCGGCTGTGCCGTAGCGCGCTCCGATCTCCTTCGAACTCCGTCCACCCTCGTAGGTGCCGTGCTGCGGCCAGCCGTCGGGCACGTCCTGCCACTCCTCCTGGCGGCCGTAGGGCAGCACGTCGATCAGCCCGTGCAGGTGACCGAGCTGCTCGGTCCCGCGGCCGTCGGTGTGCCACGTGCGGTACACGGTGTCGCCGTCTCGCAGGAAGACGTTCACCGCGAACCCCGCATCCGGCGGCGCGCCCATGTCGGCGCCGAACGGGCTGTGCGCCGTGGAGTACCACTCCATCTTGTTGCCGACGCGGTCGCGGTAGGCCAGGGCCTCGTCGATGAGGCCCTGGGTGACGATGACGAAGCGCGCGTCGTACTGGTCCAAGAAGTCGAGGCGGGTGAACTGCGAGGTCCACCCGGTGCACCCGGGGCACTGCCAGGTCTTCCCGTCGGCCCACATGTGGCTGTAGACGATCAGCTGCGATCGGCCGCGGAACAGGTCGACCAGGCGCACCGGGCCGTCGGGCCCGTCGAGCACATAGTCGGGCAGCTCGACCATCGGCAGTCGGCGGCGCTGGGCGGCGACCGCGTCGAGCTCGCGGGTGGCCGCCTTCTCGCGCACCCGCAGGGCGTCGAGCTCTCGCCGCCAGGTGTCGGCGTCGACGATCGGGGGCAGGGCGGACGATGTCGTCATGATGACCTTCCTCAGTGCGGGCGGATGCCGGACGGCCGGGCCCCGATGCCGGTGTCGACGGCGATCGGATGCCGCCGGCCGCGCCACCATCGTCGACCCGGCCGACGACATCGGCAAGGGGGGGTGGCGTTACCCCGGTGATGACGTGTGGCAGGGCGTGGCGTTCTGCTGACAGACTGACCCCATGAGCGTGATCGAGAACTCGAAACTCACTGTCGTCGGCGCGGGTGCGGTCGGATCCAGCGTCGCCTATGCCTCCCTCATCCGCGGGTCGGCCCGGCACGTCGCCCTGTACGACATCGCCACCGAGAAGACCGAAGCCGAGGTGCTCGACCTCTCGCACGGCGCGCAGTTCACCGGTTCGAGCGACATCATCGGCGGCTCGGATATCTCGGTCGCCGCGGGTTCGCACGTCGTGGTGATCACCGCCGGCGCCAAGCAGAAGCCGGGCCAGACCCGCACCGAGCTGGCCGGCGTCAACGCCAACATCCTCAAGACGATGATGCCGCAGCTGCTCGAGGTCGCCCCCGACGCCGTCTTCGTCATCGTCACCAACCCCTGCGACGTGCTCACCGTACTCGCCCAGGAGAACACCGGCCTGCCGGTGGGGCGCGTGTTCGCGTCGGGCACCGTGCTCGACACCTCGCGTCTGCGGTGGAAGATCGCCCAGCGCGCGGGCGTCGCGATCGCCAGCGTGCACGCCTACATCGTCGGCGAGCACGGCGACACCGAGTTCCCGCTGTGGTCGCACGCGACCATCGGCACCGTGCCGATCCTCGAGTGGCAGCCGCTCGACGGCCAGCCGAAGTTCACCGTCGACGAGCTCGACCAGATCGCCGTCGACGTGCGCGACGCCGCCTACAAGGTCATCCAGGGCAAGGGCGCGACCAACTACGCCATCGGCCTGTCGAGCGCCCGCATCGTCGAGGCGATCCTCAACGACCAGAACGCCGTGCTGCCGGTGTCCACCGTGCTCGACGACTTCCACGGCGTGAGCGGCGTGGCCCTGTCAGTGCCCTCGATCGTCAACAGCAAGGGCGCCCAGCCCATCCGCGAGACGCCGTTCTCGGCCAACGAGCTCGGTCTGTTCCGCCGCTCGGCCGACGCGCTGCGCGAGGTCGCCGACTCGCTGCGCTGACCCCGCCCCGCCGCGCGTTCCGCGCGGCGACCCCGCGGAACGCGGGGTGTCGGATGCCGCGGCTAACCTAGCCCCATGGCAACCCGACGCCCCGCGACCACGAGCGCCTTCCGGTGCACCGAGTGCGGCTGGACCACCGCGAAATGGGTGGGCCGCTGCGGCGAGTGCCAGCAGTGGGGCTCGGTGGTGGAGGCGGCGACGGTCACCGGCATCGTCCACTCCGTGACCGCGTCGGCGCCGGTGCGCGCCGCCCGCCCCATCACCCAGATCGACACGAGCGAGACCCCGCGGCGCACGAGCGGCGTCGGCGAGTTCGACCGCGTGCTCGGCGGCGGCATCGTGCCGGGCGCGGCCATTCTGCTGTCGGGCGAGCCGGGCGTGGGCAAGTCGACGCTGCTGCTCGAGGTCGCCGCCCAGAGCGCCCGCGCCGGCCGGCGCGTGCTCTACGCCAGTGCCGAAGAGTCCCTCGGGCAGGTGCGCCTGCGGGCCGAGCGCACCGGCGCGCTGCACGACGAGCTCTACCTCGCCGCCGAGACCGACCTGGCCACGATCCTCGGCCACATCGACGAGGTGCGCCCCGAGCTGCTCATCGTCGACTCGGTGCAGACGGTGTCGTCCTCCCTCACCGACGGCGTCGCCGGGCATCCGAGCCAGGTGCGCGAAGTCGCCTCCACCCTCATCCGCGTGGCGAAGGAGCGGGACCTCCCCGTGATCATCGTCGGGCACGTCACCAAAGACGGCTCGATCGCCGGCCCCCGCATCCTCGAGCACCTCGTCGACGTGGTGTGCCAGTTCGAGGGCGACCGGCAGACGTCACTGCGCTTCGTGCGCGCCCTGAAGAACCGGTTCGGCGCGACCGACGAGGTGGGCTGCTTCGACATGACCGGCGACGGCATCGCCGAGGTGCCCGACCCCAGCGCCCTGTTCCTCGGGCACGGGTCGAACGAGCCGGGCACGTGCGTCACCATCGCCCTCGAGGGCCGGCGGGCGCTGCCCGTCGAGGTGCAGGCGCTCACCCTTCCGGCCACCTCGGGCAACCCCCGCCGCATCGTCAGCGGCGTGGATGCGGCGCGGGTGGCGATGGTGCTGGCGGTGCTCGAGAAGCGCGCCCGCATCAAGGTCTCCGACCAAGACGTCTACGTGTCGACGGTCGGCGGGGTGCGGCTGGTCGAGCCGGCCGCCGACCTGGCGATCGCGATGGCGGTGGCCAGCGCCGTGACCGGCCGCAGCAACCCGGCCGGGGTCGTCGCCGTCGGTGAACTGAGCCTGGCCGGTGAGATCCGCGCCGTCACCCAGCACGATCAGCGCCGCAGCGAGGCCGCGCGGCTGGGCTACCGCACGGTGATCGACCGTGCGTCGAAGACGGTGCAGTCGGCGCTGGGCGATGTCGCACGGCTGCATCCGGTCGACACCCGCGACGTGCCCGACTTCTGAGCGGTCGAGTTCTGAGCGGTCGCCCTCAGAGGTCGAGGGCGGCGAGCAGGTCGGCGGGCGAGGCCTGCATCGGATGCGGGCCGGCGATGTCGAAGAAGACGGTGGTGATCTCGTCGCCGTGGGTGCCGAGGAAGGCCTTCAGCCAGCCCGGCGACTGCAGGGCGACCGCCGGCGGCAGTGCCGGGGGCTTGTTCACCGCATCGCTGAACAGCAGCAGCGCGATCTGACCGGTGTTCGGGTCGCGGAAGGTCCACACCTCACCCGAGTCGAGCGGGTTGTCGCGCTGTCCGGGGCGCAGCAGCGGCACGACGGTGGGTCCGTGGCGCAGTGCGAACGCGAGCGCCGCCATGTCCTGGGTCTGCAGGGCGTCGGCCAGCTGGGTGTTGCGGAACTCCAGCGGCTCGTCCTTCGACGTCTTCGCGCGCTTCTTGGCCATCCGTCCAGCCTAGCCAGTCGGTCTGCCGGGGCCACCCGGCGTGGGCCCGGCAGGGCAAAAGGGGGGGCCCTCTCGATCTCCCCATTGGGGACTGGGAAACTCGAGAGGGCCCTGCTCACCGCGGCAAGTCGCCTGCATCACGTCTCTGGGGAAGACAGTGAACCACCGCTGGGGACAGTGGGGCACCTACCAGTGGCGGGAGCTACGAATAGCGTAACGCGATAGATCTTTGGCACAGTCCCCCAAAAGGGGGACAAATGCATGAGAATGTTCTCAGGAATTCGCGGGGGGAGCATGTTCCGGCAGGGCCGGAAACCTCACCGCAGCCGGAACTGACCCGGCCGCGATTCGACCCCGCCGATCTCCACGGTCAGATTGTAGTAACCCGGCCGGGCGGCCGCACGGTTGCCGTCGCACGAGTCCACCGACGAGCGGGTGCGGTCCCACGACAGCGGCGCCGCGCTGGAGACCGTCTGACCGGCGGCGAGCTGGACGATCTGGCTGCTCGACTCCGACTGGCAGTCGGTCGAGCGCCACCACACGTCGCTCCCGCTGGTGATCGTGAACGCCTGCGTGGCCGTGCCGACGTCGATGAGGCACGGCTGCGTGCTGCGATTGGTGAGCGCGATCGACAGCTGGGGCTGCTCACCCGCGCCGTACGACTGCTTGTCGGTCACGGCCGACACCTCGAGACTGCCGGTGCTGCACTGCGCGATCTCGTCTTCGGCCGCGGGCGTCTCGGTGGGCTCGGGGGTGACCGCCGAGGTCTCGGTGGGCGTCACGTCGACGGTCGCCGAAGGCGCCGGGGCGGGGCTGGTCGCCACGCCGGATGCCGTCCCGGCGGGGCGCGGCTGCGCACCGGCATCCGTGGCATTCCACGGCTGCCAGAGCACGATCGCCACGGCGACACCCAACACCAGCAGCACGGCGAGCACCACGGCGAGTCGGCGCCGACGGTACACGGCGGGCGACGGGCGGCGCGGCGGGCTGGTCACCCCTCCAGGCTAGAGCGGGACAGCGCTCAGAGCCGCTTGAGCATGCGGGTGTTGCCGAGAGTGTTCGGTTTCACGTGCGCCAGGTCGAGGAACTCGGCCACACCTTCGTCGGGGCTGCGCAGCAGCTGCGAGTACACGTCGGCGTCGACGACCTGCTCGCCGATCGGCTCGAAGCCGCGACGCGTGAAGAAGGGGACCTCGAAGGTGAGGCAGAACAGTCGCGACAGCCCCAACTGCCGGGCATGCTGCTCGAGCCGCTCGACGATGGCGCCGCCGACCCCGTGCTGCAGCCAGCCCTCCGCGACGATGAGTGTGCGGATCTCGCCGAGGTCCTCCCACATGACGTGCAGGGCACCGCAGCCGATGATCGCGCCGTCGCTCTCGGCGACGACGAACTCCTGCACCGATTCGAAGAGGGTGACCCGCTCTTTGCCGAGCAGGATCCGTCGCTGCACCCACGGGTCGAGCAGCTCGAGGATCGCGCGCACGTCGGACGTGCGTGCCGGGCGGACGGTGAACGTGCTCACCGCACCACCTTATTGCGCCGCCCCCGGCTACCGGCCGGCGCCCCGCGCACGGCCGCCTCGCCGGCGCCGATAGTCTGACGGGGCACGACCCACTGTCCTGATCCCGGAGGCGGCCCCAGCGTGAGTGTGCTGCGCGAATACGCCGCGACCGTGTCGCAGCCGACACTGCCGTTCGGCGGCGACACCGCCCGCTACGACGAGGTCGTCGACGCCGACGGCTCGCTGCGTCCCGGGTGGAAGGCCCTGGCCGCCCCGGCGCTCGAGCTGACCGCCGCGACGCTCAGCCGGGTCGAGGGCGAGATCACCCGCTTCCTCGCCGACGACGGCGTCTCCTACATCCGCCGCGACACCGGCGCGCAGGCGTGGCAGCTCGACCCGCTGCCGCTGGTCATCGACGCGGCGTCCTGGGCCCGCCTCGACGTCGGCCTCGCCCAGCGTGCCGAGCTGCTCAACGCGATGCTCGTCGACCTGTACGGACCGCAGACGCTGCTGGCCCGCGGCATCGTCCCCGCCGCGGCAGTGGTCGGCCACTCCGGGTATGCGCGCCCCGTCGCCCGCGCGAGCGCCGACGACCCGCATCCGCTCGTGCTGTCGGCCGCCGACCTGGGGCGTGACGCATCGGGCGAGTGGCACGTGCTGGCCGACCGGGTGCAGGCGCCCTCGGGCCTGGGCTTCGCGATGGAGAACCGTCGCGTGATGTCGCAGGTGCTGCCCGACCTCTACCAGGAGAGCAGCCTGCACCGGGTGGAGCCCTACTTCTCGGCCGTGCACGCCGCGCTGCTGTCGGCCGCCCCCGACGGCGTCGCCGACCCGCGGGTGGTCGTGCTCTCCCCCGGGACCCTGTCCGAAACCTCCTTCGACCAGGCGTTCCTCGCCAACGCGCTGGGCTTCCCGCTCGTGCAGGGCAGCGACCTGGTGGTGCGCGACGGCTGGGTGTGGATGAAGCCCGCCGGCTGGCCGGCGAAGGCCCCCGTCGAGCGCATCGACGTGATCGTGCGCCGCGTGGATGCCGAGTGGTGCGACCCGCTCGAGCTGCGCGCCGACTCGCGGCTGGGCGTGGCCGGGCTCGCCGAGGCGGTGCGGCGCGGCCGCGTGCGCCTCATCAACGGACTCGGCTCGGGCGTGCTCGAGAACCCCGCGCTCATGCCCTACCTGCCCGCGGCGTGCGAGCACCTGCTCGGCGAGCAGCTGCGCCTGCCGTCGACGCCGACCTGGTGGTGCGGCGACCCGGTGGCCCGCGCCGAGGTGCTGGGCCGGGTGGCCGCCGGCGACGAGACGCTGTTCGTGCGCCCCATCGACCAGCCGCGCAGCACGCTGGCGGGCCTGACGCCCGACGAGCTGCAGGCGCGCGTGCTGGCCGCGCCGCACCGCTTCGTCGGGCAGCAGCTGCTGCCGCTGTCGCAGGCCCCGGCCTGGCAGGGCGGCACGCGCGCCGATGCCCGCCCCGTCGTCTTCCGCGGCTTCGCGCTGCGCCACGGCTCGGTGTACCGCCCGCTCGTGGGGGGCCTGGCCACCCTGCGCGCGCACCCCGACGCCCCGCCGGCGTCGAAGGACGTGTGGGTGCTGAAGGCCGAGCAGTCCGACCCCGACCAGGGCATCGCCGAGATCGCGGTGCTGCCGACCGCCCGCACCGTGCCCAGCCTCGCCCCCCGCGCCCTGGCCGACCTGTTCTGGAGCGGCCGCTACGCGGAGCGCGGCGAAGACGCCCTGCGCCTGGTGCTCACCGCGCAGCAGCAGATCGACCGCCCCGGCACCCACACCACCGGCATCCCCGTCGACGCGGTCGTGCTGATGCAGGTGCTCGCCCGCCTGGCCGGACGCCGCAGTGACGACCCCGAGGCCGAGTTCCGCTCGATGCTGCTCGATGCCGGGCGTCCAGGCTCGGCGGCCCACTCGATCGCCCGCCTGCGCGACGCCCTCGCCGGGGTGCGCGACCAGCTCTCCGGCGACACCTGGCGCGTGTTCTCGCAGGTGGAGCGCGCCGCACGGGCGCTGCGGGTCTCCCCGCATCCGCACCGCTCGCAGGAGTCGGCGGGCCGCATGCTGTCGGCCCTGCTGTCGCTCTACGGCGTCACCGCCAACATGGTGCGCGACGCCGGCTGGCACATGATCGAGACCGGCCGTGCGCTCGAGCGCAGCCTGCAGGTGTGCGAGGTGCTCGCCGCCGGGGTCATCGACCGCCGCGACCCGCGCGCCGAGCGCGAGGTGCTCGAGGGGCTGCTGCTGGCCTCGGAGAGCATCGTCACGTACCGTCGGCGCTACCGCGGCGCGATGCGCGTGGCCGACATGCTCGACCTGCTGCTGCTCGACCGCGGCAACCCGCGCTCGGTCGCCTTCTCCCTCACGGCGGTCGCCGAGCACCTGGCCGCGATGCCGAGCTCCACCGGCTCGTCGCGCCCCGAGCGCCTGCTCGATCATCTGCTGCGCGACCTGGATGCCGTCGACGTCGCCACCCTCGCGGCATCCACCGGCGGTCGCCGCCGCGCGCTCGAGCCGTTCCTGCTCGAGCTGATCGCGCGGCTCGAGCAGCTGGCCGACGCGATCGTGGCCCTGCACTTCGAGGTCGGCCCGCCCCAGGTGTCGCTGTCGTCGCTGTCGCTCATCGAAGAGATGGCGGCCCGCGCATGAGGCAGTACCGCGTGTGGCACCGCACCGCCTACTCGTACAGCAAGCCGGTGCAGGACTCCGTCGGCCAGTTCCACCTGATCCCCCGCACCCTGCCCTGGCAGCAGGTGCACTCGTCGGAGGTGGTCGTCGAGCCGCTCCCGGGCGACATGAGCCCCGACACCGACTACTTCGGCAACTCGGCGACCTACTTCCACGTCACCGACCCGCACGACGAGCTGGCCATCGTCTCGTCCAGCGACGTCGTCGTCGACGACCCGCACTACGACGAAGAGGCGCTGGCGCAGCCGTGGGAGCTGGCGCGGCCGCTGCTGGCCCCCGACATGCCGGGGGCGTGGAAGGCGGCCGAGTTCGCCCTGGAGTCGCCGCGCGTGCGGCACGTGGCCTCCGCCACCGCCTACGGCGCCGAGTCACTGACCCCGGGCCGGCCCATCGGCGAGGCGGCCACCGACCTCATGCACCGCATCTTCCGCGACTTCGACTACGACCCGACGGCCACCACCGTCACCTCCACCGTCGCCGACGCGATGGGCAAGCGCGCGGGGGTCTGCCAGGACTTCGCGCACGTCGCGCTGGCCTGCCTGCGCGCCCACGGCGTCGCGGCACGCTACGTCTCGGGCTACCTCGCCACCCAGCCGCCTCCGGGCAAGGAGCGGGTGTTCGGCGCCGACGCGTCGCACGCGTGGCTGGCCGTCTGGCTGCCCGGCACCGACCAGTGGCTCGCGATCGACCCCACCAACGACCAGTGGGCGGGCGACCGCTACGTCACCGTGGCGTGGGGCCGCGACTACGGCGACGTGTCGCCGGTGAAGGGCATCATCTTCACCAAGGCCAAGAAGTCGACCCTGCGGGTGCAGGTCGACGTCGCCCCGATCGGGGTCTGACCCGGGAGGCCGGCGGCGGGGCGCCGCGCCTCGGGGCAGCGCCGCGTCGATCGACGGTGGCGCCTCCGGCATCCGCTCAGGGGTCGTTGCTAGGGTTCAGGACGTGTCCACTCCCCCCACCCGCTCCGCGCGACGACGCCGCAACGTCCGCCGGCGCCGCGTGCTCGCGGGCGTCGTCTCGGTCATCATCGTCGCCGCCCTGACGGTGGGCATCTTCGGCTTCGTGCGCTCGCTCGGCGAGCGCGCCCAGGCCACCCCCGACACCACCCCCGCAGCCAACGCGTCGACCCCGACGCCCGAGGCCGCCGCGCCGCCGTCCTTCGACACCGCGGCCGCCGCCGACCAGGCCATGGCCGTGCTCGCCGACTACTCCGATGCCGCCCGCGCCACCGAAGACGCGCTCTACCAGGCGACCCAGAAGCTCCGCTCGGCCACCACCGCCGCCGACGCCGACGCCGCGCAGGCCGAGACGCAGCAGGCCGTCGATGCGGTGAAGGCGGATGCCGAGGCCTACCGCGCCCAGATCACCGCCGACGCCGCGGGCACGAACACCCAGCCGGCCGGCGGCGACGTCGCCGCCCAGATGGCCTACCTGCACCAGTACGTGTTCTCGTACAACTCCGCCGAGTGGGGCGACTACAACCCCTACGGCGGCGACTGCACCAACTTCACCAGCCAGGGCCTCATCGCCCGCGGCTGGCACATCGACGGCACGTGGTACTCCAAGGGCGCCATGTGGACGGCATCCAAGCCGTGGATCGCGACCGCGCCGATGGCCGCCTACTTCGACAAGCTCGGGTTCGGCTACTCCACTGAGGCCGATCTCGACCGCGTGCGCGTCGGCGACGTGGGCCTGTTCAGCTGGGGCGAGACCCAGGCCGGCATGGACCACACCATGACGGTCTCGAAGGTCGAGTACGTGCCGGGCGGCCCGCCGGTCGTCTCGTTCATCAGCCACAACAGCGACGGCGAGTACCGCGAACTCACCCACGCCCTCTACGTCGAGCACACCGACTCGACCGTGCGGATCTACCACATCCCCTGATCGGGGCGCGCCGCCCGCGGCCCGTCCCGACACACCAGAACGCCCCCTCCCGGAATCCGGAAGGGGGCGTCGCTGGTGGTGTGGGATCAGGCGCCGGCGGCCAGGTCGGGCGTGGCGGTGATCTCGGGGATCGTCGAGACCCCGATGGCCACCTTCTCGCCGCGGGGCGCACTCTCGAACGTGAACTTCCCGTCCTCGACGTCGACCTTCACGTGGTCGCCGCTGTTGAGCTCGCCGTGCAGGATCTGCTCGCTGAGGCGGTCTTCCACCTCGCGCTGCATGGCGCGGCGCAGCGGCCGGGCACCCAGCGTCGGGTCGAATCCGATCTCGATGAGCTTGTCCTTCGCGCTGTCCGACAGCTCCACCGTCATGTCACGGTCGAGCAGACGCTCCGACAGCCGCTTGGTGAACAGGCCGACGATCTGACGCAGCTCGGGCTTGCTCAGCTGCGGGAAGACGATGACGTCGTCGACGCGGTTGAGGAACTCGGGCTTGAAGTGGCGCTTGAGCTCCTCGTCGACCTTGCCCTTCATCCGCTCGTAGGTGGTCTGGGCGTTGCCCTCCACCTGGAAGCCGACCGGGCCACCGGCGATCGCCGACGAACCGAGGTTGGTCGTCATGATGATCACGGTGTTCTTGAAGTCGATGACGCGTCCCTGACCGTCGGTCAGACGACCCTCTTCGAGGATCTGCAGCAGCGAGTTGAAGATGTCGGGGTGGGCCTTCTCGATCTCGTCGAACAGCACCACCGAGAACGGCTTGCGGCGCACCTTCTCGGTGAGCTGGCCGCCCTCTTCGAAGCCGACGAACCCGGGAGGGGCACCGAACAGCCGCGAGACGGTGTGCTTCTCGCCGAACTCGCTCATGTCGAGCGAGATGAGCGCGCCTTCGTCGTCGAACAGGAACTCGGCCAGCGCCTTGGCCAGCTCGGTCTTTCCGACACCCGTGGGGCCGGCGAAGATGAACGAGCCCGAGGGGCGCTTGGGGTCCTTCAGACCGGCGCGCTGGCGACGGATCGTGCGCGAGAGCGCGGCGATCGCCTCCTCCTGGCCGATGACCCGCTGGTGCAGCGCCTTCTCCATGAAGACGAGACGGCTGGTCTCCTCTTCGGTGAGCTTGAACACCGGGATGCCGGTGGCCTGGGCGAGCACTTCGGCGATGAGGCCCTCGTCGACGATGGCGTGGGATGCCACGTCGCCGGAGCGCCACTGCTTCTCGAGGCGCAGCCGCTCGGCCAGCAGCGACTTCTCCTCGTCGCGCAGGGCGGCGGCCTTCTCGAAGTCCTGCTCCTCGCTGGCGATCTCCTTGTCCTCGCGGACCTTGGCGATCTTCTCGTCGAACTCGCGCAGCTCGGGCGGGCTCGACAGGATCGACAGACGCAGGCGGGCGCCGGCCTCGTCGATCAGGTCGATGGCCTTGTCGGGCAGGAAGCGGTCGCTGATGTAGCGGTCGGCGAGGTTGGCCGCCGCGACGATCGCGCCGTCGGTGATCTGCACCTTGTGGTGCGCCTCGTAGCGGTCGCGCAGCCCCTTGAGGATGTTGATCGCGTGGGGCAGGCTCGGCTCGGCGACCTGGATCGGCTGGAAGCGGCGCTCGAGCGCGGCATCCTTCTCGAAGTGCTTGCGGTACTCGTCGAGCGTCGTGGCGCCGATGGTCTGCAGCTCGCCGCGCGCGAGGAGCGGCTTGAGGATGGAGGCCGCGTCGATCGCGCCCTCGGCGGCACCGGCACCCACGAGGGTGTGGATCTCGTCGATGAAGACGATGATGTCGCCGCGCGTGCGGATCTCCTTGGTGACCTTCTTCAGGCGCTCCTCGAAGTCGCCGCGGTAGCGGGAGCCCGCGATGAGCGAGCCGAGGTCGAGCGAGTAGACCTGCTTGTCCTTGAGCGTCTCGGGCACCTCGCCCTTGACGATCGCCTGGGCCAGGCCCTCGACGACGGCGGTCTTGCCGACGCCGGGCTCGCCGATCAGCACGGGGTTGTTCTTCGAGCGGCGCGACAGGATCTGCATCACGCGCTCGATCTCCTTCTCGCGCCCGATGACCGGGTCGAGCTTGTTGTCGCGCGCGGCCTGGGTGAGGTTGCGGCCGAACTGGTCGAGCACCGCCGACCCGCCCTGGGCGGGCTGGTTCTGCTCGCCGGCGCCGGCGGCGACACCCGCGGGCTCCTTGCCCTGGTAGCCGCTGAGCAGCTGGATGACCTGCTGGCGCACCTTGTTCAGGTCGGCGCCGAGCTTGACCAGCACCTGCGCGGCGACACCTTCGCCCTCGCGGATGAGGCCGAGCAGGATGTGCTCGGTCCCGATGTAGTTGTGGCCCAGCTGCAGCGCCTCGCGCAGGCTCAGCTCGAGCACCTTCTTCGCGCGCGGCGTGAAGGGGATGTGCCCCGTCGGCTGCTGCTGCCCCTGACCGATGATGTCCTGCACCTGCTCGCGCACTGCGTCGAGCGAGATGCCCAGGCTCTCGAGGGCCTTGGCGGCCACGCCCTCGCCCTCATGGATGAGGCCGAGGAGGATGTGCTCCGTGCCGATGTAGTTGTGGTTGAGCATCTTCGCCTCTTCTTGGGCGAGGACGACCACTCGACGGGCACGGTCCGTGAATCTCTCGAACATTGTCGACTCCTCCGGGCGCCGAGTCTTCTGACGCCTTACGACGAGGGTAACGATCGCCGGATGCCGGTATGCCCGTGTTCGCCAGGGGCGGAGTGGCCGGGGGTCGGGCCCGGGTGGGGGTGGCGGGGTGGCTACTCGGGGTGCGAGCTGCGACCCGTGCGGCTCTCGTACACGAACACCACCAGCGCGATGACGACGAAGCCCGCCGAGAACCAGGCGCCGTGCGGGCCGAGCACGCGGGTCACCAGCGCTCCCAGCACCGCCCCGGCGGCGTACGAGCCGACGACGGCGGCGATGCGGCGGGCGCGGGAGCGGTGGATCGGCTCGCGCTCGCGCACGCCGGTGTGCACCGCGAGCACCAGGGTCATGAGGTTGGCGGTGTTGAAGGTCGTCGAGTAGCCCACGTCGCCCAGGCGCCGGAAGGTGGCGGCCTGCACGGCCACCGCGAAGGTGATCAGCACGGTGCCGAGCACGGTCGGGATCGAGGCGGGCAGGAAGCCCAGCACCACGAGGATCACGAGCTCGAGCGCGAGGGCCACCCGGTGCGGGCGGCGCACCACGCGCACCACCGAGGGCACGTGCAGCAGCTGGGCCACGAACACGCCGATGATGAACACGATGATGGGCGTGAGGAAGAGCAGGGTCTGCCCGAGGTCGAGCTCGCTCAGCGCGACCGACATCTTCACGAGGTTGGCGGTCTGGGCGCCGGCGAACGTCGAGAAGGTGACGACCGAGTAGGCCTCGACCGATCCGGCCGCCAGGGCCAGCAGCACGCCGAGCAGGAGCGACTCCGACGTGCGGCGGCCGCGCGCAGCAGGGTCGACAGGGATGGTCACGGCACTCCTCGGGGTCCCCACCAGTCTGCCAGCCCCCGCCCACCCCGCTCCCGCCCCCGCCGTGCCTTTCCCTCGCCCCCGCCCCCTCCTGTCACGATTCACTGGCGCCCAGCTGCGCCCCCGCGCGGCCCGGGGCCGCAACAAGGCGCGAGCGAACCGAAGCCCTCAGGCCGAGCGCGGCCCCACCCCCGTTCACTGGCGCCCAGCTGCGCCCCCGCGCGGCCCAGGGCCGCAACAAGGCGCGAGTGAACCGAAGCCGTCAGGGGGCGAGCGCGCGGCGGAGCGTCGCGAGGAGGGCGTCGGGTCGGGCGAGCTGGTCCTTGGTCACCCGGATGACGCGCCACCCGGCGGCGCTGAGCCTGTCGTAGCGGGCGATGTCGCGATGCCACTGGTCGAGGTCGGTGAGATGGTGCTCGCCCTCGTACTCCAGCGCCACCCTGCGCGCCCGGTACGCCAGATCCACCTGCCCCAGCCAGATGCCGTCCTCGACGACATCGGCGTTCACCTCGGCGCCGCCGAGCCCGGCATCCTCGAGCAGCAGTCGCAGCTTCGTCTCGGGGCGCGACCGCGACCGCTCGTGCAGCAACGGCAGCGCCGCGCGCAGGCTGGCAGCTCCCCGCCGCCGCCCGGCCGCGACGGCGGCCTCGAGCTGCGCCCGCGTCGCGAGTGCGGGCTGGTCGGTGCGGTGCATGGGCACGCGGATCGCGGCGTCGCCGGCGACGACGAGGTCGTCGACCCCGCGCACGGTCGTGCCCAGCAGCGCCCACGTCGTGGCGGGGCACGTCACCGCGAACCCGGTGACCGGATGCCGGACCACGGCGGTCGACCCGGGGGTCAGCGCATGCCCGGCGACCTGCTCCGAGGCGGGCGCGCGGCGCGGCAGCAGCACCGCGACGTCGAGGCTCCGCCCGTCGACGACCCATCGCGGCAGCGGCAGGTCCCAGAGCACCGCGGCGGTCACGTGGCTGAAGAACTCGTGCGGCGTCATGCGGTGCGCATACTGCTCGGCCCGGCGCCGCAACGCCTGCTCGCCGAACAGGTCGGCGTGCGGTGCCGCCGGCATCCGACTGCGCACGCCGCGGAACGGGCTGCCGAGATCGCCCGCGCGCAGTCTCCCAGCGCTCACCCCCGCATCGCGGGCATCGGCGACCGAGAAGCTGTCTCCCAGGTGCGGCGGCAGCGGGCGGGGTCTCATCGCCCCAGGATGCCCGTGCGCCGCCCCGCGCCCGCCCCTGTCCACAGCCCCGTGCCGGCCCCGCGCTCCTCGCCGCCCTGGTGAGGAAGCTGCGCCCCCCCTTCGCTGGCGCCCAGATGTCGGATGCCGGGCCGCGAGGCCGCGACACGGCGCGAGCGAACGGGGGTGGGGGCGGGTCAGTCGGCGATCGGGATGGTGACGGGGGTCGCGAACTCGGCGCCGCCGCCGGCGAGGGTGAGCGTCGCGTTGTCGTCCTCGGCTTCGGGCGCGGTCACCAGGGTGAGGCGCGGCGCCATGTCCATCGTGCAGACCTGATCGGCGGCGGGGGCGACGAAGGTCACGGTGACGGCGGCGCCGGCCACCTCGACGTTCTCGACCACGGGGGCGCACGACGACGAGCCGAAGGTCAGCAGCACGAGCTGGTCGTCGTCGACCCACCCGGCCGACGGGGTGAACTCCTCGACGGGACCGCCGGAGTAGCCGTCGAGATCGGTGTCGCCGGTGGCATCCGCGTAGGTCACCACGATGTCGAGCTCACGCGTCGGGTCGACGCCCTCGGGCAGCGCCACGAACGAGGCGCGCGGCACGAGGTCGCGCGTGCACGCCTGGCCCTCGATGTCGGTGAGGGTGACCGCGAGGGTGCCGTCGGCCTGCACCGTGGCCTCCGAGGCCGTCGGAACGCACGTCGACGAGCCGCTCGTGACCAGCGCGATCGCGGTGCCGCCGGCGAGCCAGGCAGCGTCGACCTCGAGCTCCTGGCCCGGCTGGACGACACCCGAGGATGCCGGGGCGTCACCCGACGCCGCGGGAGCCGGGGTGTTCGCGGCACAGCCGGCGAGAGCGAGCATGCCTGCGGCGACGAGGGCGGCGACGGAGAGGAGGCGCGAAGTGGTCATACCAACCATCCTGCCGTGCCGCACCCGCACCGTGGAACCCGGAGCCGGTCACATCGGCGTAACGGTCACTGCAGGGCGGAGGTGAGGCGCGCCAGGTTGTCGAGCACGGTGGAGCGCAGCGGCTGCTTGTTCCACTCCTCGAGGGTGAGCTCGCGCGAGCGCGACCGGTAGTCGTCTTCGACGGCGCGCAGCTGCCGCACGAACTCCTCGCCGCGCACGAGGAGGGTGATCTCGAGGTTGAGACCGAAGGAGCGCATGTCCATGTTGCTCGAGCCGATGACGGCCACCTCGTCGTCGATCGACATCGACTTGGAGTGCAGGATGTAGGGCTTCTCGTACAGCCAGATGCGCACACCGGCGCGCAGGAGCGCCTCGTAGTAGCTGCGCTGGGCGTGGTAGACCATCGCCTGGTCGCCCTCCTCCGAGACGAACAGCTCCACCTCGAGGCCGCGCTGACAGGCGGTCTGGATCGCGGTGAGCAGGCCCTCGTCGGGGACGAAGTAGGGGCTGACGATGATGATCTTGCGCTGGGCGGCGAACAGCAGCGCCATGAACAGCTTGAGGTTGTTCTGGAACTCGAACCCCGGGCCGGAGGGGACGATCTGGCAGTCGAGGTCGCCGCTGCCGGTGCCCAGTTCGAACAGCTCGACACCCTCGACGACGTCGCCCGTCTCGGCATACCAATCGGACAGGAACACCGCGTTGACGGAGGCGACGACGGGGCCGTCGAGGCGCGCCATCATGTCGACCCAGTGCAGGCCGCGGCGGATGTTCTTGCGCAGGTTGTAGGTGGAGTCGGTGACGTTCTGCGACCCGGTGAAGGCCACCGTGCCGTCGACGACGAGGAGCTTGCGGTGGTTGCGCAGGTCGGGACGCTGGTACTTTCCGCGCAGCGGCTGCACCGGCAGCATGAGGTGCCAGTGCGCGCCCATGTCGTGCAGGCGCTTCTTCGTCTGGCGGTAGTAGGGCTTGCCCCGGTTGGCCCAGTGGTCCATGAGCACCCGCACCACGACCCCGCGGGCGGCGACCTCTTCGAGCGCCCGGAAGAAGTCGTCGGTGGTCGCGTCGGTCTGCAGGATGTAGAACTCGACGTGCACGTACTTCTCGGCCTTGCGGATGGCGGCGGCCATGGCGGCGATGCTCTGCTCGTAGTCGGCGATGAGCGTGGCGCCGTTGTCACCGGCGATCGGCATGGCCCCGAGCTTGCGGTTGAGGCGCACGATCGCGGTGAACCAGTCGGGCGCGTTGGGACGCAGGGTGCCGAAGTCGAGCCCGTGGCTGGTGGTGCGGATGTAGTCGTTGATCTGGCTCTGCATCTTGCGGCGCTTGCGCGGCAGCCGCGGGTTGCCGATGAGCAGGAACAGCAGCACGCCCACGAACGGGATGAAGTAGATCGCCAGCAGCCACGCCATCGCGGCGGTGGGACGCCGGTTGCGCGGGACGACGATGATCGCGAGGACGCGGATGATGATGTCGGCGACGAGCACCACGATCGGCCAGAAGGCGACGATCGTCAACACCCAGTTGGTGTCATCCCCAGAATCCACGCGCTCCTCCGTCGGTCCAGCCCAGCGTAGCGGGCGGCGGAGTCAGCGCCCGGCGCTGTCGCCCGCGACCGGCGGGAGCCCGCGCTTGGCGCGCTCCTCCGCCTGGATCTGGGCGTAGACGCGGCGCTCGCTGCGATCCATCCGCAGGATCGAGCGCAGCACGTAGATGAACAGCCCCAGCACCACGACGGTGGGCAGCAGCGACCAGACGACGGCGGTCCAGTACGAGTCCATGCCTCCATCGTAACGGCCGCATCACTTCCTCACCTGCGGGCACTTTCGACAATCCGCCCCCACCGGGGCACCCTGCGCTCCCACGCCGGCGCCGGGCGGCCCAGGCTCACCTGCCATGACCACCGTCGTGAAGGCCGCCGGAGCGGCCGAGTTCCTCGCCCTCGTCCCGCGCCTCCTTGGCTACACCGCCGTGCGCAGCGCCGTGCTCGTGCCCACCGCCCGAGGCCGCAGCCTCGGCGCGATGCGCCTCGACCTTCCCCCCGACGACCCCGCCATGATCGACATGTTCGCCTCGACGGCGGTCGGGTTCGTGTGCCGCGTGCCCGACGTCGACGCGTTCGTCGTCGTGGTCTACACCGACGAGCCGATCGGCGACGCCCTCCCGTTCGCGCCCCTCGTGGCGGCGCTGCGCCTGCGCGCCGCCGCGAGCGGGCTGACGATCGTCGACGCGCTCGTGGTCGCCGGCGACGGCTGGGGATCGCACGACGACCCCGACCTGCCCCCGCACGGTCGCCCCCTGGCCGAGATCGTCACCCGGATGCCGTCGGGCCAGGCCGCTCTCCCCGCCGATCAGGCCAGCGGCGCGGCCCTGCCGCCGCACTCGGCCGCCGAGCGGCGCCGGGTGGGCGCGGCGATGCGCTCGCTGCGCACGTCGCTGGAGGTGCTGTGCGGCATCCCCGGCGGTCCGCACACCGAGCGGGTCGACCCGGCGGCGCTGGAGGCGGCGTGCGCCCTCGACGACCTGCCGCGGCTCATCGAGCGCGCGCTCGCCTGGGCCCCGGACGACCTTCCCGCGATGGACGCGGCGCTCATCGGCTGGTGCCTGGCGCGGCCGTCGCTGCGCGACGTGGCGCTGGTGCAGTGGGCGGGCGACATCGTCGACGGGGAGGACGCCCTCGACGCGCAGCGCCGGTGGGAGGACGGCGAGGAGTACCCCGCCGACCTCGCCGCCGTGATGTGGGGCGAGGGCCGCCGGCCCGATCCGGAGCGACTGGGACGCGCGCTCGAGCTCAGCCGTCACGTGGCGGCGCTGCTCTCGGTGCGCCAGCGCCCCGGGCCGCTGGCGGTATGCGCGTGGCTGTCGTGGGCCCTCGGCCGTTCCACCCACGCCGAGCGCTATGCGCAGCTGGCGCAGGAGATCGATCCCGAGCACGGGCTGGCCGACATCATCCGGTCGTTCGTGGCGGCGGGGCACCTGCCCGACTGGGCGTTCCACCGCCGCCCCGGCATCCCGCTCGGCACGTGAGCGCCGTGGCGGGGATGCCGGCGGTGCTACTTGACCAGCGGGAAGAGGATCGTCTCGCGGATGCCGAGCCCGGTGATCGCCATCATGAGGCGGTCGATGCCCATGCCCATGCCACCGGTGGGCGGCATGCCGTGCTCGAGGGCGCGGAGGAACTCCTCGTCGACGCGCATGGCCTCGTCGTCGCCACGGGCGGCGAGCTTCGCCTGCTCGACGAAGCGCTCGCGCTGGATGACGGGGTCGACGAGCTCGGAGTAGCCGGTGGCCAGCTCGAAGCCGCGCACGTAGAGGTCCCACTTCTCGACGACGCCCGCGATCGTGCGGTGCTCGCGCACGAGGGGGCTGGTGTCGAGGGGGAAGTCCATGACGAACGTCGGGCGCTCGAGGCCGCCCTTGACGAAGTGCTCCCACAGCTCTTCGACGAACTTGCCGTGCGTGGCGATCTTCTCGGGCACCTCGACTCCGACCTCGGCGGCGAGCGCCTTGAGCTCGTCGATGCCGGTGGCCGGCGTGATGGTGCGGCCGGCCGCCTCGGACAGGGAGTCGTACATCGAGATGCGGTCCCACTGCCCGCCGAGGTCGTACTCGGTGCCGTCGGCCCAGACGACCGTGGTGGAGCCCGAGACGGCGACGGCCGCCTGCTGGATCAGCTCCTGGGTGAGGTCGGCGATGCCGTTGTAATCGCTGTAGGCCTGGTAGGCCTCGAGCATCGCGAACTCGGGGCTGTGGGTGGAGTCGGCGCCCTCGTTGCGGAAGTTGCGGTTGATCTCGAACACCCGGTCGATGCCGCCGACGACGGCGCGCTTGAGGAAGAGCTCGGGCGCGATGCGCAGGAACAGGTCGGTGTCGAACGCGTTGGACTTGGTGACGAACGGCCGGGCCGAGGCGCCGCCGTGCTGCACCTGCAGCATCGGGGTCTCGACCTCGAGGAAGTCGTGGGCGGCGAAGGTGGCACGCAGGCTCGCGTTGGCCTTGGCGCGGGCGATGACCGTCTCACGCGCCCGATCGCGCACGATCAGGTCGAGGAATCGCGAGCGCACCCGCGACTCCTCGCTCAGCTCGGTGTGCAGGTTCGGCAGCGGCAGCAGCGCCTTGGCGGCGATGGCCCAGTCGGCGACCATGATCGACAGCTCGCCGCGGCGGCTCGAGATCACCTGGCCGGTGACCGAGACGTGGTCGCCCAGGTCGACGAGCTCCTTCCACGCCTGCAGCGATTCCTCGCCCACCTCGGCGAGCGAGACCATCGCCTGGATGCGGCTGCCGTCGCCGGACTGCAGCGACGCGAAGCAGAGCTTGCCGGTGTTGCGGCTGAAGACCACGCGACCGGCGACCGAGGCGGTGACCCCGGTCTCGGCGCCGGCTTCGAGGTCGGCGTAGCGGGCACGCAGGGCGGGGATCGTGTCGGTGACCGGCACCGCCACCGGGTAGGCGCCGCCGGCGGCGTCGGTGCGCTCGGCCAGCAGGCGCTCGCGCTTGGCCAGGCGCACGGCCTTCTGCTCGAAGACGTCGTCGAGGATGTCGTCGACCTCGGCGGCGGGGGCGTTCGACCCGGTGGGGACGGTCGGCTCGGCGGGCGCGGGTGCGGGCGCGTCGGTCATGGTGAAAAGGCTCCTCGGGGTCGACCACTGATTCTATCGACCGCTCCTGGGCGCTCCCCCGGCAACGGGTCCCCCCGGTCACCGGTCAGCGCAGCGGCGTCCAGCCCGGCGGCAGCGGGCCGTCGTCGACGGCGCGTTCCCGATCGGCGGCCAGCGACCAGCCCTGCGCGGCGTCGACGGCGTCGAATCCCCCGCGCGCCACCCGCAGCCCGACATCGTCGTGGTGCATGCGCGGCGCGCCGCCGCGGCGCACACCGGCGCGCACACTCCAGGCGTCGTCGGCGAAACCGCCGCCGCGGAACACCCGGTAATCGCCGTAGCGCAGCGGGTCGAGCAGGTCCCAGCACCACTCCCACGCGTTGCCGAGCGTGTCGAACAGACCGAAGAGATTCGGATGCCT
Source organism: Microbacterium festucae (assembly GCF_025421715.1). Classification (GTDB taxonomy): domain Bacteria; phylum Actinomycetota; class Actinomycetes; order Actinomycetales; family Microbacteriaceae; genus Microbacterium; species Microbacterium festucae. The sequence continues at coordinate 626,677 of NZ_JAOEFC010000001.1, forward strand.
GCCGCCGACCGGCTGCGGTGCGCTCAGCCCGTCGGCCGCCGTCCAGGCGACCTCGGGGAGCGGTCCGTACTGGGCGCCGGTGGAGCCGGCACGGCACGCGTACTCCCACTCGGCTTCGGTCGGCAGACGGAAGCCGTCGGAGTCGACGAGCCAGGAGACCTCGTCGCCGTCGACGCGGTAGGCGGGGTCGAGCCCCTCCCACTCCGACAGGGCGTTGCAGAACCGCACGGCCCGTTGCCACGACAGGTCGGTCGCCGGGCGGCGCGGGTCGTCGGGGTCGCCGGTGCCGGGCGAGGCGACGCCGAGCACGTCGGACAGCTGCTCCCGCGTGACCGCATAGACGCCCAGCTCGAACGGCTCGAGACGCACGGTGCGCCGCATGCGCCGCCGGGCGTCGCGCAGCTCCACTTCGCCGGCGGGGATCGCGGCGAGTTCGACCTCTGTCACCGCAGCTCCTCGTCGGGCGCCGGTCCCTGACCGGCTTCGACGAGGGCGCGCTCGACGGTGGAGTGCAGAAGGGGCGACAGGTAGCGCCCGGGCGCGGGCACCCCCGCCTGGTCGAGCAGCCGCGCGGCCTGGCGCACGATCGACGCCGAGAACTCCGTCGCGGTGGCGATCGCCTCACCGTAGGCGGCGCGGTCGTCTTCGGCCACGACGATCGGCTCGCATCCGAGCTCGACGGCGAGCGCCTGCGCGATGGGCAGCACCGAGCCGGGCGCCGTCACCGCCGCGTAGGCCCCGGCCAGCTGACGCAGGTCGATCGAGGTGCCGGTGAAGGTGATCGCCGGGTGCACGGCCAACGGGATGACGCCCTTGCCGACGGCGGGCGCGAGCACACCGGTGCCGTAGGCGGGGTCGGTGTGCAGCACGAGCTGCCCCGGCTGCCACGCCCCGAGGTCGGCGAGCCCCGTCACCAGGGCCGGCAGCTCGTCGTGCGGCACCGCGATCACCACGAGCTCGCTGCGGCGAACGACCTCGTCGGCGGCGAGCACCGGCACACCGGGCAGCACCGCCTCGACCCGCTCGGGATCACTGCCCGAGGTCACCCCGGTGAGGGCGTGCCCCGCGCCGGCGAGCGCCGCGGCGATGATCGGGCCCACGCGGCCCGCACCGATGACCCCGACGCCGAGTCTGCCGCTGCGGATCACGTGCGCTCCTCCGTCGTGGGCGCGGTGGCGACGGCACTCGAGTCCGCGGCGTCCGGCCGCGAAGGCTCGGCCGGCACGGCATCCGGGCTCACGGCATCCGGCTCGACGGCACCCGAGTCCGCGGCTTCTGCCCGCGGAGCCTCGGCCGGCGCAGCATCCGGCCGCGGAGCCTCGGCCGGCGCGGCATCCGGGCTCGCGGCATCCGGCTCGTCGTCCTCGGCGTCCCAGCGGTGCGAACGGTCGGCGGCGGAGGCGGCGACCACCGCGACGGCCACGTCTTCCCAGACGCGCTGGGTGGCGGCGCGGTCGAGGATGCCGAGGCCCCCCGACACCTGGCCGAGCACGGTGTGTCCGGTGAGGTTGGCGACATCGAGGCGGCGGTCGAGGGGGCCCTGGCTGATGCGCACCGACTGCAGGCGCGCCAGCGGCAGCACCACCAGCACGCGGCGCAGCACGCCCGAGCGCAGCAGCAGCACGTCGGGGGTGAGGCGGAAGCCGTTGCGGCGCCACGACAGCGGGCGCAGCCAGCGCGCCCGCCGCGGGGTCGTCGCGAAGCCGTCGCCCTCGGCGGGGCCGAGCACGCCCTGCGGGAACAGTCGCTCCTGCTCGTCGGCGGGCAGCCCCGGCAGCAGCAGTCGCAGCACCCGCTCGGCGTCGGCCCGCGTGCCCACCGGCAGCACGTCGGCGAACTGCACCGACTGGGTGTCGGTGGCCGAGCGCCCCGAGAGGCGGTTGACGCGCAGGCGCCACCAGCCGAACTTGCGCCACAGCAGCGGCTGGGCGATCTCGACGGCGTGGATGCGCCCCGGCGGGAGGGTCTCGGTGATCGTCGTGAACAGTCCGAAGGTGATGCGGATGCCGGCCGGCGTCGGCGCGATCGCGTAGCGCAGCGACCGCGTGATCTGGCGGAACCAGTAGGTTCCGAAACCGATGAGGGCGGGGACGATGGAGAACAGCACCCACGGGGTGCCGAAGATCGAGCCGACGACGACGGCGGCGACCAGCGCGATCAGCCACAGCGTGGACCCCGACAGCAGGTGCGCGCCGATGATGCGGCCGGTGGGGATGTGGACGACCGATTCCGGCTCTTCGACGGGTGCTTCGGCGCCGTCGATGAGGCCGGTGAGCCCGGCGCCGACGGTGGCCACGGCCGCGCGCGTGCGGGTGCCGGCGGCCTCGCCGCGGGCCGCCTGCGCGCCCAGGCGGCGACCTGAGGCCAGGCGCAGGATGTCGGCGCGGATCGTCTCGGCGTTGGCCGTCGACAGGTACTCCAGCTTCACGTTGGAGTCCAGGCCCGCGCCGACGACCTCGAGCTTGGCGGCGCCCAGCAGACGCGCGACCATCGGCCGCGTGAGGTCGACCCCCTGCACGCGGTCGAGCGGGGCGCGGCGGTGCGTGCGGAACAGCACTCCGCTGCGCACCTCGACGTCGTCGCCGGTGATGCGGAACGTGTGGAAGCGCCACGAGGTCCAGAACAGGGCGAGCAGCACCACCAGGGTGACCACGACCGCCAGCAGCGCGATGAGCAGCAATTCGTGCGTCACGAGGTACTCGACCGGGTCGGCCTCGGCGGCGTACTCGTCCCACTCGACGCCGTCGGGCAGCATCCACGGGAACACCAGCTCGATCAGGCGGTCGCGCAGGTTGGCGACGACGATGCCGATCAGCACGATGAGGAACAGGCCGCCGCGCAGCAGCGGCGTCAGCGGGTGCAGCCGGTGCCATTCGCCGTCGCTGAGCGGCGAGCGCACGAGCTCGGCGGGCACCGGCGCGACCGCCGTCCCGGCGACAGGGGCGGCAGGGGCGGGGGCGGCGGGCTCGGGCGGCGGCGGGGGCAGATCGCTCACGGTGCGGTTCGCCTCACAGCCCGGTCCGGCGCGATTCGGCGACGTCGATGAGGGTGTCGCGCAGCTCCTCGGCCGAGGCCTGCCGCAGGCCCGGGATCGTCACCCCGGTGGCCGCGGCGGCGGTCACGAGCTTCAGCTGGGCGATGCCGAACCCCCGGTCCAGCGGCCCGTGCGTGATGTCGACGAGCTGCATGCGCCCGTAGGGCACCGCGACGATGCGCTGCCACAGGATGCCGCGGCGGAAGACCAGGTCGTCCTTGCGCAGCCGGTAGCCGATCGACCGCGCCTGACGCGGCAGGATCGCCAGCGTCCACACGAGGATCACCGTGACGATGGCCGCGGGGATCCACACCCAGGTCTGATCCAGCACCAGCGCGCCGACGAGGGCGGCGGCCACGACCAGCACGAGCAGGGCCCCGCTCGAGATGAGCTGCACGATGACGTACTGCGGCGCGATCTGATGCCAGGTGCCGTCGTCGAGCGTGAGGCGGTTGGTGCTGCGCGGCTCGACGATCGCGGGGAACGTGCCCTCGTCGAGCACCGACACGGATGCCGGGGCGTCGGCCGCCGGCACGTCAGTCGTGGTGGGAGTATCCGAGTCCGGGCTCGGGTGGTCCGGGCTGGTCGTCATCGTCGTCCTTCCGAATGGTGCAGAGGTGCTCGGCGACGAGGCTCGCCGCGGTCAGCACGGCGCCCGCGACCAGAGCCGCGATCACCGCTCCCGTCGAGCCTAACGAGGGCGCGACGGGACGGGTGAGAAGGAACGAGAGCAGTCCGCCGCCGATGCCGGCGACGACGGCCCCGACGATGCTGGCGGCCTTGGCGAGCATCACCACGCGCACGGCGCGGAACGGGTCGACCTGCGCACCGCCGGCGCCACTGGTGGCGCGGCGGATCGGGATGGCCAGCAGCAGCACGACGACCGCCAGCAGCACCAGCAGCACGGGCAGCGCCAGCGACGGCGTGAACGTGGGGCGGGCGTTGGAGGTGAGCAGCTGGTCGACGAGGAAGCCGATCACGAGCCCGGCGAACACCGACCCGGCGATGACGCCCGCGCTCGTGCGCTTCACGAGCCGGCCCCCGCCTCGCCGGTGGCCGTGGCGTCTTCGAGCGCGGCGAGCAGGGCGTCGACGCGTCCCGCGCCCGGCAGCACGGCATCCGGGTCGACGGCCGCCCACGGTGCCAGCACGAACACCCGCTCGGCGGCGCGCGGATGCGGCAGCGTGAGCGCGGGATCGTCGGAGCGCAGGTCGCCGTAGGCGATGAGGTCGAGGTCGAGGGTGCGGTCGCCCCAGCGCTCGCGCCGCTCCCGGCCGTGCCGGGCCTCGATGGCGTGCAGATAGGTGAGCAGCACGCTCGGCGCGAGGCGCGTCTGCAGCAGCGCGACGGTGTTGAGGTAGGCGGGCGCGTCGGTGTCGGGGCCCGCGAGGGTCACCGCCACCGTCTCGATCGGGGCGGCGGCGGCCGTCACCCGCGTGAGCGGCAGGCGCGCGAGGTCGCCGAGCGCCTGCGCGATGGCATCCGCACGGTCGCCGAGGTTGGCGCCCAGGGCGACCACGACGGCGGCCGGGGACGCGTCGGCGCGCTGCACGGGCTCGTCGCGGATGCCCTGCGCGAGTCGGCGGCTCACGCGACGACCTCGGCGGGGGCGTCGTCGCGGGTGCGGCGGATGGTCACGGCGACGTCACCGAACGGCACCGGGATGGGCGCCTGCGGTTTGTGGAGGGTCACCGTCACCGCCTGCACGGCGGGACGCTCGAGGATCGCATCGGCGATGCGGGCGGCGAGGGTCTCGAGCAGGTTCACCGGGTCGCCCGCGAGGATCGCGGCGACCTGCTCGGCGACCTCGCCGTAGTGCACGGTGTCGGCGACGTCGTCGGTCGCGGCGGCGCGGGCCAGGGGCAGCTCGAGCACGAGGTCGGCGACGAACTGCTGCCCGTCACGGCGCTCGTGGTCGTAGACCCCGTGGAATCCGGTCGCCCGGATGCCGGCGATGCTGATGGTGTCGGTCATCGACCCTCCCAACGGCTCAAGACGCCCAGGGCGTCGCGGGTGGCCGACACGTCGTGCACGCGCACCGCCCAGGCGCCGGCCTGCGCGGCCAGCACGCTCGTCACGGCGGTGGCCAGGTCGCGGCGCTGCTCGGTGACCTCGGCGGCGGGCGCCTCGGCGCTGATCTCGCGCAGCGCGTCGGCGATGAAGCCCTTGCGGCTCGTGCCGACGAGCACGCGGTGCCCGAGGCCGACGAGCGCGTCCAGCGCCCGCAGCGCCTCCCAGTTCTGCGGCCCGCGCTTGCCGAACCCGATGCCGGGATCGACGATCACGCGACTCGCGGGGATGCCCGCGGCCGTCGCGGCGGCGGCACGGGCGGCCACCTCGCGCACGAGGTCGCTGCGCACGTCGGCGTACTCGGCATGCGCATACATATCGGCGGAGTGGCCGCGCCAGTGCTGCAGCACGATGTCGGCATCCGTGCCGGCGATGGCCGGGAGCATGTCGGGGTCGGCGAGGCCGCCCGACACGTCGTTGACGATGCGCGCACCGGCGGCGACGGCGGCCAGCGCGGTGGCGGCGTTCATGGTGTCGATGCTGACCACGGCGCCCTCGGCGGCCAGGGCGGTGACCACCGGCAGCACGCGCGCCTGCTCGACGGCCGCGCCCACGCGCTCCGCGCCGGGGCGGGTCGATTCGCCCCCGACATCGAGCAGATCGGCGCCGGCCGCGCGCAGCGCCCGGGCATGGGCGATGGCGGCATCCGCGTCGAGGTAGCGGCCGCCGTCGCTGAACGAATCGGGGGTCACGTTGACGATGCCCATCACGAGCGTCATGCGCCCGCCCCATGGGACGGCCCGTGGGGTGCGCCGTGGGGTGCGCCGTGGGGTGCGGCGCCGACGAGCAGGGCGATGATCTCGGCGCGGGCGGCGGGCTCGGCCAGATCGCCGCGGGCGGCGATGGTCACCGTGGAGGTGTCGGGCTGGCGGCCGCCGCGCATCGTGACGCACTGGTGGGTCGCGTCGAGCACGACGAGCACGCCGCGGGTGTCGAGCGAGCCCGCGATCGTGTCGGCGATCTGCTCGCCCAGGCGCTCCTGCACCTGCGGACGGGCGGCGAGCACGTCGACCACCCGCGGCAGTGCACCCAGGCCCACGACCTGCTCGCCCGGCAGGTAGGCGATGTGCGCGCGCCCGGCGAAGGGCAGCAGGTGGTGCTCGCACACCGACCGGAAGCGGATGTCGCGCAGCATGACCGCCCCGGAGGGCAGCGTCTCGGGGGCCGGCCCCCGGGTCACCGAGATGGTGTGGGCCAGCGGTGCCCCGGCATCCTCGCCGACGCCGGCGAAGAACTCCGCATACAGGTCGGCGACGCGCTCGGGAGTCGTCTTCAGCCCCGGACGCCCGGGGTCTTCCCCGATCGCCTCGAGGAGCTCGCGCACAGCGGCGGCGACGCGGTCACGATCGACGGCCACGTGCCGAGCCTACGCGGTCGCCGGCCGGGCCTGCCCCGTCGGGCGCCGCGCGGGCGCCGTCTTGGCCGCCGGGGCGTCTTCGGCCGAGGCGGATGCCGCGACGTCGACCTCGGCGCGACGCGGCACGTCGACCGGCGGCAGCGTCGAGACGGGGCGCTGGTCGCTGGAGAGCCACTGCGGACGCGGCGGCAGGTGCGTGACGTCCTTGAAGATCTCGGCGAGCTCGAGGTGGTCGAGCGTCTCCTTCTCGAGCAGGGCCAGCGCCAGCCGGTCGAGCACCTCGCGGTTGGCGTTGAGCACCTCGTAGGCCTCGTCGTGGGCCTGCTCGATGAGCGCGCGCACCTGCGCGTCGACGCGCTCGGCGACCCGCTCCGAGAAGTCGCGGCCGTGACCCATGTCGCGCCCCATGAACACCTCGCCCGACGACGAGCCGAGCTTGACCGGGCCCACGTCGGTGGTCATGCCGTACTCGGTGACCATCTTGCGGGCGATGCCGGTGGCCTTCTCGATGTCGTTGCTGGCGCCGGTGGTGGGGTCGTGGAACACGATCTCCTCGGCGACGCGGCCGCCCATGGCGTAGGCCAGCTGGTCTTGGAGCTCGTTGCGGGTGACCGAGTACTTGTCTTCCAGCGGCAGCACCATCGTGTAGCCGAGGGCCTTGCCGCGCGGCAGGATCGTGATCTTCGTCACCGGGTCGGTGTGGTTCATCGCCGCCGCGGCGAGGGCGTGGCCGCCCTCGTGGTAGGCGGTGATGAGCTTCTCCTTGTCCCTCATCACGCGGGTGCGGCGCTGCGGACCGGCGATGACGCGGTCGATCGCCTCGTCGAGCGCCCGCATGTCGATCAGCTGCGCGTTGGAGCGGGCGGTGAGCAGCGCGGCCTCGTTCAGCACGTTCGCGAGGTCGGCGCCGGTGAAGCCGGGCGTCTTGCGGGCGATGACGGCGAGGTCGACCGACGGCGAGAGCGGCTTGCCGCGGCCGTGCACCTCGAGGATGCGCTGACGGCCCTTCAGGTCGGGGGCGTCCACGCCGATCTGGCGGTCGAAGCGACCGGGGCGCAGCAGCGCCGGGTCGAGGATGTCGGGGCGGTTGGTGGCCGCGATGACGATCACCGACTCCTTGGGGTCGAAGCCGTCCATCTCGACGAGCATCTGGTTCAGCGTCTGCTCGCGCTCGTCGTGACCGCCGCCCATGCCGGCGCCGCGGTGGCGGCCGACGGCATCGATCTCATCGATGAAGATGATCGCCGGGGCGTTCTCCTTGGCCTGGTTGAACAGGTCGCGCACGCGGCTCGCGCCGACGCCGACGAACATCTCGACGAAGTCCGACCCCGAGATCGAGTAGAACGGCACGCCCGCCTCGCCGGCGACCGCACGGGCGAGCAGCGTCTTTCCGGTTCCGGGAGGGCCGTACAGTAGCACGCCCTTCGGGATGCGGGCGCCGACCGCCTGGAACTTGGTCGGGTCCTTCAGGAAGTCCTTGATCTCCTGCATCTCCTCGATGGCCTCGTCGGAGCCGGCGACATCGGCGAAGGTGACCGTCGGGGTCTCCTTGGTGACGAGCTTGGCGCGCGACTTGCCGAACTGCATGACGCGGCTGTTGCCGCCCTGCGCGGCCGAGAAGAAGAACCAGAAGAGCAGGCCCAGCAGCAGCAGCGGGAACATGATCGAGAGCAGACCCTCGAACCAGCCCGGGCGCGGCACCACGTCGTTGAAGCCGTCGGACGGGGCCGACGCGCTGATGGCATCCACCACCTCCGCGGAGCGGGCGTCGACGTAGTAGAACTGCACCTGCTCGGAGCCCTCGAACGGGGCCGACAGGGTCAGGTCGACGCGCTGGTCACCGTCGGTGTTGACCACCTCGGTGACGGTGTCGCCCTTCAGAAGCTCGAGACCCTGCTGCGTCGTGATCTGCTTGGCGCCGCCGAGGCTGTTGATCAGCGTCATGCCGAGCAGCAGCAGCACTCCGATGAGCACCACGTACACGAACGGATTGCGGGCGAGCTTCTTGAAATCCATGGTCCGCACAGGCTATCGCGCGAGGACTGTGCCTCGACTGTGCGTTCGTCCTGGGCGTACGGTGCGTCAGCTGTAGACGTGCGGCGCGAGCACGGCCACGTCGCGCAGGTTGCGGTAGCGCTCGGCGTAGTCGAGGCCGTAGCCGACGACGAAGTCGTTGGGGATGTCGAAGCCGACGTAGCGGCAGTCGATCTCGACCTTGGCGGCCTCGGGCTTGCGCAGCAGCGCCAGCACCTCGATCGACTCGGCACCGCGCGAGGCGAAGTTCTCGAGCAGCCAGCTGAGGGTCAGGCCCGAGTCGATGATGTCCTCGACGATCAGCACGTGCTTGCCGTGCAGGTCGGTGTCGAGGTCTTTGCGGATCTGCACGACGCCGCTCGACTTCGTGCCGGCGCCGTACGACGACACCGCCATCCAGTCCATCGAGATGTCGCGCTGCAGCAGCCGGGCGAAGTCGGCCATCACCATGACCGCGCCCTTGAGCACGCCGATGAGGATCAGGTCCTCGCCCTCGTAATCGGCGTCGACCCGCGCGGCGAGCTCGGTGAGCTTGGCGTGGATCTGCTCCTCGGTGACGAGGACATCCGTGAGCTGGTCAGCGATATCGGCCGCGCGCATGCCTTCGAGTGTACGTGGCGCCCGCCGGCCGCCGAGCGGTCAGGTCGCAGTGAAAACGATGCGGATGCCCTCGCGCCGGGCCGTGCAGCCGGGGAGGTCGAGGGGGCCCTGGCCGCGCCAGTCGGTCGCGAGGCGGCCCACCTCCACCGTCTGGGTGCGGGTGAGGCTCACCCCGAACTCGCTGTGCACGACATGGCGGATGATCCGGTGCCGCAGCGCGGCGGGGTTGGCGGCCAGGGCGGCCACCGACACCGAGATGCCCGCCTCGGCGTGCTCGACGATGTCTTCGATCGTCTCGTCGATCATGTCGGCGAACGCCTCGGCATCCTCGCGCAGCTGCTCGGCGGTGCGGGCCAGCGCCTCGGCGACGCCCGGTCCGAGCTCCGATTCCAGCAGCGGCATCACGTCTTGGCGCACCCGCACCCGCAGGAAGCGCCGGTCGAGGTTGTGCGGGTCGTCCCAGGGCGGCAGGCCCGCGGCCACGCACGCGGCGCGGGTGGTGGCGCGGCGCACGGTGAGCAGCGGCCGCAGCCACCGCACGCCCTCCTCGACGCGATCGGGCGACATGCCCGCCAGGCTCAGCGCCCCCGAGCCGCGGGCGAGGCCCGCCAGCACCGTCTCGGCCTGGTCGTCGAGGGTATGCGCCAGCAGCACGGCGGTGGCGGCCTGCTGGCGTGCGGCCGCGGTGAGCGCGCCGCGGCGCGCGTCGCGGGCGGCGGCCTCGGGTCCGCCCTCGGTGCCGACCTCGACGCGCACGACCCGCGCCGGAAGACCCAGTTGCTCGGCGGTGGCCGCGGCACGGGCGGCGACGACGTCCGACCCGTCCTGCAGCCCGTGGTCGACGACGACGGCGGTCGCCGCGACACCGGCCTTGGGCGCCTCGAAGGCCACGGCCGCCGCCAGCGCGAGCGAGTCGGCCCCGCCGGACAGCCCCACCAGCACCGGCCCGGTCAGACCCTCGAGGCATCCGCGCACCGCGCGACGGATCTCGGCGACGGCGGGGTCGAGGCTCGGGCGATGCGGCATACGCCCACGGTAGCCGGGCGAGGGGTGGGGTGCGGTGGGGCGGTGGGGCGGTGGGGCGGTGGGGTGGTGGGGCGCGGTGCCCGAGGCCGGGTGCGGCGGCGGGTGACCGGGCGGGTGGGCCGGGCGTGGTGACCTGAGCGCGGTGGCCCATAACTCAGGCAATTCGGGCGTTCCGCCCGGCCACGGACGCTCGGGGCCGGATTCTGCCTGAGTTATGGTCCGCTCGGCGGCCGTGACCGCCCGGCACGACGCCGGCCGGGCGGGCTGGAGGCGCCGCGACTAGGCTTGAGCCGCATATCCGCAGCCTTCAGAAGGAGCACCAGCATGGGCGCGTACGACGCCGTCATCGAGATCCCGCGCAACAGCAAGATCAAGTACGAGGTCGACCACGGCACCGGCCGCGTGTTCCTCGACCGCATCCTGTACACCCCGATGGGCTACCCGGCCAACTACGGCTTCTTCGAGAACACGCTCGGCGAAGACGGGGACCCGCTCGACGTGCTCGTGCTGCTCGACCACGACCTGGCGCCCGGCATCCTCGCCAAGGTGCGCCCCGTCGGCGTGCTGAAGATGACCGACGAGGCCGGCGGCGACGACAAGGTCGTCGCGGTGCTCGCCAAGGACCCGCGCTGGGGCCACATCCAGGACGTCTCCGACGTCGACGAGTGGACCAAGAACGAGATCAACCACTTCTTCGAGCACTATAAGGACCTCGAGCCCGGCAAGTGGGTCAAGGTCGACGAGTGGGCCGACGCCTCCGAGGCCGAGCGCCTCGTCTCCGAGGCGTTCACCCGCTTCGAAGAGCACGAGGGCCAGACGAAGACCCAGGGTGAGGGCGAAGCGCCCAACACGCTCTGACGCAGCGCCGCTGAACGGACGAAGGGCCGGATGCCATGGCATCCGGCCCTTTCTCGTCGGTCGTCGCGGTCTGTCAGACCGAGATGCCCTTGCCGCGCAGGAACGGCGCCGGGTCGATGCGGGTGCCGTTGCGCCACACCTCGAAGTGCAGGTGGCAGCCGGTGGAGGCGCCGGTGCTGCCGACGTAGGCGATGGTCTGGCCGGCGCCGACGTTGGCGCCCACGCCGACGTTGTAGCCGCCGTCGCGGATGTGCGCGTAGGCGGTGACGATGCCGCCACCGTGGTCGACCTTGATGTAGTTGCCCCACGAGTCCAGGCGCCCGGCCCAGATGACCCGGCCGCCGGCGGCGGCGAAGATCGGCGAGCCGCAGTTGCCGGCGAAGTCGATGCCGCGGTGACCCGTGGTGGTGCAGTAGCCGTTGCCGCAGATGGTGCCGCGGGTGCCGAACCATGACGAGATGCCGCCGTAGCCGGGCCGCACCCAGCCGGAGGGCTGCACCTGGCCGGCGTTGCCGCCACCGCCGCCGCCTCCTCCGCCGCCTCCGCCGCCTCCGCCGCCACCTCCGGCAGCAGCCGCGGCCGCCGCCTCTTGCCGGCGACGCTCTTCTTCGGCGGCGCGACGAGCGGCTTCCTCGCGCTCGCGGCGCTTGCGCTCTTCTTCGCGGCGGCGCTCTTCCTCGACGCCGGCCTGGTAGGCGGCGACGGTCTGAGCGGTCGTGTCCTTCAGGGCGGCCAGCTGCGCCTGCAGCGTGGAGAGGTTGGCCGTCTGGTTGTCGAGGGCGGCCTGCGCGGCGGTCGCGGCGTCTTGCGCCTTGACCATCTTCGCCTCGGCCTCGCGCTGCAGGCGGTCGCGCTCGTCGCGGGCGACCTGGGCCTGGTTGCTGAGGTTCTGGGCGTTGTCGCGCGCGGTGACCGCTTCGGTGTAGACGCTGCGGTTGGCGGCGACGAGCTGGTCCATCGTGCCCAGGCGCGCCAGCAGGTCGTCGGCGGAGGCCGCCGATCCCGAGAAGAACAGCTCCATCGCGGCGTCGTCGCCGCCGTTGCGGTACTGCTGGGCGGCGAGCTTTCCGAGCTTCTGCGACGCCACGTCGGCCTTGGCCGATTCGGCATCCGCCTGCTCCTGCAGGGTGTCGGCGCGCTCGGCGGCGGCTTCGAAGTCGAGCTGGGCCTGCGCGTACTCGCCGGCCAGCTGCTCGGCCATGGCCTGCTTGGCGGCGACGTCGGCCTGCATCTGCTGGATGAGGCCCTCGATGCGCGAGATCTCGGCGCCCTTGGTGGCCTCGTTGTTCTTGGCGCGCTGCACGTCGTCCCAGGACGGGTAGCCGGGCAGGGCAGCCCAGGCGGGCTGGGCGATGAGGAATCCGGCGGCGGCAACGCCGAACGTGCCGAGGGCGATTGCGCCTCGGCGGGAGAGCACGCGGCCCCGGCCGAAAGCCTGCATCTCGGCTGGCGTCGGGGCGCAGCCGCAGTCTTCTACCGAGGTGAACTCGTCCTTGCGCACGTGGGGGGCCTTCCGTTCGCGGACTTCACTTCTTTCACAGTAACAACATCGTCAGGCATTTCCCAGGTCGGATTTCCCATGCCGCTGCGCGGCCATCCTCCCCCTCGCAACGGCGATTCGACGCCTGCCACGCCCTCGATTTCGCATTCCCTGGAGAATCTCGTATGCTTGTCCCTCGGTAAGCGTGAGCCTCTGGGTTCGCTCGGCCCCATCGTTTAGCGGCCTAGGACGCCGCCCTTTCACGGCGGTAGCACGGGTTCGAATCCCGTTGGGGTCACTCTCCGAAACACATAACTGAATACGCATGGCCCTGTAGCGCAGTTGGTTAGCGTGCCGCCCTGTCACGGCGGAGGTCGCGGGTTCAAGTCCCGTCAGGGTCGCTCATAGCGACGGGCCCTTTGTCTTCAGAGGGCCTTTCGTCTACGACATGGCTCCTCGGATGCCATGCGGCTCTGTAGCTCAGTTGGTAGAGCGCACGACTGAAAATCGTGAGGTCACGGGATCGACGCCCGTCGGAGCCACACGGATGATCGTTACAGTCATCCCAGAAACCCTCGCCTAGCTTCTACATGGCGGGGGTTTTGCTTTGCCCCGACGAGGCCGTTCCGAAACGCCCTCGCCCCCGGTCGTTGAGCGAGCGCAGCGAGTCGAAACGCCCCCGCCCCCGGTCGTTGAGCGAGCGCAGCGAGTCGAAACGCCCCCCGCCTGCCGGCTCGCGGCGAGAAAGGCGTCGAGCGACGCCTCTATGGTCGTCAGGCGCGCGGCTCGCGTCCAGACGTACCTCTGAGCACGGATGCCCTCCCCGCGAGGGCCGGTCGTCCCCGCGCCCGGGGCGAACGACATCCCTCGCCTCTTCCGGCCACCGCGGCGCCGCGGTTAGGGTCTCTGCATGCCTGCAGCAGCAACCGACCGGAGGCCGCGCGTGATCGTCTTGGCTCCCGGATGGTACGCGGGCGACCTCATGCCGGACACCTTCATCCTCACCGCGGAGCTCCGCGCGGCGCTGCGCGCATGGAACCGCACCTGGGAGCACGTGCTGGACCCCGTCACCGAGATCCGCTGGCCCACACGGCCCGATGGGCTCGAGTGGGCCGCCGAGGGAGAGCGCCTCGTCGCTGAGCTCCAGGCGCAGCTGGGTCCGGAGTATCGGGTCGTGCGCGGCTTCGACGCGTACGACCCCGACAGCCCGGCGTACGAGGGCGTGGCGCCCTAACTCCGCCGCTGGGTGAGGTGCACGGTGACGGTGTCGCCGATGTCCTTGCCGAGCTTGCGGCGCATCGCCGCGTTGAGCGAGACCATGTGCCCGCCGGTGCCGGTGACCATCATCCCCACGTTCGGCATCGGGATGCCGTCGACGGTCAGGTCGACGCGCACCGCCCTCCCGGTGCCGAAGAAGTCGGCGGAGCCGGGCATCTCGACGCACGCCCATACCTCGCCTTTGACGTCCACTCCGATCGGAGCGGTGAAGGTGTGATCGAGCGGGGTCGGGTCGACGGGCATGAGTCCTCCTGGGGTGATCCGGTCAGAGACGTGCGGGCGAGCGCCGCACCAGTCGCGTGAGGGCGGCGGGAAGGCCCCAGCCGAACAGCAACGCGAGTGCGACGCCGAGCAGCGTCTCGCCGACGCGCTCCTGAAAGCTGACAGCGGGCGACTGGCCCGGCTGGTGCATGATCATCGACAGCGCGAGGAAGGTCGTGAATCCGGGGGCGACGTACCAGCGGCTGCGCTGCGTGGCGGTCGCCGCGGCCAGCACGAGCATGCAGGCGGCGGCGATGGCCCACGGCTGCGGGGCGGCCAGCGCGAACAGCGCCGCCGCCAGGGCGCCGACGAGCACCGACAGGGCGCGCCCGATGCTGCGCGAGAACAGCAGCGAACGGTGCGGGCGCATCACGAGCAGGCAGGCGCCGGTGGCCCACCCGACGTGCTCCAGCCCCAGCGCGTAGCCGATGCCCGCGGCGAGCGCGCCGGCCGTGCCGAGCAGGATGCCGTAGGCCAGGGCCGCACGCCGCCCGAGCGGCGGCGGTGCGGGCGCGCTCTCGGGCTCGGGGTCTTCGGCCGGCCACAGCAGCGACACCAGCCAGGCATACACGGATGCCACGGCCATGACGCCGCCCAGGGCGAGGGCGGTGGCGACGTCGGAGATGCTCAGCCCGATGCCCACCAGCGGCAGGCCGAGGGCGAGCGCCATCGCCCCGAGCCGACCCGTGCGCGCGCCCAGAGCGGCGGCCGGGCCCAGCAGGAACAGGACGGCGACGGCCACGGCGGGCACCTGCGTCAGCAGCGCACCGGCGACGAGGCTCAGCCCCGCGCCGACGCCGACCACGACGACCGAGACGCGAGCGGATCGCAACGGGGCGAGCCGGTTGATGGCGGCGGGAACCGTGCCCACGGCCACGGCCAGTCCGAATCCGGGCTGCCACAGCGCGACGACGGCGGCCGGCACGGCGAACACCACGCCCAGCCCGAACAGCCGCCACGACCACGCCATCCCGCCGGGCGTCGCCGCGACCCGAGGCCGATCGGCGGAGCGGTGCGCGACCTTCTCGACCTCCGGCACGGCGCCCCTCCCTCGGGACCCGGACGGCCCCCGCCTCACGGTAGCGGGACCGGCCGCGCCGCCGGAAGCCGCTCCGACTCAGTGGTGATGATCTCGGGCGTGATCGCCTGACCCGTCGTGACCCTCGTGACCGCTGTGGCCGCCGTCGTCGTCGTCGTCGTCGTCGTCGAGGATCATGCCGACCGAGGTCGCGCACGCGTCACCGCGCCACGCCTCGATACCCTCCCGCACCGCGAACGCGGCGATGACGAGCCCGGCGAGCGGGTCGGCCCACCACCAGCCGAAGGCGCTGTTGAGCACGAGTCCGATGAGCACCGCGGCCGAGAGGGAGGCGCACAGCAATGTCTGCCGCGCGTCGGCGACAGCCGTCGCCGATCCCAGCTCGGTGCCCGCGCGATGCTCCGCCCGCGAGAGGAAGGGCATGACCACGACGCTCACCGCGGTGAGCGCGATGCCGATCGGCGAGTGGTCGGCATCGACGCGCCCGACCAGCGCCGACACCGAACTGACCGTGACGTAGACCGCGAGGCCGAAGAACGCGACGGCGATGACGCGGAGCGTGCCGCGCTCCCACCGCTCCGGCTCGCGGCGGGTGAACTGCCACGCGACGGCGGCCGCCGAGAGCACCTCCACGGTCGAGTCGAGCCCGAAGCCCACCAGCGCGGCCGACGATGCCGCCGCACCCGCCGCGATCGCGATGCCCGCCTCGACGATGTTGTAGACGATGGTCGCGGTGACGATCCAGCGGATGCGACGCTGCAGAACGCCGCGACGCTCGTGCACGCCGGGGGTCGCGGCGCTCATGCGCACCGGCAGGTGCTGCCCGTGCAGCAGTCGGGCTCGACGTGGAGCACCACGCGCAGCAGTGCGTCCAGCGCCGGCGCCAGGTGGGCGTCGGCCAGCCGGTAGGCCACCCGGCGTCCCTCCGGCACCGCCTCGACCAGGCCGCAGCCGCGCAGGCACGCCAGCTGGTTCGACATCACCTGACGGGTCACCCCTATGGCATCGGCCAGATCCGACGGGTAGCCCGGCGCTGTGCGCAGGGCCAGGAGCACCGAGGCGCGGGTGGGATCGGACAGCGCATGGCCGAGCCGCGCGAGCGCTGCGGTATGGGTCGTCGAGGCGGTCATCGTCACCATGCCGACGACGATACATGTTTTGCTGTACTGACGGCATCCGCGGATGCCGCGGGCACCCGCATCGCCTCACAGCAGCGCGCTGATGCCCTTCTGCAGCTGCAGCACGGCGATGACCAGCAGCAGCGCGGCGTTGAGCACGTTGGTGTGGGTGGCGACCCAGTCGCGCAGCCGGTCGAGGCTGGGCTGGGCGGCGGCGCCGCGCACCAGCACGTAGATCACCGGGATCGCGATCGGCAGCACCGAGACGACCCAGAACACGGCCACGACCCCGACCAGCGGCGCGGTGTCGAGCCCGGCCAGGGTGAGATCGAGCGCGGCCAGCAGGGCGCACGAGGCGTCGACCGGGTTGAGCACGAAGATGCCGAGCCCGAGCGCCGCCGACCGTCCCGGGCGGAAGGTCGAGACCGTCTGCAGCCACCCCGGCAGCTGGGGCGCCGCGGCGACCACCGCCTGCGGGGTGGTCGCCACGGCCATCGCCTTCACGTGCGCGTGCCCCTTGCGGTACACCCAGACGGCGGCGCCCAGCAGGAACAGCGCGATCGCGATGCGCAGCAGATCCACCCACACCGGAGGCTTCTGCGGCGCCTGCACGTCGAGCGCCGCGAAGATCCACAGCCCGAGCAGCAGCACCGCGATGACGCCCGCCGCCCACCCGATGAGGAAGGCGACGCCGTTCACCCGGGCGAGCCGGGAGACGAGGATGGCCACGAGCGCCATGATCGCCAGCGGGCTCAGCACGATGCCGAGCGCGACGGGGATCAGCTGCAGGACGAGTTCGCCCACGACCTCTCCTTCGAGGTGACCTGCACCGGCAGGGCTTACGCCAGCAGGCGCGCCTTGGCGGTGTCGAACTCGGCCTGCGTGAGCGCGCCGGCCTCTTTCAGCGCTGCGAGCTTCTGCAGTTCGCCGACGAGATCGACGCCGGCCGCGGCGGGCGGCGGCCCCGCCTGGGCGACGGCCGACTGCGCGGCCGCGTTGACCTGGGCCTGCTGCTGCGCGGCCTCGTACTGCTCCTGCTCGTACTCGGCCTGCGCCTTGTTGCGACGGTGCTCCGCGATCCCGCCGCTGACGGCGGTGGCGGTGCCGGCGACGACGGCGGTGCGGGCGGCCAGACCCAGCAGCCCGGGGCGTCCGAACCTTCTGATGAGCGGCATCCTGATCTCCTACTCTGCGGCGGCGACGGCGTCGACGACGGCGTTGACGATGGGGGCGGGGATGCGCTCGGAGCGCAGCACGACGGCGCCGGCGGCATCCACGCTGCGCGCGAGGTCGCGCGCCCAGCTCAGTTCGAGGGCGACGAGCGCCGCCGACGACCCGGGCGGGATGAGCTCGGCGAACTCGGCGACGTCGTCGTCGGCGACGATGCCCGTCGCGCCCAGCTCGACACCGCCGAAGCCGTACTCCTCTGTCTCGTCCTCGATCTCGGTGACGGTGACCTCACCGCTGTCGGAGCGCGAGATGAGGATGAAGTCGAGCAGACGCACCAGACCGCCCTCGAGCAGGTCGGTGAGCGAGCGGATGACCTGGGGGTTGGGGCGGTCGCCCTCGAACCCCACCAGGTACAGCTCGACGGGACCGTAGGTGAACTGTGTCATGCGTCTTCCCTTCTAGAAGCTTCCGATGCCCTTGCCGATCATGGACACGCCGATCACGAGCAGCAGCACGGTCATGATGACCGCGTTCTCCTTCTCGAGCCAGCCCCGCAGCCCGTCGAGGGGGCCGCGCAGCCGATCGGATGCCACGAGGTAGGCGATCACGGGGATGGCCACCGTGCACGCGGCGATCACCGTGAACACGGCGATCACCACGACGATCGCGCCCACGTCGAGGCCGGCGCCGCCGATGTCGACACCGGCGCCTGCACCCATGAGCAGGTTCTTGGGGTTCAGCGCCGACAGCAGGAAGCCGAGGCCGAACGCGCCGAGGAAGGTGATCTTGTCGATCGCCTTCATCCAGGCGGGCAGCGCCGGCGCCTGGTCGCCGCGGGGCCGCCCGCGCCACTGCTTCAGCGCGAGCAGCAGCAGCAGGGCGCCGAGGATGAGCTGGATCACGCCCTGCACCGGCTTGGACGCGTCGGGGTCGCCGCTGGGGAGCACCGACGACAGCAGCGTGAAGACCACGACGGCCGCGATGATGCCGAGCACCCAGCCCAGCAGGAACCCGACACTGGTCACGCGCGCCTTGGGCGAGAGCAGCATGAGGATCGCGGCGATGATCGGGATCGGGCTGATGGCGATGCCGAGCGCGAGCGGCAGCACCTCGCCGATGACTGCACCCATGGTCAGTTCTCCTTCGGGGCGGGGTCGGTGGCCAGCGCGGTCAGCGCGGCGCGGTTGGTCGCGTACACCGGCTGCGCGTCGAGCAGCCCGAGGCGGCGCAGCCGCACGGCGGTGTCGGGTCGCACGCGGCTGAACCCGAGCGAGACGTGCTGCTCGTCGAGCCACGACTGCAGCGCCTCGAACGCCTCTGCGCCGGTGACGTCGACGTCGGTCACGGCCTCCATGTCGATGACCAGGTGCCGCACGGCGCCGGGCCCCGCGTGGGTGACGGCATCCTTCGCCGCCTGCGAGAACACGTCGCCGTTGGCGAAGAAGAGGGGCGCGGCCAGGCGGATCACGATGACGCCGGGGGCGGTCGTGGTGCCTTCGGGCGCCTCGGTCAGCAGCGACTCGGCCGGATCGCCCGAGGCGGCGAGCACATCGATGGCGGGGTTGGCGGCCCGCTTGGCGAGGTTGATGAGCGCGAGCACGAAAGCGACCACGATGCCGGCGATCGAGCCGACCAGCAGCGTCACGAGGAAGCAGACGACGCCGATCGCGAACTCGAACCGGTCTTTGCGCCACAGCTGGATGAAGTCACGCACGCCCAGGAGCGGGATGATGGCGACCGCCACGATCGCGCCGATCGCCGGCGAGGGGATGTCGGCCAGCAGCGCCGTTCCGAACATCACCAGCAGCAGCGTGCCCACCGCCAGCACGAGCGAGGGCAGCTGGGTGCGCGAGCCCGCCTGGTCCATCGCGGCGGTGCGCGAGGTGGACGAGCCGACGGTGAAGCTCGCCGAGGCACCCGCGGCGATGTTGCTCACGCCGAACGCGAAGAGGTCGCGGTTGGGACGGGTGGGGTAGCCGCGCTTCTCGCCGTAGGAGCGCGAGACCAGCAGCCCTTCGGCCGTCGTGATCATCGTGAGGGCGATCGCCGAGGGCACCAGCGCCAGCCACATCGACCAGTCGAGCACCGGCCAGGTCAGCTGCGGGGGCCCTGCCGGCACCTCGCCGAGCACGTCGACACCGGCATCCTGCGCGTCGGTGACCACGACGACGACGGTGGCGACGATGAGCACCACCAGCGCCCACGGCACCACGGGCAGCACGCGGCGGCCGCCCAGCAGCACGGCCACCGCCGCGGCGGCGATGACGATCGACCATCCGCTGGCGGTGCCGAGGCCGGCCACCAGCCCGGCGACCTTGTCGACGAACTCGCCGCCCGAGTCGATCTTCACCCCGAGCATCTTCGCGACCTGGCTGACCATGATGTCCAGCGCCAGACCGCCGACGAACCCGACGAGGATCGGCTTGGAGAGGAAGTTGGCGAGGAAGCCGAGCCGGAACAGCGACAGCGCCAGGAACATCACGCCGACGATGATCGCCTGCGCCAGTGCGAGCGTGGCGTAGTCGGCGCTGCCGGCCACGGCCAACCCGCCGATCGACGAGGCGACGAGGGCGGCGGCGGCGGCATCCGGCGAGGCGACCAGCTGACGCGACGAGACGGTGAGCGCGTAGACCACCGTGGGGAGGATGAGCGCATAGAGCCCCGCCGTGGCGGGCAGCCCGGCGATCTGGGCGTAGCCGATGTTGAGCGGCACGGCGATCGCGAGCAGGGTGACCCCGGCCAGCAGCTCACGGGCGGCGTTGTGTGCGGTCAGGCCCGCCAACGGTCGCTGCATCACGCTCTTTCTCTCGCACTCACAGGTGGCGCCAGTCTGGCAGAGCCGCGCCCGCGCGCGCGACAGGTTGCCGCGGCGTGGCCGGAGGGCGCGGCGGGCGGGCTAGCGTGAAGGCATGAACGAGATGGTGCTGATCGGCGGCGGCGCCTTCCTGATGGGGTCTGACGAGTTCTACCCCGACGAGGGACCGGTGCACGAGCGCGTGGTCGCCCCGTTCCGCATCGACCCCTACGCCGTCACCAACGCCGACTACGCGCGGTTCGTCGACGAGACCGGCTACGTCACCGTCGCCGAGCGCAGCCTCGACCCGGCCGACTTCCCCGGCGCCGACCCCGCCGACCTCGTTCCCGGCGCGATGGTCTTCACCCCGACCTCCGGCCCCGTCGACCTCTCGGACTGGCGCGGCTGGTGGCGGTGGGAACCGGGGGCGTTCTGGCGGCGGCCGTTCGGCCCCGATTCGTCGATCGACGACCGCCTCACCCACCCCGTCGTGCACGTCGCCTTCGAGGACGCCGAGGCGTACGCCGCCTGGGCGGGCAAGCGCCTGCCGACCGAGACCGAGCACGAGTACGCCGCACGCGGCGGTCTGGTGGGCGCCCGCTTCGCGTGGGGCGACGAGGCGTATCCCGACGGGGTGCCGCAGGCCAACTCGTGGATCGGGCGCTTCCCGTACGACAACCGCGGGTGGGGCGGCACCGCACCGGTGGGGTCGTACGCCCCCAACGGCTACGGCCTCTACGACATGACCGGCAACGTGTGGGAGTGGACGACCGACTTCTACGCCCCGCGCCACGTGCGCCCGTCCGACCGGCCGGTGGATGCCGGCACCCGC
Organism: Microbacterium festucae; assembly: GCF_025421715.1. GTDB lineage: Bacteria > Actinomycetota > Actinomycetes > Actinomycetales > Microbacteriaceae > Microbacterium > Microbacterium festucae. The sequence continues at coordinate 647,628 of NZ_JAOEFC010000001.1, forward strand.
ACGAACCTGCTCGGCTCCCCCGCCGGCGGCCCGACGACCGCGCGCCGGGTGCTCAAGGGCGGCTCGCACCTGTGCTCCCCCGCCTACTGCCTGCGCTTCCGCCCCGCCGCGCGGTCGCCGCAGTCGGAGGACACCGGCATGTCGCACGTCGGCTTCCGCTGCGTCGCCGACGCCTGATCCGCATCGGGAGAGGCGACCCGGCGCGGTACGGTGGCCGTCATGGACCTCAGCGCGATCCTGCCCAGTGACGTGCAGTGGTGGAGCCTGCTGATCGCGATCGGCATCGCCGTGGCCGGCTGGGTGCTCTCCCGCTACGCCCGCAAGGGCGTGCGCGCCCTGCTGACGCGCACGCCGGGCATCTCCGAGACCGTGGCCCACGTCGCCTCCCGTGTCTGCGGGTATGCGGTGATCCTGCTGGGGTTCGGCATCGGACTGGCGGTGCTGGGGGCCAATGTGCAGCCGCTGCTGGCGATCGTGCTCATCGTGGCCGTGGTGCTCGCCCTCGTGCTGCGCGGAGTGGCCGACAACTTCGCGGCGGGTGTGCTGATCCAGACGCGCCAGCCGGTGAAGGTCGGCGACGAGATCCGCGTCGACGGTCCCGACGGACTCATCACCGGCACGGTCACCGAGCTCAACTCCCGCTCGGTGGTGCTCCTCACCGTCGACGGGCGCACCGTTCACGTGCCCAACGCGATGGTGCTCGGCGACCCCATCATCAACGACTCCACCCACGGCGCGCGGCGCAGCGAGGTGCAGGTGCGGGTGAGCCGCGGCGGCGCCACCGTCGACGACCTGCTCGACCAGATCGCCACGGCGACCGCCGAGGTACCCGGTGTGCACGCGCGCGAGCACGTGCGCGCCCTCGCGGTGGCCGTCTCACCCGAGCGGCTGACCGCCCGGGTGCAGTTCTGGCACCATCCGCTCCACGGCGTGCCCGTCACCGCCGACGTCGTGCGCGCGCTGGCGGCGGCGCTGGAAGACGCCGGCCGCGTCGTGACGGTGACCAGCGAGCCGGCCGCGGCGCCGCTGACCCCGCCCGATCAGGTCTGACCGGGGGCGGCGGCCACCCTCAGGCCCGCCTCGACCGTGTCGTGGGTGCGCCCGGCCGTCGCCAGCGAGCGGTACCACTCGGTCTTGGCGGCGACGGCCCGCGCGCGCTCGGGCAGCGCCGCCAGGTGCAGGGTGATGTCTGAGGCGGCCAGCTCGCGGTCGAGATCGCTCAAGGCGTCGAGCACCGTGATGGTGATCGCATCCATCCGCTCCAGGTCGAGCACCACGGCGCTCACCGGCTCGCTCTGCGATGTGGCCAGCGCGATGATGGCGCGTTCGTTGGCGAGTGCGTTGGCGGTGTAAAGCCCGCGGCCCAGGTGCACGGCGATGACCGCGCCCACCCGGTCGATGATCGACAGCCGCGGGATGTTGAGCTCGCGCAGCACGAGCAGCAGGGTCACGATCACCCCGACCGCCACCGCCAGCAGCAGTCCGGCCGACAGCCCGACGAGGGCGACGATCAGCGCGATCCAGAAGTCGACGGGGCTGATGCGCGCCCAGCGCACCAGCTGCGGCACGTCGATGAGCCCGACGACCGCGACGAACACCATCGCCGCCAGCGTCGCCTGCGGCAGCAGCGACAGCACCGGCCCCAGCAGCAGCGCCACCAGCACCGCCAACGCCACGGTGACGAGGGTCGACAGCTGGGTGCGGGCACCGGCGCTCTGGTTGACGGCGCTCTGCGAGAAGCCGCCGGCGGCGGGCATCGCGGTGAAGAAGGCGCCCGCCACGTTGGCGGCACCGGTGGCCAGCAGCTCGCGGTCGCTGTCGATCGACGGCTCGGTGGGGCGGCGGATGCCACGGGCCACGGCGGTCGATTCGAGGAAGGCCATCACGGCGATCGCCAGCGCTCCCGGCGCGAGCGCCCCGATCTGCGAGAAGTCGGGCAGGCCGGGCACCGGCAGCCCCGACGGCACGGGCTGGATCAGCTCGACACCGATCTCGTCGATGTCGGCGAGCCACACCAGCAGGATGCCGGCGACGACGACCACGAGGGTCCCCGGGATGCGGGGGGCGAAGCGTCGCAACCCGACCAGGACGGCGATCGAAGCCACCGACAGCACGATGGTGGGCACGTTCGCGCCGGGGAGGGCGTCGCCGACCGCGGCGAGGGAGCGGAGGAAGCCGCTGCCCGACACATCGCCGGTCTCGCCGAGGAGCTTGGGCAGCTGGCCGACGGCGACCGTCGCGCCCACCCCGATCTTCAGTCCCAGCACGGTGGCGCCGCTGATGTTCTCGACGAGCCCGCCCAGGCGCGCGATCCGCGCCAGCACGAGGAATGCACCCACCAGAAGGCTCAGCATCATGAGCGACCCGAACGGGTCGTCGCTGTGCGCGGCCACCCCCGCCGAGACCAGCGTGGTGGCCGTCAGCGTGGCGATCGTCGAGGTCGTCGACACGCTCATGGCGCGCGAGCCGCCCAGCAGGGCGTAGACGAGCATCGGCACGATGCAGGTGTAGAGGCCGACCTGCACCGGCAGGTTGGCGATCGTCGCATACGCCATGGCCTGGGGCACCACCACCGCACCCGCCGAGAGGCCGGCGACGATGTCGGCGCCGAGCCACGAGCGCCGATAGCCGACGAGGGTGGGGGCGAACCAGGTGGGGCGGGCGCGGGCCACCGGCGCCGACGTCACTCGGCGCCCTCGGCGCCGGCGGCGCCGGCGTGCGGGAAGATCGTCGCCCAGTCGTCCCGCACGCTGATGAGCGTGTACCCGCGCGCGGCGGCTGCGGCGAGCGCGTCCTGCGCGCCGGTGTCGTAGGCGGGGTCGTCGCGGGTGTCGTCGTCGTGGTGGACGAGCATCGCCAGCGCCGGGCGCTGCCCGCCGAGTGCGAAGTCGAGCATCGGCATGTCGCCGTTGGAGTTGCCGACGGCGAGGAGCGGGCGGCGGCCCGTGCGGCTCCAGATGCGCACCGGCTTCTCGGGGCCGTCGTCGAGGAACGCGAACGACGAGCCGTAGCGCACCTGCGCGGCGGCGGGGTCGTAGGCGAGGCCGAGCGCCGACCCGATCACCCGCTCGGGCGGGATGCCGTAGGCCTGCTCGGTCATGGGCCGCATGAAGTCGCGGTCGCCGCCCGAGACGACGTAGCAGGTGAACCCGTGGTGCTCGAGGTAGGTCAGCAGCTCCCGCATCGGCGCGTAGGTCGTCTGTGGGAACGGGCGGTGCAGGGTGGGGTGGTGCGCGGTGGCGAAGAACTCGCCCACCGACCGGGCGTACGCCTCCACGTCGACGCCGTCGGTGAGAGCCACGATCGCCTCGATGATGACACGCACCTGGGAGTCGTCGCCGGCGTAGTGCCGGTCGATCGCCTCCCCCAGCCACTGCAGGTCGCCGGTGACGGCCGCGCGGTAGGGCTGGCGGTCGGCGAGGGCGGGGTCGGCCGCCGCGGCCGCCGCCCACCGCCCCACGATGTAGTGCAGCTGGGCCGGCATCGGCTTCTCGGTCCACAGGGTGCCGTCGTTGTCGAAGACGGCGATGCGCTCGGCCGCGGGCACGGCGTCCTCGCCGGTGGTGACGCGGGCCACGAACGCCTCGAGCGCGGATCGGGCGGCGCCGGCGCGCCAAGAAGGAAGATGCGGCATGACGACGGTCCCTCGGTCGGCGGGGTGGTTCCCCTCCCGAACGCTAGCGGGCCGGGCCTCCCCCGGGGAAGTCCGACCCGCCCGGCATCCGGTGGCCGCGCTCAGGCCTCGACGGCGTTGGCCTTGGCGACCTCGCCCAGCCACTGCAGGCTCGGCTTCGGGTGACGCTGGAAGGTCTCGCGGTCCCACCCGATGAGACCGAACGTAGGCCGGTACGACCCCCACTCGTAGTTGTCGAGCAGCGACCAGTGCAGGTAGCCGATGAGCGGCAGACCGGCGGACACCTCGGCGTGCAGCGCCTGCAGGGCGCCGCGCGTGTAGTCGATGCGCCGCGCGTCGTCGGCCGTGGCGATGCCGTTCTCGCTGACGAACACCGGCAGCCCGGTGACGTCGTGGGCCAGGCGCGCGGCCTCGGCGATCGCGGGCGGGTAGTACTCCCAGCCGGTGAGGGTCTGCTCGACGTCGTCGGGGGCCGGCAGCGGGCCGTCGAGGGTGATGCGGGTGCGGGTGTAGGCCTGCACCCCGATGAAGTCGTCACCCCGCGAGGCTTCGAGGAAGACCGTCTCGCGCGGGTAGGCGTAGGCGCGCAGCACCTCTTCGGCGCCCGGGTCGGCGAAGAACTGCTGCGGCGCCACCGGCCAGCCCACCGGGCGACCGGTGGTGCGCACGAGCTCGACGGCGCGGCGGTGCGCGGCGATGATGTGCTCGGTGACCACGGCATCCGGGTTCGGCAGCGCCCCCGCCTGGATCTGCTGATTGCCCTCTTTGCCGGCGAAGATCATGGCGAGGATGTTCGGCTCGTTGATCGTGAACACGTGGGATGCCGTGTGCAGCAGCGGCAGCACGATCTCGGTGAACCGGGCGAAGCGCTCGACCGAGGCCGGGTTGCGCCAGCCGCCGTCATCGGCGAACCAGCGGGGCGTGGTGAAGTGGTAGATCGTGATGGCCGGGGTCACCCCGAACTCGTGGCACGCCTCGACCACCCGGCGGTAGTGGTCGAGCGCGGCGTGGGAGACCATGCCCTCGGCCGGCTCGATGCGCGACCACTCCAGCGAGAACCGGTAGGTGTCGAGCCCCGACGCCGCCAGCAGCGCGATGTCCTCCCGGTAGCGGTGATAGCTGTCGGCGGCATCGCCCGAGGGCTCGGGGATGTCGGTGCCCGGCGCGACCTCCCGCGGCCACCAGTCGCTGTTCACGTTTCCGCCTTCGATCTGGTGGCCGGCGGTGGCCGCACCCCACTGGAAGCCGACGGGGAAGGTGAGCGTGGTCATGAATGGGTCCTTGTCTGGATCTCGGTCTGGATCTCGGTCTTGTCGGGGCTCACTTGAGCCCGGTCATGGCGATCCCCTGCACGAAGTAGCGCTGGAGGAACAGGAACAGGATGAGGATGGGCGTGACCACCAGCACCGAACCGGCCATCAGCAGGCCGTAGTAGGTGCCGTTGGACCCGACCGAGTACAGCGACAGGGCCACCGGGAGGGTGTACATGTTCTCGGTCTGGGCCACCACCAGCGGCCACAGGAAGTTGTTCCACGACGCCAGGAAGGTGAGGATCGCGAGGGTCGCGATCGCCGGTCCGCACTGCGGCAGCACGATGCGCGTGAAGATGCGGAACTCGCCCGCCCCGTCGATGCGCGCCGCCTCGATGAGAGCGTCGGGCACGCCCATGATGAACTGCCGCATGAGGAAGACGCCGAGCGGGCCCGCCAGGAACGGCAGGATGAGCGCCGGGTAGGTGTTGACCAGCCCCATGTTCGCCACCAGGACGAACATCGGCACGAGCGTCACGACGCCCGGCACCATGAGGGTCAGCAGCACGAGCCCGAACAGCACCTTCTTGCCGGGGAAGTCGAGCTTGGCGAGGGCATAGGCGACCATCGAGCAGAACACGATGTTGCCCAGCACCACCACGAGCGCCACGACGACCGAGTTGAAGAAGAACTGGCCGTAGTCGAGCTGGGTCAGCCAGCGCGAGTAGTTGTCGAGCGTGGCCTGCTCGGGCCACCACGTGATGGGCCGCTGCAGCAGCTCGCCCTGCGTCTTGAAGCTGCCCAGCAGCATCCAGATGAAGGGCATGAGGGTGAGGATGAGCCCGATCGTCAGCGCCACGTAGGTGGCGCCGCGCGACCACTCCGGGCGGCGGCGGGGCCGCCGGTCGGGGGTGGCCGGCGCGGATGCGACGGGGGTCGGTGCGATGGTGGCCATGTCACTTGTCCTTCGAACGCAGCAGCCGGAACTGCACGGCCGACAGTGCCGCGATGAACGCGAACAGCACGTAGGCGGCAGCCGATGCCAGCGAGTAGTCGCCGTAGCCGAACTGGTTGTAGACGTAGTAGCTGATCGTCAGGGTGGAATTCAGCGGGCCGCCCTGCGTCATGACGAACGGTTCCTCGAACACCTGCAGGAAGCCCACCGACAGCAGCACCGCGCCCAGCAGGAGCGTCGGCCGCATGAGCGGCATCGTGATGCCGGTGAACCGGCGCCACGAGCCCGCGCCGTCAACCTCGGCTGCTTCGTACAGCTCCTGCGGAATGGCCTGCAGCCCCGCGAGGAAGATGATCATCAGCGTGCCCATGTTGCGCCAGACGGCCATCGCGATGATCGAGGGCATCGCCCACGTCGGGTCGTTGAGCCAGTCGGGGCCGTCGATGCCGACCCAGGCCAGCACCGTGTTGACCAGCCCGGAGTCCTGCAGGATGAAGCGCCACACGACGGCCACGGCGACGATCGAGGTCACGACCGGCGTGTAGTAGCCGACGCGGAAGACGCTGCGGAACTTCTCGATGCCGGAGTTCAACGCCACGGCCAGCAGCAGGCCCGCCGCCATCGTCAGCGGGATGCCGATGATGACGAAGTAGAAGGTGTTGAAGATCGACTTGACGAACAGCTCGTCCTGGAACAGCGTGACGAAGTTGTCGAACGCGATGAAGTTCACCGCGAACGGCGAGCGCAGGTCCTTCACCCCCAGGTCGGTGAACGACATCGCGAACGACCCGAGCAGCGGGCCCAGCATGAACACCGCGAAGACCGCGACGAACGGCAGGGCGAACAACCAGGCGACGAGGGCCGTGCGCCGCCGCTGGGCTTTGAACCCTCCCGGGGCGGCGACCTTCCCCCGCCCAGCGGCGGCAACGGTCATCGTGTTTACCAGCCCGTCCCGAGCGACTCCGCCTTGGACTCGATGGCGGTGGCCGCGTCCTCAGCGCTCGAGCCGTTGGCGACCTTCTCGGCCTCGGTCTCGATGAACGCCGACATGGCGTCCCAGCTGGGCACCGACGGCGGGGCGACGGTGTTCTGGAGCTGCTCGTTGAGCACCTCGATGCGCGGGTTGGAGGTGAACGGCTCCTCGTCGAAGACCGACGAGACCGACGGCAGCGCGCTGGTCACATCGAACCAGTCGGCCTGCGTCTGGGCCTCCGACAGCCAGCGGATGAGCTTCCATGCGCCGTCGGCGTTCTTGGCGTCGCTGAAGACGCCGAGGTGGGCGCCGCCCAGGTAGGAGTCGTTGTTGTCGGCGCCGGCGGGAACCGGCACGGTGGCGACGTTCTGCTCGACCCAGTCGGCATCCTGCATGTCGGCGAGCACCGAGACCATCCACGGGCCCGAGATGAAGGCGGGGTTCGAGCCGTCGACGAACGCCGCGGTCTGCGAGTCGCCGTAGCCCGACAGCGGGGCCAGGCCCTCGGTGAAGAACGAGCCGTAGTACTCCAGCGCCTGCACGAGCGCGTCGTGGTCCCAGGCGTAGGCGTCGCCCGCGTCGTTGAGCACCTCGCCACCGGCCTGGGCGTAGTACGGCAGGATCACCTGGGTCGAGTCTTCGGCGTCGCCCATGGGCAGCTGGATGCCGTACTGGGCACCGGCCGTGGTGAAGCCCTTGGCGAAGTCGGTGAACTCGTCCCACGTGGTGGGCGCCGACAGGCCCGCCGCCTCGGCGAGGTCGCTGCGGTAGTAGAGCACGCGCGTCTCGACGTACCAGGGCACGCCGTAGGAGACGCCGTCGACGACGGTCGAGTCGGCTGCGGTCTCGTTGAGGGTGGACTCGTCGACCACGCCGTCGGGAACCGGCGCCAGGCCGCCCGCGGCGACCATCGAGGGCAGCAGCGACGAGCCGATCATGATGGCGTCGGGCACCGTGCCGGCGGCGACGGCCGTCTGGTACTTGGTCATGACGTCGGCCCACGGGATCGTGGTGACCGTCACGGTGGCATCCGGGTTGGCCTCGGTGAAGGCGGCGGAGAAGTCGCCGAGGTTCTCGCCCTCCTCACCCATCGCCCAGATGTTGATCTCGCCGGTGGCGGGCGAGTCGTCGATCGTCGTGGCCTCGGCGTTGCCGCCGGTGCCGGCGTCGTCTGTGCGGCCGCAGCCTGACAGTGCGAGCAGTCCGACGATGCCGATCGCCCCGATCGCGATCGTCTTGCGTCCCATCTTCATGGGTCCTCCTCATTGAGTGCGGGATGGCGGTGCTGCCATCCGGTGAAGCCAACTGTGAAAACTAACTTAGCAACTGCTTGCTTAGTTTGTTGAGCATAGACTGATCCGGAAACGACCCGCAAGGGGGGAGAGCGCATGAGCGACGACGACCAGCGCACCGACCAGGCCCGCGCCGACGGGGCACCGACCGCCGAGGCCTCGACCGCCGAGGGCGGGGCGGGTGGCGCCGAGGCGCCCGCCCGCGAAGACCAGCGCCGCGTGCGCGGCGACCGCAGGCGCACGACGATCCTCTCCACCGCCGTCGAAGTGTTCGGCGAGAATGGCTACCGGGGCACCTCCCTCCGCGAGATCGCGCGCCGGGTGGGCATCTCGGATGCCGGTCTGCTGCACCACTTCGGCTCGAAGGTCGGACTGCTGGCGGCGACCATCTCCGAGCGCGACGAGCAGGACCGGGTGCGCCGCGAGGCCGCCGAGGCGGCGGGCGTGACCTTCGTCGACACGATGCGCAACCAGGTCGCCCGCAACGCCCAGTCCCCCGGCCTGGTCGCCCTGCACGTCGTGCTGTCGGCCGAGGCGACCGATCCGCAGCATCCGGCCCACGAATCGTTCCGCGAGCGCTACCGGCAGATCCGCCACCAGGACGACCAGTCATTCACCCGACTGCAGGAGGACGGCGAGCTGCGCGGCGACCTCGACCCGCGCCGGGTGGGGCAGCTGGTGACCGCGATGATGGACGGCCTGCAGCTTCAGTGGCTGCTCGACCCCGACGCCGTCGACATGGTCGGGCTGTTCGAGGACTTCCTGCACCTGCTCGAGATCCCCCGGGCCGGCGAGGCGCCGGAGCCCGGCGCGGGCGACGCCGCGGGCTGAGGCTCAGCTCGCTGGGCGGGGGCAGAGCTCGCCGGGCGGGGACAGAGCTCGCTGGGACGGGTCAGAGCTCGCCGGGCTGGGTCAGAGCTCGCCGGGCTGCATCGCCTGCTCGTCGAGCTTCTCGATCGCCTCGCGCACCGGCGTCGGCTTGCCCTCCTTCTTGGGGGCGTAGACCACGAGCGAGTGGAAGACGAAGCGCACGAAGAAGGCGACGACGAGAGTGATGGCCGTCGCCAGCACCGCCGAGATGTGGCTGGTGCTGACCATGAGCGCCACGATCGGGATGCGGATGACCGCCTCGGCGTTGTTGAAGGCGAACGACTTCGCGAACCGCGACCACACCCCCGATGCCGCACCGCGCATGTCGTTGAACACGAAGCGCTCGATCAGCACGAAGTTGCCGACGATGGTGACCTCGGCGGCGATGACGGCGGCGACGATGTAGTCGACCCCCAGGTGCGTCAGCAGCCACACGATGACGACGTTGGCGACGGCCCCGAGCCCGCCGATCACGGCGAACAGCGACATCTTGCCGAACCGCAGCACCGCCAGCTGGGTGAGGAAGTGCAGGCCCTGCCGGAACGAGGCCTTGGAGTCGCCGGCGTGGCGGTCGGCGAAGTCGAAGGGCACCTCGGCGATGCGGAACGACTTGCGCACGAGGATCTCGAGCAGGATCTTGAAGCCCCGCGGCTGCAGGCCGTCGAGGTCGACCGCGGTGCGCGAGACGAGGAAGAAGCCCGTCATCGGGTCGGTGACATCGTGCAGGCGCACCGGGAACATGGCTTTGGTGAGCGCGGTGGAGGCGCGCGAGACCATCACGCGGGTGCGGTCGGCCAGCCCGCCCGACGAGCCGCCGCCGACGTAGCGCGACGCGACGACCACGTCGACCTCGCCCTGCCGGTAGCGCGCGTACATCTCTGGGATCTTCTCGGGCGGATGCTGCAGATCGCCGTCCATGACGAGGCAGACATCGGATGCCGCGCCGCGGATGCCCTCGACGACGGCGCCGCCCAGTCCGCCCGTCGGGGCGTCGCGGTGGATGACGCGCACCGGCATCGCCGCGGTGGCCGCCACGACGCGGATCACCTCGGGGGTGTCGTCGGTGCTGTCGTCGACGAAGACGATCTCGGCCTGGATGCCGTCGGTCGCCGCCGTGACGCGGCGCACGAGTTCGGCGACGTTGGGCGCCTCGTTGAAGGTCGGGACGATGATCGACAGGTCGATGGTGACTCCTGGAGCACGGCTGGGCACAGATCCGCGACCATCGTCGCACGCGAAGCCTGAGGGCGGAGGCGAGTTTTCACAGGGTTCACCACCTCGTCGCCTGTGTCGTCACGGCGGCACGTGCCGCCCGTGGCATGATGCGGGGATGACGCGCCTTCCGCGACGCCGTCTGGGGACGATCTGGGTGTGCGTGCTCTCGGCCGCACTGACCCTCACGGCGTGCGCATCGGAGCCGCCCGCCGCTGCACCCAGCCGCGGTGAGACCCCGTCGCCCACCCCGACGCCCACCCCGCTCACCCCGGTCGAAGCGCTGCTGGCGACCACGGCCGATCCCGCCGCCTGCGCGGTGAGCTTCGCCGGCGACGGCATCGCCGATGCGCCGGTGCTCGAGACCGGCGGCACGCTGTATGCCGCGCTGCCGATCCCCCAGCGCGAGGGCGCCGTGTTCGCCGGCTGGTATGCGACCCCCGACGACGCCGCGGCGCTGGCGATCCCCGGGCGGGTGAACGGCTCGGAGCTGGTGACCTGCACCGGCCGCGAGCGCACCCTGCACGCCGGGTGGGTGACGCCCGAGCGCAACGCCGCCGAAGGCGCCCGTATCCCGATCCTCATGTACCACCAGTTCACGGCGAAGCCGGAGGGCGAGTCGGGCTGGCTGCGCGGCAACTACGCGTATGTCGGCGACTGGGACGCGCACCTGGGCTACATCGCGGCGCAGGGCTTCTACCTGCCGACGTGGCTCGAGCTCGACGCGTTCATCGACGGCCGCCTGTTCCTCCCCGACCACTCCGTCATCGTCACCGACGACGACGGCGACCCCACGTGGCTCGAGCTGGCAGTGCCGCTGGTCGCGAAGCACGCGGTGATGACGACCTCCTTCGTCATCACCGACGGCGGCCCCGGACCCGACCTCACCCCCTACGTGCTCAAGCGCTCGCACACCGGCCACCTGCACACCGCCGGCGCGAACGGGAAGGGGCAGATGATCAACCTGTCGCCCGCCGAGATCGCCGCCGACCTCGAGGCCTCGGCGGCGACGCTGGGCGGGGTGAAAGAGGTCGTCGCGTACCCGTTCGGCCACTACGACGAGCGCACGAAGCAGGGCACGGCACAGGCCGGGTTCTCGCTGGGGCGCACGATCGAGCAGGGGTACGTCGCGATCGGCCAGGACAAGCTGGCCCTGCCGAGCGTGCGCGTCAACTACGGGATGGACGTCGACGACCTGCGCAAGCTCATCGGCTGAGCCGCGCCGGCAGCGCCCGTCCCCGCCCGAGCGACGACAATAGAGGGATGACCTCCACCGAGACCATCACGATGTTCGGCGCCGACTGGTGCCGTGACTGCCGCCGCACCAAGGCTCAGCTCGACGAGCTGGGCATCGGCTACACCTACGTCGACCTCGAGGCCGACCCGGCCGCGGCCGACGTGGCGCGCGAGATCTCGGGCCGCACCAACATCCCGGTGGTCGTCTACCCCGACGCCAGCCACCACGTCGAGCCGTCGAACGCCGACGTCGAGGCGAAGCTGCGCGAGCTCTCGCTCATCTGAGTCGCCCGCGGGGGCGCGCGCCGCCCCCGCTAGGGTGACACCCATGGCCACCGACGCAGCTGCCACCGCGCCCCCCGCCCTCCGTCGCAGCACCATCGCGCGGTACGCGGCGGGGTCGATCGGCACCGGCGGCTTCGCCACGCTGCCCGGCCTGGTGCTCACCTATTACCTGACCGACAACCTGGGCGTCACCGCGCTCATGGCCGGCGCCATCGTCACCGTCGCGAAGGTCTGGGACGTCGTCGTCGACCCCGTCATCGGTGCGCTCACCGACGCCGATCGCGCCCGGCACGGCTCGCGCCGCCGGCTCATGCTGATCGGCGCGCTGGCCCTTCCGGTGCTGTTCGCGGCCACCTTCGCGGTGCCGCCGGCGCTGTCACCGGTGTTCTCGGCCATCTGGGTGATGGTCGCTTTCCTGCTGACCGCCACCGCGTTCAGCCTGTTCCAGGTGCCCTACATCGCCCTGCCCGCTGAGCTGAGCGACCGCTACGACGAGCGCACGCGCCTGCTCACCTGGCGCGTGGTCGTGCTCACCTTCGCGATCCTGCTGTTCGGTGCGGGGGGTCCGCTGCTGCGGCGCATCGGCGACCCGACCACCGGCTACCTCATCATGGGCATCGTCTCGGGCGTCGTGATCGGCCTGGGCATGCTCATCGCCACCGGCGTCGCGGGGCGCGCGCACCGGCGCCTGTCGGGCATGTCGGCGGCGGCGACCGCGGCAGCCGAGCAGGCCGAACTCGTGGCCGGTCAGGTCGTCGGCGATCCCGCCCGGGGCGTCGGCCGCGACGCGTCCACCCCGGGTGGCGGCATCCGCGACAACTTCCGCGCCGCGCTGGAGACGCTGCGCCGCAGCCAGCCGTTCCGGGCGCTGCTGGCGACCTTCTTCCTGCAGGCGCTCGCCACCGGGCTCATGCTCGCCGGCGCGCAGTACCTGGCCACCTGGGTGATGCGCTCCGAAGACGCGGTGACCCTGCTGTTCGTCGCGCTCATCGCCCCCGCGCTCGTCGCCGCACCGGCGTGGGGCGACATCGCCCGCCGCATCGGCAAAGAGACCGCGTTCGGCCTGGCCAGCGCCCTGTTCGCCGTGGCCGCACTGTCGACGTTCGCCGCGGCGTGGCTGCCGGGCCTGTGGATCTACGCGTCGGTCGCCGTCGCGGGCGTCGCCTACGCCGGCATGCAGTCGCTGCCGATGGCGATGCTGCCCGATGTCATCGGCCACGACGCCCGCCGTCACGGCCCGGGGCGGGCGGGTGCGTTCGGGGGCGTGTGGACCGCGGGCGAGACCACCGGCTTCGCCCTCGGCGCCACGATGCTCACCATCACCCTCGCCGCGACCGGCTACATCGAGAGCACCGCCGGGGTGGCGGTGACCCAGCCGGATGCCGCGGTCAACGGCATCGTCGTGGCCTTCAGCATCGTGCCCGCCGCGCTCGTGCTGCTGAGCCTCATCCCGCTCTCCCGCTACCGCCTTCGCCGCGCCGACGTCGAAGCCGACGCCCTGGGCTGACGCCGACGGGCGGTTCACCGGGGGTCTCGGGGCGGTGTCGGGGGTCGCTGGGGGTCGCGGGGCGGTGCCGGGCTGACCCGTGGGGCGGTCGCGCCGCGGCACCGGGTCGCGTTCGCCTCGGCATCCGGTGCCGCCCGACCTATGCTGGGCCCGTGAGCCCGAAATCACCGTCGACCGCGCCCGCCTCCCTCCCCTCGGATGTGCGGGCGGAGCTGGATGCCGACATCGCCGCCCTGCAGACCGGCGCCCGCGCCTGGAGCCTGCTGAGCCTTCCCCAGCGCGCGACCCTGCTGCGTCGCATCCGCTCTGCCGTCGCCGCCGTCGCCGACGACTGGGTCGACATCGCCTCGACGTCGAAGAGCCTCGCACCGGGTCACCCGCTGCGGGGCGAGGAGTGGCTGTCGGGGCCCTACGCGGCACTGGTCGCCCTCGACGCGTACGCCGACACGCTCACCGCACTGGCCGCCGGCCGCAGCCCGCTGTCGAAGGTGCGCACGAGCGCCGCGCCGGGCGGCCGCACGGCCGTGCACACGTCGCCGCTGACGCCCACCGACGCCCTGCTGCTGTCGGGGTACACCACCGAGGTGTGGCTGACGCCCGGGGTCAGCCCCGCCCACGCCAAGCGCCGCGCCGGTCTCGGGCAGCTGACGCCCACGGCATCCGGCGGGGTCGGCCTGGTGCTGGGGGCGGGCAACGTGACCTCGATCCCGTTCCTCGACGTGCTGTACGAGCTGCTCGCGTCGAACCGCGTCGCGCTGCTGAAGGTCAACCCCACGCAAGACGCACTCGTGCCGGTGTTCGCGCGGGCGCTCGCGCCGCTGATCGAGCCCGGCTTCCTGCGCATCGTGCGCGGCGGGGGCGATGTCGGCGCATACCTCACGCGGCATGAATCGATCTCGCACGTGCACATCACCGGTTCGGAAGCGACCTTCCGCGCCATCGTGCCCGGGCTGACGGCGCCCATCACCGCCGAGCTCGGCGGGGTGTCGCCGATCATCGTTGTGCCCGGAGAGTGGTCGGCCGCCGACCTGCGCTTCCAGGCCGAGCACGTCGTGACGATGCGCCTGCACAACGGCGGCCACAACTGCATCGCCGGCCAGGTCGTGCTGCTGAGCTCCGACTGGCCGCAGCGCGAGGCGTTCCTCACCGAGGTGCGCGCCGCCTACGACCGCGCTCCCGCTCGTCCGGTCTGGTACCCGGGCGGCGACGGCAAGCTCGCCGCCGCGCGTGAGGACTACCCGGATGCCGCGTGGTGCGGCGACGGCACCCGCGCGCTCGTGCAGACCACCCCGGCCGAGGCGACCGCGATCGAGACGACCGAGTACTTCTCCCCCGTGCTGGGCGTGGTGGCCCTGCCCGGCACCGGGCAGCAGTTCGTCGACGCCGCCGTCGCCCACGCCAACGAACGGCTCGTGGGCACCCTCGGCGCCAACGTGATCGTCGACCCGGGCACCCAACGGGAGCTCGGCGCCGGCTTCGAGCGTGCGATCGCCGACCTGCACTACGGCACCGTGGCCGTCAACGCGTGGACCGCGTTCGGCTTCCTCACCCCCACCGCGACGTGGGGCGCCTACCCCGGCGGCACCGTCGACGACGCCCCGAGCGGCATCGGCATCGTGCACAACGCGCTGCTGCTGGCCGACGTCGAGCGCACCGTCGTGCGCGGACCGTTCCGCCCCTTCCCGCGGTCCCTCGGCCGCGGCCGCTTCTCGGCTCTGCCCAAGCCGCCCTGGTTCGTCACCTCGCGCACCGGCACCGCCGTCTCGGAGGGCTTCACCCGCTTCCGCATCACCGGCGACTGGGCCGCCATGTCGGCCACGCTGCTGAAGGCCTTCCGGGCCTAGCGGGCGGGCGGGCGGTTCGGGGCGGTTCGGGCGGGCGGGGTCGGGTCGGTCGGTCGGTCGGTCGGGTTGGTTCGGGTCGGTTCGGTCGGGTTGGGTCGGGTCGGTTCGGTCGGTCGGGTCGGGTCGGTCGGGTCGGGCGGGTTGGTTCGGTTCGTGGTCGCCGAGTTCGGAGACCATCACCGGATTCGGAGCTTCCGGGCCGATTCCTCCGACGTGGGCGCCGATCTCCGAAATGGGTGCGTCAGCGGGGGCCGGGAGAGCACCGGGTCGCACGCGCGGGCCGCGACTGCTCGGGGTCGTGACCACTCACGGGCCGTGGCACACGGCATCCGGGCTCTCCTGCTCCGCAGCCCGCGGCATCCGGCCGCCTCACCGGATTCGGAGACCAGCACTCAGATCGGATGCTTTCGCCACGATCCTCCGAACCGGATCGCACCCTCCGAGAAGGGGTGCACTCAGCGCGCCTGACGCGCCGCATCCGCGTCCCTTAGCGTCCACGCACCTCACCGGTTTCGGAGACCGGCGCCCAGATCGGATGCTTTCGCCACGATCCTCCGAACCGGATCGCACCCTCCGAGAAGGGGTGCACTCAGCGCACGCGTGGCACACGGCACCCGCAGCCCACCCGCCCCGCAGCCCGCGGCATCCGCCCGCCTCACCGGATTCGGAGACCGGCGCCCAGATCGGATGCTCTCGCCACGATCCTCCGAACCGGATCGCACCCTCCGAGAAGGGGTGCACTCAGCGCGCCTGACGCGCCGCATCCGCGTCCCGTGGCGTCCACGCGCCTCTGCGGATTCGGAGGCCGGCGCCCAGATCGGATGCTTTCGCCACGATCCTCCGAACCGGATCGCACCCTCCGAGAAGGGGTGCACGCAGCGCACGCGTGGCACACGGCACCCGCAGTCCACCTGCTCCGCAGCCCGCGGCATCCGCCCACCTCACCGGATTCGGAGGCCGGCACCCAGATCGGTTGCCTTCGCCACGATCCTCCGAAGGGGATCGCACCCTCCGAGAGAGGTACCCGGGAAACGCGAACGGCGCCTGCGCGCGATGCGCAGACGCCGTTCGTCAAGGGCTGGGGGTCAGCGGCCGCTGCGGCGCTGCCCACCGGTGTTGCTGCGGACGACCGAGCCGACCGTGTACTTGCCGCCGGCGGCACCGCCGCCGTGCGTGGCGCGGCGACCCGACGTGCGGGCGTTGCCGGATGCCGCGGGCTGGGCCGAGCGGGCCGTGCCCTGCGCGCGGTCGGCGGCGGGGCGGGCGTGCGCGTCAGTCGAGCGGGCGTTGTCGCGACCGCCGCTGCGGCCGGGGCGTCCCTGGCCGGAACGGCCCTGGCCACCCTGGCGGCCACCCTCTTCGCGGGCGGCGCGCTTGCGCTGCGCGTTGGCGCCCTGGCTGCGACCGCCACCACGGGGCTGCTCGACCTTCGGCGCCGGGGCGACGTAGGCGGCGACCGTGCCGACGAGGCTGGTGACCTCGGGCGAGGTGGGGGTCACGGTGATCGGCTGCACCGAGATGGCGGCCTTGCGCAGCAGATCCTTGACGTCCTTCTCCTGGCCGGGGAGCACGATCGTGACGACCGAGCCCTCGGCGCCGGCGCGGGCGGTGCGGCCCGAGCGGTGCAGGTAGGCCTTGTGCTCCATGGGCGGGTCGACGTGGATGACCAGCTCGACGTCGTCGACGTGCACGCCGCGGGCGGCGACGTCGGTGGCCACGAGCACCTTGGCGGCACCCGACGAGAAGGCCGCGAGGTTGCGGTCGCGCTGGGGCTGCGAGAGGTTGCCGTGCAGGTCGACCGACGGGATGCCCGAGGCGGTGAGCTGCTGGGCGAGCTTCTTGGCCGCGTGCTTGGTGCGCATGAACAGGATGCGACGCCCGGTGCCCGAGGCGAGGGTGCGCACGAGCTCCTTCTTGGTGTCGTTGCCGTCCACGTGGAAGACGTGGTGGGTCATCGCGGCGACCGGCGAGTGCGCCTCGTCGACCGAGTGCAGCACCTCGTTCTGCAGGAAGCGGCGCACGAGCTTGTCGACGCCGTTGTCCAGCGTCGCGCTGAACAGCATCCGCTGCCCGTCGCGCGGGGTCTTGTCGAGGATGCGCGTGACGACCGGCAGGAAGCCGAGGTCGGCCATGTGGTCGGCCTCGTCGATGACGGTGATCTCGACGGCATCCAGGCGCACGAAGCCCTGCTGCATGAGGTCTTCGAGGCGGCCGGGGCAGGCCACCACGATGTCGACGCCGGCCTTGAGGGCGGCGACCTGGCGGTTCTGGTTGACGCCGCCGAAGATGGTGGTCGTCTTCAGGCCGTAGGCGGCCGCGAGCGGCGCGAGGGTCGCGTCGATCTGGGTGGCGAGCTCCCGGGTGGGGGCGAGCACGAGGCCGAGGATGCGACCGGCGCGGCGGGTGCCGCCGGCGAGGGCGCCGCCGAGGCGCGCGGCCATCGGGATCGAGAAGGCGAGGGTCTTGCCCGAGCCGGTCTTGCCGCGACCGAGCACGTCACGCCCCGAGAGCGTGTCGGGCAGGGTGTCGACCTGGATCGGGAAGGGGCTAGTCTTGCCGTCGGCGGCGAGCACCTCGAGCAGGGGGGCGGGCACGCCGAGCGTGCGGAAAGTCATGTCTGTCATGGCGGATTTCTGGGCGATGGCCCGGATCGGTGGCCTGCGTGCGGAATGCGGGTGCAGGTTCGCCGTATGTGAATGTCAGCCGATCATCCGGGCGGTGCCGGGCGGCGAGGGAAGCGTTCTACGACGCGTGCCGCGGGCGGATGCCGGCGCGGCAAGAACCTTCAGTCTATCAGTCGGCGAAGCGGTCGGTCGCCTCGCGCAGCGCGGCGGCGATGCCGGGCTCGGATGCCGAGTGCCCCGCATCCGGAACGACGACGAACTCGGCCTCGGGCAGCGCGCGGTGCAGATCCCACGCGGTCATGATCGGCGTGCACATGTCGTAGCGCCCCTGCACGATGACCGTCGGGATGTGACGGATCGCCCCGGCATCCTCGATCAGCTGCCCGTCGCGCAGCCAGCCGCCGTGCTGGAAGTAGTGGTTCTCGATGCGCGCGAAGGCCACGGCATCCTCGGGCCCGGTCATCGAGTGCACGAGGTCGGGATCGGGCCGCAGCGTCAGCGTCGAGGCCTCCCACGTCGTCCACGCCACCCCGGCGGGCACGTGGACGGCCGGGTCGGGGTCGGCGAGGCGGCGCGCGTAGGCGTCCATCATGCGCGAGCGCTCGAGCACCGGGATGGGCGCGAGGAAGGCCTCCCACAGGTCGGGGAACACCGCCGCGGCGCCGCCCTCGTAGAACCACTCCAGCTCGTGGCGGCGCAGGGTGAAGATGCCCCGCAGCACCAGCTCGGAGACGACGTCGGGGTGGGTCTCGGCATAGGCGAGGGCCAGGGCGCTGCCCCACGACCCGCCGAAGACCTGCCAGCGCTCGATGCCGAGGTTGCGGCGCAGCAGCTCGATGTCGGCCACGAGGTGCCAGGTGGTGTTGAACCGCAGGTCGGCGTCGGGGGCGCTCATGTGCGGCGTCGACCGGCCGCAGCCGCGCTGGTCGAGCAGCACGATGCGGTAGCGCTCCGGGTCGAAGAAGCGCCGATGCCACGGCGAGGTGCCCGCCCCGGGGCCGCCGTGGAGGAACACGACGGGCTTGCCCTGCGGGTTGCCCGACTGCTCCCAGTAGACGCGCTGCCCGTCGCCGGCGACGAGGAAGCCGGTCTCGAAGGGCTCGATCGGCGGGTAGAGGATGTCGTCGAGGTGGGCCGGTCCCGCGCTCACAGGCTGCTCCCGGGGATCTCGAACGTGTCGCACGCCGACAGCCCGTTCTGGTAGCCGGCGGTGAACCACGCACGGCGCTGCTCGCTGGAGCCGTGCGTCCAGCTCTCGGGGTTGACGGCGCCCGACTGCGCCTGGATGTGGTCGTCGCCGACCGCGGCCGCGGCATCCAGCGCGTCGCGCAGCTGCGCCTCGGTCGGGGCCTGCAGGTAGGGCACGCCGTTCGCGTCGACCTCTTGCGAGGCCGAGGCCACCCAGGCGCCGGCGAGGCAGTCGGCCTGCAGCTCGGTGCGCACCCCGTTGCTCTCGGGGCCGGTGCCGTTGGGCGGGTACGCGTCGAAGACGCCGGTGATCTGCTGGATGTGGTGGCCGTACTCGTGCGCGAGCACGTAGAGCTGGGCGAGCTCGCCCGCGCTCGTGTCGAACTGCGTGCGCAGCAGACCGAAGAAGTCGGGGTCGACGTAGATGGTCTCTTCGGGCGGGCAGTAGAACGGCCCCGTCTGGTTCGACGCGGTGCCGCAGGCGGTGCTGGTCTGCCCGTCGACGACGATGAGCTGCGGCGGCCGGTAGCCCTGCACGTGGTCCTGCCAGTACAGGTCGAGCACGCGCTGGCCGAACACGAGCCGGCACTCGTCGTCGCTGTTCGCGTCGGCGCCCACCTCGCAGTCGGCGACGACCGTCTCGGATGCCGGTGCGCCGCCCGACCCGTCGCCGAGCCCCAGGAGGCCCCCGATGTCGCCGCCGGTGAAGAGGTTGAGAAGGAGGATGGCCAGTCCGCCCAGGCCCGCGACGCCGACGCCGCCGGCGACGAGGCCGCCGCGCTTGCGCGCCGTGGTGCCGCCGAGCTCAGCGCCGCTGTTGAACGTCATGCCGTTCACCGTACCGCCGCGGGGGCGCCCCGGCGAGCCTGCCGGGCCGCGACGCGCGGGGCTAGGCTCGTGCCATGCACCCCGCCCCGACGACAGTGACCATCACCGGCGCCGGCGGGCAGATCGGCTACGCGCTGCTGTTCCGCATCGCCGCCGGAGAGATGCTCGGCCCGGACCGCCCCGTGCGGCTGCGGCTGCTCGAGATCCCGCAGGGCGTGAAAGCCGCCGAGGGCGCGGCGCTCGAGCTGCAGGACTGCGCCTTCCCGCTGCTGGCCGGCGTGGAGGTCAGCGACGACCCGCGCGTGGGCTTCGACGGCGCCGACCTCGCCCTCCTGGTGGGGGCGCGGCCGCGCACCGCCGGCATGGAGCGCGCCGATCTGCTGGCGGCCAACGCCGGTATCTTCGGCCCGCAGGGCGCCGCGCTGAACGAGGTCGCGGCCGACGGCATCCGCGTGCTCACCGTGGGCAACCCCGCCAACACCAACGCACTCATCGCCGCCGCTGGCGCCCCCGGCATCCCCCGCGACCGCTTCACCGCGCTCACCCGCCTCGACCACGACCGCGCGGTCGCCCAGCTGGCCGCCGCCCTCGACGCGCCGGTGGCCGACATCGCGGGGGTGGCGATCTGGGGGAACCACTCCGCCACCCAGTTCGCCGACGTCGCCCACGCCTCCGTCGCCGGCCGCCCCGCGCTCGACGCGCTGGCCGATCGGTTCGGCGGTGCGGATGCCGCCAGCGCCTGGCTCGATGACGTCTTCCTCCCCCGCGTGGCCCAGCGCGGCGCCGAGATCATCTCGGTGCGCGGGTCGTCGTCGGCGGCGTCGGCGGCCAACGCCGCCATCGCCCATGTGCGCGACCAGGTGCTCGGCACGGGCGGGCGCCGGGTGTCGGCCGCGGTGGTCTCCACCGGCCAGTACGGCGTGCCCGAGGGGCTCGTGTGCTCGTTCCCGGTGGTCGGCGAGAGCGGCGACTACCGCGTCGTCGAGGGACTCGACCTCGACGAGCGCGCCCGCGCGCGCCTGGACGCCTCGGTGGCCGAGCTCGTCGCCGAGCGGGAGACCGTCCGTTCGCTCGGGGCCCTCTGAGGCCGGCCCCCGATGGAAGCCATCTCGATCCTCATCGCGGGTATCGCGGTCATCACCCTGTCGACGGTGCTGGCCCGCCGGCTCGGCGTGGCGGGGCCGCTCATCCTGGTGGCCGTCGGACTCGCGGTGTCGCTGTTCGTCGCGCCGGTGAAGGTCGAGCCCGAGATCATCCTGGTGGGCATCCTGCCGCCGCTGCTGTACGCCGCGGCGGTGCGGCTGCCGGCGGTGGAGTTCCGCCGCGACGCCCTGCCGATCACCGGGCTGGCGGTGGTGCTGGTCGTCATCAGCTCGCTCGCGCTCGGCGGCCTGTTCGTTCTCACGATCCCGGGGATCACCTTCCCGATCGCCGTCGCCCTGGGCGCGATCCTCAGCCCGACGGATGCCGTCGCCACCTCCATCATCAAGAAGCTCGGCATCTCGCCGCGCGTGGTCACGATGCTCGAGGGCGAGAGCCTGCTCAACGACGCGACCGCCCTCGTGCTGCTGCGCAGCGCCGTCGTCGCGGCCGCCGCCGGGTTCTCGTTCTGGGGCACGGTGCGCGCATTCGCGTGGGGCGTGCTGGTGGCCGTCGTCATCGGCGTGCTGGTGGGCTGGATCAGCTTGCGGGTGCGGCGGTGGGTGAAGGAGCCCGCCGCCAACACGGCGCTCGGCTTCATCATCCCGTTCGTGGCCTACCTCCCCACCGAGCACCTGGGCGGCTCGGGCCTGGTGGCCGCGGTGGCCGCCGGCATCACCATGGCGCAGGGGTCGACGCGGTGGCTCACTCCCGAGCAGCGCATCTCGGACCGGCTCAACTGGCGCACCGTCGAGCTGGTGCTCGAGGGCGGCGTCTTCTTGATCATGGGGCTCGAGCTGCGCGACATCGTCGTGGCCAACGCCCGCAACGAGGGCGGCGGGCTGCTGCATCCCGTGCTGCTGGCGGCCGCGGCCCTCGGCGTGGTGCTGGCGGTGCGGGCGGTGTACGTGTCGGGGCTCGTCGCGCTGCTGGCGCGACGGGCGCGCGGCGAACGCTTCGAGCGCCTGAAGTCGATCAGCGCGCGGCTCGACCAGATCGAGAGCTCGGGCGAGGCCCTCAGCCGGGGCCCGCAGCGCGGGGCGCAGGCACCCGAGCGGCGCGAGCGCCGGCTGGCCGAGTTCCGTGCCCGCGTGGCCCGGGGCTTCAACGACTTCGACTACTACCAGGGCTCGCCGCTGGGGTGGAAGCAGAGCGTCGTGATCGTGTGGGCCGGGATGCGCGGGGTGGTCACCCTCGCCGCGGCGCAGACGCTGACCGCCGAAGACACCCCGCTGCGCGACCTGCTGGTGCTGATCGCGTTCCTCGTGGCGCTGATGAGCCTGCTGCTGCAGGGGCTCACCGTGCCGCTCGTGGTGAAATGGCTGCGCATCCCCGCGGTGGTCGACGACCCCGCCGTCGCCGAAGAGCGCGACCGGCTCGACGAGGAGCTCAACGAGGCGGCCCGCGCCCTGCTCGCCGGCCCCGGCCCGCGCCGCCCCGACGGCACGCCCTTCGATCCCGACCTGCTGCACAGGATCGGCGCACGGATGGCAGCTCCCCCCGCCGAGGACAGCTCGTACACCCGCGACGACATGTACACGCTGCGCGTGGCCCTCATCGACGCCATGCGCGCCCGCCTCGACGAGCTCTCGCACGAGGGGTCGTACTCCACCGCCGCCCTGCGCCACGCCCTCACCCAACTCGACGCCGAACAGGTCAGCCTGCAACTGCGCACCGGCGACGAGGAATGACGGGTTCGCCTTCGGCATCCGCGTCGGTCAGAATGTGAGCGACGAAGGAGCGAGATGACCAGCGACATGTCGACGGCAGACGGGGGCCGCGCCCCCGCCGACTACGCCGAGTCGGTGTCGCTTCCGGCGAACACCGAAGCGGTTCCGATCATCGTCTCGGGCGAGCAGTGGTGGACGGCGCGCCCCGCGGGCTCGCGCCTGGTGGGCCTCGTCGTCGCCCGCGACGACCTGCCCAGCGTCATCGCCCAGCGCGACGCCCTGGCCCAGTTCGGCGTGGCGATCGAGGGATTCCGGCATCCGGCGCCCGAGACCGGCGAGAGCTGGGAGGAGCGCCTGACACGCCTGTTCGGGCGCCTCGCCGCCGGCGACGTGCTCGTGGTCGCCGACAAGCACGCCCTCGGCCGCGACGTGCACGAAGAGACCCGCACCGCCGCCGAGCTGCACCGCCGCGGCGTGATCGTGAAGGTGCTCTCCCGCTCCTGACGCGCTGCGCGCGCTGTTGTTGGGTCGATCGGGGTCGCGTGCTGCGGCCTCCAGGCCGCTGAAGCCGCACGTGGCGACCCCGATTCGAGGCCGAGGGCAGGGGGCTCGGGTCAGGCGGGGGCGGCTGCGGGATCGGGGTCGCGTCGTGCCACCTCGCGGATGCTGAGGCCACAGGTGGCGACCCCGATTCGGGGCGGTGGGCCGGGGCGCGCGTGCTGAGGCGCGTCACTGGGCAAGGTCTAGGGTCGCGCGCGTTGCCCTACCCAGCGGGATCGGGGTCGCGTCGTGCCACCTCGCGGATGCTGAGGCCACAGGTAGCGACCCCGATTCGGGGCGGTGGGCCAGGCCGCGAGGTCGTGCGGGCGCATTAGCGGGATCGGGGTCGCATCGTGCCACCTCGCGGATGCTGAGGCCACAGGTGGCGACCCCGATTCGGCGCCCCGATTCGGGGCGCGGAGTCAGCGCGCGAGAGTCAGCCCGCGAGGGTCAGGGGGTGCAGCCGCGGGTCTCGTCGCCCACGCGGGCGTCGGCGCGGCGCAGGCTCACCGAGATGCAGGTGGTGCCCGAGGGGTCGGCCGGCAGGGTCACCGAGGTCTCGGAGACGAGCTGACCGGCGCCCTCGGCCGTCAGCGTGTAGGGGTACCAGACGTAGCCGTCGCCGTCCTGCGGGTCGGGGTTGGTCCAGGTGAAGGTCACCTCGGCGCCGGTGACGGTGCCGGTGAGGTCGGCGGGGGCGGGCACGAACCCGGCCGACGGATCCTGCGGGGTGACCTCGCTGGTGGGCTCGGGGCTCGCGGTGGGCGGGGCGGGCGGCGCCAGCAGGCTCGCCCCCACGACCCCGGCCACGACCAGCACCGCCGCCGCGGCGATGCCGACCCCGATCCACAGCCCCTTCTTCGACCGGGGGCCGGCGGGCACCGCCGGTGCGGTCTCGGATGCCGGGGGCGTGACCGCGGGCGGTGCGGCAGCAGGGGCGGCCGGCGCCGTGCGCGCGGCGGTCGTGGCGGCCACCGACGGCCGGAGGATCGTCGCCTCGGCATCGTCGGCGGTGGCTACGGGCGAGATGACGGCGGCGCTGCGGGTGGCGTCGCCGGCCCGCAGCAGCGTGTCGTCGTCGACCGGGGGCGGCGGCGTGAACGCGGCGGCCGCGGTGGGCGCGAACGCCTCGCGGTCGCGGGTGCGCCCCGCTTCCGGGTTGGTGTGCGGCTCGATCGAGACGATGCCGCGCACTCGGGTGAGCTCGCCGTCTTCGTCGGCCTCGTCTTCGGCATCCGGCGCATCATCGAGGATGTCGATCGGCGTCACCGAGTGGGCCAGCTCGATCTGCACCTTCTGCAGCGCGCGGGCGAAGGCGACTGCCGAGTCGTAGCGGTCGGCGGCGCGCTTGGACATGGCACGGTCGAGCACGATCTGCAGCGACTCGGGCGCATCGGCACGGTCGAGCCGCACGAGCGGGGTCGACTCGATGCGCTGGATCAGGTCGGCGCCGCCGTTGCGCCCACCGGGCACCTCGAACGGCGAACGCCCGGCCAGCAGCGTGTACAGCGTGGCACCGAGCGCGTAGACGTCGCTGCGCGCCGTGTAGACGGGGGCGTCGGCGAACGACTCGGGCGGCGACCACGGGATCGACATGCCGGTGGACGGGTCGGCGTCGTCGGCGGTGGTGGCGATGCCGAAGTCGGTGAGGGCGGGCCGGTTGTACTCGGTGACGAGGATGTTCGCCGGCTTGATGTCGCGGTGCAGGATGCCGGCGCGGTGCGCGGTCTCGACGGCCGCCGCCACCTGGATGCCGACGCGCAGCGCCTCGGAGATCGGCAGGGCCGACTGGCGCGAGCGCACCTGCAGGTTCGGCTTCGGGCAGTACTCCATGGCCAGGTACGGCCGCTGGTCGTCGGACACGCCCGCCTGGTAGATCGTGGCGATGGCGGGGTGCGTCGACAGCAACGCCATGACGTTCGCCTCGGCGGTGAACTGGTCGAGCATCGACCCCGACAGCTTCTCGGGCAGCAGCACCTTGACGGCGACCTTGCGGCGAGGCAGGTGCTGCTCGTAGAGGTAGACGTCGGCGAACCCGCCCGAGCCGAGCACGTCGAGGAAGGTGAAGCCGGGCAGGGCGGGAGCGGGGGCCGGGGGGCGCTTGGTGCTCACGGAAGGTCCTCGAATGCCAGGGTGACGCCGTCGCCGATGTCGAGCACGTCGCCGTCGACGACCATGGTCGGCTCGTGCGGGTGCAGGCGCACCGGCTCGGCGCCGCCGCGCAGCAGCACGGTGCCGTTGGTGGTCGCCAGGTCGGTGACGATCACGTGCTCGCCCTCGGCGCGGATCTCGACGTGGCTGCGCGAGATGTCGTGCTGCGGGCTCTCGACGGCCACGAGCGTGGGCAGGTCGTCGCCCGACGTGCGGGTGGAGCGCGGGCGACGGCCGACGATGACGGTGCGCTCGAGCTCGACCACCCGGCCCGTCGACAGGCGCACGCGCCCTGTCGCCGGGGTGCGGGCGGGGACGTCGGCGGTGGGGGTGAAGCTCACCGGGGCGGCCTCCCCCTTCAGTCGGCGCGCTTCGGCGACCGAGATGGTGGCGCCGTCGTGGTCGCCCTGCACCTCCCAGTCGGTCGACGCGGCGGGCGGCATGGGCGGCACGCCGCGCAGGATCGTCGACGCCCAGTCGCCGCCGTCGACGGTCGCCGCGGGCAGGTCGGCGGCGGCGGGGACGGATGCCACGGGGGCCGGGAACGCGCCGCCGATGGTCTCGGGGGCGAGGGTCTCGGCCGAGACCGGTTCGGGCGCCGCAGGGATCGGGGGCAGCACGGGCACACCCGGCCGGGCGGGGACGTCGGACAGCTCGGGAAGCTCGGGGAGATCGGGCTCGTCGAGCACGGACGTCGCCGCGGGGCTCTGCGCGGGCGCCTCGTCGGGGGCCTCTGCGGGGGCGGGTGCGGGGGCGGGCTCGTCGGCGTCGTCCTCGTCTGCCGGCGGCAGCACCGAGAACGGCGACTGCGGGGCGGCAGGCGCCGCGGGCTCCTCCGCCGCGGGCGGCGCGGGTTCCGCCACGGGCTCCGCCGCGGGAGGCGTGACCAGGGCCGGAGCGGCCACCGACGCCGCGGCGGCCACCGACGCCGCAGCCGGCACCGGCACCGACGCCGGCACCGACGCCGCGGCCGGGGCGATCGCCGCGCCGACCGGGGCGGGGCGGGCCGCACGCGCTGCGGCGGCGACGGTGAGGGTGAGGGCGGATGCCGGGGCCACACCCGACACGAGGGGCAGCGCCTCCGCGGCATCCGCGGCGCCGGCCAGCGCGATCGAGAGGGTGCGCACGCGCGGGACGACCCGTTCCGCCCAGGTGGCAGCCCCCGCGGCGGTGACCGACACGACCTCGCTGTCGGTCTCGACGACCAGCTCGGTGCCGCCGCGCACGGCGATGCGCACGCCGTCGTCTTCGACCGAGATGAGCACGAAGGCGGGGATCGCGGTGAGCGACGTGCCGAAGGCGCCGGTGAGGGCCTCGATGAGCGCTCCGATGCCGCCGCCGTCGAGACGGCGCCACACGGCATCCGCGGTCTGGGCGGTCACCTCGGGCGGCAGCACCGCGACGGTGTCGCCGGCCACGGCGACCCGCCAGGAGTCGGTGCCCGCCGGGGTGTAGCGCAGGTCGGCCATCACAGCCCCTTCCCGGCGCCCGCTCGGGGGCGCGTGTCGGTGTCGATGTCGATGTCGCTCAGGTCGGGGGCGACGTCGGCCACGGCGCCACGGCCCGCCAGGTCGCGCCGGTGCGGAGCGGTGTCGTAATCGTCGTCGTCGCTGCCGGCCACACGCACCGCATCGACGATGACGACGGTGATGTTGTCGCGGCCGCCGCGCACCATGGCCTCGTGCACGAGACGGGTGGCTGCTTCCATGGGCGCCGAGACCTGGGCGAGCACCTCGGCGATGCGCTCGGCCTCGACCTCGCCCGACAGCCCGTCGGAGCAGACGAGGATGCGGTCGCCGGGCTCGGCGGGCACGAGCCAGAAGTCGGGTTCGCCCTCGCTGCCGGCGCCGATCGCGCGGGTGATCTCGTTGCGGCGACGGTCGACGGCGGCATCGGCGGGGGCCAGCACGCCGGCGTCGAGCATCTCCTGCACGAGGGAGTGGTCGACGCTGATCTGCTCGAGCACGCCGCGGGCGAAGCGGTAGGTGCGCGAGTCGCCGACGTTGATGGTGAGCCAGTAGCCCGCGCCGCCGATGTCGGCGATCGCGACACCGCTGAGGGTGGTGCCGGCCGCGCGCGCTCCCGCGCTGATGGCCCGCACGGCCGTGCGGGCGCGGGTGAGGGCGGCGCGCATGTCGTCGACGCCGACGCTCGGGCGCCCCGCCAGGCGGGTGAACTCGGTGACCACGGCCGCCGACGCGGCCGCACCCGACTCGTGGCCGCCCATGCCGTCGGCCACGAGAAACAGGGGCGCCGCGGCGAGGTAGGCGTCTTCGTTGGCGCGGCGACGCAGCCCCGGATGGGTCGCCGCGCCGTGCGCCACGTCGATGGGTGAACCGGTCATCGCACCCCCTCGATCGTCGCGCTGCGGTCGCCGATCTCCAGGATGTCACCTCCGCGGAGCGTGCACTCCTCTCCGGCGCCCACCGGGTGGGTCTCCCTGCGGCGGACGACGCGGATGCCGTTGGTCGAGCCGCAGTCGCGAACGCGCACCGTGCCGTCGGCGGCGGGCACGATCGCGAAGTGGGTGCGCGACAGCGACAGGGTCTCGTCGCGCATCGGCACGGCCTTCCAGCCGGGCTCGGCGACGGGGTTGCGCCCGAAGACGGTGGGCCCGAACACGCTCGTGCGGCTGCCGTCGTCCCAGACGAGGGTCACCAGCGCCGACGGCCACGGGTGCCGGGCGCCGGGGATCTCGGCCAGCAGGTCGCTCACTTCTCCCCCGCATCCGCGCCGCCGCGCCGGGGGCGGTATCCGCGTCGCAGCGAGCGCAGGCTCAGGCGGGCGCGCACCCGCGCCCAGAACCCGCTCTGCTCCTTCATGCCGCCGACGATCTCGTCGACCTCGCGCCAGAACGCCTCGACATCGGCGACGCTGGGGTCGCCGGGGCCGTAGACGTCGGCATCCGCACGGGTAGCGAGGGCGCCGACGCGGTCGGGGGCGAACGCCGCGCCCACGGCGGCGGCGCTCTCGGCACGGGTGACGCCGGCGTCGACGGGCACCCGCAGGTCCACGGCGTTGTCGACGAGTTCGTCCCAGCCGCCCGAGATGCGGTCGGCGGTGCGCGGGGTGGTGCGCCGCTTGGTGCGCCGCGAGCCCTTCACGATGCCCATGACGATGAACGGCGAGGCGAGCACCAGCAGCACCAGCAGGCTTCCGCCCACCCAGGCCAGCACCGCACCGATCCACTCGGCGCCCTGCTCGTCTTCGTCGTTCTGGTCACGGTCCTCGGCGATCGCCGGCGGCAGGTCGGCCGGCTCCTGCGCGGGCGGCGGCGGCTGCAGCACCTGCGGCTTGGGGTTGGCGCGGGGCTGCGTGTTCTGCTCGCTGGGCTGGTTGTCCTCGTCGGGGGTCGGGTCGAACGGCACCCAGCCGACGCCGGTGAAGGCGATCTCGACCCAGGCGTGCAGGTTGTCGCCGGTGGCGGTGAACACCCCGGAGGCCTGCTCGTCCTCGTCCGGGTACCAGCCCATGACCACGCGGGCGGGCATGCCGAGCTGGCGGGCGATGAGGGTCATCGCCACGGCGTACTGCTCGTCGTCGCCGATGAGCTGGTCGCCGCCGAACAGCGAGATCATGCGCGCCGTGCCGTGACCCGACGGCGAGTAGACGTCGTCGGCGAGGCCGTGGCTGAAGAAGCCGTCGGTCTGCAGCCACGATTCGAGGGCGCGGGCGCGCTCGATGGGCGTCTCGGCATCGGCGATCGCCTTCGAGCCGAGCTCAGCCAGCGACTCGGGCACGCCCTCCTGCGTGGGCATCTTCAGCGGCGCGAAGGGCACCTCGGCCAGCGCGGAGTCGCTGGGCACCGTGGGGATGACGGTCTCGATCGTGTAGGCGTCGCCCGGCACGAGACCGGTGGTGACCACCGCGGTGCCGGTGGCGTCGTTGTAGTGCGCGCCCTGGCGCAGCGCCGTGGCCTGGTCGCCGTCGAAGTCGATCTCGCGCACCGAGCCGACGTCGGGCAGCCACACGCCGCCGAGGTCGCCGATCTCGAAACGCACCGTCGCGAGGTCGCCCTCGGCATCCGGCGACATGTTCGAGCGCACCGGCGTGAACGCGCTCGATGACCCGGCGCCGGCGTCGGAGACGTTGTAGACGACGCCGTCGTAGGCGTCCATCGTCGCCAGGCGCACGCGCCCCTCGTCGGGGAGGCCGGAGGCGGTGAACAGCGCCGTCTCGGCGTCGTCGCGCACCATGCCGCGGAACGCCTGCAGCGGGCTCGGGTAGTCGCGGATGTCGAAGGGCGGCACGACGAAGTCGCGCAGGATGTAGCGGGCGGTCGGCGGCGACGCGTAGGCGGCCGTGGCGGCACCGCCGGCGGCGGCGATCAGCAGCACCAGCGAGCCGGCGATGAGCCGGCGGCGGCGCAGCGGCGCCCGGGCGTCGTCGGCGGCGATGCGCACCGCGGCCGAGCGGTCGACCCACAGCTGACGCACCGCCAGCCAGGCGATCGAGACGGCGGCGAGGATCGCGCCCTGCAGGAACGGCGCGGCCGGCTGCGAGACGCCCAGCAGGATCTGGCCGATGAGCAGCGCGACCGCCGGCAGCAGCGCCCACGCCGGGTGCACGGCGCGCAGCGCGAGCGAGCCGGCGAGCACGGCGGCCACCAGCACGAGCAGGAACGGCACGATGAGGTGCCCGTCGGATGCCGCGACGGGCGGCACCGTGGTGAGCAGCTGCTTGTAGGAGGTGACGGTGCCCACCGCCAGGCGGCGCCACGTCTCGAGGGTGGGGATCACCCCGACCAGCGTCGTGGTGGGCAGGGCCAGTGCCCCGCCGAAGAGGAAGTAGGCGCCCACGGTGGCGCCGGCCAGCGACGCCACGCCCCAGCGCCAGCGCGCGCCGACCCATGCCAGGGCGAGGCCGATGACCAGCGCGCCGAAGCCGGCGACGAGGTAGCCCGGACCGTCGAAGGTGGGGCCGAAGCCGATGATCGACACGGTGAGCAGCGCGGCGACGGCCACGAGGTCGACGATCACCGCGAGCGGGCTGCGGGTGCCGACGGCGATCGCCGACAGGCCGAACCGCGACGCGCGCGGGGTCGAGGTGGTGGTGGCGGTCATGCGAGCACCTTCCGCACCGAGCGCGGCAGGTCGTCGAGGTGCGCCAGGGTCACGGCATCCGCCGCGCCGATCCGGCGCAGCTCGGGAGCGGCGACGCGCTCGTCGGCCACGATGGCGAGCACACGGGTCTCGTAGGGCAGGCGCGCGCAGGCCTGCCGCAGCTCGGCGGCGTCGGCGCGCGAGCCGGTGATGAGCACGGCGATCGAGGCGCCCGGGGCGTGGGCCGACACGGCGCCGGCGAGGTCGCCGATGCGTCCCTCGCGGGGGCGGCTGGGCTCGAGGGCGGCGAGCGCGTCGAGGTAGCGGCGGCCGTCGGGCGCGCGCAGCGGGCCGTCCTGCACCCGCACGTCGAGGCTGCGCGAGTCGCGCAGGGCACGCAGGCCGATGGAGCCGGCGGCCGAGACGGCCAGCTCGAACTCGTCGTCGGAACGGTACTCGTCGGGGTTGGTCGACAGCCCGATGACGAAGTGCGAACGGCGCGTCTGCTCGTACTGGCGCACCATCAGCTCGCCCACGCGGGCGGTCGACTTCCAGTGCACGTGGCGCAGGTCGTCCCCGGGCTGGTACTCCAGCAGCGCGTGGAAGGAGACGTCGTCACGGGCGAGCTCGTGCACCGGCAGACCCTCGAGGTCGCGCAGCTGCCCGAGCGAGAGCCCGTCGAGGTTGGTGGTGCGCGGGTGCACGTACAGATCCATCGCCTGGCGGCGGTCGCGGGTGCGCTCGAACAGGCCGAGCGGGTCGGCGCGCAGCACGCTCACCGGGCCCACCGACAGCACGCCGCGGCGGGTGGTCGGGATGGCGAAGAGCTCTTCGTGGGCGGCGCCGGGAGCCAGCCGCGGCACCTCGAACACGCCGCGACCGGAGCCGACGGGCAGCACCACTTCGGCGGGCAGGAGCGCCCGCGACGTCGTGTTGCGCAGGGTCAGCGCACCCACCGCGCGCTCACCGACGACCACGCGGGTGCGGGTGAGGTCGAGCTCGATGCCATATGAGGTGCGGCCGAACAGGAACGCCACGCACAGCACGGCGACGATGGTCAGCACCACCGCCGCGATCATCAGCTCCTCCCACCCGAAGGTGAGCGAGACGATCCACAGCAGCACGGTCAGCGCGATCACGATCCAGCCGAGCGGGCGCACGGTCTGCGCGATGATCCGCATCCGGGTGAGGGCCACCCCGAGACCGGCGGACACCGTCTCGCGGATCACCTCGCCGCGGGTGGGATGCCGGGTGGTCCCGGCCGGGGCCGCACCGGCGTCGGCGTCCGCGGGCGCGCCGGACGGCGCGGGCGCGGCGCCCTCCACCGCCTCGTCGGCGTCGCGGGTGAGCGTCATCAGGCGGAGGCCCTCGCGAGCGGCGCCTCGACGTCGGCGAGCGCGTTCTGGACGATCTTCTCGGCGGTGATGCCCGAGAACTCCGCCTCGGGGTCGAGCACGATGCGGTGGGTCCACACCGGCGCGGCGAGCGCCTTGATGTCGTCGGGGACGACGTAGTGGCGGCCCTGCGCGGCGGCGTACACCTTGGCGATGCGCATCATCGAGATCGCACCGCGCACCGAGACGCCCAGGCGCGCCGAGCTCGACGCGCGGGTGGCCTCGACGAGTTCGGCGGCGAAGCGGGCCACGGCCGGGTCGACGTGCACGGTGGCGGCGAGGTCGGCCATGTCGGCGACGGCACCGGTGGTGATGACGGGCTTCAGGTGCGCCGACGGGTTGCGGTCGACCGCGCCCACGAGGATGCGCTCGGCCACCGCCAGCGACGGGTAGCCGATGGACGTCTTGATCATGAAGCGGTCGAGCTGCGCCTCGGGCAGCTTGTAGGTGCCCGCCTGCTCGATGGGGTTCTGCGTCGCGACCACCAGGAACGGCCGGCCCACCTCGTGGGCGACGCCGTCGACGGTCACGCGGGACTCCTCCATGACCTCCAGCAGCGCCGACTGGGTCTTGGGCGAGGCGCGGTTGATCTCGTCGGCCAGCACGATCGAGGCGAACACCGGGCCGCGGTGGAACTCGAACTTGTGGTTCTGCTGGTCGTAGATCGTCACGCCGGTGACGTCGGAGGGGAGCAGGTCGGGCGTGAACTGGATGCGGCTCGAGGTGCCCTGCACGCTGGCGGCCAGCGCCTTGGCGAGGCTCGTCTTGCCGGTGCCGGGTGCGTCTTCGAGCAGCACGTGCCCCTCGGCCAGCAGTGCCGACAGCACCAGTCCGACGACCTCGCGCTTGCCCATCAGGGCCTGATCGACGTTGTCGACGAGGCGCGTGAAGGTGTCGCGGAACCACGCGGCCTGTTCGGGGGTCATGCTCATTCGTTCGTTTCCTTGTCTCGAAGTCTTGTCATCACGGTCGCGCCCAGAATGTCTTCTCGGTGTCGACTCCCCCACCCCAGCCGAGGATGTCGACCCAGACGTTGCGCCCGTCCTGCCCGTGGTAGCAGCCGATCTCCTGCGAGCCGTTGCCGTTGAAGTTCACGGTGTAGGTGCTGCCGAACCCGCCGGGATACGCGTCGGAGTAGCAGCGCACCGACATGTTGCCCATGTTGGCGTCGCGGAAGTTCACCACGAACTTCAAGCACGCACCCAGGGTGCAGGAGTCTCCGTAGCTGCCCTTGGTGACCCACACCCTCGGGGACGGCGGCGGGGGTGCGTCCTGCGTACGGGCGGAAGCGGATGCCGTCGTCGTCTGCCCGGCCGCGCTCGTGCGCACCTCGATGGTGCGCGTCGTGCTGTAGCCGACGTCATAGTTCTCGGTGCCGCTGGCGCCCACGGTGCGCCACCCGCGCCCGTCTCCGGTGCGGATCTCGGTCGTGATGTCGCGGCCGTTGCGGCTGGGCGAGCTCCAGCTCATCGTGATCGTCGTGCCGCTGGCGCTGGCTCGCGCGGTCGGGTTGCCGATGGGGCCGTACGGGCGCACCTGGTTGGAGTCGTTCGAGGGGCCCGAGGCGAACGTCGAACCGCCGACCGAGGAGACCGCGCGCACGCGGATCGTGTAGGCGCCGTTGTTGTTCACCTGGCCGCCGCCGATCGTGCCCGACCCGTTGCTGCCGCCCGATGCCCAGCCCGACTGCCAGCCGCCGCCGTTGACGGAGTACTGGTAGCTGATCTCGTTGGCGCGGGCGCCGTTGGCCGCCCCCGCGGTCCACGTGACACCGACGGTGTTGTTGCCCTCGGAGGCACTGACCCCGGTGGGGGCGCCCGGCTCGTTCACGCCGCGACGGGGCGCCGAGGCGGCGCTCCACTGCCCCCAGCCCGCCTTGTTCTGGGCGCGCACCTGGAACGTGTAGTCGGTCTGCGAGGTGTCGACCACGACGGCCTGCGACGTGGTGCCGGCGGCGACGTTGACCGTGCGCACGACGCTCGAGCCCTGCAGCACCTGCAGCTGGTACCCGGCGATGCGGTCGCCGTTGTCCTTCGGGGCGACCCAGTTCACCTGGATCTGCGCCTGGCTGCCGACGGGGTCGAGACGGGAGGTGGTCGGCGCTGCCGGGGCCTCCGGCGCGCGGGCGGGCACCTCGCCGGCCGACCAGCCGCTGAAGCCCGACGGCTCCGGCGCCCGGTTGTGGGCCTGCACGCGCACCTGGTAGTTGACGCCGTTCTCGAGGCCCTCCCACACGGTGCTCGTGCCCTTGAGACCGGTCTTCTGCACGACGCCGGACGGCGGGGCGGGAGAGATCTCGAGGGTGTAGGTCTCCACCGGCGAGCCTTCGGTGCGCGGCACCGTCCACGAGACGTTGAGGCTCTGGTCGCCGAAGCGCAGCGACGGCGGCGCGGGGGTCTCGGGCCGCACGTCGGGGCGCGCCGTCTCGGACGGCACCGACGGGTCGGACTCGCCCACCCGGTTGGTGGCGGTCACCGTGAAGTTGTACTCGACGTTGTTGGTGAGCCCGTCGAGGGTGCACGTGGTGGCCGAGCACTGCTTGGAGTAGTCGCTCGCCCCGCGCGTGGAGGTGACGGTGTACCCGGTGATCGGGGTGCCGTTGTCGATCGGCGGCGTCCACGAGAGCACCACGGTGCGGCTCTGCACGCTCGAGACGGTCGGCTTGCCCGGCGCGTCGGGGCGGCCCTGCACGGTGAGGCGGATGCGGCCCTCGACGCGACGGTCGACGTCCTCGGTCTTGTCCTCGACGGTGTAGCGCACCACGATCGTGCCGACGAAGTCCTTCGTGCTGGTCACTTCGACCCGGTCGCCGTTCACGCGCACCGCGCTGGTGTCGCCGGTCTCGCGCACGGCATCCACGATCTTCAGCGGGGTGTCGGGGAACGGGTTGACGTCGTTGGAGAGCACCGGGATCGACTGCAGCTCGCCCTGGTCGGACTGCTCGATCACGTCGTCGTTGGCGCTGGCGAGCTCACGGGTCGAGGCGGTCACCGTGACGGTGATGGGCGCCTCGACGGGCTCGGTCTCGCCGTCGGTCACGCGCACCATCAGCGAGGCCTGCGTGCCCTTGTCGGTGTTGGCCGGGGCGCTGACGGTGAGGATCGAACCGTCGACGACGGAGGCCGACAGGCCTGCCGGCGCGTTGCCGACGAGCGAGAAGCGCAGCTTCTCGGCGTCGCCCGGGTCGGGGTCGGTGGCCAGCGACGCGAGGTCGAGCGTCGAGGGGTCTTCACCGGGCGCGACCGACATCGCCGCGCCGACCATCGTGGGCTGCTGGTTCTCGGGCGGCAGCACCGTGATGGGGATCGTCAGGGTCGCCTTGCGCCCGTCGGGGTCGTCGGGGCCGGTGCCGTCGGTCACCTCGAAGGTGAGGGCGTCGGCGCCGAAGTACCGGTCGGCGGAGGTGTAGACGAGGGTCGTCTGGTCTTTCACCAGCGAGGCGCCGTTGGCGTGCGCTGCGGCCACCTTGCCGGCCTCGGTGATGACGACCGACTTGCCGCCGGCCGCGCGCACGTACTCGGCGAGGGGCACCTCGATCGTCTCGCCGCTGGCGACCTCGATCGCGCGCGTCGCGTCGATGAGGGTCGGCGGCAGCTGCGACAGGCCGGGAACGCGGATGAAGGCGGATGCGGTCTGGTCGTCGCGGTCGCGCACCGTGTAGGTGATCAGCTGCGGCTCTTCGGTGAGGGTCACCGTCACCACGCCGTCGCGGTTCACCGTCGCGTTGTCGCCGCCGGTGCCCAGGGTCACCTCGAGGGCGCTCTTGGTGCCGTCGGGGTCGTCGTCGTTCTCGAGCACGGCCACCTCGGCCACGCCCTCCTCCGAGACCTCTTCGGGCAGCACGCGGTCATCACGGGCGATCGGCGGGATCAGCGGCACGTCCTCGTCGACGGTGATCTGCACCGACGCGGTCGCGCGCAGGCCGCGGGCGTCTTCGATCGTGTACGACACGCTCGTGTTGAGCTCTTCGGCAGGCGACGAGATCACGAGATACTCACCGGCGATGGTGGCCTTCAGGCCCGGCACGTCGGAGGGGACCTCCAGGCCGTCCTCGGCGAAGTTGAAGCGGTCGCCGTCGGGGTCGGAGTCGTTCTCCAGCACCGGGACTGCCACTTCGCGGTCGGGGCGCATGACGATCGCGTCTCGCACCGCGTAGGGCGCCTGGTTGGTCGAGGCGACCGGTGCGATGCCCACCTGCAC
This sequence comes from Microbacterium festucae, assembly GCF_025421715.1. Lineage (GTDB taxonomy): Bacteria > Actinomycetota > Actinomycetes > Actinomycetales > Microbacteriaceae > Microbacterium > Microbacterium festucae. The sequence continues at coordinate 683,463 of NZ_JAOEFC010000001.1, forward strand.
GGTGGCGGTGGCCTCCTTGCCCAGCCGGTCGCGCACGCGGTAGGTGAACGAGTCGACGCCGAACGAGTCCTCGAACGCCTCGTAGCGGAACGTGTTCGCGCCGGTCGAGACGATGCGGCCCTTCGCAGGGGCGCTGGCGGCGCCGACGAGCTCGACCGAGTCGCCGTCTTCGTCGATGCCGTCCAGCGGCACCGGGATGTCGACGTTCGAGCCGCCCAGCACGCGGGCGGTGAGATCGCGCGGGCGCGGCGCGGCGTTGGCCTCGTCGTTGCGCGGCACGATCTGGATCGTCACCAGCGCGGCATCCTTCTGCCCGGTCGAATCGACCGCCTCATAGGTCGCGTAGACCGTCTTCGGCTCGTCGCCGGCGCGGAAGCGCAGCGTGTCTTCGGAGATGAACGCCTCACCGTCGGCGGCTTCGATGCCCGGGGGCACGAGGTCGGGCGCGAGGTGGATGACGTCGCCGTTGGGGTGGTAGTCGTTGTCGAGCACCGGGATGGTCACCACGTCGCCCACGCGCACCACCGCCTGGTCGTCGTCGGCGACCGGCGGCCGCAGCCGCGCGGGCGCGGGCACCGGGATGACGATGATCTCGCCGGTGGCCGACGCACTGCCGTTGGAGATCGTGTACTGCACGCGCACCTGCTCGTCGACACCGCCCTGGTCGGTGATGCGCACCGTCTCGTGGCCGAGCACGGCCGCCGCCGCCCCCGTGCCGGCGGGGGCGCTGACCGACTGCACCACGAGGATGCCGCCGGCGGGGTCGGTGTCGTTGGAGAGCACGTTGACGAGCACATCGCCGCCGGCGGGCAGCAGCGCGACATCGCGCACCGCCACCGGCGGGGCCGTCTCGTCGGATGCCGGCAGCACGTCGACGCGCACGATGCCGGGCACCGAGTTCGGGCCGGCCGAGGCGAGGTACTGCACGTAGTGGGTCTTCTCGACGTTCGAGGTGAACGTGAACGACTTGTCGGCGTAGTCGGGGAGCACGGTCGCGTCGGCGACCTCGTCGACACGGGTGAGTCGCAGCTGCTCGCTGCCGGAGCTGGTGTCGTTGGTGAGCGGGGTGACCACGACCGGCTGGCCGACGCGCGTCACGACGTGGTCGGCGTTGGTGATGGGGACCGTCGAGCCGAGCGGGCGGATGTCGTAGACGGCCACACCGCCACCGGTGAGCGTGCCGTCGGAGACGCTGATCGGCATCTCCTTGCGGCCGGCGACGCCGCCGATCGCGCGGTAGGTGATCTGCCCGTCCGAGGTGAAGTCGGCTTCGTCGCCGCCGTCGGGGGCCACGTCGAGCAGGAAGATGTCGTCGCCGTCGGGGTCGATCCAGTCGGCGAGCACGTTGTAGGAGGCGGTGCCGCCGGTCTCGACGACCACGGGGGTGCGGCGCTTCTGCACCGGCGGGGAGTTCTCGTCCCAGCCGTGCACCGTCAGGGTGACCTTGGCACTGGCCTCGCCGCCGCGACCGTCTTCGACCGTGTAGGTGAAGCTCGTCGACCCGGTGGCGTCTTCGGGCACCTCGATCTGCAGGGCGGCGCCGTTGTAGATCTGCGACACCGTGCCCAGCTGCTGGTCGGCGTCGGCGGTGGCCACGAGCACGTCGCCGTCGGCATCCGTGTCGTTCTCGAGCACGGGGAGGATCGTCGAGCGGCCGGGACGCACGCCGTAGCTGTCGTCGTTGGCGATCGGCGGGGTGTTGACCTCGGTGCGCTCGGGGAGGGTGGTCTGCACCGTCTCTTCGGTGGTCTCCTCCTGCTCCTCGCCCTCGCCCTCGGGCGGGGTGATGTCGTCCCAGTCGTCCACGCGCTGCATGGCGTCGCTGGCCATCCAGGCCGCGCCGCCGAACACGTCGTTGAGCACGACGATGTCGCGGTTCACACGGAACTGCAGGTTGGATGCCGCGTCGAGACCCTCGATCTCCTCGACCACGTCGGAGCTCTCGCCGGCGCAGTCGCGCACGAACATGCCGCTGCCCGACCAGGCGCCGTAGGCGCAGCCGGCCACGTAGGCCGGCGCTGCGGGGGTGCCCTTGCCGGCATCCGTGGCGATCGTGACGATCTCGCCCCCGCCGCGCGGCACGCGCAGCAGGGCGTCGGGGGTGGCCAGGGTGACCGCGGTCGCCTCGACCGACGGCTGCTGCACGACGGCGTCGGCGGGCACCGTCACCTGGCTGCCGTCGCTGCCGTACAGGGTGTCGGTGCTCTCGTCGAGCACATAGGCGGTGTTGCCGACGGCCGTCAGCTGCAGGGTGTGCGCGGGAAGCACGCCCTCGAGTGCGCGCTCCCCCGAGAGGGCGAGCGTGTCGTCGGCCGTGCGCCCGAAGGCGTAGAGCTTGGCGTCGGCGGCCGAGGCGGCGTACACGGTGCCGTCGACGGCGACCGTGGTGATGCCGCCCTGGCCGAGCTCGACGAGCGGGTCGTCTTTCGGGGCGTATGACGACAGCGCGGTGAACGGCGTGCCGCGCAGGCCGCCCGCCGGGTCGACGACGGCCACCTGGTCGGCGCCGAGCACGATCTGCGAGCCCGGCGGGATCTCGGCGCTGTCGCCGAGGGTCACCCGGGCGGGGTCGACCGCCGTGGCGGTGCCGGCCGTCTGATCGACCATGAGCACGCGCGAGGCGGACTGCTGGATGTCGAACTGCGTCGACGCGGCCCGCAGGCCGCCGTCGAGCACCGCCGACTGGTGGTTGAAGTGACCCAGGAGCATACTCGACTGCTTGGTCACCCACACGCCACCGTCGTTGAGGTCGACCTCGGTGGTCGGCTTGCCCTCATAGACGAAAGCAAGCGCGCCGAGGGTCACCGCGACCGCGCTGACGACGCTGACGGACGCCAGCGTCTTCGGGCGCGCTCGCAACCACGACGACATCTTCATCTCTGTTCGGCTCCCCGGGCGTAACGGTATGTGTGTGCGTCGGATACTGATCGCTGAATCAGTCGCTCACGGTCGGTCGGACACCAGAAGCCTACGTCACCGTTTGTCCTGGTCAGATCCCCTGGACAGGGGAGATCTCCCCTGTGTAGAGAGGGGGGTCGGGGACGGGGCGTTCGTGGGCGTGGGCGGGGCCCGCGGACCGCGGGTGCTGCGGGTGCCGCGGCGGCCGCGGCCGCCGTTTGCGAGACGCGCTCGGGCAGCGGGTCACACGAACCGTGGGTCCGAGCCACCGCATCCACCGTTTGCGGGACGCGCCCGGAAAGCAGGTCACGCAAACTGCGGGTCCGAGCCGCCGTATCCGCCGATCGCGGGACATGCCCCGACAGCGGATCCCGCAAACTGCGGGTCAACGCCACCGCATCCGCCGATTGCGGGACGCGCCCGGACAGCAGGTCCCGCAAACTGCGGGCCCGAGCCACACCATCCGCCGAATAGAGGACGCGGTGCGAGTGGAGGTCCCACAAACGGTGGGTGCCCGGGGCGCGGACGCAGCCATCGGATGCCGTGGCGTCGGCGCACGCGCATGTCCCGCAGAATGCGGCTCGCTGCCCTCACCACCCGCCGATCGTGGGACATGCCCCGACAGCGTGTTCCACGAACCGCGGGTTAGGGCCACCGCATCCGCCGAATGTGGGACACGCCCCGACGGCGCGTCACACGAACCGCGGGACCGAGCCGCCGCATCCGCCGATCGTGGGACATGCCCTGGCATCGGGGCCCGCAAACTGCGGGTCAATGCACCGCACCCCCCGATCGTGGGACGTGCCCGACGGCGGGTCCCGCAAACGGCGACTCAGAGCCACCGCATCCACCGACCGTGGGACATGCCCTGGCAGCCGGTCCCGCAAACTGCGGGTCAACGCCACCGCACCCGCCGATCGTGGGACATGCCCCAACGGCGCGTCACGCAAACCGCGGGCTCAAGCCCGCCGCACCCACCATCTCCGGGACCAGCCCCGACAGCGCGTCACACAATCCGCGGGCCCAGCCCACCGCACCCACCTCTCGCGGGACCCGCCCAACCGCCCAACCACCCCGCCCAACCGCCCCCGACGGCCCCCGCCCCAGCCTCAGCGCGCGCCGACGTAGCCGGCGAGGTGCTGGGCGGTGAGGGTGTCGGCCTGGGCGACGAGGTCGGCGGGGGTGCCTTCGAAGACGATGCGTCCGCCGTCGCGGCCGGCGCCCGGTCCGAGGTCGATGATCCAGTCGGCGTGGGCCATGACGGCCTGGTGGTGCTCGATGACGATGACGGAGTTGCCGGCCTCGACGAGGCGGTCCAGGAGCGCGAGCAGGTTGTCGACGTCGGCGAGGTGGAGTCCGGTGGTGGGCTCGTCGAGCACGTAGATCGCGCCCTTCTTGGCCATCGAGATCGCCAGCTTCAGGCGCTGCCGCTCACCGCCCGACAGGGTGTTGAGGGCCTGTCCGAGGGTGATGTAGCCGAGTCCGACGTCGACCATGCGCGCGAGCGTGGTGTGGGCGGGACCGGTCGGGAAGAACGCCGCCGCCTCGTCGGCCGACATCGCCAGCACCTCGGCGATGTTGCGTCCGCGCAGGGTGTACTCGAGCACCTCGTCGCTGAAGCCGCTGCCCTCGCACAGTTCGCAGCGCGTCTCGACGCTCTGGGTGAAGCCGAGGTTCGTGATGATGACGCCGAGCCCCTTGCACGCGGGGCAGGCGCCCTCCGAGTTGGCGCTGAACAGCCCCGGCTTCACGCCGTTCTCCTTGGCGAAGGCCGCGCGCACGGCATCGAGGATGCCGGTGTAGGTGGCGGGGCTCGACCGGCGCGATCCCTTGATGGGCGCCTGGTCGACGACGACGACGTCGTCGAACGCGGGCACGTTGCCGTGGATGAGCGACGACTTGCCCGACCCGGCGACACCGGTGACGACAGTGAGGATGCCGAGGGGGATGTCGACGTCGACGCCGGTGAGGTTGTGCTGGGTCGCGCCGCGGATCTCGAGCGAGCCGGTGCGGGTGCGCGCGGTCTGCTTCAGCTGCGCCCGGTGGTCGAGGTGGCGCCCGGTGAGGGTGTCGGAGGCGCGCAGGCCCGCGACGTCGCCGGTGAACTGCACCTCGCCGCCGGCACGGCCGGCCCCCGGACCGAGGTCGACGACGTGGTCGGCGATCTCGATGACCTCGGGCTTGTGCTCGACGACGAGCACCGTGTTGCCCTTGTCGCGCAGCTGGGTGAGCAGCCGGTTCATGCGCTCGATGTCGTGCGGATGCAGTCCCGCGGTGGGCTCGTCGAACACGTAGGTGATATCGGTGAGGCTCGACCCCAGGTGGCGGATCATCTTCAACCGCTGCGCCTCGCCGCCGGACAGGGTGCCCGACGCGCGGTCGAGCGAGAGGTAGCCCAGGCCGATGTCGATGAACGACTGCACCGTGTGGCGCAGGGTCGACATCAGCGGCGCCACCTGCGGGTCGTCGACCGTGACCAGCCAGGCGGCGAGGTCGGAGACCTGCATCGCCGCGGCATCCGCGATGCTGACGCCGTCGATCTTCGACGAGCGCGCGCCGTCATTGAGGCGGGTGCCGCCGCAGGCGGGGCACGGCAGGAACTTGACGGCCCGCTCGACGAAAGCGCGCACGTGCGGCTGCAGGGCCTCGCGGTCCTTCTGCAGCATCGACTTGGTGATCTTCGGGATGAGCCCCTCATAGGTCATGTTGATGCCCGAGATCTTGACCTTGGTCTGCTCTTTGTAGAGGAAGTCGTGCAGCTCGGTCTCGGAGTACTCGCCCACCGGCTTGTCGGCATCGACGAAGCCCGACTCGCTGAACCCCTTCACCATCCACCCGTCGGCGTTGTATCCCGGCACCTTGATCGCACCCTGCGACAGCGACAGCGACCGGTCGACGACCTCGTCGACGTCGATGTCGCTCGTCTCGCCGAGCCCCTCGCAGCGCGGGCACATGCCGCCCGTGATCTCGAACGAGCGCCGCTCCTTCTTGCCCTTCACGGTGATCGCGCCCGCCCCGGATGCCGAGGGCACGTTGAACGAGAACGCCTGCGGCGACCCGACGTGGGGCTGGCCAATGCGGCTGAACAGCAGGCGCAGCATCGCGTGCACGTCGGTGGCGGTGCCGACGGTGGAGCGGGCGTTGGCGCCCATGCGCTCCTGGTCGACGATGATCGCGGGGCTCATGTTCTCGAGCGCGTCGACCTCGGGGCGGCTCAGCTGCCCCATGAACTGCTGCACGAACGTCGGGTAGGTCTCGTTGATGAGACGCTGCGATTCATTGGCGATCGTCGCGAACACCAGCGACGACTTGCCCGACCCGCTCACCCCGGTGAACACCGTGAGGCGTCGCTTGGGCACCTCGAGGTCGACGTTCTTGAGGTTGTTCTCGCGGGCTCCGACGACGCGGATGACCTCGTGAGAGTCGGCGATGTGGTCGGCCATGTGCTCCTCCTCGGGGCGTGCGGGTGCAGGGCGACGCTACAGTCTCGCCGACGCCGCGGACAGATCCCGTCCGCGATGGCGGCCGGCCCCTCAGCCGGCACGGTGGCACCCGGCGACGTGGTCGTCGACCATGCCCGACGACTGCATCAGCGCGTACATCGTCGTCGACCCCACGAAGCGGAAGCCGGCCGCGCGCAGCGCCTTCGACAGGGCGTCGGAGTCGGCGGTGGTCGCCGGCACCTCGGCGAACGACGACGGACGGGCGTGGGATGCCGGGGCGAACGACCACATGAACGCGTCGAGCTCGCCCGGCGCCATGCCGAGCACCAGCCGCGCGTTGCCGATGGTGGCCAGGATCTTGGCGCGGTTGCGGATGATGCCGGCATCCTTCATCAGCCGCTCGACGTCGTCGTCGGAGAAGGCCGCGACCGCCTCGGGCTCGAACCCGGCGAACACCTCGCGGAACCGCGGGCGCTTGCGCAGGATCGTGATCCAGCTGAGCCCCGCCTGGAACCCCTCGAGGCTCATCTTCTCGAACAGTGCGCGGTCGCCGTGGAGCGGGCGCCCCCACTCCTCGTCGTGGTAGCGGCGGTACTCGGCGTCGTCTCCCACCCAGGCGCAGCGGGCGCGTCCGTCGGGTCCGATGAGGGTGTCGGTCACCGGCTCAGGCTAGCCCCGGCATCCGACACCGGCCCACCGCGTCGCGGATGCCGGAGGGGCGCTCCCCCACCGGCATCCGACGACTACTTGTCCTTCTTGAGCGACTTCTCGGTGGCCGGCGCCTGCCCCGAGGCGGCGAGGTCGGCGTAGTGCGCACGGGCCTCGTCCTGCCGGTCGCGCTCGGCGCCCGAGGCGATGGGCGCGCGCACGTGCTCGGGCTCGAAGCCGAAGGCATCCACGAGGTCCTGCGCGTGCGGACGCAGCCGCGCGCAGAGCCGGTCGATGTAGCGCGAGACCGAGGCCGCGCGCTGCGTGGAGAGCCGCCCGTTGACGAGGTACCAGGCGAGGTGCTTCTCGATGAGGTACATGCCGAAGAGGTCGCGCAGCCAGGTGAGCACCTGGCGGGTGCCGTCGTCCGTGACCTTCTCGAGGCCGTCGGTGAACGCCTCCCACTGCAGCAGCTCGCCGTGGGCGCGGGCCGCTTCGATGAGCTCGGCCTGGTGGGCGTTGAACAGCAGCGCCGCCTCGTCCTGCGAGAGCTTGGCCGACGGGCGCAGCGCCGCGGCCAGGTCGCCGATCATCCGCTGCACGCGGTCGGCCAGCAGCTCGTGCTGCTGGTCGGCGCGCAGACCCAGCTCGACGGAGCGGGCCGTGGAGCCGAGGTCGGTGACCGCCTGGCCGAACTGGCGCAGGCCGGCGCCGTGGAAGAGCTTGCCGGCGGTCTCGCTCACGGCGAAGCGCGCGAGCTTGGCGGCATCCGCACCGCGGAACTGCCGGGCGTAGTCGGCGAGCAGCCGCTTGCCGACCAGCTGCAGCAGCACGTTGTTGTCGCCCTCGAACGTGACGTAGACATCGAGGTCCTGCCGCAGGCCCACCAGGCGGTTCTCGGCGAGGAAGCCCGATCCGCCGCAGGCCTCGCGGCACTCCTGGATCGTCTCGAGCGCGTTCCAGGTCGACAGCGGCTTGAGCGCGGCGGCGAGGGTCTCGAGGTTCTCGCGCTCGGTGGGGGTGTCGGTGCGGCCCGAGAAGACGCCGTCGAACGTGCGCAGCAGCTCGTCGTTGGCGAAGAACTGCGCGTAGGTCTGGGCGAGGCGCGGCAGCAGGCGGCGCTGGTGCTTGCCGTAGTCGAGCAGCACGACCTCGTCGGTGCCCGACCCCGAGTCGAACTGGCGACGCTGGTTGGCGTAGGTGATCGCGATGTACTCGGCCAGGGCGGTGCCGGTGGTCGCCGCGCCGTCGAGCGACACGCGGCCCTGCACGAGCGCGCCCAGCATCGTGAAGAAGCGCCGACCGGGGCTGGCGATGTCGCTCGAGTAGGTGCCGTCGGCGGCGACGTCGCCGTAGCGGTTGAGCAGGTTGAAGCGCGGCACGCGCACCTGGTCGAAGTGCAGCCGGCCGTTGTCGATGCCGTTGAGGCCGCCCTTCACGCCGTCGTCCTCGCCGCCGATGCCGGGCAGGAACGCGCCCGCGTCGTCGCGCAGCGGCACGAAGAAGCAGTGCACCCCGTAGTCGACGCCGCCGGTGATGAGGTGGGCGAACACCGTGGCGGCCTTGCCGTGCAGGGCCGCGTTGCCGAGGTAGTCCTTCCAGGCGCCGCGGAACGGCGTGTGGATGACGAACTCTTCGGTGTCGGGGTCGTAGGTGGCGGTCGTGCCGATGGCCGCGACATCCGAGCCGTGCCCGGTCTCGGTCATGGCGAACGCCCCGGGCAGGGCGAGGTCGATGACGTCTCGCAGCCACGCGTCGTGGTGCTTCTCGGTGCCGAGCTGGTAGATCGCCGAGCCGAACAGGCCCCACTGCACGCCCGACTTGATCTGCAGGCTCGGGTCGGCCAGCACGAGCTCCATGAAGCCGGCGAGGTTGGCGCCGTTGTCTTCGAGCCCGCCGTACTTCTTGGGGAACGCCCGGCGCGAGCCGTCGTTCTCGACGAGCAGCTGCAGCTGGGTGAGCACGCGCTCGCGGTGCTCGGCCATCGGCTGGCCCTCGATGCGCCAGAACGCGGGGTCCTTGATCATCTCGCGGGCGCTGCGGCGGGTGTCGGCCCAGGTGCCCAGCAGCAGATCGGTGACGGCCGCGACATCGATGCGCGGCTCGTGGGCCTCTTCGGCGGTGTGCGCCGCGGTGGGCGCACCTCCGGCGGGCGTACGCGTGCTCGTGGCGGGCGTGGTGGGACGGACGGCGGCGTCGGTCATGGCGCACCTCTCGGCGGTCGAAGCAACGATGGGTTCTCTCCGACGCTAGATCCTGCACATACGCGTGCAAAGCCGGTTGGATGCCGTCGACAAACCGTGCCCGGCACGGGTGTCGGCGCGGTTGTGCGAAACCGAAACCCACGATCGACGGGACTCAGTGTCACCGGCGGCTGCGGTGGCCGACGGGGCGCGGGCCCTTGAGGAGGGTGCGGGGCGCCGGGCGGGATGTGCGCGCCCGACGCCCGGCGCCGCTCAGAGCTCGACGCGGTGACCGAACCGGAACTGCGGATCGGCCGTGTCGAACGGCACATCGGGGCGGGATGCCTCGACGGCGGCCATGGAGCGGGGGATGTCGAACGGCAGCCGCCCCTCGGCGCGGGCGGCGCCGCTGAGCACGTCGAGCAGGGCCGCCGGGCTCGCGCCCCAGTTTGCGGTGAGGGCGACGCCCGCCTCCACCAGCGGGCCGAGGATGGCCGGGCGGTCGAGGAACACGTCGACGACGGTCGGCACCGCCGCGGCGACCTCGCGCACGTGGTCGACGACGTCGCCCGGGAACTCCAGCGAGCCCGCGTGGAAGAAGTTCTCGAACATCGAGCCGCGCTGCTCGTAGGGTGCCTGCAGACGCAGCACCGCGAGGTCGGCGTCCGCCGGGTCGTCTACGACCTCGCCGTATCCGGCGGCCACGGCGGGGTCGACGCCTTCGACGTAGAGTCGCAGGCCGGGCGCGAAGGGAACGGCATCCGTCGTCTGCAGCACCGTGATGGCGGCGCGCTGGGCGGCGTCGCCGGCGGCACGGAAGGCATCCGAGCCCACGATCCGGTCGGCCGCATCGGCGTCGACGTAGGGGTTCTCGAACAGGCCGAGCACGAACTTCTCGCGCAGCAGGCGCCGCGCCGACACGTCGAGGCGCGCTTCGGTGACGATGCCGTCGGCCACCAGCTGCAGCAGCAGCTCGGTGCACTTCTCGCCGCCGAACTGGTCGGCGCCGGCGTCGAGGATCTTCGCCATGCGCTCCGCCGGCGTGAGGTGCTCGACGCCCCATGCCCGCGCCGGGAAGGGCGTGCCCATGATCTCGCTGTCGGTGATCAGGCCCCAGTCCGTGCAGACGATGCCGTCGAAGGCGAAGCGCTCCCGCAGCAGCCCGGTGAGCACCGACTTGTTGAACCCGAAGCCGACCTCTTCGTAGGCCGTGCCCACCGGCATCCCGTAGTACGGCATCACCTGGCTGGCGCCCGCGGCGAACGCGTCGGCGAACGGCTGCAAATGCAGCTCGAACGCGTCGCCCGGGTAGACCTGCTCGCGGCCGTAGGCGAAATGGGGGTCTTCGCCGTCACGCTGGGGACCGCCGCCGGGGAAGTGCTTGACCATCGTCGCGACCGAGCCGGCGCCCAGCCGATCGCCCTGGAAACCGCGCACGTAGGCGGCGCCCAGGCGCCCCGACAGCTCGGCGTCCTCGCCGAAGGTCTGCAGCTGCCGCGCCCAGCGGGGCTCGGTGGCGAGGTCGACCTGCGGATGCAGGGCGACCCGGATGCCGACGGCGGTGTACTCGTGTCGCGCGATGTCGCCGAAACGGCGCACCAGCTCCTCGTCGCGCGTCGCGGCGAGACCGAGCGCGTCGGGCCACTGCGAGAACGGCCCCGAGAGCATCGCGGCGCCGGGGTTGTCGGTGAACGAGTGGCGCGGGTCGGTCGAGACGGTCACCGGGATGCCGAGACGGGTGGCCGCCGCGAGCTGCTGCAGGCGGTTGTGCCAGCGCGCGATGGCGCCGGCCGTCGGCGCGACGCCCAGCAGGTTGAAGTGGGTCATGTGACGCGCGTTGACGTACTCGTCGGTCGAGGGCAGCCCGAAGACCGGGTCGCCGTCGGAGAGCTCGCCGTCCGGCCCCATCGCGATCATCGTCTGGAAGAAGAGCCCGGCCTTCTCTTCGAGCGTCATCTCGGCCAGCAGCAGCGTGACGCGCTCGTCGACGGGCAGGTCGGGGTCGAGCCAGGGACGGGTGGCCGTGGCGATCGTGGCATCCGTCATCACTTCACTCCCTTGATGCGGTAGACCAGCACAGCGCCGGCGAGGGCGACGACCGCGCCGAACAGGTAGTAGACCGTGTAGCCGCCGAGGGCGGTGGTGGCGCCGAGGGCGATGATGCCGGGGGCGATGGCCGGGGCGATCGACTGCGGCAGGGCGTTGGCGATGTTGAGCACGCCGAGGTCCTTCGCGGTGTCGTCGGGGTTGGGCAGCACCTGCGTGGCCAGGGCGAGGTCGACCGACAGGAACGATCCGGCGCCGAGGCCGATGATGGCCTGCGCGATGATCAGCGTCGTGATGTCGGGCGCGAAGGCGAGGATCACCAGCCCGATCACCATGATGACCCCGGCGATCGCCACGAACGGGCGGCGCTTGCCGATCTTGTCGGAGAGGATGCCGCCGATCGGGCCCGAGACGGCCATCGCCGCCATCGAGGCGAGGTTCGCGATGAGGATGATGCCGATCGCCCCCTGCTCGTCGAGGCCGAACTTCTCGGTCAGGTAGAACGGCAGGAACGTGGCGATGCCGGCGTAGCCGAACATGACGAGGAACTTCGTCAGCCAGGTCCAGCCGAAGTCGGGGTGCTTGACCGGGTTGAAGACGAACGAGCCGAAGAACTGGCCGACCGTGAAGCGCTGGGCGGGCTTGGCCGTGAGGCGGCGGTCTTTGAGCACCAGCACGAACAGCACGGCGAGCACGGTGGCGATCGCGGCGGGCACGACGAAGCGGGCGAAGTCGTCGGAGAGGAAGTTGACGAGGAAGTTGCCGCCCAGGATGCCCAGCGGCGTGGTGAGACCGATGATGCCCGAGACCTTGCCGCGGCTGAGGGCGGGCACCTGGTCGGGGAGGGTGGCGTTGGCGGCGGCGAGCACGGCGTTCATGGCCGCCTGCACGAGGCACCAGGCCGCGAGCACGACCCACACCGAGGTCGCGGCGCCGATGAGGGCGAAGCCGCCGAGGCCGACGAGGGCGCCGCCGAGGATCCACGGGCGGCGCATGCCCCAGCGCGATGTCGTGCGGTCGGACAGACGCCCGGCCAGCGGGTTGGCGATGAGGGCGAACAGTGCGCCGACGCCGAGGATGAGGCCCAGGTTGGCGGTGGCCTCTTCGGTGGTGGCGGAGATGTGCTGCACCTTGAAGGCCATCGAGACCAGCACCGGGGTCAGCAGCGCGAGGTACACGCCGAAGTTCACCGCGGCCAGGCCGGGCGTGTACCCGCGGGGGGTCTTGGCGGGCGTGGTGCCGGGCAGCTTCACGCCGGTGGTGCCGACGGCGGCGGCGCTCGCGGCGGGAGACAGATCGGTCATCGGGTTTCCTTTCACATCATCGTGAGAGACGGCGACATCGCCGCTGGAGCATGACTGTACATCAAAACAGACCACTTGGTAACTCAAAGCCGACCGGTCGGTAAGAGGTGCTCGTAGACTGGCGCCGACGGGAGGATGCCGTGACCACAGCCACACGCGCCGAGCCGACGCGCAGTGCGCGCGTCGCGCAGACGCGCGCGCGCATCCTCGCCGCCGCGCAGACCCTGTTCGTCGAACGCGGCTACCGCGCCACGTCGCTGCGCGACATCGCCGCGGAGGCCGAGATCAGCCACCCGGGCCTGCTCAAGCACTTCTCCTCGAAGGACGCCCTGCTCGCCGCCGTCGTCTCGTCGTTCGAGGCCGAGAACGAAGCGGTGCTCGCCTCGACCCTGCCGTCGGGTTCGAGCACCGATCTGCCGTTCAGGATGGTCGCCGAGCGCAACCAGCGCGTGCCCGGCTACCTGGAGCTGTTCGCCGCCCTCAGCGGCGAGGCGTGCGCGCACGGCCACCCCGCGCACGCGCCGATGGCCGCCCGCTATGCGCGGCTGCGCGCGCAGTCGTCGGCCGCGATGGCCGAGTACATCGCCGCGGGCGCCGTCGCCGCCGGGCGCGACCCGCTCGGCGAGTCGGTCCGTATGGCCGCCGCCTGGGACGGCCTGCAGGTCATCTCGCTCTACCTGCCCGAACGCGTACGGGTTCCCGACGCGCTCGCCCGTCACGAGCAGCGACTGCGAGAGCCCGCGGGCCGCCGCCCCGCGCCGCGCGCCACCGCATCCGCCCCCGCCCCCCTCCCAGACGTGCGCACGGCACTCGTCGCCGGGCGCGATGAGGATGCCGGCGGCTACCGGGTGGGACGCGAGCGTCGGGCCCGCATCCTCGAGGATGCGATGGCCCTGTTCGCGCGCGACGGCTACACCGACACGAGCCTGCGCGAGATCGCCGCGGCGGTGGGCGTGTCGAAGTCGACGCTGCTGCACCACTATCCGAGCAAGGAGGAGCTGCTGGCGGCCGTGCTCGTCGAGCGCGACGCCCGCATCGCCGACACCGTGCCGGTCACGGCGGTCACGGCCGCCGGGCTGCTGCGCGAGCTGCCGTCGGGCGCGGCGGCCAATGCGGCGGTCGCCCCCGGCCTCATCGAGGTCTACGCCGTACTCACCTGCGAGGCGATCCCCGCCGATCACCCCGCGCACGACTACTTCCGGCAGCGCTACGAACGCACGATCGACGAGTTCGCCGGGGTCTTCCGCGCCGCACAGCTCGACGGCGCCCTGGCCGCCGACCGCGACCCCGAGTTCGAGGCGATCTGGCTCGTCGCCCTGTGGGACGGGCTGCAGTACCAATGGCTCTACGACTCCGACGCCGTCGACGTCGCCGAACACCTCACCGCACACCTCGCCGACATCCTCCCCTGACGGGGGTGGGTCGGGGGCTGCGGCGCTGTCGCGCGGCGGGGCTCAGACGGGGGTGGGGGTCGGCGGGCGGCTGCCGGAGCAGGGGGCGCGGGTCGGGCGGCGGGCGCTGTCGCGCGGCGGGGCTCAGGCGCCGGCGACGACCTCGAGCACGGCCTCGCCGTAGGCCTCGCGCTTCTTGGCGCCGATGCCGGTGATGCCCTCGAGGTCGGACAGCGAACGCGGCCGGTGCTCGGCGAGGGCCCGCAGGGTGGCGTCGCCGAAGACGATGTAGGCCGGCACGCCCTGCTCCTTCGCGGCGCCCGCGCGCCAGGTGCGCAGCGCCTCGAACAGGTCGCGGTCACCCTCGGGCAGAGTGTCGGCCGCGGCCGCCTTGCGCACCCGCGTGCCGCCGCCGGTGCGGCCGAGCACATCACGGCGCAGCGGCACGGCCGTCTCACCGCGCAGCACGGCGGCGCCCTCGTCGCCGATGGCGAGCACCCCGTACTCACCCTGCGCGACGATGATCCCCCGCGCGAGCAGCTGGCGGATGACGGAGCGCCAGTCCTGCTCCGACAGGTCGGAGCCCAGCCCGTAGGTGGCGAGCTTGTCGTGGCCCTGCTGGCGGATGCGTTCGGTCGATGCCCCGCGCAGGATGTCGACGAGATGGCCGGCGCCGAACGCCTGGCCGCGTTCGCGCTGCAGGCGCACGATCGTGGAGAGGAGCTTCTGCGCCGGCACGAGGCCGTCGTAGGTCTCGGGGGCGGTGAGGCACGTGTCGCAGTTGCCGCACGGGTCGGAGTTCTGCCCGAAGTAGCCGAGCAGGTTCTGCCGACGGCATCCGATGGTCTCGCACAGCGCCAACATGGCGTCGAGGTGCTGCCCGAGCCGCATCTTGTAGGCGCGGTCGCCGGGCGACTGGTCGATGAGCCGGCGCTGCTGCACGACGTCGCCGAGGCCGTAGGCCATCCAGGCGACGGCCGGCTCGCCGTCGCGGCCCGCACGCCCGGTCTCCTGGTAGTAGCCCTCGACCGACTTCGGCAGGTCGATGTGCGCGACGAAGCGCACGTCGGGCTTGTCGATGCCCATCCCGAACGCGATCGTGGCGACCATGACGACGCCGTCTTCGCGCAGGAACCGCGACTGGTTGCGCGCGCGGATGCCGGCATCCAGACCCGCGTGATAGGGCAGCGCGTCGAGTCCCTGGGTGCGCAGATACTCGGCGGTCTGCTCCACCGATTTGCGGCTGAGCGCGTAGACGATGCCGGTCGCGCCCTCGCCGGTGGAGCGGATGAACTGCACCAGCTGGCGGCGCGGGTCGACCTTCGGCTCGATGCGGTACTGGATGTTCGGGCGGTCGAAGCTGGCCACGAAATGCTTCGCCGACGACAGCCGCAGGCGCTCGGTGAGCTCTTTGTGCGTCGCGCGCGTGGCCGTCGCGGTGAGCGCCATGCGCGGAACGCCCGGGAAGCGCTCGTCGAGGTCGCCGAGGGCGAGGTAGTCAGGGCGGAAGTCGTGGCCCCACTGGCTCACGCAGTGGGCCTCGTCGATCGCGATCACGCTGAGCGGCGCCCGCTGCAGCAGCGCGTTGGTGGCGGCGACGCTCAGCCGCTCGGGCGCGACGTAGAGCAGGTCGAGCTCGCCGGCCAGCAGCGCCTGCTCGACCCCGGCCCGCTCGGCGGGGGTCTGCGTCGAGTTGAGGTAGGCGGCGCGCACGCCGTTGGCCAGCAGCGCATCGACCTGATCGTGCATGAGCGCGATGAGGGGGCTCACGACGAGTCCGGTTCCCGGGCGCACGAGCGCGGGCACCTGGTAGGTGATCGACTTGCCGCCGCCGGTGGGCATGAGCACGACGGCATCCCCGCCGCCGATCACCTGGGCGACGATGTCGGCCTGGTCGCCGCGGAAGTCGTCGTACCCGAAGACCTCCTTCAGCACCGCGCGGGGGTCTGCCCCGGTGTGATCGCGGCGCGGCGGCAGGTCGGGGGCGGATGCCGTGACGGCCGGCGCCGTGCGCGGCGGGGCGCCGGTGGTGCGGGTGGCGGTGCCGGTTCGGGTGCTGGTGCCTGCGCGGGTGCTGGTGGTCGCGGCGGCGGGCCGGTCGCGGGTGGCGCGGGCGACGGCGGCGCCGTAGCCGTCGAAGGCGGGATCCGGCGGCGGGGGCGCGTCGTGGTCGTCGGGCGGCGTCAGCTCGTCGACGTCCCAGGGGACGTCGGCATAGGGGTCGTCATTCCAGCCGCTCACCCGACCAGGCTAACCGCGCCCGCCGACACCGGCCGCCGCGCGGAGCCCTCCTGTGCACTCCGACGCGCGGATCCGCTCTGGTGAGGCGGCGGTGCGCCGGCGCTGTTGCGCGCGAGCGGGCGCGGGCGCGTCCCGCGCGGGAGGTCGGTGCGCCGCGAAACTCCTCCACTCTCGGCCGCGCGGGCCCCGAATCAGCCGGATCCGGCGCCGTGGGCGTCGGAATGGAGGAGTTTCGCGAGGCCCCGCCCGCGATACCCCGCCCGCGAACCCCGCCCCGCGGCCGACCCGCCCGCCCCGCGGCCGGCCCACCCGCACGGCCCCGTGCCGCCCGAGAGCGTCGCCGCCGGGGCGGCTCGGCGCGCCGCGCGCCGCGAAACTCCTCCGATCCGCGCCGCGCGGGCCCCGAAACAGCCGATTCAGGCCTCATCGCCCTCGGTGTGGAGGAGTTTCGCGGAACCCGCTCAGCACCACTTCGCGGCGAGGGTCGTGACGACGGTGAGGGTGCGGCTGGTCGCGACGCCGAGCATCTTGGCGGCGCGGAGCGGATCGACCTCGCCGTCCTGGTATCCGGGGGCGAGCAGGGCGTGGGCCGCGCGCCCGCGCACGATCATCTCGCCCTTCGCGCTCGCGGTGTCCTCGACGGCGCGCACCTGCTCGGCCGTGAGCTCGTCCTTCATCAGGTAGACGTAGTGGCGGGCCAGTCCGGGGCGGGTGAGGGCGAGGGCGTCGGCGGCGACGTCGGCGAACTCCCGCTGCGAGAAGGCGATCGTCGGCACCTCGAACCCGCGGTCGCGGGCGAAGGCCTGCTCGAGGGCGGCCTCGATGCGGGCGCGCGAGCGCATCCGCGTGGTCAGCCGCACGTTGCCGGTGTTGATGTGGGTCTCGACGTCTTCGAACCCGAGGTCCTCGACCACCCGACGGATGTCGTCTTTGGGGAACACCCGCTTCGCTCCGAGATTGACCGCCCGAAGGAACGCGAGGTGTGTCGCCATCCGCACAGTCTGCCGTGGCGGCGCCGCGCGCGCGAGGGTTACAGCCGCACGACCTCGACCACCCGCACGACGGCGCTGCCCTCCTCGGCGGATGCCGTGAGGTCGACCTCCGCGCGGATGCGCCAGTCGTGGTCGCCGGCCGGGTCGTCGATCGTCTGCTCGACGCGCCACCTGCCGGCGGCGGCATCCGACTCGTCGATCACGCACAGTCGCGGCGAGCGCGCCGCCCCGCCGGTGCGGATCTGGTCGTGCTCGTCGTAGTAGTCGTCGAGCACCGTCGACCAGTCCACGTCGGGGTCGAGGGCGGCGAGCGCGTCGTCGTCTTGCAGGGCCGCCAGCTGCACGCGGCGGAACATCTCGTTGCGCACCAGCACGGTGAACGCGCGACGGTTGACGGTCACCGACGGGGGCGCGGGCGGCACCACCGGGGCGTCGGGGTCGCCCTGCGGGTCGATGAGGGCCTGCCACTCGTCGACGAGGCTCGAATCGACCTGCCGCACGAGCTCGCCCAGCCACTCGACGATGTCGTCGAGCTCCTCGGTGGTGGCGGCATCCGGCACCGTCTGGCGGATCGCCCGGTAGGCGTCGGAGAGGTAGCGCAGCACGAGGCCCTCGCTGCGGGCCAGCTGGTAGAACGACACGTACTCGCCGAACGACATCGCCCGCTCGTACATGTCGCGCACCACCGCCTTGGGCGACAGGGCGAAGTCGCGCACCCACGGCTGGCTCGACGCGAACACCTCGAACGCCTGGGCGAGCAGCTCTTGCAGCGGCTTCGGGTAGGTGACCTCTTCGAGCAGCGCCATGCGCTCGTCGTACTCGATGCCCTCGCGCTTCATCTCCGCGACCGCCTCGCCGCGGGCCTTGTACTCCTGCTGCGAGAGGATCGCGCGCGGGTCGTCGAGCGTCGACTCGATGACGCTGACGACATCGAGCGCGTGGTGGCCGGTGCCGGTCTCGGCGTCGTCGGGCGAGAGCAGCTCGATGGCGGCGAGCGCGAACGGCGACAGCGGCTGGTTGAGGGCGAAGTGGGGCTGCAGGTCGACGGTGAGCCGGATGGCCGGGCCCGACTCGTCGGCGCCGGGCACCTCGACGATGCCGGCATCGCGCAGCGTGCGGAAGATCGCCAGCGCCCGCCGCGCCAGGGCGTACCGCCGCGCCCGCGGCTCGTGGTTGTCGAACACGAGCGAGCGCACGTTGCCGAACACGTCGCCGCCGCGCCCGATCACGTTGATGAGCATCGCGGCCGTCAGCTGCAGGTGGGGGGTGAGCGGCTCGGGCGGGGCGGCGATCAGCCGCTCGTACGACCCCTCCGCCCAGTTGACCACGCCGGTGGGCGCCTTCTTGCGCACGATCTTCTTGCGCTTGGCGGGGTCGTCGCCCGCCTTGGCAAGGGCGACGGCGTTCTCGATCTCCCACTCGGGCGCCATCACCACGACGTTGCCGTGGGTGTCGTATCCGGCGCGGCCGGCGCGGCCCGACACCTGGTGGAACTCCCGCGCGCTGAGCTGTCGCATCCGGGTGCCGTCGAACTTCGACAGGGCGGTGATCACGACCGTGCGGATGGGCACGTTGATGCCGACGCCGAGCGTGTCGGTGCCGCAGATGACCCGCAGCAGCCCGCGCTGGGCGAGGGTCTCGACCAGCCGGCGATAGCGGGGCAGCATGCCGGCGTGGTGCACGCCGATGCCGGCGCGCACGAGGCGCGAGAGCGTCTTGCCGAACCCCGTCGTGAAGCGGAACCCGCCGATCGCCTCGGCGATGGCATCCCGCTGGGCACGCGAGGTGATCTGCACGGATGCCAGTGCCTGCGCGCGCTCGAGGGCGGCGGCCTGCGCGAAGTGCACGATGTAGACCGGCGCCTCCCCCTCGTCGAGCAGCATCGTGAGCACCTCGTGCACCGGTCGGCGCTCGTAGGAGAACGTGAGCGGAACGGGGCGGGTGAGGCCGGTGACCTCGGCCACGGGGCGCCCGGTGCGGCGCTCGAGGTCGGTGGCGATGTCGGAGACATCGCCCAGAGTGGCCGACATGAGAAGGAACTGCGCACCGGTGAGCGTCAGCAGCGGCACCTGCCAGGCCCAGCCGCGTTCGGGGTCTCCGTAGTAATGGAACTCGTCCATGACGACCTGGTCGACGTCGGCCGCGGCCCCCTGGCGGAGGGCGAGGTTGGCGAGGATCTCGGCCGTGCAGCAGACGATCGGCGCGTCGGGGTTGACCGACGAGTCGCCGGTGACCATGCCCACGTTCTCGGCCCCGAAGATCTCGACCAGGGCGAAGAACTTCTCGCTCACCAGGGCTTTGATGGGGGCGGTGTAGTAGGAGCGCCCGCCGGCGGCCAGGCACGCCGCGTGGGCGGCGACGGCCACGAGCGACTTGCCCGTGCCGGTGGGGGTGGCGAGGATCACGTTCGCGCCGGAGACGAGCTCGATGACGGCCTCGTCCTGCGACGGGTAGAGGGTGAGCCCGCGGGCACCGGCCCACTCGACGAAGCCCTCGTAGACGGCATCCGCCGTGGCATCCGCGGGGATGCCCTCCATCAGCAGCGGCGCGGGGGTCACCCCTCGAGTCTGCCCCACCCGGCGCGGCCGCCGGTCACGGGTGGGCGGACTTCGCCGCGAGGATGCGCGCCGCGGCCGCCTCGACCTTCTGGGCGAAGCCGGCATCCTGCTGCGCGCGGGCCAGCACCGCGTCGTACATGGCCGGCAGCGGAGAGGCATCGGCCGACAGCAGCAGCAGGTCGACGCCCGCGTCGATCGCGCGCACCGCCCGGTCGGCGGGGGGCACCGCGCGCACGGCGACGGCACCCGAGATGTCGTCGGTCATGACGACCCCGTCGAAGCCCACATCGCCCCGCAGGATGTCGCCGACGACGACCGGCGAGAACATCGCCGGCGCGGCCGGGTCGAGGTTCTGGTAGGTGGCGGAGCTGACCATCACGACCGACGGCCCCGCCGAGGTCAGCCCCGTGTAGACGGTGATGTCGGGGCCGCCGCGCACCACGGTCGTGTCGACGACGTTCGCGGTCGTGTCGGTGTTGGCGGTCACGTGGCCGAGGCCCGGGAAGTGCTTGAACGTCGGCATCACCCCGGCATCGCGCATGCCGGCGGCGAACGCGCCCGCCTTGGCCCCGACGGTGGCGGCGTCGTAGCCGTACTGCCGGCCGAAGGCGCCGATGGGCGGGTTGTCGAAGCGGACGTCGGCGCTGGTGACGATGTCGGCGACGGGCGCGAGATTCATGTCCACCCCGGCGGCGGCCAGCTCGCTCCCCCACGTGCCGGCCGCGGCGCGCAGCTGGTCGTCGGGGAGGTCGGCCTGACGGATGCCGTACGGGATCTGCGAGAACCCCGGTCCCTGCAGCACCTGCACCTCACCGCCCTCCTGATCGGTGGCGACCCACATGCGGGTGCCCGCCATGGTCGCCGGTCCCACCAGCGACGTGAACTGCTGCACGACCGCGGCCACCGCCGCGGGGGTCGCCTGCGAGCGCCCGCGCAGGAAGATGTTGCCCACGTGCCGATCGGTCACCGCCGCCATCGCCGCGGCATCCGCACCGTCGGCGGTCGTGCCGACCATGAACAGCTGCCCGACCTGCTGCTCGAGCGACAGCGCGTCGATCGGGTCGGGGGTCGGGGTCGGCGTGGGCGTCGGCGTGGGGTTGACTGCCGGGGTGGATGCCGTCGGCGTGGGCGCGGAAGCCGCACAGCCCGCCAGCGCGAGCGCGCCCGCGACCACCGCGGCGGCGAGGGTGAGGACGCGTCGACGCATGCGCCCATCCTCGCCCCCGCCGCACGGCCGCGCCACCCGGGGATGGTGGGGGGCGGGGCGGGGAGCGGCCGCGGGCGGGGCGAGCCGCGTGCCCGCGGGTCAGGGGTGGTCGGGGGTGTGGAGGCGGCCGAGGTAGCGGTCGACGCGGAGCGGGGCGCCACGGCGGTCGAGCAGCGAGACGGCGACGGTGACGGCTGTGGCCAGCGGGATCGTCCAGGCCGCGGGCTGGGCCAGCAGCGGCGCCGCGACCCCCACCCCGTCGACGGCGACGTGCACGATCAGGGCGAGGGCGCAGGATGCCGCGCCGGTGACCATCCCGGCGATCGCGCCGCGGGCGGTCAGCCCGCGCCACCAGATGCCCAGCAGCACGATCGGCGACAGGCTCGAGGCGGCCAGCACGAACACCGCCCCGACGCTGGCGACCAGTCCCGCCGGCACCGTGAGCAGCGCGACCACCAGGGGCACCGCGGTGCACAGCAGCGCCGACAGCCGGAACGACCGCACGCTCCCCGAGAACACGTCTTGGCTCACGACCCCCGCCAGCGAGACGACGAGGCCCGACGACGTCGCCAGGAACGCGGCGAAGGCCCCGGCCACGATCAGCGCCGTGAGCAG
This sequence comes from Microbacterium festucae, assembly GCF_025421715.1. Lineage (GTDB taxonomy): Bacteria > Actinomycetota > Actinomycetes > Actinomycetales > Microbacteriaceae > Microbacterium > Microbacterium festucae. The sequence goes on from NZ_JAOEFC010000001.1 coordinate 704,989, forward strand.
TTCGCCGGGAAGCCCCGGGAAGACCCGCGACGGCAGCACGAGGGCCACGGTGTCGGCGACTCCCGGCGCCGCGAGGTCGGGCGCGAGCTGCCGGGCGAGCAGTCCCATCCCGGTGGAGACGGCGTAGAAGACGCTCACCATCGCGATCACGATCACCGTGGTGCGGCGGGCGGCGACCCCCGTGGGGCTCGTGTAGAAGCGCACCAGCACGTGCGGGAGCCCCATCGTCCCGAGCAGCAGGGCCAGCAGCAGGGATGCCGACCCGTAGGCGTCGATGCCGGCCGGTCCCGCCTCGGCGGGGAAGAGCAGGGCGGGGTCGATGTCGCGCGGGCCTCCCGCCGCGGCGAAGGCGATGAGCACGACCGGCACGAGCAGCGCGGTGAGCTTGAGCCAGTACTGGAAGGCCTGCACGAAGGTGATGGCGCGCATCCCGCCGGCGGCGACCACCGCGCCCACGAGCACCGCGACGGCCACCGCGCCCACCCACGGCGGCAGCCCGGCCACCACCACGAGGGTGATCCCGGCGCCGTGCAGCTGCGGCACGATGTACATCCAGCCGATCACGAGCACGAGGGCGCTGGTCACCCGGCGGGCCGCGCGCGATTCGAGCCGCGCCTCGACGAAGTCGGGGATCGTGTAGGCGCCGCTGCGCCGCAACGGCGCCGCGACGAACAGCAGCACCAGCAGGTACCCGGCGGCGTAGCCGATCGGGAACCAGAATCCGCGGGCGCCCTCCAGCAGGATGAGCCCCGACAGCCCCAGGAACGTGCCCGCCGACAGGTACTCGCCGCTGATGGCCGACGCGTTCCACACCGGCCGCACGGTGCGCGAGGCGACGAAGAAGTCACCCGTGGTGCGCGAGACCCGCAACCCGTAGACGCCGATCAGCACGGTCGCCGTGGCGACGAGCGCGACGGCGACCAGGTCGAGCACCGCGTTCATCCGGCATCCCGCAGCGCCCGGTACCGCCGCTCGTTGCGCGCCGCCGTGCGCGCGTAGAGCAGGGCGAACACGACGATCACGGGGTAGTACGCGAACGCGTGCAGCAGCCATGACAGCGGGATGCCGGCCCACACGATGCGGTCGAGTTCGGGCACCAGCGCGATGCCGAGCGACACCGCGATCACCACGACGACGAAGCCGAGCACGGTGCCCAGCGCCAGCCGCAGCTGGCTGCGGCGCAGCGCGCGGGCGTAGACGGCATCCGCGTCGTCCGACGCCGCACCCGGCAGGGCGATGCCGCGCGTGGCCGACGGCATCCGCACCGGCGCGGCGTCGGAGGTGACCCGCACCCGCCGCGGCGGCGTCGCGCCGGCCCCGGCACCCGCACCGCCCGCCGCACCCCCGGGCCCGGCACCCGCCGGACCGTCGTCGGTCACCGCGCGCCCCGCTGCTCGCCGGGCAGAAGCGCCTCGCGCACGGCGGGCACCAGCCGGCGGCTGACCGGCAGCGACACCGCCCCCACCGACACGGCCGGCTCGGCGCCGCTGAGCCGCACCTCGGTGACCGCGGCCGTGTCGACCAGGTACGAGCGGTGCACGCGCACCCACCCGGCATCCGCCCAGCGCTGCTCGAGCTCGGAGATCGGCACGCGCACGAGATGCCCGACCCCGTCGTCGGTGTGCAGCCGCGAGTAGTCGCCCTGGGCCTGCACCCAGCGCACGTCGGCGCGGCGCACGAAGCGCACCGACGCTCCGACGGTCACCGGCAGCACCTCGTCGCCCGCGGCCTCGTCACCGGCGGCCCCCGACAGCTCGAGGGCCCGGTCGATCGCACGGCGCAGGCGCTCGGCGCGCACCGGCTTGAGCAGGTAGTCGGCGGCGCGCAGGTCGAAGGCGTCGACGGCGTGCGCGTCGTCGGCGGTGACAAACACGATCGCCGGCGGGGTGACAAGTCCGCCCAGCGTGCGGGCGAGGTCGAGGCCGGTCACCCGCGGCATGTGGATGTCGAGGAAGGCGATCGCCACCGGATGGGCGCTCAGCACGCGCAGCGCGTCGGCGCCCGACGAGGCCGCGTGCACCCGCCCGACGCGCTCGTCGGCGCGCAGCAGGTGGACGAGCTCGTCCAGGGCGGGCCGCTCGTCGTCGGCGACGAGCACATCGATCAGCGGCATCCGCCCGTCACCGCGCATCCCCGGGCTCATCGGCTGCGACGGGCGGCGGACCGGCGGTCTCGTGCTGCGGCTGCGACTTCGGGATCCGCATGCGCACCAGGGTACCGGCGGCCGCATTGGTCTCCACGACCAGTCCCCCGCCGGGGCCGTAGAGCTGCCGCAGCCGGGTGTCGACGTTGCGCAGGCCCACGTGGGCGCCGCCGGTGTCGCGGGAGGTGAGCAGCGTCCGCAGGGTCTCGGGCTCCATCCCGACCCCGTCGTCTTCGACGGTGATCTCGGTGTGGGTGACCTCGTCGCGCGCCTCGATGCGGATCGTGCCGCCGCCGTCGCCGGGCTCGACGCCGTGACGCACCGCGTTCTCGACCAGCGGCTGCACCGACAGGAACGGGATGACCGTCGCCAGGGTCTCGGGCGCGATGCGCAGCACGACCGTGAGCCGCTCGCCGAAGCGGGCGCGCTCCAGCTCGAGGTAGGAGTGGATGCTGCGCAGCTCTTCGGCGACTGTCGTGAACTCGCCCTGCCGGCGGAAGGAGTAGCGCGTGAAGTCGGCGAACTCGAGCACGAGCTCACGCGCCCGCCGGGGGTCGGTGAGGATGAACGAGGCGACCGCGGTGAGCGCGTTGTAGATGAAGTGCGGCGAGATCTGGGCGCGCAGCGCCCGCAGCTCGGCCTCGGCCAGCTGCGTGCGCGAGGCATCGAGCTCGCCGAGTGCCACCTGCGCCGCGCACCAGTCGGCCACCTCGGCGGCGGCGCGCACGAGCGGCGCCCGCACCGGTTCGGCGAAGGCGACGAGCACCCCGGCGATCTCGCCGCCCACGACGATGGGGGCGCCGACCGCCTCGAGCGGGTCGTCGCCGTCGCGCCGCGGGAACACCTGCCGGCGGCCGGTGCTGCGCACCCGCTCGGCGATGCGCGCCGCCGACCCGTGCAGGTCGCCGTCGGGACCTTCGACGACCACCTCGGCGGTCTCCCCCGCCCCGACGACGAGGGCCACGGCGGTGCTGCCCAGCAGCTCGCGCAGGTGGTGCAGCGCCCGCGCGGCGTCGGGACCGGCCAGTCCGGCGTGCAGGTGCGGGGCGGCCAGGCTCGCCTGGTGCAGCGCCCGGTAGGCCGCCTGCTCGGCATCGCTGCCGAGGTCGCGCGAGCCGCGGGCCAGGCGCCGCGAGAGCAGCAGCAGCGCGGTGAGCACGACGCCCCCGGCCACGCCCAGGACGGCGGCCAGGACGACGGCGTCGGTCATGCGCCCAGCCTAGGCACGACCGGGCCGCCGGTCAGCAGCAGCGGGCACCGGGGTTGCGGTCCTGGTCGTCCATCCGGTCGCGCCAGAACTGGCGCTCGGTGGGGGTCTCCCGCTCGGGGTGGTGGCGCTGCTGGTGGGCGACGTACGTGCGATACGCGTCGTCGCCCATCAGTGCGCCGAAATACCAGCGGATGCCGCGGCCCGCGGCGACCGCGGCCCGCCACACGCGCATGCAGAACTCCTCCAATCCGCGCGGGGCGCGGCCCCCCGGGGCCGGTCCGGCGCCCGCGGCGTGGAAAGTGGAGGAGTTCTGCATGGCACGCCCACCTACCGTCAGTGACGGCGGGCGAGTTCCTTCCGCTCGGCTTCCAGCAGCGGCTCCCACTGCTTGTCGAGCGCACGCTCGCTGGGGGTCGGCACGAGCCCCGCGGGTGCGTAGCGGCGCGAGGCCACCGGCTCGTCCTCGGTGTTCTCCCCGCCGCCGGCGCGGATCGCCTTGATGGTGACGATGAGCGCCGTGATGATCACGACGATCGCCAGCGTCACGAACACGATCGACAGGGTGCCCTGCACGGCCGTGTTGCGCACGACCGCCTCGACGGTGGCGACGGGGCCGAGGCTGTCGTCGCCGCTGTCCAGCGCGGTGCGGTACTTGATGTGGTTGGCCCAGTAGCCGATCGAGGGTACCGGCGAGAAGATCTTGTACGCCGAAGCCGTGATCGTCACCACCGCGGCGAAGGCCAGCGGCACCGCGATGATCCACAGCCACTTCACGAACCGGGGCCCGCGCTTGGCCACGATCGCCAGCACGACGGCCAGGGCGATCGCCGCCAGCAGCTGGTTGGCGATGCCGAACAGCGGGAAGAACGTGTTGATGCCGCCCAGCGGATCGGTGACGCCCAGGATGAGGATCGCGCCCCAGCCGGCCACCATGATCGCCGTGCAGATCCACACGCCCGGACGCCACGTGACGTCGCGGAAGCGGGGCACCCAGGCACCGATCGAGTCCTGCAGCATGAAGCGCGCCACGCGGGTGCCGGCGTCGACGGCGGTGAGGATGAACAGCGCCTCGAACATGATCGCGAAGTGGTACCAGAACGCCATGAGCGCCTGCCCGCCGAGGGCCTGCTGCATGATGTGCGCCAGGCCGAGGGCGAGGGTGGGGGCACCGCCGGTGCGCGAGACCACCGATTCCTCCCCCACGTTGGCGGCCGTCGAGGTGAGCATGTCGGCGGTGATCGGCGAGCCGGTGAGGCCCAGCGAGTTCACGAACGCCACCGCGCCCTCCACCGTGCCGCCGGTGAGGGCGGCGGGCGAGTTCATCGCGAAGTAGATGCCCTGGTCGATCGACAGCGCCGCCACGAGAGCCATGATCGCCACGAACGACTCCATGAGCATGCCGCCGTAGCCGATGAAGCGGGTCTGGCGCTCCTTCTCGATGAGCTTCGGGGTCGTGCCGGAGGCGATGAGCGCATGGAAGCCCGACAGCGCCCCGCAGGCGATCGTGACGAACAGGAAGGGGAACAAGGGCCCCGAGAACACCGGCCCGAGCCCGTTCTCGCCGAACACCGTGATGGCGGGCACCGTGATCTCGGGACGCACCAGCACGATCGCCCCGGCGAGCATGACGATGACGCCGATCTTCATGAACGTCGACAGGTAGTCGCGGGGGGCCAGCAGCAGCCACACCGGGAGCACGGCGGCGACGAACCCGTAGACGATGATGCCCCAGGCGATCACCTCGCGGTCGAGGTGGAAGATCGCGTAGCCCCACTCGGTGGAGGCCACCCAGCCGCCGCCGATGATCGCCGCGATCAGCAGCACGAAGCCGATGATCGAGACCTCGGTGACCTTGCCCGGGCGCAGGAAGCGCAGGTAGATGCCCATGAAGATCGCGATCGGGATGGTCATGGCCACCGAGAAGACGCCCCACGGGCTCTCGCCGAGGGCGTTGACGACGACGAGGGCGAGGATGGCGACGATGATCAGCATGATCAGCAGTGACGCGATGATCGCGGCGGTGCCGCCGATCTTGCCGAGCTCCTGCCGGGCCATCTGACCGATCGTGCGCCCGCCGCGGCGCATCGAGAAGAACAGCACCGTGTAGTCCTGCACGGCGCCGGCGAACACGACGCCGACGATGATCCAGATGGTGCCGGGGAGGAAGCCCATCTGCGCGGCGAGCACGGGGCCCACCAGCGGGCCGGCGCCGGCGATCGCGGCGAAGTGGTGGCCGTAGAGCACGCGGCGGTCGGTGGGGACGTAGTCCTTGCCGTCGGCGCGCACCTCGGCGGGGGTCGCCCGCTTGTCGTTCGGGCGCGTGATGTAGCGCTCGATGACCTTGGAGTAGAACCGGTGGCCGATCAGGTAGGTGCAGACCGCCGCGAAGACGAACCAGATCGCGTTGACGGTCTCGCCGCGCACGATCGCCAGCATGGTCCAGGCGACGGCGCCCAGCAGGGCGATGACGATCCAGACGGCGATCTTCAGCGGCGTCCAGCGGGTGTCCCGGGCGTCTTCCTCGGGGGTGAGGGACACCGGGGGAAGGTCGGGGTCGGTGGTGATGTCGGGCTCGACGCCGTCGGCGGATGCCGGGTCGAGCGCGGCGCCGCGACCGCGGCGCGACGAAGGTGCGGTCATTGGATCTCCTCGTGGGGACGCATCGTTGCGTGCCCCCACGGTACGAACTCCCCCGCCCCCGGAACCGGTCGCCGCGGGCACCGTGCGACGAGCGGCACGACCGGCGCGACGAACGGCGGGGTAGCGTGGGACCAGCGACGAGAGGAGCCCCCGTGACCGAGGCCTCGACCCCCACTGTGACGCGCAACGACGAGAAGAGCCGTTACGAGATCCATCTCGACGACGTGCTCGCCGGCTACGCCGAGTTCGAGCCCGACGATCACGGCCGCCAGGTGTACGCGCATACCGAGATCGATCCGGCCTTCGGCGGCCGCGGACTGGGCACGACCCTGGTCGCGGCGGCGCTGGCCGATGCCGCGGAGCGCGGCGAGATCGTGGTGCCGGTATGCCCGTTCGTGGTGCGCTACCTCGAGAACACCGACGTGCCCGGCCTCGCCGTGGTGTGGCGTCCGACCTCCGACGCCGCCGGCAGCGACGACGTCGACGCCCCGAACGACTGAGAGGCGGCGGTGACCCGCCTCGACGCCGACCCTCCCGCGCAGGAGGCTCCGGCCGACTGCGACGGCCCGCGCCGCCTGCTGCTGGAGGCCCGCGAGGTGCCGCTGGGCGGCGTGCGCGGCATGTCGGTGCACCGCAGCCTGCCGCAGCGCGACCTGCCGATGGTGGGCGCGTGGTGCTTCCTCGACCGCTTCGGGCCGCAGCGCACCCGCATGCGGGTCGAACCGCATCCGCACATCGGGCTGCAGACGGTGACGTGGCCGTTCGTCGGCGAGGTGCGCCACCGCGACACGATCGGCAGTGACGTGGTCGTGAGCCGGGGCGTGCTCAACCTGATGACCAGCGGCGCCGGCATCGCGCACTCGGAGTACTCCGTCGGCGAGGATGCCGTGCCGCTGGACGCGCTGCAGCTGTGGGTGGCGCTCCCCGAGGCGCGGCGCCACGGCGACCGCGCGTTCGAGCGTCACGCCGACCTGCCGGTGCGGGAGCTGGGCGGCGGTGCGACGGCGACCGTCGTCGTCGGCGAGCTGGCCGGCATCCGCTCCCCCGCCACGATGCACACCCCCATCGTCGGCGCCGAGATCGCGCTGCGGGCGGGCAGCCGGGTGACGCTGCCGCTGACGGCCGACTGGGAGCATGCGCTCGTGGGCGTGACCGGCACGGTGCGCGTGCACGCCGGCGACGAGCCGGTGGCCGTGGCCGACCTGGCACTGCTGTACCTCGGCATCGCGCGCAGCGAGGTGGTGATCGAAGCCGACGAGGATGCCGTCGTGTTCCTGCTCGGCGGCGAGCCGTTCGAGTCGGACATCGTGATGTGGTGGAACTTCGTCGGGCGCTCGCACGAGGAGATCGTCGCGGCGCGCGAGGCGTGGGAGGCGGGCGACGAGCGGTTCGGCAGCGTGCCCGGGCACGGCGCCGAGCGCATCCCCGCCCCGCCCCTGCCGGGGGTGCGTTTGACCCGGCGCCGGCGCCGGGGATGACCGGGCGCCGCCGGTAGGCTGGGGCGGTGGCCACGGCATCCCGACTTCCGACCCGTGTGCTGCTCGTCTGCGCGGCCATCGGCGTCGCGACCGGCCTGGTCGGCGGCATCGCGGGCGTGCTCACCCCCGTGGTCCTGGCGACCGCGCCCTTCGCCTACGGGCTGCTGCTCGGCTCGCACGTGCTGCCGGGCATCATCGCGCAGGAGGTGCTGCGCCGCCCGCTCGTGGCGATCCTGACCCACCTGGTCGCCGCCCTCGTGGCCAGCGCGTTCAACCCGGCGTGGGCGGGGCGCTTCATCGGCACGGCACTGCTGTTCGGCGCCATCCAGGAGGGTGTGGCCGCGCTCACCCGCTACCGCGCGTGGGGCCCGTGGCGCTTCTTCATCTCGGGCGGCATCATCGGGGTGCTCGTCGCCGTCGTCGTCTTCTTCGTCGCGCACCTCTCGGCGCTGCCGCCGTGGGCGCAGATCGCCTACCTGGTGCTCTCGGTGGCCGGTCCGGTCGCGTGGACGGCGCTGGCCCTGGCCATCGGCACCGCGCTGCGCCGCGCCGGCGTCGCCCGCCGCTGACCGCGCGCGGAGCACCCGCCCGAACCGGGGTTGGGACGCCAGGTTAGGCAGGGCTAAGTTAGGAGAGGCTTCCGCCTTTCCGCACCCGACCTCTGGACGCTCCCGTGACCGCTGCCTCGCCCGCCGCGGCCGACCTCTCGGCCACGCCGGCATCCGCCCCGCTCCTGCGGGTGCGCGAGCTGGGCATCGCCCACGACGGCGCCCCCACCCCCACCCCCGCGTCGGCGAGCTTCGAGGTGCGCGCCGGCGAAGTGGTGCTGCTGCTCGGGCCGAGCGGGTCGGGCAAGTCGACCCTCGCGCTCGCGCTTAACGGCCTCATCCCGCAGGCGGTGCCGGCGACGGTGACCGGCTCGGTGCACGTGGCGGGGCTGGATGCCGCGTCGACGCCGGTCGCGCAGCTGAGCACCCACGTGGGCATGGTGTTCCAGGACCCCGACGCGCAGCTGGTCACCGGCACGCTGCTCGACGAGGTGGCCTTCGGACCCGAGAACCTGCTGCTGCCGGCATCCGAGGTGCTCGCCCGCGCCGAAGACGCACTGCGCCGCGTGGGCCTGTGGGAGCGCCGCGCCGAGAACCCCGACCGCCTCTCCGGCGGCGGGCGCCAGCGCCTGGCCATCGCGTGCGCGCTCGCGCTCGGCTCGCCGCTGCTCGTGCTCGACGAGCCCACCGCCAACCTCGACCCGGCCGGCATCGAAGAGGTCTACGCGACCCTCGGCGAGGTCGTCGCCGCCGGCGAGCGCTCGATCCTGCTGGTCGAGCACAACCTCGACGCCGTGGTGTCGATCACGAACCGCGTCGTCGTGCTCGACCAGCAGGGGCGCACGGTGGCCGACGGCTCGGTCGACGAGGTGCTGCGCCGCCGCGCCGACGAACTCCACGACATGGGCGTGTGGCTGCCGGTGTCGACGCTGGCAGCGCTCCGCCTGCGCCGCGCCGGGTGGCACCTCGACCCGCTCCCCCTCAGCCCCGACGAGCTCACCGCCGCCCTCGAGGCGGCCGACGACCCGGCGGGCGCTGAGGTGGGAGCCGCTGCGGTGGGGGCTGCTGTCGTGGGGCCCGGCGTCACGTCGGGGCCGGGCGCACCGGCATCCGATCGCGCACCCGTCGTCGAGGTGCGCGGGCTCGACGTCACGCGCCGGCGCACCGAGATCCTGCACGGCATCGACCTGACGGTGCACGCCGGCGAGTTCGTCGCGATCGTGGGGGCCAACGGGGCCGGCAAGACGACGCTGCTGCAGGCCATCGCCGGGGTGATCCCGGTGCCGAAGGGGCGCGTGCGCCTGGGCGGGCCGCAGGGGGTCGACCCCGCGCGTGCCGACCTGCGCGGACTGTCGCGGCGCATCGGGTTCGTGTTCCAGAACCCCGAGCACCAGTTCATCGCGCACACCGTCTTCGACGAGCTCGCCCACGGCCTGCGCCGGCAGAAGCTGCCCGATGAGCAGGTGCGCGAGCGCGCGCACGACGTGCTGCGCCGCTTCGGCCTCGACGACAAGGCCGACGTGCACCCGTTCCTGCTCTCCGGCGGCCAGAAGCGGCGACTGTCGGTGGGCACGGCGCTCGTGGCCGGTGCCCCGATCCTGGCGCTGGACGAACCCACGTTCGGGCAGGACCGCGCCCGCGCCGAAGAGCTGCTGGGCCTGCTGCGCGAGCTCAACGAGGCGGGCACCACCATCCTCGTCGTCACCCACGACATGCAGCTGGTCACCGAGTACGCCCACCGCACGATCGTCGTCGGCGACGGACGCATCGTCGCCGATGCCGCGACCGCCGAGGTGTTCGCCGACGAGACCCTCGTGCGCGCGGCCGGGCTGCGGCTGCCGCCGCTGCGCCGCGCACTGCAGGGACTCGCCCGGCATCCGCAGCTGGCCGGCGTCACCCGCGTCGACGACCTGCCGGGGGGCGCGGAGTGACCGCCGTCGTCGACCCCTACGTGTCGGTGCACGCACCGGGACGCTTCCTCTACGCCCTCAACCCGCTCGCCAAGTTCGCCGCCCCGGTGCCGGCGATCGTGCTGCTGGTGTTCGTGCGCGACCTGGCCACCCCGCTCGCCTTCCTCGCCCTCGCCTACGTCGTGCTGCTGATCGGCGCGCGCGTCACCCCGCGCCTCCTGGCGCTGCTGGTCGTGGCGCTGCCGGTCGCGGCGGCGGTGCTCGGGCTGAGCATGTCGCTGTGGACGGATGCCGACCGCGTCGACCGCTCGGTCGCGGTGGCGCAGCTGGGCGCCTGGACCCTCTACGGTGGGGCCGTGGAGATCGGCTTCGCCACCGGCCTGCGCCTGGCCGCGATCGTCGCGCTCTCGCTGCTGGCGGGGCTCACGACCAACGGCCCCGATCTGGTGCGCGCGAGCGTGCAGCAGCTGCGCGTGCCCTACCGCATCGGCTACACGGCGCTGGCCGCGTTCCGCTTCGTGCCCCGCTTCGGGCACGAGCTCGACGTCATCCGCCAGGCCCACCGGGTGCGCGGCGCGCACGGCGGCCGCGGACCGTTCGCGGCCCTGGCCCGGTGGTGGGGCTACATCGTGCCGCTGCTGGCCGGCGCCATCCGCCACGCCGAGCGTGTGGCCCTGGCCATGGACGCGCGCGCGTTCGGCGCGCACGCCGAGCGCACCGAACGCCACCTCGTGCCGTGGCGGCGCCGCGACACCGTCTTCGTCGCCCTGATGTGGGCGGTCACGATCGTGATCGCCTGGTTCTTCTTCCCCTGGACCCTGCGCTAGAGCGCACTCGTCGCCGACCGAAAGGGGGCCCGATGGCCCGCTACAGCAACCTCGTCAAGCCCCGCTCGCCGCAGCTGCTGCACCTGCAGGTGCTGCGGAGCCGGCAGCTGTCGCCGCACTGGATGCGCGTCACCCTCGGCGGCGGCGAGATCGACCGCTTCGAGGCGATGGGCTTCGACCAGTGGTTCCGCATCTTCCTGCCGCTCGGCGGCGACGAGGGCCTCGAGCGCATCCCCGCGAAGGCCAACAAGCTGTTCGGCTACCTGAAGTACCTGCGCATCCCCGAGGGCGTCCGACCCGTGATGCGCAACTACACGGTGCGCGCCTTCCGCCCCGCCACGGCCGAGGCCGGGGCCGAGATCGACGTCGACTTCGTGCTGCACGGCACCGGGCCCACCGCCGGCCCCGCCTCGCGGTGGGCGGCGGCGGCCGAGCCCGGCGAGAGCGTCGTCATCATCGACGAGGGCCTGGGTTTCAACCCCGCCCGCGGCACCGCGCGCGTCGTGCTGGTCGCCGACGAGACGGGTGCGCCCGCCGTGGCGGGGGTGTGCGCCTCGCTGCCGGCGTCGGCCACCGGCATCGTGCTGATCGAGGCCCCCTCGGCCGAGGACGTGCTCCCCGTCGATGCGCCCGCCGGTGTGGAGGTGCGCTGGCTCGTGCGCGACGCGCAGACGCCCGGGAGCCTCGCGCTGGCGGCCCTGCAGGAGCTTCCCGTCGAGACCGCGGGCACCCACTACTTCATCGTCGGCGAGCAGTCGCTGCCCACCTCGGCCCGCCGCCACCTCGTCGCCGGCGGCGTCGACAAGTCCGTGATCAGCTTCGTCGGCTACTGGCGGGTGGGCGCCGCCTCCCCCGCGCCCAAGTCGCAGCAGGCCCAGCAGGGAGCGCAGGCGTGAACCGCGTCACCACGACCTACCTGCTCACCTGCGCGGCCATCGGCGTCGCGGGCGGCCTGCTGCTGTGGGGCGCCGGAGCTCTCTCGACCGCCCTCTACGCCGTGGTGCCGTTCATCTCGGTGGCCCTCGCCGGCCTGTGGCTGCTGCCGGCGACGGTCGCGCTGCGTCTGCTCGAGCGGCCCCTCGCCGGCATCCTCGTCGGGCTGATCTCGGGGCTCGTCGCCTTTCCGTACCTCGGGGCGGCCGTCTGGTGGGCGTTCTTCGCCGAGCTCGCCTTCCTCGTCGCGCTGTACCGGTCATGGCGCACGTGGCAGTACTGGGCGGGCGCGCTGCTGGTGGCGATCGTCTACCCGATCCTCGCTGCGCAGTCGTTCGACCTGTGGACGATGACGCCGATCGCCCTCATCGGGTTCTTCGTCATGACGATCGCCTCGTGCTTCGCGGGCGTCGGCCTCGGCATCCTCATCGGCGACCGGCTCACCGCCGCCGGCGTCGCCCGCCTCGCCCGCCGGCGCCCCGCGCCCGCCGCCGCGCCCGCGGCGCCGGCCGCGCACGGCGCATAACTCAGGCAGATCGGCCGATCCAGCCGCCCACAGGCGCCCCGAGGGCACAATCTGCCTGAGTTATGCGACCTGGCCCTTCCCCACCGGCGCGAACTCCAACATCGACAACCTCATCCGCCCCGCCCCGCGCGCCCGGCGTCACCGCTCGCCGCGCCCCCCGCCCCGGGCGCCCGGCGTCACCGCGCGCCACGCCCCCGGCGCATAACTCAGGCAGATCGGCCGATCCAGCCGCCCACAGGCGCCCCGAGGGCACAATCTGCCTGAGTTATGCGACCTGGACACGCCGCGACGCACCGCGGGGGTCAGCCGAGGGCGGCGCGCACCCGGTCGTGCGCGGCGGCGGGGGCGCCGACGTGGTCGAGGGCCAGCAGGGCCGCGCCGGCGATCGGCGGGGCGTCGGGGCGCACGATGCGCGCGCGGGGGGCGAGGGCGGCCATGCCGACGCGCACCCGCTGCTCGAGCCGCGGGTGGCCCGCACGCAGGATGCTGCCGCCGAGCACGACCGGCACCGCGGCGTCCGACAGCTCGAGTCGCCCGACGATCGCCCGGATATAGGCGACCACCTCGTCGGCCTGCCGGTCGACGATCTGCCCGGCGACCTCGTCGCCCGCCGCGGCGTGCGCGAAGATGTCGGGCGGCAACGCGGTGAGTTCGTCGTGGCTGCGGCGCTCGAAGTGCAGGTCTTCGATGAGCTCGTCGACGGATGCCGCGCCGAGCCGACCGCAGATGGCCTCGACGAGCGTGGTGGCGGGGCCGCGTCCGTCGAGGGCCCGCGCCGCGTGCCACAGGGCCGCGGCGCCCAGTCCATAGCCGCCGCCCCAGTCGCCCGACAGTTCGCCCAGCGACGCGAAGCGCACCCGCTCGCCGTCGCCGCGCACCCCGACGGCGTTGACGCCCGAGCCGCACACGACGGCGATCGCATCGGGCTCGTCGGTGCCGGCGCGCAGCACCGCGAACAGGTCGTTGTCGACGAGCGCGTCGCCGGCCCAGTCCCGGCCGGCGAGCGCGGCGCGGTAGCTCTCCTCCTCCACGGGCAGGTCGAGGCCCGACAGGTAGAGCTCGGCGGCGGCGACCGGATGGGCCCCGGCCACCTCGCGCACGAGGGCGTCGACGACGGCCACCGAACCGACCAGACCGACGAAGTGGGGGCTGGAGCCGGCGCCGCGCGCCCGGCCGACGATCTCGCCGTCGGGGGTGAGGGCGACGGCGTCGGTCTTCGTGCCGCCGCCGTCGACGGCGACGAGCACGGGGGTGGTCACGACGCCCACCGCAGGAAGGGCGCGTTGGCGGCCAGCAGCAGGTCGGTGAGCTTCTCGGCGCGGTCGTGCTGCAGCACGAGCGGGTGGGCGCGCATGGCGCGCAGCACCCGGTCGCGACCGCCGTGCACTGCGGCGTCGAGGGCGAGCCGCTCGTAGCCGGTCACCGCGGCGATGGTGCCGGCGATGTCGTCGGGCAGGGCGGCGACGGGCTCGGCGACGAACCGGCCACCCTCGAAGCGCGCCGGCACCTCGATGACGTGGTCGTCGGGCAGGAAGGGCAGCACCCCGTCGTTGCGGAGGTTCACGACCCGGGGCCGGGTGTCGGCGCCGGCCATCTGCAGCATGAGCTCGATCGCCGCCTCCGAGTAGAACGCGCCACCGCGGCGGGCGAGCGCCTCGGGCTTGGTGTCGACCGACGGGTCGGCGTACAGCTCGAGCAGCTCGTTCTCGATCGCCCGCACCGCCTCGGCGCGCGACTGATCGTGCTGCTGCTCGGCGAGCACCTCGTCGTGGGCGTAGTAGTAGCGCAGGTAGTACGAGGGCACGGCGCCCAGCCCGCTGATGAGGGCGGGATCGAGGTGCACGTCGCCGGCGAGGTCGGGGAGGCGCTCGCGCAGCATGCCGGGGAGCACGTCGACCCCGTCGACGGCGACGCTGCGCTCCCACGTGAGGTGGTTGAGGCCGACGTGGCCGAGGCTCACGGCATCCGCTTCGACGCCCAGCATCGCCGCGAACCGCCGCTGGAAGCCGATGGCCACGTTGCACAGGCCCACCGCGCGATGGCCCTCGTTCAGCAGCGCGCGGGTGACGATGCCGACCGGGTTGGTGAAGTCGATGAGCCATGCGCCCGGGGCGGCGTGACGGCGCACCGCCTCGGCGATCTCGAGCGCGACCGGCACGGTGCGCAGGGCTTTGGCCAGGCCCCCGGGGCCGGTGGTCTCCTGCCCGATGCAGTGCACCTCGTGCGGCCACGTCTCGTCTTGGTGGCGCGCGTCCTGCCCGCCGATGCGCAGCTGCAGCAGCACGACGTCGGCGCCGGTCACCCCGGCGACGAGGTCGGGGGTGGCCACCAGCCGCGCCGGGTGCCCCGCACGGGCGAGCATGCGCGTGGCCATGCCGCCCACCAGCTCGAGCCGGCGCGGATCGGGGTCGACGAGCCGGATCTCTTCGAGCGGCAGCACGTCGCGGTAGCGCGCGAACCCGTCGATGAGTTCGGGGGTGTAGGTCGATCCTCCGCCGACGATGGCGAGCTTCATGCGGTCGTTCTCCTCAGGTGGTGCGCACGCGGTGCGCGGGTGGTGCGGGGTCGTTCGGGCGCGCGGGAGCACGCCGCGGGGGTGGGTCGGGCACCGCGGGGGTGGGTCGGGGGCCGCGGGCAGGGGGCGGGGCGGGTCAGGCCGGCAGGATGCCGTCCTCCAGGCGGGCGCGGATGTGGTCGACGAGCAGTCGGCCGGCGCCGCGCAGCACCGGCTCGGGTCCGGTGGAGCTCATCCGCACGGCGGTGTGGGCGCTGGCGGGGCGCACGCTGCTGCGGGCGTCGTCGATGACGGCCAGGCGCTGCTGCACGACGGCGGCCAGCGCGTCGCCGCCGGCGATGCCGGTGGGCCCGCCCAGCACGATCGCCGCCGGGTCGAGGAGCGCGAGCACCGGGGTGAGGGCGAGCACGATGCGCTCGGCGAGCGCGGCGACGTGGTCGTCGGTGAGCGGGGTGGCCGCGAGCACGTCGCGCAGGTCTGCGCCGGGCGCGCCGCCCAGCAGGGCGACGACGGCGGCGGCGCCGAGCAGGTCGGTGAGGTCGCGCGCTCCCGGCACCAGTTCGAGGGCGGCCGGGGGCACCGGCAGGTAGCCGATCTCGCCGGCGCCGCCGCCGGCGCCGCGCTGCACGATGCCGTCGACGTCGATGCCCAGGCCCAGGCCCTCGCCGATCCAGAAGTAGACGAAGCTCGGCTCGTCCTGCGCGGCGCCGAAGGCGCGCTCGGCGATGGCGGCGAGGTTGACGTCGTTGCCGAGCACGACGCTCAGCCCCGTCGAGCCCGAGATGAGCGCGTGGGCGCCGGTCTGCGGCCAGCCCGGCAGGGTGTCGGTGAACGACAGCTCGTCGCGCTTGGCGTCGACGGCCGCCTGCACGCCGATGGCGATCATGCTCACGGTGTCGCGGGCGATGCCGGCCGCGGTGCACGCCGCGTCGAGGGCGCGGTCGACGTCGCGCTCGGGCGAGCGCTGCTCGCCGGCGACGGCGATGTGGGCCACCGGGTGCTCGGTGCCGAGCGCGTCGACGACCACGGCGGCGATCTCGTCGCCGAGGATGCTGACGGCCACGCCGGTCACGACGTCGCGGCGCACGCCGTAGAGCACCGCGTTGGGGCCGCGGCTTCCGGCCGTCTCGCCGACCTTCTCGATGAGCCCCGCCCGCTCGAGGCGCAGGATCATCTGGCTCGCGGTGGGCTTGGACATGCCCGAGAGCTCACCCAGCCGGGAACGGCTGAGCGGCCCGTGCTCGAGCAGCAGGCGCAGCGCGGTGCGGTCGTTGTGGGCACGCAGGAACGTGGGCGTGCCCGGGTCGGCGATGGTCACGATCAGCCCTTCCGAGCCGCCTCGGCGAGTTCGCGTCGGACCTCTTCTCGGAGGTTGCCGAGGTTCTCGGGTTCGGGGGCGGCGTTCAGCAGTGTACGGGTGTACGCGTGCTGGGGGCGGAGGATGACGTCATCCGCGGCGCCGCGCTCGACGATGTCGCCGTGGTACATCACGAGGATCTCGTCGCTGAAGTGGCGCGCGGTGGCGAGGTCGTGGGTGATGTACAGCACACCAAGATCATCCTCCCTCTGCAGGTCGGCGAGGAGATTGAGCACCCCCAGACGGATGGAGACGTCGAGCATCGACACCGGCTCGTCGGCCACGATGAACCGGGCGCCGGGGGCCAGGGCCCGGGCGATGGCCACGCGCTGGCGCTGACCGCCCGACAGCTCGTGGGGCCGGCGGTCGGCGATCTCCTCCCCGAGCCGCACGCGGCCGAGCAGCTCGATCGCGCGGGCGCGCACCTGTGCGCCCGACAGCTCGGGGTGGTGGATCTTCAGCGGTCGCTCGAGGTGGTGCGCGATCGAGTGGAACGGGTTCAGCGAGGCGAACGGGTCTTGGAAGACCATCTGCACGTCGGAGCGGTAGGCCGCCAGCGCGCGGCCGCTGCGCCCGGTGGGGGCGCCGTCGAGCAGCACCTGCCCGCGCGTGGGGGTCTCGAGCTTGGCGATCATGCGGGCGATCGTCGACTTGCCCGAGCCCGACTCGCCCACCAGCGAGATGGTCTTGCCCGGCTCGAGCAGGAACGACGCGTCTTTCACGGCGTGCAGGGTCGAGGTGCGCAGGCCGCTGCGGAGGCGGAAGTCCTTCACGAGCCCGCGGGCCTCGAGGGTGCCGGTGTTCATCGTGCGTCCTCCTTCGCTGCGACGGCTGCGCCCGGGGTGCCGATGCCGGCGCCGGTGCGCACGAAGTCGCCCCGTTCGCCGCGCAGGCTCGGGAAGCTCGACAGCAGCTTCTTCGTGTACTCGTGCTGCGGGTCGCGGTAGATCTGCGCGGCGGTCCCCTGCTCCACGATCTCACCCTGCAGCATCACCGCGATGCGGTCGGAGATCTCGATGAGCATCGGCAGGTCGTGGGTGATGAAGATCACCGCGAAGCCGAGCTTCTCGCGCAGGCGCATGATCTCGCGGATGATGCCGCGCTGCACGACCACGTCGAGGGCCGTGGTCGGCTCGTCCATGATCATCACCTGCGGGTCGAGGGCCAGCGCCATCGCGATCATCACGCGCTGGCGCATGCCACCCGACAGCTCGTGCGGGAACGAGCTCAGCCGGTCGGGGTCCACGCCCACCAGCGCCAGCAGCTCGCGGCTGCGCGCGGTCTTCTGCGCCTTGCTCATGCCGGGGCGGTGCGTGTCGAACACGTCGAACAGCTGCGCCCGCACGTTGATCACCGGGTTGAGCGAGTTCATCGCGCCCTGGAAGACCATGGAGATCTTGTCCCAGCGGAACTGGCGCAGGCCGTCGTCCTGCAGGGCGACGACGTCGATGTCCTGCCCGGAGCGGTCGTGGAAGATCACCTCGCCGGTGGTCATCAGCGCCGGCGGCTTCAGCAGCCGGTTCATGCCGTAGGCGAGGGTCGTCTTGCCGCAGCCGGACTCGCCGGCGAGCCCGAGGATCTCCCCCCGGTTGAGGGTGAGCGAGACGTTGCGCACCGCCTTCACCGGCGGGTCGACCTCGTACTCGATCGACACGTTGCGCGCGGTCAGCACGGGCTCGTGCGCGGTGGCGGCGCTCATGCGCGGACTCCGTTCTTCTCGGCATCCTCGGTGGAGGTCGTGGAGGTCGTGGCGGTCTCTGCGTTCGCCTGCTCTGCGGCGGCCAGCTCGGCGGCCTCGACCTCGACGCCCTTGCCGGCTTCCTTGGCCTTGCGCACCCGACGCGCGTTCTCGGGGGTGAGGCGCAGCTTGGGGTTGATGATCTCGTCGATCGAGAAGTTGATGAGCGACAGGCCGGCGCCCAGCAGCGCGATCATGATGCCCGGCGGCACGAACCACCACCACGCCCGGGTGCCGAGGGCCTGCCCGGTCTGGGCGTCGTTGAGGATCGTGCCCCACGTGATCGAGTCGGTGGCGCCCAGGCCCAGGTACGACAGGCCCGCCTCGCCGAGGATGGCGAAGATGATCGCGAACAGGAACTGCGCGGCCAGCAGCGGCAGCAGGTTGGGGAGGATCTCGACGAGGATGACGCGCGCCGGCTTCTCGCCGGCCACGCGGGCAGCCGCCACGTAGTCGCGGCTGCGCAGCGAGCGCGCCTGCACGCGCAGCACCACCGCCGATCCCGCCCAGCTGGTGATGCCGAGCACGAAGGCCACGAGCAGCCACGACCGGCTCGGGAAGTAGGTGGCGATGACCATCGCCAGCGGGATGCCGGGGATGACGAGCATGATGTTCGTCACCAGCGACAGTCCCTCGTCGCCCCAGCCGCCGATGTAGCCGGCGAGGATGCCGAAGACGATCGAGAGGGTGAGGGCGATGAGGGCGGCGATGATGCCGACCATGAGCGAGCCCCGCGTGCCGTAGGCGAGCTGGGCGAACACGTCGTAGCCGAGCTTGGTCGTGCCGAGCCAGTGCTCCGCCGACGGCGGCTGCAGGGCGTCGTTGCCGCTGTAGCGCGGGTCCTGCACGAACATCGGGGCCAGCACGCCGAAGGCGACGATGGCCAGCACGAGGACGAGCCCGATGATGAGCTTGGCCGACCGGCGCGGCAGCAGCTGGCGGATGCCGCGCCGTGCGGCCTTGGCATCCTCTCGTTCGATCTGCGTGTCGAGGGTGGTGGTGACGGCGACCGGGGCGGTGAGCGCGTGGTCGCGGGGGTCGAGTCGGGTGGAGTCAGACATTGTGACGCGCTCTCGGGTCGATGAATCCGTAGACGAGGTCCATGATGAAGTTCGCGGCGAGCACCGTGAGGGTGATGACCAGGAACACGCCCTGCATGAGTGCGTAGTCGTTGTTCTGCACGGCGGTGAACATGAGCTTGCCGATGCCCGGGTAGGTGAACACCTGCTCCATGACGATCGACCCGGCCACGATGAAGCCGAGGGTGATCGCGAAGCCGGCGACCGAGGGGATGGCGGCGTTGCGGGTGGCGTAGGTGCGCAGGATCCGCATGGGCTTGAGGCCCTTGGCCTCGGCGGTGACGATGTAGTCGTCGGCGAGGGTCGAGACCATCATGTTGCGCATGCCCAGCAGCCAGCCGCCCACCGAGCTCAGCACGATCGTGATGGCGGGCAGGGTGCCGTGGTAGACGGCGCTGGCGATGAAGTCCCAGCTCAGCTCGGGGCCGGAGGGGAACTCGAACACGTCGTAGCCGCCGATGATCGGGAAGATCCCCAGGCCCACCGAGAAGATCGAGATCATGATCAGCGCGAGCCAGAAGTAGGGGATCGACTGCAGGATCGTCGTGGCCGGGACGAGGTGGTCGACCCAGGTGCCGCGGCGCCAGCCGACCCAGGCGCCGATCCCGACGCCGAGGATGAAGGAGATGATCGTCGCCAGGCCCACCAGCACGATCGTCCAGGGCAGGGCCCCGGCGATGAGCTCGGTGACCGGGGTCGGGAACTTCGAGAACGAGATGCCGAGGTCGCCCTGCAGCAGGCGCCCCCAGTATCCCCAGTACTGGTCCCACAGCGACGTCTGGTCGTCGGAGCCCAGCAGCAGTCGGATGTTGTTGATGGTCGACTCCGGCACCTCGCCGCGCTGCTGCAGCTTCGCGATGAGGATGTCGGCCGGGTCGCCCGGCATGAGCCGGGGAAGCAGGAAGTTGAGGGAGATGGCGACCCACAATGTGATTGCGTAGAAGCCGATCCTTCGTGCGTAGAACTTCATTTCACGTCTCTCGTCTTGCTGCTTCCCCGGGTGGTCATGCCGTCGTGCGGTTTACTTCAGCGTCAGGTGCTGCAGGACGTAGCCCGAAGCCACCGAACCCCAGGAGGGCGGGAAGGCGTACAGGTCGTCCTCCGTCGGCCAGCCCGCGAAGTCCCTCGAGTTGTAGAAGGTCTGCGTGGCGTTGATGACGAGCGGGATGTAGGGCACGTCGTTGACGATCGCGGTCTGGATCGTCGCGTACGCCTCCTTCTTCGCGGCCTCGTCGTCGGTCGAGGCGGCCGCGTCGACGGCGGCATCCACGGTGGGGTTGCTGTAGCGGCTGAAGTTCCAGTCGCCCGGGTCGAGCTGCGTGCCCACCGGCTGGGTCGCCCCACCCGAGAACCAGTCCTTATAGATCTGGAACGGGTCGGCCACCGAGGTGCCGATCATGCCGCCCATGATGAGCTGGTAGGTGCCGTTCTGACGTGCGTCGGAGAACTCCTGCCACTGCACCGTGGAGGCGCTGACCTTGATGCCGGCGGCCGCGGCCTGCTCGGAGATGAGCTTGGCGGCGTCGTTGTAGTCGGTCCAGCCGTCGACCGAGGTCAGCGACAGCTCGATGGGGGTGCCGTCCTTGCCGTAGAACCCGTCGGATCCCTTGGTGTAGCCGGCGGCCTCGAGGATCGCGCCCGCCGCAGCGGCGTCAGCGGTCTGGGGGCTCTCGGCGTTGGCCGGGTCGGCCAGCCACTTCTCGTCGCGCGGCATCAGCGTGTAGGCCGGCGAGATGGTGGCCGCGAGGCCCACGAACGCCTTGTCGGTGATCGTGCCGCGGTCGATGGCCAGGTTCAGCGCCTGGCGCACGGCGACGTCGGTCTGCGCACCGGTGCAGCCGAGCTCGGCGTTGGCGCAGGTGTAGAGCACCGTCGGGTCCTGCGGGGTGTTGATCGTCGAGATGATGCCGTTGGCGGTCACGTCGTCGGGGTTCGGGATGAACATGCCGGTCCAGTCGAGCTTGCCGGCGGCCAGCAGGTCCTGTGCCGACTGGTTGGCGTCGATGCCGATGTACTGCACCGTCTTGATGGCGGGCACGCCCTCGTCGCGGAAGTTCTCGTTGGCGACGACGGTGTACGACGCGTCGGTGACGGTGTCGACCTTGTAGGGGCCGGTGCCGACCGGGTTCTCGTCGGTGAACGTGGCGAAGTCGTCGACGTCCTTCCAGACGTGCTCCGGCAGCATCCAGGTCGAGCCGAGCACGCCGAATGCGTTGGTGAACTGCGGCTCGTTGTAGGTGAGCACGACGGTGGTGTCGTCGGTGGCCTCGGCCGAGACGAAGTACTGGTTCTCGTTGCCCGGGTACTCGAAGGTGAAGGCGACGTCCTTGGCGGTGAAGGGCTCACCGTCGTTCCACTTCACGCCCTCCTTGAGCGTGACGGTGATGACGGTGCCGTCTTCGTTGAACTCGTAGCTGTCGCCGAGCATGCCCACGGGGGCTTCGTCGCCGGTCTTGTTGAAGAAGAACAGCGGCTCGTAGATGGGGCCGAGTGCGGCATGCAGCACGGTGGGGGCGAACGGGTTGAAGTTCGCCGTGATGGGCGTCTGGCTACCCGCCCAGACGCGCAGTACGCGGTCGCTCGAGTCGGTGTTGTCACCGGAGGAGGATCCGGAGCAGCCCGTCAGCGCGAGGGTGAGTGCGACAGCGCCGGCAGCGGCGGCCAGAGCGGCCTTTCGCAGTTCTCGTCTCATCGGTCGACGATTCCTTTCTTGCTTCATTGCTTGGTGAAGGACAACCGAGGCGAGCCCGCGTCGGCTTGTCGTCGATGCTATAGGCAAGAAAGTAACCGGTAACAGTCCTTAATGTAACGGTTTTGTTTCGACCCCTAGCAAATTCGAGAGGGTCGAGAACGACGGATGCCGGGACCCGGCCCGCAGGCTGGATCCCGGCATCCGGGTGAGGTATGAGCCGTCAGGAAACCTGCGCCAGATCAGGTGCAGTTGATCGTTGCGTTCACTGGCATCCGACACGACCGTCGACGACGACAGGCGTCAGCAGAGGTGAGAAAACATTCCGTGTGGGCCCACGCAACTATCCGAGCTGCTCTGATCGTCGCTTGACGTGCCCGGGCATGCCAGGAGTAGTGAAGGCGATTCGTCCTGGACCCGAGGTGAAGATCACGCCCTTGTTCGTCAATGACTCTCGCGCACCGACGAATGCCTGGCTGGACAAGCCGACGTTCTCCGCCACATCGTCAACGCCGTACTCGTCAAGCTGCTCCTGTGCGGCCATGTATCGCAGGACGCGTCGCTCGGAGGCGTCCGCACGATCCCAACTGGACCGAAAGTACCCCTGGTCGAGATTCTGGTATGCGGAGGCGAGCGCCCGACTAGCGACATCCACGTCGATCAGACGAGACCCCGTCAAGTTCCACGCTTCCCTACCGAAGAGTTGCAGGAAGTATGGGTAGCCCTTCGCATCGCGCGTGAGCATCGCGAGAGCATCATCATCGATGTGGAAGTTGTTGCGGATGAGCGGCTCTTTGATCGCGGCGACAGCGGATTCAGCAGCGAGCGCTCCGATGTGCCGATAATCGAACAGCCGCTCAGCGTAGCTACGAGCCCCCGAAAGTCGTGCGGGAAGAGTGGGAAGCCCCGCGCCGACGACGTAGAAGGGAATCTCCTTCTGCCCAGCCCGATTCTGCACGGTCAGCAACGCGGACAACATCTCATCGTCGACGTCTTGCATCTCGTCGATGAAGATCCCGATCGCGGAGCCAGTCTCGCGAAGCGCGTCCGCAAAGTCTTCTACAAGCTCCTCGAGATCAACTTCGAGAACGCCAGAACGCGCGCGATGACCAGCAGGCTCGCGAGCGGTTTCGATCGAAACCACACCAAGGGACAGGGAGAAGCCGGTCAGAGTCCCTAGAGCTCTCCGGACGGCTTCGCTGTACGCCTTTCCCTTTTTGAACTGCTCGGCGGCTTCATGAAGCTTCCGACCGAGTTGCTGGCGCAGTCGCACCGCACCCGTATCCGATGGCTGCGCTTCTACGTCGATGCACAGCCAACCGGCATTTTCCGCCTGGGTGCGCATCGCGTTCAGGAGCACGGTCTTCCCGACGCCACGGTAGCCATGCAGGACGATGCTTGCATCTGTACGGCGCGCGAGTGACCTCGCGACGATTAGATCGAATGCTGCGATTTCGCGGTCACGGCCAGCAAGTCGCGGCGGGCGTAAACCAGAACCCGGGGTGAAGGGATTGAGCTCGGGGTACACGGCTAGAGCCTACTTTCGTTGGCGGCGCCGCTCTCCACGTTGCATCGGTGACTGAGCCGCCAACTCACGCTTCATGGCGGCAAGAAGGCCAGACTCCACGGTGACCCCATCACCCCGCTCCCCCTCTTCCTTTCTTGCTTCACATCTCCACCCGGCACCCCCGGCTTACCCCTTCCTTTCTTGCTTCACATCTCCACCCAGTGCCCTGCTTTCCCCTTCCTTTCTTGCTTCACATCTCCACCCAGTGCCCTGCTTTCCCCTTCCTTTCTTGCTTCACATCTCCACCCAGCACACCGGCTTCCCCCTTCCTTTCTTGCTTCACATCTCCACCCAGTGCCCTGCTTCCCCCTTTCCTTCATCGCGGGCGGGCCTTGACAGTCCCAACCGGAGGAGGAGATACGTAGCCTCGCCGTCTACCAAGTCCCAGGACCGTCGATAGAGTCTGCGCAGACGAAAGAGAGATGATGCCCCCCGCCATTCGAGTTCCCGGACGAGTGAGCGCCGGGCGCGCCAGGGAGATAATCGACGAGCTCACCGCAGGTGGCTCGCCGGCACTCTCGGTTCCCAAATCGTTGTCGTACGTGAACGCCCTGTCGGTGACCTCGATCGCGCAGGCAGTGATTACTTGGGGCACTCATCCTGCTACCAGTACCCTCATCACCGATCTGGATCTCGAGGACGTGGACGCAGCGCGGGTGCTCTCTCGGAATGCAGTCCTCATGACCGCAATCGAGCTCGCAGATGAGATCCAACGCCCGGATGGAGCTGACGTCACCGACAGGTGCAAGGCTCTTGCCGCCTTCACACTGCGGCATTGGTCGTCGGACGTCCCTCAGATCGCATCCGGGGTGGAGGTCGGCACTGACCGCACGGTCATGGCCGTCGACCACGAACCCGCGCTCAGATCCCCGCGGGGCATGTATCCGCGGGGGGACCTCGATGAGCAGGCCCGTCCCTTCTTCGCCGGACGTGCCCACGCCGATGTCCATCAAATGAGAGGTCGACACCCGTTCGGGCATCGAGTTCTTGGAGTGAGCGGGCAGCGGCCTCCGAACTGGGCCGACCGGTACGCAGCAACCGGACACGCTCTCGGCGTCGTCCTGTTCGAGTTGTTCCAGAACACCGATCTTCATGCCCGCTTATCGGTGCACGGCAAACTGCTACCGAAGTCTGTCCGGTTGATGCACGCGCGCGGGTTCGCACAGACTCGCGATGTCTTGTCACGGTCAGACCCAGACAATCGCGGCCTCATGGAGTACTTCGCACGCACTTCAGCCCGCGAAAGTGGGGGCCACACCGCACGATTTCTCAGCGTCTCGGTGCTCGACTCCGGGCCAGGGATGGCTGGGACACTGCTGCGAAGACAGAACATCACCCGACCGGAGAGCCCCCAGCAGGAGCTCACATATTTCTTGCGCGCACTTCGCATGACCTCCGGCGGTAGCACTCGAGAACCGATGCGCGGTCTTGGCCTTCGGCGCGTTCAGTCCCTCCTGAGCGCCCTGGGCGGCTTCGCGCGGATCCGCAGTGGGCGCTTCGAGATCCAACGCGATTTCGTCCGCCACCCTTTCGATGGTCCAGACGAACGGGAGTCGATGTGGTGGGGCAACGTCGCCGAGCCCCGGCCCACTCAGAAGGTGGCCGGAACCGCGATCACGCTGCTGCTACCGATCCCTCCGTTAGCGGACGCAGCGACGCTGTGGGAGGTCGCATCCGATGACTGAGGCTCGAGGCATGGTGACGGGCGACACGTATATCTACGCCACGCACGTCGTACCGGAGGAGGGACGAAGTCGATCAATCGTTGTGGTCTTCGCGCCGAACGAACTGTCCGGGCTCAAACTAGGGGATCAACTTCGCGACTTCTTCCTTACGAATCCTCTCGCCTCAGAGTTGTGGTTGATTGCACCGGAGTGGGCCGCCGACGGCCTGCGGAAGGTGCGAGACTCCCAGCGCCTGAAGGAGCGCCTTCTGCACGCTGCAGCGCTGGACGCTCAGCGGCTCATCGTCTTCAATTCGTCGGGCGCCTGGATGCAGATCGACGAAGACGCCGACGGCCTGCTCACCTCAGCCGTGGCTGACCGCGTTCGGCAGGATGGGCTTCGTGTGATGTTCCGCGAGGGCCACGGGCTGATGGAGGCTCATGCAGGCCTCCACTATGCCAAGCCCAGCGGGTCCCACACCCAGCACTTCCTCCGGGCGGGACCGGTCGTCGCGCGAAGCGCGCACACACTTTTCGTTGCCGCCGCGCTGCTCCCCTGGGCGGCGTCCCGCCCACACCACAGGATCTGTGTCGACACCAACGCCATTGCCGGCGTTGGGTACGCGCTCGCCGCTCTGCAGGCCTCCTTCGGCAGTTCGACCGCGCTTGTGCCGGTCGACAGCTATGGCGGCTACGAACGGCTTGCGCTCAACCCACCTGACCCCAGCGAGCAACCTCTGATCCTCATTTCGGCGAGCACTTCTGGCTCGATGGCGGCGAGCATCAGCGGTGAGTACGGCATCGCCGAGGGCGACATCATGACGCTGTTCTACGTGGGCGATGAGCCGAGGTCTCCCGTGCTGTGCGATCTCACCCGACGCAAGCCCGACGATCTCGATGAATACAAGATTGACCCGATCGAGTCGTGGAGTGACGACTGCCCAATGTGCGCGGAGGGGAAGATCACGATCGAGCTCCTCGGTGAGGAATTCGTCCCAGAATCCGCTACTGCCTCGTCGCGGATGTTGAAGGCCGTCCACTCGTCCAGGCGCCTGCGTTCCTTCATCGACGTGTTCCGGGGTTCGGGTGCAATCCGCGTCGCCCGCCCCACAGACGCACAGTCCGGCTACGCGAGGGTCATGAACATCACCCTCGCGCCACTGCTTGAGGACACCGGGCACCCGGTCCAAGCTCGCGTTATGGCGGAGTTAAAGCGACATCTTCCGGCCCAACTGCGTTGGATCATCAGCCTCGGAGATCCGGATTCGAATGCAACCGCGGAACTCGCGAAGACTGCGTGCGAGGAGGTCGGTCTACGGAATGTCGAGATCGTGGGCCCCGGCGAACTGGACGAGGGGAAGAAGTTGGGCGGCGGGCACGCCTTCGTCGTCGGAGGGACCATCGCGAGCGGCAGAAGTGTCCGAAACATTAGCCGACAACTGCGGTCACTGCACGACGATCACATCCACTACTTCCTGGTGTGCGCGAAGCCGCGAAGTGAAGCGGCGTGGGACACGCTCGTTAGTGATCTCACCTACGGAAGGACCGCCAAGTACTACCCATTACATGTCGTATGGCGCGTGGAGACTGAGCCTGATCGCGGGGAACACAGCCCATGGCTTCTCGAACTCGAGACCCTCCGCTCCGTGTCCATCGAGCTGGCTGGACGAGATCCCGAGCAGGTCCCCGAGGGGACCCTCGATGCGGTGCAGGGCCGCATTGAGGAGCTCGCTGCCGAGGGCGCGGCGCACGACTTCGTCCTGTTGCCGGCGTCGGACTATGGGACATCATCCGGTCAGGCGTTGGACCTCAATCCGAACTTCGCGTTCTGGGACGATCGGGCGAAGAAGAGCGATGAGCTTGCCACGCAGGACGAGGTGTTCTTCACCATGGCGACCGTGTTGCATACGTTCCGCTATTCAGCGGACGGACGCTTCGCGCTCTTCGGAGTACCGGGCCACGGCTACGTGCTGGACCCCTTGAACTTTGGACGCTTCAATGATCCGATCATCCAGGCGTGCATCCTTCGTGCCGCAAAAGGTGTAGAACTCGACTTCCGGAGCCATAGCGATACGAGCCAGGTCATGGCAGATGAGATTCTTCATCTGCTGAGCGCATATGCGGACGTCAGCAGAGGCGGCGCGGCGGTCGAGATCGCCCTATCTATCGCGCGTGGCCTCACCGACGAGAAGTCACCGGGTGCGCTCCGATTGCGCGGCGATGACCTTTCACGGGTCGCCAACATGGTCGACGAAGTGGAACCAGCAATCGCGCCACTACTCGCTGCCCTCCTCCGCTACATCCAGGCGGTGGTCCACCGTGATCAGGTGGACGCCGCGGTCGCCCCGGCGGATGGCGACTAGTGCGAAGAGCCGTAGCTGATCAATCACCGCCATAGGTGACCTTCCCTCGAACACCTCGTCAGAGACGATCGTGCAGAAAACGCGGGTTCCCGATCGCGAGACATTTACCCTCGCGCGCTCGACTGCGTGAAGGGTTCCCGCCTCGTCGCCGATCCGGCGCATGGCGCACCAGAGCGTGTGCCTTGTCTTCACCACCCACCGGTCGTCGCTCCACCGCAGGCTTCTCGATGGTGGGGGCGCATGGAAGACGACACTGATCGTCGCGCCAACTCTGGATTGGGGTGGCTGCAGGACCGAACAGTCCGGACTTGCACGAGTTTCGCGCTCCGAGAGCCTGGAGGGCGAGCTCGTCAGCGGGTTGTAAGTGGACATACCCGCCTATGCGGCACCATCAGTGCTCGGGTGTCGCTTACATCCGCCCCTTCCGTCACTGATGCGGACGACCTCGGCTGCGCGTTCGAGCGGCTGCTGAGTCGTACACCGGACCTTCCCCTCGGCTGCGGACGTACTGATCAACGCATCGACCATCGAGGACTTGCCAACGCGCAGTGACCGCATAGCTGCAACATGCGATGCACAAACGAACCTCACACCAAGGCCTCACACGTTCGCGGCCGCTCCGCCGACGTACGCGTGGACGCCGGCGGTACTCGGCAGAGGATTCCGCAGCGCGCCGGAACATGGGAAGACCTGTTGACTAGGCTTCCTTTCGTGCACGTCGAGGAGAGGGACGCGATCCGGGCCATGTCCGGGCTCTTCACGACTGCAACCCTGCGAGCACTGGCCGCGCCAACACCGTGGGACGCGGCGGAGCGATTCGGGACCGTCGACCACATGATGTCGGCTGACGCACCGCTTGCGACGGTGTTCGATCAGGCGTATCAGGTGCTGGAGCGGTTCCGACGGTCCGAGTACGTGTTCAAGAACTCGGTGGTATCGAAGATCGTCTTCGGTCGGCACCGCCCGACCACAGCATCGGCTGCGTTGGAGTTTGCTCTCGGCGCATCTGTAGCTGACGTGGTGGTTTTCAACGGGACCATCACCGCCTACGAAATCAAGACCGACTTCGACAGCTTCGCGCGACTGCCGACTCAGCTCGCGGACTACGCCGCCGTAGCCGAATTCACGTACGTCGTCACCTCGGCGAACCGCGTTACGGCGGCACTTGATGCGGTACCTGCTCACGTGGGCGTCATGGCTCTCACGGCGAGGGGTTTCTTGTCGGTCCGACGTGAGGCGACACGACGACCGGACCTGCTCTCTCACCGCGGCTTGTTCGCGGTACTCAGATCCGCCGAGCGGGCCGAGCTCTTCCGCATCCATAGCCTATCGCCCGCCGACACCTCGACACGGGCCGCGTTCGAGGCGTTCACAACCCTCCACCTCGGCGGCATCTATCAGGACGTCACCAAGCTCCTCAAGCGACGGTTCAGCGACGCCGCGGTCGCAGCCGGCGCACCCGGAGTTCCAGAGTCTCTGAGAGCCCTCATGTGCGGTACACCTCTGTCGTCACGGGCCCGCGATCGGCTATCCGAACGCCTGGCGCAGCGTCCCGCTGCGTTGCTCGAATCCTCCTAGGATCTGCGCAGATGGCGCGCCCGAAGCGTCACCGCATCCTGAGGAGACACTCCCATGTACTTCCCGTACCTCTACGGACTCCAGAGCGAGTTGCTCGCACTCCGCGACCTCCCCAACACGGAGTCGCTGGCGCGCCTGTCGCCCACGATCGATCCGGTGAAATCGAACCCGGCGTCACTTCGAACCGCACTGTCATCCCTGGCAGAACTGCCGGTCGTCCCGGCCGTGGTGATCAATCCATCTCTTCAGGAGCTTCGCACGCCCGCTGCGGCTGCGGCCTGGTGGACAGAGATCGAGCCCACGATCCGCTCGACCCGCGCCACGCCGGCGCTGGCGATCACTAGTTCGACGACCCCCGCCGAAATCGCAGTCTTCGCCACCTCGTTCCCGGCTGGGCCGTTGCGCCTCGTCGTCCGCTCCGGGGGTCCGATTGCGTCCGTGGCCGCATCGACGCTTGCCGGCCGCGAAGTGATCGCGGTCTGCCATCACAACGTTGAGGACAGCGTCTTCGTCGCCGCGTTCGGAGCGGACAAGGTCGTCCGCCTCGCTGACAGCTTCGTGCGCCAGCAGCGCAACGCGGACTATGAAGGGGTGGAGTGGTTCACCAGTTCGAACACATCCTTCCGCGGGTCGGGGCGACCAGGCTTCGGCGACTACACCGTCCTCGCGTCCTTGCCCGCAAAGCCGGGCGGTGGCCGCGCCGGCGCGGTAGCGGTGCATGCCTCGTTCATCCACGCCAGCGGCGACATATGGGTCGCCCACTATGTGTCTGACACCACCGACCGCGACGAAGGAACAACGGCCGAGAAGCTACTGGAGGCGCTCGATAAGCTGCAGGTCGACCGCGCACAGTACCTCGACAGCGCCGGCATGCGCGGCTTCGACGACATTCACGCGCGTCGCCTAGCCACAAACCTTGCGACAAACAAGCGCCACCAAGTCTCCCATCACCTCGTCACCACGCTGGCTTCGTTCTAAGAGCCGTGGCGTGGCGTCCGTCATCCAGTTGAATGAAATGACGGACCCGATTCACACTTCCGTGCTCTGTGCGCGCGACCGCTCAGCGATGGATGCAATTGCCGCAACCTAACTACCCGAGCGGTGATGTGCACCCGGCTCCGGGAGGGCGTCACCCCCTTGCGGAGGCAGCAAACCCGAGTTCACGACGCTGACGCCCGTCAAGAGCCAAGTGAACACCGCGTCCGGTCGGATTACGGAGAGCGGCTGAGGAAGGAAGGCGGCGGCGAGCGCAAACATGCACGCACCGCCGATTGCGGCGCCGATCGGGAAACGGAGCAGGACCAGTGTTCTTCTCGGTGTCGGCGCGTTCACCCGCGCCGACACCGCCGACATTGCGCTGGGACCCTCGATCACAACGCCGGACGCGCGTGCCGACCTCAGCGACTTCATCATCCGAACACATCTGCTCGCACAATCCCATGCTTTGTGCGGACGCACGCCGTATCGTCGGCGCGATTGCCCTCGGCACGTCCGTGATTCTCGTACTCGTTCGCTGAGGCCTACAGCGGAAGCTCGGCCGGGGCGCACCACGCTTCAGTTCATGGCCGATGGCGCGCTAGTCGCGGTGACATTGCTCGCGGCCGCGTTCGCGAGTGGGCGCGGCGAGAACTGCGTCCTACCCTGGATGTTCGTACGAGCCGCGGGCGAACCGCTTCCTCCTTCTCCACAGCAACGGAGCATAAATGGCCAGTGTCAATGAGCCGCGCACAGCTCCTCGGGTCGTGAGCACCCTCCTCGGGACAAGGCGGGCTGCCTCGTCTTTCGCTCTCACAGTGTTCGTGGTCACTGCAGTGCAGGTGTTGTCGGTTCCCGCGATGGCGTACTTCGATGGAATGACTGAGTGGGGGCTTGCGCTGCCCGAACCGGCAATTGTTGTCCTGCTTGTACTCGGGTGCGCAGTTCAGGCGTGGGCTCTTACGCTCTCGGACCGCTGGCCGCGATGGGCGGTCGCGATCGCTACGACTACTTACGTCACACTCGCGATTGGCTTGGGGGTGCCGTCGTGGCTCGTAGGGATGTACTTGGTGATCGCACTAGCTCTCTTCCTTCTCGCAACTAGGGTCAGGGTGGTCGCCGCCTCACTGTGGGCCGTAGGTGTCATCGTCACGAGCATGGGCGCGCTATTCGCCTGGTTGCTGTGGCTAGGCTCCGATCCAAGCGTCGCAACGAGTTTCGTTCTGGGAGAGACAGCACGCCTGGCCGCGCCCGCGACTGGCGCTACCGCCCTCGGCATTTGGTGGGCGGTCCGAGTGCGACGGGTAACCGCAGTCCAGCAACAGGCGGAGCTCGCCGAACAAGAACATGCGCGGCGCGTCTCTGACGCGCAACGTTCGGAACGCGCGCGAATCGCGCAGGAGCTACATGATGTTGCCGGCCAGCACCTGGCAGGTCTCGTCACACTCGCCGACGCCGCCGTAGCCATCTCGCCCGATCAGCCCGAGCAGGCGCTCGCGCTCCTCGAAGACGTGCGAAGCGAGGGACGGTTCGCCGCTGCCAGCCTTTCCGGCGCGCTCGCGGACATGCGCGCTGTTGATTCGGCCCCGCGTCAGTCAACGCCAGACCTGAGGCGTGCAGAGGAGCTGTTCGTTTACTGGCGCAGGGTGGGAATGGCAGTCTCCGCCAGCGTTGAGGGCGACGTCGAAGACTTGCCGGCGGTGGTCTCCAGCACCGCCTACAGGGCAATGCAAGAAGCACTGACGAACGCTGCAAAGCATGCTCCCGGCGCGGTCGTCGAGGTGATGGTGATAGCGACCAGCAGCGACCTCGAGTTGATGGTCTCGAACACAGACCGGGATGCGTCCGCGCTGCCTCGAGTCGGTCTCGACCTGCGGTGGGGCCTTGCGGGGATGCGTGAACGCGTCGAGTTGCTGGGTGGCACGCTGGATGCGGGCCCATGCTCCAATGGTGGGTGGCGGGTGACCCTTAAGATCCCGATCACACCCGTCGCCTAGCAATCGAGACACCATGACCGGCTCGCCCAAACGCATCAGAGTGCTTATCGCGGACGACAACCGTGCCGTCCGGCGGGGGCTCCGCGTTCAATTGGAGAACGCACCCGGCATCAGCGTGATTGGCGAGGTGAGCAACGGTCGCGATGCGGTATTGGCCGCACGAAACGAACGCGCCGACGTGGTGCTGATGGATATCCAGATGCCGGAGCAGAGTGGGATCGCTGCAACTCGCGAACTCATGTTGACGTCCGACGAACAACCGGTTGCGGTCATCGTCATGACTAGCTTCGCGGTCGACGGCTACGTGACCGAAGCGCTCGACGCGGGCGCCGTCGGCTATCTGCTGAAGAGCCTCGATTCCACTCAGGTTGTCGACGCGATCTTCGCCGCCGCTAATGGCGAGGCGATTGTCTCGACGCACGTGACGGCGCCCGTTCTCCGTGAGTTCGTCCGGCGGCGTCCCGACCCAATCGAGCCGGACGCGATTGCCGCGCTCAGCGCGGCCGAACGACGCGTCGTCTCCGTGCTGAGTTCTGGCGTGACAAGCAATGAGGACATCGCGAAAGAGCTTCAGGTATCGGTACACACCGTCCGCTCGCAGCTACAGTCCGCGCTGAAGAAACTGGGCCTGAACGATCGGACACAGCTTGCCCTATGGGGCGCGAAGCACCACCTCGCTGCGGCGCCCCCTCACTCATCTGAGTGAAAACAGGGACTGAGTTAGACGGCTAGCCGGATCCTTCTTTAGCCCGAAAGGGCGACTGAAAGCCGCGTCACTTCGCGAGAGTCGCCTCAAGATCGCCGGTCGCGGCCATCCTTTATCTCCGATCCATCCGTGCGAGAACACTTTTCTCCTCATCGCACAATGTGCTGCGCCTGCGCGCATTCGTTCAATGGGGAGAACTGGTGGACCCGATCTACACTGCGTTCTCGGCTGCCAACACGGTTTTCTATGACCGCCCCGGGCGCCGAGGTAGTGACTCTTCGCGACCGTTCGACGTGTCTGCAAAACTCCGCGCCGCCTCATGGCGGCGTGTGGACGACGGTCATTGGATGCACTGGCTGCCAGCAGCGGCGGCTTTGCCCGATCAAGGGTGGAAGGTCCACGTAACCACTGTCCCAAGCGACGCGAGCGACACTCTCGAGCTGGTCTCCGCCTACTGCGCTGAGCACCGATTGGCGTTCAAGCATGTCTCCTCAGCGGGACGACTGCTCGTCTCCCTGAGCAAGGACGCGGACAGGGCGTCCTCGGGCAAGTTCATCACGATCTACCCACGAGACGAGAGTGAGCTGCTTGATGTGCTCACCGACCTGGATCAAATGATCGGCGGACGTCCGGGGCCGTACATCCTGTCGGACCTGCGGTGGAACGACGGCCCTCTATTCATCCGGTACGGCGCGTTCGAGCTGCAAACCGTGATCGAGGGAGGGACGCCAGTGCCCGCCATCCGCGACCGGGACACCGGGAAGCTCGTTCCGGACATCCGATCGACAGGTTTTCATGTCCCCCCATGGGTGCGTGTCCCGCTGTTCGTTGAACTGCAGCGCGAGCATTTGACCGACGCGCGTCCTAACTCCCTTCCCGAGATCACCGGGGTCCTTCATCACTCGAACGGCGGCGGCGTGTACGTTGCGCAGCTCGATGGTCGACGCGTGGTGCTCAAGGAAGCCCGCCCGCACGCAGGGTGGACGCCGGACAATCGGGACGCGATCGCCCGGCTTCGCGATGAAGAAGCCGCACTGGCCTCGCTACCGGCCGACGTGTCCGCGCCAAAGGTGCTCGGCACATATGTGGCGCATGGTCACCGATTCTTGGCTATGGAGTACCTCGAAGGCGAATCGCTGGCCACGGCCGTGGTCGCGCGTCACCCCATGACTCGCGCTGATTCCTCTTGTGACGATTACGACGCGTACCGCGACTGGGCGATCGTCACTGTCTCGAAACTGCGCTCTCAACTCCAGGCTCTTCACGACTCAGGACGGACGCACGGCGACCTCCACCCGCGGAATGTGCTCATCGACACCGCCGGCCGGGTGAGTTTGATCGATTTTGAGATGTCGATGGCGACGAATAGTTCGGCACGGGCCGTGATCGGGGTCGGTGGGTTCGTCGCTCCGGACGACCGCTCGCCAGCGGCACGGGACGAATACGCGTTGGCTTGCATCGAGTTGTTCATGTTCGTTCCGCTAACCCCACTACTTACGCTGAGCGCTGGGAAGGCGGAGGAGCTCGTTGAGTACGTGTCCGAGGCCTTTCGTCTTCCAAGCCATTGGGCGGACACGATTCTTGCTCGATTCGACTTGTCACACTCGAAGCACTCCGCGCTCGGCATCGAAGGCGGCGACGACCACGGTCGACCCGCGGAGGACGGTATTGTTCGGGGCCTTCTCGCCGACGCAACCACATGTCGGCAGGATCGCCTGTGGCCGGGCGATCCAAAGCAGTTCTCCGAGGCGCCATTCTCACTAGGTTCTGGTGCGCTCGGCATCGCGGCGGCGATCGTCGCGACGGGAACAGCCTTGCCTCCCGACCTGCGCACCTGGATCGAGAACGCGATCCTCAGGCACGCCGATGCGCCGCTCGGCTTGATAAACGGCTTGGCCGGCACAGTGTGGGGCGGCCGTGTCATCGGGCTCCGTTACGAAGAGCGTTTCTTGGCACGGGTGAGCAATAGCGACTGGCGGGCGCTCGACTCGACGCTCTACTCCGGGCTACCGGGAGTCGCACTCACACTGCTCGCATGCGCCGAGTTCGATCGGAGCGCCGCGGGGCTCGCCGCCGACATGGCGCAGGTACTCCAGGACCGTCTGGCGCGGTCACCCCTACCCGACCGAGTGGCCACCGACCACGGCGGTCTCCTTGCGGGCTCCAGCGGTACCGCGCTGCTCGCTCTTCGGCTCTACGAGTACTTCGGAGACGACGATTACCTGCGGCTTGCCGAAAAGGCGTTCGACATCGACCTCGCCACGCTGGTGGAGACCGATGACGGGGCAATGCACGTCAACGAAGGCTGGCGGATCGTTCCGTACCTCGGGTACGGGTCAGCGGGCATCGGAGCGGTCATTGCGCAGTATCTCGTTCACAGACCGGACTTTGATCGCTTCGGGCACACCCTGCATGGCATCACGCGGGCGGCATCCGTGCCGTTCGCGGCACTCGCCGGCCTCACACACGGTCGCGCCGGCCTGATCTACTATCTCGCCGAGCTGAACCGCCGAGGGTTCGGATCCGCCACCACGGACGCGGCGATGGTTCATCACATCCGCGATCTCCGCCTCCACGCGCTTGACGGCGGCGCAATCACCCGCTTCGCCGGGAACGGTCTGTTGCGGGCATCCTGCGACTTGACGACCGGCGCCGCCGGGATCCTCGCCGCCCGCCAAAAGCGCGGTGATGCCGGCCCGCTCGCTTTTCTCAGCCCGCTTCGTGCTGGTGGGCGCGCCATCTCGCCTGCGTCATCCTTCGACTACGCGAGGAGGTGAAGATTATGGGTTATCTGCTTTCGCTTCAGAATCTCGAGCGCGACCACGCTGAAGAAAGTGGCGTCCTCTACGCAAGCAGCCTCAGCGTTTCGCTGTGCCGCAGCAGCCTCTCCGCTGTGTGCTGAGGGTGTTGTTGGTGGGGCGGGCATCGCGCCGTCCCACCAACTCGCTGCGTAGCGACGCGGCGTCAGGTCGTATGACAGCCGGCTGCGCACCACCGACAGCCGTTGACGTCGTCGTAGGTCCTCTTGGCTGCGTCGACGGCTTTGGCGCAGTCGGTGTGCCATCCGAGGTCGAGACGATTGGCGGGGTCCGGCAGGCATCCACGGGTAGATGTGAGGTCATGGACCTCGTGGTCGCCTGATCCTGACTGCGCGCGGGTGTTTACACAGAAGTACGGCATTTGAGACCTCGATCCTGCGTGCCACGGTGCACGCAGTCACATTGACTCACCTATATCGGTCGCCCGTTTGCGAGCGGATGGCCCACGACCCACGCTCTGGAAGGCGTTTCCGCGGTCGTTGTCTGGAAACGCCGACTAGAAGGCGAGCACATTTCGCTCAGATGGATGACCGGATCACGACCGCCCGATCTGACCTGGACGCCGCGCGCCCGGGTACCTAGTACTAGCTGCTCTCCCGAGCTCCCGCTAGTAGTGAATCGACGAAGTTGTACAGGACCGAGCCCTCGACTCGCTCATAGAAGCGATCGGATCTGACGGGCTCTCGCCCGTGACTCATGCCACCAGGCGTCGACTTCCGATGCCCTCGGGCATCGCGGTCTTCCCCGAACTGCAACTGGTCGGCCGGCTCATCGCCCAGGACTGCACGACGTACTGAGCACCCTCGTCCGTCTCGGCGACGGCCCATGGTGTGGACGCGCTGGCTGCACGCGACAGGCCCACCGACGGCGCGATCACGCTGCTGCGTGAGGGAGGGATCGACGAGGTCATCGGGCTTGCCCGCAGGGCCGAGATCGTCCGTGTGCCACATCGATAGTGAGCGTCTCGGTGCACACCACCGCAGTCAAGCGGTCCACTCCCCGACAATGCATCCTGAACGTAACCGCCGACTGGGCCCTTGGCCTCGGAGCGCCCTCCCCTCATCACGGTGCACGCCTTCTGTTTATGTGGCGTGCAATCGAGTCAGGATGCACCCCACGCAAATGTTGCGGCTGCTGCGAAGAAGACAGCGGCGACGGATGTCAATGCATAGTGGACGAAAACTCGTGCTCGTGCGCGCCCTTGTTCCACGCGATCCTCGATCGCGAGGTCAAGCGGATCGACGGGGGGGGTCGTCGAGCGGGAACCGCGAATCCACCTTCCGACGGCCCCTCGCTGCTCGCGTGATGGCCACCCCAAAAAGCAAAAAGCAGATGCCCGCGAGGAGAATCGTGGCGCCGTTCAGCTCGATGGACGACGCACACGTACTCGCCCACTGGGTGAGCATGGCCACAGAGAGAATGGCGCATGCGATCCCAAACACGAGCCCTCCGACAAGAGGTTGCAGTCGTGCGAAAGCAATGCGCCAGCCTCCCGTTTCGGCGTTGACCTTGCGGACATACTCAGCACCCCAACGCCCCATTGTTATGCCGCCACCCGCGAACACGAGCAGACCGAGCGCTGCGAGCAACGGTGCCTGACAGCTCACTCCTCACCAGTCCTCACCAGTAGTAGTTGAACATCACGGAACAGCCTCCGCCAAGACCCACGAGACCACCGACTTCGTGCGAGACGCGAGGATTGAGTCCTGACCCCGGGGAGTCGTAGGAGCTTGCGGAGAAGTAACCCCCGACCCCGCCGGCCACCGCACTACAAGATACGGTGCTGACCCACGTGCCACTGGGCGGCGAGTTGTCGGACAGTCCCGCGGTCATCTGCCCTTCCAGAGTGGCTTTGATCCCGCCACCAATGCCCGCGTGGTCTGTCCCAACCTCTAGGCATCCAAGCGCGCACACTGTGCCTGCGGCACCCGGGGATAGCTTAGGTAGGTTCTGCCACGTTCTCGCCTGCGGGTTGTCGAGGAACTTGCTCACGGACTTGTTCAACGTGTTCTCAAGCACGCGAACTCCCAGTACTCCGGCTCCCGATGCTCTCCGGGATACCGGTGTACCCCGAGCTGCAACTCGTCGGCCGCCTCATCGTCCCAGGGCTCCACGATGTGCTTCAGGCGCTCGCCTGTCGCAGCGATGACCCATGGGCGTGGACACGCTGGCTGCACGCGGCCGGCGCCCCCGACAGTCTCGTAGCCCTGCTCCGGGGTGGGCGAATCGACGAGGCCGTCCAACTCGCTCGGATGGCGGTTGCCTAGCCCCCCGGGCGTACGCGGGCGAGATGCTCCTCTGGTGAGAGCGGGGCACGGCGGCAGTGTGACTGCGCCCGGCGTCGGTGTCATCACGACAGTGGCCGGAGGCGGCTCTCGATGGCGCCGTTGCGCTAGCCAGACCTAACGGCCGGTTGTACGTCTGCCGCATCGAGAATGAGCGCCGGCGTGTGGCGCGTTCATTGTCGACGTCGACAGCACATAGAAGGGTTTTCGACCTTGAAGACCCGAATAAGCGGTCATGTGACCTTCGACTGGTCGATAGCTCGGGCGACAGGACGACCGCCCTTCGGATCGCGACCTGACTGGTCGCTACGTCCAGTACCAGGCCGCGACGACAAGCAAGGCGGCCATAACGCTCATCACGCCGTAAATCGCTGCCACAATTCGCCGCGAACCGGGTCGGAGTCGGCGTGGGACGTCGTCGTCCTCCGCGGGTAGGGAGTCCCATTGATCTCTGCGTACGCGGCGGATCGCGGTGATGACGACCGCCGCGACCCAAACACCACCCGCCGCAAGCAGGAGCATTGCTCTGCCCGGTGAGATCGAATCGAGCATGCCGCACCCACCCCACCAATCGCTGATCGCATAAACCGCGATTGCCGTAATCGCAACACCGGTGGCGATACCGCTCCAGGAAGGGATTGAGCGCGCATACTCGACTCGCCATCCGCCGGCAGCGCGGTTCACCTGTTTGACATAGGCAACGATCCAAGGGGCCAAAATCAATACCCCTACCCCAATTGCCAAGGCAAGAAGGCCGGCAAACAGCTCCCAAGAACAGCCCATTTGTCTTTCCTAATACAGGTTGAGCATTACTGCGCAGCCGGCTCCCAGCCCGATCGTCCCGCCTAAGCCACCGCTCAACTCCGGCGAGAAACCTCGGGGATTAGAGTCCCAGACACCAACGCCAAGATAGCCGCCGATACCAGCGGAAGCGCTGCAGGTCCCTGCGATCTCCATCGAGGATTTCGGCGCGTTGAACTGGAGACCGACGCCTCCAGATACGTCGAGACTGGCCTTGGGGCCGAACCCAACGCCGAAGTGATCAGAGGAAACCTCGACACAGACCGTTAGACAAGCGCTGACGTTCCAACCAGGAGTTGAGGCGGGTAGAGACTTCGCGGCGGCCACCCACCATCGTCCGTTGGGGTTGTCAAAGAACTTCCGCCACGATTCGTTCCAGGTGTTCTGAAGCTTGCGCATGCCCGTCGCCTTGACATCGAGCGTGCCGCTCTTCGTCGTGTACGGCTTGTAGTCGCCCTTCTTGATGTAGCGCATGAGAGAGTCGGCCGTCATCAACCCCGACAGGTCGTTCATGTTCACTGGATCTGTGGGCCACACGTACGCGTTGTCCGCTCCCCCTTCAATGGGATCGACGGATAGGAATCGTCCAAACGCAGCAACGTAAACACGAGCACCCATTTCAGTGGTTGCGAAGCTGCCGATCGTGTCAACGAGCTTCAACGCTGACTGATACCAGCCTGCTCGCCCATCGTTGAGGCCGGAGTCGTCGCCTGCAGCTGTACCGAACCGCCCGCTGCCGTCGGCGGGCTGGCCATAGGGGTCGTGTACCCGGAGGGCAGAACTGGTCGTTCCGTGCCCTGTCGTTATCGTGTGCCCGAGCACCCCGGGGTACGCCCAAGACTTCGTGGCGCCTGCGACCGTGAGAAGAGCTCCTCCTGGCAGTGAGAGTTGCCGGGTCATGGCGGATCCTTCAACGCTCGCCCACGGGCTATCGCCCGCTCCGGCGGAGAGGTACTTCACAGTGCTTGTGACCGTTCCGACTTTGGTGTGGCGGGCGATGACGCGACCGAGGGGGTCGCGTTCGAGGGTGACCACCGATCCGTTCGCGTACTCCGTCGCATTGTGGCGATTGCCAGCGTCATAGGTGAACTTCTGCCGCCCGCCTTCTCCCGTTGCGCCCAGGCGAATCACGTTGCCTCGCGCGTCGTAGGAGATGTCACCGTCTGCCAAGCCATCCGAGACCGTGTGTGCTCCGGACACCGGGTTGAGCACCGACGAGGACGTCAGCCGGTCCGCCCAGTCGTAGCAGTACGTCGTGGTCGTCGTCGGCCCACCGCCTGCCGGCGTGTCGGTCAGTTTCGTGCGATTGCCTGATGCGCCGGCCGCGGTGTTCAGACCGCAACCGCCGGTACTTGCGTACTCGTATCCGAGGTCGTGTCCTGGCACGCTCGCGGTGATCATTCTTCCGGCAGCGTCGTACCCGAATGTCGACACGTTCGTGACGGTGTCTCGTGATGCTGTGTCGCGCAGCACGCGCCCGGATTGGGAGCGAATCACGGTGTCGGTCACGGAAGGGCCGGTCGGGAAGGTCCAGTCCAACGACAGGGTGCGGTCGGCGGCGTCACGGCCGATGGCGTTGAGCTTGGCGCCTCCGAGGTAGGTGACTGTCTTGAGTCGTTGCTTCGCGTCGTAGTCGGCGGTAGCGAGCGTGTCCGCGCCCTCTCTGACGGATGTGACTTTTCCGTCGAGGTCGTATGTGAATTCGGTCACCACAGGGGCGCCGACCGCAGGAGTCGTGGACGATGAGACGAGTCGCCCGGTAAAGGGGTCGTAGACGGGGATAGTGACGGTTCCCCACGCGTCCTCGTAGCGGACGACCTGGCCGATGAAGTTGACGTTGATGACGACCTTGGAGCCATTGGGGAAGGACGTGGAGGCGCTTCCGGTGACAGTCGTCACTGCACCAGGCGGCTTTCCGTTGCCGCCGAAGAGAACGCTCGGCTCGCGAGTCGTAGTGGCCTGCTGGGTCGCCACGCCCGTTGGGCCAGCGATCGACTGCGCGCTCACACGTCCCGCGGCGTCGTAGGTGGTGCAAGACCACGCCGCATCGCCGGTAGTTCTCGTGCCCGCGAGCCGGCCCATGATGTCGTAGACATACTCGGTCTTAACGGGGTTGTTCGTCACGTTCGAGCTGCTCGCTGCCGGGGTGGGGGAAGTTGACGATTTCAAGGCACCAAACTGTCCGACGCCGCCGACACCACAAACGCCGGCGGGTGCCGTCTCGAGCTCGGTGTAGTAGGAGTACTCGGACTTCGCCGTTGCGGGGGCCGCTGCACCGGCGGCGTTCGCTGCAGGCAACGTCTTCGTCAAGCGTCGCAACCACTTCGACCCTGGTGCTTCGAACGTGGTTGAGGTCGTGAGGTTGAGTTTGCCCGCTCCAGGGTCGACGGTCGTCGATGTCGCCAGGCCGAGCCAGGGGTACTCGTACGCGGTGGCCGTCGTGAGGGACGGGGCAAGCTCGTTGCTGAGCCCGCTTGCACCCGCCGGCGCGGAGTCGTCCGTCGTCGTGGTGGTGACGTTGCCGTAGTCGGGACGAAGGGCGGTTCCGGGCACGATGGTGTACGCCGGGTTGGTGGGTGTCGCCCATTTCAATTGAAGCGTGCCCGCTCCGGTCAGGTCGTAGTACTCGACACGGATTCGCCGGGTTTCGCCTGCCGCGACGGTGATCGTCTGCGACGTCGCATCGGTAGCGGCCCCGTCAGCCCAGCGATCGATGATGAGCGCGTCATTGAGCCAGACGCGCGAGCCATCGTCGCTCGTCGTGCGCAGCGTGTAAGTGCCCGCGGTCGGGAAGGTGACCAGTCCCGTCATCCTGACGGAGAAGTTGTCCGCTGGGAGTCCTGCCAGCGGTGCGGTCGCCCACGTCGCGTTTATCGTGCCGTCGGTGGAGCCCGCGGCACCGAGGGTGAACGCGGAGGGCTGGCCACTGAGGGATCTGTTTGCGTAGTAGGCCGCATGGAGCCCGCGAAGATTCTGGTCGTACGCCGTGCTCGTGTGCGCTGGCAGGATTCCACAGGCCGTCGTCCCGACCGGGTCCGTGATCGGGATGCCGGATCCTGCGAAGCACGCTGCCGGTGCTGGGCCGTAGCTGTCCGTCGCTCGATCAGTCGCCGTGTCGTAGACAGTTGTCGACTTCTGACCCGCCGAGCTCTCCAGAGAGGTGACGAGGTCCTTCGTCGGGTGCCATGTCTGACTCGATGACATCTGCATCGGAGATGTGGTCTTAGTCTGTCGCCACTTGTTGTCGTATTCGACCTTGGATGTCATCCCGGCCGCGCCAGCAGTGGTTACCACCGTAGAGGTTGCCGATTGATACGAGTACGTCTTCTTCATGCCGTCGGCGAACCCGTCCGGGCTTGGGAGTTGTATCGAGCTCACCCGCCCGCTGCTGTCGTACGCAATTCGAAGCGAAACGTCTTTCTCAAAGCCTGCGCCACCCTCGGGGTGAGACCAGATGTACTCGTTCACCACTTGATCAGTGACCGATGTCAGCAGCCCATTGCTGTAGTTGAACCACGTCCTGCCACTTCGAGGGTCTTGTACGGACCAGAGCGTTTCACCAAAGTAGTTCAACTCGGTCACGCTTCCGTCAGGATAGGTGACCTTGCACAGCATGCCTACCGGAGCTGGTTCATACTGCGGAGGCGGCCCGTTGCAGATGGTGTTGTAGGGATCGGTGTACTCCTGTTGATAGGTGAACGTGACGCTGCGGCGATATGTGGACCCATCCTTCGAAACCGGATCTACGATCGATGTCGCTGCGCCGTCACCGCCGCGAAGGATCAACGGCGTTGCAGGTTTGAGTGCATCAGACACGGGAGTCGCGGTTTCGATTCGACCGTTACCGTCGAACTGGAACACGGTCCCGGCTTCATCGGTGTACACGACGAGTCCGGACGTGGTGAGGCTCACCGTGCCGTAGTCGCCCGCAGGCGGGGTGTATCCGCCCGCCGAGGTTCGGGTGTGGGTATGCGCCGTTCCGGTTGAGTCGGTCAGGATGACCCCCGATTCAGTGACTGAAGCGGTCGTCCATGCAGCTGCTGCCCCGGCAATCGGCGTGGATGCCGACCATCCCTCAGGGAGCACGCGGCGCTGCTTGGAGAGCCAGCTCACGGGGACGATCATGGCCGGCTGTGAGTCGTTGATGTCGTCGGCCCACAACTCGACGTTCGCAGCACCTGCACGCTCGAAGTATTCGAGCTGGATCTTGCGCTGGGTGGTGTCGTAGTTCTGGTTACCAGACCACGACAGGCCGTTGCCGCTTGTACTCCAGCGCGACACTATCTCAGTGTCCGCGACGCGGAGGCGGCTGCCGTCGTCGCTGCGGATTCCCAGACGCCAGCCTGCCGACTGATGCGGAAGTCGGATGAATCCCGTCCAACGAGCGAGGAAGTTGTCCGCGGGGATTGCGCCACCGGGCGAGGCCGCGTCCCAGTTGAAAGCGACCGTCGGATCGGTTCGGGTGACCAATGGTGCCTTGCCTGCGAAGGTGAAGCCGGCATCCGTCGACGGAACATTGCCGAGCGCGTCTTTCGCGTCAAAGTACTGGCCCAGCAGGCCGGCGTTCGCGGTGCGAACGGCTTGCGAGTTGTAGGTGAAGGACATGCCCATCGGGCCGCCCAGTGTGGAGACGGTGTTCGACGCGAATCCGAACACGAGGTTTCCGTTCGCCAGGTTCACCGTCGCATTTCCTGCGGAGTCGAAAGGCGACGGGCCGGACGCTCCAAGCCGACGGTCGACTTTCAGCTTCATGACCCAGGTGGGATTGGTGTTCTTGTCGAGCCCGTCATGCGGTTGGACTATCCAGGAGTAGAGGCCGCCGTCTTGGAGGACACCCTCTGGGACTGTCCACTTCACTTTGCCGTCGCTGCCAGCTGCAATTAGCCCAGAGGTGTAGACGGCCCCGGAGCGGCCATCGGAGCCGGTAGCGATCTTGAACTCGTACTTGACCTGGCCACCCGCGGGAATCGAGTCAGCATCCGCGACCGCATCTACCTGCAGGGTCGGTGTAATGGTGGTGATGACCTCGGGAGTGTTCTCGTTGCCGGGCGAGGCGCTCGCTTTCGGCGGCGTGGGTGGCACCTTCTGGGTCCGGAAAGACCAGACTCCGCTCCCTCGGTCGGTCGGCTGGCCGGCATACATGTGGTGACCGTCATGCACGCGGACGCCCCAGTAGTAGGTCGTGTCTGGTTGGAGCTTGCCCTCAGGGACAGTCGCCTGCGTGGCCGACACCCACCCGGACGCCCACACCGGGGAGCTGAGGTTTGAGCTCGTCGAAACGGTGTAGGAGTAGGCCTGCGCGGCACCGTAAGGCGAGCTGTTCGTTGCGGAGAGCTTCAGTTGCGGTGTGACCAGCGATCCGGTCGCTCCATTTCCAGGGCTCGTTTGGGTCACCGTCGGGTAGGCCCAGTACTCGGAGTACAACGTTGTGGTGACGCGCTTATGGGTGTAGTTGGCGCTCTCGTCCCCGACGATCAGGAATGAGACGCCGGTGTCTCCCGCGGCGAAAGCGCTCGAGAGCTTCTGCGCGACACCCTCTCCCGCAGTCCAGATCCCGCCCGTCCCAAGGCCGGAGTAGTTGACGACATGACTTCCGTTGCAGGCGAAACACTCGGCGCTCGCGTGCCAGATCGATCCGCCAAAGGTTCCATTGGAGCCATAGTTGTCGTAGTTGAGCGAGATTTGCGTGTTACCGAGGTAATTTCCCGGCATGCCCGTATAGGGGAAGCGCACGAATGCTCGCCAGAACACGTTCTGGTTGCCCTGGCGAGTGTTCCCGATGTGCGCCTGGTTGTTGTAAACGCCACCGTCAGACTTGAAGGACTTCACGAACGCGGGGCCGGTCTGGAACGTCGGGTCGATGTAGACCGGGTAGACGCGCTCCGGTGCGGAGAGCCATATGGGATTGATTCGGACGGTGTACGTGTAGGTACCGGCGCCGGTCGTCGCGAGCTCCACGGTCGGGTTGATCAGCACGTCCTCGGACTGCCCGTCAACACCCGACGAGTCCCATGCAGTCGGTGTCGGAATGTGCATGACGACGACGCCCGCTTTGTCGAGAAGCTCGACCATTCCGTCCTTCGCCAGTCGCGGAGTCAGCGACCCTACCCGAAGCTTCCATGACCATGCGGAGACGCCAGAGGAGGGCGGTGCGGCCAGTGTTATCGTCTCTTTGACCGCCG
Organism: Microbacterium festucae; assembly: GCF_025421715.1. Taxonomy (GTDB): domain Bacteria; phylum Actinomycetota; class Actinomycetes; order Actinomycetales; family Microbacteriaceae; genus Microbacterium; species Microbacterium festucae. The sequence goes on from NZ_JAOEFC010000001.1 coordinate 749,518, forward strand.
ACTTCTCGATCGCATACTCGAGGTCGGCGTTCGCGGCAACATCGTCAAATCGCAGGGTGTCGTTCTTGGCCGCCCGTGACGAACCGAGTGATGCCTTCCCGGCGCCTCCTACGAACGAAAAACTTGCGTCGTGCCCATCGCGGCTCACCGACACCGCAGGCGAGCCAGCGGAGTCCACGGATAGACGTGGACGCAACGGGTGCGCGTCCACGGACCATGCGCCTTTCGCGGCAACTAACCCGGTCGAGGCCTCCTGCCATTTCCCGCCGACCTTGACGTTCACGGGCTGGGTCGCTGACACCTGGATGCGGGATCCGTCGGCGCGCGCGTACGTAGTCGTGTATTCGTCGCGATCAACGATTGGCAGCGACTTCACTTCATCAGCGAGGTCCTTTGTGGCAGTGTGCGGCAGGACAGGCGCAAGGACGACATTGTCCAAGCCCGAACTGGCTGCGGCCGCGTTAGCTGAGAAGTCGCCGACTTCCGGATATGAGGGCGGCGCCTGCTCGACGAGGTCCACCTCCGGGGCGAGCTTCTTCACCATTTCGGCCGTAAGCTCCTCGGGCATCGGCCCAGCATCGCGAGATTCAGCCGCCAGGGCACTACCGGACGTCGCGTCGTCCTGCATCACGGCGTCCGTAGCGCCAGCGGAAGCCACCGCGCTATCGACGGGTAGCAGCGCGAGCGCCGAACTTAGGACTAGCGCAACAAGGCGCGTTCTAGCGTGGCCAATCACAAGGTGCCTCCGGGGGGAAGGAGCAAGACTCAGGCGAGCTGGCGCCAAGCTAGCTCGCCCCTCGAGCCTGCGTCCATAGTCCGATTGGACTAATGACGGGCGGGGGTGAGCTCGAGGCTTCTCCGGCATGTTTCGCGACGAGCTGGGTGAGGTCGGCGCATGACGGGTCGCTCAGATGAGCGAATCTGCCCTGGCAAGTGCTTTCGCCGATCTTCGGCATGCACACGAGAATCTGGCATCCGACACGCGCACACACCGACGCAGTCCCCTCTGGACGTCGACAGATTGACCGCACAAGACGGTCATCTCGAGCAACGAGGCCTCCCTATGCTCCGGTCAACGGCAAGTCGCCTTACTCAACTGGAGATCAAATGAAACGCCACACTGGATCGACCCGCACCACATCGCGCACGCTCGTAGCCGCCGCACTATCAGTCGCCCTCCTTGCCGTGACCGCTCTCCCGGCGCAGGCGGCAGAGTCCAGCGGAGTAACCGCCGAGGACGAGCAGATACTCACGCGTGTCTTCGGCTACGAACCGTCTGAATCGGAAATCGACGCGTACCTCCAGCGATATGGCGCAGTCCCGTCCGCGGATGAAGTTGCGGCGTATGTCGCGGCGGCGGAGTCCGAAGAGGCAGGTGTGACCGTCGCTCCGGAGGCGCCTTTCGCAGGTCGGGTCTCAGTCGCTGCAGCCGACTCCTTCAGTAGTTTCTTCCAGTCCGGCGCATGGATCACGCGCGACGGAATGCTGTCGCTCTCGCTTATGCCTCGCGCTGGTGGTATCGGGAACGAGGGAGGCACTCGAACCTGGACTACGGTGTACAACACCTTCTCCGGGTCGCCGAACTGGTGGAATCACAGCCACAACGTCACAGCGAGCATGAGCAAGCAGTACAACTGCCACTTCCGCTTCGGTATGGTCAAGACTCCCTGGAACCTCGAGCCCGCCAAGATTGCCGAAAACGTCTCCACGATCACCTGCAATTGACCTCCTGAAAGGGTGAGCATGTTGATTGACCTTCTTCCCTTGATCGCGTTTGTCGTTGCCGCTGGAGTCTCCGTGGCATGCACCGTTGCCCTCGCGCGGGCTGGGCGAACTACGGTCCGGACGGGCCGCACGTGGACGCTGGTCATCATCCCGGTCGCCATGCTCGCCCTGCCGTATATCGCCTTCGGGGCGCTGCGAGGGGACGTGGACGTATGGGACTTCTACCGATCGGTCTGGTGGGTACCTCTCGGGGTTCTCAGTGCGATCGCGGTGGTCGACATCCTGGTTGCGTTGCGCTCGTCGCGGACCGCAACTCTGTAGCGAGCAGCTTCGATCCAGGCGGGAGCAACGTTGTCGCCTGGATCGAAGCTGCGGAGAGCCGGGATTTCCTTCGGCGGCCCGGCAGCATGAATGACCGTGCGGCGTCCATAGGGCCCTGCAGGCTTAGTGGTTATCCAGGTACGCCCTGCCGGCCGCTGTGAGGTCCGCGACCTTGGCCACGCCCTTCCGACCTACTACTCGGGGGCCTCGCTCGTAGCTCGTCAGACCCGCCGTAGCCAACTTCCTCAGGTGATAGCAAAGTACCGAATGTGTCAGCCCTAGATCGCCGAGGTCGCTTGCGCTGCTTGGACCGCGCGCGGCGAGTCTCTCCAAGATACTCCTTGCCGACGCAGAGATCTCTGACTTGGACTTTTCGCACTCGTCACAGATGGGTCCCAACTGCTGTTGACGGTAAGCGCGCCGCGGCCACTCGTGGCCGTCACGGCATATCCAATGGATGACAGACCCCGACGTTGCGACGATGTTGTCCGGGTCGAGATCACCGTTCTTCGTCGGATGGAAGAGCTCGGCCATCCAGGAATCGGTCGTCCGCATGGAGTTCGCATCCGTAACGCGTCTATTGGCACAGACGGGACAGACGCGAAGGGCGACTCTTCGTGTCACGGACAAGTCATACACGTCACCCTCATCGCACACCCACCAGAACACCTCTGTCGAACCCGCGGTGACGTCGGCCGGCGATCGTGTTCCGTTCAGGGACCGATGCCAGGTAGCGGCGACGTCCGGTCGCATCATGAGCAACGAGTTTCGGCTGATGCGACAGTCTGGGCACTTTCGTCGAGTACTGATCGTGCCGTCTGCACGGGCTCGCTGTCCGACCTGGCTGCTCCACTGGTGGTTCCCCTCCCGGCAGATCCAGTTGACTTCCAGGTCAGTGCCTGCCAGCACGTCGGACGCGGTGAGGCCACCGTTGTCCGCGGAGAACTCAGCGGCCAGTTCTGGGTGGGTGTCGGCCAGCGTGTTGAAGCCAGGACGTAGTCGGCGACGGGAGCAGTAGCCGCACCCAGAGCCACCTGTATGCGCACCGAGCTGACGGTAGTTCGCGGTAAACCGGTGGCGACGTTCACACAGATAGCCGTCGTCGGCGACAACAGTGACCATGGGCTTCAACCTGCTCGACGGAGCAGGTGACCAGATGAACTGCGTCATGTGTAGGTGCATACGCCGCGGGAAGAAGGAAGTGCGGAGCTGCGCCAGGACCTCCCGATCGTCGAGGTCTTCGCGGTCGTCGCCTCCGAGGAACGAGTGGGGGTCCTCGGGCGGCTGATGTCCCATCGTCCGCAGCAGCAACCAGAGTCCGTCGACCAGCGTGGCCGCAGGTCGGTTGCCGACAACCTCGGCCACGACACCGGCTACTTCGCTGTATCGGGCTGAGGCAGTGCGGCCACGGTCGACGACCGAAGCCAACAGTCTCGGCCGCAGAAGCCGGTACGCGAGTCGAACAGCGATACGGAAGATCTCCGAGTCTGATAGTCCTTGTTGCGCTTCGACGAGGTTCCAGTACCGCACCAGTTCTTCCAGTTCGCTGAGCCGGAAAGCATCGACAATGCCCCACCGGCGCATGCGACGGTAGAGACGATCAGCACGCAGTACGCGCATGGATGCATCGTGTTGGCTCGCCGGCTCGGCGCCAGGACCAATCCATGAGAGGTGCCGACGGCAGACACGAGGGCCGTCGTGCGGGTACTGCGCGACCTCACCCGAAAAGCACTTGGCGCAGGCATATCGGTTCTCGAGCGTCGACGTGCACTTCTTGCAGCGGCTGCCATCAGGGTGATGCGGCTGCCGAGATTGCTCAGCGTCGAAATGGCCAGAATCCAGCCCGCCGAGTGCTTCGATCGTGCCTGAGTCGAAGGTCCAGCGAGCGAGCGACTGACCGCGTGAGTCCTTCGATCGGTGAATGCCCCAGGCCGGAGGCGGGATGTCGTTCGCCGTCCGAAGCCGACGCTCGTAGCTCTGCTGGGTTTCGTGCGGCGCGGGTCGCACACGGACGGGGAGTCGGCGAACTTCACGCTGCATGCGACGTGCCCCAGTTCTTGCCCGCCTCGATGTCGAGCGCGCGGTCCAAGTCGCGGCTGGCGGTGATGTCGAGTTTCACGGACTCCAGCTTGTCCATCGTGATGGTTTCGTTGGATGGGTCGCCAGCATCGATGAGTTCCAGGGCCACCGTCGTCAGAAGTCGGTTGAGAGTGCCCAGGGACCCACGGGTCACCTTCCACAGGTAGGCCCCGTGACTTAGGAGAGACTTCGCCTCGTGGTTCAGGAGCATGAGCTCCGACTCGAAGGCGTGAATGACACCACCCCACAGTCGCTGTTCGGCAGGCGTGTCGATGCCGAGCCTGTCGAGCGATATCAAGGTGGACCGGGACGCGAACTGTCGCCCCATCCCGTCGCCGGCGGTGAGGAAGCTCTCCAGCTCGACGCCCACGTACAGCGGCACGGCGGCGACTGCGTTCATCAGCGCTTTGATGGCTTGCGCGGCTTCACTGTGTCCGCGGCTGTTCATGAACAGGTTCTGCATCTCGTCGATGACCACGAGGCTGGTGTGGCCGCGGACCAAGTGCTCCTTCACCATGCGGGCACGAGTCTCCGCCGTAACGGTGTTGGAGTAAGGCAGGCCCAGGAAGTCGAGGAAGCACCCGAGTATGTTGCGTGCGTTCGAGCCGGGCGGCACCTCGACGTATACCACTGGGATGTGGCCGAGCTTTCGCCACTCGGGATAGCGCTTCTCGTGCCGTGCGAGCCCGTCGACCATTGCGCGGAACGCGCCGGTGGTCTTTCCGGCCGCGGGAGGGCCGCTTAGCACCACGCCCGTGCGACCGATGGCCCGGTCGGCGCGAAGCGACGCGCGTCGCAATTCCTTGAGCAGACTCTCGAGGTGCGGAGTGCGCACCACAATGTTCGAAGCGACGTGAGCGATTCGCATGTCGTCATACTCTTGCCGCGCGTTCGGGCTGAGCGCCGCGTGCTCCGCCAGCGACAGCGTGCTCGGCTTGGCGGGCTTGTCGTTCTCGATTAGCCAGAGGAGTTGCTCGAATTGGTCGAAGTGCCCACGCGGCGAGATCGGTTCCGTAGTCATCGGTAGTCCTTTCAGAAAGTGTCGAGGTCGTCGAACTCGTCGAAGCTCGCACCCGTCGACCGTGCTTCCAGTGCAGTTACGAGCGCGTCCGTGCTGACGCCGGTGGCCGTACTCTTCAGCGCGGCTCGCGTCGCCTCGATTTCGGCTCGCTTCCGGGTTGCAGCGTTGATGACCGCTTCACCCTGGAAGCGAATCAACAGGTCATCGGCCTCCTCATTGGTGAAGCCCGGCTTGACTGCGGCGAGGTCGGCCGCGGCGGCCATCAGCGCCGGGAGGTGAGGACGGGAGAGGCCGGCTTCCTCCGTCCAAGCGCACGTAATCCACTCCCCGTCGAGGGGCGAACGCACCCAGACCTGCGAGTAGTCGCTCGGGTCGAAGTGGACGTTCCGCATCGCGGCCTTTCCTTCCGGGGTCTTGTTGAGGCGCAGCGGCCCAAGGTGAGGACTGTCGTACGTTCGGGCGCCGAGGGTGATTCCCTTGGCTTGAACTGTTCGCGGTTCGAACGGGAGAAGGGCGATGTAGTCGTCCTCGAGCAGGGGAACCGGGTGGTGCCCGCTGAACTCGATTGCCGCGCTGTACATGGTGTTCGGCGTGTGTCGGACCGACGTCCTCCACGGGTCTACGAGACCGTCATGCTGGCGGTTCTGCCACACCACAGCCACCCAACGGTCGAACAGGTCGGCGACCGTACGCAGGTCCAGAGGCGCGCTGTCATCGAGCTTGGCCCCACGGTCATCGGACTTGCCACCGACGTACTGCGGAAGATAGCGGGCGAACTTGCTGCTGATACTGCCGAACGTGCGCTCGACGTGGGCCTTACTCGTCGGGCTGTGGGGCGGTGACTGCGTCAGCGTGATGCCGTACCGCTCGCAGGTCATCAGCACCACTTCGCCGCGGTAGTCCTGGCCGTTGTCGATGATGATGCGGCTCGGGAAAATCCATGGCCGGTGGGTGTCCCACTGGTTAGGGTCGTCGACCGACAGGTACTTGGCCCAGGGCAGCTCAGCGAGTCCGAGCTCGTCATAGTCCGTGCTCCACGGTCGCAGCTGTCGGGGAACGAGTGCGCGAGCGATGAGCGCCGCGTGGTCAGTGGCAGTCGGGGCGTCTACGGAGAAGTAGAAGGAGAGGATGCTGCGCGTTGCCTTGTCGGTGAGGATGGTCAGGTATGGGCGACGGATGCTCCCGTCCGGCATCAGCACTCGGGCGTCGAACCTCGTGGTGTCGGCCTGGCATTCCTCGCCCGGCGCCATCACGCGTCGCGGTCGGTGTGCTCGCTTTGGCGACAGCGACTTTGTTTCGCGCTGCTTGGCCGACCGGGTCGGGTCGAGGTCGCCGGAGATCGCCTTTACGTATCGTTCGACCGTTGAGATGGATGGTGCGGTGGGACGCTGGCTAGCGTCGGGGTACTCCTCCATCAGCCGCTTCTTAAGCTTCGCTCGGATGGCGGCATATGACGTGGTGCTCTGCCCTTCGTAGGTCGCGACGACTTCCCGAATGAGGCTCACCACGTCTTCATCAGTGCGGTTTGCCACGTTCTTTCGTCCGGCGCGCCTGTCCGTCAGACCGTCGATTCCCCTGGCCTTGAACGCGTAGTACTTGCGCTTGAGCGTGCCGAACGGGACGGGCATGTGAAGCTTCTCCAGCTCCAGTTCCTTCGCGCCCAGCTTCTCGTTGATGGGCACCTTCGCGCCGTACTTAGTTCGGCGTTCGCCGCCCTCGAGCGGAGTGCCGTCGAGGAGTTCCCGCAGATGCGGGAGGAGAGCGACCATCTCGGGTTTCAGGTCGGCGAGCGTCTCTGCGACGGTGCGTTCGGGCTCCACGGTTTCGAGCGCGCGTCCTCGCGGGAGGCGTCGCGCGAGCTCGATGTGGGAGAGCTGGATGTAGTCGTCTGTGTACTCGTTGCGGAGCGAGTAGACGCCGCGGTCGTAGCCGACGAGCGAGAAGACATCGTCGCCGAGTTCGACCGTCTGACCGATGCTGACTGCACGGGGAGCATTCATGGTGGTTCCTTCAGTTGCTGATTTGGTTGCCGACCCAGATGGGGCTGTGGTCCCGGAAGGGTCGGCTGAGGTTGAACTGGATGTGGCGGCGCCACATGAGGTGATAGATGTACGGGATGGCTTCGCCAGGCTTGTCCGTCTTCAGGGCGGCGCGAAGCTCGCCGAACGTCTCGACCTTGTTGGCGAGCGCGAGAATTGTCTCGGCGACCTCGGCCTTCGGCGCGTACCGCGGGTGCCGGTAGCGAGCGAACATTTCGAGATTCCAGACCGCGACGCGATTCAGCGAGTCGAACAGGTAGTAGCCCCAGCCCACTCCCTCGCAGAGGCGACGAGTCTGTTCGAACGATTTGGCGTGCTCTTTGGTGGTTCGCGCTTTGGGATGGACGTCGACGAGCAGGCGTCCTCCCGATGGCGTGTCGAGGAGATAGTCCGGGGTGTGATGGCTTCCGTCTGCGAACGTCACGAGCAGCGGTTGAGACAGCGCGTTCGTCGGGCTGTGCAGGTGGTCCATGAGCATCATCACGCTGTACTCGGCCATTGACTCGTGCCAGACGTGGCGTCCCGTGCTCGAGACCCAATAGTGCCCGTGGTAGTTGGTCATGCCCGTCCACTTGTAGATGGGTCGGGTGCGTCCGGTCGGCGACATGTCCCTTACCGACGCGGCGTCGAGTACCCGAACCGCCTGCGCCCGGCCCGCGCCGTCAATCCAGTGCGCGCGGTCATATCCATCTCCCGCGGGGAGCCCAATGTGCTGTTTCTTGGTCATGTGCTCCCCCATGCGCGAGGTCACGACCGAAACCCCGTTTGCGGTCTCCGAATGGCGCTTTTGGCGCTATTCGCTTCAGCCGACTACGGTGAGCTATGCCCAATCCCCGCTATCGCCCTCGTGATTTCGTGGTCGAGCCAACGGAATTCGGCCAGCTGGGCATCGTCCAGTGGGTCGACGTGGACCCACAGGAGAAACGCACGGTCGCGCATCGCTGGGCCGCTCAGTATCAGCACTCGATCGCGTTCGGTGTTCGGAAGCGCTACGTGCCGAAGTCGGACACGACCACGGTTCTGGCACTCGCGGAGGAAATGGGCCTCCCCTACCCACGGCTCCAGCGGCTGCTGACAGGACACGTGGTCATGCAACTTGAGGACGTTGGCCGGTTGTACACACACATCGGCCCCGCGATCGAAGTCTGGGGACTCAGCACTCCCCACCGTGAGATCATCGAGCGGTTCTACAGGGAGCGACAGCGCCAGTCCGAATCGCGACGGCAACCGTAGCGACGCTTGCCCCAGCTTTACGCGCCGGAGGCGACCTCGTGGATCTCGAACAACAGGCCAGCCGATTGCATGCGAGGGGCCACCCCGGCACGCGAATCGCCTCCGGATGCTCACCACGCGGGTGAGTAGCTACCGGCGGCGCACCCGGCAGCCTGGACATGTTGCGGTCCGCACTCTGTTGTAGACCCGTGCTTGGTACACGTGTCCCGACGATGCGCAGCGCCACCAGAGCACGGCAGATGAGCCAGCGAGGACGTCATTAGCGCTCAGCGCGCCGTTCAGCACCGGGTGAAGCGTCTCCGCGACCTCCGGGTGGGTTACGAGAAGGCTGGTAGACGGGTGCGCCAGTCTGCGCGAGCAGAAGGGACATCGGGCACACCGGACCTGTGACCTGATCAGCGCAGCGTAGGCATGGCCCCGGTCACACACCCACCACGCGCTCCCCCTACTGCCGCTGGTCACGCTCTCTGGCGTGATGGAGGCGTTGAGAGCGGGGTGCCATCGACTCGCGAGGTGGGGGTGCGTGTGAGCGAGTGTGTTGGCGTCCGGGTCGATGATTCGTTTGACGCACACGCCGCATCGCGACCCTTGCTTCACACGCGTCGCGGGGCTTGCGTAGTGAAGATGTCCACCATCACTGCAACGCCAGGCGACCTTTCGCCCGGATCCAGCCTGTAGCTCTGTCGGCTGAACACTCGTGTTCGCGTTGTAGTCCCACTCTGCGAGGACGTCGGGGTGAGTGTCCTGCAGCGAGTTGAACCCGATCAGTGTCTTACGGTTGCTGCAGTACGGGCACCCGCCGGTCGCGTTCTCTAGGCGCGAGTAGCGAGATCGATAGTGATGACCCAGCCGGCATGAGTACTCGGTCATCGCGTGGGGGACTCGACCCGCATCTTCCCTCGGCAGTCCCGCCCGGGAGAAGCGGACCTGCGATAGGTGCTCATGCATCTGGCGCGGCCACGCACAACTGCGCATCTCAACTTCGTGGCTACCCTCGCCAGTACCTGTTGCGACAGAGAACGCATGGGGATCGCCTGGGCTACCGACTGGGCGCAGCAGCATCCAGACGCGGTCAACGAGTCCGGATATGCATGTGCCACCGATGGAGTCGACCAGGTCGTCGTGCAATCCGTCATAAACAGCCTGAGCCGAAGACTCGCCGCGGACCGTTCCACGCGTGAACACGACGCGTGCCACGCGAACCGCCATCGCGAACAGGTCCGGGGGATCGAACGGCACCGCTCCCCGCCAGGCACGCCACTGCGAAACACACGACTCCAGCTCTGCCAGCAGAACCGGATTCAAATGACCGAGCCCTCGCATGCGGGCATACCGCCGATCGGCGTCGATGACGGTGGAATCGACGCGGACCTGCTGGTCAATGGCAGTGTGCGGACCAATCCATAAGCCGTGCAGAGTACACACTCGCGGCCCGTCATGGGGCATCTGCTCGGCGACCACGCCTCGCATGCACAGTCGGCAAGCCGCTCGTCCACTCACCCAAGCACGACATTCGTCGCACTCGACATCCTGATGATGCGGTGAGCCCTCACGAGAGCGAGCGAAGTGTCCACGATCGAGGTCGCCGGCAATCTCCACCCATAACTCTCGGCGATAGTCGAGCGCTGCCAACGATCTGCCCTCACGCCTCGATTGTGCGTAGGGGAAGGTTCCTTCCGGCAGGTGATTGACCTGCCGAAGGCGACGCTCGAAGCTCCTGATCGTCTCGAACGGAGCAGGGCGAACGAGCACCGGAAGGCGCCGCCAGGACGGATCCCCCCGCTCACCACATTCCGTTCCCGCGGTCTTCGCGGGTGTTGCTCGCCGTTGAGCCATGCGCGTATTGTAATACGCAATAGTAACCAATGGCAATGGCGCCTTGATGCCGGCGCTCCATCTGCACAGCCACCGAGGGGGCAGGCATGACGAGCGAATACACGCAGCTTCAGTCGGTGGTGGTGGCTCTAGACATGGACGGCGTCCTACGCTCTCTGCTGCGGTGGCCAGGCGACCCCGAGGTGATCGAGCTGTCGATCACGATGCATCGTGACGCGTACCCGTCCACCTTCCACTCGGAACCGCCGTGGGATGAGGACGGCACGTCGACGCAAACCGAGTACTTCTCGCGGGCCGGAGTCGAGTGGGTGCGGCGGCTGGTCGAGCGCGGCGAGGATGTGAGGTGGGCGACGACGTGGCAGGCCCACGCGAACTCCTACTTCGCCGGCCCGCTGGGGCTGCCCGAGCTCCCGGTCGCCGTGTCCGGTGAGGCGGGTGGGGCTCGGAGTTCGGGTGTGTGGAAAGCCCGGCAGCTAGCCGCCGCGTTCCCGGGCCGGCCGCTGGTGTGGGTGGATGACCAGCCGGACGATTCGCTGATGACCGCGCGTCGGCCCGTCGACCGGGCGCTCACCCTCATCTACCGGCCCGTGAGCTCGCTGACCGGGCTGCAGGGGCAGGACACTGTGGCGATCGACGAGTGGTTGGCGATGGCGAGCACGGTCGAAGGGCAGGCCGAGCTCCGTGATCGGCGACGCCGGGAGGTGCGGCGCAAGCGTGACAGGGACATCCGCTTCATGTGGCGGTCGCGGGAGGTGTACCGGGAACGCAACCGAGTCCTCGACGCTGTGAAGATCGAGTTCGCCGGCGAGGAGTTCATCGCGCAGATCATCGCTGATCACGTCGCGCGAGGCGGCGAGCGGGCGAGGCCGGCGATCAGCGATCTGCTGGAGCGGTGGCACGCGGGCAAGGAGGTCACGGCCGGGCGAGTACTGAAGATCATCGACGGACTCAACCTCCGCGAACTGCCGAGTCCCCGCAGGGTGCTGCCGGACCAGTGGGCGGCGACTCTCGGTCCGATGATCCCCCAGGACCACGCTGCAAAGCTCCTGGGGATGACGGACGAGGAGCTCGAGCAGGCGGCGGACGACCTGCGGGCGCTGCGCCTTCTGACGGTCGGCGAGGGGGCGTACTACCCAGGCTGGCAGATCAGCGACGGGCAGTTGATCCCCGGCCTGCAGGACGTGCTCCGTGTGCTCCGCACCGGCTCCGACGACGAATGGCGGTGGGCCGCCTGGTTGTACGCGCAGGACGGGCGAGGCCGTCGCAGGACCCGTCGGTTCGCCCTCGGACGAGCCGACGCCGTGCTCCAGGACGCACGATGGGTTGCGGCCGAGTGGCGTGCGACCGCGCTGCCGGAGGATCCCGATGACTGACGACACGGGAACCGAGGACGCGTGGGCGGTGGACTCGCTCACGCAGCGGTCCGATCCGGGGATGTATGTGGTGGTCACCGAGTCTCGGACCGTGTACGTCGTCGACCTCGATCAGGACCGGCCACCGACGATCACCCGCTACCCCGTCGTCTCGCTCCTCCTCCACGACACCGAGCCGATGTACGTGGTCTCGTGCACCTTCGACGTAAACACGAGGCACGGAATGATCGTCTGGTGGAAGAACGACGCCGAGAGGCCCGCCCACCCCGGCTACGTCGGCACCTGGCGCCACACCACCCCGGTCACGGCCATCGCACGCATCCCCGCAGGCAGCCCACTCCACGACCCGGAGGACCGCGGCCCCCTGCTCCTCGCGCTCATGAACGCGCTGGGAACCCTCCCGCACAAGCTGCCGCCTGCAGACACCAGGGCGCTCATCCGGATCCTGGCCTCCCCGGTCCCGAAGCCCGACATCAACCCGAGCCCCGCCGACTTCGCAGACCGCGGGTGGGCGAGCGCCGTCGGACCGCTCTTCTCCGCACCCCGGTTCAGCGAGATCGTCCAGCTGACGCCCCAAGAGCTAGACGAAGCAGCCCACGATCTCCGTCTTCTCCGGCTCCCGATGTCCTCGGGGTCGCCGGTCTACCCCGAGCTGCAGCTCGTTGGCCGGCTCGTCGTCCCAGGACTGCATGACGTCCTTCAGGTGCTCGCCTGTCGCAGCGACGACCCGTGGGCCTGGACGCGATGGCTACACGCGGCCGGCGCATCCGTCAGTCCGATCGGCCTCCTCCGCGGCGGACGAATCGACGAAGTCGTCCGGCTCGCTCGGACAGCCGTTGGCTAGTCGCGGGCGTACACGAGCGAGGCAGCTTCTGGTGAGAGCGGGTCACGGTGGCAGTGTGACTGCGCCCGGTGGTGATGTCATCACGACAGTGGCCGGAGGCGGCTCTCAAATGATCGCTGGCCGGTTCCGCGGGAGGTGATGCACTCGCACCACGCGCCAGTCCCGACCGCAATCCCCCTGTTGAGTTGTTGAACACCCTTCGTCGCACGTTGCCTGTACGTCCGCTACGGCCGTAGAGCGGCTGAGCATTGCTGCTCATGCAGTGGGTGCTCGTCTACGGCTCTCTCTCACCATGTACCCTGCGGCACATCGGGGGCCGATCAGCGCGAAACACCCGAGATCGCCTCGACCAAGGTCCTGCCAAGGTCGCTGCCAAGTCCAAAAACGATCAAAAGACCCGGTCGGAGCGACAAAAATTGCGCCTGCCAAGTCTGCCAAGCGCGGAACACCCATCCATAAGGGGTCGAAGAGTGCTTTTCCCCCTTTTACTCTTACTACTTACTTTTTCTTCTCATGTAGTACCTCTACTACTTGGCAGCCTTGGCGGGGGCCCTCTTTCCCAGTGGGGAGTAGGGCAAAGTCCTGCCAAGGTCACCTTGGCAGGACTTGGCATTTCGAGGCCCAACTAGAAGCTATGTTCGAACTTATGTGCATCGTGACGCGATCGTTGCCGAGTTCGTCTTACGAATCGAACCGGCTTGCCGACGCTCGTGACACCCTCCACACGAACCCGACACCATCGCGGCGACCGACCGGAGCCTCGACGAACGGCGTCGCCGACTCCCTCGGCATGAAGGTGACGTCCGCGAATGGGAACGCGATGACCAAGGCACACGCACGACACTCGTATCCAGCATCTGAGTCACCCATCACGGTCCTGCACGTAGGGCACCGAGGCTGGGCGAGCTTCGAGGTCGTCGTCCGCGATCATCCACCGACCATAGGCCGCGGTCTCGAACGCCGTCTGAGTTATCCACCACTAGTCGGAGACCGCTCCACGCCACACCCAGCACCTCCGAACACGGCCGTCCACCTGGAACTGGATGGCGACCGCATCCGCCGTCCACATGCACGCCTCCGCCTCCACGCGAACGGGTGTCCCACCGAACCGCACCCAGGCGCGCACCGACTTCGGCTGCGGATCTGTCGTGCACGGGACCGCGTCCAGCGCGAGCTCCTCTCGCGTAAGCGACTCAAGCGCGCCAGAAGCGGCAATACGTTGGAGAACTCGCTCATCCATCTGCGCGTCAACGACATGTGCGTATCGACGCGACGTTCCCACAGACGCTCCCCTCCCCAACGTCCCGATGCTAGGGCGGGCCACCGACGCAGTGGAGGCCGCAAGGGCCTCTGTCCTTGAGACAACTGCCCGCAGCGATTTGCCTTGGGCGGTCGCGCGCATGGCGGGCGCGCTGCGGCGGCGCCGAGATGGGCGACTGCCTCTGCGCGGTGCCGGACAGACACCGCGCAACCTGTACGACGTGCGCGAGAATGAGTGTGTACCGCGCATGAACCTGTCGAAGAGAGGGGAGGGTGCGATGAACACCACACGCAGTGTTGTTCGGGCACGGTCGACGGACCGCGCGCGCAACATCTACAGCGCGACAGTGGCGGAAAACCTGCGACTCAGTGACCGCGAGCTTCTGGATCTGATCGAGGGACGACCTGACACCCATTCTGGCGCGGTCGAGCGCGCGCGAGTCGAGATGGCGCTCAGCGAGTACGACCGAGCAGTGGACGCGCTTGCTTCCGGCGTCACCCCGATCATTGCGGGAGTCGAACTTGCCACCCGGTCAGTGACGAATGCGGTCCAGCAAGCCATCGAACGTGCTTCTGAAGTTGCGTTGGGCGGAGCCCCGGTCCATTCAGTGGTCAACGCGCTGAACGTCACTCTGATTGGGGCCGGCGCTGCTCCCGTCGCGATTGAACGAGCAACGACGACAGCGCTGTTGAAGGCGCTGGTGTTTGCCCGCAACGGCAAGACGAATCCGTTCGAGCTGTTCGTGCTGAAGCTGACGGGCAGTGACCTTGGCGACAGACCCGCGAACCCGCCGAACCGCGCCGAGCGGGCTCGGGCCGTCGAGGAGGCGTTCGCGAGCTGGGCGCTTGAGGGGTTGTCGCCCGACGAGCGAGATCTGACGGACGCTCGCAACTACGTCGACGGTCTCGCGACCGGCAGTGACCTGGTGGCGCGATTGAAGGCCGAGTATGGGGTCAAGTAGCGCGGATGACCTGTACACCGATCCCGCGTCGGGTGTCTTTCACAACAAGCTCCGCCTTACCGACCCGCGGCAACTCGCGGAGGCAGAGCGCCGTTTCAGTTTCGCCCGGCGTATTGAACTCGTCGATGCGCCGGTTGCGCAGACGTTCGACATGGCCCATCTGCGCGCCTTGCATCACCATCTGTTCCAGGACATGTACCCGTGGGCGGGCGAGGTGCGGAAGGTCGAGATCTCCAAGGGCCAGTCGCAGTTTCATGCGGCCTCCATGATGGACACCGCTGCGGAGCACACTTTCGGGAAACTGGCTGCGAGCGGTCTGATCTCGGATATGTCTCTCGACGACGAAACGTTCGTGCGGCTCGCAGCGGATGTTCTGGCCGACCTCAACTACATGCACCCGTTTCGGGAAGGCAACGGCCGCACTCAGCGCGCATTCCTTGACGATGTCGCGGCGGTCAGCCGCCGAGTACTGGCGTGGCGGAACGTTAGCGCGGCCGAGAACACGCGCGCATCGGAGCTTGCGCATTCCACGGCCTCTGGCGCTCCGTTCATCGACATGATTCGCCGCGCATGCGCGCCGCCGCTCGATGGGTTCGGGGTCTTGTCACCCGCGGCTTAGGGTGACGGCCGTGGTGATCGGTGCGCCTGGTGTGTGCGGGGCCAACACCTTGCAGGGAGCGCCTTGCCGACCACGCGGAGTCTGCCCCGACCATTCCGCGCGAGGCGCAGGTGCAAATGGCTCTGCCTCTAGTCTTCCAGCCGCATCTCATCCGTCGGCCGCTCAGGGCCGCAATGGTGCGACGCGCCGCGCTCCGGATGCGACACGCCGATCGTGTTGTCCACAGGCTCGAGATTTCAAGCGGCCCGCGGTTGCAGACGATGTTGTGGAAAGCTGTCGAAACTACTTACCACACTCGCGGAATTCCGCGGCCTGACGGTAATCGAAAGCTATGTGGCGCCTGTGGAGAAAGTGGTGGACAGTTTGTGTATTGCACGGTCACAACGGTGGATAACTACAGCGATGTAACTACTACCCCTAGGGGTAGGCCCCAATGTCGGCACCTACATGTAGTGTTGGGCACCGAACCGGCAGCGATGCAACGGAAAAGCCCCCCGATTCGACGGCAATCGAATGGGAGGGCGGGATTCCTTCTGGAAGACGGAATCCCTCCAAGGTACGCACGTCGGCTGCTGCCAGCAAACCCGTTGGCCGCATCCACAACGAACCTTGAAAGGGTTTGGACATGAACGACAAGTTGACCCCGGGCGACCGCACGCCTCGCTCCGGACAGTACGAGATCATCGGGCCGCGTGGTGGTGCGACCGGGGACGAGCGGACCTCAACCAGGGGAAACCCCCTGCCGCCCACGCCGAAGGCGGGGCAGTCGTACCGGCTCGTGGACCCGACGAAGCATCGGGGGAACCGCTGATGGCCCGCGGAAGCGGCGGATGTACCGCGCCGGTGCGTGGCCACATTCGCGGCGGCGGCGACGACTGCCCCGTCCATGGCGGCCGACGCTCACGCTACGGCTATGGGTACAGCTACCCCTCTGCGTACGAGCCGGCCCCCGCCTATACGCCTCCGCCTTCTCCTCCGCGCGTGCACCGCAGCTATGCCAGTCGCTCTTCCGGCGGCGGCACTCGACGCTCCGGCGCGAGCCATGCTCGCAGGTCGACGGTCACCTACTCGCCGAGTGAGTACCGGATCCTCAACCCCGTCCGCGAGGAGGTCGAGCGGATCGCGAAGACTGCAATCGACCGTCGCGATCTGTTTCTCTGCCACGCGTGGGATGACCGGCAGGGAGCAGCACTCGAGTTCTACAACCTGCTCACGGGGCTCGACGTCAAGGTGTGGTTCAGCGAAAAGGACGTCCCGCTCGGCACTCCCCTGATGCGCCAGATCGATAAGGGACTGAGGAGCTCTCGCGCGGGAATCGTGCTCGTAACGCCGGCACTTCTGCGAAGCCTCAACGCAGAAGGCATCGCAGATAAAGAACTGTCGGTACTCCTGTCCAGCGGTCGTGTGATCCCGATCGCACACGAGACGACGTTCCCGGAGCTTCGGGACGTGAGCCCGCTCCTCGCGTCCCACTCTGGCCTCACGACCTCCGACTACGCGTCGCTGGAAGAAGTCGCCACCAAGATCGCCGACACGGTCCTGATCGACTAGCCCTCCGCGCAGTAGTGGCACCCGACGACTCTGACCGGGTGCCACTACAGCCCGACCCGGCTGACCCGCGGGCGCTTCGGTCGGAGCATCCAACCGTGTCAAACACGCTGGGTCAGCGGGGGAAGAGAGGCACCCCAGTTGCACGCTCCAACCGAGAGATCGTCCGCAGATCCGGCCATGCGCTGCCCGCAAGAATGGTTCGGAGGGTCGACTCATGGACGCCGGAGTCGCGTGCGAGCGCACGCACGCTCCTGTCTGCCAGAACTGCGTTCACCGCGACGGCAAAAAGACGCGCCACCTCCGCGTCTGGGTCAGCGGAGGCACCATCGGGCCACGACGGCGTCAGTTCAGCAGGAGTCTTTCGTTCCGGTCTGGCCATTTCAGAACTCTCAGGTGCGGAGGACGCGCTCCCCAATCAACTCAACGATCAACTGTCTGAAGTTGACGCAACTCGATGGGCTTGGCGCATCTTCGCTGACGGATTTCGCAGGATGGCTGCAGGATCACATGAGGGGTCGGCTCAGCGCTTGCCGGCGATCTGACGCCCCACGATCTCGCGCATGATCTCGTTCGTGCCGCCGTAGATGCGGTGCACGCGGGCGTCGAGGAACGCCCGGGCGATGGGGTACTCGGTGATGTAGCCGTACCCGCCGTGCAGCTGCACGCAGGTGTCGAGCACTTCCCACTCGCGCTCGGTGGCCCAGAACTTGATCTTGGCCGCCTCTTCGGCCGAGAGCTTGCCCTCGCCGTAGGCCTTCAGGCCGCGGTCGATGTAGGCCCAGAGCGCATCGACGGTCGTGGCGACGTCGGCGAGCTTGAAACGGGTGTTCTGGAAGTCGATGACACGCTCGCCGAAGGCTTCGCGGTCCTTCGTGTAGGCGACGGTCCACTCCAGCGCGGCGGCCGCTGCGGCAGCGCCGGCCACGCCGATCGACAGGCGCTCCAGCGGCAGGTTCATCATGAGCTGGACGAAGCCGAGCCCTTCCTTGCCGCCGATGAGGTTGGCTTCGGGAACGAAGACGTCCGAGAAGCTGAGCTCGGCGGTGTCGTGCCCCTGGAAGCCCATCTTGTGCAGCTTCTTGCCGTGGTCGAAGCCCTCCATGCCGTTCTCGATCAGCACGAGCGAGAAGGCGTCGGGGCGGTTGCCCTCGCCCGTCTTGACGAAGGTGACGATGAGGTCGGCGGTCTTGCCGCTGGAGATGAACGTCTTCGCACCGTTGACGAGGTAGCCGCCGTCGACCTTCTTGGCGGTCGTCTTGATGCCGCGCAGGTCGCTGCCCGCGCCGGGCTCGGTCATCGCGAGCGCGCCGATCACCTCGCCGGTGGCCATGCGGGGCAGCCACGTCTGCTTCTGCTCCTGCGTGCCCATGTGCACGAGGTAGGGCACGGCCAGGTCGTCCTGGATGCCGAAGGCCCCGGCCAGCGAGCCGGCACCGGCGCGGATGACCTCTTCGTTCACCACGGCGCGGAAGCGGTAGTCCTGCAGCATGCCGGCGCCGCCGAACTCGTCGGGCACGCTGAGCCCGATGATGCCGGCCTCGCCCGCGGCGAGCATGGTGGCTCGGTCGACTTCGCCGTCGGCATCCCACTGCTCGCGCTTCTCGTTGGTGACGTAGCGCTTGATGAACTCCTTGACGACGTCGCGGAACGCCTCGTGGTCCTCGTCGTAGATATCGCGCTCCATGCGCCGACCTCCTCATCATTGATGGCGTGGTCGAGTCTACGCGTCGGTGAGATCGGATGCCACTGGGCATGGCACTCGGTATCCCGCACCCTGTTCTATCCTCGGAGCGCCCCGGTTGACGTTTCTTCGGTTTTCTGTTCGACTGTCGGAATGCGATGGCAGGGGCAGCAGGTGGGCGCGACGGACGTCGACGCGCTGCCCGGGCTGGAATCCCTCGACGGTCTCGTGCGCAGCGTGACCACGCCCGAGTTCGCGGGCATCACCTTCCACGAGGTGCTCGCCAAGTCGGCGCTCAACCACGTGCCGGGCGCCTCGGCGATGCCGTTCGACTGGACCATCAACCCCTACCGCGGCTGCAGCCACGCCTGCGCGTACTGCTTCGCACGCAAGACGCACGAATACCTCGAGCTCGACGCCGGCGCCGACTTCGACAGCCAGATCGTCGTCAAGACGAACGTCGCCGAGGTGACGCGGCGCGAGTTGGCGCGACCCACGTGGCTGCGCGAGACGGTGGCCCTGGGCACCAACACCGACCCCTACCAGCGCGCCGAGGGTCGCTACCGGCTCATGCCGGGAATCATCGACGCCCTCGCCGAGAGCGGCACGCCGTTCTCGGTGCTCACCAAGGGCACGCTGCTGCGGCGTGATCTGCCGCAGCTGGCCGACGCCGCGGCATCCGTGCGGGTGTCGATCGCGATGTCGATCGCGGTGTTCGACGACGACCTGCAGAAGCTCGTCGAGCCGGGCACCCCGTCGGCGGCGGCGCGGCTGGCCACCGTGCGCGCAGCGACCGACGCCGGGTTCCGGGTGACCGTGTTCCTCATGCCGATCCTCCCCCACCTCACCGACTCGCCCGCCGCCCTCGATCACGCGCTCGCGCAGATCGCGGCCGCCGGCGCCACGCGTGTCGTGTTCGGCGCGCTGCACCTGCGCCCCGGCGCCAAGCAGTGGTTCTGGCAGTGGCTCGAACGCGAGCGCCCCGACCTGCTGCCGGTCTATCGCGGCCTCTACCCGGGCGTCTCGGTGAGCGCGCCGGTGGGCTACCGCAAGCTGCTCACGGCGCGGGTGCGCCCGCTGCTGCACCGCCACCGTCTCGCCGGCGGCGCCGAGGAAGAGGTCGAGATGCGCGTCCCGCGCCCGGGACCGGTACGCGCCACGGGCGCCCGGATGCCGGCGATGGCGGGGGCGGCGACGCTGTTCTGAGTGGGGGCGTGCGGGG
The DNA here is from genome assembly GCF_025421715.1 of Microbacterium festucae. GTDB lineage: Bacteria > Actinomycetota > Actinomycetes > Actinomycetales > Microbacteriaceae > Microbacterium > Microbacterium festucae. The sequence continues at coordinate 769,284 of NZ_JAOEFC010000001.1, forward strand.
TGCTGGTCAGGGGTTGACGGCGTGCAGGGCGGCGAGGGCGCGCTCGGCGACGGGCACCGAGTCCTCCTGGTGGAAAAGCGTGCCCATGACGATCACCCACGCATCGCCCTCGAACGTGTAGTGCACCGAGTAGCCGAGGATCTCGTCGTCGAAGTCGGCGCCGTACGACGGCGCCCCCGAGACGGTGCCCCGCTCGTACGAACTGGCCTCGAGCGCGGCGATCAGCTCGTCACGGACGGTCGGGTCGAGCTGCGCGATCACCCCGTGGAAGCCGCCGTCGGAGTTCGGGATCCCCCACATGCACGACACCGAGACGGTCGCCGAGGCCAGCGCGGTCTGCGCGGCCGGGCCGGGCAGCGCGCTCGGCTCCAGCCCGCCGACGCCGGGGATGGGCTCGATGTTCGGGTCGAACAGCTGCGCGGTGGCGTCGGCATCCATGATCTGGTCGCACGTCGGCATGGTGAGTGGCCCCGACAGGGTGGTGGTCGGCGGGGGCGCACTCGTGGCAGTCGGCGACGCGGTCGCGGTGGCGGCCGGCGGCGCGCTCGTGGCGGGGGTCGACGGGGTCGGGGTGCTCCCGGCCGGGGTCGGCGTGCAGCCGGCGAGCACGACGATCAACGCCGGCGCTCCTGCGGCAGACAGCCTCGTCCGCATCCCCATGCCGACACTGTAGAACCATTCCGCGCCCGGCACACCGTGGTCACCCGTCTCGGGGCGTGCCGCCGCGGCATCCGCCCCGAAACGACGATCCCCGCGGCGGGATGCCCCGGAGGGCCCCGTCGCGGGGATCGATCGTGGATGCGGGTCAGGCGTCGACGTTGCGGGCCTGGCGGCCGGCCAGCTCCTCGATCAGGTCGTCGCCCACGCGCACCTCGTCGAACGGCGCGTCGATCTCGGCGCGCTCGAGCATCTCGGTCATGCGGCGGCGACGCTGACGGGCGATCAGCGTGACGACGGTGCCCTCGCGCCCCGCGCGGCCGGTGCGGCCGGAGCGGTGCAGGTAGGTCTTGTACTCGTCGGGCGCGTCGGCCTGGATCACGAGGTCGATGTCGTCGACGTGGATGCCGCGGGCGGCGACATCCGTGGCGACCAGCACCCGCACCTTGCCGTCGGTCAGCCGCTGCAGGTTGCGCGTGCGCTTGGCCTGATTCAAGTCGCCGTGCAGCGCGACGGCGGGGATGCCGGCGTCGTCGAGGTTCTCGGCGACCATCTCGGCGAACGCCCGCGTGCGGGTGAAGATGAGCGTCTTGCCGTCGCGGTCGGCGAGCGAGACGAGCATCTCGGACTTGTCGCGGTGGTCGATCACGAGCACGCGGTGCTCGATCGTGCCGGTGTCCTGCGTCTCGCCGGCCACCTCGTAGACGGCGGGATCGACCAGGAACTCGTCGACCAGCGCGGCGACCTCGCGGTCGAGCGTGGCCGAGAACAGCAGCTTCTGCGCGTCGGCGGGCACGAGGCGCAGGATGCGCTGCATCGGCTCGAGGAAGCCGAGCTCGCTCATGTGATCGGCCTCGTCGAGCACGACCACGCGGATGTCGGAGAGGTCGAGCTTGCCCTGCGCCTGCAGGTCTTCGATGCGGCCCGGGGTGCCGACGATGATGTCGACGCCCTTCTTCAGCGCACCCACCTGACGCGCCTGCGGCACACCGCCGTAGATCTGCGTGGTGAACAGGCCCACGCTGCGGGCAAGCGCCTGCACGGTGCGGTCGATCTGCAGGGCGAGCTCGCGGGTCGGGGCGAGGATGAGCGCCTTGGGCGACCGGCCGAACTCGCGGCGCTGACCGGCCTGGCTGCGCAGCACCGACTCGACCAGCGGGGCGCCGAAGGCGATGGTCTTGCCCGAGCCGGTGCGGCCGCGGGCCAGCACGTCGCGGCCCTCGAGGATCGGCGTGATCGTCGCGACCTGGATCGGGAAGGGCGTCTCGGCGCCGAGCTCGGCGAGCTGCTTCACGAGGTTCTGGCCGAGGCCCAGATCGCCGAAGCCCGCGGCCTCGATCGACGCGGCATCCACCGCCTCGGCCTGCAACCGCTCGTGCACGACGTCGACGTGGTCGGCGTGGGCCGCGGACTTCTGCGGGGCGTTCCAGTCCGACCGGTTCGGCCGGCTGTCGGGCCGCTCGCGGCGGGCCGGGCGGTCGTCGAACGAGCGGGCCGGGCGGTCGTCGGACCGACGCGGCCGGTCGTCGAACGAGCGGGCCGGGCGGTCGTCGGACCGACGCGGCCGGTCGTCGAACGAGCGGGCCGGGCGGTCGTCGGAGCGACGCGGCCGGTCGTCGAACGAACGGGCGGGACGGTCGAAACTCCTCCGATCCGAGCCCCCACGACCCGAATCGGCCCGATTCGGGCGCTCACGGTCGAAAGTGGAGGAGTTCCGCGAGCCACGGTCGTCGAACGAGCGGGCGGGACGGTCGTCGGAGCGACGCGGCCGGTCGTCGAACGAGCGCGCCGGACGGTCGAAACTCCTCCGATCCGAGCCTGCGCGACCCGAATCGGCCCGATTCGGGCGCTCACGGTCGAAAGTGGAGGAGTTCCGCGAGCCGCGGTCGTCGAACGAGCGGGCGGGGCGGTCGTCGGAGCGACGCGGGCGGTCGTCGAACGAACGGGCCGGGCGGTCGTCGGAGCGACGCGGGCGGTCGTCGAACGAGCGCGCGGGGCGGTCGAAACTCCTCCGATCCGAGCCTGCGCGGGCCGAATCGGCCCGGTTCGGGCGCTCACGGTCGAAAGTGGAGGAGTTCCGCGAGCCACGGTCGTCGAACGAGCGGGCGGGACGGTCGTCGGTGCGACGGGGGCGGTCGTCGTATGCGCGGGCGGTCTGGCTGCTGCGCGCGTCGCGCGCGTGGGTGCGGATGCCGCGCGACTCGTCGCGGCCGGCACGCTCCTGGGCGCTCCAGCGCTGCTTCTTCGGAGCGTCCTCGGCCTCGGGCTTGAACCCGCGGTGGCTGGGGCTCTTGCTGCCGGGCTTGCCGGCGGACGACTGGCCGGGGCGGCGCTTCGCGTCTTGGAAGGAGGTCTTCTTGCCGTAGCGGGGCTCGAAATTCTGAGCGCGGCCGCCGGCGGGCTTCTTGTTCTTGGGCATGGGGGACTTTCCGGGTTCTGTTCGCACGAGAACAGCGCCCGACCGCGAGATCCGCAGGGCGGGCATCCCGGACATCCGTCGGCCGGGGCCATTCAACAGTGATGGTCATGTGCGCCGAGCGGCGCTCACCATCGGCCCCTTGGACTCACAAACCCATCCGCGCCGCAGCACGGTGTCCGAAAGCCGACCCCACCACTGTATCGGCCGCACCTGTGTATCGCCCGACCGGCATGTGCCGGCCGGGTGGATGCCGTCAGTCGCGGCGCTCCTGCCACTGCTCGTCGCCGGGCTCTCCGTGCGGGTCGTCGCCGTGCGACTCGTCGCCGGACTCGCCGTCGGAGGCCTCACCCTCGCCCGAGCCGTCGCCGTCCTCGCCGTGCTCGGGCTCGTCACCCGCGGGAGCGGGCTCGCGCCACTGCTCGTCGTGCGCGGCGGTCGCGGCCTCGGGGGCGGGGACGTCCGAGCCCACCTCGACGTCGGGACCCTCGTCGAGCACGGGGGTCGCGGTCACGTCGGACCCGGCCTCGGTCTGCGCGGCGGCTGCCGCGTCGACGGGGGCGGGCTCGCGCCACTGCTCGTCGTGCGCTGCGGTCGCGGCCTCGGGCGCGGGGACATCCGAGCCCAACTCGACGTCGGGAGCCTCCTCGAACACCGGCTCGCCGACCACCGGGGCGTCGTCAGCGGAGTCGGTGTCGGCAGGGGCGCCGCCGGCGGGCTCGTCGGAGGTCAGCTCGACGTCGGGAGCCTCTTCGATGAGGGGCTCGGCTGCGGCGGCCGTCTCGTCGGACTCGACGACCTGCTCCTCCGCGATCGCCGCGTCGGGCACGTCCTCGACGGGGGCATCCGCCTCGGGCGTGGCTTCGACCGGAGCCGCCGCATCGACCGAGGACACCGCCTCGCTAGGGGCGTCCGCATCGACGGGGGCATCCGCCTCGGCCGCGACGACCGGCGCCGCGATGATCGGGATGCCGCCGGTCGCGGCCTCCTCGAGCAGGCGCCGCTCGCGACGGGTCGCGGGCACCCCGCCGGCACCCACCGCCAGCGCACCGGCACCCACCGCACCCGCACCAGCACCAACCCCAGCACCCACGGCGACAGCCCCCGCACCGGCGCCCGCCGTCGCGAAGTCACCCGGCAGCACAGCGGGCTCGCCGCGGCGCACGCGGCGACGCTCCTTGGCGCCCTCGACGAGGTTGTAGAGGGTCGGCAGCACCAGCAGGGTGAGCACGGTCGACGAGATGAGACCGCCGATGACGACGATCGCCAGCGGCTGCGAGATGAAGCCGCCGTGGCCGGTGATGCCGAGCGCCATGGGCGTGAGCGCGAAGATCGTGGCCAGCGCGGTCATGAGGATGGGGCGCAGGCGTCGCGCGCCACCGGCGAGGGTGGCGTCGTGGGCGGTGAGCCCCTTCTCGCGGTACTGGTTGACGAGGTCGACGAGCACGATCGCGTTGGTGACCACGATGCCGATGAGCATCAGCACGCCGATGAGCGAGGCGACGCCCAGCGGCACCCCGGTGGCGATCTGCAGCAGGATCGCGCCGGTGGCGGCGAACGGCACCGACACGAGCAGCAGCAGCGGCTGGCGCAGCGACTTGAAGGTCGCGACCATGACGATGTAGACGATGAGGATCGCGGCGAGCATCGCGAGGCCGAGCTGACCGAATGCGTCCTGCTGCTGCGAGAGCACGCCGCCCACCTGGGCGTCGGCGCCCGTGGGCAGGTCGAGGTCGACGAGGGCCGCAGTGACGGTGGCCGAGGCCGCGTTGAGGTCGTCGGTCGAGGGGGTCACGGTCACCGTCGCGGTGCGCTGCCCGCGCTCGGTGGTGATCGAGGTGGGGCCCTGGCTCTGCTCGACGGTGGCGATCTGCGACAGCGGGATGGGCCCGCCGGCGCTCGGGATCGGCAGGTTCTGCAGCTCGTCGATCGTGGCGGGCACCGACGCGGACTGCAGGTAGACGGTCAGCCCGGTGCCGTCGATCTCGACGGTGCCCAGCTGCGAGGGCTGCATCGTGCCCGAGACGATGCCGCCGACGGCGACCTCCGAGAGCCCGAGCGCGGCGGCCGCGTCGCGGTCGACGGTCACGGCCACGTAGGGCAGCGAGGCGGCGAGGTTGGAGGTGACCTGACCGAGGCCGTCGGCGCCGTCGAGGGCGCCCACCACGGTGTCGGTGGCCTCTTGCAGGGATGCCGCGTCGGGCGCGGTCACGTCGACGGCGATGTCGCTCGACCCGAAGCCGCCCTGACCCGACGAGACGGTGACGGTGCCGACGTCGTCGAGGTCGGCGACGGCCTGCTGCACGTCTTCGCGCACGGCGACCTGGTCGGCGGCGGGGTCGGTGGTGATCGAGTAGGTGATGCCGGCGCTGCCGCCCGAGAAGGCGTCGCGCACCGCCGACCCGCTCGAGCCGATCGAGGTCTGCACGGTGTCGATGCCGTCGACCTCGAGCAGCGCGTTCTCGACGGTCTGCGCGGCGGCGTCCTGCGCGTCGAGGCTGGCCGCGGGGCCGAGGTCCTGCGTGACGGTGAACGTGTTCTGCCCGCTGTCGCCGAGGAAGTTGGTCTTCATGAACGGCGCGGCGGCGACGGTGCCGGCGAGCACGAGCACGGCCAGCAGCAGCGTGATCCACGAGTGCTTCAGCGTCCAGCGCAGGATGGGCAGGTAGCCCTTCTGCAGGCGCGAGGGCGGCGCGGCCGGGTCTTCGGGGTCGACCTGACGGCCCTCGGCGTCGGTGAGGGGCTTGCCGGGCTTGAGGAACCAGTAGGCGAGCACCGGCACGATCGTCAGCGCCACGAACAGCGAGGCGGCCATCGCGATGGTGACGGTGAGCGCGAAGGGCCGGAACAGCTCGCCGGTGACGTCGCCGACGAAGGCGATCGGCAGGAAGACGGCCACGGTGGTGATGGTGGATGCCGTGATCGCCGCGGCGACCTCGCGCACCGCGAGCAGGATGGAGCGCAGCTTGTCGGCGCTGCCGACGTAGTGGCGCTTGATGTTCTCGATGACGACGATGGAGTCGTCCACGACTCGGCCGATCGCGATGGTGAGCGCACCGAGGGTGAGGATGTTCAGCGAGTACCCGAACGCCTGGATGCCGACGAAGGTGATGAGCACGCTGGTGGGGATCGAGATGGCCGCGACCAGGGTCGAGCGCACCGACAGCAGGAAGACGAAGATCACCAGCACCGCGAAGACGAGGCCGAGCAGACCCTCCTGCGCGAGCGCCTCGATCGACTGCTCGATGTAGGGCGCCTGGTCGAAGACGATCGTGAACTCGGCGTCGTCGCCGATGGCCGACTGCAGGTCGGGGATCGCGGCGGTGACGGCCTTCGAGACGTCGACGGTGTTGGCGGCGGGGAGCTTGGTGATCGAGACGGTGAGGGCGGGCTCGCCGTTGACGCGGGAGATCGAGGTGACCGGGTCCTGGCCGAGGGCGACGGTGGACACGTCGCCGATGCTGACGGTGCCGGCGGCGGCCTGCTCGGGGGAGGTGGGCACGAGCGGGAGCGCGGAGATCTCGTCGACCGAGGTGAGCTTGGCGCCGGTCTGCACGGTGAGGGTCTGGTCGCCCTCGGCGACGGTGCCGCCCGGGAACAGCACGCCGTTCTGCTTCAGGGCGTCGGAGATGGCCTGCTGCGAGAAGCCGGACTCGGCCAGACGTGCCGGGTCGGGGGTGATCGAGACGCGCTGGCCCTGACCGCCGACGATGGTGGCGCCGCTGACCCCGGCGATGTCTTCGAGGTCGGGGACGACGCTGGTCTCGAGCTCGCCCTGGATCGACGCGGCGTCGTCGTAGCCGGTGACGGCCAGCGCGATGACGGGCAGGTCGTCGATGGAGAACGACACGACGTTGGGCTCGACGCCCTCGGGCAGCTGGCTCTGGATGCGGTTGATCGACTGCAGGATCTTCTGCTCGGCCGTGGCCAGGTCGGTGCCGTAGGTGAAGGATGCCTGCACGATCGACGCGTTGGTGGTGCTGGTGGCCGTGGTCGATTCCAGCCCGGGCACGCTCTGGATCGCCGTCTCGATCGGGGTCGACACGTCGTTGTTGACGACGTCGGGGGACGCTCCCGGGTAGGTCGTGAGGATCGACAGCTGCGGGAACTCGATCGACGGGATGAGCTCCTGCTTGAGGCTCGTCAGCGCGAGGCCTCCGAAGACCGCGGCGACGATCGTGACGAGCGCGATGAGGGCACGGTTCTTGAGGCTCAGAACGGCGAGTTTCGACAAGGCAGGCCTTTGCGTGGAGGGCAGGTGCGGCGGGGACCGCGGGATACAGAGATGTATCGGTGTCAGTATCCCACGCGGATCAGCGAGAACGCGGGCGTGGGGGCCGATGGGGTGGCGGTCACCGCGGCGCGAGGCCGCCGATGCCGACCCCGATCCACGCGGCGACCACGCACACCACGAGGGTGCCGACGAGGTTCACCCACGCCCAGTCGCGTCGTCCGCCCTCGGCCAGCAGGATCGTTTCGACCGACACGGTCGAGAAGGTCGTGAAGCCGCCCAGCAGCCCCACCCCGAGGATCGCGGCCCACGCCGGGGCGATGACGGCGCCGAGCCCGGTGAGCAGGGCCAGCACGAACGAGCCGCTGAGGTTGACCAGCAGGATGCCGAGGGGGAACACCCCGCGGCGGCCGCGCATGACGGCGCCGTCGGCGAGGTAGCGCAGGCCCGCGCCGACCGCGCCGCCGGCCACGAGCATGCCGAATTCCAGCATCCCGGTCACTCCGCCGCCTCCGGTGGGGCGCCGACCGGGGCGAGGCCGGCCGCGCGCCCGAGGCGCAGCCCGGCAGCCGCGGCCACCGCACCGGCGAACACCGACACGACGGCGAGGGCCAGCCCCACCAGTGGGGCGTCAGCGGCCGTGGTCACCGTCTGCACGGCGAAGGCGCTGTAGGTGGTGAAGCCGCCGAGCACGCCGGTGCCGAGGAAGGCGCGCAGCCGCGGACGCCTGTCGCCCAGCCAGCCGACGACGACGCCCAGCAGCAGCGATCCGGCGACGTTGATCAGCAGGGTGACCGCCGGCACGACCAGCGGGTGGGTGCCCGCGCCCAGCGGCAGCACGATGGCGGCGCGCGCGGCGACGCCGACCGCGCCGCCCGCCATCACCAGCAGCAGCGTGGCCGGCGAGAACCACCGCGCACGGGCCATGGAATCACCGTAGGGCCGAGTCACCCCAGAATCAGCGCACGGATCGCCGATTCGGGCGACACGGTGGTGTCCAGCAGCACTCCGCGCCGATAGCGCTGGAACACGCGGGGGTCGATGTACGACCCCCGCGCGACCGACGGGGTGTTGCCGAGGGCTTCGGATGCCGCGCGCACGGCGAGCACCTCGGCGCGCTTGCGGTCGCTCGCGGTGTCGACGGTGCCGATGCGCGCCAGGGCGTCGGCGGCGAGGATCGTGCCGCGCAGGGTGCGGAAGTCCTTGGCGCTGAAGGCGCCGCCGGTCATCGTGCGCACATAGTCGTTGACGTCTTTCGGGGTCAGCGCGACGCGTCGGCGCCCGCGGGTGTAGGCCAGCAGCGGGGATGCCGGGCGCCCGGCCACCAGCAGCGCCGAGACCTCGGCGAGGTCGGGGTCGTCGATGTCGAGCTCTTGCCGTTTGCCGCTCTTGCCCGGGAAGCGCAGCGTCAGCACCGTGCCGTCCACCGCGGCATCCCGGCGCAGCAGGGTGGTGAGGCCGCGGCTGCCGTGGCGTTTGAGGTAGCGCTCCGACCCGATGCGCGGGGCGGCGTGGTCGAGCAGGCGGAACGAGGCGGCGAGCACCCGCTCGCGGTCGAGGTCGTCGCGGCGCAGCGACGTGGTGATCCGGCCGCGGGCGCGCGGCAGCGACTCGGCCAGCTGCAGGGCGCGGGCGTACTTGCCCTTGTCGCGGCCGGCCGACCACTGCGGGTGGTAGATGTACTGCATCCGACCGGCCTCGTCGACGCCGGTGGCCTGCACGTGACCGAGCGGGTCGGCGCTGATCCACACGTCTTCCCAGGCGGGCGGGATGACGAGGGCCACGGCGCGCTCGCGCTCGTCGGCGGCCAGGGCCCCGCCGTCGTGGTCGGTGTAGCGGAAGCGGTCGCCGACCCGGATGCGCCGGTACCCGGGATCGTCGCCGGGGCGCACGCGTCGCAGGCGCGGCACGTCAGCTGTCGCGGAGCATCCGGATGAGCTCCGCCTTCCGCTTCCCGGAGTATCCGGTGAGACCGATCTCCTTCGCCCGCGCCCGCAGCTCGGGCACCGTCCAGTCGTCGTACGACCCCGACTCGCCGCCGCGGCGACCGACGGCTCTGCGGCCGTCGCGGGCGGCGGCGTTGGAGATGCGCGCGGCCTTCTGCTTCGACGCGCCCTGGTCGCGGAGCTCTTCGTAGAGGCCGGGGTCTTTGAGCGTGGGGGTGGGATCTTGTCGCGGCATGCTTCGGTCTCTACCGCATCCGAACACCCTCATGCAAGGGGGTGAACTGAACGTGTGCTGAGGGAATAGCGTTGCCATGCCCGGTGGACGTGACCATGCGTTCATCGCCCCGCGAAAAGGAGACCCCGTGAACCTCGCGCTCATCATCATCATCGTCGTCGCAATCGTTCTGGCGATCGTCGGCGGACTGAACACCGCCCTCAACTGGCTGCTGTGGGTGGCTCTGATCGTTGCGGTCATCGCCATCATCGCCTTCCTGTTGCGGGTCGTCCGCGGCGGTCGAAGCTGACCTCACTCCCCCACACATCACGACGCCCCCACCGCGAAGGTGGGGGCGTCGTGTCGTCTGCGGGCGGTCTGTCCGCCCGCTCTCACAGGCGCGTCGCGGCGTAGACGCGCAGCGCGTCGCGCACGAGCTCGGCGCCGGCGGTGCCGCCGTAGTTGGCCGCGAACCGCGGGTCGGCGACATACATCTCGCCGAGCCCGGTCACGTAGCCGGCGACGTCGCCGCTGGGGGCCGATGCGGGCGTGCCGGGGATGCCGGTCAGCCACTGCACGTGGCGTTCTGCCAGCGCCTGCGCCTCGGGGCCGTCGGCGGGGATGCCGCGGGCGGCGGCGGCCGTCCACTCGGCGCCCAGTCGCGCGGTGCGCTCCTGCCAGTCGGCCTTCTCGTCGGCGGACATGCCGCGCCACCACGCGTCGCCGCGCGCATAGGCGTCGGCGCCCCAGCGCTCGGTGACCTCGTCGCGGTAGCGCGTGTGATCGAAACCGTCGAACATCTCTGATGCCATGGGGGTTTCACCTCCTCTCAGTGACGCGATGGTCGAGCCCACGGCGGCGATCTGCCGCCCGAGCCGGTCCTGTTCGTCGCGCAGCCAGGCGAGGTGGGCTTCCAGCGCCGGCACCTCGTCGGTCTCGCGCGCCAGCACGTCGCCGATCTGCGTGAGGCCGAGCCCCAGCTCGCGCAGCAGCAGGATGCGCTGCAGGCGCACCAGGGCGGTGCCGTCGTAGTACCGGTAGCCGTTCGCGCCGATGCGCGAGGGCTGCAGGAGCCCGAGCTCGCCGTAGTGCCGGAGGGTCCGGCTCGTGGTTCCGGCGAGCTTCGCGATCTGCTGGATCGACCATTCGTTCGTCATGTGTTCGACGGTAGAGGTTGACGTCGCGTCAAGGTCAAGCGGATCTCTTGACAACTTCGAGATATATCGTGTTACCCTCGCAACACGCGATATATCTTGATCGCGTCCCCGAATCTCATCCTCAGGAAAGAAGAGATCATGACCCTCGAGAAGTGGATCATCCACCCGGGCGACAGCCGCGTCATCGACATCGAGAACGCCCGCAAGCTCAAGGTCGGCCTCATCGGCGGGCAGATCGACGTCATCGCCCACGACGAGCCCGGCGTGCGCATCGAAGTGCACACCGTCACCGGCAAGGACCTGCGCATCGAAGTCGACGGCGACGTCGTCGAGATCGACCACCCGCAGCTGCGCTGGGACAACTTCATCGACGTGTTCCGCGGCTTCGGCTCCGGCGGCACCAAGGCCGAGATCAGCGTCGCCGTCCCCCGCGACATCGCGCTGAACCTCGGTGTGGTCAGCGCCAGCGCGCTGGTGTCGGGACTGGCCACCGACGCCAAGCTCAACACCGTCTCGGGCGACATCATCGTCGACGGCCAGACCGGCGACATCTCCGCCAACGCGGTGTCGGGCGACGTGCAGATCCGCGGCCTCCACGGCGCGCTGAGCGCCAACTCGGTCTCGGGCGACGTGGCCGTCACCGGCGAGCTGCGCAAGGCCACCATCGACACCGTCTCGGGCGACCTGCTGGTCGACTCCACCGGCCGCATCCAGGCCGTGGGCGTCAACACCGTCAGCGGCCAGACCACCGTGCGCCTCGACGAGGAGCTCCCCGCCAACTACGTGCTGCGCAGCGTCAGCGGCCGCGTCACGGTCGACGGCGTCAAGCGCTCGGCGACCGGCCCCACCAACTACGCCGACTCGATCGGCGAGCTGTCGGGCAGCTTCGTCGACATCCGCGCGAACTCGGTCTCGGGCTCGCTCACCGTGCTGCGCCGCGCCGCGGCATCCGAACCGGCCGCCGGCCCCGCCGGCGACGCGCCGACCCCCGAGGAGTGGTGACCATGGCTCCGGTCTTCTCCCACGGCGACCTCCGCCTCTACCTGCTGCGGCTGCTCGACGAGTCGCCCCGGCACGGCTACGACCTCATGCAGGCCCTCTCCGACCGCACCGGCGGCACCTACACGCCCAGCGCCGGCACGATCTACCCGCGCCTGGCCAAGCTCGAAGAAGAAGGACTGGTCACCAAGACCGTCGACGGCCGCAAGACGGTCTACGCGATCACGGATGCCGGACGCGCCGAGGTCGCCTCGCGCGCCGACGACCTGCAGGGCATCGAAGACGGCCTCTCGGACAGCATCCGACTGATCGCCGACGAGGTGCGCGGGTCGATGCGCGAGGCCATGCGCAGCCTGAAGGCCGACCTGGCCGCCGCCGCGCAGGCCGACAAGGATGCCACCCGCGAACGCGCCGCGAAGGCCCCCCAGCCCGAGCGCGACGAGTCCCGCTCGTCGTCGCGCGAGCAGGTGCAGCGCGCCGACGCCCTCGTCTCGACCTTCCGCGCCACCGTCCGTGCCGACCTGCGCACGCACGTCGCCCGCGGCGGAGCGCTGCCGGCGACCGCCGTCGACGAGCTCGAGCGCGCGCTCGAGGACGCATCGCGCTCCCTCACCCGCGCCCTCGCGGGCTGACGGGCGGGCCCGGGTACAACGCCGTCCGCGGGGAGCTCAGCCTTCGGGCCAGAGCTCCTCGTCGTCGGCGGCGGGCGCCTCCAGCGGCACCACGAGGATCGGGCGCGACTGCCGGTGCGCCAGCCGTGCGGCGACCGAGCCGGTGAAGAACTCGCGCACCGACTCCCCGAAGCCGCGGCGCCGCGTGCCGACGACGATGAGTCGCGCGTCGGACTGCTCGGCCAGATGCTTGATGGCCAGCGCGGGATCGCCCACCAGCGACGTCGCCGACCAGGCCACCGGAGACCCCGCCAGCGCGTGCGCGACGGCATCCTTCACGGCCGCGAACTGACTCTCGCCCGGCGAGACGTCGAGGTCGATGGGCGCCGTGTGCACGTAGCCGTCGGGGTCTTCATAGGTGACGAACCGCGTGACGTCGACGTAGGCGACCACCAGCGGCGCCTGCAGGAGCGCGGCATAGCGGGCGGCTTCGCGCACGACGCGCGCCGGCTGATCGGGGATCATCCCGACGATCACGGCATGCGGGGGAACGGGGGCAGATGCGTCGTCGCTCATGTTCGCCTTCCGGTCTGGCGCCCACCGGCGGGATGCCGTCTCGAAACCCCGCCGACCGGCGAGGTGACGAGGGCGCCGTGATATCCTGAATGCTACTCTTCCCGGCCACAGGCCGAATTGTTTTGACGGGCACCGCCGCACAGCCCGCGACTGAGAATCGAGGGGGTCTCGCATGGGGCGTGGCCGTCAGAAGGCGAAGCACACCAAGATCGCGCGTGAGCTCAAGTACGACACCTACACGGTGAACTTCGGCGCGCTCGAGAAGGAGCTGGGCCACCAGGACGATCAGTACGTCGACAAGTGGGCCGACGAGTACGAAGACGAAGACGAGGACGAAGAAGAACTAGAGAAGGCCTGACCTTCCGATTCTCCCCCGTCGTCTCATCGGGCGTGGCTCACCACGCGCCGTGCCGTCGCTCCCACGCGTCTTCGACCGTGCCGCCGCGCGTGACGATCACGCCCGCCGGCACGGCCAGCAGCATCAGCGCGCCGATCAGCAGCAGCGGCGGCGTCCACGACCCGGTGCTCTCGTGCAGCAGCGCGAACGAGATGGGGAACAGCGCCGCCACCGCGTAGCCGGTGCTCTGGGTGAACCCGCTCAGGGCCACCGACCCCTCGCGGGTGCGCGCCCGCAGCTGGATGAGCACGAGCATCGCGGGGAAGAGCCCCTGCGGGATGCCGAGCAGCACCACCCACAGCACGGTCGCCGCCTGCGGGGCGAGGATCAGCCCCGCCACCGACAACACCCCGGTCACCAGCGCCACCGCGTAGAGCACGCCGATGCGGCGGCCACGGGTGACGATGAGCGGCACGATGAACGACAGCGGCAGGCCGATCGCCGAGAACAGCGCCAGCAGCGCCCCCGCGGTGGCGTGGTCGACGCCGGCGATGTCGACGAGGATGACCGGCAGCCACGCGAAGGCGGTGTAGACGCTCGCCGACGAGATCGCGAACGAGGTCGCCAGGGCCCAGGCCAGCGGCAGGCGGAACAGGCGGCCGAGCACCCGCGGCGCAGGCTCGACCACGACGGCGCGGTGCTGCGCCCGGTCGCGGATGAGCAGGGTCACCCACGGCACGAGCGCCAGCGCGGCGAACACCGACCACAGGCCCAGCGAGAAGCGCCAGCCCGATGCATCGGCGATGGGCACCGCCACCAGCGGCGGCAGGAACGCCGCCACGGCGAGGGTGGCCGAGTACAGCGCCGTCATCACCCCGACCCGGTCGGGGAAGTACGCCTTGATGAGCGGGGGCAGCACGACGTTGCCCACGCCGACCGCCGCGAACAGCACCGTCGTGCCCAGCAGCAGCAGGGCGGCATCGGCCGCCAGCGCGCGCCCGGCGAGGGCGGCGGCGGCGATCACCATCGCGGCCACGGCGAGCCGTTCCAGCCCGAACCGGCGCTCCAGCAGCGGCGTGACGATGCCGAACACGGCGAAGCACACCGGCGGGGCGGTGCCGATGAGCCCGACCACCCAGGTGGGCACGTCGATGTCGGCGCGCACCTCGGCGAGGATCGGCGACAGCGAGGCCACGGCCGAGCGCAACGAGAAGGCCACGAGCACGACGCCGACGAAGGCGAGGACCCGACCCCGCCAGAGCGGGCGGGCGGGAAGGTCGGTCACCGATCCAGCCTAGGGCGCCCGGCGTCAGGTGCGGGCGCCGCACGGCATCCGCGCTCTGCCGTCGGCGGCCCGGTCAGCTCTCCTGCGAGCCCTCGACCCAGGCGAGGTACTCCTCGGTGACGGTGCCGGTGATGTAGCGGCCGTCGAAGCAGCTCATGTCGAGGTCTTCGACATCGGGCGACCCGTCGAGGATCGCGGCCTTGAGGTCTTCGACCTCCTGGTAGACGAGGTAGTCGCAGCCGAGCTCTTCGGCGATCTCGGGGATCGTGCGCCCGTAGGCGACGAGCTCGTGCCGCGAGGGCATGTTGATGCCGTAGACGTGCGGATGCCGGATGGGCGGGGCCGCCGAGGCGAAGGTGACGGAGGCGGCACCGGCATCCCGGGCCATCTGGATGATCTCCTTGGAGGTGGTGCCGCGCACGATCGAGTCGTCGATGAGCAGCACGTTCTTGCCCTTGAACTCGCTCGACATCGCGTTGAGCTTCTGGCGCACGCTCTTCTTGCGCACCGCCTGCCCGGGCATGATGAACGTACGGCCGACGTAGCGGTTCTTGTAGAAGCCCTCGCGGTACTCGATGCCGAGCTTGCGCGCCACCTGCATCGCCGCCGGACGCGACGAGTCGGGGATGGGCATGACGACGTCGATCGCATCCTTGGGCGTGTACTTGGCGATCGTGTCGGCCAGGCGGTCGCCCATGCGCAGCCGCGCCTCGTAGACCGAGATGCCGTTCATGATCGAGTCGGGACGGGCGAGGTAGACGTACTCGAACGAGCACGGCACGAGCTTCGCGTCGGCGGCGCACTGACGGGTGTGCAGGTTGCCGTCGAGGTCGATGAAGACCGCCTCGCCGGGCTCGACGTCGCGCACGACCTCGAAGCCCGCGTTCTCGAGCACGAGCGACTCGGATGCCACGACCCACTCGTACTTCGCCGCGTCGGCGCTGCCCGAGCCGGCCGGGTGCTCGGCGCGGCGGGTGCCGAGGATGAGCGGGCGGATGCCGAACGGGTCGCGGAAGGCGAGCAGGCCGTAGCCGGCGATGAGGGCGATCGAGGCGTACGAGCCCTCGACGCGCTCGTGCACGCGGGTGACGGCCTGGAAGATCTGCTCGGGGTCGAGCTCGGGGCCCGAGATCGTGGTCTGCAGCTCGTTGGCGAGCACGTTGACCAGCAGCTCGGTGTCGGAGCTGGTGTTGAGGTGCCGGCGGTCGTCACGGAACAGCTCTTCGGTGAGCTCGCGGGTGTTGGTGAGGTTGCCGTTGTGCACCAGCACGATGCCGTAGGGCGCGTTCACGTAGAACGGCTGGGCCTCTTCCTCGCTGGAGGCGGTGCCCTTCGTGGCGTAGCGCACGTGGCCGAGGCCGATCTCGCCCAGCAGCGCGCGCATGTCGCGGGTGCGGAACGCCTCGCGCACGTGCCCCTTCACCTTGGAGAGGTGGAACACGCCCGACGACTCGGCCGTCGCGATGCCGGCGGAGTCCTGACCGCGATGCTGCAGAAGCAGCAGCGAGTCGTAGATCTCCTGGTTGACGGGGGTCTGACCGACGATGCCGACGATGCCGCACATGGGGTGGTGATTCGCTCCGGGTAGGTGGGGAGAAGGGTCAGGCGTACGCGCCGACCAGGCGCACAGCGCCGCCGTCGACGCCCTTGGCGCCCTGTTCGAAGTCGCCGGCCGGGCGGGGGCCGTCGCCGACGACGCCGACCTGCCAGGTCGCAATCCCCTCGGCGGCGAGGGCGGATGCCGTGGCCGCGGCCGACTCGGCCGAGACGACGGCGAGGAAGCCGACGCCGAGGTTCCAGGTGCCCTCGGTGGCCTCGAGCTCGAGCGAGCCGAGGTCGGCGAGCACCCGGAAGACGGGCGAGGGCGACCAGGTGCTGCGGTCGACCTCGACCCACGTGCCCTGCGGGAGCACCCGGGCGAGGTTGGCGGCGATGCCGCCGCCGGTAACGTGCGACAGCGAGTGCACGGCATCCGGGAACTGCGTCAGCAGGCGCAGCAGCGGCAGGGTGTACAGGCGCGTCGGCTCGAGGAGCGCCTCGCCCCACGTGGTGCCGAAGTCGGCGGCGTGGTCGCCGTAGCTGATGCCCGCGCCGGTGACGACGTGGCGGATGAGGGAGTAGCCGTTGGAGTGCGGGCCGCTGGAGGCCAGGGCCAGCACCACGTCGCCGGCGCGCACGCGCTCGGCGCCCAGCACGCGGTCGGCATCGACGATGCCGGTGGCCGCGCCGGCCACGTCGTAGTCGTTCAGGCCGAGCAGCCCGGGGTGCTCGGCGGTCTCGCCGCCGACGAGGGCGGTGCCGGTCTGCTCGCAGCCCAGCGCGATGCCGCGCACGATGTCGGCGATGCGCTCGGGGAAGACCTTGCCGCACGCGATGTAGTCGGTCATGAAGAGGGGCTTGGCCCCCACCACGACGATGTCGTCGACGACCATGCCGACGAGGTCCTGGCCGATGGTGTCGTGCTTGTCGATGGCCTGCGCGATGGCGACCTTCGTGCCGACGCCGTCGGTCGAGGTGGCCAGCAGCGGCTTGGCGTACTCGCGCAGCGCCGAGGCGTCGAACAGGCCGGCGAAGCCGCCGACTCCGCCCAGCACTTCGGGACCATGGGTGCGACGGACGGCCGATTTCATCAACTCGACGGCGAGATCCCCCGCCGCGGTGTCGACGCCGGCTGCGGTATAGGGATTCGGCGGGGTCGAGGCCACGACGCACAGCCTACCGGCCGCGGCTGGGTGCTCGGCCGCCAGGGGGTGGGGTGGGGGGTGGGGTGGGGGCGGGTCGCGAGTGCACGGGGTGCGGGCGAGTGCACGGGGTGCCGGCATCCGCAGGGCCGTGCACTGGGCGCCAAGCCGTGCACTCGGCGCCGGGGGGCGGGATGTCGGCGCCCGGCGATCGCCCGGTGGGTGGGGCGGGATGCCTAGGATGGCGGCATGGTGAGCGGCGGGGAGTGGCTGGTGCGCGAAGACGCGGGCCTGCCGGTGATCATCGCCCTGTACCTCCGTCAGGTGCTCGGGGTGCGCTTCCCCGAGGAGCTGCCGAGTCTGCGCGGCGCGCCGGCCCGCGAGGCCGCCGAGTACGAGCCGATCGCCGAGCTCGAACGCCAGTGGCGCCGCTACTGGGAGATGACCGTCGAGCCCGAGGCGCACACGTCGCCGGTGCCGTTGGAGCTCGTCGACGGATTCGACCTGCTCGTGGCGCTGCCCACCGAGGGGTTCGCCGAGCTCGCCGCGGCCATCACCCCGCACGGACCGGATGCCGTCGCCTACGCGCGCGCGGCGCACGACCGGTACCGGGCGTCGGTGGGCACCGGATCGTCCTACCGCGCCTACGCGAGCGCGATCGCCCAGCACGAGCGCGCCGTCGGGCGCCGGGCGCACGGGTTCGAGCTGAACGTGCAGGTGCTGCCCCTCACCCAGCGCGGCGTCTGGTGGATCGGGGCGCTCACCGTCGCGGTCACCGACGGCCTGCGCGGCGACGTCGTCGCCTTCGACGCCGCGATCGCCCCCGTCATCGCCGACCTGGCGTAGGCCGCGGGGCGGCGCGGGCGGGTCGGGCGCGATGCCCGGGCGGGTGTCGGGGGTTTTCGCGAGTGCACGGGATGGATGCCGAGTGCACGGCCTGCCGGCATCCGTAGGTCGTGCGGTCGGCGCGAAGCCGTGCGCTCGACACAGGGGGCTGCCGCGTCGGGGCTTGCGGCACCTCGACCCGCCGCGCCGGGACCTGCGGCGCCAAGCCCTGCGACGCCAAGCCCTGCGGCGCCAAGCCGTGCGGCACCCGGGCCAGCGGCGCCGGGGCGCCCGCGGGTCAGTCTTCGGGCGGGGTGACGTGACGCTCGCGGTCGACCGCGACCTCGCGGGCGCGACGGCTGAGCGTGCGGTCGAGGATGAGGGCGACGATGCCGCCGACGACGAGTCCGACCGTGGCGCAGAACAGCGCCAGGAAGCCGAACACCTGCGAGTCGGAGTAGATGACGCCCGTGAACGGGCTCTTGTCGTCGCCGCCGAACGCGAAGGTGAGCACGAGGGCGACGATCACGCCGAGGGCAGCGCCCACCGTGAGGAACACCCCGTACTTGGGGCTCCGGCGCAGCTGCGCCTTCTCGATGTGGTGCTCGGCGGGTTCGGTCACAGCACCCATTCTCCCACCGCGCAGCCTCGCGCGGCCCCCGAGCCCCGCGCCGGGGGCCGAGCGCGCAGCGCCGAGCGCACGACCTGCCGTCGAGCGCACGACCTTCAGACGTAATGAAGGCCGTGCGCTCGGGCGCAGGTCGTGCACTCGGCGGGCGCGTCAGTCCTCGGTGGCGGAGGTGCCGGGGGCGGATGCCGGTGCGGGACGGCGCCGGGAGGCGATGACCCACGTGAGGGCGATCGCGGCGAGCAGCACGACACCGCCGCCCACGAGCCACGGCCACACCGGGGCCGGCTCGGCGTCGACGGCCGTGGTGGTCTCCGGCTCCGCGGCGATCGCCTCGGCCGTGACTGTGCCGTCGCCGGGCGCTGCCGCCGCCGCGCCGCACGCGGCGTCGACGGGGATCGTCGCCGAGACGGGGTCGAACTCCTCGCCGGCCGCGTACGTGCCGAACGCCGCGGCACCGGCATCCGTCAGCGTGGTGGGGAGCGCGTCGAGCACGAGCGCACCGCCGGTGACCTCCAGGTCGGGCAGGGCGAACTCGGCGAACCGCACGTTCGGCTGCGCGACGGGCGAGCCGTCCTGCGTGGTGCCGGTCACGTCGAACACGAGGTAGCCGACGTCGCCGGCGAGCTCGAGGCGCGCATTGCCCAGCGTCGTGTCGAGCGCGCCGTCGTGACCGGTGAAGCGGATGCCGCCGCCGAAGGTGACCAGTCCGGTGCGGGTGGCGAGGTCCACGCCGCCGGCGCCGCCGGTCCACGTGAACTGCGGGTAGGCGTAGGTGACGTCGGTGAGCTCCCAGCCGCCCTTGGCGATGCCTTCGATGTAGGTGCGGAACGACTCCTTGAAGCCCCACTGCAGGCCGGCGTCGACCACCGGGCACTGCCCCACGACGCCGACGGTCGCAGCCACGGCGCGGGCCAGGGTGAACACGAGCCCGCGCGAGACCGAGCCCTGGAAGGTGAGCGTGTGCTCGCCGTCGGCCAGCGTCGCCGGCAGCACGCCGGTCCACGACGCGACGCCGTCGGCATCGGCGGTGACGGTGCCCAGCAGCACCGGGGCCGAGTAGACGACCACCTTGATGCCCGCTTCGTTCGGCTCGAATCCGGATGCCGTGACGGTGGCCCGCTGGCCGGCACCGAGCGCCGCCAGCTGATCGCCGCCGGCCTGTGCGCCCGTCGTCGAGGGCGGTGCGGTGGGGATCGCGGCGGCGCGCACCGGGGCGGGAGCCGCGGCCACCGTGCCGGTGGTGCCGGCGGGCGCGGCGGCGGGAGCGCCGACGGTGAAGCTCACCGGGTCGAGGTCGGTCGCGTAGCCCGACAGCACCTGGTCGCGACCGGCGGCGGTGAGGGTGGCCGGCACGTTGCTGTAGCTGACGGCGCCGGAGGTGGTCACCACCACCGCGCGGGTGAGGTCGAGCGTCGCGAAGGCGACCTGGGCGCCGCCGTGGGTGACGTGGAGCGTCGCCGACGAGGCGGAGGTGAAACGCACCTGCGGGTTCGAGATCGTCACGTCGAGCACGCCGCCGTGCCCGGTGAACCGCACCGCGCCGGTGTACGAGACCGTGCCCAGCCCGGTCGCCCGGTCATAGGTCGACCCGGTCGCCTGGCCGAACTGGAAGAGCCCGTCGGCACGGGTCGCGCCTCCCGAGACCGCCACGGTTCCGTGCGCGATCGGTCCGGTCACGTACGACACGAAGCTCGACGACACGGCCCAGCGCAGCGATCCACCGGCGACCGTCTCGGGCGCCGTCGGCGGCGTGGTCGGCTGCGGTGTCGGGGTCGGGGTCGGCTCCGGGGTGGGGGTCGTGGTGGGCTTGAGCACCTTCCACTGGCTGTCGCTGATCGCGACGTCGGCGCGGCCGTACAGCGTGCCCGCCGCGGGGAGGGTGTGCTGCTTCCACACGATCACCTCGTACCGCTTCGACGGGTCGAGGTCTTCGGCGGCGACGACGAGGTCGCGCGCGAACGCCCCGTCGGAGACACCGCGCACGTAGGCCATCGCGAGGTGCCCACCACCGGCGGTCACGGCCGCCTCGGTGCCCGCTTCGATGACCGCGGCGTAGAGGCCGGTGGCGGCGCCGAGGTTGGATCCGGTGACGGCGACCGTCAGGGCCGAGGCGTCGGCCGTGGGCGTCGCCGTGATCTTGGGCGCGGCGGCGTAGTCGAGGGCGACCGCCTTCTCCTGCGCGGCGTTGGCGGCACCGCCCGCAGCGTAGGTGTACACGCCGTACGTGCCGCCCGCCGGATGCGACGGCGCATCCTTCAGGGTCAGCGTCGTGGTGAACGTGCCCTGAGGGCTCAGCTCCACCCATTGGCTGCGGATCGCGCCCTGGTACTGCGGGGGAACCTGCGCGAGCACCGTCGATGCCAGGGCCCACTTCTGCGCACCGACCTGACGCGCCGACGATGCGGCGCCCGCAGAGGGCTGCCATTGCGCCGCGAAGTCACCGAACACCACGTAGGTGCCCTGCGGGAGCGAGCTCGGAATCGGCACGCCACGGCCGCCGACGTTCGCGGTGGCGTCGTAGCCCGAGCCCTTCACGACGATCGTGTCGCCCGCCTTCACGGCTCCGGCCGGAGACACCCCGTCGGCGGCGAACACCTGCAGCGTCGCGGGATCGATGACGTTCCAGTCGGCGGCGCTCAGCGCCACGTCGGCGCGGCCGTGGAGCGTGGTCGCGTCGGGGAGGGAGTGCTGCTTCCACACGATCACCTCGTACGCGGTCCCGCGCTCGAGCTGCTCGGCCGAGACGACGAGGTCGCTCGTGAACGCCCCGCCGGAGACGCCGCGCACGTAAGCCATCGCGAGGTGGCCGCTGCCGGCGGTCACCGACGACTCGGTGCCCTTCTCGATCACGGCCGCGTAGGCGCCGGCGGTGGCCGTCGGCAGACCCGAGACGGATGCCGTCACCGTCACGCCCCGGTCGGACACGGCGGTGGTGGTCACGACCGTCGCCGGGGTCGGGGTGGGGGTCGGGGTCGGGGTGGGGGTCGGGGTGGCGGTGGGGGTCGGGGTGGCCGTGGGCTCCGGGGTCGGGGTCGCGGTGGGCTCCGGGGTCGCGGTCGGCTCCGGGGTCGCGGTCGGCGTCGGCTCCGGGGTCGGCTCGGGCTCGGGAGCTCCGAAGACGGCATCCCACTGCGTCGAAGAGACGGGCAGCGCCGTGCGGGCGAAGATCGTCGAGGCGCCGGGGGCGGTGTGCTGGCGCCACAGCAGCACCTCGTAGGACTGCGTGCGGTCGAGCTTCGCCGCCGGAGCGGTGAGCGTGAAGGTCGATGCACCCTGCGCGACGGCCGGGAACGGGATGGCGAACGCGGCGTAGCCGCCGCCGGCGTTCAGCGCCGATTCGGTGCCTTCGACGATGAGCGCGGCGTACACCGAGGCGACGTCGGGCAGCCCGTCCGCGCTCACCGAGATCGAGATCCCGGCGGTGTCGGCCTTCACCACGGCCGCCGTCGCGGAGGGGGTGGGCGCGGCGAGGGCGGGCGGCGAGGAGATCACCCCCGCCACGACGAGGAAGAGGGCGAGCAGACTCGCGACGAGGGCGCGCGCCCGTGAGGGCGCGGGGTCGACGGTGCTGGTGTTCACGTGTGATCTCCGGTGGCTGTGATCCCCGGTGACGACGGCCCGGCGCGCAGAACGGCGCTCCGGCCCTGGCCGCAGTGCATTCGGGTGGATAGGGGTGCGATACGGTAAGGCAAGGCTTACCTGCACCTGCCGCGAACGTAGCCGACCCTCACAGCGAACGTCAAGTTTTAGGTTAGCCTTCCCTAATGCGCCGCCGTCCATTATTCCCGGCCCTCCTCGTCCTGGCCCTCGCGCTGGCCGCGTGCACCCCGGCGGCCGCAGGCGACGCGGCCGCGGGCGACGGAGCGCCGACGCCGGCGGGCGCCTGCCCCGCGGCATCCGCCCCGCTGGCCTCGCTCGAGCTCGAGGCCGACGTGCGCGCCGTCGACGGGCGGTCGACCGCGTGCCTGCCGGACCGCACGATCGCCGCGATCGACGACGACACCGCGCCGGCGCTGCCGGTGACGGTGACCGACGCCGAGGGCCGGGCGGTCGAGATCACCGACGCGTCCCGCATCCTGCCGGTCGACATCTCGGGCACCATCGCGGCGACGGTCTTCGCGCTGGGGCTCGGCGACCGTGTGGTCGGACGCGACTCGTCGACCGACTTCGCGGGCACCGAAGACCTGCCCGTCGTCACGAAGTCGGGGCATTCGCTCAACCCCGAGGCGATCCTCGAGGTCGCCCCCACGGTCATGCTCACCGACACCACCATCGGGCCGAAGGAAGTGCGCCAGCAGCTGCGCGACGCCGGCATCGCCGTGGTCGTCATCTCGGACGAACGGCGCATCGACACCACCGGCGAGCTCGTCGCCGAGATCGCCGCCGCCCTCGGGGTCCCCGGTCGCGGTGCCGCCCTCGTCGACCGCCTCGACGCCGAGCTCGCAGCCGCCCGCGCCGAGATCGCCGCCCTCACCCCCGCCGAGCCGGCAGACCGGGCACGGATGCTGTTCCTCTATGTGCGCGGCAGCGCCAACGTCTATTACATCTTCGGCGCCGATTCGGGGGCCGACTCCCTGATCGACGCCGTCGGCGGCGTGGACGTGGCGGCCGAGATCGGCTGGGAGGGCATGAAGCCGATGACCGCCGAAGCGCTCGTGGCCGCCCAGCCGGACGTGCTGGTGATGATGACCGACGGGCTGACGTCGGTCGGCGGCGTCGACGGCCTCATCGAGCGCATCCCCGCCATCGCGCAGACACCCGCCGGCGCGCGCGGCCGCATCATCGACATGGCCGACACGGCCATCCTCAGCTTCGGACCGCGCTCGGCCGAGATCATCCGCAGCCTCGCCGGCGCGCTCTACGCCCCCGCGTCCTACCCGCCCGGCCCCGACGAGCCCGCCTCATGACCGGCGAGGTCGTCACGACGACCCCGACCGCGCACCGGCGGCGGCGCTTCGTCATCGCGGTGATCGCCCTGGCCGCGGCGCTCGTCGTGACGTGCGTGGTGTCGCTGGGGTCGGGGCAGTACGCGCTCACGCCGACCGAGGTCATCGGCATCCTGCTGCGCGAGATCGGCATCGCGAGCCCGTGGGCCCCCGCCGCCGACACCGCCGCGGGCGTCGTCATGGACATCCGCCTGCCGCGCATCGTGCTGGGGGTGCTCGTCGGCGCGGCCCTGGCCGTGTCGGGCGTGCTCATGCAGGCGATCTTCGGCAACCCCCTCGCGGATGCCGGAGTCGTCGGCGTCTCCTCCGGTGCGGCGGTGGGAGCCGCGGCATCCCTCACCTTCGGCCTCACCGTGTTCGGGCTCTGGACGACGCCGGTGCTGGCCTTCGTCGGCGGGCTGGCGGCGGTGTTCGCCGTGTACGGGATCAGCCGGTCGGGCGGGCGCACCGAGGTGGTCACCCTGCTGCTCACCGGCATCGCGATCAACGCGATCTGCGGCGCGGCCCTCGCCCTGCTCACCTTCCTCGGCACCACCTCGACGCGCGAGCAGATCGTGTTCTGGCAGCTGGGCTCGCTCAACGGGGCGCTGTGGCAGAACATCACCGTCGTCGCCCCGCTCGTGGCCGTCGGTCTGGCCGTCGCCGTGTTCGTCGCGCGGCGGCTCGACCTCTTCGCCCTCGGCGAGCGCACCGCCCGCCACCTCGGCGTGCGCGTCGAACTGCTGCGGGTCGTCGTGATCGTCACGGTGGCGCTGCTGGTGACCGCCGCCGTGGCGTTCGCGGGCATCATCGGCTTCGTCGGGCTCGTCATCCCCCACCTGCTGCGCATGACGATCGGCCCCGCGCATCTGCCGCTGGTCGTCACCAGCGCCCTCGGCGGAGCGCTGCTCATCGCCGTCGCCGACCTCATCGCCCGCACCGCGGTGCCCCTGGCCGACATGCCCATCGGCATGATCACCTCGCTCGTGGGCGGACCGTTCTTCCTCTGGCTGCTCGTGCGCACCCGCCGCCGCTCGGGAGGCTGGGCATGACGGCGGCAGCGGTGCGGCTCGTGGCCGACGGCATCCGCGTGCGCTACGCGGGAGCCGCCCGCGACGCCCTCACCGACGCGTCGATCCAGGTGCGCGCCGGTGAGATGCACGCACTGGTGGGGCCGAACGGCGCCGGAAAGTCGACGCTGTTCGCGGCGCTCGCGGGCGATGTGGCGCCGGATGCCGGCACGGTGACCCTCGACGGCCGCACCCTGTCGGCGGTCGCCCCGCGCGACCTCGCCCGGCAGCGCGCGGTGCTGCTGCAGGAGAGCCGCGTGTCGTTCCCCTTCACCGTCGAGCAGGTCGTGCGCATGGGGCGGGCCCCGTGGGCACGCACGCCCGCCGAAGACGAGGACGACGACGCCGTGGCATCCGCCCTCGCCGCCACCGACCTCACCGACCTGGCGCACCGCACGATCTCGGCCCTGTCGGGCGGCGAGCGCGCACGGGTGGCGCTGGCGCGGGTGCTGGCGCAGCGG
The DNA here is from genome assembly GCF_025421715.1 of Microbacterium festucae. Lineage (GTDB taxonomy): Bacteria > Actinomycetota > Actinomycetes > Actinomycetales > Microbacteriaceae > Microbacterium > Microbacterium festucae. The sequence goes on from NZ_JAOEFC010000001.1 coordinate 794,306, forward strand.
GTCGACGTGCTGCTGCTCGACGAGCCGACCGCGGCGCTCGACCTGCGGCATCAGGAAGACACGCTGCGCATCGCGCGGGGTCGCGCCCGCGCGGGAGCCGCCGTCGCCGTCGTGCTGCACGACCTGAACGCCGCGCTCGCCTACGCCGACCGCGTGACCCTGCTCGCCGGCGGGCGCGTCGTCGCCGCGGGCGCACCCGCCGAGGTGCTCACCGCCGCCGCGATCGGCGAGGTCTACGGACAGGCGGTCGACGTGTTCCCGCACCCGGTGACCGGGGTGCCGCTGGTGGTCCCGCGGCGCTGACGGGGGCGGGCGTTCGGTGTCGGCGGGGCATCGCCGAGTGCACGACCTGGCGCCGAACGCACGGGCTATCGGATGCCGGAAGGCCGTGCGCTCGGGCACAGCCCGTGCACTCGGCGGGGTGCCAGGCGGGGGCGGCGGGGCGTTGGTGCGTCGGGGCGGCGTTCGGTGTCGGTTGGGTGTCGGATGGGCGTCGCCGAGTGCACGACCTGCCGCCGAACGCACGGCTTATCGGATGCCGGAAGGCCGTGCACTCGGGCACAACCCGTGCACTCGGCAAGGTGGGGGTGGAGCTCAGGGGCGGAGAGGAAGCAGGGCCTCGATGTCGGCGCGCGTGCCGGAGGCGTGGATCAGCCCGGCCGCGACGACCTCCGCCCAGGGGCGCGCGCCGGTGGCGACGGCGATCCAGGTGGCGGCATCCATCTCGACGACGTTCGGCGGAGTGCCTCGGGTGTGCCGCGGCCCCTGCACGACCTGCACCGCGCCGAACGGCGGCACGCGCACCTCGACGGAGTTGCCGGGCGCCTTCTCGACCAGCAGCTGCAGCAGATACCGCACCGCCGTCGCGAGGTCGGTGCGCGCGGGGCGTTCGTCTGCCTGCACGGCCGTGGCCACGGCCGCGAGCGCGTCGCGCCCGGCGTCGGTGGGGATGCTGCGGGCCATGCCCCCAACGCTACCCGTCGGCGCGGGGCGGACGCCGGGTCCCGTGATGCGCGTGCGGCGCGCGCAGCGGGGCCCATCCCACTCGTCACGCCGCGGGCCCTCGCGGCGTGCTGCACGAGGCCCCGTCCCGCGCGACGCCCCGGGCCCTCGCGGCCGCGGCGGACGAGACCGGCCCGGCGCGACGCCCCGGGCCCTCGCGGAGCGCGCCGAACGAGCCCCGACCTGGGGCGCGCCCCGCTGGCTCGCCCAGCCAGGTCGCGAAACTCCTCCAATAAGGGAGCCGCCGAGCCGCCGAGCCGCGGGAATCCGTGGCGGGCCCGGCGGGCGGCCGATGGAATGGAGGAGTTTCGCGGAGCGGGCGCACTGCGACAACGGCGCCGGGCGCTCGGCTCGGCAACGGGCGTGCCACCCCACCAGCACCCGCGCCCCACCGGAACCTCGCCCGGCCCCGCTGCGAAACTCCTCCAACCCGGAAGCCACCCAGCCACCCGTCCGCGGGAATCTGCGGGCCAGCCGGCAGCCGCGCGACGGAATGGAGGAGTTCCGCGACGCGGGCGGGCGAGGAGCGGCCTGGGTAGGCTGGCCGGGTGAGAATCCTGGTCCTCGGTTCCGGTGCCCGTGAGCACGCCATCCTCCTGGCCCTGAAGGGCGAGGGCGCGGGCCACGAGCTGTTCGCGGCGCCCGGCAACGCCGGCATCGCCGCCGACGCGACGGTCGTCGACGGTCTCGATGCGAACGATCCGGGTGCCGTGACCACCTTCGCCAACGAGGAGCACATCGACCTCGTCGTCATCGGCCCCGAGGCGCCCCTGGTCGCCGGCGTCGCCGACGCCTTGCGCGAGCGCGGCATCCCCGCCTTCGGCCCCGGCCGCGCGGCCGCACAGCTCGAGGGATCGAAGGCGTTCGCGAAGCGGATCATGGATGCCGCCGGCGTGCCCACCGGCCGCGCGACGCGCGCGACCACCCGCTCCGAGGTCGAGGCCGCCCTCGACCGCTACGGCGCACCGCACGTCGTGAAGGCCGACGGCCTGGCCGCCGGCAAGGGCGTCGTCGTCACCGACGACCGCGCCGCCGCACTCGCCCACGCGGACGAGTATCTGCCGACCGGCCCGGTGCTCGTCGAAGAGTTCCTCTCAGGCCCCGAGGTGTCGCTGTTCTTCCTCAGCGACGGCGACACGGTGCGCGCCCTCAGCCCCGCCCAGGACTTCAAGCGCGCCCTCGACGGCGACGCCGGCCCCAACACCGGCGGCATGGGCGCCTACTCGCCGCTGCCGTGGCTGTCCGACCGGTTCGGCAGCGAAGAGGCCTTCGTCGACGAGGTCACCCGCACCGTGGCCGCCCCCGTCGTACGCGTCATGGATGCCGAGGGCACCCCATTCATCGGCCTCCTCTACGCCGGGCTCATCCTCACCGACGACGGCATCAAGGTGATCGAGTTCAACGCCCGCTTCGGCGACCCCGAGACCCAGGTCGTCCTCCCCCGCCTCACCAGCCCGCTGTCGCGCCTGCTGCTGGCCACCGCCTCCGGCACGCTCGAGGACGAACCGGCGCCCGCCTTCGCCGACACCCGGGCCGTCACCGTCGTGCTCGCGAGCGAGGGCTACCCGCAGGCCCCGGTCACCGGCCGCGTCATCGGCGGCCTGGATGCCGCATCGTCGGTCGACGGGGTGCACCTGGCACACGCCGCCACCGCCGCGCGCGGCGACGACCTGGTCGCCACCGGCGGCCGCGTGCTCAACGTCGTCGCCACCGCCGACTCATTCGCCGCGGCGCGCGAGCGCGCCTATCGCGCGATCGACCGGATCTCGCTCGACGGCTCGCACCACCGAACCGACATCGCCGCCCGCGTCGCGACGGACTGACCCCGGGGCCGCCGACCGGTCGCTTCGCGCTCGGCCTCCGGCCTCCGCGCCTCCGCGCCTCCCGGCCTCCGCCCCTCCCGGCCTCCGCGCCTCCGTCGATTGCTCGCTGCGGCCCGCACCTCCTCCCGCTGAACTCCTCCGATCCAGCCGTCGCCCTCGGCGTCTCCCCCGTGTTGTCGCGCCCGGGCGCCATGCGCCGTCACGGGGTGGAGGAGTTTCGCGGCGCTCCCGCCATGCGCTCCCGCCATGTCGCCCGCCCGCGACGAACGCCCAGACGCTAGACCAGGACGTCGCCGTGCAGGAAGTCCCGTCGCTCGGGCCAGCGCTCGTGGGCGACTGAGACGCGCAGCCCGAACCCCGCGTCGAGGTCGACGTGGTCCGGAAGCGTGACGTGGAGGCCGTCGGCGCGGCGCTCCCAGGCGACCGCCTCGAAGGTCCCGAGCAGCTCGACGGTCTCGACCTCGGTCTCGATCAACCGCAGATCGGTTCCGAGCGAGCGCACCACGACCTCTCGCGCGTCGCCGCGCACCGACAAGACGTACACGTAGTCGACGAACGCGTTGTGGCGGTAGGTGAACCGATAGTCGCCGGGGCCGAGTCGGCGCGGTGCGGTCTCGTCGAAGTCGATGAAGGACCCCCGCGGGTGGCCGTCGGCCCCTCGCCGAACACACGCCACGGCGTCGTTCCGAAGATCCCCTCGCCGTTGACGGCGAGCCAGTCCCCGATCCGCTCGAGCAAGGCGATCTCGACGTCGGGCAGCGTGCCGTCGGCGCGCGGACCGACATTGAGCAGCAGGCATCCGTTCTTCGACACGACGTCGACGAGGTCGCTGATGAGCTCGTCGACGTCTTTGTACGCGTGATCGGCGACGTACCCCCACGAGCTGCGCGACACCGAGGTGTCGCTCTGCCACGGTCTGGCCCGGATGCCGGCGGCGGCACCCCGCTCGATGTCCCAGACACCCGCGCCTTCCGGCATCGCCTCGTTCTTGTAGTTGAGCACCACACCCCGCCCCCACTCGGCAGCACGGTTGTAGTAGTAGGCCGCGAGCCTGCGCAGGGTGGCATCGAACCCCGGCGCGTCGATGTAGAAGTCGAAGTAGAGCATCTGCGGGCGGTAGGCGTCGATCAGGTGCGTGGTGCGCAGCAGCCAGTCGTCCATGAAGTCCTGATCGGGGCCTGACTCTTCGCGGCTGGCCGGGCCGTAGAGGTCGCTCCACCGCGGGTCTTGCACGTCGGAGGCCAGGTCGCGCCCGGCCGCGTAGTAGAACCAGTTCTCGAGCCGGTGAGACGAGGCGCCGACGGTCAGCGACAGGCGCCGGCACGCCTCGGCGAGCTCGCCGAAGACGTCACGGTGCGGCCCGACGAGCGGGGCACGCCAGCGCGTGCGCGGCTCGTCGTACATCGCGAACCCGTCGTGGTGCTCGGCCACCGGCACCACGTAGCGCGCGCCGGAGCGGCGGAGCACCGCGGCCATGGCATCGGGGTCGAAGTTCGCGAAGTCCAGCTGCGGGATGAAGTCCTTGTAGCCGTGGACGGTGGTGTCGCCGTACCGCTCGAGGTGATGCTCGCGCACCGCGCTTCCGGGGCGGTACATCAGGCGCGGGTACCACTCGGTGATCGCTCCCGGAACGGCGAACACGCCCCAATGCACGAAGATGCCGAACTTCGATCTCGTGAACCACTCTGGCGGCTCGTAGGTGAGGAGCGACTCCCACGTGTCATCGAACGGGCCGCGGCGGATCACCTCGTCGACGGCGGACAACCGCTCGGCGGTGTCGGACGGCTCGGCGCGCGGCGGCACCCAGGACAGATCGGGCGACCGCCCTGCGGGAGTCAGCACGACCAGGCGCCGACGTCGTCCACGGCGCGCACCACCGGTTCGCCGCGCTCCCGGCTGAGAGCCGCGGCCTCGACGATCCCCACGATCGCGAGGATCTCGGCATCCGTGTTCCAGGGACGACCCATGTGTACCGCACGGATGATCGCCTCGAGCAGCCCGACATGCAGATCGGGGCCGACCTCGATGTCGAACGCCCGCTCACCGTCCGGCCCTCTCACCACGCCGCGGGTGAGGGGGCCCCATTCGTCATCGCCGCGCAGCGTGGCACAGCGAGCATCCGACCAGGTGATCCGCACGCCGGGGCCCGTGGCGTCGACGACTGTCCAGCCCGGTCCCAGCGCGGTCACAGCGAGGTCGACCAGGTGCACCCCGTACCAGGCGAGGAACGGATGGTGCGGCTGCTCGGGAAGCGGTCCCTCCAGGCGCACCTCGCGGGGAGCGGCGACCGCGCGGATCGTGGCCTGGAACGCGGGGGTGAAGCGCTTGGGTGACGCCGACAGCACGAGGCATCCGTGAGCGCGGGCGGTGGCGAGCGCCTCACGAGCGGCGATGCCGGTGAGCGCGAAGCGCGTGTTGACGAACACCGGCTTGCCGAGCACGCTCACCCGACCGAGCAGGGCCGGGTGGGTGCGGGCGTCGCTGGTGAGGATGAGAAGCACATCGGATGCCGCGGCCACCGCCTCGGGCGTGTCGAGCAACGGCACCCCCCGCTCGCCGAGGGCCGCCGCCTGCGCCGCATTGCGATCACGGCTCGGCGGGAAGTCCTCGGAGGTGGGGGCCTGCCATGCCGCCGCGACCAGCGCGCCGGGCACGCGTCCCGAGCGGCCGTCGCCCAGCAGATCCGCGAACTGCGTGGCATGGGACTGGTCGACGCCGATCAAGCCGAAGCGCAGCGGCGCGGCATCCGTCGTCATCCCTTCACACCCGACGAGGTGATGCTCGAGACGATGTGGCGCTGCAGGAGGATGAAGATCACCAGACACGGCACGAAGCTGATGAGTGCCGCTGCCATGACATTCGACGTCGAGATGGTCTCGCTGGCCAGTGAGGCCAGGCCCACCGTCAGCGTGCGCGCCTCGTCGGATTGCCCGATGACCAGCGGCCACAGCAGGTCGTTCCAATGCCAGAGGAACACGAAGATCGCGAGAGTCGCGAGCACCGGGCGGATGAGCGGGAGGACGATCGCGACGAACGTGCGCCACTCGCCCGCACCGTCGATGCGGACCGCGTCGAACAGTTCGTCGGGAAGGTCGCGCACGAACTGACGGATGAGGAACACCGCCTGCGCGTTGGCGAGGGTGGGGAGGATGAGACCCCACAGCGTGTTCACACCTCCCAGCCCCGCGATGAGGATGAACGTCGGGATGAGCGTGGCCTGCATGGGCACCATGAGGGTGGCCACGATCGACCAGAGCACCACGCTGCGCCCCGGGAACCGCTTGCGGGCCAGCGCGTACGCGGCCATCGACGCCGTCAGCAGCACGAGCACGACCGAGACGACGGAGTACACCAGCGAATTCCAGAACCACAACGGGAACTCGCCGACGTTGAAGATGCGCACGATGTTGTCGAACGTCAGCGAGGACGGCCACGCATACGGGATCGTCGGGGCATGCTCCGGGGACAGCGCGAGGATGATGACCGCCAGCAGCGGCGCCACCGTGAACAGCGAGATGACCACGAGGGAGACGGTGACCCAGGTCTGGCCGCCGGTCGCACGACCGCGGCGCCGACGGGACGGCGCCCCGGGGACGAGCGCCGGTTCGGCGGATGCCTCGTCGGCGCCGACGGGGAGGGAGGTCATGGCGGTCATGCCTCCTCCTTTCCTTCGAAGAACCGCCGCTGGATGAGCGACAGGATGAGTACGATGACGAACAGGACGATGCCGATCGCGGCGGCGTAGCCGAAGTCGAAGAAGCGGAAGCCCTGGTCGAAGAGGAAGTAGATGATGCTGTAGCTGGCGCGCGACGGGCCGCCGCCGGTCATGACGTAGATGGTGTCGAACACCTGGAAGCCCACGATCGTCTCGATCACCAGGACGAAGAACACGACGGGCTTGAGCAGCGGCAGCGTGATGTGCCGGAAGGTCTCCCAGGCATTGGCGCCGTCGATGCGCGCGGCTTCGTGCACCTCGGCGGGTTGGGCCTTGAGGCCGGCGAGGAAGATCAGCATCGAGTACCCGAAGCCCTTCCAGGTGGCCACCATCGCCAAGCTGAGGAGCACGAGCCACGCGTCGCCGGTGAGGAACGGCACGGCCCCCAGACCGATCGCCTCGAGTGCCGCGTTCAGCGGTCCGTCGGCGGCGAAGATCCACTTCCAGACGATGCCTGCCAGCACGAACGAACTGAGGTAGGGCACGAACAGCAGGGCGCGGAACACACCGCTCGCGCGCACCAGCCGATTGAGCAGCACCGCGCCCACCAGCGAGACGACGACGATGAGCGGCACGAAGAACAGCACGTAGAGCAGCGTCGTTCCCAGGCTCTGCCAGAAGTGCGGGTCGGTGAACAGGCGCGTGTAGTTGTCGGCGCCGAGGAATTCGATATCGCCGTTGAGGCGGTACTGCGTGAGGCTCATCGCCCCCGCGCCGCCGATCGGCAGGAACTTGAACACGACGAAGATGAGGATCGTCGGGAGCACGAACAGCAGGCCGGCGACCGCCTCGCGGCGTCGGGCGGCCACCTGTCCCGGGCGCCGCGCGGGCGGGGTGACGCGCCGGGGAGACGACGTGCGTCTCCGGGATGCGGTGTTCACGGACATGGCTGGCACCAATCGGGTCGAAGGATGGACCGGTGGGGGGACGAGCCCCCCACCGGTGCGATCAGTTGCGGTCGAGGATGGCCCGCGCCTCGTCGGCGGCCTTGGAGAGCGCCTCTTCAGGCGTGAGCTCGTCGCGCAGCGCGGCCTGGATGTAGGGCGCGAGGGCGGCCATCACCTGGCGCGCGGCCGGGTTCGGTTCGCCGGGGTTGGCGTACTCCAGCGCCGCCTGCAGCGTCTCGTAGTCGGCGCCCTCCCCGGGCGCCGGCACGTCGGTGCGCGCGGAGAAGTTGCCCGAGGCCGCGGCCAGCTCACCCTGGAACTCCTCGCCGCCCAGATAGCGCAGCACCTCGTACGCCGCCTCACGGTTCTCGCTCTTGTTGATGGAGGTGAGAGCGATCAGACCCGGGTTGCCGAACGCGACGCGCTCCTTGCCTTCGAAGGGCAGCGCGACCTCGACGCCCTCCCCGCCGACCGCGGCGCGCAGCGGCTCGACCTCGGCGGGAAGCCCGTTGGTGTGGATGCCGACCGTGCCGGCGGCCCACGGCGAACCGTCGATCGCGATGGAGGCCGTCGCGGCATCCGCAGGCAGACCGCCCATGTCCTTCAGGTCGACGAGGAACTGCAGGGCCGACACCCCCGCCTTCGAGTCGAAAGCGATGTCGTCGCCCTCCTCGGTGAACACGGTGCCGCCGGCCTGCCACAGGAAGGGATAGAACGACAGGTTGAGGGTCTGTTCGGTCGTTCCGGCGTAGTCCATCACGGCGATGCCCTTCTCCGCGAGCTCGGGAGCCGCCTCGAGCACCTCGTCCCACGTGTCGGGCACCTCGATGCCGGCATCTTCGAACACCCGGGTGTTGACGACGTTGGTGGCGATGTTCTGGAAGATCGGCACCCCGTAGGTCTCGCCGTCGAAGGTGCCGGCCTCGATCGTGCTGGGGTAGAACGCGTCCGGGGCGTCGATCGCGTCGTCGACGGGCAGCACACCTCCGACATTCAGGTAGGTGGCCGCCATGTCGGGCGTCACCAGCGCGAGATCCGGACCGGAGTTCGCTGCCAGAGCGGCAGAGATCTGCTCGTCGCGTTTGGCGAAGGGCTGCAGCTCGATGGTCAGCTCGACACCTGGCTGGGCCTTCTCGAACTTCTTCTCGACCTCGGCCCAGAACTCCTTGCTCTTGGCCTCGTCTTTGATGACCGGGTACATCCACATCGTGACCTTGCCGGTCACCCCGCCGTCTGCGGCGGGTTCTGTCGATCCGCCAGCGGATGCGCAGCCGGTCAGGGCGAGCGCGCCGACCGCGGCGACGGTGACGGCGAAGCGGAGCTGTCGTCTGCTCATGCGTGTTCTCTCTCTTTGGTGGCACCGGAAGCCTCGTCGGTTCCGGATTCGAGTGGTGTTGCGGGGCGGGGGTCGAAGCCGGCGGCGGCGTCTTCGAGGGCGGCGAGCGCGCGGCGGTGGCGCCCGTGGCCGGGCTGCGGCCAGAGCAGCGCGTCACCCGTGCGGCGCATCCACGCCAGCAGCGCGGCCGACAGCAGGGCGGTCACCTCGCTCGTGGACGGGGCGCCGGCGATGTTGGTCAGTTCGCCCTCATCGGCCACGAGGTCGTACAGCTCGAGGGTGGGGCTGGTGCCGATCGAGGGTCCGACGAGGTCGACCGGCATGCTGCGGTGATGCCAGGACTGCGTCGGGTCCATCGCTCGCGGCGCGTTGGAGAAGTTCGCGATGAGCTTGTGCGTGCGCGTGCGCACCGCACGCTTCGGGTCGTAGTAGGTGTGGTAGCTCAGCTGAGCGAAGACGTGCTCGCGCGTCGGCGCGTCCTGCTCGACCAGCGCGGTGAGGCTCGCGCCCTCGACGCCGACCGGGCGCGAGGTCGCCGCACCCTCGTCATCGCCGACTTCGTCGAGGCCCACCAGGTCGAAGAGGGTCGGCAGCACATCCACATGGCTCACGATGTCGCCGATGCGACGGCCCCTCCAGGCGGCCCGCCCCGGAGCCCGCACGATGAGCGCCACGCCCAACCCGGCGTCGTACAGCGTGCACTTTGCGCGCGGGAGCGCCAGCCCGTGATCGGTCGTGAAGACGACGACCGTGTCGTCGCGCAGGCCCAGCGCGTCGAGGCGGGCGAGCACGCGCCCGACCCCCTCGTCCATGGCGCGCACCGCACCCTGCAGTTCGGCCATCTCCTCCCGCGCACCTTCGTCGTCGCGGAGGAAGGCGGGAACGGTCAGGCCGAGGCTCGTGTCCGTCTCGCCGCTCTCGCCGAGGAAGCCCATGACGCCGGCCCGGTCGCGGTCCGACGGCGATCGGTGCGGCTCGTGGAAGCCCACCTGCAGGTAGAACGGGCGCCCGCTCTCGGCCGCGACGCCCAATGCCTCCACGGCTCGAGCCGACACGACATCCCGGTCGCCGCCCGTGCGCACGCGATCGAATCCCAGCCGTGTCGCAACGTCGTCGTCGGCGAGGACGGCCGACTCATGGTGCACGCCGACGAGCTCGGTGCGGTACCCCACGGCGCGCAGGCGATGCGCGATGTGCGTCGACGGATCGGCCAGATCCCAGCCGAACGGCTCGTGGGTGAGGCCGAGCACACCGTTCTGCTGCGGGTAGGCGCCGGTGAACAGCGAGGCGCGCGCGGGACTGCAGTGCGGCGCTGTCGAGAACGCCTGCTCGAACACCGCGGACTCGGCGGCGAACGCGTCGAGGTGCGGAGTCGACACCGTCTCGACACCGTAGGCGCCGAGGAACCGCCCGAGGTCGTGGCAGTGGAGGATGAGGATGTTGCGCATCAGCCCATGCGTTCCAGGTCGGCGCGCGTGAGCGCATACTGCAGGGGCTCGCCGGCGGCGAAGCGTCGGATCTCGCTCACGACGATCTGCCCGGCGCGATGTCGCGACTCGACCGTGGCCCCGCCGAGGTGGGGTGTCACGAGCACGTTGGGCAGCGTGCGCCACCGCTCGGTCAGCGGCTCCTCTTCGAAGACGTCGAGGGCGGCGTCCAGCCGCCCCGAGGCGACCGCGGCGTACAGTGCGTCGGCGTCGAGCAGTTCCGCGCGAGCGGTGTTGACCACCAGGGCACCGTCGCGCAGCTGCGCGAGTTCGCGGGCACCGAGCATCCCCGTCGTCTCCGCGGTGATCGGAGCATGGAGGGCGAGCACCTCCGCCTCGGCGAGCAGCTCGTCCAGACCACGACGGCACGCGCGCAGCGGGTCGTCGTCGGGCAGGTACGGGTCGAACACGAGCACCTCTGCGCCGAGGGCCTGGCACATGCGGATGTATTCGCGTCCCGTGCGACTGGCGCCGACGACGCCGATACGACATCCGGCGATCTCGCGGGCCCGCGGAACCTGACGGGCCTGTTCCCAGTCGCCACCGCTGCGCAGAGCGTGGTCGGTGCGCTGCACCCGACGCAGCAGCGCCATCGTGAACGTCAGCGAGAGTTCGGCGACTGCCGGTGCCATCGCCGCTCCGGCCTGCGAGATCGGAAGGCCGGAGGCCCAGAAGGCATCGTCGGTGAGCGCCTTGAGGGAGGAGGCGGCGTGCATCACGAAGCGCAGGTCGGGAGCGTCGGCGAGACGCGCGGCGTCGAGGCGGGGAAAGCCCCACGCGGTGACGACGACGTCGACCCCCCTCATCGCGGCGCGGAAGGCGTCGGGATCGGCGAGGTCGCGGGGCTCAGCGACGGCCACGGCGCCCAGACCTTCGAGCGCGGCGCGCGTCGCGGCGGGGAACATCGCGGCGGCCTCCGTCGCGGGCACGCTCAGCAGAATGCGGAGCCGTTCCGTCGGAGGGGAGGGGCGTGGGCCCGTGACGCCGTTGTCGATCATTCGACGAGAGTAATTGCACGAAGAGTGTTTAGTCAATGACTGAAGTAATAAGATGTGAACACCAGGGCGCCGCGTACGCACACGCGGGCGGGCCGGGGCAGACAGGATGAGGTTCCGATGACGGATGCGATCGCGAGGCGTACGCGATGAAGTTGCGTGCCGGGAGCAAGGCACTGATCCGCGAGATCAACGAGGCGCTGGTGCTCGATGTGGTGCGCGCCCGCCAGCCCGTCGCACGCGCCGTCATCGCTGCGACGACCGGCCTCAGTCCGGCCACCGTCACGGGGATCACGGGCAAGCTGCTCAGCACCGGCCTGCTCGCGGAAGCAGACGTCGTGAGGGGCACGGGCGGCCGTCCCGCTCGCCCGTTGCGCCTCGGTCGCGACGCCGTCTTCGCGGCGGGCGTGCGACTGGCGGCATCCGAGGCGATCGTGGTGCTGGTCGACCTCACCGGCGAGGTCGTCGACACCCACCGCGAACCCGTACCCTCCACCCATCCCGATGAGGCCGCCGCTGCCATCGTGCGGGGGGTGGAGCACGTGGCCGCCGCCCGCGCCGATGCCGCGCTCATCGGAGTCGGCGTCGCCGTCTCGGGGATGGTCGACCAGGCCGGCGGTGTGGTGCGGCACAGCGGCGCCCAGCAGTGGGAGGACGTGCCGTTGCGCGCGCTGCTCGCAGACCGACTCGGTGTGCCGGTCATCATCGACAGCTACGTCAACGCTCTCGCTTCGGGCGAGCTGCTGTTCGCTCCCCGACACGAGGGGCGCAGTCTCCTCGCCTTCACCGTCGGCACCAGTCTGGGTGCCTCCGTGGTCGTCGAGGGCAGGATCCACCGCGGGTTCGACGGCACCGCCGGGGGATTCGCGCACTGGCGGGCGGATGGCGCAGCCGAGGCGGACCGCCCCTGCCACTGCGGCGCCACCGGGTGCCTGGAGACGTGGGCCAGCGGGTGGGGTCTGGCGCGCGAGTACGAGCGACGCGGCGTCACCGCTGACACCGCGTCCGACGAGATCCGCGTGCAGGTGCACGACGAAGCCGCCCGGCGACTGGGGGCGGCCATGGCCAACGCCTGCAAGATGTTCGGTCCGGAGCGGGTGCTCGTCGCCGTCGGATCCGAGGTCGACGGCGACGCGCTCCTCCCCCGCGCCGCCGCGGTGTTCGCCGAGCAGTTCGTGCACGAGCACGCTCCCGCTCCCGCCCTCGACGTGACGGCGGCAGACCGCCTGGCTTTCGCTCGGGGCGCAGCCTACGAGGTGCTCGCGCACATGTTCAGCGCGGACCGCGCCTTCGAATCCGAGGCCGACGACCACACCGAGCGCGCAATCGCACACTGACCCTCCCCCACCCATTGCGGGCGGGATGCGGGGCACGGCATGCTGGCCGGGGGACGTCTGGGGGGACGGCATGGCGGAACAGGTCGGCATCATCGGCGGCGGGATCGTCGGCATCGCACTCGCGCGCGAGCTGACGGCGGCGGGCGCCGAGGTCACCGTGCTCGAGAAGGAGAGCCGGCTCGCGCAGCATCAGACCGGCCACAACTCCGGGGTCGTGCACGCCGGCCTGTACTACGCGCCCGGATCGATGAAGGCGACGCTGTGCGCCGAGGGACGCGGCCTGCTGCGGGAGTTCTGCGCCGACAGGTCGCTGCCCTACCGCGCGGTCGGCAAGCTGGTCGTCGCCGTCGACGCCGCGGAGCTGCCGGCCCTCGCCGAGATCGAGCGGCGCTCGCGCGCCAATGCCGTGCCCGACCTCACCCGCATCGACGATCCGGGGCGGCTGCGCGAGGTCGAACCGCACGTCGCCGGCGTCGCGGCCGTGCACTCGCCGCAGACCGCGGTGGTCGACTACGCCGCCATCACCGAGGCCCTCGCGCAGGACGTGCGCGCCGCGGGCGGCCGCGTGCTGCTGCACACCGAGGTCACCGGCATCCGCATCGAGCGCGGCCGCGTGCGGGTGATCACCCGCACCGGCGCGCACCTCTTCGACCGCGTGGTGGCCGCCGCCGGGCTGCAGTCCGACCTCATCGCCCGCCTCGTCGGGGCCGACCCGGCACCGCGCATCCTGCCGTTCCGCGGCGAGTACTGGATGCTGAAGCCGTCGCGCACCGGCCTCGTGCGCGGCATGATCTACCCGGTGCCCGACCCGCGGTTCCCGTTCTTGGGCGTGCACTTCACCCGCGGCGTCTACGACGACGTGCACGTCGGACCCAACGCGTTGCCGGCCCTCGCCCGCGAGGGCTACCGCTGGCGCGACGTGTCGCTCGCCGACACCTGGGGGTCACTGCGCTGGCCCGGCGCCCCCGCCCTGGCACGCCGCCACTGGCGCATGGGCGTCGACGAGATCAGCGGGTCGCTCGTGAAGGCGCTCTACTTCCGCAAGGCACGGCGGTTCATCCCCGAGCTGGCGATGGGCGACCTCGCCCGCAAATCGGGCGCCGGCGTGCGCGCACAGGCCTGGGGCCGGGCGGGGGATCTGCTCGACGACTTCGCGGTCGACCAGGTGGGGCCGGTCACCGTGCTGCGCAACGCCCCGTCACCGGCGGCGACGAGCGCGCTGGCGATCGCCCGCTACCTGCGCGCCCACCATCTCGGCTCGCCCGCCGCCCGCTGAGCCCGGAACGCCTCGCCGCCGCGCGCCCGGTTGACGGGGCGCGCGGCGGCGGGAAGGGCGCTCAGCGGGATGCCGAGGCGGGAACCTCCGCGGCGGGAACCTCCCCGGCGGGGGCGTCGCCGCGCAGGTGCTCGGGCTTCTTCAGGAACAGCACGACGATCACGCCCACCGCCATCACGATGATGGGGAGGATGAGGCTCTGCGCCATGGCATCCGCGAAGCCGTCGAGGGCCTGCGGCGGGAGGGCTCCCGAACCGAACTCGCCGCCGGCCGACCCCGCCTGCGGCAGGTTGGCTTCGAGGCGCGCCTGCATGAAGGCGGCGATGGCGGCCGATCCCATGACCGAGCCCACGGTGCGGGTGGTGTTGTAGATGCCGGCGCCGGCGCCCGCCTGTCGGGGCGACAGGTTGCGGGTGGCGGTGGTGGCCAGCGGCCCCCACATGCCGGCGTTGCCGATGCCGATGAGCGCGGCCGGGAACAGGTACATCCAGGTGGGGGTGTCGGGGTGCATGAGCAGCGCGTACCAGGCGAGGGCGACGGTGACGCAGAGGAGTCCGGGAACCAGCAGCACGCGCGGGTCGACGCGGTCGAGGATGCGTCCCGCGATCGGCGAGAGCACGCCGGCGGCGACGGCCGTCGGGATCAGCAGGAGCGCCGACTCGGTGGGGGTGAGCCCCTTGGCGAGCTGGAGGAAGAACATGAGCGGCAGCGTCATGCTCGTCACGACGAAGCCGACCACGGCGATGCCCATGTTCGACACCGAGAAGTTGCGCTCGGTGAACAGGCCCAGCGGCACGAGCGGCTCGCTGCGGGTCTTCGCCTGCTGCCAAAGGAACAGGCCCATCACGACGATTCCGCCGACGATCATGCCCCACACCCAGCCGGCCCAGTCGTAGTGCTCGCCCTCCTGCAGTCCGAAGACGATGAGGAACAGTCCGGTCGCGCTCAGCGCGACGCCGACGAGGTCGAACCGGTGCTGGTGGGTATCGAGCTTGGGGACGAGGATCCACGCCAGCACGAAGCCGATCACGCCGACGGGCAGATTGACGAAGAAGATCCACTCCCAGCCGAAGCCGTCGACGAGCAGGCCGCCGGCCAGCGGACCCACGAGCATGGCGACGCCCGAGGTCGCGCCCCACAGGCCCATGGCGGCGCCGCGCTGGGTGGGCGGGAAGGTGCGGGTGATCACGGCCATCGTCTGCGGCGTCATCAGCGCCGCACCCAGTCCCTGCACGGCGCGGAACGCGATGAGCGTGCCGAGGTCGGGCGAGAGCCCGCACCCGAGCGAGGCGAGCGTGAAGACGGCGAGGCCGATGAGGTAGATGTTCTTGGGGCCGAAGCGGTCACCGAGCCGGCCGGTGATCAGCAGCGGCACGGCGTAGGCCAGCAGGTAGGCCGACGTCACCCACACCACGTTGTCGAGGTTGGCGGTGGCCGGGTCGAGCGCCGCCTTGATGGCGGGGTTGGCGACCGAGACGATGGTCGTGTCGACGAGGATCATGAAGAATCCGATGACCAGCGCCCACAGGGCGGGCCAGGGACTCTGGGTGCGGACGGTGCCGGTGGGCGTACCGGTGGTGCCGGTCGTCCCGGTGGACGGGGTCGTGCTCATGCGCGGGCGGCCTCTCTCTGTGCCAGGTAGCGGTCCGTGGGGGCGGTGTCGGTGCCCCACGGGATGTCGTCGTCGGCGAGGCGCGCGATGAGCGCCTCGCTCCAGGTCAGGTCGGCGCGCACGAGGGCGAGGTCGCGCTCGACCTCGACGAGGTACTGCAGCGGCACCCCCTTCGCACGCCCCTTCGTGTAGCCCTCCGTGAGGGCGGACTCGTAGGCCGTGAGGGCGGTGTGACGGATGCCGAGCCTGTCGCGCACCTCGTCGCGGTCGAGGTTGTGCGACTCGGCCAGCGCGATGCGGAACTGCGCGGGAGTGTCGATCCCGACCAGTTCGCGCCGCACCCAGTCGAGGGCGACTGCGACGCCGGCATCCGTCACCGAATAGGTGGTGCGCTCGGGGCGGTTGCCGTCGCGGTCGACGCCGACCTCCACGATGAGCCCGCTCTTCTCGAGGCGGGCGACCGTGTGGTACATCGTGCCGTTGGTGATGGTCACCAGCCGGTCGTCGTGCCGGATGCGCATCAGGCGCATCATCTCGTAGGGGTGCATGTCGTCTACGCGCAGCAGCGTCAGGACCATGAGTCCCAGCGGCGTCAGGCGGTCGACGGCATCCTTCATCTTCACTCCGATTCGATTAGTCCACGTGGACTATACCATCTGGAGTGTTCCGCGACGGCGGGGTGGTCAGCGGCGCGGACCGCCTGCGGATCCGCCCGTCGGCGCCGTGGCGGTGTCGACGCGCACCACGAGCGTGGCGGTGAATCCGGCGGTGGCGTCTCCGGTGACGGTGGCCACCTGCAGCGCGCCGCCGTCGTCGCCGAAGACGTTGTCGGATGCCAGCGTGATCTGGGCGAGGTTGCGGGAAGAGCCGTCGTAGGCGGGCAGGGCGTAGACCGGCTCGACCGCGCTCTGCGGCAGCGCCAGCTGCGAGGTGGCGATGGCGTTGCCCGAGTCGGTGATGCCCGCCTCGGACGGGTAGACCTCGAAGTGGATGTGGGGCCAGCGCCCGGTGTAGCAGCCGGGCACGACCGAGGTGAAGGTGACCTGGCCGTCGGCGTCGGCGATCTGCACGCCGCGCAGGAAGGTCTCGTTCTCGACGCCCGACGAGTACATCGAGTAGCGCCCCTGGGCGTCGCAGTGCCACGCGTAGACGGCCACCCCGGCGAAGGGGGCGTCACCGGATGCCATGTCGGTGAGGCGCAGCGTGACGGTGAGGGGGACGCCGTCGACGGGCGCCTGTGCGCCGATGCTGGAGCGGATGTCGCTGCGGACGATGCCCGACTGCTCGAGCACGTCGGGGCCGTTCGAGCCGTCGCCCGGGTAGGGCCCGGCCGTCTCGTCGGGGATCTCGCCGGCGGGGAGCGCCGCGGCGGCGGTCGCGGTCGCACTGGCCGTGGGAGTCGGGGTGGAGGTCGGGCTCGGCGTCGTCGTGGGCGCCGCACTCGAAGTCGGCGCGCAGGCGGCGAGCGCCGCCGAGCCGAGCCCCAGGCCGACCAGCCCCAGCACGCTGCGGCGGCTGAACAGGGTCTGCAGGTCGAAGCGCGCGCCCTGGTCGACGACCTCTTCGTCGGGTCGCGGCAGCACGCGCCCCTCGTAGCGGGGGCCGTCGGAGCTCTGGTGCGGGTCGGGGATCATGACGTCAGTGTGCCGGGCCTGCTGATCCACGGCCTCGGGGAGGGCTATGAGACGGCTATGGGCGCGGGCGGCGGCACGACACGCCGCCCCCGATAATGGACGGGTGACGAACACGAGCGCGCTGCCCGGCTGGAACCACGTCTACTCGGGCAAGGTCCGCGACCTCTACCGCCCCGCCGACGACAGCGACGGGCGGATGCTGGTGGTCGCCAGCGACCGCGTCAGCGCGTTCGACCACGTGCTCTCCCCCGGCATCCCCGGCAAGGGGGCCCTGCTCACCGAGCTGAGCCTGTGGTGGTTCGACCAGCTCGCCGGCGCCGACGGCGGCCGCGCGATCCCCAACCACCTGCTCGGACAGACCCCGCCGGATGCCGTCGCCGACCGCGCGATGGTCGTCCGCGACCTCGACATGCAGCCGATCGAATGCGTCGTGCGCGGCTATCTGACCGGGTCGGGCTGGGCCGAGTACCGGGTCGACGGCACGGTGTGCGGCATCCCGCTGCCGGCGGGGCTGTTCAACGGCGACCGCCTTCCCGAGCCGATCTTCACCCCCGCCTACAAGGCGCCGCTGGGCGAGCACGACGAGAACATCTCGTTCGAGCGCACCGTCGAGCTCGTCGGCGCCGAGCGCGCCGCGCAGCTGCGCGACACGTCGATCGAGATCTACACGCGCGCCGCGGCGACCGCCGAGGCGAAGGGGCTCGTGCTCGCCGACACCAAGTTCGAGTTCGGGGTCGACGCCGACGGCATCCTCACGCTCGCCGACGAAGTGCTCACGAGCGACTCGTCGCGGTACTGGGACGCCGCGACGTGGGCGGCCGGGGGCACCCCGGAGGAGCGGATGGCGAGCTTCGACAAGCAGATCGTGCGCGACTGGCTGAGCGCCGAATGGGACAAGCAGGGGACCCCTCCCGAGCTGCCCGCCGACATCGTCGAGAAGACCGCCGGCAAGTATCGGGAGCTGCTGGAGCGCCTCACCGCCGCCTGACGCGGCGTCCAGCTTCCTCACAGGTAGGGTGGCGGCAGACCCGCATCCCCTCTCGTTCCGAGGAGCACACCCATGCCCATCTGGTCCCTCCACGGCGACGGCCGCACCGTCGAGCCCGGCGCCGTCGTCGCGCCCGGCGAGCGCCTCGCCTGGCCCGCCACCATCGCGATCGGCGCGCAGCACGTCGTCGCCATGTTCGGCGCCACCTTCCTGGTGCCGATCCTCACCGGCTTCCCGGTGTCGACGACGCTGCTCTTCTCCGGCCTCGGCACGATCCTGTTCCTGCTGATCACGCGCAACAAGCTGCCCAGCTACCTCGGATCGTCGTTCGCCTTCATCGCCCCCATCACCGCGCTCAACGGCGGCAACGCCCTCGAGACGCCGCTGCAGATCACCCAGGCCCTGCTGGGCGTGGTCGTGGCCGGCGTGCTGCTGGCGCTCGTCGGCTTCATCGTGCAGGCGTTCGGCACCGGCTGGATCGAGAAGCTGATGCCGCCGGTCGTCTCGGGCGCCATCGTCGCCCTGATCGGCTTCAACCTCGCCCCCGCCGCCTGGGGCAACTTCCAGAAGCAGCCCGAACTGGCCACGCTCACCCTGGCCGTCGTCATCCTCTTCAGCGTGTTCTTCCGCGGATTCCTCGGGCGCGTGTCGATCTTCCTCGGCGTCGTCGTCGGCTACGTCGTGGCGGCCCTCACCGGACAGGTGGCCTTCGACGCGGTCGCCGAGGCCGACTGGATCGGCCTGCCCCAGTTCCACCTCGTGGGTCTCACCGACGGCACCGCCTGGTCGTTCGTGCCGATGTTCCTGCCGGTCGTGCTCGTGCTCATCGCCGAGAACGTCGGCCACGTGCGGGGCGTCGCGACCATGACCGGCGACCAGTCGATCAACAAGCACACCGGGCGCGCGCTCATCGCCGACGGTGTCGCCACCACCCTCGCGGGCGGCTTCGGCGGCTCGGGCACCACCACCTACGGCGAGAACATCGGCGTGATGGCCGCGACCCGCGTCTACTCCACCGCCGCCTACTGGGTGGCCGGCGCCGTGGCGATCCTGCTCGCGTTCTCGCCCAAGATCGGGGCCCTGTTCAACACCATCCCGGCCGGGGTGCTCGGCGGCGTCACGACCGCGCTGTACGGCCTCATCGGCGTCATCGGCATCAAGATCTGGGTCGACAACCAGGTCGACTTCTCGCGCCCCGTCAACCAGTACACGGTCGCGGTGTCGTTCGTCATCGCCATCGCCGGCTTCGCCATGAGCTTCGGCAACCTGCAGTTCGGCGCGATCGTGCTCGGCACGGTCGCCGCGCTGGTGATCTACCACCTCGGCAACGCCATCGCCCGCGCCCGCAAGACCGGCGCCGACGACGGCGGCCCGATCGTCCCGATCGGCCAGCTCGGCGGCGACCCCGAGTAACCCCCGGGGCCGGAGGGCGCCCGCCCGGGGCGCCCCCAGGGTCGCCCTCCCGGGCGTCGCCCTCCCTGGGGGCCCCTCCCGGGGGTCGCCCTCCCGGGGTCGCCCGCCCGGGGTCGGCCTCCCTGGTCGAGTGTCCAAGACACGCGGCATCCGCGGCTCGCCAACCGCGTGTCCTGGACACTCGGCGGGCACATCGCGTCAGAAGGCGCGGCGGGCCCGCTAGCGGGCGGCGCCCCCGGACATGCACCCCGCGTCGCGTTCGCCGCCCCGCCCGGTTCCCGTACCCGGGTCGAGTGTCCAGGACACGCGGCATCCGCGGCCCGCCAACCGCGTGTCTTGGACACTCGGCGGCAACGAACACCCCGCGGGCGGGGAATGTCGGGCGGATGCCGGGGGTTGAGTATGCATGTGAATGAGAATCTGCCGGGGCTGGACGCGGCGACCACGATGGGCGCGGTGACGCTGCTCGTCGGCGATCTCGATGCGCAGACCGCGTTCTACCGCGACGTCGTCACGCTGCAGGTGCTCGCCGCCGCAGGCGACACGGTCACGCTGGGCCGTGCGGAGCGACCGCTCGTCATCCTGCGGCACGAACCGGCGCTGCGGCACGCGGCCGCCGGATCGGCCGGACTCTTCCACACCGCGATCCTGTTCGAGACGCAGGCCGCCCTCGCCGGCGCCCTCTACAGCGTCGCCCAGCACGCACCGCACACCTTCACGGGCAGCGCCGATCACCTGGTCAGCCAGGCTTTCTACCTCACCGACCCCGAGGGCAACGGCATCGAGCTGTACTGGGACCGCGCCCGCACCGAGTGGTCATGGACGCACGGGCAGGTCGAGATGGACACCCTGTTCCTCGACCCGAACACCTTCCTGCGCACCCACCTGGGCGAGGTCGACACGGCGACGGATGCCGCGGCGATCGGCCACGTGCACCTCTCGGTCGGCGACGTCGCGACCGCGCGCGCCTTCTACGTCGACGCCCTCGGCTTCGACGTCACCGCGGCGCTGGGCGGCCAGGCGCTGTTCGTGAGCGCGGGCGGCTATCACCACCACATGGCGATGAACGTCTGGAACTCGCGCGGCGCGGGGCCGCGCATGCCCGCGCCCGGCCTCGGCCGCGTCGACCTCGCCCTGCCGGATGCCGACGGCCTCGGCGCTCTCGCCGAGCGGCTCCGCCACTACGGGGTGGGCGTGCGCGACGACGGGCGCACGATCGCCTTCGACGACCCCTGGAACAACGCCCTGCACGCCGTCGTCGCCTGACCTTCCGCGCCCCGCCCTCCGCCCGCAGCTCCGCGCCGAGTGTCCAAGACACGCGGCATCCGGCCGGCGCATGCGGCGTGCCTTGGACACTCGGCAGGGGTGGCGACCCCTGGCCCCGCACGCTGAGCCCGCGCGGGCCATCGACCCGCACGCTGAGCACGCGCGCACCGACCCGCGCCAGACCCACGGAGTCCGCGGAGCCCGGCCCCGACGCCGGTCAGGCGGTGTCGCGGATGACGAGCTCGGTCTCGAGGATCGTCGCGTGCTGCGGCGATCCGCCGCTGAGCAGGGCCAGCAGCACCTCGACCATGCGCTCGCCCTGGGCGTACGAGGGCTGGCGCATCGTGGTCAGCAGCGGCGGGGTCGCCGTGGCGACCGACGAGTCGTCGAAGCCGATCACGGCCACGTCGTGCGGCACGCGGATGCCGGCGCGTCCGAGCACGTCGATCGCACCGCGCGCCATGAGGTCGCTCGCCACGAAGACCGCGTCGAACTCGGTGCCCGAGCGCAGGATCTGCTCCATGGCGGCGGCGCCGCTGTCGATCGTGAAGTCGCCCTCGGCGATGGGTCCGGGTTCGAGCCCCGCGGCGGCGAGGGCCTCGCGGTAGCCCTCGACGCGGTCGACACCGGCGGGCATGGTGAGGGGGCCGGTGACCGCCGCGATGCGTGTGCGCCCCTTGGCGATGAGGTGCGCGGTGGCGTCGCGGCCGCCGGCGACGTTGTCGATGTCGACGTAGAAGTCGGTGTCGCGGGCGCGCACCGGGCGGCCGCCGTAGACCAGCGGCAGCACGGCGGCGATGCGGTCGACGAACGTGTCGCTCTGGTGGTGCGAGACGACGATCGCCCCGTCGACGGCGCCGCTCTGCAGGTAGGCGGTCGCCTTGTCGAGCGGGTCGTCGCTGGCGAGGATCACGTTGAGCACGTAGCTCGAGCGGCTGATGCGCGAGTTGATGCCGGCGACGATGGCCGCGAAGAACGGGTCGCCGAAGAAGCGCGTGGTGTCTTCGGGGACGACCAGGGCGATGGCCATGGTCGACCGGCTCGCCAGGCTGCGCGCGGCCCTGTTGGGCACGTAGTGCAGCTCGGCGATCGCCCGCTGCACCGCCTCGAGCGCGCCGGGGCTGACGGCGGTCGAGCCGTTGACCACGCGCGAGACGGTCGAGCGAGAGACACCGGCCACTGCGGCGACCTCTTCGATGGTCGCGGCCGTCCGCGGCGGATCGATGGTCACAGTCCGATGTCCTTCCGGGATCCTCGCGGGATCGCTACGAGCCGGCGGGAACGTCGATCGCCCGAGCGGCGATGACCCGACGATACTCCAAGGCGCTGTCCTTGAGCGTGCGCTCCTGGGTCTCGTAGTCGACGCGGACGATGCCGAACCGCTTCTCGTACCCCCACGCCCACTCGAAGTTGTCCAGCAGCGACCAGTAGAAGTAGCCGCGCACGTCGACGCCAGCCTCCGCGGCATCCACGATCGCGCCGAGGTGTCCGCGCAGGAACTCGACGCGGTCGGCGTCGTGCACGCGCTTCTGGCCGTCCTCCTCGACGAGCTCGTCGTCGTAGGCGGCGCCGTTCTCGGTGACGTAGAGCACGGTCTCGGCCGGCTGGGCGTACTCGGTCCACACGCGCTCGAGCAGTTCGGTGAGCCCGGCGGGCTGCACCTCCCAGTGCATCGCGGTGCGCGGCAGGCCCCGCTCGTGCCAGTGGATGTCGTGCCCCACGGGCCACGGCGAGCCGGTCTCGCGGTCGGTCGGCGCGTCGCCGGCGGCCGGGGGGTTGGGGTCGGGCGCTCCGCCGACGAACTCGCCGTGGTAGTAGTTCACGCCCAGCGACTGCAGGGGCTGGGAGATGGTGGCGAGGTCACCGTCGTGGGTCGCCGCCTCGAGGGCCTCGATGGCGCCGGCATCCACGTCGCGGATGTCGTCGACGATGTCGGCCGGGTAGGCCCCGAGGAAGATCGGGTCGAGGAACCACCGGTTGAACTGGCCGTCGATGCGCCGTGCGGCGTCGACGTCGGCCGGGTTCTGCGGGTCGGCGGGCTCGGCGACGGTGAGGTTCAGCGTGATGCCGAGGTTCAGCGACGCGTCGCGGGCGCGCAGTTCGCGCACGGTCTGGCCGTGGCCGAGCAGCAGGTGGTGCGCGGCCAGCACGCCCTCGGTGATCGAGAAGTGGCCGGGGGCGTGGATGCCGCCGGTGTAGCTGAGGAACGACGAGCACCACGGCTCGTTGAGCGTGGTCCACGTGTCGACCCGGTCGCCGAGCGCGTCGTGCACCGACAGCGCGTAGTCGGTGAACAGGTCGCTGGTCTCGCGCACCGTCCAGCCGCCGCGGTCCTGCAGCGCCTGCGGCAGGTCCCAGTGGTAGAGCGTCAGCCACGGGAGGATGTCGTTCTCGCGCAGCTGGTCGACGAGGCGCTTGTAGAAGTCGAGCCCCTCCTGGTTGACCGCGCCGCCGTCGGGGCGCACCCGCGACCACGACACCGAGAACCGGTAGGTGTCGAGACCGAGCTCTTTCATGAGCGCGACGTCACCCTCGTAGCGGTGGTAGTGGTCGCAGGCGACGTCGCCGTTGTCGGCGTTGATGACGGCACCGGGGACCCGGGCGAAGGTGTCCCAGATGGAGGCGCGGCGGCCGCCCTCGAAGGCGGCGCCCTCGATCTGGTAGGCCGCGGTGGCGGCGCCGAAGAGGAACCCGTCCGGGAAGGTGCGACTCATGCTTAAGGACTCCTCTGGTCGGATCGCGGTCGTGGGGATTGCCAGTGACACCATCATCCCTTGACTGCGCCCGCCATGATGCCGCTGACCAACTGCTTGCCCGCGAGGACGAAGAGCAGGATGAGCGGGATCGTGGCCAGCAGCACACCCGCCAGCACGATCGAGTAGTCGACGAAGTAGTTCGCCTGCAGGAGCGAGAGCGCCACCGGGAGCGTGGGGCTCTGGCGATCGAGCACGATGAACGGCCAGAAGAACTGGTTCCAGGCGCCGACGAACGTGAAGAGGAAGAGCATGGCGGCCGCCGGTCGCGCCGCCACCACGCCGACGGTCCAGAAGGTTCGGATCTGCGACGCGCCGTCGACGCGCGCTGCTTCGATGAGCTCGTCGGGAACGGTCTGACCGATGTACTGCGTCATCCAGAAGACACCGAAGGCGCTGGTGAGAGCAGGAATGATGACGGCGCCGATGTTCCCCGTCCAGCCGAGGTCGGCGAACAGGATGTACAGCGGCACGACACCCAGCTGCATGGGGACGGCCATCGTCGCCACGACGAACGCGAGCAGCCATTTGCCGCCGCGGAACTTGAGCTTCGCGAAGGCCCACCCCGCGAGGGTGGAGAAGATGACGACGGATGCTGCGATGATCGTCGAGCTGAAGATGGAGTTCCACAGCGCCAGCCAGAAGTTGACGGCTGGGTCGTTCATGACCGAGAGGGCGTTGGGGATGAAGTTCCCGCCCGGCAGCCACGACATGTCGGGATCATTGATCGTCGACTTGTCTCCCGAGCCGATCAGGAACGACCAGTAATAGGGGAAGATCGCCGACACGGCGACCACACCGAGCCCCACATAGACCCAGAAGCCCGCGCGCACGCCCTTGATCCGCGTCGTGCGCGCGTTGCGACGACGATCGGCCGCGCGCGGGATGTTCTCTTCGACGATGGCGAGGGGAGGCTCGTTGATCGCGGTCATCGCTGGACGCCCTTCCGTGCACGGCGGGGTGATTTCACCCCGCGCCCACCCTCGTCGCGCACGAGGCGACGAGTGATGAGCAGGTTGATCACGCCGATGACGACGATGATGATGAACAAGATCCACGCCAGCGCGGCGGCGCGGCCGAAGTTGAACTGTCCCCAGCCGATGTTGTACAGGTACAGGGTGATCGTCAGCCACTGCTGCGCAGGGCCGCCTTCGCCGGTGTTGTCGAACATGCGGGGCTCGTCGAAGATCTGCAGGCCGCCGATCGTCGAGGTGATGATGACGAAGATGAGCGTGGGCCGCAGCGACGGGAGGGTGATGCTCGTGAACTGACGGAAGGCGCCGGCGCCGTCCACGGTGGCGGCCTCGTAATACTCGCGTGGGACCGCCTGCATCGCGGCGAGGAGGATGAGCGCGTTGTAGCCCGTCCATCGGAAGTTCACCATGGTCGCGATCGCGATGTGACTCCAGAACGGATCCTTGTGCCACGGGATCGGGTCGAGGCCGAAGTTGATGAGCGTGTTGTTGACCAGTCCGTGGACATCACCGAACATGTTGCTGAAGATGAGGGCCACGGCCACCGGTGCCATCACGTAGGGGAGCAGGACACTCATCCGCCAGAAAGTCTTGGCCCGGATGTTGCGGTCCAGCATGGCGGCGATGAAGATCGCGAGGATGAGCTGGGGGACCGTCGACAACACGAAGATGCTGAACGTGTTGCGCAGCGCCGCCCAGAATTTCGGGTCGTTCAGGATCCAGGCGTACTGGTCGAACCCGACGAAGGTGCCGGCGTTGCGGATGAGATCCCATTCCTGGAACGAGATCACCGCCGTGAACACGATCGGGAAGAGGCCCACGATCGCGAACAAGATGAAGAACGGCGAGATGTACAGATAGGGCGAGACCTTCAGGTCCCACCTGCTCAGTCGCTGACGGAACGGTATTGCCTGCTTCGGAGGCTTGGCGGTGGGGCGCGGGTCCGGTGTCGTCCGGGCGCGGGTTTCGGTCGCGGTCACGTGTGGCTCCGTCGGCAGGTGAAGAGGTCAGTGAAAGAGAAGTGCCGGCCACGCCGCTGCGCAGCGCGGCCGGCACTTCAGATCACGAGGTCAGAACGCTTCGACCTCGGTGACGTAGGTGTTCCAAGCGGTCGACTCGTCTTCGGTTCCGTCGAAGACGCGGTTGACTGCGTTCTGGAGCGCATCGTGGTACTTGTAGTAGTCCGCGCTCTTGTACGGCAGCACGGTCACGGCCTCGGCGCGGTCGGCACCGATCTCACCGGTCTTGGCCCCGCCGAAGTAGTCGTTGACGAAGCCGGTCAGATCGTCGTTGGTGTACGCGTCCTTCTGGCTGGGGAACGCACCGACGTTGACGAAGGCCTCCACCTGCTGCTCCGGCGCGGACAGCCACGCGGCCAGCTCCTGGGCTTCCTTGACGTGCTTGCCGTTGGCGGGGACGGTCAGGTACGAACCGCCCCAGTTGCCGCCGCCGTTGGGGAAGACGTTGGCGATCTTCCAATCGCTGACCTCGGGGGCGTAGCCCGCGATGATGCCCTGCATCCACCCGGGGCACAGCACCGTGGCGAACTCGTCGGACTGGAACGCGGCGATCCAGTCGTCGCCCCACTGCGCGGAGTACGCCGAGTTCGGGACGGCACGCTCGACGACGTCCTTGTACGCCTTCTCGACCTCGGGGTTGCTCGTCGCGATGACGGTGCCGTCAGGCTCGTCGTAGGTGTACTCCATCTGGTTCACGATGCCCTGGAGCACCGAGTTGGCGGAGTCGATCATCGCCTTCCCCGTCGCCGCCTTGTACTTGTCGGCCACCGAGAAGTAGTTGTCCCAGTCGCCGTTGAACAGCGTCTCGACGTCGGCGGGCTCGGTGGGCAGTCCCGCCGCGGCGAACAGCTCGCTGCGGTAGCAGATCGCCTGCGGTCCGATGTCAGTGCCGTAGCCGATGAGGTTGCCGTCGGCGTCCGTCGCCGCCTTCTCCTTCCAGTCCAGCCAGCGACCCTTCAGGTCGTCGGGGACCGGCGCGAGGAGGTCGGAGTACTGGAGCGCCTCGGCCAGCCAGTCCACTTCCACCGCCTCGATGTCGGCGAGACCGTCCTTGCCCAGCTTCTGGAAGAAGTTCTTGCGCGCGTCGCCGGACTCGGCTGCCTTGTTGTGGACGATCGTGATGTTCGGGTGCTCGTCCTCGTACTTCTGCAGGAACTCGTCCGTGTAGCCGAAGTTGTTGAACGTGGCCACCGTCAGCGTGATCTTCTCGCCGTCGGCGCTGCCGGTGGACCCGGAGTCCGCGCTGCCGGCGCATCCGGCGAGCACGATCGCTGTGGTTGTCGCGACACCGGCCACGAGGCCGATCCGTCGCAGTGCGCGTGTATTCACGTGTCACTCCTTTGTGGTGTGTGGGTGCAGAACTCGCCCGGCAGATTCCCGACGTGGTGGGAGCGCTCTCACCGGACAGATGTCACCATATGGGATCGCTCCCACGACTGCAAGGGAGCGCTCCCATGGACGGGTCACGATTCGATCACGACAGCGTGACGACCCTCGGATGCCGCCGGTGCGGGCATCCGGGCGGGCAGGTGCGGGCGGCACCCGTAGACTGGGGGCGCATCCCTTCCCGCGACTTTTCGGAGCCTCGAATGCCCACCATCGTCGTCGACGTCATGCCCAAGGCCGAGCTGCTGGACCCGCAGGGGAAGGCCGTCGCCGGCGCCCTCTCGCGTCTCGGCCACGAAGGCATCTCGGGGGTGCGCATCGGCAAGCGCTTCGAGCTGACCGTCGACGTCGCCGACGAGGCGACCCTCGCCGCCGTCACGAAGATCGCCGACGAGATCCTGTCGAACTCGGTCATCGAGGACGTCGTGGGCATCGAGGTCGTCGAGTGACCGTCCGCGTCGGGGTCATCACCTTCCCCGGCTCGCTCGACGACGTCGACGCGCAGCGCGCGATCCGCTTCGCCGGCGCCGAGCCGGTGGCCCTGTGGCACGGCGCGCACGACCTCGAGGGCGTCGACGCCCTCGTGCTGCCGGGAGGCTTCAGCTACGGCGACTACCTGCGCGCCGGCGCGATCGCCGCGCACTCGCCGATTATGGCCGAGGTCAAAGACGCCGCGGCGGCCGGCATGCCTGTGCTCGGCATCTGCAACGGCTTCCAGATGCTCGTCGAGGCGCACCTGCTGCCCGGCGGCCTCATCCGCAACGCCCACCAGCAGTTCATCCGCCGCGACCAGCGCCTGCGGGTCGAGAACGCGTCGACGGCGTGGACGAGCGGCTTCGAGACCGGGCAGGAGATCACCATCCCGTTGAAGAACGGTGACGGCGGCTACATCTGCTCGGCCGAGACCCTGGCCCGCATCGAGGGCGACGGCCTGGTGGCGTTCCGCTACGTCGGCGTCAACCCGAACGGCTCGCTCGACGACATCGCCGGCGTCGCCAACGAGCGCGGCAACGTGGTCGGCCTCATGCCGCACCCCGAGCACGCCGTCGAGCCGGGCTTCGGCCCCGACACCGCCGACGCCATGCGCTCCGGCGTCGACGGACTCACCTTCTTCACCTCGGCGGTCGCCGCCGTCGTGGCATCCGCCGCCTGACCCGCCTCGCGGGGCGGTGCGTGTCGTCAGACGGTGCCGGCCGGCGGCCAGAGCCCGATGACCAGTGACATCACGATCACCGACACGAGCTCCTGACCGATGGTGAGCACCGTCAGCTGCGACGGGCGCCCCTCGAACACGTCGTGCGTGATGACGCGCGCCGCGGTGAAGCCGGCCCACAGCGTGAGGCCCGTCACGAGCGCCGCGCCCAGATAGCCGCCGCCGTAGAAGTGCCACGCGATCGCCACCGACCCGGCCAGCACCCACGCGGTGAGGAACGTGACGGCCAACGCCACGAGCATCGGGATCGCGATGCTCGGGTTCTCGCGCGGCTCGATGCGCGCCAGCCGCTGCCAGCGGTCGACGAACAGCGCCTTCGAGTACCAGAGCGCGCCGACGCCCATCGCCAGCACGGTCGCGATGAGCACGGCCCAGTAGTTGATCTCGGGAATCATGGGCACCTCCGAGGCCGAGCGTAGCGCCCCGGCATCCGTTCGGTGGGGATGGGGCGGGGTGGGTGGGGTGGGCACCCGATTCGGAGCATGGCGCCCATATCGGAGGATCGCGGCGAAAGCATCCGAATCGGGTGCCGACCTCCGAGTTCGGTGCGGGGGACGGATGCCGAGGGCCGCGGCCCCGCCGCGCCGCGCCGCCCGCTGCCCCGCCCCGCCGCGCCGCCCCGCCCCGCCGCGCCGCCCGCCGCGCGGGACAGGTAGCGTCGAAGGATGAGCCTCGTCGTCACCGTGCCCTCCGCCGAACTCGCCGCCGACCTCTCCCCCGCGCCCGACGGCGTCGAGGTGCTCGTGTGGGACATGTCGGGGCCCGCGCCGCGTGCGCGCATCGACATCGTCGTGCCGCCGTACATGTCGCAGGGCACGACGCTGCCGCGACTGGCCGAGATCGAGGTCGGGCTCGTGCAGGGGCAGTCGATCGGATACGAGGGCGTCGACCGGATGCTGCCGCCCGGGGTCGTGTTCGCCAACGCCGCGACCGTGCACGAGACCTCGACCTCGGAGCTGGCGCTCGCGCTGACCCTGTCGGCGCAGCGACTCATCCCGCAGTCGGTGCGCAACCAGCTCGAGCACCGGTGGGAGGGCGCGTACGCGCAGAGCCTCGCCGACCGGCGCGTGCTGCTGCTGGGCTACGGCGGGGTGGGCAAGGCCGTCGCCGCACGGCTGCGGCCCTTCGAGGTCGACATCGTGCCGGTGGCCTCGCGCGCCCGCGTCGAAGATGGCGTGCAGGTGCACGGCGTCGACGAACTGGCATCCCTGCTGC
Source organism: Microbacterium festucae (assembly GCF_025421715.1). Classification (GTDB taxonomy): domain Bacteria; phylum Actinomycetota; class Actinomycetes; order Actinomycetales; family Microbacteriaceae; genus Microbacterium; species Microbacterium festucae. Next base: position 823,637 of record NZ_JAOEFC010000001.1, read on the forward strand.
CGTCGGCCGAGATCGTGATCCTCACCCTTCCCGGCGGGGATGCCACGCGGCACATCATCGGCGAGGCCGAGCTGGCGGCGCTGCCCGACGGGGCGCTGATCGTCAACGTCGGGCGGGGGCCGCTGATCGACACCGACGCGCTCGTCGCACACGTGCAGCGGGGGCGCATCCGTGCCGCGCTCGATGTGACCGACCCCGAGCCGCTGCCCGCCGACCACCCGCTGTGGGACCTCGACGGGGTGCTCATCGTGCCGCACCTCGGCGGCAACTCGTCGGCCATGCGCCCGCGCATCGCGGCGCTCGTGTCGCGCCAGATCGGCCACCTGCTCGCCGGCGAGACCCCCGAGAACATCGTCCTGCGCACCTGACCTCGCCGCGGGGGGCGTCAGCGGCGGTCGACGTCGGCGCCCGACCAGAGGTCGTCGCAGGGCACAGGGGCAGCGGCGTGCGCGGCGAGATACGGGGCGGCTCCGCGGTCGCCCGCGACGGATGCCGCGACGGCGGCCCAGTGCGCGCGGCCGATCAGGGCGGGGTGCCCGGGCTCGCCGCCGTAGGTCGCGCGGGCCAGCGCGTCGGGCGCGGTGCGCGCCACGAGGCGCTGCACCGCGGATGCCGGCAGTGCGGGCATGTCCACCGGCACGACCACCGCGGCATCGGCATCGGTGCCGGCCGCGGCCGACAGCGCGGCCCGCAGCGACGCCGACAGGCCCTCCTCCCACCCGGGCACCGGCACGACCACGACCCCGGCGGGCAGCAGCCCGGCCGCGTCGGGCGCGGCGCCGAGGGTCACCAGCACGGGATCGCATCCGGCCTCGCGGAGCGTCTGCACGGTGCGCGCGAGCCACGGGGTGCCGTCGGCATCACGGGCGCGCGCCTTCGGACCGCCGAACCTCGTGCCGGCCCCGGCGGCCAGCACGACGCCGCAGCAGCCCATCAGCCCGGCACGACCGCGGATGCCGGGGCGTGCACCGCCCCGCTCAGCTGCGACAGCCGGCGGCCGGTCGCGCCGTGCCGGTCGGCGACGATCTCGGCGAGGATCGACAGCGCCGTCTCGTCGGGGGTGCGGCCGCCGAGGTCGAGTCCGATCGGCGAGCGCAGGCGGTCGAGCTGCCCGGGCGCAACGCCGGCGGCACGCAGCCGCGACAGCCGGTCGTCGTGGGTGACCCGGCTGCCCATGGCCCCGACGTATCCGGCGGGCGAGGCCAGCGCCACCCGCAGCGCGGGCACGTCGAAACGCGGATCGTGGCTGAGCACGCACACGGCGGTGCGCGCATCGAGGCTCTGCCCGCTCAGCCAGCGGTCGGGCCAGTCGACGACGACCTGCGCCTCGGGGAAACGGGCCGCGGTCGCGAACACGTCGCGCGGGTCGACGACCGTCACCCGCATGCCCATCGCCGCGCCCAGCCGCGCCAGCGACACCGCGAACTCGACGGCGCCGACGATCACCAGTCGCGCCGGCGACCCGAAGTCGAGCGCCAGCGCACCGTGCGGCGGGGCCTCGTGGGCGGCCAGCATCCACCCGCGGCCGAGGTCGGCGCCGGTCGACAGGGCGAAGCGGGTCGGCACACCCGACCGTTCGCGGGCGGCCAGCAGCAGCAGGTCGGCCGCCGCGGCACTGCCGGCGCGCACCGGGCGCACGAGCACCTCGACCGCGCCCCCGCAGGTGAGGCCCACGGCCAGGCCCTCGGCGTCGGCATAGCCGAAGCGCTCGAGCGAGGGCGCGCCGGATGCCAGCGCGTCGCGGCACCGCTCGTACACGCTGCCCTCGACGCAGCCGCCCGAGACGTTGCCCACCGCCTTACCGCGATCGGACACGGCCATCGACGCCCCGACCTCGCGCGGCGCGCTGCCGGCGATGCCGACGACCGTCGCCACGGCGACGTCACGGCCGTCCCGCAGCCACGCGGCCGCGATCGGCAGGATCTCGCGCATGTCCACCTCCTGCCGCCACGGTAGGCCGCGCGTGTTGCGGGGCTGTTGCGGCCGGTGGACCGGCCCGTGAAACACGGTCGAAACGGGCCTCTGTTTCACTCGTCGCACCCGGGAGGCCTGATGGACATCACCAGCGTGCAGCGATACCGCCGCGCGACCACGCGCACCGAGCTCGCGCTCGCGCCCGGCGAGACGATCCTCGCCGGCGGCACGTGGCTCATGAGCGAGCCGCAGCCGGGCACCACCGGCTTCGTCGACATCACCGCGATGGGCTGGCCCGACCTCGAGCCCCGCCCCGAGGGCCTGCGCATCGCCGCCACCTGCACCATCGCGACCCTCGTGCGCTGGGCGGAGTCCGCCCCCGACGCCGGTTCCCCCGCCCCGCCGCCCTCGGCCTGGCCCGCCGTCGCGCTCATCCCCGCCGCGGCATCGGCCCTGCTGGCCTCGTTCAAGATCTGGAACACCGCGACCGTCGGCGGCAACGTGTGCCGCTCGTTCGCCGCCGGCGCGCTCGTGTCGCTGTGCGTCGCCCTCGACGGCGAGGCGGAGATCTGGATGCCGGACGGCGGCGCCCGACGCCTGCCCGTGGCCGCGCTCATCACCGGCAACGGCACCAACGCCCTCGCCCCCGGCGAGGTGCTGCGGGCGCTGTGGCTGCCGGCATCGGCGCTGCGCTCACGCGCGCGCCTGCACAAGATCGCCCTCGCCGAGCACGGCCGCTCGGGCGCCGTGGTGACCGGCCGCGTCGACCCCGACGGGCAGAGCGTGTTCACCGTCACCGCCGCCACCCTCACCCCGACGGTGCTGCGCTTCTCCGCACTGCCGGATGCCGTCGCGCTCGCGCACGCGGTGGGGACAGCATCCGGGTACTACAGCGACCCGCTGGGCGCGGCCGACTGGCGCCGCGCGGTCAGCGTCGAGCTCGCCACCCGCATCCGCACGGAGCTGGCGGCATGAGGCTGCACGTCGACGGAGCGACCGTGGTCGCCGACCCCCGCCCCGGCCAGTGCCTGCGCACCCTGCTGCGCGAGACCGGCCACACCACCGTCAAGAAGGGCTGCGACGCCGGCGACTGCGGCGCATGCACCGTGCTGCTGGACGGGCAGCCGGTGCACTCGTGCCTCATCCCCGCGATGCGCGTCGACGGCGCCGAGGTCACCACCGCCGCCGGACTCGCCCCCGCCGACGAACTGCACGCGGTGCAGCGCGAGCTCGCCGAAGGGTTCGGCTTCCAGTGCGGGTTCTGCTCCCCCGGCATGAGCGTCACCGCCTCGACCTTCACCCCCGACGACCTCGACGACCTCGACCGGCACCTGAAGGGCAACCTCTGCCGCTGCACCGGCTACCGCCCGATCCGCGAGGCCATCGGCCGCGCCGTGCTCGGTGCGGTGCGCGAGACCGGGGGTGCGGGGGCGGGTGCGGGGGCGGGGGGCGTTTCGACTCGCTGCGCTCGCTCAACGACCGGGGAGGAAGGCGCTCGCTCAACGACCGGGGGCGCGGGGGGCGTTTCGACTCGCTGCGCTCGCTCAACGACCGGGGAGGAAGACGGCGGGGAGGGGGTGGGGAGGTCGGTGGTGCCGGAGGCGGCGGAGCGCATCGTGCAGGGCCGCGAGCCGTTCACGTTCGACCTGCCCCCGGGCCACCCCGCGCAGGGCGCCCTCGTGCTGCGGGTGGTCGCCAGCCCCCACGCGCACGCGCGCATCCGCGCGATCCACACGGATGCCGCCGCGGCGCTGCCCGGTGTCGTCGCGGTCTTCACACACCTCGACGCCCCGGCCGGGCGCTACTCGACCGCGCGGCACGAGCACCGCGAAGACGACCCCGACGACACGCGCCTGCTCGATGACGTGGTGCGTCACATCGGGCAGCGGGTGGCCGCGGTCGTCGCCGAGACCGCCGAGGCCGCCGACGCGGCGGTGCGGGCCGTGCGCGTCGACTACGAGGTGCTGCCGGCCGTCTTCGACCCCGACGAGGCGCGCGCCCCCGGCGCCCCGCTGCTGCACCCCGAGCGCACCCCCGCCGACCGCGTCGACCAGGCGCACCGCAACGTGGTCGCCGCCCTGCACGAGCGTCACGGCGACGTGGCGGCGGCGCTGGCCGCCGCGGCGGTGACGGTGTCGGGCACCTGGCAGACCTCCCGGGTCACCCACGCGCAGCTCGAGACGCACGGTGCGCTCGGGTGGCTCGACGACGAGGGACGGCTCGTGCTGCGCTCGTCGACGCAGGTGCCCTTCCTCGCCCGCGACGAGATCGCGCGCATCTTCGACCTCGACCGCGACCGCGTGCGGGTGCACGCGGCGCGGCTGGGCGGCGGGTTCGGCGGCAAGCAGGAGATCTTCACCGAAGACCTCGTCGCCCTCGCGGTGCTGCGCACCGGGCGCCCGGTCGCCTACGAGTTCTCGCGCGCCGACGAGTTCCAGCGGGCGGCGCTGCGGCATCCGATGCGCGTGGCCGTCGACCTCGGCGCCGACGCCGACGGCGTGCTCACCGCGATGCGCGTCGACCTTCTCAGCGACACCGGCGCCTACGGCAACCACTCCCGCGGGGTCATGTTCCACTCCCTCGCCGAGTCGACCACGATTTACCGGGTGCCGGCCAAGCAGCTCGACGCCGAGGTCGTCTACACCAACAACGTGCCCTCGGGGGCCTTCCGCGGCTACGGGCTCGGGCAGGTGATCCTGGGGGTCGAATCGGCCATGGACATGCTCGCCGAGCGCCTCGGCATCGACCCCTTCGAGCTGCGCCGCCGCAACGCGGTGCGCAAGGGCGACCCGCTGCATCCGGATGCCGATCCGTTCGAGGACGACCTCGTCTGGGGCAGCTACGGGCTCGACCAGTGCCTCGACCTCGCGCAGGCGGCGCTGGCCCGCGGCGACGGCGACCCCGCCCCCGATGGCTGGGCGGTGGGCGAGGGGATGGCGGCGGCGATGATCGCCACGATGGCTCCGTTCGGCCACATCGCCCACACCACCGCCACCCTGCGCGCCGACGGCACCTACCTGCTGCGGGCCGGCACCGCCGAGTTCGGCAACGGCACCACCACCGTGCTGCGCCAGATCGCCGCGACCGACCTGTCGGCGCCGTTCGAGCGCCTCGAGCTGTGGCACGCCGACACGGATGCCGTCACCCACGACACCGGCGCGTTCGCCTCGGCGGGGATCACGGTGGCCGGCAAGGCGCTGCACGCGGCCTGCCTGAGCCTGGCCGCGCGGATGCGGGAGCGCGCCGCGGCCCTGACCGGCACCGACCCGGCGGCGGCCGTGCTGCACGAGGACGGCGTGGTCACCCCCGCCGGCGCGGTCGGCTTCGCCGCGCTGACCGCCGACGGCGAGCTGACCGCCGACGGCAGCGAGCTGGGCGCGCAGCGCTCGCTCGCCTTCAACGTGCACGCGGTGCGGGTGGCGGTGGAGCCGGCCACCGGCACCGTGCGCATCCTGAAGTCGGTGCAGGCGGCCGATGCCGGCTTCGTCATGAACCCCGCCCAGTGCCGCGGCCAGATCGAAGGCGGCGTCGCCCAGGCCGTCGGCAGCGCACTGTACGAAGAGGTGATGGTGGAGGCGGGCCGGGTGACCACGCCGGTCTTCCGGCTCTACCGCGTGCCGCAGTCCGCCGACATCCCCGACACCGAGGTGCTCTTCGCCGACACCTCCGACGACCTCGGCCCCTTCGGCGCGAAGTCGATGAGCGAATCGCCCTACAACCCGGTGGCCCCCGCCATCGGCAACGCGATCGCCCGCGCCCTCGGACAGCGGCCGTTCGTGCAGCCGTTCTCGCGGGATCGGGTGTGGCGGCTGACCCGTCACAACACCGAAACATGACCGGGCCTTAACCGGAAACTTAAGACCGTTAGCGTCGCCTCACAGCACCCGCGCGCCCTGCGCACATCTGAGGAGACCCGATGCACACACCCCGCAGCACCCGCCGTCGCGGCGCGGCCGTCCTGGCCATCGTCGCCGCCGCCACCCTGGCCTTCAGCGCCTGCGCTTCCGGCTCGTCCACCCCCGCCGCATCCGGCTCGGGCGAGGCCGAAGGCGCCTCGTACGGCGACATCAGCGTGCAGTACTCGTGGATCAAGAACGAGGAGTTCGCCGGCGAGTTCTACGCCTACGACGAGGGCTACTACGACGAGGCCGGCTTCGGCACCGTCACCGGCATCGCCGGCCCCGACACCGGTGTGGCCAAGCTCCTGTCCGGCTCGGTGCAGGTCGCGCTCAGCGACGCGGCATCCGTCGGCGCCGCCGTGGCCGAGCAGGACGCGCCGCTGAAGATCATCGGCGCCACGTTCCAGAAGAACCCGTTCACGATCCTCTCGCTGAAGGACGGCGGCGACATCGCCACCCCCGACGACCTCAAGGGCAAGAAGATCGGCGTGCAGGACTCCAACGCGTCGGTGTTCGCCGCACTTCTCAACGCCAACGGCATCGACCCCAGCGAGGTCACCGTGGTGCCGGTCGACTTCGACCCGACCCCGCTCATCAACGGCGAGGTCGACGGCTTCATGGCCTACCTCACCAACGAGGCGATCACCGTCGAGATGGCCGGCTACGAGGTGACCAACCTCGCCTACGCCGAGAACGGCCTGCCGTACGTGGCCGAGACCTTCTCGGTGACCGACCAGTACCTCGCCGAGAACAAGGAGCTGCTGAAGGCGTTCCTCATCGCCGAGATCAAGGGCTGGGCGAAGACCTTCACCGAGCCCCTCGACGACACCGTCACCAAGGTCACCGAGCACTACAACGAGTCGGCCGCCGCGGGCGACCTGACCTTCGGCGACCTCGACCCCGCCAAGGTCAAGGCCGGTCTGGAAGCCCAGGCCAAGCTCATCTCCACCGAGGAGACCGAGGCCAACGGCCTGTTCACCATCTCCGACGACCTGAAGACGCAGACCCTCGCGTCGCTGGCCGCGTCGGGCTGGGACCTCGAGGCCGACCAGCTGTTCGACACGACGATCATCGACGAGATCTACGCCGAGAACCCCGACCTGGTGTCCTACCTGCCCTAAGGGATCATGTCGAACCTGACGAACACGGATGCCGGTGCCCGCACGGGCACCGGCATCCACATCACCGGACTCACCAAGACCTTCTCGCTGCGCGGCGGGAAGACCCTCACCGCCCTGCAGGACACCGACCTGCACACCGAGAAGGGGTCGTTCCTGGCCCTGCTCGGCCCGTCGGGCTGCGGCAAGTCGACCATCCTGCGCATCCTCGCCTCGCTCGAGCACCCCTCGGCCGGCGTCGCGCTGGTCGACGGCGAGACCCCCGACCAGCTGCGCGCCAAGAGCGAGCTGGGGATCGCCTTCCAGGACCACGCGCTGCTGCCCTGGCGCACCGTGCGCGGCAACATCGAGCTGCCCTTCGAGGTGGCCGGCAGGCCCGTCGACAAGGCCTACGTCGACGAGCTCATCTCGCTGGTCGGGCTGAAGGACTTCGCCGGCGCCAAGCCCGCCCAGCTGTCGGGCGGCATGCGCCAGCGCGCCTCGATCGCCCGCGCCCTCGTGCTCAAGCCCTCGGTGCTGCTGCTCGACGAGCCGTTCGGCGCGCTCGACGACATGACGCGGCAGAACCTCAACCTCGAGCTGCTGCGCATCTGGACCGAGAAGCCCGCCACGACCCTGCTGGTCACGCACGGCATCAGCGAGGCGATCTTCCTCGCCGACCGCGTCGCGGTGATGTCGCCGCGTCCGGGCCGGGTCAAGCAGATCATCGAGATCGACCTGCCGCGCCCGCGCACCCCCGACATCATGCGCACGCCCGAGTTCCACGCCTACGTCGACCAGGCCTCCGAGCTGCTGTTCGGCTCGGACGGACGGGCAGAAGCCGAGGCGTGATGACCCGCACACGCGTTCCCGGCTGGCTGGCCGGCATCCTCGGCGGCGTCGCCCTTGTGGTGGTGTGGTGGATCTTCTCGATGACCGCCTTCCCGCCGCAGGAGGGCACGACCTTCACCCCCGTCCCCTCGCCGCTGGCGGTGTTCGACTGGCTGTTCCTGCAGGGCAACATCGCCGGCGCCTGGAACGTGTTCGCGCCCACCCTGGCCGCCGCCGGCATCGGCTACGTGTGGGGCAACGGCATCGCCCTGCTGCTGGCGACGGTCGTGCTGCTGTTCCCCCGCACCGAGACGGTCATCACCCAGATCGCCGTGGTGAGCTACTGCCTGCCGATCGTCGCCGTCGGCGGCATCTCGATCGTCGTCGTCGGCGGGGCCAAGAGCCCCGGCGACCCGTCGGCGACCGCCATCTTCCTCGCCGCGCTGGTGTGCGTGTTCACCACCGTGGTCGGCTCGATCCTCGGCTTCACCGCCGCCGACCGCTCCGCCCTCGACGTCGTGCACGTGTACGGCGGCGGGCGCTGGACGCAGCTGCGCAAGGTGCGCCTCATCGCGGCACTGCCCGCCATTCTCAACGCCCTGCAGATCGCCGTGCCCACCGCCTTCCTCGGCGCCGTGCTCGGCGAGTACCTCGGCGCGATCACCGCGGGGGTCGGGCCCACCCTCATCCGCCTGCAGGGTCAGCTCGACTCGGCCGGCGTCTGGTCGGTGTTCCTGCTGTGCGCCGTCGTGGCGCTCGTCGCCTACGGCCTCGTGGGCCTGCTCATCCGTCTCGTCACGCCCTGGGTGGCGGGGAAGGCCGTGTGATGGCCGACAACGACACCATCGACGCGGTGCGCCGGCCGGCGCACCCGACCGCGCAGATCGATCTCGCCGCCGACGCGACCGCCCTCGCCCGGCTGCGCGCCGACCGCCGCCGCGCGGTGCTCCGCTCGTTCGGAAGGTCGCTCGGCAACGCCCTCATCACGTTCGTGGTGCTCATCGTGCTGTGGCAGGCCGTGGTCAGCTTCACCGGCATCTCGCCGTACGTGGCCAAGGGCCCGCTCGACGTGTGGACGTTCCTGTTCGCCGACGAGGATGCCGCCGCCCACCGCGACCAGCTGTTCCCGCTGCTGGGCCAGACCCTCGTCGACGCCGTCATCGGCTTCGTCGTCGGCATGGCCGTCGCCGTCGTGCTGGCGGTGCTGTTCAGCCTGTCCAAGGCGATCGAGGCCGGGGTGATGCCGCTCGTGCTGCTGCTGCGCACCATCCCGCTCGTGTCGATCGCCCCGGTGATCATCCTCATCACGGGCCGCGGCACGACGGCATCCGTCGCCGTCATCGGCACCGTCGTGGTGCTCTTCCCGGCGCTGGCCAACGTGCTGTTCGGCCTCAGCCGCGCCAGCCGTCAGAGCCTCGACGTCGTGCACGTCTTCGGCGGCGGCCGCCTCACGGCGCTGCGCAAGGTCAACCTGCCGGGCGCCCTGCCGTCGGTATTCGCGGCGATGCGCGTGTCGGTGCCGAGCGCGGTCACCGGCGCCCTGCTGGCCGAGTGGCTGTCGACCGGAGCCGGCATCGGCGGGGCGATCCTCAAGTTCAGCGCGCAGGCGCAGTTCACGCAACTGTGGGGGGCGATCGCCCTCATCACCGTGATCACGCTCGTGCTCTACAACATCGTGCAGATCGTCGAGAACGTCGTGCTCGCCCGCATGGGCATGGCGGTCTCCGTCGCCTGACGGGGGCGGGGGTCGCGGGTCGCGGGTGCCGGTCGCGGGTGCGGTGGCTCCGCGGAGCGCGCGGCTCAGTGCGGGTGGCCGCGCAGCGGCACCAGCGCCGCGGGCAGCTCGTGCAGCTTGGCCGAGGCCTCCGCGGCCAGCGGGTTGGTCGAGACGCCGCGCTCGTCGACGAGTCGCCCGCCGACGTAGACCTGCTGCAGGTTCCGCGGGCTCATCGCCAGCACATACGAGCGCACCGGATGCCACAGCGGGCCGACGTCCGGCATCCGCGGGTCGACGACGACGAAGTCGGCGAACTTGCCCACCTCCAGCGAGCCGACGCGGTCGTCGACGCCCATGATCTCGGCGCTGCCGAGGGTGTGCAGCCGCAGCATGAGCTCGGGCATCATCGCGGCCGGGTCCTTCAGCCGCCCGCGCTGGGCGTAGATGCCCATGCGCATGTTCTGCCACGGGTCGGCCACGTCGGTGCAGGCCTGGTCGTCGAGCCCCACCCCGACCTTCATGCCCATCTCGAGCATCTCGGGCACGAGCGCCACCCCCGACGCAAGGCGGCCGTTGGATGCCGGCTGCCACGACATCGACGCGCCCCCGGCAACCGCCTGCGCGATGATCTCGGGGGTCGTCTGGATGAAGTGCCCGAACGTCAGCCCGAGGCCCAGCGCCCCCGCATCGCGGTACAGCGCGAACTTCGACTGCTGGTGGGCCACCGCCTCGGGCGACTCGAGGAAGTGCGCCTGGTTGGTCACCCCGAACCGGCGCATCGCCTCGACCTCGAACTGCGCCGCCTCGGGGTGCGGCGACCACTGCACCTGCCCCATGATCGAGGCGCCGAGGGCGTAATCGGGGTCGAACGTGCGGGTGTGGGCGACCTCGGCGGCGAAGCGCGCGAACACCTCGTCGGGGGTGCCGGCGGTCACGTCCATGCCGGCCGCGTCGACGAAGCGGATGCCGGCATCGCGGGTGCCCTCGGCCTGACGGAAGTGGTACTCGAGCCCGCGCAGGGGCGCGTCGCCGACGCGCTTGCCGTCGACCATCGACTCCCACGACTGCAGCGGGTCGGTGAAGTTGTAGGCGGTCGTGACCCCGTGGGAGAGGAAGTCGAGCGCGCCGTGCAGCGTCGACCAGTACATCTGGTCGGCGCTCATGTGCCGGGTCGTGCCGAGCATCGCGTCGCACCAGCCGTAGAGGGTGTCGGCGACGCCCAGGCCCCGCAGCCCCGACGTGAACAGGTGCGAGTGGCTCGACACGAAGCCTGGCGCGACGAACCGGCCCGCCGCCTCGAGGGTCTCGTCGGCGGTGGTGCCGGCGGGCGGCTCACCCGCGCCGAGCCCGGCGATGCGGCCGTCGTCGCCCACCAGCATCCAGCCGTCGTCGATGTATCCCGGATCGCCCGTGCCGGCGGGGATCGTGATGAGGCGCGCGTGGGTGACGAGGAGCGACATGTCACGCAGGCTATGCGGCCCATGTTTCCGCCCCGTCACGTTCCCGCGTCGCTCACCGTTCAGCCCGGACTTAACGGCGCCGGCGGGGCGGCTGGCCCCGCGGCGGGTGCCCCGGCGCGGCTGGCCCCGGCGCGGGCTGCGCCCCCGCCTCGGGGTTCACTCGCGCCCAGATGTGGCCTCGGGCCGCGCGAGGCCACATTTGGGCGCCAGTGAACAGCGGGGGTCGGGGTGGCCCCGGCTGCGCTCGGCGCGGGCGCGCTCGGCGCGGGTGGCCCCGCCTTGGGGTTCACTCGCGCCCAGATGCCGCCCGGGGGCGCGCGAGGCCACATTTGGGCGCCAGTGAACAGCGGGGGCGAGCGGGGCGGGGCGGGGCGCGGCCCGAGGCTCACAGCGGACGCATAGCGTTCGCATACGCTACATTCGGGATCGACGACCCGGTCGGCGCTGCCGATCCCGACGGAAAGCACCCCCCATGCGTCTGCGCCGCCTCGCCCCTGCCGCCCTGCTGCTGTCGGGGGCCCTGCTCCTGGGCGGGTGCGCGACCCTCTCGAGCTTCATCAGCGGCGGCGACCAGGCGGTGCGCGACGTCGACAGCGGCGAGGTCACCGACGGCGGCACCACCGACGTCTTCACGCTGGCCGTCGGCGACTGCCTCAACGACCTGACGGATGCCGAGGTCACCGAGGTGCCCGTCGTCCCGTGCTCCGAGCCGCACGATTCCGAGGTCTACTTCGAGTTCTCCCTCGACGACGGCGAGTTCCCCGGCGCGACGGCGGTCACCGACGCCGCCGACCAGGGCTGCTACGACGCCTTCGCCGCGTTCGTCGGACTCGCCTACGAGGACTCGGTGCTCGTGTTCGGCAACTACGTGCCCACGCAGGAGTCGTGGGAGAGCGGCAACGACCGCCTCGTCTCGTGCATGATCGGCGACCCCGAGGGCCCCACCACCGGCAGCCTCGCCGGCGCCGCGCGCTGACGCCGCGCCGCGCGCGAGCCCCGTTCACTCGCGCCTTCGTGTCGCCTCGGGCGACGCGAAGCGGCATCTGGGCGCGAGTGAACCTGGCGGGACGGGGGTCAGCGGGGCTCGGAGGCCAGGTGCAGCACTGATTCGGCGAGGGCGCGGATGCCGTGGGCGACATCGCCTGTCGCGACGGCCTCGTCGGGGTGATGGCTGATGCCGTCGGGGTTGCGCAGGAACAGCATCCCGACGTCGGTGAGGGCGCCCAGCGCCATGCCGTCGTGCCCGGCGCGGCTGAAGATCACCGGGGGCGCCTCGGCGCGCGGCGGCAGGGTCGCGGCGATGCCGGTGCGGATGACGTCCTGCAGCAGCGGCGCGCAGAACACCGCGGCGGCGGCGTGCACCTCGTGCGCGCGCCAGCGCAGTCCGCGGCGCCCCATGATCTCGTCGAGCTCGGCGGTGAGGCCCCGCCACACGCGATCGCGTTCGCCGTCGAACTCGCCGCGCAGGTCGAGGGAGAGCTGCACCTCGCCGGGGATGACGTTCACGGCGCCGGGGAAGGCCTCGAACTGCCCGACCGTGCCGATGATGTGATGCTCGGCGGCGCAGATGCGCTCGACGGCCAGCGCCGCCTCGCTCGCGCCCAGCAGCGCGTCGCGCCGCACGTCGTAGGGGGTGCCGCCGGCGTGACGGGCCTCCCCCTCGACCACGAGCCGGAACCGCCGTGCCGACGCGATCGACGACACGACGGCGAGGGGCTCGTCGGCGCGGTCGAGTTCGGGGCCCTGCTCGATGTGGGCCTCGAGGTAGGCGACCACCTCGTCGGGGCGCCGGGCGGCCTCGCCGATGCGGCCCGGGTCTAGTCCGAACTCGAGGAACGCCTGGCGCAGGGTCGTGCCGTCGGCGTCGGCGAGGTCCCACCAGGCGTCGTCCCACGTGCCGGCGACGGCGGACGAGCCCAGCAGCGCCTTGCCGAACCGGGTGCCCTCCTCGTCGGAGAAGGCGATCACCTCGAGGGCGAACGGCAGCGGCACCGCCCAGCCGCCCGCGGCGGGCACCCGCAGCAGGCGCACGATCTCGAGGGCCATGAGCACCCCGACGATGCCGTCGAAGCGGCCCGCGTCGCGCACGGTGTCGAGGTGCGATCCGAGCAGCAGAGCAGGATGCTCCGCTCCGCCCGCGCCCCCGCCCACGCCGCCCGCACCCGCACCCACCGGGTCGATGCGCCCCACCTGGTTGCCGGCGGCGTCCTGCCACGTGCGCATGCCGAGCTCGCGCATCCACTCCGCCGCCAGGCGGTTGACGCGGGCGTGCTCGGGCGAGAGGTGCACGCGCTCGATGCCGTCCGTCGTCGCCGACACCCGCGCGAGCTCGTCGCAGCGCGCCATCACGCGGCGTGCGGCGACGGCGATCTGGTCGGGGGCGGCCTGCAGCAGGCTCACGCCGCCGCCCGGTACACGTCAGCCGCGGCCTCGACCCCGCCGCCGGCCGGCACCGCCGCGCCGAAGCGGCGCAGCACCGCCTCGAGTGCCGCGAGGGTGGTGAGCACGGCGTCGTGGCGGGCGTTGAAGCCCATCGTGCCGATGCGCCACACCCGGCCGTGCAGCGGTCCGAACGATGTGCCGATCTCGATGCCGAAGTCCTCCAGCAGGGCTGCGCGCGCCGTGTCGCCGGGCACCCCCTCGGGGATCTCGACGGCGACGACGTTGTTCATCTTGTGGGCGATGTCGCCGAACACCGACAGGCCGAGGGCCTGCACGCCGGCGAGCATCGCACGGCCGGCGACCTCGTGGCGGGCGATCACCGCATCGCGGCCCTCGAGCATCATCACCCGGGCGCACTCCCGCGCGCCGTAGAGCATCGTGGTGGCCTCGGTGTGGTGGTTGAGGCGTCGCGGCCCCCAGTAGTCGAGGATCATCCCGAGATCGAAGTAGTTCGACCGCACGAAGTCGGATGCCGTCGGGTCGCCCGGCTCGCGGATCCCGGCCTCGATGCGCGCCCGCGAGCGCACCACCTCCACAGCGCACGGCGACAGGGTGATCGGCGCCGATCCACTCGGGCCGCCGAGGCACTTCTGCAGGCCGGCGGTCGCGGCATCCAGGCCCCATTCGTCGGCGTCGAACGCGTTGCCGCCGAGCGAGGCGGTGGCGTCGGTGTAGAACAGCACCCCGTGGCGCCGGCAGATCTCGCCGATCTCGTCGAGCGGCTGGTTCATCGTCGTGGAGGTGTCGCCCTGCACGAGCGCCAGCAGGGTGGGCTTCACGCGCACGATCGCCTCTTCGATGGCCGACGTCGGGAACACCTGCCCCCACGGCGCCTCGATGGTGTGCACCTCGGCCAGCGCCCGCTCGGCGATCTCGGCGAGCAGGTGCCCGAACCGCCCGAACACCGGCACGAGCACGCGGTCGCCGGGGCGCACGAGCGAGACGATCGCCGCCTCGATGCCGGCGCGCGAGGTGCCGTCGATGAGCAGGGTGGCCTCGTTGCGGGTGTTCCACACGCCGCGGTACAGCTCCTGCGTCTCGGCCATCGTCGCCGTCATGAAGGGGTCGTACTGGCCCACGAGGGGCGCCGACATCGCCCGCAGCACGCTGGGGTAGGCCGAGATCGGCCCCGGTCCCATCAGCAGTCGGGCGGGCGGGTCGATCGGTCCGGGGATCATGCGGTGAGGTCCTTCCTGGGCCCGAGTGCACGGCGGGGCGCCGAACGAACGGGATGGCGACGTACGGATGCCGTGCGCTCGACGCCACGTCGTGCACTCGGCGCAGCGCCCACAGCGAGCGCAGGGGCGCCAGCGAGCGAGGCGGCGCTCACGCGGGCTCACCCCCGTGCAGCAGGGCGTGGAGGCGGCGGGCGAGGCGGACGAGGGCGATGTCGGTGCCGGCGGGGCCGATGAGGCACACCCCGACGGGGGCGGGCCCGAGCCCGGCGTCGACGCGCAGCAGCGGCACCGACACGGCGGGGAGCCCCGCCACCGCGGCGGGCGTGGTCATGCGCAGGGTCGCCTGGCGCACGGCATCCACGCCGGTGCCGCGGGCGGTGCGCAGCGGCGCCGGCCCGGGAACGGTGGGCAGCAGCAGCACGGTGCCCTGCACGAGCGCGGCGACGCGCTCCCGCGGGGCGACGAGCGCGGCGCGGGCCGCGCGCTCCTGCTCGGCGGTGACGGCGGCGGCCAGGCGGAACCGCTCGGCGACGGCGGGGCCGACGGCATCCGGATGCTCGCGCAGCCAGGCGCCGTTGCTGCGCCAGGCCTCGGCGGCCTGCACGAGGCGGAAGGGCTCGTAGTAGTCGTCGAGCGCGCCGATGGCGGCGGTGTCGACCGGGGCCGGGTCGGCGGATGCCGCGAGGCGGGCCAGCAGGTCGTCGAAGGCGGACCGGGTGCCGGGCTCAGCGGCATCGCGCAGCTCGGCCGGCACGGTGAACCGCCACGGCAGGTCGCCGGCCGAGGCCCCGAGGGCGCTCTCGGTCGAGGCGGAGCCGTCGTAGCTCAGGCACCAGTCGGCGACCCGCTGCAGGGTGTCGCCGTCGCGGGTGAGCCAGCCGACGGTGTCGAAGCTCTGCGCCAGCGGCAGCATCCCCTGGCGGGGCACGAGGTCGTGCGTCGTGCGCAGCCCCCACAGTCCCTGGTACGACGCCGGCACGCGCACCGACCCGGCGGTGTCGGTGGCCAGCCCCACGTCGGCCTGGCCGGTGGCGACGGCCGATGCCGGGCCGCTCGAGGATCCGCCCGGGAGCGCGCCGGGCACGGCTCCGTTGGGAGGGGTGCCGTAGTGCGCGTTGTCGCCGGCGATCGAGTAGGCGAACTCGTCGGTGCGGGCGATGCCCCGCAGCGACGCGCCGCCGCGCAGCAGGTCGGTGACGGCGGGCGCGGTGGTCGTCTCGGCGCGGGCCGAGTCGAGGAAGGCGGGGTTGCCGGCGCCGATGCGGTAGCCCTTGATGGCGAAGAGGTCTTTGACCGCGACGGTGAGTCCGTGCAGCGGGCCCTCCCACGCGCCCTGCCAGAGCGGGTCGCCGACGGTGCGCCACACCGACCGGTCGAAGGCCTGCGCGCGGGGGGTGACGTGCGCGGCGGTGATGAGCCAGCGTCCGTGCCGGCGCTGCCACACCTGCGTCTGCAGGCCGGTGCCGCCGCCGAGGTAGCGGGAGACGGCGACCACCAGTGCGACGTCCTCCCCCAGGGGCCGGTACTCCACCCGGTCGATCGTGCGGGGCGGCACGCCGCCGCGCGCCCCGCGGAACGCGCCGATGGCGTCGTGCCCGACGAGCAGGCCCGCGCCGTCGCCGCGCAGCGTGTCGTCACCGGGCGCGAAGGCGGCGCCGAGCGCGTCGAGGTCGTCGGCGAGGATCGCGCGTTCGTAGTCGTCGAACGCCGCCCGCAGGTCGGCGGGCATCTCGGCGCTCACGCGTCGCCTCCCGTCGCGACCCCGGAGAAGTCGGCTTCGCGGATGCGGGCATGCACGCCGCACACGATGTCGACCACCTGCGAGATGTCGAAGTCGGTCGCCGCCGACAGGTAGGCGTAGGCGAGGTGCTCGGCCATCCCGTAGCGCGCCTGCAGCAGGTCGAGCGCCGCGCGCACGGCCTTGCGCATGGCCTCGTCGAGGTCGGGGTCGAGGCCGGTGGGGACGAGGTACTCGCCGGTGCGCACGAGCGGACCGGTCACCGCGCCGAAGGCGGCCAGCGCCGCGGCACGGGGCACGACCTCGAAGCGCAGCGTGGCCCGCAGCGAGGCCTCGAGGGCGGTGAGGGCCACCTCGCCGTCGCCCTGCGCGAAGTGCGGGTCACCGACGTAGGCCAGCGCCCCGGGCACCTGCACCGGCAGGTACAGCACGGTGCCGGTCACCAGCAGGTTGATGTCGATGTTGCCGCCGTGGGCGCCGGGCGGCACCGAGTGGGGTCGGTCGCCGCCGGCCACGGCGACGCCCATGGTGCCGAGGAACGGCGCGAGCGGGAACGCGACGGTGCGCTCACCGCCGTCGACGACCGGCAGCAGGCCGACGAGCCCGCCCTCGCGCTCCTCGACCGGCGTGAACACGCTGACGTTGCCGGTGCCGCGCGGCAGCACGCCGGGGAGCGCGCCCTTGCCGTGCCGGTTGGAGATCACGCCGTAGGGCACGCGCGGTGCGAGGTCGACGACGGTGATCTTCAGCAGGTCGCCGGGCTCGGCGCCGTCGACGTACACGGGGCCGGTGATCACGTGCGGCCCGTCGAGGGCGGCATCCCGCGCCGCGGTGGCGGCGATAGCGACGGCATCGGCGAGCACAGCGCCCGCGGGCACGCCGTGACCGGTGAAGTAGCCGAGCGGGTCCTGCCCCTGATCGGGGAGGATCCCCTCGTGGCTGACGGTGTCGAAGGTCACCGTGTCGCCGGCCGCGACGCGCAGCACGGGGGCGTCGGCGCCGCAGGGCAGGCGCCCCCACAGCACGTTCTCGGGCGTGGCCGGCACGTAGTGGTCGCCGGAGAGCGGTCCGACACCGGTCTGGAGCACCTCGAAGGTCATACCGCGATCCTCTCGGTGTGCGGGGCGGTCAGCAGGCGACCGGCCGGGGCGGCCGACGCGGCATTGACGTCCTCGACGTCCTCGACGTCGAAGATCGGCACGCCGCGCAGCCAGGTGCGGCGGATGCGTCCGGTCAGCTCGCGCCCGTCGTAGGCGCTGATGGGGTTCTTGTGCCGCAGGTCGCGCGCCTGCACGTGCAGCGCATCGTCGACGCCGAACACGGTCAGGTGGGCGGGGGTGCCGACGGCGATGCGGCCGGCCTCGGCGAGGCCCGCGACGGCAGCCGGCCCCGTCGTGAACAGCGGGATGAGCGTGGACAGCGGGATGCCGCGGGTGCGGGCCTCGGTCCACACCGCCGACAGGCCCACCTGCAGTCCCGAGATGCCGCCCCACGCCAGTCCGAAGTCGCCGTCGCCGGCGCGCTTGCGCTCCACGGTCGACGGCGAGTGGTCGCTGACGATCGCGTCGATGGTGCCGTCGACGACGCCCTGCCACAGGAGGTCCTGGTTGGCGGCCTCGCGGATCGGCGGGCAGCACTTGAACTCGCTCGCGCCGTCGGGGATGTCTTCGGCGACGATGGCCAGATAGTGCGGGCAGGTCTCGACGGTGAGGGCGATGCCCTCGGCCTTCGCGGCCCGGATGGCCGGCAGCGCCCGCCCGTCGCTGAGGTGCAGCACGTGCGCGCGCCCGCCCGACCGCCGGGCGGCCGCGATGACGGCGTCGATGGCCGCCTCCTCGCTCTCGGGCGGGCGCGAGGCGAGGAAGCCGGCGTACCCGCGACCGAGCGCACCGTCGCCGTGCAGGTGGTCGGGGTCTTCGGCGTGCACGATCAGCCGCGAGCCGAGCGCGGCGATCTCCGCCATCGCCGCCTCGAGGCCGCTGCGGTCGAGGTGCCCGAACTCGTCGACGCCGCTGGGCGCGAGGAAGCACTTGAAGCCGTACACCCCGGCCTCGTGCAGCGGTGCGAGGCCGCCGAGGTTGCCCGGCACCGCACCGCCCCAGAACCCGATGTCGACGAAGGCCGACGCGGCCGCGGCATCCTGCTTCACGCGCAGCGCCGCCACCGAGGTGGTCGGCGGCACGGAGTTGAGCGGCATATCGACGATCGTCGTGACGCCGCCGGCGGCGGCGGCACGCGTGGCCGAGCGGAAGCCCTCCCACTCGGTGCGCCCCGGCTCGTTCACGTGCACGTGCGAGTCGACGAGCCCGGGCAGCAGCACGGCGTCGTCGGGCACGATCACGGTGGCGGGGCGGGTAGCGGGCCGGATGCCGGTCGCCGGGGCGCCGGTCGACTCGGCGGTGCCGGGCTCGGCGTCGCCCTGCTCGCCGTCGCCGGGGTCGGTGATCGCGACGATCACGCCATCGGCGATGTCGATGACCGCGGGCCGGAAGGCGCCGTCGATCCAGGCGCGGCCGGCGTGGATGCGCAGCTCTGATGCCATGGGACGCCTCTCGAGATCGTGAACCTATCGCTTAACTCGCACGCTAGTGCCGGCGCGTTTCGAGAGTGTTACCCGCGCGAAACGGCGGCGCGCTAGCGTCGCCTCGTGACCCTCGCCGACTTCAACGCCGCCCCCGCCGGCGACGCCGCCGCGACCGCCTCCGTGTGGGCGGCCGTCCCCTCTTGGGTCGACGCCGTCATCGCCGCACGCCCCTACGCCTCGGTCGACGACGCCGCCGGGGTCGCAGGGCACGAGGCCGACCGGTGGACCCGCGCCGACCTCGACGCCGCCCTCGCCCACCACCCGCGCATCGGGCACAAGCCCGTCGGCGAGGCCGCCGAAGCCCGCGCCTCGCGGCGGGAGCAGGCGTCGATGGCGACGGCATCCGACGATCTCGCGCAGGCCATGGCGGCCGCCAACGCCGCCTACGAAGAGCGCTTCGGGCGGGTCTTCCTCATCCGCGCGGCGGGGCGATCGCCCGAGGAGATGCTCGCCGAGGCGCAGCGCCGACTGGGCAACGACGACGACACCGAGACGACCGAGGCGATCGAGCAGCTGCGTCAGATCGCACTGCTGCGGCTGCGCGCCGCCTTGGAGGGATGAGATGAGCCACCTGTCCACGCACATCCTCGACGCCACCGCCGGCGTCCCCGCGACCGGCGTCGAGGTGGTCCTCGCCACGATCGAGGGCGCCGAGCTCGCCCGCGGCCGCACGGATGCCGACGGCCGCCTGGCCCTCGGCGCCGAGGTGCACCCGCAGACCGACTACACGCTCACCTTCGCCACCGGTGCGTACTTCGCCGGGCGGGGCGTGGAGACGTTCTACCCGCAGGTCACGGTGACCTTCACCGTCGGCGACCGCCCGCACCACCACGTGCCGCTGCTGCTGAGCCCCTTCGCGTACAGCACCTACCGCGGCAGCTGAGCGCGCGGCGGATCGGCGGCGCGGCGGGAGCGCGCGGCGGTTCCGGCATCCAGCCCCGACTTAACGCCCCGGCATCTGCGGGGAAACGCGGCTGTGACACGCGCGGCCTAGCGTGCCGAGCATGAAGGTCATCATCATCGGCGCGGGCATCGGCGGCACGAGCGCGGGCATCGCGCTGCGGCGGCTCGGTCACCACGTGGTCATCTACGACCAGATGCGCGAGAACAAGCCGGTCGGCGCCGCGCTGTCGCTGTGGTCGAACGGCGTGAAGGTGCTCAACTGGCTGGGGCTCGCCGACGAGGTCGCCGCGCTCGGCGGCGACATGGCCGACATGGCCTACCGCGACGGACGCACCGGCGAGACGCTGTGCGAGTTCTCGCTCGACCCGGTCACCGCCCAGACCGGGCAGAAGCCCTACCCGGTGGCCCGCGCCGACCTGCAGGCGCTGCTCATGCGGGCGTTCGGCGAGGATGCCATCCACCTCGGCACCCGCATGGTGGGCCTCGACGACGACGGCGCGCGCGTGGTCGTCACCTTCGCCGACGGCAGCACCGACGTCGCCGACATGGTGATCGGCGCCGACGGGGCCCGCTCCCTCACCCGCGCGTACGTGCAGCCCGACGGCGCCCCCGAAATCGTGCGCGAGTACTCGGGGTACACGAACTTCAACGGGCTCATCGCCGCCGACGCGGCCATCGGCGCGCTCGACGCCTGGACCACCTACGTCGCCGACGGCAAGCGCGCCGCCGTCATGCCGGTGGCCGGCGACCGGTTCTACTTCTGGTTCGACGTGCCCCAGCCCGCCGGCCTCCCCTACGACCGCGCCGACGGCACCGCGCCGCTGCAGGCCGCCTTCGCGGACTGGGCGCCGGGGGTGCAGGCGCTGCTGGCGGCCATCGACCCGGCCGTCTCGCTCAACCGCGTCGAGATCTGGGACATCACCCCCTTCCACACCTGGGCGAAGGGCCGGGTCGCCATCCTCGGCGACGCCGCGCACAACACCTCCCCCGACATCGGCCAGGGGGCCTGCTCGGCGCTGGAAGACGCGTTCGCCCTCGGCATCGCCGTGGCCACCAACACCCTGAGCGTCGAAGACACCCTGCGCCGCTACGAGCGCAGCCGCACCGAGCGCGCCGGCGAGCTGGTGCTGCGCGCCCGCCGCCGTGGCGACGAGACGCACGCCTACGACCCGGATGTCACCGCCGCCTGGTACGAGAGCCTCCGCGGCTCCGACGGCACCGGCATCATCCGCGGCATCGTCGGCAACATCGAGGGCAGCCCGATCAACCTCGGCGTCGGCGCCCTCTGATCCGGCCGTGCCCCGGGGACGCCCGGGCCCAGGGCCCCGGCAGCCCCGCGCCGCGCCGAGTGCACGGCCTCCCGCCGAATGAACGGCATCCGCACGCGCAACACCCCGTGCACTCGGCGGGATCTCGTGCACTCGGTGGCACAGGCGGGCCAGCGCAGGGGCAACGGCTCCTCGCACCGGGTCGCGCCACCCCCGTTGCGTTGGCCACCCACGCGAGCGGCCCTGCGCCACCCTGCGCCCCCTCCCCCGTCGAACGCACGCTCCGCGGCCTGGTCCCCCCTGCGCCGAGTGCACGGCCTCCCGCCGACTGAACGGCATCCGCACGCGCAACACCCCGTGCACTCGGCGGGAGGTCGTGCACTCGGGGGCACGGGCGGGTCGGCGCAGGGGCAACGGGCCTCACAACCGCCGCCGCAGCCGCGGCGGCGCGGGGTCAGGCGGGTTCGGTGAGGTCGCGGAGGGTGAGCCAGATGGCGGATGCCGTGGCATCCGCCGACTCGTTGACCACGCGGTGCGGGCGGGTGGCCCAGAAGGCGAGGGAGTCTCCGGCGGCGAGGTCGACGGCGCCCTCGGCGAACTCGAAGCGGAGGGTGCCGCGCAGGATGGAGCCCACCTCGTAGCCGGTGTGCACGAGCATGGCGCCATCGGTGCTCGAGCTGGCCCGCGGCGGGTAGATCGTCTCGAACAGGTCGATGCCGTCCAGGCCCACCGGCGTGAGGCGTCGGTAGACGACGCCCTGGTCGAGGGTGGCCGCTTCGGCGGCATCCGCGGTCGCGGTGGTGACGCGCACGCCCGGGATCGGCTCGGAGGACCCGGCGGCGGCGGCCCGCGGGTGCAGCACGTCGTAGTCGTCGAAGATCGCCGAGACGGGAACGCCCACTTCGCCGACGATCTCGACGAGGCGGTTCACCGACGGCTGCATCGCACCGGTCTCGATCTGCGAGAGGGCACTCGACGAGATGCCGACGGCCTGGGCGACCGAGGCGAGCGAGCGTCCCTGCGCGAGGCGCAGCTGCCGCAGTCGCGCCCCGATGGCGGGCGCCGGCTGGTTCGAGCTCACGGCATCGACCCTACCGGCCGCGCGCCCGCGGGACCGGTCGCCGGCAGCCGGGTCGCTGCGCGTGGGCCGGTCCCGCGGGGTGCGGGCCGCAACGGTGCTCAGGGCTTCGGCTCGGCCGGCTCGGCCGGCTCAGCGGGCGCGGGCGCGGGCGCGGCCGACACGGCCTCCGCGGGGGCGTGCCGGTCGAGGGCGACGGTGGGGATGAGTCCCGTGCCCTGCGCATCGGGGTGCACGAGGGCCGCGGCGGCGGGGCCGCGCACCGCATCGTGCCCGCTGATGGCGGGGCTGAGCGCCTCGGCATCCCTCACGTCGCGGCTGTTGAGCAGGAGGTTCAGCAGGATCGCCACGATCGCGCCGGCCGAGATGCCGGAGTCGAAGATGAGCTGGAACCACGTCGGGAACTCGTCGTAGATGGTCGGGGTGACCGTCGGCAGCAGCGCGACGCCGACCGAGATCGCGACGATGAGCACGTTCTTGTTGTTGAACTTCACCTTCGCGAGGGTGCGGATGCCGCTGGCGGCGACCATCCCGAACAGGGCGATGCCCGCTCCGCCCAGCACGGCGCGCGGCACGCCCTCGACGACCGCCGACACCTTCGGGATGAGGCCCAGCACCACCAGGATCGCCCCGGCCATCGTGGCGACATAGCGCGAGCGCACCCCGGTGAGCGAGACGAGTCCGACGTTCTGCGCGAACGCGGTGTAGGGGAACGTGTTGAAGATGCCGCCGAGCACGGTGCCCAGCCCGTCGGCGCGCAGGCCGTCGGCCAGCTGCCGGCGGGTGACGGGCTTGTCGACGATCTCGCCGACGGCGATCATGTCGCCGGTGGTCTCGGTCATGATGACGATGCCGACGATGCACATCGACACGATCGAGGCGACCTCGAAGACGGGCAGCCCGAAGTGGAACGGGGTGACGACGGCGAACCAGCCGGCCTCGGCCACGCCCGACCAGTCGGTCATGCCCGGCACGAACAGCGCCGCGACCGTGCCGGCGACCAGACCCAGCGCACCGAGACCCGGGCCAGTGCGGGCGGCGCGAACCGCTCGATCAGCACGATGAACAGCAGGGTGCCGAACGCGAAGGCGAGGTTCAGCGGCGGCGCACCGGGGGCCTCGGGGGTCGAGCCGGTCATGATCCACCCGGCGGCGACCTTCATGAGCGACAGGCCGATGATGAGGATCACGGTGCCGGTGACGATCGGCGGGAAGAACCGCAGCAGCTGCGCGAAGAACGGCGCGATCAGCACCATGAACAGGCCGCAGGCGATGACCGATCCGAAGATCGTCTGGATGCCGTGCTGCTGGCCGATCGCGATCATCGGGCCCACCGCGGCGAAGGTGACGCCCTGCATGAGCGGCAGTCGCACCCCGAAGCGCCAGAAGCCGACCGACTGCACGATCGTCGCGACGCCCGCGATGAACAGGTCGGCGCTGATGAGGAAGGCGAGGTCGGCGGCGCTGTAGCCCAGCGCCCCGCCGACGATCAGCGGCACCGCCACGGCGCCGGCGTAGAGCGCCATGACGTGCTGCAGCCCGAGGGGGAACAGGCGCGCCAGCGGTGGGATCGAATCGACGCCGTTCTCGGCGGCCCGCGCCTTGCGGGCGGCGACCTTCGTCGCCTTCTCCTCTGCGGTGGTGGTCATGGCGGCTCCCGTCTGCGCGGGGCGCGGGGGAGTCGCACCCCGTCGTCCCTGCGACGTTAAGCCCCGGCTGAACGCGGGCGCGAGCGAATCCGGCATCCGTTCGCTGATCTTCACGCACCGAAACAGGGCCGTAACCCGGGGTGGGGGTGCGGCGCGGGGCCCCCCGGGCCGCCCCGGCTCGGACCTACAGGCGGTCGGCGATGGTCGCGGCGACCGAGAGCCAGGCGTCGCGGGTCTCGGGGGCGAGGGCGTCGAAGTCGATCGGGCCGCCGTCGACGAGCGCGGGGTCGAACGGCACGTGCACGACGGCCGAGGTCACCTGCTCGAAGTGCTGCTGCAGGCGGTCGGTGAGGCGCTTGTCGGGACGCTGCGACGGCGCGGCCAGGATCGTCACCGCGGCGTCGATCTTGCGGTCGAAGCCCTTCTCGCGCAGCCCGTCGAGCAGCCACGCGGCGCTGGCGGCGGTGTCTTCGCGCACGGTCGACACGATCACGAGCTGGTCGGCCGCGGCGACGGCGGCGACCCAGTTCGAGGCGCGCATGTTGTTGCCGGTGTCGACGATCATCAGGCGGTAGTACCGCGAGAGCACGTCGTGCAGCCGGTCGAACGCGGCGGCGTCGATGGTCGACGACGCGGCGGCGTCTTCATCGGATGCCAGGACGTCGAAGCGCGCGTCGACCTGCGTGCGCACATAGGTGTCGAGCGCGGCCAGGCTCGCGTCGCTGGCCGATCCGAACCGGTCGAGGTCTTCGAGCAGGTCGACGGCGGTGCGGTGGTGCGGCGCGTTCTGCGCCCGCCAGCCGAGGGTGCCGCGCGTCTCGTTGTTGTCCCACGCGAGGGTCGCGCCGCCGCGCTGGGTGCCGAAGGTGGCCGCCAGCAGCAGCGTGCTCGTGGTCTTGTGCGCGCCGCCCTTGGGGTTGAGCACGACGATGGTGCGCGGAGCGTCCAGGCGCCGCTGCACCTTGCGCTCGCGCTCGATGCGCGAGCGCTCCGCCTTGCCCGGCTGGGGCGAGATGGCGCCGCCGGTGGCGCGGCGCACCGCACCCTGCCAGCCCTCGGTCGCCCGCGGCTTGGCGCGCTCGGTGCGCGAGTTCAGCAGGTCGTCGACCGTCGGCGTCGCGCGCTGCACCGGGTCGCGGCGGACGCCGTCCGAACGCAGCGGTCCGGATGCCGCGGCCGCGGGCGCCGGCGCGGACTCGGCCGCGGCGGGGATCGCGCGCACCGGTGCGGGGTCGACCGGCGCGGGCTCGACGGGCGCGGCGGCCGGAGCCGGCACCGGGGCCGGGGCGGGCTCGACCGGCGCAGCCGGAGCGGGTGCCGCAGCCGCGGCAGGTGCCGGAGCCTCGGGAGCGGAGACGACCGGCGCCGGAACCGACTCGATCGGCCCCGACGCGGACTCCGCCGGGGCGCGCTCCGGAGCGGGCGCCGCCGGGGCGAAGGCGGGCGGGGCGGGCTCGTCGGATCGCGGCTGCTCGGCTGCGGCGGGCGTCGTGCCGACGGCATCCGTCGCGCCGTCGCCGAGCGAGGGGGCCTCGAGGAACGTGCCGTCGGGGTGCACGATCATCGGCCAGCGGGAGCCGCCGTCGATGACCGTCGCCCGCACGGGTTCGCCCGCCGCGGCGGCGAGCTGGCGGATGGCCTCGACGATGCGCTCGCGCAGTCCCTCGGCGGTCGACGAGTACAGCTGGTCGACGTCGCCGGAGACGTGGAGCTCGGCGACGGTGGCCGAGGTGATGTGCACGGTCGGTTCGAAGGTGATGGTTCCCACGGGGACCTCTCTGATCGGGCTCGGACGATTATCCCATCCGCCCCGGTCGACGCGGATTTCCGCGCCTCCCCGACGCATCCTCGTCCCCCAAGCCGGGCGCCCCCGCGCCCGAAGCCACCGGGGTCAGATGCGGAAGAGGCTGTGCACGTCGCCGACGACGGCGCGGCCGCCGAGGGCCTCGAGCTCCATCAGCACGGCGGTGCCGGCCAGCTCGTAGCCGAGGTCGGCGAGCAGCCGCTGGCCGGCCAGCAGGGTGCCGCCGGTGGCGAGGATGTCATCGACCAGCAGCACGCGGGCACCGCGCGGCAGATCCGACGACATCTCGATCGTCGCCTGACCGTATTCGAGGTCGTACGAGACGGATGCCGCGGGCCGGGGCAGCTTGCCGGCCTTGCGGATCGGCACCATGCCCACCCCCGCGGCGATCGCCACGGCTCCGGCGAGCATGAAGCCGCGCGCCTCGATGCCGGCGACCACGTCGAAGCGCCCCTCGAACGGCGCCACCACCTCGGCGATCACGGTGCGCAGCGCCGCGGGGTCGGCCAGCAGCGGCGAGATGTCCTTGAACTGGACGCCCGGCTCGGGGAAGTCGGGGATCGTCGCGATGAGCGCTTCTGCGGCTGCGAGGTTCACCGCTCCAGGCTAGTCGCCGCCGCCGCGCCGCCCTCCCGCCCCCCGAACCGCACCCCGCCCCGCGCCCGAACCCCCCGAACCCGAACCTCCACCCACGACTGCAAGCGCTTGCAGTACGCTGGACGCTATGAGCACAACGGACACGACCGCCCTGGCCGACGCCGCCCAGACCCGCCCCGGCTCGGAGTGGTGGCGCACCGCGGTCATCTACCAGATCTACCCCCGCTCGTTCGCCGACGGCAACGGCGACGGCATCGGCGACCTCCCCGGCATCACCGCGCACCTCGACGACCTCGTCGCGCTCGGCGTGGATGCCGTGTGGCTGAGCCCCTTCTTCCGCTCGCCGCAGCACGACGCCGGCTACGACGTCGCCGACTACTGCGACGTCGACCCCCTGTTCGGCACCCTGGCCGACGCGGACGAGCTGATCGCCCAGGCCCACGCCCGCGACATCCGCCTCATCGTCGACCTCGTCCCCAACCACTCCTCG
Source organism: Microbacterium festucae (assembly GCF_025421715.1). Classification (GTDB taxonomy): domain Bacteria; phylum Actinomycetota; class Actinomycetes; order Actinomycetales; family Microbacteriaceae; genus Microbacterium; species Microbacterium festucae. Next base: position 850,285 of record NZ_JAOEFC010000001.1, read on the forward strand.
AACGAGCACGTCTGGTTCCAGCAGGCGCTGGCGGCCGCTCCCGGCAGCCCCGAGCGCGGCCGCTACATGTTCCGCGACGGCAAGGGCACGGCGGGCGAGCTGCCCCCCAACAACTGGGAGTCGGTCTTCGGCGGTCCCGCGTGGACCCGCGTCACCGAGGCCGACGGCACCCCCGGCCAGTGGTACCTGCACCTGTTCGACTCCACCCAGCCCGACTTCGACTGGTCCAACCCCGAGGTGCAGGAGGAGTTCCGCCGCGTGCTGCGGTTCTGGCTCGATCGCGGCGTCGACGGCTTCCGCGTCGACGTGGCCCACGGCCTCGTCAAGACCGACGGGCTTCCCGACCACCTCCCCTCGGTCGACGGCGACAGCATGGGCGGCGACGCCGACGACGTGCCGTACTGGGGCCAGGAGGGTGTGCACGAGATCTACCGCGACTGGAACCGCGTGCTCGCCGAGTACGACGGCGACCGGGCGCTGTGCGCCGAGGCGTGGCTGCCGACCGTCGACAAGACCGCCCTGTGGGTGCGTCCCGACGAAATGCACCAGGCGTTCAACTTCCCCTACCTCATGACCCAGTGGCACGCCCCCGAGCTGCGCGAGGTCATCTCCGAGTCGCTGCGGGCCTTCCCCGCCGTCGGGGCGCCGGCCACCTGGGTGCTCTCCAACCACGACGTCGTGCGCCACGCGTCGCGCCTGGCCCTCACCGCCGAGAACCCGCAGGGTCACGGCATCGGCCCCGACTCCCCCGGGCAGCCGATCCCCGAGGTGGGGCTGCGCCGCGCTCGCGCCGCCACGACGCTCATGCTCGCCCTGCCCGGCTCGTCGTACCTGTACCAGGGCGAAGAGCTGGGCCTGCCCGAGGTCATCGAGCTCCCCGACGACGTGCGTCAGGATCCGACCTGGTTCCGCACCGACGGCGAGCGCTACGGCCGTGACGGATGCCGCGTGCCGCTGCCCTGGACGCCCGAGGCCCCGGCCTACGGCTTCAACACCACCGGCGCCTCGTGGCTGCCGCAGCCGGCGGAGTGGGCGGGGCTCGCCCGGTCGGTGCAGGAGGACCAGCCCGACTCGACGCTGTGGCTCTACCGCAGCCTGCTGGCCACCCGCCGCGCCGAGGGCCTGGGCGCGGGCACGCTGGAGTGGCTGCCCGGCTACGGCGACGACGTGGTGGCGCTGCGCAACGGCGATGTCACCGTGATCGCCAACGCCGGCACGGCCGCCGTGCCGCTGCCGAAGGGCACCGTGCTGGTGGCCAGCGGCCCGCTCGCCGGCGACGATCTGCCCGCCGACACGGCCGTCTGGCTGCGGACCGCCTGATCGGCATGGTCGGCATCGACGACGTCGCCCGCGCCGCGGGCGTCTCGACCGCGACCGTCTCGCGCACCCTCAGCGGGCGCGGGCCGGTCTCGGCGGGCGCCCGGGCGCGGGTGCTCGCCGCCGCCGACCGTCTCGGCTACGTCGTCTCATCGTCGGCGTCGAGCCTGGCCTCGGGCCGCACGCGCAACATCGGCGTGCTGGTGAGCCTGCCCGACCGCTGGTTCTTCGCGACCGTGATCGGCGCGATCTCGGCCCGGCTGCTCCCCCACGGGTACGACATCACGCTCTACCACCTCACCGACGACCCCGCCCAGCGACGGGCGATCTTCGAGCGGTCGCTGCGCCGCGGCCGGGTCGACGGGTTCATCGTGCTGTCGGCGTGGATGTCGGATGCCGAGCTCGACGAGCTGGCCGGGCTCGACCTGCCGGTCGTCGGCGTCGGCGCGAGCCCGCGCCTGGCCAGCCTCGCCGTCGACGACGAGGCCGTGGGGCGCACCGCCACGGCGCACCTGCTCGACCTCGGCCACCGCCGCATCGCCCACGTCGGCCTCTCGGCCGACGACCCGTTCCACATCCCCACCCGCCGCCGCCGCGGCTGGGAGGCGGCGCTGGGAGGCGCCGGCATCCCGGCATCCGACCACGATTTCGCCGCCGCCGACTTCACCTTCGAGGGCGGTCGCCGCGCCGCACGCACCCTGTTGGCGGGCGCGCACCGCCCCACCGCGATCTTCGCGGCGTCCGACGAGCTCGCCGTCGGGGTGATCTCGGCCGCGCGCGAGGCCGGACTGTCGGTGCCGGGCGACCTGTCGGTCGTGGGCGTCGACGGGCACGAGCTCAGCGCCTTCTTCGAGATCACGACGATCGACCAGTTCCCGCAGGCCCAGGGCGAACGCGCCGCCGACGCGATGCTCGCCGCCCTCGACGAGTCCGCCGACGCTCCCGCCCCCGCCCTCCCGTTCGAGCTGGTCGTGCGCGCGAGCACCGCGCCCCCGCGCGCCTGACACCGCACCGCGCCCGCCGCACGCACCCGCACGCCCGACCCCGGCGGGCACCCCGTGTCGCGGGCACGCCCCGTAGGCTCGGAGCATGACGATCGATCTCGAGGCCCTCTACATCGACCTGCACCGCCACCCGGAGCTCTCGTTCCAGGAGACCCGTACGGCGGGCGTCATCACGCGGGAGCTGCAGGCCCTGGGCCTGGACTTCGTCGAAGGCCTCGGCAAGACGGGCGTGGCCACGAGCATCGTCAACGGCGACGGCCCGGTGGTGTGGCTGCGCGCCGACATGGACGGCCTCCCCGTGCCCGAGCAGACCGGGCTGCCCTACGCGAGCACCGCCCGCGGCACCGACCCGGCCGGCACCGAGGTGCCCGTGATGCACGCGTGCGGCCACGACATGCACGTCACCGCGCTGCTGGGCGCGCTCGAGCAGCTCGTCGCGACGAAGGACCAGTGGGCCGGCACGGTCGTGGCCGTCTTCCAGCCCGCCGAGGAGTACGGCGCGGGCTCGCAGGCGATGATCGCCGACGGCGTGCTCGACCGGTTCCCGAAGCCCGACATCGTGCTAGGTCAGCACGTCACCCCCCTGCCCGCCGGCGTCATCGGCGTGCGCCCCGGCACCCAGATGGCGGCCTCCGACGGTCTCACCGTCACCCTGCTGGGCCGCGGCGGTCACGGCTCGCGCCCGCAGTCGACGATCGACCCGGTCGTCATGGCCGCCGCCACCGTCATGCGCCTGCAGACCGTCGTCTCGCGCGAGGTCGACCCGCGCGACGTGGCCGTCGTCACCGTCGGCTCGATCCACGCCGGCCTGAAGAACAACATCATCCCCGCCGAGGCCAAGCTCGAACTCAGCCTGCGCTACCCCGACGACGAGGCACGCGCCAGCGTGCTGTCGAAGGTCGAGCGCATCGTGCGCGCCGAGGCGGCCGCCTCCGGCGCGGAGGAGGAGCCGGTCATCGTCACCGACCACTCGCTGCCCCCCACCATCAACGACGCCGACGCCACCGCGCGCCTGGTGCGCGCGTTCTCGTCGGCCTTCGGCGACGACGCGGTCATCGACCCGGGCATGTTCACCGGCAGCGAAGACGTGTCGTGGTTCGCCCGCGAGTCGGGCGCCCCGCTGGTGTTCTGGTTCTGGGGCGGCGTCGACCCGGCGGCCTTCGCCGCGGCGCAGGCCGCCGGCACCGTGGAGAAGGACATCCCCACCAACCACTCGCCGTTCTTCGCGCCCGTGATGCACCCGACCATCGAGCGCGGCGTCGACAACCTCGTCGTGGCCGCCCGCGAGTTCCTGGGCGGCTCGGCATGACGCCGCGCAACCGCGTCCCCATCATCCTGGGCTCGGTGGCGGCGGTGCTGCTGGTGGCCGTCATCGTCGCCCTGACGATCCTGCTCACCCGAGGCTCGGGCACGCCCGCGAGCAGCACGCAGACGGATGCCGCGGCCCCCGCCCCCGCGCCGTCGGCGAGCACCCCCGCCGCCGACCCCGCCCATCCGGCGGCCGCCCGCATCGTGCTGGCCGCCGACGGGTTCTCGATCGTCGACGCCGAGGGCGAGCAGACGTTCCGCCACGGCTGGGGCGACGAGGGCGCGCCGGCGATCGCCGCGCTCACCGACGCGTTCGGCGCACCGCCGACCGAGGGCTTCCAGAACGGCGACGCCCAGCACTACGCCTACACGCTCTACGACTGGGAGGGCTTCCGCTTCGCGGACGTCTCGCTCAGCGCCGGAAACAAGCCGCGCGAGAAGGTGCCCGACCCCACGTGGGTCTCCTACACGGCCAACACCGTCGCCGGCGTCGAGGTGGGCGCCGAGTTCGGCCTGGCGATCGGCTTGACCGCCGACGAGGTCGAGGCACTGCATCCCGACGCCACCACGGCCGGGCCGCCCGCCGCCTACCGGTTCGGCACCGACCGCAGCACGTTCTACCAAGACGGGGTGCGCTCCTACACGGTCACCGCCACCGCGGATGCCGGCGGCGAGGTCGCCGAGATCGCCTACCGCTTCGACACCGGCGGGCAGTGAGCAGCACCGGCGTGTAAACGCTCGGTGACACCCGGCGGTGCCGCGTTGCGCGGCGGGTCGGGTGGGCGTAGTGTCGCGGGCCGTGACCACTGACAGTCGGGACCCGTCCGAAGAGACGACGCCGATCGCGAAACGCATCCTGATCGGCGAGCCCCTCACGAGCGAAGAGCTCGACGGACAGCTGCTCCCGAAGAAGATGGCGCTGCCCATCTTCGCCTCCGACGCGCTGTCGTCGGTGGCCTACGCCCCGCAGGAACTGCTGATGATCCTGCTCATCGGCGGCACCGCGTTCCTCGCCTTCAGCCCGTGGCTGGCCACCGCCGTGGTGGTGCTGCTGATCGTCGTGGTGCTCAGCTACCGGCAGCTCATCAAGGCCTACCCCTCGGGCGGCGGCGACTACGAAGTGGCGCGCACCAACATCGGCGAGAAGGCCGGTGTCGTGGTGGCATCCGCCCTGCTGGTCGACTACATCCTCACGGTGGCCGTGTCGGTGGCCTCCGGCGTGGACAACATCATCTCCGCAGTCCCCCAGCTCGACCCGTGGCGGGTGGAGCTGGCCGCCGGCTTCGTCGTGCTCATCATCCTCGTCAACCTGCGCGGCGTGCGCGAGGCGTCGACGGCGTTCGCGATCCCCACCTACGTGTTCATCGGCTCGGTGGCCTTCATGATCGTCACCGGGCTCGTGCGCTGGGCGATGGGCGACCCGCCCGTCGCCGAGAGCGCGCAGTACGCCGTGCAGGCCGAAGACCTCAGCCAGGCCGCCGTCATCCTGCTGATCCTGCGCGCGTTCTCGAGCGGATGCTCGGCGCTGACCGGCGTCGAGGCGGTCGCCAACGGCGTGCCCGCCTTCCGCAAGCCCAAGGTGCGCAACGCCCAGACGACCCTCGTGATGATGGGCACCGTCGCCATCCTCCTGTTCTCGGGCCTCACCGCCATCGCGCTGGTCTCGGGCGTGCACTACGCCGAGAACCCCTGCCACCTCATCGGCTTCGACTGCGCCAACGTGCCGCAGCAGAGCCTCATCGCGCAGGTCGCCTCGGCGACGTTCGGCATGGGGTCGATCCCGTTCTACGTCATCCAGGCGGCCACGGCGTGCGTGCTGCTGCTGGCGGCCAACACCGCCTTCAACGGCTTCCCGCTGCTGGGTGCGGTGCTCGCCCGCGACGGCTACGCGCCCAAGGCCCTCAACACGCGCGGCGACCGGCTCGTCTTCTCCAACGGCATGATCATCCTCGGCGCCGCCGCGATCGTCGTGCTGGTCGTCTCCCAGGCGGAGCTGACGACCCTCATCCAGCTGTACATCATCGGCGTGTTCGTCTCGTTCACGCTCGGCCAGATCGGCATGGTGCGCCACTGGCGGCGCGAGCTGCGCTACCTGCGACGGGGCACCACCGAGCGGCGGGAGGCCACCACGGGGCTCGTGATCAACTCGATCGGGGCCACCTTCACCGTCGCGGTGCTGCTGATCGTCACGGTCACCAAGTTCACCCACGGGGCGTGGCTGGTGTTCGTGGCCATCCCGGTGCTGTCGGTGCTCATGGTGGGGGTCAACCGCTACTACCGCGACGTCGACCACGAGATCGCGATGGACGACACCGTGCACTTCGGCTCGCAGGGCGACGTGGCGCTGGTGCTGGTCAGCAAGCTGCAGAAGCCGGTCGTGAAGGCCGTCGACTACGCCCTGGCCGCCAAGCACGACAAGACGATCGCCCTCCACGTCGCGGTGACCAAGGAGGAATCCGACGAGCTGCAGGCCGAGTGGCAGCTGCACGGGATGCCGGTGCAGCTGCTGACGATCGAGTCGCCCTACCGGCAGTACGCCGGGCCCGTCGCCGACTTCATCAAGCTCTACCGGCAGAAGCACGGCCCCTCGGTGGTCACCGTGTACCTGCCGCAGTACATCGTCGGCCACTGGTGGGAGAGCGTGCTGCACAACCGGCGCTCGCGCCGCATCGCGCAGCAGCTCATGCTCGTGCACGGGGTGTCGATCACCCTCGTGCCGTGGCTGCTCGACTCGTCGGAGCTGGTCTACGGGCGCCGGTCGCGGCCGCTGCCCGGCGATGACCGCGCGGGCCGCATCACCTCCTACGGCCTGGTCGCCCACACCGACGACGACGATCGCTGACCCCGCGCGGCGGGGCGCCGCTCACCGCACCGCGTGCAGCAGCTCCTCGCGGCGGGCGGCGAGGGTCGCCAGCCGCGCGGCCAGCTCGCGGTCGCGGCCGGCGAGGTAGCGACCGAGCTCACCCAGCCGGGCGCCCAGCCGACCGGCATCCGCCCGCGCCGTCGCGATGCGCCCCCGCACCATCCAGTCGCTGAAGATGTTGTCGAAGAGCACGTCGAACACGGCGAGCGACTCCGAGACCTCCACCCCGTCCACCGGCGCGGCGCCGATGTCGGCCAGCTCGACGGCGAGGTGCTCGAGGGCGCGGTTGGTGCGGGCGAAGGCGGCCGTGGCGGCATCGATGCGGTTGTGCTTCACGAGGTCGGTGAGGAATCCGCCGCCGAAGAACGTGTCGTAGGTCGACCAGCCGCCGGCGCTGTCGAGCTCGCCGAGCGCCTCCTGCAGCGCGGCCCCGGCGGTGCGCAGCGCCGCATGCGCCTCGCGCACCTCGCGACGCTGCGCCGCGGTGGCGCCCAGGTCGTCGGCGATCGCGGTCAGCTCGGCGGCGGCCGGTCCACCGGTGGCGCGCACCCGCTCGTCGAGGGCGGCCAGCGCCGCGGTGTGGCGGCCCTCCACGTCGCCGAGCTCGTCGCCTTCGCGGATGAGCGGCTCCGCCTCGGCCCGCGCCTGCGCGAGCCGCTTCTCGGCGGCGGCCACCGCCTGCGCGGCGGTGTCGCGCTCCGCCTTCTCGATCGCCAGGCGCTCCTCCGCGTCGCCGCGCAGCGTCGCCCACAGCCGGGAGGGCGAGAGCCGCTCGAGGCGCTCGACATCGGCCGCCTCGCCCACCAGCGTCTCGCGCAGGGCCTCGAGCTCGCGCTCACGGGTCTGCACGAGGTCGCCGGCGACGGCGAACCTCTCGTCGAGTTGGCGGCGGCGGGCGCGGGCCTCGGCGGCGGCGCGGAGGGCTTCGACAGGGGCGGTGAGGTCGTCGTCGGCGAGAGTCACCCTTTCAGCGTGCCATGCCCGCCCGTGCCCGGCACAAGACCGCATCCCCCCGCCCCGGCGGACGTGCGGGGCGGAGGGATGCGGGGTGTGGGGGGATCAGCCGGCGTAGGTCTCGAACTCGGCCACGCGGGGCTTGGCGGTCGCGCTCGTGATCTCGAAGTTGATCTTCTTCAGCGACGTGGCCGCGAAGCGGATCGTTCCGGCACCGGTGCCGGTGGCCAGCACCGCGCCGGTGTCGTTGTTGACGACCCGCCACGAGCCGATCGCACCGACGGCGCCGGCGGCCTCACGGATGACCACCGTCGACACGGTCTTGGCCGACGACCACTTCACCGAGATGCGACCCGTGTTCGACGAGGGCGACCAGTAGGTGCTGAGGCTGCCGTCGATCGCGTCGCCGTACCCGGTGCCGCTGGCCTTGCCCGAGCCGTCGGCCTCGGCGCCGCGGCTGAGGTTGGTGCCCGACGGGGCGCTCGGCGACGGGGTGGGGCTCGGCGCCGTGGGCGTCGGGGTGGGGGTGGTCGGCGGCGTGGTGGCCGTCGGGGTGGGGGTCGGGCTCGGGTTCTGCGGGGTGCACGACCCGTTCGAGACCTTCAGGCCCTTGTTCGCACCGGCCGTCGAGGCGACGATCCCGGGCACGCACGAGGCGGCATCCGCGGTGTACGCGTACGGGATCGACACCGTCGTGGTCGACACCGGGTTGGGGCCGGCCGGGTTGGTGTCCTCACCGCGCGGCGACCAGGTCACGTTGTCGAAGATGTTGCCGCTCACCTGCCAGGTGCCCGGCTGGTCGGTGTAGAAGGTGCCCAGCACGTCCTTCGAGTCCTCGAAGTAGTTGTTCTCGACCTTGGCCTGAGCGCCCGCGCGCGAGTTGATGCCCGACTCGTTGAGGCTCAGGTAGTGGTTGTTGAACATGTGGGCGATGCCGCCGCGCAGCAGCGGGGTGCGCGAATCGATGTTCTGGTACAGGTTGTGGTGGAAGGTCACGAACCCGTTCGCCCGGTCGCTCTCGCTCGAGCCGATGAGGCCGCCGCGACCCGAGTTGCGCAGGATGCTGTACGACAGGGTCACGTACTTCGTGTCGGCCTTCATGTCGAACAGGCCGTCGAAGCCGGCGCTCTCGCCGCCCGACGCCTCGAGGGTGGCGTGGTCGACCCAGACGTTGCGCACGCCGCTCTCCATGCCGATGGCGTCGCCGCCGTTGGAGGTGGGCGAGCCCGACTTCTTGACGTTCTTGACCGTGACGTTCTGGATGATGATGTTGCTCGACTCCCGGATGTGGATGCCGATCTGGTCAAACGTCGCGCCCGAGCCGACGCCGATGATCGAGACGTTGCTGATCTGCTTGAGCTCGATCACCCCCGCCGCCGTGCTGCAGCCGGCGCCCGACACCTTGGCGGTGTTGCCGACGGTCACGGTGCCCTGCACCTCGATCGTGATGGGGGTGCTCGGGGTGGCCCGGGCGCACAGGGCGGCGTGGATCTCGGTGCCGGTGGCGGCGCGGACGACCGTGCCGCCGGCGCCGCCGGTGGTGCCGCCGTTCTGGCTGGCGAAGCCGGTGGCACTGCCGGTGGCGGCGTTGGCGGCCGGGGCCGCGATGCCGATCAGGCCGGCGGCGATCAGGGCGGCACCGGCGGTGCCGGCGGCGATCGCGCGCCGCAGTCGGACTCTGTTCATGCTTTCGATCCTTCTCATCGTTGAGTGGGGTCACTCGTATCCGAGTCAGGGCAAGCGGGAGAGCATGCCCGCACCGGCCCAAGAACAGGGGGGAGGACCGGTGGGCTTGCTCGGCGTCCGCTCCGAGAAAGCGTTTTCTCGGCTATCATAGGTCGACGGTGCTCCCGGCTCAACCCCTTTCTCGAGGCGGCGGCGAACGGCCCGGCCCCGCACCTCCGCCACGGCGTAGCCTGGATGGGTGAGTTCACCAGCCACGACCCCCGCGCCGGCCGCGGTCACGCCCCCGACCGGGGCGCTCGATCCCGTCGCCCTGCGCGCCGACTTCCCGATCCTCGGCGAGCGGATCGGCGGGCACCGCCTCATCTACCTCGACTCGGCGGCGACGAGCCAGAAGCCCACCGCCGTCCTCGACGCCGAACGCGACTTCCTCACCCACGCCAATGCCGCCGTGCACCGCGGCGCGCACACCCTCGCCGCCGAGGCGACCGACCTGTTCGAAGACGCCCGCGCCACCGTCGCCGGGTTCGTCGGCGCCGGCCCCGACCAGCTCGTGTGGACCAGCGGCGCGACGATGGGGCTGAACCTCGTCGCCTACGCGATCGGCAACGCCACCGCCGGGCGCGGCGCCCCGGCATCCGCCCGCTTCGCCCTGCGCCCCGGCGACGAGATCGTCGTCACGGCGATCGAACACCACGCCAACCTCATCCCCTGGCAGGAGCTGGCGGCGCGCACCGGCACGGTGCTGCGGCACATCCCGGCACACGATGACGGCACGCTCGACCTGGATGCCGCGGCCGAGCTGATCGGGGCGCGCACCCGCATCGTCGCCTTCCCGCACGTGTCGAACGTGCTGGGCATCGTGAACCCGGTGGCAGAGCTCATCGCCCTCGCGCAGGAGGTGGGCGCGGTCACCGTCATGGACGCCTGCCAGTCGGCGCCGCACCTGCCGCTGGACCTCCCCACCCTGGGCGTGGACCTCGCCGTCTTCAGCGGCCACAAGATGATGGGCCCCTACGGGGTGGGCGGGCTCTACGGCCGCAGCGACGTGTTCGAGGCGCTGCCCCCGTTCCTCACCGGCGGCTCGATGATCACCACGGTCACCCTCGACGGCGCCGAGTACCTGCCGCCGCCGCAGCGCTTCGAGGCCGGCACCCAGCCGGTCGGGCCCGCCATCGGCCTGGCCGCGGCGGTGCGCTACCTCGACGGCGTGGGCCTCGCGAACATCCATGCCCACGAGGGCATGCTCGCCGCCCGCATGGGCGAGGGGCTCCGCGAGATCCCCGGCGTGCGCCTGCTCGGCGACGCCGCGGGGGTCGAGCGCGTGGGCCTGTGGTCGTTCGACGTCGACGGGGTGCACGCCCACGATGCCGGTCAGTTCCTCGACGCGCGCGGCATCGCGGTGCGGGTCGGCCACCACTGCGCCGCGCCGCTGCACACCCGCTACGGCATGACCGCCTCGGTGCGCGCCAGCGCCGCCCTCTACAACACGGTCGACGACGTCGACGAGTTCCTCGATGCCGTCCGCGGCATCCGCACCTATTTCGGAGCCGACGCATGAGCGATCTCGATGCCCTGTACCGCGAGCTGATCCTCGATCACTCCAAGAACCCGCAGCACTTCGGCCTGGCCGACGACGCGCCCCACTCGGGCACCTCGCACCAGAAGAACCCGGTGTGCGGCGACGAGATCACCCTGCGCGCCACCGTCGACGGCGAGCACATCACCGCGGTGACGTGGGAGGGTCGCGGCTGCTCGATCTCGCAGGCGTCGGCCTCGATGCTCGCCGACCTCGTCGTCGAGGAGGGCCTCGACCGCGCCGCCGCGAAGGAGCTGATCGACGGCTTCCGCGAGGCGCTGCGCTCCCGCGGCACCATCGAGCTCGACGAAGACACGTTCGGCGACGCCGCGGCGCTGTCGGGGGTGTCGAAGTTCTCGGCGCGGGTGAAGTGCGCGATGCTCGCGTGGGTCGCCCTCGAAGACGCCCTCGCCAAAGCGTGAGCACCGCCGTCTCGCCGAGTGCACGACCTGGCGTCGAGCACACGGCATCCGGACGGTGTGAAGGTCGTGCTCTCGGCGGGATGCCGTGCGCTCGGCGCACAGGAAGGAGTCGCTAGCGTGAGCGACATGACTCGAACCGCTCCGTCACTCCCGCACGTCGTGATCGTCGGCGGCGGGTTCGCCGGCATCAACGCGGCGCGCGCCCTGCGCGGCGCCCCCGTGCGGGTGACGCTGATCGACCGCCGGGTGTACAACACCTTCCAGCCGCTGCTGTACCAGGTGGCCACCGGCGGGCTGAACCCCGGCGACGTCACGCACTTCCTGCGGAGCCTGCGCATCGCGCAACCCAACCTCGACATCGTGCACGAGCACCTCATGGAGATCGACACGGCCGCGCGCACGGTGCGGCTGCTGGACGGTCAGACGATCGCCTTCGACTACCTGGTGCTGGCCAACGGCGTGACCACGGCCTACCACGGCACGCCGGGCGCGAAGGAGAACTCGTTCGCGGTCTATTCGCGGTCGCAGGCCATCGCCATCCGCGACACGCTCTTCACGCGCCTCGAGCGCGCCACCCAGCAGGGCGACCGGCGCCGGGGCCTGACCGTCGTGGTGATCGGCGGCGGCCCCACCGGCGTCGAGATGGCCGGCGCCCTGGCCGAACTGCGCGACCAGGGCCTGGAGCCGGCCTACCCCGAGCTCGAGGGCGACGCGTTCCGCATCGTGCTGGTGCAGCGCTCCGAAGAGATCCTCAAGCCCTTCACCCCGAAGCTGCGCCGCTATGCGAAGGCCGAGCTCGCCCGGCGCCATGTCGAGGTGCGGCTGGGCTCGGGGGTCGCCGAGGTGCGTGCGGATGCCGTCGCCCTGTCGGACGGCACCGTCATCCCCTCCGACCTCACGGTGTGGGCCACCGGCGTCGCACCCCACGAGGAGGTGCGGTTCTGGAACCTGCCGCTCGACGACGGCGACCGCATCCGCGTGGGCGAAGACCTGCAGGTCGAGGGCCTGCCGGGCATCTTCGCCGCGGGCGATGTGGCCATCGCCCCGCAAGACCTGCCGCAGCTGGCGCAGCCGGCCATTCAGGGCGGGGCGCACATCGGCCGGCAGATCCAGCGCATCCTGCGCGGCGAGCCCACCCAGCGCTTCGAGTACTACGACAAGGGGCAGCTGGCCATCATCGGCCGCCGCTCGGCGGTCGGCGAGGTGCCGGGACTGGCCAACCTGCCGGTGCTGCACCGCATCCCGGTGCTGCAGCGCGTGCCGCTGCTGCGCCGCATGATCGCCCTCACCGGCCGCTCCGCGTGGATGGCGTGGCTGTTCGTGCACATCACGAGCCTGCTGGGCCCGCGCAACAAGCTCACCGTCATGATCGGCCTCGTCGCCCGCTACGGGTCGGGCCTGTACCGCAAGCCGGTGCCGATCGTCGGCGACGTGCCCGCCATCCGCCCGTCGAAGGCCGAGCGGCTGCGCCTGCCCGAGCAGCAGCTCGAGGCCGTCGACGACGCGGCCGCCGAAGAGACCTCCGCCGCCACCGACTGACACCGCGAAGCGCCGGCCCGATGGTTCCGGGCCGGCGCTTCGTCGTGTGGTCAGCGGGTGCGGCGGCGGTAGATCGCCATCGCGCCGAAGAAGGCCGCGACGAGGATGCCGACCATCCAGGCCAGCGCGATCCAGATGTCGCCGGCCACGGGGGTGCCGCCCAGCAGCGCCCGGATGGTCTCGACGATCGGGGTGACGGGCTGGTTCTCGGCGAACCAGGCCACCGGCGCGGGCATCGTATCGGTGGGCACGAACGCCGAGCTGATGAACGGCAGGAAGATGAGCGGGTAGCTGAACGCGCTCGCGCCGTCGACCGTGGTCGCGGTGAGGCCGGCGATGACGGCCACCCAGGTGAGGGCCAGGGTGAACAGCACCAGGATGCCGGCCACGGCGAGCCACTCCCCCACCCCCGCCCCGCTGCGGAACCCCATCAGCAGGGCGACGCCCACCACGATCACCAGTGCGGTGATGTTGGCCACGAGCGAGGTGAGGGCGTGGGCCCACAGCACGCTCGAGCGGGCGATGGGCATCGACTGGAACCGCTCGACGATGCCGCCCTGCAGGTCGAGGAACAGCCGGTAGGACGTGTAGGCGATGCCCGAGGCCACGGTGATCAGCAGGATGCCCGGCAGCATGTAGTCGATGTACGACCCGCCGCCGGTGTTGATCGCCCCGCCGAAGACGTAGACGAACAGCAGCATCAGGGCCACGGGGGTGACCGCGGTGGTGATGATCGTGTCGGGGCTGCGCAGGATGTGGCGCAGCGACCGTCCGGTGAGGACGGAGGTGTCGTGGACGACAGCGGTGGCGACGGCGCTCATGCGGCCTTCTCTTCGGTGAGGGCGAGGAAGATCTCCTCGAGGGTGGGCTGCTTCTCGACGTACTCGACGGTCGCGGCGGGCAGCAGCTTCTTCAGTTCGGCGAGCGTGCCCTCCACGAGGATGCGCCCGCGGTGCAGGATCGCGATGCGGTCGGCCAGGTGCTCGGCCTCGTCGAGGTACTGCGTGGTCAGCAGCACGGTCGTGCCGGCGCCGGCGAGCGCCTGCACGGTCTGCCACACCTCGATGCGCGCCTGCGGGTCGAGACCCGTGGTCGGCTCGTCGAGGAAGATCACCGGCGGGTCGCCGATGAGGCTCATGGCGATGTCGAGCCGGCGCCGCATGCCCCCCGAGTAGGTGCCCGCGCGGCGGCTGCCCGCCTCGGTGAGCGAGAAGCGCGCGAGCAGGTCGTCGGCGATGACGCCGGGGCTGTGCAGGCGCCGCAGCTGGGCGACGAGCATCAGGTTCTCGCGGCCGGTGAGCACCTCGTCGACGGCGGCGAACTGACCGGTGAGGCTGATGGCCTCCCGCACCGTGTCCGGCGCCGTGGCGACGTCGTGCCCCGCGACGCTCGCGGTGCCGCCGTCTGCCCGCAGCAGGGTGGAGAGGATGCGCACGAGCGTCGTCTTGCCGGCGCCGTTGCCGCCCAGCAGGGCGAAGATGCTGCCCCGCTGCACCTCGAGGTCGACCCCGCGCAGCACCTCGAGCTCGCCGAACGACTTCTCGAGACCGCTCACGCGGATGGCGGGGGTGGATGCCGTGGTCATGAGGCACCGTCGCTTTCTGCAGCCCGGTCGATCTGCTCGATCAGCCGCGCACGCTCCTTGCGGATCCACTGCGCCTCGGCGTAGTTGGAGAGGAAGTCGTCGACGAACTCGACGGGGTTCTCGCCGACGATGGCGCGCACCGGGGTGCCGTCGGCGGCGGCGGCCTCGAACAGGGTCACGAGGTCGTCGAGCATCCGCACCAGGGTGCCGCCGTCGGAGACGCCACCGGCGATCATCAGGTAGCGGTCGAGGGCCTCGGCGGCGGTGCGGTAGGGGGCGGGCAGCGCGCGCACGCGCTCCTTGTACTGGCGGTACTGCTTCTTGTCTTCGAGCGATCCGGTGATCTTCTCGATCCATCCAGCGGCCATGTCATGCTCCTTCAGCGGTGGGGGTGGTGTGGAGCTGTTCCAGTCGGTCTGAGAGGAAGCTCCACGTCCTCCAGAACTCATCGAGCTGCCCGGTGCCCTGCGCGTTGAGGGTGAACACCTTGCGCGGCGGCCCCTTCTCGGAGGGCACCTTCTCGACGTCGACGAGGCCGCGCTGCTCGATGCGCAGCAGGAGGGCGTAGACGGTGCCCTCCGCGATGTCGACGAAGCCCTGGTCGCGCAGCCAGGCGGTGATCTCGTAGCCGTAGGCGGGACGGCGCGCGAGGATCGCGAGCACGATGCCCTCGAGCACGCCCTTGAGCATCTCGGTGGTCTGCTTTCCCATGCGGTCGTCCTCACTAGTCAGTGTTGCTTACTACCGGTACATAGTAAGCATGAGTACCGCTACTTGGCAACAGTGAGTACCAACTTCTCTGCGAGCGATCCGTGAGGACCGCGGCGCGAGCCGTAGGGAAACCGTGAGGATCACCCGGCGGCGCCCCCGGGCGGAGTTGTATCGGGAGCCGTGCCCACCGCGGGCACCCGCGCCACAGCGATCGCGCGGTCGAACGCTCCGGAGTCCCCCGTGCTCGATGTCCTCTTCCTCGCCGCGACGCTGGGGCTGTTCGCCCTCGTCGCGCTCATCGCCAAGGGGGTCGAGCGGCTGTGACCGTGATCTCGATCCTCGCCGCCGCCCTGGCCGTGGCCGCCGTCGTCTATCTCGTGATCGCCCTGGTGCGACCGGAGCGCTTCTGACATGGATGCCGCACAGCTCGGCTTCGCCGCCCTCTCGGCCGCCACCGTCCTCCTCCTGCTCGCCCTGCTGTACCGCCCGCTGGGCGACTACATCGCCCGGGTGTACACCTCCCCGCGCGACCTCGCCGTCGAGCGCGGCACCTACCGTCTCATCGGGGTCGACCCCCGCGCCGAGCAGACCTGGCAGGCCTACCTGCGCGGCGTGCTGCTGTTCTCGCTGGTGGGTGTGCTGCTGGTCTATGCGCTGCAGCGGATGCAGGAGGTGCTCCCCTACGCGCTCGGCCTCCCCGCCCCCAGCGAGCACCTCGCCTTCAACACCGCGATCTCGTTCGTGGCCAACACCAACTGGCAGTCGTACTCGCCCGAGCTCACCCTCGGCTACACCGCGCAGTTCGCGGGGCTCGCGGTGCAGAACTTCGTCTCCGCCGCCGTGGGCATCGCCGTGGCCATCGCCCTCGTGCGCGGCTTCGCGGCCCGCCGCAGCGGCACGATCGGCAACTTCTGGGTCGACCTCGTGCGCGGCACCTGGCGCCTGCTGCTGCCGCTGTCGGTGATCGCGGCGATCGTGCTGCTGATCGGCGGCGTCGCCCAGAACCTCAACGGCTTCACGGATGCCGCGACGCTGGCCGGCACCACCCAGTCGGTGCCCGGCGGGCCGGTGGCCGGTCAGGAGGCCATCAAGCTGCTCGGCACCAACGGCGGCGGCTTCTTCAACGCCAACTCCGCCCACCCGTTCGAAAACCCGACGCCGTGGACGAACCTCGTCGAGGTCTTCCTCATGCTGCTGATCCCGTTCGCGATGCCGCGTGCCTTCGGGCGGATGGTCGGCGACGACCGACAGGGGTATGCGATCGCCGCGGTCATGGCGGGCCTGTTCGTCGCCTCGCTCGCGCTCGGCACGTGGGCCGAGGCCGCCGGCGGCGGTCAGGCCGCGTCGCTGGCGGGGGCGGCGATGGAGGGCAAGGAGCTGCGCTTCGGCATCGGCGGCTCGACGCTGTTCACCTCGACGTCGACCCTCACCTCCACCGGCGCGGTCAACGCGATGCTCGACAGCTACACACCGCTGGGCGGCATGCTGCCGATGATCAACATGATGCTCGGCGAGATCGCCCCCGGCGGCGTCGGGGCGGGCCTGTACGGCATCCTCATCCTCGCCGTGCTGGCCGTGTTCGTCGGCGGTCTGCTGATCGGGCGCACCCCCGAGTACCTCGGGAAGAAGATCGGGCCGCGCGAGATCAAGCTGGCGAGCCTCTACATCCTGGTGACCCCGACGCTCGTGCTCGCCGGCACGGCGCTGAGCTTCGCGATCCCCGCGGTGCGCGCCGACGTCGAGGCGACCTCGATCTGGAACCCCGGGGTGCACGGACTGTCGGAGGTGCTCTACGCCTTCACCTCGGCGGCCAACAACAACGGGTCGGCCTTCGCCGGCCTCACCGCCAACACGCCGTGGTTCAACACGGCGCTGGGGGTGGCGATGCTGCTCGGCCGGTTCATCCCGATCGTGCTCGTTCTCGCCCTGGCCGGGTCGCTCGCCGCGCAAGACAAAGTGCCGGCGACCGTCGGCACCCTCCCCACCCACCGCCCGCAGTTCGCGGGCCTGCTGACGGGCGTCATCGTCATCGTCACCGCCCTCACCTACTTCCCGGTGCTCACCCTGGGACCGCTCGCCGAAGGACTCTCCTGACCATGCACACCGCGCAGACCACGACACCCTCCGCTCCCGCGCAGCCGGCACCGGCGGCCGGGGCGGCCCCCACCCCACCGCGCCGCGCGTTCGGCGCCGCGCAGATCGTCGCCGCCCTGCCGGGCGCGGTGCGCAAGCTCAACCCCGCGTCGCAGTGGCGCAACCCGGTGATGTTCCTGGTGTGGGTGGGCGCGGCCCTCACCACCCTCATCGCGATCGCCGAGCCCTTCCTGGGCGGGGCGCAGGCCTCGGGCGGGGCGGATGCGCCGTGGGGGTTCACCGCGGGCATCGCCCTCTGGCTGTGGCTCACGGTGTTCTTCGCGAACATCGCCGAGGCCGTCGCCGAGGGGCGCGGCAAGGCGCAGGCCGCCACGCTGCGCCAGACCCGCACCACCACGATCGCCCGCCGGGTGGACTCCTACGATCCGGCGACGGATGCCGCGGCCACCGGCGCCCCGACCGAGGAGGTGCCGTCGGCCCAGCTGCGGGTGGGCGATGTCGTCGTGGTCGAGACCGGGGAGCTCATCCCGGGCGACGGCGACATCGTGCACGGCATCGCCACCGTCGACGAGTCGGCGATCACCGGCGAGTCGGCCCCCGTCGTGCGGGAGTCCGGCGGCGACCGCAGCGCGGTGACCGGCGGCACGCGGGTGCTCAGCGACCGCATCGTGGTGCGGATCACCTCCCGCCCCGGCGAGACGTTCGTCGACCGCATGATCGCCCTCGTCGAGGGCGCCTCCCGTCAGCGCACCCCCAACGAGATCGCGCTGAACATCCTGCTGGCGAGCCTGTCGATCGTGTTCGTCGTCGTGGTGCTGGTGCTCAACCCGATCGCCTCCTACGCCGCCTCGCCGGTGTCGATCCCGGTGCTCATCGCCCTGCTCGTCTGCCTCATCCCCACCACGATCGGCGCGCTGCTGTCGGCGATCGGCATCGCCGGGATGGACCGGCTGGTGCAGCGCAACGTGCTGGCCCTCTCGGGCCGTGCGGTGGAGGCGGCGGGCGATGTGACCACGCTGCTGCTCGACAAGACCGGCACGATCACCTACGGCAACCGGCGCGCGACGGCCTTCGTCGCCGTCCCCGGCGCCGACGAGGACGAGCTCACCCGCGCCGCCGCACTGTCGTCGCTGGCCGACCCGACGCCGGAGGGCACTTCGGTGCTCGACCTGGCGGGGGCGGCCGGCATCGTCGCCCAGCTGCCCGCGGATGCCGTCACCGTGCCGTTCACGGCGCAGACCCGCATGAGCGGCGTCGACCTCGGCGACGGCACGCAGGTGCGCAAGGGCGCCGCGGGCGCGGTGCTCGCGTGGCTCGAGTCGTCGGGCGCCGACGTGGCGGCATCCGTGCGCGCCCAGCTCACCAGCGAGGCCGACCGCATCGCCCGCTCCGGCGGCACCCCGCTGGCCGTGGCGACCCGCGGGGCCGACGGCGCCGGGCGCGTGCTCGGAGTCATCCACCTGAAGGACGTCGTCAAGGAGGGGCTGCGCGAGCGGTTCGCCGAACTGCGGGCGATGGGCATCCGCACCGTCATGATCACCGGCGACAACCCGCTCACCGCGGCGGCCATCGCCGACGAGGCCGGTGTCGACGACTACCTCGCCGAGGCGACCCCCGAAGACAAGCTCGCCCTCATCCGCGCCGAGCAGAAGGGCGGCAACCTCGTCGCGATGACCGGCGACGGCACCAACGACGCCCCCGCCCTCGCGCAGGCCGACGTGGGCGTGGCGATGAACACCGGCACCTCGGCCGCCAAGGAGGCCGGCAACATGGTCGACCTCGACAGCGACCCGACCAAGCTCATCGACATCGTCCGCATCGGCAAGCAGCTGCTCATCACCCGCGGCGCGCTGACGACCTTCTCCCTGGCCAACGACATCGCCAAGTACTTCGCGATCATCCCCGCGATGTTCATGGGGGTCTTCCCCGGGCTCGCCGCGCTGAACATCATGCAGCTGAGCTCGCCGGCCTCGGCGGTCACCAGCGCGATCATCTTCAACGCGCTCGTGATCATCGTGCTCATCCCCCTCGCCCTGCGCGGCGTGCGCTACCGCGCTGCCGGCGCCGCGTCGATCCTCAGCCGCAACCTGCTGGTCTACGGTCTCGGCGGCGTGGTCGCGCCCTTCGTGGGCATCAAGCTGATCGACCTCGTCGTCAGCGTCATCCCGGGCTTCTGAGCCCCCGCATCCGCACCCGTCCCCGCACCCGCCCGAGAGGCCCTCATGTCCCCCACCCGCACCACCCTGCGCACCACCGGCGTCGCCGTCCGCGCGATGCTCGTCTTCACCGTCGTGCTCGGCCTCGGCTACACGTTCCTGCTCGTCGGCATCGGCCGGCTCGCCCTGCCCGACCAGGCCGACGGATCGCTCGTGCGCAGCGCCGACGGTCAGGTGATCGGCTCGCGCCTCATCGGCCAGTCGTTCACCGATGCGCAGGGCGCGGCCCTGCCGCAGTACTTCCAGTCCCGGCCGTCGGCCGCCGGCGACGGCTACGACGGCGGCGCCTCCAGTGGCTCCAACCTCGGCCCGAACAACGACGACCTGCTCGCCGCGATCGCCGAGCGCCGCGCCGCCGTCGCCGCCCTCGAAGGCGTCGATGAGGCGCGCGTGCCCGCCGACGCGGTCACCGCATCGGCCTCGGGCCTCGATCCGCACATCTCGGTGGCCTACGCCGAGCTGCAGGCGCCGCGCGTGGCCCGCGAGCGCGGGCTCACGGCATCCCGGGTCGATGAGCTCGTCGCCGCGCACACCACCGGCCGCGACCTCGGGTTCCTCGGCGAGCCGCGCGTCGACGTGCTCGCCCTGAACCTCGCCCTCGATGCGGAAGGCCGGTGACCCCCGTGGCCGCCGACCCCGTGGCCGCCGACTCCGTGGCCGCCGCGCCGGCCGCGCGTGCATAGGGTGAACCCATGAAGCGCGGCAGGCTGCGGGTGCTGCTGGGCGCCGCCCCCGGCGTCGGCAAGACCTACGAGATGCTCGAAGAGGGCCGCCGCCTGCTGGGCGGCGGCCTCGACGTCGTCGTCGCGGTCGTCGAGACCCACGGCCGCGCGGCGACCGCCGCCCAGGCCGAGGGGCTGCCGCTGGTGCCCCGCCGCGTCGTGCGGCACCGGGGCGTCGCGCTCGACGAGATGGACCTCGACGCGGTGCTCGCGCGCGCCCCGCAGCTGGCCCTCGTCGACGAACTCGCCCACACCAATGCCCCCGGCTCCGCCCACGCCAAGCGCTGGCAGGACGTCGAGGCGCTCCGCGACGCCGGCATCGATGTCATCACCACCGTCAACGTGCAGCACATCGAATCGCTCGGCGACGTCGTCGAGCAGATCACCGGCATCGCCCAGCGCGAGACCGTGCCGGATGCCGTCGTGCGCTCGGCCGATCAGATCGAGGTGGTCGACCTGGCCCCGCAGGCGCTGCGCGACCGCCTCACCGCCGGCGACGTGTATCCCGCCGAGCGCATCGACGCGGCCCTGTCGAACTACTTCCGGCTGGGCAACCTCACCGCCCTGCGCGAGCTCGCCCTGCTGTGGCTGGCCGACGAGGTCGACAGCGCCCTGCAGAGCTACCGCACCGAGCACGGCATCCGCGGCACCTGGCAGGCCCGTGAACGCGTGGTCGTCGCCCTCACCGGCGGCCCCGAGGGCGAGACCCTGGTGCGCCGCGGCGCGCGCATCGCGGCACGGTCGGCCGGCGGCGAACTGCTCGCCGTGCACGTGAGCGCGCAAGACGGGCTGCGCGAGCCGAGCCCCGGCGCCCTCACCGCCCAGCGCGCCCTCGTCGAGTCGCTCGGCGGCAGCTACCACCAGGTCGTCGGCTCCGACGTGCCGGCCGCCCTCGTCGAGTTCGCCCGGTCGGTCAACGCCTCGCAGCTCGTCATCGGGGTGAGCCGCCGCGGCCGCCTGGCCGCCGCCGTCACCGGCCCCGGCATCGGCGCCACCGTCATCCGCGCGTCGGGCGACATCGACGTGCACATCGTGTCGCACTCCGCCGCCGCCCGGCCCTTCACCCTGCCGCGGCGGGCGGGCGCGGCCCTCAGCATCCGTCGGCGCGTGCTCGGGTTCGCGCTCGCCCTCGTCGGCGGTCCGCTGCTGACGTGGCTGCTCGTGGCGCTGCGCAGCCCCGAGTCCATCACCAGCGATGTGCTGGCCTACCAGCTGCTGGTCGTGCTCGTCGCGCTGCTGGGCGGCATCTGGCCGGCCGTGTTCGCGGCGGTGATGTCGGGTCTCACCCTCGACTTCTTCTTCGTCGCGCCGCTGTACACCGTCACCGTCGCCGACCCGCTGCACGCCTGGGCGCTCACCCTCTATGTCGTCATCGCGCTGCTGGTGAGCGTCGTCGTCGACCAGGCCGCCCGGGCCACCCGCGCCGCCCGGCGCAGCGCCGCCGAGTCCGACCTGCTGGCCACCGTCGCCGGCAGCGTGCTGCGCGGGGAGGGCGCGCTCGATGCCCTCGTCAGCCGCACCCGCGAGTCGTTCGCCCTGGCGGGGGTGCGCCTCGTCGACGGCGAGGGCACGATCGCCAGCGACGGCGAGCCGCTGCGCGGCGACCGGCACACCGCGGTGCCCGTCGAGGGCGACACCGTGCTCGAGCTGCACGGCGCCCCGCTCGACGCCTCGGAGCGGCGCCTGCTGCAGGTGATCGTCACCCAGCTGAGCGCCGCGCTGCAGCAGCAGAAGCTCGAACGCACCGAGCATGCCGCCGATGTGCTGGCCGAGACCGACCAGGTGCGCTCGGCGCTGCTGTCGGCCGTCAGCCACGACCTGCGCCGCCCACTGGCTGCCGCCGTCGCCGCCGTCGGCGGGCTGCGCGCTGCCGGCACCGGGCTCAGCGACGACGACCGCCGCGAACTGCTCGTGACCGCCGACGAGTCGCTGTCGACCCTCACGGCGCTGGTCACCGACCTGCTCGACGTCAGCCGGGTCGAGGCGGGCGTGCTCGCCGTGTCGCTGGCCCCCGTCGACGCGGGCGGCGCGGTGCTGGCCGCCCTCGACGAGCTGGGGGCCGGCCCCGACCAGGTCGAGCTCGCCCTCGACCCGCAGCTGGGCGCACTCACCGCCGACCCCGTGCTGCTGCAGCGGGTGCTGGTCAACGTGCTCGCCAACGCCATGCGCGTCAGCCCCGACGGCATCCGCACCCGCGTGTCGACGAGCAGCCTCGGCGGCATCGCGCAGATCCGCATCGTCGATCACGGCCCCGGCATCGCCCCCGCACGCCGCGAGGAGATGTTCGCCCCGTTCCAGCGACTGGGCGACACCGACAACACGGTCGGGCTGGGGCTGGGCCTGGCCCTCTCGCGCGGGTTCACCGAAGGCATGGGCGGCACGCTGACCCCCGAAGACACCCCCGGCGGCGGGCTCACCATGGTGATCACGCTGCCCCTGGCCGAAGCGGAGACCGCGTGAAGATCCTCGTCGCCGATGACGACCCGCAACTGGTGCGGGCGCTGCGCATCACCCTCGCCGCGCACGGCTACGACGTGGTCGCCGCCGCCGACGGCCCCGCCGCGATCGCCCTCGCCGCCCGCGAGCACCCCGAACTGGTGCTGCTCGACCTCGGGATGCCGCGGCTGGACGGCGTCGAGGTCATCCACGCCCTGCGGGGGTGGACGCAGGTGCCGATCATCGTGGTGTCGGGCCGCACCGGCTCGGCCGACAAGGTCGACGCGCTCGACGCGGGCGCCGACGACTACATCACCAAGCCGTTCCAGATCGACGAGCTGCTGGCACGGCTGCGGGCGCTCGCCCGCCGCGCCGCGCCGGTGACCGGCGAGCCCGTGCTCGCCTTCGCCGACGTCGAGATCGACCTGGCCGCCAAGGCCGTCGAGCGCGGCGGCGAGCGCGTGCACCTGACCCCGACCGAGTGGCGGATGCTGGAGTTCCTGGCCCGGCATCCGGGCGCCCTCGTGACGCGCCAGACGCTGCTCAAGGAGATCTGGGCGAGCGACCAGGTGAGCGACTCGGGCTACCTCCGGCTGTACATGTCGCAGCTGCGCAAGAAGCTCGAGGCCGACCCGTCCGCCCCCCGGCACCTGCTCACCGAGTCCGGCATGGGCTACCGCCTCGTCCCCTGACACCCGCCCGCATTCCGCGAGATGGTGCACCTTCTCGGCGAAAAGGTGCACCATCTCGGCGCAGCGGGTCAGGCGGGGGCGAGGACCTTCTCTTCGAGACGCGCGTAGCTGGCTTCCATGCCGTCGGCCATGCCGGTGGCGAGGATCATGTCGCGGGTCTCCTTGTCGGGGTACTCGATGAGCAGGGTCAGCAGCGTCGCGCCGTCCTCCTCGTAGAGCTGCAGGTCGTTCGTCGTCGACGGACCCTCCATGCCGATCATCTTCTCGGTCGTCACGGCGCGGCGGGGCCGCTCGACCAGCAGGGCCTCGCCCTCGAAGCCGAAGGCGGTCTCGGGCGCGCCCTCCTGCTCCCACATCGACCGGTAGGCCTGGCCCACCTCGGTCGCCGGCTCGGCGACGGTCATGATCCACCCGTCGGGGCCCAGCAGCCACTGCTTCATGAGCTCGGGCTCGTGGTGCGCGCGCCACACGAGCTCGCGCGGGCCGTCGATCAGCCGCGTGATGCGCACGTGCACGTCGTCGAGCAGCTCCACCTGCGTGCCCTTGCCCTGCGCGTAGGCCCGCAGGTCCTGCAGCACGGCGTCGAGCTGGTCCATGGCCATGCGCGAGCCCTCGATGGCGCCCATCTCGATGGTCTGCTCGAGCGCCTCGTGCGAGACGAAGTAGGTCGTGTTCGTCATCTTCGACCCGGTGTCGGTCGCCTCGAACCGGAACACCATGCGCATCGCGGGGAACTCGGCGATCGGCGCGCCGTCTTCGTCGACGAACGAGTCGAGCACCTCGAAGGATGCCGGTGCGTCGATGCGCGTGAACTCCCAGCCGCCGCGCGAGACGTCGCCGGTGGGGCTGGTCATGTGGTACTTCGCATGGCCGCCGACGGTGAAGTCGAACGCGGTGAAGGTGGAGGGCCAGCCGGGAGGGCCCCAGAACCGCTCGAGCTGGCTCGGCTGTGTGAACGCCCGCCACAGCCGCTCGACGGGCGCGTCGAAGACGGCCTCGAGGGTCATGGTGAGCTTCTCGGGATCGGTCGTGATGTCGGTCACGGGCATGGCGTTCTCCTCTGTGAGTCCGCGGGGTTCCGCGGCGATGGGTGTGGGCGTATCAGTCGGGGTCGTCGGCGAGCAGGGCATCCAGTCGGTCGATGCGCTGACGCCAGAGGCTCTCGTAGCGCGACAGCAGCGCGCGGGCGCGGGCGATCATGACGGGGTCCGCGCGCACGAGGCGTTCGCGCCCCTCGGCGCGCTTGACGATGAGCTGCGCGGCCTCGAGCACGGCGACGTGCTTCTGCACCGCCGCGAACGACATGTCGTAGTCCGCGGCGAGCGCCGACACCGACTGCTCCCGCTCGATCGTGCGGCGCAGGATGTCGCGGCGGGTCGCCGCCGCGAGGGCGTGGAACACGCGGTCGGTCTGGTCATCGCTCAACTCTGTTTCTACAACCATTTGGTTGTACGTTAGACCCGCGGATGCCGGGTGTCAACCCCTTTCCCCGCTCGCCGCGCCGGCGGCATCCTGAAGGTCGGAGAGGAGCCGACATGACCACCGACGACCAGAACCCCGACGCTCAGAACCCCGACGCTCAGAACCCCGACGCTCAGAACCCCGAGCCCGACACCGCCGACCTCGAGAAGCCGAGCACCGAGAAGAAGCCCGGCGAAGAGCCGAAGGCGCCCGCGAAGAACGAGCCCGAGCCCAGCCACGAGGCCGTGGGCCTCGGCGTCGTCCACGACGACGGCGCCTGACCGGCCCCGACGGCGCCGCGGCGCGCCTCAACCCGCGAGGGTCAGGGGACGAGCGCCCCGTCGCCCTCGACCCGCTCGTGCGGCGGCCGCACGAGCACGCTGTCGAGCAGCGCCGCGCCCCACACCGCGGCGAGCCCGGCCACGATGACCGTGCCCTGCATCACCAGCGCATAGCCGCCGCTGGAGAAGTTCGCCTGGATGAGGATCGGCGCGATCAGCGGCGGCAACGCGGCCACGGCGACGACCAGCCAGGTGAGCGGATGCCGGCCGCGCGCGATGACCCAGCCGCCGACGGACGCCAGCAGCGCCACGAACCCCTGATTGAGCACGAAGTCCCACAGGGCCGGGGGCTGGGTGAGGGTGCCGTCGCCGCGCTCGAGGCCGAGGGCCGCCCACAGGAACAGCACGACGCACACGAGCGTCACCCCGGCCAGGCGCCGCGTGCCGCTGGTGGGCAGCAGCCACAGGGCGGTGACCATCGCGCCCAGGATGATCACGAACTGCACGAGGTTCACCAGGGGGGCGTCGTTGCGGATGGTGCCCGCGTAGGTCTCGGACTGCACGATCGCCGAGAAGTCGGTCGCGGTGACCAGGTAGGTCGCGAACAGCATCGCCACCACCGCCGCTCCATAGCGGGCGGAGCGGTCGAAGGGCAGTGTCGGGGCCATGGCGCGAGGCTAGCCGATCGCCTCCCCCTAGAATCGCAGGACATCCGGAGGGGGCCATGGCGGGACAGCGTGACGAGGCGAGAGGCCCGGTGCCGACCGACGCGCAGTGGGCGAGCGAGAAGCCCTCGCGGCGCGACTTCCTGCGGCGCGCGGGCATCGGGGCCGCCGGCGTCGCCATCGGCGGGTCGGCGGGTGCGGCGATCACCGCCGCGGCCACCGCGCATCCGCCCGAGTACGCCCCGCTCGCCCCGCGCGCGGTGCCCGGCTTCGACCACGTCGTGGTGGTGATGTTCGAGAACCGCAGCTTCGACAACATGCTCGGCCACCTCTACGCGTCCGGCGAGAAGACCCGCAGCCAGTTCGACGGCATCCCGCAGGGCGACTACGCCAACACCGCCCCCGACGGCACGCGCATCGCCGCGCACATCTACTCGGGACCCACCGATTCGGTGATGCAGCAGCCGCACCCCGACCCGGGCGAGACCTACCCCCACGTCAACACCCAGCTCTTCGGCAACGTCGCCCCGGCATCCAACGCTTACATCGAGCGCTACGGGCAGCGCCACCCCTACAACGCCCCCTCGCGCGGCCAGGAGGCGACCGGCACCGGGTTCGCGCTCGACTACGAGATCACCTTCCGGCTCAGCAAGAAGCGCGAACCGACCCCGGCCGAGGTCGCGGTGTCGATGGGCGGCTTCTCACCCGAGCAGATGCCGGTGCTGTCCACCCTCGCCCGCGAGTTCGCGGTCTACGACCGGTGGTTCGCCGCGGTGCCGTCGCAGACCTTCTGCAACCGCAGCTTCTTCCACGCCTCCACCTCGCACGGATACGTCGTCAACCACACCGGCGACGACTACTACAAGTGGGTCGACGCCCCACCGGCGCCGACGATCTTCAACCGCCTCGAGGATGCCGGGCTCACCTGGCGCGTGTACTACGACGCCACCCAGCTGGTCTCCCTGACCGGGATGCTGCACGCCTCGGTGCTGGAGAAGTACTGGAAGTCGAACTTCCGCGAGATGGGGCAGTTCTACCTCGACGCCAAGGCCGGCAACCTGCCCCAGTACGCGTTCATCGAACCGCGCATGGTGTTCAACCACAACGACATGCACCCGCCGTGGGGCGAGGTGAAAGAGGGCGAGATCACCCTCGACGACGGCACGAAGCTGCGGATCTCCAACAGCGCCGAATCCGACGTGCGCGCCGGCGACAAGCTCGTGCAAGACGTCTACGACGCCGTGCGCACCGGCACGACGGCCGCCGGCTCCAACGCGATGAACACCGCGCTGGTGATCACCTTCGACGAGCACGGCGGCACCTACGACCACGTCGCCCCGCCCAGCGCCGTGCCGCCCGACAGCAGCGGGCCCGGCGAGATGGGCTTCACGTTCGACCGGCTGGGGCTGCGGGTGCCGGCGATCGTGGTCAGCGCCTACACCCAGGCGGGCACCGTGGTGCACGACGAGATGCACCACGGGTCGGTCATCAACACCCTGTGCCGCCTGCACGGGCTGCGGCCGCTGACCGCGCGCGACCAGTCCGCCAACCCGATCTTCAACGCGGTGAACCTCACCGTGCCCCGCCAGCCCTACAGCTGGCCGCGGCCGCAGGCGCTGTACGTGCCGCCCAACCCCGAGCGCGGCACCGGCAAGTCCGGCGACGACAAGCACCACGCCCGCCCGCTCACCTCCCCCGCCCGGGGTCTGCTGGGCCTGCTCTCGTCGCGCTTCGACCCGGGCGCCAAGGTGCCCGTCAACTACGGCGAGGCCTACGACGCGCTCGTCGACAAGGGCGACGGACTGTTCGGAACGTGGGATGCCGACGGCGACGCCGAGGACGCCCTCGACCACCGGCGACGCTGACCGCGCCCGGTGCGGACTCCCGCGCGGACGGCGGCAACTAGACTGATGCCGATCCCCCGCCGGCACCCCGAGTCTTGGAGCCCCGCCGCGTGAGCACCCCTGTCACTTCTGTTGCAGACACCGTCGACAACGCCCGGGCGACGCCGGAGCGGGAGCAGCCCTACGGCGCCCTCGGTCTGAAGCCCGACGAGTACGCGAAGATCCGCGAGATCCTCGGCCGCCGCCCCACCTCCGGCGAGCTGGCGATGTACTCGGTCATGTGGAGCGAGCACTGCTCGTACAAGTCGTCGAAGATCTACCTGCGCCGCTTCGGCGACAAGGTCTCCGACCAGATGCGCGAGCGTCTGATGGTCGGCATGGGCCAGAACGCCGGCGTCGTCGACGTGGGCGAGGGCTGGGCGGTCACCTTCAAGGTGGAATCGCACAACCACCCCAGCTACATCGAACCGTTCCAGGGCGCCGCGACCGGCGTCGGCGGCATCGTGCGCGACATCATCTCGATGGGCGCGCGCCCCGTGGCCGTCATGGACCAGCTGCGCTTCGGCGCCATCGACAACCCCGACACCGCCCGCGTCGTGCACGGCGTGGTGAGCGGCATCAGCTTCTACGGCAACTGCCTGGGCCTGCCCAACATCGGCGGCGAGACGGTCTTCGACGCCGTCTACCAGGGCAACCCGCTCGTCAACGCCCTCGCCGTGGGCGTGATGCGCCACGAAGACATCAAGCTCGCCAACGCGACCGGCGCCGGCAACAAGGTCGTGCTGTTCGGTGCGCGCACCGGCGGCGACGGCATCGGCGGCGCGTCGATCCTGGCATCCGACACCTTCGCCGACGGCGGCCCCACCAAGCGCCCCGCCGTGCAGGTGGGCGACCCGTTCGCCGAGAAGGTGCTCATCGAGTGCTGCCTCGAGCTCTACAAGGCCGAGCTCGTGGAGGCGATCCAAGACCTCGGTGCCGCCGGCATCTCGTGCGCCACGAGCGAGCTGGCCGCCAACGGCGGCAGCGGCATGCGCGTCGACCTCGAGAACGTGCTGCTGCGCGACCCGTCGCTCACGCCCGAGGAGATCCTCATGAGCGAGAGCCAGGAGCGCATGATGGCCATCGTCGCGCCCGAGAAGCTCGACGCGTTCCTCGAGGTCGTCGGCAAGTGGGACGTGGAGACGAGCGTGCTCGGCGAGGTGACCGGCGACGGTCGCCTGCAGATCTTCTGGCACGGCGAGCAGATCGTCGACGTCGACCCGTCGACCGTCGCCGTCGACGGCCCGGTCTACGAGCGCCCCGTGGCCTACCCCACCTGGATCGACGCGCTGCAGAGCGACTCGGCATCCGCGCTGCCGCGCAGCTCCGACCCCGAGGTGCTGCGCGAGCAGTTCCTTCAGCTGCTGGGCAGCCCGAACCTCGCCGACACGGCGTGGATCACCAACCAGTACGACTACTACGTCATGGGCAACACCGCGCTGAGCTTCCCCGACGACGCCGGCATGATCCGCGTTGACGAGGAGTCGGGTCTCGGCTTCGCGATCGCCACCGACTGCAACGGCCGCTACTGCCAGCTCGACCCCTACCAGGGCGCCAAGCTCGCGCTGGCCGAGGCCTACCGCAACGTCGCCGTCACCGGCGCCGTGCCCACCGCCGTCACCGACTGCCTCAACTTCGGCAGCCCCGAGAACCCCGAGGTCATGTGGCAGTTCGGGCAGGCCGTCGACGGCCTCGCCGACGGCTGCTTCGAGCTCGGCGTGCCCGTCACCGGCGGCAACGTCAGCTTCTACAACCAGACCGGCGACACCCCGATCTTCCCGACCCCCGTCGTGGGCGTGCTCGGCATCATCGACGACGTGGCCCGCCGCATCCCCAGCGGCTGGCAGGATGCCGGCGAGAACATCTACCTGCTGGGCGTCACCGCCACCGAGCTCAGCGGTTCGGCCTGGGCCGGCACCGTGCACGGTCACCTCGGCGGCCGCCCGCCGGCCGTCGACCTCGACGCCGAGAAGCGCCTCGCCGAGCTCATCCACGCGGCATCCCAGCAGGAGCTCGTCTCGAGCGCCCACGACCTGTCGTCGGGCGGCCTCGGACAGGCCCTCGCCGAGGCGAGCCTGCGCTTCGGCGTCGGCGCCCGCGTCTGGCTGAGCGAGATCATGGAGCGTGACGGCGTGGATGCCGCGACGGCGCTGTTCAGCGAGTCGACCGGCCGTGTCATCGTGTCGGTGCCCCGCGAAGAGGACGTCAAGTTCCGCGGACTGTGCGAAGGCCGCGGCTACCCGGTGCTGCGCATCGGCGTGACCGACCCTGCCGCCGACGGCGACGCTCCCGCCCTCGAGGTGCAGGACGTGTTCACCCTGCCGCTCGCCCAGCTGCGCGGCGTCTCGACCGCGACGCTCCCCGCCGCCTTCGGGCCGATCATCGACGAGGTTCCCGCATGAGCGATCTTGACGAGTACTCCGGTTTCGCCGACAAGCGCTCGCGCCGCACGAAGATCGTCGCGTGGACGGTCATCGTCGCGCTGATCCTCGTCGGCGGCGGCGCGACCGTGCTCGCGCTGATCTTCGGCTGACGGAGGCGCCCGATCCCCGGGCCCTTCCCAGCGCGCCGGCGCGCGGGCGTGACTAGCATGGGCCTATGGACCCGCTCCTGTGGGCGACGATCGCCGAGTTCTGGTGGGTCGCTCCGGCCGCGGCGGGGCTCGGTACCGCCGGCGTGATCGGCGTGCACCATCACCGCACGGCCGCGCGCCGCATCGAAGTCGACACCGCCCGCATCGAGTTGCGGGGGGCGCAGTCCGATGCCGTCGCCGCGCGCTCCGCCGCCCGCATCGCGCGCGCCGATCTCGCCCGCGTGCAGGCCGAACGCGGCGCCGCCCGCGCCACCGCCGACGACGTCGCCTCGGCGCGCCGCGAGCTGACCACCGCCCAGCGCGAGGCGAAGGCCGCCGCCGCGTCGGTGCGGTCGCAGCGCGCCCGGCTGACGGCCGCCCGCACCGCGCTCGCGCACACCTCCGACCCGTCGCGGCTCCCGCTGGCCCGCCTCATGGCCGAGCACGACGCCGTCACGGCGCAGTGGATGCCGTACGAGACCGATCCCGCCAAGCTCATCGCGTTCCCCGAGATGACCGACGCCCGCGTGCCGGCGACGTCGCGGTTCTTCGCCGCACGCGCCGTCGCGAGCGAGGCGCGCCCGCGCACGGCGACCGAGCGCATCACCCCCGCCGACTTCGCCGCCTACCGCGACGCCGTGCACCGGATGACGGTCGCGTTCCGCGACGCCGAGGCCTCCGCGTGGCGCGAGGCGCGCGCCTCGGGCGCCGTGCCGCCGCAGCCGCAGGCGTGGGTGTCGGTCACCCAGAGCGCCGTCGTGCGCTCGGGCGAGGTCATCGCCCGAGTGGCCGAGCAGGCGGTCGCCGCCGTGCGCGAAGCCCGCGCCGCCGCGCCCGGCGCCCCGGCTGCGCCCCGCGGCGCCGCGGCACCTCCCGCCGAGGCGGCCCCACCCGCCGGCGACGCCCCGCCCGCCGGCGAGGTGCCGCCTGCTGGCCCCGCGGCCCCGCCCGCCGACGAGGTGCCGCCTGCCGCCGAGCCCCGGCCGACGGCATCCGCCCCCCGCCCGAAGAACCCGGTGTGGCCGGTGCCGTCGCGAAGCCCGCGGCGCCCGGGCGCATAGCATGGCACGGTGGAGCAGTTCTGGCAGTTCGCGGGCGCCTATTGGTGGCTCGTGTTCCCTCTGGCCGCAGGGCTCGGCGGCGTAGCCCGCTCGTGGGAGCGCGGGGCGCGGGCGCGGCACAAGCGCCGGCTCGAGATCCTGCAGGCCAAGACCGCGCTGCGATCGTCGCCGAAAGCCGTCGCGACGGCATCCGCCCCCACCTCGATCACCAAGCCGACGCCCACCCAGCCGCAGCTGGAGAAGCTGTTCGCCGCACATGACGGGGTCACCAAGCGCTGGCTCGAGTACGAGCTCGACGTGGCGAAGCTGATCGCGTTCCCGACCATCAGCGACGGCCGCCAGCCGCTGACGGCCGCGTTCCTGCGCGCGAAGAAGACCGCCGACCGGCTGCGTCCCGCCTCGGCGAAGGCGCACGTGACCACCGACGAGCTCGCCGCCTACGCCGCCGCCGTCACCGACTACGAGGTGGCCTTCGACGTGGCCGAGCGCGAGGCGCGGCGGCTGCGCGACTCCGACTTCTCCGACGCCGAGCGCAAACGCCTCGCCACCGCGCAGCGGCTGCTGTCGGTCGCCGTCGACGAGGCCGCGACCGCCGCCGAGCGGCAGCTGGCCTACAAGCGCGTGCGCGAAGAGCTCGACGGGCTGATCGTGGTCTCCGACGACGCGATCACCGTGCTCGAAGAGAAGGTCGCGCTCGCCCTCCCCACCACCCCCACCACCCCCACCCCGCCCGCCGAGCCGCCCGCGCACCCCGAGCACTGACCCCGCGCCCGCCGCCGCTCCCGCCCCCACCAACGCCGAGTGTCCAAGACACGCGGCAGGGCGCGGGGCGCAGCCGCGTGTCTTGGACACTCGGGAGGGGGTGGAGCGCCCCGGGCCCGCCTCGGGGCGGGGCCGGGCCGGGCGGGGCGCTCCGGGGGTCAGTCGGCGATGAGCGTGGAGAACGCGTCGGGGTTCGCGGCGATCCAGGCGTCGACGGCGTCGGCGTACTTGCCCTCGCCGTACTCGTTGACGACCATGTCCTCGAGCGAGCCGTACTGCTCGTCGTCGAGGCGGATGCCGGCGATCAGCTCGGCCACGTCGGGGTACTCCTCGGCCAGACCCGACGTGCCGAGGAAGTGCAGGGCCTCGGTCTCGCCCATGGCGCCCTTCGGGTCTTCCAGGTCGCGCAGGCCGTAGGCCGCGTTGGCCCAGAACGGGCGCCACGAGGTCACGACGATGTCGCGCTGCGCGCTGACGGCGCTGTCGAGCTCGGTGAGCATGGCCGCCGTCGACGAGGTCACCAGCTGGTACTCGCCGCCGAGGTCGTAGGCGGGGAGCATCGACTCCTGGGTCTGCTTGGTGAGCCCGGCGCCCGGCTCGATGCCGATGATCTTGCCGTTGAAGCGCGCACCGTTGCCGGCGAGCTGGTCGATCGAGGTGATGTCGACGTAGTCGGGCACCGCGATCGAGAGCTTGGCGTTGTCGTAGTAGGCACCGAGGTCTTCGATGCGGTCGCCGTAGGTCTCCATGTAGGAGGCGTGGGTGAGCTCGGGCCAGGCCGACGGGAAGATGTCGACGTCGCCCTGGGCGAGCCCGGCGTAGAGCGGGCCGGCCTCGGTGAGCTCCTCCATCTCGACGGTGTAGCCGAGCTTGCCCAGCTGGTCTTCGAGCAGGTAGGCGGTGCTCAGGCCGTCGGTCCACGAGGGGAGGAAGCCCAGGGTGATCGTGCCCTTGTCGCCGTCGCCCGCCTCGCCACTGCCGCCTTCGGCCTGGTTGCCGGTGGCGCACCCGGCGAGGGTGAGCGAGGCGATGGCGCCGAGCGCGACGATTCCGGTGATCCGCTTGTTCATGCTGTGTGCCTTTCCGTATGGAGTCGTTCGTTCCGTATGGGTGTGGTGCGGCCGCAGGGACGGCCGCGGGTGCAGCCGCCGAAGCGGCCGGGGATGCGGCCGCTTCGGCGGCCACGGCAGGTCAGACCGCGCGGCGGTAGTCGTTCGCCGAGCCCGCGACGACCTCGGCCTCGCGGGGGCCGGCGGCCACCGCGGCGGCGCGCCGCTGACCGGCGGCCTGGCCACGACGCCGGGCGAGGATGCTGAGCAGCGAGCTGCGCTGGCCGCGCAGGTTGCCCAGGGCCGCGGTGAGGCGGTCGAGGTAGACGGCGAGGAACACGACGCTCAGGCCCGCTTCGACACCCTTGGCGATGTCGACGGTCGACATGGCCTGCACGACCTCCTTGCCGAGGCCGTCGGCGCCGGCGATGCCGGCGATGACCGCCATCGACAGGGCGAGCATGATGACCTGGTTGACGCCGGTCATGATGGTCGGCATCGCCAGCGGCAGCTGCACGCCGCGCAGGATCTGCCCCGGGGTCGCGCCGAAGGCGTGTCCGGCCTCGACGGTCTCGGAGTCGACGCCGCGGATGCCGAGCTCGGTGAGGCGCACGCCGGGCGGCAGCGCGAAGATCACCGTGGCGACCAGGCCGGGGACGACCCCGATGCTGAAGAACACGATCGCGGGGATCAGGTAGACGAAGCCCGGCATCGTCTGCATGAGGTCGAGCACCGGCTTGATCGCGGCGCTGAAGCGGTCGCTGCGGGCCGCCTGGATGCCGAGGGGGATGGCGATGGCGACGGCGATGACCGCGGCGACGAGCACGAGGGCGAGGGTCTGCATGGCCGTCACCCACTGGCCCATCCCGAGGATCAGCACGAACGACACGACGGTGCCGAGGGCGAACTGCCACGAGCGCACGAGCCAGCCCAGCAGCGCGGCGATGACGATGATGCCGACGATCGGCGTGTTCAGGAGCACGTCGGTGAGCGAGTCGACCAGCCAGCTGACGCCCACCGAGATGGCGGTGAGCAGCCAGCCGAGGTTGTCGCGGATCCAATCGACCGCGGTGTCGGCCCAGTCTCCGATGGGAAGGCGGAATCCATCCATCAGCGCACCCCCTCGGTCTCGGTGGCCGCGCCGCCGACGGCGGCTCCGGCGAGGGCCTCGTTGATCTCGGTGACCGGCAGGGGCTCGGGCAGCACGGCGATCTCGGAGGTGTCGGTGGTGGTCGGGCCGAGCGCGCTCAGCAGCGTGACGCGCGGGATGACGCCGACCAGCCGTCCGTCGGCGTCGACGACCGCCAGCGGCAGCGGCGACTCGGCCGCCGGCACGAAGAGGTCGATGAGCACGTCGTCCTGGCCGACGGTCTGCGGGGCGGGGCGCAGGGCCCCGGTGATGGCCGACTCGCCGCGACGCACGAGCTTGAGGGCATCGCGGTCGGTCACGATGCCGAGCAGGCGACGGTCGCGGGCGGTGACGTAGACGGCCGACATGCGGGCGTCGCGCATCTGACGCAGCGCCGTGCGGGGGCCGGCGGACTCGGCTACCACGACCGGCGCGGGGCGCTCCATGACGTTGCCGGCGGTGAGCACACGGGCGCGGTCGACGTCTTGCACGAACTGCTCGACGTAGTCGTTGGCGGGGTCGGTGAGGATGTCTTCGGGGGTGCCGATCTGCACGATGCGGCCGTCGCGCATCACCGCGATGCGGTCGCCGAGGAACATCGCCTCGTTGAGGTCGTGGGTGATGAAGACGATCGTCTTCTGCAGCTTCTGCTGCAGCTCGAGCAGCTGCTCCTGCATCTCGCGGCGGATGAGGGGGTCGAGGGCGCTGAAGGCCTCGTCCATGAGCAGGATGTCGGTGTCGGCGGCGAGCGCACGGGCGATGCCCACGCGCTGCTGCATGCCGCCCGACAGTGCGGCGGGCAGCTTGTCGCCCCAGCCGGCCAGGCCCACGAGGGCGAGGATCTCCTCCGCCTTGGCGAGGCGTTCGGCGGTGCCCACCCCGCGCAGCTCGAGCGGGTAGGCCACGTTGGCGGCGACGGTGCGGTGCGGCAGCAGTGCGAAGTGCTGGAAGACCATCGCGATGCGGTCGCGCCGGATGCCGCGCAGGCGCGCGCCGGAGATGCCGGTGATCGGGTCGCCCTGCACCGCGATGGTGCCCGCGGTGGCGTCGTGCAGACCGTTGAGCATGCGGATGAGGGTGGACTTCCCCGACCCCGACAGGCCCATGATCACGAAGATCTCGCCGGGGGTGACGGTGAAGCTCGCGTCGATGACGGCGGCGGTTCCGGCATCCGCGATCTGCTCGCGGGTCGCGCCGGCGCGCAGTTTCTCGACGGCCGCCTTCGGGTTGCGGCCGAAGACCTTGTAGAGGTTCTTGACGTCGAGCGCGGGCGGTGAGGCCACGGCGGACGACGATGCCATTGCAGGCGATGAGGACACAGGACACCTCGGCAACCCGGTGCAGGGGTTGCATCGGTCACGCCCGGGTGACGGACCGTACGCACCCCCTGCGGGATGCTCGGCGTCGGATGTCGGATCCTCGCCTCGGCCGCCGACCGTACGCCCGCCGGTCTGGCGCCCCAGGGAGCCACCGGCGTTCGCGGACTGGTCTGAACGGGCCCGTGAAGGGCCTCATCCAACGTTTCATCCGTCTGCATGAAGGGCAAATTCGCATCCCCCGCGGGATCGGAGTATCACGCGTGCGCGCGTCGGGCCGCCGCGCACCGCGGGGAAAGTGGTGGTTGACGTCCACCAAGGTTCTGTGGTTACTTAGTCAAGTAACTAACCCACTGACCACGACGGGAGTCGGAGTTGATCGAAGAGGGAAAGGCGCTCTTCCTGCAGATCGCGGAGAGCGTGGAGGACTCGATCGTCGACGGGAGCCTGGCTGAGGACAGCCGCGCCCCCTCCACCAACGAGCTCGCCTCCTTCTTCCGCATCAACCCGGCCACCGCGGCGAAAGGCATCAACATGCTCGTCGAGAAGGGGGTGCTCGTGAAGCGTCGGGGAATCGGCATGTTCGTCGCTCCCGGAGCCCGCACCCAACTGCTGGCCGAGCGCCGCTCCGCGTTCGCCGACCGCTACATCCAGCCGCTGCTGGCCGAGGCTCGCACCCTCGGCCTCACCCCGGACGAACTCGCGCAGCTCGTGCGCGAGCGAGCCCACCTCCACACCGAAGGGACCACACGATGACCACCGTCGAGGTGAGCCGCCTCACCAAGCGCTACAAAGACACCCTCGCTCTGAACGAGGTCTCCCTCTCTCTCGAGGAGAACACGATCTACGGTCTGCTCGGACGCAACGGCGCCGGCAAGACCACCCTCATGTCGATCCTCACCGCGCAGAACTTCGCCACCAGCGGCACGGTGCGCGTGTTCGGCGAAGACCCCTACGAGAACGCCCATGTGCTCGGCCGGATCTGCTTCGTGCGGGAGAGCCAGAAGTACCCCGAGGACTCCCTGCCCTCCCACGCCTTCCGCATCGCGCGCCTGTTCTTCCCGAACTGGAGTCAGGAGCTGGCCGACCGGCTCATCGCCGAGTTCCAGCTGCCGATGAAGACGCGCATCAAGAAGCTCTCGCGCGGCCAGCTGTCGGCGGTCGGTGTCATCATCGGCCTGGCCTCGCGCGCCGAGCTGACGTTCTTCGACGAGCCCTACCTGGGCCTGGACGCCGTGGCGCGGCAGATCTTCTACGACCGGCTGCTCAAGGACTACGCCGAGCACCCCCGCACCGTCATCCTCTCGAGCCACCTGATCGACGAGGTCTCCAACCTCATCGAGCGCGTCGTGGTCATCGACGAGGGCCGCATCCTCCTCGACGAGGAGACCGACGTGCTGCGCGGCCGGGCGGCGACGATCGTCGGCGCCGCCGACGCGGTCGACCGGTTCGTCGCCGGTCGCGAGGTGCTGCACCGCGAGAGCCTCGGCCGGGTCACCGGCGTGACGGTGCTGGGCGAGCTGACCGCCGCCGACCGCGCCCGCCTCGACGCCGAGGGCCTCGATGTGGCACCCGTCTCGCTGCAGCAGCTGATCGTGCGGCTCACCCAGCACGGCGCGGCCGCCGACCCCGTCGCCGATACCGGCACCCCCACGGAAGGAGCCCTCCGATGAGCCGCACGCTCAATGTCGTCCGCATGCAGCTGGTGAACCGTCAGACCTTCATCTGGGTTCCGCTGATCGTGCTGGCCGGCGCCCTGGTGGTCTCGATGGGCATCTGGATCATCCTGCACGCCAACGGCGTGGTCGTGAACATGTACGGCGGCGGCGCCCAGGCACCGCTGTGGTACTTCGGGGTGGTCGGCATCCAGGCCCTCACCCTCACCTTCCCGTTCTCACAGGCGATGAGCGTGACGCGGCGCGAGTTCTATCTCGGCACGCTGCTGACCGCGGCGCTCACCTCCGGCATCCTCGCCGTGCTGTTCGTCATCGGCGGCCTCGTCGAGATCGCGACCGGCGGCTGGGGAGTCGGCGGCTACTTCTTCGCCCTCGACTGGCTGTGGCAGGCGGGACCGCTGGTGGCGGGCCTGTTCTTCTTCGTGCTGGCCATGTTCGCCTTCACCGCCGGCTTCTGGGCGGCGACCATCTACAAGCGGTTCGGCTCGGCGTGGCTCACGACGATCATCATCGTCCTGGTGATCCTGCTGCTCGCGGTGATCTGGCTCATCAGCGTCACCTCGTCGTGGCCCGAGGTCGTGACCTTCATCATGGATGCCGGGGTGGGCGGGCTCACCGGTGCGCTGGCGCTGGTCACGGCGGCCATGGCGCTGATCAGCTACCCGGCACTGCGGCGCGCGACGCCCTGAGCCCGGTCAGCGACCGTCGGCAGCGGCTTCGTGGTGGCGGATGACCTCGGCCACCACGAAGCCGAACCACTTCTGCGCGAACTCCGGATCGAGGTCGGCCTCGAGCGCGAGTTCGCGCAGTCGTGCGATCTGGCGCTCTTCGCGAGAGGGGTCGGATGCCGGCATCCCATGCTCGGCCTTGAGCACGCCG
The DNA here is from genome assembly GCF_025421715.1 of Microbacterium festucae. Lineage (GTDB taxonomy): Bacteria > Actinomycetota > Actinomycetes > Actinomycetales > Microbacteriaceae > Microbacterium > Microbacterium festucae. Next base: position 888,144 of record NZ_JAOEFC010000001.1, read on the forward strand.
ACGCGCTTGGTGCAGCGGAACCGCTCGGCGAGCATGAAGATGAGCGCGGCGTCGATGTTGTCGATGCTGGCGCGCAGGGCCTGCAGCTGGGCGTTGGCATCCGTCATGCCCCCGACTTTATCGGCTCCGCCGCCGCCGCTCCCTCCCCCATCGCCGGGCGTGACGGCATCCCCGGCGGGGGCCCGGCCCACCCCTAGAGTGTGACCATGAGATTCCGCCGCACCCCCCGCGTGGACAGCATCCCCGCCGAGCCGGCCGCGGCCCCCGCGCCCGCGGTCGCCGCGGGACGCCCGATCTGGGCATCACTGAACCGCCCGTTCGTCGTCGGGTTCCTCCTCACCTTCGGCGGCCTGGCCGCGCTGGCGCTGGGCATGGCGATCTCGAGCCTGGTGACGATCTGGATCTACATCGCCTTCGCGCTGTTCGCCGCCCTCGGCCTCGACCCGATCGTTCGCCGCCTGTCGCGCCACATGTCGCGCGTGTGGTCGATCGTGATCGTCTACTTCGTCTTCGCGGTGCTGCTGGTGGGCGTGGTGTGGCTCATCCTTCCCACCGTGGTCAGCCAGGTGGCGCAGTTCGTGCGCGACATCCCCACGATGATCGCCGACATCCAGCAGACCGAGATCTACCAGTGGGCGCACGAGCAGTTCGGCGCGCAGGTGCCGCAGCTGCTGGGCGAGGTGCAGAAGTTCCTCACCGACCCCGCCAACATCGCCGCGATCGGCGGCGGCGTGCTGCAGGTGGGCATCTCGATCGGCACGACGATCTCGGGCGTCATCATCATCATCGTGCTGAGCCTGTACTTCCTGGCGACGCTGCCCGAGATGAAGCAGGCGTTCTACCGCCTGGTGCCCGCGCGTACGCGGCCGCTCACCTCCGAGCTCACCGAGCAGATCACCGAGTCGGTCGGCGGCTACCTCGGCGGCATGGTGGTGCTCGCCTTCTTCAACTCGCTGATGACGTTCATCCTCTTCACGCTGCTGCAGCTGCCGTTCCCCGCGCTGCTGGCCGTCGTCGCGTTCTGCATCACGATCATCCCGCTCGTGGGTACGGTGCTGTTCTGGGGCATCGGCTCGGTCGTCGCGCTCTTCTCCAGCCCGCTCGCCGCGCTCGTGTTCGCCGTCGTCTACCTCGTCTACATGCAGATCGAGGCATATCTGCTGACGCCCCGCGTCATGAACAAGGCGATCTCGGTGCCGGGCTCGCTCGTGGTCATCGGCGCGCTCATCGGGGGCACGCTCATGGGCCTGCTCGGCGCCCTCGTGGCGATCCCCGTCACGGCGTCGATCCTGCTCATCGTCAAGAAGGTGTGGATCCCCAAGCAGGACGCCGCCGTCTGACCTGCCGCGTCAGCGCAGCGCGAGCACCTGCGTGGGGGTGGGAACCTCGACGCGGTGACGCACGCGGCCGGGAACGCCGGTGCGCTCGTCGAGGCTGAGCGAGGAGATCTCGCCGGAGCGCTGCCCGGCCACCAGCACGGTGTCGCGCACCACCAGGTGGTGGCGGGGCCAGTCGACCCCCGACTCGACGAGGGCCGCCGGATGCAGGTCGGCGCCGCTGCCGCGCACCCGCAGGGTCGCGAGGGTGTTGCTCCCCCGCACGCCGACGAGCACGTGCTCCGCGTCCCGCGACAGGGCGATCTCGCTCGGGTAGTCCACACCGGCGAAGGCGGCCGGCGACACCGGGGCCCCGGCCACCAGCGACCAGGCACCGAACCGGTCGGGCGCCAGCACGAACACCTCGCCCGAGTACTCGGTCACCACGAACAGGTGCCCCGACGGATGCCAGACGGTGTGGCGCGGACCCGAGCCGAACGGCAGCGTCACCGTGCCACGCTGGCGCAGGCCCCCGCCCGCGGTGTCCCACACCCGCACCTGGTCGTGGCCGAGGTCGGTCGTCACGAGCACCTCGCCCGGCACGAAGCGGGCCTGGTGCGCGTGCGGGGCACGGTCCGGCTCCCGCCCGGCGTGGGGGTCGACGGATGCCGCGCCGATGACGGCCGCACCCGGCACGCCCCCGGCGTCGAGCGCGATCCGCACGACCCGCCCGTCGCCGTAGCACGATGCGATGAGAAAGGTGCCGTCGGGCGCGACCGCGACGTGGCACACCGCCTCACCGGCATCCACCGCCGCACCCCGTGGTGCGAACGACTGCTCGCCGGTGCGGACGAACGCCTGCACCCGCCCCGCGCCCTCGAGGGCCGCGTACACGACCGGCAGCGTCGGGTGCCACGCCAGCCACGAGGGCGAGGGGGCGCTCAGCGCCGTGCCCGCGAAGCCGAGGGCACCGCCGGCCAGCACCGCGTCGGGCGCGCCGGCGTGCAGCACGCCGGCGCCGACGGCCCCGTCCATATCGGCGCCGTACGCGCCGAGCAGGAACCTCACACGAGGTCGTGACGCACGATCACGGCGTCACGGGAGGGGCCGACACCGATGACCGAGATGCGGGTGCCGCTCATCTTCTCGAGCGCCACGACGTACTCCTGCGCCTCGCGGGGCAGGTCGTCGAACGTGCGGGCGCCGGAGATGTCCTGCTGCCAGCCCGGGAAGTACTCGAGGATCGGCGTGGCGTGGTGGAAGTCGCTCTGGTTGACCGGCACCTCGTCGAACCGCTCGCCGTCGACGTCGTAGGCCACGCACACCGGGATCTGCTCGAGCCCGGTGAGGATGTCGAGCTTGGTGAGCACGAGGTCGGTGATGCCGTTGACGCGCGTCGCGTAGCGGGTGATGGGCGCGTCGTACCAGCCGACGCGGCGGGGGCGGCCGGTGGTCGTGCCGAACTCGAAGCCGCGCGAGCGCAGCCACTCGCCCTTCTCGTCGAACAGCTCGGTCGGGAAGGGGCCCGAGCCCACGCGCGTCGTGTACGCCTTCACGATGCCCACGATGCGGTCGAGGCGGTTGGGCCCCACTCCCGAGCCGGTCGAGGCGCCACCGGCGGTGGCCGACGACGACGTGACGAACGGGTAGGTGCCGTGGTCGACGTCGAGCATGGTGGCCTGGCCGCCCTCGAAGACGACGACGTCGCCGGCGTCGAGGGCGTTGCCCAGCAGCAGACCGGTGTCGCACACCATCGGGCGCAGCCGCTCGGTGTAGGAGAGCAGGTCGTCGACGATCTCGTCGGCGGTGATCGCGCGGCGGTTGAACACCTTCACGAGCAGGTGGTTCTTCTGGTCGAGGGAGCCCTCGACCTTCTGACGCAGGATGTTCTCGTCGAAGAGGTCCTGGATGCGGATGCCGACGCGGTTGATCTTGTCGGCGTAGGTGGGGCCGATGCCCCGGCCGGTCGTGCCGATCATGCGCTTGCCGAGGAAGCGCTCGGTGACCTTGTCGAGGGTGCGGTGGTACTGGGTGATGACGTGCGCGTTCGCGCTGATCTTCAGCCGCGAGGTGTCGACGCCTCGGGAGGCGAGCGCCTCGAGCTCGTAGAAGAGCACCTCGAGGTCGATCACGACGCCGTTGCCGATGACGGCGTTGACGCCGGGCGACAGGATGCCGCTGGGCAGCAGGTGCAGGGCGTACTTCTCGTCGCCGATGACGACGGTGTGCCCGGCGTTGTTGCCGCCGTTGAACTTGACGACCCAGTCGGTGCGGTCACCCAGGAGGTCGGTGGCTTTGCCCTTGCCCTCGTCTCCCCACTGGACTCCGACGATCACGATGCCTGGCATGGGCTACTCCCCCGTTATCGGACGGTTACACCCCATCCTATCGAGACCGCGGTCATTCGATCGGATCGCGCAGTTCATCGAAGCCGGCCGTCGCCGTCGGACGGTCTTCGCTGCGCAGCCAGTCGAAGACGATCTGCGTCTCGGTCGAGGCGACGGCGGGGTCCATGCTCAGCCGCGAGGCCACGAAGTCGCGCAGCTGCTCGGGCGAGCGCATGACCACGTGGATGAGGAAATCGGTCTGCCCGCCGAGGAAGAAGATGTTGAGCACGTTCGGCAGGCGGATCACCCGCTCGGCGTAGGTGCGGATCGCCGGGCGGGCCTGGGCGCGCAGCCGCACCGCGACGATCGCCTGCAGCGGCAGGCCCAGCGAGCCGTAGTCGACCGTCGCGTGCGCGGTGCCGAGGATGCCGGCCTCGCGCAGCGACTTCATGCGCGCGAGCGTGGTGGACGGCGACACGTGCAGCCGGTCGGCGAGCGCCTGGTTGGTGAGGTCGGCGTTGCGGTTGAGCTCCCACAGGATGCGCTCGTCGAGCTCGTCGATCCTTCGATCCTTCGCCGTCTTCGCGGCGGGTGCGTCGTCGGTCACAGATTCCTCCCGATCGTGGGCAGTCTCTGCAGATTCTGCAGAATCGCACGCCGCGGCACAACAACCGTCGTATCTTCCTCCCGTTCGCCGCATTTACCGTCGGCCACCCGCCGGCCCCGATGAAGGAGCCTCGATGCGCATCGGCATCCCCACCGAGATCAAGAACCACGAGTACCGCGTCGCGATCACCCCCGCGGGGGTGCGGGAGTTCACCCGCCGCGGGCACGAGGTGGTGGTGCAGGCCGGCGCGGGCCGGGGAAGCGCACTCACCGACGCGCAGTATGTCGCCGCGGGCGCCCGGCTGGGCACCGCGGAGGACGCCTGGGCATGCCCGCTGGTGATGAAGGTGAAAGAGCCCGTCGCCGCCGAGTACGGCTACCTGCGCCGGGACCTCACCCTGTTCACCTACCTGCACCTGGCCGCCGACGCGCCGCTCGTGGACGCGCTGCTGTCCAGCGGCACGACGGCCATCGCCTACGAGACCGTGCAGCTGCCCGACCGCTCGCTGCCGCTGCTGGCGCCGATGAGCGAGGTCGCCGGACGCCTGTCGGTGCTCGTCGGCGGCTACCACCTGCTGGGATCCAACGGGGGCCGCGGGTCGCTGCTGGGCGGGGTTCCGGGGGTGCGGCCGGCGAAGGTCGCGATCATCGGCGCGGGCATCTCGGGCGGCAACGCCATCGCGCAGGCGGTGGGGATGGGCGCCGACGTCACGGTGCTCGACCTCTCGCTGCCGCGCCTGCGCGAGATCGACGCGCAGTACCGCGGCACGGTGAAGACGGTGGCCTCGAGCGCCTACGAGATCGAGCGCACGGTCACCGAGGCCGACCTCGTCATCGGCGCGGTGCTCGTGCCGGGCGCCAAGGCGCCGCGCCTGGTCACCCACGAGATGGTCGCCGGCATGCAGCCCGGCAGCGTGCTCGTCGACATCGCCATCGACCAGGGCGGCTGCTTCGAAGACTCGCACCCCACCACCCACGAAGACCCGACGTTCGCCGTCGAGGGGTCGATCTTCTACTGCGTCGCGAACATGCCCGGCGCCGCGGCGGCCACCTCGACCCCCGCACTGACCAACGCGACACTGCCCTACGCCCTGGCCATCGCCGACAAGGGCTGGGCGGATGCCGTCGCCGCCGACCCCGCGCTGGCCGGCGGGCTCAGCACCCACACCGGTCGCATCGTGCACCCGGCCGTGGCCGCCGCCTTCCCCGCTCTGCCCGCCGAGGCGCCGCCCGCCTGAGGAGCACGCGTCGCTCGTGGCCGCCGCCGTCGCCGGCCGATAGTGTTCCCCCGTGCAGACGCAGACGTGGGCCACGACCTGGACGTTCCTCCGCCTCGCGATGGCGGCGGCGATCTTCGCGGCCGTGATCACGCAGCTGGTGGCCTCGATCACCACGACCGCCGAGGCGGGCCGGGACGTCGGCACCGTGATCGCGAACTTCTTCAGCTTCTTCACGATCCTCTCCAACCTCATCGCCGCCGTGGTGCTCACGTGGGCCGGCATCCGAGGGGTGCGACCGCACCCCGCCCCGCGCATCGACACCGTCGCCCTGGCCCATGCCCTGGCCTGCGCGACCACCTACATGGTCATCACGGGCGTCGTGTACAACGTGCTGCTGCGCAACGTCGTGCTGCCGCAGGGCAGTGAGCCGGTCGCCTGGTCGAACGAGACGCTGCACCTGATCGCGCCGATCTTCCTGCTGCTGGACGTCTTCGTCGGGCCCGGTCGTCGCGCGCTGCCGTGGCGAAGTGTGCTGCTGATCATCGTGTTCCCGCTGCTGTGGACCGCCTACACCCTCGTGCGCGGGCCGCTGGTGACCAACCCGGTCAGCGGCGACCCGTTCTGGTACCCCTACCCGTTCCTCAACCCCAACGGCCCCGGCGGCTGGGGCAGCGTCATCGTGTACGTCGTGATCATCGCCGTCGCCTTCGCCGTCGTGGCCCTCGGCGTCGTGTGGGCGGGGCGCCGGCGCGCACGATCGTAGGCTGGAGCGATGCGCTCCCGTCTTCTCACCGCCGCCGCCGTCGCCGGCCTCCTGCTGGCCCTCACCGCCTGCGCGGGACCGTCGACCACCGCCCCCGCCGCCACGCCCTCGGGCGATGCCGCGACGGCATCCGGCTGCGGCTACACCGAGGCGCCGGGCGGCGTGCGCGAGGTCGACGCGCCGCCGGCCGAGCCGACCGTGTCGGGCGAGATCGCGGCGACGCTGCAGACATCGGCGGGAGAGATCGCCCTCACCCTCGACGCCGACCGCACGCCGTGCACCGTCGGCAGCTTCGTCTCGCTGGCCGAGCAGGGCTACTTCGACGGCACGACGTGCCACCGCCTCACCGTCGAGGGCATCTTCGTGCTGCAGTGCGGCGACCCGTCGGCCACCGGCCGCGGCGGACCCGGCTACCGCTACGCCGACGAGCTCGACGGCTCGGAGACCTACCCCGCCGGCACCCTGGCGATGGCCAACGCCGGGCCCGACACCAACGGCTCGCAGTTCTTCCTCGTCTACGAAGACACCCAGCTGCCCGCCGCCTACACGGTGTTCGGACACATGGATGCCGCGGGCATCGAGACCGTGCGCGCGGTCGCCGCCGCGGGGCTCGCCGACGACGGCATCGCCCCGGCCACGCCGGTGGACATCTCCGCCGTCACCGTGGGCTGACCGGCGGCTCAGTAGACTGAGGGACCATGTCGAAGGTTCTCCAGTCCCTGCCCGTCGGCGAGCGCGTCGGCATCGCCTTCTCGGGGGGTCTGGACACCTCCGTCGCCGTCGCGTGGATGCGCGACAAGGGCGCCGTCCCCTTCACCTACACGGGCGATCTGGGCCAGTACGACGAAGACGACATCGCCTCGATCCCGGGCCGCGCCCTGCAGTACGGCGCCGAGGCCTCGCGCCTCATCGACTGCAAGCCGCTGCTGGTCGAAGAGGGCCTGGTCGCCCTCTCGTGCGGCGCGTTCCACATCCGCAGCGGCGGGCGCACCTACTTCAACACGACGCCCATCGGTCGCGCCGTCACCGGCACGCTGCTGGTGCGCGCCATGAAGGAGGACGGCGTCGACATCTGGGGCGACGGCTCCACCTACAAGGGCAACGACATCGAGCGGTTCTACCGCTACGGGCTGCTGGCCAACCCGGCCCTGCGCATCTACAAGCCGTGGCTCGACGCCGACTTCGTCACCGAGCTGGGCGGGCGCAAGGAGATGAGCGAGTGGCTCGTCGCCCACGACTTCCCCTACCGCGACTCGGTCGAGAAGGCCTACTCCACCGACGCCAACATCTGGGGCGCGACCCACGAGGCGAAGACCCTCGAGCACCTCGACGTCTCGCTCGAGATCGTCGACCCGATCATGGGCGTGCGCTTCTGGGACCCGGCGGTGGAGATCGCCACCGAAGACGTCTCGGTGACCTTCGAGGCCGGACGTCCGGTCGCCATCAACGGCGTCGAGTTCACCGACGCGGTGGCGCTCGTGCAAGAGGCCAATGCCATCGGCGGTCGTCACGGCCTGGGCATGAGCGACCAGATCGAGAACCGCATCATCGAGGCGAAGTCGCGCGGCATCTACGAGGCCCCCGGCATGGCGCTGCTGTTCATCGCCTACGAGCGCCTGGTCAACGGCATCCTCAACGAAGACACCCTCGCGACCTACCACGAGCAGGGCCGGCGCCTGGGCCGCCTCATGTACGAGGGGCGCTGGCTCGAGCCGCAGTCGTTCATGCTGCGCGAGTCGATCCAGCGCTGGGTGGGCTCGGCGGTCACCGGCACCGTCACCCTGCGGCTGCGCCGCGGTGAGGACTACACGATCCTCGACACGACCAGCCCCAACCTGTCGTACTCGCCCGAGAAGCTCTCGATGGAGCGCGTCGGCGACGCCGCGTTCGGCCCGGTCGACCGCATCGGCCAGCTGACCATGCGCAACCTCGACATCGCCGACTCGCGCGCCCGGCTCGAGCAGTACGCGGGTCTGGGCCTCATCGGCGGGGCGACCGCAGAGCTCGTGGGCGACCTTGCCACCGGCTCGGCCGCGGGCATCACCGCGCACGCCGAGGGCTACTCGGCCGAGCGCGAGCAGCTGGCGGAGGCCGTCGACGCGGCGGGCGAATCGGCCTCGTTCGACTTCGGCGCCGACTGACCCGCCTCTCCCCCCGGTCGTTGAGCGAGCGGAGCGAGTCGAAACGTCCCACGGACGACTGATCTTGCACATCAGCGTGCACGTTCGTAGAATCGCAGGGTGACCACGACCACTCCGGCGCGTCGCCTGCGAAAGGATGCCGCGGCCAACCGCGCCGGCATCCTCACGGCGGCGGCGCGCACCCTCGCCCTCGACCCCCACGCCTCGATCGACACGATCGCCCGGGCTGCGGGCCTGACCCGCCGCGCCCTCTACGGGCACTTCGACGACCGCGACGCGCTGCTGCGCGAGCTGCTCGCCGGCGGCGCCCAGCGCTTCAACGAGGTCGCCCACCGGGCACCCGAGGGCCCCGCGCCGGCCGCGCTGGCGCAGTTGACCGCTCGGCTGTGGCACGAGGCGGCGCACGTGCAGGTCGCCGCCGCCCTCGCCCTCGACGACGCCCACGTCGACGACACCGCCGCCGCCCTCGCGCCGCTGCGGCGCCGGCTGATGCAGATCGTGCGCGACGGACAGGACGACGGCTCGTTCCGCACCGACATCCCGGCGCCCACGCTCGCGCGCCTGATCGAAGAGGCGGCCCGCACCGTGGTCACCCGCCTGGATGCCGGCTCCCCCACCGCCGGCTCGCTCGCCGTCCGCGTGGTGCTGAGTCTGGCGGGGCTCTCGTGGCGTGAGGCCGACGCCCTCATCGACGACCTCGCCATCGAGGAGGACTGATGCGCATCGAGCTGACCGGCGTCGCCAAGGGGCGACGCGATGAAGCCCTGCCGCCCACATCGCTGCGGTTCGCGACGGGCCGGGCGAGCCTGGCCATCGCCGAGACCGAGCAGCGCCCCACGGTGCTCGGTCTCATCGCCTCGGGGCGGATGGTGCCCGATTCCGGCAGCGTCACCCTCGACGGCGCCCCCAACCGGCGGGGCCTGCGGCGCCGCGTGGCGCTCATCGACGCCCCCGACGTCAGCGACCCCGCACCCGACATCGCGGTGGCCGGCGTCGCGGCGGAAGAGCTCATGTTCGCCGGGAAGGCCTCCGACCCGCTGTCGGCACGGCGCTTCCTCGACCGCGTGGGCCTGCGGCACCTCTCGCGCACGCCGATCGCCGATGTCGCCCCGCGCGACCGGCTGCGGCTGCTGCTCGAGCTCGCGGTGCTGCGCCCCGGAGTGGAGGGCATCGTTCTGGTCTCCCCCGACCGCCACGGCGGCGACCCCGCCGAGTGGTGGGCCCTCGCCGAGGAGATCGCCCAGCGCGGCCTCGCCGTGCTGGTGATCGCCGGGCACGCCGCCGCCGAGCTGCTGCGCGACGCCCCCGCCGCCCGGCGCCCCCGGCCCAGCCGGGTGCGCCCCACCCGTCCCCGCGCCGCCCGCTCGACCCGCGAAGGGGTGACCCGATGAAGGTCCCGGCCATGATCGCGGCCGAGCTGCGCCGCCTCACCTCCACCCGCATGTCGGTGATCGCCCTGGTCGCCCTCATGCTCGTCCCCGTGCTCTACGGCGGGCTCTACCTGTGGGCCAATCAAGACCCCTACGGCCACTTCGACGAGGTGCCCGTCGCCCTCGTCGACCTCGACGAAGGCGTGCCGGCCAGCGACGGCCAGGCCGCCGCCCAGTACGGCGCCGACGTGTCCGACCAGCTGCTCGGCGGCGATGCCTTCGCCTGGCAGCTGCATTCGCAGACCAGCGCCGAGGCAGCGCTGCGGGGCGGCGACGTCGACTTCATCGTCACGATACCGGCCGACTTCTCGGCCGCCCTCACCTCGGCCGCGGGCGACGACCCGCGCCAGGCGACGATCTCCCTCACCACCAACGACGCGAACAACTACCTCGCCTCCACCATCGGCACCCAGGCCGTCGAACGCATCCGCCGCTCGGTGGCCGAGCTCGTGGGCGAGCAGGCGGCCAGCCGCATGCTGTCGGGCATCGCCGACATCCGCACGCAGCTCACCTCCGCCGTCGACGGCGCGACCCAGCTCGCCGACGGCGCGGTGCAGGCCGCCGACGGCGCCTCGCAGCTGGCCGACGGCACCGCGCGGCTGAGCGCCGGCGCCGGCGACCTCGCCGCCGGCGCGCGCCAGGTGGCCGACGGCTCGGCGCAGGTCGCCGCCGGCACCGCGACCCTCGACGGCTATGCCGACCGTGCCGGCGCCGCCTCGCAAGACGTCGTCGACGCGCTGCCGACCGCACGCGCCGACATCGCTCAGCTGCTCACCGACCAGGGCCTCGATCAGGCGGCCATCGACCGCGTGCTCGCCGAGCTCGACACCGTCGGAGACGCCGCCCGCCGCGGCAACGCCCGCGTGCAGGCCGCCGTCGCGCAGGTCGACACGCTCGCCGCCGGCGCCGCGCAGGTCTCGGCCGGCGCCGCGCAGCTCGCCGCCGGCGCCGACACCCTCGCGCAGGGTGCGGGCACCGCCGCCGACGGCGCCGGGCAGCTGGCCGGGGGCACCGCGCAGCTGCGCGACGGCTCCGACCGGCTGCGCGACGGACTGGCATCCGGGGTCGCGGCGATCCCCGACACGGATGCCGCCACCCGCGACGCGCAGGCGCAGACGATCTCGGATCCGGTGGCGGTGGACTCCGGCAGCCTCACCGCCGCGGGCGACTACGGCGCCGGGCTCGCCCCGTTCTTCGCCGCGCTGGCCGGCTGGATCGGCATCTACGCCCTGTTCCTCATCGTCAAGCCGATCTCCAAGCGCGCCGTCACGGCGCTGCGCTCCCCCATCCGCGTCACCCTCGCCGGCTGGCTCACCCCGGCGATGCTCGGCGCGGTGGGCATGGTCGCGCTCTACGGCGTGCTGTCGATAGCCCTCGGCTTCCGCTTCGCCCACCCGCTGTCCTCGCTCAGCATCCTGGTGCTCGCCTCGTTCACCTACGCGGCGATCATCCTGGCGCTGAACGTGTGGCTCGGGTCGGTGGGGCAGTTCCTGGGGCTGGTGATGATGGTGCTGCAGCTGGTGACGGCGGGCGGCACCTTCCCGTGGCAGACCCTCCCCGCCCCGCTCGCGGCGCTGCACCACATCCTGCCCATGGGCTACGTGGTCGACGCGCTGCGCCAGCTGATGTACGGCGGGTCCACCGCACGGGCGGTCGCCGACATCGGCGTGCTGATGCTGTGGCTGGGCGGCGCCCTCGTGCTCGCGATGGTCGGCGTGACGCGCATGACCCATCGCCGCACGCTGCGCGACCTGCAGCCGAGCCTCATCGGGTGACACGCAGCGCCGGAGCCCCCTCGGGGCCGCGGCCCGCGCCGGCGGCTACGATGCCAGAGCGGGCCGCCTGACGGGGGGCGCGGCCCGCCCGGCCCGCCCGTGGTCGCCGGAGCTCACCCGATGCCCCCGGAGAGTGCTTCGACGACGATGCCCCACCCCTCCTCCCTCGCCCCGCTGACACCGGACACCGAGGCCGACGACCCCGCCGCGCGCCCGCGTCGCTCGCTGCGGCGGAAGATCGCGATCGCGCTGTTCGGTCTGGTCGCCGGCGTCACGGTGATCGCGCTGATCGCCGCGGGCTTCGCGCTCTACACGGTGCAGCGCTCGTTCCCGCAGCTGAGCGGCACGATCTCGGCGCCGGGGCTGACCGACGAGGTCACCGTGCACCGCGACACCCTCGGGGTGCCCACGATCGTCGCCGACAACACCCACGACCTCTTCTACGCGCAGGGCTACGTGCACGCGCAGGACCGCTTCTGGGAGATGGACTTCCGCCGCCACGTCACCTCGGGCCGGCTGTCCGAGCTGTTCGGCGCCTCGCAGCTGGGCACCGACCGGTTCCTGCGCACCCTGGGCTGGCACGAGATCGCCCAGCGCGAGGTCGACGCGCTCGACGACGCCACCCGCGACCACTACGACGCGTACGCCGAGGGCGTCAACGCCTACCTCGCCGACCACGACGGCGCGGCGGCGTCGCTCGAGTACGCCGTGCTGGGCCTGCAGAACGCCGACTACGAGATCGAGCCGTGGACGCCCACCGACTCGGTGGCGTGGTTGAAGGCGATGGCCTGGGATCTGCGCACCAACATCGAAGACGAGACCGAGCGGGCGCTGCTGGCGGCCACCGCCACTCCCGCGCAGATCGCCGAGCTCTATCCCGACTATCCCTACGCCCGCAATCCGGTGATCGTGCCGCAGCTGTCCACCCCCGCCGACATCACCGCCGCCACGGCATCCGCGAGTATGCCGCAGATCGCATGGGACGAGGTCGACGGGGTCGTCGAGGCCGCCGCGGCCCTGCTGGGCGGCGTCGGCGAGGGGGTGGGATCGAACTCGTGGGTGGTGTCGGGCCGGTTCACCGAGAGCGGGATGCCGCTGCTGTCCAACGACCCGCACCTCGGGGCGTCGCTGCCGAGCGTCTGGTACCAGGTGGGGCTGCGCTGCCGGGTAGTCTCCGCCACCTGCGGGTTCGACGTGGCGGGGTTCAGCTTCTCGGGCATGCCCGGGGTGATCATCGGGCACAACGCCGACATCGCCTGGGGCTTCACGAACCTCACCACCGATGTGACCGACCTCTACCTCGAGAAGGTGCAGGGCGACCAGTACTGGCGCGACGGCGCGCTCGTGCCCCTCGACATCCGCACCGAGACGATCGAGGTGGCCGGGGACGATCCGGTGCAGCTCGAGATTCGCTCCACCGTGCACGGTCCGATCGTGTCGGGGCTCACCGGCGAGTTCACCGCGATCGCCGACGACCCCTTCACGGCCACGGATGCCGTCACGCCGGTGCCCGCCGCAGGGGCGGCCGTGCCGGGGTCGGCCGATGCGGTGCCGCCCGGCGAGAACGCGGTGGCCCTGCGGTGGACGGCGCTGGAGCCGGGCACGACGGCCCGGGCGATCTTCGCCCTCGACACCGCGACCGACTTCGACGGGTTCCGCGAGGCGGCGGCGCTGTTCGACGTGCCGGCGCAGAACCTCATCTACGCCGACCGCGAGGGCAACATCGGCTACCAGACGCCGGGCCGGCTGCCCGTGCGCGGTGCCGGCGACGGCTCGATGCCGCAGCCCGGGTGGGACTCGGCATATGACTGGACCGGCATGATCCCCTTCGACGACCTTCCGGTGGCGCTCAACCCCGACTCCGGCTTCATCGTGACCGCCAACAACGCCATCGTCGGAGCGGACTACCCGCACCCCCTCACCCGCGACTGGGACTACGGCTGGCGTGCCGCGCGCATCACCGACCTGCTGCAGCGGGCCACGGCATCCGGCGGGGTCACCGCCGACACCATGAGCGCGATCCAGGCCGACCAGGAGTTCTGGATGGGCAAGCGCCTGGTGGCCGCGTTCGCCGATGTGAGCGTGGCCGATGCCGATGCCCAGCGCGCACTCGACCTGCTCGACGCGTGGGACGCGCAGAACACCCCCGACAGCGCCGCGGCCGCTTACGCCAACGTGCTGTGGGACGAGCTGGCGCAGAACCTGTTCTCCCGCCGGGCCGACCCCGCTCCCGTCACCGGCCAGGCGCGCCTGTTCCTGGTGGTCGACGGCATCCTCGACGACGCGCAGTCGCCGTGGTGGACCAACGAGCAGATCGACGTGCAGACCCGCGCCGAGATGCTCGAGACGTCGGCCACCGACGCCTATCACCGGCTGGCGGCGCTGCAGGGCGACGACCCCGCCGGCTGGCGGTGGGGCACGCTGCACGCGATCACCCTCACCAGCGGCACGTTCGGCACGAGCGGCATCGCGCCCATCGAGTGGCTGTTCAACCGCGGGCCCTACCCGGTCGGCGGCGGCGCCTCGGTCGTCGACGCGACCGGCTGGTCGGTCGGCTCGGGCAGCTTCGCCACGACGACGGTGCCCTCGATGCGCATGACGGTCGACCTGGCCGACCTCGACGCCTCGCGCTGGAACCACCTCACCGGCCAGAGCGGCCACGCGTTCCACCCCAACTACATCGATCAGGTCGACGACTGGCAGCACCAGCGGCAGACGCCGTGGCTGTTCAGCCTCGACCGGCTCGCCGACACCGCCGCCGACACGCTGGTCCTCGCTCCCGCCGAGTGAGGGCCCCGCTGAGTGAGGGCTCCCGCCGGTGGCGGGCGGCTCAGCCGCCGGCGGCGGGCGGGGTGCGGCTCTCGTCGGCGAGCTCGTCGACGGTCAGCGACGTCTCGTCGAGGGTGCCGTTGCGGTAGGCCTGCCGGCCCACCATGTGCGCCGACAGCGGTGCGGTGGCCAGCTGGATCAGCACGACCGGCACCAGGAAGGCGGCCACCTCCCACGATCCGGATGCCAGGGCGATGGCGATGCAGATGAGGATGAGCCCCAGCACCTGCGGCTTGGTGGCCGCGTGCAGGCGGGTGGGCACGTCGCGGAAGCGGAAGAGGCCGATCGCGGCGGTCAGGCACAGCAGCGCCCCGATGAGGATGAGCGCGAGCACGATCCCGTCGATCATCGTCCGTCTCCGTCTCTGCGCGCCACGAAGCGCGCGATCGAGATCGACCCGAACACACCCACGGCGGCGACGATCAGCAGCAGCGGCAGGGTGCGCGTGTGATGGTTGATGGCCATCTCGGCCCCGAGCACGCAGATGACCAGCGTCAGCAGCACGTCGGCGGCCACCGCGCGGTCGAGGATCGACGGCCCGATGATGATGCGCCACACCGTCAGCAGGGCGGCCACGGCGAACACCACGGTGATGATCACGAGCATGACGCTCATCGCACCCTCCCCGCCTCGATGGCCTCGTCCATGGCCCGCACCTGCGCGCGCGAGCCCACCGCGCGCACGATCCGCTTCTCCCAGTGCTTGACCGAGCGCTTCTGCGTCGCGACGTCCTCGGCGCTGTCGATGCCCAGCACGTGCAGGTAGAGCACGCGGCGGTCACGGTCGACGTCGATGATCAGCGACCCGGGAACGAGGGATGCCGTCACGGCGACGTGCGTCATGATGAGGTCGTCGTCGGTCTCGAGCGGCACGGCGATGATGCCGGTTCCCCGGCGACGCGGCGAGATGACCTGCCAGGCGACGGTGAGCGATCCGCGCACGAGGGCGAAGAAGAAGTCGCCGATGAACACGAGCCCCCACCACAGGTTCACCCGGCCCGACAGCTCCACCGGCGGCAGCCGGAAGATGCGGGTCACGAAGATCGCGACGATGAGCCCGGTGAGGGCGGCGAGCACCGTGAACTGCCCCCACAGCAGCATCCACAGCGCGACCAGCCACACGAAGAACGGCAGCTGACGCCACACGGCGGCCAGCACGCCTTTGGCGGTGGGCTTCTCGGTGGGGGTCACCGGATCACCCCCTCGGCGGTCTTCTCGTCGACCTGCCCGATGTGCACGGGGTCTTGCAGTGCGGCGCCGATCTTGGTGCACAGCTCGTAGAGCGGGCCGGCGAAGACCGTCAGCGCGATGGTGACGGCGACCATGCCGGCCGTGGCCGAGGTCATCACGCGTGGGATCACGCGGCGCTGGGTCTGGGTGGCGGCGGCGGGCGCGTCGTCGAGGTAGGCGATGCGGTCGGCGCCCACCTCGTCGCCGTGCTCCTCCTCCTCGCGCCAGAACGACAGGTTCCAGGCGCGCATGAGGGCGTAGAGGGTGAGCAGCGAGGTGATGATGCCGCCCGCGATGAGCAGGTACATGAGGGGCGTGCCCACCTCGGCGGCCGCGTCGAACAGCGCGAACTTGCCGATGAAGCCCGAGAACGGCGGCAGGCCGCCCAGGTTGATGGCGGGCACGAAGTACAGCACCGCGATGAGGGGCGCCGCTTTCATGAGGCCCTTGACCTTGAGGATCGAGGTCGATCCCGCGCGGCGCTCGACGAGGCCGACCGCCAGGAACAGGGTCGTCTGCACCACGATGTGGTGCACCATGTAGTAGATCGTCGCCCCGAGCGAGGCGGGGGTGGCGATCGCCAGTCCGAACACCATGTAGCCGATGTGACTGACGAGGGTGAACGACAGGATGCGTTTGAGCTCGGCCTGCGCGACGGCGCCGAGCACCCCGACGATCATGGTGGCGAGGGCGACGATCAGCAGCAGCGTGTTGACGTCGTTGTCGCGGAAGATCTGCGTCTCGGTGCGGATCATCGCGTAGACGCCGACCTTGGTCAGCAGGCCCGCGAACACCGCCGTGACCGGCGCCGGGGCGGTCGGGTACGAGTCGGGCAGCCAGAACGAGAGCGGGAAAACGGCCGCCTTGATGGCGAAGGCCAGCAGCAGCATCAGGTGCAGCACGAGCTGCACCTCCTGCGGCAGCTCCATCATGCGCTCCGACAGCTGGGCGATGTTCACCGTTCCCAGGGCGCCGTAGATCGCCGCGATCGCCGCGAGGAACAGGATCGACGACACCAGCGAGACGACGATGTAGACCACGCCCGTGCGGATGCGCGACTCGGTGGAGCCCAGGGTGATGAGCACGTACGAGGCGACCAGCAGGATCTCGAACCCGACGTACAGGTTGAACAGGTCGCCGGCGATGAAGGCGTTGAAGATGCCCGCCGACAGGATGAGGTACGACGGGTGGAAGATCGAGACCGGGGTGTCGTCGTCGCCGTCGGCGGCGCCCTGGCCCACCGAGAACAGCAGCACCGCCAGCAGCACGATGCTGGAGACGACCACCAGCAGCGCCGAGAGCCGGTCGACGTAGAGCACGATGCCGAACGGCACCGGCCAGCCGCCCACCGACACGGCCAGCGGCACACCCGACTGGTCGACGGCGTACAGCAGCACGGCGGCGATGCCGAGCACCAGCGTCAGGGTGATGAGGGAGACCCCCACCTGCACGCGGCGGCGGCGGCCGAAGATCAGCGCGACGGCTGCGCCCAGCAGGGGCAGCGTCACCAGCAGCGGGACGAGGCTGCTCATGCGTCACCCCCCGATCCGCGCGGAGCGTCGTCGTCGGAGCGCCGCACCGGGCGGTCGACGGGGGCGTCGTCGCGCAGCGCCGACAGGTCGCGCTGGTGCAGCACGACGATCGGCGCCGTCTCGGTGCCGATGAAGTCGGTGGTCGCGTCGTCGTCCTCGTCGGTGATCTCGTCCTCCATCGTGTCTTCGTCCTTCTCGGCGCGCTCGCGCACCTCCAGGTCGGCCTCGTCGTCTTCGACGGTGTCGGCCTGGCCCAGCTGCCAGGAGCGGTAGATCAGGGCGAGGAGGAACGCCGACACCGCGAAGGTGATGACGATCGCCGTGAGGGTGAGCGCCTGCGGCAGCGGGTCGCTCATCTCGTCGGGCGAGGCCGCCGCGCCGAAGAACGGGGCGACGCCGGGCTCGCCCATCACGACGAGGAGGAACAGGTTGGCGGCGTTGCCCAGCAGCAGGAAGCCGATGAGCACGCGGGTGAGGCTGCGCTCGAGCATCGCGTAGACACCCGCCGCGAACAGCACGGCCATGATCACGATGAGCACCATCGACACGTTCACGAGACCACCGCCCCGCCGGCGCTGCGCGTGCTCGCCTCTTTGGTCTGGCGGTCGACCTCGGCGCCCAGCGAGCGCAGCACGTCGAGCACGAGGCCGATGACCACGAGGTAGACGCCGATGTCGAAGATGGTCGAGGTCACGAACTCGACGTGGCCGAGCACGGGCAGTTCGGCCTCGACGAACCAGCTGGTCAGCGGCGGCGCGCCGAAGAACATCGGCACGATGGCGCACGCCACGGCGAGGGTCATGCCCGCGCCCAGCAGCCGTCCGGCGTCCGTGGGGGCGGCCGCCCCCAGCTCGTAGGGGCCGCCCGCGACGTAGCGCATGACCAGCGCCATGCCCGCCACGAGGCCGCCCGCGAAGCCGCCGCCGGGCAGGTTGTGGCCGGCGAACAGCACGTAGATCGACACGACGATGATCGTGTGGAAGAGGATACGCACGATCACCTCGAGCAGGATCGAGCGGTTCTCGGGCAGCATCCGCTGGCCGCCGACGAGCCAGGCCTGGCGGGTGCTGCGCGGGTGGGCGCGGCCCGGCTGCGGGCCGTCGACCGTCTCGACGAGCGGGCGGCGGGTGCGCACGGCGCCCGTCGGCAGCGCCGAGATGCTCTGCGAGAGCGTGTCGGAGCGGTTGGTGACGAACACGAGCGAGGCCACACCGGTCGCGGCGAGGATGAGCACCGACAGCTCGCCCATCGTGTCCCAGCCGCGCAGGTCGACGAGGGCCACGTTGACGACGTTCTTGCCGTGACCGAGCTCGTAGGCCAGCTCGGGGAAGCGGTCGGAGATCGGCTCGGCGATGCGCGCGCCGGTGGCGACGATCGCGATGCACGCCATCGTCACGCCCACCCCGATCGCCAGGGTCGCCCGCAGC
The DNA here is from genome assembly GCF_025421715.1 of Microbacterium festucae. Classification (GTDB taxonomy): domain Bacteria; phylum Actinomycetota; class Actinomycetes; order Actinomycetales; family Microbacteriaceae; genus Microbacterium; species Microbacterium festucae. The sequence continues at coordinate 906,739 of NZ_JAOEFC010000001.1, forward strand.
ACGGGCGCCACCGACGCGTTGTGCTCGCCGAGGCGGGCGGGGATGCGGCGCAGCACGAGCGCGAAGGCGACCAGGGTCACCGTCTCGACGAGGATCTGCGTGAGGGCGAGGTCGGGCGCGCCGCTGGTGGCGAACAGCAGCACCATTCCGAGGCCGGTCACCGACACCAGCACGATGCCGGTGTAGCGCTTGCGGGCGCGCACCGCCACGATGCCGGCGAGGATCATGATCGGCGCGACGACGAGCTGCATCGGGGTCTGCCAGAGGTCGAGCTGCGTGCTCCACGGCTGGCCCGTGGCCACCAGCGCGGTGCCCTCGGCGGCGACGAACACGACGAAGATCGTGCCGACGTACACCGGCAGCGAACCGCGCTGGGTGAGCGTGGTGGTCCACACCGCGACCTTCGCGATGCCGCGCAGGCTCGCGTTGTAGGCGTCGAGCGAGGTGAACGGCAGCATGCGCCCCGGCAGCGGGCGGCGCCGGCTGGCCCAGAACACCAGGATGCCGACGGCGATGGAGCCGATCGTCATCAGCAGCGCCGGCTCGAGCCCGTGCCAGAGGGCGAGGTGGGCGGGATGCTCGGGGGCGGGGAACTCGTCGGCGTATCCCGAGAGGGCGACGTCGAGGGCGGGGGCGGCGAACCCGCCGGCCAGGCTCAGGGCGGCCAGCAGCACCGGGGCGCCGAGGAAGCCGATGGGCGGGTCCGGCCACTCGGTGCGGGGCAGCGCTTCGCCGACGGCATCCTTCTTGGTTCCGAACGCCCCCCACACGAACCGCAGGCCGTACGCCACGGTCAGCACCGACCCGGCCACGATGCCGACCAGGGCGATCCACGCCCACGGCGAGTGGGCGGTGTCGTCGAGCAGGGCGGTGAGGGCGGTCTCCTTGGCCACGAAGCCGAGGGTCGGGATGATGCCGGCCATCGAGGCGACCGTGATCACCGAGATCACCGCCAGGGTCGGCGCTTGCCGGGCCACACCCGACAGCTCGGTGATGTCACGGGTCGACAGCTGCCGGTCGATGATGCCGACCACCAGGAACAGCGCAGACTTGAACAGCGCGTGGCCCAGCAGCAGCGCGAGCCCCGCCAGCGCCGCGTCGCGGGTGCCGTAGCCGAGCACCACGGTGAGCATGCCCAGCTGGCTGACGGTGCCGAAGGCGAGGATGCGCTTGAGGTCGTTCTCGCGCAGCGCCTGCAGCCCGCCCAGCAGCATCGTGAACACGCCGAGGGTCACCACGATCGGCCGCCACGGCTCGGCCAGCGCGAGGGCGGGCGCGAGGCGGGCGATGAGGTAGATGCCGGCCTTCACCATCGCGGCGGCGTGCAGGTAGGCGCTCACCGGGGTGGGCGCGGCCATGGCGCCGGGCAGCCAGAAGTGGAAGGGGAAGATGGCCGACTTGCTGAGCGCGCCCACGAGCACCAGCACGACCGCCGTGTTCAGCAGCACGGGGTCGCCGGCCACCGTCTCCGGCCAGGTGGCGAGGATCTGGGCGATGCTGTTGGTGCCGGCCTGCACGACGACGATGACGACGCCGACGAACATCACCAGACCGCCGAGGGTCGTCACCAGCAGCGCCTGCAGGGCGGCACGACGGCTCGCGCCACGCGCGTGGTAGAAGCCGATGAGCAGGTACGAGAGCACGCTCGTGACCTCCCACAGCATCACCAGCACGATCGCGTCGTCGGTGAGCACCAGGCCGTACATCGCGCCGGCGAAGGCCAGCAGCACGGCCGAGAACAGTCCGACGCCGTCTTTCTTGCCGTCGAAGTACCAACGGCAGTAGAGCATCACGAGCGCGCCGACGCCGGTGACGATGAGCGCCATCACCCACCCGAGGGTGTCCATGCGCATCGACAGTTCGATGTCGAGCGACGGGATCCACGCGAAGGTCTCGGTGAGCACCTCGCCCGACAGCACCGCCGGCGACTGCGCCACGGCGTGAGCGAAGGCGACCAGGGGCAGCGCGGCGGCGACATAGAACGCGCGCGCTCCGATGCGTCCGACGAGCCAGGGCAGTACCAGCGGCACAAGAGCGAACAGGCAGAGGAGCAGCAGCAAAAAGGTGCCTCCTCATGGCGTCAGCCGGCGTCTGGGGATCGGACTCTATTCTATAGGGCGATTTCGGGAACCGGACCCGTCGTGTTCCCGAGGCGGAACGGACAGGGCAGCACGACGGATGCCACGGGGGTGCCCGCCAGCAGTGCGGCCACCGCGTCGCCCGCCGCGCGGCCCTTGCCGATGGCATCCTGCACGAGGGTCGTGAGCCGGTAGGGGGCCAGCCCGTCGACGGCGATCCCGTCGAAGCCGGTGACGCTGAGGTCCGCGGGCACGCGCAGGCCCGCCTCTTCGGCCGCGCGGATCACGCCGACGGCGAGCAGGTCGCTCTGGGCGAGGATCGCGGTGGGGCGATCGGGGCCCGCCAGCAGCGCGCGCCCGGCGATCAGCCCCTCGTCGATCGACGAGCCGGCGGTGGCGATGGCCGCCGCGCCCGGGAAGACATCGTGCACCCCCGCCAGCCGGTGGCGCGTGACGTCGACGACGATCTGCTGGTCGGCGGTGAGCACGCCGCGGGGCCGGCCGCCCACCGGCAGCGTCACGGTGGCCACGCGCGTGTGGCCGAGTGCGCGCAGGTGCTCGGCGGCCAGGCGCTGGGCCTCGCGGTTGTCGAGGTCGATGCGGGGCACGTCGTCGCCGGCGTCGCCCTCGATCACGACCAGGGGCACGCCGCGCGCCTTGACGGGCGCCAGGGCCGCGCGCTGACGCGCGGTGCAGCCCACGAGCACGGCCGCGTCGATGGGCGAGGTGGTGAGGGTGGGGGCGGCGGCATCCGTGTCGACGGTGTCGCGCACGAGTAGCAGGCCCGAGCCGAGCGGACCGACCGCCGCGGTCAGTCCGTCCATCATGAGGATCTTCACCGGGTCTTGGAACGCGCGGCCGAGGTGCTCGGTGAACACGACGCCGACGATGCCCGACCGCCCGCGCCGCAGCGAGGCGGCGAGCGGATGCGGTCCGGTGTAGCCGAGCGTGGTCGCCGCGGCGACCACGCGGGCCCGCGTGGCATCCGACACGGGCGTCTTGCCGCTGAAGACGACCGATGCCGTCGAGGCCGAGACCCCCGCCGCGCGGGCGACGTCGGCGATGGTGGCGCGGCGCGTCGTCATGGGCTGATCGTACCCGGTGGTCCCGGCGCGCGCCGAAACGATTCGATCCGCGCGATATAGGATCGGGGACCATGGAATCGACCCTCACACGACGGCAGCTCGTGCACTGGCGCACGGCGATCTTCACGATCTTCCTCGTGTGCGGTCTGGGCTTCGCCTCGTGGGCCTCGCGGCTGCCTACGGTCAAGCAGACCCTCGGCATCGACGACTTCCTCGTCGGCGTGCTGCTGTTCGTCATCGGCGCCGCCTCGATCGTCGGTCTCTCGCTGGCCAACGTCATCGTCGCCCGCTGGGGGGCGCGGCGGGGGATGTTCGCCACGATCATCTCGTTCGGCACCGGTGTGCTCATCGCCGGTCTCGGCGTGCAGTTCCTCGAGTCCTACGCGGTCACCGCGATCGGTCTGGCGTTCATGGGCCTCGGGATGAGCGCCACCGACGTCATGATGAACGTCGAAGCCGCCGCGGTCGAGCAGTCGTTCGAGCGCACCCTCATGCCCCTCTTCCACGCGTTCTTCAGTCTCGGCACGGTCGCCGGTGCGGGTCTGGGCATCCTCATGGCCGCCGCGCAGGTGGGCATCGCCTGGCACCTGTGGCTCGTGGGCGTCGTCGTGCTCGCCGCCGGCCTCGGGTCGCTGCGCTTCGTGCCCAACCGCGAGATCGTCCACGACGACCCGGCCACGGCCCCCACCCGGCGCGAGCGGTTCGCCGAGATCGCCGCGGTGTGGCGCGACCCGCGCACCTACGCCATCGGCGTCATCATGCTCGGCATGGCCTTCGCCGAGGGCAGCGCCAACGACTGGCTCACCATCGCCGTCGTCGACGGCCACGCGCAGACCGAGGCGATGGGCGCCATCGCGCTCACCGTGTTCTCGGTGGCGATGACCGTGTTCCGCGTGCTGGGCGGCCCGATCGTCGACCGCATCGGACGCGTCTGGACGCTGCGCATCCTCGCCGTCACCGCTGCCGTCGGCCTCATCACCTTCATCCTCGCCCCGAACCTCCCCGTCGCCTTCGTCGGCGTCGCACTGTGGGGCGCCGGAGCCTCCCTCGGGTTCCCGCTGGGCATGTCGGCCGCCGCCGATGACCCCCGGAAGGCAGCCGCATCGGTGTCGGCCGCGGCGACGATCGGCTACGTGGCCTTCCTGTGCGGGCCGCCCGTGCTCGGCTGGGTCAGCCACCAGATCGGCATCCTGCCCACCCTGTGGATCATCGTCGCGCTCATCGCGATGAGCGGACTCTTCTCGGGCGCCGCCAAGCCCATCGCCGGATCGAAGGTCGGCGCCGGTCACCACTGACCGGTGCGCGCCGCTTCCCCCGTACACTCGTCGGGTGCGTCTCGTCATCGCCCGCTGCTCGGTGGATTACACCGGCCGCCTCAATGCCCACCTGCCGCTGGCCACGCGTCTGCTGGTGCACAAGGGCGACGGCTCGCTGCTCGTGCACTCCGACGGCGGCTCGTACAAGCCGCTCAACTGGATGAGCCCGCCGTGCACCCTGACGGTGGAGGAGCCGGATGCCGAGTCGGCGTCGGCCGGCGTGCAGGAGCACTGGCGCGTCACGCACGCCAAGACCGGTGACGCGCTGCTCGTGCGCATCTACGAGGTGCTGCACGACTCGGCGCACGAGCTCGGCATCGACCCGGGTCTGCAGAAGGACGGCGTCGAAGCCGACCTGCAGCGCCTGCTGGCCGAGCAGGTGGACGTCATCGGCGACGGCCTGCAGCTGGTGCGCCGCGAGTACCCCACCGCGATCGGGCCGGTCGACCTGCTGCTGCGCAACCCCGAGGGCGGCACGATCGCCGTCGAGGTCAAGCGCCGCGGCGACATCGACGGCGTCGAGCAGCTCACCCGCTACCTCGAGCTGCTCGGTCGCGACCCGCACCTGGCGCCGGTGACGGGCGTGTTCGCCGCGCAGGAGATCAAGCCGCAGGCCAAAGTGCTCGCGAACGATCGTGGCATCCGCTGCGTCACCCTCGACTACGAGGGCATGAAGGGCACCGAGTCGGGCGCCCCGCGGCTGTTCTGACCGACCGGGCGGATCGATTCCGCGACCGGCCTAGGCTGGGGGCATGGCCCCTCGCTCCCCGTTCAGCTGCATCCTGTGGGACATCGACGGCACCGTCGTCGATGCGTCGGAGGGCATTCTGCGGCGCCTCACCCGCTGCCTGACCGAGCTCGGCTACCCCGCGCCGACCCGGGCCGAGCTCGTGCACTGGATCGGTCCGCCCATGCACCAGTCGTTCCAGACCAACGTGGGCATGTCGCCGGAAGAAGCGGCGGATGCCGTGACGCATTACCGCGCGATCGGCCGCGAAGACGGCTATGCCAGCGGTGCGCGGCTCTACCCGGGCATCGGGGAGCTCATCGGCGATCTCGCGGCCGCCGGCATCCCGCAGGCGACCGCCAGCTCCAAGCCGGAGATCCAGGTGACCGCGCTGATGGACCACTTCGACCTCGCCGTGCACCTGCAGGCGATCGTCGGTGCGACCGCCGACGAGAAGACGCGCGCGTCGAAGTCGGCGGTGATCGCCGAGGCGCTGCGTCAGCTGGCCGCGGACGGGCACGACATCAGCCGTCCCGTGCTCATCGGCGACCGGCACCACGACATCGACGGCGCGGCCGAGCACGGTGTGCCGGTCATCTTCGTGCGGTGGGGCTTCAGCTGGCCGCACGAGTCCGAGGGCGCGCAGGCCGTCGTCGACACCGCCGACCAGCTGCGTGCATTGCTGCTGGTCGACGGCGACGTGTGACGCCTGCGCGAGATCCGCGAGGGATCAGAGGGGGCGAATGTTCTCCGCCTGCAGGCCCTTGGGGCCCTGCGCGATGTCGAACTCGACCCGCTGGTTCTCCTCGAGCGAGCGGTAGCCGCCCGACTGGATGGCGGAGTAGTGGGCGAAGACGTCAGCGCCGCCCTCGTCGGGTGCGATGAACCCGAAACCCTTCTCCGAGTTGAACCACTTGACGGTACCGCTGGTGCTCATGAACTGCCTTACGTGCGAGCTGAATCCGGCGCGGGCGCGCCGTTGGAAACACCGTAACGGGAGCACTCGATGTTGTCCTGCCCGGTGAGAGAAGGTGACACAAATGTTGCAACCCCGCAACAACCATTCGACGCCCGGGCGGCATGCGCTGAGCGCTCACGCCCGGGCGTCGACGGATCCCCCCGGATAGGCCACGCGTAACGTGACGGCGCCGAGTCTACTGATATATCGGTCCGCCGGGGAGGGGTGCACGGTTGCGAATCCGCCGTGAGTACATAGGCCGGAGCCGTACACTGTTGCGGCAATGAGCGCGACACTCCACCCGATCGAACTCACCAGCGGCATCATCCTCGGCGACGAGGTGTACAGGACCATCGGCGCGGCGATCCTCGACGGACGCCTCGCCCCCGGCGAGCGCCTGCGCGACACCGACCTGGCCCAGCAGCTGGGTACTTCGCGCACCCCGGTGCGCGAGGCTCTGCAGCGCCTCGAGCGGTTCGGCCTCGTCGAGATCGCGGTCGGGCGCTACACGCGCGTCTCGGTCCCCGACGAGAAGCTCCGCGCCGACACCGGCGCCTTCACCGCCTACTTCATGGGCAACGCGCTGCGCCTCGCGCTGCACCACGCGTCCGATGCGCAGCTCGCCGAGCTCGTCGAGCTGGCCGATGCCGTCGTCGCCGCCTCCGCCGAGGCCGACCCGCTCGCCCTGTTCGAGCGATCGACCGACCTGTTCGTGCAGGTGACCCGCGCCACTGGCAACACCGTGTTCATCGGGGTGATCCGCGAGGCCTCCCTGGCCATCCAGCGCAATCTGCGCGGCTGGGTGCCGTTCATGGCCTCTCCCATCGAGCGCGCCGCGAGCTACACGCAGCTGCGCGATGCGATCGCGCACCGCGACGCCGACGAAGCCGAGCGCCTGCTGCGCTACCTGCACAGCGTCGCCTGACACGCCGTTCCGGCGCTGATCCGCGCCCCTACCCGCCCGCCACGGCGCATAACTCAGGCAGATCGGCCCGCGCGGGCTCCGATACCGGGCCTCGGCCCGGTTTCTGCCTGAGTAATGCGCCGCCCGTTCAGGCCGGCGCGGACTTCGACGCCAGCCGGCGCACGGCGCGAGCCACGGCGCATAACTCAGGCAGATCGGCCCGCGCGGGCCCCCAAGCGGGGCCCCGGCCCGGTTTCTGCCTGAGTTATGCGCCGCCCCGGTCAGTCCGGCTCGGACTTCGACGCCAGCCGGCGCACGGCCTCGCTCGTGATAGCAGGGTCGCGGGGCTCGGTGTCGAGTGCGGCATGGATGGTCAGGCCCTCGATGAGCGCGTCGATCATCAGCGCCGTCGCGGGATCGAAGTGGGCGGAGAGGGTGTCGCGGCTGCGCCGCATCCACCGGTTCGTCACGGCACGGAACGCCTCGTCGCGCGCGGCCAATGTATAGAGCTCGTGGGTGAGCACCAGGTCGCGTCGGGTGACGAAGACGTCCTGCTCGATGAGGTCTGCGACCGCGCGGATGGCGGCGTCGTGGTCGAGATCTCCTGCCAGCCGGGCTGCGAACCGCGCGCTCATCGAGTCGGTGAACCGCTCGAACGCCTCCCGCAGCAGCTCGTCGATGCCACGGAAGTGGTAGGTCATCGACCCCAGCGGCACATCGGCGCGCTCGGCGATGCGCCGGTGCGAGGCGCCGGCGACACCGACCTCGGCGATCACCTCGAGGCACGCGTCGATGATCCGGTCGCGCCTGCCTGGGTCGTAGCGTCGCGCCGACGTCATGCGCGTCGCCCCCCGCGCCCGTGCCCTCGGTCCATCATGTGTGCGACTGTACACACCGCGCCATCCCGCTCCCCGACCTCCCGCTCCCGCTTCGCGCTCGATGTGTACGTGCGTACACTGTAAGGATGCTTGCACGCGCGCGCCCTGCGCCGCTGAGCCCCCTCCACCCACGATGCCTCTCGAAAGGCCGTCTCCCCGCCCGTGTACTCGCTCCTCCTCGCGATCATCTACATCGCCTTCATCAGCCTCGGGCTGCCCGATTCGCTCCTGGGCGCCGGGTGGCCGGTCATGCACCACGACCTCGATGTGCCGATCGCCTTCGCCGGCCTGGTCACGATGATCATCGCGGGCGGCACCATCCTCTCCAGCCTCGCCTCCGAGCGCGTGACCCGCCGGTTCGGCGTGGGCGTGGTGACGGCGGTGAGTGTCGGGATGACCGCCGCGGCCCTCGTGGGCTTCTCGTTCTCGGATTCGTTCTGGATGCTGTGCCTCTGGGCCATCCCGTACGGCCTGGGCGCGGGGGCGGTCGACGCCGCGCTCAACAACTACGTCGCCGTGCATTACGCGGCGCGGCACATGAACTGGCTGCACGCGTGCTGGGGGCTGGGCGCGTCGTTGAGCCCGTTCATCATGAGCTTCGCCCTCACCGCCGACTGGGGGTGGTCGAGCGCCTACCTCATCATCGGCGTCATCCAGGCCGTGCTCACCTTCGCCCTGCTCATCAGCATCCCGCTGTGGAACAAGGTCAACGCCGTGCACCCCGCGGGGGCGGAGGAGGCGGAGGATGCCTCCGGCGCGCCCGCCGCGAGCCGCACCCACGTCTCGCTGGCCCAGGCGATCCGCATCCCCGGCGTCCTCCTGATCCTGACCGCGTTCCTCGCCTACTGCGCGCTCGAGAGCACCGCGATCCTCTGGGCCTCGAGCTATCTGGTGACAGAGCGCGGGGTGGATGCCGCGACGGCAGCCGCGTTCGCGTCGCTGTTCCTGCTGGGCATCACGGCAGGCCGCTTCCTGGCGGGCTTCTTCGCCGACCGGATCGGCGACCGGCAGATGATCCGCGGCGGCTTCGCGGCCGTGGGGCTCGGCGCCCTGCTGCTCGCCCTGCCGGTGGGCACCGACCTGCCGGCGCTGATCGGACTCGCAGTGCTCGGGCTCGGCTGCGCCCCCATCTACCCGGCGATCATCCACTCGACACCGGTCAACTTCGGGCGGCGCAACTCGCAGGCCATCATCGGCATCCAGATGGCCGCCGCCTACACCGGGTCGACCTTCGCGCCGCCCCTGTTCGGCATCCTGGCCGACGTCGTCGGACTGTGGCTGTTCCCGCTGTTCCTCGCCGTGCTCGTCGTGCTCGGCCTGTTCATGTCCGAGCGACTCAACAGCCTCGTCCGCCGCGGAGGCAACACGCACTGAGCCGGCGCTCGCCCGTCACGCCCAAACGAAGAAGCCGGCCGGAGCATGTGCTCCAGCCGGCTTCTTCCTGTTGTGCGCGAGGGGGGACTTGAACCCCCACGCCCTTGCGGGCACTGGCACCTGAAGCCAGCGCGTCTACCTATTCCGCCACTCGCGCGATTCCGCTTGCGCGGAGTCAACCTGCCGAGGATATCACGACCGCCCGGGTGCGCCCGAATCCGGGCCCACCGCACCCGCTCCATGGTGCGCTCAGGGTGTGCAACTAGCATGTAGCCACACGTCAGCCTGCCAGAGGAGCCCCGTGGGACTACTTGACAGCTTCGAGAAGGGACTCGAACGCGCCGTCAACAGCGCGTTCGCGAAGACCTTCCGCAGCGGCGTTCAGCCTGTGGAAGTGGCATCCGCCCTGCGCAGCGAACTCGACGTGAAGGCTGCCGTCGTCAGCCGCGACCGCATCCTCGCGCCCAACACCTTCGAGGTGCGCCTGGCGCCCGCCGACGCCGAGCGCATGGCGAGCCTGGGCAGCACGCTCGTGAACGACCTGCACCGCCTGGTCGAAGAGCACGCCAAGAAGCAGGGCTTCAGCTTCGCCGGGCCGGTGGCGATCTCGCTCGCCGCCGACGAGCAGCTCTCGACGGGCACCCTGCGCGTGGATTCGCGCACGGCGGCCGGTGGCGAGGTGGCCTGGCGCGGCGTCGTCGACATCGCCGGCACCCGGCATCCGCTCGTCAAGAGCCGCACGGTCATCGGCCGCGGCAGCGACGCCGACATCACGATCGCCGACGCCGGCACGAGCCGCCGACACGTCGAGATCCTGTGGGACGGCGAGCGCGCCATGGTGCGCGACATGAACTCGACCAACGGCACCAAGCTCAACGGCACCAAGGTGTCGGAGGCCGCGCTGCCGCCCGACTCGGTGGTGACCATCGGCCGCACCGATATCGTCTTCACTGTGGTGCCGCAGGCCCTGCCGCCACGCCCCGCGCCGAACGACGCGACCCGCGCCTTCGATCTGGGAGACCTTGCGTGAGCGAACTGACCCTGCTGCTGCTGCAGGTGGGCTTCCTCGTCCTGTTGTGGTTCTTCGTGTTCGCCGTGGTCTACTCGCTGCGCGCCGACCTGTTCGGCGTGAAGGCGCGCAAGCTCCCCGAGCCGGCCACCGCCGCACCCGCAGCCGCCGCACCGAGCCCGAGCGCGCCGACCGCCCCCGTCGCTCCGGCGGCGCCGCGCTCCGCGTCGGGTCCGGTGAAGGCCACCACCGACGCCGTCTCGCGCATCGTCGTGACCTCGGGCCCGAAGGCCGGCCTCGAGCTGCCGCTGGGGTCGGAGCCGGTCACCATCGGTCGCTCCAGCGAGTCGGGGCTCGTCATCCGCGACGACTACACCTCCAGCCACCACGCGCGCCTGCTGCTGTGGGGCACCCAGTGGATGGTGCAGGACCTCGACTCGACCAACGGCACGTGGCACGACGGCAAGCGCGTGAGCGCGCCCGTGCCGATCACGGTGGGAGCCCCCATCAAGGTCGGCGCCACGACGTTCGAGCTGCGGAAGTAGCGGACGCCGCGACATGGTCTTCGAAGGATCGAGCACCGCGATCTCCCATACCGGGAAGGTGCGGTCGAACAACCAGGACTCGGGCTACTGCGGCTCGAACCTGTTCGTCGTCGCCGACGGCATGGGCGGGCACGCCGGCGGTGACGTCGCCTCGAGCCTGGCCGTCCACCGTCTGAAAGAGCTCGACCACGCCTACGCCTCGACGACGGATGCCGAACGGGAGCTGCGCGACGCGATCAGCGACACGGCGGCCGAGCTGATCGACACCGTGGCGGTGCGCCCCGAGCTGGCCGGCATGGGCACGACGGTCAGCGCCCTGGTCATGGTCGACGACTACGCGGTCGTCGCCCACATCGGCGACTCCCGCGTCTACCTCTTCCGCGACGGCGCGCTCACCCAGATCACCACCGACCACACGTTCGTGCAGCGCCTGGTCGACTCGGGGCGCATCACCCCCGAAGAGGCGCGCTACCACCCGCGCCGCTCGGTGCTCATGCGGGTGCTCGGCGACATGGACCCCGATCCCGAGATCGACGCGTTCATCATGCCCACCCAGCCCGGCGACCGCTGGCTGCTGTGCTCGGACGGCCTGTGCGGCGTGGTCGACGACGTGCACACCGGCAAGGTGCTCGGTCAGGGTTACGCGCCGGGCCGCACCGCCGACCTGCTGCTGAAGCAGGCGCTGGATGCCGGTGCTCCCGACAACGTCACCATCGTGCTGGTCGACGTGGGCGGCAACCACCCGCTCGCCAGCGGCACGCCCACCATCGTCGGCTCCGCCTCCACGCCGCAGGGCGTGGAGATCCCCGCCGCCCGCTCGGGGCGCAGCAGCTGGCTGCACCCGGCACGCCAGGCCGCCAACGAGCCCACCCACTACGAGCCCGCGCTCGAGTACCTCGAAGAGGTCATCGAGGAAGACCGCCGCCGCGTGCGTCGGCGCCGCCTGTGGTGGATCGTCGGGCTCGTCGTCATCCTGGCGGCACTGGCCGTGGGCGCCTTCGCCGGCTACCAGTGGACCCAGACCCGCTACTTCGTCGGCTCCGACGACGACACCGTCGTGATCTACCGCGGGGTGCAGCAGGACATCGGCCCGATCTCGCTGTCGTCGGTCTACAACGACACCGGCATCCCCCTCGCCGACCTCCCCGTCTACCAGCGCATGGCCATCGAGGAGACCGTGTCGGCGCGCTCGCTCGCCGATGCGCAGGCGATCGTCGCGAGCATCCGCCGGTCGCTTCCGGAGGGATCACCGTGACCGCCGAAGAGATCAGCACCGACACGTCCGTGCTGCGGGCGCTCAAGCGCATCCGCATGCCCGCCACGCACCGCAACCGCGAACTCGCGCTGCTGGCGTTCTCGTTCGTCATCAACGGCAGCGCGCTGGCCCTCGTGCAGCTGGGCGCCACCGGCGCGATCGACGCGACGTTCCTCTACTACTGCGGCGGTCTCACGGTGCTCGTGCTGGCCCTGCACATCGTGCTGCGGCTGCGCGCGCGGGATGCCGACCCGTTCGTCGTCCCGATCGCCACGGTGCTGACCGGCCTCGGCATCGCGATGATCTACCGCATCGACCTCGAGAAGAAGGTCGAGGGGTGGTCGGCGCTGTCGATCCGCCAGCTGGTGTGGACGGCCATCGCCATGGCCGGCGCCATCGCGGTGGTGCTGCTGCTGCGCAACTACCGCGTGCTGTTCCGCTACACCTACGTGTTCGGCTTCGTCGGCATCGCGCTCCTGCTGCTGCCGCTCGTGCCGGGCCTGGGCACCAACGCCAACGCCGACGTGTGGGTCTCGGTGGCGGGCCTGTTCTCGTTCCAGCCGGGCGAGCTCGCCAAGATCGCCCTCGCGGTGTTCTTCGCCGGCTATCTCGTGCGCACCCGTGAGGCCCTCACCTCGGTGGGCACCCGCTTCCTCGGCATGACCTGGCCGCGCGCCCGCGAGCTCGGCCCGCTGCTGCTCATCTGGCTCGGATCGCTGGCGATCATCGTGCTGCAGCGCGACCTCGGCACCGGCCTGCTCATCTTCGGCATGTTCGTCGCGATGATCTACGTGGCCACCGGCAAGACCAGCTGGGTGCTGATCGGTGTCGTGCTGGCCGTGGTCGGGGCGATCGCCGCCTCGCAGGTGCTGCCCTACGTGCAGGCGCGCTTCACCAACTGGCTCGACGCGTTCAACCCGTCGCTGATGGACAACAGCAGCATGCAGCTGGTCACCGGCATCTTCGGTCTGGCCCAGGGCGGGCTGATCGGTACGGGCCTCGGCCAGGGCCGCCCCGGCCTCACGCCGCTGGCCCGCAGCGACTACATCTTCCCGAGCCTGGGCGAAGAGCTCGGGCTCGTGGGCGTGTTCGCGATCCTCTGCCTCTACATGCTCTTCGTCAGCCGCGGCATCCGCATCGGCATGGCCGGGCAGGACGACTTCGGCAAGCTGCTCGCGACGGGCCTGTCGTTCACGATCGCGCTGCAGGTGTTCATCATGGTCGGCGGCGTGACCCGCGTCATCCCGCTCACCGGCCTCACCACCCCGTTCCTCGCGGCGGGCGGTTCGTCGCTGGTGGCCAACTGGATCATCGTGGCCCTGCTGCTGCGCATCTCGGATGCCGTGCGCTCCCGACCCCGGGTGGTGATCGGATGACCAAGGAACTGCGTCGCCTCAGCATCGTGATGCTCGCGATGTTCCTCGCCCTGTTCGCCTCGACGAGCTACATCCAGGCCGTCGGGGCGGGGGCCCTGCAGGCCAACACCGCGAACAAGCGCGCCCTCTACGACTCGTACGAGGTGCAGCGCGGCTCGATCTTCGCCGGCAGCGAGCTGATCGCCTCGTCGGTGCCCAGCAGCGACATCTACAGCTGGTCGCGCACCTACCCCGACGCCCAGAAGTGGGCGCCCGTCACCGGGTACATCAACCCCGTGCTCGGATCGTCGACGGGACTGGAGCGCGCCATGAACAGCGCGCTGGCCGGCACCGGCAGCTCGCAGTTCCTCTCGCGCCTCGACCGCATCGTCACCGGCCAGCCCCCGCGCGGCTCGAACGTGCTCACCACGATCGACCCCGCCGTGCAGCAGGCGGCGTGGGAGGCGATCCAGCCCTACCAGGGCGCCGTGGTGGCGATGGATCCCTCGACCGGCCGCATCCTGGCGATGGTGACCAGCCCGAGCTTCGACACGAACCAGCTCGCCTCGCACGACACCTCCGCGGTGCAGACCGAGTACGACCGCCTGGTGGCAGACCCCACCAAGCCTCTCTACAACCGCGCCATCGCCGGCGACCTCGACCCGCCCGGGTCGACGTTCAAGCTGGTCGTGGCCTCGGCTGCGCTGGCCTCGGGCGAGTACACGCCCGACTCGACGTTCGAGAACCCCGCCGCCTGGACGCTGCCGGGCACCTCGACGCAGATCCACAACTTCGACAGCGGCACGTGCGGCCCAGGTGAGACGGTGACCCTGGCCACCGCGCTGCGGCTGAGCTGCAACATCCCGATGGCGCAGCTGGCCGTGCAGCTCGGCGACGACGCCATCCGCGAAGAGGCCGAGAAGTACGGGTTCAACCACTCTTTCGAGATGCCGCTGGTCTCCACGGCGTCGGTGTACCCGCGCGGGCTCAACGACGCGCAGACCGCGCTCAGCGGCTTCGGGCAGTCCGACGTGCGCGCCACGCCGCTGCAGATGGCGATGGTCTCGGCGGGCATCGCCAACGGCGGCGTGGTGATGAACCCGCTGCTGGTCGACTCGGTCGTCGCGCCCGATCTCACGGTGCAGCAGACGTTCGAGCCGAGCGAATTCGGCTCGGCGCTGACGGCAGAGCAGGCCGAGGTGATGACCCGGATGATGGTCGCCAATGTCGATGACGGCGCGGCCAGCGGTGCAAGAATAGACGGGGTCGAGGTGGCCGGTAAGACGGGCACGGCCGAGCACAATCCGGGCGATCCCTTCACCCTGTGGTTCACCGGTTTCGCACCGGCGGACGATCCCCAGGTGGTCGTCGGCGTCATGGTCCAAAACGGCGGCGGGCTGGGTCAAGCGGGACAGAGCAGCAAGATCGCAGCTCCCATCGGAAAGAAAGTCATTGAGGCGGTGCTGAACGGATGAGACCGACGCAGGGTGTGAGCTTCGGCGGACGCTACGAGTTGGATTCGCGCATCGCCATCGGCGGCATGGGCGAGGTCTGGGAGGCGACCGATCACGTCATCGGCCGCACCGTCGCCATCAAGATCCTCAAAGACGAGTACATGGGCGACCCGGGCTTCCTCGAGCGCTTCCGCGCCGAGGCCCGCCACGCCGCCCTCGTCAACCACGAGGGCATCGCCAGCGTGTTCGACTACGGCGAGGAGAACGGCTCGGCCTTCCTCGTGATGGAGCTCGTCCCCGGCGAGGCGCTGTCGACGATCCTCGAGCGCGAGGGGTCGCTGTCGACCGACAAGACCCTCGACATCGTGGCGCAGACCGCGGCCGCGCTGCAGGCGGCCCACGCCGCCGGTCTCGTGCACCGCGACATCAAGCCGGGCAACCTGCTCATCACCCCCGACGGGCGGGTGAAGATCACCGACTTCGGCATCGCGCGCATCGCCGATCAGGTGCCGCTGACGGCCACCGGTCAGGTGATGGGCACCGTGCAGTACCTGTCGCCCGAGCAGGCGTCCGGACACCCGGCCTCTCCCGCCACCGACATCTACTCGCTGGGCATCGTCGCCTACGAGTCGCTGGCCGGCAAGCGCCCCTTCACGGGCGAGTCGCAGGTGGCCATCGCGATGGCGCAGATCAACGACGCGCCCCCGCCGCTGCCGCAGACGATCGCCGAGCCGGTGCGCAACTTCGTGCTCAGCATGATCGCCAAGAAGCCCGACGAGCGCCCGGCCACCGCCTCCGCCGTCGCCCGCGCGGCCACGGCGCTGCGCCGCGGCGACATCGCCGGTGCCGCCGCGATCGTGCCGGCCATCGCCGGAGCCGGCGCCGTCGACGAGGTCACGCAGCTGCTGACCGCCGGCACGGCCACCGACCAGGCCACCCGCATCCTGCCCGCCACCGCCGCACTCGAAGAGACCCCGGGCGCCGAGGGCGAGCAGCCCAAGAAGAAGCGCAGCCCGTGGACCTGGCCGCTGGTCGCTCTCATCGTGCTGCTGGTGCTCGTGCTGGGCGGCACCCTGTGGGCGCTGCTGTCGGGCGACTCCAACGACACGCCCACGCCCACGAACTCGTCGCCGACGCAGTCGCAGACCGCCAGCGAGACCCCGACGCCCGAGGCGACCGGGATGAACATCAACTCGCTGAACCTCGTGGGCTCGCAGTGCACCGCCGCCGCGCAGAAGGCCAAGGATGCCGGCTACGAGAACGTCACGTGCCAGCCGGGCAACCCGGCTCCCACCGCCGACGAGCAGGGCCTGGTCTACGAGGTCTCACCGCAGGAGAACGTGCCGTTCACCGAGCCGGTGACCCTGACCTTCTACGCCGACCTCACCCCGATGGCCGCACCCGGTGCCCCCAGCATCCGCCTGCAGGGCGCGCCGGTGCAGAGCGTCGTGGCCGGCTCGACCGTGGAGGCCTACTGGGAGGGCTACTCGTGCCCGGCCGGGGCCGGCCAGGTGACGGGCTACAACCTGACGATCGCCTCCGGTGGCGTGTTCTCGGTGAACGGGTCGACCACCGCGTCGTTCTCGCTCGCACAGCGCGCGAACGCGACCATCACGGTCGACGACTCGGGGGAGACCGTGCTGGCGGTCACCTACACCGTCACGTGCACCAACGCGAGCACCGACCGCACCTCCGACGCGTCGCCGCAGGCCAACGCCTCGATCACCGCCGCACCGAGCCCGTCGCCCACCGCGAACGGCAACGGCAACGGGAACGGGAACGGCAACGGGTCGGACGGCTGACCCGGGGGTCTTCCAGGACCGTCCACTAGGCTGGCGAGGTCCAGCCGAGGGAGTGAAGTGTCAGTAGAGCCGCGCGTTCTTTCCGGCCGCTACCGGGTCGACGACCTGATCGGTCGCGGCGGAATGGCCTCGGTGTACCGGGGAGAAGACACGACTCTCGGTCGCACCGTCGCCATCAAGATCCTCAAGCCCGAGCTGGCCGCAGACGCCTCGTTCCGCACCCGTTTCCGCCTGGAGGCGCAGGCCGCCTCGCGCATGTCGCACCCGACGATCGTGCGCGTCTTCGACGCCGGCGAGGACGTCGCCACCGACGTCGACGGTCACGAGCGCCCCGTGCCCTACATCGTCATGGAGCTCGTCGACGGGCGGCTGCTCAAAGACGTCATCGCCGACGGATCGGTGCCGGTCGCCGATGCGGTGCGCTACGTCGACGGCATCCTCGAGGCCCTCGAGTACTCGCACCGTGCCGGTGTGGTGCACCGCGACATCAAGCCCGGCAACGTCATGGTGACCCCCACCGGTCAGGTGAAGGTCATGGACTTCGGCATCGCCCGCGCGGTGTCGGACTCCTCGTCGACGGTGGCCGAGACCACCGCGATCATCGGGACCGCCGCCTATTTCTCGCCCGAGCAGGCCAAGGGCGAGCCCGTCGACGGCCGCGCCGACCTGTATTCGGCTGGTGTCGTGCTCTACGAGCTGCTCACCGGGCGCGCGCCGTTCCGCGGCGAATCGCCGGTGGCCGTGGCCTACCAGCACGTCAGCGAAGCGCCGATCCCGCCGTCCGAGCTCGTCGGAGCCGTGTCGCGGTCGCTCGACGCGGTCGTGCTGCGTGCGCTGGCGAAAGACCCGTTCCAGCGATTCCAGGATGCCGCGTCGTTCCGCACCGCGCTGGAGGCGACCACCGAGGGCAAGACCCCCAGCAAGCGCCAGGTGGGCGCCCTGCAGACCCAGCTCTACGGCGCCGACCCGCGGCAGGCCGCCGAGACGGCGCGGTCGCTGCGACAGCTCAGCGCCGACACCACGATGCGCCGCACCCAGGCCGGGCCGCCGGTCGCGTGGATCTGGACGGGTGTGGCGGTGCTGGCCGTGCTGCTCATCTCGGTGCTGATCTGGGTCGTGACGATCCGCCCCGGCGCCGAGGTGCCCGGCAACGCCCGCATCGTGCCCGATCTCACCGATGTCTCATGGGAGCGTGCCGAGACCGAACTCACCGAGCTCGACCTCGTCGCCGAGCGCCACGAGCAGTCCAGCGACACCGTCGCCGCGGGCAACGTCATCCGCACCGACCCCACCGCCGAGACGAGTGTCGCCCCGGGGCAGACGGTGGGCGTCTACGTCTCGACCGGTCAGGAGATGTCCACCGTGCCCACGGTCGTCTCACTCAGTCGCACCGAGGCCGCCGACGCGCTCACCGCCGCCGGCCTACAGCTGGGCACGGTGACGGCGCGCAACGACCCCGATCTGGCCGCCGACACCGTCATCTCGGCCACCCCGGGCGAGGGCGTGCAGGTGGGCGCCGGCTCGACCGTGAACCTCGTGGTCGCCAGCGGCAAGGTGACCGTCGTGAACATGTCGGGCTGGACCCTCGACGCCGCCTCGCGACAGCTGCAGACCGACGAGCTCAAGCTCACCCCCGAGCGCGTCGACGACCCCAACTGCCCGGGGGAGGCCGACAACCCGGTCGTCTCGTCGCAGTCGGCGATCGGCGACGTGCCCATCCACTCGACGATCCAGCTCGTCGTCTGCACCGGCGCCTGACGCCGCGGCATCCACCCCGGGTCGACGCCCGGGTCAGGTCCGGGTCACGCCCGCAGCGGATGCCGTCCGTCGGAGCGCTGTGCGGCGCCGGGCATCCCCGCCTGCACCAGCCAGTTCGCCAGCAGGCGGTGGCCGTGCTCGGTGAGCACCGCCTCGGGGTGGAACTGCACCCCCCACAGCGGCAGATCGCGGTGAGCGATGCCCATCACGACGCCCGAGTCGCTGCGCGCGGTCACCCGCAACGGCGCCGGCAGGGTCGCCTCGGCCACCGCGAGCGAGTGGTAGCGAGTGGCGCGCAGCGGGCTCGGGATCCCGGCGAAAGCACCGGTGCCGTCGTGGTGCACCGTCGAGACGATGCCGTGCATCAGCTCGGGGGCGTGGCCCACGGTCGCACCGAACGCGGCGGCGAGGGCCTGGTGGCCGAGGCAGACCCCCAGCAGCGGCAGGCCGAGCCGGGCGGCGCTGCGTACGACGTCGATCGACGCACCGGCGGCGACGGGTGTGCCGGGCCCGGGGGAGACGAGCACGCCCGCGTAGCGACCGAGCGTCTCATCGAGCGCATCCGCGTCGAGGCTGTCGGCCTCGACGAGCGTGGTGTGCGCCCCGAGCTCGTGGAGGTAGCCCACGAGCGTGTGCACGAAGCTGTCGTGGTTGTCGACGACGAGGATGCCGGTTCCGCTAGCCACCGATCGTGGAGTCCTGCGGCGTGATGAACTGCGCCGCCCACGGGAAGGCGTAGAAGAAGAGCCCGTAGAGCACGGCGGCCACGAGCACCAGCAGGATGAGCACCCGCACCCAGGCGGGGCCGGGGAGGATGCGCCACAGGGCGGCGTACATCAGGCAGCTCCTTCGGTGAGCGAGGCGGGCGGGCCGTCGGTGCGGGGGGTGAAGCTCTCGAACATCGCGTACGCGATGATGCGCTCGAGCATGTTGAACTTCGGGGCGCAGCTGGTGAGGGTGAGGTAGCGCCCGTCGGGAGAGGTGCCCACCTCCTGCGGCACCGGCGCGAGCACGTCGACCTGGGTGTCCTGCACGTATTCGAGGGTGCGGAAGCGGTAGGTGTACCAGCCGTCCTGGGTCTCGACCACGATCGCATCGCCCACGACGAGGCGGTCGATCGGGTCGAAGGGCGCGCCCGAGGTCCAGCGGTGGGCGGCGTAGACGGTGTTGCCCAGCTCGCCCGGCATCTGGGTGTCGGGGTAGTGGCCGACCTCGCCCTGGTCGAGGATGTCCTTCCGCGTCACGCCCGAGGCGATCGTGAACTGCCACGTCGGGCCGAAGCGCGGCACGTGCATCACGCCGAACTGGTCGCCGTGGGCGGGCTCGGCCAGCACCGGCACCGGCACCTCGGCCGCGCCCGTCTCGTCGGGCTGCGGGGTGGCGCTCGCGTCGGGGGAGGGCGTGGCCGGTGCGGTGGTGGGCTCCTGGGCCCACGACTGCGACAGCGCGGTGGCCTCGGCGGTCTTCTGCGAGCCGATGATCCAGTCGCCGATCCACATCTGCCAGGCCACATACAGCAGCGCGACCACGCCGACGGTGATCAGCAGCTCGCCGATCACCCCGACGACCGACACCCGGCGGCGCGGAGCCGGCCCGCCGGACCGGGGTGACGGGCGCCCGCGACGGCGGTCACGGCGCGAGGGGGCGTCGGACGCGGCGGTCTCGGGTGCTGCCTGGGGTGCGTCTGCCACACCGGGATTCTCGCACAGCGGGGTTGCGTGCGACCTGACGGTAGAATCGGCGCATGGCACGTTCAGACAAGGGCGACGAGCCCCTGGAGCAGTCTCAGGGTGAGCAGGCGCCGAACCCGGTCTGGTTCAAGCCCATCATGCTGGGGCTCATGATCATCGGACTCGTGTGGGTGCTGGTGTTCTACCTCAGCGGCTCGCGCTTCCCCATCCCCGGCATCGACGGATGGAACATCGTCATCGGCTTCGGCATCGCGTTCGTGGGCTTCCTGATGACCACGCGCTGGCGCTGACGCTCGCGGCATCCGCTTTCGAACCGCACCGGACGGCATCCCCGTCCGGTGCTTTCGTGTGCCTGCGCAGCCGGATGCCGTGACAGGAATTACACCGGTGTGATTCATCCCCACATGTGGATGAACCTGTGGATAACTCTGTCCGCGCGCCCGGGTGCGGCGGTCGGGGAGGCGCTCAGCCGAAGAAGACGAGCGAGGCGGCCACGGTGATCGCGACGAGGGCGACGCCGGTGGCGATGAGCAGCCAGATCTGCGTGCGTCGCTGACGGATCTTGCGGGTGCGGGCGAAGATGAGTCCGACCAGGGCGCCGACGAGGCCGCCGCCGATGTGCGCCTGCCACGAGATGTTGGAACCGGGCAGGAAGGTGAACACGAGGTTGAGGCCCAGCAGCACCGCGATCGCGGTGACGTTGGCACCGATGTGGCGGCCGATGACGAGCATCGCGCCCAGCAGGCCCCACACCGCACCCGACGCACCGACGACCCACGAGCCGGGGGCCAGCAGCGCCACGAGCGCCGACCCGCCCAGGGCGCTGAGGGCGTACAGCGCGAGGAAGCGCGAGCGGCCGAGCAGCGGTTCGAGGCTGCGACCGATGGCCCACAGCGCCAGCATGTTGAGGCCGACATGGAAGATGCTCGCGTGCACGAACACCACGGTGAGCATGCGCCAGGGCTGGACGACGGCGAGAGCGCTGTTGAAGGCGAGGAAGTACTCGACCACGCCCCCGATCGAGGGGATCAGGGTCACGAGGTACAAAAGCACCGTGATCCCGACGAGGGTGTAGGTGGCCAGCGGACGGGTGTCCGTGGCCAGGCGTGACCGACGCCGCGGCATCCGCGCGATGTTCTGACGCTGCGCTTCACCGGCGGCCTGCCGCTGCGCGGCGAGGCATTCGGGGCAGATCACTCCGACGGGCATCTGCGTCATGCATTCCGGGCAGATGGTGCGGGTGCACCGCTGGCACAGCACGAAGCTCTGCCGGTCGGGATGCCGGTAGCAGAAGTTGTCGGAGTTCGAGCGGAACGCGGCGTCGGTCACGATGTGCGGGTCAGACCGCGGCGATGTCGATCGAGCTGATGACGACCGGCTCGATCGGACGGTCGCCGGCACCGGTGGGCACCGCGCCGATGGCGTCGACGACCGCGCGCGAGGCGTCGTCGGCGACCTCGCCGAAGATCGTGTGCTTGCCGGTGAGCCACGGGGTGGGGTCGGTCGTGATGAAGAACTGCGAGCCGTTGGTGCCCTCGGCCTTGCCGGTGATGGCGTTGCGGCGCAGACCTGCGTTGGCCATGGCCAGCAGGTAGGGGCGACCGAAGTCGAGCTCGGGGTGGATCTCGTCGTTGAAGTTGTAGCCGGGGCCGCCCACACCCTGACCGAGCGGGTCGCCGCCCTGGATCATGAAGTTGGGGATGATGCGGTGGAAGATGACGTCGCTGTAGAGCGCGCCCTCGCCGGGCTTGCCGGTGGCCGGGTCGGTCCAGGCCTGCGAACCGTCGGCCAGGCCGGTGAAGTTCTGCACGGTGCGGGGCGCGTGGTCCCCGAAGAGGTTGACGACGATGTCGCCGTGGTTGGTGTGGATCGTCGCGACTGCGGTGTGGATGGCCATGTCCGCCATTCTCCCATCTGTCAACCCCTGGCACGGGTCGCCTGGTCTGGCAAGATGGGACCAAAGCCGAATGAGGGAGGGCCCTGTGAGCCTCAGCCGCAAGCGCAAGAAGGAACTCCGCAAGCTCCAGAAGGATGCGAACACCCTGTGGGAGTCGCAGCAGGTTCTGCTGGGCCAGGCTGGTGACGTCGCCCGTGAGGCCGGCCGCCAGCTGAGTCACTACAACCGCGAGCAGGTCGTCCCTGCCGTGCACGAGAAGTACGACACGTACGCCGCGCCGTACGTGAACCAGGGCGTGGCCGCATCCAAGCGGATCTACAACCGTCAGCTGGTTCCCGCCGCGGGCGCGCTCGTCGGTTCGGCGCTGTCGGTGTGGGATGCCGCCAACGAGACGCGGGGCCGCATCGCCTCGGGTCGCGGTGTCGCCCCGGTCGACGTGGCGAAGCTGCAGAAGAAGGCCAAGAAGTACGGCGCCGCGGCGTCGAAGAAGCTGTCGGTCGTCGAGAACCCGAAGTCGGGGATCGGCGCCGGTGGCGTGATCGCGCTGATCCTCGGGATCGCCGCGGCCGCCGGCGTGCTCTACGCCGCGTGGCAGACGCTGCGTGCCGACGACGAGCTGTGGGTTGCCGACGACCCGCTGCGGGCCCCCGACGCCTGAGCGGATCGCCTGACCCCATGATCGAGACCGACGGCGTCGAACCCGTCGGTCTCGATCGTGTGCGCGCTGCGGCATCCGCCCGCCATCTGCCCATCGAGCTGCGCGAGCGGCCGGCGGCGAACAGCCTCGTCGAGGCGGCCGCCCTGCTGGGCATCGAGCCGGCGGGCATCGTGAAGACCCTCGTCGTCAAGCGCTCCGACGACACCTATCTGTTCGCCCTCGTGCCCGGCGACCGGTCGATCTCGTGGCCGAAGCTGCGCGCCGTCGTGGGCGTCAACAAGCTGCAGCTGCCCGACCCGGAACGCGCCCGCGCGGCGACGGGGTACGAGCGGGGCACCATCGTGCCGATCGGCAGCACCACCGACTGGCCGATCTTCGCCGACGAGCGCATCCGCGGTGCGCGCATCGCGATGGGTGCCGGTGCGCACGGGTACAGCCTGTTCGTCGACGCGGACGCGCTGATCGCCGCCTACGGTGCCACCGTGGCCGACATCAGCGAGGCCGCTCGCACCTAGGCGGTGCCGTCTGCGGCGGGCAGCAGTCCCGCCATGCGCAGGCCGATGTCGACGAGCTTCACGTGGTGGAGACCGGGCACCGACGCCAGGTCGAACCACTCGGCGCGGTCGGTCGTGCCGCCCACCTCGTGCCGCAGGCGTCCGCCGGTGATGTGGGCGCGGTAGATGATGCGCAGCGCGTGCAGGGGTTCGACCGCGTCGAGGATGCGCTGCCCGGCGGGGATCACCCGCGAATGGATGCCGAGCAGTGCGTCGATCACCACGCGGTAGCCCGTCTCTTCGCGCACCTCCCGGCGCGCGGCGAGCTCGGGGTCTTCGCCGGCTTCCAGTCCGCCGCCCGGCAGCGTCCACGCCGCGCGATGACCTTCGTTCCAGTGCGCGAGCAGCACGCGACCGTGGTCGTCGGTGACGACGGCGTAGGCCGCGACGCGCAGGTCCATAGGTGTCACCCTAACGCCGGCATCGGGCGCGGTGGACCACGCGCGGAACCGGGGCCGAGCCGAGGAGGAAGGAGTGGAGCCTGGGAGAATCGAACTCCCGACATCCTGCTTGCAAAGCAGGCGCTCTACCAACTGAGCTAAGGCCCCGCACGGTATGCGGTTGTCGGACGGGATGGTGGGGCTACCAGGACTTGAACCTGGGACCTCTTCATTATCAGTGAAGCGCTCTAACCGCCTGAGCTATAGCCCCGTTTGTCGGCTGCCGGCTTGCGCCGTCAACCTCCAAGACTTTACCCGAATCGCGGGGAAATCCGAAATCCGGGCCGCGGTCTCAGTTCGAGGTGAAACCGACGAGCAGGCCGCCGGTCACCTTGACCATGAGGTTGTAGATACCGGCCACCACGGCGCCGAGCACCGTGAGGACGATGAGGTTCAGGATCGCGACGATCGCCGCGAAAGCCATCACCTGCGGCAGGCCGACGACGTCGGTGAGCACGAAGCTCCCGTCGGTGAACGAGCCGAGCAGCGAGTCGAGCTGGGTGAGCAGGCCGGTGGTCTGCAGCACCATGAACACGAGGAAGACGGCGACCACGGTCACGATGGCCAGGGCCACCGCGGCGAGGAACGACAGCTTCACGGCCGACCAGAAGTCGACGTAGACGAGGCGGAGCCGCACCTGCTTGGCGCTGGTCTTGCTCGACGACTTCCTCGCCAGCTTGTCGGCAACGGTGCTCATGCGTCAGTACTCTCTTCCGGGGTCGGGGCGTGCCCGTCGGCGGGCTCGGATTCCGCGGCCCCTTCGGGCTCGCCGGCATCCACGGCTTCGGTCAGGCCTCGCTCGCCGTTGCGGGCGATCGCGATGATCCGGTCATCGTCATCGGGTCGGGCGAACACGACTCCCATGGTGTCGCGGCCCTTGGCGGGGACCTCGGCCACGGCAGAGCGTACCACCTTGCCACTGGCAAGAACCACCAAGACCTCGTCGTCCGCCGAGACGATCAGACCGCCCGCGAGATCGCCGCGATCCTCGTTCAGCTTGGCCACCTTGACGCCCAGTCCGGCGCGTCCCTGCAGGCGGTACTGGCCGACCTCGGTGCGCTTGGCGTAGCCGCCTTCGGTGACGACGAACACGAAACCGTCGTCCTTGGCGACCGAGGCCGACAGCAGACTGTCGCCCTCGCGGAAGGTCATTCCCTTCACGCCCTCGGTGGAACGGCCCATCGGGCGCAGCGACTCGTCGTCGGCGGTGAAGCGCAGCGACATGCCCCGACGCGAGATGAGCAGCACCTCGTCGGTCTCGTCGACCAGCAGCGCGCTGACGAGGATGTCGCCGTCTTCGTCGACCTCGCCGTCTTCGGACTGCGAGCCGCGCAGGCGGATCGCGATGATGCCGCCCTGACGGTTGGTGTCGTACTCGGCCAGCGCCGTCTTCTTCACCTTGCCGTCGCGGGTGGCCAGCACCAGGTAGGTCGCCACCTGGTAGTCGCGGATGTCGAGGATCTGCGCGATCTCCTCGCCCGGCTGCAGGGCGAGGAGGTTCGCGACGTGCTGACCCTTCGCGTCGCGCCCGGCCTCGGGCAGCTCATAGCCCTTGGCCCGGTAGACGCGGCCCTTCGTGGTGAAGAACAGCAGCCAGTGGTGGGTCGTGGTGACGAAGAAGTGCTCGACCACGTCGTCGGCGCGCAGCTGCGCGCCCTTCACGCCCTTGCCGCCGCGGTGCTGCGAGCGGTAGTTGTCGCTGCGCGTGCGCTTGATGTAGCCGGCGCGCGTGACGGTGACGACCACCTCTTCCTCGGGGATGAGGTCTTCCATCGACATGTCACCGTCGAACCCGTGCAGGATGTGCGTGCGCCGCTCGTCGCCGTACTTGTCGACGATGCCGGTGAGCTCTTCGCGGATGATCGCGCGCTGGCGGCTGGGGTCGGCGAGGATCGCGTTGAAGTCGGCGATCTGGGCCTCGAGCTCGGTGGCCTCGTCGATGATCTTCTGACGCTCGAGCGCCGCGAGGCGGCGCAGCTGCATCGCGAGGATGGCATCGGCCTGGATGTCGTCGATCGTCAGCAGCTCGATGAGGCCCTGGCGGGCGTCGTCGACGGTGGCCGAGCGGCGGATCAGCGCGATGACCTCGTCGAGCGCGTCGAGCGCCTTGAGGTAGCCGCGCAGGATGTGCATGCGCTCTTCGGCCTTGCGCAGACGGAACCGCGTGCGGCGGACGATGACCTCGACCTGGTGGGTGATCCAGTAGCTGATGAAGCCGTCGAGGGCCAGGGTGCGCGGCACCCCGTCGACGATGGCCAGCATGTTGGCGCCGAAGTTCTCCTGCAGCTGCGTGTGCTTGTACAGGTTGTTGAGCACGACCTTGGCCACCGCGTCGCGCTTGAGCACGATCACCAGACGCTGACCGGTGCGGTCGCTCGACTCGTCTCGGATGTCGGCGATGCCGGTGATGCGGCCGTCGCGTGCCAGGTCGCGGATCTTCAGCGCGACGTTGTCGGGGTTCACCTGGTAGGGCAGCTCGGTGATCACCAGGCACGTGCGGCCCTGGATCTCTTCGACGCCGACGACCGCGCGCATCGTGATCGAGCCGCGGCCGGTGCGCTGGGCCTCGCGGATGCCCTTCGTGCCGAGGATCTGCGCACCGGTGGGGAAGTCGGGGCCGTGGATGCGGGACATGAGCGCTTCGAGCAGCTCGTCACGCGTGGCATCCGGGTTCTCGAGCGCCCACAGGGCGCCCTCGGCCACCTCGCGCAGGTTGTGCGGCGGGATGTTGGTGGCCATGCCGACCGCGATGCCGACCGACCCGTTGACCAGCAGGTTCGGGAACCGCGCCGGCAGCACCGTGGGCTCCTGCGTCTTGCCGTCGTAGTTGTCCTCGAAGTCGACGGTCTCCTCGTCGATGTCGCGGACCATCTCCATGGCCAGCTGGGCCATCTTGGTCTCGGTGTATCGCGGGGCGGCAGCGCCCTGGTTGCCGGGCGAGCCGAAGTTGCCCTGGCCGTCGGCCAGCGGGTAGCGCAGCGACCACGGCTGCACCAGGCGCACGAGGGCGTCGTAGATGGCCGAGTCACCGTGCGGGTGGTACTGACCCATCACCTCGCCGACGACGCGCGCACACTTGTTGAACGACTTGTCGGGGCGGTAGCCGCCGTCGTACATGCCGTAGATCACGCGGCGGTGCACGGGCTTGAGGCCGTCGCGCACGTCGGGCAGCGCGCGACCGACGATCACGCTCATCGCGTAGTCGAGGTAGCTGCGCTGCATCTCGACCTGCAGGTCGACCTGGTCGATGTTGCCGTGGTTGTGGCCGGCGTTCAGATCCGGACGTTCTTCGTCAGTCATGTTCTCTCAGCGATCAGATGTCCAGGAAGCGCACGTCTTTGGCGTTGCGCTGGATGAAGCTGCGGCGCGACTCGACGTCTTCGCCCATCAGCACGGAGAAGATCTCGTCGGCGGCGGCCGCGTCGTCGATGGTCACCTGCCGCAGGGTGCGGGTGTTGTGGTCCATCGTGGTCTCCCACAGCTCCTTCGGGTTCATCTCACCGAGACCCTTGTAGCGCTGGATGCCGGAATCCTTCGGCATCCGCTTGCCGTTCGCGAGGCCGTCGGCCAGCAGCGCGTCGCGCTCCTTGTCGCTGAAGACGTACTCGTGCTCGGAGTTCGACCACTTCAGGCGGTACAGCGGCGGCATGGCCAGGTAGACGTAGCCGGCCTCGATGAGCCCGCGCATGTAGCGGAACAGCAGCGTCAGCAGCAGCGTGGTGATGTGCTGGCCGTCGACGTCGGCATCGGCCATGAGCACGATCTTGTGGTACCGCGCCTTGTCGACGTTAAAGTCCTCGCCGATGCCGCAGCCGAAGGCCGAGATGATCGCCTGGATCTCGTTGTTGCCGAGGGCGCGGTCCAGGCGCGCCTTCTCGACGTTGAGCACCTTGCCGCGCAGCGACAGGATCGCCTGGGTCTCGGGGTCGCGGCCGCGCACGGCCGAACCGCCGGCCGAGTCGCCCTCCACGAGGAAGATCTCGCTGATCGAGGGATCCTTGCTGGTGCAGTCCTTGAGCTTGTCGGGCATGGATGCCGACTCGAAGACGCTCTTGCGCCGTGCGGTCTCGCGCGCCTTGCGCGCCGCCATGCGGGCGGTCGCCGCGTCGATGGCCTTCATGATCACGCGCTTGGCCTGGGCCGGGTTGCGGTCGAGCCAGTCGGTGAGCTTCTCGCCGACGATGCGCTGCACGAACGCCTTCGCCTCGGTGTTGCCGAGCTTGGTCTTGGTCTGACCCTCGAACTGCGGCTCGGAGAGCTTCACCGAGATCACCGCGGTGAGACCCTCGCGGATGTCGTCGCCGGTGAGGTTGTCGTCCTTCTCCTTGAGAAGGTTCTTCTCCCGCGCGTACTTGTTGATGAGAGTCGTCAGCGCCGCACGGAAGCCCTCTTCGTGGGTGCCGCCCTCGTGCGTGTTGATCGTGTTGGCGAAGGTGAAGACGTTCTCGGTGTAGCTCGTCGTCCACTGCATCGCCAGCTCGAGCGAGATGTGGCGCACGGTGTCTTCGGACTCGAGCTCGATGATGTCTTCGTTGACGACCTCGGCCTTGCGGATCTTGTTGAGGTATTCGACGTAGTCGACCAGGCCGCGCTCGTAGAGGAAGTCGTCGTGCGGCTGCTTCTCCTCGGCGGAGCCGTCGGGTCCGTCGACGACGTAGGTCGAGGCGGGGCGCAGGTCGCTGAGGGTGATGCGCAGACCCTTGTTGAGGAACGCGGTCTGCTGAAAGCGGGTGCGCAGCGTGTCGTAGTCGAAGTCGACGGTCTCGAAGATGTCGGCGTCGGGCCAGAACGTGATGATCGTGCCGGTGCGCTCGCTCTCCTCGCCCTTCACGAGCGGGCCCTCGGGCTTGCCGCCGCCCGAGAAGCTCTGGCGCCAGATGTGACCCTGACGGCCGATCTCGACCTCGAAGCGGGTGGAGAGGGCGTTGACCACCGACGAGCCGACGCCGTGCAGGCCACCGGAGACGGCGTAGCCGCCGCCGCCGAACTTGCCGCCGGCGTGCAGCACGGTGAGCACCACCTCGACGGTGGACTTCGTCGGGTCGGAGGCGTGCGGGTCGACCGGGATGCCGCGGCCGTTGTCGACGACGCGCAGGCCGCCGTCGGCGAGGATCGTGACCGCGATGGTGTCGCAGTACCCGGCCAGAGCCTCATCGACGGAGTTGTCGACGATCTCGTAGACCAGGTGGTGGAGGCCCCGCTCACCGGTGGAGCCGATGTACATGCCGGGGCGCTTGCGCACCGCCTCGAGGCCCTCGAGCACCTGGATGGCGTCGGCCCCGTAGTCGTTCGTGATCTTCTCGGTCGGCTGGATCCGGTCGTCGGGCGATCCCGTGCTCTCGTCGGAAGCGGGTGCTTCGGGAACGCTGTCGGGGGAATCAGGCGTCATGGGTTCTCGAGCGCTCCACATCGGTGTTCAAGGATGTGTACAGTCTACCCTTTTCCACCCGCCGCACGCCGCTCTACGCCCCTGTGGCGCGCGAATCTTCGCGCGGATGCCCCGGGACGTGGTTCAGCCGTAGGTATCGCGAGGGCCCCGCCCTGGAACGGCTCTCGGGCCCCATTTCCAGGAGGGGACGTCCGGTCCGATGAACCGGATGTTCTGCACCCCCGCGTCGGGGAACCGACGCGAGAGCTCGGTGACGATGGCGGTGCGCATGAGTTGCAGGTTCTTGGCCCACGCCGTCGAGTCGCACTGCACGGTCAGCAATCCGCCCGACAGCGCCACCGGCGTCGCGTGACGCGCGGTCTCTTCACCGGCGGCATCGGCCCACTGCAGCACGAGGTCTTCCTGGGCGAGCTGGGAGTCCCACCCCGAGGTGCGGGTGAGGTCGGCGATCACGTCGCCGAGGCCCTTGGGGTCACGACCCGCGGTGAACGGCTGGTTCTCATCGTCGTCGTTGCCGCGGCGACGCCGGCGACGCTTGGTGGCCTTCGAGGGCTCGAGCCCGCGCAGGCGCAGATAGGTGGAGAGGGTCTCGGGCACGTCCGCGTCTTCAGACACCGGCATCCTCCCGGATCGTGCCGGCCTCGACACGCACGGTGCGGGCGCGCAGCGCCGGCGGCACGTCTTCCTCCACCGCCGCGGTGACGATGACCTGCTCGAAATCGGCGACGACGCCGGCCAGGCGTGAACGCCGGTCGGTGTCGAGCTCGGCGAACACGTCGTCGAGGATCAGCACCGGGTCGCCCAGCATCGACTGCTCGCGCAGCAGCCGGGCAGAGGCCAGGCGCAGCGCGAGGGCCACCGACCACGATTCGCCGTGCGACGCGTATCCCTTCACCGGGAGGCCCCGCACCCGCAGCAGCAGGTCGTCGCGGTGGGGACCGACGAGGGTGACGGCGCGATCGAGCTCGGCGTCGCGTTTGGCGGCCAGCGCCGTGCGGAAACGGGCCTCGATCTGCTCCTGCGTCTGCACCGCGTCGCCGGCGGAGGCCGCCGCGGGGGCGGGCGCGGCGTCCCGCGCGTCGTCATCGTCGTCGGCCGCCGCGCCGTCGAGGGAGAGCAGCCACTCCAGCTGCGGGCTGTGATCGGCGCCGGCGATGGCGGTGTAGGCGTCGGCCAGCGGCTGCGACAGGTCGGCGGCCAGCGCGAGCCGCCCGCGGATCACCTGCGTACCCAGCTGCACGAGCTTGTCGTCCCAGACGTCGAGGGTCGACAGCTCGTCACCGCGGATGCCGCGGGCACGAGCCGACTTCAGCAGAGTGGTGCGCTGTCGCAGCACGCGCTCGTAGTCGGCGAGCACGCCCGCCATGCGCGGCGCGCGCTGGATGAGCAGCTGATCGGCGAAACGGCGGCGGGCCGACGGGTCGCCGCGGACGATCTGTAGGTCTTCGGGGGCGAAGAGCACGACCTGCGCGTAGCGCGGCAGCTCGCTGGTCTTCACGGGCGACCCGTTGACGCGGGCCTTGTTCGATCCGGTGCGGTTCAGCTGTGCTTCCAGTTGCACGCGTCGCTCGCCGAAGGCGAGTCGGGCCCGCACGATGGCGGCATCCTGCCCATCGCGCACCATCGGGGCGTCTTGCGACACGCGGTGCGAGCCGAGCGTCGCGAAGTAGGCGATCGCTTCGGCGAGGTTGGTCTTGCCCTGGCCGTTGCGGCCGACGAACACGTTGGCGCCCGCGACCAGCGAGACGTCGACGGCCGCATAGTTGCGGAAGTCGACGAGGCTCAACTGCTCCACGATCACCGATTCAGCCTAGGCCGAGCGGGCGACACGCGTGGGCGTCGACGGTGCCGCCGTGACGGCCCCGCCTCAACGCAGCAGCAGGTTCGGCTGCAGCAGGTACTTGAAGCTCTCGGGCGTGCCCGAGGTCTGCGGCGTGATGAGCACGGGGCTCAGCTTGTTGGCGTTCTCGCTCGAGGTGAACGTGATGCGCGTGAACTCGCTCTTCACCGCGCCCAGCGACTCGAGCAGGTACTGGGGGTTCAGGCCCAGCGTGACCTCTTCGCCGTTGAGCGTCGCATCCACCGACTCGGTGGCGCGCGCCTGCTCGGTGCCGGAGGCGTCCATCGACACGCCTTCGTCGCTGAAGGTGAACCGCAGCGGCGCCGAGCGGTCGAGCACGAGCGCCACACGACGCACGGCCTCGATGAGATCGGCGGTGTTGACGACCGCGTAGTGATCGGTCTGCTCGGGGAACAGTCGGCGCACGGGCGGGAAGTTGCCCTTGATCAGCAGCGAGGTGACGGTCTTGTTGCCCGCGGTGAACGCGATGATCTCGCGATCGCCCGATCCCGAGAACGCGATCTTGATGTCACCGGAGTGCGCGAACGTCTTGCCGACCTCGGTGAGGGTGCGGGCAGGCACCAGAGCCGTGGTCGACTCGGTGTCGCCGGCGACGACGCCGCCGTCCCACGGGATGTCGCGCAGGGCGACGCGGTAGCGGTCGGTGGCCACGAGGCTCAGCTCGGTGCCGGCGACCTCGAGCTGCACGCCGGTGAGCACGGGGGTCACATCGTCGCGCGAGGCGGCGAAGGCCACCTGCGCGATCGCCGTGGCGAAGTCTTCGGCGGGAACGAGCCCCGCGTCGCCGCTCACCTCGGGGATGGCGGGGTATTCCTGCACCGGCATCGACGCGAGCGTGAAGCGCGCCGACCCGCAGCTGAGCACGATGCCGTCGTCGTCCTGGACGATCTGGATCGGCGCATTGGGCAGGCGGCTGGCGATCTCGGAGAGCAACCGGCCGTGCACGAGGATCGTGCCGGGCTCGTCGACCGTGGCCTCGATCGTGGTGCGGGCGGATGCTTCGTAGTCGAACGCAGCGAGCGACAGGCCGTCTTCGCTGGCTTCGATGAGCACACCGGCCAGGATCGGCTGGGGGTTGCGCTGCGGAAGAAGCTTCACGACAAACGACACGGCCTCGCTGAAAACGTCGCGATTGACGTGGAACTTCACTGGCGCTCCCTTGTCGGTGGTGAGGGCTCTCCCATGCTAGTGCCCTCGCCGTCGTGGTTTGTCAGCCTCTTGCGCCGGGGCGCCCTCACCGAGCAGGTGATCGAACGGGGATTTCTCTAGATGGATCTTTGTCATGGTGTTAACGGCTGTGGAAACTGTGGACAACTCGGCCGATCCCGCTCCACGAGCGGAAACCACACGCGTGTAACTTGTGGGCGAGCTGCGGATGGACGTCGACCCCCGGCGAATGACAGCGGTGTCATTCACGGATGTCATCCACAGGCTCTCCACGATCCCTCACAGACTCGACGGCCGGATGCCAAGTTATCCACAGGCTGTCCACACTGTGTAGAACGCGAATATTGGGGTCGCCGAGGCATCCGTGTCAAGAACGGAACGGGGAATGCACCGGTGCGTGACGCAGGGAGTCAGCGACCGACGCGGCCGAGCTGCGTGGTGATCTCGCTCACCTGGTTGTAGATCGAGCGCCGCTCCTTCATGAGCTCGCTGATCTTCTTGTACGCGTACATCACCGTGGTGTGGTCGCGGTTGCCGAACAGCTGGCCGATCTTCGGCAGTGACAGGCTCGTGCGCTCACGGCACAGGTACATCGCGATCTGGCGGGCGGTGGCGACGGCCTGCGAGCGGCTCGACCCGTAGAGGTCGTCGACCGACAGGCGGAAGTACTGCGCGGTGGCGGTGATGATGTCGGTCGGGGAGATGACGTTGGCATCATCGGTGTCGACGATGTCGCGCAGCACGGTCTGGGCCAGCGAGATGTCGAGCGTGGAACGGTTGAGGCTCGCGAAGGCCGAGACGCGGATGAGCGCGCCCTCCAGCTCGCGGATGTTGCTGGAGACCTTCGTGGCGATGTACTCGAGCACGTCGTCGGGAACGAGGAGGCGCTCCGACTGGGCCTTCTTGCGCAGGATCGCGATGCGCGTCTCGAGGTCGGGGGCCTGCACGTCGGTGATCAGGCCCCACTCGAAGCGGCTGCGCATGCGGTCTTCGAAGCCGGTGAGGTGCCGGGGCGGCACGTCGCTGGTGATGACGACCTGCTTGTCGTGATCGTGGAGCGTGTTGAACGTGTGGAAGAAGGCCTCCTGCGTCTCGGCCTTCCCCTGCAAGAACTGGATGTCGTCGATGAGGAGGATGTCGACGTCGCGGTAGCGCGCCTGGAACGCGGAGCCGCGGTTGTTGGCGATCGAGTTGATGAAGTCGTTGGTGAATTCCTCGCTCGACACATAGCGCACCTTGATGCCGGTGTAGAGGCTGATGGCGTAGTCGCCGATCGCGTGCAGCAGGTGGGTCTTGCCCAGGCCCGAGTCGCCGTAGATGAACAGCGGGTTATAGGCCTTGGCGGGGGCTTCGGCCACGGCCACGGCCGCGGCGTGTGCGAAGCGGTTGGACTGGCCGATGACGAAGTTGTCGAACGTGTACTTCGGGTTGAGCCTGGTGTCGCTGCGGGATGACACCGACGGCGGCTCGGGGAAGTCCTCGGTGGGGCGCGGGATCGTCGGCAGCACGGTCGGCAGCGGCGCGGCGGGCTCGCGCGGGGCCGCCGGCGACGCGTCGACGAGCTCGGGGTTGACCACGACGCGGAAGGTCGTGGCGGCCGGCTCGGCGTCGACGTGCGCGAGGGCTTCGAGGATCGGCGCGCGCAGGCGCTTGTTGAACTGCGCGGCGGTGAGGTCGTTGGGGACGTCGAGATAGAGGGTGCCGCCCATGACTCCCTGTGCCACGGCGAGGTTGAGGAACCCCTGCAGCTGCGGGGTGACGCGGTCGTCGCCGTCGAGCGAGTCCAGCACCGCGGTCCAGACGGGCACGTCCGGGATCTCGTGCTCTGTCATGTCATCCCCGTGTCTCGTTCTGC
Organism: Microbacterium festucae; assembly: GCF_025421715.1. GTDB lineage: Bacteria > Actinomycetota > Actinomycetes > Actinomycetales > Microbacteriaceae > Microbacterium > Microbacterium festucae. Next base: position 940,749 of record NZ_JAOEFC010000001.1, read on the forward strand.
TGTGATCCGACTGCGGGGCCGCGACCTGGTCGCTGCACTCCCGTCGCGGCTGTGCTCCCCGTCTGTGCGGGACACCCGCGGGTGGGCGGATGCGATGATGGCATTCATCCACAGCTGTGGATAACTGCCTCCGACACGGTAATCACGAGGGGGTTCAGGCGCCAAATCCACTGTAGTTGCGGGCCGCGTGTCGCTGCGAGGCCGATCGTGGACCCGTGGATAAGGTGTGAACCGGCTGCGCCCGGTTTGGGTTCTCAGGCGTCCCGACGTATCCTTAGTCGGTTGACTTATGCCCACACGGGCAGTCCCTGTACCTGTGTCCCCGGCCTAGAGCGTTCCGGTGACCGCCGATCCGGAGTGATCCCAATGAGCAAGCGCACGTTCCAGCCCAACAACCGCCGCCGCGCCAAGAAGCACGGCTTCCGCGCCCGCATGCGCACCCGCGCCGGCCGCGCCATCCTGTCGGCTCGCCGCGGCAAGGGCCGCACCGAACTCTCCGCCTGATCCGACCAGCGGTGCTGGCGCGCGGGAACCGCATCACCCGCGGGGCGGAGTACAAGGCCGTCGTCCGTGGGGGTTCTCGCTGTGCCGGTGCCACCGCGGTGACGTACGTCGTGTCCACGACCGACGAGCGTCCCGCCCGATTCGGCTTCATCGTGAGCAAGCAGGTGGGCAATGCAGTCACCCGCAACACCGTGCGCCGGCGTCTCAAGTCCGTGTGCGCAGAAGCGCTGCCGACCGTGAGGCCCGGCGCCGACGTCGTCATCCGCGCGCTTCCCTCCGCGGCATCCGCGTCGTACGACGCTCTGCGCGGCGACGTGCTGCGATGCCTCGCCCGGAAAGCCGCCGCGTGAGTTCGGCGACGCTGCCCGCCTCGGCCACCGGAGAAGGCTCCCTCTCCTGGGATGCCGCTGCCCGCACCCTTCCCTTGGTGCCGCGCAACCTGGTGCTCGCCGCTCTGCACGGCTATCGCGCGACGATCTCGCATCTCTACGGCGACGTCTGCAAGTACTACCCCTCGTGCTCCGCCTACGCGGTCGGCGCTGTGCAGCAGCACGGTGCGATCAAAGGTGCTGCGCTGACCGCCCTCCGACTCGGCCGCTGCCACCCGTGGGCGCGCGGCGGGATCGACGACGTGCCGCCGCATGCGCACTATCGGCACTCACTGACTCCGCACGGATTCGTCGTGCCTCCCAGAAAGGACTGATCCGTGCTGGATCTTCTGTTCCGCGCCGCTGCCGCCACACCCACGCCGGCAGTCCCCACACCCACCACGCCGCCGCCCGGTACCGGCATGGACTTCTTCAGCATCATCATGTGGCCGTTCAAGTGGTTCGTCGAGGCGATCCTCGTGGCCTGGCACTGGGTGTTCACCTCGATCGGCCTCGACCCGTCGGCCGGCCTCACCTGGGTCATGTCGATCATCGGTCTGGTGATCGTGGTGCGCTCGGCGCTCATCCCGCTGTTCGTGCGGCAGATCAAGAGCCAGCGCAAGATGATGGAAATCGCTCCTGAACTGCGAAAAGTTCAGGAGAAGTACAAGGGCAAGAAGGACCAGCTCTCTCGCGAGGCCATGAGCCGCGAGACCATGGCGCTCTACTCGAAGCACGGCACCACGCCGGTGTCGAGCTGCCTGCCGCTGCTGGTGCAGATGCCCATCCTGCTGGGCATGTTCTACACGCTGAGCGACGTGAAGAAGCACGCCGAGTGGGGCCTGGGAGGCGTGGGCCTGCTGAGCGCCGAGCTCACCAAGCAGTTCTACGACGCCCAGCTGTTCGGCGTCGCCCCGCTGCACACCAGCCTGATGGATGCCATCAACACGAAGCCCTCCGGCTGGGAAGTCACGGTCATCATCCTGATCGTCCTGGTCGTGCTGATGATCGCGTCGCAGTTCATCACCCAGCTGCAGATCATCTCGAAGAACCTGTCGCCCGAGGCCAAGACCGGCCAGGCGTACCAGATGCAGAAGATCATGCTCTACGTGCTGCCCCTGGGCTTCATCTTCTCGGGTGTGTTCTTCCCGCTCGGCGTGGTGCTCTACTGGTTCACCTCCAACATCTGGACGATGGTGCAGCAGTTCATCGTCATCCGGAACATGCCGACGCCGGGCTCCGACGCGGCCAAGGCTCGCGAAGAGCGCCTCGCGCGCAAGGGCAAGGCCATCGACTCCTCGGGCAAGATCGTGCCGATGGAGAAGTACCAGGCCGAGCAGGCACGCCTCTACGAAGAAGCCCAGCGCGCCAAGGAGCAGGCTCCCAAGCGTCAGCAGCCGGTCAACAAGAAGCGCGCCAAGAAGCAGGGCCAGCAGGGTGGACAGAAGGGCGAGCAGGGCGGCCAGAAGAACGGCCAGAATCCCAAGCCGAACCTCCAGCCGCCGGCTGCTCCCGACTCCCCGTCCGGCCCCACGGCATCCTGATCACACGAGGAACCGACATGACCACGCCCAATGACACGCAGACCACGGCCCCCTCGGGCGCCGTGGTGACCGACGCCACCGTCGAGCAGCTCGAAGAAGAAGGCGACATCGCCGCCGATTACCTCGAGGGACTGCTCGACATCGCCGACGTCGACGGCGACCTCGCCCTCGACGTGCGCGGCGGTCGTGCCTACGTCTCCGTCGAGAACGAGGACGAGGCGGCGCTCTCGCTGATCTCGGAGCCCGACACCGTGCAGGCGCTGCAGGAGCTGACCCGTATCGCGGTGCAGGCGAAGACCGGCCGGTTCTCCCGCCTCATCCTCGATATCGGCGGATCCCGTGAGGCGCGCGAGCAGCAGCTCGAGAAGCTGGTCGACCGCGCCATCACCCGCATCGAAGACGGCGCGACGCAGGCCTCCCTGCCCGCCATGTCGAGCTACGAGCGCAAGCTGGTGCACGACATCGTGTCGGACCGCGGCTTCGTGTCGGAGTCGTACGGCGAGGGTGCGGACCGTCACACCGTGATCCGCCGCGCGTGACGTTTCACGTGAAACGCTGATGCTCGAGAACGAACCCGCTGTCGCTGCCGACCTGTTCGGTGATCGGATCGACCAGGCACGCGCCTTCACCGCGGCTCTCGCGGAGCACGGTGAGGAGCGCGGCCTCATCGGACCACTGGAACTCCCCCGACTCTGGTCGCGCCACGTACTCAACAGCGTGGTCGCTGCGCCGCTGTTCCCGGCTGGCGGCCGTGTCGGCGACATCGGATCGGGCGCCGGCCTGCCGGGTCTCGTGCTCGCCATCGCCCGCCCCGACGTGCGGTGGGTGCTGATAGAGCCCATGGAACGCCGTGTCATCTGGCTCACCGAGCAGGCGGAAGCCTTGGGTCTTGAGAACGTCGAGGTCGTGCGTGCCCGTGGCGAGGATTGGAAGCAAGGTCCTGTTCTGGATGCCGTGACCGCACGCGCGGTCAGTGCACTGCGCACGCTCATCCCCCTCACAGCGCCCCTCGTGCGCGACGGCGGCGAGTTGATCCTGCTGAAGGGCGCCAACGCCGCGAACGAGATCACCGCTGCAGAGAAGCAGATCCGCAAGTTCCGCCTGTCGGACGTGCGCGTCGAGCCCGTGGGTGAGGGCGTCATCGACGAACCCACCCGCGTGATCCGCGCCACCGTCCGCTGAGCTCGGCGTTCTGATCGGGCGCTGCACCAACGATTGACAGGCTCACACCCGGGGTTGATCCCCCGGGTGTGAGCCTGACTCGTTTGCGGCACTCGGCGCTTCGGATGCTGGAACGGGGTGTGAATCACCCGCGGCAGTCGTGCTTCGCTCATGCCAGGCCCGATGCCCCGAAACTCCGACTCGCCCCGATATGGGTACCCTGCGCCGGTGCGATCTTCGTCCGCGCCGGCACCCACGGCGCGGGTACGCGCTGATGGAGGCGTTGTTTCACGTGAAACGTCGTTGCATCATGCAGTGGAGACACCGTTGCCCGCAGAGGTGGACGATCGACCCGATGTATCCCGCGTGACCCACGTCGATTCAATGCAAGACGGTCTCGGCGCAGCGAACATTGGATCTTGGGGGTCGGCCCTGGCGTTTCACGTGAAACATCGACAGCGCGCGTCACTGGTCATCTCGACTCGATGGGGCTGTGCTCCGCTGTGTTTCACGTGAAACATCCTTCCGCCATGGATGGCGAATGATCAGAATGATCCTTCGCGGTAAGCGCCCAGTCCACGCGCTACGGGTGCAGGCTCTCTGAAAGACGAACGACGGCGGGGTGTTTCACGTGAAACCCCGAGAAGTACCCAGCTGAGCGGGGTGGGACTGCCGTGCGCTGCAGCCGGGCCGCCCGCGCATCCGGGCAAACCACCCGCCACCCCCGCCAGCCGCCGCCCATCCAGCCGCCGCCCATCTATGCAGCCGTCCAGCCGTCCGTTCATTCGCCCGTCTGCTCAATCGCGCATCAGCTCAGCCGGCGGTCCGCCCAGCCGGCCAGGCGTGCAGCCGGCCAGGCGTGCAGGCGTGGAGGCGGGCAACGCCGAGCGGCCTCTCTCCGCGCTTGCATTTCGGGCTTTGTCTGGCGAGGCGGGCTGCCTCCGCGCGAGGTTTCACGTGAAACATTGGTGTGGTCGTCCAAATTCACGCCCTGAGGCCACGCTGACGCGCGGGATGCGCATGGTCACCGACGGGTAAATGTGAACCACATCCCGGTGCCCATCTGTCGGATGCGTGGGGCGGGTGTCGTCGAATGTGGCGTCTTGGGTGACGTGAGCACCAATGTTCCGACGGATGGACCACACCGATGATCGCGGGGCGCCAGGGAGGGCCGTGAGCCGGTGACGCAGGTGCGGGACGGCCGCCGGGGGAGTCCGGGCGTCATCGTCGTCCGGGCCAGGTCGGCGCGACTACCGCCGTGCCGACCTGGAAGGTCGCTGGCGATGCGGTCCCCTTCCAGTGGTGAGGTCGCTGACCGGTGGTGGCTAGATGATGGATTCACTCCCGGCCAACTGAGCCAACGCGAGTCTTGGCGAGTGGTCGATGCTCGAGGGGCGACTGCCTCCGGGCTCACCGCACGGCGATCACGGCCGCTTGATAGGGGACGCGCTACGCCTGCTGTCTGCTGTCTGCTGTTCATTGCCCACTGTCCGTTGCCGGTTGTCGACCGTTGCCCGTTGCCCGTTGCCCGTTGCCCCTGGCCCGTTGTTCGCTGTCGGTGGTCGGCAACAGGTGACCGATCACCGATCAGAACGTGGCGCGTGTTTGATCTATCCGGTTGGTATCTCTGATTGTCGGCCTCCGTCTCGCGGCGTTGGCCAGCGTCGCGACTAGGTGCGCCGCGCGTGAGCTCGAGGGCTTAGCGGGGCGGCCGGGGGCGGCTGCTCTCCAGGCGCGGTGGCCACACCGGCATAAGAAGGAGGGTCGAACGAACTCACTCCCCTGCTGTCGCGAGTCGTAATGAAGCCACAATCCACGACCTGAGTCCTGAATCACCAGAGATTCCGGGTCACAGTGCCCATCTGCAGAGACGACGCTGAGGCGCAGCAAGACGTCCACGTGCCCCTGGTTGGGGGCACGTGGAGTGCTCGGGGCCCGTGTTCAGCGCTTTGGGAGCGCTTCCGGTGTGATCTCGACGAGAGAACCTCGAATCCAGTCCTGTGGCAAGCCGTTGGCTGCGTCCGAGCGGGCGCCTGACGCCCCCAATACCGCGGTCTCTCAGCGTGACCATCCGTCGGACCGGTGGGGCGGGTGGTGTCGGAAGTGGAGTGGAGGGCGACACCAGCACCAACGACCCGACGGATGGTGAGCTCGCACCCGCGGAATCACGCGCGCCTCCAGCTGACCGGCACCCGATTCCACATCCAAAGGCCCAATGTTTCACGTGAAACACGGACCCCCACCACCCGCCCGCGGCCCGATGTTTCACGTGGAACATCGGGCGGGGGAGGCTCGGGTCGGAGGGCTCGACTACAGTGGATGAGTCCCCCAAGTCAGGAGTTGCAGGTGCAGGAATCGGACGACGTGGCGGCACCGTTCTCCATCGACGACAGCCCCATCGCCCGCGAACTGGCCGATCTGACCTCGCGCCGCAAGGTGCTCGAGACCGTCGATCTGCACATTGAGGGACCGACCCGCGTGATCACGGTGTCGAACCAGAAGGGCGGCGTCGGAAAGACGACGACGGCCGTCAACATGGCATCCGCGCTGGCCTCCCTCGGTGCCCGCGTGCTGGTGATCGACCTCGATCCGCAAGGCAACGCCTCGACCGCCCTCGGAGTGCCGCACACGGCCGAGACCCCGAGCGTCTACGACGTGCTGATCGACGAGTTCCCGCTGGCCGACATCGTGCAGGTGTCGCCGGAGTCGCCGCGACTGCTGTGCGCTCCGAGCACGATCCACCTCGCCGGCGCCGAGATCGAACTGGTCTCGCAGGTGGCACGCGAGCACCGGCTGCGCACCGCGCTCGAGGACTACCTGTCGGACGACGCCGACCCTGTCGACTTCGTCATCATCGACTGCCCGCCCTCCCTGGGCCTGCTGACGATCAACGCGTTCACCGCGGCGCACGAGCTGATGATCCCGATCCAGTGCGAGTACTACGCGCTCGAGGGTCTCAGCCAGCTGCTGGGCAGCGTGCGGATGATCCAGAAGCACCTCAACCCGCGCCTGCACCTCTCGACGATCCTGCTCACCATGTACGACGGCCGCACGCGCCTCGCGCAGCAGGTGGCCGACGAGGTGCGCTCGCACTTCTCGAAGGAGGTGCTCCACACCGTGATCCCGCGATCTGTGCGTGTGTCTGAGGCGCCGAGCTTCGGCCAGACCGTGATCGCCTACGACGGCGCATCCGCTGGAGCAGTGGCTTACCGCGAAGCCGCGGTCGAACTCGCCCGACGAGGGCTGGCAGAGAACAACAAGGGGGCATCCTGATGGCGAAACGAACGGGTCTGGGGCGCGGCATCGGCGCGCTCATTCCGACGGCGGCCGACTCCGACGAGGCGCGTCCCGTCGACGTGTTCTTCCCCGGGGCGTCCTCGCGCGCCGCCGCGGTCACCGAGGCGCCCGAGCAGGATGCCGGGGAGACCGCGGAGCTGCTGGCGATCCCGGGTGCCCGGCTCATCGAGGTCGACCCCAACGCGATCGTCCCCAACCCGCGGCAGCCGCGCACCCACTTCGACGTCGACGACCTCGCCGAGCTCGTACACAGCGTGCGCGAGTTCGGTGTGCTGCAGCCCGTCGTCGTTCGCACGAACGAAGAGGGCGCCTACGAACTGATCATGGGCGAGCGACGCACGCGCGCCGCCCGCGAGGCCGGCCTGACCGCCATCCCCGCGATCCTGCGCGACACGACCGACGAGAACCTGCTGCGCGACGCGCTGCTCGAGAACCTCCACCGCTCGCAGCTGAACCCGCTCGAAGAGGCATCCGCCTACCAGCAGCTGCTCGACGACTTCGGCATCACGCAGGAGGAGCTCGCGGGGCGCATCGGTCGCTCGCGTCCGCAGATCAGCAACACGATCCGCCTGCTCAAGCTCCCGGTTCCGGTGCAGCAGCGGGTCGCGGCGGGCGTGCTCTCGGCCGGCCACGCCCGTGCCATCCTGTCGCTCGTCGACGTGGACGCCATGCAGCGCCTCTCGGACAAGATCGTCAACGAGGACCTCTCGGTGCGGGCCGCAGAGGCCGCGGCCAAGCAGCCGGATGCCGGCAGCACCTCGCGGATCGCCCCCAAGGCCGGTGCCCGTCGGGCCCACCTCGACGAGGTCGCGGAGCGGCTCGGCGACCGCTTGAACACCAAGGTGAAGATCTCGCTGAGCTCGAAGAAAGGCCAGATCAACATCGACTTCGCGTCGATCCAGGACCTCAACCGCATCCTCGCTGAAATCGGCGAAACGGAGTACGGCGCCTTCTGAGCCGCGTACCCTGGAAGGGTGACAGAAGAGCCCGACCTTCCGCGCCGCGCCAGCCTCGAGCTGTTGCGCGCCGAAGCCGCCGACGAACTGTCGGTGCTCGTCGAGGAGCGTCTGCGCGCGGGTGAAGACCCCTGGGACTTCATGGAAGACCTGCCCAGCGTCGACGAACTCGTCGTGCTGACCCTGCGTGCCGAGAACATCGCGGCCGACGGTGGCAACCGTCCCTCGGAAGCGCGCAACTATCGGGTGCTGCGCCAGATCGCCATCGCCCACCCACCCCTCACGCGGGCCGTGTGGCGGCTGCTGGGCAGTGAGCCGCATCGCACCTGGGACGCATCGGTTCGCGCCGAAGCGTCGTGAGTCGCTAGGTTCGAGCGGGTGAACCCGGCCGCACCCGCTCGCCTCGACGTCTCGTTCCCGCCGGCGACCGAGAACGCCGCGATGCTCGTCGTGGCCGCGCTCCGCGACTTCCGCGTCGACGGAAACGTGCACGTCGACGACGAAGCCCGCCGCGGCTGGGTGCGCGTCGACGTGTCGTATGCTCCCGAGCGCGGGATCATCGTAGCCGACCGCGCCGGCATCCGGGCGCCCACCCCGGCACCACCGCTGCTGGAGGCACTCGCGGCGCGGCTCGGGGCCACCGTGTCGCTGTGGAGCGACGACGCGTTCTTCGCGGCGGGGGACGACCGCGATACCGCGACCGGTGAGGAGTCGTCGCCGGCGGCGCGCGGGGCGAACGAGATCCACATCGTCTACGGCACCGTGCCGCTGGCCCCCGATCGCCGTGGTGAGCTCGCGCTGCAGCTGGGCGGCGATCTCACGGCGGTGCCCACCGCCCGCGGCGTCGTGATCGTCGCCGACGCGAGCGCGCCGGGCGCCCACTGGCCGAAGGCGCAGCGCCCCGTGCTGACCCTCACAGTCGATGCCGACGTGCTGCAGCTGGCCTTCTACGGCGCTTCGTCGGTGGCGGCGCTGCCGCTGCGCGAACGCCTCGCCGCCGCGGCGACGCCGGATCTGGTGCTGCGATGGGAGCCCGCCCCGGTTCCCACACTCCCGGAGCTCATTCCTGCGCCGCCCGCACCCGCCGCGGCCGACGACTCGTTCGACCTCACGCCGCTCGAGGAGATCCAGGTCGACCACGCCGCCCTCCGCGCGCTCATCGATGCCCCGCTCGACGCCGAGGTGCGGACCCGGGTGCTCACGGCGCTGCGGCTGGACCCGCCCGCCGACCAGATCGCGCGGGGAGAGGTCGATCCCGGGGCGCTGCCGGGCGCGGTGCGCATCGTGAAGAAGGGGCTGTGGGGGACGATCGCGGATGCCGTCGCCGCCGAGCCCGAGGGCACCTCGCTCTGGGCGCGCTGGCGCCGGCTGCCGCATCGCCGTCCCCGCCTCGCGCGTCTGCTCACCGCCCTCGAGGCGGTGGCGGCGGTCGCCGTGTGCGTGGCGGCAGCGCTGCCGCCCTTCCCGCAGCCCCTTACCACGGTGCAGTGGGTGATGGGCGCGGTGCTGGTCGTCGACGTGATCACCGACGTCGTCGTGCTGCGCGCCGCGGCATCCGCTCGGGCAAAAGGAAACCCCTGATCAGATAGATATCTGACCAGGGGTCGAGTCCTGTCGCGTCACCGGGTGACGCGGGTGCGAAGAGCTCAGCCGAGGTAGGGCGCGAGGTCCTGCTCGAGGGCGAACTTCGGCTTGGCGCCGATGATCGTCTTCTCGACCTCGCCCTTGTTGAACACCTTCATCGCGGGGATGGAGGTGATCTGGTACTTCATGGCGAGCTGAGGGTTCTCGTCGACGTTGAGCTTCAAGACGGTCAGCTTGTCACCGTTCTCGGTGGCGATCTCGTCGAGGATGGGTCCGACCATGCGGCACGGGCCACACCACTCGGCCCAGAAGTCCACGAGGACGGGACCCTCGGCGTCGATGACGTCCTGCTGCCAGCTGCTCTCGCTCGTGGCCTTGGCGGTCATGTCATTTCTCCTTCGTGTCGACGGGGAGTCCGTCAGTGTCCCCAACAGTGCGGGGACGGGGATTGTTCCGTGTGCTCGGGCGACGTGCTCAGGCGGCGCCGACGGCGGCCGCGTCGGGCAGGCCGTCGATCTCGGCGGCGTCGGCAGCGGGCTGGCCGGCGTCGGCCAGCGACGCGAGGTAGTGCTCGACGTCGAGGGCGGCCACCGTGCCGCTGCCGGCCGCGGTGACGGCCTGACGGTAGGTCGGGTCGATCACGTCGCCGGCGGCGAACACACCCGGCACCGACGTGCGCGACGAGCGGCCGTCGACCCAGATGGTGCCGTGCTCGGTGAGGTCGAGCTTGTTGTGCACGAGGTGCGTGCGCGGGTCGTTGCCGATCGCGACGAACACGCCGTCCAGCGGCAGTTCGCGCGTCGAGCCGTCGACGGTATCGCGCAGCAGGATGCCGGTGACGGCGTCCTCACCGAGGACATCGGCGACTTCGCTGTTCCAGACGAACTCGATCTTCTCGTTGGCGAAGGCGCGCTCCTGCATGATCTTCGACGCCCGCAGCTCTTCGCGGCGGTGGATGACGTAGACCTTCGAGGCGAACTTGGTGAGGAAGGTGGCCTCCTCCATGGCGGAGTCGCCGCCGCCGACGACGGCGATGGTGCGCTCACGGAAGAAGAAGCCGTCGCAGGTCGCGCAGTACGAGACGCCGCGTCCCGAGAGGCGGGCTTCGCCCTCGATGCCGATCTTGCGGGGCGCCGACCCGGTGGCGAACACGATGGACTCGGCCTCGTGGGTCTTGCCCGAGCCGAGCGTCACGGTCTTCACGGGGCCGTCGACGTCGAGCTCGACGACGTCGTCGTACGCGACGACGGTGCCGAAGCGCTCGGCCTGCTCCTGCATCTTGGCCATCAGGTCGGGGCCCATGATCGCCTCGGGGAAGCCCGGGAAGTTCTCGACCTCGGTGGTGTTCATCAGCTCACCGCCGGCTTCGACCGAGCTGGCGATCAGCAGCGGCTCGAGGTTGGCGCGGGCCGCATAGATGGCGGCGGTGAATCCCGCCGGACCCGATCCGATGATGATGACCTTGCGCACGACTGCTCCTTCTCTCGCGGGGCCGCGACAGGCCCCGAGACGTTCAACCAATGGTAGGCGCACCGCATTCCAGGTGCGCGGCGGCCCGCCCTACTTCCCGGGCTACTTCCCGGGAAGGAACCGGCGCACGGCGCGCATCGCGACCTGCAGCTCGGGAACGCGCAGCACCAGCAGCGCAGCACCGTAGACGGCGAGGGTGACGATGCCGATGATGCCGGCGGCGAGGATGCCGGTGAACTTCTCCGACGCCGCCCACCCGTCGACGCCGCCCAGCAGCAGGAAGACACCCCAGCCGACGGCGCCCGCGACGACACCGACCCCGAGGAACACCGCGAGCGCGCGCAGCGCACCGCCCAGCCCCAGCGGGCCGATCTTGCGGCGCAGGGCCGTGGCGGCCACCCCCAGCTGCGCGAAGTTGGCCACCGACTGGCCGAGGGCGATGGCGCAGGCGAGGAAGGCCAGCGGCAGCACCTCGGCCTCGAGCAGCTGCACGGCGACGAACGTGGTCGCGATGACGATCACCGCCTGCACGACCGTGAAGAAGAACGGGGTGCGGGTGTCGTGGAAGGCGTAGAACGTGCGCTGCATGCCGAACTGCAGCGACAGCGGCACGAGGGCCACGAGATACCCCGCCAGCACGAAGGCGAACGCCACGGCATCCTGCGACGTGTCGGTGAACACACGGGAGATCGGGATGATCGCGGCGACGATGGCCACGAGCGCGCCGACGATGAGCAGCGAGATGATGCGGGTCTGCGCGTCGAGGTCGCGTTTCACGGCGTCGGTGTCGCCCACCGTGGCGTGCTCGGCGATGCGTGTGTAGTACGGCGTTCCGATCGACATGACGATGACCGAGTAGGGGAGGATGAACACCGTCCACGCCGACTGCATCGTGAACACGGATGCCGCCGCTCCCGATGCCGCCGAGACGGTGCTCACCTGGTAGAGCGCGGCGAGCTGGCCGACGAGCACCATGAGGAACGTCCACCCGGCCAGGCGTCCGATCTGCCGCAGGCCGATGCCCCGCCAGTGGAAGTCGGCGCGCACGCTGAGGCTCGCCCGGCGCCAGAAGAAGAAGAGCACGACCGTCTGCAGCACGATGCCCAGGGTCGCCGTGCCGCCCAGCACGCCGACCATCTCGGGCGTCCAGCCGGTGGCGTCGCGGTGCAGGCCGAACAGCCACACGAACGCGCCGAAGCCGATGATCGAGACGATGTTGTTGATGATGGGCGACCAGGCGTAGGGCCCGAACACCTTGCGCGCGTTGAGGATCTCGCCCATGAGCGCGTAGAGGCCGTAGAAGAACAGCTGCGGCAGGCACCAGTAGGCCAGGGCGAGGGCCAGCGCGAACCCCTCGGGCGGCAGGTTGCGGCCATACAGCTGCACGAGCACGGGGGCCGCGACCATCGCGACGGCGGTGACGACGGTGAGGGCGACGATGCCCAGGGTGAGCAGCTTGGAGACGAACGCACTGCCGTGGTCGTCGTGCTCGCGCACCGCCCGCACGATCTGCGGCACGATCACCCCGGCCAGCAGGCCCGACGAGATGAGCGCGAAGATCGTGTTGGGCAGCTGGTTGGCGATGCCGAACGCGTCGGCGGCCTGCGACATGACCGTGCCCAGCGCGGCGGCGAGCACGATGTTGCGGATGAGCCCCGTCGCACGCGAGGCCAGGGTGCCGGCGGCCACCACCGCGCTGGCGCGTCCGAGACTAGCCATCGACCTTCTCCTCCCGGCCGTCGCGACCGTCATGGCCGTCGTGGCCGTCGTCGCGGCCGTCGTCGAGCCGGTCGTCGTCGCTCGTGGTGTCGCCGTCGTCGAGGTCGCGGGCACGCCGGCGGCGGCGCACGGTGCGGATGACGCCGATCAGCAGGAACCCGCCGACGAGCACCGACAGCACGACCACGCCGATCTGCTCCCACTCGGCGCGCACGTTGACGGTGACCTCCATCGGGTCGCCGATGGCCACCATGGTGGGGCTGCGCAGCTGCAGCGACAGTTCGGCCTCGCCGCTGCCGACGCGGGCCTCGACGGGCACGTTCACGCGCGTGGCCTGTGCGGCTCCGGCCTCGACGGTGGTGGTCGTCTGCACGATGATGCGGGGGTCGCCGGGCACCGTGTAGAGCACGAGCGACACCGGCCAGGCCAGGTCGTTGCGCACCGTGAAGCTCAGCGGCGCGCTGGTGCCGAGCAGGTTGATGTCGGAGACCGGCACGAGCTCGACCGACTCGAGCGTCGTCGTCGTGCGGGCGCGCTGCGCGGCGACGGCATCCGGCCAGGCCGACACGCCCCGCCACGCGTTGCCGATGATCTGCAGCGTGCGCGCGCGGTCGGGCACGGTGAGCACGGCCGGGTCGGCCAGGATGGTCGCGAACTGGGCGAGGGCGTCGGCGTCGGCGCGGAACGAGGCGAACGCGTCGACCCACGCGGCATCCGGCTGGGCATCACCCAGGGTGACGGCATCGGGGAAGACGGCGCGCAGCGCGCTCATGCCCACCGGGCTGCGGCCGAGCAGGGCCTGCGCGGTCGTCACCGCCGCGCTCAGGCCCTCGGGGGTGCGGGCAGCGGAGCGGTCGACGGTGACGGCCAGCGGCACGGCGGGGTCGGTGAACTCCTGATAGGCGGTGGCCTCGGCCGTGGCGGCGTCGCGGTCGACGTCGGTGATCGCCGCGCTCGCGGCCCGCAGCGCGTCGGAGATGTCGGCGTCGTAGACGAGCAGATCCGCATCGCCGGCGCGCGAGTGCGCGGCCGCAGGGCCGGTGACGGATGCCGACGAGACGAGGGTCAGCGACGCCGCCGCCCCGTCGGTGACGGCGCCGAGGGTGGCGATCTGCGCCGCCCCGACGCTGCCGGAGGCGGGCCAGAGCACCGCCGGGGCGGCGGTGCCGATGCCGTCGAGGCCCGACGCGGGCTGCTCGGTCGTGGTCTGCGGGTCGGGCGTGGGCGTGGGGGTCGGGGTGCCGGCCGGGGTCAGGCGCGGCGCCAGCGCGTCGATGTCGCCGACCTGCAGCGGGGTCGACAGCCCGGCGCCCAGCTGGGTGGCCAGGTCGGCGTCGCCGAACTGCAGCGCGAACCGTTCGTTGGGAAGGGCCAGCAGGTCGGCGAGCCAGGCGGTCGCCGTGGCGGGCGCGGTGGTGCCGAGGGCCCGGATGGCGGTGGGGATCGCCGGATCGACGGCGAGCACGGCTGCGGTGCCCGCGACGGCATCCAGCTGCGCGCGCAGCGCCCCGTCGGATGCGGTGAGGGTGGCCAGTTCGTCGGCGGTGAGCAGCGCGGTCGACAGCGCTCCCGCGGTGATCGGCACCACGACGGTCACCTGACCGGCGGGCCGGTCGACGGCGGGCACGATGAGCGTGCTCGCGCTCGTGAGCTCGCCGCGCTCGGTGAGGTAGGTGGCCCGCAGCGGGTAGACGCCCGCCGGAAGCCCGGCCAGCGCGGCCAGGTCGAGGGAGACCGAGGTGGCGGTGCTGCCGCGGGCGGGCAGGGCGTCGAGCACCGTGCCTCCGACCGCCGTGAACCCGTCGACGCCGGACTGGTCGGACAGCCAGCTGCCCAGGGCGGCGCGGGAGCCGAGCGGGGCGTTGCCGCGCTCGATGCGCACCTCGGCGGCATCCAGCGGGGTGGAGGCGGGATTGGAGGCGGTGACGTCGACGATGACCGGCAGGTCGGAGCGCACGATGCCGCGATCGCCGGGGCCCATCGCGAACGTCGGGGCGGCGTTGGCCGTCGCGGTGGGCGTGGGCCCGGGCGTCGGGTCGGTGGCCGCCGCCGCCGGCAGGGGCGAGAGCATCAGCAGCGCCACGCCGAGGGCGGCGGCGGCGCGGGCGCGCCAGCGGGGCGCGGCGCGCGGCACGGAATCGGGCGAAGTTGGGGTCATGGTGATCCGGTGCGATCACAGACCGCACGACTGCCTGCATTCTAGGGTTCGGGCGCTGTGCGCCACCCGTGACGGGCCGCGGCCCGCTTGAATGGACCGATGCCCGTCATCACCGCTGACCCCCGTCTGGCCGCCGCCCTGCGCACCGATCTCGACGCCGCCGGCTACACCGCCACCGCGGTGCGCGAGGGCTGGGGGCCCGTCGCCGACGCGGCCGTCGGACGCGGCCTGCACGGCCCGGCGCTGGCCGCGATCGCCGACCGCGACGACGCCGCGGCCGTGCACGCGCGGCTGCTGTTCCTCGGCGTGCCGCAGCCGGCTGCCGCCGTCGAGGCCGCGTTCCCCGCCTGCGGCGTCGACGGGCTCATCGGCCTGGGCCTGGCCCGCCGCGACGGCGACCGCGTGGTGCCGACGGCGCTCGTGCGACCCCAGGATGCCGGGGGTGCCGGTGCCGACGGCGCTGGTGCGGGGGTGGGCGCGCACTGGTGGATCGCGAGCGACCTCGACGAGGCCGCGCTGGCCGGGCCGCTGCCCACCGACCACGTGCTGGGAGTCGGCGGCGCCTCGCTCACCCTCGCCGGCCTGCAGCTGGCCACCCCCGTCGACCGTGTGCTGGATGTGGGCAGCGGCTGCGGCATCCAGTCGCTGCGGGCACTGCTCAGCGCCGACCGGGTCGTGGCCACCGACGTGTCGCACCGCGCGCTCGCCTTCACGCGCCTCAACGCCCTGCTGGCCGGCACCGACGCCGTCGAGGTGCGCCACGGAAGCCTGTTCGAGCCGGTCGCCGGCGAGCAGTTCGACCGTGTCGTCTCGAACCCGCCGTTCGTGATCACCCCGCGCGTGCAGGGCGTGCCCGAGTACGAGTACCGGGATGCCGGATACGCCGGCGACGATCTCGTGGCCGCGTTCGTCACCGGGGTGGGCGCGGTGCTCGCCCCGGGCGGCACCGCTCAGCTGCTGGCTAACTGGGAGTACCGGGAGGGCGAGGACGGCCTCGACCGGGTGCGCGCCTGGGTGGCCGCCTCGCCCGAGCCGCTGGATGCCTGGGTGGTGGAGCGCGAGCACCTCGACCCGCTGTCGTATGCGGAACTGTGGGTGCGCGACGGCGGCACGACGCCCGGCTCGCCCGAGTACGCGCGCCTCATCGACGCCTGGCTCGACGACTTCGCCGCGCGCAGGGTGACCGGCATCGGGTTCGGCTACGTGCTGCTGCGGCGCCCCGTCGACGCGGCGCCCGCGCTCGCCCGCTACGAGCGCGTGTCGCAGCCGGTGACCGGCGCGCTGGGCGTGCACCTGGGCGCGGCGCTGGCGGCCGCCGACCGGCTCGCCGCCCTGAGCGACGACGCACTGTCGGCGGCGGTGCTGCAGGTTGCCCCCGACGTGACCGAAGCCCGCCACCACCGGCCCGGCGACGAGGCGCCCACCGTGATCGAGCTGCACCAGGGGGCCGGGTTCGCGCGCGTCATCGCCGTCGACCCGGGGCTCGCCGCCCTCGTGGGCGCCTGCGACGGCGACCTTCCCGTCGGCGTGCTCATCTCGGCGATCGCGGATCTGCTCGAGGTCGACGCTGCGGCACTGGCATCCGACCTGCTGCCCCGCGTGCGCGAACTGCTCTTCACCGGGTTCCTGGGCTTCGCCCGGTAGGGCGGCGGGGGAGCGGCGCTGGGTAGGCTCGAAACCATGCTCAACATGGCCGCCGGCCTCGCCCGCCTCGCCGCGCTCGCCGCGTCGCCGGTCACCGCGACCCTCGGCGACGCGTTCGCCGCCGCGGGATTCGAGCTGTCGATCGTCGGCGGCCCGGTGCGCGACGCGATGCTCGGCCGCACCGTCAACGACCTCGACTACACGACCGACGCGCGCCCCGACGACATCCTGCGCATCGTCAAGCCGCTGGCGACCGCCACGTGGGACATCGGCCGCGCCTTCGGCACGATCGGCGCCAAGATCCGCCGGCCCGACGGCACCCCCGAACAGGTCGAGATCACGACCTATCGCGCCGACAGCTACGACGGCGTGACGCGCAAGCCCACCGTCGCGTTCGGTGACACGCTCGAAGAAGACCTGGTGCGGCGCGACTTCACCGTCAACGCCATGGCGTTGCGCATCCCCGGCCCCGCCCTCGTCGACCCCACTGGCGGCGTCGAAGACCTCGTCGCCGGCATCCTGCGCACGCCCGTCGACCCGGCGGTGAGCTTCGGCGACGATCCGCTGCGCATGCTGCGTGCCGCCCGCTTCGCCAGCCAGCTCGGCTTCGCCGTGGCCCCCGAGACCGAGGCCGCCGTCGCCGCGCTGCGCGAGACGCTGCGCATCGTCAGCCCCGAGCGCATCCAGGGCGAGCTGGTCAAGCTCCTGGCCACCGACGACCCCGTGCGCGGGCTGCGGCTACTCGTCGACACCGGCCTGCTCGACCAATTCCTCCCCGAGGTGCCGGCGCTGCGCCTCGAGGTCGACGAGCACCACCACCACAAAGACGTGTACGAGCACTCCCTCACGGTGCTGCGCCAGACGATCGACCTCGAGCACGAACGGCATCCGGATGCCGTACCCGACGTCACCCTGCGCCTGGCGGCCCTGCTGCACGACATCGGCAAGCCCGCCACCCGAAAGCTCGAGCCCGGCGGTGGGGTGAGCTTCCACCACCACGACGTCAAGGGCTCGCGCATGGCGCGAAAGCGCCTGCAGAGCCTGCGCTTCGACTCCGACACGATCGGCGCGGTCGCCCAGCTCATCGAGCAGCACCTGCGCTTCTTCGGGTACGCCGAGGGCGCGTGGACCGACTCTGCCGTGCGGCGCTACGTGCGCGATGCGGGCGACCAGCTCGAGCGCCTGCACATCCTCACCCGCGCCGACGTCACCACCCGCAACAAGCGCAAGGCCTCCCGGCTGAAGGCCGCCTACGACGACATCGAACGGCGCATCGATGAACTGGCCGAGCAGGAGCAGCTGGGCGCGATGCGACCCGAGCTCGACGGCAACCGCATCCAGGAGGTGCTCGGCATCGCCCCCGGCCGCGAGGTCGGCGAGGCCTACCGCTTCCTCATGGACATCCGCCTCGACGAGGGCATCATCGGCGAAGACGAAGCCGAACGCCGCCTGCGCGCCTGGTGGGCCGCCCGCCCCTGACCCCGCGCCCGGCGCGTGCCGCGGCGTTGCCCTCGTGTCGCGTGTCCCCTTCTGCCGCGGCGTTCTCCCCTGCCGAGTGTCCAAGACACGCCGTACGTGCCGGGCGGATGCCGCGTGTCTTGGACACTCGACGGTTCGAGGCGCAGCCGGTCGACGCCCGCACGAACCACGCGGAGCCCGCACCGAGGGGTGCGGGCGCTGCGGAGGGCGCGGGGCGGAGGTCAGGGCTTCGCGGCGGCCAGGGAGCGGCCGGCGTCGCGGGCGGCGTCTTCGGCGGCGGTGCGCAGCTGCGCGGCGGTGTCGGTGAAGGCGTCGAGCGCCGGGTTCACGCCCACCAGGGTGAACGGACGGGTCACGACGGTCAGGTCGAGGCCCCAGACGTCTTCGAGCACGCGGCGCAGCCAGCCGGTGGAGTGGTCCCAGCCCTCCTTGGGCGTGCCCACGTCGTAGTTGCCGCCGAGCACGGTCACCAGGGTCGCCGGCTTGCCGCGCAGCGCGGTGCCCTGCGGGTCGATGCGCGGGTCGGTGTAGGCCAGGTCGAACCACAGCTTCGCGTGCTGCGAGACGCCGTAGTTGTAAAGGGGCACGGTGAGCAGGATCGCGTCGGCGTCGATGAGCTCGTCGGCCAGGCGCGTGCGCAGGGCGAGGGCCTCGCGCTGCGCGTCGGTCAGCAGCTCGGCGGGGGTGAAGCCGGCGGTGACGGCATCCGTCCACGCGGTCGAGGGGATCGGGTCGGCGGCCACGTCGCGGCGCACGACGGCGCTGCCGGGGTGCGCGTCGAGCCACTCCTGCTCGACGAGGTCGCCGAGCGCACGGCTTGCGGAGGTGGCCGGCATGATGCTGGCATCGAGGCGGAACAGGGTCATTTCGCTACTCCCATCAGAGTGACTATGAAAAACAAAGCGACTAGCGGGAGACTAGCACGGGTAGCATGAGGGTATGACCGAGAACCACGACGTACGCAGCTGCGACGCCGCGGTCTCGCACGCGTTCTCGGTGCTGGGCAAGCGCTGGAACGGCATGATCCTCGACGCGCTCGGCGGCGGCCAGCTGTCGTTCGTGGGCCTGCGCCGGGCCGTTCCCGGCATCAGCGACGCCGTGCTGTCGGATCGGCTCAGCGAGCTCGCCGACACGCACCTGCTCGAGCGCCGCGTCGAGCCGGGCCCGCCGGTGGCCGTCGCGTATGCGCTCACCGACGCCGGGATGCGGCTGATCCCCATCCTCGGTCAGCTCGGCGCCTGGGCAGACGCCAACCTCGAACGCCGCTGAACCCCCCCGTCCCGCCACCCCGCACCGGTACCCCCCGGACCCGCACGCACGCACCCTCGCGGGGCCACGGCCCGCGACCTACACTGGTCGCACCCGCTCGCCGTCGAACGGAGCCGCCGTGCCCTCGCTGTGGTCGTCCCGGCGCGAGATCTCGCCGCAGAGCTCGCGCCTGCTGATCGAGCGCGCGCACGAAGAGCTCGTCGCCGGCAACGCGGGCGACGCGCGTCTCGACCAGGTGCGTCCGCTGGTGCGCGAGTCGTGGCGGCGGTCGCTGGCGGGCCTCGTCGGGGTCGAGGCGCTGCCGCCTCTCGAGCTCACCGACGACGAGCTGGAGGCGTATCGCAGCGCCCACCCGCTGGCCGGGGCGATGGACATGATCCGCGCGCTGCTGCTTCCCGAGCCGGATGCCGGTGTCGTCGTGGCCGTCGGCGATGCGGCCGGCCGTCTGCTGTGGGTCGAGGGCGACCGGCACGTGCGCACCCTCACCGGCGACATGGGCTTCGTCGCCGGCACCAACTGGTCGGAGCAGGCCGTCGGCACCTCGGCGCCCGGCACCGCGCTCACCCTCGACCGGTCGGTGCAGATCCACGGCGCCGAGCACTTCAACCGCCTCGTGCAGCCCTGGTCGTGCACCGCCGCGCCCGTGCACGACCCCGAGACCCGCGCGCTGCTGGGCGTGATCGACGTGACCGGCGACGCGGATGCCGCCACCCCCCAGGCGCAGCTGCTGGTAGACGCGACGGCGCGGGCGATCGAGGCCGAGCTGATGGTCGCGCGCCTGCGCAGCCGGGCGGCGGCCCCGCGCCTGCCGCGCCGTCACGCCCCGCCGCCGGTGCGCCGCACGACGACGCTGCGGGTGCTCGGCCGCGACCGGGCCCTGCTCGAGCTCGGCGGCGACGCGGGCAAGTCGGTCACCGAGCTGTCGGCCCGTCACGCCGAGATCCTGCTGATGCTCGCCGTCCACCGGCAGGGGGTGTCGGCCGAGCAGCTGGCGACGCTCGTCTACGGCGAACCGGTCGTCGACACGCTGCGCCCCGAGCTCGTGCGGCTGCGCCGCGTGCTCGAGAAGACCGCGCCCGCGCTCGTTCCCGCATCCCGCCCCTACCGTCTCACCACCGAGCTCGAGACCGATGCGCATCAGCTGCTGTCGCTGCTGGGGCGCGGCGCGCACCGGGTCGCGCTGGCCGCGTACCGCGGGCCGGTGCTGCCCGACTCCACCGCTCCCGGCGTCGAGGAGTTCCGCAGCACCGTCAGCTCGACGCTGCGCGACGCGCTGGTGGCCGAGGCATCCGTCGATGTGCTGCTGGCCTACGCCGACACCGCCGACGGGGCCGATGACGACGACGTGCTGCGTCTGGCCTTGAGTCTGCTGCCGGCGCGCTCGCCCAAGCGCGCCGCGCTGGTGGCCCGCGTCGAACGCCTGGACGCCGCCGAGGAGCGGGCGACCCGCTGAACCCGGCCGCACGCCGTGACCGCCGGTGCCCGCGCCTGGCAGGATGAAGCCAGACAGCCGCACCGCCCCGCCCCGGCTCTCCGGCCGCGGGCAACCGGGAGGCCGCGATCGTGCCGGAGGGATCGATATGACCGATGACCGCCCCACCCCCGCGCTGACGCGGCTGGCCGAAGCCCACGGCATCGCCACCGAGTACTGGTCGTTCTTCGGCGACCGCGTCGTCGTCCCCGCCACGACCCTGCGCGCCATCCTCGGCGCGATGGGGGTGACGGCGCAGACGGATGCCGAGATCGACGAGGCTGCGACGCTCGTGGCCGAGTCGCCGTGGCGCGAGCTGCTGCCGGCATCCGTCGTCTCCCGCCCCGGCGCGCGCAGCGTCGAGGTGCACGTCGCCGATGCGCACGAGGTGACCCTGGCGGTCGCGCTCGAAGACGGCACGTGGCGCGATGTGGCGATTCCCGAGCAGCAGCCCACGGCGCGGCTGGTCGACGGGGTGCTGCGCTGGAAGGTGACGGTGCCCGTCCCCGCCGACCTGCCCCTCGGGTGGCACACGCTGTGGGCGTGGCAGCGCCCGTTCGGCGGCGGGGAGGCCGACCGCACGGCATCCTGCCCGTTCGTGATCACCCCCGAGCGGCTCGAGCGCGGGCGCACACGACCGGGCAAGAACGGCCGCGGCTGGGGCCTGATGGCGCAGCTGTACTCGGTGCGCTCGCGCGGATCGTGGGGCATGGGCGACTTCGCCGGCCTCGGCGACCTCGCCGCGGTGGCCGGGGCGCAGGGAGCCGACTTCCTGCTCGTGAACCCGATCCACGCCGCCGAGGTCACCTCGCCGATCGAGCCGTCGCCCTACCTGCCGGCCACCCGCCGCTTCCTCGCGCCGCTGTACGTGCGGCCCGAAGACATCCGCGAGGCGTCGTACCTGGATGCCGCCGGCCGGGCGGCCCTCGCCGCCGCCCGCGCGCCGGTCGCCGCGCACGACACCGACCCGCACCGCATCGACCGCGACGCGGTGTGGGCCGCCAAGCGGTCGGCGCTCGAGGTCGTGTTCGCGGTGCCCCGCAGCCCCGCGCGCGCCGCGGAACTGGCCGACTTCCTCGCCCGCGAGGGCCGGCCGCTCGAGGACTTCGCGCTGTGGTGCGCCCTCGAGGAGCACTACGAGGGCGTGGAGCGCCCGGCGGCGGCGCGCGACATCGGGTCGCCGCTCGTGGCCGAGCTGCGCGCGCAACTGGCCGACCGGGTCGCCTTCCACGCGTGGCTGCAGTGGATCGCCGAGCAGCAGGTCGCCGCCGCGCAGGCCGGCGCCCTGGCATCCGGCATGACGATCGGCGTCATGCACGACCTCGCGGTCGGCGTGCACACGCTCGGTTCCGACGCGTGGTCGCTGCACGACATGTACGCCCCCGGAATCACCGTCGGCGCCCCACCCGACATGTACAACCAGCAGGGGCAGAACTGGAACCAGCCGCCGTGGCTGCCCGCCGCGCTCGCCACGGCCGGCTACGCGCCGCTGCGCGACATGATCCGCACGCTGCTGCGCCATGCCGGCGCGCTGCGGATCGACCACGTGATCGGGCTGTTCCGGCTGTGGTGGATCCCGGCCGGTCTCGGCGCCGGCGCCGGCACCTATGTGCGCTACGACCACGAGGCGATGATCGGGGTGCTCACCCTCGAGGCGCAGCGCGCGGGGGCGGTGCTCATCGGCGAAGACCTCGGCCTCGTCGAGCCGTGGGTGCGCGACTACCTGGCCGCGCGCGGGGTGCT
Organism: Microbacterium festucae; assembly: GCF_025421715.1. GTDB lineage: Bacteria > Actinomycetota > Actinomycetes > Actinomycetales > Microbacteriaceae > Microbacterium > Microbacterium festucae. The sequence goes on from NZ_JAOEFC010000001.1 coordinate 963,116, forward strand.
GGGCACCTCGGTGCTGTGGTTCGAGCAGGACGGCGACAAGCCGCGCCCGCCCGAGCAGTACCGCGAGGCGCTGCTGGCCACCGTCAACACGCACGACCTGCCGCCGACGGCGGGCTACCTCGCCGGCGACCACGTCGCCCTGCGCGCCCGGCTGGGACTGCTCACCCGGCCGGTCGACGACGAACGCGCCGACGCCGAGCGCGAGCGCGACGCGATGCTCGCCTTCCTCCGAGAGCGCGGGCTCATCGGCCCGGATGCCGGCGAGCAGCAGATCATCGAAGCCCTCAACGTGCTCATCACCGCGTCCCCGTCGCGACTGCTCGGCGTGGCGCTCGTGGATGCCGTCGGCGAACGGCGCGTGCAGAACCAGCCCGGCACCGACAAGGAGTACCCCAACTGGCAGGTGCCCCTGGCCGACTCCGCCGGCGACGCCGTGCTCATCGAGGACCTCGCCGCGAACCCCCGGTTCACCGCCCTCACCGATGCCGTGGATCGGGCCTTGCGGGGCTGAGCGGGGGCGGGTGTCCTGACCCGCACTTCGTGGGACCCGGCATCCGCCCGTGTCCCGTGATCCGCGGGTGCGGCGGCCCTGACCCGCACTTTATGGGACCTGGCATCCGCCCGCGTCCCGCAATTGGCGGATGCCGCGACCTCTACCGCACTCCGCGGGACCCGGAATCCGATCATGTCCCGCAAACGGTGGGTCTGGCTGCCCTCACCCGCACTTTGTGGGACCCGGCACCCGACCACGTCCCGCGACAGGCGGATACCGCGCCCCGAACCCGCACTCCGCGGGACCCGCCCCCCACCCGCGTCCCGCAAACGGCGCCCACCGCCCACGGCACCGGCCCCCGCAACGGGATGCAACGTAGCGGGGCGTAGCGTCCACGGCATCCGAACCGCGGCGCGGATGCCGCGGACTCATGGACCGTCGAAGGAGACAGACATGACCATCGTCGAAGAGGGCGTCTCGAGCGTCTACGCCGCTCCCGGCCAGCGCGGGGCGGTCGCCGAGTATCGCGCCCGGTACGGGCACTACATCGGCGGCGAGTTCGTCGACCCGGTGAAGGGGCAGTACTTCGAGAACATCTCGCCGGTCAACGGCAAGCCGTTCTGCGAGGTGGGCCGCGGCACCGTCGAAGACATCGACCGCGCCGTCGACGTCGCATGGCAGGCGTTCGAGTCGTGGAAGCGCACGACGCCGGCCGATCGCGCCGTCATCCTCAACAAGATCGCCGACCGCATCGAGCAGAACCTCGAGAAGATCGCCGTGGCCGAGACGTGGGAGAACGGCAAGCCGGTGCGCGAGACGCTCGCCGCCGACATCCCGCTGGCCGTCGACCACTTCCGCTACTTCGCCGGCGTGCTGCGGGCGCAGGAGGGATCGCTCAGCCAGATCGACGAAGACACCGTGGCATATCACTTCCACGAGCCGCTGGGTGTGGTCGGCCAGATCATCCCGTGGAACTTCCCCATCCTCATGGCCACGTGGAAGCTCGCCCCCGCCCTCGCCGCCGGCAACTGCGTCGTGCTGAAGCCGGCCGAGCAGACGCCGGCGTCCATCCTGTTCCTCTTCGAGCTGATCGGCGACCTGCTGCCGGCGGGCGTCGTGAACATCGTCAACGGGTTCGGCATCGAGGCGGGGGCGCCGCTCGCGCAGCACAAGCGCATCCGCAAGGTCGCCTTCACCGGCGAGACCACGACCGGGCGCCTGATCATGCAGTACGCCTCGCAGAACCTCATCCCGGTGACCCTCGAACTCGGGGGCAAGAGCGCGAACATCTTCTTCGAAGACGTCGCGCGCGACACGTCGGATGCCTACTACGACAAGGTGCTCGAAGGGTTCACGTTCTTCGCCCTCAACCAGGGCGAGGTGTGCACGTGCCCGTCGCGCGCGCTCATCCAGCGCTCGATCTACGACCGGTTCCTCGGTGACGGGGTGGAGCGGGTGAAGAAGATCGTGCAGGGCAACCCGCTCGACCCGGCGACGATGATCGGCGCACAGGCATCGAACGATCAGCTCGAGAAGATCCTGTCGTACATCGACATCGGCAAGGCCGAGGGCGCCAAGGTGCTCATCGGCGGGGAGCGCGTCGACCTGGGCGGCGACCTGTCGGAGGGCTACTACGTCGCGCCGACGGTGTTCGAGGGGCAGAACTCGATGCGCATCTTCCAGGAGGAGATCTTCGGCCCGGTCGTCTCGGTGACGAGCTTCGACGACTTCGACGACGCCATCTCGATCGCCAACGACACGCTCTACGGCCTGGGCGCGGGCGTGTGGAGCCGTTCCGGCGACACCGCCTATCGCGCCGGACGCGCGATCGAAGCCGGCCGGGTGTGGACCAACACCTACCACCAGTACCCCGCCCACGCGGCATTCGGCGGCTACAAGCAGTCGGGCATCGGGCGCGAGAACCACCTGAAGATGCTCGACCACTACCAGCAGACGAAGAACCTCCTCGTCTCCTACGCCGACGGCGCGATGGGCTTCTTCTAACCCCCGGTCCGCTGTTCTCCCGCGCCTCCCCACCGCGAGAGAACAGCGGGGCGCCGAGGGAACGGTCGCCACCCGTTCCCTCGGCGCCGAGGTGTTCTCTCGCCGGAAGCGGCCGCGACAGCGGGCGGGGCGGGACGGGGAGACGAGACGGGGCCGGAACCAGGAGAGGGGTGCGGGATGGACATGGCTGAGACGTACGGGCGGGTGGCGGTGACCGATGCGGCGGCGCAGCTGCTGCGCGAGCTCACCGGGCAGCACGGGCCGCTCATGTTCCACCAGTCGGGCGGATGCTGCGACGGCAGCGCCCCGATGTGCTTCCCGGTCGGCATGTTCCTCACCGGGCCGAGCGACGTGAAGCTCGGCGACCTCGAGGTGGGGCTGGAGGCGCCCATCGAGGTGTTCATCTCCTCCGCGCAGTTCGAGTACTGGAAGTACACGCACATCACGATCGACGTCGTCCCCGGCCGCGGCGCCGGCTTCAGCGTGGAAGGCCCCACCGGCAAGCGGTTCATCATCCGGTCGCGGATGCTGACCGATGCCGAGCTGGAGCACTTCGGCCTCGCCCCGGCCTCCGGCGCCGGAACCCCGGCCTGAAGACCCCGCCCTCAGACCCCGCCCTCAGACCCCGCCCTGAAGACCCCGCCCTGAAGACCCCCGACGGTCAGACCCCGAGCGGCTCCCGCTGCTCGATGACGACCACGGGGTCGGTGCGGAAGATGATCTTGAAGATCGGGAAGTACACGGCGCACGAGATTAGCGCGTTGATGAGCATCGTCACCATGTCGGCGGCGGCCTCGCCGGCCGAGCCCATGCCCCAGGTCGTGATGAACAGGTCGTAGATCGGCGCCTTGTACAGCCCCTGCAGCGCGGCCGCCCCGAAGGTGATCACGACGTAGGCGGCCGTGTACCAGGCGGCGGCGATCCACGGGTTGCTGTTGGACTTGAAGGTGATGTTGCGCTGTGCGAAGAAGTTCAGCACCTGCGCGATGGCCAGGGTCAGCTGCACCGCGAGGAAGTAGGCCAGGCCGCCCCCGCCCTCGGGGAGCGCCCCCGCGGCGTAGTCGAAGACGAAGTAGTCCGATCCGATGGGCAGCGCCTGCAATCCGATGTCGACCAGCGGCGTCAGACCGAACAGCGCCTTGGCCACCGGCATCAGCACCAGCTGCAGCACCGTCATGCCGACGTTCAGCACGGCGAACACGATCAGCTGGGCGAGCGTCTGACGGGTGGCGGCGAAGAGGGCCCATCGGGCGCGCAGGCGAAGGAACACGCTGACCACCCGACCACGACCGCCACCCGCGGATGCCGTCGGCCGCGGAATCTGTCGCTCAGGCCGCGCGATCAGCCGCCCGCGACCTTTGGAACGGCCCTCTGACACCCGGCGCGACGGCATCCGGTGCCGCCGGAGGCGGGTTTCGGTCTCGTTACGAAACGGCCGTGAATACTGCCGTAAGCCACCGGCAGGTGAAAGATGAGTGACGCCCGCCCTCCGACGGGCGTCACCACACAGCAGAGGTACTACCCATGGCACTGCATCACAGCACGCGCGGCCGTCTCGGCCTCGCGATCGGCGCCCTCGGCGCGGCATCGCTCCTCCTGGCCGGCTGCGCCGGCGGCGGCAGCACCGGCGGCTCCTCCGGCGAGGCGTCCGGAGACCCGGTCATCGTCGGAACCACCGACAAGGTCACCACGCTCGACCCGGCCGGCTCGTACGACAACGGCTCGCTCGCCGTGCAGACCCAGGTCTTCCCGTACCTGGTCAACACCGACTACAACTCCACCGAGGTCGTCCCCGACCTGGCCGAGTCGGCCGAGTTCACCTCGCCCAACGAGTACACCGTCACCCTTCCCGCGGGCCTGAAGTGGTCCAACGGCAACGACCTCACCTCGTCGGACGTCAAGTTCTCGTTCGACCGCAACATCAAGATCGCCGACCCGAACGGCGCCTCGAGCCTGCTCTACAACCTCGACAGCGTCGAGACCCCCGACGACACCACCGTCGTCTTCAAGCTGAAGACCGACAACGACCAGGTGTTCCCGTTCATCCTCACGAGCTTCCCCGGCGCCATCGTCGACGAGGACGTGTTCTCGGCCGACGCGGTCACGCCCGACCAGGACATCGTCGACGCCGACGCCTTCGGCGGCCCGTACTCGATCACCTCGTGGGACTTCAACAAGACCGTCGAGTTCACCCCGAACGAGAACTACAAGGGTCTGCTCGACGCCCCCGTCAACGGCGGTGTGATCCTCAGCTACTTCGCCGAGTCGTCGAACCTGAAGCTGGCCGTCCAGCAGGGTGACATCGACGTGGCCTACCGCAGCCTCTCGGCCACCGACGTCGACGACCTGTCGGGCAACGACGACGTCAAGGTCGTCGAGGGCCCCGGCGGCGAGATCCGCTACATCGTGTTCAACTTCAACACGCAGCCCTACGGCGCCACGACCGCCGACGCCGACCCGGCCAAGGCGCTCGCCGTCCGTCAGGCCGTCGCCGACCTCGTCGACCGCGACGCGCTGTCGGAGCAGGTCTACAAGGGCACCTACACCCCGCTGTACTCGTACGTCCCCGAGGGCTTCGCCGGCGCGACCGACGCGCTGAAGGGTCTCTACGGCGACGGCGCGGGTGCTCCGGATGCCGCGAAGGCCAAGGCCACGCTCGAGGCGGCCGGCGTCACCACCCCGGTGGAGCTGAGCCTGCAGTACAGCCCCGACCACTACGGCCCCTCGTCGGGTGACGAGTACGCCCTGGTGAAGTCGCAGCTCGAGGCCGACGGCCTGTTCACGGTGAACCTGCAGTCGACCGAGTGGGTGCAGTACTCCAAGGACCGCACCTCCGACGTCTACCCGGCCTACCAGCTGGGCTGGTTCCCGGACTACTCCGACGCCGACAACTACCTGACGCCGTTCTTCCTCAAGGAGAACTTCCTCGGCAACCACTACGACAACCCCGAGGTCAACGACCTGATCCTCCAGCAGGCCGTCGAGCCGGATGCGGCCACCCGCACCGCCGACATCGAGAAGATCCAGGAGCTCGTCGCGGGCGACCTGTCCACGGTGCCGCTGCTGCAGGGCGCCCAGGTCGCCGTGACCGGTGCGGCGGTGAGCGGCGTCACCCTCGACGCCTCGTTCAAGCTGCGTTTCGCGCCGATCACCAAGTAAGTCAACGGGTGCGGGCGTTTCGACTCGCTGCGCTCGCTCAACGACCGGGTCCGGTCGTTGAGCGGGGCGCGCGGCGCCGAGTCGGAACGCCCGCACCGTACGTAAGGTAGACACCCATGACGACCGACGTCGCCGAACCGCCCGCCTTCCTGCACGCCCCGACCAAGAGCCGGGGCGGCGGCGGCACGCTCAGCCGCTACCTGCTGGTGCGGTTCCTGCTGATCTTCCCGACCGTGCTCATCCTGGTCACCCTCGTCTTCTTCCTGATCCGGCTCACCGGCGACCCGATCACCGCCGCACTCGGCGGGCGCCTCCCCGCCGACCAGCTGCAGGAGCGCATCCACGAGGCCGGCTACGACCGCCCGATCTTCGTGCAGTACATCGAGTACCTCGGGCAGATCCTCACCTTCAACTTCGGCACCACGATCACCGACAACCAGCCGGTCATCGACGTGCTCGCCACCTACGGGCTCGCGACCTTCGAACTGGTCGTCTACGCCCTCGTGGTCGCCTTCATCGTCGGCATCCCGTTCGGCATGGTCGCCGCCGCGATGCGCGACCGCTGGCCCGACGCGGTGCTGCGTGTCAGCGCGATCCTCTTCTATGCGACGCCCGTCTTCTTCTCGGGACTCATCGCCAAGCTCGTCTTCTCGGTGTGGCTCGGCTGGCTCCCGGTGTCGGGCCGCGCGAACGTGCGCACCGAGATCGCCCTCGAGCGCGGTGACGGCGGCACCGGCATCTACCTCATCGACGCGATCGCCAGCGGCAACCCCGCCTACGTGCAGGACGTGCTGGCCCACGCGGTGCTCCCCGCACTCACGCTGGGTCTGCTGACGGCCGGCATCTTCCTGCGCCTGGTGCGCACCAACGTCATCGGCACCCTCAACATGCCGTACGTGGACGCGGCGCGCTCGCGCGGCGTGCGCGAGGTGCGCCTCGTGCGCACCCACGCCTACCGCCCCGCGCTCATCCCGATCATCACCGTCATCGGTCTGCAGATCGCGCTGATGCTCGGCGGCGCGGTGCTGACCGAGACCACCTTCGAGTGGCAGGGGCTCGGCTTCCAGCTCGCGGGCTACCTGGCCTCGCGCGACTTCGTCGCGGTGCAGGGCATCGTCGCGATGATCGCGATCATCGTGGCTGTGACCAACTTCGTCGTCGACGTGATCGCCGCCTTCATCGATCCGCGAGTGAGGTACTGAGATGGCAAGACAACGTCTCGTCGACCGCCTGCCGGTCGTCCACCAGCTGCGTCAGAGCGTCGGCCTGCAGCGCGGGATGCTGGTGGCGGGCCTGGTCATCGTCGGCCTGTTCCTGCTCACCGCGCTCCTGGCCCCCTGGATCGCGCCCTACAGCTACAGCCAGCTGACCGGCCCCGACGGCAACTTCGGCGCCCAGCAGCCGCCGAGCGCCGAGCACCTGCTCGGCACCACCGTCGGCGGGTACGACGTGCTCTCGCGCGTCATCTGGGGTGCCCAGACCGCGCTGATGGTCGTGATCGTCGCCCTCGTGCTGTCGGTGTTCCTCGGCATCCTGCTGGGTCTGATCTCGGGCTACCTCGGTGGCTGGATCGACCGCACGCTCGTCGTCGTCGCCGACGCCATCTACGCCTTCCCGACCCTGCTGCTGGCGATCGTGGTGGCCATCGCGATCAGCGGCGGCCAGTCCGGGCTCTGGCCCGGCGTGCTCGCGGCCGCGGCATCCATCACCGTCGTGTTCATCCCGCAGTACTTCCGGGTCGTGCGCGCCGAGGTGGTGCGTGTGAAGTCCGAGGCGTTCGTCGAGTCGGCCAAGGTGATCGGCGCCTCGACGCCGCGCATCATGTTCCGCCACGTGCTGCGCAACTCGACCCGCACGCTGCCGCTGATCGTCACCCTCAACGCGTCGGAGGCGATCTCGACCCTCGCCGCGCTCGGCTTCCTCGGGTTCGGCATCCAGCCCACCGCGGCGGCGGAGTGGGGCTACGACCTCAACAAGTCGATCAGCGACGTCGCCGCCGGCATCTGGTGGACCTCGATCCCGCCCGGCATGGCCATCGTGCTGACGGTGCTCGGCGTCACCCTCATCGGCGAGAGCCTCAACGACCTGGCCGACCCGCGCCTGCGCGCGCGCCGCCGCGCCGGCACCACGAAGACACCGGCGGATGCCGTCGCCGCCGAGCAGCCCGCATCGCGCGAGTTCATGGGAGAGGTCGAATGATGACCGCAGCAGGCACCACGACGGCCGGTCGCCCGGCCGTCGACATCCGCGACCTCGACATCACCTTCGCCACCGACGGCGGCGACGTGCACGCCGTGCGCGGGGTGAGCCTCGAAGTCGCCCGCGGCGAGGTGCTCGCCATCGTCGGCGAGTCGGGCAGCGGCAAGACCGTGACCGCCCGCACGATCCTCGGGCTCCTGCCCGAGACCGCCATCGCCCACGGGGCGGTCGTGCTCGACGGCACCGACGTGATCGGCCTCGACCGGCACCGGCTGCGCGAGGTGCGCGGCACCAGCGCGGCCATGATCTTCCAGGAGCCCTCCACCGCCCTGAACCCGGTGTTCACGGTGGGCTGGCAGCTTGCCGAGGGCCTGCGCTCCCACGGCAAGGTGTCGAAGAAGCAGGCGCGCGAGCAGGCGATCGAGATGCTCCGTCGCGTCGGCATCCCCGACCCCGAGCGCCGCGTCGACGAGTACCCGCACCAGTTCTCCGGCGGGCAGAAGCAGCGCATCGTCATCGCGATGGCCCTCGCCCTCGAGCCCACCGTGATCATCGCCGACGAGCCGACCACGGCCCTCGACGTCACGGTGCAGGCCGAGATCCTCGAGCTGCTGCGCCGCCTGCGCGACGAGACGGGCACCGCCATCGTGCTCATCACCCACAACATGGGCGTCGTGGCCGACCTCGCCGACCGGGTCGCGGTGATGTACGCCGGCGAGATCGTCGAGACCGCGCCGGTGCACGACCTGTTCGCCGCGCCGCGCCACGAGTACACCAAGAAGCTGCTGGCGGCCGTGCCGCGCCTCGAGATCGTCGACCGCACCCGACCGGATGCCGCGCCCGGCACGGCGCCGGTGGTGGCGGCGGAGGATCTCGTGATCGAGTACCCCGGCCGGTTCCGCCGCGCGGGCTTCCGCGCCGTCGACGGGGTGAGCTTCTCGATCGCGCCCGGCGAGGTCGTCGGCCTCGTCGGCGAGAGCGGCTCGGGCAAGACCACCATCGGCCGCGCCATCGCGGGGCTCACCCCCGTGGCGGGCGGGTCGCTGAAGGTGCTCGGCGCCGAGATGAACGGGGTGCGCGAGCGCGCGTTCCGACCGCTGCGCAAACAGCTGGGCTTCGTGTTCCAAGACCCCGCGACGAGCTTCAACCCGCTGCTGACCATCGCGCAGAACATCGCCGAGCCGCTGCTCGTGCACGGCGCCGCTCGCGACGTCGAGTCGGCGCGTCCGCGCGTGGACGAGCTGCTCGACGCCGTGCAGCTGGGCGGCGCGTACGCCGACCGGTTCCCGCACGAGCTCTCGGGCGGTCAGCGGCAGCGCGCCTCGCTCGCCCGCGCGCTCGCCCTCGACCCGCCGCTGCTCATCGCCGACGAGCCCACCAGCGCGCTGGACGTCTCGGTGCAGGCGCGGGTGCTCGAACTGTTCGTCGACCTGCAGGAGCGGTTCGGCTTCGCGGCGCTGTTCATCACGCACGACCTGGCCGTGGTCGACATGCTCGCCCACTCGATCGTGGTGCTGCACAAGGGCAGCATCGCCGAGGCGGGGCCCACCGCACAGGTGCTCGGCGCCCCGAGCGACGCCTACACGCGGCGCCTCATCGCCTCGCTGCCGGTGCCCGACCCGGTCGAGCAGGCCGCGCGGCGCGCGGCGTCGCAGGCGGGCTGACGGGGCCGCGCCCGCGGATCGGGCGCGGCGGGCACGAGACGGCGCGCCCCGTGCTCGCTACGATCGCGGCATGAGCGCCGAGACCCCCGCCGACAGACAGCCCGGCGACCGGCATCCGCCGCAGCCGCCTCGCTCCGCGGGGCACCGCCCGGAGGGGTACCTCAGCGCCGAGCGGTGCGCGGCGTTCATCGACGCGGTCGTCGCCATCGCGATGACGCTGCTCATCCTGCCGCTCATGGAGGGCGTGTCGGATGCCGGCGGCCAAGGCCACTCCGCCGGCCGCTGGTTCGCCGACCACCAGGACCAGCTCACCAGCTTCCTCGTGAGCTTCGTGATGATCGCCCTGTTCTGGATGATCCACCACCGGCTCTTCCGGCAGGTCACCGCGGTGCCCACCGCGCTCATGTGGCTGGTGTCGGCGTGGCTGCTGACGATCGTGTGGCTGCCGGTGGCCACGTCGATGTCGGGGCAGTTCTCCGACGCGGACGGGCTCGTGCGCGCCGTCTACATCGGCAGTCTGTTCGCGGTCTGCGCGGCATCCTTCGTCATCCGCCTCTACGTGCGCGCGCACCCCGACATCTCCACCGTGCCGACGGCGACCGTGCGCGGCGACCTCGCCGTCGACCTGTCGATGATGATCATGTTCGCCGTGGCGCTGGGGGTCACCCTGCTGTTCCCGGCGCTCGGCTACTGGCCGCTGCTGCTGATGTTCCTCACCGGCGTGGTGCAGCGGCTCCTCCGCCGTGCGTGGCGCTGACCCGGGGCGGGGGTCAGGGGGGTCGGGGGTCAGGGGGGTCAGGGGAAGAACGAGCCGAGCAGGCCCCCGAAGACCCCGACCTGACCGACCACCCACAGCAGCGCGAACGCGCCGAGCACCACGATCGCGGCCCACGGCACGGCGCTCTTGAGGCGGCGTCCCGGCGCGGCCACCCCCGGCGGCGGGCGGAGCGCCTCGAGCGGCGGCGTGAACGGGAGGCTTCCCGCCGCGCCCGCCGGGTCGGCGGCGGCCGGCGCGCTCAGCCGGTCGTCGCGCCAGCGCTCCCACTGGTCGAGCTTGCCCAGCAGCGACCCCACCACCGAGAACAGCCACGCCCACGTCGACGGGTCGAGGGTCACCAGGTCGCGCTTGGCATAGAGGAACAGCCAGTCGTCGACGATCTCCACGTCGAGCGCGGCGGCGTTGTCGATGAAGCGCGCCATGATGTCGGGCGTGAACAGGTACAGCGCATCGGCCTCGTAGCCGGCCGGGCAGTACAGGGCGAAGTGCCGGTCGAAGTCGCCCTCCAGGCTCAGGCGCTGGTCGCGGTCGAACGAGGTCGGCAGGTTCGAGCCGAACAGCGAGTTGTTGCTCGTGGCATCCAGCACGATGTGCGGCAGCGGATGGGCGAGCTTCACGGCGACGTACCCCCAGCTGTGCGTCGACTCGTTCTTGCCGGAGCCGGTCTTGTAGCGGTAGTTGGCGAACTCGACCAGGCGCGGGCGGTCGCCGCGCACGATGTCGGTGGCCCGGCGGCTGTGGCCGATGCCGAACAGCATCCCGGGCAGCGGCGGTGCGTCGGCGCGGGCATACCAGGTCATGCCGTTGGCCTGCGCGAACGTGTCGAGGCGGTAGGTGCGCGCCCCGCCGGCGCGGCGCACCGCGTGCACGATGGCGAACACGGCGCCCGCGACGACGATGCCGAGCATCAGCACCGGCACGATGACGAAGCCGCCGCCGCCCGGGCTGCCGCTGTTCCAGGCCCCGAGCGCCGCCGAGAGCATGCCGACGGCGACCGTGCCGAACACCAGGAAGATGCCGAGCACGACGACCAGCACGACGACGGCGACGGCGGCCCCCTGCCCCGACGGCAGACGCCCGCTCTGCGTGAGGTGCTGCAGGTGGGCGCGCACTGTCGCGCGGTCGACCGGACCGGTGAGCGGTCGCGGGTCGAACCCGCTCACCGGTTCACCCCGTCGCCGTCCCACGACAGGTCGGCGTCGGGGCCGAGCGGCAGCGCCTCGAGGCGCGGGTCGGCGCACACGGCGCGAATGAGCTCCGCGCTGCCGCCGACGACCGTCGAGTCCCAGTCGACCTCCGACACCCACACCCACGCGCGGTCGGCCGGCCACACCAGGCTCGGGCTCTGCGCGCTCGGCGGGAAGCCCTGAGCTTCGGAGGGGCGGTCGCGCCACGGCATCCGCAGCTCCCAGGCCGGGTCGACCAGTTCGGCGACCCCGCCGCGGAACAGCACGTGGTTGCGTTCGGGGAGCGCGAGGCGCGGGCCCTCCGAGATGTCGCGCGAGAGGATGCCCTCCTGCCAGGTGGGCTTTCGGAACACCCTGTTGAGCACGTCGCGCGCGGCGGTGCCGAGCATCGCGTTGTGGCGGGCGAGGTCGGGGTCGGCGCCGTCGCCCATCTGGAAGAAGACGCGCGAGGGGCCGTGGCCCAGGTGCCCGACCAGCGCGGCGCGACCCTCCCAGAGGGCGACGCCCCCCTCGGTCGGGGTCGTCGTGGCCGCCGCCAGCACCTCGGCCAGCGCCGAGACGAGATCGGCCGGCATCCCGCCCATCTCGGGGTCGGCATAGCGCCAGCCGTCGGCGTCGCGGGGGTCGTCGACACGGTCGGCGCGGGCGTCGACGCGCGTGAGCGCGCTCCACTGGGCCTCGGGGTGGAACACGGTGCCCAGTGCGGCCGCGGTCGTGGCCCAGCTCACGCGCTCGGTGACCGTCTGCAGGTCGGGGTGCGCGTCGTGGAACCTCTCCCAGGCGCGGTGGTCGGAGTACGCGGCGGTGGGCCATGCCGTACCCACGGGGCGGTCGCGGGTGGCCGGGTGGAAGATGCGGGCGTACGCGGCGAAGCCGCGAGGCACCAGGTCGTGCATCGTGCCCCGCCACGGCTGGTCGATGCGCTCCCGCAGCCATTCCCCCGCGCTGACGTCCGGTTCCCACTCCATGAGCCCACGCTACCGGCGGGGCCGTGACCATCCGTCGGACCCGCGGTGCTGGTGTGACCCCTGTCGCCCCGCGAGTCGACTCCCGCCCCACCGCCCCGACGGATGGTCACCGCCCCGCCCGTTCCTGGGCCCGAAACCCCCGGTTCCGTCCCCGCCGCCACATCGGCTAGACTGTTGAGGTTGTCCGTCTGCGCCCATGCGCAGCAGCGGACACGTGCATCAACCCTCCTGGTGCCGGGAACCGCCCGGCATCCGTTCTAGTCCGAAGGAGGTGGGTTAGTGACGCACTCGCACCAGTACGAGCTCATGGTCATCCTCGACCCCGAGATCGACGAGCGCCAGGTCGCTCCCAAGCTCGACGGTTTTCTGAAGGTCATCACCGCTGATGGTGGCTCGATCGAGAACGTCGACGTGTGGGGCAAGCGCCGTCTCGCGTACGAGATCCAGAAGAAGAACGAGGGCATCTACGCCGTCGTCAACTTCACCGCCACGAGCGAGGCCACGCAGGAGCTCGACCGTCAGCTGAAGCTGAACGAGCAGATCATGCGTACCAAGGTCCTCCGCGCCGAGGAGGCGATCGCTCAGGTCGCCGCCGAGAAGGAGCGCGCTGAGGCCAAGGCTGCCCGCAAGGCTGCGAAGGCGTAACGACGATGGCCGGCGAGACCGTCATCACCGTCGTGGGCAACCTCACGGCAGACCCCGAGCTGCGTTACACGCAGAACGGCCTGCCCGTCGCGAACTTCACCATCGCGTCGACCCCCCGCACGTTCGACCGTCAGGCGAACGAGTGGAAGGACGGCGAGGCCCTGTTCCTTCGCGCATCGGTGTGGCGTGAGTTCGCCGAGCACGTGGCCGGTTCGCTGACGAAGGGCTCCCGTGTCATCGCGACCGGTCGCCTGAAGCAGCGCTCCTACCAGGACCGCGAAGGAAACAACCGCACCTCGATCGAGCTGGAGGTCGACGAGATCGGCCCCTCGCTGCGCTACGCGACCGCTCAGGTCACGCGCGCGGCCTCGTCCGGCGGTGGCGGCGGTAACTACGGCGGCGGCGGTGGTGGCCAGCAGGCCCGTCCGCAGCAGCAGGTTCAGCAGGACGAGCCGTGGGCGACCCCCGGCTCGGCGGCCCCCGACGCCTGGAGCGCCCCCGGCGCCTACGGCGACGACACCCCGTTCTGATTTCTCACAACTTTTAAGGAAGACCAATGGCTGGAAAGGCTACCGGCGATCGCCGCAAGCCGCGGAAGGGCGCGAAGAACGCCGCTCCCGCGAAGGCGATCCGCGTCGGCGTCATCGACTACAAGGACGTCGCAACCCTCCGCAAGTTCATCTCGGAGCGCGGGAAGATCCGCGCCCGTCGTATCACCGGTGTCTCGGTGCAGGAGCAGCGTCTGATCGCCAAGGCGATCAAGAACGCGCGCGAAATGGCGCTCCTGCCTTACGCCGGCGCTGGCCGCTAAGGGGTACCGATCATGGCAAAGCTGATTCTCACGAACGAGGTTGCCGGGCTCGGAAGCGCCGGCGACGTCATCGAGGTCAAGAACGGGTACGCCCGTAACTACCTCATCCCCCAGGGCTTCGCGGTCGCATGGACCCGCGGTGGCGAGAAGCAGGTGGCGTCGATCCGCGCCGCCCGCGACGCGCGCGCGATCCACGTGCACGAAGAGGCCGTGGCCCTCAAGGACGCCCTCGAGGCGACCAAGGTCAAGCTCTCCGTCAAGGCCGGTAAGGAAGGTCGCCTCTTCGGCGCCGTCAAGACCGCCGACGTGGCCGACGCCGTCAAGGCCGCCGGTCTGGGCGAGCTCGACAAGCGCAAGATCCACATCACCGCGCCGATCAAGGCCGTGGGCGAGCACGAGGCGACCGTTCGCCTCCGCGACGACCTCACCGCCGTGATCACCCTGCAGGTGGTCGCCGCGAAGTAATCGCGACGCACGACGGATGCCGTGGCCCTTTCGGGGGTCACGGCATCCGTCGTTTCCGGGGTCGTCGTGCGGGGGCGCGCCAGGCGTTGGCGCCCCCACACGGGCGTCCGGGTCACGCGATGCGGTTCCGACGGCGGGTGGCGAGGATCACCCCCAGCACCAGCGTGAGCGCCGCCAGCGACGGCAGGATGCCGGTGCTCCCGCCGGTCTCGGCGAGGGCGGTCACCGAGGTGGCCGCGGCCATCCCGACCACAGCGGTCGATGAGGCGGTTGCGGTGCCCGTGGTGCCCGTGGTGCCCGTGCCGGGGATGGTGGGCGTCACGGTGCCGGGCGTGGTGCCCGGATCCGTCGGGTCGACCGGGTCGACCGGGTCCACGGGGTCGACGGGGTCGACGGGGTCGACCGGCGCCGTCGGAACGGTCGGGGTCGTCGCGCCGCCGGTGGTGGCGTCGCCGGTCACCGAGATGGCGTTGCCGCCGAGGGTGATCGGCGCGGTGACAGGCAGCGCCACCTGGGTCCCGCCGAGGATGCCGTCGGTCCCGTCGGTGGTGGCTCCGCCGGTGCCGGTCGTACCGGTACCCGTGGTGGGTGCGGTGGTGCTGGAATCCGTGGTCTCGGCGTCACCGAGCACGGAGATGGCGTTGCCGCCGACGGTGACGGGGGCGGCAACGGGTGCTTGCACCTGGGTGCCGCCGGCCACGCCGTCGGTCCCGTCGGTGGTGGCTCCGGTACCGGCCGTGCCGGTGCCCGTGGTGGGTGCGGTGGTGCCGGCATTCGTGCTCTCGGCGTCGCCGAGCACCGAGATGGCATTGCCGCCCACGGTCACGGGGGCGGTGACCGGTGCCAGCACCTGGCTGCCGCCGGCCACGCCGTCGGTCCCGTCGGTGGTAGCTCCACCGGTACCGGCCGTACCGGTGCCCGTCGTGGGTGCGGCCGTCCCGGCATCCGTGGTCTCGGCGTCGCCGAGCACCGAGATGGCGTTGCCGCCCACGGTGATCGGCACGGCCGCATCGACGACCGCCTGAGTGCCCGAGGCGGTGCCGTCGGTGCCGTCGGTCGACGGGGCGGCGGGCGCCGCCGGAGCGGGCGCTGCAGCCGGGGCCGTCTGGGCATCGCTGCTCTGGGCGTCGCCGAGCAGCGAGATGCCGTTACCGCCCACGGTGATCGGCAGGCTCACCTCGACGAGGGCCTGGGTGCCCGACCCGGTGCCGTCCGCGCCGTCAGTCGACGGGGCGGTGGGCGTCGTGGCCGCCGCGGGCGCGGTGGTCGCGGCATCCGACGAACCGGCGTCGCCCAGCAGCGAGATGCCGTTGCCGGCAACGGTGACGGGCACGTCGAGCGAGATGAGGGCCTGGGTGCCCGAGAGCAGCCCGTCCTCTCCCGAGGTGTCTGCGTCGGCCGCCTGGGCGACCGTCGCGCCGAAGAACGTGAGTCCTCCGGCCAGGAGCGTGCCCCACAGGGCGCGCTTGACGATGGTGTTCATGATGTTCTTCTCCTCGAACTGATGTGTGGGACGGCGTGCGGGCGCACGCCGACGATGCATGCCGCGCAGAGGCGGCCGCATCCCCGGTCAGTCGGGGGAGACGTCGGTGGCGAGGACGGGTGCGGGCAGCGCCCACTCATCCCGTGGACGGCGTCGCAGCACCCAGGCACGGTGTGCGGCGAGCAGTCCGAAGGCGAGCAGCGCACTGAGGCCGAGGCCCCATCCGGCGGACGTGGCGAAGAGCGATGTCGCAGAGCCCAGGGGGGCCAGGAGTCCCATCGGGGGAGACGTCGAGCCCGCGGGCGCGACGGCATCCGTCGGCCCCATGGGCAGCACGACGGTCGCGAGGGTCGCGGCGGTCGCCGACAGCGCGGGCGCGAAGACCAGCACCGGTTCCGCCGGCGGCTGTCCGGCGACGGGCGCGGATGCCGTGGCTCGCGCCGCGATCACGGGGAGGCTCGCCGCGGTCGCGGGGCCGTCGGCGTCGCCGGGGAGCGGGAGACCGGCGCCCTGCAGGGGCGGCACCAGGCGATCGACGACAGGCAGCGCGGCGACCTCGTCGAGCACCGGCGTGAGGGCGCCCACGACGGGGTCGAGGGTCTCGAGCACCGGCGCCAGCACCGGGGCGAGGGGCGCCGTGGCGTCGGTGACGACGTCGATCACGGGGCCGAGCACGGGTGCGGCCGCGTCGACGACGGGCTCGACCACCTCGAGCACCGGCTCGGTGGCAGCGACGACGGGGGCGACGACCTCTGCCACGGGCGCGATCACCGGGGCGAGGGGTTCGAGAACGGGGGTGACGACCTCGCCGACCGGTTCGACGATCGGGGTCGTGATGGGGGCGACGACCTCGCTCACTGTCGTGGTGACGGGGGTGAGCACCGCACCCACGGTGTCGGTGACCGGCGTGAGCACCTCGCCGACGGCATCCAGCAGGGAGCCGAGGGGACGATCGTCGTCGTCTGCGTGGGCGGCGGTCGGACCGATGAGGATCGACAGCAGCATCCAGAGGAACGCAGCACCGACGCCCACGGCGGCGAGCATCGCGCCTCTGCGATACGACCGGAGTGTCATCCCGTCCACGTTCACCTCCACGACGAAGAGTCCGATGCCGGCCGGGGGTCCGACATCTCAAGGTGCCTGGTGAGCGCTGACGTTACTCGCGGCCCCGGGCGCTGTCTAGAGGTTTCGCGCGCACGGCCGGGAAAAAGCCGTTCACCGGCGATGTTTCCCGACTTGACAGCGAGGGCACCTATCCCCATGGTTGTCCCCAGTTCGCGGCGGAAGCCCGAACCTTCAAGTGCCACTTCAATCCCATTCCACATCCACAGGGTGTGAAAACTGAAAACCCCGGTCAGGATGGTTAACGAGACGCGAAACTCGCCCGACGTCGGCGGTTCTCCACACCCTTTGTGCACAGCCTCACCGGCGTTTCCCGCATCTTCTCCACAAAGTTATCCACAGGGCGGTTTGCGACTGTCGGAGGCCATCCCTAGCGTGTGCTGAGGTCCGGAACCCCCGGCTGGACCGTACCGGTGGAAAGAGGCTGCATGTCGATCGCGGATATCTCCGAGGAGCGGCTCGGCGCACCCCGCGACAACCAGCGCATCCCGCCGCACGACCTGCTCGCCGAGCAGAGCACGCTCGGCGGCATGCTGCTCTCGCCCGACGCCGTCGCCGACGTCGTGGAGGCGCTGCGCGGCACCGACTTCTATGTGCCCAAGCACGAGCTGATCTTCGAGGCCATCCTCAGCCTCTACTCCCACGGCGAGCCCACCGATGTGGTCGCCGTCACCGACGAGCTCATCAAGACCGGCGACCTGCAGCGTTCGGGCGGCGCCGACTACCTGCACTCGCTCACCTCGATCGTGCCCACCGCGGCCAACTCCGCCTACTACGCGTCGATCGTGCGCGAGCGTGCGCTGCTGCGCCGCCTCGTCGAGGCCGGCACCCGCATCGTGCAGATGGGGTACAACGGCCAGGGCGAGGCGCTCGACCTGGTCAACAACGCGCAGGCCGAGATCTACTCGGTCACCGGCGCCGAGCAGGCCGAAGACTACGTGCCGCTGCAGGTCGCCGTCGACGCGGCCGTCGACGAGATCGAGGCCGCCCGCGGCCGCGACGGGCAGATGACCGGCATCCCCACCGGCTTCGCCGGGCTCGACGCGCTCACCAACGGTCTGCATCCCGGTCAGATGATCGTCGTCGCCGCGCGCCCCGCCATGGGTAAGTCCACGCTGGCGCTCGACTTCGCACGCTCGGCGGCGATCAAGGCCAACAAGCCGACCATCTTCTTCTCGCTCGAAATGGGCAAGAGCGAGATCGCGATGCGCCTCATGAGCGCCGAGGGTGCGGTGCCGCTGCAGTCGATGCGAAAGGGCATGCTCGACAACCGCGACTGGACCACCATCGCCTCCACGCGCGGCCGCATCAACGACGCGCCCCTCTACATCGACGACTCGCCCAACATGACGCTCGTCGAGATCCGCGCGAAGTGCCGCAAGCTCAAGCAGCGCGTCGGGCTGCAGCTGGTGGTCATCGACTACCTGCAGCTCATGACCAGCGGCAAGCGCGTCGAGAGCCGTCAGCAGGAGGTCTCCGAGTTCTCGCGCGCGCTCAAGCTGCTCGCCAAGGAGCTGCAGGTGCCCGTGATCGCGCTGTCGCAGCTGAACCGTGGCGCCGAGCAGCGCGCCGACAAGAAGCCCGCGATCAGCGACCTGCGTGAGTCGGGATCGATCGAGCAGGATGCCGACATGGTGATCCTGCTGCACCGTGAGGCCGCCTACGAGAAAGACAGCCCGCGCGCCGGCGAGGCCGACCTGATCGTCGCCAAGCACCGTAACGGTCCGACCGACACGATCACCGTCGCCTTCCAGGGCCACTTCTCCCGCTTCACCGACATGGCGCCGGGGGACTTCGGGTAGGTCTCGCCGGGCGATGGCAGCTGCGATCGGCGGCCGATGCTCACCGAAGACCCGCAGGCTGTCCCGTGCGATCTCGACAGAGGCGCGCCTCACCCCGCCTCAGATGCCGAGCACGCGGCCCCTGTCCCACCCGAGCCGCCGCGCCTACGCTGAGCCGACGGATGAGATGGAGCCGCAGACGGCGGCGGGCAAGGTGCTGTGGCACTTCACGATGTCTCTCGACGGTTTCGTCGCCGGCCCCGGGCATTCGATGGACTGGATGCAGGGGCTCGAAGAGGGCGAGCGTGACGTGGTCGCCGACTATGTGGCGACCACGGGCGCGGTGCTCGGCGGACGTGACGGCTGGGATGCGTTCCCCGACGCGAGCATGACCTACGGCGGGCGCTGGAGCGGCGCGACGTTCGTGCTCACGCATCATCCGGGCGACGCCGCGCCCTCGCCCGGCGTCACCTTCCTCGACTGCGACGTCGCCGAGGCCGTGCGGATCGCGCTCGAAGCGGCAGACGGGAAGAACGTCGAAGTGCTCTCGCCCACGATCGGCGCGCAGCTGCTCGAACGCGGCCTGCTCGATGAGATCGACATCCACATCGCCCCGGTGCTGCTGGGCGACGGCATCCGCCTCTATGACAACCCCGGCGGATCGCCGATCCCGCTCACCCTCGTGAACGGCGACTCCGGACGCATCGAAGTGGGCCTGCGCTTCCGGCCGCTGCGCGCCTGACCCACCCCCACCCGACCTGCGGATGCCGCGGCGTCGGCTAGCATTCCGGCATGACGAACCCGGCTGCGATCGATGACGTCCCGATCGGCGGCGAGGGCATCCGCCTCGGTCAGTTCCTCAAGTTCGCGGGCATTCTCGACTCCGGCGGCGACGTGAAAGAAGCCATCATCGACGGCTTCGTCTCGGTGAACGGCGAAGTCGACCGCCGCCGGGGCCGGCAGCTGCAGGTCGGTGACATCGTCACGTTCGACGGGCGCAGCGTTCGCGTCTGCCCGTAAGGCCGGCGCGGCTCCCGCTCCCCCGCCTCAGCCGGTCAGCTGGGCGAGCAGTTCGTGGGGCCCGGTTCCCGAGGACTCGACGATGCGTCCCTTCGCCACCCGGTACATCGTGAACTCGGCGACGTTGACGTGGCGCCGGGTGGGTGCGACACCGCGGAAGGCGCCGAGGTGCGTGGCGCTCGCGCGCAGGTGGGCGGCGATGCGGTCATCTTCGACGATCAGCTGGATGCGACGCCACTGCCAGTCGGGAAACGCGCGGAACAGGTCGTCGAGGTCGGAGATCCAGGCATCCGCCCCGCCGGGGAGGTGCGCACGGCGTACCGCCGGGTCGATGAACTCGCGGATCGCCGCGAAGTCGCGCCGGTTGCACGCCTCGAGGAAGTCGGCGTACCAGGCGTGCATCTCCCACGGCTCCATCCCTCCATTCTCGCCAGAGGCGCGAAGGGGTGGCCCCGTCGGCGTGGCTCACGCGATGCGCAGCACCAGCTTTCCGGTGTTCTCGCCGCGGAACAGCCGCAACAGGGTCGGGCCGAAGTCGTCGACCGCGCCGTCGACGACGGTCTCGCGCGCGATCAGACGCCCGTCGGCGGCCAGTCCCGCCAGCGCCTCGAGGGCGGCGGCATCCTTCTCGGGGTAGTCGAACACCAAGAAGCCCTGCATGCGCGCGCGGTTGACCAGCAGGCTCATGTACCGCCGCGGGCCGGGAGGCGGCGCCTGGTCGTTGTACGACGCGATCGCCCCGCACAGCACCACCCGCGCACCGCGCCGCAGGTTGGCCAGCGCCGCGTCGAGGATCTCGCCGCCGACGTTGTCGAAGTAGATGTCGATGCCGCCCGGGGCGAGCTCGCGCAGCCGCCGCAGCACGTTCTCGTTCTTGTAGTCGATGGCGTGGTCGAAGCCGAGCTCGCGCAACCACGCGCACTTCTCGGGCCCGCCGGCGATGCCGATCACGGTCGCTCCGGCTGCGCGGGCGATCTGGCCGGCGACGCTTCCCACCGCCCCCGCGGCGGCGGAGATGACCACGGTGTCGCCCGCAGACAGCGCGCCGACCTCGTAGAGGCCGTGGTACGCGGTGAGCCCGGTCATGCCGAGCGCCCCGAGCCACGTGGCCGCCCCGGCGACGTCGGTGTCGATGCGGCGCACCCCGGTGCCGTCGCTGAGCGCATACTCGGTGACCCCGAAGGTGCCGGTGACGGCGGCGCCGACCGGGAAGTCCGGATGCCGGGAGTCGGTGACCGTGCCGGTGCCCTGCGCGCGCATGACGGCGCCCAGCTGCACCGGAGGCAGGTACGACGGCACATCGTCGAGCCAGCCGCGCATCGCCGGGTCGAGGGAGATGTGGTCGACGGCGACGACGAACCAGCCGTCGCCCGGAGCGGGCAGCTCGTCGGTTGTCACCGACCACGTGTCGGCATCGGGAAGTCCTGTCGGACGCTGGGCGAGACGTACCTGGCGGGTCGTGACCATGTCGCCACCCTACGCGCCGGGCCAAGGGGCGCGGGCCGCGGCCGATCGGTGCTCGCGCGGTGCGGGTCGGGCCCGTGGGACGTCGTCTCGGCCGCCCCCGACTTCTCCGACGACGTGTGGGAGCTGTACGACACCACCGTGGACTGGACGCAGTCGAACAACCTCGCCAAGGAGAACCCCGCCAAGCTCGCCGAGCTGCAGCAGCTGTTCCTCATCGAGGCGACGCGCTACAACGTCATCCCGCTCGACGACCGTGCCGCCCAGCGCATGAACCCTGAGTTCGCCGGTCGACCGACGATCGTGCAGGGCGACACGTTGCGCCTCTACCCCGGCATGACCCGCCTCAACGAGAACGTCGCGATCAACGTGAAGAACCGCTCGTGGTCGGTCACCGCCGAGATCGTGGTGCCCGACGACGGCACGCTCGAGGGCGCGATCGTCGCCCAGGGCGGTCGCACCGGCGGCTGGTCGTTCTTCGGCGAAGACGGCAAGGTCGGCTTCCACTACAACTACTGCGGGCTGCTGCGCAGCACGGCGTTGTCGACGGATGCCGTCGGCTCCGGCGTCCATCAGGTGCGCGCCGAGTTCGCATATGCCGGCGGCGGCATCGGTCGCGGCGGCACCGTCACGCTCTACGTCGACGGCGTCGCCGCGGGCACCGCGGAGGTCGAGCGGACCCACCCGATGTACTTCTCGTTCGACGAGGGACTCGACGTCGGCCGCGACACCGGCATGCCCGCCTACGAGGGGTACAAGCAGTGGGGCGCCGAGTTCACCGGCACGATCCACTGGGCGCAGATCGACCTCGGCCTCGACGACCACAGCCACCTGCTCGACCCCGAGGAGTGGCTGCAGGCGGCCATGCGTCACCAGTAAGGGGCGGGACACCGGCACATGCGGTGGGCTACTCTCGCCGCATGTGCCGGAACATCCGCGTTCTCCACAACTTCGAGCCGCCGACCACCGACGACGAGGTGCGCGAGGCCGCGCTGCAGTTCGTCCGCAAGGTGAGCGGGTCGACCCATCCCTCCCGCGCGAACGCCGAGCCGTTCGAGCGGGCGATCGACGAGATCGCCGCCGCGACACGGCGCCTCCTCGACGACCTCGTCACCCACGCCCCGCCCAAGCGCCGCGAGCTCGAGGCGATCAAGGGGCGCGAGCGGCACGAGAAGCGCATGGAGCGCGAGGTGCGCATCCGCACGGCGTCGTGACGGCGGGGCAGTGATGCGACGGCATCCGCTCACCTCGTCGGTGGTGCGCAGCGTCGGGTACGACGCCGAGACCGCCGTGCTCGAGATCGAGTTCACCAGCGGAGACGTCTACCGCTACTACGCGGTGCCTCCGTCGGCGCACCGGGCGCTGACCGAGGCCGAGAGCCCCGGCGCGTACTTCAACCGGCACATCAGCGACCGCTATCCCACCCGCCAGCAGTACGACCACTGAACGGCGGCCCGCGACGCCCCGGCCTCAGGCGGGGGCGACGTCGACGGCGATCACGGCGGCGAGGCCGTCGAACTGGTGGCCGCCGACGGCGTGCTCGTGCCGCGTGGCCGACGGCAGCAGCGCCGCGTTGCGGGCGATGTGCTCGAAGGGCACCACGTCGTCGTCGCGGCAGTGGTGCAGCGACAGCGTCGTGGCCGGCTCCGGGCCGCGGAAGGCGTAGTCGGCGACGTCCCAGCCGGCCTCGCTCCACTCCGGCATCGCCAGCAGCACGGCGCGCGCGGGGTGCGTGCGGGGTCGCTCGGCCAGCACGCGCAGCAGCACCGACGCCCCGAACGAGTGCGCCACGACGAGGTCGTCCGGCGCGACGGCATCCACGCGCCGCCGGATCGGCGCCGCCCAGTCCTCGTAGCCCCAGTCGTCGGTGGGCAGTGCCGGGTAGATGAGCTCGGTGCCGAGGGCTGCGGCGATGCCCGATGCGAGGGGCAGATCGTCGTCGTACCCGCCGGCGCCGTGGAAGAACAGGAGCGCCATGGCCAGATCCTCCCGCGCGCCTCCCGCCCGGTCAACGGGGGTGCGGCGCGCCCCGCGACCGGACGCGCGTACTGCCGCGCGTACGGTGGAAGCATGTCTCGCATCCTCGCCGTCACCGGCGGCCACGTCGTCCCCGTCAGCTCCGACCCGATCCCCGGTGGCACGGTGATCGTCACCGATGGCGTCATCACCGCCGTCGGCGGCGCCGACACCGCGATCCCCGACGGCGCCGAGATCGTCGACGCGACCGGGCGCTGGGTCGTGCCCGGCTTCGTCGAGTCGCACGGCCACCTCGGCGTGCACGAGGACGGCGAGGGCTGGTCGGGCAACGACACCAACGAGATGACCGACCCCGACGGGTCGCGCTTCCGCGCGCTCGACGGCATCGACATCGAAGAGGTCGGCTTCCGCGACGCGCTGCGCGGCGGCGTGACCACCGCGGTCATCAAGCCCGGCTCCGGCAACCCGATCGGCGGGCGCACCGTCGCCCTGAAGACCTGGGGCGGCCGCACCGTCGACGAGCAGGTGCTCGCCCACGACGTGTCGGTGAAGTCGGCGCTCGGCGAGAACCCGAAGCGGGTCTACGGCGACAAGAAGCAGACGCCCTCGACGCGTCTGGGCGTGGCATCCGTGCTGCGCGACGCGTTCGTCGCCGCCCAGAACTACGCCGACAAGCGCGCCGCGGCCGCCCAGAAGGACGAGCCGTTCGAGCGCCACCTGGGCAAGGAGACGCTGGCGGCGGTGCTGTCGGGCGACCTCTTGTGGGATCAGCACTGCCACCGCCACGACGACATCGCCACGGCCGTGCGGCTGGCCGAGGAGTTCGGCTACACGCTGGTCGTCAACCACGGCACCGAGGCGCACAAGATCGCCGACGTGCTCGCCGAGAAGCAGATCCCGGTGATCTTCGGGCCGCTGCTCACCTCGCGGTCCAAGGTCGAGCTGCGCGACCGCGCCATCGGCAACCTCGCCCTCATCGCCGCCGCCGGCGTGAAGGTGGCGATCACCACCGACCACCCCGTCGTGCCGATCGAGCAGATCCGCCTGCAGGCAATCCTCGCCGTGCGCGAGGGGCTGCCGGCCGAGAC
The DNA here is from genome assembly GCF_025421715.1 of Microbacterium festucae. Taxonomy (GTDB): domain Bacteria; phylum Actinomycetota; class Actinomycetes; order Actinomycetales; family Microbacteriaceae; genus Microbacterium; species Microbacterium festucae. The sequence continues at coordinate 987,424 of NZ_JAOEFC010000001.1, forward strand.
CGCGCTCGAGGCGCTCACCACCAACCCCGCCGAGATCCTGCGCCTGCACGAGCGCGTCGGCGCGCTCGAAGCCGGCCGCGACGGCGACATCGTCGTGTGGTCGGGCGATCCGCTCGCCGTCGACTCGCACGTCGAGCGCGTCTACATCGAGGGTCGTCCCGTGTACGTGCCCACCGCGGATGCCGGGTCGCCGGCGGTCGTGGAGCGGTGGGACCGCTTCGGTCGCACCTCCTGGACGGCCTGAACGTCGCACCGGGCGGCGGCGCGCGACTTGCACCGACCGCCCGGCCTGTCGGACCCTGATACCTGACGATTCCCCTGCGCGAGAGAGACCCATGACTGCGACACCGAGCCCGATCCGCATCTTCGAGCCCGAAGGCCGCGCCATCCCCTACGTCGACGAGGGGCAGGGCCCCGCGCTCGTGCTCATCCCCGGCGCACGGCTGAACGTCACCTACCTCGGCACCCTCGCCAGCGTGCTGGTCGAAGAGGACTTCCGCGTCGCGCGCATCGGCTCGCGCCGGCCCGTCGCCGGCGCGGCGGTGACCATGCACGACCTCGCGCAGGACGTCATCGACGTGATGGACCACATCGCCCTGCCCGACGCCTGGATCGGCGGACACGCGTTCGGCACGGCCGTCGCCCGCACCGTCGCCCTCGACCACCACGACCGGGTCAACGGGGTGCTCATGCTGGCCGCCGACGGGCCGGAGCCCGCCACGGCCGAGGCCGCGCAGGCGCTCGAGACGGTGTTCTCGGATGCCGCCGACGCCGACATCCTCGCGGCGATCCCGGCCCTGGCCGGCGAGGGCGCGGATGCCCAGGCGACATGGAACATCCTCCGTCAGGCGCGCGACCTCGAGGCGGCGCACGTGCAGCTGGCCGCGCAGTCGGCGACGCCGGATGCCGAGTGGGCGGTGCTCGAGCAGAGCACGCCGGTGCTCATCATCCAGGGCGACGACGACCGCGTCACGCCGCCCGCCAACGGCGAGGCCCTGCAGGCCGGCGCACCGCACCTGGTGACCACGACACTCGTGCCCGGCGGCGGACACCTGTTTCCGGCGACCCACCCCGGCGAGACCGCCGCGATCATCGAGGACTACCTCGACTGGGACTGACGCGCGTTCGGCCGGGCCTCGGCGCACGTTCGGGCGGTGGAGAACTCCGCCGAGTGTCGGAGGTATGTTCTCACCTCTGAGCATGTCGAACCTGCTGGCGAGCGTCACCGAAGCCCTCGAGGCGCTCGCCGCCGCGGGCGGCACACGGGCTCCCGCGTCGCTGACGCCCGGTGAGCTCGTCGCGGTCAACGCCGCGTTCGGTGCGCTCCGCCGACGGGTCGACGCGGCCTTCGCGCCGGTTGCGGTCGAGATCTCGCGGCAGTCCCGGGCCGAGCTCGGCAGAGACTCGCTCGCGCGCACGCAGGGGTTCCGCAACCCGGTGTCGATGATCTCGACCACCGCGGGGTCGACGACGGGCGAGGCGCTGCGCATGGTGCAGGTCGGCGAGGCCACCGCGCCGCGCCGGTCGCTCACCGGCGAGCAGCTTCCCGCCCCGCACCCGCACGTGGCGGCCGCCGTCGCCGCCGGGGTGCTCGGCATGACCGCCGCCTCGGCGATCATCACGCTGCTCGACCGGCTGGCGGTGCGGGTCGACGGCGAACGGCTGGGCGCGGCGGAGGCCGAGCTCGTGACGCTGGCGCCGGGCCTGCGCACCGACGAGCTCGCCAAGGTGCTCGCGCGGGCCGAGGCCCACCTCGACCCCGACGGGGTGCTCGATCGCCACGAAGAGGCGCGGGCCACGAGGGGCGCGAGCGTCGTCGAGCGCGACGGCATGATCCGCCTCACGGGCCAGTGGGACGTGCTGACGGGAGCGCCGATCAAGGCGTTCCTCGACGAGCCGTCACCCACACCCTGCGCGCGAACGAGCACGCCGCCGACGCCGACCGCGACGACCGCTCGGTCAAGCAGATCCAGGCCGATGCGCTCAGCGACCTCGCCCGCCACGGCCTCGGCTGCGACGCGGTGCCGACGGGGCCGACAGCCACCGTCGTGGTGCGCGTCGCGCTCGACGACCTCGTCGCCGGCGTCGGGTCGGCCACGGTCGACGGCATCGACCAGCCGGTGCCGGCCGCGTTCGTGCGGCGGATCGCCGCCGACACCCAGGTGATCCCCTGCGTGCTCGGCGGGCAGTCGGAGATCGTCGACTGGGGGCGCGCCAAGCGCCTGTTCACCCCCGCCCAGCGGCTCGCGCTCGCCGAGCGCGACGGCGGCTGCGCCTTCTGCGGGGCGCCGCCCGCCTGGACGATCGCCCACCACATCGACTGGTGGGGCCGCGACAGTGGACCCACCGACCTCGCCAACGGCATCCTGCTGTGCACCGCCTGCCACCACCGCGTGCACGACGACGGGTGGGAGATCCGCATCGACGGTCCGGGCACCGCCGCGCAGGTCTGGTTCCTCCCACCGCCCTGGCTCGACCCCGCCCGCACCCCGCGCCCCGGCGGCCGGCGAAGGTACGCGCTGACGGCCTGACAGCCTGATGGCCTGATGGCCTGATGGCCTGATGGCCTGATGGCCTGATGGCCTGATGGCCTGACGGCCTGACGGCCTGACGGCCTGACGGCCTTGCCCACCCCTGCCGCCGACCGGGCCGCCGACGGCGCCTGAGATAATCGCGACATGGACCTGACCGGGCGGATGCCGTGAGCCTCGCGCAACGCCGCCGGCGCAAGGCGCTGCTGTCGTGGATCCCGATCACGCTCGTCGCCCTCATCTGCGCGGGCTTCGTCGTCGGGGCGATCGCGATGCAGAACTCGTGGTGGACCGAGTCCGACCCGGCCGCCAGCGACGACCAGCAGACCGCCGACGGCATGTCGCGGTTCGATCAGGCCGGCATCGACTACTTCACCCGGCAGGGCATCGTGCGCGTCAAGGTGCTCGACGACGCCGCCACCGCCACCGCGCTCGGCCTGCCCGCCGATGGGTCGCAGGACTTCTCGCCGCTCACCCCCGTCACCGTCATCGTGCTCGCCCCCGACGGTGCCTTCGCCCACGAGCTGGTCGCCTCGTTCACCGTCGACACGCAGGACGACCGCGTCACGGCCGTGCGGCTGCTGCTCGACGGCTCCGGCACCTGGGCCGGAGCGTCGGCGCAGCTGCGCGCCATGGCATCCGATTGGGGCTGGACCGACGACCAGCTCACCGCGCTCACCGACGACGTCGGCGAGAAGGTGCGCAGCGGCGCCGGAGTGTCCACCGTCACCCTCCCCGCCGTCCCCGTGAAAGGGGCGCTCGTGTCGGCGGAGGTGCAGGTCGACACCTCGTCGGGCGTCGCGCTCACCCTCGTCGTCGCCGATCCCGCGGCAGGATAGCGGGCGGGGCCGCCCCGCGTCAGGGGGTCGCGCGACCGGCGCCCGGCGGGCACGATGACCCCATGAGCACTCCTCACGCAGGCACTCACCCCCAGACCCCCACCCCCTCCTCCTCGACCGGCGCCGGTTCGCCGCAGGAGGCCCACGCGATCGACGCCGTCATCGACCGGGTCGCGACCAAGTTCCCCACCCTCGACCACGGCCACATCGAAGACGTCGTCCACGACGAGGTGCGCAGCCTCGACGATGCGCACGTGCGCGACTACATCCCCGTCGTGGTGGAGCACACCGTCACCGAGAAGCTGCGCGAAGAGGCCGACCCCCTGCCGCTGGCCGAACGCCTCGCGCAGGCCGCCGGCGACACCGAGCCCGAGCCCTACCGCGACCGCTCGGGCGACGACGAACGCCGCTCGAGCGACGCCGGCCCGCTGCTCGGCGGCAGCATCTGACCGCCGCCCGCCGCCGCGCCCGGCACCCTCGCCCGCGCGTTGGCGATGAACACCCCGGCCACCAGCACCAGGCCGCCCACGGTCTCCCACGTGTTCGGGATCTGACCGAGCAGCAGCGCCGCCGACGTCATCGCCACCACCGGCGCCAGCAGCACCCACGGCACGACGGATGCCGAACGGTTGCGCGCCAGCAGTCCGTTGAAGATCGCATACCCCACCAGCGTGCACAGCCCCGCCGTGTAGAGCGTCGACAGCGCCGCCTGCCAGCCGAATGCCGCCAGGCCCGCCGCGATGGCATCCGGTCCTTCGACGAGGGCCGACAGCGCGAGCGCCGGCACCGGCACCACCAGTGACGACCAGACCGTGAGCGACAGCGCTCCCCACCGGCGGGCGGGCGCGACCACGCCGGCGTGCCGCGAGATCACGTTGCCGATCGCCCACGACAGTGCCGACAGCAGGCACAGCACCACCGCCACGGCGGGGGCGTCGCCGCCGCGCCCGAGCGCGACGACACCGAGGCCGAGGGTGCCCACGATCACGCCGGCCGCCTGCGCCCGCGTCGGGCGCTCTCGCAGGGCCAGCGCCGCCACGACGATCGTCAGCACCGCCTGCGCCTGCAGCAGCAGCGCGGCGACCCCCGGCTGCAGCCCCCACGCGATCGAGGTGTAGAGCAGCGCGAACTGCCCGAGGCTCATGAACAGGCCCACCCCCACCACGGTGCGCCAGCCGGCCAGCGGCCGCGGCACCACGAACGCCGCCAGCGAGACGACGACGAAGCGCACCGCGACGAACAGCAGCGGCGGGATGCCGGCCATGCCCCAGTCGATCACGACGAAGTTGAAGCCCCAGAGGCCGGCCACCAGTGCCGCCAGCAGCATGTCGCGTCGAGTCATGGTCTCATCGAACCGACCGCCACCCGGAAACACCAGCGACCGTTTGTGCGCGATATTCGGTAGCATCCGTGCATGATCGATCTGGAAGCCGTCGTGGCCCTGCGCGCCGTCGCCACCCGCGGCAGCGTCGCCGCCGCCGCCGACGCGCTCGGCTTCACGCCGTCGGCCGTCTCGCAGCAGATCAAGCGCCTCGAACGCGGCACCCGCGTGGCCCTGCTCGAGCGCGCCGGCCGCGGCGTCGTGCTCACCGACGCCGGGCGGCACCTGGTCACCTCGTCGGCGACCGTGTTCGCCGACCTCGAGCGCATCGAGGCCGATCTGCAGGCCGGCGGCGCCCGCACGCAGGGCGGCGACGGCGACCACCGCATCACCGGCGACGTGCGCATCGGCGCGTTCTCCACCGCGGTGCGCGGCATCCTCACCGATGTGCTGCCGCAGCTGCGCGCCGCGCACCCCGGGCTGCGCGTGCCGCTGCGCGAGAGCGAACCGTGGGAGACGGTCGCGCTGGTGGCATCGGGTCAGCGCGACCTCGGCATCGTGCACCGGTGGGGCGGGGTCGCCCTGGCGATGCCCGACCACCTCGTCGCCACCCCCCTGTTCACCGATGTGGCAGACGTGATCCTGCGCGCCGACCACCCGCTGGCCGGCCGCACCGAGCTCACCCCCGCCGACCTCGCCGACGAGGCGTGGATCGCCACCTTCGACTCGACGATCTGCCGGCAGTGGCTGCGGCGCCTGTTCGACGGGGTCGGGGGCGCGCCGCGCATCGTGCACGAGTCGATGGAGTTCCACAACCACGTCGAACTGGTGCGCGCCGGGCTCGGGGTCGCGCTGGTGCCGCGCATGGGTCGCGACCCGCTCGGCCCCGACCTCGTGGCCATCCCCACCGTGCAGCCGGCCTCGACGCGCGACATCGCCGCCGTGCATCGCCGCAGTCAGGCCGATTCGCCCGCCCTGCAGACCGTGCTCGAGGCGCTCCAGCAGGTCACCGCGCACCGCACGGCATGACGCCGGATGCCGGGGTGCGCCCCACCCGCGTCGATTCGGGACCAGAATCGACGTGTCGGCTGTTGTACCCGATGAGCCGCAGACCGCGGCAGAACGGATGAAGGAATCATGACGCACGGCAACCTCCCCGCGGGACAGATCACGCGCACCGAGGGCACCGAGACCGCGATCCTCGCGGGCGGCTGCTTCTGGGGGATGGAAGACCTCATCCGCCGTCAGCCCGGCGTGCTCGACACACGCGTCGGCTACACCGGCGGCGAGAACGACCACGCCACCTACCGCAACCACCCCGGCCACGCCGAGGCGGTCGAGATCGTGTTCGACCCCGAGAAGACCACCTACCGCGACGTGCTGGCGTTCTTCTTCCAGATCCACGACCCGTCGACGCTCAACCGGCAGGGCAACGACATCGGCACCAGCTACCGCTCGGCGATCTTCCCGCTCAGCGACGAGCAGGAGCGGGTGGCGCGCGAGACCATCGCCGACGTCGACGCGTCGGGGCTGTGGCCGGGCGCGGCCGTGACGACGATCGAGCCGCTGGCGCCGTTCTGGGAGGCCGAGCCCGAGCACCAGGACTACCTGCTGCGCATCCCCAACGGCTACACCTGCCACTTCCCGCGGGCCGGTTGGGTGCTGCCGCACCGCGCGACGCAGGGCTGAGCACACCGCCCACCCGCCCGCCTACCCTGGAGGGATGACCTCCACCACCTCTGCCGCCGCCCTGCTGCTCGACATGGACGGCACCCTCGTCGACTCGCACGCGGTGGTGGAGCGGGTGTGGACCCAGTGGTCGCGCGACCACGGCATCGACCCGGAGCGCACGCTCTCGGTCATCCACGGCCGGCAGGGGCACGAGAGCATGGCGCTGCTGCTGCCCGAGCGCTCGGCGGCCGAGAACCTCGCCGAGAACCGCGAGCTGCTCGCCGCCGAGACGGCGCAGACCGACGGGGTCGTGGCCATCGCCGGCGCCGCCGCGCTGATGGACGACCTCATCGGCCTGCCGCATGCGCTGGTGACCTCGGCCACGGTGCCGTTGGCGGCGGCGCGCATGGGCGCGGCGGGCCTGCGCATGCCCGACCCGGCGATCACCGCCGAAGACGTCTCGGCCAGCAAGCCCGACCCCGAGGGGTTCCTCCTGGCCGCCCGGCGCCTGGGCGTCGACCCGGCCGCGTGCATCGTGGCCGAAGACTCCGCCAACGGCATCGCCGCGGGCCTCGCCGCCGGCATGCGTGTGATCGGCGTGGGCCCCGCCGCCGCGGCCGCGCACCCCACCTGGACAGTCGCCGACGCGACCGGCTTCCGGGTCTCGGCCGCCCCCGACGGCATCGGCCTCGTCGTCACCTTCGCCGACTGACACCGCCGCGCGCGTTTTCGACGGGATTTCGACGGCACCGGCTCTTCCGTCGCTCCGAATCGATTCGATACACTGGTTCGCGCGCGCCGCCGCTCTCCGGTCCCTCACCCCTCCGTGCTCGAAAGTCCCTCATGGCCCGCACCCTCACCACCGGCTCTCCGTGGCGCGTCATCCTCGCCTTCTCGGTCCCGCTGCTCATCGGCAACGTCGTGCAGCAGCTCTACCAGTTCGCGGATGCCGTGGTCGTCGGCCGTCACCTGGGCGTCGACGCGCTGGCCGCCGTCGGCGCCACCGGCAGCATGCTGTTCCTGCTGCTCGGTTTCGTGTGGGGCATGACCAGTGGCTTCGCCATCCCGACCGCGCAGGCCTTCGGCGCGGGCGACCACGCCGCCGTGCGCCGGTCGGTGGCCACCGGCACGATCATCACCGGCGCCGTCACGGTGCTGCTCACCGTCGCCGCGCCGCTGATCTCCGAGCCGTTGCTGCGCCTGCTGCAGACTCCGCCCGAGCTGCTGGCCGAGGCCACCGTGTTCGCGCAGGTGAGCTTCCTCGGCTCGGCCGCGATGCTCTTCTTCAACTACCTCGCCGCCATCATCCGGGCCATCGGCGACTCGCGCACCCCGCTGATCTACCTCACCATCTCGTGCGCGCTCAACGTGGTGCTCGTGCTCGTCATGGTCGGCACCCTGGAGTGGGGCGTCGCCGGCGCGGCGCTGGCCACCGTGGTCGCCCAGGCCGTCTCGGTGGTGCTCTGCCTCGACTACGTGCGCCGCCGCGTGCCGGTGCTGCACGTGCACCGCGACGACTGGCGCATCCGTCGCGCCGACGTGGCCGAGCACCTGCGCCTCGGTCTGCCGATGGGCTTCCAGGCCTCGATCATCGGCATCGGCACCCTCGCGGTGCAGGTGGCGCTGAACACGCTCGGCGCCGAGGCGGTCGCCGCCTACACCGCGGCCTCGCGCGTCGACGGCCTGGCCGTCGCACTGCTCGGCTCGCTCGGGCTCGCCGCCTCGATGTACGTCGCCCAGAACCACGGCGGCGGGCGTCCCGACCGCATCCGTCGCGGTGTGGTGCAGGCGGTGTGGATGTCGATCGCCGCCTCGATCCTGCTCGGCATCCTGCTCATCGTGTTCGGCGCGTGGACGGTGCGGCTGTTCGTCGGCGACGCGTCGCCCGAGGTCGTCGACCTCGCCCACCTCATGCTCGTCATCAACGGCCTGTCGTACTCGGCGCTGGGCGTGCTCTACGTGCTGCGCGGCGCGCTGCAGGGGCTCGGGCACGCGATGATCCCGACGGTCACCGGTGTGGTCGAGCTCATCATGCGCGTGGGCGCGGCGGTCGTGCTGGCCGCCGCCATCGGCTTCGCCGGCGTCGCGTGGTCGAACCCGCTGGCCTGGTTCGGCGCGTGCGCCATCCTCATCCCCGCCTACCTGCGCGAGCACCGCCGCCTGGCCCTGGCCCCGGTGAACCCGCCCGTGGTCACCGAGACGACGGCGATCCCGATCATCGGCCCCACCGACGGGTCGATGGTGGTCGATGCCGTCATCACGGCCCCCGTGCCGGTCATCCGCGCCGACCGGGCCGGTCGTCGCCGTCTGCGCCGCCCGGGCGCCGGCGTGCCGGTGCGTCGCCGCGCCGACCGCGACTGAGAGGGGGCCTGTCGCTGCCACCCGACGGCGGCGTAGCCTGAGCCCATGAAGGCTGTTCTCGGTGACACCGTGATCGCAGAAGCGGATCGCGACGACCTCATCTCGATCGAGGGGAACTGGTACTTCCCGCCGACCAGCGTCCGCTCCGACCTGCTCGTCGACAGTCCCACGCCCTACACGTGCCCGTGGAAGGGCGAGTGCCAGTACTACACCGTGGCCGTCGACGGCCGGGAGCTGCCCGACCGCGCGTGGAGCTACCCGCATCCGTACGCGTCGGGCATCGAGCGCGTCGGCAAGGACTTCTCGGGCTACGTCGCGTTCTGGAAAGAGGTCGAGGTCGTCGACTGACCGGCCTCCCCTTCCATTATCCCCGACGAGGGGGTGCTTGCCGCAAGGGCCCCCTGCCGTGACACAATCGCTGGTCGCGCCGTGAATCCGACAGGTGATCGGAGGGCGCGGGGGAGATTCGATGACCGCTGAGACGCCGCGCCCGACCGCCGAGACCAGCGCCCTGCCGCCCGGCAAGGCCGCACCCGAGCTGGTGGCCGCCGACCTGCGGCACTTCGCCCGCATCGGCGCTGCGCTGTCGGATGCCGTCGCCGACGTCGAGGCGCGCCTGGTCGACGAGCGGCGTCGCCCCGCCGGCCGCGGGGAGCGCGCGCTGGAGCGCGACCTCGAGATCCAGCGCCTGGCCGCGCGCCTGCGGGTGCTGCGGCGGTTCGGCCTCGACGCGTGCCTCGGGCGCATCGTCGCCGCCGACGGCGAGGTGTCGTACATCGGCCGGTTCGGCCTGACGGATGCCGACGGCTCGCGGCTGCTCGTCGACTGGCGCGCCCCGGCCGCCGAACCGTTCTTCGCCGCGACCCACGCCCACCCCGCGGGGCTGACGAGCCGCCGCCGCTACCGGTGGACGGCCGGGCGCCTGGCCGACTACTGGGACGAGGTGTTCGCCGCCGACGGCGTCGACCACACCGCCGCCCTCGATGACCAGTCGGCGTTCATCGCGAGCCTGGGCGCGGCGCGCTCCGACCGCATGCGCGACGTGCTCGCCACGATCCAGGCCGACCAGGACGCCGTCATCCGCGCCTCCTCGCGCGGCGCGCTCGTCGTCGACGGCGGACCCGGCACCGGCAAGACGGTCGTCGCGCTCCACCGCGCCGCCTACCTGCTGGCCACCGATCCCCGCCTGCGTGCCGGCACCGGCAGCGTGCTGTTCGTCGGCCCCCATCAGCCCTACCTCGCCTACATCGACGACGTGCTGCCGAGCCTCGGCGAAGACGGCGCCCTCACCTGCACCCTGCGCGACCTCGTGCCGGTGGTCACCGCGGGCGAGGAGACCGACCCGGTGGCCGCCCGGGTGAAAGCCGACGTGCGGCTGGCGGGCGCCGTGGGCCCCGCCGTCGCGCTCTATGAAGAGCCCCCGACGGCCGCGCTGCGGGTGCCGACGCCGTGGGGCGAGGTCGAGGTCACCGCCGACGACTGGGCCGACGCGTTCGGCAGCGCCGACCCGGCGCTCACGCACAACGAGGCCCGCGACGAGGTGTGGGAGGAGCTGCTGGCCGCGCTGGTCGATCGCAGTGCCGGTGACGAGATCGCGCCCGCCGACCTGCGCCGCGCCCTGGCGCGCAGCACGACCCTGCAGGGGGCGTTCTCGCGGGCGTGGCCGCTGCTGAGCCCCGAGGTGGTCGTCGCCGACCTCTTCTCAGTGCCCGCCTACCTGCGCCGCTGCGCCCCGTGGCTGTCGCCCGCCGAGGTGGCCGCGCTGCAGCGCGACGACCCGCGCGCCTGGACCGACGACGACCTTCCGCTGCTCGACGCGGCCCGCCGCCGGGTGGGCGACCCGGCGCAGAACCGGGTGCGCCGCCGCCGGGAGGCGGCGCTGGAGCGCCGACGCGAGCAGATGGACCGCGTGGTCGACGAGCTGATCGCCGCCGACGACTCCGAGCTCGGCGAGGTGCGGATGCTGCGGGGCCTCGACGCGCAGCAGAGCCTCGTCGACGACGCCGAGCTGCCCGGCATCGACGTCGACGAGCTCGCCGGTCCGTTCGCGCACATCATCGTCGACGAGGCGCAGGAGCTCACCGACGCGCAGTGGCAGATGCTGCTGCGGCGCTGCCCGTCGCGGAGCTTCACCATCGTCGGCGACCGCGCCCAGGCGCGCCACGGCTTCATCCCGACGTGGGAGGAGCGCCTGTCGGCCGCGGGCCTGCGCGACATCTCGGTCGCCTCGCTGACGGTGAACTACCGCACCCCCGAGGAGATCATGACCGCGGCCGAGCCGGTCATCCGCGCCGCCGTCCCCGACGCCAACGTGCCCGTGTCGATCCGGCGCAGCGGCATCCCGGTGCGCCACGGCGCGCGGGGCGAGCTCGACGGCATCCTCGACGCGTGGACCGCCGCGCACGCCGACGGGGTCGCCGCCGTCATCGGGGCCGGCCCCCTGCCCCTGCCCGCCCGCGAGCGGGTGCGCGTGCTGACCCCGGTGCTCAGCAAGGGCCTCGAGTTCGACCTCGTCGTGCTCGTCGCCCCCGAATCCTGCGGCGCGGGGGGCGGGGCGGATGCCGTCGACGACGAGGTCGCGCGCGCCGTCGACCGCTACGTCGCGATGACCCGCGCGACGCGCGAGCTCGTGATCCTCAGCTGAGGCCGCGCGGGTCGGCGGCCGCGCGGCGCGGGACGGGCACGGGTCGGGAGGATGATGGAGGGATGGCCGACGCGATCCCCGAGCTCACCACCCTGCCCGACCCGCAGTACGTCATGTCGACGGACGGGCACCGGATCGCCACCTACACGTGGGGTGACCTCGATGCCCCCACCGTCGTGTGCGTGCACGGCTTCGCCTCGAACGCACGCGACAACTGGGTGTCGACCGGCTGGGTGCGCGACCTGCTGCGCGCCGGCTTCCGCGTGCTCGCCCTCGACCAGCTCGGCCACGGCGCCAGCGACAAGCCGCACGACCCGCGCGACTACACCGTGCGCGGACTCGCCGGGGTGGTGGAGGTCGTGCTCGACACCCACCTCGTCGACGACGCGCTGTACGTCGGCTACTCGCTCGGCGCCCGCGTGGGCTGGGAGGTCGCGCAGGACCTCAGCGACCGCATCGGCCGGGTCGTGCTGGGCGGGGTGCCCGACGGCGTGCCCCTCGGCCGCCTCGACCTCGCGCAGGCGCGCGCCTACGTCGACGAGGGGACGCCGGTGACCGACGCCGTCACCCAGAACTACATCGCCCTCACCGAGCGCGTCGGCGGCAACGACCTGCGCGCGCTCCTGGCCATCGCCGAGGGCATGCGCCGCTCGGGCACCGTCGACCCCGACCCCGCGCACACCCCGCAGCAGCCCGTGCTGTTCGCCACCGGATCGAAGGACGCCATCATCGAGGGCTCGAAGGCGCTCGCCGCCGCGTGCCCGCAGGGCACGTTCGTCGAGATCCCCGACCGCCACCACTTCAACGCGCCGGGATCGCGGGTCTTCCGGGAGCGGGCGCTGGAGTTCCTGACCGCCTGACCGCCTGACCGCCTGACGGGCACGGCCTCAGCCGCGCAGGGCGTCGGCGAACCAGCGGGCGTATGCCGGCCACGGGTCGGCGCCGCCGCCGACCTCGGCGATGTGCGCGAGCAGCCGCGGATCGGCCGCGAACCACTCGCCGCCCAGCCGCAGTTCGGCGAACTCGAGGTGGCGCCGGCGCTCCAGCATCCGCCCGCCCCGTTCGAAGGCGAGCAGCTCTTCGTGCCAGAGCACCGCCAGCCGTCGCCGCGGCTGCCTCGACGTGCCGATCTTCACGCGGTCGCCCCAGCGGATGTAGTAGACCACTTCGACCACTGGCAGCGGCAGGTCGGGGTCGGGCACGTCGCCCACCCGCCACCCGCACACCGCGCACGCGCGTGCGTCATCCCCGGATGCCGGGGCGACAGCATCCGCGCCGCACAGCCGGCACCGCTCGTCCACGCCGCGACGCTACCCCGCGCCCCCGACACCGCCCGGTGCTCCCCGCCCCGCCGGGAATGCGGCCCGCCGCCGCACGGTTGACCCGCTCCAGCGGGACGGCCATCATGGCCCCGGGACGGAGTGGCCATGACGCAGTCGGAGATCCAGCTGAGCACCGCGCCCGCCCCGCGCGCGCGGCGGCACCGCTCGATCGCCGAGAAGGTCTCCGCGATGGGGCAGCAGCGCACCGGCGCACTGCTCCTGCTGCTGGCCACCGTCGCCGCCATCGTCTGGGCCAACGTCTCCTCCGGCGCGTACCACGCGTTCTGGGAGACGCACATGACCATCGGCGTCGGCGACCTGCAGCTCGACTTCACCTTGCACGCCCTGGTCAACGACGCCCTGATGGCGATCTTCTTCTTCACCGTCGGCCTCGAGGTGCGCCGCGAGTTCGCGATCGGCGAGCTCACCAGCTGGCGCCGAGCGATGGTGCCGGTGATCGCCGCGATCGCGGGGCTCGCCGTGCCGGCGCTGCTCTACGTGCTCATCGCCGCCCCCACCGGCCAGGCGCACGCGTGGGGCGTGGTCATCTCCACCGACACCGCCTTCCTCGTGGGCGCGCTCGCCCTCATCGGACCGCGGGTGCCCGGCCGCCTGCGCGTGTTCCTGCTGGCGTTGGCCGTCGTCGACGACATCGGCGCGCTCAGCATCATCGCGCTCGTCTACACCGAGACCTTCACCCCGATGCCGCTGCTGATCGCGGCGGTGGGGCTGGCGGGCATCTTCTTCACGCGGTACCTGCGCTCGGGCCGGGGCCTGGTCTACGCGACCCTGGCGATCATCGTGTGGCTGGCGTTCCTGGCATCCGGTGTGCACCCCACCCTGGCCGGCGTCGCCATCGCGCTGCTCGTGCCGGTGTACCGGCCCAACCGGCGAGACGTCGAGCACGCGCTCGAACTGGCGCGCACCTTCCGGCAGTCGCCGAACACCGAGTACGCCCGCGCCGCCGCCAACAGCCTGCGCGAGTCGATCTCGATCAACGAGCGCCTGCAGTCGGCCTACGGCCCCTACGTCGCCTACGTCATCCTGCCGCTGTTCGCCCTCGCCAACGCGGGCGTGCTGGTCACCCCCGAGATCCTCACGGCCGCGTTCGGCTCCGCGGTCACGTGGGGCATCGTCGTGGGGCTCGTCATGGGCAAGTTCATCGGCATCTTCGGCTCGACGGCGCTGCTGAAGGTGCTGCGCATCGGCGAGTTCGGCCCCGGCCTCACCCTCGACCGCATCGCCGGCGGCGCCGCCCTGTCGGGCATCGGCTTCACGATCTCGCTGTTCATCGTCGACCTCGCCATCGACGACGAGGCGGTGCAGAACGAGGCGCGGGTCGGCGTGCTGCTGGCCTCGGTCATCGCCTTCGTCATCGCCACGGTGCTCTTCCGCATCTCGGATGCCGTGCGCCCGGACCTCGAGACCGGCCAGGTGCTGGTGCGACCGGTCGACCCCCGCCGCGACCACATCTTCGGCGCCGTCGACGCGCCGCTGTCGATCGTCGAGTACGGCGACTTCCAGTGCGGCTTCTGCCTCAAGGCGTCGGGCGCGATCCAGGAGGTGCGCGACGAGCTCGGCGACCAGCTGCAGTACGTGTGGCGCCACGCGCCGCTCGTGCAGCAGCATCCGAACGCGCTCGCCGGCGCCGAGGCCTCGGAGGCGGCGTCGATGCAGGGGAAGTTCTTCGAGTTCGAGCGCGGACTGTTCGCCGACCAGGACAACCAGCTGCCCTCCGACATCGTGCGCCTCGCGGGGGATCTCGGCCTCGACGTGCCGCGGTTCGAGAAAGACCTCGAGGGCGCCGAGGTCACCGCGCGCGTGCGCGACGACATGTTCGACGCCGAGGCGATGGGCATCACCTCGGTGCCCACCTTCTTCGTCAACGGGCGCCGCCACACCGGCCCCTACGACGCCCAGAGCCTCATCCGGGCGCTGCGGGCCACCGACGAGACGCCCGCCCCGGCGCCGGAGGTGTCGTGATGGGGCGGGCCACCGATCCGTCGCTCGCGCCGACGCTCACCGACGCGCAGTGGGAGCGGCTCGCCGCGCACGGAGAGAGGTTCGAGGTGGTCGCCGGCGACCACGTCTTCCGCTCGGGCGACCGCGCCTACGACATGGTGCTCGTCGAAGAGGGCGAGCTCGAGCTCGTGCGCGACGCGCTGCGGTGGATGGGCGAGGAGGTGCTCTCGACCATGGGACCGCGCTCGTTCGTCGGCGAGCTGGGGCTGCTCAACGGGCAGTCCGCCTTCCTGTCGGCGCGGGCGACCGGCCCGGGGGTGATGCGACGGGTCTCGCGCGCGCACCTGCGGCAGGTGATGAACGAGGACGACGAGCTGTGCGACATCATCCTGCACGCACTGTGGGCCCGGCGCGAGTCGCTGCGCCGGGGTCCGGCGGCCATGACCCTCAAGTTCGTCGGCGAAGACACCTCCCGCGACTTCCTGGCCCTGCGCCGCTTCGCGGAGCGGCTCGATCTGGTCCACACCGCCGTCGCCGTCGACGCCGGCGACCGGTCGACCCTCGCCACCCATGACCTGCGGGAGGACGACCTGCCGATCGCGTTCGTGCAGGGCGAGCCGATCGCCCGCGCGACCCCTGGCCTGGTGGCCGAGCAGCTCGGCCTGAGCTATCAGGCGCAAGAGGCCGACGTCGTCGACCTGGTCGTCATCGGCGGGGGCCCGGCCGGGCTCGCGGCATCGATCTACGGCGCGTCCGAGGGGCTGACGACGGTGCTGCTGGATGCCGTCGCGCCCGGCGGACAGGCGGCGGCGACCTCGCGGATCGAGAACTTCCTCGGTTTCCCGTTCGGCGTGAGCGGCGGCGATCTCATCGGCCAGGCGACCCTGCAGGCGCTGAAGTTCGGCGTGCGCGTGTACGCGCCGTGCGAGGCGGTCTCGCTCGCCGCCGCCGGCGACGCCCTCGACGTCACCCTGGTCGACGGGCGCATCATCCGGGCCCGCAGCGCGATCATCGCCGCCGGCGCCGCCTACCGCCGCCTGCGCCTGGATCGCTGGGAGGACTTCGAGCGCGCCGGCATCTACTACGCCGCCACGCCGCTCGAGGTGCGGCAGGTCTCGTCGGAGCCGGTGGTCGTCGTCGGCGGGGCCAACTCCGCCGGCCAGGCGGCGCTGTCGCTGGCGGCGGGCGGCTCGCCCGTGCACCTGGTCGTGCGCGGCGCCGAGCTCTCCCTCGGCATGTCGTCGTATCTCGTCGACCGCCTCGTGCAGGACCCGCGGATCACGGTGCACACCGGTGCGAACGTCGCCGGCCTCGATGGCGGGCGCTCGCTGGAGCGCGTGCGCATCGACACCGTCGGCGAGGTCGACGCTCGCGGGCTGTTCTGCTTCATCGGCGCCGACCCGGCCACCGGCTGGCTGGGCGCGCTCGAGACCGACGAGAGCGGGTTCCTGCGCACCGGCACCGACCTGACCATGCAGTCGCTGCAGCGGTGGGGGCGCCTCGGCCGCGAGCCGCTGCCGTTCGAGACCTCCCAGCCGCGGATCTTCGCCGCCGGCGACGTGCGACGCGGCTCGATGAAGCGCGTCGCAGCCGCCGTCGGCGAAGGCTCCAGCGCGGTGGCATCCGTCCACCGCGCGCTCGCCCTGGTCTGACCGGGTCGGTCAGGCTCAGATCGTGACGATGATCTTGCCGCGGGTGTGGCCGCTCTCGAGCTCGCGGTAGGCGTCGGCGGCCTCGGCGAGCGGGTAGCTCGCGGCGCGCTCGATCGTGAGCGTGCCCTCGGCGGCCAGGGTAGCCAGCTCCGCCAGCTGCGCCGCGTCGGGGCGCACCCACAGCGAGATGCCGCCGAACTCGGTGGCGGCGCGGCTGTCGGCGATCGACACGACGAACCCGCCCTCGCGCAGCAGCTCCGACGTCGAGTCGAGCGCCGAGCCGCCGATGAAGTCGAGCACGACGTCCACGCCCTCCGGCGCGAGCTCCTTCACCTGGCCGACGATGGCGTCGCCGTACTCCACGGGCTCGGCGCCCAGTGCCCGCACGTAGTCGTGCTTGCCGGCCGAGGCCGTGCCGATCACGCGGGCGCCGCGCAGGCGCGCCAGCTGCACGCCGAACGAGCCCACTCCACCGGCGGCGTTGTGCACGAGCACCGTGTCGCCCTCGCCGAGGCCCGAGCGCAGCACCGACTGCAGCGCGGTGAGACCGGCCAGCGGCAGCGCCGCGGCGTCTTCGAACGAGAGACCGTCGGGGATGTGCGCGGCGGTGCGCACCGGCACCGGCATGAGCTCGGCCACCGACCCGTGCTGCACGAGGTCGGCGCGGGCGTAGGCGAGGATGCGGTCGCCCACCTCGAACTCGGGGGTGTCCAGGCCCACCTTCTCGACGATGCCGGCCACGTCCCAGCCCGGCACGGCGGGCAGGGCCACGTCGATGAGGCCGCGCAGGTACCCCTCGCGGATCTTGTAGTCGACGGGGTTCAGACCGGCGGCGACCACGCGCACCAGCAGGGTGTCGGGGCCGATGTGCGGGTCGGGGACCTCGGTCAGGGCGAAGCGGTCGGAGCCGCCGAAATCGGAGTAGACGAGTGCCTTCATGCTGAGGGGCAACCCCGCGCCCGCTGCGGGCATTCCGCTCCGGGCCGCCCGCGGCGGCGCTTACGCTGGGAGCGTGATCCGCATCGCCACCATCGGAACCAGTGTCATCACCGAGAGCTTCATCGACGCCGTCGCCCAGGCCGGCGCCGACGGGTCGATCGCCGTCGCCGCGGTGACCTCCCGCACCGCCGAGCGCGCCCGCGCGTTCGCCGATACGACCGGCATCGCCACGGCATCCGACGATCTGCCCGGCCTCATCGCCGCCGGCGAGGTGGATGCCGTCTACGTCGGCTCGCCCAACGGCGCCCACGCCGCGCAGGCCCGCGAGGCCATCGCCGCCGGGGCCCACGTGTTCGTCGAGAAGCCCGCGACGCCGACTTCCGACGAGTGGGACGCGCTGGTGGCCGAGGCCCGCACCGCCGGCGTCGTGCTGTTCGAGGGCATGCGCAACGTCTACGACCCGGGGCTGGTGGCCGTGCGCGAGCTGATCCCGCAGCTCGGCGTGCTGCGCCGGGCCTCGTTCGCCTACTGCCAGCGCTCCGCCCGGTACGACCTCGTGCTGGCCGGCGAGACCCCGAACATCTTCGACCCCGCCCTGGGCGGCGGTGCGCTCATGGACCTCGGCGTCTACCCGCTGAGCGCGATGGTCGCCCTGTTCGGCGAGCCCGAGGCCGTCGCGGCGGTCTCGGCCCGCATCGCCACCGGCGTCGACGGCACCGGCACCGCCCTGCTGTCCTACCCCGGCATGGTGGGCGAGGTCACCTTCTCGAAGATCACCCGCAGCGACCGGCCGAGCGAGATCCAGGGCGAGCTCGGCTCGCTCGAGATCGACCACATCGCCCAGCCCCGCCATCTGCGCCTCACCCTGCTCGACGGCACCGTCGTCGAGCGCCGCATCGATGCCGCCGACAACAACATGCGCTACGAGGTCACCCGTTTCGCCGAGCTGATCGGCGGCGCCGACCCGGCCCCCGACCAGCAGCGCACCGGCGCCGTGCTGCGCACCCTCGAGCGCATCCGCGCCGACGGACGCATGGTCTGACGCCCCGCCGATGCCACGTGCGAAGATCGCCTCGTGGCATCCGGAGTCGACCTCGACACCCTCGTGCGGGTGCGGCGCGTGCGCGACCGCATCGACCGCGAGTTCGCCCAGCCGCTCGACGTCGAGGCCCTCGCCCGCGGCGTGCACCTGTCGGCGGGGCACCTGAGCCGGCAGTTCGTGCGGGCCTACGGCGAATCGCCGTACCAGTACCTGATGACCCGGCGCATCGAGCGGGCCATGCTGCTGCTGCGCACCACCGACCTGCCCGTCACCGAGGTGTGCTTCGCAGTCGGCTACGGGTCGCTGGGCACGTTCAGCACGCGCTTCAGCGAGCTGGTGGGCGTCGCCCCCAGCGTCTACCGCGACCGGGGCGCCGTGCCGCTGCCGGGGATGCCGGGATGCATCGTGCGCCAGATCAGCAGACCGATCAGGAATCGAGAAGCGCCCCCGATCGCCGGCGCGTAGCGTTCCGGGCATGGACATCACGATTCAGTCGAGCTTCCTCCCGCACCTGGATGCCGAGGCATCCCTCGCCTTCTACCGCGATGTGCTGGGCTTCGAGGTGCGCCTGGACGTCGGGTACGGCGACATGCGCTGGATCACCGTCGGACCCGTCGGCCAGCCCGACACCGCGATCGTGCTGCACCCGCCCGGCGTCGGCCACGACATCTCCGACGACGAACGCCAGACGCTCATCGAGCTGATCGCCAAGGGCAGCTACTTCGGCGTGAACCTCGCCACCGACGACGTCGACGCGGCCTTCGCCGCGATCGAGGCCAGCGGAGCCGACGTGTCGCAGGAGCCCATCGACCAGGACTACGGGGTGCGCGACTGCGCGTTCCGCGACCCCGCCGGCAACACCATCCGCCTGCAGCAGCGGTCCTGAGCACCCCCATCCACTCGCACACACACCGACGAACAGGAGCCGTCATGGCCGGCAAGACCAGTGAAGGCGTCGGCTTCTCCGACGAGGAGAAGCAGGCGATGAAGCAGCGCGCCGAAGAGCTGCGCACCACGAAGGGGCTCAAGGGCGCCGCCAAGCTCGCCAAGGAGCTCGAGGCGTGCGTCGAGGCGATCGACGCGCTCGAGGGCATCGACGGCGAGGTGGCGCGCGCGGTGCACCGCATCGTCAGCGAGGAGGCCGCGCACCTGAACCCGAAGACGTTCTACGGGTTCCCCGCCTACGCCGCCGAGGGCAAGGTGGTCATCTTCGTGCAGCCCGCCTCGAAGTTCGACACCCGCTACCCGACCGTCAACTTCGACGAGACGGCCCACCTCGACGACGGCGACATGTGGGCGACCTCGTTCGCCGTGGTCGCCGTCACCCCCGACGTCGAGCGGCGCATCCGCGAGCTCGTCGTGCGTGCCGTCGGCTGAGCGGGCCCGTCCCGCGCCCGGGCGCCGGGCGCGGGACGACCTAGACTGGGAGGGATCCGCGTCCGTCGTCCCGATCGAGCTCCCACCGTGCCAGCAGCCGCAACCCGCACCTTCGAGGTGCGCCACCTTCAGCTCGCGCGTGCCCTCTTCGCGGCCATCGCCGCGATCATGATCACCTTCTCGCCCGACCACTCCGCCGAGGTCGGCCTCTCGGTGTTCAGCGGATTCGCGATCGCGACGGCCATCGTCGAGCTGCTGGCCGTCTGGCTGGTCTACGGCGCCGGCACCCGCGCGAACACCGTGCTGCTGGCGGTGGCCACACTGCTGGCGGGCATGGCCTCCGGCATCCCGGCGCTGCGCTCGACGACGCTGTTCTTCGTCGTGGTCATCGCCTGGGCGTTCGTCTCGGGCGTCATCGAGCTCGTGGGCGGCCTGCGTGCTCGCCGCACCGACGACCCCGCCGCCAAGGATGCCGTGCTCATCGGCGCCCTGACCCTGGCCCTCGGGGTCGGCCTGCTGCTGGTCAACCCGGCCTACAGCCTGGAGTACTTCATCAAGGAGGCCGGGCAGAGCTTCACGCTCACCGGCATCGTCATCGGCGTCGGGATCTTCGGCGGGTACGCCGCGATCATCGCCGTCTTCCTCGGCATCGCGGGCTTCTCGCCCCGACGTGTCGAGCCCGCGTCGTCGCAGGGTGCCGCCGGCGCCGCCGCGTCGGAAGGAACCTCATGACCGACAAGCACCCGACCCGTCGCGACATCCTCAAGCCCGTGCAGCTGCTCGGCTTCGCCTTCGCGGCGGCGCTGTTCGCCGGGCTGATCGCGCTGCTGTCGATGGGCTTCTTCCAGTCGCTGACCGGTCCCGAGCGGGAGCACGTGGTCGTCGTGTCGCTGGTGATCGCGGGCATCGCCTTCATCTCGACCCTCGTCGGCATCGCGCTGCTCATGCTCGCCGTCGACCCTGCGCAGGTCACCAAGCCCGTCGACCGGCCGGTGCTGCTGCCCGAAGACAGCACGCACGGCACGGCCGAGGACGACACCCCGAAGGCCTGAGCGTCCGGGGCCGCGCGGCCCCGGACGGGATCAGAGCTCGTCGACGAGGGCGTCCGCCAGGCCCGTGTAGGTGGCGGGGGTCAGCGCGACCAGGCGCTCCTTGGCCGCGTCGCCGATGTCGAGCCCGCGCACGAACTCGGCCAGCTCCGCCGCGCCGACGCGGCGCCCGCGGGTGAGGTCCTTCAGCAACGCGTACGGGTCGGTGATCTGCGAGCGACCCGCCACGATCTCGGCGCGCACGACGGTCTGGATCGCCTCGGCGAGCACCTCCCAGTTCGCGTCGAGGTCGGCCAGCAGCACCTCGCGCGCCAGCAGGATCTCGGTGAGCCCGCGCTGCAGGTTGTCCAGGGCCAGCAGCGAGTGGCCGAACGCCACGCCGATGTTGCGCTGCGTGGTCGAGTCGGTGAGGTCGCGCTGCATGCGGCTGGTGACCAGCGTCGACGACAGGGTCTGCAGCAGGCCGCCGGCGATCTCGAGGTTCGCCTCGGCGTTCTCGAAGCGGATCGGGTTGATCTTGTGGGGCATCGTCGACGAGCCGGTGGCGCCGGCGACGGGGATCTGGGCGAAGAATCCCATCGAGATGTAGGTCCACACGTCGGTGGCGAGGTTGTGCAGGATGCCGCCGGCGTGCCGCACCCGGTCGTACAGCTCGACCTGCCAGTCGTGCGACTCGATCTGGGTGGTCAGCACGTTGAAGTCGATGCCGAGCCCCTCGATGAACGCGCGCGACAGTTCCGGCCAGTCGACGTCGGGCGCCGCCGACAGGTGCGCCGACCAGGTGCCGGTGGCGCCGGAGAACTTCGCGAGGTACTCGCCGCCCTCGATCTGACGGGCCACGCGCTCGAGCCGCCATGCGAAGACGGCGAGCTCCTTGCCCATCGTCGACGGGGTCGCCGGCTGGCCGTGCGTGCGCGAGAGCATCGCCGCGTCGCGGTGCTCGACGGCGAGGGCGCCCAGGGCGGCGATCACCGCGCGCAGCTTCGGCAGCCACACCCGCTCGACGGCCCGGCGCACGGTGAGCGCGTACGAGGCGGAGTTGATGTCCTCGCTGGTGCACGCGAAGTGGGTGAGCTCGGCGACGGCATCCAGACCCAGCGACGACAGCCGGTCGCGCACCAGGTATTCGATGGCCTTCACGTCGTGGCGGGTGACCGCCTCCTTCTCGGCGAGCCAGTCGATCTCGGCCTGACCGAAGTCGCGGTACAGCGCCCGCAGCGCTTCCTTGTCGGCATCCGACAGCGCGGCCGAGCCGAACAGCGAACGGTCGGTGAGGGCGATGATCCACTCCACCTCGACCTCGACGCGGGCGCGGTTCAGCCCCGCCTCGGACAGGTAGTCGGCGAGGCCGGTCACCGCGGCGCGGTAACGGCCGTCGAGCGGGCTGAGGGGCTGGGGCGGGAGAGTGGTCACGAGGCTCCGTTCGGTGAAAACGGGCGCTCAGGACGTCGTGCGGATCGCGGGTTCGAGCTGCCGGAAGAGCGCCCGGCTCGCAGACTCGATCATACCGAGCACCTCGTCGAACATCGCCGGCCCCGCATAGTAGGGATCGGGAACGTCGAGCACGCCGTTCGCGGCGCTGTCGAAGGTGAGCAGCAGCGCGAGCTTGTCGGCGTCGGCGCCCTCACGCGCCCACGAGGCGAGGATGCGCTCGTGCGAGCGGTCGAGGGCGACGACGAGGTCGTGCCGTTCGAAGTCGTCGTGGGTGAACTGTCGCGCCCGGTGCCGCGAGCCGTCGTAGCCGCGCCGCTGCAGGGCGTCGATCGTGCGGGCGTCGGCGCGCTCGCCGACGTGCCAGTCGCCGGTGCCGGCACTGGTCGACACGACCCGGTCGCCGAGCCCGGCGCCGTCGGCGATGTGGCGGAAGACGACCTCCGCCATGGGCGAGCGGCAGATGTTGCCGGTGCACACGAAGACGACGCGGAAGGGATCAGCTCGGCCGGGCACCAGAACATTCTGGCCTGACAGCGCCTCCGGCGCGAGGGCCGGGCTCCCCACGGCGCCCCGCGGGCTTCCTCCACAGGGCGCCATCTCGCGCCGTCGTCCCCGGATGCCGGTCCTCGGCGCCCGCGGCGGCGGTGGGCGCGGCAGGCTTCCGGCATGGATCCGGCCCCCCTCCTCGCATCCGCCGCCGATGCCGCGGCCTTCGCCCACGCCGGTCGGCAGCTGGCGGCGGCGCGCGGCGAGGCCGAAGACCTGCGGGCGGCCGCGCGCGCCCTGGCCGAGGCGACCGCCTGGCGTTCGCGCGCGGCCGAGGCCTACCGCGAGGCGCTCGCCGACTGGGCCCGCGAGCTCGCCCGCGTCGCGGCGCACCTCGACGAGGCCGCCGACGAGGTGCGCCGGGCGGCCCGCGCCGCGGTGCCGGTGCGCGGATGAGCGCCGACGACCTCGAGATCCGCAGCGGCGGGATCGTCGCCGTCGACACCGACGAGCTGCGCCGGGCCGCCGGGCGGCTGCAGGCGGCGGCAGGCGAGGCCCGAGGGCTCGGCCGCCGGGTCGATCGCGCGCTCGACGCCCTGCCGCCGTCGGGCTTCGCCGTGCTTCCAGTGCTGTCGCAGTGCCGCCGTGCGGGGGAGGCGGCGGCGGAGACGGCCGAGCGGATCGCGGCCGACCTGCGCACGCTCGCCGACGTCTACGAGTACGTCGAGCTGGGCGCTGCCGCCGCGGCCGCGGCGCTGGCCGGCGATCCCGGCGCGGCGGCGGAGCTGCGCGCCCGGCAAGACGCCCTGCGCGCGGCCTCGCCCGCCGTCGCCCACCTCGCCGCCGCGGCCCGCCGTGACTGGTGGGCGCGCCAGGACGACGGGCTCACCACCCTCGCGCAGCGCCTGGGGCTGCTGGCCGGGGTTCCGCCGCCGGCCGCCGCGGCCCTGGCGGGCCTGAGCGCGGGGCTCGTGACGGTCGTGGGGCGCGGCACCGTGCCGCGCGGGCAGGCGATGGGCGGCGTCGCCCCGGCGGTGACGGTGACCCCGCTGCAGCCGCCGGTGGTCGCTGCGGCCCCGGCCACCCTGGCCGAGGCCGTGCGTCGCGTGCCGATGGGCACGCAGGCGCGGGTGCGGGTGGAGGAGTACACGATGCCCGACGGTTCGCGGCAGTTCGTCGCCTACGTCACGGGCACGAAAGACGACGCCCCCGGGGAGGCCTTCGACATGGAGGCCAACCTGCAGGCCTACCTGCAACGCGAGCAGACCGCGTCGATCGCGGCGGTGGGCCGCGCCCTCGACCAGTCGGGGGCCGCCCCCGGCGACCGGGTGCACCTCGTCGGCTACTCGCAGGGCGCGATGATCGCCACGCACGTGGCGATGGACTCGCCCTACGATGTGGCCACCCTCGTCACGGTCGGCTCGCCGGTGCAGGGGGAGGTCGGCGACCACACGCTCAGCGTGGCGCTGCGGCACAGCGACGACCCGGTGTCGGCACTGGCCGGGGGCGGCTTCGCCACCGGGTCGGGGGCGCCGGGCAGCTTCGTGGCCGAGCGCACCGCCCTTCGCGACCCGGTGCCGGTGACCCAGTGGACGATGGGGGCGCACGACCTGGGGCGCTACGCGCAGACGGCGACCCTGCTCGACGGGTCGGCCGACCCGCGCATGGACGGGGTGCGGGGCGCGCTCGGCGCGCTCGCCGGCGCGGCATCGGTCACCGCCGTCGAATACGCGGTGACCGACGAACCCGCCGTCGCTGACGGGCCGCGCTGAGTCAGCGTTTGGTCTGCGGGCGCAGGATGATGCCGAGGATCCAGTTGATCAGCGAGATCACCAGGGCGGCGACCACCCCGAGCCAGAAGTCCTCGACGCGCAGGCCCCAGCCCCAGAACCCGGTGATCCACGCCGTGAACCACAGCAGGAACCCGTTGA
Source organism: Microbacterium festucae (assembly GCF_025421715.1). Classification (GTDB taxonomy): domain Bacteria; phylum Actinomycetota; class Actinomycetes; order Actinomycetales; family Microbacteriaceae; genus Microbacterium; species Microbacterium festucae. Next base: position 1,011,985 of record NZ_JAOEFC010000001.1, read on the forward strand.
TGACCAGGGAGATGAGCCCGAGCGTGATGATGTACAGCGGGAAGGCCAGCACCTTGATGACGGTGCCGATGACCGTGTTCACCAGGGCGAACACGAGGCCGACCACCAGCAGCGTCAGCACGAACTGCAGGGTGTCTCCCGGGGGGAACGCGATGACGTCGACCTGGAGCGGCCCGATGAGGCTGACCACCCAGATCGCGAACGCGTTGATGGCGACGCGGACGATGAGGCGCATAGTGGGGTCAGTCTGCCACGTCGACACTCCGGTTTCGTAGACCGGTTTCGTAGACTCGCCCCGTGACCGACATCCCCCCGACCGACATCCCCGTGCGCGTGCGTCCCGAGATCGCGGGCCTGCCCGCCTACAAGCAGGGAGGGCAGGCCGGCGCCGACGCGTTCAAGCTCTCCAGCAACGAGAACCCGTACGAGCCGCTGCCGGGCGTGGTGGCGGCGGTGCAGGCCGCGACCGCCTTCAACCGCTACCCCGACGCCTCGGCGGCACGGCTGCGCTCGCGGCTGGCCGACCGGTTCGCCATCACCCCCGATGCGGTGCACATCGCCGCCGGTTCGGTCTCCATCCTCTTCCAGCTCGCGCAGGCGACCTCGGGCCCGGGCGACGAGATCCTGTTCTCGTGGCGCTCGTTCGAGGCCTACCCGAGCCTGGCGACCGTCGCCGGTGCCACCGCGGTCACCGTGCCCAACCGCGGCGACGGCGGCCACGACCTGGATGCCATGGCCGCCGCGATCACCGACCGCACCCGGCTCGTGATCGTCTGCACGCCCAACAACCCCACCGGCCCCGTCGTCACCCAGGCCGCCTTCGACGCGTTCGTCGCGGCCGTGCCCGCCGACGTGCTCGTCGTGCTCGACGAGGCGTACGCCGAGTTCGTCACCGACCCCGATGCCGTCCGCGGCGAGGCCGTGGTGGCCGAGGGACGCCCGAACGTCGTGGTGCTGCGCACGTTCTCCAAGGCCTACGGTCTGGCGGGTCTGCGCGTCGGCTACGCGATCGGGCACACCCGCGTGCTCGACGCGGCCCGTGCCACCGGCATCCCGCTGTCGGTGACCGCCGTCGCCGAGGAGGCGGCTCTGGCCAGCCTCGACGCCGAGGAGGCGCTGCAGGAGCGGGTCGCCGTCATCGCCGAGCGCCGCGACCGGCTCGCCGCCCGCCTGCGCGAGGCCGGCTGGGACGTTCCCGAGGCGCAGGGCAACTTCGTGTGGCTGCCCGCCGGTGAGCGCGCCCTCGAGGTCGCGGCCGCCTTCGAGGCGGCGGGCGTGATCGTGCGCCCGTTCGCCGGCGACGGGGTGCGCGTCTCGATCGGCGAGGAGGAGTCGCTGGAGCGCGTCGTCGAGGTCGCCGCCGCGACCCGGTGAACGCCATGGCCACGCCGCTGCTGTCGTCCCGCCTCGACCGGGCCGTGCTCTACCAGGTGTACCCGCAGAGCTTCGCCGACGCCGACGGCGACGGCATCGGCGACCTCGCCGGGCTCGCGGCGCGCCTCGACCACCTGTCGTGGCTCGGCGTGGATGCGGTGTGGATTAGTCCGTGCTTCGCCTCGCCGTTCCGCGACGCCGGCTACGACGTCGAGGACTTCACCCGCATCGCGCCCCGCTACGGCGGCGACGCCGCGTTCGAGCAGCTGATGACGGAGGCGGACCGCCGCGGCATCGCGGTGCTGTTCGACCTCGTCGCCGGGCACACCTCCGACACCCACGCCTGGTTCCGCGCGGCGATCGCCGACCCCGACGACGACCGCTACGTGTTCAGCGACGCGCCCGCACCCGGGTTCGAGCCGGTGCCCGGTGCGCGCGGCGGCTACTACCTGCCCAACTTCTTCGCGTTCCAGCCCGCGCTGAACTTCGGCTACGCGCGGCAGAACCCCGACGAGCCGTGGCGGCAGCCGGTCGACGCCGACGGCCCGCGCCGCAATCGCGACGCCCTCGTCGAGATCATGGGGCACTGGTTCGACCGCGGCGTGCAGGGCTTCCGCGTCGACATGGCCGCCTCGCTCGTCAAAGACGACCCCGGCCACGTCGAGACGGCGCGGCTGTGGCGCGACCTGCGCGCCCGCATCGACGCCCGTCACCCCGGGCGCGTGCTCATCTCGGAGTGGGGCGACCCGGCCCGCGCGGTGCCGGCCGGCTTCGACGTCGACTTCTTCCTGCAGTTCGGCGGCGACTTCGACGGCCGCCCGCTCAAGTCGCTGTGGAACAACGGCAGCGGCACGGTGCACGAGGCCTGGGGCGACGAGCCGGCGTGGGCGGATGCCGCGGGCCGGGGCGACGCCGCCTACTTCGTCGACGCGTGGCGCGAGGCGCGCGCCGCGATCGACGCCGCCGGCAGCGACGGCCTGGTGGGCCTGCCGACGTCGAACCACGACTTCACGCGCCTGGTCAGCGGCGACCGCGACGCCGCGCAGGCCCGCGCCGCCCTGCTGCTCGCGCTGACCTGGCCGGCGCTGCCGAGCATCTACTACGGCGAGGAGATCGGCATGCGCTACGTGCCCGGCCTCGCATCGCTGGAGGGCTCGTCGCTCGGCCCGACCTACGAGCGGGCGGGCTCGCGCACCCCGATGCAGTGGGGGGAGCTTCCCGCCGGCGCCGTTCCCACCGCGCCCTCGCGCTACCTGCCCGAAGACCCCGACCCGGCGCGGCCGACCGTGGCCGCCCAGCGCGGCGACGAGAGCTCGCTGCTGCACTTCGCGCGGGCCGCGATCGCCCTGCGCCGCACCGATCCGCGGCTGTCGGCGCGCGCCGCCGTCGAGGTGGTCACGACGGGCTACCCGTTCGTCTACCGCCGCGGCGAGACGCTCCTGGTGGCCCTGAACCCGTCGGCGCAGCCACGGGAGGTCGCGCTGCCGGCGTCCGCCGGTCCCGTGCCGCTCGCCTTCCGTGCCGCCGTCGACGGCCGGATGCTGCGCCTCGAGCCGTTCGGCTGCGCCGTGGTGGATCTGGCCGCGGTGGATCCCGCGGTGGATCCCGCCGAGTGATCGGCGATTTCCCCCGGCCCGGAACGCGCATCTTGTGCGCGGACGACCGCGGATCGCGGCATCCGTTGTCGAAGACATGCAGTGATGGGGATACGGTGCGCGCTAGCGTGAAGGGATGACCCCGCCCGACGATCCCGCCATGGTCCGCGTCCTGGCGGACGACGGAACCTACGCCCCGAGCGCCGCCGCCGAGGAGTATCTGCCCCTCATCGACGCGCTGGCCGACACCGATCTCGAGACGTTCTATCGCGACATGGTCGTGGTGCGCGCCTTCGACCGGCAGGCGACCAACCTGCAGCGGCAGGGGCAGCTGGCCCTGTGGCCGCCGTCGTTCGGCCAGGAGGCCGCTCAGGTCGGCTCGGCCCGCGCCGCCCGCCCGCAGGACCACGTCTTCCCCTCGTACCGCGAGCACGTCGTGTGCACGATCCGCGGCGTCGATCCCATCGACATCATCCGGCTCATGCGCGGACTCACCCACGGCGGGTGGGACCCGGCCGACCCCCGCAACGGCAACACGCGCCTGTACACGCTGGTGCTCGGCTCGCAGACGCTGCACTCCGCCGGCTACGGGATGGGGCTCGTCTTCGACGGGCGCACCGGCACCGGCGACCCCGAGCGCGACGAGGCCCTCATCGTCTACTACGGCGACGGCGCCTCCAGCCAGGGCGACGTGCACGAGGCGATGGTGTTCGCCGCCAGCTATCAGACGCCGCAGGTGTTCTTCCTGCAGAACAACCACTGGGCCATCTCGGTGCCCGTCGCCACGCAGTCGCGCGTGCCCCTGTACCGCCGCGGCGAGGGCTACGGCATGCCGTCGCTGCGGGTCGACGGCAACGACGTGCTGGCCAGCTACGCCGTCACCAAGCGCGCCCTCGACGAGGCGCGCGCCGGCGAGGGCCCGCGGGCGATCGAGGCGCTGACCTACCGCATGGGCGCGCACACCACCAGCGACGACCCCACGAAGTACCGCGGCGGTGACGAGGAGCAGTACTGGGCCCGGCGCGACCCGATCGCCCGGATGCGGGCGTTCCTTCAGTCGCGGGGCGCCTCGCAGGCGTTCTTCGACGGCGTGGAGGCAGACGCCGCCGCCTACGCCGACGACGTGCGCGTGCGCACCAACGCCCTCGGGGGCCTGGACACCTCGGTGATGTTCGACCACGTCTACAGCGAGCCGCACCCGCTCGTCGCGCAGCAGCAGGCCTGGTTCACCGAGTACGAGTCGTCGTTCGACCAGGAGGGCCGCGCATGACCGACATCGACATCGCCCAGGCGCCGCAGCGCGTGCAGACGCTTCCGTTCGCCAAGGCGCTCAACGCCGGCATGCGCGCCGCGATGGCCGCCGACGACCACGTGCTGCTCATGGGAGAGGACATCGGCCGTCTCGGCGGCGTCTTCCGCGTGACCGAGGGGCTGCAGGCCGAGTTCGGCGAGCAGCGCGTGCTCGACACCCCGCTGACCGAGGCCGGCATCGTCGGCACCGCGATCGGACTGGCCATGGCCGGCTTCCGCCCGGTGTGCGAGATCCAGTTCGACGGCTTCGTCTTCCCCGCCTTCGACCAGATCACCTCGCAGCTGGCCAAGCTCACCAACCGCCACGAGGGCAAGCTGCAGATGCCCGTGGTCATCCGCATCCCCTACGGCGGGCACATCGGCGCGGTCGAGCACCACCAGGAGAGCCCCGAGGCCTACTTCACGCACACCCCCGGGCTGCGGGTGGTCTCGCCGTCGACGCCCAACGACGCGTTCTGGATGATCCAGGATGCGATCACCTCGCGCGACCCGATCGTGTTCCTCGAGCCGAAGGCCAAGTACTGGCACAAGGGCGAGGTCGACACCGCCGAGCGGGCCCTGCCGCTGCACGCCTCACGCGTCGTGCGCCGCGGCACCGACATCACCCTCGTCGGCCACGGCGCGATGGTCACGACGCTCCTGCAGGCGGCCGCGCTCGCCGAGGGCGAGGGCACCTCGTGCGAGGTCATCGACCTGCGCTCGCTGTCGCCGGTGGACTACGGCCCGATCCTCGACTCGGTGCGCCGCACCGGTCGCATGGTCTACGCGCAGGAGGCCCCCGGGTTCACCTCGCTGGGGTCGGAGATCGCGGCGACCGTCATGGAGAAGGCGTTCTTCGCGCTCGAGTCGCCCGTGCTGCGGGTCTCGGGCTACGACGTGCCGTTCCCGCCCGCCAAGCTCGAGGGGCAGTTCCTCCCCGACGCCGACCGCATCCTCGAGGCCGTCGACCGCGCCCTCGCCTACTGAGCTCGCCTACTGAGAAGGACCCGCGATGAGCAACCAGACCTTCCACCTCCCCGACGTCGGTGAAGGCCTCACCGAGGCCGAGATCGTGCAGTGGCGTGTCGCCCCCGGCGACACGGTGTCCGTCAACGACGTGATCGTCGAGATCGAGACGGCCAAGTCGCTCGTCGAGTTGCCCTCGCCCTTCGACGGCACGGTGGGCGAGCTGCTGGCCGCCGAGGGCGACACCGTCACCGTCGGCGCCGCCATCATCACGATCTCCGGCGCCGCCGACACCCCGGATGCCACGTCGGGTCTCACCGAGCACGGCGAGCAGGCGGCCGAGCCCGAGGCCGCCGGCGCGGTGCTCGTGGGCTACGGCACCGGCGGCCACGTGCAGTCGCGCCGCCGCACACCCGCCGAGCGGCCCGTCAAGGCCTCGGTGGGCGTGGTCGCCAAGCCGCCGGTGCGAAAGCTCGCCCGCGACCTCGGCGTCGACCTCGCCACCGTCACCCCCAGCGGCACCGCGGGCGAGGTGACGCGCGAGGACGTCGTCACCCACGCCGCGCAGGCCAGCGTCTTCCGCAACATCGCCACCCCGGCCGTCCCCGCCGAGCGCGAGCAGACCATCACGGTCACCCCGCAGGTCGCGGCATCCATCGCGGCCCCGCCGCAGCTGGACGAGGGTCGCGAAGAGGCGTTCCCGGTGAAGGGCGTGCGCAAGGCGACCTCGTCGGCGATGGTGCGCTCGGCCTACACCGCACCGCACGTGTCGGTGTGGACCGACGTCGACGCCACCCGCACCATGGAGCTGGTCAAGCGGCTCAAGGCCTCGCCCGACTTCGCCGACGTCAAGGTGTCGCCGCTGCTGATCATGGCGCGCGCGGTGATCTGGGCCGTGCGGCGCACGCCGCTCATCGGCGCCGCGTGGATCGACAAGGAGGACGGCTCCGCCGAGATCCGGGTGCGCAACTACGTCAACCTCGGCATCGCCGCGGCGACCCCTCGGGGACTGCTCGTGCCGAACATCAAGGACGCGCAGGACCTCAACATGCGGGGCCTCGCGAACGCCCTCGAGAAGCTCACCCTCACCGCCCGCGAGGGCCGCACGAGCCCCGCCGACCAGCAGGGCGGCACGATCACGATCACGAACATCGGCGTGTTCGGCATGGATGCCGGCACCCCGATCATCAACCCGGGCGAGTCGGGCATCGTGGCGATGGGCACAATCCGCCAGAAGCCGTGGGTCGTCGACGGCGAGGTGCGCCCCCGCTTCGTGACGACCGTCTCGGGCTCGTTCGACCACCGCGTGATCGACGGCGACGGCATGAGCCGGTTCATCGCCGACGTCGCCTCGGTGCTCGAAGAGCCCGCCCTGCTGCTCGACTGAGTGGGGCGGCGCCGTTCAGGATTTACACGGCCGCCTGATTTTGAGAACGATTATCACTAAACGTACGATGGTGTCCATGACCCGTCGTGTGATCGCTCCGGCCGCCCTGCTCGCGGCATCCGCCCTCGTTCTGGCCGGCTGCGCCGGCTCGGCGACGCCCGCGGCGAGCGACGGCGGCCCGGTGCAGGTGGTCGCCTCGACGAACGTCTACGGCGACATCGCGGCGGCCATCGGCGGCGATCACGTCGAGGTGACCTCGATCATCGACTCGCTGAGCCAGGACCCGCACTCCTACGAGGCATCGGCCAAAGACCAGCTCACCGTCTCGCGCGCCGGGCTGATCATCGAGAACGGCGGCGGGTACGACGCGTTCCTCGACGGACTCGTCGAGGCCACCGGCACCGAGGCGCCGGTCGTCACGGCGGTGGAGTACTCCCACGACTACCCCGACAACGAGGGCCACGACGACCACGATCACGCCGACGACGACGCGCACACCGACGCCGCCGACGACCACGGCGACGACCACGCCGGTCACGACCACATCGAGGGCTTCAACGAGCATGTCTGGTACGACCCGCACACCATCGCCCACGTCGCCGAGGAGATCGCGCACGAGCTGAGCGAGATCGACCCCGCCAACGCCGCCGACTACCAGGCCGGCTACGAGACCTTCGCCGCGGGGGTGGCCGACCTCGAGTCGTCGCTCGAGCAGCTGGCCACTGCGCACGCGGGCGCCAAGATCTTCGTCACCGAGCCCGTGCCGCTCTACCTCACCGCGGCCGCCGGACTGGCCAACGTCACCCCGGACGCCTTCAGCGAGGCGGTCGAAGAGGGGCAGGACGTTCCGCCGGCCACCCTGCTCGAGGCGCTCAACCTGCTCGCCGCCGGCGATGTGAGCACCGTCATCGTCAACGCGCAGACCGGCGGCGCCGAGACCACCGAGGTCACCACCGCGGCCGAGGATGCCGGCATCCCGGTGCTCGAGTTCACCGAGCTCATCCCCGACGGCGAGACCTACCTGACGTGGATGCAGGCGAACATCGCCGATCTCGCCGGTACGCTGACCCGGTGACCACCGACTCCGCCGCGCCGCTGCAGATCCGCGGCGCGGCGCTCCGGCGCGGCGACCGCACGCTGTGGAGCGGGCTCGACCTCGACGTCGAGCCGGGTGAGCTGATCGCGGTGCTGGGGCCCAGCGGGTCGGGCAAGACCACCCTGCTGCGCTCCATTCTCGGACTCGTGCCGCTCAGCGCCGGCGAGATCACCGCGCTCGGCGAGCCGGTGCGCCACCGCGGCAACCGCCGCATCGGCTACCTGCCGCAGGCGCGTCCGCTGCCGCGCGAGACCTCGATGCGCGGCCGCGACCTCGTCGCCCTCGGCGTCGAGGGGCACCGGTTCGGCTTCCCGGTGCGCCGCGCCGCCGACCGTGCCCGCATCGACGGCCTCATCGACGCCGTGGGGGCGCGGTCGTTCGCCGACCGCCCGGTGGGCGAGCTCTCCGGCGGCGAGCAGCAGCGCCTGCGCGTGGGCCAGGCCCTCGCCGACGACCCCCGCCTGCTGCTGTGCGACGAGCCGCTCACGAGCCTCGACCTCGCCAACCAGCAGGCGGTCGTGCGACTGATCGACGAGCACCGCAAGACCGGTGCCGCCGTGCTGCTGGTCACCCACGACATCAACCCGGTGCTCGGCAAGGTCGACCGCATCCTGTACCTGGCCAACGGCCGCTTCACCCTCGGGAAGCCGAAGGACGTGCTCACCTCGCCCGTGCTCAGCGACCTGTACGGGGCGCCGGTGTTCGTGCTGCGCGCCGGCGACCGGCTGGTCGTGGTGGGGGCGCCCGACGCCGAGGAGTCGCACCACCACCACGACCACGAGGACCACGCATGAACTGGGCCGACATCGGCGATGCGATGTTCGGGGGGCTCGCCGACTACGGCGACATCCTCGCGCTCGTGTCGAACTCGATCTGGGCCGGCGCCGTGCTGGGGCTCGTCGGCGGACTCATCGGCGTCTTCGTCATCCGCCGCGACATGGCCTTCGCCGTGCACGGCATCAGCGAGCTGTCGTTCGCCGGCGCCGCCGCAGCGCTGCTGATCGGCGCCGACGTCGTCACGGGCTCGATCGTCGGGTCGATCGCGGCGGCCGCCCTCATCGGCTGGCTGGGCGCCCGCGCCCGCGACCGCAACTCCATCATCGGCGTGCTCATGCCGTTCGGCCTGGGTCTCGGCATCCTCTTCCTCTCCCTCTACGACGGGCGCAGCGCCAACCGGTTCAGCCTGCTGACCGGGCAGATCGTGTCGGTGCAGAACGCCCAGCTGGGCTGGCTGATCGGCATCTCGGCGTTCGTGCTGCTGGCGCTGCTGCTCATCTGGCGGCCGCTGGCCTTCGACTCGCTCGACCCGCAGTCCGCCGCCGCGCGCGGGGTGCCGACGGTCGGGGTCTCGCTGGGCTTCATGCTGCTGCTGGGCCTCATCGTCGCCGTCGCCGTGCACATCATCGGCGCGCTGCTGGTGATGGCGCTGCTGGTCACCCCCGCCGCCGCCGCGATGCGCATCTCGTCGGGCCCGGTCGCTGTGCCGGTGCTCGCGGCGCTGTTCGGCGTGGTCTCCGCCGTCGGCGGCATCCTGCTGGCCGTCATGGGCACGCTGCCGGTGAGCCCCTACATCACGACGATCTCGTTCCTCATCTACCTCGTCTGCCGCATCGCCGGCTCCCGCCGCGGCCGCGTCGCCCCCGCCTAGCCTCCGCCGGTCTCGACCGGCCCCCGTGGGTCTCGCCTGCCCCGTGGGTCTTCCCCCCCCGCCGAGTGTCCAAAACACGCGGCATGTGCGGGACGGATGCCGCGTGTCTTGGACACTCGGCCGGCCCGGGCCCGGGGGCGAGCGCGGGCTCCCAGCCGGCGGCAAGGCCCGCTCGGTAGACTCCGGGGCATGGCTCAGCGCAACACGTGGCAGCGCGATCGGGTGCGTTCGGCGCTCACCGACGCGCAGGGCTTCGTCAGCGCTCAGGACCTGCATGCCACCCTGCGCGGCGAGAACACCGGCATCGGCCTGGCGACGGTCTACCGCGCGCTGGCGACGCTGGCCGCCGCCGGCGAGGCCGACCAGCTGCAGAGCCCCGAGGGCGAGGCGATCTACCGCGCCTGCTCGACCACGGGGCACCACCACCACCTCATCTGCCGCAACTGCGGCACCGCCGTCGAGATCGAGGCGCACGCGGTCGAGCAGTGGGCCCAGTCGACGGCCGCCGCGCACGGGTTCACCCAGGCCGAGCACGTCGTCGACATCTTCGGCCTCTGCGCGGCGTGCACCGCGTTGGACCGTGAGCGCTGAGCTGCGCACCACCCGATCGGCGCAGCGCGTCGGACTGGGGGTCGGCCTCGGCGTGCTCGTCGTGGGCGTGCTCGTCGCGCTCGCGCTGTGGACGCCCGGGCCGTCGCTGCCCACCCGCGCCCAGGACGGACTGACCCTCGCGATCAGCGTGCTGATCGAGTCGCTGCCGTTCGTCATGCTCGGCGTGCTCCTGTCGATCATCGTGCAGGTGTGGGTGCCGCCGGGGGCGATCGAGCGGTGGATGCCGCGCCGCGCGTGGGCGCGCCGGGCGGTGCTGTCGCTGCTGGGCATGCTGATCCCGGTGTGCGAGTGCGGCAACGTGCCCTTCGCCCGCGGCCTGATGATGCGCGGCTTCGGGGTCTCCGAGACGCTCACCTTCCTCATCGCCGCGCCGATCGTGAACCCGATCGTCATCATCACCACCCATCAGGCGTTCGGCTTCGACGACGGCATCCTCATCGCCCGCCTCGTCGGCGGGTTCCTGATCGCGAACCTCATCGGCTGGCTGTACTCGCGGCATCCGAACGCGTCGGACATGCTGACCGACCGGTTCCTGGCCACCTGCGAGATCGTCGAGACCGAGTCGGGCGGCAAGGGCCGCCGCAGCCTCGCCCAGTTCGTCGTCGAGCTGCGCGCCGTGATGCCGGCCCTCATCATCGGCTCGGCCCTGGCCGGTGCGGTGCAGGTGCTCGTGCCGCGCGACGCGCTGCTGGCGATCGGCTCGAGCCCGGCGCTGTCGATCCTCGCCATGATCGCCCTGGCGATGATCGTGTCGATCTGCTCGAACGTGGATGCCTTCTTCGCGCTGTCGTTCGCCTCAACCTTCACCCCGGGTTCGATCGTCGCCTTCCTGCTGGTGGGCCCCCTGGTCGACGTGAAGATGCTGGCGCTGCTGCGCACCACCTTCCGCACCAAGGTGCTCGTGGGTCTCGTGACGATCGTCGTGCTGTCGGCGATCGCGATCGGAGGGGTGGTGAACCTCCTTGCGTGAGCGCACCCCCCGCCTCGTGGCCACGCGCCTGCTCGGCGTCGGCCTGACCGCGGGCCTGGCGGCGGTCACCGTGGCGCTGGCCCTCACCGGGCGCCTCGGTCTCTACATCAACCCCGAGTCGTCGTGGTTCGCGGTGTCGATGGCGGTGCTGGCCCTGGTGGGCGCGGCCGTGAGCTTCGCCCTGCCGCTGGGCGCCGAGGCCGACCACGGCCACGACCACGGCGACCACGCACCCGCGCACGACCGCCACGACCACGACCACGCCGCGCCCCACCCCGCGCGCCGCTCCGCGGGCGACGCGGTCGGCGCCGTGCTGGTCACCGCCGGCGGGCTCGTGGCCGTCGGCGTGGTCGGGGCGATCGTGCTCGTGCCGCCGGCATCCCTCTCGGCCGAGATCGCGATGTCGCGCGACACCGGCGCCCCGCCGCTGTTCCAGGGCGCCGACACCGTCGCGCTCGCCGCGACCGGCGACACCGGCTCGTTCGGCATCGGCGAGTGGGCGAGCGTGTTCGCCACCGCGACCAACCCCGAGGCCTTCGACGGCGACGACGTCACCCTCACCGGCTTCGCCACCCCCGGCGACGACGGGTTCCAGCTCACCCGCCTGGTGATCACCCACTGCGTCATCGACGCCCAGTCGGCGAGCGTGCCCATCGCCGGGGCCGACGCCCCCGACACCGGCCAGTGGGTCACCGTGACCGGCACCATCCGCGACGTCGACGGTCGTCTGCAGGTGACGGCGACGGACGTCGCCGCCGTCGACGAGCCCTCCGACCCCTACGAGTACTGACCCGCATGACCACCGACAGCCCCACCGGCGGCCTCCCGCCCACGCGCCGCGAGCAGGCGCGCCGCCGCCGCGGGCGGGCGTTCCTCGGGGCGTTCGCGATCGTCGTCGGCATCCTGCTGGTGCTGGGCCTGGCCGGCGCCGCGGTGACCACCGCGCTCGGCCCGCGCGTGTCGGCGGTGCAGTTCGACCCGCAGGCCGCCATCACGGCATCCGGGTCGCGCCTCATCATCACCACGACCGAGTCGCTGCAGGAGGTCACCCCCGAGCAGGTGACGGTGAGCCCGGCGGCCGACTTCACGGTCGACACCTCGGGGCGCAGCGTCGGCGTGCGCTTCGCCCTGCCGCTGTGGGACGACACCGCCTACACCGTGACCATCACCGGTGTCAGCGGACTCGGCGGCGGCCCGTCGGCGACGATCACCGAGACCCTGCAGACGCCTGCGCTGCACGCGTTCATCCTGCAGCGGGGGGATGCCGAGGACACCATCTTCCGCACCGACCTGGCCGGCGACGCCGCCGAGCCGGTGTACTCGGGCGCGCACATCGAGGACTTCCGGGCGACCGGCAGCCACCTGGTGGTCTCGACGCTCGACGATCAGGAGCAGTCGCACCTGGTGGTCACCGCCCTCGACGGGTCGGACGAGCGCGAGCTGCCGCTGCCCGGCGACGGCATGGTCACCAACCTGCAGAGCGCGGACCGCGGCAACCTCATCGGCTACACGTTCACCGACGCCACGGTCGGTCAGGAGGGCGCGCGCGAGAGCGAGCTGTTCACGGCCTCGCTCGTCGACGACCGGGCCGACGCCGAGCCCACCGCGATCGTGCGGGAGGGCGGCGACTCGCGGGTCGACGACTGGCGGTTCGTGCCCGGCACCGACAGCATCCTGATGATGACCTTCGACGGTGCCCTCACACTCGTGACCCCGGATGCCGCGCCCGTCGCGCTGGGCCTGGCCATCGCGATCGACGGCATCGGCAGCGGCGCGGCGGTGGCGATCGTGCAGCGCCCCTCGGGCGAACTGGTCGCCGTCGACCTCGCCACCGCCGACGAGCAGCCGATCCCCGCCACCGACCCCGCCCTCGGGCAGACGCAGTCGGTGCTCACCCTTCCCGACGGCTCGGGCGACACGCTGCGCGTGCTGTCGCGGCTCGCCGACGACGGGTTCACGCTGCTGGGCACCACCGTCGACGTCGTCGACGACGCCGGTGCGGCGCGCTCGATCTTCGCCGTGCCCGACGGCTCGGCCTATGTGGGCGCGTGCGTCTCGCCCAGCGGCAGGTACGCCGCCGTGACGATCGCCCCGGATGTCATCGACAACCCCTACGACGGCTACATGCTGCCGCTGCCGCAGCGCCTGCAGACGCACATCGTGCAGCTCGACGACGGCGCCGAGGTCGTCGCCCTCAGCGGGTTCGACATCTCGTGGTGCCAGAACGCGCCCCGCGGATGAGCGTGCCCGCCACGCGCGCGGCGCTGCAGGGCCTTCCCGTCGAGGTGGCCCCGCGTCTGCTCGGCGGGGTGCTGCGGGTCGTCGCCGACGGCGTGGAGGTCGCGGTGCGCCTGACCGAGGTCGAGGCCTATCACGGGCTCGGCACCGGCGAGGTGGCCGATGCCGGCTCGCATGCGCGCATGGGCCCGACCCCGCGCAACGCCACCATGTGGGGCGAGCCGGGTCATCTCTACGTGTACCTCAGCCACGGCATCCACTCGTGCGTCAACGTCGTGTGCGGTCCCGAGGGGGTCGCCGGCGGTGTGTTGCTGCGCGCGGGTGAGGTGATCGAGGGGCAGGATGCCGCGTGGTCGCGGCGCCCGGCGGCGCGCACCGCACGCGAGCTCGCCCGCGGGCCGGGGCGGCTGGGGCAGGCGGTGGGGCTGCGGCATCCGGTGCACGACGGGCTCGACCTCGTGACCGGCGCGGCGCGCGCGGGCGCGTCGGCTCGGCTGTGGCTTCCCGCCGAGCCGGTCGGGGGGATCTCCACCGGGCCCCGCGTCGGGGTGGCGGGGGTCGCCGGCGGCGACGGGTTCCCGTGGCGGTTCTGGATCACCGGCGACCCGACGGTGTCGGCGTTCCGGTGGGGGCGGGGAGCGGGCCCGGCCTGAGTCAAGGCGGCGCGCCGCGGCGTGCTAGGATTGCTCTTTGTCTGCGCGCACTCCAGCACGCAGTTCGCGTTTCGACTCGCGTCGCTCGCTCAACGACCGGTACATCCGGGCGGGGTTCGGCCGTGTGCGAAACGCAGACAAGGGATCTTGGGTGGGGCCGTCCGGCTCCACGGTACTAAGGAGACATCACTATGGCAGCAGTGTGCCAGGTGACTGGAGCAGTTCCCGGCTTCGGTCACAACATCTCGCACTCGCACCGCCGGACGAAGCGTCGCTTCGACCCGAACGTGCAGAAGAAGACCTATTTCGTTCCGTCGCTCGGTCGCAAGATCACGCTGAACGTTTCGGCTAAGGGCATCAAGGTCATCGACGCCCGTGGCATCGAGTCGGTCGTCAAGGACCTCCTCGCGAAGGGTGTGAAGCTCTAATGGCGAAGAAGGCTCAGGACGTCCGTCCGATCATCAAGCTGCGCTCGACCGCCGGCACGGGGTACACCTACGTGACGCGCAAGAACCGCCGCAACAACCCCGACCGCATCGTGCTGAAGAAGTACGACCCGGTCATCCGCAAGCACGTCGAGTTCCGAGAGGAGCGCTGATCTCATGGCCAAGAAGAGCAAGATCGCGCGCAACAACCAGCGTGAAGAGGTCGTCGCCCGCTACGCCGAGAAGCGTGCCGAGCTGAAGAAGACCCTGGTCGACCCCAACGCGACCGACGAGGCCCGCGAGGCCGCCCGCGTCGGCCTGCAGAAGCTTCCGCGCAACGCGTCGCCGGTGCGTCTGCGCAACCGCGACGCCATCGACGGTCGCCCCCGTGGCCACCTCTCGAAGTTCGGCATCTCGCGTGTCCGCTTCCGCGACATGGCGCACCGTGGCGAGCTGCCCGGCGTGACCAAGTCGAGCTGGTAAGCACCACAGCACGGTAAGCACCACAGCACAGTGAAGGCCGGAGCCCCTCGGGGCTCCGGCCTTCACTGTTCCCACCGCGCCGGTCAGGCGTGGGAGCTCGCCCAGGCGAGGGCGTAGTCGGCGACCTCTTCCCAGCCGGTCTGGCTCACGATGCGGTGGGTGCGGCCGGGGAACTCCTTGTAGTCGACGACGGCGGGGCTGCCGGTCGCGCGGTACTTCGCGACGATCGCCCGGCCGATGGCGGGCGGCACGACGTGGTCGATCTCGCCGGTGAGGATCAGCAGCGGTGCGCGGTCGGCGCGGGCGTAGTCGACGTGCGTGACGCCCTTCTTCTCGTTGAGCACGGAGGTCACGCCCTCGAAGAACACCCGGTTGTAGGAGTTGACGGCCGAGCGCTCCCACTCGGCATCCGACTCGGCGCGGGTCAGGTCGTTGCCGAAGGTGAAGTGGAAGTGGCGCTTGCTCAGCGGTTTGGCGCCGTTGATGCCGAACGGGTTGCTGAGGATCGGCGTGCCGGTCCACAGCGTCGACAGGGGCAGGGCGGTCACCCCCGCGGTCTGCCCGGGCTCGACGCCGACGTAGGCCACGCCGAGGCCCCGGTCGGCGAGCATCTGCGTGATGACGCCGCCGAACGAGTGCCCCATGATGATGGGCCGGCGGGGGAGGGCGCGGATGATGCGTTCGTAGTGGTCGGTGATCTGCTTCAGGCCGATGCCCTTGAGGGCGGCGGGGTTCGAGCGGATGTCGGCGACGGTGCGGTCGTCGATGCCGGGCCATCCGGGCACGAGCACCTCGTGCCCGGCGGCGCGGAAGCGTTCGGCCCAGGTGTCCCAGCTGGTCGGGGTCATCCACAGACCGTGGATGAGGACGATGGGGGCCTTCTCGGTGGTGTTCATTTCCGGTCTCCTTCTGATGCGGTGGGTGTAGCCTGATGGTAGACCGAACGTTCTATCTACACAAGACTATTCCCGATCGATCCGCATCGACCGGATGGCACGATGGACACGAGGAGAAGACATGACCACCACGACCGAGGGACTGCCCGTGCGATCGGCACGCGCGCGCCTGCTGGATGCCGCGACGACGCTGTTCTACGGCGAGGGCATCCGCGCCGTGGGGGTCGATCGCATCATCGAGGCCGCGGGGGTCACCCGCGCGACGATGTACAAGCAGTTCGCCGGCAAGGAGGGCCTGGTGCTGGCCTACCTCGAGGGTGAGGACGCGCAGCTGCGCGCCGTGTTCGCCGCGGCCTCCGGCGCGGAGCAGGCGCCCGAGGCCCTGCTCGAACTCGTCGTCGAGGGCATCGCCGCCGACATCCGCGACCGGCACACCCGCGGGTGCCCCTTCATCAACGCGGCCGCCGAGTACCCGGACGAGGGGCCGGTGCGCGCCCTCATCGCCGAGCACCGCGAGTGGTTCCGCGGCACGCTCGAGCAGCTGGCGACCGCCGCCGGTCTCACCGCGCCCGGCGAGGTCGCCGCCTCGCTGGTGCTGCTGAGAGATGCCGCCCTGGTGGGGGGATACCTCGACGGTCAGGACCGCGTGGCGCCGGCCTTCGCGCGCACGGCCCGCGGCGTGATCGCGGCCCATCGCCCCTGAAGCGCGTCACATTCGTCACATCTGTCACTTCCGACACGCGACACGCCGGTGAGTATGACGCGGGAGGGCTCTGAATCCGCGGAATTCCGCGGTTCATGGGTACATTGGGTGGCGGTCGATCCGACCAGCCGGCGGCGCTGCCGCCGGTCCGATGTAACTGAAGTCGGCAATCGCCGTCTGGAGGACAACCCCATGGCCATCACCAAGACCGAGCTCGTCGCCAGCATCGCTTCCGCGACGGGCCAGAGCCAGTCCGCCGTCTCGGGCGTTCTCGACGCCCTCTTCTCGAGCGTCTCCGACGCCGTCGCCAAGGGCGAGAAGGTCACCATCCCCGGCTGGATCGCGTTCGAGCGCGTCGAGACCTCGGCCCGCACCGGCCGCAACCCGCAGACCGGCGAGGAGATCAAGATCGCCGCCGGCCAGCGCGTCAAGGTCACCGCCGGCTCGAAGCTCAAGGCTGCGGTCAAGTGATCCGAGGCGCGTCACGGTCGTGAAGCGACCCTGACGCGCCGGCGATCCGGTCGCGTGGCCGCCCTCGGGCGGCGCACGCCACCGCGCACCCACCGCGAAGGGGGGATGCCGTCCGGCATCCCCCCTTCCGCTGTCTCCGGGGGCGACCCGGTGCCCGCCGCCGCGGCGGCGCACCCCCTCGGGCCACGTAGGCTGGACGGGTGGACTCGCGCGCGCTCCGGGTCGCCGGGCCCGTGATCCTGGCGGTCGCGGCCGTGCTCGCGCTCATCGTCGCCCTCTCGTACGGCGGCGGCGCCGCGCCGCTGCTGGCCGCCGACCCCGGGCCCGTGGTGCGCTGGGGGCTGCCGGTGGCCAAGCTCCTGGTCAACCTGTCGGCGGCGGGGCTCATCGGCTCGCTCGTGGTCGCCCTGTTCGCCCTGCGCGCGGGGGAGCGCCCCTTCGATCTCGCGCTCGACGTGGCATCCGTCTCGGCGGCGGTGCTCACCATCGCCGGCGGCGCGGTGGCCTACCTCACCTTCCTCAGCATCTTCAACGCGCAGCCCAGCGCCGGCGCCGAGTTCGGCGGCCAGCTGGGCCGCTTCCTCGTCGACACCGACGTGGGCCGGGCCTGGCTCATCACGACCATCGCCGCCGCCGTGCTGACGGTGCTGACCTTCGCGGTGCGCGGCTGGCTGTCGACGCTGCTGGTGGCCGTGCTCGCCCTGGCGGCCCTCGTGCCCATGGCCACGCAGGGGCACTCCGGCGACGAGGCCAACCACAACACCGCCGTCGTGGCGCTGCTGCTGCACATCGTCGGCGCCGCCGTCTGGCTCGGCGGCCTCGTGATCGTGGTGATCGTGCGCCCCGCCCTCACCCGGGCGCAGATGGCCGACGTGCTCGCCCGCTACTCCTCCATCGCCCTGGCCGCCTTCGCCGTCGTCGCGATCTCGGGCGTGGCCCGCGCCGTGGTCGGCGTCGTCTCGTGGCAGTACCTGGCCTCCCCCTACGGCGTGCTGCTGCTGGTGAAGGTCGGCGCGCTCGTGGCCGTCGGGGTGATCGCCGCCTGGTACCGCCTGCGCCTCATCTCCCGCATCCGCGAGGATGCCACCTCCCGCGCGTTCTGGGGCCTCATCGCCCTGGAGCTCGCCTTCCTCGGCATCGCCAGCGGTGTGGCGGCGGCGCTCGCGCGCACGCCCCCGCCGGTGGACACGAGCCTTCCCGAGGTGCCGAGCCCCGCAGAGCTGCTCACCGGGGCGCCGCTGCCGCCCGAGCTCACCCCCGCCCGATGGCTCACCGCCTGGGACATCGACATGCTGTGGGCCTTCGTCGTGGCCTTCGGGCTGTTCTTCTACCTCGCCGGCGCCTGGCGGATGCACCGCCGCGGCGACCGCTGGCCGATCTACCGCACCGTGCTGTGGGTGGCGGGCATGCTGACCCTGCTGTGGGTCACCTGCGGGCCGATCAATGCCTACCAGGACTACCTGTTCAGCATGCACATGGTCGGGCACATGCTGCTGAGCATGGCGATCCCGATGATGCTCGTCTTCGGGGCCCCCGTGACCCTCGCCGCCCGCGCGATCCGCAAGCGCGACGACGGCACCCGCGGCGGTCGCGAGTGGATCCTGTGGGCCGTGCACACCCCGTTCGCGAACGTCATCACGCATCCGCTGTTCGCGGCGGCGATGTTCATCGGGTCGCTGTGGGCGTTCTACTACACCGACCTGTTCCGGTGGTCGCTCTACGACCACATCGGGCACGAGTGGATGATCGCCCACTTCCTCGTCTCGGGCTACCTGTTCGTGCAGTCGCTCGTGGGCATCGACCCGGTGCCGCTGCGCTACCCCTACCCGTTCCGGCTGCTGACCCTCATCGGCGTCATGGCCATGCACGCGTTCTTCGGCATCTCGATCATGATGTCGTCGGGGCTGTTCGTGGCGGAGTGGTTCGGGTCGATGGGGCGCACCTGGGGCGGCACGCCGCTGGACGACCAGTACCTCGGCGGCGGCATCGCGTGGTCGATCGGCGAGATCCCGACCCTCATCCTGGCGATGACGGTGGCGATCCAGTGGAGCCGCAACGACCAGCGCACGCAGCGCCGGGCCGACCGGCAGGCCGACCGCACCGGCGACGCCGAGCTCGAGGCCTACAACGCCCGCCTCGCCGAACTCGCCGAGCGCGACGCCCGCTCCCCGCGCTGACGAACTCCCGGCGCCGGCGGTGGCCGGTCAGTCGGCGGGGGAGACCTGAATGGATGCCGACCCGTTCGGCAGCATCGTGATCGCGCCGGTCAGGAAGAACGGCACGTCGACGTCGACCTCGCGCACCGAGCCGTCGAAGATCGAGCGGATGTCGACCCGGATGTGCGCGGTCGCCTCGGTGCGCGGGATCTTCCAGCCCGCCCCGTCGGGCTCGAGGGCCACGGTCGGCTGCGTCGTCATCGACCAGGTGGGGGCGTCGACGATGCGGTTCTGCACCATGAAGCCGAACGGGCAGCCGGTGGGCTGCAGCACCTGCTGGGTGGTGCACTCGGTGAGGAACTTCTCGACCTCGTCCTGCACGACCGCGACGAACTCGGGCGTGGGCTGGGTCTGCAGGCCCACCGGGATCACGGCGCGCGGCTTGTCGGAGAGCACCGCCACCCCGGGGCTCGTCGAGACCGCCGTGTCGACGGCGATCGAGTAGAGCCCGGGCGAGAAGACCAGCAGCGGCACGTCGGCCAGCGGGTCGGCATCCTCGCGCTCGGGCAGCACCTGCCGCTTGTCGATGGCGAAGCCGTTGACCGAGAACTGCATCGACCCGCGCACCGACAGGTCGATGACCGCCAGCGGCGACGCCGCGAAGCGCCAGGTGGGGGCGAGGCCGATCGAGCCGGCGCGCTCGACGGTGAAGCTCGTGGTGCCGCGGTGCGGGCCGGCGTCGTACGAGACGGTCACCGTGACGGTGTCGCCTTCGTCGACGGCGGACTCGACCTCGATGTCCGACAGCGGCGCGAGGGCGGCCTGGCGCAGCAGCGCCTCGCTGGCGGTGGCGGGAAGGCCCGCGGCGGTGAGGTCGGTGGAGTCGACGGCGACCCCGGGCACGGCCAGCGCGTCGGCGGCCCGCCCCTCCGACAGCAGCGAGAGGTAGCGCGAGACGAACGCCTCGGGGCTGTAGAGCCCGCGGTAGGCGACGACCGACGCCGCCCACAGCGCGCCCACCAGCAGCACGCCGATCACGACGAGCGCGGTGAGGTCCCACGCCAGGATGCGGGTGCGGGTGCGACCGGCGCTGCGTGCCGCACCGGCATCCGCGCGCGTCGTCTTGTCCACCCCGTCCACTCCCCCAGTCTAGGAAGCCCGCCTGATAGCTAGCATGGATCGGTGACCCTGCCCCCGTTGTCGCCCGAACAGGATGAGCTGTTCCGGCGCATCGAGGACACCCGCGACCACGTGTTCGTCACCGGTCGCGCCGGCACCGGCAAGTCGACGCTGCTGCAGCACCTCGCCTGGAACACCTCGAAGCAGATCGCGGTGTGCGCCCCGACGGGGGTGGCCGCCCTCAACGTCGAGGGGCAGACGATCCACTCGCTGTTCCGGCTGCCCATCGGCCTCATCGCCGACAGCGAGCTCGAGCAGTCCGAGCCGGCGCGCAAGATCATGAACGCGATCGACACGCTCGTCATCGACGAGATCTCGATGGTCAACGCCGACGTGATGGATGCCATCGACCGGTCGCTGCGGCAGGCCCGCCGGCGCCGGTCGGAGCCCTTCGGCGGCGTACAGGTGGTGATGTTCGGCGACCCCTACCAGCTGTCGCCCGTGCCGCCCCGCGGCGACGAGCTGCGCTACATCAACGACCACTACCGCTCGTTCTGGTTCTTCGACGCGCAGGTGTGGGCGGGGCCGCGGGCCGATGCCGGGGCGGTGCGCTCCGACGGCCTGCTCGACCTCGGCCGGGTGGGTGCGCCGCTGCACATCGCCGAGCTGCGCGAGATCCACCGGCAGGCAGACCCCGCCTTCAAGCACATGCTCAACGCGGTGCGCTACGGCGTGGTCACCGCCGACATCGCCGAGACCCTCAACACGACGGGCGCGCGCACGCCTCCCGAGCCGGTCGACGGCGAGCCGCCGATCATCACGCTGGCCACCCGCAACGACATCGTGAACCGCATCAACCAGCGCCACCTCGACGCGCTGACCGGTCCGGTGCAGCGGGCGCGCGCCGAGATCTCGGGCGACTTCGGCCGCGGCGACACCTACCCCGCCGACGCCGAGCTGCAGCTGAAGGTCGGGGCGCAGGTGATGTTCCTGCGCAACGACGTGGCCGGGTACGGCGGCGACGGACCGCGGTGGGTGAACGGGTCGATCGGCACGGTCACCCGCATCGCCGGGGGCACCGTGCGCGTCGAGCTCGACGGTGAGGAGCACGACGTCGAGCCGATGGTGTGGGAGAGGTTCCGCTACGCCTACGACCCGGGCTCGCGCAAGCTCACGCGCGACATTGTGGCCGAGTTCACCCAGTTCCCGCTGCGCCTGGCGTGGGCCGTGACGATCCACAAGTCGCAGGGCAAGACCTACGACCGCGCGATCATCGACCTGGGTTCGGGGGCGTTCGCGCCCGGGCAGACCTACGTCGCGCTGTCGCGCCTGACCTCGCTCGACGGCCTGTATCTCTCGCGCCCGCTACGCCCGAGCGACATCCTCGTCGACGCCGACGTGCGCCGCTTCATGGCGGGGGTGCGCGCCGCCGGGATGTGACCCGGGCGGATGCCGCGCGTCAGGCGACCTGCGCGGCCTTGGCGTCGGCGAGATCGGTGAACAGGTCGGTGTTGAACTGGTAGGCCACCAGCACCTCGTCGATGATGCGGGCCTGCTCGTCGGCATCCCACGGCGCGGCGTCGAGCTGCTCGCGGTAGACGACCTTGAACGCCGCGGGGTCGGCGACCTCGTCGAACAGGTAGAAGCCGATGCCGTTGGTCTCGAAGCCGAACTGGCGGGCCATGAGCTTGCCGATGAACTGCCCGCCCGACAGGTCGCCGAGGTAGCGGGTGTAGTGGTGCGCGACGAAGCCGCCCGGCCAGACGGCGCCGACCTCGCGGATGCGGTCGACGTAGCGCTGGGTCGTCGGCAGCGGCGCGATGCGCTCCCGCCAGTCGTCGCCGATGAGGAAGGCGAGGTCGGCCTCCAGCGCCGGCAGGCGGGTGAGCTTCTCGCTGATGAAGGTCGCCGCGACGGGGTCGGCCGACATGCGGCCGGCGACGTCTTCGAGCGCCTCGTAGATGAACCAGTGCTGGGCCACCAGCGCGACGTAGTCGTCGCGGGTGCCTTTGCCGCGCATCAGGTCGGCCATGAAGCCGGCGTGCTCGCTGCCGGAGTGCGCGGAGCTGGAGCGCTCGCGGAGTGCGGTGGAGAACGGGACGAGTTCGGGCATGGCGCGACTATAGCAAAACTTAGGTACAGCTAACCTGAAGGTTGCGACACGCGACGTCTCGCCACCCCCCCCGTCGCGATCAGTCGTGGGGGCGCGGGGCCACACCGAGGCGGGCGCAGGCCTCGTCGTAGAGCGCGACGACTTCGCGGCGCACCTCGCGGCGCTCGGTGATGGGGCCGCCGAGCCAGGGGATGCGGACGGTCTGCTCCTCGCCGCCGCCCGTCGTCACGCGCCACTGTCCGGCGTCGCCGTCGAAGGTGACCATGGTGGCGGCGACGACGTCGACCGACGGCGCGAAGGCGCGCGTGATCAACAGGTTGTCGTCGGTGTGGTCGGAGTTCATGTGGCCGAGCACGCCCGTGAGGGCGGCGTCGTCGAAGGTGTGCGGCATGGCGATACCTTCTCACAGCGCGTCGTCATGCCCGGCGGCGTACGGCCGATGTGCTGTAATCGAAGGGACTGAATCCGGGGGAGAACAATGCCGAAACGTCCGATGCGCGCGCTGGCAGCCATCGCATCCGCGACGCTGGCTCTGGGCCTGGCCGCATGCGCGCCGACGTCGACGTCGGAGGTCGATCTGCCCTCGGTCGTGGAGACGGGACTTCCCGAGGGCGTGGTCGCCGAACTGCAGGCCGCCGTGGCGACCGCCGTGGCCGTGACCGGCGCGAGCGGCGCGATCGTCGACGTGCGCGCGCCCTGGGCAGGATCGTGGCAGGAGGCCACGGGGTCGCTGGTCCCCGGCGGCGCGGCCACCACCGTCGACGCCCCGTTCAAGGCGGGCAACATCACCCGCTCGATGACCTGCGACGTGCTCTACGGCATGGTCGCCGACGGCAAGGTCGCCCTGAGCGACTCGGTGGTGAAGTGGCTCCCCGGCTACCCCACCGGCGACACCGAGATCACCCTCGAGCAGCTGTGCGACGGCACCAGCGGTCTGCAGTCGTATGCCCCGGCGCTCATGGGGCGCTGGATGGCCAATCCGGCGCGCGACTGGAACCCCCGCGAGCTGGCCGCCTACGGCTTCTCGCGCGGCCTGGCGTACGCCCCCGGGTCGGCATATGCCGATTCCGACACGGGCTATGTGATGCTCGGCCTCGTGCTCGAGCGGGCCTCGGGCATGTCGGCCGCCGACCTCTACGAGCGCTACGTCTTCGAGCCGGTCGGCATGGACGCCAGCAGCCTGCCGTCGGGCACCGCCGCGACCGACGGCCGCCTCGCGGGCCTGCAGTCGCCGGTGGTCGACGGCGCCGCCGTGTGCGACGCCCCCACCGATGTCACCGCGCTGTCGTCATCGGCCGGGTTCACCTCGTCGGGTGTCGTCTCCACCGTCGACGACCTCTCCCGCTACATCCGCTCGGTCGCGGCATCTGCTCGCGACTATGACGCGCCCGGCCGGTTCGACGAGCCGATCTCGCTCGGCGAGCCGTCGTGGTTCACCGCCAAGGGCGGCGCGTTCCAGGCGGGCACTCTCGTGGGTCAGTACGGCTCGACGCCCGGCTACCTCACGGCCGCCTTCGCCGACCGCGACTCGGGCCTGTCGGTGGTGGTCGTGCTGAACAACTCGCTCGCCCCCGACACCGTCGTGCGGTCGCTGGCATGGCAGCTCGCCGCCGTCGTCTCCAAGGCTCCCGCCGCCGAGGGGCAGACCGCCCCCGACGCGGGACTGCCGTGGGATGCCGCGGGCCAGGGCGAGCAGGTCGTCGCCGGCGCGGTGTGCCCCGTCGGCTGACCGGGCCCGCCCCCACGGCGGTGGCCCTCGTGGTCGCCGGTCTCGCCTGTCAGGAGGTCGGCGCCGCCCTCGCGGTGCGCCTGTTCCCCGAGACCGGGCCGCTCGGCATGGTGATGCTGCGCCTGGTGTTCTCGGCGCTCGTGCTGCTGGCCATCGCACGGCCGCGCCTGCGCGGCCACGGCGCCGCCGACTGGCGCGCCGTGATCGCGTTCGGCGCGGTGCTGGCGCTCATGAACGGGCTGTTCTACCTGGCCCTCGAGCGCCTCGCGCTCGGGGTGACGGTGACCATCGAGGTGCTCGGCCCGCTCGTGCTGTCGATCGTCGCGAGCCGGCGTGCGGCGGCGTGGCTGTGGGCGGCGGTCGCGTTCGCGGGCGTGGTGGCCCTCGCCGGGGGCGGCTGGGACCGCCTCGACCCGCTCGGCGTGCTGTTCGCCCTCGGCGCCGCGGTGAGCTGGGCGTTCTACATCCTCGCCTCGGCGCGGGTGGGCGGCGCGTTCGTGAAGCTCGAGGGCCTCGCCCTGGCGATGGTCGTCGGCGCGGTGCTGTCGCTGCCGCTGGGCATCGTGGATGCCGGGGCGGCGCTGCTGCGGCCGGAGGTGCTGCTCATCGGTGCCGCCGTCGCGGTGCTCTCGTCGACCATCCCGTATGCGCTCGAGCTGATCGCGCTGCGGCGCCTGGCGGCCTCGGCCTTCGCGGTGCTGATGAGCCTCGCGCCGGCGATGGCCGCGATCGTCGGGTTCGTGCTGCTCGGGCAGCAGCTGCACGCGGCCGAGATCATCGGCATCGCGCTGGTGATCGCGGCGTCGATCGGCGCGGTGCGCGCGGCCGCCCGCGCGACCCCCGCCGCACCGCTGGCCTGAGCCCGGCCTACTCCGCGACCGGGCTGACCGCGGGGTACGGGGCGCGCACGGCCTGCGCGGCCAGCAGCTCGGCGCGCAGGGCCGGATCGGCGGCGGCGCGGGCGGCGGTCAGCGCCAGGGCGATGGCGCCGTCGACGACGGCGCCATCGCCGGCGGGCGAGGAGGCCGCGGCGGCGTAGCCGGCGGTGTGGGGCACCGCATCGCTGCCCCGCAGCGCGATCATCGGATGGATCGAGGGCAGGTAGCGCGACACGTTCGCCATGTCGGTCGACCCGGCGGCCATCTCGTGGTGGGAGAGCACGTCGTACCCGCGGGCGACGAGCTCGTCGTCCCACAGGCGCGCGAGCGGCTCGTGCTGGGCGAGCACGTCGTAGGGCGGCTCGGGCAGCTCGATCTCGAGGGTGCAGCCGGTGGCCAGGGCGGCCGCCTCGAGGCAGTCGCGCACCTTCGCGCGGGCGCGGTCCCACTCGGCGCGGTCGACGGCGCGCATCTCCACCTGCAGCACGCCCAGCGCCGGGATGATGTTGGTCGCGCGCCCGGCCTCCTCGACGAACGACGACACGACGGTGCCGGCCCGCAGCTGCTGACGGGCGAGCCCGATCGCCACCTGCGCGAGGGTGACGGCGTCGGCGGCGTTGATGCCGTCGTGCGGGGCGGCGGCGGCGTGGGCGGCGACACCGGTGAAGCGGGCGACGACGCGCTCGAAGGCCTGGGTCGTCAGGCCGACCGCGCTGTACTGCTCGGCCATCCCGCCGTGGACCATGAGCGAGAACGTCGCGTCGTTCCAGGCGCCCGCTTCGAGCATGACGATCTTGCCGCCGCCGAGCTCTTCGGCGGGCGTGCCGAGGAAGCGCACGCGGATGCCGAGCCGGTCGGCGACGGCGGCGAGGGCGACGGCGGCACCCACGCCCGCGGCGGCGATGAGGTTGTGCCCGCACCCGTGGCCGACCTCGGGCAGCGCGTCGTACTCGCCGACGACGGCGACGGTCACCTCGCCGTCGCCGTAGGTGGCCGCCACCGCGGTGGGCAGACCGAAGGCGCCGACCTCGACCTCGAACCCGTGGCGGCCGAGCACGGCGGCGACGCGAGTGGCGGCGCGGTGCTCGTCGAAGGCGAGCTCGGGATCGGCGCCGATGGCGTGGCTGAGCTCGAGCAGCTCGGGGGCGAGCCCGTCGACGGCGGCCGTGAGCTGTGCGCGCAGGGCGGTGACGGTGGTGGCGTCGAGACCGGTGATGCTCACGCGGCGACCTCCTGAGGGGTGGGGACGGATGCGGATGCCGGGCGCGGCGCGCGGCGGAGGGTGAGGGCGAGCACCGCGCCGACCACGTTGCCGACGGCGAACACGGCCCAGATGACCTGGAACGCCGCGGCCGCGGGCACGGCGGGCGCAGCGGCCGAGGGGTCGCCGATGACGAGCGTCGCCAGTGTCGCGGCCACGAACGCGCCCGCCAGCGACCCGGCGAGGGTGCGGGTGGTGTTGTAGAGCCCCGACACCGAGGCGGCCGACGACTCCGGCGCGCGCTGCACCACGATGCCCGGCAGCACGCCGGTCACGAGGCCCGTGCCGGCCGAGGCGATCGCCGAGAAGACCAGCAGCAGGGCGAGGCCCTGCGGCAGCGTCGCCAGCGCGGCGAAGCCGCCCGCGGCGATGAGGGCGCCGAGTGCGACCGTCGTGCGTTCGCCGAGCCGGCGCGCCAGGGCGTTGGAGAGGAAGGCGGCGACCGAGCTGACGAGCGCGGTGAGCCCGATGACCGCGCCGACGGCGCCGGCGGACACACCCGCGCCGTAGCCCACGGCATCCGGGGAGGCGGTCAGGTACAGCACCGACGGGGTCTGGTTGCCGAACAGGGCGATCGAGACGAGGAAGGCGATGACCAGCGGGGTGATGAGGCCGCCGCCGCGGATGACGCCGACATCGATCAACGGGGTGCGGGCGCGCATCTCGACGAAGACGAACCCGACGAGGGCGAGCGCGCCGATCGCGAGCGGGCCGAGGGTGAGGGGGCTCGTCCACCCGGCGGCGGTGCCTTCGGAGAGCCCGAACATCACCCCGACCAGCGCCACTCCCAGCACGATCGCGCCCGCCACGTCGACGCTGCGGCGGGCGTCGCCGCGGTCGGCCGGCACGAAGGCGAGGGTCGCCGCCACGAGCGCCACGATGCCGAGGGCAGGCAGCAGCTGCACGGTGGGGAGGTGGCCGATGGCATCCATCGCCACCCCGCCGAGCACCGCGCCCAACGCGACGCCGATCGTCAGCGTGCCGACGAGGTAGCCGATGACGCGATTCGCGGCGGCGGGGCGCAGGGTCTTGAGCAGGGCCATCTCGATCGGCAGCCAGACGGCCACCGGGCCCTGGATGATCGCGCCCAGCAGCAGCAGCGGGAAGGTCGGCGCCAGGGCGATGAGCACCGATCCCGCCGCCGTGAGCGCGACGGCGAGCACGAGGATGCGCTTGCGCCCGTAGCGGTCGGCGATCACCACGAACAGCGGCACCGAGACCGCCGACGAGAGCAGGCTCACCGTGAGCACCCAGCTCACCGAGCCGCCGGAGACCTCGTAGTGGGCGGCGATGCCTCCCACGAGCGGGATGATCCAGCCCTGGATGATGCCGCCGAACAGCTCGAGGGCGATCAGCACGGGAACGAGCAGTCGCCCGCCGACGCCGGTGGCGGGGGAGACGGAAGTGGTCATGGGGGTCCGATCTGGGATGCGGGACGGAATGCGGGAATCCTTCTCCGGTTGCACGCAGAGCGCTCGTATCGACGGATATTCGCGTGGAAAAATGCACGTATGACGGAATCTGCGCTGGATGCCACCGATCTGGAGATCATCCATGCGCTGCAGATCGAACCGCGGGTGTCGTGGACGGCGCTGGAGGCCGTGCTGGCGGTGGATGCGGTGACCCTGGCGCGGCGGTGGGCGCGCATCGTCGGCGACGGGCTGGCCTGGCAGAGCGCCCTCGACGGCCGCCGCGCGCACACGGCCATCACCGAGATCTCGTGCGTTCCGGGCGCCGTGCTCGACACCGCCGCCGAGGCGGCGCGCGACGCCGAGGTGCTCTCCATCGACGTCACCAGCGGACGTCGCGACCTCATCCTCACCGTCGGCACCGGCAGCATCGAGGCGCTCGCCGCCTACGCGATCGAGCGCTTCGGGTCGCTGCCCGGGGTGCGCTCGGTGCAGACCCACATCGTCGCCGACACCTTCCGGCTCGGTCAGCACTGGACGGTGCGGGCCCTCCCGTCGGCGCAGGCGGCCCGCGTGCCCCGCCCGCGCCCGCCCCGGCCCGGCAGCGCGCGGCGGGTGGCCCCGCCGATCGCGGCGGCCCTGTGCGACGCGCTGGCGGGCGACGTGCGGATGCCGTACGCCGAGCTGGCGGCACGGGTGGGCATCAGCGCGCAGCGGGCGGCCGACTACCTCGCGCGGCTGCGGGCCGACGGCGACCTCGTGCTGCGCACCGACGTGGCCGGGCCGGTCTCGAGCTGGCCGGTCATCTCGTGGTACTTCGTGCAGACCCCCACGCGCACCATCCAGACCGCACGCGAGCTGCTGCCGAGCCTGCCGGCCGTGCAGTTCGCCGCGGCCACCACCGGCCCGTACAACCTGATCCTCGCGGGCAGCGCGCGCACGATGGCCGAGACCATCGACCGCGAGGCCGACCTCGAGCGCTCGCTGCCGGGTGCGCGCATCGCCGATCGGTCACTGGTGCTGCGGGTCTACAAGCACCTCGGGCGCCTCATCGACGCCGACGGGCGCGCGATCTCGCGGTGACCGCCCCCGGTGCCTCAGGCCATGGCGTCTCAGGCCATGGTGTCGAGGATGCCGGTGAGGTGGGCCAGCGACGTGCGCGGGTTGAGGATCGCGAAGCGGGCGTTGGTGCGTCCGGCGTGGCTGGAGGGCGTCACGAATGCGTGCTGGTCGTCGAGCAGCTTCGCCGACCACCGGTCGTAGTCGGCCTTCTCCCACCCGTCGCGCTCGAAGACGACCACGCCCAGCTGGGGGCGGCGGACGAGCGTGAAGCCCGGGCGCGCCTCGATGACGTCGGCGACCTCGTGGGCGAGGTCGATCGCCGAGGTGATCGCGTCGCGGTAGACCCCGGCGCCGTAGGTGGCCAGCGAGAACCACAGCGGCAGGCCGCGGGGCCGGCGGGTGAGGTGGGCGGCGAAGTCGGACGGGCTCCAGTCGCTGGTCTGGGTGAGCGTGTCGAGGTACTCCGCGTGCTGGGTGTGCGCGCGGCGGCCGAGCTCGGGATCGCGGTAGATGAGGGCGCAGGCGTCGAACGGCGCGAACAGCCACTTGTGCGGGTCGACGATCACCGAGTCGGCGCGCTCGACGCCGCGGAAGAGGTCGCGGGTGCGCGGCGAGAGCATCGCCGCCAGGCCGTAGGCCCCGTCGATGTGCAGCCAGACGCCGTGTGCGGCGGTGGCATCCGCGATGCCGGCGATGTCGTCGACGATGCCGAAGTTGGTGGAGCCGGCCGTCGCCACCACGGCGAACACGCTGCCTTGGTGCTCCTCCAGCGCGGCGCGCACGGCCTCTCCGCGGAGCACCCCGTCGTCGGAGGGCACCGCGACGACCTCGACGTCCATCACCCGGGCGGCCGACGCGATCGACGAGTGCGCCTCGGCGCTGCACACCACCCGCCAGCGGTCGGGGCGCAGGCCCTGCTCGCGGGCGGCCTCGCGGGCGGCGACCAGGGCGGAGAGGTTGCCGAGCGTGCCGCCCTGCACGAACACGCCGCCGGCGCCGGCGGGCAGCCCGAACTCGTCGGCCAGCCAGCGCAGCACCTCGTTCTCGGCGTGCACCGCGCCGGCACCCTCCAGCCACGACCCGCCGTACAGGGCGCTCGCCGAGACCACCAGGTCGAACGCGGCGGCGGCCTTGGACGGGGCGGAGGGGATGAAGGAGAGGTAGCGCGGGTCGTCGGTGGTGATGCACGACGGGGCGAGCACGTGCTCGAACAGGCCGAGCGCCTTGCGGGCGCCGATGCCCGCTTCGGTGACGGTGCGCCCCGCCAGCCGGGTGAGCTCGGCGGCGGCGAGCGGCTTGTCGAGCGGGGTGTCCTCGGACAGCAGCCGCCGGTGCGAGTAGTCGAGCACGAGGTCGACGATGGCGCGGGTCTCGGGCGTGACGTCGTGCATGCGGGAGGGCTGAGCGGTCATGCGGGGGTCTCCTGGTCGTGCGAGGGATGCGCGGTGTCGTGCGCGGTGTCGTGCGCGGGCGGGGCGAGCGGCGGGGTGCGGGGCGGCGCGGTGCGGCGGGGTGCCAGTGCCTCGAAGGCGCCGGCCAGACGCAGCAGGGCGGTGTCGTCGTAGGCGCGTCCGGCGAAGGTGAGCCCGACGGGCATGCCGATGTCGGCCATCGTCCCCATCGGCACGGTGACGGTCGGGATGCCCAGATGCCGGATGGCGAGGTTGCCGTTGGCGATCCACACGCCGTTGCGCCAGCCGAGGTCGGCCGAGGCCGCGTCCACGTCCATGTCGGCCGGGCCGACGTCGGCGACGGCGGGGAAGACGACCGCGTCGAGGCGGCGGGCGTCCATCCAGTCTTCGAGGTCTTCGCGGCGGGTGCTCTCCAGGCCGCGCAGGCCCTCGGCGAGGTGCGGGATGTCGGTGAGGGCGGTGCCGGGGTGGGCGCGCACCCACTCGGGGTACTCGGCGATGTCGTCGTCGAACCCCGTGTAGCGGTCGGGAAGGGCGCCGGGCGGATGCGGGAAGATGCGCGCCCCGTCGACTCCCGCCAGGTGCGGCAGGGCCGGGTCGCCGTTGGCGCGCAGGAAGTCGTCCCACGCCCACGCCGACAGGTCGAGGATCTCCCGCTCCAGGAACGCGGGGCTCACGCGGCCGCGGGTGGCGATCGAGCCGGCGCCGGGCCGGTCGTTCTCGTAGCGCGACACGACGGGGAAGTCGACGACGACCACCTCGGCGCCGGCGGCCTCGAGGTCGGCGCGGGCGGCCCGCCACAGCGCCAGCACCGACGGGCGCGGGGTGATGGCCTGGCCGGTCGGACCCCCGATGCCCGGGGGCTCGGCGGTGCCGGCATCCGGATCTTCGCCGAGGTACATGGCGGGCACGCCGAGGCGCACCCCGCGCAGCGACCCGCCGCTCGCGTCGGCCGGATACGAGACGGGGCGCACCTGCGCGGCGGGCGGCACGCTCACCCACGGCTGGGTGCGCCAGAAGTCGCCGCGGGTCTCGGGGTCGTCGGCGACGATGACCTCGAGCACCTCGAGCAGATCGGCCATGGTGCGGGTGTGGGGCACGACGACGTCCATCGTGGGCACGAGCGGCCAGTTGCCGCGCACCGAGATGACCCCGCGCGAGGGCGTGTAGGCGCACAGGGCGTTGTTGCTGGCGGGGCCGCGGCCGCTCGACCAGGTCTCTTCGCCGAGGCCGAACGCGGCGAAGCTCGCCGCCGTCGCCGTGCCCGAGCCGTTGGACGATCCCGACGCGAACGGTGCGGTGAGGAAGTCGGCGTTGTAGGGGCTCTCGGCGCGGCCGTAGACGCCGCGCTGCATGCCGCCGTTGGCCATCGGCGGCATGTTGGTGAGCCCGAGGCAGATCGCGCCGCCCGCCCGCAGCTGCCCGATCGTGAAGGCATCCCACTGGGCGACGAGGTCGGCGAAGGCGGGGCTGCCGGCGGCGGCGGTGAGGCCGCGCACGAGGTAGCTGTCTTTCGCGGTGTAGGGGATGCCCTCGAGCGGACCGCGCACGTCGCCGGCCGCGCGGCGGGCATCGGAGGCGGCGGCCTCGGCGAGGGCGTCGGGGTTGCGCACGACCACCGCGTTCAGCGCGGTCGCGGTACCCGGCCCGTCGTAGGCGTCGATGCGCGCGAGATAGGCCTCGACCAGGTCGACAGCGGTGGCCGCGCCGCTCTCCAACGCACGGCGCAGGTCGGCGATCGACGCCTCGACGACGTCGATCATCGGCCGGCCGGAGTGGTGAGGGCGGGCTGCTGCTGGGTGATGCAGTGGATGCCGCCGCCGCGGGCGAACAGCTCGCGGGCGTCGACGGTGACGACCCGGCGACCCGGGTAGACGTCGGCGAGGATGCCGCGGGCGCGGTCGTCGGAGGCGGCGTCGCCGAACCCGCAGGCGATGACGCCGCCGTTGACGACGAGGTGGTTGACGTAGCTCCAGTCGACGAAGCCCTCGTCGTCGCGCAGGGTGGGAGGCGCCGGGAGGTCGACGATCTCGAGGCCGCGGCCGGCGGCATCCGTCGCGGCGGCGAGCACCGCGCGGATCTCGGGCATGACGGCGTGGTCGGGGTGGGCGGGGTCGGGCTGCGCGTGCAGCAGCACGCGGCCGGGCGAGGGGAAGGTGGCGACGATGTCGACGTGGCCGTTCGTGCCCATGTCGTCGTAGTCGCGGGTGAGTCCGCGGGGGAGCCAGACGGCGGTGGTCGCGCCCACGGTGCGCGCCATCTCGGCCTCGACGCGGGCGCGGTCGGCGTAGGGGTTGCGGCGCGGATCGAGCTGCACCGTCTCGGTGAGCAGCACCGTGCCCTCGCCGTCGACGTGGATGCCGCCGCCTTCGTTGACGAGCACCGAGCTGACCAGCTCGGCGCCGAGGCCGGCGGCCACGGTGCGGGCGTGGGCGGCCGACAGCTGCCACTGCGCCCACTGCGGGGCGCCCCAGCCGTTGAAGATCCAGTCGACCGCGCCGAGCACGCCGGGCCGGTCGTCGTCGACGACGAAGGTGGGGCCGTGGTCGCGCATCCAGAACTCGTCGACGGGCGTCTCGAGAAGCGTCACCGCGTCGCCGAGCATGCCGGTGGCGCGGGAGGTCTCGCTCGGGTCGACGAGCATCGTGACCGGTTCGAACTCGGCGACGGCGCGGGCGACGGCGGCCCACGCGTCGTAGCCGGCCGTGCGCTCGGCATCCGTCTCGCCGAGGGTGAGTCCCTCGCGCGGGAACGCCATCCAGGTGCGCTCGTGCGGCGCGGTCTCTGCGGGCATGCGCCAGGCCATCGTCCACCTCCGGTTTATTGATCACTTGATCAATTCGGGTTGAGCGTACAGAATCGCAAGGGTGACGTCAACGGATCCCGCCGCGACCGGCACCCGCAGGCGGCGCAGCGCCGACGAGCGCCGCGCCGAGATCGCCGACGCCGCGCGCGCCCTCGCCCTCGAGGAGGGGCTGAGCGGCGTGACGCTGCGCGCCGTCGCGGCGCGGGTGGGGGTGGCCTCGGGCCTCGTGGCGCACTACGAGCCGAGCATGGACGCGCTCATCGCCCGCACGTTCACCCGCATCGTCGGCGACGAACTCGACGGGCTGCGCGCCCTCACGGCGCAGGCGCCCGACGCGGTGGCGGCCGTGCGCATGCTGTTGGGCCTGCTGCTGGAAGGCACGCACGACGCGGTCACCCGCGTCTGGGTGCAGTCGTGGGGGCTCGGCGGCGAGGTGCTGGGCGCCGCCGTGCGCGCGGCGATGGACGACTGGGAGGGGTACCTCGAGCAGCTCGTCGACGCCGGCGTGGCCGCGGGGCGCTTCCGCGTGGTCGCCGGCTCCCGTGCCGTGGCGGTGCAGATGCTCGGGATGATCGACGGGCTCAACGCCCACGCGCTCGTGCGCTGGCGCGAGCCCGCCGACCGCCGGGCCCTCATGGCGCTGTCGGTCGAGGCGATGCTGGGCCTCGACCGCGGCGCGCTCGACGAGCGGTAGCGACGGCGCGGGGTCTGTGCGGGGTCCTGCGGGGTTCGGCGGGGTCCGGCGGGGTCCGGCGGAGTTCGACTCGCGAAACTCCTCCATTCCGCGGCCCGGTGCGCCCGAACCGGGCGGATCGGGGCCCACGCGGCTCGGAATGGAGGAGTTTCGCGGCGGCCCGGGGCGGACTGCGCGAGGGCCGGGCGGCCGACAGCCGGTGCCGACCGGTGCCGACCGCCGCTCCCGCCGCCCGCCGATGCCCCGTGCCCCGCACCCGCCCGGCGGTCCGGCGCCCGGACTCTTCGGCGACCCGGCTTGCGAAACTCCGCCAATCCGCGGCCCGAAGGGCCCGAATCCGGCGGATCGGGGCCGGCGCGGCTCGGAATGGAGGAGTTTCGCGGCGGCCGAGCCGCACACCGACCCGTGATCGGACCCCCGTCGCCGGACCCCGGCCGCCGCGGGCCGGGCATCCGGTCAGGGCCGCGTGACACAATGCCGGGCATGGCGCGCCCGGCATCCTCTTCGCGACGTGCGGGCACCCGCCGGGGCGGTCGGTCGCGCGGGCGCCGCGGGGTGCGCGGATCGGCGGCCCACCGGCGACGGCGGGCGGCGCGGCGGCGGCGCTGGGGTGTCGCGCTCGCTGTGAGTGCCGTGCTCGCGGTGCTCGCCGTGATGGTGGGGCTCGGGGCGTTCGCCGTGTCGCAGCTGGCGGCGCCGATCACGGCGCCGGCGCCCGAGCCGCGCTGCGTGCCGACGGCGCGCTACAGCGACGCGCAGCTGGCCAACGCGCAGACGATCATCGCCGCGGGGCGCGACGCCGGCTTCGGCGACCGCGACGTCACGATCGCGGTGATGACCGCGCTGGGCGAGTCGAGCCTGCGCAACATCGACTACGGCGACTGGGAGACCAGCGGGGTCACCAATCCCGACGGCACCCGGACGACGTCGATCGGGCTGTTCCAGCAGCAGGACGGCTGGGGCACCCGCGAGCAGCGCCTCGACCCGTACACCGCCGCGACCCTCTTCTATCGCGCGATGGAGCGGCGCGTGCCCGACCGCGCGTCGGTCGAGCCCACGCTGGTGGCCCACCGCACGCAGGTGAACAAGGATCCGCAGCACTACGCGCGCTACTGGGACGACGCCGCGCGCATCGTCGCCGGCGACGTGCTCGCGGACTGCCGGTGACCCGGGCGAGAATGAGGCCATGAGCGGGAGCGGTGCCGACGAGCTGGATGCGATCGCCGCCGAGCTCTACGCGGTGCCGCCTGCCGGGTTCACCGCCGCCCGCACCGCCCGCGCCCGTGAGGCCGACGGTGAGCTCGCGACCCGTATCGGCGGTCTGCCCAAGCCGGTCGTCTCGGCCTGGGCGGTGGACCTGCTCGCCCGCGAGGGCCGGCTGACCGATGCGCTCGCGCTCGCCGCGGCGCTGCGGGAGGCGCAGGACGACCTCGACGCGGCCGAGCTGTCGAAGCTCAGTCGGCAGCGTCGGCAGCTGGCGGGTGCGCTTGCCGCGGAGGCCGTCGACCTCGCCGAGGCGCACGGCGTCTCGGTCAGCACCGCCGCGCGCGATGACGTCGAGAAGACGCTCACGGCCGCGATGATGGATGCCGCGGCGGCCGCGGCCGTCTTGTCGGCGCGCCTGGTCAAGCCGCTCGAAGCCGCCGGCTGGGGCGAGGTCGACCTCGCCGGCCGGCTGGGCGGGTCGATGCCGGGCGCCGCGCCCGAGGCGCCGAGCGATGACCTCGCCGAGCGCCGCGCGCGCAAGGCTGCCGAGAAGGCGGCGCGGGAGGCCGAGCGCGCCGCGGAGTCGGCCGAGCGCGAGCACACCGGGCTCGAGGTGCGGCGCGGGCGCGCGCAGGAGCATGTCGATCGCCTCGCGGTGCGCCTCGACGAGCTGCGCCGCGAGCTCGACCGCGTCGAACGCGACGAGGCGGCAGCGCGCGCCGAGCTGGACGACCTCGCGCAGGCGGTGACGGCGGCGGCGGATGCGGCGCGCACCGCGGCCAAGAAGGCCGAGGCCGCGCGCCGCGGGCTGGGCTGAAGTCCGCCGCTCAGGCCTTCTGCAGCTCTTGGGCGAGCATGACGATGATGCCGCTCGGGCCGCGCACGTAGCTGAGCCGGTAGAGGTCGCGATAGGTCGCCACGCCGCGGAGCGGATGGCATCCGTGCCGCGCGGCGATCTCGAGGGCGGCGTCGATGTCGTCGACGGCGAAGGCGACCCGGTGCATGCCGATCTCGTTGGGCTGCGTGGGGGCGGTCTCGATCGCGTCGGGGTGGATGTACTCGAACAGCTCGAGGCGGCCGTGCCCGTCGGGGGTCTGGAGCATGGCGATGCGGGCGTGGTTGCCGTCGAGTCCGACGGCGGTGTCGGTCCACTCGCCGCTGACGGTGTCGCGGCCGATGACGGTGAGCCCGAGGTCGGTGAAGAACGCGATCGTCGCGTCGAGGTCGCGCACGGCGATGCCGACGTTGTCGAGCCGGATGGTCATGCGCGTCATCGTAGCCAGCCGGATGCCGGGGGGTCAGCCCCCTCCGGCGCGCGCGGCGAGCACGAGGAGCTCGGCGATCACGCGGGGCTCGGCGAGGATGCGGAAGTGCCCGCCGGTGTCGAGGCGGATGTTGGTGGCGCCGGCCAGTTCGCTGCCCTCGGGGATGTGCGGGTCGAACCGCGCGTAGAGGGAGACGATGCGCCCGTTGACCGCGCTCTCGCGGCCGAGCGCGACGATCGTCGCGTCGCGCGGGGAGAAGATGCGCAGCGATCGGGCGAGCATGAGGCGCGCATAGCGCGAGCCGCCGAACGGGGTGGCCACCGCGAGCATGGCGCGCACCCGGTGGCCTTCGGGGCCGAGCATGACCTGCTTGCCGACGAGGCCGCCCTTGCTGTGGGCGGCGATCACCACGTCGGTGAGGTCGTGCGCGACGAGGTAGGCGCTGACCTGTGCGGCGGTGTCGGTGACCGAGCGGCGGTTGCGTCGGAGCGCGTCGATCACGTGCACCGGGTGTCCCCGCGCGTGGGCGGCGGCGGCCAGCGGCTGCAGGAACTTCCACGTCTCGAAGATGCCGGGGATCACCACGATCGGCGCGCCGGTGCCGCCGAGGAACGCGTCAGGCCGGGTGCGGTCGACGAACGCGCGCACCTGCCACGCCGCCGCGTAGGCGTAGTCGCGCGCCCACCAGGCGAGCTCGCGCAGCGCTACTCCCGGCCCGGGAGGTGGAGGTCGCGCGGGTCGACCTCGACATCGCCTCCGTCATCGGGGCCGCCGGCGCCGGGCGCGACGTGCACGGCATCCTGATCGATGTCGTCGGGGAGCGCGTCGTCGGGGTTGTCATCGTCGGGCACCGGGGCGGGCGGCAGCGCATCGGTCTCGCCGGCGGCCACGCGCATCTCGTCTTCTCTGTCCATGCCGCCAGGCTCCCGCGCCCGGGCGTGCCGGGGCAGAGGGTTGACAGCGGGGGCTCCACGCGCGACGGGGCGGTGGACAACGGCATCCGCAGACCCCGCACGCCCGCGGCCGGACGAGTACCGTCCCTGACCTCGGGCGCGCACGGGCTCAGCGCGTGACGGCGACCGGCTCGGCCGCGGTGGGCACCGCGGTGGCGACGCTCGTGAAGCGGGTGCGGCCGACGACGACCGCGGCGACGATCATGAGCACGGCTCCCAGCCAGTAGGGCGCGGAGTGCGCGACGCTCGCGTAGAGCACGCCGGCGATGAGCGGCGCGACGGTGCTCATCGCGGCGTTGAGCGACTGGGTGGCGCCGCCCAGCCAGCCCTGCTCGTCGTCGCCCACGGCGTTCGACATGGCGCCGTCCATGGCGGCCTGCGAGGCGCCCTGCCCGGCGGCGAGCATGAGCGCGCCCAGGATGAACAGCCACGGCTGGGCGAGGATCGAGGCGACGAGGGCGAGAGCGCAGAGCCCGACGGCCTGCGCGACGATGCCGCTGACGATCACGCCGCGCTCGCCGATGCGGGGGAGCAGGATGCCCAGCAGCACGCCCTGCACGATGATGTCGATGATGCCGACGGCGGCGATGAGCAGTCCGATGGCGGTCGGGCCCCACTGGATCGCGTCGAAGGCCATCACGCTGAAGTTGTTCACGAAGAAGCCGAACGGCAGGGCGAGCAGGCCGAAGCCGATCATCAGGCCGCGCAGTTCGGGGCGGCGGAAGGCGTCGCGGAAGACGGCGAACGGATGTAGGTCGCGCACGGCGATGCGGGGGATCCGCTTGTCGGGGGCCAGGCTCTCGGGCAGCAGGAAGATGCTCAGGATCGCGATGACGAACGAGACGCCGGCGGTGACGAAGACGGGGAGGTCGACGCTCACCGCGGCGAGCAGGCCGCCCAGGGCGGGGCCGACCATCGTGCCGATGCCGGAGAGCGCGCCGAGGATGCCGAAGCGCTGGGCGCGCTTCTCGGGAGGGGTGATGTCGGCGAGGTAGGCGAAGAGGGCCGGCAGGTCGCCGGCGGTGGCGCCCTGGATGACGCGCGCGAGCAGCAGCACCCACAGGGCGCCGCCGATGCCGAACAGCGTCATGCCGATCGCGGCGCCGAACGCCGAGACGATGATCACGGGGCGGCGGCCGAAGCGGTCGGAGAGGCGCCCGAGGAACGGGGCGATGAGGAAGGCGCACAGGCCGTTGACGGCCTCGAGCACGCCCACCCAGACGGCGAGTTCGTTCTCGTTGCCGACGTACTGCAGCACGACGAAGGGGAGCACGGGGAGGACGACGGTCATGCCGGCCGTCGTGAGCATCGTCAAGACGATGAGCGTGGCCCACGCGCGCTTTCCGGTGCGCGTCGCGGGGGAGGAAACTGAAGTCATACCAAAACTGTACTCGTACCAGTCTTGAAGTCAATACAGGAATGGTGCGGATCGGGATATGCTCGGACCATGGTCGATCCGGCACCCCTCGGCAGGCGTGAGCGCAAGAAAGCGGCCACGCGCAAGGCGATCTCCGACATCGCGACGGTGATGTTCCTCGAGCGGGGGTTCGACGAGGTCAGCATCCGCGAGGTCGCCGATGCCGCCGATGTCTCGCCGACGACCGTATTCGCGTACTTCCCGCAGAAGGAGGCGCTCGTCTTCGACGAAGACGACGACCAGCGCGAGCGCCTGGTCTCAGCCGTGCGCGGACGGGCCGCGGGCGTGACCATCCATCAGGCGCTCTACGACCTCTACGCCGACGAGGTGCGCTCCAGCGCCGCCGAGCACGGTGACGACGTGACGCAGCGCTTCATGCGGTTCCTCAACGAGACCCCGGCGCTGCGCGACTACGGCGCGAAGATGTGGCTGCGGCACGAAGTCGCCCTCGCCGCCGCGATCGCCGACGAGCTGGGGCTGGACGAACCCACCCACGAGGTCCGCGCGTACGCGCGCTTCGTGCTGCAGATGCAGCTGCTGGTGAGCGAGAGCGAGGAGCCGATGGCGGTGCTCGACGCCGGGTTCGCGGTGCTCGAGCGCGGCTGGGCGCCGGTGGAATCCGCCCTCGGCTGAGGCCTCAGCGGTACGGGTTCGGCGTGTCGCCGGGGGTATCGCCGGGGCCGGTGCCGTCGGCATCCGCAGCGCCGGCCGCATGCCCGCGGTCCCAGGCGTCGCCGAGCGCCTCGAGGTCGCGGGCGCGCGTGGAAGTGCGCGGCGGCGGGTCGACGAGGCCGAGCACCACCGGTGCGTCGGGGTGGTCGTCCTCATAGGCGACCCACACCAGGGCGCCGACCTCGGCGAGGGGCGTCGCGAACGCGGCGAACGGCACGACGGCGCGCGCCCACAGCTGGGCGCCCGTCGTCGGGATCGTGATCTGCAGACGGCCCTGCCGCTCGGGGTCGTCGGCGGCGGAGATCTGCGCGCGGTGCACTGCCATGCCGCCACCGTACCCGCGGGGTCGTGCCGCCCCCTGTCGCGGCGCCGGCGGCGGTGGGACGATGGGGCGGCGCGGCGCGCTGCCGCAGGGAGGGTGACCGGACGTGAAGCTGCTGCTGACCTCGGGCGGGGTGACCAACGCGTCGATCCGCGCCGCGCTGATCCGGATGCTCGGCAAGGAGATCGCCGACAGTGACGCGCTGCTCGTGCCGACCGCGCAGTGGGGGCACCCCGCGTGCTCGCCGCAGTCGGTGTGGCGCACGGCCGCGGGTCGCTCATCGGGCGGGACGGGGCTGGTGGAGCTCGGCTGGAAGTCGGTCGGGGTGCTCGAGCTCACGGCGCTGCCGAGCATCGGCGCCGAGCGCTGGGAGCCCTGGGTGCGCGCGGCCGACGTGCTGCTCGTCGACGGCGGCGACGCGGCGTATCTCGCGCATTGGGTGCGCGAGTCCGGCCTCGGCGACCTGCTCCCGACGCTCGACGACACGGTGTGGGTGGGGGTGAGCGCCGGCAGCATGGTGATGACGCCGAGCATCGGCGACGAGTTCGTCGAGTGGCGGTCGGATGCCGCAGACGCGACGCTCGGCGTGGTCGAGTTCTCGATCTTCCCGCACCTGAACTACCCGGGGTGGGAGTCGAACACCCTCGAGCGGGCGCGGCAGTGGGCGACACGGATGCCGCGACCGTCGTACGCCCTCGACGATCAGAGCGCGATCGCCGTCGTCGACGGCGCGGTGTCGGTGGTGTCGGAGGGCGAGTGGGAGTCGTTCCCCGCAGAGGTCGGCTGCGCGGGCGGTTGAGGAACTCTGAGCACGCGCGATAGCTTGCACGGTATGCGCAGACTCACGGTGGCGTCGGGGCAGGTTGCCATCGCCGGGATGCTCGCCGTCGTGCTGGCGGCGTGCGCACCTGTTGCGAGCGCCCAGGCGCCCGAGCCGGAGCAGTCGGTCGCGGCCGTCGCGGAGCAGCAGACGGCGTCGCCCGCACCGGCCGATGCGCCCGTCGCAGTGACGCCCCAGCAGTACTACGACGAGCTGCTCGCCGGGATGACCTCCGGTGAGGTCGTGACCGTCGACACACTGCGGGCCGAGTATGCGCGTGCGATCCCCATCTTCCCCTTCCCGCTTCCCGAGGGCTATGCGTTCGCCGCCGACCCCGGCTATGTCGACGAACCCGACACCGGCATCTGGTGGAACCGGTCGATGAACTTCATGCGGATCTGGAGCTTCTGGGAAGGGGCGACCGCCCGGGAGGCGCTGCACGCGTACGAGCGGGGCGACGTTGCGGCGCAGACCGCCCTCCTCGACCTCCTCGAAACCGCATACCGTTCGCCGGCGCGGCCGGTCAACTTCGACGACCCGGGGCTCGGAATCCTGTCGCTCGCGGTGGAACCGGCGCGGGGCGGCGATTTCGAGATGCTGCTCGCACTGACAACCGATCCCGCTGCGTCGACGATCGCGGGCGCCACGCCGTAGCCTCCGGGTGCGGCCGGCCCGCGGCCGACCGGGGCCTCGGCCCGCGCGTCAGGCGTCGTGCTCGACCAGGGCGGCGAGGCGGTCGAGATCGGCGCGCACCGCGTCGACGTCGCGCGCGAACTCGTCGTCGGTCTGCCCGAGCTGACGCACCGTGAAGACGACTTCGGAGCCGTCGGGGTGGGCGAGCACGCGCACGGGGTTGGTGACCACCTCACCCGACGGCAGCGTGACGTCGTGGTCGAGAACGCCCAGGGTGTTGCGGGCGACGAACCTCACGCGCACCCGTCCCATCGGCGAGTCCACCACGAGCGTGTCGCCGTCGCGCGTCACCTCGCTGCGCGCC
This sequence comes from Microbacterium festucae, assembly GCF_025421715.1. Taxonomy (GTDB): domain Bacteria; phylum Actinomycetota; class Actinomycetes; order Actinomycetales; family Microbacteriaceae; genus Microbacterium; species Microbacterium festucae. The sequence goes on from NZ_JAOEFC010000001.1 coordinate 1,053,083, forward strand.
AGGCCCGACGCCCACGCCCGCAGATTGTCGGGGTCGGCCGCGTAGGCGTAGACGTCACCCGGCGCGGCGGCGATCACCCGACTGACGTGGATGCTCCTCATGCGACCAGTGTGTCAGGCGCCTTGTCGGGGGGAGTGCGGGCGGTCAGAACGGCGCCGGTTCGGAGACGGCGACGACCGCGGGGATGACGGTGGGCAGGACGTCGGGGAGGAAATGCACCGTCGGCGTCGGTGCGTCTTCGCGATATGTGCGTCCGGTGGGCGAGGTCCACTCGAGGACGCCGCCGCCGCGTTGTCGCACCCGCCATCGGGTGTGGTGTTTCAGCGAGTGATGTCGTCGGCACAGATGCGCGAGGTTGCCGAGGGCGGTGGGCCCGCCGGTGGCCGCATCGACGGTGTGGTCGACGTCGCACCGGAGCGCGGGGCGACGGCATCCGGGGAACCGGCAGTGCTGATCGCGCGCCTGCAGATAGCGGCGCTGCCGCCACGGGGTGCTGTAGCGGTCGACGGCGAGCACCGTGCCCTCGACGGGGTCGGTGAGCACCCGCGCCCAGGTGGGCGCATGGGCGGCGAGGCAGCGGGCGGTGTCGGCGTCGATCGGCGAGCGGCCGATGAGGTCGGCCGGCCCGTCGTCGGAGCCGAGCAGAGTGAGGGCGGGGACGACGACCTGCACCTGCGCGCGGATCGCCCCGAGGGCGCCGGGGGCGTCGCCGTGGGCGGTCGGGTCGAGGGCGGGCGCGCCCGACAGCAGCAGGTCGGTGAATACGTCGGTGCGCACCTGGTCGACGGTGCGGAGGTCGGGCGGCGCGTCGGCCTCGTCGGCGTCGCGCGCGTCGATCACCGCGCGAGCCTGCTGGGTGAGCCGATCGAGGATGCCGTCGGCGATGACTGTGGGCACGGTCGCGACGACGTCGGACATGCCGTCGCGGGCCGCCACCACCCGCACGCAGCGCCCTGCCGCCGCGTCGCGGTGCCGCTCGGTGAACGATCTTTCGGAGAGCCGCTCGGCGAGGATCTCGAGCCCGGGCCGCACGCGGTTGGGGGTGTCGCGGCTGCAGCGCTCGATCGCCTCGACCTCGAACTCGGCCCGCCGCGCCGCGGGCACGATGCCGCCGACGTCGGCGATGAGGCGGGTGTGACCGCGGGTGATGCGCCCCGTCTCCCACGCGGTCAGCGTGGCGCCCCAGGTCTCGACGAGGTCGCGCGCCTCGCCGATGCGCATCTGCACGGTGCGGTCGGTGACCCGCAGCACCCCGCCGACCTCGGCGGCGATCGACCGCAGCGCCATGTCGTGCGCCCGCACCCGCACAGGCGCGCCGGCCGCCTGATGCTCGGCCAGCCGGCCGGCGCGCGCCAGCAGGCGCACCTCGGCGACCTGGGCCGCCGTGAGCGCCGCTTCGACGCTCTCGAAACCCGCGACGATCTCGGTCAGCACGGCGACATCGCCGTCACTGCCCGGTGCCCCCGCGAACGTTTCCATGCCTCCATTGTGCCGAGGGGTTCCGACATTGCTACGAGCATCCCGTCGTCCGAGCAAGAAGAGAATCGCTGATGCGTTCCCGCATCCGGTCGGTTTCGCGAGGATCCCCCGGGCCCCGTAGCGTCGAGGTGTGACGACTCCGTTCGACGGCGAACAGCGCCCCCCGTCCCCGACCGACACCGACACCCCGACCGACACCCCGCCCCCGACCGACCGGGGCACCCCGCGGCTGCGGGTCGAGGTGCCCGCCGCCCCGCCGGTCGGCGCGGCGCCCCTCGACATGGGCGATGACGACGCCACCGCGAACCGCGTGCAGCTGACCACCCGCTACGTCACGTTCGACGGAGCGCCGTGGGTGCCCGTGATGGGCGAGTACCACTTCAGCCGCGACCTGCCGGAGAACTGGGAGCACGAGCTGCGCAAGATGAAGGCCGGCGGCATCAACGTGCTCGCCGGCTACATGCTCTGGATCGTGCACGAGGAGATCGAGGGCCGGCTGCGCTTCGACGGGCATCGCGACGTGCGGCGCTTCCTGCAGCTCGCCGACGAGATCGGGCTCAAGGTGATGCTCCGCATCGGCCCGTGGGCGCACGGCGAGGCGCGCAACGGCGGGTTCCCCGACTGGCTGCAGGCGCTGCCGGTGCGCCATCGCAGCGACGACCCGGCCTACCTCGCCGAGGTGCGCCGCTGGTATGCGGGCATCGAGGAGCAGGTGCGCGGGCTGTTCCACACGCCCGAGAACCCCGGTGGGCCCATCATCGGCATCCAGGTCGACAACGAGCTGTACGACGACGGTCCGCACCTGGCGACCCTGCGCGCACTCGCGGAGGAGGTCGGGATGCGCGCCGGCATCTGGACGGCCACCGGCTGGGGCGGCGCCGAGTTGCCGCGCGGCCGGGTGCTCCCGGTGTACGCCGGCTACTCCGACGGCTTCTGGGAGGAGTCGACGACCGGGTGGCCGGCCTTCGGCATCCGTCATTTCGCGTTCGACACGGTGCGCGACGACCTCACCGTGGGCGCCGATCTGCGTGAGACGCCTGCCGACGTGGATGCCGAGGCGACGGGCGGCGCGGATGACCCGTGGCCGTTCGTGACGTGCGAGCTCGGCGGCGGGATGGCCGTCGCATACCACCGCCGGCCCCTCGTCGACCCCGACGACGTCGCGGCGCTGGCGCTCACCAAGATCGGCAGCGGGTCGGCGTGGCAGGGCTATTACATGTATCACGGTGGTCTGCAGGTGCTCGGCGAGCTGTCGACCACGCAGGAGTCGCACGCCACCGGCTACCCCAACGACACCCCCGTGCGCGACTACGACTTCGCCGCGCCGCTGGGCGCCGTGGGGGCGCAGCGCCCGCACTTCCACAAGCTGCGGCAGCAGCACCTCATGCTCGACGCCTTCGGTGCGCAGCTGGCGACCGCGCCGGCGATCATCCCGCCGCACGTCGACGGCGCCCCGCGCTGGGCGGTGCGCGGCGACGGCGCCCGCGGCTTCCTCTTCGCCAACAACCACCAGCCCGCCATCGCCGCCCTCGAGCCCGTCGACGACGTGCGGTTCGAGGTGGCGTTCGCCGAGCGCACCGTCGTGGTGCCGACCCGGCCCGTCACCCTGCCCCGCGGCGCCTACGTCGTGTGGCCGCTGCGCCAGAGCTACGGCAGCATCCCCGCCCTCACCGTCACCGCGCAGCCCATCACCCAGCTCGTGGTCGAGGGGCGCACGATCGTGCTGTTCGCGGCGAGTGACGGCATCCCCGTCGAGCTGCAGCTCGAGGGTGTGGCCGTCGCCGACATCGCCGGCGGTGAGGTGCGCGACGACGGCACGCACCTCATGGTGAGCCCGATCGCCGCGCCCGGGCTCGACTGCGAGGTGCGCGTCGGCGACACGACCCTCGTGTTCCTCGACCGGGCCAGCGCCGAGTCGGTCTGGCGCGGCGAGATCGACGGGCGCGACACGCTCGTGCTCTGGCGCGGGGGCGGCTGGTTCGATCGCGACGGCTTCCGCGCCGTCGTTCCCGCAGCGGATGCCGTCGTCGACGCCGCCCCACCCCTGCACGGCGCCGCAGACGAGATCGCCGGTGTCGGCACCGTCTTCCGCCGCTACCGCGTGCGCGGCGCCGACGACGCCACGGCCCTGCCGGTCGGCGAGGTCGCAGGCCGACCGCTGGTGCCCGTGCGCCGCGGCGGGTCGTCGGACCGGCTTTCGGCGCCGACCGACGACGATTTCGCCGTCGCGGCGACCGTGCGGCTCGACGTCCCGGCATCCGGGTTGACGGGGGAGCGCAGTATCCTCACCCTCGACTGGACGGGTGACGTCATGCGCGTCTGCATCGGCGACCGGCTCATCGCCGACCAGTTCTGGTACGGCCGCCCGTTCGAGATCGACCTCGCCCCCTACCGCGAGCTGCTGCGCACGCAGCCGCTGACGCTCAAGGCCTTCGCGTGGTCGCCGGACACCGGCGTGTACGTCGACCCGCGCGTGCGGCCGACCGGCGCCGGGCCGACGCTCGAGATCCGCTCGGCCGTGCTGCGCCCGGTGCGCACGGTGACGCTCGGGTGAGGGTGGCGTCCATGGTCTCCCCGTATCGAAAGGCTCGAGGATGAACGCCTTCCCCACTGTGCACGCGGAACCTCGGTTCGAGAGCGATGCCACGACCTATCGGGTCAACTTCTGGGATCGAGAACGCCCCGACCATGCGTGGCTGCTCGACGCCTACGTCTTGGTCGGTGCGACGTCCGTCGCAGAGGTCATGGAGTGGGCCCATCAGAATGCCGCGGAGCGAACATTCGAGGTGTTCGTCGAGCTGGAGGCCGATCCCGTCGGGGACTTCACCGTGCCGAGACGATCGGTGCTGGTGCGCCTGCACGGACGCAATCCCAACCTGTAGGCCAGGAGTGAGCGGCCGGAGCAGCGCGACTGCGGGGCCGTCCCGGGTGGGGGCGCTGCCGAAGCGAGGGTGGCGGGCGAAGCCGCAAGTGGAGGGGCTGACGGGAATCGAACCCGCGCTATCTGCTTGGGAAGCAGAAGTTCTGCCATTGAACTACAGCCCCGAAGCCTCGTGATGTGCGAGGCCGGACCGCCGTGAAGGCGTGATGTCCACGTTAGTGCACAGACATCTGTTCTCGCGCCCGAGCGTGAGAACCCCCATCATACCGAGGCGACCTGCAGCGGTTCGTCGCGCCCGCTAGCCCCCGACGGCAGCGACCAGCGCCGCCGCGACCCCGACCAGAGACAGCACGGTGCGGAGGCGTGACGGGCCGCCGTCGCCGCACCGAACGAGTGGCCGACCACGTGCACGACCGCCATCCCCAAGGCGTCCAGCGCGTCATCCACCCACGCCGCCTGGTCGGCGGCGCTGCGCAGGGCCGCCGACTGCTGCGACATGCCGGCGTCGCCGAACGCGTCCCACGCGACGACCGTGCGCCCCGCGCCGAGCAGCCCCGGCAGGTTGTCGGCCCACATCGGCGCCCCCGCGCCGCGACCCGGATGCAGCACGACGGGCACGGCATCCGCGCGTCGCCCCTCCCAGACATATGCGCGCACCTGCCCGAACGCCGTGGGCAGCATGCGGGTCGCGGTCGGCGGCGGCAGCTCGGCCATCGCCGCCTCGTAGGCGCGGGCGAACCGCCGCCGCCCGGCCTCGTCACGGAACATGCCCACCGCCATCGCATCCCCCCGGATCCCGCGGCTGCACCCGTTGCCCCCGCGGCAATACGAGCGTATGGTCACGCATGGCGGCTGTAAAGGGGGGGTCGATGGAGACGCAGGCACGCATCCTCGCCGCGGTGTGGCGGGTGATCCTCGCCCGGGGCATCGCGGGCGTGTCGTTCCGCGCGGTCGCCGACGCCGCCGGCGTCTCGCTCGGCCTCGTGCAGCACTACCACCGCACGAAGGACGAGCTCATCCGAGCCAGCGCACAGGCGATGATCGCCGGATCGGCGGCGCGCTACGAGGCCGAGACGAAGGGCACGGATGCCGCGGCTTTCGACCTCGTCCTCCACGCGATCCCGGTGGCCGGCCTCCAGCGCGACGGTGTCATCATCTGGCACGCCTATCTCGCCGCCAGCGTCACCGACCCGCAGCTGGCCGAACTGCTGCGCGGCGCCAAGCGCGGACAGGAAGGCGAACTGGCACGAGCGCTCGAAGGCCGGCTGGGCGGCGACGCCGCCGCCGCGGCCGCCCGCCAGCTCATCGCCGCCGCCGACGGACTCGCCGACCGCGTGATCACCGGCGACCTCACCGGCGCCGAGGCGACCGAGGCCGCCACCGCGCTGATGCTCGCGCTCACCGGCATCCGCCCGCCCGAACCGCCGGCGCCCACCACCCTCGACGAAAGGATCAGCGCATGACCGCCACCTACACCTTCGACGTCTTCACCACCGTCGACGGCTTCGCCTCGTACAGCGAAGACGGCGACTGGGGCGGCTACTGGGGGAAGCAGGGCCCCCAGTTCCTCGCCCGCCGCGCTGCCCAGTACGAACCCGACCAGCGACTCGTGCTCGGCGGCACCACGTTCCGCCAGTTCCTGCAGTACCTCGTCGGCGACGACGCGCCCGACGACCCCGTCAACGCGCGTATGAAGGCGCTGCCGGCCACCGTGGTCTCGCGCACCCTGCAGGCGCCGGTGCCGTGGCCCGACGCGACCATCGCGGCCGGCGACGCGGTCGAGATCGTCGCGCGGCTGAAGGAGCAGTCGCCGGTGCCGCTGCGCTCCCACGGCAGCCTGTCGCTCAACCGCGCGCTCATGGCCGCGGGGCTCGTCGACCGCGTACAGCTGACGATCTTCCCGGTGATCTCCGGCCGCACCGGCACCGACCCGGTGTTCGCCGGCGCCGACGACTTCGACCTCGAGCTGCTCGAGAGCACCACCCTCGACGGGCACACGCAGGAGCTCGTCTACCGCCCCCGTCGTCATCACTGAGCGGCATCCGGCCCGCACGCGGCCAGTAGGCTGGCCGCGTGCTGCTCAGTGACCGCGACATCCGCCTCGAGATCGACAACGGCCGCGTCGGGCTCGCCCCGTGGGATCCGGCCATGGTGCAGCCCTCGAGCGTCGACGTGCGACTCGACCGCTACTTCCGGCTGTTCGACAACCACAAGTACCCCTTCATCGACCCGGCCGTCGACCAGCCCGACCTCACGCACCTCATCGAGGTCGCGCCCGACGAGCCGTTCATCCTGCACCCGGGGGAGTTCGTGCTCGGCTCGACGTTCGAGCAGGTCACCCTGCCCGACGACATCGCCGCGCGCCTCGAGGGCAAGTCGTCGCTCGGGCGCCTGGGACTGCTCACCCACTCCACCGCCGGGTTCATCGATCCGGGATTCTCGGGGCACGTCACCCTCGAACTGTCCAACGTCGCCACCCTGCCGATCAAGCTGTGGCCCGGCATGAAGATCGGTCAGCTCTGCTTCTTCCGGCTGTCGTCGGCCGCCGAGAACCCCTACGGCACCGGGCCCTACCTCAACCGCTACCACGGGCAGCGCGGCCCGACGGCATCGCGTTCGTTCCAGAACTTCCACCGCACCGACGTCGGCAGCACGGATGCGGGGGCACCCGGCCGCTGAGCGCCCCGGCGCCTCATCGCCGACGGCATCCGCCGGATTGGTTGTGCACAACTAGATTGTGTGCAAGGCTTTCGATATGGCGGCCGTCGATCAACTCGTGTGCTTCTCGCTCTACCAGGCGAGCCGCGCGACCACGCAGGTGTACCGGCGGCTGCTCGCCCCGTGGAACCTGACCTACCCGCAGTACCTCGTGCTCGTGCAGCTGTGGATCGACGGACCGGCGACCGTGTCGCAGCTCGGCGACGACCTCGACCTCGACTCCGGCACGCTCTCGCCGCTGCTGCGCCGCATGGAGCGCGACGGGCTGCTCGTTCGCGAGCGCGTGGACGCCGACGCGCGCATCGTCACCGTGCGCCTCACCGAGCGCGGCACGCAGCTGCGCGGCGAGATGACCGAGGTGTCGTCGGAGCTGCTGCGCTGCACCGGCTTCACCCTCGACTCGGCGGTCGAACTGCGCGACTCGCTGCACCGGCTCACCGAGAGCCTGCAGTCCGCGCGCTGACCCGCCCCACCCCCGTCGCCGGCGAACCGGCGAAGACAAGGAGAACACCCATGGACGCCATCTACACCGCAGAAGCCCTCGCCACCGGGGGAGGCCGCAATGGCCACGTGCGCACCGCCGACGGCCTCGTCGACACCGACGTGCGCATCCCCAAGGAGATGGGCGGCGCCGGCGGCGCCCCCAACCCCGAGGTGCTGTTCGCCGCCGGCTACGCCGCCTGCTTCCACAGCGCCCTGCAGTCGGTCGCCCGCGCCCAGAAGGTCTCGCTCGGGGAGTCGAGCGTCGGCGCCCGCGTCGGCATCGGCCCCAACGGCGACGGCGGCTTCGGCCTGAGCATCGAGCTCGAGGTCGTCATCCCCGACCTGCCGCACGACCAGGCGCAGGCGCTCGCCGAGGCCGCCGAGAAGGTCTGCCCCTACTCCAACGCCACCCGCGGCAACGTGCCCACCGTGGTCCGCGTCGTCGAAGACTGACCCCCACGCGGCGGCTTCCGCCGCCGTGCGTCGCGAAACTCCTCCATTCCAGGCCGCAGAGGCCCCGGATCTGCCGATTCGGGAGCTGTCGGCTTCGGATTGGAGGAGTTTCGCGCGTGTGGGGCGGGCGGTGGGGGTGGGGCCGGGCCAGGGCGGGGCGGGGCTGGCCGGGGCGCGGGGCCGGGGCGGCGCGCGGGGCTGGCCGGGGCGCCGGGTTTGCGGGGCGCCGGGCTGGGGCGGGGCGCGGGGCTGGTCGGGGCCCCGCGCGGGCGGGCCGGGGGTGGCGGGCGGGGGGCTGCGAAACTCCTCCACACGGGGCCGCGTCGCTGCCGAATCCGCGCGTTCGGGCGCCGGGGGCCTTGGATTGGAGGAGTTTCGCGACGGGGCGGGGTCAGGCGGGGGGTGTGGGCGGGGGATCGGCGGCGTACACGCGCACCCGGTCGCCGTCGACCTCGAACATCAGGGAGGTGCCCACGGGGAACCGGTCCTTGAGGGCCTGGGGCGAGTCTTCGGTCACTTCGATGGCGGTGCGCGCCGCGAACTCGCCGGCGGTGCAGCCGGCTCCGAGGATGTTGATCGACTGCAGGTCGCTGAACACATAGAGGCACGTGCCGTCGCTCGAGGCGGGGAAGGAGTTCGCGACGATCATCGGCCGCAGGCCCGCGAACTCGCCGAACAGCCGGCCGTCGTCGCCGCTGTAGAAGTTGTCGGGCCACTCGGTCTCGGTGTCGCGGTCGAGAACGGCGACCTGACCCGGATGCGACGCGCGATCGGCGAACGAGATGCCGCCGGCGATCCCGAAGGCCGCGCCGGCTGCCACGAGGGCGGCACCGGCCACGAGCGGCACGGCGACCGGCAGCCGCCACCAGCGCGCGGGCGCTGCGGTCGGGCTCCCTGCGGCGCGCGGATCGGTTGCGGCGCCCGGATCGTCGGCGGGGCCCGGATCGCCCGCGGTCCCCGGATCCCCGGCGGCGCGGGGAGCGTCGGGGGTTTCGGCATCCGTCCGGGCGAACACCGGGGCGAACGCGGCGGCCGCCGACGCGGCGGGCACCTCGGGAAGCCGGGGTGCGAACAGGCTCGGATCCAGCTGGCTAGACTCCGACGGCGCTGCCGGCTGCGCGGTCTCGCTGCCCGCGGCGAGCTGCGCGCCGAGGGCGCGGCGACGCTCGTCTTCGAGAGCGCGGAGGCGAGCCAGCGCGGCGTCGTCGAGGTCGGGTTGCGGCCCGTACGCCCGCTCGCGAAGCGCACGCAGCTCGGCGTCGGGATCTTCGGCGATCGTGCCCATCGAGGCCATCATGCCCCATCGGCTCGGGTCTGCAGCCCCCGCACGCGACGGCGGCCGCATCCCCGTGCTGAGGATGCGGCCGCCGTGGGCCCCGAGGAGGGAGCGAGGGTGTCGTCAGCTCGCGTCGCGCTCACGCCCGCGGGCGAAGCCGGCGTCGAAGCCGCGCTCGTACGCGTGCTGCGCGCGCCGCTCGCCCCGGTGGCCGTGGTGGCTGCGGTCGCCGCGGTGGTCGCCGTGATGATGCGGTTCGCCGTGGCACCCGCGCCCCGCGTGGGGGCCTGAGCCCGGGCCGAAGCCGCGGTGCTCGTCGCTGCCGGCATCCGGGTCGGCGTCGCCGCGGAATCGCGGGCCGAAGCCGTGCCGCATGCCGGGGTGCCCGAAGCCGCTGAAGCCACCGAAGCCGGGGCCTCCGAAGCCGGGGCCACCGAAGCCGCGGCGGCCGAAGCGGCCGCGACCGCGGGGGAGCGGCTGCGACTCGTCCCAGCCGAGCTCGCGGGCGATCGCCTCGAGCGAGGCGAGGGTCGTGGCGAAGTCTTCGGGCGAGACGGCGCCTGCCACCCGGGTGCGGATGCCGGCGACGATGTCGCCGAGGCGCTGGTGCGCGGCGGCACCCTCGTCGGTCAGGTGCCACGTGCCGTCGCCGCGCTGAGCGACCCAGCCGCGCTCTTCGAGTCGCTGCAGGCGCTTGCCCTTGCGGGCGAGCAGTGCGGTGAGCCGCTCGTCGACGATGTCGCCCGACAGTGCCGACAGCAGCATCCAGTCGCGGCGCTCGACGCCCTCGGCCTCGAGCGTGGTGGCGAACTCGGCCGTCAGCAGGTGGTCGACGGTGCGCAGCCAGAAGCCGAGCGGACGGTCGGGGCGGGGTTCTGGGGTAGGTGAATCGGTGTTCATGGGAAGTCCTTTCGGGAGCGGCCGAGCGGCCGCTGATGGTTTACATGTCAGATGACAACTACATGCAGTGTGACATGCAGTTCCAGTACATGTCAAGTCGCATGTAAATTGAGAGGATGCCGACGCCCCCGCCCACACCTCCGTCCACCCCCGACGAGGCGGCGGAGCAGATCGCCCAGGCGCTGGCGCGACTGCGGGGCCGACGCGGGCCGCGCCCGCCGTGGGCGACCGGCGATCCCGGCAGCGCACCCGACGGAGCATCACCGGGCCCCGGCCTCGGCGGCCGCCGCGGTCACGGCATGCATCACGGCGGCTTCCACGGCGGCCCGCACGGTGGACGATCCGGCGCCCCGGGCGAGGGGTGGGTGCCCGGGGGCGGATGGGGTCCGGGCGCCGCGCGCTTCGCCGGACCGGCGCGCCTGCGGCTGCTCGAGGCGCTCGCCGCGGCATCCGCGCCGCTCTCGGTCACCGAGATCGCCGAGGCCGTCGGCGTCGACCAGCCGCGCGCCTCGCGCCTCGTGCAGCAGTCGGTGGAGATGGGACTCGTCGAGCGTCAGGCCGACCCCGACGACGCCCGCCGCACCCGCATCGTGCTCACCGAGCGCGGGCGCAGCGTGGTGCGCGGCTTCCGCGGCGACCGGCGCGACGCCGTCGCCACCGCGCTCGAGGGCTTCACCGACGCCGAGCGCGGCGAGCTCGCCCGCCTCCTCGCCAAGCTCGCCGCCGCCTGGCCCGAGCGCTGACAGCTCGCCGCCGCCTGGCCCGAGCGCTGACCCCGCACAACGCAACCCCCTCACTCCGCCGGCGCCGGCTCGCTACCCTGTTCGGGTGACCGACCAGCCTGCTCCCGTGACTGTGCCCGGCGACGACGAACGGGCCGTCGATCCCGGCGCGCACCGCCCGATCGCCCGCTGGGTGTTCTGGCCGGCCGCCGTGATCGTGCTGGTGGTGGCGGGCTTCGCGATGATCTTCCCGGATGCCGCGGAGGACACCTTCGCGGCCGTGCAGGACACGATCATCCGCAGCTTCAACTGGTACTACGTGCTGATCGCCGCGCTGTTCGTCGTGTTCGCCCTCGCGATGGGCTTCAGCCGGTTCGGCGACATCAAGCTCGGCCGCGACGACGAGGAGCCCGAGTTCTCGATCGGCGCCTGGTTCTCGCTGCTGTTCGCGGCGGGCATGGGCATCGGCCTCGTCTTCTACGGCGTGAGCGAGCCGCTCAGCCACTTCGTCGACCCCCGCCCCGGCGTCGAGGGCCCGCACGCGGTGCTCGCCCAGTCGGCGCTGACGCAGACCTATCTGCACTGGGGCGTGCAGGCGTGGGCGATCTACGTGGTCATCGGGCTGGCTCTCGCCTACGCGATCCACCGGCGTCGCCGCCCGATCTCGATCCGGTGGGCGCTGGAGCCGCTGCTGGGCAAGGCCGTGCGCGGCTTCTGGGGCAACGTGATCGACGTGGTCGCGCTGGTGGGCACCATCTTCGGCGTCGCCACCTCGCTGGGGCTGGGCGTCATGCAGATCGGGTCGGGCATGGATGCCGCCGGCTTCGGCGAGCCGGGCATGGTCGGGCAGATCGTCATCATCGGCGTCATCACCGTGTTCGTGCTGGCCTCGGTGCTCTCCGGCGTCGGCAAGGGCATGAAGTGGCTGTCGTCGACCAACCTCATCCTCGCCGCGATCCTGCTGGTGTTCGTGCTCGTCGTCGGCAACACCGAGTACCTGCTGCGCGAGTGGGTGCAGTCGATCGGCGGCTACATCCAGAACTTCGTGGGGCTGAGCTTCAACGTCTCGGCGTTCCAGGGCGAGCCGGGCGTGGAGTGGCAGGCGGCGTGGACGTCGTTCTACTGGGGCTGGTGGATCTCGTGGGCGCCCTTCGTCGGCATCTTCATCGCGCGCGTGAGCCGCGGGCGCACCGTGCGCCAGTTCGTGCTGGGCGTGCTCATCGTGCCGACCCTCGTCGGCATCCTCTGGTTCGCGGTGCTGGGCGGCTCGGCGATCTACCTCGAGGTCACCGATCCCGGATCGATGACCACGCCCGAGGGCGAGGTCGACCTGCAGGGCGCGCTGTTCCAGCTGTTCACCCACCTGCCCGGCACCCCCGTGCTGACGGTGGGGGCGATCGTGCTGATCGCGATCTTCTTCATCACCTCGTCCGACTCGGGCGCGCTCGTGATGGGCATGATCGCCACCGGCGGCGACCAGGAGCCGCGCCGCTGGCTGCGCGTGTTCTTCACGCTCGCCACCGCCGTGCTGGCCATCGCGCTCATGATCGCCGGCGGCCTCGCGGCCCTGCAGGCCGCGGCCATCACCATCGCGCTGCCGTTCAGCGTCGTGATGCTGCTCATCTGCTGGGCCACCGTCATCGCCTTCCGCCGCGAACGCAAGGTGTACGACAAGGCCCAGCGCGCCCAGTTCGTCGGCTACATCGGCGAGCACTACGGTCTCGACGTCGAAGAGGAGAACGAGCGCGGCGTGCGGATGCCGTGGCTGCGACGCCGCGGCTGACCGGGGCGCGCGCGGTCGGCGCCGCCTTCCATCCGGCATCCGGATGACCCCGCCAGTCGGCGGGTCGCTGGCGCGATTCGGCGCCCACCCGGCGGATGATTCGGGGAGCGCCGGCGCGCACGATGGAGCGGTCGGGACGATCCGACGCGAACGAAGGAGTTCACCCATGACCGACGTGTCCGCGCTGCCGCGACCCCCGTTCGACGCCGAACTGGAGGCGGCCCTGCTCACCCTCGCCGGGGTGATGCCGAGCACGATCCTGCCCGAGCACATCATCCCCATGCGCACCCAGGCTCTGCCCGGCATGCCGTCGATCGACGAGATCATCGACGCCGCCGGGATCGAGACGCGCGACGTGACGATCGCCTCCTACGACGGCGCCGAGATCGTGCTGAGCATCCTGCAGGCCAAGGGCCGCACCGGTACCGGCCCCGGGTTCTTCCACACCCACGGCGGCGGCATGATCATCGGCGACCGCTGGACGGGAGCGGCGACGCTGTTCCCGTGGCTCCACCGCCACAACGGCGTCGCGGTGACCGTCGAGTACCGGCTGGCCCCCGAGTTCCCCGATCCGACGCCCGTCGAGGACTGCTACGCCGGCCTGGTGTGGACGGCCGCGCACGCCGACGAGCTGGGGATCGACCCCGACCGCCTGCTGATCGTCGGCGGCAGCGCCGGCGGCGGGCTCGCGGCCGGCACCGCGCTGCTCTCGCGCGACCGCGGCGGCCCGGCGCTCATCGGCCAGCTGCTCATGTACCCGATGCTCGACGACCGCGACCAGACGGTCTCGACCCACCAGATCGACGGCGTCGGCGTCTGGGACCGCGGCTCGAACGTCACGGGCTGGAGCGCGCTGCTGGGCGAGCGCCGCGGCACCGCCGATGTGTCGATCTATGCCGCACCGGCGCGCGCGACCGACCTGGCGAACCTGCCGCCGGCGTTCATCGACTGCGGCAGCGCCGAGGTGTTCCGCGACGAGGACGTCGCCTACGCCAGCGCCATCTGGGCGGCGGGCGGCAGCGCCGAGCTGCACGTGTGGCCGGGCGGATTCCACGCCTTCGAGGGGTTCGCCCCGCAGGCGGCGCTGTCGCAGCAGATGATCGCCGCGCGCGACAACTGGGTGGCGCGGATCCTCGCCGACTGAACCCGTTGCGCGCCTAGGATGAGGCGGCAAGAGGAGGGGCCATGCAGGATCTGGTCGGACGCCTGACCGCACTCGACCCCGCGGCCAGCGACTCACTCAAGGTCATCTCGTACTTCGATGCGCTCGTGGCCGGCGGCGCGGGCGTCGAGGCGCTCGTGCGCGCCGCCGCCGTGCTCGGCGGGTGCGCCGCCGGGGTGAGCACTCCCCGGCGGCGCATCCGCGTGGATGCCGACGGCCGGCGCACCGGTGTCGCCGATCCCGCCGGAGCCGATCCCGCCGGAGCCGACCCCGGCTGGCCGACGCTCGCGGCGCCGGAGCGCACCGTGTGGCTCGAGCGCGACGGCGCCGCGCACGCGAACGACGCGATGATCCTCGATCGCCTCGCGCTGGCCGTCGACATCGTCGACCGCCGCCGCGAGCAGCCGGAAGCGGCCCTCGAGGTGCTGCTCGACCCGACCCGCGACGACGCGCAGCGCGCGGCCGCCGCCGCCCGGCTGCAGCTGAGCCCCGGCGACCCGGTGCGGGTGGTCGCGGCCCCCGCCGAGGCGCCCGCTCCGCCGCAGGGGCGCACCGCGCTGGTCGCCACCCCGCGCGGACCGGTGCGGGCCGTGCTCGGCGCGGCGCACACGGCGCCCGCCGCCGGACCGGCCGGGCACGCGCTGGCCGCCGACCCGATGCGGCTCGCGGCGGCCTGGGCGGATGCGCTGATCGCATTGCGGCTCACCGACGCGCGGCATCCGATCGTCGATGCCGACGCGCTCGGCGCCCTGATGCTGCTGGTGCGCGCCCACGATCCGGCGCGCGGCGACCACCCCGACGTGGTGCGGCTGCGCGCCCTCGACGCCCACACCCTCGCGCTGCTCGATGCGCTCGCGGAGGCGGAGAGCGTGCGCGCCGCGGCATCCGCGCTGTCGCTGCACCACTCCAGCGTGCAGTCACGGCACGAGTCGCTCACGCGCGCCCTCGGCTACGACCCGCGGTCGGCGACGGGGCGCCTGCGTTACGGCGCGGCGCGGCTGCTCGCCCGCCTCGCCGACTGACCGCGTCGACCGGCCGCGCGCCGCGGCGACCGCGCGCCGACCGGCGCGCTCAGCCGCCGGCGCAGAGGTTCGCGCGCACCCAGTCGGCGGCGTCGGCCTGTGCCAGCTCGCCGGCGCGCACGAGCCGCACGAACTCGATCGCCTCGGCGCTCAGCCGGCCGTCGGCGGTGTCGGGGGGATCACGCAGCACCGTGGTGGTCAGCCAGCGCGCCACCCGGCCGCCGGTGCGCGTGGCCACCGCCACCGTGCCGGCGAAGTGCCGCGCCTGCCCGTCGGTGTCGTCGTCGAGCGCGGGGCGGAACCCGCGACCCCGCAGCCGGTTGCTGCCGCCCGAGGCGGCATCGGTCACCCACAGCAGCCCGCGGCGCACGCCGCCGGCCCGGCCGAGCTCCTTCAGGAACCGGCGGTCGGAGTGGCCCCGTGTCGCGAGGCGGTCGATGGCATCGGCGAGGTCGGCGCAGGCGTTGTTCATCGCCTCCAGCGTAGGCATGCCCGCACGCGGTCAGGGCGTGGCGGCATCGGCATCCGTGCGGGTGTGCGGAGGCAGGCGCACGAACAGCAGCAGCACGAGCCCGACCAGCAGCACGATCGCGATGCCGAGGATGCCCCAGTAGGTCGCGCCGAAGGCGGCGATGAACAGCGCCCACATGGCGGGGGCGATGAAGCTCGCCACGCGCCCGGTGGTCGCGTAGAGCCCGAAGATCTCGCCCTGCATGCCCTCGGGGGTCACCCGTGCCAGCAGCGAGCGGGATGCCGCCTGTGCCGGCCCGACGAACGCGCACAGGATCAGGCCGCCCACCCAGAACGGCGCCTTGCCGGCGTCGTGCAGGAAGAAGACGGCCAGCGCGATGACGACGAGGCCCGTCAGCGAGGTGACGATCACGGCGCGGGCGCCGAACCGGTCGTCGAGGCGCCCGGCGATGATCGTCGAGATGCCCGCCACGAGGTTGGCGACGATGCCGAAGATCATCACCTCGTTGTCGGTGAACGCGAAGGCGACGGAGGCCAGCACGCCGCCGAACGCGAACACGCCCGCGAGTCCGTCGCGGTAGACCGCGCTGGCGGCGAGGAACCAGAACGTGGGGCGGTGCTCGCGGAAGAGGGCGACGATGTCGCGCACGAGCTGCGCGTAGGCGCCGAAGAACCCGGTGCGTGCGACGCCCAGGCGCGCCGGGGGCTCGGGCACGTTGCGGAACAGCGGGATGGCGAAGACGATCGTCCAGACGCCGCAGCCGACGGCGATGAGCCGGTAGGCGAGCCCATCCGAGGTATCCATGCCGAACCAGTCGGCGAAGGTCAGCGCGACGACGATGCCGAGGGCCAGGATGCCGCCGATGTAGCCGAGGCCCCAGCCCAGCCCGCTCACGCGGCCGACGGTGCGCGGGGTCGACACGCTCACCAGCAGCGCGTTGTAGTTGACGCCGGCGACCTCGGAGACCACCGCGCCCAGCGAGACGGCGATCGCGCCGAACCAGAAGTAGGCGGGATCGGCGAAGACGAAGAAGAGGCTGAACTGCACGAGGGCCAGGGCCACGGTGGTCACCAGCAGCCACCGCTTCTTGCGGCCGGTGCGGTCGGCCACCTGACCGAGCACCGGGGCGATCAGCAGGATCAGCACGCCGGCCAGCGCCGAGACCAGCCCGTAGCCGCTGCTGAGCTCGGCCAGCGCGCGCTCCTTGATCGGGTCGTCCTTCGGCAGCGCCGCGATCTCGGCAGGCAGGAAGTTGTCGGAGACGAGGAACAGCGAGACGAAGACGAACGTCAGGATGACGGAGTTGAACGGCTGGGTCGCCCAGTCCCACATCGCCCACGAGCGCACCTGGCGGCGCGGCACGACGCGGTCGGCGGCGGTGTCTTGGAAGAGCTCGCCGATGGCTCCCAGCGCCCGGGAGTCCGAGGGGACGGGCGGGGTCGGGGACGGGCTGGCAGTCATGCTCGTCACGGTAGGACCCTTCGGTGAACGCGCGGTGCCGCCACGCGGCCGCGGCGCGGCATCCTGGAAACTTGATATGAGTCGTATCAAGTTCGTTTGACATCACGCCGACGGTTCGTTATCGTGGTCCGCGAGCCAAGTTGAGCCTCGCAGACTCAAGTCTCAACTTCCCGCTCGAAGGTTTCATTGATCCGCACCCCATAGAAGGAGAAACACATGGCACGTGCAGTGGGTATCGACCTCGGAACGACCAACTCGGTCGTCTCTGTCCTCGAAGGCGGCGAGCCGAAGGTCATCGCCAACGCCGAAGGCTTCCGCACGACCCCCTCGGTCGTCGCATTCACCAAGGACGGTGAGGTGCTCGTCGGCGAGACCGCCAAGCGCCAGGCCGTCACCAACGTCGACCGCACCCTCACGTCGGTCAAGCGCCACATGGGCACCGACTGGAAGACCCAGGCCATCGACGGCAAGGCCTACACGCCGCAGGAGATCTCGGCGCGCATCCTGCAGAAGCTGAAGCGCGACGCCGAGCAGTACCTGGGCGACACCGTGACGGACGCCGTCATCACCGTCCCCGCCTACTTCAACGACGCCGAGCGTCAGGCCACCAAGGAGGCCGGTGAGATCGCGGGCCTCAACGTGCTGCGCATCATCAACGAGCCCACCGCCGCAGCTCTGGCCTACGGCCTCGACAAGGGCAAGGAGGACGAGCTCATCCTCGTCTTCGACCTCGGTGGCGGCACGTTCGACGTGTCCCTGCTCGAGGTGGGCAAGGACGACGACTTCTCGACCATCCAGGTGCGCTCCACCGCCGGTGACAACCGCCTCGGTGGCGACGACTGGGACCAGCGCGTCGTCGACTACCTGATCAAGCAGTTCAAGGACACCACCGGTGTCGACGTCTCGGGCGACAAGATCGCCCTGCAGCGCCTCAAGGAGGCCGCGGAGCAGGCGAAGAAGGAGCTCTCCAGCTCGCAGTCGACCTCGATCAACCTGCCCTACCTGTCGCTGACCGACTCGGGCCCCGTGTCGCTGAGCGAGACGCTGTCGCGCGCCAAGTTCGAGGACCTCACCAAGGACCTGCTCGACCGCACCAAGAAGCCGTTCGAGGACGTCATCCGCGAGGCCGGCATCAAGGTCGGCGACATCGACCATGTGGTGCTCGTGGGTGGTTCCACCCGCATGCCCGCCGTGAGCGAGCTCGTCAAGAAGGAAGCCGGCAAGGAGCCCAACAAGGGCGTCAACCCGGACGAGGTCGTCGCCGTCGGCGCCGCCCTGCAGGCCGGTGTCCTCAAGGGTGAGCGCAAGGACGTGCTGCTCATCGACGTCACCCCCCTGAGCCTCGGCATCGAGACCAAGGGCGGCATCATGACCAAGCTCATCGAGCGCAACACGGCCATCCCGACCAAGCGCAGCGAGACCTTCACCACCGCCGACGACAACCAGCCGTCGGTGGCCATCCAGGTCTTCCAGGGCGAGCGCGACTTCACCCGCGACAACAAGCCGCTGGGCACGTTCGAGCTCACCGGCATCGCGCCGGCCCCCCGTGGCATCCCGCAGGTCGAGGTCACCTTCGACATCGACGCCAACGGCATCGTGCACGTGTCCGCCAAGGACAAGGGCACCGGCAAGGAGCAGTCGATGACGATCACCGGCGGCTCGTCGCTGCCGAAGGACGACATCGAGCGCATGGTGCGCGAGGCCGAGGAGCACGCCGCCGAGGACAAGAAGCGCCGCGAGGCCGCCGAGGTGCGCAACCAGGCCGAGACGCTCTCGTACTCGATCGAGAAGCTCATCGCCGACAACGCCGACAAGCTGCCCGAGGACGTCAAGTCCGAGGTGCAGGGCGACGTCGACGCCCTCAAGACCGCTCTGGCCGGGGATGACGACGACGCCGTGAAGACCGCGTTCGACAAGCTCAACGCATCGCAGGGCAAGCTCGGCGAGGCGATCTACGCATCGTCGCAGTCCGAGCAGACCCCGGATGCCGGTGAGCAGCCGGCCGGTGAGCAGCCCGCATCCTCTGACGAGGACGTCATCGACGCCGAGGTCGTCGACGACGAAGACGACAAGAAGTAAGAATCGACACATGAGCGACAAGGACTTCCAGCCCGAAGACGGCGACGAGGTCCTCGGCGAGAAGGGGTCGGAGGCTTTCGCCTCCGACCCCGACCCGCAGGAGGGCACCGCAGCCGCAGCGGACGAGCTGACCATCGAGGACATCCTCGGTGCGACGCAGTCCGACGATGCCGCCGTCGCCGATGCGCCGGCCGAAGACCACGACCTGCTGCTGGACCTGAAGCGTCTGCAGGCCGAGTACGCCAACTACCGGCGGCGCACCGAGGAGCAGCGCGAGGTGGAGATCGAGCGTGCCAAGGGCTCGGTCGCCAAGGGCCTGCTGCCCGTGCTCGACGACCTCGACCGTGCCGAGAAGCACGGCGACCTGTCGGAGGGCTCGCCCCTCGCGGCGATCGCCGACAAGCTCCGCGGCGTGGTGAGCCGTATGGGCGTGGAGATCTACGGTGCGGCCGGCGACGCGTTCGACCCGCAGCAGCACGAGGCGATCTTCCAGGTGCCGACTCCCGGCGTGCAGGCCGCGGCGATCATCGAGGTCGTCGAGGTCGGCTACCGACTCGGCACGATCGAACTGCGTCCCGCGAAGGTCGTCGTCGCCGTGCCGGCAGAGTAAGCGGAGGACGACATGGCCAGTCAGGACTGGTTCGACAAGGACTTCTACAAAGTGCTCGGGGTGTCCAAGGACATCTCTGCCGCCGACCTGAAGAAGACGTATCGCAAGCTCGCGCGCACCTACCACCCGGACTCCACACAGGGAGACCCGGCCAAGGAAGCGAAGTTCAAGGAGATCAGCGAGGCGTACGCCGTGCTCTCCGACAAGGAGCAGCGCGAGGAGTACGACCAGATCCGCGCGATGGGCGCCGGCAACGCGCGCTTCACGGCGCCGGGCGGCACCGGCGGCGGCTTCGAAGACGTCTTCAGCCGCTTCAGCAGCGGGGGCGCCCGCGGCACCCAGGGCGCCGACTTCGACGACATCTTCGCGATGTTCGGCCAGCAGTCCGGTGGCGGACGGTTCGGCTCCGGCCGGTTCGGCCAGCCCTCGGGCGGGTACCAGGGCTTCGGCGGACCGCAGCGCGGCACTGACGTCACCGCGCGCACGACGCTGGACTTCCAGACCGCCGTGCGCGGCGACACCATCACCCTCGCCGGCGAAGACGGCAAGCCGTTCAAGGTGAAGATCCCCGCGGGGGTTTCCGACGGTCAGAAGATCCGCCTGCGCGGACGCGGCCGCCCGTCCCCCGACGGCGGCGAGGCCGGCGACATCGTCGTGGCCGTCACGGTGCGACCGCATCCGGTGTTCACCCGCGACGGACAGAACCTGCGCGTCACCGTGCCGGTCACCTTCACCGAGGCGGCGCTGGGTGCCACCATCGAGGTGCCCACCCTCGGCGGCGACGTCGTCAAGCTGCGCGTTGCCCCCGGCACCCCGTCGGGCCGTGTGCTGCGCGTCAAGGGACGCGGCGTCGAGTCGTCGAAGGGCACCGGCGACCTGCTCGCCGAGGTGCAGGTGGCCGTGCCCACCCACCTCGACGACCGGGCGCGCGAGGCGCTCGAGCGGTTCCACGACCTGGAGCCGAAGGAGAACCCCCGCGCCGACCTGATGGCCAAGGCCCGCGGCGAGTAGGAGGCGAGCACGATGCCGGAGGAACCCCTCGACGAGGAGGCCCCGATCTTCGCGATCGCCGTGGCCGCCGAGCTGGCCGGCATGCACCCGCAGACCCTGCGCCAGTACGACCGGCTGGGGCTCGTGGTGCCCGCCCGCACCCAGGGTGGATCACGCCGCTACGCGCTGCGCCACGTCAAGCAGCTGCGCGAGGTGGCGGCCCTGTCGGCAGAGGGCATGAGCCTGCCGGCGATCTCGCGCATCATCGAGCTCGAGAACTCGGTGCGGATGCTGCGCGGCCAGGTGCGCGACCTCGAACAGCGCCTGCGCGAAGAGATGGACAGCCGCTCCCGCGTCTTCGCCGCCGGCGCCTCGGGCTCGGTGGTCACCCTGCGCCAGGGCACCCGCGTGCGCCGCGCGACCGAGGTCGTGGTCTGGCGCCCGCCCGCCGGCGACTGAGCCCCGGTGGCGTGTGGCCCCTGATTCGGGGTCGCGAGCTGCGGGCTCGGGCTGTGGCATCCGGTCGGTGGGGACCCCTCATGCCCGCGGGGCGAGAGCCCGTCTGATTCGGGGTCGCGAGCTGCGGGTTCGGGCCGTGGCATCCGGTCGTTGGCGACCCCTCATGCCCGCGGGGCGAGAGCCCGCCTGATTCGGGGTCGCGAGCGGCGGGCTCGGGCCGCACGAGCCGGTCGCTGGCGACCCCGAAATGAGACAGACGTGCGGATGCCGGACGGCGGGCTGGCGCGCGACGTCCGGCATCCGGGGGTCAGCTCTGGCGCACCCGCACGTGGGTCATGCCGCCGTCGACCTCGAGCACCGTGCCGGTGGTCGAGCGCGACGTCGGGGCGGCGAGGTAGAGGATCGCGCCGGCGACCTCTTCGGGGGTGACCATGCGGCCGGTGGCCTGACGGGCATCGAGGGCGGCGCGCTCGGTGACCGGGTCGGCGAACTGGGTGAGGAACTTCTCGACGAAGGGGGTCGCGACCGTTCCGGGGCTCACCGCGTTCACGCGCACGCCCTCGCGCACGTGGTCGGTGGCCATCGCGTAGGTCAGCGCCATCACGGCGCCCTTGGTCGCCGAGTACAGCGCCCGCTGCGGCAGTCCGTTGAGCGCGGCGATCGAGCAGAGGTTGACGATCGCGGCGTTCTCGGAGGCCCGCAGCAGCGGCAGCGCCGCGGCGGAGGTGCGCGCCATGCCGGTGACGTTGATGTCGAGCACGCGCGCCCAGTCGTCGTCGCCCTGCTCTTCGACCGTGCCGATCGCGCTGACGCCGGCGTTGTTGACGAGGATGTCGAGGCCGCCGAAGCGCTCGGCGATCTCGGCCATCGCGGCCACGAGCGAGGCGCGGTCGCGCACGTTCGCGGCGATGCCGTGCAGCGGCTGCGGCACCCCGTCGGCGTTGATGTCGAGCACGACCACGGTCGCCCCGGCGTCGGCGAACGCTCGGGCGGTGGCCAGGCCGATGCCCGACGCGCCGCCGGTGACGGCCGCGACCAGCCCGTCGAACGCGCCGGTCATGCCTGCACCAGCTCCTGGCGCGCACGGCCCAGGCCGTCGATCTCGAGCTCGACGACATCGCCCGCCCGCAGGTACGGCGTGCCGGGAAGACCGAGCGCGACGCCGGCGGGGGTGCCGGTGTTGATGAGGTCGCCGGGGCGCAGCACCATGAACTGCGACAGGTACCAGACCACGTGGGCGACCGAGAAGATCTGGGTGGCCGTCGACCCGTCCTGACGCAGCTGCCCGTTCACCCACAGGCGCAGCCCGAGCTGCTGCACGTCGGCGACGTCGGATGCCGGCACGAGCACGGGGCCCAGCGGGTTGAACGTCTCGCAGCTCTTGCCCTTGTCCCACTGCCCGCCGCGTTCGAGCTGGAACTCGCGCTCCGACACGTCGTGCGAGAGCACGTAGCCGGCGATGTGCGCGGCGGCGTCTTCGGGGGAGTCGAGGTAGCGCGCGGTGCGGCCGATGACGACGCCGAGCTCCACCTCCCAGTCGGTCTTGGTCGAGTTGCGGGGGATGAGCACCTGGTCGAACGGCCCGACGATGGTCGACGGGTCCTTCATGAACACGACGGGCTCGCCGGGGATGGCCGCGCCGGTCTCCTCGGCGTGGTCGCGGTAGTTCAGGCCGATGCAGACGATCTTCGTGGGCGGCGCGATCGGTGCGCCGACGCGCAGCTGCGCGGCCCCGTCGAGCAGCGGCAGGTCGCCGGCGTCGGCGGCCGCGCGCGCACGGGCGGCGCCGTCTGCGGCGAGGAAGGCGCCGTCGATGTCGGCGGTCAGCCCGCGCAGGTCGTAGACGGCGTCGCCGTGGTGCAGAACGGGGGTCTCGTGGCCGACGGGGCCGAGGCGTCCGAGTGTCATGGTGTCTCCTTCGGTGGAATGGGATTCGGGGGTCAGCGGCCGAGCCAGCCGCCGTCGACGGGCAGCACGACACCCGAGACGTAGTCGGATGCCGCGGAGGCGAGGAACACGGTCGCT
This sequence comes from Microbacterium festucae, assembly GCF_025421715.1. Taxonomy (GTDB): domain Bacteria; phylum Actinomycetota; class Actinomycetes; order Actinomycetales; family Microbacteriaceae; genus Microbacterium; species Microbacterium festucae. Next base: position 1,076,058 of record NZ_JAOEFC010000001.1, read on the forward strand.
CCCGCCAGGTCGCCCGCGGCGCCCCACCGGCCGGCGGGGATGCGGTCGAGGATGGCGCGCGAGCGGTCGGGGTCGGCGCGCAGCGCCTCGGTGTTGTCGGTGGCGATGTAGCCCGGCGCGATCGCGTTGACGGTCACGCCCTGTGCGGCCCACTCGTTCGACAGGGCGCGGGTGAGCCCGGCGATGCCCGACTTCGCCGCCGCATAGCCGGGCACGTTGATGCCGCCCTGGAAGCTCAGCAGCGACGCCGTGAAGATCACCTTGCCGCGCCCCCGCTCCAGCATGGTGCGGGCCAGGGCCTGCGTCAGACGGAACTGGCTGGAGAGGTTCACATCGATGACGCGGTCCCACAGGGCGAGCGGATGCTCGGCGGCGGGCGCCCGCTCGATCGTGCCGGCGTTGTTGACGAGGATGTCGACCCCGCGCCCGGCGAGCTCCGCGCCGAGCGACTCCACGGCATCCGGGTCGGCGAAGTCGCACGCGAACCCCTCGAACGAGCGGCCCGCGGCGGTGATGACGCGCTCGATCTCGCTGCCCGAGCGCTGCTGCGAAGCGCTCACGCCGATGATGTCGGCACCGGCGCCGGCGAGGGCGGATGCCATGGCGAAGCCGATGCCGCGCCGCGCCCCGGTGACGACGGCGGTGGTGCCGGTGAGGTCGAACAGCGTGCTCATCGGCCCGCTCCGGCCACGTCGACGAGGATCTTCATGGCCCGGCCGGCTTCGAGGTCGGCGAACGCGGTCTGGGTCTGGGCGAGCGGCACGACGCGGGTGATGAGCGTGTCGGCGGGGATCACACCCTCGGCGACGAGCTCGACGGCCGTCTCGAAGTCGGCGCGCTGGTAGACGCGCGCGCCCAGCAGGCGCAGCTCGCGCCAGAACACCCGCTGCAGGTCGATCTCGCGCGGGGTCGGGTGGATCGCGACGACCACGATGGTGCCGCGCACCTTGGCCAGGGCGGTGGCCCCCCGCACGGCCGCCGCCGCGCCCGACACCTCGAAGACCACGTCGGCGCCGGCGCCGTGCGTCCACTGCTCCACCCAGGCGACCTGGTCGCTCGCGCGCGGGTCGAGCGTCGCGAAGCCCAGCGCCTCGATCTGGGCGCGCCGCTGGGCGTCGAGTTCGATCACCACCACCTCCGCGCCGAAGTGACGTGCGACGGTGGCGATGAGAACGCCGATGGGCCCGCCGCCGATGACCACGGCCGTGTCGCCGGGCTGCAGCTCGGAGCGCCGCACGTCGTGCACGGCGACGGCCACCGGCTCGACGAGGGCCGCGTGGTCGAGGCGCACGCCGTCGGGCAGGCGCACCAGGGTCTCGGCGGGCACGTTCCACAGCTCCTGCAGCGAGCCGGGCGAGTCGATGCCGATGAAGTCGAGGTGCTGGCAGATGTGCTCGTTGCCGGCGCGGCAGGCCGGGCAGGTGCCGTCCCAGGCCAGCGGCATCACCGTGACGCCGTCGCCGACCGCCCAGCCCGCCACACGCTCGCCGAGGGCGGCGATCGTGCCGCTCATCTCGTGGCCGAACACGAGCGGCCGGCTCACCCGGGCGTCCATGTGGCCGTGGAGGATGTGCAGGTCGGTGCCGCACAGGCCCGTGTAGGCGACGGCGATCTGCACCGTTCCGGGCGCGGGCGCGGCCGGAACAGCATCGACGATCTCGATGGTGTGGTCTCCCACGTACGTTGCTGTCCGCATTGACGGCCTCTCAAACATCGGATGAATCCTCGCACAATCATGCACTACGAGCCCTCCCGGCGGCAATCGGCTTGATTCATCTAATGAACGCCCTACAATCAGACGCGACGAAAGGGACCACCATGCAGACGCGCGCAACGAAGCGCGGCCTGGAGCTCACCCAGCTGGGGCTCGGCGCCGCGCAGCTGGGCAACCTCTACCGTGTGACGACCGACGACGAGGCCGCCGAGACGGTCGACGAGGCATGGGCCGCCGGCATCCGCTACTTCGACACCGCCCCGCACTACGGCGTCGGCCTCTCGGAGCGGCGACTGGGCGCGCACCTGCGGGAGCACCCCCGCGAAGAGTACGTCATCTCGACCAAGGTCGGGCGGCTGCTCGTGCCGAGCCCCGAGACCGCCCACGAGCGCGACGGGCACGGGTTCGACGTTCCCGCCGATCCGCGCCGCGAATGGGACTTCAGCCGCGACGGCATCCTGCGTTCGGTGGAGGCCTCGCTCGAGCGCACCGGGCTCGACCGTTTCGACATCCTCTACCTGCACGACCCCGACGAGCACTTCGCGCAGGCCTCGACCGAGGGCATCGGCGCGCTGATCGAGCTGCGCGAGCAGGGCGTGGTGCGGGCGGTGGGCGCCGGCATGAACCACGCCGCGCCGCTGGCCGAGCTCATCCGCCGCGCCGACGTCGACCTGGTGATGTGCGCCGGTCGCTACACGCTCATCGACGACCGCGCCGCCGCCGAGCTGCTGCCCCTCGCCCTGGAGCGGGAGGTCGGCGTCGTGATCGCGGGCGTCTACAACTCCGGGCTGCTGAGCACCGCGCGCCCCGCCCCCGACGCGACCTTCGACTACCTGCCCGCCCCGCCCGAGATCCGCGCGGTCGCCGAACGCGCCGCCGACATCAGCGAGGCGCACGGCGTGACCCTGCCCGAAGTCGCCCTCGCCTACGTGTGGCGCCACCCCGCGGTCGCGTCGGTCGTCGTCGGCGCCCGCGGCCGCGCGCAGGTCGCGCAGAACGCGGCCCGCGCCACCACCACTGTCCCCGATGCCCTGTGGGGCGACCTCGCCGAGGCGGGCATCATCCCGAAGGAGCCGGCATGACCACCATCACCGCTGTGACCGCACACGACGTGCGGTTCCCGACCTCGCTCAGCATGGACGGGTCGGACGCCATGAACAAAGACGGCGACTACTCCGCCGCCTACGTCGTGGTGCACACCGACGACCCCGCCGTGAAGGGCTACGGGTTCACCTTCACGATCGGCCGCGGCAACGACCTGTGCGTGGAGGCGGCGCGTCAGCGCGGCATCCCCCTGGTGGGCCGCTCGGTCGAAGACAGCATCGCCGACCTGGGCGGGCTCTACCGCGAGCTCGCGTCGGACTCGCAGCTGCGTTGGCTCGGCCCGGAGAAGGGCGTCGTGCACCTGGGCATGGCCGCGGTGATGAACGCGATGTGGGACCTCGCCGCGCGGGTCGCCGGCAAGCCGCTGTGGCGACTGCTGGCCGAGATGACCCCCGAGCAGCTCGTCGACGTCGCCGACCTGAAGTACCTCTCCGACGCCCTCACCCGTGACGAGGCGATCGCGCTGCTGGCCGACCTCGCCCCCACCCGCGGGCAGCGCATCGACGAGCTCGCCGCGCGCGGCGGCTACCCCTGCTACACGACCAGCGCCGGGTGGCTGGGCTACAGCGACGACAAGCTGCGGCGCCTGCTGCAGGAGGCCGTCGACGAGGGCTACCGTCACGTGAAGCTCAAGGTCGGCTCGAACCTCGACGACGACATCCGCCGCCTGCGCATCGCGCGCGAGGTGATCGGCTGGGACGCCAACCTCATGATCGACGCGAACCAGGTGTGGGACGTGCCGGAGGCCATCGAGTGGATGTCGCACCTGGCCGAGTTCCGGCCGCTGTGGATCGAAGAGCCCACCAGCCCCGACGACGTGCTCGGTCACGCCGCGGTGCGCAAGGCCGTCGCCCCCATCGGCGTCGCCACCGGTGAGCACGGCATGAACCGGGTGCTGTTCAAGCAGATGTTCCAGGCCGAGGCGATCGACTTCTGCCAGCTCGACTCGGCGCGGCTGGCCAGCGTGAACGAGATCATCGCGGTCTACCTCATGGCCAAGAAGTTCGGCGTGCCGGTGTGCCCGCACGCCGGCGGCGTCGGCCTGTGCGAGCTCGTGCAGCACCTGTCGATCTTCGACTACGTGTGCGTCTCGGGATCGCTCGAGAACCGCGTCACCGAGTTCGTCGACCACCTGCACGAGCACTTCACCGACCCGTGCATCGTCGAGAACGGGCACTACACGCTGCCGTCGCTGCCCGGCTACAGCGCGCAGATGCACGACGCCTCGGTGGCGGAGTACTCGTACCCCGACGGGACGTATTGGGCGGGCGCCCGCTGATCAGACCCGCGGCGCCTCGGGGTCTTCGGCGGCGTGCTCGGCGCTGAACTGCTCGACCCCGAGCAGGTGCACCGACATGCGGATCCGGGCACGCTCGGGGTCGCGACGCACGAGCTCGGCGAGGATCGCCCGGTGCTCGGCCTGCGTCTCGGCCACCGACCCGCGGTGCGAGATCGCGCGCCACAGCCGCGCGCGGAACGTGCGGCCCACGAGCGCGTCGATCATCGCCGCCATCGGAGGGTTGCCGGCGGCCTGCGCGATGCGAGAGTGGAACTCGGCGTCGGCGCGGATGAAGTCCTCGAGGTCGATGTCGCCGCCGTCGTCGAGTGCGGCTTCCACCGACCCCAGCAGGTCGTCGAGGCCGGCGAGCTCGTCGTCGGTCATGCGGATCGCCGCCCGCGCGGCCGACTCCGTCTCGAGGATGCGGCGCACCGCCAGCAGGTCGGCGGCGTGCGCCGGCTGCTGCAGCTCGGCGAGGAACCCGAGCGGGCTCAGCAGGCTCGCCGGGTCGAGCGCGGTCACGTAGGTGCCGTCGCCCTGCCGGGTCTCGAGCACGCCCAGCGCGGCCAGGGCGCGCACGCCCTCGCGCAGCGAGCCGCGAGAGACGGCGAACTGCACCGCGAGGTCCTTCTCGATCGGCAGGCGCGAACCCGGCCGCAGCTCGCCGCGGCTGATCATGCCGGTGATGCCGTCGATCACGACGTCGGTCTGCGAACGTGACGAAGCGGCGGCGTCGGTGCTCATCCGAGCAGTGTACGGTGCAGTCATCGGAGCAATGGGCCGCCTCCGGCGGAGATTCGTCGCGCCACGGCCCGATACATCCGATGATCTGGTTTCAATGACGACTCCCGAAGGAGACACGAATGGCCCACCCGGTCATCGACGCGCACCAGCACGTCTGGGATCCCGCCCGCGCCGCGTACGACTGGCTCACCGCCGATCTGGCGCCGATCGACACGGCGATGTCGTTCGACGACGTCGCGCCCGAGCTGGATGCGGCCGGCGTCGATGCCACCGTGCAGGTGCAGTCGGCCGACAACCCCGAAGACACCGCGCTCATGCGGGAGTCGGCGGCCCGGCATCCGCAGGTGGTGGGCATCGTCGGCTACGCGCCGCTGCACGATCCGGATGCCACCGCCGCCACGCTCGCCGCGTGGGCAGGCGACCCGCTGATGGTGGGCGTGCGCACCCTCATCCATAACCAGCCCGACGACGACTGGCTGCTGCGCGGCGACGTCGACGCGAGCCTCGGCCTGCTCGCCGCGGCCGACCTGAGCTTCGACATCGTGGCCGTGCGCCCCCGCCACCTCGAACTGGTGTCGGTGGTGGCAGAGCGGCATCCGGGTCTGCGGATCGTCATCGACCACCTCGGTCACCCGCCGGTCGGCACCGACGACCGGGAACCCTGGAAGAGCCTCATCGCGCGCGCCGCGGAGCACCCGCAGGTGCACGCGAAGGTCAGCGGCCTCTACGCCGCGACCGGCGACATGGCGGCGTGGACGCCCGACGCGATCCGCCCGTTCACCGACCACGCCCTCGACGTCTTCGGCGCCGACCGCCTGATGTACGGCGGCGACTGGCCGATCTCGGTGCCCGGCGGCGGCTATGCGCGGGTGTGGGCGGGACTGAACGAGATCTTCGCCGAATGGGACGCCTCGGCGCGCGAGGCGGTGCTCGGCAGGACCGCGGCACGCTTCTACCGCCTGGATGCGGCACGGCTGGGTGCCGTCGGCGCGGGCGCCGAGGGAGGCCGGGCATGAAGCGCGTCGCCTCGATCATCGGCCTGCCGGCGGAGCACCGCGAGGAGTACGAGCGCCACCATGCGGCCGTCTGGCCCGCCGTGCTCGCACGCCTGACGGCCAGCAGCATCCGCAACTACTCGATCTACCGGCACGGCGAGCTGCTGTTCGCCTACTTCGAGTACGTCGGCGACGACTACGAGGCCGATATGGCCGCCGTCGCCGCCGATCCCGAGACGCAGCGGTGGTGGGCGGTGCAGGAGCCGCTGCAGCGGCCGTTCGCCGATCGCGGCGAGGGCGAGTGGTGGTCGGAGATGCCGGAGATCTTCCACCTCGACTGAGCTCGGATCGATTCACGTCGATGATTGCTCATAGGTCACATGTATGATCTAATGATCGTGTAGTCGCCCGGGGAGGCGACTCGTCGTCAAAGAAGCCGACCGAGAAAGGCTCTGTCCATGGCCGCACAGCAGCGCAGACACTTCACCCGCACCGTCGGTGCGGGCATCGCCCTCACCGGGCTCATCGCCCTGACCGCCTGCTCGGGCGCCACGGGCGAAGTCAACAGCGACTACGGTTTCGCCACCGCCGAGCAGTCGGCGGACGGCGCGATCACCGTTTGGGTCGACGCGGCGCGCGAGCCGATCGCCAAGGCCTTCGAGGCCGACAACCCCGACGTGAAGCTCAACATCGAGACCTACGACGGCAACGCCGGCGGATCGGGCTCGTTCCAGACGAAGGTCGCCCTGTTCGACCAGTCGGGCGAGGGCTGGCCCGACGTGGTCTTCTCGACCCAGACCAACGACGCCTCGTGGGCGGCGAAGGAGACCAACGGAGTGCAGGCCTTCGCCGCACCGCTGAACCAGGGCTTCCTCGACGAGGACTTCCTCGACGGCTTCACCGCCGGCGCCAACGACCCGATGACCGTCGACGGCTCGGTGTACGGCCTGCGCAACGACCTCGCGCCGGTGGTGCTCTGGTACAACCAGGCGCTGCTCGACCAGTTCGGCTACGAGATCCCGCAGACGTGGGAGGACTACGAGGCGCTCAGCGACAAGCTCGCCGCCGAGCACCCGGGCTACATCCTCGGCTCGGTCGGCGACTCGTTCGTGGGCACCTACGTCTACTACTGGGGAGCCCAGGCGCCCATCTTCCAGCTCGACGGCAACACCTTCACGTCGGACTTCGAAGACGAGCACTCCGTGGCCATGACCGACATGCTCGACCACATGGTCGACAACGGCACGCTCGTGCAGGACAGCGTGTTCAGCGCCGGCTTCGTCGAGAACTACGCCGACAAGATCGTCGCGATGCCCGGCCCGGCCTGGTACTCGGGGGCGCTCTTCCAGAACCCCGACAGCCTGAACAACCCCGCCGGCGAGATCGGCGCGGCCGACCCGCTGTACTGGGACGGTCAGGACGAGGTCACCGGCAACGTCGGCGGCGGCGTCTGGTACGCCTCCAGCCACTCGACCAACCTCGACGCGGTGAAGAAGTTCCTCGAGTACGTCATCGCCTCCGACAAGGCCGTCGAGCTCGCCTCGGGTCTGCCCGCCTACGACGCGGCGTCCTCGCAGTGGCTCGACACCCAGGCCTCCAGCGGCTACTTCGCCGGCGACTTCAAGGCCGCCGTCGAGAAGGCCGCGGGCAGCGTCTGGAGCGGCTGGGGCTACCCGAGCTTCAGCCCCGAGACCGCCTACGCCGCGGTCGTCGTCCCGGGCCTTGCCGCGGGCAAGACCATCGCCGACCTCGTTCCCGACTGGCACACGCAGATCCTCAACGAGGCGCAGGTGCAGGGCTACGAGACCGCCGAGTAAGCAGCAGCACACAGACAGGGCACGATCATCGCCACGACAGCGCAGCTGACGGCCCCCGCCGTCGGTCCCATGAAGGGCCGACGGCGGGAGGTCCGCCGCACCCGCCCCGACCGCAGCCAAGCACGCATCGGCTACGCGTTCGTCAGCGGGTACACGATCCTCCTCCTCGCGTTCGGCCTCGTGCCGACGCTGTACGCGGTCTTCCTCGCGTTCACGAAGAACGGCGCCTTCGCGGGCTTCGACAACTTCGTGAAGGTGTTCGGCGACTACCGGTTCTGGCCGGCCGTGCAGCACGTGGCGGTCTACCTGATCGTGTGGCTGGTCTCGCTGACGCTGTTCGTGGTGCTGCTGGCCCTGATCGTCCACGCCGTGCGGCGCCGGTGGGTCTCGGCATCCGTGCGCTTCCTCTACTACATTCCGGGCGCCCTCGCCGGAGCGTCGAGCGTCATGCTGTGGCTCTTCCTGCTCGACCCCACCGTCAGCCCGGTCGCGGGTGTGCTGCGCGCCCTCGGGTTCGAGTCGTTCGTGCAGGTCGTCTCCATCGACAACCTGCCGATCATCTTCACGCTCATCGCGTTCTGGGCCGGTGCCGGCGGGTGGATCATCATCCTCTACGGGGCGCTCAACAACATCCCCGAAGAGGTCATGGAGGCCGCCCGCATCGACGGTGCCGGACCCATCGCCACCGCCTGGTTCATCCAGATCCCGCTGATGCGCAAGTGGATCTCGTACATGGTCGTCATGTCGCTGGCCGCCGGCACCCAGCTGTTCGTCGAGCCGCGCGTGCTCTCGCAGGCCTCGAAGGGCGTCGTGCCCCAGGACTACTCCCTCAACCAGCTCGCCTACCTGTACGCGTTCCGCCAGAACGACTTCAACGGGTCGGCGGCCATCTCGCTGCTGCTGCTGACGGTCGCCGTCGTGCTGTCGGCGCTGTTCGTCTTCCGAGGAGGACTCTTTGAGCGCGACTGAGCTGATCGTCCAGCCGAAGGGACGCAAGCCCCGCATCTACCGCGGCCGCAGCGACGTGCAGACCGTGCGCCCCAGCCCCGCCCGCTGGATCGGACGGGTGCTCGCCTGGAGCGTCATCGGGTTCTTCGTGCTGTTCTTCGTGGTGCCGATGGTGTGGCTCGTGCTCGCGCCCACCAAGACGCCGCGGCAGCTGCTGCTCGACAACCCGTTCTCGTTCGGGGCGTTCCAGACCCTCGCGTCGAACTGGGGCGAGCTCATGGCCTTCCAGAACGGCATCGTCTGGACCTGGCTCGGCAACGCCGCCCTCTACTCGGGCGCGGCGCTCATCCTCGCGCTCGTGGTCAGCATCCCCGCCGGCTATGCGCTCGCGCTCGTCGAGTTCCGGTTCCGCAAGACCCTGCTGGCCGTGACGCTCATCATCATGCTGATCCCGAACACGGCCCTCGTGCTGCCGATCTTCCTCGAGCTCAGCGCGCTGAAGCTGGTCGGCACCCCGCTGTCGGTCATCCTGCCGTTCTCGTTCTACCCGTTCGGGGTCTACCTGACCTACATCTACTTCTCCACCGCGGTCTCCCGCGACCTGCTCAACGCGGCGCGCATCGACGGCGCCGGCGAGTTCCGGGTGTTCGCGCAGGTGGCGATGCCGCTGGCGACCCCCGTGATCGCCCTGGTCGGCTTCTTCAACCTCATCGGCAACTGGAACAACTACTTCCTGCCGTTCGTCATGGTGCCGGGGCGCCGCGCCCCGATCCAGGTGGGCCTGGCCGAGCTGCTCTCCAACGTGCCGCTGTTCAACCCCACCACCGCCGGATCGGTCACCATCGACCTGCCCGTGCTCGCCATGGCCACGATCCTCTCGGTCGCGCCCGTGCTCATCATCTTCCTGTTCTCGCAGCGCTTCCTCGTCAGCGGCCTCACCGCCGGCGGCACGAAGGAGTAGCGCGGGGGGTGGGGTTGGGGGTCGGGGTCGGGGGTCGGCTCTCGGTCGAGTGTCCAAGGCACGCGGCATCCGGAGGTCGCCAGCGGCGTGTCTTGGACACTCGGCGAGGTAGGACGCCCGGCGAGGCAGGACGCCCGGCGAGGCAGGACGCCCGGCGATAGCGGGCGGATCGGGCGGATCGCTGCTGTCACGCAGGTTGCGGGACCTGCCCGGGGCCAGGTCCCGCAGAGTGCGGTTGCAGACGCCGGATGCCGCAGGTTGCGGGACCCGCGCCGCGACCAGGTCCCGCAGAGTGCGGGTGCAGACGCGGGATGCCGCCGATTGCGCGACCCGCGCCGCGACCAGGTCCCACAGAGTGCGGGTGCGAGCGCGAGGGGCCGCAGGTTGTGAGACCCCGACCCGGGATCAGGTCCCACAGAGTGCGGGTGCGAGCGCGAGGCGCCGCAGATTGCGGGACCAGCGCCGAGGCCAGGTCCCACAGAGCGCGGCCCGCGGGATCAGCCTCGGGCGCTACGCGCCGGCGAGCTCGAGCACGCCGTCGACGCGGCGGGGGAGGTCGGCGGGGCCGTCGCGGAGCTCGGCGGGCAGGAGGGCCTCGGGGGCGTCCTGCCAGGCGAGGGGGCGGAGGAACCGGCGGATCGCGGTGACGCCGACCGAGGTGTGCTGGGTATTCGTGGCCGGCCACGGGCCGCCGTGGTGCATGCCCCATGACACGCGCACGCCGGTGGGGAACCCGTCGAACACGATGCGCCCGACCCGCGGGGCGACGTCGTCGACGAAGGCGGCGATGGCGTCGGCATCCGCGGGCTCGCTGTGGATCGTGGCGGTGAGGGAGGCGGGCACGGCGTCGAGCGCGCGCACCACCTCGTCGAGCGCGCGGTAGCGCACGACCACCAGCAGCGGACCGAAGGCCTCTTCGGTGGCGGCCGGGGTGAGGTCGGCGGCGTCGATCTCGAGCAGCGCGGGGGTGGTGGTGAAGCCGTCGGGCCCGGCGGCCGGAGCGACGAGCGAGCGCGCACCGCCCTCCGAGATCAGGCGCCCGCGGATCTCGTCGAATGCGCCGTGGATGCGGGCGTTGAGCAGCGGCTGCGCCTGCGCCGCCTCGGCGCGGGCGACGAGGTCGTCGACGAGCGCGTCGGCTCCGTGGGGCACGAAGGCGACCCCCGGCTTGGTGCACAGCTGACCGGCCGAGCCGGTGACCGAGGCGAACAGGCCCTCGCCGATCGCGGCGGCGCGCGCGGCGACGGCGGCCTCGGTGATCACGAGCGGGTTGAGGCTCGACAGTTCGCCGTAGAACGGGATCGGGGTCTCGCGCCGGTCGATGATGTCCTGCAGGATGCGACCGGTCGACAGCGACCCGGTGAAGCCGACCGCCGTGATCGCGGGGTCGGCCACCAGCGCCGCCCCCGGCTCCTGGCCGTAGACGATGCCGACGGTGCCCTCGGGGGCGCCGTACGCCCGCGCCGCTCCCTGCAGCACCTCGAACGAGCGCCGCGAGGTGAGCAGGTGCGACGAGTGCGCCTTGGCGACCACGGGACAGCCCGCGGCGAGGGCGGATGCCGTGTCGCCGCCGAGCACCGAGAAGGCGAACGGGAAGTTGCTGGCCCCGAACACCGCCACCGGGCCCAGGGGCACCAGCATCCGTCGCACGTCGGGTCCGGGTCCGAGCGGCGTCGGTCCGGCGTGGTCGATGACCGCCTCGAGGTAGCCGCCCTCGTCGACGGCGTCGGCGAACAGCCGCAGCTGGAACGCGCTGCGCGACAGCTCGCCGTTCAGGCGCGCCTCGGCCAGCCCCGTCTCGGACAGCGCCGCGGCGACCAGCGCCTCGCGGTCGGCCTCGACGGCGTCGGCGAGGGCGCGCAGCAGACCCGCGCGCCACCCGCGCGGCCGGGCGCGGAGCGCGCCGAAGGCCGCCACCGCCGCCTCGGTGATCGCGGCGAGCTCGGCCGGGGTGGTCTCGGCGATGCCGGTGTCGGTGCGCGCGCCGGTGCGCGGGTCGGTGGTGAGCAGGCTCATCGCGCCGCCTCCGCAACCGCAGCCCCGGCCCCAGCCCCGGCCGAAGCCCCAGCCCCGGCCACAGCCCCGGCGCCGGCCGAAGCACCAGCACCAACAGAGCGCCCACCCAGCAGCCCGCGCCGCGCGAGCCCGGCGAACAGGTCGGCGATGCCGTAGTCCCACGGGGGCGTCTGCTCGGCCAGCTGCACCCGGTTCACGAGCGCGCCGAGGGCCGGGGTCGAGATCGACACGATGTCGCCGACGTGGTGGGTGAACCCGCGGCCGGGCTCGTCGCGATCGTCGATGGGCGCGAACATCGTGCCGAGATACAGCACGAGCCCGTCGGGGTAGCGGTGGTGGGCGCCGATGGCCTGCGCGACGAGGTCGGCGGGGTCACGGCTGATCTGGGCCATGTGCGACTGGGCGTGCATCTGGAAGCCGTCGTCGCCGGTGACCGACAGGGTCACGGTGGCGGTGCGCACGGCATCCAGGTCGAACCCGTCGCCGAACAGGCGCACGAACGGGCCGACCGACGCCGAGGCGTTGTTGTCTTTCGCGTGGCCCAGCAGCAGCGCCGAACGGCCCTCGATGTCGCGCAGGTTCACGTCGTTGCCCAGGGTGGCCCCGACGATGGCGCCGGTCGACGAGACGACCAGCACGACCTCGGGCTCGGGGTTGTTCCACTGCGAGTCCGACCGGATGCCGACGGCCACGCCCGTGCCGACGGTGGCCAGCACCGGGGCCTTGGTGAACACCTCGGCGTCGGGGCCGATGCCGACCTCGAGGTACTGGCTCCACAGCCCCTCGGCGATGAGGTACTCCTTCAGCCGCGCGGCCTGCGGCGACCCGGGCACGAGCTCGCGCAGCTCGGATCCGATCGTGCCGAGGATGGCCTGCCGGGCGGCGTCGGCCTCGGCCGCCTCGCCGCGGGCACGCTCTTCGATGACGCGCTCGAGCATCGACACCGGGAAGGTGACGCCGGCCGCCTTGACCACGTGCAGGTCGATCGGCGACAGCAGCCACGGCCGCGCGGCGTCGCGGGTGGCGGGCACGGTGTTGGCGAGCACATCGGCGACCGTGCCGAGAGAGGGCCCGGATGCCGCGGCGACGGCCGCCGCCGGATCGGGCGCCTCGGTCAGCTCGCGCACCGTGGCGAACGTGCCGGTGACGTCGATGAGCTCGCCGCCGCGCACGGTCACGACCGCCGGCCCGTCGGCGCGCGGATCCCACGCGCGCCCGATGAGGATCGCGGTCTCGTCGGCGGGAAGGGCGACGGCGGTGCCGCCGGTCCAGTCGGTGCTCATGGTGTCTTCTCTCGTGACAGGTCGTGACAGGTCGGGACAGGTCGTGACAGGTGGCGGGTCGGTGACGGCCAGGGACGCGTGGAGAGCCGCAGGCTCAGCGCCCGTGGAACACGCCGGGGCGGCGCTCGGCGAACGCGGCGCGGCCCTCGGCGGCATCCTCGGTGGCGAATGTGATGCCCTGCAGCTCGCGCTCGTAGGCGATCGCCTGGTCGAGCGGCAGGTTGAACGCGGCGCGCAGGGTGGCCTTGGCCGTCTCGGCGGCGATCGGCGGGCGCGAGGCGATCGTGCGGGCGAGCTGCTGGGCGCGCGGCAGCAGGTCGTCGGCGGCGATGACCTCGCTCACCAGGCCCCACGCGAGGGCGCGCTGCGCGTCGATCGGGTCGCCGGTCATCAGCATCAGGGCGGCGTTGCTCGCCCCGATCGACCCGGCCAGCAGCGCCGACATGCCGCCGCCGCCGATCCACCCGAGGGTGATCTCGGGAGCGGCGAAGGTGGCGGTGTCGGCGGCGAGGCGGATATCGCAGGTGAGCGCGCTCTCGAGGCCGCCGCCGAACGCGTAGCCGTTGACCGCGGCGATCACGGGCTTGCGGATGGCCCGCAGCGCGTCGCAGTAGTCGCGGCGGTTGCGGAACTCCCACGGGGTCGCGTAGCGGTCGAGGGTGCGGATGTCGGATCCGGCACTGAACGCGCGGCCGGTGCCGGTGTAGACGACGGCGCGCACGGCGGGGTCGTCGTTGAGCGCGCCGACGATCCGCTCCAGCGCGTCCGACATCTCCTGGGTCACCGCGTTGAGCTTCTCGGGCCGGTTCAGCCGCACGGTGGCGACGGGCCCGTCGACCTCGACGACGATCTGCTCGAGGGGGGACGCGTGCGTGCTCATGCGGAGACCTCCGGAACGGTGACGGGGACGGGAGAGGGAACGGATGCCGCGGGCCGCGGCGCGACGGATGCCGCGGCCCGCAGCGCCTGGAAGCGCTCCTCGAGCTCGGCGAGCACCGCATCCGCGCGGCGCTGGCCGGCCACCGCGGCGCGCACGAGGGCCGACGCGGCGGACTGGAACGGGATGTAGCCGGGCAGGCGCGGGCGCACCCAGGCCTGCTCGATGGTCTCGAGCGTGCCGCCGTAGAAGCCGTGCGCGGCGGCGTCGACGGCGGGGTCGGTCCAGGCCGCGCGGGCGCTGGGCTGGCCGTCGGCGGCGGGGATGACGGTGCGCTGGGTCTCGGGGTCGAGCAGCCAAGCGAGGTGGTCGAGCAGGGCGGGCGTGGGCGCGGTGCGCCCCGTGACGGCGATGCCGGTGCCGCCGATCGTCGACCCGATGCGCCCCGGCCCCTTGCGCCCGAGTCTCCCGCCTCCGCGCGGCGGCGCGCCGAACACGAGGGTGTCGGAGGCGTAGGTGACGTAGCCGTACACGAGCGGGATGCACCCGATGTCGCGGCGGTCCCGCATCCGATCGAGCAGGCCGATGGGGTTCAGCGCGGCGGTGCCGGCGGGCGCGTGCGCCGAGAGCCGGGTGAGGATGCCGAGGGCCTCGGCCCCGATCGCCGGATCGAACAGGCGCTCGCCGCCGGCGGTCTCGTCGCCGAGCGACACCGCCACCGAGCAGAGGCTGAGGAAGGCGTGGGGGCCGGCCAGGCTCGTGGCCACGAGCCCTCGGTCGGCGAGGGCGAGGGCCTCGTCCCAGTCGGCCGGAGCCTCGGGCACGAGCGCCGTGTCGCGCGCCGACACCTGGGTCGCGGCATCCAGCGGCAGCGCCCACAGGTGCCCGTCGAGCTCGTACGACGCGATCGAGGGTCCCACCGCCGCCGACCGCCAGCGCTGCAGCTGCGCGGCCGGGTACAGCCGGTCGACGGGGATGAGCGCGCCGGTGGCGAGGGCGTCGCCCAGGTGCGGGTGGTCGAGCACCAGCAGGTCGTACCGCGCGGCGAGCTCGTCGATCGGCGCCGATTCGAAACCCTCGAGCGGCTGCACCTCCCACCGCAGCGTGTCGCCGCCGCCCACCCGGTGCGCGCTGCGCTCGAGGGCGTGCCGCCCGCGCGGGTGATCCCAGGTGAGGCCGACGAAGTCGGTCATCGCCGGGCGTCCTGCAGCGCCGCGGCCGTCTCGTCGGCGGCCACCGCCCCGTGGGCGAAGAGCGCCTCGACGTCGTCGGGGGTGCGGCCGAGCTCAGCGAGGATCTCGCGGGTGTGCTCGCCCACCAGCGGCGCCCCGCGCTCGATCGAGGCCGGTGTGCGCGAGAAGCGGTAGGGGAACCCGGGGGTCTTCACGTGCCCCTCGGTGGGGTGGTCGTATTCGACGAAGGTGCCGTTGTGCACGATCTGCGGGTCGTCGACCAGGTCGGCGTAGCCGTAGACCGGGCCCGCCCAGATGCCCGCCGCCAGCAGCACCTCGAGCCACTCCGCCGACGGGCGGGCGGTGAGGCGGGCGGCGGTCTTCGCGTAGAGCTCGTCGCGGTGGGTCCAGCCGTGCTCCTCGGCGTCGAGGCCCTCGAACGACGGCTCGCCGATCACGCGGCCGAGCACGTTCAGGTCGGCGAAGCCGAGGGCGATGTAGCCGTCGGCGGTGGCGAAGACCCCGTAGGGCGCCCGGATGTAGACGTGCGCGTTGGGCTGGGTGCCGCGCTGCTGCGGCACGCCGCCGACGGTGTGCACCGACAGCTCCTGCATCTGCAGGGTGGTGAGGGCGTCGAGCATGTTGACCGTCACCAGCTGGCCCTCGCCGGTGCGCTCGCGGTGCAGCAGCGCCGCCAGCACCGCCTCGAAGGCGGTGGAGGCGGTGACCGCGTCGGCGAGGTACTGGCCGGCCGGCACCGGCGGCTCGCCGGCCCGCCCGGTCGAGAGCATCGCGCCGCTCATCGCCTGCAGCAGCAGGTCTTGACCGGGACGGTCGCGGTAGGGGCCGTCTTCGCCGTAGCCCGACATCGACACGTAGACGATCGACGGGTTGATCTCGCGGAGCGTCTCGTAGTCCAGGCCGAGGCGGGCGGCGACGCCCGGGCGGTAGTTCTGCAGGAACACGTCGCCGGTGGCGACGAGGTCGCGCACCACCTGGCGGCCCTCGTCGGATTTCAGGTCGACGGCGAGCGAGCGCTTGTTGCGGTTGAGCGAGAGGAACGACACGTTGATGCGGTTGCCCTGCGCGCCGCCCGCCGCCGCGAACCGCTGCCACTCGCCGGCGGTCGGCTCGACCTTGATGACGTCGGCGCCCAGGTCTCCCAGGCGCTGCGCGGCGAAGGGCCCGGCCATCGCGATCGAGCAGTCGATGACGCGGAAGCCGTCGAGGATGCGAGGGGTGGTGGTCATGCGCGGGCCTTCGTTCGCAGGGGCGGGGTCAGTGGACGGCGACGGTGGCGCCGCCCTGCGCCGAGGAGCGCAGCAGAGCGGCGATCAGCTCGACCGAGCGGGCGGCCACGTCGACGGGGGAGTTGTTCTCGGTGCTGGCGCCGGTGATGAGGTCGATGAACCGGGCCGGCGGCACGAGGCATTCGTACTCGCCCTCGCCGGGGGTGATCGCGACCTCTTCGCGTTCGCCGTCGATGCGGCTGAGGCTCACCCGCTCGCGCTCGACGTCGATCATGAGCACGCCCTCCGAGCCGAACAGGCGGATGTCGACCTGGTACTTGTCGCCGTCGGCGAGGGTCGCCGCCCCCGACAGGGCGCCCAGCGCCCCGCCGTCGAAGGTGATGACGCCGGCGTCGTAGAGGTCGACGGGGGCGCCTGCGCCGATGACCCGGCCGGCCACCGTGGCCGCGCGCAGCCCGGTGAGCCAGAACAGCAGCGCCGACGAGTGCGTGATCTGCCCGTGGGCGTAGCCGCCGCCGTGCTCGGGGCTCGACCAGGTGCTCGGGTTGGGCGCGGTGGCCGAGTTCCAGCGCTCCAGCATGTGGGTCGGGTCGCTGCCGAACAGCCCGCGCGTGGGCGAGGCCATGTGGCACAGCGCGTACTGGATCTGCCCGATGCGCCCGGCGTCCAGCATCCGCTTGGCCGCCACGGTGAACGGCTTGTAGTTCCAGCCGTAGGGCACGACGAACACGGTGCCGGCGCGCTCGGCGCGCTCGGCCAGGTCCCACGCCTGGGCGGCGTCGAGGGTCATCGGCTTCTCGCACAGCACGTGCAGGCCGCGATCGAGCGCGGCCGCCGCCAGCGGGTGGTGCAGGTCGTGCGGGGTGGAGATGACGACGGCGTCCAGGCCCGCGTCGAGCAGCTCGTCGGCGTTCTCGGTGGCGAAGCCGAAGCCGAACCGGTCGCGGATGCCGGGCAGGTCGGGCCCGAGACCGCACACGCCCACCAGCTCGACGTCGTCGCGGGCCGCGAACAGCGGGAAGTGGTTGCTGGTGGCCCACCAGCCGGCGCCGATCGCGCCGAGGCGCACGCGGCTCACGGCCGGGCTCCCGCGGGGGTCTGCCACGCCCAGGTGCGCCGGCCGCCGCGCTCGCCGACGACGACACGGCCGTCGGCGGCGAAGCGCTCGAGGTTGCCGGTCATCGGGAAGATCAGGTACTCCCGCGCCCCGGGGCCCCACGGGCCCAGGTCGGCGGCGGTGCGCTCGATCAGCTCGAGGGTGGTCAGCGGTCCCGCCGCGGCGCGCAGCGCGGCGGAGACCACGGCGTCGATGCGCTCGGTGTAGGCCAGCGACTGCGTCAGGAACCGCTCGACGCCCTCCCCCTCGTACACCGGGTAGTGGGCGGTGAGCAGCAGGTCGGCGTCGAAGGTGCGCAGGTGCGCGATCGTCGCGGCGTAGGCGACGGTGTCGCGGTAGGTGGGCGGGAAGGCGGCGTCGCCGTCGGCGGTGGGCACGGTCTCTCCCAGCACGGCATCCGAGATCGCGAGCGCCCGGTTGTCGGCATCCCACACGGCCAGGTGCCCGGGCGAGTGGCCGGGCACCGCCAGCACGCGCACGACGCGGTCGCCGAGGTCGAACTCCTCGCCGCCGTGCAGCGGACGGTCGACGCTCACCAGGCCCGTCGAGGCGCGCACCAGCGCCGTGGTCTCGGGCGGGTCGTCGAACCCGTCGGGCTCGGCGAACTCGCCGTAGCGGCCGCGGATGAGCTCGTCGACGCTCTCGGTCATCGCCACGTCGGCGGCACCGGCGAGGAACTGCGTGTGCGGCGCGGCGGCGGCCAGGGCCGCGTTGCCGCCGGTGTGGTCGAAGTCGCAGTGCGAGCTCACGACCCAGCGCAGCCGCGCCAGGTCGAAGCCGATGCCCTGCAGATAGGGCAGCAGGGTGCCCGGCACGCTGTCGGCGACGCCGGTGTCGAGCAGCAGCGCGCCGGCGGGCCCCTCGAACAGGTACATCGCGATGAAGCGCTCGCCCAGCGGCGCCTGGATGCGGTGGAGTCCCGGTCGCAGCTGCATCACGCCTCCCAGCCGGTGTCGGTGATCAGCCGCAGCCCCGCCCGCGGCGAGCGCACGTGGGGGCCGGCGGCCTCGGCCCAGCCGGAACCGGCGCGGGCGGTGTCGATGGCCGACTCGTCGAGGCGGATGCCGGCGCCGGGCTCGTCGCCGAGCACGACGCCGCCGTCGGCGATCTGCTGGTCGAGGATGACGCCCAGCGGCGCGCCGAGGTCTTGGATCTCGGCCGACAGATGGTTGGGGATGGCGGCGGCCGCGGCGGCGAGGGCGTAGTTGGCCGTCAGGCCCACCGGGCTCACCGGCAGCAGCCGGCCGTGGGCGACGGTGGCCACCCGCAGGAAGTGCGTGATGCCCCACACGGCGCCCGCCTGCACGATGTCGACGGCGTGCGCGTCCAGCAGCGGGGCGAACTGCTCGAGGCCGGTGAGGTTCTCGCCCGTGGCCACGGCCGCCCGCACGCTGGCCGACAGGCGCGCGTGGCCCGCGGCATCCCAGCGGCGCAGCGGCTCTTCGATCCAGGTGAGGTCGCGGCGCTCCTCGATGGCCGAGACGTAGCGCACGGCCTGCTTGAGGTTCCACGACTCGTTGGCGTCGAGCATGAGTGCGGGGCGGGCGGTGTTCGTCGACAGGGCGTCCTCGACGATGTCGAGGCGGCGCAGGTCGGTCTCGACGTCGCGGCCGCCCTTGAGCTTTCCGCTGGCGAAGCCGCGCTCGGCCATCGTGCGGTAGAACGAGGCGAGCTGCTCGTCGTCGAGGGCGATGTCGAGCCCTGACGCGTAGCCGGGGACGAAGCGGTCGGCCGCGCCCAGCAGCCGCCACAGCGGCTCGCCGGCGGCCTTCGCCTTGATGTCCCACAGGGCGCTGTCGAGGGCGCCGATGCCGCCGAAGGTCGCCCCGCCGTGCCCCGACTTGAACACGCGGGCGAGCATCGCGTCGTAGAGCGCGGTCACCGCGCGGGGGTCTTTGCCCTCGAGGGCGGGGAAGAGCCGGTCGATGTCGTGGGCGGAGCCCATGCCGATGCCCTCGATGCCGGCGTCCGTCTCGACGACGACGAGGGCGAGGTCGGTGACGCCCGAAGAGATGAAGCCGTTGGCGTCGCCCACGGGGCGACCCCAGTGGTGACGCGTCCGCACGATGCGGTAGCCAGTGATCTTCATATCGCCCTTGATCGTCGAGACTGGTGGAAGTAGAAACAGCATACATCACACGTATGCGGTTCAGCGAGCCTTTCCTCGACGACGGCGGGCGACGTCCTAAAGTGGCCACCATGAGCGAAGTCAGCCCCGCCCGCGAGATCGCGCGCGTTCCGATCGATCGCATCGGCGCGGCGGTGCTCGCCGAGCTCGTCGAGGCGATCGTCTCGGGCCGGGTCGTGCCCGGCGAGGTGCTTCCGCCCGAGGCCGTGCTGAGCAGTCAGTTCGGGGTCAGCCGCACCGTCATCCGAGAGTCGATGAAGCGGCTGCAGGAGAAGGGCATGGTCACCGTCGCGCAGGGCCGCGGCACCCACGTCAACCCGATGACGTCGTGGAACCTGCTCGACCCCATGGTGCTGCGCTCGCTCATCGGGCACGACGACACCCTCGGCATCCTCGACGACCTCTCGGTCGTGCGCAGCGCCGTCGAGTCGGTCATGGCCGCCGCCGCCGCGCGCAGCGTCACCGACGAGGGCGCCGGCCGCCTGCGCGAGAGCCTCGACCGGCAGCGCGAGGTGATCGCCGACTCCGAGGCCTTCCGCCAGGCCGACGTGCGCTTCCACCAGGTCGTCATGGAGCTGTCGGGCAACCTGCTCGCCCAGAACATCGCCCTCGTGCTGCTGGAGCGGGCGGTGCACAGCACTCGCTACCAGGGCGTCGACCCCGCCCACGCCTTCGAGACGACCCTCGACGAGCACACGCAGATCCTGGATGCCATCGCGGCAGGCGACGCGGAACGGGCGCGCCTGGCCATGGAGGGCCACATCCTGGGCTCGTGGAGCCGGCGCCGCCTGCCCACCCACAAGGAGCCCACCCACAAAGAGTGAGCGCGGCACGGCCCCTCAGTTGAGCGCCGAGGTCAGCCGCGCCAGCCCGTCGAGGAAGGTCGCCGTGCGCGGCTCGCGGCGCCACTGCTCGAGGGTGAGCTCGCGCCCGGCGGCGCGGTAGCGGGCCTCGACGGCGCGCATCTGCTGCACGAACGAGGCGCCGCGCACCAGGAGCGACATCTCGGCGTTCAGGCTGAACGAGCGGATGTCCATGTTGCTCGAGCCGATGACGGCGATGTCGTCGTCGACCGAGAAGTGCTTGGCGTGCAGGATGTAGGGCGCCGGATACAGGTAGATGCGCACGCCCGCTTCGAGCAGCGTCTCGTAGTAGGAGCGCTGGGCGTGCGAGACGAGACCCTGGTCGGCGATCTCGGAGACGAACAGCTCGACCTCGAGCCCGCGCCGGCAGGCGCCGGTGATGGCGTAGACCATCGCCTCGTCGGGCACGAAGTACGGGCTCGTGATGATGACCCTCTCGGTGGCGCCGTGGATGAGGGCGAGGAACAGCCGCAGGTTGTTCTCGGTCTCGTAGGTCGGGCCGCTGGGCACCAGCTGGCACACCACCCCGTCGGGGCGCTCGTCGGGGATGCCCGCGCCGGAGCGGAACTCGCCGCGCAGGTCCTCCCCGGTCTCGATGAGCCAGTCCGAGAGGAACACCACGTCGATCTGCGCGACGGCCGGGCCCTCGACCCGCGTGACGAGCTCCTGCCACATCAGACCGCGCTTGCGGTTCTTCTCCGAGTCGTAGTCGCGTGCGATGAGGTTCTGCGATCCCATGAACCCGACCCGGCCGTCGACCACGACGAGCTTGCGGTGGTTGCGCAGATCGGGCCGCTGGTATTTGCCCTTCAGCGGCTGCACCGGCAGCAGCCACGCCCAGCGCACGCCGATGCGGTCGAGCTCGGCGAAGGTCTCGTCGGCGCGGGGGATCTTCCGCGAGGCGATGTGGTCGGCGAGCAGACGCACGCTCACCCCGCGGGCGACGGCCCGCTCCATCGCGGCGAAGAAGCCGCGCGTCGTGTCGTCCCACCCCACGATGTAGAACTCCACGTGCACGAACGTCGTCGCGGTGTCGATGGCGGCCGCCATCGCGTCGATCGCCTCCTGGTAGCCCTCGTAGAGGGCGAGCTCGTTGCCGGCGACGGCCGGCAGGCTCGTGAGGTTCTCGTTCTGCTCGACGATGCGCTGCACGGCCCGCGGCCACGACGCGGCATCCGCCCGGGCCGGCGCGGGGTGCGCACGCAGGATGCCGTCGATGCGGGACTGCTCGTCGCGCCGGGCCGCGGGCAGCCGCGCGTCACCGATGAGCAGGAAGAAGAGGATGCCGACGATCGGCAGCAGCAGGATCAGCAGCAGCCACGCCATCGCCGCGGTGGGCTTGCGGCGGCGCGGGATGACGATGAGGGCGATCAAGTCGATCGTCAGCACCACCAGCACGCCGACAACCCACCACACGTTGGTCCACAGCGCCGAGTCCATGCGCTCAGGATAGGGAGGTACCGCCCGGATGTGGGCACCGCCGCACCCGCGGCGCTACGGTGTGCACCATGAGCACAACGGTCCCCTCGCGGCCCGGCGCCCGGGGCGCCGTCGATACCTCCAGCGCCCGCACGCGCGAGTCGCTCGCGCTCGGCGTGGGCGCCGTGGCGTTCGTGGTCGCCGCGCTGGCCGCGCTCGCGGTGTTCCGGTTCTCCAGCGCCCCCATCGGCGGGCCCGGCTCGATCGGCCAGTTCGCCGCGCTCGCCGGCGCCGTCGCGGCGATGCTCGCCTTCGCCGCCGGCCGCTACGTCACCCGCGACCGGGGGCGCCCCGTCGCCGCGCTCGAGGTCTTCGACGTGGCCGCGCTCGCCCTCGCCCACGGCATCATCGCCCTGCTCGCCTGGACGCTGCTGACGGTGATCATGGAGGAGTCCTTCATCGGCGCGGAGGTGTTCGCCCTGCCGCTGCTGGCGCTGGCGGGGGCCGTCGCCGCCGTCACCGCCTACGCCGCGTTCCTTTCGGCGACCCGCATCGATCTGTCGCTGCTGGCGACGATCCTCGCCGTCTTCCTCGTGCTCGGCGTGATCGCCAGCATGCTCACCGCCACCGATCCGCAGTGGTGGAAGATGAACCTCTCGGCGCTGGGGATGACCGACGACCTCTCCGCGTTCGCGTTCAACCTCACCCTCATCGTCGCCGGCGCGCTGGTGACCACCCTCGCCCGGTACGCCACGACGGGCGTGCCCTCGTCGCATCCGCGCGGCGCGCGCAACGTGCGGCTGTGCCTGATCATCGTCGGGGTGTTCCTGGCGTGCGTGGGCATCTTCCACGTCGACGTGCACTTCTGGATCCACAACACCGTGGCCACCGGCATGGTCGCCGCCTTCGCCGTCGCGGCCATCCGGATGCGGGTGTGGATCCCCGGCATCCCGCGCGGCTTCGTCGTGCTGGGCTGGGTGTTCCTCGCCGTGATCGTCGTGCTCGGGGTGCTGTTCGGCGTCGGCTACTACACGCTGACGGCCGTCGAGCTCGTCGCGGGCCTGCTGATCTTCTCCTGGATCATCCTGTTCATCCGCAGCGCCGCCGCCCTGCAGACCGACACCGACGACGTGGCCCGCCCGGAGGGTAGCCTGACGGCGTGAAGCGCACCGCCCCGCAGCCCGCCCCCACGCCGCCGCCGGCCCTGTCGCCGACGACCCGCATCCTCATCGGGCTGGCCGCCGCGGTGGTCGTGCTCGTCGGTCTCTGGCTGGCGCGCGAGATCGTCGGACCGCTCGCCCTGGCGGCGGTCATCGTGATCATCTGCCACCCGGTGCGCCATCCGCTCGAGCGGCGCGGGTGGCCGCGCTGGCTCGCGACGACCGCGGTCATCGTCGTCGCCTACGTCGTGCTGGCGGCCATGGCCGCGCTGCTGGTCTACGCCGGCGGGGCGTTCGTGCGCCTCGTGCGCGAGTCGGCCGGCGACCTGCGGGCCACCGGCGACGCGGTCGTCGGCTGGCTGGCGACCCTCGGGCTCACCGATGAGGCCTCGGATGCCGTCGGCTCGCTGCTGGACCCCACCGCGATCGTGGGCTACGCCACTTCGCTCGGCGGCGCCGCGCTCAACGTGCTCACCGCGTTCTTCTTCGTGCTCGCCTACGTCATCTTCATGGCCGCCGACGGGGCCCGCTACGCACGGGCGACGGCGACGTTCGGCGCCCGGGTGCGACCGGCGGTCGGCCGCTTCCAGGCGTTCAACCGCGGTGTGCGCCGCTACTACATCGTCAACGCGAGCTTCGGCGCCGTCGTCGCCATCGTCGACGGGCTGGCGCTGTGGGCGCTGCAGATCCCGATCCCCGGGGTGTGGGCGATCCTCGCCTTCGTCACCAACTTCATCCCCAACATCGGCTTCGTGATCGGCCTCGTGCCGCCGGCGCTGCTGGCGCTCGTCGTGGGCGGCTGGCCGCTGATGCTGGCCGTCATCGCCATCTACTGCGTCGTCAACGTCACGCTGCAGGTGATGGTGCAGCCGAAGTTCGTCAGCGACGCGGTCGACCTCAGCCTCACCCTGAGCTTCTTCTCGGTGATCTTCTGGACGTTCGTGATCGGGCCGCTGGGGGCGATCCTGTCGATCCCGCTCACCCTGCTCGTGCGCGCCCTCATCCTCGAGGGCGACCCCGGGGCGTGGTGGCTGCGGTGGCTGTCGGGCGACCGGCAGGCGCGGCCGCCGGCTGAGGTCAGCGCGGATCGATCCTGAGCACGGTCGGCGACTCGCCCACGGTGAGGTCGTCGGCCAGGCGCAGCGACCGCGCGATCTCGTCGACGGCGCCGATCACGGTGCCGAACCGCTCCCGGTCGCCGCACACCGCCGTGACGGTGACCAGGTGCGTGCCGGTGTCCCACGTGTAGGTGGCGAACGGCGGGGTGCGCCCGTCGGGGGCGATCGCCATCACGAGCTTCTCGCCGGTGCCCAGGTGGGTGTTGCGGAAGTCCTCGGTGTCGTCGTACTCGATCGGCATCGTCGCCCGGGCGGCGCGCAGCTGCGGGGTGGCCTGCTGCACCTGCGCCATGACCACCAGCAGCGACGGGTCGTCCTTCCACACCCACACCAGCACGCGGCCGTCGGCCTTGCGCATGAGCAGCGGCGCGGCCTGGCTCATCGCCCAGGCCGCGAACCCGCCGCCGGGGCGGGGCGCGCCGGCCTCGCCCGCGGCGGCACCGCCCATGCCGCGGGCCTGGGAGAGCAGCATCCGGATGGCGGCTTTGCGATGGCGTCGTCCGCGCAGGCCCAGCGAACCGGTCACCGGCACCCAGCGCGACGGGTCGGCGTCGGCGGTCAGTCGAGTCATGCCCTCAGGGTAGACACCCGCCCCGAGCCGCGGCTGAGTGCACGCCGCCGATCCGCATAGCCCTGGCGCGACGTCGGGGTGTCGCGAACGCGCTCGGGTAGAGTTGGCCGGACCCGACACCCACCCCCGTCGAGCACGCCGCAGAGATAGGCAGCCACCATCCCGTGACTCCCACCGCGACCCCCGAGCCCTCCGCCCCCGGCGAGCATCGCCCCCTGACCATCGTCATGGCGGCCGACACGTTCGCCCCCGACGTGAACGGCGCGGCCCGCTTCGCCGAACGCCTGGCCGCCGGCCTCGCCGCGCGCGGCCACGACGTGCACGTCGTGACCCCGAGCGTCAAGCACTCCCAGCACGGCACCTTCACCGAGGTGATCGAAGAGGTGCCGCTCACCGTGCACCGCCTCCCCGGCGTGCGCTGGTACCCGCACGACTGGCTCCGCTTCGTCTGGCCGTGGCGCAGCAAGCACTACGCGCGCAAGGTGCTCGACGAGGTGAAGCCCGACGTCGTGCACAGCCAGTCGCACATCGTCATCGGCCGCGGTCTCACCCGCATCGCCACTCAGCGCGGCATCCCGGTCGTGGCGACCAACCACGTCATGGCCGAGAACATCCTCGACTTCACGACCCTCCCGCCCCTGCTCGACAAGGTCGTCGTCAAGCTCGCCTGGGAAGACGCCAAGCGCACCTTCGACATGTCGCGCGCCGTGACCACGCCCACCCGCAAGGCGGCGGAGTTCCTCGAGGCGACGATCGACATCCAGGGCGTCATCCCCATCAGCTGCGGCATCGACAAGCGCAACTACACCCCCGACCTCACCCCGCGCCCGCACTCGCGGGTGCTGTTCGTGGGGCGCCTGACGACCGAGAAGCACGTCGAGGTCGTGCTGCAGGCCGTCGCCCGGCTCGCCCCCGAGCTGCCCGACATCACGTTCGACATCGTCGGCGGCGGCGACCAGCGCCGCAACCTCGAGCAGTGGACCCAGAAGCTCGGCCTCACCGACCGTGTCACCTTCCACGGCCGCGTCGACGAGGCGGCCCTGCGGGCCTCCTACTCCAAGGCGGATGTCTTCGCGATCGCCTCGATCGCCGAGCTGCAGTCGATCGTGACGATGGAGGCCATGGCATCCGGTCTCCCCGTCGTCGGAGCCGACGCCGTGGCCCTGCCCCACCTCATCCGCGACGGCGAGAACGGCTACCTGTTCGAGCCCGGCAATGTCGACGACCTCGCCGACAAGCTGCGCCGCGTGCTCACGGCATCCCCCGAGGACTATCTGCGCATGCAGGAGGCGTCGCTGCGCGGCGTCGAGATGCACGACATCGAGAAGACGCTCGACACGTTCGAGAAGCTCTACCGCGGTGAGCCGATCGGAAGCTGACATGCGGCTGCTGTTCGACGCGCGCTACATCCGCTGGGAGTTCCACGACGGCATCAGCCGCTACTCGGCGGAGCTGGCCGCGGCCGTGGCCGCCGAGGCGCCCGCCCGCGGCGTGCAGGTGGTGTTCCTCGTCTTCGACGACCGGCAGGTGCCGCTGCTGCCGGCCGGCGCGAAGGTGCACAAGATCCACGCGCCCACCGCCGCGCGCGAGCCGCTGACCGCGCTCCTGCTCAACCGGCTGCGCCCCGACGTCGTCTTCTCGCCGATGCAGACCATCGGCTCGCTGGGGCGCCGGTTCCGGCTGATCCTCACCCTGCACGACACGATCTACTACCGGCACCGCACTCCGCCGCGCGACCTGCCCTGGTACGTGCGCGTCGGCTGGCGCCTGTTCCACCTGTCGTACGTGCCGCAGCGCCTCACGCTCAACGCGGCCGACATCGTCGCGACGGTCTCCGAGACCTCGGCCGCCCAGTTCGCCGAGGTGCGGCTGACCCGGCGCCCCGTCGTCGTGGTCCCCAACGCCCCGCAGCAGCTCGGCGCCTACGGCGTCACCGTCGAGCCGGGCGCGCAGAACCTCGTCTACATGGGCTCGTTCATGCCCTATAAGAACGTCGAGATCCTGGCGCGCGCGATGCGGCTGCTGCCCGGCCGCACCCTGCACCTGCTCTCGCGCATCACGCCCGAGCGGCGTGCCGAGTTCACGCAGCTCGCCGGCGACGGCAGCGTCGTGTTCCACGACGGCGTCACGGATGCCGCGTACGCCGCCGCCCTCGCCGACCGCGCCGTGCTCGTCTCGACGAGCCTCGACGAGGGCTACGGGCTGCCGCTGGCCGAAGCGCTCGCGTTGGGGGTTCCGGCCGTGGTCACCGACATGCCGATCTTCCGCGAGGTCGCCGGCGACGGTGCGCTCTACGTCGACCCGCAGTCGCCCGAGGCCGTCGCCGGGGCCGTGCGCTCGCTCGACGACCCCGCCCGCCGGGCCGACGTGGTCGCCGCCGGCACCGCGCACATCGCCCGCTTCACCTGGGCCCGCTCCGCCGGCATCCTCCTCGACGCCGTCGCCTCCCTCGCCCGCTGACCCGCCGGGGTGGTGGGGTGCGGCCGCCGGGGCGGGTCAGCTCGCGGGGGTAGGGCTTCCGCCCCCGCCCGCCGGTGCGCGCCCCGGGGCTCCCCCCGACCCGCCGAGTGTCCAAGACACGCGGCATCGTGCCCGCGGCATCCGCGTGTCTTGGACAATCGACCGGGGTGGATGCCGGGGCGACCGGGGCGGGAGCGGTGGGGGCCGACGGTGGTGATGTGTGTCCGGGCTCGTGGCGCTGGGCCCTGGCTCGCACCCTGAGTCTCGCCCCGACCGCCGAGTGTCCAAGACACGCGGCATCGTGCCCGCGGCATCCGCGTGTCTTGGACACTCGGCAGGGGGAAGCTCGACCGGGCGGCACTCGGCGGGACCCAGAGGCAGACCCGCGTGCGGGGGCGGGGGTCAGGGGAGGCGGGTGGGGTCGGTGGGGATGCGGCGGTAGCCGTCGGTGGAGAGTGCGCGAACCGTGCTGACGGCCGCGACACCCGCGAGCAGCAGGGTGAGGACGATGACGGTGATCATGGCAGAAACGCTACGCACGCACTCCGACTGCCACGAGTGGCAGGACTGCCGCTTCGTGTAGGATTCCTGCCATGAAGACTGTCGCGTGCATCGTGCAGCCCGGGTTCGCGCCGTTCGAGTTCGGCCTCGCGTGCGAGGCGTTCGGGCTCGACCGCAGCGACGACGGCATCCCGAACTTCGACTTCCGCATCGTCACGCCCGACCCCGGTGCCGTCGAGAGCAACATGCGCTTCTCGATCAACGTCGCCGACGACCTCGCCTTCGCCGACGAGGCCGACCTCGTCGTGGTGACCCCGATCCCGCGCTCGGCGTGGGATCACGTCGACGAGCGGGTGTGCGAGGTCATCCGGCGCGCGGTGGACCGCGGCGCCTGGGTGCTGACGGTGTGCAGCGGATCGTTCGCGGTGGCCGCCGCGGGCGTGCTCGACGGCCGGCGCGCGACCACGCACTGGCGGTATGCGGCGACGATGGCGCGCATGTATCCGACGATCGACGTCGACCCCGACGTGCTCTACGTGCAGGACGGCCGCATCATCACGAGCGCCGGCACCGCCGCCGGCATCGACGCGTGCCTGCACCTGCTGCGGCTCGAGCTGGGGGCCGAGATGACCAACCAGATCGCGCGGCGCATGGTGGTGCCGCCGCAGCGCGACGGCGGGCAGGCGCAGTTCATCGCCGCACCGCTGCCGGTGTCGACCTCGCTGTCGCTCGCGCCGGTGACCGACTGGATGCTCGAGAACCTCGGCCTCGACCTCTCGGTCGAGCAGCTGGCCGTGCGCGCCCACATGTCGCCGCGCACGTTCGCCCGCCGGTTCAAGGCCGACTACGGCACGACGCCGGCGGCCTGGCTGGCGCGCCAGCGCATCATCCACGCCCAGCGGATGCTGGAGCAGACCGACCTGGGACTGGATGCCGTCGCCCACGCCTCCGGCTTCGGCTCGGCCGCCGTGCTGCGGCAGAACTTCTCCCGCACCCTGGGGCTCACCCCCACCGCCTACCGCGCGCGGTTCACCTGCGCGGTCGCGGAGCCCGCCGCCTGATCACCTCAGTGCACGATCGCCTTCAGCAGCGCCATCAGCGCGCCGAAGCCGGCGGTGGTGGCCGCGCCGAGCAGGCGCACCGCCATCGGCGCTCCGCGGCGACGGAAGGCGACGTAGCCGAGCACTCCGAGGATCGCGACGCACGACCACAGGGCCACCCAGCCCGCCAGCGCGTCGGGCACGACGCGGAGCGTGCCCAGCAGCAGCAGCGCGCAGGGGAGGAGCGCGGCCACGAGCAGTCCCATCGAGTCGCGCACGGCGGCGCGCAGCGAGTCGCGGATGCCGATGGTGCGGCCCTCGTGCACCCCGTGCCGGGCGACGGCGCCGGCATAGACGTGGGCCAGCCAGAACACCAGCACCGTGAAGACCACGACGGTCAGCACATCGAGCGAGCTCGACGCGTGCAGGCTCGCCACCACGATGAGGCCGGCGACCAGCAGCACGCCGTAGATCGCCTGCTCGGTGGCGAAGGCGGCATAGAGCGACCGGCCGCGGCGTCGCAGTTCAGCATCCACAGCACGACGGTAACAGGCCGGTCGGATGCCTCGTTGCCGCGGCATCCGGTGTGCTGGTAAACTTGAGTCAAGCAGGCTCAACTTTGAGCCGAGAGATTTTCAGGAGAACGAATGAACGCACAACCCCAGCCCGGGCAGGAGGACCAGAAGAGCGCCCTCGAGCAGTTCGGGATCAACCTCACCGACCGCGCGCGCCAGGGCAAGCTCGACCCCGTCATCGGCCGCGACAGCGAGATCCGCCGCGTCAGCCAGGTGCTCACGCGTCGCACGAAGAACAACCCCGTGCTCATCGGCGAGCCCGGCGTCGGCAAGACCGCCGTCGTCGAGGGACTCGCCCAGCGCATCGTCGCCGGCGATGTCGCCGAGTCGCTCAAAGACAAGGAGCTCGTCTCGCTCGACATCTCGGCGCTCGTGGCCGGCGCGATGTACCGCGGCCAGTTCGAGGAGCGCCTGAAGAGCGTGCTCAAGGAGATCACCGAGTCGGACGGGCGTGTCATCACCTTCATCGACGAGCTGCACGTGCTGATGGGCGCGGGCGGCGGCGAGGGGTCGGTGGCCGCCTCCAACATGCTCAAGCCCATGCTCGCCCGCGGCGAGCTGCGCCTCATCGGGGCGACGACGCTCGACGAGTACCGCGAGTTCATCGAGAAGGATGCCGCGCTCGAGCGGCGCTTCCAGCAGGTGTACGTCGGCGAGCCGAGCGTCGAAGACACGATCGCGATCCTCCGCGGACTCAAGGGCCGCTACGAGGCGCACCACGGTGTCACGATCACCGACGGTGCGCTGGTGGCCGCCGCGTCGCTGTCGAACCGCTACATCCCGAGCCGTCAGCTGCCCGACAAGGCGATCGACCTCATCGACGAGGCCATGAGCCGTCTGAAGATGGAGATCGACTCGTCGCCGGTGGAGATCGACGAGCTCAAGCGCCAGGTCGACCGCATGCGCCTGGAAGAGCTCGCCCTCAAGAAAGAGAAGGACGACGCGTCGAAGGAGCGCCTGGGGAAGCTGCGCGAGCAGATGGCCTCGGCCGAGGCGACCCTGGCCCAGCTCGAGGCGCGGTGGGAGCGCGAGCGCTCCAGTCTCACCCGGGTCGGCGACCTGAAGAAGCGGCTCGACGAGGCCGTCACCGAGCGCGACCGCGCGCTGCGCGAGGCGAACTACGCCAAGGCGTCCAAGCTCGAGTACGAGACCATCAAGCAGCTGCAGGAGCAGCTGGTCGAGGCCGAGCGGGCCGAGGCCGCGCCCACCGAGGAGCGCATGGTCAACGAGCAGGTCACCGACGAGGACATCGCCGCCGTGATCGCCGCGTGGACCGGCATCCCCGTCGGACGTCTGCTGCAGGGGGAGAGCGAGAAGCTCGTGCACCTCGAGGCCGAGCTGGGCAAGCGCCTCATCGGGCAGAAGACCGCGGTCAAGGCGGTCTCCGATGCCGTGCGCCGCTCGCGCGCGGGCATCAGCGACCCGAACCGGCCGACCGGCTCGTTCCTGTTCCTCGGCCCCACCGGCGTCGGCAAGACCGAGCTGGCCAAGGCGCTGGCCGAATTCCTCTTCGACGACGAGCACGCCCTGGTGCGCATCGACATGTCGGAGTACGGCGAGAAGCACTCGGTGTCGCGCCTGGTCGGGGCTCCTCCCGGCTACGTCGGGTACGAGCAGGGCGGGCAGCTGACCGAGGCCGTGCGCCGGCGCCCCTACTCGGTGGTGCTGCTCGACGAGGTCGAGAAGGCCCACCCCGAGGTGTTCGACGTGCTGCTGCAGGTGATGGACGACGGCCGCCTCACCGACGGCCAGGGGCGCACGGTCGACTTCCGCAACGTCATCCTCATCCTCACCTCCAACCTCGGCTCGCCGATCCTCATCGACCCGATGCTGACCACCGAGCAGAAGCGCGAGCAGGTGCAGGTGCTGCTGCGGCAGGCCTTCCGGCCCGAGTTCCTCAACCGGCTCGACGACACGGTGATGTTCGAGTCGCTGTCGCACGACGACCTCGCCCAGATCGTCGAGCTGTCGGTCGACGCGCTGCAGCGCCGGCTGAAGGATCGCCGGCTCACCCTGGCCGTCACCCCCGACGCCCGGGCGTGGCTGGCCGAGCGCGGCTACGACCCGGTGTTCGGCGCGCGTCCGCTGCGCCGGCTCATCCAGTCCGAGATCCAGGACCGGCTGGCCATGGCGATCCTCTCCGGCGGGGTGCACGACGGCGACCTCGTGCGCGTCGACGTGGATGCCGCCGGCGGCGGGCTGGTGCTCACCAGCGGAGGCGGTCTTCCCGGATAGGGTGGCGCGCATGCCTCCCCCCTCCCACGCTGCGGGCCCCGTGCGTGCGCTGGCGATGTCCAGCCACCCGGGGCCCACACTCGTCGTGACCGCCCTGTCGGTCATCCTGGGGGTCTCGGCGGGGCTGGATGCCGGCCGGCTGGCGCTCCTGGCCGTCGCCGTGCTGGCGGGTCAGCTGTCGGTCGGGTGGTCCAACGACGCGATGGACGCGCGGCGCGACACCGCCGTGGGCCGCACCGACAAGCCCATCGCCCGCGGCGAGGTGTCGGCGCGCACCGTGTGGATCGCGGCGGCCGTGTCGGTCGCGGCGGCCCTCGCCCTGTCGGCACCGCTCGGGGCCGGGATGCTCGTCGCGCACGCGGTGGCCCTGGCATCCGCGTGGAGTTACAACCTCGTGCTCAAGCGCACCGCGATCTCGGTGGTGCCGTTCATCGTGAGCTTCGGGCTGTTCCCCTCGCTCGCGACGCTGTCGCTGCCCGCTCCCGCGCTCGCCGCGCCCTGGGCGTCGGTGGCGGGGGCGGCGCTCGGCGTGGCCGTGCACCTGACCAACGTGCTGCCCGACCTCGACGACGATGCCGCGACGGGCGTGCGCGGACTGCCGCACCGGCTCGGCGCGACGGCCTCGGCGGTCATCGCGTTCGCCGCAGTCGAGGCCGGCGCGCTCGCGGTGCTGCTCGGACCGGTGATTGCCGGTGCGCCGGTGGCGGTGGCCGGTGCCGTGGGGTTCGCACTGGTGACGGCGCTCGCCGGGGTGGGACTCGTGCGCGCGCTGCGCGGCGCCGACCGCACCGTCTTCCGTCTCGTGATGGCGGCGGCGCTCCTGCTGGCGCTGCAGCTGGCGGCCACCGGGGTGAGCGTGGCCTGAGCCGGGCGGACCCGCTCCCGGTCAGCGCGGGCGCAGCGCTGCGGCAGTCGGGTCGAAGTCCATCGCGTAGGCACGGGCGAGCAGCCGCTCGGCCGGCGACCGCAGCGCCAGACGCACCGCGACCGGTCGCACCCGTGCGGGGGAGGGACGCCCGAGGCGGGTGTTGACCGCGGCGATGCGCGCCGACAGGGCCGCCGCGCGGCGCCGCGACCGATCCCACCGATCGAGCTCGGGCGGGGCCTCGCCGTCCCGCGCCCACTGGGCCAGGAGGGGCGCCAGGGTGACCGCGTCGATGAGGCCGAGGTTCATGCCCTGGCCGCCGATGGGACTCACCTCGTGCGCGGCGTCGCCGATCGCCACGACCGGCCCGCTGCGCAGCGACGAGACGAGTGCACGCCGCACCCCGAACGCTGTCGCCGACGTGAGGGCCGCCGCGGCGGCATCCGATCCGGTGCGGCGGGCCACCGCCCTGCGCAGCCGCTCGGCGGCCGCCTCGCCGCTCTCGTCGCCGCCCGCGCGCACCCATGCGACGTAGCGCCGCGCGCCGCCCGGCAGCGGGAACGACTCGAGCACCCCGTCGGGGTCGAGGTGCACCACGGCGCGGTCGCCGTCGGAACCCGCGTCGGGCCCGTCGGTCATGAGGTAGCGGTCGGGGTAGGCGTGGGTGCGCGCGCCCGCCGGGTGCAGCGCACGCGAGCGGCCGCCGCCGGCGAGCACGACGACGGTGGCCTCGAGCGGATCGGCATCCGCCCGCAGCACGTGCGCGCCGCCGCGCCCCGGGCGGATGCCGGTCACCTCGGCGCCCCGTTCGGGCGCGGCGGCGCCCCACGCGCCGGCGGCGCCGGCGAGGGCGGCCTCGGTGGCCGACTGCGGCAGCGTCGCGACGTACGGATGCCGGGTGTCGAGGCGGTCGAAGCGCACGACGCCGAGGGTGCGGCCGCGGTGGCGCGCCTCGCCCTCGCGCACCCGCCGGGCGGTGGCCAGCAGGCGCTCGGTGACCCCGGATGCCTCCAGCGCGGCGAGTGTCGTGGCGTGGATGCCGACGGCGCGGGAGCCGGCGCCGGCGGCGGGGCGCCGTTCGAGCAGGCGGGCCGCCACACCGCGGCGCGCGAGTTCGGCGGCCAGCAGGGTGCCCACCGGTCCGGCCCCGACGATGACGATGCCGGTCATCGGCGGGGGGTGGCTGTTGCGGGGGCGGTGGAGGCGGGGCCGGTCGGTGCGCTGGCGGAGCGGGTCAGCAGCACCCGGAACGGCACCGGGGCGCTGGCGTCCCAGCCGGGGAGGGTCGCGAGCTCGGCGACGGTGCGGCTGCGGCGGATGGAGCGCAGTCCGTCGGTGCGCAGAAAGCTGCCGGGCGCGAGCGGGGTGATCCCCACCGCGTAGGCGGCGTAGGCCAGCCGCGACCGGGCGATGTCGGAGTGCAGCGCCAGGCTCGGGGCGAGGGCGGCGGAGTCGTCGAGCACGGTGGCGAGCTCGCGCGCGTCGAGGTGGTGGAGCACGTGGTTGGAGACGGCGATGTCGAAGCGCTCCCCGGCCGCGACGAGGTCGCTGCTGTGCGCGGCGCGATAGTCGACGCCCGGGAGCGCGGTGGCGCGGGAGACCGCGAGGCCCCGCTCGTCGGGGTCGATGCCGAGGCCGGTGACCTCGAAGCCGTCGCGGCGGGCGCGGGCGACCAGGCCGCGCAGCACATCGCCGCCCCCGCATCCGATGTCGACGATCCGCGCGGGGCCGGCGACGGCGCGCAGGGCCGGCCGCACCCGGGTGCGATACACCGTGCCCCACCCCGAGACGAGCCGGTTCACCACGGCGAAGCGCTCGAGCGTGCGGCGCAGGCGCACCGGGTCGCAGTCGGGGTCGTCCATGAGCTCGCGCAGTCGTTCGTCGCGTGCGGCGAGCCCCGTCATCGGGCGAGCGCCACCGGCGTCTCGCCGCGCAGCGCGTCGGCGAACGGCTCCGCGGCCGGGGCGCGCACGGTCAGCAGCGCCGACTCCACGGTGAGTCCGGGCGCGAACGCCAGCGCCAGCACCCGGGCGCCGTCACGGCGGGCGGGGTCTTCGAGCAGACGCTGCAGGATGAACAGCACCGTCGCCGACGACATGTTGCCGTAGTGGCGCAGCACGTCGCGGGAGGGCGCCAGCGCGGCATCCGGCAGGTCGAAGGCGCCCTGCACCCGGTCGAGGATGCTCTTGCCGCCGGGGTGCACCGCCCAGGTGTCGGGCGCGACCGACGTCAGCAGCGGCTCGAGCGCGCCGCGCACCTCGCGGCCGATGATGCGCGGCACCTCGGCCGACAGGGTCATCTCGAAGCCGGTGTCGCCGATGGTCCAGCCCATGTCCGACTCGCCGTCCTGCGTGATCGCGGTGGCGAACCGGTCGAGCTCGAGGTGCGGGGTGGCGGCGTCGACCGGCATCCCGGTGACCACAGCCGCGGCCGCGCCGTCGGCGAACACCGCCGACGACACGATCTGGTCGGGGTCGTCGGAGCGGCGCAGGTGGATCGTGCAGATCTCGCCGCACACAACGAGCACGGTCGCGGTCGGGTCGGCGGCGCAGATGCGCGCGGCCGACCGCAGGGCGGGCAGCGCCGCCGCGCACCCGAGGAACCCGAGGTGCTCGCGCGAGACCGTCGGGTCGAGGCCGAGGTCGCGCACGAGGCGGAACTCGGGGCCGGGGGCGAAGAACCCCGTGCACGAGGCGGTGACGACATGCGTCACCTCCGACGCGTCGACGCCGGAACGGTCGAGGGCGTCACGGGCAGCGGTGGCGAACAGCGCCGGTGCTTCGCGGGTGTACACCGCGTTGCGGGCGCCGGTGGAGGGGGCGAGGATGCCGCGCGTGGCCGCATCGATGAACGGCGAGCCCCCGCTCACCAGCTCGGGCAGCACCGTGTGGCGGGTGTCGATGTCGGCATGGTCGAACGCCGCGGCGACCAGCCTCGCGGTGAGCCGGGAGACGCCCGGCTGCCCCGCGAACAGGTCGCGCACCTCGGACTGGTCGAGGCGGGTCTGCGGGACGGCGGTGCCGATGCCGATGATCCGTGCAGTCATTGCCGCAGGCTACCGGGGTGCGGCCCCGCGCGGGGATGGGGTGGCGATTCGCGGGGAACTGTGCTGGGTGGTGGGGCGTCGGGCGGGGCGGGGCCGGGCGGGGGCGGTGCTGTGCCGGGCGGGGGCGGTGCGGGGGCGCGGCTACGCTCGGAGGATGCGCATCGCCTCGTTCGGCCGGTCGATCTTCGTGCTGCAGTGGATCTTCGCGGTGCTGCTGCCGCTGTTCGTCTTCATCGGGCGCGGGTTCGTCGGCGCCGAGCTCGGCTGGATGGCGGTGCTCGGCTTCGTCTACGGCATCTTCGTCATCGCCCTGCTGCTGCTGCCGCCCCTGCTCGGCCTGCTCGATCCGATCGCCCGCCGCGCCCGCTCGGTGCGCCTGATCTACGCGATCGCGATGATCGTGCAGTGGGTCGGCCTTCTCGTGGTCGGGCTGACGATCCCCGACTCCAGCGACGCCGGACCGCTCGCCCCGGCCGTCTCGGTGTGGACCGGACTCCCGATCGACATCGCCACCACGGTGTTCACCGCCGCGACGCTCGTGGCCACGGCATCCTGGTTCGTCACGCTCAGCACCGCCGTCGCCGGCATCCTGCGCGGCCGCCGCGAGGAGCGCGAGTAGCCGCGGGGGTCTCGCCGGGTGCGGCGCGGGCGTGTCCCGTATCCGGGTGCGGCGCGGCAAGGGCGCATAACTCAGGCAGATCGCGCGTTTCGGGCCCGCGCGCGGCCTGGTCGGGCGATTCTGCCTGAGTTATGCGCCGCGACGGGGCAGCTCGGCGTGCGAATCGCGCACGCACCCGCCCCTCACGCGCCGGCGGCGGCCGGAAGATCGCGGGTGAGGAAGCGCCGGCGCACGACGAACAGCGCCGAGGCCAGTGCTCCGACGGCGCCGATCCACATGGTGGGCACGACGCCGAGCGCCTCGCCGAGCACCCCGGCGAGCAGGGCGGCGATGGGCATGACGCCCCAGACGCAGAACCGGATCGAGGCGTTCATGCGGCCCAGCAGGCGTCCGGGGGTGATGCGCTGCCGGAAGGTGACCTGCGTGATGTTGTAGACGAGCACGAAGAACGACCCGGCGAAGCTCTGGGCGATGAGGATCGGGATCGCGAGCGAGGGCACGAGGGCGGCGGCGGGCAGCAGCAGCGCGACGAGCGAGAATCCGACGGCCGAGATCGGGATGGCGCGGGCCTCGCCGATCCCGCGTGCGAGGTGCGGGGTGGCGATGGCGCCGACGAGTCCGCCGACCGAGCCGGCCGCGAAGATCAGGCCCATCAGCTCGGGTCCGAAGCCGAGCGTGCGCAGCACGAACAGCGGCAGCAGGGTGAAGGTGATGGTGCTGAAGAAGTTCGACACCGTCGTGGTGCCGACGATGAGGCGCAGGTAGGGGTTGCCGAACACCCACGCCAGGCCCTCGCGCACCGACCGCACGAGCGGGTCGTGCGTGCCGCGCGCGGCGACGACCTCGGCGTCACGCGTCGCGCTCAGCGCCACCAGCGAGAAGACGTAGGTCACCGCGGTCGCCAGCAGCGCGAAGGGTGCGGTGATGACCGCGATCAGCCAGCCGCCGGCGGCGGGACCCACGATGCCGGCGATCTGCGACGTCGACTCCAGCTTGCCGTTGGCCTCGGCGATCTGCCGCGCCGGCACCAGCGAGGGCACGATCGACTGGTACGACACGTCGAAGAACACCGTCGCGACGCCCATGATCAGCGACACGACGAGCATGTGCCACACCTCGAGCGACCCGAGCCACCACAGCAGCGGCAGCATCGCCAGCGCCACCGCGCGGATGCCGTCGGCGACGATCATCACGTGCCGCTTGCGCATGCGGTCGATCCACGCCCCGGCGGGCAGTCCGACGATCAGGAACGCGGCGGTCGCGGCGGCGTTGAGCAGGCCGACCTCGAACTCGGTCGCGTGCAGCAGCAGCACGGCCAGCACCGGCAGCGCCAGCTCGGTGATCTGCGCACCGAACTGGCTGAGCGCCTGCCCACCCCACATCGTGAGGAAGTTGCGGTCGTGCCAGAGCGAGCGCGGCGCGACCTCGACTGATTGGGACATGCAAATCAGTATGACCGGAGTGATTGAACTCTGTCAATCACTGGGCTACGGTGGGCGCATGACCGACCCTGCGAACGTGGATGACGACCCGATCGCGGATGCCGACGACGCGGCCGCGCAGGCGCTCGCGCGGGCGCTGAGCTCACCGCTGCGACTGCGCGTGCTGCGCCTGTGCGCGTTCGACGCGCGCACCAACAAGGAGATCGCCGAGCTGCTCGAGGTGAACCCCGGCACGATGCTCCACCACGTGCGCACGCTCGTCGACGTCGGGCTGCTCGCGCCCCAGGACGAGCGCATCGGCACGCGCGGGGCGCGCGAGGTCCCCTACATCGCGACCGGCCTGTCGTGGCGCGCACCGCGGATGCCGAACCAGTCGATCGTGCTGCTCGAGACGATGCGCCAGCAGATGGAGGGTCTGGACCCCGAGTCGGTCGAGACCACCTGGCTGGGCCTGCGCCTGAACGACGAGCACCTGCACGAGCTGCGAGAGCGCCTCTACGGCCTGCTGCAGGAGTTCAAAGAGCGCGGGCCGGATGCCGAGGGTGCGTCGTTCTCGCTCGTCACGGTGCTCCACCCCGACCGCAACCCGCCCGCGCGGTGAGGTGCCCGCGGGGTGCGTTTCGACTCGTCGCTGCGCTCCTCGCTCAACGACCAGAACCCTCGACCCCCGGTCGTTGAGCGAGCGCAGCGAGTCGAAACGCGCTGCCCCGGGGGGGCGTTTCGACTCGTCGCTGCGCTCCTCGCTCAACGACCAGAACCCCGCCCGCCGGTCGTTGAGCGAGCGCAGCGACACCCCCGGTCGTTGAGCGAGCGCAGCGAGTCGAAACGCGACTCCGGCGGGTCAGGCGTTGGCGAGGAGCGAGTCGCCGATCGGGCGACGGGTGCGCGGGGCGAGCTCGCGGGTGCGGAGGGCCTCGGGTGCGGCGGCGATGTCGCCGAGCGCCCCGACGGCCATGACGGTGACGGCGGCCAGCTCGTCGCCGAAGCCGAACTCCTCGGCGATGGCGGCGCGGTCGAACCCGCCCATCTGGTGGGTGTGCAGGCCCGAGGCGTGCGCCTGCACGGTGAAGTGCGCGGCGGCCTGGCCGGTGTCATAGGCGGCCCACGCCAGCGGCTTGCCCTCGAGGGAGGTGACGGTGGCGAAGACGACGAGCGCGGCGGCATCCGCGGCCCAGCTCTGGTTGAACCCGACCAGCGAGTCGACGATCGAGGCGTGGGCGGCCGATCCGCGGCGGGCGACGATGAAGCGCCACGGCTGCGAGTTGTTGGCCGACGGGGCCCAGCGGGCGGCCTCGAGGGCGCTGGCGAGGGCCGCTTCGTCGATCGGCGCGGTGGCGTCGAAGATGCGCGTGCTCCAGCGCTCGGCGAGGACGTCGAGGATCGGGGCGTCGGTGGTGGCCGGCTGGACGAGGGTGGTGCTCATGGCGTCTCCTTGGGGGGTGGTCTGCGACGGGACGCCCTCGGCCCGACGCATAACAACGGTATGCACCCCGGTTGTGTTCCCGCTGGATGCATGAAGTTCGCCGTCACAGAAGACGCGGCGATCTTCCCGGCACCGCCCCCGCCACGGCATCCGTGCGTCGACCTAGCGTGGGCGCATGGGCATCGCGACGGCAGACCTCTACGACGACCGCGGCGAGGAGCTCGCCTCGCTGTCCCTGCAGCTGCAGGACATCGGCGGGCACATCGCCTTCGACGGGCCGGTGCGCACCGTGCGCTGTCACCGCGACAACGCGCTCGTCAAGCAGGTGCTGGCCACGCCCGGTGCGGGCGCCGTGCTCGTCGTCGACGGCGGCGGGTCGCTCGCCTCGGCGCTGGTGGGCGACCAGATCGCGGCCGCCGCGGTGGCGCACGGCTGGGCCGGCATCATCGTGCACGGCGCCGTCCGCGACCGCGCGGCGATCGGCCGCCTGCCGCTGGGCGTCAAGGCCCTCGGCTCCAATCCGCGCAAGAGCGCGAAGACCGGCGCCGGCGAGCTCGATGTGCCGGTGACCGTCGACGACGTCGTGTTCCGGCCCGGGGCACACGTGTGGGCGGATGCCGACGGCATCCTCATCGAGCGCTGACCGCCGCCCCGTCGGCACGAGGGGTCCGCACGGCGGGGGTCTTGCGCCGCACGCGCGGGAGGGCCACCGTGGAGGGGCACCGATCCGGGAGGAACACCATGATCGCCTTCGACTCCGCCTTCGCCGGGTTCTCGGTGGACGACATCGCCGCCGCCGAGGCGTTCTACCGCGACACCCTCGGACTGGAGGTGGAGCTGGGGGAGATGGGGATCCTCGACATCGAGCTGCCGGGCGGGTGGCACACGATCGCCTACCCGAAGCACGACCACGTGCCCGCGTCGTTCACGATCCTGAACCTCGTCGTGTCCGACATCGACGCGGCCGTCGACGCGCTCAACGCCGCCGGCGTCACGACGAAGATCTACGACGACCCCGACTTCGGCACCGACGAGCGCGGCATCGCCCGCGGCAACGGCGGCCCCGAGATCGCCTGGTTCCGCGACCCCGCCGGCAACGTCATCTCGGTGATCGTCGAGGGCTGACCCCCGCGGCGCCCACCGAGCCCGCACGTTGCATTACCGTGCGCGGACCGCAATCGCTCGCGCAACCGGCTCGCTCACGGTGTCCGTCGCTCCCAGGACGATTGCGCGCGCCGGAGACAATTGGGTCACGAGGTCGGCGGAGGCTTCCGGTAGACGATCCTGGCGTGTGATCAACATCGGCGCCCCGCTGGCGGCAGCGACTGCTGCGCCGGACACCGCATCCGGGAACTTCTCGCCGCTCGCCACGTAGATCGTCTCGGCGGGCGTGTGGGTCGTAGCGCGGACGATCGCAGCGGAAGTGGCGTATCTGTCCACTCCCGCGATGCGAGTGACGCTACCGCCCGAGGCCGACCATGCCGCATTCATCACCGATGCGCTGATCGATGCGCTGTCGCCCACCACCACCACTCGCTCGGGCCGGAGTCGCGCGAGTTCAGCCCGTGTTGCGGCGGGTAGCTCATCTCGCAACGCGAGAAGCACCGGACCACCCGCCCTTCCTGCCGGACCCGCCGCGCTGAGTGCATCGGGGAAGTTCGCGCCCGTCGCAAGATATGCCACCGGCGCCCCCGCCCCGAAGGTCGCGGCGGACAGCGACGCGGCCGTCTCGAAGCGGTTCTCGCCCGCAATCCGCTGGACCTCGGGAGCATACTGGCGAAGAAGGTCGAAGACACCGGCGGACACCGATGGCTCGCCACCGACGACAACTATCCGCCGCGGTTTCAGCCGGGAGAGTTCCGACCTGACCGCCTCTGACAGCTCCGCCGGAGATGTCAGGATCACGGGCGAAGCGGCACGGCTGGCCGCCGCTGCGCTCAGCGCGTCGGGGAAGTCCAGGCCTGTGGCCACGAAGA
This sequence comes from Microbacterium festucae, assembly GCF_025421715.1. Lineage (GTDB taxonomy): Bacteria > Actinomycetota > Actinomycetes > Actinomycetales > Microbacteriaceae > Microbacterium > Microbacterium festucae. The sequence continues at coordinate 1,116,776 of NZ_JAOEFC010000001.1, forward strand.
CGGTGTCCGTTCCCGGGGCGAACGTTGCCGCTAGTCGGGCGGACGTCTCGTAGCGGTCCACGCCGGCGATACGACTGACGGGGGTCGGAATGGTGACGGCGCCACTGACCTGCGTCACCCTCCAGAACCCGTCGCGTGAGCCCACGGCCACCACGGACAGCTGCGCCCCGCGGTCCTCCTTGGTGACCGTGTAGGTACTGGATGTCGCGCCGGCGATCTGCGCGCCGTCCCGTATCCACTGGTAGCTGAATTCAGCAGCAGGTTGCCACGAGGCGGTTGCCACGAGAGTCCCCCCGACCGCTGGCGACCCGCTCAGCGTGGGCGCAGGTGTCGCGCTGAACCGTTGCGGCGTGGGAGTCGTGGACGTGAGACAGCACCCCCAGTTGGAGAACACCGTGTTCCCGGCCAGGTCCTGCCACGTTCCACGATGCACCGCGCTGCCGTTGCGCACGACGTAGTTTCCGAAGCGCATTCCGTCGACCGGATAGTACGGGCGTTGTGCGGTTCCGGGTTGTGGGGGATCCCCGTAGAGGATCGACAGGTGCACGTGCGGCCCGTTGGAGGAACCGCCGCAGGGGAGAGTCGACCCCGCTTCTCCGAGGTAAGCGCCGGCCGGAACCCACTGCCCGATCAAGTTCTCCTGCGCACCGGCGAGGTGGTAGTACTCCGACTTCCACCCTCCGCCGTGATCGACGCCGAGGAACCAGCCCGCCGGACAGACGACGCGATAGACGCGCCCTTCCGCGATAGCCACGACTCGTCGGTTAGGGCTAGAACCCGGTGCGAAGTCGAGCGCCCCCCAGGCCGTTCCGTCACTGTCTCGATGCGGGCCCCCCGACGACCAGCGCTGTCCCGGTTCGAAGGGAAGGTGCCACACGGGCGGAGCGAGCGAGCGCAACGTGGGTCGCGAGGGCGGATCCATCGGTTCGTCCCACGGCTCGATCGTGAGTGGCTCCGTCGGGCCCGAATGGTCGTGCCCGTCCTCGTCTCCGTGCGGGGCTGTCGTGTCATCCTCGGGGGGAGGCTGGGTCCCGCCTCCAGTCGGGGTCGGGGACGGGGTCGGGCTCATCGGAGCGGATGACGTCGGCGTCGGCGTCTGCGATGTGGTGGGGTCGGGGGAAGGAGTCGTTGCCTGCTCCGATGCAGAGGCCGGCGGTACCAGCGTCGTCAGCGAAGCAATCAGAGCGACCGTCACCAGTAGAGATCCTGCGCGATGTCGCATGCCGGCCTTCCGAATGTGGGCGCGCCCACCCTAACGCAGGCCGCGCGGGACATGGGGCGTTGTCCACAGGGCGCCCACCGCCCCGCGCACGGCAGAGGGCCCGGCGCGCCGTCGATGCGCACCGGGCCCTCGGGCCGGACTCAGGCCTTGAGAGCGTCCATCAGCTTCACGCGGGCGCCCATGCGCAGGATCGAGTTGTCGTAGATCTTCGCGCCGATCGCGATCGCGGCGACGCAGGTGGCCAGCAGCACCGCCAGCGAGAGCAGCGGCTCCCACCACTGGGCCTCGCCGAGGAAGATGCGCACCGGCATGCCCACGGGCGCCGAGAACGGCACGTACGACATGACGGTCATGACGACCGGGTTGTCGTTGAAGAAGATCACCAGGAAGTACGGCGCCATCACCAGGAAGGTGAGCGGGGTCATGGTGGTGCCGATGTCCTCCTGGCGGGAGACCATCGCCCCGGCCGCGGCGAACAGCGACGCGAGCAGCACGAACCCGAAGAGGAAGAACACCGCGAACCACACCAGGGGCGCGCCGAGTCCGGCCAGCACCTCGGTCTGCCCGGTGACCGTGAGCCCGACGATCGCGATGGCCGCGAGCCCCAGGATCTGCCCCATCGCCAGCAGCGTGTTGCCGATCACCTTGCCCGCCAGCAGCGCCCGGGTCGGGATGGCTGAGATGAGCAGCTCGACCACACGGGTCTGCTTCTCTTCGACGACCGACTGCGCGATGGTGGCGCCGAAGTTCAGCGCGGCCATGAAGAACACGATGCCGAAGCCGAGCGCCACGAGATACCGCAGCCCCTCGTTGGTCTCGTCGGGGTTGAGCAGCTCGACCGGCGGGGTCACGCTCAGTGCGCTGATCAGCCCGTTCGGCACGCTGTCGTCACCGATCACGCGGTAGCCGAACGGGTCGGGACCGCCCTCGATGATGGCGGCGTCGACCTCGCCCGAGCGCACCAGGTCTTCGGCGTCGGCCGCACTGTCGGCCTCGGTGACCTCGATCACGTCGTCCATGCCGCTGACCACCGACGCGGTCTGCGGGGTGACGGCGACGGGGGTGCGCGAGTCGGACTGCGCCGCGAACCCGCCCCACACGATGGCGACCAGGGCGATGACGAACAGGACGCCCGTCGAGATGAGGAACGCCTTGCTGCGCAGCTTCGAGCCGACCTCGCGCTCGGTGACGAGCCAGACGCTCTGGGCGATAGAGGGTGAAGACGTGTTCACTGGATGACCTCCTTGAAGATCTGGGCGAGGGACGGATGCCGCGGCGCGAAGCTCGCGACGTCGCCGGAGGCGACGGCGCGCTGCAGCACCCGCTGCACGGTGGCGTCGCTGTCGGCGTCGAACAGGGCGTAGCCGCCGTCGAAGTCGAGGACCTCGACGCCCGGCTCGGCGCGCAGCCAGCCGGCGTCGCCGGCCGAGACGAGCTCGTAGCGGCGCGAGGCGTGCGCGGCGCGCAGGCCGTCGCGGGTGCCGGCGGCGCGGATCGTGCCGCCCGCGATGATGACCAGGTCGTCGCACAGGCGCTCGACGACGTCGAGCTGGTGCGACGAGAACAGCACGCCCACGCCCTGCGCGGCACGCGCCTGCAGCACGCCGGCGACCACGTCGACGGCGATCGGGTCGAGGCCGGAGAACGGCTCGTCGAGGATGAGGATGCGCGGCTCGTGCACGAGCGCGGCCGCGATCTGCGCGCGCTGCTGATTGCCCAGCGACAGGGTCTCGACGTGGTCGTCGAGGCGCTCGCCGAGCCCGAGCTCCTCGAGCAGCGCGGTGGCGCGCGTCGTCGCATCCGTCTTGCTGAAGCCGTGGAGGCGGGCGAGGTAGACGATGTGCTCGAGCACCTTCATCTTCGGGTAGAGGCCGCGCTCCTCGGGCATGTAGCCGAACCGGCGGCGGTCGGCCGCGGTCACCGCAGCGCCGCCGAGGGTCACGGTGCCGGCGTCGCGGGCGAGCACGCCCAGCACGATCCGCATCGTCGTGGTCTTGCCGGCGCCGTTGCCGCCGACGAATCCGGTGACGCGCCCGTCGGCGACGGTGAACCCCACGTCGTCGAGCACACGGCGCGCGCCGTAGCTCTTGGTGATCCTGCTCAGTTCCAGCATCCGATCCTCCTGTGTCTGGGTGTCTCCGACGCTACGGGCGGGGCGGCGGCGCGTCCTCCCCCGCCCGGCGGGTTCGCATCCTCCCCCGGACGGGGGACTCCTCTCATCCGGGGCGGCTCAGAGGATTCACAGGTTGCGGCAACCTGACGTCAATGTGGCGTCAAGGCGGCGGGGCTATGCTCCGGCTGTGACGACTGCCCCCGAAGCCCACCGTCCCCTGTCGCGCCGCGGGGGGATCTTCGAGCGGATCAGGGCATTCGCCTTCACCCGTCGCGGCCTCCTGGCCGGCTGGGGCGCCCTGCACCTCGCCTATGCGCTGAGCCTGCTCCCCATCCTGCTGGCCGGCGGCACCGAGGGCGACCTGCCGCTGTACCGGCAGTGGGCGCAGGAGGCGCTGCACGGCGTCATCCCCGTCGTCGACGAGCCCTGGGTCTACCCGGCGGGCGCGCTGGCGCCGATCATGCTCGCCATCATCGCGGGCCCCTGGGCCTACCAGCTGGTGTGGCTGGTCATCATGGCCGCCGGCAACCTCGCCGCGATCGCCGCCATCACCGACGGCTTCCGTCGCCGCGCCGCCTACACCGCCGCCTGGTACTGGATGCTGATCGTGCTGCTGCTGGCGCCCGTCTCGATGCTGCGGCTCGAGGGCGCGGCGGCGCCGTTCGCCATCGCGGCCCTCGTCTACGTGGTGCGCCGCCCGGCCGTGGCCGGCGTGCTCATCGCCGCGGCCACCTGGATCAAGGTGTGGCCCGCGGCCCTGGCCGCCGCCGCCGTCACCGTCTCGTCGGCGCGCTCGCGCATCATCGTGGGCGGCGTCGCCCTCAGCGCCGGGATCGTGGGGGTCGTCGGCGTCGCCGGCGGCGCCTCGAACGTGCTCAGCTTCGCCACCATCCAGACCGACCGGGCGCTGCAGCTCGAAGCGCCCGTCGCGACGCCGTGGGTGTGGGCGACGGTGCTGGGCGTGCCCGGCGCCGAGATCCGCCAGAACTGGTACCTCGCCACGCGCGAGGTGGCCGGTCCGGGCGCGCACGCGGCCAGCGACCTCGTGGGCCTTCTGATGCCCATCGCCGTCGTGGGCCTGGTCGTGCTGCTCTGGCTGGCGCGCTCGCGCGCCCAGCGGGCCGGACTGCTCACCCCCGACATGGAGCAGCGCCTCATCCTGCGCGGCGGCTTCGCGCTGACGGCCGCGCTCATCGTCTTCAACAAGGTCGGCTCGCCGCAGTACATGCTGTGGATCGCTCCGATCGTGGCCGTCGGCCTCGCCGTCGACTACGAGGGCTGGCGCCGCCTGGCCACCTGGATGGCCGTCACGTGCCTGCTGACCACGCTGATCTTCCCGATCCTCTACCTGCCGCTCATCGACGCCGACCCGACCGCGGCCAGCGTGCTGCTGCTGCGCAACGGCATCGTCATCGGCATGTTCGTCTGGAGCGTCGTGTGGCTGTGGCGCGCCGCGCTGCCGGCGCGGGCGCAGGTCGAGGTCGTGCGCGCCGCCGCACCCGTCGCCGCCCACTGACCCCGGGCGGGTACCACGCGGTGCCCGGTGCGAGCGCGCCGGGGACCTGTCAGGCCAGGCCTGCGCGGTGCGCGTAGACGACCGCGGCGACCCGGTCGCGGGCGCCGATCTTCTGCAGCACGTTGGACACGTGGGTCTTCACCGTCGCCTCGCCGATGAACAGCCGCTGGGCGATCTCGGCGTTGCTGAGGGCCTGCGCGAGCAGATGCAGCACCTCCGCCTCGCGTTCGGTGAGCTCCACCGGGATCACCGACGCGCCGGTGGCGGGGCGGGCTGCGGATGCCGGAGCTCCGGCATCCGTGAAGCGTTCGATGACCCGGCGGGTGACCTCGGGGGCGAGCAGGGCGTCGCCGACGGCGGCCGCGCGCACCGCCGAGACGAGCTCTTCGGGGCCGGCGTTCTTCAGCAGGAACCCGCTCGCGCCGGCCGACAGCGCCTGGAACAGGTACTCGTCGCGGTCGAACGTGGTGACGATGACCACGGCGGCGTGGAGGTCGCCGTCGGCGACGATGCGCCGGGTGGCCTCGAGACCGTCCATGTCGGGCATCTGCACGTCCATGCACACCACGTCGGGGGTCAGACGCCGGGTCTCCGCGACGGCCGCGGCACCGTCGGCGGCCTCGCCGACCACCTCGATGCCGTCGGCGGCGTCGAGGATCATGCGGAATCCGGCCCGCATCACGGCGTGGTCGTCGACCAGCAGCACCCGGATCACGCGCGCACCCCTGCCGCGGCGCCGTCGGCGGCGCTGATGCCGGAAAGGGGGAGCGGGATGCGGGCGCGCACGAGGAAGCCGCCGCGCTCGCGGGGCGCGGCCTCGAGGCTGCCGCCGGATGCCGCGGCGCGCTCGCGCATGCCGACCAGCCCCAGCCCCGCGCGCACCGGCCGCGCGACCCGGCCCGTGTTGGAGACCTCGAGCTCGGTGATGCCCTCGGCGTAGCGCAGCCGCACCTCGGCGGTGGTGTCGGGGGCGCCGTGACGGCGAGCGTTCGTCAACGCCTCCTGGGTGATGCGGTACAGGTTCACCTGGGTCAGCTCGGGCACCTCGTGCGCGTCGCCCACGACGGTCAGGGTGGTGGGCAGGCCGTTCTCGTTGGCGTGCGCGACGAGGTCGGGCAGCGCCGACAGCCGCAGGGTCGAGTCACCGGGAGACGCGGCATCCGGGGTGCGCAGCGTCTCGAGCAGCTGTCGCAGCTCGGTGAGGGCCGACCGTGCCGCGTCCTCGATGCCCGACAGGGCCTGCGCGGCGGCATCCGGGTCGCGGGTGAGCACGGTGCGCGCGGCGCCGGCCTGCACGCCCATCGCCGAGACGTGGTGGGCCACGACGTCGTGCAGCTCGCGGGCGATGCGCACCCGGTCGAGGGCGACCGCCTGCGCCGCCGTGAGCTCCCGCTCGCGCTCGAGCTCGTCGGTGCGGGCCTGCAGCGCCGTCTGCTGGGCGGCCTGGGCGTATGCGCGCTCGCCGAAGTAGTAGGCGCCGCCGAAGAACGCGACGTTCACGAGGAAGTTCAGCAGCATGTAGGCGGCGAAGGGCGAGAACAGCCCCGCACGCGACAGTCCGGCCTCTTCGCCGGTGGCGGCCTGGAAGGTGACGACCGTCAGCCAGATGAACATGCCGGCGATCACGGCGAGGCGCACGATCGTGGCCCGGCGCCGGTCGTCGACCCAGGCGCCCACCGTGTACATCGCGATGAAGACCGCGATGTTGCCGACGTACACCTCGGGCACGCGGAAGGTGACGCCCAGGAAGAACGCGATCGCCACGATCACGAGCACGACCTCGGGGTAGCGGCGGCGCACCGCCAGCGGCGCCGTGAGCGCGGCGCCGTAGACCAGGCCCCACGCCAGCGACGGGGTCTGGTCGCCGTAGATGCCGGCGATCTGGCCGAGCGCCGCCGACAGCACGGCGGCGACCAGCAGCACGCCGGCCAGCACGTAGTCGCCGCGCAGTCCGTCGGCGGTCGGCCGGGGGCGGCGGGGGTGAGCGCTCATCCCTCCACGCTAGAGGCGCCGCCGCCTCCCGGCATCCGCCGCACGACGGAGACCCGCGGGTGTGGCCCTGGGGCCTGTCCCCGGGTTCCCCCGGGTTCGCCCCTGCCGAGTGTCCAAGACACGCGGCATCCGGCGGGCGCCAGCGGCGTGTCTTGGACACTCGACCGGATGCGGGGCCGGGAGGCCCCGGGGCTGGGCAGGTGTTTCGGGGCCCGGGCGCTGGGCCTGGCCCGGGCCCTGGGGCCTGTCCCCGGGTCCTGGCCCCGGCGTCTGCCCCCGGGCTTCCCCCTGCCGAGTGTCCAAGACACGCGGCATCCGGCGGGCGCCAGCGGCGTGTCTTGGACACTCGGCGAGGGGAGGCGAGGCGAGGGGAGGCGAGGGGAGGCCGGAGGGAAGCGGGGCTAGCGCGGGAGGGGGCGGGGCGCAAGGGGCGTGGCGGGGCGGAGGACGAGGCGACAGCATGGGGGCATGGCCACGTACACCGTCGGAATCCTGGTGGGCTCGGCATCCGAGCCCTCGCTCAACCGTCGCTTCGCCGACGCCCTCGTGCGGCTGGGCGCCGACGTCGGGCTCGAGTTCACCGACATCCCGATCGTCGACCTGCCGTTCTTCGGCACCCAGTACGAAGCCGACTTCCCGCCGGTGGGGCAGCGGTTCAAGACGGCGCTGGATGCCGTGGATGCACTGCTGTTCGTCACGCCGGAGTACAACCGGTCGATCCCCGCCGTGATGAAGAACGCCGTGGACTGGGCCTCGCGGCCCGTCGGCGAGAACGCGTTCCCCGACAAGCCCGTCGCCGTCACCGGCGCGAGCACGGGCGACATCTCGACGGCGGTCGCCCAGCAGGAGCTCAAGGGCATCCTGCTGGCCCAAGGCGCGGTGGTGCTCGGCGCCCCCGAGGTCTACATCCACGTGGTCGACGGGTTCTTCGCCGACAACGGCAGCGTCGCCGACGCCGACACCCGAGAGTTCCTGAGCGGCTTCCTCTCGCGGTTCCACCAGCACATCCGCCGGTCGCGCACCTGAGGACCGGTCCGACCCCGCCGCCGCGGCGGCACGACCCGCAAGGAGCATCATGACGCGCGGACGCATCGTGATCGACCTGTTCACCACGCTCGACGGCGTCGCCCAGGCGCCGGGCGGCCCCGACGAAGACCGGTCGAACGGGTTCGCCTGGGGCGGCTGGCAGGCCCCGCTGAACGACGAGACCGTCGGCGAGCGGGTGGGAGCCGGCATCCGCCGGATGGATGCCCTGCTGTTGGGGCGCCGCACCTACGACATCTTCGCGGCGTACTGGCCGCAGCGCACCGGCGGGGACGAGGGGTTCATCGGCCGCCGGTTCAACGAGATCCCGAAGTACGTGGCCACCCGCGGGGCGCTCGAGCCCGCGTGGGCCGGGACGACGGTGATCGGTCCCGACGAGCTGGCCGCGACCGTCGACGGGCTGCGCGACCGGCACGACGAGACGCACGTGATCGGCAGCGTCGACCTGGTGCAGACCCTGTTGCGCGCGCAGCTCTTCGACGAGCTGAACCTATGGGTGTACCCGATCGTGCTCGGAGAGGGGAAGAAGGTCTTCCCCGAGGGGGCGGCCCCGGCCCGGCTGCGGTTGCTCGAACCCGCGGTGTCGGGAGCCGGCGGCGCACTGCTGCTGCGGTACGGCCCCGACGGCGTGCCCGAGACGGGCGACATGACCACCGAGCCGACGGCGGGCTGAGCCCGAGGCCTAGAAGATCATCGGACGATCGTCGTCGTCGGACCCGCCGAGGTCGAGGTCGACGACCACCGGCACGTGGTCGCTGGGGATCTCGCCCTTGCGCTCGTCGCGGTGGATCGCGGCGCCCACCACGGCGTCGGCGAAGGCGTGCGAGCCGAGGATGAAGTCGATGCGCAGCCCCTCGTTGCGGGGGAAGCGCAGCTGCTTGTAGTCCCAGTACGTGTAGCCGGCGGGCACCAGCGGGCGCACGGTGTCGGTGAGCCCGACGTCCAGCAGCGCCTGGAACGCGGCGCGCTCGGGCGGGGAGACGTGCGTGGTGACGCCCTCGATGACCGTGGGGTCGCCGTTGTCGGCGTCGGTCGGCGCGATGTTGAAGTCGCCCACCAGAGCCAGCGGCAGGTCGGGCTCGGCCGCCAGGGCATCGGCGGTGTAGCCGCGCAGCGCCTCGAGCCAGGCCAGCTTGTAGACGTAGTGCGGGTCATCGAGCGAGCGGCCGTTGGGCACGTACAGGCTCCACACCCGCACGCCGTCGATCGTCGCGCCGATCGCCCGCGCCTCCTGCGGGGCGCCCGGCCCCTCGTGACCCTTGGCGAAGCCCGGCATCTCGGGGAAGGCGGTCTCGACCTGCTCCAGCGGCAGGCGGCTGGCGATCGCGACGCCGTTCCACTGGTTCAGGCCGTGCGCCTCGACGTGGTAGCCCGCCGCCTCGAACTCGGCGTAGGGGAACTGCTCGGGCTTGCACTTGATCTCCTGCATCGCGAGCACGTCGATGTCTTCACGGACGGCGAACTCGACGGTGCGGACGACCCGCGCGCGGATCGAGTTGACGTTCCAGGTGGCCAGGCGCATGGCATCCAGCGTATTGGCCCCCACCGACGTCGGACGACCCGTTTGTCACGGCGAGGGGCGGATGCCGCGGCCCGCGGCAGCGCGTAGCTTCGGCGCCATGACGCGCACACCGAGGTGGGTCGGGGTCTGTCTGCAGATCGTCGCATGGTTCTCGCTGGTCTCGGCGCTGGCCGGGATGGTGGGGCTCACGGTCGGCGGCGGGATGGGGCTTCCCGGCGAGTGGCTCGAGGGGAGCGTGTTCGACTCCTACTTCTGGCCGGGCGTGATCCTCGGGGTCGTGGTCGGGGGTGGGCAGGTGCTCGCCCTGGCGGCGCAGTACCGCCGCCTCGCGCTGGCGCCGGGGCTCCACGCGGCGGCGGGCCTGGTCATGATGATCTGGATCTTCGTGGAGATCGCCGTGATGCTCGTCTGGTCGCCGCTGCACGGCATCTACTTCGTCGCCGGTCTCGTGCAGGTCGTGCTCGCGGTGCTGGCGCTGGGGGCCTGGCCGCGCCCGTTCCTCACCCGCGCCTGACCCCGCACCCGCGCCTGACCCCGCACCCGCGCCTGACCCCGCACCCGCGCGCCGCCGCACCCGCCGCGCCCGCGCCTCGACGGGGTCAGAGCGCGCGCAGGATGTCTTCGACGCGGTCCTTGGCGTCGCCGAAGAGCATCTGCGTGTTGTCGCGGAAGAACAGCGGGTTCTGCACGCCCGCGTAGCCCGAGGCCATCGAGCGCTTGAACACGATGACGTTGCGCGCGTTCCACACGTGCAGCACCGGCATGCCCGCGATGGGGCTGCCCGGGTCTTCAGCCGCCGCCGGGTTGACGGTGTCGTTGGCGCCGATGACGAGCACCACGTCGGTGCCGGCGAAGTCGTCGTTGATCTCGTCGAGCTCGAGCACGATGTCGTAGGGCACCTTCGCCTCGGCCAGCAGCACGTTCATGTGACCGGGCAGGCGGCCGGCGACCGGGTGGATGCCGAACCGCACCTCGACGCCGCGCTCGCGCAGCCGTGCGGTGAGGTCGGCGACCGGGTACTGGGCCTGCGCGACGGCCATCCCGTAGCCGGGGGTGATGATCACCGACGACGCGCCGCCGAGCAGCTCGGCGACCGAGGCCGCGTCGATCTCGTGGTGCTCGCCCTGCTCCTCGTCGTCCGAGCGCGGGGCCTCGATGCCGAAGCCGCCGGCGATCACCGAGAGGAACGACCGGTTCATGGCCTTGCACATGATGTAGGAGAGGTAGGCACCCGACGATCCGACGAGGGCGCCGGTGACGATCAGCAGGTCGTTGTTGAGCAGGAAGCCCGCCGCGGCCGCCGCCCACCCCGAGTAGCTGTTGAGCATCGAGACGACCACGGGCATGTCGCCGCCGCCGATCGAGGCGACCAGATGCCAGCCGAGGGCGAGGGCGAGCAGCGTGACCACGATCAGCAGCCACAGCTCGGGGGTGATGACGTACCAGACCGTCAGGGCCGCGAACAGCACCAGGGCGCCCACGTTGAGCACGTTCTTGCCGGGGAGCATGAGCGGCCGCGACGACATGCGGCCCGAGAGCTTGAGGAACGCGACGATCGACCCGGTGAAGGTGACGGCGCCGATGAACACGCCGATGAACACCTCGGCGTGGTGGATGCCGGCCAGGGTGCCCTCCAGCCCGGTGTCGTAGAGCGCGCCGTTCCAGCCCACGAGCACGGCGGCCAGACCCACGAACGAGTGCAGCAGCGCGATGAGCTCCGGCATCCCGGTCATCTCCACGACGCGGGCCCGCCACAGGCCGATCGCCCCGCCGACGACGACGGCGGCGACCAGCAGGGCGAGGCCCAGGTAGGCGGTCGTGTCGTCGGGCACGAGCGAGCCGCCCGCGACGACCAGCACGAGCGTCGCCGTCAGGGCGATCGCCATGCCCGCGATGCCGTAGACGACCCCGCGCCGCGCGGTCTCCTGCTTGCTGAGGCCGGCGAGGGCGAGGATGAACAGCAGCGCGGCCACGATGTAGGCGGCCGTCGCCACCGACTGCGCGACGGCGATGGGGCTGTCGCCGGCGGCGAGCGGGGCGGCGGGCACGAGCGCGGCGATCACTTCTGGTCACCCTTCTGGAACATGGCGAGCATTCGCCGGGTGACGGCGAATCCGCCGAAGATGTTGATGGATGCCAGCAGCACCGCGACGGCGGCGAGGGTCTGCACCAGGGGGTCGGGCACGATCACCTGGGTCATCGCGCCGACGACGATGATGCCGCTGATGGCGTTGGTGACGCTCATCAGCGGGGTGTGCAGGGCGTGGGCGACCTTGCCGATGACGTAGAAGCCGACGACGACCGACAGCGTCAGCACGAGGAAGTGCTGGGGCAGCGGGGCCGGCGCGAACGCGCACACCAGGAACAGCACCACGATCCCGGCGACCGTCAGCGCGGCCCGGGCGCCCCGCGACATGGTCTTGGCGACCTTCGCGGGGGCGGGCTCGGCCGCCGCGCGGGGCGGCGCCGCCGAGACCTGCACGGGCGGGGGCGGCCAGGTGACCGCGCCGTCCTGGGTGACGGTGACCGCGCGCTGCACGACGTCGTCGTGGTCGAGCACGGGCTGGCCGTCCTTGCCCGGGGTCAGCAGCGTGAGCAGGTTGAGCAGGTTCGTGCCGTAGAGCTGCGAGGCCTGCTGCGGCAGCCGCCCGGCGAGGTCGGTGTAGCCCAGGATCACCACGCCGTTGTCGGTGACGACGCGCTCGCCGGCCACCGACCCGGCCACGTTGCCGCCCTGGGCGGCGGCCATGTCGACGATGACGCTGCCGGGCTTCATGCGGGCGACGTCGTCGGCGGTGATCAGCAGCGGGGCGGCGCGGCCCGGGATGAGGGCGGTGGTGACGATGATGTCGACGTCGGCGGCCTGGTCGCTGTAGAGCTGCGCGGCGGCGGCGTCGTAGGCGGCGCTGGTCGCCTTGGCGTAGCCGTCGGCCGAGACCTCCTTCTGCTCGTCGGGAACGACGACCTCGAGGTAGGTGCCGCCGATCGACTTCACCTGGTCGGCGACCTCGGGACGCGGATCGGTGGCGCGCACGATCGCGCCCAGACTGGATGCCGCGCCGATGGCGGCCAGTCCCGCCACGCCGGCCCCGGCGATGAGCACCTTGGCGGGCGGCACCTTGCCGGCCGCGGTGACCTGGCCGGTGAAGAACCGGCCGAACTCGTGGGCGGCCTCCACGACCGCGCGGTAGCCGGCGATGTTGGCCATCGAGCTGAGCACGTCCATCGACTGCGCGCGGGAGATGCGCGGCACGGCGTCCATCGCCAGGGCGGTGACCCCGCGCTCGGCCAGGGCGGTGAGCAGGTCGGGGCGCAGGGCCGGGCTCAGCAGGGCCACCAGCGTGGTGCCCGGGCGCAGCAGCGCGATCTCGGCATCCGTGGGGGCGGCGATCTTCAGCACGACGTCCGACCCCCACGCCACGACGTCGTCGACGATGGTCGCCCCGGCATCGACGTAGGCGCTGTCGGGGAACGACGAGGCCGATCCGGCGCCCGACTGCACGACGACGTCGTAGCCGAGCGCGATGATCTTGCCCACGGTCACCGGCGAGGCCGCGACGCGGTTCTCCCCGGGCTGTTCCGTGACGATGCCGATGCGGGCCATGTGCGGTGCTCCTTGCGTTCCCGTTCCGCCCCCGACTATATGGGGAGGCCCCCGGTGGGCGACGGGCGCGACGCCCGGGCAAAAACACCGGTTCTTCCGCTCCCGGCGCGAATCGCGGTCTGTGAGGGGCGGCCCGCGGCATCCGTAGACTTCTGGGCATGACCGCAGCCTCCACGCCCGAGCTCGAAGCCGACCGCCAGGCCCTCATCGGCCTCATCCAGGACGAGGCCGTGTTCCACGGCGACTTCACCCTCTCCAGCGGCAAGAAGGCGACGTACTACGTCGACATGCGCAAGCTCACCCTCGACCACCGCGCGGCCCCCGCGATCGGCCGCATCATGCTCGACCTCGTGCGCGGGGTCGACGGGGTCGTCGCCGTCGGCGGACTCACCCTCGGGGCCGACCCGATCGCCAACGCCGTCATGCACGAGTCGGTGCACGCAGGCGCCCCGCTGGACGCGTTCGTCGTGCGCAAGGAGCCCAAGGACCACGGCCGCGGTCGTCAGATCGAGGGCGCCGACGTCGCCGGCAAGCGCGTGGTCGTGGTCGAGGACACCTCCACCACCGGCCAGTCGGCGCTGAAGGCCGTCGAGGCGCTGCGCCGCGAGGGCGCGGAGCCGGTGGCCGTGGCCGTCATCGTCGACCGCAAGACCGGGGCGCAGGCCGCGGTCGAGGCCGAGGGCCTGCAGTGGCTGGCCGCCATCGACCTCGACGACCTGGGCCTGCAGCCGCAGTAGGCCGAGGGGCCCTGCGGCGCCGGCCGCGCGTCAGGCGCGGAAGACCGGCAGCTGCGAGGCGAGGGCGAGCACGAGTCCGAGCACCGTGAGGATGACGATGCCGCGACCGTTGGGCAGCGCCGTGCCCTGCGGGGCGTCTCGACGGCCGCGCAGGAACAGCACGAGCGCGACCACCAGCACGGCCAGCGCCGAGATCACCAACACGAGCGACATCACGAGTCGTCTCCTCCACGTCCCCGGCCGCGCACGAACTGCACGACGAACACCACGAGCGTAGTCGTCAGGATGAGGGCGCTCGTGACCAGCAGCAGGGTCTGTTCGGTCTCGTTCACGGCACCGGCCCGTTCAGAAGTCGTCGGGGAACTCGGTCTCGACCGGCTCGTCGCGCAGCAGGTCGGCGACCGAGTCGAGCACCTCGTCGGGGCGGAACGGGAACCGGGCGACCTCGGTGTCGTCGGCGATGCCGGTGCGCACGAGGATCGTGTGCAGGCCGGCCTCGATGCCGGCGATGACGTCGGTGTCCATCCGGTCGCCGATCATCGCCGTCGTCTCGGAGTGGGCGCCGATGCGGTTCATCGCCGAGCGGAACATCATCGGGTTGGGCTTGCCGACCACGTAGGGGGTCTTGCCGGTCGCGTGCGAGATGAGCGCGGCGAACGACCCGGTCGCCGGCACCACGCCGTCGGGCGTGGGCCCGGTGGCATCCGGGTTGGTGATGATGAACCGGGCGCCGGCGTTGATGAAGCGGATCGCCTTGGTGATCGAGTCGAACGAGTAGTTGCGGGTCTCGCCGACCACCACGTAGTCGGGCTGCGTCTCGGTCATGATGTAGCCGGCCTCGTGCAGCGCCGTGGTCAGGCCCGCCTCGCCGATGACGAACGCGGTGCCGCCCGGATGCTGCGACTTGAGGAACTCGGCCGTGGCCAGCGCCGAGGTCCAGATGCGCTCCTCGGGCACCTCCAGCCCCGCCAGGCGCAGCCGCGCGCTGAGATCGCGGGGTGTGTAGAACGGGTTGTTCGTCAGCACGAGGAAGGGCGTGCCCTCGGTGCGCCACTGCGCGAGCAGCTCGGCGGCGCCCGGGATGGGACGGCTCTCGTGGACGAGGACGCCGTCCATGTCGGTCAACCAGCATTCGATGTCGGCGCGTGTCCGCATGTGGCCAGCCTAGTCGGCGGGTTCGGGCCGTAGTCTCGAACCCGTGGCCGTCGACCCGTGGAACCCCGAGCACCTGCCCGACCTGAGTGGACGGCGCTACCTGGTGACAGGCTCCAATGCCGGTCTCGGATTCTTCGCGTCGCTGCAGCTGGCCGGGGCGGGCGCCCACGTGATCATGACCGGCCGCAACCCCGCGCGGCTGTCGGCGGCACGCGCGGCCGTGCTGCGCCGGCATCCGGATGCCGACCTCGCCACGCTCGCCCTCGACGTCAGCAACCTCGGCTCGATCCGCGCCGCCGCCGCCACCGTGCGCGGCCGCGCCGGGCTCAACGGCCTGCTGCTCAACGCCGGCATCGTGCACCCGCCCCGGCAGCGCGAGACCACCCGCGACGGCCACGAGGTCGTGTTCGCGACCAACGTGCTCGGTCACTACGCCCTCGCCGGCGAGCTGCTGCTGTCGCTGGCGGCCGGTCGCGGGCGGATGGTGTGGCTCGGGTCGATGTCGACGTCGCTGACCCCGTACGACCCGATCGACCCCGAGCTCGAGAACGGCTACACGCCGTGGCGCGCCTACGTGCAGTCGAAGGTCGCCGCCACTGCGCTGGGGCTCGAGGCCGACCGCCGGCTGCGCGAGGCCCACGTGCCGGTGGAGAGCGTGGTGGCCCACCCGGGCTACTCGACCAGCGGACGCACCCGCGGGGTCGTCGGCGTCAACGCGCCCACCCGCATGTCGCGGTTCTTCGACAACCTGCAGGCGCCCATCACCCAGTCCAAGGAGCACGGCGCGTGGCCGCTCGTGCGGGCCCTGGCAGATCCCGTGGTCGAAGGCGGCGAGTTCTGGGGGCCGTCGCGCATCGTGTCGGGTGCCCCCCGGCGGGCCACCCCCGCCAAGATCACCCGCGACCCGATCATCGCGGCGCGGCTGTGGAACTACTGCGAGCACGCCACCTCCCCCTGGCCGTACCTGAAGGCCGCGAAGGCGCGCAAGAGCTGAGGGTCGGCGGGGCGCTTCCCGTTTCGGGTGCGGCGGTGCTGGCGGCCGCGGCGGTGCTGGCGGCCGCGACGGCTAGGCGGTGAGCCAGACCGATTCGCCCGCGCCGGCCGGCAGCGGTGCCGCCGGGGCGTCGTCGATCCTCGCGACCTCGGGGCCGGCGACCGTCAGCGTGCGGCCGACGTCGATGCCCGCCTCCTCGCAGGCGCGCAGCAGTGCCGGGTCGCGGTCGCTGATGCGCAGCACCCGGCCCACGTGCCCCACCGGCGCGGCCGACAGCAGCACGAACGGCTCCCGGTGCACGTGCCCCTCGGCATCCGGGATCGCATCGCCGTGCGGATCGAAGCGGGGACTGCCCAGCCGCGCGTCGATGCCGGCCAGCAGGCGGTCGCTGATGGTGTGCTCGAGCACCTCGGCCTCGTCGTGCACCTCGTCCCACGAGTAGCCGAACTCCTGCACGAGCCACGTCTCGATGAGGCGGTGGCGGCGGATGATCGCGGCGGCGCGCAGCTCGCCGGCGTCGCTGAGCGAGATGGGGCCGTAGGGGCGGTGGGTCACGAGCCCCTGCGCGGCGAGCTTCTGCACCATCTCGGTCACCGTCGACGGCGCGAGTCCCAGCACGCCCGCCAGCTGCGAGGGCGTGATGCGGGCGCTCTGCCACTCGGTGTGGTGGTAGATCGTCTTCAGGTAGTCGTCGATCGCAGCGGAGTTCGGCATCCCGCCCAGGCTAGCCGTCGCCGCGGCATCCGTTCGGTCAACCGCCGGTGAGCACGAGCCACAGCAGCAGCACGTTCAGCGCGATGAGGAAGACCGATGCCACGACGCCGGCCGCCGTCGTCCACCACCGGTTGCGGTGCTCGCCGAGCACTGCGGTGCGCGCGGTGAGCCACACCAGCGGCACGAGGGCGAACGGGATGCCGAAGCTCAGCACCACCTGGCTGAGCACGAGGGCCAGCGTCGGGTCGACGCCGAGCGCGAGGATGACCAGCGCCGGGGCGAGGGTGACCAGGCGCCGGGCCAGCAGCGGCACCCGCACCCGCAGCAGGCCCTGCATGATCTCGGCGCCGGCGTACGCGCCGACCGCGGTGCTGGCCAGTCCGCTCGCGAGCAGGCCGACCGCGAAGAGGGTCGCCACCAGCGCGCCGAGGTTCTCGGCGAGGGCGGCGTGGGCGCCCTCGAGGCTGTCGGTGCCGTCGATGCCGGCGAGGTTCGCGGCGGCCAGCAGCAGGATGCACAGGTTCACCGTGCCGGCGATCGCGAGGGCGATGGTCACGTCCCAGCGCGTCGCGCGCAGCAGGCGGCGGATGCCGACGGCACGGTCGGCGGTGCGCGCCCCCGTCGCGGTGAAGCGGTCGCGCGCCAGGGCGGAGTGCGCGTAGATCGCGTGGGGCATGATCGTCGCGCCGAGGATCGACGCCGCCAGCAGCACCGAATCGGCGCCCTCGAAGCGGGGGACGAGCCCGCCGATGACCTCGCCGGCGTCGGGTGGGGCGACGAAGACCCCGTAGGTGAAGCCGATCGCGATGATCGCGAGCAGCCCGATCACGACGAACTCGAAGCTGCGGGCGCCGCGGCGCTGCTGGATGAGCAGCAGCCCGATCGACACCGCGCCCGTGATCACGCCGCCCGCCAGCAGCGGCACCCCGAACAGCAGCCACAGCGCGACCGCACCGCCGATGACCTCGGCGATGTCGGTGGCCATCGCCACGAGCTCGGCCTGCAGCCAGTAGGCCCGGCGACCGGTGCGGCTGCGGATGCGGGTGCCCAGCGTCTCGGCCAGACTCCGCCCGGTGACCACGCCGAGCTTGGCCGACAGGTACTGGATCAGCCACGCCATCGTGTTGCCGAGCACCACCACCCACACGAGCAGATACCCGTAGCGCGCGCCCGCGGTCATGTTGCTGGCCACGTTGCCCGGATCGAGGTAGGCCACCCCCGCCACCAGCGCCGGCCCGAGCAGCCACGCGACGCGGTGACGCTTGGACGTCGGGGGCGTGGGGGGTGGGGGTGTGGTGGGTGCGGGTGCGGTTGGTGTGGGGCCTGGGGGGCCTGGGGTGCCTGGGGTGCCGGGGGTGCCTGGGGTGCCGGGGGTGCCGGTGGTGCCTGGGGTGCCGGGGGTGCCGATGGGGGCGGGGGAATGGGTCACGGGTGGATCTGATGCCTTGAGTCGGGGTGCGGGGTGGGTCGGGTGCGATTTTTCGGCGTGCCGAAAACATAGCAGGGTTTCGGTCGACCGAAAACTGGGGACTGCCGTGTTTATCGCGGCGGTCGGTCGGGCCATGACGCCCGGTGATCCGGAAGGGCCATGTCCCGAAAACGGCGGGTGAGGGGCCGAGAACCCCTCAAATCTCGGGACCCGACCGCGCACCATGTCCCGTAACCCGCGGGTGCGGCGCTCGAGGCCCGCCGGCTGTGGGACCTGCCCCGGGACCGTGTCCCGCAACCCGCGGGTGCGGCGCCCGACACCCGCCGGTTGTGGGACCTGCCCCGGGACCGTGTCCCGCAACCCGCGGGTGCGGCGCCCGACACCCGCCGCCTGCGTGACCTCCCCCGGGACTGTGTCCCGCAATCCGCGGATGTGGCGCCCGAAACCCACCGAGTGGGAGACCTGCCCTGGAACCGTGTCCCGCAACCCGCGGGTGCGGCGCCCGACACCCGCCGTCTGTGTGACGTGCTCCGGCACCGTGTCCCGCAACCCGCGGATGCCGCGCCGCGCGGCCCGATGCCGACGGCGGCGCGGCATCGCAGACCCCGGTCTGGTCGGTCGGCGTCGCGGCGCCCGAATAGCCTGAGCGGGTGAGCGTTCCCGATCCGGACCCCGCGGAGCACCGCGACAGCGACCCCGCCGAGCCGCAGCTTCCCGTCGGCGTGGGCCCGTGGCCGGGGGACTGGCCGACCGACCCCCGGTACGACCGCGAGCTGCTCGAGCACGGCGATCGCCGCAACGTGATCGACCGCTATCGGTATTGGACGATGGATGCCATCGTCGCCGACCTCGATGCCCACCGGCATCCGTTCCACGTCGCGATCGAGAACTGGCAGCACGACATGAACATCGGCTCGATCGTGCGCAGCGCGAACGCGTTCGGTGCCGCCGAGGTGCACATCATCGGCAAGCGCCGCTGGAATCGTCGCGGCGCGATGGTCACCGACCGCTATCAGCACGTGCGCCACCACGAGGACGTCGCCGCCTTCGCCGCGTGGGCCGAGGCCGCCGGCATCCCGATCATCGCCGTCGACAACGTCGACGGCTCGGTGCCGGTCGACCGCGCCGACGTGCCCGAGCGGGCGGTGCTGCTGTTCGGCCAGGAGGGCCCCGGCCTGTCCGCCGAGGCGGTCGCCGCCGCGGATGCCGTCGTCGAGATCACCCAGTACGGATCCACCCGCTCGATCAACGCCTCCGCCGCCGCCGCGGTCGTCATGTACGAGTGGTGCCGCCGCTGGGCCTGACCCCACCTCCCCCGCCGAGTGTCCAAGACACGCGGTTGATGCCGCCCGGATGCCGCGTGTCCTGGACACTCGGCAGAGGAGCCGGATGCCGAACTCCGGCCGCCGGTGCGACGCGCACCCACGCGCGGCAGCGCTGACTCAGCGCCCGGATGCCGTGCGCCGCGCCCCGCCGCGGGAAGCACGCCCCGCGGTGTGCGGCCCCGCATCCGGTCGAGTGTCCAAGACACGCGGTTGACGCCGCCCGGATGCCGCGTGTCTTGGACACTCGGCAGAGTCAGGACGCACCGGGGTCGACCGCACTCCGGGCGCGCACCCCCAGGCCCGCACCCCCGAACCAGCACCCCCGGCCCGCACCTCCTGGCCCGCACCCCCGGGCCGACCCTCGGGCCCGACCCCGGGTCAGGCGCCGGCGGTGAGCCAGGCGGCGCCGCGGACGCGCCAGCCGAGGGTCGCGAGGCGGGCGAGCATGTAGACGCCGAAGAAGCAGACGGCGAGCCACATGAGGCCGGCGGCTCCGACGGGCTGCAGCCACCACACGATCAGGAGTGCGGGGAGGTACGGCACGAGGTTGAGCACGCCGGCCACCGCGAGGTACTTGGCGTCGCCGGCGCCGATCAGCACCCCGTCGAGCACGAACACGACCCCGCAAATCGGCTGCGCGACGGCGAGCACCAGAAGCGCCGGTTGGATGAGCGCCGCCACGGCCGGGTCGCCGGTGAACAGCAGGCCGAGCACCCCCGAGAGGGCGGCGACGAGGCCGCCCACGATCACCCCGAACCACACGCCCCACGCGACGGTGCGGCCGAGCACCCGCCGCACGAACGGCTCGTCGCCGGCGCCGAGTCCGCGGCCGATGAGTGCCTGCGCGGCGATGGCGAGGGCATCGAGGGCGAAGGCCGCCGTCGAGAACATCGTGAACGCGACCTGCCATCCGGCCAGCTCGGTCGTGCCGAGCCCGGTGGCCACGGCGACGGTGATCAGCAGCGCCACCCGCAGCGACACGGTGCGCAGGAACAGCCACCCGCCCGACCGGGCCGATCCGCGCAGCCCGTCTCTGCGGGGGAGGACGGATGCCGCGTGGCGCCGCGCCAGCCGGCCCACGACGATCACGTAGGCGGCGACCATCCCCCATTGCGCGAGCACGGTGCCGAACGCCGACCCGGCGATGCCCCAGCCGAACCCGTAGATGAACAGCGCGTTGAAGACGATGTTGGCCCCGAAGCCGGCCCCGGCGATCCACAGCGGCGTGACGGTGTCCTGCATGCCGCGCAGGAGTCCCGTGGCGGCGAAGACGATGAGCATCGCCGGCAGCCCCCACATCGACAGCGACAGGTAGATCTCGGCCTGCTCGGTGACCTCGGGCGCCGCCCCGAACAGCGCGACCACCGGCGGGGTCAGCCACGAGCCGAGCACCGCCAGCACCGCCCCGAGTCCGAGTGCCAGCCACAGTCCGTCGATGCCCGCCGACACGGCATCCCCGTGCGCGCCGGCCCCGAACCGCCGCGCGACGGCGGGCGTTGTCGAGTAGGCGAGGAACACCATCAGCCCGACGATCGTCTGCAGCACAGCCGAGGCGATGCCGAGCCCCGCCAGCGGCACGACGCCCAGGTGCCCGATCATCGCGGCATCCGCGATGAGGAACAACGGCTCGGCCACCAGCGCGCCGAGAGCGGGGACCGCCAGCCGCAGGATCTCGCGGTTGAGGGTGGGCGCAGCCATGCCACGAGCCTAGGGGCCGCCCGCGACACCGCCGCGCGCCCCCGCCCCGCAACCCGCCACCCCGCGGCCAGAACCCCGCCAGACCCCGCCGGGACCCCGCCGAACCCCACCCGCCCCGCCACCCCACCAGAACCCCACCCGCCCGGCCACCCCCCATATACCCCCGGCATCCGCGTCCCGACCCCCGCCGCCCTCGGGCTAGCGTGGAGGGATGGCACGGCCCGGCATCCTCTCGCGACTGCCGCTGCTGCGCCTGCACGCGCGCCAGCCGGTGTGGCTGCGTGCCGGGCTCGCGGTGCTGTCGCTGGTGCTGGGCGCGGTCACCGTGATCCGCCCGACGACCGCGCTCGACCTGCTGGCCGTGCTGCTGGGCGTCGGCATGATCCTCACCGGCGTGCTCGAGCTCACCGGCCGTGCCGACGATGATGCGGATGCCGACGCCACCGGCACCCGTCCGTGGTGGATGGTGGTCGTCGCCCTCGCGTGGGCCGCGGGCGGGGTGTTCGTGCTGCTGTGGCCCGGGTTGACCGTGCGGGCGCTGGCGGTGGTCGTCGGCATCCTGCTGCTCATCAGCGGCGCGCTGGGCGTGATCGGCGCCTTCCGCCGCGGCAGCGGCTGGGATGCGCGCATCGCCGACGCCGCCTTCGGGTCGAGCGGCCTCATCTTCGGCGTGCTCGCGCTGTTCTGGCCCGACATCACCCTGCTGGTGGTGGCGGTCGTGTTCGGCGCGTCGCTGATCATGCGCGGCGCGGCCGACCTCTGGACGCTGCTGCGCCGCCGTCGCGACCGCCGTTCCCGGTCGGATGCCGCCCCCCGCCGCCGCTGGGGGCGCACGGTGCTCGCGCTGGGGTCGCTGGGGCTGGCGGTGGCGGTGGCGGTGGTCACCACGCCGATGCGCGAGGGCTCCACCGTCGTCGACTCGTTCTATGCCGCGCCCCGAGAGATCCCCGCCACCCCGGGCCACCTCGTGCGCGCGGAGGAGTTCACCCGCACGGTGCCCGCCGGCGCGAAGGGCTGGCGCATCCTCTACACGACCACCGGGATGGACGGCGAGGTGCGGGTCGCGAGCGCCCTGGTGGTCGTGCCGCTCGGCGCCGAGCGCGGGCAGCGATGGCCGGTCGTGGACTGGAACCACGGCACCACCGGCTTCGCGGAGCACTGCGCGCCGTCGCTGCAGGAGCGGCCGTTCTGGTCGGGCGGAATGTACATCCTCTCCAAGGTCATCGCGCAGGGGTGGGCGATGGTCGCGCCCGACTACATCGGGCTCGGCACCCAGGGCCCCCACCCCTATCTGATCGGCGAGCCCAGCGCCCACGCGTCGCTGGATGCCGTGCGTGCCGCGTGGGAGCTCACCGAGGCGCAGCTGAGCCGCAACACCGTCGTGTGGGGTCACTCGCAGGGCGGTGCGGCGGCGCTGTGGACCGGCGCGCTCGGCGACGCCTACGCCCCGCGGGTGCCGGTGCGCGGCGTGGCCGCCCTCGCCCCGGCAAGCGACCCGCCGAGCCTGGTCGAGGGGGTCACCGAGATCACCGGCGGCAGCATCTTCGCGTCGTTCGCGTTCGAGTCGTTCTCGTCGATCTACCCCGACGTCACCTACGCCGACTACATCCGCCCCGGCGCGCAGACCGTGGTGCGGGCGATGGCCCAGCGCTGCCTCACCGACCCGGGGACGGTGCTGTCGGTGCTCGCGGCGGTGGGCATGAGCACCGACCCCGACATCTTCTCGCAAGACCCCACGACGGGTCCCCTGGGGGCGCGCCTGCGCGGCAACACGCCCCCGACCGACATCGGCGTGCCGATGTTCGTCGGCCAGGGCGGTGCCGACTCCGTCGTGCCGGTGCACACGCAGGACGGCTACGTCGAGCGCCTCTGCCGCGCCGGGCAGACCGTCGACTACCGCGTCTACGCCGGCTTCGAGCACGCGCAGGTGGTCGAGGGGTACTCGCCGCTGGTGGCCGACCTGCTCGCGTGGACGAAGGCGCGGTTCGAAGGGCGACCGGCGGATGCCGGGTGTCAGCGCTCCGACCTCTGATCATCCCTTCGCAGGGTCCCGGTCATAGGCCCGGCGACTATCCTCGTTCCCATGACCGACGCCCCCCGCTCCGGCATCCAGCTCGACGAGCTCGACGCCGCCATCCGCCCGCAGGACGACCTCTTCCGGCACGTGAACGGCTCGTGGATCGACCGCACCGAGATCCCCTCCGACAAGGCGCGGTGGGGGTCGTTCCATCTCATCGCCGAGCAGGCCGAGAAAGACGTGCACGTCATCATCGAGGAGGCGCAGTCGGCGGAGCCGGGCACCGAGGAGCGCAAGATCGGCGACCTCTTCGCGAGCTTCATGGACACTGACCGCATCGAGCGCCTCGGCGCCGAGCCGCTGCACGCGCAGCTGGCCGCGGCCGACGCGGTCGACTCGGTCCCCGCGCTGCTGCGCACCGTGGGCGCGCTCGAGCGCGAGGGTGTGGGCGGCCTGTTCGGCACCTACATCGAGCCCGACCCGGGCGCCCCGCAGCGCTACGTCGTCTTCTTCGTGCAGGGCGGCCTGTCGCTGCCCGACGAGAGCTACTACCGCCTCGAGAACTTCGCCGCCACCCGCACGGCGTTCCGCGGCTACGCCGCCACCATGCTGGGCCTGGCCGGCGTCGCCGACGCCGAGGCGCAGGCCGACCGCGTGCTCGCGCTCGAGACCGAGCTGGCCGCCTTCCACTGGGACAACGTGCGCAGCCGCGACGCCGTCGCCACCTACAACCTGATGACCTGGGATGCCGTCACCGAGCTCACCGGCCTCGACCTGGCGCCGTGGCGCGAGGCCGTGGCATCCGGTAGGGAAGACGGCTTCGCCGAGATCGACGTCAACCAGCCGAGCTTCTTCACCGGTCTGGGGTCGCTGCTGACCGAGGCGCGCCTCGAGGACTGGAAGGCGTGGCTGCGCCTGCACGTGGTGCGCGCGGCCGCCCCGTTCCTGTCGGAGGCGTTCGTCGACGCGAACTTCGCCTTCTACGGCACCGAGCTGACCGGTGTGCCGGTCAACCGCGAGCGCTGGAAGCGCGGCGTGGGCTTCGTCGAGGCCGCGATGGGCGAGGCCGTCGGCCGCGCCTACGTCGAGCGCCACTTCCCGCCGCGCGCCAAGGAGGAGATGGACGAGCTCGTCGGCAACCTCATCGAGGCCTACCGGCAGTCGATCTCGGCCCTGGAGTGGATGACCCCCGCCACCCGCGACCGCGCCCTCGAGAAGCTCGCCGCCTTCACCCCGAAGGTCGGCTACCCGGTGCGGTGGAAGGACTACTCGGCCCTCGAGGTCGAGCCCGGCGATCTGCTGGGCAACGTGCGCCGCGCCGGCGTCTGGGAGCACGAGCGCCAGCTGGCCAAGCTCGGCGCCCCCATCGACCGCGACGAGTGGTACATGACCCCGCAGACGGTCAACGCCTACTACAACCCGCTGATGAACGAGATCGTCTTCCCGGCCGCGATCCTGCAGTTCCCGTTCTTCGACCTCGAGCGCGACGCCGCCGCCAACTACGGCGGCATCGGCGCGGTGATCGGCCACGAGATCGGGCACGGCTTCGACGACCAGGGCAGCGCCTTCGACGGCACCGGCGCCCTGCACGACTGGTGGACCGACGACGACCGCGCCGCCTTCCAGCAGCGCACCAGCGCCCTCATCGCGCAGTTCGACCCGCTCGTGCCGCAGGGCCTCGACGAGCAGCACCACGTCAACGGGGCGCTCACCATCGGCGAGAACATCGGCGACCTGGGCGGGCTCGGCATCGCCCTGAAGGCCTACCGGCTGCACCTGGCCGCCGTCGGCGAGACCGGCGACGGCCCCGTGATCGACGGGCTCACCGGCATCCAGCGGCTGCTGCTGAGCTGGGCGCAGATCTGGCAGCAGAAGGGGCGCGACGCCGAGACGATCCGCCTCCTCACGATCGACCCGCACTCGCCCAACGAGTTCCGGTGCAACCAGATCGTGCGCAACCTCGACGAGTTCTACGCGGCGTTCGACGTGCGGTCGTCCGACGCGCTGTGGCTCGACCCCGGCGACCGCGTCACCATCTGGTGACAGCCCGCCGTCCGGCATCCGTCCCCGAGGAAGGAACCCCGTGAGCAGCGCCGAGCCGTCCGAATCGCGTCGCGCGCGTTCGCCGGAGCGTCCCAGCTCCCGCCGCTCCGGGGGCGGACGCCGCCGGCGCGCCGACGCCAGCCGGCGCACCTTCGCGCCCACGCTGAAGACCCTCGACGCACTCGCCTCGGCGGGGGCGCAGGTCTCGGTGCGGGTCACCGACCTCGACCGCGGCGACGTGGTGCTGGTCGGCGACGACCACCTCGTGCTGCCGGTGGGCGGCGTCGGCATCGTGCCGCTGCTGATCGAGGTGGCCGCGCAGGTGGATGCCGGCACCCTCGACCCGCTCGAGATCCTCGAGCGCTCGTCGGTCGAGCCGGTGACGGTCTCGGGGCTGTGGCACCACCTCAAGGCGCCCGCGCTGCCGGTGTGCGACATCGCCGTGCTCGCCGCCGCGTCCGGCGATGCGTCGGCGGCCAACGCCCTGCTGGCACGGGTGGGGCTGGATGCCGTGCGTGCGCGCATGGAGCAGGTCGGCCTCGTGCGCTCGGCGCTCATGGACCGCTTCCGCGACGTGCGCGGACCCGACGACGCCCCGCACGTCGCCCTGGGCTCGGCGGGGGAGCTGGCGACGGTGTTCGCGGCGCTCGTGAACTCCGAGCTCGTCTCGCCCGCTGTCAGCGCGCAGGTCTCGGAGTGGCTGAGCCTGAACCAGGACCTCTCGCTCGTGGCATCCGCCACCGGCCTCGACCCGTTCGCGCACGACGACGACCGCCACCAGGTGCTGTTCGTCAACAAGACCGGGCGCGCCGACGGGGTGCGCGCCGAGGCGGGCGTGCTCGCCGGTCCGCGCGCGGGTGTCGCCTACGCGCTCATCGTGTGCTTCGACGACCTGTCGGTCGCCCACCGGCTGCGCGCGCACGACGCGTTCCGCACCCTCGGCGTAGACCTCATGGAGTACGTGTTCTGACGCGGGCCGCGCCCGCGCGCCTCAGAAGACGATCGTGTGGTTGCCGTGGCGGATCACGCGGTCCTGCGCGTGCCACAGCACGGCGCGCGAGAGCACCTGGCGCTCCACATCGGCGCCGCGACGGGCCAGCTCGGCGACCGTGTCGGCGTGGGTCACGCGGATCGTGTCCTGCTCGATGATCGGGCCCTCGTCGAGGTCGGTCGTCACGTAGTGCGACGTCGCGCCGATGAGCTTCACGCCCCGCTGCTGCGCCTTCTTGTAGGGCTCGGCGCCGATGAAGGCGGGCAGGAACGAGTGGTGGATGTTGATCACCGGCACGCCCAGCTGGGTGAGGAAGTCCTCGGAGAGGATCTGCATGTAGCGGGCGAGCACCACGAAGTCGACGTTGCCGACGAGCAGCTTCAGCAGCTCCGCCTCCGACGCCGCCTTGTCGGGCCCCGACACCGACGGCACGTGGAAGAACGGCACCCCGAAGCTGCGCACGTCCTCGGCGGTGGTCGTGTGGTTGGAGATCACCATCGGGATCGTCACCGGCAGGTCGCCGCGGCGGTGGCGCCACAGCAGATCGAGCAGGCAGTGGTCCTGCTTGCTGGCGAGGATCGCCATGCGCTTGGGCACCGACTGGTCGGTCAGCGACCACTCCAGCTCGAAGTCGGCGAGCGTGCGCTCGATCTCCGCCTCGATCTCGGGCCGGTCGGCCGCGAAGTCGGGCCGGTGGAACACGACGCGCTGGAAGTAGTCGCCGCCGCGCGGGTCGTCGGAGTACTGGTCGAACGCGACGATGTTGCCGCCGATGCGCGTGATCATCGCCGAGACCGCCGCGATGATCCCGGGGCTGTCCTTGCCGTGCACGATCAGGCACGCGTGGGCAGGCAGGAGCGACGGGGAGTGCACGGTCATCCTTCGATTCTGCCGTGCTCGCGCCCCCGCCGCCGCCACCCGCGGCGCGGCGTCGGGCGGCCCGGGTGCGGGGTCGGACGCGGTGGCGGGCGTCGTGCCGGGCGTCCCGGGTGCGGTGTCGGGCGTCGTGTCGGGCATCCCCGACCTGTCGAGTGTCCAAGACACGCGGCATCCGGGCGGCGGATGCCGCGTGTTCTGGACACTCGGCCGTGGGTGGGGCGCCCGAAGCCGCGAACCCCGGGTCAGGCGCGGCGGGCGCCCTCGCCGAGGGCGGCGAGCTTGGCCCAGGCGATGTCGGGGTGGATGCGGCCGCCGAGGCCGCAGTCGGTCGAGGCGATCACGCGGTCGTCGCCCACGATGCCGGTGAAGCGGCGGATGCGCTGGGCGACCAGCTCGGGGTGCTCGACGACGTTGGTGGCGTGGCTGACGACGCCGGGCACGAGCACGAGGTCGTCGGGCACGGCGGCATCGGCCCACACGCCGAACTCGTGCTCGTGGCGCACGTTGCCGGCCTCGAACGAGACCGAGCCGACGCGGGCCTGCAGGATGACGGGGAGGATGTCCTGCAGGGCGACGTCGGTGGTGTGCGGGCCGTGCCACGAGCCCCAGCACAGGTGCAGGCGCACGAGCTCCTTGGGGAGCCCCTCGATGGCGTGGTTGATCGCGTCGACGCGGATGCGGGTGAAGGCCTGGTAGTCGGCGACCGACGGCTCCGGATTGATCTGGTCGAAGTTCTCGGCCAGCGACGGGTCGTCGAGCTGCACGATGAGCCCGGCGTCGGTGATGGCCTTGTACTCCTCGCGCAGCGCGTCGGCCCACGCGAAGATGTGCTCCTCGTCGGTGGCGTAGAAGTCGTTGCGCACGCGCGCGGCCGATCCGGGCGCGATCGCGGTGAGGAAGCCCTGCTCGCCCTCGCCGAGCGTGGCCTTCAGGTTGCGGATGTCGGATGCCACGGCATCCTGCCCGCGATAGGTGATCGCACCGGTGGTCGTGGGGAAGGCGGTGGCGCCGGCGCCCACCTCGACGGCCTCGGCGTAGACGGCGGGGAACAGCTGCCGGTCGCGGCGGTCGAGGAAGCTGGTGAGGCGCACGGCGCCGGGCTCGGAGCGCACGGGCGGCTCGTTGAAGGCGTTGACCTCGGTCAGCGACAGGCCGGCGGCGCGCTGGAACGAGTACGACCACCAGGCGCCGTAGTCGACGGCGTTGGACATGGCCTTGCCGAACTCGCCGTCGCCGACGAGGGTGATGCCGGCCTCGCGCTGGCGGGCGACGACGTCGGCGACGGCCTGCGCGGTGAGGTGGTCGAACTCGGGCGACGAGGTGAGGGTGAAGCCGTCGTCGTCGAAGGTGCGGGCCTTGTTGGCGTCGATGAGCGCGGCGGTGCGGGGCAGGCTGCCGGCGGTGGTGGTCGCAATGGACATGCGTCTCCTCCTGATGACGGGTCCGCCTGATGCGGACGAGGTGTCAGAAGGCTCTTGCAGCCGCGCGGGATGCGGTCTGCTCAAGGCGGAGGCTTCCGGTTTCCGAGCCGGTCGTCAGTCTAAGACGGGTGGTCGGCGCGGCCGGACCGCTGTCGGGGAATGTGACGCACCGCTACGCTCGACGCGACGACACCGTCGACCGCGTCCGAGAGGAGGCCGCACGCATGTGGCCTTTCCGCGCCAAGCCCAAGCCCGCTCCGACGCCCGTCCCCGATCCTCCGGCCGAGCCGGCCGACGCCGTGCCGAACCACCGCACCGCGTTCATCCTGCTCGCCCTCGGCGGCGCGGCGCTCGCGTCGTTCGGCATCGCCGCGATGGCATCGGTGTTCGCCGCGGCGTTCTTCGGACTCGTGCTGACGATCTGCGTCTACCCGGTGCGGCGCCGTCTGGAGTCGCGCGGGGTGCCCCGGGGGGTCGCCACGGTGGTGATCCTGCTGGCCGTCGTCGCGCTGCTGGGCTCGTTCATCGCCGCCCTCGTCATCTCGATCGGGCAGTTCCTCACCCTGCTGCCGCAGTACACCCCGCAGCTCGAGCAGTGGCTCACCGACGTCGGCGACTGGCTCGAGGGCTTCGGCATCGGGGCGACGCAGGTCGAGGCGATCCTCTCGTCGTTCCAGCCGTCGGCGCTCATCGGCTACCTCGGCAGCGTGGTGGGCAGTGCCGCCGGCCTGGTGTCGTCGGCGGTCGTGCTGCTGACGGTGCTGATCCTCATGGCGGCCGACTCGTCGTATGCCGCGACCATCACCGCGGGCATCACCGAGCGCCGGCCCGCCGTCGGCGGGGCCCTGCTCCGCTTCACCGACGGGGTGCGCCGCTACATGGTGGTCACCACCGCCCTCGGACTCGCCCAGGGCGCGATCAACTGGGCGGCGCTGGCGATCATGGGCATCCCGGGGGCCGCCCTGTGGGGCCTGCTGTCGTTCCTGTGCAGCTTCATCCCCAACATCGGCTACTTCATCGCGCTGGTGCCGCCGATCGTCTTCGGCGCGCTCACCGGCGGCTGGCCGCTCGTGGTGGCCGTGATCGTCGTCTACGGCGTCTTCAACGCGGTCATCCAGTCGGTCATCCAGCCGAAGGTGGTCGGCAACGCGGTCTCGCTCAGCCAGACGATCACGTTCGTCTCGGTGCTGTTCTGGGCGGTCGTGCTCGGCCCGATGGGCGCGATCCTCGCGGTGCCGCTCACACTGCTCGTGCGCATGATCCTCATCGACTCCGACCCGCGCACCGCGTGGATCCGGCCGGCCCTGGGCGAGGTCGACGGCGCCAAGCGGCAGATGGAGGCAGAGGATGCCGCGGCCAAGATGGCCCGTCGCGTGCGCCGCGAGCAGCGCCGAGACGACCGGATGCCGCCGCCCGCGGCGCGCGGCTAGCGCACGCCCTCCACGAGCTAGCGCACGCCCTTCATGAGCTTCAGCACCGGCTTGACGCTCAGCAGCAGCCCGACGCCGACGAGGATGGCGATCGCCCCGAGGATCGAGAAGTAGGGCACCTCGTTGGTGGGGTCGTAGTACCCGGCGAGCCAGCCCGAGATGGCCGAGCCCAGCGACACCGAGAGGAAGAACAGCGCCACCATCTGCGTGTGGAACGCGGCGGGGGCGAGCTTGGTGGCCACCGAGAGCCCGACCGGCGAGAGCAGCAGCTCGGCGATCGTGAACACCAGGATGATGCCGACCATCGCCAGCAGCGGGGTGGAGTCGGCGCCGCCGTCGGCGAACGGCAGGAACAGCAGGAACGCGACGCCCATGATGATCACGCCGAGTCCGAACTTCACCGGCGTCGAGGGCTGGCGGGGGCCGAGGCGGGTCCACAGCGCCGCGAACACGCCCGACAGGATGATGATGAACACCGGGTTGATCGACTGCACCCAGTCGGGCGGCATCTGCCAGCCGAAGATGTCGAGGTCGAGCTTCTTCTGGGCGTACAGCGGCACCACGGTGAACTGCTGCTGGTACAGCGACCAGAACGCCACGCTCGTGATGAACAGCGGGATGAAGCCGAGCACGCGGGAGCGCTCGTCGCCGTCGATGCGCCGCGACGAGAGGATGACGGCGAAGTAGGCGATCGTCGCGGCGATCACGGTGATGATCACCACGAGCGACAGGTTGTCGGCGCGGATAACGCCCACGAGCACCAGCAGCACGATGACGGCGATCGCCGCGACGCCGACGACGCCCACCAGCGGGTAGCGGCGGCGCGGCAGCGGGTTGGGCACGGCGCGGGCCTCGGCGGGCAGGTCGCGGCGGCCGAACGAGTACTGCAGCAGGCCCAGGCCCATGCCGACGGCGGCGGCGCCGAACGCCCAGTGGAACCCGGCGTTGGTGCGCAGCCACCCGGTGACGAGGGGGCCGAGGAAGGCGCCGAGGTTGATGCCCAGGTAGAACAGCGAGAAGCCGGCATCCCGACGGCTGTCGCCGGGGGCGTAGAGGGTGCCGACCACCGAGGTCGCGTTGGCCTTGAGGCCACCCGATCCCACGGCGACGAGGATGAGGCCCACGGCCACCCCGAACCCGCCGGGGAGCAGGGCCAGCGCGATGTGCCCGGCCATGATGACGATCGCGCTGATGAACAGCGTGCGCTCCGAGCCGAGCAGGCGGTCGGCGACCCAGGCGCCGAGGATCGTGGCGAGGTAGACCGCGCCGCCGTAGGCGCCGACGATGCCCACCGCCGTGCTCTCGGGGATGCCGAGGCCGCCCTCCGACACCGAGAAGTAGAGGTAGTAGACCATGACGATCTGCATGCCGTAGAAGCTGAAACGCTCCCACGCCTCGACGCCGAACACGTGCGCCAGCGCCCACGGCTGGCCGAAGAACCGGGTGTCGCTCGAACCGTGCGCGGCGCCGGCGCCGGGGTCGGTCATCGCCGCCCGCGGCGGCGTCGTCGGTTCGGACGGGGTCTGCTCGCTCATCCTTGAACGCTAGCGCCGACCGTCGCGCCCTGTCTCCCCGGGCACCGGAAGAACGCGGTCACGGCATCGACGGGTGCGCCTCGTGCGGGTCGCGGCGGCGGGGGATGAACAGCGCGACGACCAGGGCCACCAGCGCCGCGGCCAGTCCCAGCACGAACGACAGCTGGAACCCGGATGCCGACGGCACCGGCATCCCGTCGATCTCGATCGTGTGGGTGGCCAGCACCGCCGCGATCACCGCCGCCGCGGTGCTGGTGCCCAGCGACCGGAACAGGGCGTTGAGGCCGTTCGAGGCACCCGTCTCGGTCTGCGGGACCGAGCGCATGATGAGCATGGGCATCGCCGCGTAGCCGAAGCCGATGCCCACGCCGATGATCAGGTTCGCCACCACCAGCTGCCAGACGTGCGACGAGAACAGCAGCGTGAAGCCGTAGGCGGCCACCAGCGCGATCGCGCCGAGCACCAGCAGCAGCTGGGGGCCGACGGTGCGCGACAGGCGCCCCGAGAACGGCGAGAGCACCATCATCACCAGGCCCGCGGGCATGACAACCAGGCTCGCGCCCAGCAGCGACAGGCCGAAGCCGCCGGTCTCGACGGGCAGCTCGAGCATCTGGGGGTAGACGACGTTGGAGCCGAACAGCGAGAAGCCCATCGCGATCGAGGCGATGTTGGTCAGCAGCACCGCGGGGCGCGCCGCCACGCGCAGGTCGAGCAGCGGCTCGGCGATGCGCAGCTCGTACCAGCCCCACACCAGCAGCACCACGAGGCCGCCGATGCCGCACAGCAGCACGGGGGTGGAGGTCCAGCCCCACTCGTTGCCGCGCGAGATCGCCAGCAGCACGCCGATGAGGCCGACCGCCAGTCCCGCCGCGCCCACGAAGTCGAAGCGGCCGGGGGTGCGCAGCACGCTCACCGGCACGATCCAGGCGACCAGCGCGAACACGATCACCCCGAGCCCGCCCGACACCCAGAACAGCACGTGCCAGTCGCTGCGCTCGGTGATGAGGGCGCTGATCGGCATGCCGAGCGCGCCGCCCACGCCGAGGGTCGCACTGATGAGCGCGATGGCCGAGTCGACGCGGTCTTCGTGCAGCACGTCGCGCAGGATCGAGATGCCGAGCGGGATGACGCCGGTGACCGCGCCCTGCAGGGTGCGCCCGACGATCACCCCGATGATGCCGGTGGAGAGGGCGGCGATCACCGAGCCCGCCACCAGCAGGGCGAGCAGCACCAGCACGATGCGGCGCTTGCCGTACATGTCGCCCAGACGCCCCGCGATCGGGGTCATCACGGCGGCGGCCAGCAGGGTCGAGGTCACCACCCAGGCGGTGTCTTCGCGGCTGGCATCCAGCAGCTCGGGAAGCTTCGACTGGATGGGCACGACCAGCGTGAACATGAACGACGAGGCGAGACCGGCGATGGCCAGCACCGCGACGATGGCGCCCTGCGGCGGCATCCGGGTCAGCCGCCGACGTTCGTCATCCTCGTTTCCGCGCATCGGATCAGGCTATCGGCGCGGGAGCGCCCCGGGGTCGGCGGGGTACGGTGTGGGCATGGCCGACATCGACGACGCGACCCCGCCGCACGGCATCGAGATCCGCCCGCTCGAGACCGTCGAGCAGGTCTTCGCCGCCTGCGACGTGCTGTCGCAGGTGTGGGGCGGCGATCGCACCGGCATGCCCCCGAACCTGCTGCGCGCGCTCGCCCACTCCGGCAACTACGCCGTGGGGCTCTACGTCACCGGCGACGACGGCGTCGAGCGGATCATCGGCGCCTCGGTCGCCTTCTTCGCCGCCCCCGCCAGCCGCTCGATGCACTCGCACATCACCGGCGTGCTCGCCCCCTACCGCTCGCAGGGGCTCGGCCGTGTGCTCAAGGCCCACCAGCGCCGCTGGGCGTTCGCCCGCGACGTCGGGCACATCACCTGGACCTTCGACCCGCTCGTGGCGCGCAACGCCCACTTCAACACCCGCGTGCTCGGCGCGCGCATCACCGACTACCTCGTCGACCACTATGGCGCCATGGACGACGGCGTCAACCGCGGCGACGAGTCGGACCGGCTCATGGTGTCGTGGGCGCTCGCCGCCCCGGCATCCGCGCCCCGCGAAGCCGATGTGGTGACCTCGGTGGCCGTGCCGCACGACATCGAGGCGCTGCGCCGCGACGACCCCGCCGAGGCGCTGGAATGGCGCTACCGCGTGCGCGACGCGTTCGGCGGCCTGCTGTCGGACGGGTTCGTCGTCGGCGGCTTCGACGACGAGCGCGGGTATCTGTTCGTGCGGCCGTGACGGCTGAGGGCCTGTGACGGGTGCGGCCGTGACGGCGGTGACTCGTGTCGCCGGGGGCTGTCACGCCCGGGGCTCGTGACGGGCGCCGGTCGTCCGTCGTAGCCTGACCGCATGCCCATCGCCCGCGCCGCCGCCCCCGTCACCCTCGAGGCGATCGAGCTGCGGGTGCTGCAGATCCCGCTCGTCGCGCCGTTCACCACGTCGTTCGGCACCGAGACGGTGCGCGAGGTCATCATCGTGCGCGCCCGCACCGCCGCCGGCGACGGCTGGGGCGAGATCGTCACCCAGCACGCGCCGCTCTACTCCAGCGAATACACGCAGGGCGCGTGGGACGTCGCCGAGCGAATCCTCGCGCCGGCCCTACTGGATGCCGGGAGCATCGCCCCCGCGCAGGTGGCGCCGCTGCTCGCACCCTTCGTCGGCCACCGGATGGCCAAGGCGGGCCTCGAACTCGCGGTGCTCGACGCCGCGCTGCGCGCCGAAGGGCGGGGCTTCGGCGCTTACCTCGGCGCCGTGCACGACCGTGTGCCCAGCGGCGTGAGCGTCGGCATCCAGCGCGACGAGGCGGCGCTCGTCGACACCGTCGGCGGCTATCTCGATGCGGGCTACGTGCGCATCAAGATCAAGATCAAGCCCGGGCGCGACATCGGCGACACCGCCGCGGTGCGCGCCGCGTTCGGGGCGATCCCGCTGCAGGTCGACGCGAACTCCGCCTACACGCTCGCCGACGCCGACACCCTCGCCGAGCTCGACCGGTTCGACCTGCTGCTCATCGAGCAGCCGCTGCAGGAAGACGACCTCGTCGACCATGCCGCCCTCGCCCGGGCGCTGCGCACCCCCGTCTGCCTCGACGAGTCGATCACCTCGCACAAGGCCGCCGCCGACGCGCTCGCCCTCGGCGCGGCATCCGTCATCAACATCAAGGCCGGGCGGGTCGGCGGCTACCTCGAAGCCGTGCGCATCCACGACCTGTGCGCGCAGGCCGGTGTGCCGGTGTGGTGCGGCGGCATGCTCGAGACCGGCATTGGCCGCGCCGCCAACGCGGCCCTGGCGGCCCTGCCCGGATTCACGCTGCCCGGCGACGTCTCGGCATCCGACCGGTTCTACCACCGCGACATCGTCACCGAGCCGATGGTGCTCGAAGACGGCCACGTGCGCGTGCCGACCGGCCCGGGTCTCGGCGTCGAGATCGACCACGACGCCCTCGAGGCGTTCACCGTCGCCCGCGCCGAGCTGCGCCGCTGAGGCCGGTGGCGCGGGGGCGCGCCGGCGGGCGGCTCGCTAGCGTGGGGGCATGGACCGCACGCCCCACCGCCGCGACGACGGCGAGCTGCTCGGCTGGATCCGCGCCGAGGGGGACGGCTGGGTCGCGATCGACCTGCTCGGGCGCGAGGTGACCGGCGGCGTGGAGTGGCTCGACGCCGAGGCCGCGCTCGAGCGGCACGGCATCGCCTACCTCGCCGACCCGTGGATGCTCGAGGGTGACGGCGCGCCGCTGCGCGTGCGGCTGGTCGAGGTCACGCCCGCGCGCATCGTGGTCAAGGCCGACGACTTCGGCGACATCACGCGGGCGGCGCCGCTGATCGAGCTGCCGTGGCCGCTGCCGGCGCGGCTGCGCCCGCCGCGGGACGGCGACCCCGACGCGTTCACGGTCAGCCGCGACTGACCGCCGCGCGCAGGCGCGCGAGATCGGCATCGGCGAACGCCGCGCGGGGCAGGATCGCCACCGCGCCGCGCGCCGTCGTCAGCCGCAGGAACACCGCGCTCGCGCTCACGTCCACACGTCGCACCGCCGACACCTGCATCTCGCTGCGCCCCATCGCGCTCGACATCGCGAGCATCTGGCCGTCGCATCCGGCCCAGAAGGTCGACCCCGGCGGGAACGCGCGCGCGACCGATGAGCGCGTGAGGCCGTAGACGAGCGCGGCGATCACGGCCAGCAGCACGAGCCAGAGACCGACCATCACGACCCCGAACGGGTCGCCGGTGGCCACTGTCAGCACGACCGCCCCCGCCGTCAGCACGCCGGCGACCACCCACAGCGCGATCCACAGCGGACGCGTGAGCGTCCACGACGTGTACTCCCGCGCGAGCCGCCCCGCCAGCCCCGCATCCGCCACCGCCCCGCCGGCCGTCGCCCCGTCGGTCGGCTGCGCCCCGCCGGGTGCCGCAGGCGCTACGGGCGGCTGCGCCGCGTCGGCCGGCTGTGCCGCGTCGGGCGGCTGCGCCGTGTCGGCCGTCGCACGCGGCTCGGTACCCGGCGCAGGCGTCGCGGGCGCGGTGGGCTCGGGCTCCGGTGCGAAGGGCGTCTGGTCCATCCCGGGCAGTATGCCAGACCTCCCCGCCCGCGAAACTCCTCCAATCCGGCCGCCCCGCGCCCCGATCTGGCTGGTTCGCGGCCCTGCGGGCTCGATGTGGAGGAGTTTCGCGGCGCCGGGGAGGCACGACCCCACAACCCCCGGGTGTCGAGCTCGGGCGACCCGCAGCCGTGGGCCCGCGAGGGCCCCGACCTTCCCGCCCGCGAAACTCCTCCAATCCGGCCGCCCCGCGCCCCGATCTGGCTGGTTCGCCACCCTTCTGACTCGAACTGGAGGAGTTTCGCGGGGCCGAAGGGCCGAAGCCGCGGTCCCGGCTCGCGAGGAGGCGGGACAGCCGGCTCCAGGGCTGCGGGGCTGCGGGGCGCGGCGGGGCGCGGGTAGCGTGACGGCATGCCCGGGGTGGTTCGCGAAACTCCTCCGATCCGTGTGCGAAAGGACCGGATCGGGGCGGTTCGTGGGGCGACGGGGCCGAAGTGGAGGAGTTTCGCGGGGGTGGTGGCCGTGGGGCTGCTGCTCGCGGGGTGCGCGGCGACCCCGGCGGACTCGGCCGCGGCGGCGCGGGAGCTGCCGGCGGGGATGAGTGCGGAGCTGATCCAGCTGCGGTCGGACGTCGCGGCGCGGCAGGCGGAGGTGCGGATCGTGAACGGCACGGGGGAGCCGATCGAGGTGGGCGCGGTCTCGGTGGCCGACCCGCGGTTCCGCGCGCCGGCGGAGCGCGTGGTGGACCGCACGTCGACCCTCGCGCCGGGGGCCACGGTCGATGTGCGCGTGCAGCTGGGCGCGGCCGCCTGCGGGGTGGCTGCGGAGCCGGCCGCGACGCTCACCCTGCGCGGCGCGCGGGGGGACGAGCCGTTCGCGGCGGTCGTGCCGATCGCCGAGGCCATTCCGTTCCTCGCGGCCCTGCACGAGCGCGAGTGCGTGCAGGAGGGGGCGGAGCGCTCGGCCGACATCGCGCTCGGCGTCTTCACCCCGTCGGATGCCGGGGCGCCCGCGGCGCTGGAGCTCCAGGTCGCCCCGCGCCCGGGCGACGGGGTGCTGCGCATCACGGGCATCCGCGAGACGAACCTGCTCACCTTCGACGGGGTCGTCGGCGGCGCGCTGGCTCTCGACATCGATCAGACCGGCGCCGACCGTTCCGCGCAGTCGGTGTCGCTGCCGCTGCGGCCCGCGCGCTGCGATCCGCACGCGGTGCTGGAGGACAAGCGGGGCACGGTGTTCCGGCTGCTCGTCGAGGTCGACGGCGTCGCGGGCTCGTTCGACCTCGCCGCCTCGCCGGAGCTGCGGGGCGAGCTGCTGGGCTGGGTCGCCCGGTGGTGCGGCTACGGGTCCTGATCCCTGACCCCACGCTCAGAAACCGCCCTCCAGACGCACCGGAGCCCGCAGGGGCTGACCCCCGCGGGCTCCGTCGTCGTGCGAGGGCTCAGCCCTCGGCGTGCTCGCCCGCGTCCGGAGACGCGGCGGTGGCCGCCGCCGGCGCGGCCGAGAACGGCGCGGTCGCCGCCTTGCCGCCGGTCGAGGCCGCGTGCTCGGGGGCGAGGCCCTGGGCGATGCCGCGGCCGGTGGCCTGGCCCTGGATGATCGCGCGCAGGTCGATGCCGGTGGTGGCCTCGACGGCGTCGAAGGTGGCGCGCAGCCCCGAGGCCTGCTCGGCGGCGATGTGCGACGAGGCGCCCTGGCCACCGAGCACGGTGATCGATCCGACGTTGTCGAAGCCGCGGGCGAACTCGGTCATCATCGGCACGAGGGTCTCGATGGCCCGCTGGGCCAGCAGCGCCTGCTGGTTCTGCGCGAGCGCCTCGGCCTCGGCGGAGATCGCCTCGGCGCGGGCCTCACCGGCCAGGCGCACGGCGTCGGCCTCGGCCTGCGCGCGCAGGCGGGTGGCGTCGGCCTCCTGCGCGGCGATCTGCGCGCGCGCCTCGGCGGCCTTGACCTGGGCGTAGGCGTCACCGTCGGCGTTGCGCTGACGCTGGTAGAGGTCGGCGTCGGCCACCTTCTTGATGTCGGCGTCGAGCTGGGCCTGGCGGTTCTCGGCGGCCTGCAGCAGCACGTCCTGCTCGCGCTGGGCGCGGGCGAGGGCCTCGGCCTGCTCGGCCTCGGCGCGGGCACGGCCGACCTCGGCGGAGGCGGCGGCGCTGTTCTTGTCGAACGCGGTCTGCTCGATCAGGGTCGCCTCGTCGGTGGCGATCTGACGGGCCTTCACCTCACGGGCCGCGTTGATGCGGGCGACCTCGGCCTCGCGGCGCACGCGCTCGACCTCGGTGGCGCCGAGGGCGTCGATGTAGCCGTTCTTGTCGGTGACGCCCTGGATCTGGAACGAGTCGAGGATGAGGCCCTGCGAGAGAAGGTCGCTCTTGATGCCCTCGGCGATCTGGTCCGACAGCTTCTGCCGGTCGTTCATCAGCTGCTCGACGGTCAGCGTCGCCACGACGCCGCGCAGCGCGCCTTCGAGCTGCTCGGTGGTGAACTGCTCGATCGCGCCGTCCTGCGAGAGGAAGCGCTCGGCGGCGCGGCGCACGAGCTCGGGGTCGGAGCCGATCTTCACGAGCGCGACGCCGCTGACGTTCACGGTGACACCCGTCGACGACTGCGCCGTCGGCTCCATCTTGATCTGGCGAGCGCGCAGCGAGATCATCTCGGCGCGCTGGGTGAGGGGGTTCACGAGTGCGCCGCCGCCGGTGATCACCGAGATGCGCGACGATTCGCCCGAGGCGTTCTTCTGGTTCTTTCCGACGATCACGAGGGCCTGGTCGGCCTTGGCGACCTTGTACCAGGCGCGCACCACGATCAGCACGATGATCAGGACGACGATCAGCGCGACCACGCCGATCCCGATCAGAACGAACAATCCTCCGGCAG
The DNA here is from genome assembly GCF_025421715.1 of Microbacterium festucae. Classification (GTDB taxonomy): domain Bacteria; phylum Actinomycetota; class Actinomycetes; order Actinomycetales; family Microbacteriaceae; genus Microbacterium; species Microbacterium festucae. Next base: position 1,155,619 of record NZ_JAOEFC010000001.1, read on the forward strand.
CGAACGGATCCACGATGTCTTCTCCAGTCAGTGAGCAGGCGTGGTTCGAACGTATCGTGTCGCCCCCTCCCGGCGGCAAACCCGGCACGGACGCGGCCGCCGTATGACGGCGGACAGGTGACGCGGCGCACCCCCGGGCCCTACTGTGTACCCGTGACCACGCCTCCTCCGCAGCCCCCGCAGCCGCCGTACGGCGGCGCCGGGCCTGCCTCGCAGCCCCTCAGCCCGTCCGACGAGAAGCTCTGGGCCACCCTGGTGCACGTCGGCGGCATCTTCTTCAACTTCCTCCCGGCGGTGATCGGCTACCTGATCCTCAAGGACCGCGGGCCGTTCGTGCGCGCGCACACCGCGACCGCGCTGAACTTCCAGATCACGATGGTGATCCTCGAGGTCATCGGCTGGATCCTCTCGATCATCCTCATCGGCCTCGTGCTCGTCGGCGCGGCCTACCTGCTGCGCCTGATCTTCTCGATCATCGCGGCCGTGAAGGCGAACCAGGGCGAGTGGTACACCTACCCGCTGGCCATCAAGTTCGTCAGCTGACCGGCGACTAGAATCGACGGATGCCGCCACGTGCGGCATCCGTCCCTTCTCGCGCGCTCGCGCATCCGACCATTGGAGCCACCGTGGCCGAGCAGTCCCGTCTCGACAAAGTCATCGCCCTCGCCCGTCACCGCGGGTTCGTGTTCCAGGCCGGTGAGATCTACGGCGGCTCGCGCTCGGCGTGGGACTACGGCCCCCTCGGCACGGAGCTGAAGGAGAACATCCGCCGCCAGTGGTGGCAGACGTTCGTGCGCGGTCGCGGCGACATGGTGGGCCTGGACTCGTCGGTCATCCTCCCCAAGCGCGTCTGGGAGGCCTCGGGCCACGTCGCCACCTTCACCGACCCGCTCGTGGAGTGCCTCAGCTGCCACAAGCGCTTCCGCGAAGACACCCTCATCGAGGACTTCGAGGCGCGCAAGGGCCGCAAGGCCGAGACGGGCCTGGCCGAGATCCCGTGCCCGAACTGCGGCACCAAGGGCCAGTACACCGAGCCCAAGGCCTTCTCGGGCCTCATCAAGACCTACCTCGGCGTCGTCGACGACGAGAGCGGCCTGTACTTCCTGCGCCCCGAGACCGCGCAGGGCATCTTCGTGAACTTCTCGAACGTGCTCACCGCGTCGCGCAAGAAGCCGCCGTTCGGCATCGGCCAGGTGGGCAAGGCGTTCCGCAACGAGATCACGCCCGGAAACTTCATCTTCCGCACGCGCGAGTTCGAGCAGATGGAGATCGAGTTCTTCACGCCGCCGACCGAGGCCCAGGAGTGGTTCGAGCACTGGGTCGCCGCGTGCTGGGACTGGTTCATCGACCTGGGCATCAACCCCGAGAACATGCGGCAGTTCGACGTGCCGAAGGAAGACCGCGCGCACTACTCCGCCGGCACCATCGACGTCGAGTACCGCTTCGGCTTCCCGGGCAAGGAGTGGGGCGAGCTCATGGGCATCGCCAACCGCACCGACTACGACCTGTCGAGCCACATCGAGGCGTCGGGCCAGAAGCTCACCTACTTCGACCAGGCGTCGGGCGAGACCTACGTGCCGTACGTCATCGAGCCCTCGTTCGGTCTGACGCGGTCGATGATGGCGTTCCTCGTCGACGCGTACCGCGAAGAGGAGGCGCCCAACGCCAAGGGCGGCACCGACACCCGCACGGTGCTCAAGCTCGACCCGCGGCTGGCTCCGGTGAAGGTGGCCGTGCTGCCGCTCAGCCGCAACGAGAACCTCTCGCCGCTGGCGCGCCGCGTCGCCGACGAGCTGCGCGGCAACGGCTGGAACATCGACTTCGACGACGCCGGCGCCATCGGCCGCCGCTACCGTCGTCAGGACGAGATCGGCACCCCGTACTGCGTCACGGTCGACTTCGACTCGCTCGACGACCAGGCCGTCACGGTGCGCGACCGCGACACCATGGCCCAGGAGCGCGTGCCGCTCGAGGGGCTCAGCACCTACCTGTCCGAGCGGCTGCGCGGCGCCTGACCCGTCCCCGGCGGATGCCGGCGTGAGCGGATGCCGCTGACACCCGGATGCCGCTGACACCCGGATGCCGGGACGTCGCGGCATCCGGGAGGCGCCGCCGTCAGTCGATGACGGTGAACTCGGCGTAGGCGCTGCCGCCGGCGATGACCTCGTCGTAGGCGCGCTGGATCAGCTCGCGCAGGGCGACGGGGTCGTTCTTGTCGAGGTCCTTCAGGTAGAGGCATCCCTTGCCGCGGGTGTGCGGTCCGAGCCGCGAGAGGGCGTTCTCCTGCGCCTGGACGTCGTCGAGCACGTAGAGCACGGCCGCGGTCTTGCGCGCCGCGAACCCGAGGATCGGCGAGAGGCCCTCGGTGCCGGTGGGGTAGGTGTAGCGGCAGGTGCCGAAGCCGACGATGCCGGCCGACCACATCTGCGGCTCGCGGCCCGACACCTCGCCCATCAGCGCGACGAGCGTGTCGGCGTCGCGGCGGCGCACGGCGGGGGTGACGTGCGCGAGGTGCTCGGCGACGCTCTGCCCGGTCTTGTCCATGCCCTCATCGTGGCACCGCCGCCCCTGCGACGACAGCACCCCGGCGACAGCACCCGACGACAGCCGGCGACAGCACCCGACCGGCTCAGGAAGCGGTGGCGCCCTTGGCCGCGGCCTTGGCGGCGCGCTTGTGCTCGCGCACCTTGGTGAGCGACTCGGGGGAGACGATGTCGGCGACGGAGCGGAACGACCCCTCCTCGCCGTAGGGGGCGCTCGCCTCGCGCCACCCGGCGCCGGTGAACCCGTACTGCTTGCCCAGCAGGGCCAGGAAGATGCGCGCCTTCTGCTCGCCGAACCCGGGCAGGGCCTTCAGTCGCTTCAGCACCGTCGGCCCGTCGGGGCCGGCATCGCCGTCGCCGCGCGTCCACAGGGCGGCCGCGTCGCCGTCCCAGTCGTCGACGAGCGCCTGACACAGCGCCTGCACGCGCGCGGCCATCGACCCGGGGAAGCGGTGCACGGCGGGCGTCTGCCGGAACAGCTCGGTGAACGCCTCGGGGTCGTAGCCCGCGACCTGCGCGGCATCCAGCCCGCCCGCGCGCTCGCGGATCTTCCACGGTCCGGTGAACGCGGTCTCCATCGCGATCTGCTGATCGAGCAGCATGCCCACCAGCAGCGCCAGCGGATCGTCGGTGAGCAGGGCGTCGGCCGCGTCGTCGCCGGTGATGTGCAGAGCCATGCGTCCATGGTCGCAGAGGTGGGGCGCACAGGTGGCGCCCCACCCGTGAATGCGAGGATGGATGCCATGGCCGAGACCGACCTGCTCTCCCGCGCCCGCGCCACCCGCGTGGTCGTCATCGGCGGCGGCATCGCCGGACTCGTCGCGGCGCGCGAATGCGCCCGGGTCGGCTTCACGGTGACGCTGCTCGAGGCATCCGATGCCCTCGGCGGGCAGATCGCCGCCGCCCACCTCGACGGCGTGCGCGTCGACGCCGTCGCCGACTCCTACGCCCCGGGCGTGCAGGGGCTCGTCGACGAGCTCGACCTCGGCGACCGGGTCGTGCCGCTGGCCGACCGCGCCGTGTGGATCTCGGGGCTGCCCGGTGCTGCGCCGGTGCCGGCCCAGGCGCTGGCGGGCATCCCCGCCAACGCGTGGGCCGACGACGTGCGCCGCATCATCGGCTGGGGCGGGGCGTGGCGCGCGTACCTCGACCGGCTCCGGCCGCCGCTGACCATCGGGCGGCAGAAGAACCTCGGCACGCTCGTGCGCAGTCGGCTGGGCGCGCGCGTGCTCGACCGGCTGGTCACCCCGCTCACCCGCGGTGTCTACGGCGTCGACCCGTCGCAGGTCGACGCCGATGCCGCCGTGCCGGGCCTCAGCACGGCACTGACCCGGCTCGGGTCGCTCTCGGGCGCGGTCGCCGACCTGCTGGTCGACGCTCCCGACACCACCCGCCGCTCGCTGCGCGGTGGCATGTCGGTGCTGGTCGATGCGCTCGCCGTCGACCTCGCTGCCCTCGCCGTCGACCTGCGCGTGGGCGCGCCCGCCGACCGACTCGAACGCGACGGCGAGGCGTGGCGGGTGCACGTGGCCGGCGACGAACCGCTCCCCGCCGACGTCGTGATCGTCGCGACCCCGCGCACGGCGGCCCTCGCGCTGCTCGACGCGGCCGGCGCCCCCGTGGCCGCCGACGACCCCGCCGTCCCGGCGCCGGCGGATGTCGTCACGCTGCTCGTCGCGTCCCGTGACCTCGATGCGGCTCCGCGCGGCGGGGCGGTGTACCCGGTGTCGGCCCAGGCTGCCTCCGTGCTGCACGCCGACGCGGCGTGGCCGTGGCTGGCCGAGGCGCTCGGCGGCGGTCGCCACCTGCTGCGCGTGCGGCTGCCGCGACCGGATGCCGCCGCCTCCGCCCCCGACGACGACGCCGTCATCGCGCTCGCGCTGGCCGAGGCGTCGGCGGCGCTCGGGGTGGCGCTGCCGCCGGGCGCGCTGCACGCCGCGCACCGCGTCGTCGTCGAGCCGGCCGCCCCGGCATCCGTGCTCGGTCACGCCGACACCGTCGCGGCGGTGCGCCGCAGCGTCGCGCGCACCCCGGGTCTGGCGGTCGTCGGCGCGTGGCTGGGCGGCGCCGGGATCGCTTCGACGGTGGCCGACGCGATCGCCGAAGCCGACCGCGTGCGGCATCGCGTGCTGTGGGCGAACGACTCCGGGCCGGATGTCAAGCCCCCGGCCCTCTAGATGCCGGAATCGGAATACGGCGTTACGCTAGAGGCTCCTGCACCACCCGCACGAGCGTGAGGAGACCCCATGAAGGGGAAAGTCGGAATCGTCGTCGGACTCGCGGCGGGCTACGTGCTCGGTTCGCGCGCCGGACGCGAGCGGTACGAGCAGATCAAGACCGGATTCCTGAAGGTCTGGCACACCGATCCGGTGCAGACGCAGGTCGACAAGGTCACCGCGCTCGGCAAGTCGGCGGCCCTCGCGCTGCCCAGCGCCCTGTGGGACGGCGCCGTGAAGATCGGCAAGGCCGCCGGCAAGAAGAACTCCACGCCCGGGCAGAAGCTCGACGCCGTCATCGGCGCCGGCAAGGCGTCGGCCGACGACGTCGCCGCGGCGGCGGAGGTCACCACGCGCGAGGTGAAGAAGGCCGCCACGCAGGCCGGCAAGCCCAGCAAGCCCGCCGCCAGCAAGCCCACCACCAGCAAGGCCACCACCACGAAGGCCGCCACCGCCAAGGACTCCTCCGGACCCACCACCGAGGCTGCGAACTGACATGAGCACGCCCCGCGGCTTCCGCGATCGCAACGACGACAGCTTCTTCACGCTGCTCGGCGACATCCCCGAGCTGGTCCGCAACCTCGTGACGGCCGAGATCGACGCCGCCAAGAAGTGGGCGGCGCGCGCCGGCAAGCAGATCGGGATGGGCAGCGCGTGGTTCGTGGTCGCCCTGTTCCTGCTGTTCTGGCTCATCCCCGCCCTCGGCGCGTTCACCATCATCGGCCTGGCCTCGTGGATGCCCGCGTGGCTGTCGTCGCTGATCGTGGTGGGCGTGCTGCTGGTCGGCATCGCGGTGTTCGCCTTCCTGGGGCTGCGCCGCTTCCAGAAGCTCTCCAAGACCGAGAACCCCGCGCAGGCGGTCGCCACCGACGCGCGCATCGTGAAGGACGTCGTCGATGAGTACTAATGCCCCGCTGCCCCGCACCGCCGTGCCGCTCGGCATCACCGACCCGGTCGAGAAGGCCCGCGCCGAGCTGAAGGCCGCGCTGTTCGCGATCGAGGAGAAGTCCAACATCCCCCAGCGCGTCAACCGTGCCGCCGACCGCGGCATCACCCGCGCACGCGAGTTCCACCGCCGCAGCCCGGGTGCGGCCACCGCCGCCGCGGCAGGCATCGCCCTGGCCGTCGGCACCGCGGTGTGGGGCCTGGTGCGCCTCTACACCCGCTGACCGTCGCCGACCACCCGGTCACGCGCCCTTGCGGCCCGGGGGTAGGATCTCACCAGGCAGTGGCGATGAGGCGGATGCTGCCGACGATGGCGACTTCGATGGATTCCCGAACCTGAACGGGGCGTCGCCGTGTCGGGCGCTCGATTTCGTGCGTCCGGAGTGACCACGAAAGCCGAACATGAACCACGCAGCAGCGGACGCGACGCCGTCCAAGCCCCTTCGCGGGTGGCGCGTGCTCGTGCCCCGCGGCGGGCCCTGGGGCGACTCGGTCGCCGCGACGCTGCGCGGCCAGGGCGCTGTTCCCGTGATCGCCCCGCTCATCAACTTCGCCCCCGCCGCCGACCCCGCCGACCTCGAGTCGGCGCTGCGCGAGCTGGCGGCCGGTGCGTTCGACTGGGTGACGCTCACCAGCGCCACGACCGTCGACGTGCTCTACGCGTACCGCGCGCAGATCCCCGCATCCACCAAGGTCGCCGCCGTCGGCGAGACCACCGCGGCCGCACTGACGGCGATGGGCTACCGGGTCGACCTCGTGCCCGACGTCGACAACTCCGCCGCCGGCATGGCCTCGCAGTTCATCGCGCTCGAGCCCGAACCGCGCCGCGTGCTCGCCCTGCGCAGCGAGATCGCCAAGCCCGTGCTCACCCGTGAGCTGTCGGCCGCCGGTCATCACGTGCGCAGCGTCGTCGCCTACCGCACGGTGGGTGTGCCCGTCACCGAGCGCATCGCGCACGATGTGCGCTCGGGGCGGATCAACGCGATCCTCGTCACCAGCGGGTCGGTCGCCGAGCAGGTGCGCGAGCAGTTCCCCGACATCCCCGAGGCGACCGTGGTCGCCGCGATCGGTCCGCGCACCGCCAAAGACGCCCGCCGCACCGGCCTGGGCGTGTCGGTCGTCGCCCGCGAGCAGTCCGTCGACGGGCTCATCGCCGCGGTCGGGCAGTTCCCGCTGCCGCACGCGACCGACGAATTCGCCATCTGAGGCCCCCGCGGGCGCGGGTGCGCGCCCCCCGGCATCCGGATCGTGACCTCCCCGTGAGCAATCCGGCGCGGTGGGCCTGGCAGACTGAAACGCATGGTGACTCTGCTGCTGGACGTGACGCGGCTGGAGGTCGTGCTGTCGGGCACCGAGCGTGTGCTGGCGCGACGGACCGAGAGCCTCAAGATCGCGCGTGAGCAGATCACCAAGGTGCAGCTCACCGACGACGGCTGGCCGTGGCTGCGCGGCGTGCCGAGCCCCGGCACCGCCGTGCGCGGCGTCATCGCCATGGGCACGTGGGCGGCCGCCGGCACCACCGACTTCGTGATCGTGCGCCGTCACCGGCCCGGTGTGGTCATCGACCTGAGCGAGGATGCCGAGTTCCAGCGCGTCGTGCTCACCACCCGCCACGGCGTCGCCCTGGTGCAGGCGCTGCACCTCGACGCGCCCGACGGCCCCGACGAGGTCACCGAGATCGGCGCCGGCACCGCCGACTGACGCCCGCGATGCCTGCACCGCCGACGGAGGCCGGCGGCGACGGGCCCGCGTCAGCTGACGTCGCGGCGCCAGCTGAAGAGGAAGCCGGCCACCAGGAGCACCGCGGCGTAGGCCAGGAGCACCAGGCCCCCGGCCCACCAGGCGACCTCGCTCTCGCCGCCGCCGCCCATGAAGCTCGTGTAGATGCTCGCGCCCACCAGGGCGTCGGAGGCGGCGCCGGGCAGCCAGCGCACCACGTCGGTGACGCCGTCGACGAACCCGCCGACGGTGCGCAGGATCGGCTCGAGGAACTGGGTGAACGCGATCACGCCCACCACCCCGGCCACCTGGTTGCGCACGAGCGTGCCGACGCCGATGCCGATCAGCATCCACAGCACGAACGCCACGGCCATGCGGGCGATCATCGCCCACGTGTCCGACTGGTCGAGCTGGGTGTCGACGCCGAACGCCGCCAGCAGCCCGGCGCCGGCGCCGACCGTGGCCGCGAGCGCGATGGCGGCGTAGAGCAGGGCCATCGCCACGCCGGCGGCGATCTTGCCGCCCAGGGCGACGCCGCGGCGGGGGGTGGCCAGGAACGTGGGGGTGAGGGTCTGGTGGCGGAACTCGCCGGTGACCACGAGCACGCCGATCAGCAGCGGGAAGACATAGCCGACGGCGGTGGCGAGGCTGTAGATCACCGGCGCGAGCACTTCTTCGGGGATGGGCGGGGCGCCGGTGGCCTCGCCGCCGATCGCGCCGCTGGAGACCGCGCCGAACGTGGCGGCCAGGCCCGCGGCGGTGCCGCCGACGTAGGCGACGAGCACGATGGCGAGGATCCACCACATCGCGGTGGAGAACTGCTTGGTCAGCTCCGACCGGGTCGCGTTCACGAGGCTCATCGCACGTCTCCTTCCGTCGGGGCCGGTGCCGGTGCCGCGGGGGCGGACTCCGGCGGCAGGAGGGTCGCCGGGTCGGGCGGCGTGGTGGGCAGGTCGCGGGTGCCGTCGACGAGGCCGAGGAAGACCTCCTCCAGCGCGGGGCCGCGACGCTGCAGCGACGAGAGGGCCACGCCGTGGGCGGCTGCGGCGGCGCCGACGGCCACCGGCTCGGCGCCGGCGACCACGAAGCCCGAGCGCATCGGCTGGTGGGCCAGGCCCGCGGCATCCAGCGCCTGCGCGAGCGCCACCCGGTCGGGGGCGTCGACGACGGTGGACTGGTCGTGGGCCTCGGTGAGGTCGCGCAGCGCGCCCTGGAACACGAGCCGGCCGCGGGCGAGGATGAGCAGGTCCTGCGCGGTCAGCTGGATCTCGGTGAGCTGGTGCGAGGAGACGAGCACGGTGCGCCCCTCGGCGGCCAGGGCCTGCAGGAAGCCGCGCATCCAGCGGATGCCCTCGGGGTCGAGGCCGTTGGCGGGCTCGTCGAGCACGAGCACGCCCGGGTCGCCCAGCAGCGTGTAGGCGAGCCCCAGGCGCTGCCGCATGCCCAGCGAGTAGCCGCCCACCTTGCGGCCGCCCACGTCGGCGAGCCCGACGACGCCGAGCACGTCGTCGACGCGCGAGAGCGGGATGCCGGCGGCGCGCGCATACACGGTGAGGTGCTTGGCGGCGGTGCGGCCGGGGTGGAAGCTCGACGCCTCGAGGGCGGCGCCCACCGTCTGCAGCGGATGCCGCAGCTGCGCATAGCGGCGGCCGCCGATGGTGGCGGTGCCGCCCGACGAGCGCACCAGCCCCAACAGCATCCGCAGTGTCGTCGTCTTCCCGGCGCCGTTCGGGCCGAGGAAGCCGGTGACGACACCGGGCTCGACGCGGGCGGTCAGGGCGTCCACGGCGGTGACCGCGCCGAAGCGCTTGGTCAAACCGGCGAACTCGAGCACGTGTCCTTCGGGCATGTGCGGCCTCTCGTCATCGTTCCGCGCGACGCGATGGTCGGGCAGGGGGCGGTCGGTCTTCTCCCATCCTGGCCGAAGTCGGCTCCCAGCGGGGGCAGGCGCGGCGGCGGGTAACGTTGCCGGGGTGACGGCAGACAGTCCCGCATCCGCCCCGCATCCCGCTGACACGCCGGGGAGCCCTCCCGAGCCGACGGTGCTGGTGCGCCGCGACGGCAGCGTCGGGCGCCTCACCCTCAACCGGCCGCGCGCGATCAACGCGCTCGACCTCGACATGATCCGGCAGCTGTCGGCGGCGCTGGATGCCTGGGAGCACCACGCCGACATCGAGGTCGTGCTGCTCGACGGCGCCGGCGAGCGGGGACTGTGCGCGGGCGGCGACGTGCGAGGCCTGCGCGAACAGGTGATCGGCGGGCACCCCGAGCAGACCGCGGTGTTCTTCCGCGCCGAGTACGCCCTCAACGCCCGCATCGCCGAGTACCCCAAGCCGGTCGTCGCGATCGCCGACGGCGTCACGATGGGCGGCGGCGTGGGCCTGGCCGGTCACGCCGCGGTGCGGGTGGTGACCGAGCGGTCGAAGCTCGCCATGCCCGAGACGCGCATCGGCCTCACCCCCGACGTGGGCGGCTCGTGGCTGCTCGCCCGCGCGCCCGGACGCACCGGCGAGTACCTGGCCCTCACCGGCGCGGTGATGGATGCCGCCGACGCGGTCTACGCCGGATTCGCCGACCACATGGTGCCCAGCGACCGCGTCGGCGACCTGCACGACGCCCTCGTCACCCGCGCCGACCCGCACACCCCGACCGAGCTCGTGCTGCTGTTCGACGAGACCCCGTCGCCCTCGCGGCTGGCCGCCGCCCGCCCGTGGATCGACGACGCGTTCGCGGCGGACACCGTGACCGAGATCATCGCCCGCCTGCGCGCGCGGCCGGAAGACGCGGCATCCGCCACCGCCGACACCCTCGAAGAGCTCTCGCCCACCTCGCTCGTGGTCACCCTGGCGGCCGTGCGCGCGGCCCGCGCCCTGCCGCACCTGCGCGCCGCGCTGGCGCAGGAGTACGGGCTGGTGCTGTGGTTCGCGGCCACCCAACCCGATCTGGTCGAAGGCATCCGCGCGCAGCTGGTCGACAAGGACCGCACGCCGCGCTGGAACCCGGCGACGCTGGCCGAGGTGCCGGACGGCACCGGCCGGGCGGCGCTGGCGTCCACCCCCGACCCGGCGCTGTGGGCCTGATGTTCGACAGCCCGCTCTCCGCGTCGGCGTACGACGTGCTCGGCGTCGCGCCGGGCGTGGACGACGAGACGCTGCGCAAGGCCTACCGGCTGCGGCTGCGCCAGACCCACCCCGACACCGGCGGCGATGCGGCCACGTTCGTGCAGGTGCAGCGCGCCTGGGAGCTCATCGGCACCGCCGACGGCCGCGCCCGCTACGACCGCGGCCACGGGTTCGGCGACGAGAGCGTCTCGTTCGGTCCCGCCACCGACGGCGCCCCGCAGTGGCGCCCCGCCCGCGGGGCCGCCGACACCCGACCCCGCGCGCGGTCGTTCGGTCAGCCCGGCGGCCGCCGCCGTGAGCTGTACCTGCAACTGATGCGCGAGTGGGTCGGCCGCGGCGCACCCCTCGACGACCCCTACGACCCGGCGCTCGTGCGCAGCGCCCCGCGCGACGTGCGGCGCCTGCTGGCCGACGCGCTGGCCGAAGAGGCCACGGCCCGCGCGGTCGGCGATCTCGGCATGGGCTACACGGTGTGGCACGACGTGGCCGTCGACCCCCGCGACCCGGATGCCAAGCTCGACCACATCGTGCTGGGCCCGAGCGGACTGTACGCGGTGCTTTCCGAAGACTTCGGCGGCCCGGTGCGCACCCGCCGCGGCGAGCTCATCGGCGACGAGGTCGCCGGCGCACCGGTGGCGACCGTCGTCGCGCGCGCCCGCGCCATGGCGCGCGCCGCCCGGGTGAAGTTCAGCGGCGTCATCGTCGTGCTACCCGACGACGACGTGGTCACCGCGATCGAAGAGCTCGGCAAGGTGCGCGGGCTCCCCGTGGCGATCGTCGGGCGCACCGCCCTGCCCACGGTGCTGCGCCGCGGCATCAGCGGCAGCCGCGACATCGGCGGCAACGAGCTGTTCGACGTGCGCACGCGCCTGCAGCAGAGCGTCCGCTTCGCCTGAGCGCTCCCCTGCCGGGCGCGCCCGGTTGCTCACTAGGGTGAGGGCATGGATGCCGCCACGTGGACCTTCGTCATCCTCGGGCTGGCGGTGGTGCTGTTCATCAGCGGCAAGGTTCCGCTGGGCATCGTCGCGATCGGGGTGGCGCTGAGCCTCTGGCTCACCGGCATCCTCACTCTCAACGAGGCCCTCGCCGGCTTCGGCGACCCCACCGTCGTGTTCATCGCGACGCTGTTCGTGGTGAGCGAGTCGCTGGATGCCACGGGCGTGACCGCCTGGGTCGGCAACAAGGTCGTAGGGCGCGCCGGCCGCAGCCGGCTGCGGCTCACCGTGATCGTGTGCTTCATGGTCGCCGTGCTGTCGGCGTTCATCTCCATCAACGGCGCGGTCGCGGCGCTGCTGCCGGTGGTGGTGGTCGTCGCGGTGCGGGCGGGCCTGGCCCCCGCGAAACTGCTCATCCCGCTCGCCTTCACCGCCAGCGCGGGATCGCTGCTGACCCTCACCGGCACCCCCGTGAACATCGTCGTCTCGGAGGCGGCCGCAGCCGCCGGCGCCCGTGAGTTCGGCTACTTCGAGTTCGCGCTCGTGGGCGTGCCGCTGGTGCTGCTGACCACGGCGGTCGTCGCGCTGCTCGGCGACCGGCTGCTGCCGGCGCGCGAGGCCGAGCACTTCGGCGCGCCGGATGCCAGCGACTACGCCGGGGCGCTGCGCTCCAGCTATGCGGTGGAACTGCCCACCGGGATGCTGTTCACCGCCCGCGAGGGGGTGGCCGAGGTGCTCGTCGCGCCCCGGTCGACCCTCATCGGCCGCACCGTCAGCGCGGGGATGACCACGCGCGACGAGAACCTCGTGATCCTCGCGCTGCGCCGGGGCGATGCCGAGGGGGAGGCTGCCGTCGGATCGCTCACCCTGCGGGCCGGCGACGCCGTGCTCGTGCGCGGACCGTGGGCCGCCCTCACCGCCTACGTCGCGTCGCCCGACGTGATCGCCGTCACCCCGCCGCAGGCGCTGCAGCGCGCGGTGCCGCTCGGCCGCGGCGCCAAGCGCGCGCTGGCGGTGCTCGCCGGCATGGTCGTGCTGCTGGCGACGGGCCTCGTGCCGCCGGCGGTCGCGGGGCTCCTCGCCGCGGGCGCCCTCGTGCTCATGCGGGTGATCACGGCGCCGCAGGCCTACCGCGCGGTGTCGTGGACGACCGTCATCCTCATCGCCGGCATGGTGCCGCTGTCGGCGGCGTTCACCTCGACGGGTGCGGCCGACATCGTCGCCGGCGGGGTCATCGCCGCCATCGGCGACCACTCGCCGCAGCTCGCGCTGCTGGTGCTGTGCCTCATCACGATGGTGCTCGGCCAGTTCATCTCCAACGTCGCCACGGTGCTGGTGGTCGTGCCGATCGCCCTCGCCGTGGCGCACGGCATGGGGGCGAGCCCGCTGCCGTTCATGATGGCGCTCACCGTCGCCGGGGCGGCGGCGTTCCTCACGCCGGTCGCCACGCCCGTCAACCTCATGGTCATGCAGCCCGGCGGCTACCGCTTCGGCGACTACTGGAAGCTGGGCGTGCCGCTCATGCTCGTCTTCCTGGCCGTCGCGGTGCTGTACGTGCCGCTCATCTGGCCCTTCTGACGCACGGCCCCGGTCGGCGGTGTTCCTGCTCCGGCGTCCGGCGTCAGTCGACGATGCCGAACAGCTCGAGCGGGTGCGTCAGGCGCCACCACGGGTCGGGGTCGGGCAGATCGGATGCCAGCTGTGCCGGCACCGTCGCCGCGCCGAGCGGGCCCGACAGGCGCAGCGAGCCCACCTCGTCGCCGGCGGCGCGGGCGTCGCCGAGGTCGATCGTGGGGGTCGCCGACGCCGAGGTGCGGTTCCACAGCACCACCGATGCGTCGCCCTCGGTCACGACGTCCGACGACGCGCCCCAGGGGGTGGTGACCACGCCGATGCGGGTGCCGCCGGGCATCACGGGAGGGGCCGACACCTCGGCGGTGATCGTGTCGAGCAGCCGCTGGGTCTCGCCGTCGCGGAGCGCGTCGGTGGGCTGACCGAGCACGGTGGCGAACACGCGCACCGTCTGGTCGCCGACGACGACGTCTTTGGCGGTCAGCAGGTTGTAGAAGTCGGTGAGGCCGCCGGTCTTGACCCCGACGACGCTGGGGTCGACGAGCAGGTCGTTGGTGTTGACGACCAGCCCCGCACCGGGCAGCTCGACCTGCGCGGTGCGCACGATCTCGGCGACGACGGGGTCGGCCAGCGCCAGCTCGCCGAGGGTGATGAGCGCCGCCGGCGGGGCGGCGTTGGCGCGGCCGATGCCGGTGGGGTCGACGATAGTGATCGCCGACAGCTGGTGCCCGGCCAGCCACGTGCGCGCGGCCGAGGCGAACACGGCATCCGTCGGCCAGTACTGCGACGCGAGGTAGTCGGCGTAGTTGCCGGCCGACCCCATGAGCACGCCCTGCAGCAGCTGGTACTGCGTGAGGGTGCCGCCCACCGGGAAGGGCAGCGCCGACTCGCCGCGGGCGAGGAAGTTCTGGTAGGTGCGGGCGTCGGCGCGCGTGAAGGTGTAGGTCGGGCCGCTCTCGCCGGGGGCCAGCGGCGACTGGTCGAGCACCATCAGCGTCGTGACGACCTTCGTGATGCTGGCGATCGAGGCGGCGGTGTCGGCGGATGCCGCGTCGGCGGCGATCCCGCCCACGCCCACCGCACCGGCGCCCGCGGCCGGCCAGGCCACGGCGGTGTCGGCGGCCGTCAGCGGCGTCACCTCGACGGTGCTCGCCACCGGCGCCACCGCGTGCAGCGGCCACAGCAGCGTGGCCGCGGCGTACGAGCCGACCAGCGCCATGATGATGAGGATCGGGAGGACGATCGTGGGGCGCAGGGGGTTGCGCCGCGGGCGGCGGGCCAGCAGATCCACCGTCACCCGCTGGGCGGCCGGCGGCTTCGGGCCGATGCGGTCCTCGTCGAGCCAGGTGAGCGCGTGACGGCCCGAGTGGGTGATGACGACATCGGGCGCCGACGACGCGTCGGCGGGGGCGAACAGCGCCTCGGCGGGATCGGCATCCGTCGCCGGGGAGGTCTGGTCCTGCGACGCTCCGGCCGACTCGGGGGGCGCGTCGAGCTGGGACATGGGCACAAAACTACCGTCCGCGCCAGGTCGCTATACTCAACGACACAACCACGGGAGTCCGGTGAGCCGGGCTGAGAGGAAGCGATCCACGCTTCGACCGTCGAACCTGATCCGGATCATGCCGGCGCAGGGAGGAGAACACATGCACGTGTCCGCGTCTGAGACCACCGTCCGCACCGCCTCGTCGGGCCGCTACAGCTGGCGGGTCGTCGACATCGTCGTCGCCGCCGTGCTGGGTGTGGCCATCGGCCTGCTGTTCTGGGCCTGGAACACCGTCGGCGGCGCCTGGTTCGGCGCCATGGACGCCCTCACGCCGGGCCTCGGCGGTATCGCCGTGGGCATCTGGCTCATCGGCGGCGTGATCGGGGGCCTGGTCATCCGCAAGCCCGGCGCCGCGCTGCTGGTCGAGGTGGTCGCCGCGATCGTCTCGATGCTCATCGGCAACGTGTGGGGGGTCTCGACGGTGTTCTCGGGCATCGTGCAGGGCCTGGGCGCCGAGCTCGTCTTCGCCCTCTTCCTCTACCGCCGCTTCACGCTGCCGGTCGCCGTGCTCGCCGGCATCGGCGCGGGCGTGGCCGCCTGGATCTTCGAGCTGTTCTACGGCAGCTCGCCCAACATCCTCAAGAGCCTCGAGTTCAACGCGATCTACCTCGGGTCGGTCGTGGTCTCGGGCGCGATCCTCGCCGGTGTGGTCGGGTGGCTGCTCGTGCGCGCCCTCGCCGCCACCGGGGCGCTCAGCCGTTTCGCGGTGGGCCGCGAGGCGCGCGCCGAGGTCTGACGATGACCGGCGCGGCGCGCATCACCGCCGACGGGTGGGGCTGGCGCTACGCCGGCCGCCGCCTGCCGGCGGTGCGCGACGTGTCGTTCACCATCGAGCCGGGCGAGCGCGTGCTGCTGCTGGGCGCGTCGGGGGCGGGCAAGTCGACGCTGCTGGCGGGTATGGCGGGGCTGCTGGGCGGAGCCGACGAGGGTGAGATGAGCGGCGACCTGCGCGTCGACGGCGCCCCGCCGCAGACCCAGCGCGGCCGGGTCGGCCTCGTGCTGCAAGACCCGGATGCCGGTGTCGTGCTCTCGCGCGTGGGCGACGACGTGGCCTTCGGATGCGAGAACCTCGGCGTTCCCGCATCCGAGATCCCCGGCCGGGTGGCCGACGCGCTCGACGCGGTGGGGCTCGAGGTGCCCCGTGACCATCCGACCAAGGCGCTGTCGGGGGGCCAGAAGCAGCGGCTGGCGCTGGCGGGCGTGCTCGCCATGCGTCCCGGCATCCTGCTGCTCGACGAACCGACCGCGAACCTCGACCCCGCCGGGGTCGTCGAGGTGCGCCGCGCCGTCGAGCACGCCGTCGCCCGCGCCGGCGCGACGCTCGTGGTCATCGAGCACCGCACCGCCGTGTGGGCGGACCTGATGACCCGCGTGATCGTCGTAGGCGCCGACGGCGGGCTGCTGGCCGACGGCCCGCCCGCCGAGGTCTTCGCCGCGCAGGGCGCCGAGCTCGCCCGCGCCGGCGTGTGGGTGCCGGGGGCCGCCGTCGACCTTCCGGCGCTCGCCCCCGCCACCGGCGGCGTCGCGCTCCTGTCCGCACGGGGGCTCGCGATCTCCCGCGACGGCCGGATGCCGGTGCGCACCGGCATCGACCTGACCGTGCCGCGCAGTGCCGCGACCGTGATCACCGGGCCGAACGGGGCCGGCAAATCGACCCTCGCCCTCACCCTGGCGGGCCTGCTGCCCGAACTGCGCGGGCAGGTCGAGGCGGCATCCGAGCTGGCCGGTCGTCGCGGCATCCGCCCGTCGCGGTGGAGCTCGCGCGAGCTGCTCACCCGCATCGGCACCGTCTTCCAAGACCCCGAGCACCAGTTCCTCGCGCGCAACGTGCGGGAGGAACTCGCCGTGGGGCCGCGAGCGGCGGGGCTCGACGACGCGGCGACGGCCCGCATCGTCGACGAGCTGCTCGACCGGCTCGGCCTGAGCGCGCTGGCCCTCGCGAACCCCTTCACGCTGTCGGGTGGCCAGAAGCGCCGGCTGTCGGTGGCGACGGTGCTCGCCACCGGGCCACGGGTGGTCGTGCTCGACGAGCCCACGTTCGGGCAGGACCGCCGGGGCTGGATCGAGCTGGTGCGGCTGCTGCAGGAGCAGATCCTCGAGGGGCGCTCGGTGGTCGCGGTCACCCACGACGACGACGTGGCGCACCACCTCGGCGGTCAGCGCGTCGCGCTCGATCCCGTCGACGATGCGGCGGAGGCGGCATGACCGCCGTCGCGTCGCGCCCGCGCACCGCGCCGGTGTCGGCCTGGCTCGACGGGGTGAACCCGGCGACCAAGGTGCTGCTCGCCCTGGTGCTGTCGGTGCCGCTGCTCGCCTCGATCGACGTCGTCAGCGCCCTCGTCGCCATCGCGCTGCAGCTGGCGTGCGTGCCGTTGACGGGACTGACCTATGGCACCGTGCTGCGCCGGCTGCTGCCGCTCGTGCTGCTCGCGCCGATCGCCGGCATCAGCATGCTGCTCTACGCCGAGCCGGCGGGCACCGTCTACTGGTCGTTGGGCCTCGCGACCATCAGCGACGCATCGATCCAGTTCGCCGTCGCCGTGGCCGTGCGCGTGTTCGCCCTCGCGCTGCCGACGATGCTGCTGTTCGGCCGCACCGACCCGAACGACCTCGCCGGAGCCCTCTCGCAGATCGTGCACCTGCCGAGCCGCTTCGTGCTCGGCGTGCTCGCCGGCACCCGCACCCTGGGGCTCTTCGTCGACGACTGGCGGGCCATGGGCCTGGCCCGCCGCGCGCGCGGCGTCGGCGACCGCGGCGCGCTGCGGCGCTACTTCTCGATGGCGTTCGTGCTGCTCGTGTTCGCGGTGCGCCGCGGCACCAAGCTCGCCACCGCCATGGAGGCCCGCGGCTTCGGCACCCCCGTCGAGCGCACCTGGATGACCCCCTCCCGCCTCCACCCCCGCGACGCCGTCGCCGTGCTCGGCGCCGTCGTCATCATCGCCGTCGCGCTCGGTTTCGCCGTGGCCGCCGGGACGTTCCGGTTCGTCTGGTCCTGACGGGTGGGGGTCTGTGCCCATCGGGCCCGGGGTGGGTCCCGGTGGGTGTCGGCATCCGCACCCGCGCTTTACGGGACATGGGTGCGGGGCGCGTCCCAGGACCGGTGGGTTGTCGGCCGCGCACCCGCCCTTTGTGGGACATGGGCGCGCGGCGCGTCCCTGGATCGGTGGGTTGTCGGCCGCGCACCCGCCGTTTGTGGGACACGTGGCTTCGGGGCGTCCCGCGAACGGTGAGTGGCGGCATCCGCAGTCGCCGTTCGCGTGACGTGTGGCTTCGGGCGTCCCGCGAACGGTGAGTGATGGCATCCGCAATCGCCGTTTGCGTGACATGTGGCTTCGGGCGTCCCGCGAACGGTGAGTGATGGCATCCGCATGCTCGCGGGAGCGGATGCCTTCGGTCGGGCCGCACTCCCCGGCGCGCAGCGCCCGAGCGCGTCCCGCGATCTGCGGGTCACGCCCCTCCGCACCCGCATTCTGTGGGACGTGCCTCGATCCGGCGTCCCACAATCTGCGGGTCACGCCCTCCGCACCCGCAGTCTGTGGGATGCGCCTTGAGGCCGCGTCCCATAATCTGCGGGTCACCCCCTCCGCACCCGCAGTCTGTGGGATGCGCCTCGACCCGGCGTCCCACATACAGAGGGTCACCCCCTCTGTGCTCACCTTTTGCGGGACGCGGCATCCGAGCGAGTCCCGCAATCTGCGGCCCACTCCCGTCCGCACCCGCGATTTGCGGGACCTGGCTCGAGGCGGCGTCCCACATTCTGCGGGTCAAAGCCCCCGCACCCGCACATCGAGGGACACCCCCACACCCCCCGCCTCACCCCTCCAGCTCCCGCACGAGGCGGGCGGGGGCGGTGCGGCGGTAGGAGGCGTCGACGAGCTCGGCGATCTCCGACCAGTCGGCGCCCGCGTCGACGTCGATGCCGAGCCATCCGGCGGGGCCGAGGTAGGCGGGCACCCAGAAGCGCGGGTCCTGACGGAGGGCGGGCTCGTCGAGCGGGTCGGGCAGCACGAGCACGGCGGCGTCGCGGCGGATCCACTTGCCGTCGATGCGCTGCGACCCGCCGAAGTACGCGAAGACCTTGGTCGTGTAGAACGTCGGTCGGCCGTGGCTGATCTTCTCGGATGCCCCGGGGAGGGCCCGCGCGATGCGGCGCAGCCGCCGCAGCAGCGGGTCGGCGTCGTCGAACATCAGGGGATGGCTCATGTCGCGTTCCACAGATCGCGGTAG
The DNA here is from genome assembly GCF_025421715.1 of Microbacterium festucae. GTDB lineage: Bacteria > Actinomycetota > Actinomycetes > Actinomycetales > Microbacteriaceae > Microbacterium > Microbacterium festucae. The sequence goes on from NZ_JAOEFC010000001.1 coordinate 1,174,444, forward strand.
TAGTCCAGCCGCTCGCGGTCGGGCGGCATGCCGTAGGCGGCGATGAGCTCGTCCTCCCACCCGGGGCCGTAGTTCCAGGCGGTGCTCATGGATGCCACGGCGATGTCGGCCCACCGATCGCCGATGCCGAGGGCCCCGAGGTCGACGTGCCCGAGCGGGCCGCCGTCGTCGTTGAGCAGGGTGTTGGGCACGCACGCGTCGCCGTGGCACACGACGAGGCGGTCCACCGGCGGCGGTTCGTGCAGCGCCGACGGCACGCGGATGCCGCGGCGCGCGGCCGCCTCGAGCCGGACCGGCACCGTCCACGCGAACGGGCACCCGTCCACCGGCAGCGCGTCGTGCAGCATCCGCAGCCCCCGGCCCACGGCGCGCACGGCGGTGGCGGGCTCGGCGATCCAGCGCGCGTCGACGGCCGACCGCCCCGGCAGCGCGACGGTGACGAGCCACTCGTGCGTGGCATCCGCCCCGTTCTCGAGCACGCGGGGCACGGTGGCATACGGGGCCGCCCAGGCGAGTCGGGCGGCTTCGTCGGCGAGGCTCACCTCGTCGTCGTGCGGGGCGTACTTCACGTAGCGCCCGTCGCCGGTGCGCCACGTGACGCCGCCCGCCTCGTTGAGCCACACCGGCTCGAGGTACGCACCGCCGGCGAGCCGGCGGACGAGCGCGGGCACGGGCACCTCGGTGGTCGGAATGGTCATGCCCTCATCCTCGCCCCGCCGTGCGCGGGGCGCATCCCGTCTGGTTGAGTGGAGCCATGGGTGCCCTGCGTGTCGGTCCGCTCACCGCGGTGGATGCCGTCGCCGGCGCCGCCCGGGATGCTGCGACCCCCGACGCCCCTGGCGCCGCGCGCCTGCCCGCCGCGCCCGTGCTGCCGGCTGTCGCGATCGGCGACGTCGCGGTGCGGCACGTGCGACTGACCACGAGCGGCGTCGAGCTGTGGCAGGGCGCCGAGCCGCACGAGGCGGTGGCGTGGGGGGAGGTCGCCGATGTGGAGCTCGACCTGCCGACGACGCGGCTGCCCTCGCCGCTGCTGGCCGACTCGATCGGGCCGGTGCTGCTCGGCGTGCTCGGCGACGCGTACACCGCTGAGCCCAACCCGGTGACGGCCCGCGTGGTGACGCGGTCGGCCGGTGCTCAGGAGTGGGAGCTCGACGGCCATCACGTCACCGGGTACCGCCGGCGCGACGCGGAGCTCACCGAGCGGCTCGTGGCACGGCTCGTCGCCGAGCCCGATGCGCGGGTGCTGCTGGCCGTGCCGGGCGAGCTGCTCGCCCGCCTGGGCACCGTCGCCCGACCGCGCAGGTGAGACCCGGTTTCACCTAGAGTGGGATGCGATACCGCGTTCGAAGGGGAACCATGGACATCGTCGGAGCATCCGCCCTCGTCACCGGCGGCGCCAGCGGGCTCGGGCTCGCGACCGCCCGTGCCCTCGCCGCCGCCGGCGCCCACGTCGTCATCGTCGACCTGCCCGCCTCCGCCGGCGCCGACCGCGCCGCCGAGCTGGGCGGGGTGTTCGTCGCCGCCGACGTCACCGACCCGGCGCAGGTGCAGCAGGCGGTCGCCACGGCCGTGGCCACCGCGCCGCTGCGCGTGGTCGTCAACTGCGCCGGCATCGCCCCGCCGGCGAAGGTGCTCGACCGCGAGGGCGTGCCGACGCCCCTCGACCAGTTCGAGAGGATCGTGCGCATCAACCTCATCGGCACCTACAACGTCATCGCCCAGGCGGCCGCCGCCATCGCCGCGGCCGAGCCGACGGCATCCGGCGATCGCGGCGTCATCGTGAACACGGCATCCGTCGCGGCGTTCGACGGGCAGATCGGGCAGCCGGCCTACGCCGCCAGCAAGGGCGGGGTGCACGCGATGACGCTGCCGATCGCGCGCGAGCTCGCCCGCCACACCATCCGCGTGGTCACCGTCGCCCCCGGCATCATGGAGACCCCCATGCTCGCCGCCCTCCCCGCCGACGCGCAGGCCAGCCTCGGGCAGCAGGTGCCCTACCCGGCCCGGCTCGGCCGGCCCGACGAATACGCGGGGCTCGTGCTCGAGATCGTGCGCAACGGGTACCTCAACGGCGAGACCATCCGCCTCGACGGCGCCATCCGGATGGCCCCGAGATGATCCGCACCGCCGCCACCGACACCGTTCCCTTGGAAGAGAGGATGCCGCGATGAGCGACACCATCCTGCTGACCCGCGACGGGGCGCTCGCGCGCATCACGTTCAACCGGCCCGCGTTCCTCAACGCGATGGACTTCGAGATGGGCGGCCGCTGGCGGGACCTCGCCCACGAGCTCACCGCCGACGACAGCGTCGGGGCGATCCTCCTCGACGCGAACGGCCCGGCCTTCTGCGCCGGCGGCGACGTCGTGGCGATGGCCGGCTCGGGCGCCGGGGGTGAGAAGATCACCGAGATGGCGCACGTCATCCACGACGGCATCCGCACGTTCGTGCAGTCGGACAAGCCGATCGTCGCGGCCGTCGGCGGCGCGGTGGCCGGCGGCGGCCTGGGGCTCATGCTCACCGCCGACTACATCGTGGCCGCTCCGGGCGCCAAGTTCGTCAGCAAGTACGCCAACATCGGGCTGACCCCCGACCTCGGCGTCTCGACCCTGCTGCCCGCCGCGATCGGCCAGCAGCGCGCGCTGCGGCTGCTGCTGACCGACACCACCGTGGATGCCGAGACGGCGGCCGACTGGGGGCTCGTGACCGAGGTCGCCGCCGACCCCGGAGCGCGCGCGCTCGAGGTGGCGCAGGGGTGGCTGGGAGGTGCGACGGCGGCCTTCGGCCAGGCCAAGCGCCTCATCCGCACCGGCGCGCACCGCGCGCTGACCGACAACCTCGACGACGAGGCGGCCACCATCGGCCGCGCCTTCGACACCGACGACGCCCACGCGCGGGTGGCCGCCTTCGCCGCGGCCTCGCGCAAGACCAAGGAGAACCGATGACCGCCTCCCTCGCCGGCAAGACCATCCTGATGTCGGGCGGCAGCCGCGGCATCGGCCTCGCCATCGCCCTGCGCGCGGCGCGCGACGGCGCGAACATCGCGCTGATCGCGAAGACCGACACCCCGCATCCGAAGCTCGAAGGCACCGTGCACACCGCTGCCGCGCAGATCGAGGATGCCGGCGGGCGCGCGCTCGCGATCGTCGGCGACGTGCGCGACGACGCCGCCATCACCGCCGCGGTGCTGAAGGCCCAGGGCGAGTTCGGCGGGATCGACATCGTCGTCAACAACGCCTCGGCGATCGACCTGTCGGGTTCGCTGGATCTGGCCACGAAGAAGTTCGACCTGATGCAGGACGTCAACGTGCGCGGTACGTTCCTGCTCTCGCGTGCCGCGATCCCCGCGCTGAAGGATGCCGCCAACCCCCACATCCTGTCGCTGTCGCCGCCGCTGAACCTCTCGCCGCGGTGGCTCGGCGCCCACACCGGCTACACGATGGCCAAGTACGGCATGACGATGGCGACGCTGGGCTTCGCGGCCGAGTTCGCCGACGCCGGGATCGCCGCGAACACCCTGTGGCCGCGCACCACCATCGCCACCGCCGCCGTGCAGTACTCGCTGGGCGGCGACCGGATGATGGCCGCCAGCCGCACCCCGGAGATCTATGCGGACGCGGCGTACCAGGTGCTCATCCAGCCGGCCCGCGACTACTCGGGGCAGACGCTGATCGTCGAGGACGTGCTCGCGGCCGCCGGCATCACCGACTTCTCGGGATACGCCGCGGTGCCGGGAACGCCCGATGAGGCCCTGTTCCCGGACGTCTTCCTCGACTAGCCTTCCGCGCATGGCGGTGCGCAGCGGCTTCCCGATCCTGTCCACCCGCGACCTCCCCGACCTGGTCGCGTTCTACGAGCGGGCCTTCGGCGCGGTCGTGGAGTACCGCTTCGACCAGGACGGCATCGACGTCTACGTGTCGCTGGCCGTCGGCGGTGCGAAGCTCGGCATCGGCGCTGATCCGCACACGCCGGATGCCGGCGACCGCGCGGCCCTGTGGTTCTACGTCGACGACGTCGACGCGACCTTCGAGGCGGCCGTGCGCAGCGGGGCGTCGGTCGAGCAGGAGCCGGCCGACATGCCCTGGAACGAGCGCGTCGCCCGCATCCGCGACCCGCACGGTACCCTGATCAACCTCGGCGCCCCGACCTGACGCGCTGCGCGCCCGGTGGGTGCGGGGTGCCGGGTGCCGGGTGGTGCGGGTCTCCCACTTCGTCGAGTGTCCAAGACACGCGGCTCGTGCGCGACCGCATCCGCGTGTCTTGGACACTCGCCGGGGCGCCGGGGCGACGGGGTGACGGCGAGGCTGCGGGCGCGGCGTGTCGGCGGGGACACGCGGGGGGACCGTGCTCGACTCGGGGAAACCCAGGACAGGAGAAACGATGCTCATCGTCACCACCAACGACATCCCCGGGAAGACCGTCACGACCGTGCTCGGCGAGGTGTTCGGCCTCACGGTGCGCTCGCGCAACATCGGGTCGAACATCGGCGCCAGCTTCAAGGCGCTCGCGGGCGGTGAGCTCAAGGGCATCACGACGCTGCTGCACGGTGCGCGCGAAGAGGCCCTGAAGCGCCTGTGGGCCGAAGCCGAGCAGAAGGGCGCCAATGCGGTGCTCGCGTTCCGCTTCGAGACGAACGACTACAACGGCGCCGGCGTCGAGGTCTGCGCCTACGGCACCGCCGTCGTCGTCGCCTGACCCGCCCCCACCGCGCACCGCGCGCTGCACCGGATGCCGAGTGTCCAAGACACGCGGCTGGCGCGCGACGGATGCCGCGTGTCTTGGACACTCGACGGATGCCGGGGCACCGAGGCGGGGATGCCCCCGGTTCTGTGCCGCGCTCTGCGAACGTTGGTGCCAGGGGTGCCACGGGTGCCACGGGTGCCACGCCGGCTCGCACCGGATGCCGAGTGTCCAAGACACGCGGCTGGCGCGCGACGGATGCCGCGTGTTTTGGACACTCGGCGGATGCCGGGGCACCGACCCCCGCCCGGGGCACCGACCCGGCCCGGGGCACCGACCCCGGCCCGGGACCCCGACCCCGAACGGGGCCCCGTCAGACGAGGCCGGCGGAGACCAGTGCGTTGCGCACGCCGTCGTCGAGGACGCCGGTGGTGACGCGGCCGGCGATGGCCTGCAGCTCGGGGTCGGCGCCGGCCATCGCGAAGGACTGACCGACGACCTGGAACATCTCGACGTCGTTCCAGCTGTCGCCGATGCCGACGGCATCCGCGGCGTCCTTGCCGAGCAGGTCGAGCACTTCGAGGATCGCGGAGCCCTTGTTGACGCCGCGCACCATGATCTCGCCGTTGGAGCCGCCCGGCAGCGGGATCGAGCCCGGGATGACGTGGAAGCGCTCGCCGAGCTCGTTCTGCGCGTGGTCGAGCGTGTCGGAGCGGCTGCTGATGAACGTCGACTTCACGACCGCGTCGAGGTCGGCCTCGGCCATCGGGCGGTACTGGATCATCGGCAGCGGCTCGTCCTCCTCGTCCAATCCCAGCGCCTTGAGGTCTTCGGCGTGCCGGGTGCGGCGCTGCTCGAAGAACTCCTCGACGAACCCGCCGATGCCGTCGCTCGCGTAGACGGCGTCGTTGGTCTGCAGGAAGTAGTGGATGCCGTGCGCCTCGAAGTACGCGACCATGCGGTCGACGTCGGCGCGGGGCATCAGGTGCTCGACGACGCGCTCGTCGCCGCGGGTGGCGAAGGCGCCGCCGTTGGTGATGGCCCCGTCGAAGCCGATCTCCTGCACCGCGGGGTGGATGTCGCCGGCGGCGCGCCCCGTGCACAGGTAGACGAGGTGACCGTTGGCTCGCGCCGATCGGATGGCGGTGACGGTGGAGGGCGCGATGATCGAGCCGTGCTCGAGGATCGTGCCGTCGACGTCGATGAAGGCGATGCGCTGGGGGGTGGGGGAGGCCTGGGTCACGTGTTCCATTCTCGCGGAGCCGGATGAACGCTGGATGAGCGTCAGATGAGGCCGTGGCGGCCGAAGGCCTCGTGGATGCCGTCGGCGTCGATCGCGGCGGTCACCTCGTCGGCGAGCGCCTTGACGCCGTCGACGGAGTTGCCCATCGCGATCGACAGGCCGCAGACCTCGAACATCTCGGCGTCGTTCCAGTTGTCGCCGATGCCGATGGCGTCGGCCGGGTCGATGCCGGCCACGGCGAGCAGCTCGAGGATCGCGGCGCCCTTGTTGACGCCGAGCGGCGCGATCTCGCCGGAGTGGCCGAACGGCATGGGGATCGTGCCGCTGACGACCGCGAAGTCGTCGCCGAGCTCTGCCAGGGCGGCGGCGACGGCATCCGCGTCGTCGCTGACGATGACGGCCTTGGCCATCTCGTGCGGGGAGTAGTGGGCGCGGTCGTCGAAGACCTTCATGCCCACGCTGAAGAAGACGATGTCGTCGGGATGCCGACCGGCCTGGCGTGCGCGTTCGTCGTGCGCCGCGCGGTCGAGCTCGAGTGCGCGGGTCATGAGACCGGGCAGGTCGGGGCTGGCGAACATGCGGTCGTACGACTGGAAGTACCAGTGCACGCCGTGGTCGGCCAGTCGCTCTTCCAGCCGCGCCACCGCCTCGGGGGTGAGCGTGCGCGAGACGACGAGCTCGTCGCCGAGGTTCGCGTAGGCGCCGCCGTTGGTGACCGCGCCGTCGAAGCCGATGTCCATGATCTCGCCGACGAGCTCGGCCATGCCGCGCCCCGTGCTCAGCAGCACCAGGTGACCGGCTGCGCGGGCGGCGCGCACCGCCGCGATCGCCGAGGGCGGGATGTAGTGGCCGCCCTGCATGAGGGTGCCGTCGACATCGAGGAAGACGGCGCGGCGACGGAAGGGGGTGGAGGTGGTGCTCATGGCTCTCTGGTCTCGACGGTGGGGGCGATCGCGGGGTGGTACGCGAGGGGGGGGAAGGGTGACGCCGTCGCGACCCGCTCTCAGGTTCGGGTCGCGACGGCGTCGGTCAGGGGCGGGGCCTGCTCACGCGGTGAGGGAGGCTCCGTTGGTGCGGATGACCTCGGCGTACCAGTCGAACGACTTCTTCTTGAAGCGCTCGAGGGTGCCCGAGCCGTCGTCGTTGCGGTCGACGTAGATGAAGCCGTACCGCTTGCTCAGCTGCGCGGTCGAGGCGCTGACGAGGTCGATGCAGCCCCAGGTGGTGTAGCCGAGCAGGTCGACGCCGTCGGCGATGGCCTCGCCCACGGCCTCGAGGTGGGCCTGCAGGTAGGCGATGCGGTAGTCGTCGACGACGGTCTTCACACCGTCGACCTCGACGAGCTGGTCCTTGGCGCCCAGGCCGTTCTCGACGATGAACAGCGGCTTCTGCCAGCGGTCCCAGAACTGGTTGAGCACGAGGCGCAGACCCACGGGGTCGATCTGCCAGCCCCACTCCGACTCCTTCAGGGTCGGGTTCTTCACGCCGCCGAAGAGGTTGCCCTCGCCCATGACGCGCTTGTCCTCGTCGACCGTCTCGCAGATCGAGGAGTAGTAGCTGAACGAGACGAAGTCGACGGTGTGCTCCTTGAGCAGCGCCTTGTCCTCGTCGCTGATCTGCAGCTCGACGCCCTGCTCGCGCAGCGCACGCAGGTAGTAGCCGGGGTACTCGCCGCGCACGTGGATGTCGCCGAAGGCCAGGTTGACGCGCTCGGTGGTGAGGGCGGCGAACACGTCGTCGGGGTTCGGCGTGAGCGGGTAGACCGGCATCGAGAGCACCATGCAGCCGATCTGCGCGTTCGGGGCCAGCTCGCGGGCGACCTTGGTGGCCAGGGCGGATGCCACCAGCTCGTGGTGCACGGCCTGGTACAGGTCGGTCTTGGAGAGCTGGTCCTTGGGGGTGTTGATGCCGCCCGACATGAACGGGGCGTGGACGACGGAGTTGATCTCGTTGAAGGTCAGCCAGTACTTCACGCGGGCGCCGTAGCGGGTGAACAGCACGCGCACGTAGCGCTCGTAGAAGCCGATCAGGTCGCGGTTGACCCAGCCGTCGTACTGCTCGGCCAGGTGCAGCGGGGTCTCGTAGTGCGAGATGGTGACGAGGGGCTCGATGCCGTGCTTCTCGAGCTCGTCGAGCACGCGGTCGTAGAAGGCGAGGCCGGCCTCGTTGGGCTCGGTCTCGTCGCCCTTCGGGAAGATGCGGCTCCAGGCGATCGAGAACCGGAAGGTCTTGAAGCCCATCTCGGCGAACAGCGCGATGTCCTCCGCGTAGCGGTGGTAGAAGTCGATGCCGACCTGCTTGAGGTTGTCGTCGGTGGGGCCCTCGCTGCGGGGGGTCATGATGCCCTGGGGCATGACGTCCTGGATGGACAGTCCCTTGCCGTCTTCGAGGTACGCGCCCTCGAGCTGGTTGGCGGCGGTGGCGCCGCCCCAGAGGAAGCCCTCGGGGAAGGTGGTGGTGGTGCTCATGTCGGAATCCGTTTCGTGTCTTCTGTGTCTTCGGGGAGGAGGGGAGAGGATGCCGGGGGTGCGGGCGCGGCCGCACCCCCGGCAGGTGTCATCTCGCGGCGGTCACTTCGCGGCGATGGCCGACTCGACGGCGATCGCGTAGAAGAGCGGCTCGCCGTGGGCGATGGGCCCGGCGGCGGGCGTGCCGACCTCGGGGTACAGCTCGCCGTTGGTGATGATGACCGGCGTGGTCAGGTCGTAGCCGGCGTTCTCGATCGCGGCGGCGTCGAACTCGACGAGCAGGTCGCCGGCCTTCACCTGCTGACCGGTGGTCACCTTCACGTCGAAGTGCTGACCGCCGAGCTTGACGGTGTCGATGCCCACGTGGATGAGCAGCTCCGCACCGTCGGCGTGGCGCAGCCCGATGGCGTGACCGGTCGGGAAGGCGGCGGCCACCACGGCGTCGAACGGCGCGTAGAGCGCACCCGAGCGGGGGATGATGGCGACGCCCTGACCGAGCGAGCCGTCGGCGAACGCGGCATCCGGGGTCTCGCTCAGCTTGACGACGGTGCCGTCGAGCGGGCTCAGCACGGTGATGTCGTTCGCGGCGGCCGGGATGGTGGCGTCGTCGGCGGGCTCCTTGAAGCCGACGATCACGGTGAGCAGGAACGGCACGACGATCGCCACGAGCAGGCCGATGCCGAGCATCACCATGTTGCCGTTGCCGAACAGGGCGGGGAGGGCGAGACCCGAGGGCACGACGAACGCGGTCGAGAAGACGCCGCCGATCGCGATGATCGCGCCACCGATGGCGCCGCCGACGATGCCGAAGGCGAACGGCCGCTTGAGGGGCAGGTTGATGCCGTAGATCGCGGGCTCGGTGATGCCGGCGAGGAAGCCCGACAGCGTGGCGGGCGCGGCCAGCGACTTGAGGTTCTTGTTGCGGGCACGCACCCACACGCCGGCCACGGCTGCGGCCTGGGCGAGCACGGCGGCGAACACCGGGCCGACGAGGGCGATCTGACCGGTCGTCTGGAACTCGAGCGTGAACAGCGGCACGAGGCCCCAGTGCAGACCGAAGATCACGAAGACCTGCCACAGGCCACCCATGATGGCGCCACCGGCCCACGGAGCGTTGTCGAAGACCCAGCCGATCGCGCCGCCGAGGCCGCTGCCGATGATGTCGGAGATCGGGCCGATGACCACGAAGACGATCGGCACGGCGAACAGCACGACGAGCATGGGGGTCACGAAGCGCTTGATCGAGCCGGGGAGCTTCGCGTAGAGGAACTTCTCGGCGTGGCTCTGCAGCCACACGATGACGATGATCGGGATGACGCTGGAGACGTAGCTGACCATCGTGAAGGGGATGCCGAAGAAGGTCAGGTCGGGCTGGCCCACCAGCACGGTCATCGTCGGGTAGAGCAGGGCGCCGGCGATGGCCAGCGACGTCCACTCGTTCGCCTTGAAGTAGCGCGCCGCGGTGATCGCCAGGGCGAGCGGCAGGAAGTTGATGAACGCGTCGGAGAGCGCGTTGAGCACGGCGTAGGTCGAGGTGTCGGTGGTGATCCAGCCGAAGGTCACGGCCGCGGCCAGGAACGCCTTGAGCAGACCGGTGCCGGCCAGGGCCCACAGCACGGGGGTGAAGATCGACGAGATCATCGAGATGAAGCGGTTGAAGAGGTTGCCCTTCGGGCCCTCCTCGGCAGCGGTGGTCGAGCCGGCGCCGCCGAACTTCGAGATCTTCCCGATCTCGGCGAACACGTCGGGCACGTCGTTGCCGATGACCACCTGGTACTGACCGCCGGCCTGGGCCACCGTCACCACACCGGGCGTCGACTTCACTGCGGCGGTGTTGGCCTTGCCCTCGTCCTTCAGGACGAAGCGCAGCCGGGTCGCGCAGTGCACGAGGGACTGAACGTTCTCTTCGCCGCCGACGCCGGCGAGTACGCCTGCCGCGGTCTTCGCGTAATCCGCCATCGGGATCCGCCATCCTTTCGCCGCTCCACTGCGGCCGTGTGTTGCGAGGCTCGGCATCCGTTTCCGGGCAACAAAAAAACCTGAACTCGTTCATCTGCCGACCGAACGGATTCGGTGGTGATGTGAGTCCAGGTTTCGCCCGCTGCGCGGTAACGATCCGGAGATCTCGGCAGGGTCGGACACCCTGCGGGGACCAAGGTACCACGTGGTCGGGATTCGCGCTACCCGCGATCTGCGCCGCCCTCGATCTGGTTGCGCAGGCGCTCCACGTGCACGATCACGTAGAGCAGCTCTTCGTCGGTGAGCTCCGACTCGGTGGCCGCCTTCACGTAGGCCTTCACCTTGACGGCGATCTCGTACGACCGCGGGTAGCTGTGGCTGGCGAACTCGAAGAACGAGGTGTCGCCGCTGGAGAGCATCGTGCGGTTGACGAGACGCTGCAGCAGGAACTGGATGTGCAGCACGAAGCGGGCGTAATCGGGGCTGTCGACATCGAGGGTCACCCCGAGCTCGTGCTCGACCACCTGCACCACGTGCTGCACCCGGCGAAACAGCAGCGCGGCGGTGCCGTTGGGCTCGTCGCGGGTGGCGTTGAGCAGGTGCATCGTGAGGAACACCGCCTCTTCGGCGGGCAGCTCGCGATCGAGGGAGGCGGCGATCTGATCGGCCATCTGGCGGGCCACCGCGAACTCCTGGGGGTGCAGCACGCGCAGCTCCGGCATCGCCGTCGAGGGGATGCGCACCCCGTTGTCGAGGCGCTCCAGCACGAACTGCACGTGGTCGAGCACGGCGATCGTGAAGCGGCGACCGAGCGAGCGCCCGAGGCCGCGCTCGGCGCCGTCGACGGCGCGGGAGACGGCTTCGACCACGGGGTAGGGCACGTCGTTGAGCAGCCGCAGCTCGTTCTCGCCGTCGGCGCCGGGGTCGAGGATGAAGGTCTTCTCGACCTTGGCGGGATCGACGATGTCGGCGGGCTTGAGCTGGAAGCCGATGCCGCGGCCCATGAGCACGCGTTCCCGACCCGACTCGTCGATCGCGATGACGACGTTGTTGTTCAGCACCTTGTGGACGGGTGCGCGCACCGCGTCGTGTGGGCTGACCATGGGGTAATCCTAGGTCTCCGGCGGGCGCGCGGCACGGTGGACACCGGCGCACCGGCATCCGCCCAGGTGCCGCCGGTACCCTGGGACGATGACCGATTCCACTCCCGTACGCGCCACCAAGCCCCGCCAGGTGCGTCCCCGCGCCGAGGGGTGGACCCAGCAGAAGGATGCCGAGGGCCGGCCGCTGCTGCAGTTCTCGAGCCCCCGGCGCACCATGCCGCCGACGCACCTGGCCGATCTCACCCCCGAGCAGCGGGTCGAGAAGGTCAAGGAGCTGGGCCTTCCCGGCTTCCGGGCGGCGCAGATCGAGAAGCACTACTTCCAGCACTTCACCAGTGACGCGGCGCAGATGACCGACCTGCCGGCCGCCGGCCGTGACGAACTGGTCGGGCAGCTGCTGCCGAACCTGCTCACCGAGGTGCGACGCCTCGAGACCGACCGCGGCGACACGATCAAGTTCCTCTGGAAGCTGCACGACGGGTCGCTGGTCGAGTCGGTGCTCATGCGCTACCCCGGCCGCATCACGCTGTGCGTGTCGAGCCAGGCCGGCTGCGGCATGAACTGTCCGTTCTGCGCCACCGGCCAGGCCGGGCTCACCCGCAACATGACCGCCGCCGAGATCGTCGACCAGGTGGTGCGCGCCAACCGCCTCATCGCCGACGGCGGACTGGGCGACCCCCGCAAGGTCGGGCACGCCGGCGAGCGCGTCTCGAACATCGTGTTCATGGGCATGGGCGAGCCGCTGGCCAACTACAACCGGCTCATGCAGTCGGTGCGCACCATGGTCGACAAGAAGCACGGCATGGGGATGAGCGCCCGCGGCATCACGGTCTCGACGGTGGGCTTCGTGCCCAACATCATCCGCCTCGCCGACGAGGACATCCCGGTCACCTTCGCCCTCTCGTTGCACGCGCCCGACGACACCCTGCGCGACGAGCTCATCCCGATCAACTCCAAGTGGAAGGTCGACGAGGCGCTCGACGCCGCGCGCGGCTACTTCGACAAGACCGGGCGCCGCGTGTCGATCGAGTACGCCCTGATCAAGGACATGAACGACCACGCCTGGCGGGCCGACCTGCTGGCCGAGAAGCTCAACGCCCGCGGTCGCGGCTGGGTGCACGTGAACCCCATCCCGCTCAACCCGACGCCGGGCTCGGTGTGGACGGCATCCGAGACGGCCGTGCAGAACGAGTTCGTGCGGCGGCTCAACGAAGCCGGCATCCCCACGACCCTCCGCGACACCCGCGGCAAGGAGATCGACGGCGCCTGCGGTCAGCTGGTGGCCACCGAGGAGGATGCCGAAGCGGCAGCCGCCGTCCCGGCGCCCTGACACGGGCTCGGGGCTCTCCGTCGCGTCTCGCGCGCGCGGTTCGGTCGGCGGCGCCGGCCCGGGTGTCGGCTCCCGGCGCTAGCGTGGAGGCATGGTGAACTATCGCTACCTCGGCAACAGCGGATTCAAGATCTCGGAGATCACGTACGGCAACTGGGTGACCCACGCCTCGCAGGTCGGCGACGACGCCGCCGTGGCCACCGTGCACAAGGCGCTCGACCTCGGCATCACGACGTTCGACACCGCCGACACCTACGCCAACACGGCCGCAGAGGTCGTGCTCGCCAAGGCGCTCAAGGGTCAGCCGCGCGAGTCGCTGGAGATCTTCACGAAGGTCTACTGGCCGATCGGTCGCAAGGGCCCCAACGACCAGGGTCTGTCGCGCAAGCACATCTTCGACGGCATCAACGGGTCGCTCCGGCGCCTCGAGGTCGACTACGTCGACCTCTACCAGGCGCACCGCTACGACTACGAGACCCCGCTGGAAGAGACGATGCAGGCCTTCGCCGACATCGTGCGCCAGGGCAAGGCCCTCTACATCGGCGTGAGCGAGTGGACCGCCGAGCAGCTGCGCGAGGGTCACGCCCTGTCGAAGCAGCTCGGCTTCCAGCTGGTGTCGAACCAGCCGCAGTACTCCGCGCTGTGGCGCGTGATCGAAGACAAGGTCATCCCGACCTCGGAAGAGCTCGGCATCTCGCAGATCGTCTGGTCGCCGCTGGCGCAGGGCGTGCTCACCGGCAAGTACCTGCCCGGGCAGCCCGTGCCCGAGGGCTCGCGCGCCACCGACGAGAAGAGCGGCGCGAACTTCATCAAGCGGTTCCTGCGCGACGAGGTGCTCGAGGCCGTGCAGAAGCTCACCCCGATCGCCGACGGGGCCGGCATCACCGTGCCGCAGCTCGCGCTGGCGTGGGTGCTCCACAACCCCAACGTCGCCGCGGCGCTGGTGGGCGCCTCGCGCCCCGAGCAGCTCGAAGACACCGTGAAGGCCTCCGAGATCACGCTCGACGACGACGCCTACGCGGCCGTCAACGCGGCCCTGGCCGGTGTCGCCGAGACCGACCCCGCCAAGACCTACGAGGTGTCGCCGGCGTCGCGTCCGGCCTGACCGCCGATGCCCGCCACGAGCGCCGGCATCCTGCTGTACCGGGTCGATCCGGACGGCGGGGTGTCGGCGCTCGTCGCACACATGGGCGGGCCGTACTGGGCGAACAAGGACGACGGCGCCTGGACGATCCCCAAGGGCGAGTACGACGAAGACGACGAGAGCGCGCTGGATGCCGCCCGTCGGGAGTTCGCCGAAGAGCTCGGGCTGCCCGCGCCCGACGCCGACTACGCCGAGCTGGGCACGTTCGCCTACTCCTCCGGCAAACGGGTGACGGTGTTCGTCGCCGACGGTGCCGGATTCTCGGTCGACGGCGCCGACTTCGGGCAGTTCGAGATGGAATGGCCGCCGCGGTCTGGCCGCACCCGGTCGTTTCCCGAGGTCGACCGGGTGGAGTGGATGCCGGTCGCCGAGGCCCGGCCGCGCCTCGTGGCCGGGCAGCGCCCCGCGCTCGACCGCCTCGCCGAGCTCATCGCCACCGTCTGACCCGTGGCGTCTGGCCCGGGGCGTCTGGCCCGGGGCGTGTGACCTGGGGCGTGTGACCTGGGCGGCGGTTCGGCGTGCACCCTGTGCCGTCGGCATCCGGCAATGGGGAGTGCTCCCCATCGCTCCGGGTGCGTGCGGCTCCGTATGCTGAGGGAGGACCGGCACGGGGAGGCTGACGATGACCGATGGGGTGGAGATTCCGCTGGAGTCGATGCGCGCGCTGAGCGACGCGCTCGCCGCCATCATCTCCGAGTTCGAGGATGCCGGATCGCGCACGGGCGCCCTGGTGGGAGCCATCGGCAGTCCCACCGGCGACAGCCGTCTGGCGCGCGCCGCCGAAGACTTCGAGTCGGAGTGGGACGACAAGCGCGAGACGCAGCGGCGCAACCTCGAAGAGATGAAGAAGCGCCTCGACGACGCGCACGAGGGCTGGGTGCAGGCCGACCTCGAGCTCGCCCAGAGCCTGGAGGCATCGGAATGACCGAGAACTCGTACATCTACTCCCGCGAGGAGATGCCGCCCACCCCCGGCGGCCGGCACATGCAGCAGATCGAGGGCGAGCCGGGCACCATCTCGACCCGCGCGACCCAGATCGAGCAGCTGGGCGAGAAGATGGCGCGCGCGGCGCGCACGCTGGAGCTGTTCGCCGACGGCACCGTCGGCAAGGGCGAGTCGTTCGAGGCCATCCGCGAGCAGGCCAAGGAAGTGCACGAAGACCTCCGCGTGGCCGCCGCGCGCTACCGCCCCAGCGGCGCCGCGCTCGGCACCTATGCCACCGCGCTGTCAGCCGTGCAGGGCTCGACCGACTGGCGGGTCACCGGCGCCCGCAACGCCTGGCCCGAGGTGCGTGACGCGTCGTGGGCGCTGAGCGCCGCCGAGCGCGACCAGGACGAGTTCGACCGCAACGAAGACCGCGAGATCGAGCAGACCGGCACCCGGCCCACCACGGGCTCGGAGCAGACCACCTTCGACAACGCCGTCGACACGTGGGAGATGTACTGGAGCGGCTACGACGCCCCCGTCGAGACGTGGGAGAGCGCCTACGAGACGGCGTGCTCGAGCCTGGAACGCACCAACGCCGACGGCGTGAAGGACAGCTTCTGGGACAACTCGATGCCGTTCGTCGAGATCATGCTCGACGTGCTGCTCGTGGTCGGCATCGTGCTGCTGGTGGTCGCCTTCGTCGTCACCGGCCCGCTGGCCATGCTCGCCGGCGTGCTCGCCGTCGTCGCCGGCGTGCTCAGCCTCATGGGCGAGATCGCCAAGCTCAACGCGGGCCGCGGCGACTGGGGCAGCGTCGCGCTGGCGGCCGTGGGCATCATCCCGTTCGGCAAGCTCGCCAAGCTCGCCAGCCTCGCCGATTTCGCCCAGGTCGGCGCCCGCTTCCCGCGGCTGTCGGGCGCGTTCCGGCTGGGCGGCAGCGAGTTCCTCGAATTCGGCGGCGAGCTCAACGCGTTCCTGCGCACCAAGATCCCCGACCTGTTCACCAACCACGGGCTCAACTCGCAGAACCTCATGCGCGGCCTCTACATGCCGAGCTTCCTCAGCCAGGGCAACGAGCTGGTCGGCGGCTGGGCGGCCGGGTGGAACGCGCTGGCGGGCAACCCGCAGAACCTCGCGGAGGCCCTCGGCGGCTCGGTCGATGTCATGACCGACGTCATGGGCATCCTCAAGGACGGCGGGCAGAAGCTCGAACAGTGGACGAGCTAGGCTCGACCTCGGTGCGGGCGGTACCCGCAGAAGGAGTCATGAATGTCCTTGAGGGCCGAGCTCATCGGCGCGACCGCGGGCATGCCCGGCTTCGCGGTGCTCCTTCCCCCCGACTGGCAGGCCACCGACGGGGCCGGTGACGGCCTCCGCGAACGCACGGATGCGGTGCTCGCCGGCTTCCCGGCCGCCACCCGCGTCGCGCTGCGGTCGCAGCTGGACGCGCTGATGGCGACCGCGTCGGCATCCGCCCGCGCCGACGTCATCCGCGTCTTCGCGCCCAGCGGTGCCGCCCCGGAGGACTTCCTCCCGGTGACCCTGGTCGCCTCGTGGCTGCGCGCCCCCTCGGGCGGGTCGATCCAGCAGATCGGTGCGGGGCTCATCGCCGACCGCGGCGCGACCGTGCTGGGCGACTCGAGTGCGATCCTGCGCTGGACGATGGACCAGACCGTCGAGCTCGAGGGCGCGCCGGTCCGCCTCGCCGGTGCCGGCTACCTGCTGCCGGTGCCCGGCTCCCACAGCACCGGGCTGCTTTTCCGCTCGCAGATCCTGCGCAGCGCGGCGGGAACAGACGTCGACGACGACGGCATCCGCGCCATGGCGCTGCTGTGCGATGCGATCGTCGCGAGCCTGCGGTGGCGTCGCGAGGTGGCGTCGTGACCGCTGCGCTCACCGTGCGCGCCGACCCCGCCGTCTGGCAGGTCGTGCCCGCCGACGCGGATGCCGCGTGGATCGACCGACAGGTGCAGCGCGCGGCCGAGCACGCGCGCCCCGCCGTGGCCGACGCCGCCGCACTGGCCGTGCTGCACCGCCGAGCCGGCGACCTGTCGCTCGCGCTGTTCCTGTCGCTGCCCGAGGCGGGGATGTTCGGCATGCTCGGCATCGCCGGGGTCGACGTGCCCGCGCCGTCCGACGTCGAGACGGCGGGCGAGGTGGCCGCCGCGCTGCTGCCGTCGCCGTGGCCCGCCGAGGGCCTCGCCGTGGAGATCGGGGCCGCGCGCGGCTGGCGCTTCACGGTGCTCGACGGGGGGCCGGACGGGTCGTCGGAGCCGGTGGTCGTGGCGCAGACGGTGTCGACCGCGTACGTGCTCGATCTGCAGGGGCGCTGCGTCGTCGCCGCGCTCACGCCCATGGCGCCGCTGGCGGCGACCGTCGCGCAGGCGCTGGCCGAACGCGCCCTGTCGACCCTGGAACGGGAGGACGCGGATGTCCGCTGACGAACGCGCCGCCCAGCTCGACGCGGTGCGGCGAGAGATCGCGCCCGCCCTCCCCAAGAACGTCGACGCGCGCACCGTCGAACTCGCCGCCTTCGGCGCCGTCGGTCAGCGCGACCTCGCGCTCCGGCTGTGGGCCGACGCGCGGTCGGCCGCCGAGGCCGCACGGCGCACCACGAAGCAGAAGCTCCGTGACCGCTTCGGCGCCCGCAACCCCAACAGCTGGCTGTCGATCACGCTCATCCTCGGCGCCATCTGCGCCGCCGTGGCCGCCGTCCTCACCAGCGGCATCCGGTTCGACCCCGCCGCGACCGCCGGCGCCGTCGCGGTGCTGGCGGCTGCGGCCGCCGCCACCGCGCTGCTCGTGCTCATCGTCGGGGCGGGCCGCCCCCTCAACCGCGCCGTGGTGCGCATCCACGCGATCGTCACCGTCGCCCTCATGATCGCCGCCGCCCTGCAGGCCGGGCGCGGGCTCTGGCCGCAGGCGGGCGTGACCATCGGCGCCGCGGTGGTCGGCCTCGTCGGGTTCGTCGTGCTGCTGGTCGTGCGCGGTCGCGACGGCGTCGGCACCGAAGAGATCGACACCGCGATCAACATCGCCTACGCCGACACCGAGCCCGAGGTCGAGGCGGTCGCGCTCCGGCTGCGGGCAGAGGCCGAGCGCGCCCTCACCGCCGACCAGGCCGCGCGCATCGTCGACCTGCGCACGGCCACGCTGGCCGGCCTCGCGGCCGACGGCATCCGCCTCCCCGACGTCGACCCGTCGCTGCCCGCCGGCGCCGTGATCATCGACGCCCTCCTCAGCACCTGGATCCCCAAGGTCCTCCAGGGCGAGCGCGGCCTCTAGCCCTTCGGCCCCCCGCCCCCGCGGCCGCCGCCGCCGCCGCCGTTGCGGCGCCCGCCCTGCCGAGTGTCCAAGACACGCCGTTGGCGACGCGCGGATGCCGCGTGTCGTGGACACTCGGCGGGGCGCGGCCCCTGCCGCATGGTCCCCAGCGGGGCCTGTCGACCGGCGGCCGGACCACGAGCCGCCCCGGACGGCGAGCCGCCCCGGACCACGAGCCGCCCCCCTCGCATCCGGTCGAGTGTCCAAGACACGCGGTTGGCGACGGGCGGATGCCGCGTGTCGTGGACACTCGGCCGGGCGCGGCCCCTGCCGCCCTGCCCCCACCACCCTCACCGGGGCCTGTCGACCGGCGGCCGGACGGCGAGCCGCCCCGGACCACGTGCGCCTCGCGCCCCCCGCATCCGGTCGAGTGTCCAAGACACGCGGTTGGCGACGCGCGGATGCCGCGTGTTGTGGACACTCGGCGCAGCGTGCAGGCGCGGCGCGGAGCGGGCATGGGCCTTGTCGGGGGCGGCGGGGGAGAGGAGACTCGCGTCGGCGAAAGGGGCACACCATGGCGCACGGCGACATCACCCACATCGACATCCCGGTCTCCGACCTCGAGAAGGCGTCGGCGTTCTACTCGGGGCTGTTCGGCTGGAGCATCGCGGAGGTCCCCGGCTTCGAGGGCTACCCGATGTGGCAGGCGCCCAACAAGATCTCGGGCGGCGGACTCGCACCGCGCAGCGAAGGGTTTTCGCAGCCGCGGTCGTATGTCGAGGTCGACTCGATCGACGAGACGATCGCCGCGGCCGAGGCCGCCGGCGCGAGCGTGGCGATGGCCAAGGCGCCCATCTCGGAGACGAGCTGGTGGGCCATCATCGTCGACCCCGACGGCAACCACATCGGCCTCTACGAGGGCACCACCTGACCGTCGCCCCCGCGCCACGCCCGGCGTCCGACCCCGGTCGAGTGTCCAAGACACGCGGATGCCGGGGCGAGCCAGCCGCGTGTCTTGGACACTCGGCGCCGCCCGGCGGGCGGGCCCGGGCCGAGCCGCGGGCGGCGGCAGAGCCCGCGCGGGCGGCGGCGGAGCCGGACCCGGGCCGAGCCGCGGGCGGCGGCGGAGCCCGCGGCGGCCTACCCCGCAGCGGGGGTCAGCGGGACTTCTTGGGCGCGGCGCTCACGTCGACGCGCTCGTGGGTGCCGGCCAGCGACGACCAGGCGCTCGCGGTGCCCTTCGCGGCGTGCTCGGCGGCGCGCACGGCACGCTCGTCGGCCCACTCGTTGAGGACATGGCCGCGGTGGCCGCGCACATGCTCCAGCACGACGTCGGGCAGCCCCACGGCGCGCCGGGCGTCGCGGGCGGCGATCAGCTGCTCGAGGATGTCGACGTTCTTCGCCGGCGCGCCGGTCGAGGTCTTCCAGCCGCGGCGGCGGTGGCCGTCCATCCACTTCTCGTAGGTGTCGATCGCGTACTTCGAGTCGGCCTGCACGACGAGGCGCTCGACATCGGGGTGATCCTCGATCGCCCGCAGCAGGCCCATCAGCTCGCCGACGTTGTTGGTGCCGAGCACGATCGAGCCGGCGGCCCACTGCCCGTCTTCGCCGACCCACGCCCACCCGGTGGGTCCCGGGTTGCCCTTGCAGGCGCCGTCGGTGGCCACGGTGTAGGTCGATTCAGTCACCCTTCGACGGTAGTCGAGCCCCCGCGCTGCTCCCGCCACTCGGCCGCGAGACTGCGCGTCGGGCTAACGGCGGCCGCGCAGGCGGGTGAGGAGGGGGCCGAGGATGCCGCGGGCGAGGCCCACGAGGCCGAACGGCACGAAGAACGCGAAGACCACGAGCACGATGCCGTAGGCGGCGCCTGTGGCGGCGGGGCTGATCGAGGCCGTCCACATCGGCACGTACTGGATGAACAGCGCCCCGAGCACCGCGCCGCCGACGGTCGCGAGCCCGCCGACGACGATGAGCGTGATGAACGAGATCGACAGCATGAGGCCGAAGTTCTCGGGGCCGATGAACTCGAGCAGCAGGGCGTAGATGCCGCCGGCGACGCCGGCGTACGCCGCGGATGCCGCGAACAGACGCGTCTTGGTCTGGGCGATGTCGACGCCGAGCGTCTGCGCGACCAGCTCCGCGTCGCGCACCGCGACGAAGGAGCGCCCGAGGCGTCCGCGGCTGAGCCGGCGCGTGAGCACGTACGCGAGCGCGGCGACGACGAGCGCGAGGTAGTACACCCACTGATCGTGGGCGAGCGGGATGCCGGCGGGCGGGTCGCCGTCGATGCGGATGCCGCGACTGCCGTGCGTGATCGGCTCCAGCATCCGGATCACGGCGGGCGTGGCCATCGCCAGCGCGAGGGTCACCAGCCCCAGCTGCAGACCGCGCAGCCGCAGGGCGGGGAGCCCGATGAGGTAGCCCACGGCGAACGGGACGATGCCGGCGATCACCAGGGGGAGGAGGGGGCCGAGCCCCGACTCGCCGCCGACGGCGACCGCGTAGGCGCCGATCGCGAAGAACGCGGAGTGGCCGAGCGAGATCTGCCCGCCAAAGCCGACGAGCAGGTTCATGCCGAGACCGACGATCGTCCAGACCATCACGAGGGTGATCGGCAGGGTCACGTAGCTGGGGTTCAGCAGCGGCACGGCGACGAGGCCCGCCCCGCCGGCGACGACCAGTGCGACCCGCAGCCACCGCGGCACCGGCAGCGGGGGCCGCGGGGTGCGCAGCCATTCGACGGGGGACGGGCGGCGGGCGCGGCCGACCCGCGGCAGCGTCTGGGTGGCCAGGCTCATACCCGCACCAGTTCCTTCCGGCCGAACAGGCCCTGGGGTCGCAGCAGCAGCACCGCCACGATGATCACGAGCGCGAAGATCTGCTTGAGCTCCCCGCCGACCCCGGGGACGTAGCTGCCGGCGAGGTTCTCGACGACGCCGACGATCACCCCGCCGATGAGGGCGCCCACGGGGGAGTCGAGGCCGCCGAGCGTGGCCGCGGCGAAGGCGTAGATCAGCACCGGCGCCATCATCCCCGGATGCAGGAACAGCTCGGGCGCGATGAGGGTGCCCGCCAGGGCGCCGATGGCCCCGGCCATCGCCCAGCCGAGCGACATCATGCGCCCGGTCGAGACGCCGGACAGCTCGGCGGATTCGGGCGCCGAGACCGCGGCGCGCATGCGCAGGCCGGTGCGCGTGAACCGGAACACGGCTGCCAGCACGAGGGCGAGCACGAGCACGGCGGCGACGATCCCGATGTCCTGCCGCGAGACGGCGACCCCGCCCGAGGCGACCGACCCGGCGCCGAACAGGGCCGGCATCTCCTTGGTCTGATAGGTCCACACCCAGCCGATGACCGCGTTCAGGGCGATCATGAGCCCGAGGCTCACGATGATGAGCGGCAGGTGCTGGTGGCGCCGCACGAGCGGGCGGAACAGCACGCGCTCCAGCCCCACGCACAGCAGCGCCAGCGCCGCCATCGACACCGGGAGGGCGATCCAGATCGGCATCCCCCAGGCCGTGCACTGCCACGACACGTACGCGCCGAGCAGCGCGAGCTCGCCCTGGGCGAAGTTGAGGGTGCGGGAGGCCCGGTAGACCAGCACGATCGCCAGCGCGAGGGCGCCGTAGACCGCGCCGGTGGCCACACCGTCGACGAGCTGCTGCCAGATCACGGCATCCTCACATTCCCAGGTAGGCGCGACGCACGTCGTCGTCGCCCTGCAGATCGGCGGCCTCGCCGCGGGTGACGATGCGGCCGCTTTCGAGCACGAGCGCGGTGTCGGCGATGCCGAGAGCGAGGGCGGCGTTCTGCTCGACGATGAGCAGCGCGGTGCCGCGGGTGCGTCCCAGCTCGTCGATGGCGGCGAACACCTCCGCGGTGACCTTGGGGGCCAGTCCCAGCGACGGCTCGTCGAGCAGCACGAGGCGCGGCGCGGCCATGAAGGCCCGGGCGATGGCCAGCAGCTGCTGCTCGCCGCCGCTGAGGCCCGACGCCGGGCGCCCAGCGCGCTCGCCGAGGCGCGGGAATCGCTGCATCCAGAAGTCGGCGTCGGCGGATGCCTCGCGGGCGGGGCGACGCGTGCCGCCCAGCAGCAGGTTCTCGCGCACGGTCAGGTCGGGCACGGTGCCGCGTCCCTGCGGGACGTGCGCGATGCCGTGGCGCGCGATGCGGTGGGCCGGCAGCCCTCGCAGCTCCACACCGCCCAGACGGATGCTGCCGGTCGCGGCGCACAGCCCGGTCAGAGCGCGCAGGGTCGTGGTCTTGCCGGCGCCGTTCGCGCCGAGGATGACCAGGCGACGGCCCTCGTCGAGGTCGAACGCGATGTCGTGCAGCACGGGCACGGCGCCGTAGCCGGCGGTGCGCAGGTCGACGCGGAGGAGCGAGGATCCGGCGGTGAGGCTCATGCGGCCGTCCCCAGGTAGGCGGTGATCACCGCGGGGTCGCGGGCGACGTCGGCGGGCGCGCCTTCGGCGATGAGGCGGCCGAAGTCGAGCACCACGACGCGGTCGCAGGTCGACATGACCAGTCCCATGTGGTGCTCGACGAGCAGGATCGCGGTGCCGCGGTCGGCGGCCAGTGCGCGCAGGGTCGCGCCGAGCTCGGCGACCTCGCTCTGGATGAGGCCGTTGGCCGGCTCGTCGACCAGCAGCAGGCGGGGCGATCCGAGCAGGGCGCGGGCCAGCTCGACGCGCTTGAGGGTGCCGAACGGCAGGGTGCCGGCGATGCGGTCGGCGACGCCGGAGAGGGAGAGGGCGCTGAGCAGCTCGCGGGCCTCGGCGCGCACGCGCGCCTCGGTGCGCGCCACCCCGGGAAGGGCCAGGGCGCTGGCCCAGTAGCCGCCGCGCGTGACGTGATAGGCCCCGGCGAGCACGTTCTCGAGCACCGTCTGCGTCGAGAACAGGCCGAGGTTCTGAAAGGTGCGCCCCACGCCCAGGCTCGCCACGCGGTGGCGCGGCACCCCGATCACCTCGGTGCCGGCGACGCGGATCGAGCCCGACTGCGGCCGGTACAGTCCGCTGACGCAGTTGAACAGGCTGGTCTTGCCGGCACCGTTGGGGCCGATGAGGCCGACGATCTCACCGTCGGCGACGGTGAACGACGGCCCGTCGAGAGCCTGCAGGCCGCCGAAGGCGAGGCGCACCTCGGCGACCTGCAGCAGGGGCGAACTCATGCGATCAGTCGCCCACCGTGTACGTCTCGTCGTGCAGGTCCCAGTTCTCGCCGTTGAACACCTGCACCCCGATCTCGCTCCAGACGAACGGGTAGTCGGCGGTGGTGGTCACCGGCACGGGGGCCAGGTCGAGCTCGAGCCCGTCGAACGAGGTCGCCGCGTCCAGCAGGCCCTCGCGCGTGCATCCGTCCATCGAGGTGAGGGCGGCCTCGAGCAGCTGCGCGGTCTGGTAGCCCGCGGCGGCGGGCGCCGACAGCGCGTTGACCTTGTCGGAGTGCTTCGCCGCGAAGGCGGTCCAGGCGTCGAAGCCCGCGTCGCCGGCCAGGCCCGGATCGGTGATGTCCTTCGTGTAGGCGATCGACACGACGCCGTCCGCGGCGCCGGGTCCGGCCGGCTTGAGGAAGAACGTGGCATCCGCGGCGGGCGCGTTGATGACCGTCGTCGCGTCCCAGCCGAGCTCGAGCTTCTTCTTCAGCGACTGGGTCGCGAACGCGCCGACGGCCCAGTCGAGGAAGACGTCGGCGCCGCTGGCGGCGAGGGTGGTCACCTGACTGTCGACGGATGCCGAGGCGAGCTCGTACGACTCGGCGGCCACGAGCTCGACGTCGGTGCCCGCGAACGCCTCCTCGAATCCGGCCCGGATGCTCTCGCCGAAATCGTCGTTCTGGTACAGGATCGCCGCTTTCGCGCCGGGGTGCTCGGCGATGAGGTACTCCGACAGCGCCTGCACCTCGAAGCCGTACTGCGGCATGAACCCGGTGGTCCACGGGGAGTCCTCGTGCAGGGTGAGCAGGGCGTCGGTGCCGGTGCCGACGAAGAGGTTCGGCACGCCCTGCTCGGCGACGTAGGGAGCCGCGCCGATCGCGGCGCCCGTGCCCAGCACGCCGGCGAGGGCGAACACCTCGTCCTGCTCGACGAGGGTGCGCAGGTTCACGGTGGTCTTGGCGGGGTCGTAGCCGTCGTCGATGACGGTGACCTCGACCGTGCGCGTCTTGCCGTCGGCGAACTCGAGACCGCCGGCCTCGTTGATGTCGTCGAAGTACGCCTGCAGCGTGGTGCCGATCGCGCCGTAGGCGGCGGCGGGGCCGGACAGCGGGATGCTGTTGCCGATCTTCACCGTGCTGTCGGTGAAGCCCGGGCTGCAGGCGGCGGCCTCGCCGCTCTGGCCCGGGTCGGCGATCGCCTCGTCGTCGCGGCCGGCGCAACCGGCCAGGACGAGAGCCGAAGCCGCGGTGAGGGAAGCGATGGCGGTCGCGCGTCGGTGCCGCGAGCGAAGGGTGCTGTGCATGTGTTCCTCCTCGAACGGATGCCCCCGGAGCGCATCGACGCTCGTCCGCCCTCGCCGATGAGGGTGGACGCGGAGCCGCAGTCACGCGGGGTCCGGCCGGGTGCTGTCGAGTATGACAAGCCGCCCGCCGATTGTCACGTATTTTGTGAACCGGCATTCACGTGGATGTGAATGAGAACTCACGTTCGGGACGGCGTGCGGGAGGGCGCTCCGGGCCGCTGGGGCCCTGGGCCCCTGGGGTGCGGGAGCCCCGCGGCGCGGGAGCCCCGCGGCGCGGGAGCCCCGCGGCGCGGGCGCGCGCCCGAGCCCTCGCGGCTCGGCCCGGCGCCGGAGCTCCGCGCCTGGTCAGGGGCCGAGGGTCGAGGCGCGGGCGACGAGCTCGGGCTGGAACTCGACCTGCTCGGCCGGGGCGCCGGCGTGCATCGCGAGCAGCAGCTCGACGGCGGTCGCGCCGATGAGCGCGGCGGGCTGGCGCACCGAGGTCAGCGGCACGACGGCGGCCGAGGCGAAGTCGATGTCGTCGTAGCCGACCAGCGCGATGTCGCCCGGCACGCGCGCGTCGCCGGTCATCACGAGGCTCTGCAGGATGCCGAGGGCCACCAGGTCGTTGGCGGCGAACACGCCCCGCGGGCGCTGGTCGTGCGGGCGGTCGAGGATCGCGCGGCCCACGGCCCGGCCGGCCTCGACGGTGAGCGCGTCGGTGGGGAGATGCTCGAGCGAGGCATCCGCGGCGGCGACCGCCTCGGATGCGCCGCGGTACCGGTCGCCGACCTGCCGCAGGGTGAGCGGCCCGCCGGCGAAGGCGAGGCGGCGGTGGCCGAGCGAGAGCAGATGCGCCGCGGCGACCCGCCCGCCCTCGACGTCGTCGACGGCGACCGACGACAGCTGCGGGTCGTCGGAGGTGCGGTCGACGAGCACCGCGGCGATGCCGTTGTCGCGCAGCCGCGCGAGGCGCTCGGTCGCGTCGCCGGTCGGCGTCACGAGCAATCCCAGCACGCGCTGCTGCTCGAACAGGTCGAGGTGGGCGCTCTCGCGGCCCGGCTGCTCGTCGCTGCCGGCGACGAGCACGCTGAGCCCGTCGGCGGCGGCGCGCTCCTCGGCGCCGCGGGCCATGTCGGTGAAGAACGGGTTGCGCAGGTCGAGCACGACGAGCCCGATCGCCCGGCTGCGCCCGGCGCGCAGCTGGCGGGCGGCGTCGTTGCGCACGAAGCCGAGGGCGGCGATGGAGGTCTGCACGCGTTGCACGGTGGCGGCGGCGACCTTGTCGGGGCGGTTGAGCACGTTCGAGACGGTGCCCACCGAGACGCCCGCGTGCAGAGCGACGTCTTTGACGCTGACGGCCACGTGGTCCTCCTGGCTTGACGGGTGTTCGTCGCCAGACTACGGTATTGATCGATTCATTGAATCGTTTCAGGATCACGCACCACCCGCCGCACTCACGAAGAGGTGACATGACCACCCGGGTCGCATTCCAGCTGCAGATCGTTCCCGAGCGTCTCGACGAGTACGTCGCCCGGCACACCCCGGTGTGGCCCGAGATGCTCGCCGAGATCGCGGCCGCCGGCCGGCGCAACTACTCGCTGTTCCTCGGCGAGGGCGGCCGGCTGTTCGGCTACTACGAGACCGACGACGATGACGCCGCGCAGGCCTACCTCGCGGCATCCGCCGTCGCCGCCCGCTGGGAGGCCGAGATGGCGCCGTTCTTCGCCGGACTCGACGGCCGCCCCGACCAGGCCGCCACCGCGCTCACCGAGATCTTCCACCTGTCCGATCAACTCGCCGCCGCGACCACCTCCACCGACGAAGGCCCCTCCGCATGAGCACTCTCACCGCCGACCACCTGTCCGCCCTCGCCCAGCAGGGCATCGAGCTGCCCTCGTGGGCGTTCGGCAACTCAGGCACCCGCTTCCGCGTGTTCGCCACGCCCGGCACCCCGCGCGACCCGTTCGAGAAGATCGCCGACGCCGCCCAGGTCAACGCGTTCACGGCGCTCGCGCCGTCGGTGGCGCTGCACATCCCGTGGGACAAGGTCGATGACTACGCCGCCCTGCGCACGTACGCCGAAGACCTCGGCGTGAGCCTGGGCACGATCAACTCCAACACCTTCCAGGACGAGGACTACAAGTTCGGCGCCCTCACCCACCACGACGAGCGCATCCGCCGCAAGGCGATCGACCACCACCTCGAGTGCATCGACATCATGGATGCCACGGGCTCGCGCGACCTGAAGATCTGGCTCGCCGAGGGCTCCAACTACCCGGGGCAGAACGACATGCGCGGCCGGCAGGACCGCCTGCAGGACTCGCTGCAGCAGATCTACGCCCGCCTGGGCCAGAGCCAGCGCCTCGTGCTGGAGTACAAGTTCTTCGAGCCGTCGTTCTACCACACCGACGTTCCCGACTGGGGCACCAGCTACGCCCAGGTCGCCGCGCTCGGCGATCGCGCGCTGGTCTGCCTCGACACCGGGCACCACGCGCCGGGCACCAACATCGAGTTCATCGTCATGCAGCTGCTGCGCCTGGGCAAGCTCGGCTCGTTCGACTTCAACTCGCGCTTCTACGCCGACGACGACCTCATCGTGGGTTCGGCCGACCCGTTCCAGCTGTTCCGCATCGTGCTCGAGGTGATCCGCGGCGGGGGCCTCAACAACCCCGACGTCGCCTTCATGCTCGACCAGTGCCACAACATCGAAGACAAGATCCCGGGGCAGATCCGCTCGGTGCTCAACGTGCAGGAGATGACCGCCCGCGCCCTGCTCGTCGACCGCGAGGCGCTGACCGCCGCGCAGACCGCGAACGATGTGCTCGCCGCCAACGGCATCCTCATGGACGCGTTCTACACCGACGTGCGTCCGCAGCTGGCCCAGTGGCGCGAGGAGCGCGGCCTGGCCGCCGACCCGCTCGCCGCCTACCTGGCCTCGGGCTACCAGCAGCAGATCGCCGACGCGCGCGTGGGCGGCACCCAGGCCGGCTGGGGCGCGTGACCCCCACCTCGAGTGTCCACAACACGCCGCTGAGCCCGCGCGCCAGCCGCGTGTTCTGGACACTCGACCACCCGACCCCGACGACCAGAGACGAGACGCCATGACCACCCCGACCGCCGCCGACCTCATCGCCCGCAGCAACCGCCTGGGCGCCGACCCCAAGAACACGAACTACGCCGGCGGCAACACCTCGGCCAAGGGCACCCAGACCGACCCGGTCACCGGCGACCCCGTCGAGCTGCTGTGGGTGAAGGGCTCGGGCGGCGACCTCGGCACCCTCACCGCCGATGGCCTCGCGGTGCTGCGCCTCGACCGCATGCGCGCCCTCGTGAACGTCTACCCCGGCCTCGACCGCGAAGACGAGATGGTCGCCGCGTTCGACTACTGCCTGCACGGCAAGGGAGGCGCTGCCCCCTCGATCGACACCGCGATGCACGGACTCGTGGATGCCGCGCACGTCGACCACCTGCATCCCGACTCGGGCATCGCCATCGCCACCGCCGCCGACGGCCCGCAGCTGACCGCGACGATCTTCGGCGACAAGGTCGTCTGGGTGCCGTGGCGCCGGCCCGGGTTCCAGCTGGGCCTGGACATCGCCGAGATCAAGGCGCAGAACCCGCAGGCGATCGGCACGATCCTCGGTGGCCACGGCATCACCGCGTGGGGCGACACCAGCGACGAGGCCGAGGCCAACTCGCTGTGGATCATCGACACCGCCGCCGCCTACATCGCCGAGCACGGCGCCCCCGCTCCGTTCGGCGGCGTGCGTGCCGGATTCGAGGCGCTGCCCGAGGCCGAGCGCCGCGCCCGCGCCGCCGCCCTGGCCCCCACCATCCGCGGCCTCGCCTCCACCGACAAGCCGATGGTCGGGCACTACACCGACGGCGCCGTGGTGCTGGACTTCCTGGCATCCGAGAAGGCGCCGGCCCTGGCCGCGCTGGGCACGAGCTGCCCCGACCACTTCCTGCGCACCAAGGTCAAGCCGCTGATCCTCGACCTCCCGGCATCCGCGTCGGTCGACGAGCAGATCGCCCGCCTGCGCGAGCTGCACCAGGACTACCGTGCCGACTACCAGGCCTACTACGACGCCCACGCCAGCGCCGACAGCCCCGCGATCCGCGGCGCCGATCCGCTCATCGTGCTCGTGCCGGGCGTGGGCATGTTCAGCTACGGCGCCAACAAGCAGACGGCGCGCGTGGCGGGCGAGTTCTACGTCAACGCGATCAACGTGATGCGCGGCGCCGAGGCGCTGTCGACGTACGCGCCGATCTCGGATGCCGAGAAGTTCCGCATCGAGTACTGGGCGCTCGAAGAGGCCAAGCTGCAGCGGATGCCGAAGCCGAAGACCCACCAGGGACGCATCGCGTTCGTCACCGGCGCGGCATCCGGCATCGGCAAGGCCATCGCCACTCGGCTCGCCGCCGAGGGGGCGTGCGTCGTGATCGCCGATCTCGACCTCGCCAAGGCCCAGGCGGCGGCCGCCGAACTCGGAGGCACCGACGTCGCCATCGGCGTGGCCGCCGATGTGGCCGACGCCGACGGCGTGCAGGCCGCGATCGACGCGACCGTGCTCGCCTTCGGCGGCATCGACCTCGTCGTCAACAACGCCGGACTGTCGCTGAGCAAGCCCCTGCTGGAGACCACCGAGAAGGACTGGGACCTGCAGCACGACGTCATGGCGAAGGGTTCGTTCCTCGTCGCGAAGGCCGCCGCGAAGGCGCTCATCGCGCAGGGCATGGGCGGCGACGTCATCTACATCTCGTCGAAGAACTCCGTCTTCGCCGGCCCCAACAACATCGCCTACTCGGCGACCAAGGCCGACCAGGCCCACCAGGTGCGCCTGCTGGCTGTCGAGCTGGGCGAGCACGGCGTGCGCGTGAACGGCATCAACCCCGACGGTGTCGTGCGCGGCTCCGGCATCTTCGCGTCGGGCTGGGGCGCCAACCGCGCCGCCACCTACGGTGTCGCCGAGGAGGACCTCGGCCAGTTCTACGCGAACCGCACGATCCTCAAGCGTGAGGTCGTCCCCGAGAACGTCGCCGACGCCGTGTACGTGCTCACCGGGCCCGAGCTCAGCCGCACGACGGGCCTGCACATCCCGGTGGACTCGGGCGTCGCGGCGGCGTTCCTGCGATGACCGCGGGTGCGGCGGCGGTGGGCGTGACCATCCGTCGGAACGGTGGTGCGGATGTGGCCGCCGTCGCCTCGCGAGACGACACCAGCCCCACCGATCCGACGGATGGTCGGCCGTGAGTGCCGGAGCGGTCGCGGCGGTCGACCTCGGGGCGACCAGCGGGCGCGTGATCGTCGGGCGCATCGGTCGCGACACGCTCGAGATGGAGCAGGTCGCCCGGTTCGCCAACGACCCGGTGCCCGCCGGCGACGGCCTCCACTGGGACGTGCTGTCGCTGTACGCGGCGGCGCTGGCGGGACTGCGCACGGCGGTGCGCGCCCACCCCGACCTGGCGAGCATCGGCATCGACTCGTGGGCCGTCGACTACGGCCTCATGCGCGGCGGGCGCCTGCTCGGCAACCCGTTCCACTACCGCGACGAGCGCACCGCCCGCGGTGTCGACGCGGTGCACGCCCGCATGCCGCACGCCGAGCTGTTCGAGCGCAACGGGCTGCAGTTCCTGCCGTTCAACACGCTGTACCAGCTCGCCGCCGAAGACCCCGCGGTGCGGGGTCTGGCCGACCGGATGCTGCTCATCCCCGACCTGCTCGGCTCCTGGCTCACCGGCCAGACCCGCGCCGAGCAGACCAACGCCTCCACCACCGGGCTGCTGCGGGTGCTCGATGCGCGCTGGGACGACGAACTCGTCGCCGCCCTCGGCATCCCGCGCGCGCTCCTGCCCGACCTCATCGCGCCGGGCGAGGCCCTCGGGGCGCTGCGGCCCGAGGTCGCCGCTGCGCTCGGGGCCCGCGCCGACCTGGGCGTGACGGCCGTCGGGTCGCACGACACGGCATCCGCCGTCGTCGCCGTGCCGATGCAGCCGGATGCCGCCGCCTACATCTCCTGCGGCACGTGGGGGCTCGTCGGCGTCGAGGTCGAGCACCTCGTGCTCACCCCCGACGCGCTGCACGCCAACTTCACCAACGAGGGCGGCGTCGACCGGCGGGTGCGGTTGCTGCGCAACGTGATGGGGCTGTGGGTGCTGACCGAGACCGTGCGCGGCTGGGAGCGGGCGGGCGAGCGCATCGACCTGCCGACGCTGCTGGAGGCCGCCGCGGCGGTGCCCGCGGCATCCGTGCCTGTCGTCGACATCGACGACCCGCGGTTCCTGCCGCCCGGCGACATGCCCGCCCGCATCGACGCCTGGTGCGCCGAACGCGACCTGCGCGCCCCGCAGAGCCGGGCCGAATACGCCCGCACGATCATCGAGTCGCTGGCCGCAGCCTTCGCCGACACGGTGCGCACGGCCGCGCGACTGGGCGGAGTCGACGTGCGCACGATCCACATCGTCGGGGGCGGGGCGCTCAACGCGCTGCTGTGCCAGCGGGTCGCCGACCGCTCGGGGATGCCGGTGCTCGCCGGCCCCGTCGAGGCGACCGCGCTCGGCAACATCCTCGTGCAGGGACGCGCCGCCGGCTTCGTGTCGGGCTCGCTCGAGGCGCTGCGCGACCTCGTCGCCCGCACCCAAGAGGTGCGCCGCTTCACCCCCGCCGCCTGACCCGTCTGGGCGAGGGCGGCCGACGCGCGACCGCGGGAGGCACGCGGGCTGCGGCACGTTTGTATACGGCGATGCGGCGAAACCCGGGCTCGACCCCGATGTCGCGGGTTTGTGTATACACTGGGGCGCGAAGCCACGACGGGGAGGTGTGCATGCGGGCCAGTGATCGCGCGTACCGCGCCCTGCTCGACGAGATCCAGTCGGGCGCGCTCGCCCCGGGCGCCGTGCTCGGCGAGGTCGAGCAGTCCACTCGCCTCGGGGTCAGCCGCACCCCGCTGCGCGAAGCGCTCGGTCGCCTCGCCGCCGACGGCCTCGTCGCCCAGGCCTCGCCGCGGGTCACCGTCGTCACCGCGATCGACGCCGACGACATCCGCTCGCTGTTCCAGGTGCGCCGCGCGCTCGAGGAGAGCGCCGCGCGCCTGGCCGCCGCCACGGCCGACCGGGCCGTGTTCGCCGGGCTCGCCGACGAGTTCGCCGACGCCGAGCCCGCCGGGGCGACCGGCGCCGAGCCCGCCGGCGACGCCGACGCCTACTACGCGCTGATCGCCCGGTTCGACGCCGCCCTCGACGCGGCCGTCGCCAACGGCTACCTCACCGCCGCGCTGCGCACGGTGCGCACCCACCTCGTGCGGGTGCGCCGCCTCGCCCGCGACAACCCCGCCCGCCTGGCGGCGTCCGTCGCCGAGCACCGCGTGATCGCCGCCGCGATCGCCGCCGGCGACACCGACCTCGCCGCCCATGCGACCCACGTCCACCTGCACAACGCCCTGACCAGCATCCTCGAGTCCCTGGAGTCACGATGACCGTCATCCACCCCGTCCGCGTGTACCGCAGCGAAGAGCCGCTGCCGCGCACCGCCCAGCTCGCCTACAAGATCGCCGAGGTCGCCGTCGACCCGGTGCCCGTCGAGCCCGACGTCGTCGACATGATCATCAACCGCGTCATCGACAACGCGGCCGTCGCCGCGGCATCCCTCACCCGCGCGCCCGTCTCGGCGGCCCGCGCGCAGGCGCTCGACCACCCGGTCTCGCGCGGCGGCGCCGGCGCCACGGTCTTCGGCGTGCCCGGCGACACGCACTCGAGCCCTGAGTGGGCGGCGTGGGCCAACGGCGTGGCGGTGCGCGAGCTCGACTACCACGACACGTTCCTGGCCGCCGAGTACTCGCATCCGGGCGACAACATCCCCCCGATCCTCGCCGTGGCCCAGCACACCGGCGCCGACGGCGCCGCCCTCGTGCGGGGCCTGGCCACCGGCTACGAGATCCAGATCGACCTCGTGCGCGCCATCTGCCTGCACAAGCACAAGATCGACCACGTCGCCCACCTCGGACCCTCGGCGGCGGCCGGCATCGGCACGCTGCTCGGCCTCGACGTCGACACCGTCTACCAGGCCGTCGGCCAGGCGCTGCACACCACCACCGCCACGCGCCAGTCGCGCAAGGGCGAGATCTCGACGTGGAAGGCGCACGCCCCCGCCTTCGCCGGGAAGATGGCCGTCGAAGCCGTCGACCGGGCGATGCGCGGCGAGACGAGCCCGTCGCCGATCTACGAGGGCGAAGACGGTGTGATCGCCTGGATGCTGGACGGCAAGGATGCCGCCTACGAGGTGCCCCTTCCCGCCGCCGGCGAGCCCAAGCGCGGCATCCTCGACTCGTACACGAAGGAGCACTCCGCCGAGTACCAGGCGCAGGCGTGGATCGACCTGGCCCGCAAGCTCCACCACGAGGCGGCGTTCGACCCGGCCCAGGTCGCGTCGATCGTGCTGCACACCAGCCACCACACCCACTTCGTGATCGGCTCGGGAGCGGGCGACCCGCAGAAGTACGACCCGACGGCATCCCGCGAGACGCTCGACCACTCGATCCCCTACATCTTCACCGTCGCCCTGCAGGACGGCGGCTGGCACCACGTCGACTCGTACACCCCCGAGCGCGCCGGCCGGCCCGACACGGTGGCGCTGTGGCACAAGGTGACGACCGCCGAGGATGCCGAGTGGACGCGCCGCTACCACTCCGACGACCCCGATGAGAAGGCGTTCGGCGGGCGCGTGGAGATCACCCTGCAGGACGGCACCACCATCGTCGACGAGATCGCCGTCGCCGACGCCCACCCGCTCGGTGCGCGCCCGTTCGCCCGCGCCGACTACGTCGCGAAGTTCCGCCTGCTCGCCGAGCCCGTGCTCGAGCCCGCCGAGATCGACCGGTTCCTGGCGCTCGCCGAGCGGCTGCCCGAGCTCACGCCCGCCGAGGTGCGCGAGCTCAACATCGTCGCGAAGGCCGGCGTGCTGGCCGCGGCGCCGTCGCCGAGGGGGCTGTTCTGATGGGGCGTTTCGACTCGCTGCGCTCGCTCAACGACCGGGGGGCGGGGGGTGCGAGGGGGCGTTTCGACTCGCTGCGCTCGCTCAACGACCGGCGCGGGGGCCGGGCCGGGGGAGGGTGCTGACATGCTGTACGCCACCACCACTGCGGCCGAGAAGCGCCGCGCGCTGCGCGAGCGGCTCGCCGCCGGCGAGCTCGTGCGCTTTCCCGGCGCGTTCAACCCGCTGTCGGCGCGGCTCATCGAGCAGAAGGGCTTCGACGGCGTCTACATCTCGGGGGCCGTGCTCGCCGCCGACCTCGGGCTGCCCGACATCGGCCTGACGACCCTCACCGAGGTCGCCGGGCGCGGGCAGCAGATCGCCCGCATGACCGAGCTGCCCGCGATCATCGACGCCGACACCGGCTTCGGCGAGCCGATGAACGTCGCCCGCACGATCCAGACCCTCGAGGATGCCGGCATCGCCGGGGCCCACATCGAAGACCAGGTCAACCCGAAGCGCTGCGGTCACCTCGACGGCAAGGCGGTCGTGGATGCCGACACCGCCGTCAAGCGCATCCGGGCGGCCGTCGACGGGCGTCGCGACCCGAACTTCCTGGTCATGGCCCGCACCGACATCCGTGCCGTGGCGGGACTGGACGCGGCCATCGACCGTGCGAAGGCACTCGTCGACGCCGGGGCGGATGCCGTCTTCCCCGAGGCCATGCGCGATCTCGGCGAGTTCGAGGCGATGGCATCCGCGCTGGACGTGCCGATCTTGGCCAACATGACCGAGTTCGGCAAGAGCGAGCTGTTCACCGTCGACCAGCTGCGCAGCGCGGGCGTGCAGATCGTGATCTGGCCGGTGTCGCTGCTGCGCATCGCGATGGGCGCGGCGGGCCGCGGGCTGGATACGCTGACCGAAGACGGGCACCTCACCGGGCTGCTCGACCAGATGCAGCACCGCGCAGACCTCTACGACCTCATCGACTACGAGGGCTACAACCGATTCGACACCAGCGTCTTCGATTTCACGATCGACCGCTGACCCACCGGCAGAGGCGAAGGAGCCACACATCATGACCGACCAGGACATCAAGAAGGGCCTCGCGGGCGTGGTGGCCGATGTCACCGCGATCAGCAAGGTCAACCCCGAGACCAACTCGCTGCTCTACCGGGGCTACCCGGTGCAGGAGCTCGCGGCCACCCAGCCGTTCGACGCCGTCGCCTACCTGCTGTGGCACGGCGAACTGCCCACCGACGAGCAGCTGGCCGCGCAGCGCGCCGACGGCCGCCGCTACCGGGCGCTCGCGCCCGAGGTGAAGGCGGCGATCGACCAGCTGCCCCTCGAGGCGCATCCGATGGACGAGCTGCGCACCGCGGTGAGCGTGATCGGCGCGATCGAGACCGCCGGGCAAGACGTGCTGACCGCGGTCGGCACCCCCGAGGAGAACATCGCCCGCAGCCTGCACCTGTTCGCCGCGCTGCCGGCCATCGTCGCCTACGGGCAGCGTCGCCGCCACGGTCTCGAGCCGATCGAGCCCCGCGAAGAGCTCACCTACGCGGAGAACTTCCTGTGGATGACCTTCGGCGAAGAGCCCGACCCGGTCGTCGTCGACGCGTTCAACCGGTCGATGATCCTCTACGCCGAGCACTCGTTCAACGCCTCGACGTTCACCGCGCGCGTGATCACCTCGACCCTCAGCGACCTGTACTCGGCCGTCGTCGGCGCCATCGGGGCGCTCAAGGGCCCCCTGCACGGCGGCGCGAACGAGGCGGTGCTGCACATCTTCGACGAGATCGGGGATGCCGACAACGTCGGCCCGTGGCTGGATCGCGCGCTCGCCGAGAAGCGCAAGATCATGGGCTTCGGCCACCGCGTCTACAAGCGCGGCGACTCGCGGGTCCCCACGATGAAGGTCGCCCTCGACTCGCTGGTCGACTTCTACGAACGGCCCGACGTGGCTGCGCTCTATGCCGAGTTGGAGCGCGAGTTCGTCGAGCGCAAGGGCATCTACCCGAACCTCGACTATCCGTCGGGGCCGGCCTACAACCTGATGGGCTTCGACACCCTCACCTTCACCCCGCTGTTCGTCGCGGCCCGCATCACGGGCTGGACCGCGCACATCATCGAGCAGCAGGGCGCCAACGCGCTCATCCGTCCGCTCTCGGCCTACAACGGCCCCGACGAGCGGCACATCGACGGCTACGCCCCCGACACCGAGGCGATCCGCCTGGCCGAGCGTCCGGAGGAAGCCGCCGGCTGAGCCCCACCCGCGCGGGCCGGAGGGGCGCCGAAGTCGGAGATCGGTGCGCACATCGGATGCTTTCGCCCACAGCATCCGATTCCGGTGACGACCTCCGACATCGGTGTCGTGCGCGCACCCGCACGCACACCCGCACGCCGCGCGTGACGGGGTGGACCCCGCCCCGGCCCCGGCCCCGGCGCACAGAAACGGGAACGGCCCCGGATGCGGATGCACCCGGGGCCGTTCCGTTGCGGATCAGGCGGTCGCGCGGCGGCGCAGCACCATCACCAGGCCCGCAGCGAGCAGGCCCGCCGCGAGCACCGAGACGAACCCGATCGGGAACGTGCCGCCGGTCGCGGCCAGCGTGCCGCCGGCGAGCACAATGACCCCGAGGGTC
The DNA here is from genome assembly GCF_025421715.1 of Microbacterium festucae. Lineage (GTDB taxonomy): Bacteria > Actinomycetota > Actinomycetes > Actinomycetales > Microbacteriaceae > Microbacterium > Microbacterium festucae. Next base: position 1,210,617 of record NZ_JAOEFC010000001.1, read on the forward strand.
ACTTCGCCGTCGCCCGAGACGAGCACCAGGCGGTGCGCGCCGGTGGGCAGGCTCGCCGGGATCGCGACCGTGAACGAGACCTGACCGTTGGCGTTCGCCGCCGGGATGCCGGTGATGACGATCGGGTCGCTGAACAGCGTCGCCGAGATCTGCTGACCGGGCAGGAGCCCCGCGATCTCGACCTCGAACGACCCGCCCTGCTCGACCCGGCCGGAGCCGAACTCGATCACGGCCTTCTCGAGCGCGGCGCCCAGCTCGGCGGCCGTCGGGCCGCCCGTGCCCGGCAGCTCGCCGCCCGGGTTCTCGCCCGGGTTCTCGCCGCCCGGGTTCTCGCCACCCGGGTTCTCGCCGCCGGGGTTCTCGCCCGAGGCGAGGGCGGCGCGGCCGAGCGGCGCCGGCGCGACCACGTCACGCGAGGCGAAGTAGGCGACGGTGGCCTGCAGGTCGACCTGGCCGGTGTCGGTGCGGTCGGTGCCCTGCGCGAAGGTGACGAAGTTGTCGCCGCCCGCGGCGAGGAACGAGTTGGTCACCACGGTGACCGCATCCGCCGCCGTGATCGGCGCACCGTCGAGGCTCATCGACACGATGCGCTGCCCGCGCGGGGCGGCCGGGTCGTACGTGTAGGCGAAGCCCGCCGAGACGCCCAGGTGCAGCTTCGGGCGCGACGAGCCGTCGGGCTGCCACTGCTCCTCGAGCACCGCCTTCAGCTGCGCCCCCGTGAGGGTGACCGTCACGAGCGTGTTCGCGAACGGCTGCACGTTGGCCACGTCGCGCACCGTCACGGTGCCGTCGCCCGTCTTCACCAGGTCGGCGCGCAGGCCTCCCGGGTTCATCAGACCGATCTGCGCCGGGGTGCCCGCGTAGTCGTCGTTCGACGTGGCCCACAGGTACAGGTCGGCCACGGTGTTGCCGAGCGTCGACTCGACGCCGCGGTCGGAGCCGGCGGTGCCGCCGCGGGTGATGCTGTCGCTGATGCGACCCACCTCCACCTTGCCCTCGGTCTCGGCGACGGCCACGGCATCCGCGACGATCTGCGCCACGGCGGGGTCGGCGGGGAAGGCCGCCTTGCCGTCGGCGACCAGCGGCACCAGCGACGGGGTGACGGAGACGAGCTCCTTCGAGGCGGTGTCGACCGAGATGTCGAGCTTGCCCAGCGTCGTGCCGTACTGGTGGGCCTGGATCACCGGGCGGGGGCCGGCGGGACCGGCGACCTCGCAGGCGAACGACTGGTGCGTGTGCCCGGTGACGATGGCATCCACCTCTGCCGAGGCGCCGCGGATCAGGTCGCCGAACACAGTGGTGTCGCCGGCGACGGCGTCGCAGGAGCCGGTGGCGGGGCCCTCGTGGGTGAGCAGCACGATCACGTCGGCGAGGTCGCCGTCGGTGATCTTCGCCGCGACGCGGTCGACCGCCTCGAGCTGGTCGCCGAACTCGATGCCGGCGATGCCCGTGGGGGTGACCATGGCGGCGGTCTGCTGGGTGACGGTGCCGATGAACGCGATGCGCACGCCGTCGACCGTCTCGACGCGGTACTCGTCGAGCGCGGGCGTCTTCGTGCCCTTCAGGTAGACGTTGGCGCCGAGGGAGAGGTGGCTGCCGCCCAGGCCCGGCGTCACGCGGTCGGTCAGGTCGGCGAAGCCGGCGTCGAACTCGTGGTTGCCCACCGCGCCGACATCCAGTCCCGCCGCCTTCAGCGCCGCGATCGTGGGGGTGTCCTGCTGGATGAACGACGTGAACGTCGAGGCGCCGATGTTGTCGCCGGCCGAGACGAGCAGGGTGTTCGGGTTCGTCTTCTCGAAGTCGTCGACGGCTCCGGCGAGCACGGCGGCACCCGCCTCGCCGTTGGCGAGGTTCTGCTCGATGCGACCGTGGAAGTCGTTGATCGTGAGCACCTGGATGTCGGTGGTCTGCGGCTCGGCGGGGGCGCCGTCGATCGCGAACAGCGTGGTGGTGCCCGAGACCTCGTTGGCCACGGCCAGGAGCGGCTCGCCGGTCGCGGAGCGCTCGGCGGGGATGAAGGTGACACCCTCGGCGCCGAGGTCGAGCGAGGCGGCGCTGGGCTCTTCGCCGGCGGAGAAGTCGCGGTTGTTCACGTACGTGACGAACCGGGATGCCGCGGGGTCGGTGATGTCGTAGACCATGATGCCGCCGACGCGCTCGAGGCCGACGAAGGCGTAGGTGCGGCCGCCGACGGTGCCCACGGCGACGTTCTCGGGCTCGGGGCCCTTCGCGGCGCTGCGGGTGTCGAAGCCGGTCTCGTCGTGGCCCGAGTCGAAGTGGTCGGGGATGGCCGCCGCGGTGATCTGCTCGAACTGGTCGCCCGAATCGAACACCTGCTCGCCGTCGGTGGTCCAGATCGAGAACGACCGGGCGCCGTAGGCGTACAGCTCGCTGTAGCAGTCGGCGCCGTCGGCGATGCCGAGGTCGGTGGCGATCTTGAGGCGGCCGAGGTCGGCGTCGGCGGTGAGCGCGGCGAGGGGGCTGGTGGTGCAGATCGGCTTCTGCTGCTTCTTGCCCAGGTCCTTCACGCGGGCTTCGTCGATGTAGTCGCCCCACTCGCGGGCGTCACCCTCGTTCGCGGTGACGAGATAGGTGGTGCCGCCGGCCTGGTACGAGCTCATGCCGTCGGGCATGTAGATGCCCTTCAGGCCCGGGTAGGCGGCGATGTCGATCGCGTTGTCGCGGTCGCTCGCGTCGAGACCGTTGCCGGGCAGGCCGTGGTCCTTGAACCCGAGCGGGAACAGGTCGGTGACGGTGGCCGAGGCGAGGTCGACGACCGCGATCGCGTTGGCCTCCTGCACGGCCGCGTAGGCGGTGCCGCCGTCGACGGCGATGTACTCGGGCTCGAGGTTGCGGCTGACCCGGTTCGCCGCGAGCGGGGTGTCGCCCTGATCGGGCGCGGCCACGTCGGGGCCGAAGACGCGCACGCCGCCGGGGAGGTTCTCGCCCTCGAACGCGGCGAAGCCGGCCAGGCGCACGGCCTCCTGCGCCGGGGCGGTCTTGCCGGTGGGGAGGGCCACGACGCCGACCGAGCCCTCCGGGTCGGTGGAGAAGTCGTCGGCGGGCTCGCCTTCATTGGCGACGACGGCGTAGGCGCCGTCGGACGAGATCGTGACCATGTCGGGGAGGGCCCCGACGGTGACAGATCCGAGGATGCGGGCCTCCGCGGCATCCGCGTCGAAGAACACCAGCGCGCCGGGGTCGGTCTTGGTGGGCGACTCGAGCGCGATCACGCCGAGGCCGTCGGCGCGGACGGCGACGGAGTTCGCGACGCCGTCGGCGGCGATCTCGAACAGCTCGACCGGCGATGCGGGGTCGCGGTAGTCGAGCACCGTGATCGAGCCCGCCTGCGCGTTGACGACGAAGAGGCGGTCGCCGTGGGCGGCGACGATCTCGGCGGCGGAGGCGCCGAACACGCTCGTGGCGTGCGTGCCGAGCGGGGTCAGGGTCAGGGCCGCGTCGGCGGCGGAGTGCACGACGGGCGCGGGCGTCGCCGGGGCGGCGGCCGCGGCGGTGAGCGGTGTCAGGGCGAGCGTGCAGGCGAGTGCGGCCGTGATGGCCGCAGCGACCGCACGACGTCGGACTGGCGAAGGCATGGGAGTCCTCAGGTCGATCGGGCAAGGGGTGCTTCTTGCCTACCGACGCGGGGTGGACCCCGGGTGGACCGTCGGTGAACGGACGGCGACGCCCGCTCAGTCGCCCGCCACGCGCACCGGCCGATCGTCGACGCGCTCGAGGACGAAGTGGTAGCGCCGCCCGTCGACCTCGGTGCCCGGGCCGGTCATGACCCCGAGGATCGTGTCGGGGCCCAGCCGGGTGAACAGGTCGATGACGGGGCGGGTGTCGTAGAGCATCGCCGCCGTGTCGACACCGTCGTGGCGCACGGTGCGCACCGTGGCCCCGCCGCCGGCCAGGCGCACGTCGGCGACGAGGTCGCCGTCGGCATCCGTGCACACGATCGGGGCGACGTCGTCGAGCGTGCGGAACAGCTTGCCGAACCAGCCGCTGCGTTCGAGCTGACGCTGGATCGGGTGGGTGAGGCTCAGCCCCGTGCCCCGCCACAGGCCGATCAGCTCGTCGGGTCGCACCGGCGGCAGCGAGCGCCACACGTGGGCGAGGTCGGCGTCGGCGATCTCGGTGATCGGGACGAGCGCCGGTGCTGGGGCGGTCGCGGCGGCGGCCGCGGTGCCCGCGGTGCCCGCGGTGCCCGCGGTGGCGATGGTGCCCGCGGTGCCCGCGTCGCCGATGCGGGCGACCGCCTTCACCACGCGCCCGGCCCGCGCATCGTCGACGGCGGCGTCGATGTCGTCGAACGCATAGCCGGTGACGAGCCGGTGCACCGGCAGGCGGCCCGCCCGCCACAGGGCGGCGAGCATCGGGATATCACGGTGGATGTCGGCATCCCCCTCGATCACGCCCGTGAGCGTGCGGCCCCACAGCAGCTGCGACTGCGACAGCGTCAGCGGGTTGGCGCCGGCGCGCAGCGCCACCGTCGCGCACACCCCGCGCGGGGCGAGCGCGGCCAGGGCGAGGTCGAGCGCCGACTGCGTGCCCACCGTGTCGAGCACGTGCGAGACGGGCTGCGCCAGCACCTCGCCCGGCTCGAGGGCCTGGTCGGCCCCGAGCTCCTGCGCCAGGCGTCGCCGCTCCTCGAGCGGGTCGACCACGACGATCCGGCCGACCCCGCGGTGGCGGGCGGCCATGACGGCGGCGAGGCCGGTCGTCCCGGCGCCGATCACCAGCAGAGCGTCGCCCGGCGCGGGACGCAAGACGTTCAGCACCGTGCCGACGCCGGTGAGGATGCCGCACCCCAGGGTCGCGGCGACCTCCCACGGCACGTCGTCGTCGATGCGCACCGCATTCGATGCGCGCGCCACCACATGGGTCGACCACGACGACTGCGACATCCAGCCCGTCGTGGCCCGCTCGCCGTCGACATCGGCATCCGATCGCGGCGCGTAGTTCAGGTCGGCGAAACGGTCGCAGTAGGCCGGATGCCCGGCGCGGCACGACGCGCACGCGCCGCACGAGTCGAAGCTGAGCACCACCCGGTCTCCCACCGCCAGCGCGCTCACCCCCTCGCCGACGGCCTCGACGATGCCGGCGCCCTCGTGACCGAACACGGCGGGGAAGCGGTCGCCCGCCCCGCCGGCGATGCCGAACAGGTCGGTCGCGCACACGCCCGAGGCCATGATGCGCACGAGCAGCTCTCCGGCTCCGGGGTCTCGCACGGTCACCTGCGAGAGCGCGACGGGTCCGCCGCGCTCCCTCACGAGCGCGGCCACGGCGACGGTCACGAGATCACGCCGTCGCCGGCTCGCGGTCGGCCGTGCGCAGGGCCACCTTGTTGACCTTGCCGGCGGCGTTGCGCGGCAGGGCCGGCACGACGACGAGGTGCTTGGGCTGCTTGAAGCGGGCGAGCTTGTCGGAGAGCCAGTCCTGCAGCTCGTCGATCGACAGCTCCTGCGCGGGGTGCAGGGCCACCGCGGCCACCGGCACCTCGCCCCAGCGCTCGTCGGCGCGGCCGTACACGGCGGCCTCGAGGATCTTCGGGTGCGCGGCGAGCACGTTCTCCACCTCGGCGCAGTACACGTTCTCGCCGCCGGAGATGATCATGTCCTTCTTGCGGTCGACCACCCACACGAAGCCCTCCTCGTCTTGCTTGACGAGGTCGCCGGAGTGGAACCAGCCGCCCTCGAACGCGGCGGCGGTCTCCTCCGGCTTGCGCCAGTAGCCCTTCATCAGGTTGGGCCCGCGGTAGACGATCTCACCCACCTCGCCCGGGGCGACGTCGTTCATGTCCTCGTCGACCACGCGGTACTGGATGGTGGGGATCGGACGCCCCACCGATCCGAGCTTGCGCAGCGAGTCCTCGCCGCGCAGCACGCAGGTGATGGGCGAGAGCTCGGTCTGGCCGAACACCGCCACGTTCGTCGCGTGCGGGAAGCGGTCGGCCATCGCGTGCAGCAGGGTGTCGGATGCCGGGGCGGCGCCCCAGCTGATGATGCGCAGGTGCAGGTCGCGGTCGGGCAGGGTCGGGTCGGCGCAGATCACCTGCCACTGCTGCGGCACGTTGAACACGATCGTGGCCTTCTCGCGCTCCCACGCGTCGAGCAGCTCGCCCGGGTTGAAGGCGCCGAGCGGGTGGATGACCGTCGGGATGCCGATGATGAAGTTCGGGGCGATCGAGCCGAGCCCGGCGATGTGGAACAGCGGCGCCGTCATGAAGGCGATGTCGCTCTCGTCGTTGACGTTGTTGGCTCGCAGACACGTGATCGACTGCGCATACAGGTTGAGGTGGTCGAGCATCGCGCCCTTGGGTCGACCGGTGGTGCCCGAGGTGTACATGATGAGCGCCGTGGTGTCTTCGGGCACGTCGGGGGCCTCGAAGCCGGCGGTGTCTTCGGCGACGAGGTCTGCCCACGCCTCCTGGCCGTCGCCGGCCTCGCCGATGACGATCACCTTCTTCACGCGGTCGGTCACCTGCGCCACGGCGCCCACGAGGGGCGCGAGCGGACCCTCGACGATCAGCACGTCGGCATCCGCGTCGTCGACGATGTAGGCGATCTCGGGAGGGGTGAGGCGGATGTTGATGGGCACGGCGATCGCGCCGAGCCGGTTGATGCCGAACACCGACAGCACGACCTCGGGGCGGTTGAGGGTGAGCAGCAGCACGCGGTCGCCGAAGCCGACGCCGCGACGGGCGAGCGCGGCGGCGAAGGCGTCCATGGTGTCGCGTGCCTGCGCCCAGCTCGTCTCGGCGCCCAGAAAGCGCAGCGCCGGGGCGTCGGGCTTGTTCGCCGCGTGCGTGGCCACCTGGTTCATCCAGTGGTTGCGGCGCGCGGCGGTGGGGATCGCATACGCGGTGTGATCGGTCATCGGAGGTCCCTCTCCTACGTCGTCGTCGGGGGGATCGCCGCCACTCTGCGGCGCCCGGGGCATGGGTCGAGTATGCCACCGGGATGCCGTGTTGTCACGCAGTTTGTTAACGGCGATTCACAGAATCCCGGATGCCGGATGTGAACCGCCGCTCCCGGTCGGTGGGCGGCGGCGGGGTCTAGGCTGTTCCGCATGACTTCGGCAGGCGGATCCGCCCTCGCAGCGGCGGAGGCGGCAGCGGAGCCGCCCGCCGCCCCGGTTCCCCGCGCCCGTCCGCGCGACCGCAAGCGCCGCATCGAGGAGGCCGCCGCCGTCGCCTTCGCCGAGCGCGGCTACCACGCCGTCGGCATGCAGGACATCGCCGCCGCCGTCGGCATCTCGGCCCCCGCCCTGTACCGCCACTTCCCGAACAAGTACCAGCTGTTCGTGCGCACCGCCTTCGGCCTCGCGCACCGCCTGGTCGAGGCGACCGAGCCGCCGGCATCCGCCCCCGCCGACGCCGACCCGCGCGCGGTGCTCGACGAGCTGCTGGACGCCGTCATCGACACGACCGTCGAACTGCGCGCCACCGGCGGCATCTACCGCTGGGAGGGCCGCTACCTCGAGGCGCCCGACCGCGCCGTGCTGACCGGTGAGTTCGTGCTGCTGCGCGAGCGGTTCTCGGAGCGGCTGGCCGTGCTGCGCCCCGAGCTCGACGACGTCGAGCAGCGGTGGCTGGCGCTGGCGGCGCTGTCGGTCGTCGCCTCGATCACCGCCCACCACACCGTCGTGGCCGCCCGCACCCTGCGCACGCTCCTGGCCGAGGCCGCCTGGCGCGTGCTCGAACTGCCGGTGCCGGTGGCCGCCAGCGGCGCCGAGGTGACGGCATCTGGGCCGGAACGGGAAGACGACTCGCGGCGCGAGCGGCTGATCGACTCGGCGGTGCGCCTGTTCGCCGCCCGCGGCTACAACGACGTGACGATCGAAGACCTCGCCACCGCCGTCGACCTCACCCCGTCGGGGGTCTACCGCCACTTCGAGAACAAGTCGGCGCTGCTGCTGGCCGCCTGCGAGCGGGCCGCGGTCTCGCTCGAACGGGCCGTGCTCGGCGCGCGCGAGCACGCCGCCTCGCCCGCGGATGCCGTGCGCGAGCTGTGCCGCGTCTACGTGCAGCACACCTTCGCGCACCTCGCCCTCACCCGCGTGTACTTCGCCGAACTCGGCAACCTGCCCGCCGAAGACCAGCGTCGGCTGCGCGCCCTGCAGCGCGCCCACGTCGCCGACTGGACCGCCCTGCTGCAGTCGGCCCGCCCGCAGCTGCGCGGCAAGGAGGCCGCCGTGCTCGTGCACGCCGGCCTCAACATCGTCGCCGACCAGGCTCCCCTCCTCCCCGTGCGCGACGCCGACGCCGCCGACCGGCTGGTCGCGCTGATGGGTGCGGCGCTGGGCGTGTAGATCGGGGGCGCGGGGTTGGGGTCGGGGTTGGGGCTCTGGCTGGGGTTGGGGCTCGGGCCGTTGAGGCTCAGGCTCGGGTCGGGGAGCGGGCGTGCGGCATCCGCCGTTTGCGGGACATGCCCTCGAGTCGGGTCCCGCATTCCGCGGCTGGGGGAGCCGGAACCCGTCGTTCGTGGGACCCGCCCTGGATCCAGGTCCCGCATCCCGCGGCTGGGGGAGCTGGAACCCGCTGTTTGCGGGACCCGTCCTGGAACCAGGTCCCGCATCTCGCGGGTGGGGGAGCTGGAACCCGCTGTTTGCGGGACCCGCCCTGGAACCAGGTCCCGCATCTCGCGGGGGAGGGAGCCGGCATCCGCCGTTTGCGGGACCCAGCCGGGTCGCATGTCCCGAAGTCGGCGGGTGCCCCGCCTGCCACCCGCCGTTAGCGGGACCTGCCCTCGAGCCAGGTCGCGCATTCCGCGGGTGGGGAGCCGGCATCCGCCGTTTGCGGGACCCGCCCTCGAGCTGGGTCCCGCATTCCGCGGCTGGGGGAGCTTGAGCTCGCCGTTTGTGGGACTAGCCCTGGATCCAGGTCCCGCATCCCGCGGGTGGGGGAGCGGCATCTGCCGTTTTCGGCACTAGCCCTGGATCCAGGTCCCGCATCCCGCGGGTGAGGGAGCCGGCATCCGCCGTTTGCGGGACCCGCCCGGAACGCATGTCCCGAAACCTGCGGGTCTGCCGCCCGCCGCCCGCCGTTACCGGGACGCCGCACGGATGCCCGTCCCGCAAGATGCGCTGTTCGGCGTGGGTGCCCGCACCTTGCGGGACCTGCCAGATGACCACGTCCCGCGTTCCGCAAGCCGCACGCCCACCCACCCGCCACCTGGCGTGACAGCATGAGCACATGACCGCTTACGAGACGATCCTGGTCGAGACGCGCGGACGCGTCGGCTGGATCACCCTGAACCGTCCCGAGGCGCTGAACGCGCTCAACTCGCAGGTGATGCGCGACGTCGTCGCGGCATCCGAGGCGTTCGATGCCGATGAGGGCATCGGCGCCATCGTCGTCACGGGCAGCGAGAAGGCGTTCGCCGCCGGTGCCGACATCAAGGAGATGGAGCAGAAGTCCGGCCGCGAGATGATCATGGACGATCACTTCGGGGCCTGGGCGCGCTTCGCCGCCGTGCGCACACCCGTCATCGCCGCGGTCTCGGGCTACGCGCTGGGCGGCGGATGCGAGCTCGCGATGATGTGCGACATCATCATCGCCGGCGACACCGCACGCTTCGGGCAGCCCGAGATCAACCTCGGCATCATCCCGGGGATGGGCGGCACGCAGCGGCTCATCCGGGCCGTGGGCGCATATACCGCTGCCGACATGGTGCTCACCGGGCGGATGCTGACCGCCGACGAGGCCCAGCACGTCGGGCTGGTCTCACGCGTCGTGCCGTCCGCCGACCTTCTCGCCGAGGCCACGACCGTGGCCGAGACCATCGCCGCCAAGTCGCTGCCCTCGGTGTTCGCCGCCAAGGCCGCGCTCGATGCCGCCCTCGAGACCACCCTCGCCGAGGGCCTGCGGTTCGAGAAGCACGTGTTCGCGGCGCTGTTCGACACCGACGACCAGAAGGAGGGCATGGCCGCGTTCCGCGAGAAGCGGCAGCCCGGCTTCACCCACCGGTGAGGCCAGGCCGCGGGCTCACTTCCCCTTGCCGTGCAGCAGGGGGATGAGCTTGGCGACCAGGTGCATGTCCTTGTCGGTGCGCTCCATCGTGAGCAGGTTCAGTGCCGCCTTGCGCGTCTGACGGGCCACCGACTTCGGCGTCGAGAACTCCCGCAGGCCGTCGGCCCCGTGGATGCGCCCGAACCCCGAACCCTTCACGCCGCCGAACGGCAACGCGGGGATCGCGGCGAATCCGAGCACCGAGTTGATGGTCACGACCCCCGCCTTCAGTTGCGCCGCCAGGCGCTCGCCGGTGCGGGCGGATGCCGTGAACACCGCGGCCCCGAGACCGTACTCGGTCGCGTTCGCCTTCGCGACGGCCTCGTCGAGCGAGTCGACCGCGTTGATGACGACGGTCGGGCCGAAGGTCTCCGACCGCACGGCGTCTGCGTCTTCGGGCACGTCGCACAGCACCACCGGGTCGACCGTGCGGCCTCGCACCGACCCGGCGCCGCCCAGCACCGCCGTGCCGCCGCGGGCGAGAGCATCCGACACGTGCGCGGCCACCACGTCGGACTGCGTGCCGAGCGTCATCGGCCCGTACGACAGCGCCTCGCCGTCGGTGCGCAGCCGCTGCGCGCGCTCGACGACCTTGGCCACGAGCGCATCGCGCACCCCGCGCTCGACATACACGCGCTCCACACCGACGCACGTCTGGCCCGCGTTGCCCATCGCCCCGAAGACGACGAAATCGGCGGCCGCGTCGAGGTCGGCATCGGATGCCACGATCAGCGCATCCTTGCCGCCGCACTCGGCGACGAGGGGGGTGAGGGTCTGCGCGCAGGCGGCCATCACGCGCTTCGCGCTGGCCGTCGACCCGGTGAAGGCCACCTTGTCGACCCCCGCCGACACCAGCGCGGCGCCGGTGTCGCGATCGCCGGTGGCCACCTGCAGCACCGGCTGCGGGCACACCTCGTTCCACCGCGCCTCGATCCACCGGGCGGTGCCGGGGGTCAGCTCGCTCGGCTTGAAGACGACGGCGTTGCCGGCCGCCAGGGCGTAGGAGATCGACCCCATCGGCGTGTAGAGCGGGTAGTTCCACGGGCCGATCACGCCGACGACGCCGTAGGGCTCGTAGCGCAGCGTGGCGCGCTGGTTGTAGTTCATGAGGCCGGCTGCCACCTTGCGTCGGCCCAGCACCTTCGGTGCGTGCACGGCCGCCCAGTCGAGGTGGCCGAGGGTCAGCATCACCTCGAGCAGGGCGTCGCCGGCGGGCTTGCCGGTCTCGCGCGAGATGACCGCCGCGAGATCCTGCGCGCCGCGCGCGATCGCTCCCTTCCACGCGCGCAGCACGCGCTTGCGGCCGTCGAAGCCCTGCGCCGCCCACCAGGCGGCCGCATCGCGGGCCTCGGCGACGCGGCGGGCGATCGCCGCGGCATCCTCGAGTCGGTGTTCGGAGATGACCGAGCCGTCGCGCGGGTCGTGCGCGGCGAACGTCGTGGCGGTGCCGTCGTCGGCGATCAGTGTCATGTCGGATTCCTCGCTCATCGTTGAGCGGTCCCAGAAGTGAACCGTGGTTCACTTTACGTCTGTCGCAGGGAGTTCTGCAAGCATTTTCGAATCCCCGTTAGAATGAGCGCGGGAGGTGCCATGAGCGGACAGGTGCAGACGCCGAAGTCGGCGCGCACGCGCGAGCGGATCCTCGATGCGGCCGCCCAGGTGCTCAGCCGCAAGGGCTACGCCGGCACCCGGCTGAGCGACGTCGCCGAAGTCGCCGGCATCCAGGCGCCCGCGATCTACTACTACTTCGGCTCCCGCGACGACCTCGTCGAAGAGGTGATGTGGGCCGGCGCCCACCGCGTGCGCGCCCACGTCGAAGAGGTGCTCGGCGGGCTGCCCGAGGCGGATGCCGGGGAGCGACTGCTCGCCGCCGTCGACGCCCACCTGCGCTACGAGCTGTTGATCTCCGACTACACGACCGCCTCGGTGCGCAACGCCGGGCAGGTTCCCGAGCATCTGCGCGTGCGCCCCGCCGCCGAGGAGGGCGCCTACAGTCGCCTCTGGCGCGACCTGTTCCAGGCGGCGCAGGATGCCGGACTGCTGCGCGACGGCCTCGACATCAACGTCTTCCGCCTGCTGCTGCTGGGCTCGATGAACTGGGCCGTGGAGTGGTGGAACCCCCGCACCCGGTCGCTCGACGACCTCGTGCGCGGTGCGCAGGACATGGTGCGCTTCGGCACCTTCGCCCGCCCCTAGCCCCCGCCTGTTCGCCGGGGCATCCGGCGCATAACTCAGGCAGAACCTCGTGAAACGCCCCGACGACGGGCTCGGGCGGAGAATCTGCCTGAGTTATGCGACCTGGCCCGCTCCTCACCGCCCGCCACCTCCACCTCGCCGCGCAGCCCCGTGCGGGTTCGGCGACACCCGGGGCGGTGTCGGCGCCGGCGCATAACTCAGGCAGAACCTCGCGGAACGCGCCGATGGCGGGCTCGGGCGGCGATTCTGCCTGAGTTATGCGACCTGGCCCGGTCGCAGCTGCGACGCCGCAGCCCGCCCCGTGGGGCTCAGGCGAACTGGGCCAGGCGGCGGGTGAGGATCTCGTGGGCCTCGGCCACGGTGCGGCGCACGACCTCGCCGGCGGCGGGGATGTCGCGGATGATGCCCTGCACCTGGCCGACGGTCCAGATGCCGGCCTCGACGTCGCCGTTCTCGAACACCTTGCGGCCCCGCGCCCCGGCGACCAGCGGCTGCACGTCGGGGAACTGCCCGCCGTCGCGGAGGATCTGCACGACCTCGTCCGACACCGAGTTCTTCGCGACGCGCGCGGTGTTGCGCAGCGACCGGAAGATGAGGTTGGTGTCGAGTTCGGATGCCGCGACGATGCGCTCCTTGACCGCCTGGGCGATCGGGGACTCGACCGTGCACATGAACCGCGAGCCCATGTTCACGCCGTCGGCGCCGAGCGCGAGGGCGGCGGCCAGGCCCCTGCCGTCGGCGAAGCCGCCCGACGCGATGAACGGGATCTCGAGCGCGTCGGCGGCGGCCGGGATGAGCACGAGCCCGGGAACGTCGTCTTCTCCGGGGTGCCCGGCGCACTCGAACCCGTCGATCGACACCGCGGTCACCCCGACCGCCTGCGCCTTGAGCGCGTGACGCACCGACGTGCACTTGTGGATGACCCGCACGCCGTGCTCGCGGAACAGCTCCATGTGCGGCTCGGGGTTGGCGCCGGCGGTCTCGACGATCGTGATGCCGGCGTCGATGATGGCCCGCCGGTACTCGTCGTAGGGCGGCGGGGTGATCGACGGCAGGATCGTCAGGTTCACCCCGAACGGCTTGTCGGTGAGAGTGCGCGCACGCTCGATCTCGGCGACGAGGTCGGCGGGAGTCGGCTGGGTGAGCGCGGTGATCATGCCGAGGCCCCCCGCCTCGGACACCGCCGCGGCCAGCTCTGCCCGCCCGACCCACATCATGCCGCCCTGCACGACCGGATGCTCGATGCCGAGCGCCTCGGTGAACCGGGTGCGCAGGCGCGTTTCGACTCGTCGCTGCGCTCCTCGCTCAACGACCGGGGGTGCGGCGGCCGCGGGCGGGGGTGCGGCGGCCGGGGGTGCGGCGAGCGGGGAGGGGGTGGGGTGCGTTTCGACTCGTCGCTGCGCTCCTCGCTCAACGACCGGGGGTGCGGCGACCGGGGCAACGACCGGGGGTGCGGCGAGCGGGGAGGGGGTGGGGTCACTCATAGGTCTCACCGGCCTCGGCCTTGGCGACCAGCGATGCCGGCGGGGTGAAGCGCTCGCCGTAGGTGGCGGCCAGCTCGCGGGCGCGGGCGACGAAGCCGGGCAGGCCCCCCTCGTACTGGTTGGCGTACTGCAGCACGCCGCCGGTCCACGCGGGGAAGCCGATGCCGTAGATCGAGCCGATGTTGGCGTCGGCGACCGAGGTGAGTACGCCCTTGTCGAGGCAGTCGACGGTGTCGATGACCTCGGCGAACAGCATCCGCTCCTGCAGATCCTTCAGTGGAATCGAGGTGCGCCCCGAGTCGTACTTCTCGCGGAGCCCGGGCCAGATGCCCGTTCGCTTGCCGTCGACGTAGTCGTAGAAGCCGCCGCCGGCCTTGCGGCCCGGGCGCTGCGCCACGTCGACGATCCAGTCCATGACCGCCTCGGACGGATGCTCGGTCCACACGCCGCCCTCGGCCTCGACGGCCGCCCGCGTCTCCTGCCGGATCTTCTGCGACAGCGAGATGGTCAGCTCGTCGAGCAGCTGCAGCGCGCCGGCGGGGTAGCCGGCCTGGAGCGCGGCCTGCTCGACCGAGACCGGTTCGACGCCCTCGCCGACGGCGGCGACCGCCTCGGCGATGAAGGTGCCGATCACCCGCGAGGTGAAGAAGCCGCGCGAGTCGTTGACGACGATGGGCGTCTTGCGGATCTGCAGCACGTAGTCGAACGTCTTGGCCAGCACCTCGTCGCTGGTGTTGCGGCCGCGCACGATCTCGACCAGCGGCATCTTGTCGACGGGGGAGAAGAAGTGGATGCCGATGAAGTCGGGGCGCCGCTTCACCCCCTCCGAGAGCTCGGTGATGGGCAGGGTCGAGGTGTTCGAGCCGAGCACGGCGTCGGGGGCGACGACGTCTTCGATCTCCTGGAACACGGCCTGCTTGACCGGCACCGACTCGAACACGGCCTCGATGACGAAGTCGACGCCGGCGAAGGCGGCGGCCTCGCCGGTGGGGGTGATCTTCGCCAGCAGGGCCTCGCTCTTGTCGGCGGTGGTCTTGCCGCGCGCGAGGGCCTTCTGCTCGAGGCCGCGGGCGTAGTCCTTGCCCTTCTCGGCCGCCTCGAGCGAGACGTCTTTCAGCACGACGTCGATGCCGGCCTTGGCCGACACGTAGGCGATCGCCGCGCCCATCATGCCGGCGCCGATGACGCCGACCTTAGTGGCCCGGAACGGCGGGAACCCGTCCGGCCGCGAGGTGCCGGAGTTGATGGCCTGCAGGTCGAAGAAGAACGCCTTGATCATGTTCTTGGCGACCTGGCCGTGCGTGAGGTTCACGAGGTAGCGGGTCTCGATGAGCGAGGCCGTGTCGAGGTCGACGTAGGCCCCCTCGACAGCGGCCGCGAGCGCGGCGCGGGGCGCCGGCATCGGGGCGCCCTTCACCTGCTTGCGCAGGAGCGCCGGCAGGGCGGGCAGCATCGCGGCGACGCCGGGCGAGGTGGGCGCACCGCCCGGCAGGCGGAAGCCCTTCTCGTCCCACGGCTTCACCGGGGCGGGGTGGGCGGCGATCCACGCGCGGGCGCGGGCGTCGAGTTCGGCGGCGGGGGCGACCTCGTCGATGATGCCGACGGCCAGGGCGTCGTCGGCGCGGAAGCGGGTCGCCGGCAGGATGACCTCTTGCAGCGCCTTCTGCAGCCCCAGCATCCGCACGGTGCGGGTGACGCCGCCGCCGCCGGGAAGCAGCCCCAGCGACACCTCGGGCAGCCCGAACTGCGCGCCGCGCGCGTCGGAGGCGGCGATGCGGTGGTGGGTGGCCAGGGCGACTTCGAGGCCCCCGCCGAGGGCGGTGCCGTTGAGGGTCGACACGACCGGCCGGCCGAGCTTCTCGAGGCGGCGCAGCAGCGCCTTCACGTGGTCGATGTGGGCGGTCTCCTCGGCGGCCTTGGCCGGGTCGGCCGCCCGCAGCAGGTTCAGGTCGCCGCCGGCGAACCAGCTCTTCTTCGCCGAGGCGAGGATGACCCCGGTGATCGTCTCCCGCTCGGCCTCGAGGCGGTCGACGGTGGCCTCGAGCGCGCGCACGAAGTGCGGGTTCATGGTGTTGACCGAGCTGTCGGGGTCGTCCATGGTGATGGTCACGATGCCGTCGGCATCCTGATCCCAGGCGTAGCCGGTGTAGGCGGGGGCGTCGGTGGTGCTGCTCATCTCGTGCTCTCCTTGTCCGTCCGCGTCAGACGCGCTCGATGATGGTGGCGATGCCCATGCCCGCCCCGACGCACAGGGTCGCCAGACCCCGCTTCAGGTCGCGGCGCTCGAGCTCGTCGAGCAGGGTGCCGAGGATCATGGCGCCGGTGGCGCCCAGGGGGTGGCCCATCGCGATGGCGCCGCCGTTGACGTTGACCTTGTCGTCGGGGATGCCGAGGTCTTTCTGCCACTTCATGACGACGGCGGCGAAGGCCTCGTTCAGCTCGAACAGGTCGATGTCGTCGACGGTGAGGCCCGCCCGTTCGAGCGCCTTGCGCGTGGCGGGGGTGGGGCCGGTGAGCATGATCGTCGGCTCCGACCCGGTGACGGCGGTGGCGACGATCCGCGCCCGAGGGGTGAGGCCCGCCGCCGCGCCGGCGTCGGCCGAGCCGATCAGCACGAGGGCGGCGCCGTCGACGATGCCCGACGAGTTGCCGGGGCCGTGCACGTGGTCGATCTTCTCGACCCAGTGGTACTTCTGCAGTGCGACGGCATCGAACCCGGCCTGGTCGCCGATACCGGCGAAGGATGCCGGGAGGGTGCCGAGCGAGGCGACGGTCGATTCGGGGCGACGGTGCTCGTCGTGGTCGAGCACGACCACGCCGTTGACGTCGGTCACCGGCACGATCGACCGCGCGAACCGGCCCTCCTGCCACGCCGTCTCGGCGCGCGCCTGCGAGCGGGCGGCGAAGGCGTCGACGTCTTCGCGCGAGAAGCCCTCGATCGTGGCGATGAGGTCGGCGCCGATGCCCTGCGGCACGAAGTAGTTGTCATAGCCGGTGGTCGGGTCTTGCGCGTAGGCGCCGCCGTCCGAGCCGATCGGCACGCGCGACATCGACTCGACGCCGCCGGCGAGCACGAGGTCTTCGAAGCCCGAGCCCACCTTCTGGGCGGCGAGGTTGACCGCCTCCAGGCCCGACGCGCAGAACCGGTTGACCTGCACGCCGGCCACGGTCTCGGGGAGTCCCGCCACCAGCGCGGCGGTGCGGGCGATGTCGCCGCCCTGCTCGCCGACGGGGGAGACCACGCCGAGCACGATGTCGTCGACGTTCGCGGCGTCGAGCCCGGGGTTGCGCTCGGTGATCGCGTCGATCAGCGTGACGACGAGGTCGACGGGCTTGGTGGCGTGCAGTGCGCCGCCCTTGTTCTTGCCGCGCGGGGTGCGCACGGCGTCGTAGATGAATGCGTCAGTCATTGTTCTTCCTCCGTCACAGGCCCAGATCGCGGCCGACGATCTCCTTCATGATCTCCGTCGTGCCGCCGTAGATGGTGGTGATGCGCGCATCGAGGTAGTCCTGCGCGATGCGGTACTCCTTCATGTAGCCGTAGCCGCCGTGCAGCTGCAGGCACCGGTTCACGATGTCGACGTACTGCTCGGTGGTCCAGAACTTCGCCGCCGCGGCATCCGTCGCCGACAGCCGTCCCTCGCCGTGCTGGCGGATGGCGGCGTCGATGTAGGCGCGGCTGACCGCGGTGGCGGTGACCATGTCGGCCAGCTGGAAGCGGGTGTTCTGGAACGAGCCGATCGGCTTGCCGAACGCGGTGCGCTCGGTGACGTACGACAGGGTGCGCTCGAGCACGCCCTCGCTGGCGGCGACGGCGGCCGCGGCGATCGACAGGCGCTCCTGCGGCAGGTTCTTCATGAGCCCGATGAAGCCGCTGCCCTCGGGGCCGAGCAGGTTCGCCGCCGGCACGCGCACGTCTTCGAAGACGAGCTCCGAGGTGTCCTGCGAGTGCAGGCCCACCTTGTCGAGGTTGGCGCCGCGGCTGAAGCCGGGCATGTCGCGCTCGATCACCAGCAGGCTGAGGCCCTTGTGCGGGTCGGGGGAGGTGCGCACGGCGGTGGCGATGAGGTCGGCGTTCTGCCCGTTGGAGATGAAGATCTTCGAGCCGTTGACGACGAAGTCGTCGCCGTCGCGCACCGCCGAGGTGCGGATGCCGGCGAGGTCGCTGCCGGTGCCCGGCTCGGTCATCGCGATGGCGGTGATGAGCTCGCCCGCCGCGATGCCGGGCAGCCAGCGCTGCTTCTGCTCGTCGTCGGTGAGGTCGGTGAAGTAGGGGATCGTGATGTCGTTGGACAGGGCGATCCCGGCCATGCCGTTGGAGACGGGGTTGCGGGCCAGCTCTTCGCCCATGATCGCGTTGAAGCGGAAGTCGTCGGCGCCGCCGCCGCCGTAGGCCTCGTCGATGGCGAACCCGAGGATGCCGGCCTCGGCAGCCGCAGTGAACAGCTCGCGGTCGACCTTGCCCTCGGCCTCCCACCGCTGCGCGTGCGGCTTCGCGTTGCGCTCGACGAACTCCCGCACGAGCTCGCGGAACTGCTCGTGGTCGTCGTCGTACAGATCCCGTGTCAGCGCCATCGCCGCCCGTCCTTCCGCGCCGCTCCTTCGCGGCATCCGGCTTTTTATTATGCATTAGAAACCCGAGGATGCAATGCCGGTTTTCTCAGGTTGCGTTTCGGCGCTTGTTTAATCAGGATTAGAGAATCCGACCATCGAAGGAGATGCCATGACGGATGCCGCGACGTCCACCCCCGGTGCCGGCGAGCCGTTCCGCGGGCGGGTGGCCCTGGTCACCGGAGCCAGCCGCGGCATCGGGCTCGCCATCGCCGAGCGCCTCATCGCCGGAGGCGCCTCGGTGTGCCTCACGGCGCGCCGCGCCGCACCGCTGGCCGAGGCCATCGCGCAGCTGCCGGAGGGCCGGGCGATCGGCCTCGCCGGCGGCGCCGACGACCCCGCCCACCGCAGCGAGGTGTTCGCCGCGATCGAGCGCACCTACGGGCGCATCGACGTGCTGGTCAACAACGCCGGCATCAATCCCGTCTTCGGGCCGCTGGCCGACCTCGACCTGGAGGCGGCGCGGAAGATCCTCGAGGTGAACGTCGTGGGCACCCTCGCGTGGACGCAGGCGGCGCTGGCGGCCGGCCTCGGCGACCACGACCACGCCGCCGTCGTCGACGTGTCGTCGGTCACCGGCGACGTGCCCTCGCCCGGCATCGCCTGGTACGGGGTGAGCAAGGCCGCCGTCAGCCATCTGACGCGCAGCCTCGCCGTCGAGCTCGCCCCGCGGGTGCGCGTGAACGCCGTCGCGCCGGCGGTCGTGAAGACCCGGTTCGCCCGCGCGCTCTACGAGGAGCGGGAAGACGAGGTGAGCGCCACCTACCCGATGGGGCGGCTCGGGCAACCCGCCGACGTGGCCGAGGCGGTGGCCTTCCTCGCTTCGCCGGCGGCGTCGTGGATCACCGGCCAGGTGCTCACCCTCGACGGCGGGCTGCTCCAGGCGGGAGGCACGGCATGAGCGACCTCGTCGCGCGCACGCGCGCGTTCATCCGCGAGGCGGTGGTGCCCGCCGAGCCGGGCTGGGGGCAGACCCTGGGCGACGCCGAGCTGGCCCGGCTGCGCGCGGCGGCGCGCGAGGCCGGCGTGTTCGCCCCGCACGCCCCGCGTGCCTACGGCGGGCTGGGCCTGTCGCTGCGCGACTGGTCGCCGGTGTTCCAAGAGGCGGGCTACTCGCCCATCGGCCCCGCGGTGCTCAACATCATGGCGCCCGACGAGGGCAACATGCGCCTGCTCGAGATCGTCGCCTCCGACGACCAGCGCGAGCGCTACCTGCGCCCGCTCGTCGCCGGCGACGTGCGCTCGGCGTTCGCGATGACCGAGCCCCACCCGGGCGCCGGCTCCGATCCGGACGCCCTCACCACCACGGCGCGGCGCGTGGCCGGCGGCTGGGTGATCGACGGCGAGAAGCGCTTCATCTCGGGCGCCGAGGGCGCCGGGTTCGCCATCGTCATGGCCCGCACCGAGGCCGCCGGCGACCACCCCGCCGGGGCGACCATGCTGCTCACGCCGCTGACGGCCGACGGCATCCGCATCGGCCCCGCCATCGGCACCATCGAGGCCGCGATCGCGGGCGGCCACCCGCACGTGCGCTTCGAGGGGGTGTTCGTGCCGGATGCCGATGTGCTCGGCGCCCCCGGCGAGGGCTTCCGCTACGCGCAGGTGCGGCTGGGTCCCGCCCGCCTCACCCACTGCATGCGCTGGCTGGGACTGGCCCGCCGCGCCTTCGACATCAGTCTCGACCGGGCGGGCGCCCGCAGCCTGTTCGGCGCGCAGCTGTCCGAGTTGGGGCTCGCGCAGGCGCTCATCGCCGACAGCGCGATCGACATCGCCACCTCGGACGCCGTCATCGACGCAGCCGCCCGCGCGCTCGACGACGACACCGACGGGGGTCGCGCCGGCGCTGCGCTGTCGTCGATCGCCAAGGTGCACTGCTCCGAGGCCGTGTACCGCGTGATCGACCGCGCCGTGCAGCTGTGCGGCGGCGACGGTGTGAGCTCGGGGCTGCCGCTCATCCAGTACCTCAACGAGGTGCGCCCGTTCCGCATCTACGACGGGTCGAGCGAGACCCACCGCTGGGCGATCGCCCGCCGCGCGGCCCGGGCGCGGGCGCGCGAGGTGGCCGCCGGCGAGCCCCGGCGCGATCTGGTGACCCGCGCGGATGCCGGGGGACCCGGCCACGGTGGCGGTGGCGGTGGCGACGGTGGCGCGCGCGCCGGCGGCGACCACGGCGGCGCGGGCGGGGCGGCATGATCAGCGAGCCCGACGGCGTCGAGGTGGTGGCCACGGCGGCCGACGCCGCGCCGGGCGCGGCACCGCTGCTGGTGGTCGACCGCATCGCGGCCTACCTCGCCGGCCAGGGGCTCGGCACCGGGGAGCTGTCGTGGGAGCGGATCGGCGAGGGGCAGTCCAACGTCACCTACGCGGTGCGCCTCGACGGGCGCGACCTCGTGCTGCGCCGCGGGCCGCGCCCGCCGCTGCCGCCGTCGACGCACGACATGGTGCGCGAGGCGCGCGTGCAGCGGCTGCTGGCCGCCGCCGGGCAGCCGGTGCCCGAGATCGTCGCCGTCTGCGACGACGACAGTGTGCTCGGGGTGCCCTTCTACGTCATGGAGCGCGTCGACGGGGTCGTCGTCACCGACGAGCTGCCGGCCGTCTTCGCCGACCCGGCGCAGCACGCGCCCCTGGCCGAGGCCGCCGTCGACGCCCTCGCCGACCTGCACGCCGTCGACGTGGCATCCGCACCGCTGGCCGACCTCGGGCGGCCGGGCGGCTACCTGCAGCGACAGGTGCGGCGCTTCGCGGGACTGTGGAGCGCCAACACGCGCCGCGACCTGCCGCTGGTGGCCGAGCTCGCCACCCGCCTCGAGAACCGGATGCCGCTGACCCAGCGTCACAGCGTCGTGCACGGCGACTACCGCATCGGCAATCTCATGTACGGCCCGGCCGCGCCGCCCCGCGTTGCTGCGATCCTCGACTGGGAGATGGCGACCCTCGGCGACCCGCTCGCCGACCTCGGCTACTTCACGGCGACCTATGCGCGCCCCGGCATGCGCGAGACGCCGCTGGAGCTGACCACCGTCACCCGCGGCGCCCACTTCCCCGACACCCACGCGCTCGTGGAGCGCTATGCCGCCCGGCACGATCTCGACCTGTCGGCGCTCGGCTGGTACGAGGCGCTGGCGCTGTGGAAGGCCGCGGTGTTCTGCGAGGCCCTGTACACGCGGTGGCGGGCGGGGGAGCGCCCCGGCGACACGTTCGGGCCGACGCTCGAAGACGGCGTGCCCCGGTTGCTCGACGCTGCCGCGGAGCGGCTGCCGTGATCGCGCCCCGCGGCGGCGGAGTGCGTGCCCGGATGCATAGACTCGGTGGACGGAGGATCCCCCTATGAAGATCGTGGTGCTGGTCAAAGAAGTCCCGGACACCTATGGCGACCGCACGCTGAACCTGGAGACCGGGCTCGCGGAGCGTGACTCGTCGGAGCGGGTGCTCGACGAGATCGGAGAGCGGGCGCTGGAAGTGGCGCTCTCGTACGCCGACGCGCACGCGGGCACCGAGGTCGTCGTCGTGTCGATGGCCCCCGAAGCCGCCCAGGCGTCGGTGCGGAAGGGGCTCGCGATGGGTGCGGCCTCGGCCGTGCAGGTCGTCGACGAGGCTCTGGCCGGTGCCGACCTCGGCGTGACCGCGAAGGTGCTCGCCGCCGCCGTGCAGCGCGTCGGGTTCGACCTGGTGATCACCGGCAACCTGTCCACCGACGGCTCGGGCGGGGTGCTGCCGGCCATGATCGCCGAGCACCTCGGTGTGCCGCAGGCCACCGCGCTGTCGGCCGTCACGATCGCCGACGACACCGTCTCGGGCACGCGTGCCTCGGATGCCGGGACCGCCCAGGTCTCGGCGGCGCTGCCCGCGGTCATCTCGATCACCGAGGCTCTGCCCGATGCCCGCTTCCCCAACTTCAAGGGGATCATGGCGGCCAAGAAGAAGCCGCTCGAGGTCGTCTCCCTCGCCGAGCTCGGCGTCGACATCGACCCCGCCGCCGCCCCGCAGACGATCCTCACCGCCGTGGCGGCCAAGCCGCCGCGTGGTGCGGGCGTGAAGATCACCGACGAGGGGGACGCCGGCGAGAAGCTCGCGGCGTACCTCATCGAGAACCGACTGGCCTGAGGAGCACCGACATGACGTTCGCCGCCGATTCGATCCTCGTGCTGCTCGATGTGACCCCCGCCGGTGAGCTCGCCTCGTCGTCGGCCGCCCTGCTGGGCGCCGCCGCGCAGGTGGGCACCCCCGTCGCCCTCGTCGTCGCCGGTGACGATGCGCTGCCCGCGCTCGCCGCCGCCGCCGGCGATCTGGGCGCCGCCGCCGTGCTGACCGCCGGTCTGAACGGGGCCGACACCGCACTCACCGTGCCGCTGGTCGATGCGCTCGCCGAGGCCGCGGCGCTCGTGCAGCCCGACGCGGTGCTGGTGTCGAACTCGATCGAGGGCCGCGACGTGGCCGGGCGCTTCGCCGTGCGCACCTCGGCGGCCCTGTCGGTCGACGCCGTGGGCATCGCACGCGACGACGACGGGGTCGTGGCCCAGCACTCCGTCTACGGCGGCGCGTTCACCTCGACCTCGGCGCCCACCTTCGGGCCGCTGGTGGCCACCGTGCGTCAGGGCGCCGTCGACGCGCGCGCCGACGCGGTGGCCGCCCCCGAGGTCACGCCCCTCGCCGCCGCACCCTCCGGCGTCGCCGCGGCGACCATCGCCTCGTTCGACGCCGCCGTCGTCGAGTCGTCGCGGCCCGAGCTGCGCGGCGCCGGCCGTGTGGTCGCCGGCGGCCGCGGACTCGGCTCGCAGGAGAAGTTCGTGCTCGTCGAGCAGCTGGCCGACGCCCTCGGCGCCGCCGTGGGCGCCTCCCGCGCGGCTGTCGACGCCGGGTACATCCCCTACGCGCACCAGGTCGGGCAGACCGGCGTCTCGGTCTCGCCGCAGCTGTATGTCGCCCTGGGCATCTCGGGCGCGATCCAGCATAAGGCGGGCATGCAGACCGCCAAGACCATCGTCGCGATCAATAAGGACGGCGATGCCCCCATCTTCGACATCGCCGACTTCGGCATCGTGGGTGACGTGTTCCAGGTCGTTCCGCAGCTGATCGCCGCCCTCGAGGCGAAGAAGGCGTGATGGCCACGTACGGGCGCGCGCTGCGCCGGGGACTTCCCCGCGCCGCCGGGGGAGAGGCCTGGCCTCCCGCCGGCGAGGCCGCCGGTGATGCGGTCGCCGCGCCCGTCGTCGATGCGGCCACGTCGGTCGCCGAGGCCCCCGCCGCGCCCGTCGCTGGCGCGGCGAGGCCCGTCGCCGAGGTCACCGCGACGCCCGTCGCCGCGGAGAGCGCCGCGGTGGTCTCATCGCCCCCGGTCGCCGACGTCGAACCGGCCGCCGCGCCGGCCGCGCCCACCGCCGCATCCGTGACGCTGCGCCGAGGACTGCCGCGCACGCCCGGCGGAGAGCCCTGGCCGCCGGCATCGGCCACCGCCGCCGTCGCGGCCGTGGCGTCAGCCCCGGCTGCCTTGACGCTCGACACCGTTGCCCCTGCCGCAGCCGCGGCCCCCGCCGCCGCAACCCCCGTCGTGGACGCCCCCGCCGCCGTGACCGCCGCGGCCGCGTCCGCCGTCGCGGATGCCGGTGGCGCGAGCCTGCGCCGCGGCCTGCCGCGCACCACGGGCGGCGAGCCCTGGCCGCCCGCCGGCACCGCGCGCGCCGCGGTCGCCGCATCCGCCGAGGACGCCCCCGCCGCCGAGACTCCCGCTTCCGTGCCGACCCCGGCCGCCGCGGAGACCCCCGCTCCCGCCGCCGCGGCGCCCGTCGCGCCCGCACCCGCCCCCGCCCGCACGCCCGCGCCGGTGGTGCGCGCACCCCTCACCGTGCCCCGCACGGTGTGGCCGGGGCGCGCGGCCTTCCACCGCCCGCCGGCCGCGCCCGCGCCGCGCCGCCTCGGGCCGTTCACCCGGGCGCAGTGGGCCGGTGTCGTCGTCATCGGCGGCGGTGGCCTGCTCGTGGCCGCGGCCCTCGCGGTGCTGTTCGTACGGGCGCTGCTGAGCATGCCGGCGCTGCAGGACTTCCTCGCCGCCTACCCCGGCGAATACCACCTCCCCGAGGGCGCCCCCGTCGGCATCCCCGCCTGGCTCGGCTGGCAGCACTTCCTCAACGGGTTCTTCATGCTGCTGATCATCAAGACCGGCCTCACGATCCGCACCGAGAAACGGCCCGCCGTCTTCTGGACGCCGCGCCGCGACAAGAAGGGCAAGACGAGCCTCACCATCTGGTTCCACCAGGCGCTCGATGTGCTCTGGATCGTCAACGGCGTCGTGTTCGTCGTGCTGCTGTTCGTCACCGGGCAGTGGATGCGGATCGTGCCGACCAGCTGGGAGGTCTTCCCCAACGCGCTGTCGGCCGCCCTCCAGTACGTGTCGCTGGACTGGCCCACCGAGAACGGCTGGGTCAACTACAACTCGCTGCAGCAGCTCGCCTACTTCGCGACGGTGTTCGTCGCCGCCCCGCTGGCCTTCCTCACCGGCATCCGCATGTCGGGTGTCTGGCCGCGGGGCAACACGAAGCTCAACACGCTCTACCCGATCGACTGGGCGCGCAAGGTGCACTTCCCGGTGATGCTCTACTTCGTCGCGTTCATCATCGTGCACGTGGCGCTGGTGCTCTCGACCGGGGCGCTGCGCAACCTCGGCCACATGTACGCCGCGCAGGGCTCCACCGACCCCACCGCCTACGCCGACAACTGGCTCGGCTTCTGGATGTTCGTGCTGTCGCTCGCGGTGATGGCCGGCGCCTGGATCGCCGCGCGCCCCATGGTCATCGCGCCGATCGCACGGCTGTTCGGCACCGTCAGCGGTCGCTGACGGGCGGCACCGTCCGCGTCAGCGGACGAAGCGCACTTCGGTCAGCGTCTCGCCGAGGAACGGCTCGGTGTGCGTCGCGCCGTCGAGGGTGAAGCCGTTGCGGGCGTAGAAGCGGTGCGCGCGGGGGTTGTCCTCGGCGACCCACAGGTAGGTGGGCTCGTCGGGCTCGATCGCCGCGTCGAACAGCTTCTGGCCGATGCCGGTGCCGTGGTGGGCATCGAGCAGGTAGATGAAGTAGAGCTCCCGCAGGGTGGGGGCGTCCTTGTCGCGCGCCGGCCCCGACCCGACGAATCCGACGATCTCGCCGCCGACGAGCGCGGCGAACATGCGGAAATCAGGTCCCTGAGAGGCCCAGTGGGTCCACAGCTCCGCCAGTCGGCGAGGCGAGACCTTCTCGAGCGCGGCCTTGCTGATGAGGTGGTCGTAGGTCTCGTGCCAGCACGTCGCATGCACCCGGCCGAGAGCCTCGGCATCCACATCGCGAACGGGACGGACGACGATGTCGGTCTGCAGTTCGGCTTCCATGGCCAGACTCTACGTCCGGGCCCGGTTTTCGCGAAATCGCGGGCGACGGGCGGCCTGGAGGGTGTCGACAACGGGTTTGCCCCCGCCCCCTCCGGAGGCGCTAGCATCGCCGCTCGTGAACGTGTGGTGGCGGACCCTGCTGACGATCTGGCGCGCGAAGGTGCTGCTGCGCCGTCGTGGCCCCATCCCGCCGCACTCGGTGGGCCGCCTGCGGCTGCGCACCCTGCCCACCGACATCGACCTGCTGATGCACATGAACAACGGCCGCTACGCGTCGCTGTTCGACCTCGGCCGGTTCGACCTGCTCATCCGCACCGGACTGTGGGATGCCATGAACGCCCACGACTGGTATGCGGTGGTGGCCAGCGAGACGGTCACCTTCCGCAAGTCGCTGCAGCTCTGGCAGCGCTTCACCGTCGAGTCGCGCCTGTACGGGCACGACGACAAGGCGGTCTACCAGATCCACCGCGCCGTGGTGAAGGGCGAGGTGTACGCCGAGATGATCGTGCGCGCGCGGTTCCTGCGCAAGGGCGGCGGCGTCGTCAACACCGACGAACTGTTCGCCGCGCTGGGCCGCCCCGACGACCTGCCGCCGCTGCCGGAGTGGATCCCCGCCTGGGCCGCCGGCGCGGCCCTGCCCTCGACCCGCGCCGAGGCCCCCAGCACCTGGGACTGACCGGCGCGCCGACGCGGATCGGCGCGGGCCGGTGAGGGGTGCCGGACCCCGGTGCGGCGCCCGGCCGCGCGGGCGGCGCAGACGTAGGCTGGGCGCATGCCGGACACCGCTCCCGCGGCGCCACAAGCGCCGCGCTCCGACCTGGCCGCGCAGGCGATCGACCTCGCGCAGCGCTGGGTGACCGCCTCGGCCTCCGTCGAGGTCGACCCCGCCGCCGCACGCCTGGCGGGCGTGCTGAAAGACCCGAACGGTCTGCCGTTCACGATCGGGTTCGTCGACGGCGTCATGCGCCCCGAGAGCCTGGCCGCCGCCGCGGCCAACCTGCAGCGCGTCGCCCCCCTCGTGCCGGGCTTCCTGCCCTGGTACCTGCGCGGCGCCGTGCGCACCGGCGGCGCCGTGGCCCCCGTGCTCCCCACCCCGACCGTGCCCATCGCGCGGCGCGTGCTGCGCGAGATGGTGGGGCACCTGGTCGTCGACGCCCGCGACGACAAGCTCGGTCCGGCGATCGAGAAGCTGCGCGCCTCGGGCGCGCGCCTGAACCTCAACCTGCTGGGTGAGGCGGTGCTCGGCGAGCACGAGGCGCTGCGCCGACTCGACGGCATCCACGACCTCATCCGCCGCCCCGACGTCGACTACGTGTCGGTGAAGGTGTCGGCCATCGCCAGCCACATCTCGATGTGGGCCTTCGACGAGGTCGTCGACGCCGTCGTCGAACGGCTGCTGCCGCTGTACCTGACGGCATCCGGCGACGCGACCTTCATCAACCTCGACATGGAGGAGTACCGCGACCTCGATCTGACGATCGCGGTGTTCACCCGCATCCTCGAAGACCCGCGGCTGGCGGGCCTCGAGGCCGGCATCGTGCTGCAGGCCTACCTGCCCGACGCGCGCCCCGCGCTGCGCGAGCTCACCGCGTGGGCGCGGCAGCGCGTGGCCGCCGGGGGCGCGCGCATCAAGGTGCGGCTCGTGAAGGGCGCGAACCTCGCCATGGAGCGGGTGGATGCCGTGATGCACGGCTGGGCGCTCGCCACCCACGCCTCCAAGCTCGACTCGGATGCCGGCTACCTGCGCTGCCTCGACGACGCGCTCGACCCCCGCAACACCGCCGCCGTGCGCATCGGCGTTGCCGGCCACAACCTCTTCGACATCGCCCACGCCTGGCTGCTGGCGGGGGAGCGGGGCGTGCGCGACGACATCGAGTTCGAGATGCTGCTCGGCATGGCGCAGGGCCAGGTCGAAGCCGTCGCCCGCGACGTCGGCCCCGTGCTGCTGTACGTGCCGGTCGTGCGCCCCGACGAGTTCGACGTCGCCATCAGCTACCTCGTGCGCCGCCTCGAAGAGAACGCGTCGAGCGACAACTTCCTCTCCGCCGCGTTCGACCTCGCCACCGACCCCGCCATGTTCGAGCGGGAGCGGGACCGGTTCGTCGCGTCGGTGGAGCGGGCCGCCGACCCCGCCCTGCCCGACGGGCCCCGCCGCACGCAGGACCGCGGCCTCCCTCCCGAGGCCCCGGCGCCCCGCCGCACCCGCGGCCCCGCCGACGACGATGACGCACTCACCCAGGCGGTGCTCGGCATCGCCCGGTCGGCGGCGGCCGAGCCCGAAGAGACCCAGCCGCTGGCTCCCGGCGTGCAGGGGCAGATGTTCGGCGGCGCCGAGATCGTCGAGACCGCGGTCTTCTCCTCCCACGAGTCCGCCGAACGCGCCTACGGCGCCCCCGGCTTCGAGAACACGCCCGATTCCGACCCGGCGCTCCCGGCCAACCGGGCCTGGGCCCGCGGCATCCTCGGCCGGGTGGAGACCTCGGCCGCCGGCGAGGCGACCATTGCCGCCGCCCGTATCGACGACGCTGACGCCCTCGAAGCCGCCGTCGCCCGCGTGCGCGCCGCCGCCGCCGCATGGGGCGCGCGCCCCGCTGCCGAACGATCGAGCGTGCTGCAGGCCGCCGCGGCCGCCCTCGAAGCCCGCCGCGGCGAGCTGATCGAGGTCGCCGCCTCCGAGACTGGCAAGGTCTTCGCCGAGGCCGACGTCGAGGTGAGCGAGGCCGTCGACTTCGCCGGCTACTACGCCGCCACCGCCCGTGAGCTCGACCGCGTCAGCGGCGCCGTGTTCGTGCCGGCCCGGCTCACCCTCGTCACCCCGCCGTGGAACTTCCCCATCGCGATCCCCGCCGGTGGAGTGCTGGCCGCTCTGGCCGCCGGTTCGGGCGTCGTCTTCAAGCCCGCACCGCAGGCCCGCCGCTGCGCCGCCGTCGTCGCGGAGGCGCTGTGGGAGGCCGGGGTGCCGCGCGACCTGCTCGCCCTCGTCGACCTCGACGAAGGCGCGCTCGGGCAGCGGCTGGTCGCCCACCCGGACGTCGACCGCGTCATCCTCACCGGCGCGTGGGACACCGCCGCCCTGTTCCGCTCGTGGCGCCCCGACCTGCCTCTGCTGGCCGAGACCAGCGGCAAGAACGCCATGATCGTCATGCCCTCCGCCGACCTCGACCTCGCGGCATCCGATCTCGTGCGCAGCGCCTTCGGGCACGCCGGGCAGAAGTGCTCGGCTGCGTCGCTGGCGATCCTCGTCGGACCCGTCGCCCGCTCGGAGCGCTTCCGCCGGCAGCTCGTCGACGCCGCCCGGTCGCTGCGCGTCGGGCTGCCGTCCGACCCGCTCAGCGAGGTCGGTCCCGTCATCGAGGCGCCGCGCGGCAAGCTGCAGTGGGCGCTGACCACCCTCGACGAGGGCGAGCAGTGGCTCGTCGAGCCGGCGCCGCAGCAGACCGCGCCCGAATACGCCGGGCGGCTGTGGAGTCCCGGCATCCGCGTCGGGGTGCAGCCGGGCTCGCGCACCCACCTGGAGGAGTTCTTCGGGCCGGTGCTGGGCGTGATGCACGCGCACTCGCTCTCGCACGCCATCGAACTGCAGAACCAGGTCGCCTACGGCCTGACCGCAGGGCTCTACACGCAGAGCCCCGACGACCTCGCGCTCTGGCTCGACCGGGTCGAGGCCGGCAACCTCTACGTCAACCGCGGCATCACCGGCGCCATCGTGCAGCGGCAGCCGTTCGGCGGCTGGAAGCGCTCGGCCGTCGGGCCCGGCACCAAGGCCGGCGGCCCCAACTACCTGATCGGCCTGGGCACCTGGCGGCCAACCACGGGCGCCGCCCCGTCGGCGACCCTGCACCTGCGCGGTCTCGACACCCGCATCACGTCGGTGATCGAGGCCGCCCAGCCGTCGCTGGACTACGAGGCCTTCGAGTGGCTGCGCCGCGGCGCCCTCTCCGACGCGATCGCCTGGGACCGCGAGTTCGGCCGCGTGCGCGACGTGTCGCAGCTGAAGGTCGAGCGGAACCTGTTCCGCTACCGGCCGGTGCCCGTCGCGATCCGCGCCACCGCCGACGCGGCGTGGAGCGCGGTGCTGCGGGTGGTCGTGGCCGGCGTCCGCGCGGGCGCGGCGATGACATTGAGCACGCCCGTCGGCATCCCGGCATCCGTCCGTCACGCCCTCGCCGGGCTCGACGTGCCGGTCTACCTCGACGACGACGACCAGTGGATGCAGCGCCTCACCCGCCCCGCCGACCCGCTCGACCCCGCCGCCACCGGCCGCCCGGCGCGCGTGCGCCTCGTCGGCGGTGCCGATGCCGTCGCGCAGGTGCGCGCCCGCATCGCCGCGGCGACCGGCGGCGACCCCGACCTCGCCGTCTACGCGAACGAGGTCACCACCGCGGGGCGCATCGAGCTGCTGCCCTTCCTGCACGAGCAGGCGGTCACCATCACCGCGCACCGCTTCGGCAACCTCGACGACTGGTCGGCCGAGGTCATCTGACCCCGCGGCCCCGTGGTTCGGGGGCGGGGCTGCGGTCGAGGGCTGGGCTTCGGGCCTCTGGGCTTCAGGAGGTCGAGGGCCCGCAGCCGAGCTCCAGGGGCCATTCGTTCGCGGCCGTCACCATCCGTCGGAGCGGTGGGGCTGGTGGCCACGCGAGGAGCTGATGGGGCGGTGATCGCCCGGTCGGTCCGACGGATGGTCGGCGCGGCGTCCCGAGGCGGGTCGGCGCCCCGAGGTCGGCGCCCGACCGTCCCGCTCGGCCGGGCGTGGCGGGGACGGCGCGGGGACGGCGCGGCGGCTCACCATCCGTCGGAGCGGTGGGGCTGGTGGCCACTCGAGGGGCTGGTGGGGCGGTGAACGCCGGGTCGGTCCGACGGATGGTCGGCCTGGCGCCCCCGAGGCGGGTCGATGCCCCGAGCTCGGCGTTCGACCGTCCGGCTCGGCCGGGCGTGGCGGGGAGGGCGCGGCGGGTCACCATCCGTCGGAACGGTGGGGCTGGTGGGCACCCAAGGGGCTGATGGGGTGGTGATCGCCCGGTCGGTCCGACGGATGGTCGTCCCGGGGCCCGAGTGAGCCGTCGAGGCCGAGGCGGGCGTGCGTCCGTGCGCTGGAACGGGCCGGGGCGAGAGCGATGCGGTAGCCGGGGTGGCAGGCTGGGGATGACGGGTCTGATAGGTTTCCCCGACGAAGACGCCGCTGTGCAACGTTGTAGAGTGGGCGCACGAAGGGGAGAGCATGGCTGCGACGCTGCACGACGTGGCCCGCCTGGCGGGCGTGTCGATCAAGACGGTGTCGAACGTCATCAACGACTACCCCCATATCCGGCCGGCAACGCGCGACAAGGTCGAGCAGGCGATCGCCGAGCTCGGCTACACGCCGAACCTCACCGCCCGCAATCTGCGCTCGGGACGCAGCGGTGTCATCACACTCGCTGTCCCCGACTTGGGGCTCGCCTACTTCGCCGAGCTGGCGGCGGAGGTGATCGCTGCGGCCGAGGGAGTGGGACTCGTCGTGACGATCGAGCAGACCGGCGGCGATCGAAACCGCGAGCTCGACTTGCTGCGCAGCCCGCGCCGCCAGTCCACCGACGGTCTCATCTTCAGCCCGCTGGGTATGGGGCAGGAAGACGTCGACGCATTGCGGGTGCCGTACCCGCTCGTCGTCCTCGGTGAGCGCATCTTCGACGGCCCCGCCGACCACGTGACGATGCGCAACGTCGAAGCCGCGCGTGCGGCGACGGAGTTCCTGATCGCGCAGGGTCGGCGCCGCATCGCCGTGGTCGGCGCCCACCAGGGCGAGGTGATCGGTTCGGCCGGCCTGCGCCTGCGTGGTTACCGCGAGGCGCTCGAGGCGGCCGGTATCGAGTTCGACGAGCGGATCATCGGTTACACCACGCTGTGGCATCGTGCCAACGGTGCTCGGACCATGCGCGAGCTGCTCGATCGCGGGGTGCCGTTTGATGCGGTCTTCGGCCTCAACGACACCCTGGCGCTGGGCGCGATGCGGATGCTGCAGGAAGCGGGAGTGCGCGTGCCCGACGACGTGGCTGTCGTGGGGTTCGACGATCTCGACGAGGCGCAGTACTCGATCCCCTCGCTGACCACCGTCGATCCCGGGCGCGACTGGATCGCCCGGACTGCGGTCTCGACGCTCCAGGCTCGCATCGCGGGGAACGCTCCCGAGACGGTGGCTCAGCACCTCGCCGCCTACCGGATCGCCGCCCGCGAGTCGGCGCCGGTGGCATCCTGACCAGCCGCCCTGGATAGCGCCCGGGGCCCTCTTGACATCGCCGCCCGTCATGCGGCATCATCTCTACAACGTTTACTTACAACGTTGTAAAATAGCTCGACGGAGAGCGAACTCCGTGGAGCACCCATCGCCAACTGGTCGCACCACCCACGAGAGAAAGCACAGCCAATGAAGTCGAAGATCCTGGCCGGGGTCGGCATCGCCGCCGTCGCCGCCATTGCTCTCACCGGATGCTCGTCCTCCGACTCCGCGGACTCCGCCGGCCCCACCACAGTGACCGTCTGGCACGGCTTCACCGAGGCAGACGGTGACGTCGTGAAGACGATCGCGGACGAGTTCAACGCATCGCAGTCCGACTACAAGGTCGAGATCGAGGTGAACCCGTGGAACGTCATCAGCGACAAGCTGCTGCCCGCGCTGAAGGCCGGAAACGGTCCTGACCTCGTCACGCAGGAGGTGGTGGCCGCAACCGGCTACATCCGTCAGGGCGCGTTCGTCTCACTGCAGGACTTCTACGACAACCCCGACAACCAGACCGACACCTACGACCAGCACGTCGTCGACTACACGCAGGTCGACGGAGAGTACTACGGCGTCCCGATGGGATACGCACCGTACTCGATCTGGTACAACAAGCAGATGTGGGCCGACGCCGGCGTGACCGAGTGCCCTACGACGTGGGATGACATGCTCGCCCTGGCGGAGAAGCTCACGGTCAAGGGCTCGGGCGGCGGCACTCCCGACGTGTACGGCCTCTCGATCAGTGACAAGCAGATCGCCATGCTGCCGGCGTTCCTCGAAGCCGGTGGCGGAGATGTCTACGACGCCGACAAGGGCGTCGTGCTCGACACCCCCGAGAACGTGAAGACCCTCGAGTGGCTGCGTTCGGCCTACGCGAAGGGTGCCATGCCCACCAACATCGGGCTCGCCGATGCGGTCGCACTGTTCACGGGCAAGAAGGCCGCCATGACCTGGATCGGTCCCTGGATCGTCTCGGGTGCGGAGGCCGCCGGCGTCGAGCTGGGCGTGTGCAACGCCCCGGCAGGGTCGGAGCGTGTTGCGACGCCTGCGGCGGCGAACTACTGGTGGCTCACGTCCCAGGGCGCGGACGACGAGAAGACCAAAGCCGGCTCGGAGGCCTTCCTCGCGTACTTCAACTCGCACGACTCGCAGGTCACCTGGGCGGTGGATGCGAACTACCCGCCCAACCGCAACGACGTGACCGCGGAGGAGATGGCCGGCAACCCGGTCATCGCCACGCTGACGCCGTTCGTGAAGGATGCCTACATCCGACTGCCCGGGCTGCCCGGCGGTGCGACCGACGTCGAGGCCGAGCTCGACACCCTCTCGGTGAACATCAGCCAGAACACGGGTGGAGACGTCTCCTCGCTGGTGAAGGACACGAGCGACAAGCTCGAGGGCATCATCTCCGAGTTCGAGTGACCGACGCATGGGCCGGGCTCATGCCCGGCCCATGCCTCTGAACGGAAGCCATTCCTCATGACGACAACAGCTCCTGGTCGCCCCTACCGACCGCCGGCACCGATCGGCGGGCGACGCCGGCAGCTCCGCCGTGCCGATTCCGTGCGAGCGGCAAAAGGGTACGCGTTCCTCGCGCCGGCCCTGATCATCATCATCGGCTTCGTGTTCGTCCCCGCGGTCTATGCGCTCGTCACGTCGTTCACCGACGCCTCGGGATTCGGTGACCCCGACTGGGTCGGACTGGAGAACTACGCCGCCGCTCTGGCATCCCCGACGGTGCAGCGTGCCTTCATCAACACGTTGCTCTACGCGGTCATGTACACCCCGGCCGTCATCGCGCTGGGGCTCGGCGCGGCGCTGCTGCTGAACCGCAACGACCTCCCGCTGAAGGGCTTCTTCCGCACCGCGATCTTCCTGCCCTTCGTCATCTCCATGGCCGTCGCCTCGATCGCCTGGGGCTTTCTGCTCAACCCCAACCTGGGGCTGGTCACCTATTGGCTCAGTTCCATCGGCATCCAGATCGGCGACCTGTTCGGAACCGAGGCGACGGCGCTGCCGGCGGTCACGGCCATCGCGGTGTGGAAGAACTTCGGCTACTTCATGGTGATCTTCCTCGCCGGTCTGCAGGGAGTGCCGCGGCACCTGTACGAGGCAGCGCGACTGGACGGCGCGGGGCGCTGGCGCACGTTCCGTGCGGTGACCCTGCCCGGCCTCGGGAGCACGATGACCTTCGTCGTCATCTTCGCGGTCATCGGCGCGTTCCAGGCGTTCGATCAGATCTACATCATGACCCAGGGCGGACCCAACCACGCGACCGAGACGCTCGTCTACCGCATCTACACGGACGGGTTCCGCGACTTCAAGCTCGGGTTCGCGTCGGCGCTGTCGTACCTGCTCCTCATCATCACGCTGGTGCTGGGACTGATCCAGCTGCGGCTGAACGCCCGCGCCGAGAAGGACTTCGAATGACCACGGCCACCCGCCGCGCGGGCTCGCCCTCGCGCGCCCCCCTCGGAGAACGCGTCCTCGTCTTCGCCGGTCTCATCGCGCTGACCATCATCACGGCCTTCCCCGTCGTCGTCGTCGCGATCTCGGCGTTCTCGCCGCCCTCCGAGGTGAACCAGTGGCCACCGCGCCTGTTCCCCTCGCGGCTGACCCTGGAGAACTTCGACGTGCTGCTCGGACGGCTTCCTGTCGCGCTGCAGTCGTGGAACTCACTGGCGTTCGCCGGAGCCGTGACGCTGTTCTCGCTCGCCCTCAACACGCTGGCGGCCTACGCGCTCGCGCGGATGGAGTTCCGGGGTCGGACCGTGGTGTTCACCGTGCTCGTGGTGACGCTGATGGTGCCCTTCCAGGCGCTGCTGCTCCCCGTGTACCAGATCACCTCTTCGCTCGGATGGGTGAACACGTTCGCCGGGCTCGTCATCCCCCGAGCCGCCGACGTGGCCGGCATCTTCCTGCTGCGCCAGTTCATGGTCACGCTGCCCCGTGACCTCGACTCGGCCGCCCGCATCGACGGTGCGGGCGAGTTCCGCATCTTCTGGTCGATCATCCTGCCCAACACGGTTCCCGCGCTGCTGACGATGGCGCTGTTCAACTTCGTCAACAACTGGAACGACCTGCTGTGGCCGCTCATCATGACCAACGACTCGCAGGTGCGTCCGCTGACGGCGGGGCTCGCGCTGCTCACCGGCTCGGCGACGGCGTCGGTACCGCCGAGCGTCGTGATGGCCGGAGCGCTCATCGCGGTGCTCCCGTTGGTGATCCTCTATCTCGTCGTACAGCGACGATTCGTCGAAGGCGTCGCCCTCACCGGGCTGAAGGGTTAGGACTGCAGTGAACTGGTATGAGGATGGACGGCTGCACTTCGGGGTGGGTGTCGAAGACACATTCGTCCCGCAGAGCGGGCCCGGCGAGCGAGCGCTCGACGAGTACGAACTCACCGAGCACTACGAACGGGTCGAGTCGGACCTGGCTCTGGCAGCGGAGGCGGAAGCGGAGTTCGTGCGCTGGGGCATCCCCTGGCACCGGGTCAACCCCGAGCGCGGCGCGTGGGACTGGGCGTGGGTCGACAGGGCGATGGACCGGTTCCAGGAGCTGCAGCTGCGTCCGATCGTGGATCTGCTGCACTACGGCACGCCGCTGTGGGTCGACCGCGAGTTCGCGCATCCCGACTTCGCCGACTACTTCTCGGAGTTCGCGGTGCGCACGGCGGAGCGGTACGCGCATGTCGCCACCGACTACACGCCCGTCAACGAACCGATGATCCACGCGCGGTTCTCCGGCGACATCGGCTACTGGCCGCCCAAGCTCACGGGTGAAGCGGGATACAACACGATCGCCGTCGCGCTCGCCGAGGGCTTCGTCCGGGCGCAGACCGGCATCGCCGAGGTGCTCGGAGACCGCGCGACCTTCGTGCACGTGGATGCGACCGCGAGATTCGCAGGCGACGTCGACGGGGCCCACACGGGACTCATCGCCTTGCAGCGCGGGCAGTCCTTCCTGGTCGAAGACCTCGTGACCGGCGCGGTCGACGACGACCACCCGATGGTGCCGAGCCTGCGCGCCGCGGGGTTCTCCGCGGCTCGCATCGACTGGTTCCGCGAGCACGCCGTGCGCCCCGATGTGATGGGCGTGAACTACTACCCCCGCCACTCCACCCAGCTCATGGAAGAGGGCATCACGCACGCGGGCGGCTTCATCGACCCCTGGCCGACGCAGGACGACGGGGTGAGCGGACTCGCCGAGCTGCTGCGTGCGTACGCCGACCGTTATGACGCTCCGGTGATGCTGAGCGAGACGTGCGTCACGGACACCCCCGATGTGCGCGTGCGCTGGCTGGACGACTCGGTCGCCTGCGTGCGGGAGCTTCGCGCGCAGGGCGTCGACATCGTCGGCTACACCTGGTGGCCGCTCTTCGACATGTACGAGTGGACCTACCGCCACGCGACCACGCCCCGCGAGGACTCGCTGTTGTCGATGGGGCTGTGGGATCTCGTCGAGACGCCCTCCGGTCTCGACCGGCGACGCAACATCGTCGCCGACCGTTTCCACGCACAAGCCACCCACCCCGCGAACCTCGTCCGCCCCGCGCGCTGACCTCCCCCTCGAACAGAAAGCACAGCCATGCCCCGCGCACGCCTCACCATCGACCCGCACTTCACGATCGGGCCGATCCGCCGCAAGCTCTTCGGTGGCTTCGTCGAGCACCTCGGCCGCCACGTCTACGACGGCATCTTCGAGCCCGGCCATGAGACGGCGGATGCCGACGGCTTCCGCACCGACGTGATCGACCTGGTCAAAGAGCTCGGGGTCGACACGATCCGCTACCCCGGCGGCAACTTCGTGTCGGGCTTCCGGTGGGAGGACTCGGTCGGCCCCGTCGAGGAGCGGCCGCGCCGACTCGACCTGGCCTGGCACTCGACCGAGACCAACGAGGTCGGCCTGCACGAGTTCTCGTCGTGGCTGGAGAAGGTCGGCAGCGACCTGATGATGGCGGTGAACCTCGGCACGCGCGGCACCCTGGAGGCCATCGACCTGCTCGAATACTCCAACATCCGCGGGGGCACGGCGCTCAGCGAGCGCCGCATCGCCAACGGCCGCACCGCGCCGTTCGATGTGCGCATGTGGTGCCTGGGCAACGAGATGGACGGCCCGTGGCAGCTCGGGCACCGCTCCGCCGACGACTACGGCAAGATCGCCGCGCAGACCGCCAAGGGCATGCGCCAGCTCGACCCCGACATCCAGCTGGTGGTGTGCGGATCCTCCAGCGCCCACATGCCGACCTTCGGCGAGTGGGAGCGGGTCGTGCTCACCCATACCTACGACGACGTCGACCTCATCTCGTGCCACGCCTACTACGAGGAGCGCGGCGGCGACCTCGACAGCTTCCTCGCCTCCGCCGTCGACATGGACGGCTTCATCGAGACGGTCGTGGCCACCGCCGACCACGTCGGCTCGGTGCGCGGCTCGAAGAAGCGGATCGACATCTCGTTCGACGAGTGGAACGTCTGGTACATCGAGCGCTTCCACGGCGTCGACAAGATCGAGGGCATCGACAACTGGCCGGTCG
The DNA here is from genome assembly GCF_025421715.1 of Microbacterium festucae. GTDB lineage: Bacteria > Actinomycetota > Actinomycetes > Actinomycetales > Microbacteriaceae > Microbacterium > Microbacterium festucae. The sequence continues at coordinate 1,248,063 of NZ_JAOEFC010000001.1, forward strand.
CGCCGCGCCTGCTCGAAGACGTCTACTCGGTGGCGGATGCCGTGGTGTTCGGCAACCTGATGATCTCGCTGCTCAAGCACGCCGACCGCGTGGCATCCGCGTCGCTGGCGCAGCTGGTGAACGTGATCGCGCCGATCATGACCGAGCCGGGCGGCCCGGCCTGGCGGCAGACGACGTTCTTCCCGTTCTCGATCACCTCGCGCCTCGCGCAGGGTGAGGCGCTGCAGCTCAAGCTCGACTCGCCCACCTACGAGACGGCCGCCTACGGCGAGGTGCCGCTGGTCGACGCCGTCGCCACCCACGACGCCGACACCGGCCGCAGTGCGGTGTTCCTCGTGAACCGCTCGACGAGCGAGCCGGTCACCGTGAGCGTCGACATCTCGGCGCTCGGCGACGTCGCGCTCGTGGAGTCGCACACCCTCAGCGACGACGACGTGTACGCGAAGAACACGCTGGAGGACCGCGAGCGGGTGGCGCCCCGGCCCAACGACAGCGCCGCCGTCGCGGGCGGCGTGCTGACCATCACCCTGCCGCCGGTGTCGTGGACGGCGCTCGCCCTGGCATGAGCGGGGAAGACCCGACAGCGCCGGCCCCGGCCGGCGCTGTCGTGGTGAGATGGCTGACATGACCTCCGACGTGGGCACCAACTGGGCCGGCAACCTCTCCTACCGGGCGAGCCGGCTCGCCGAGCCGCAGAGCCTCGATGCGCTCGCCGACCTGGTGCGCGGGGCCCCGCGCCTGCGCATGCTCGGCAGCCGGCACAGCTTCAACGACCTCGCCGACACCGACGGCGTGCTGGTGTCGCTGGCCGCGCTCGCCGGCGCGCAGCCGTCGGTGGCGGCCGACCGCCGCACGGTGCGGGTGCCCGCCGGCATCCGCTACGGCGATCTCGTGCCGTTCCTGCAGGCCGAGGGGCTGGCGCTGGCCAACCTCGCCTCGCTGCCGCACATCTCGGTGGCCGGCGCGGTGCAGACCGGCACCCACGGGTCGGGCGACGCGATCGGCACCCTCGCCACCCAGGTCGCCGCCCTCGAGCTGATCACCGGCACGGGGGAGCGGCTGCGGCTGGCCCGCGGCGATGCCGACTTCGCCGGCGCCGTGGTGGCACTGGGGGCGCTGGGCGCGGTGACCCACGTCGAGCTCGACGTCGAACCGGCCTACGAGGTGCGCCAGCGGGTGTTCGAGGGGGCGCGGTGGGATGCCGTGCTGCCGGCCTACGACGAGGTGACCGCGGCCGGCGACAGCGTGAGCCTGTTCACGACGTGGGCCGACCCCGACGTCGTCGGTCAGGTGTGGGTGAAATCGCGCACGACCCGCGACGAGCCCGACCTCGCGTTCGTCGGCGCGGCGCCGGCCGACGGCCCGCGGCATCCGATCCCCGGCGTCGACCCGCAGCCGTGCACGCCCCAGCAGGGACAGCCCGGTGCGTGGTTCGACCGCCTGCCGCACTTCCGGCTCGCGTTCACCCCGTCGGTGGGCGCCGAGCTGCAGTCGGAGTACCTCGTCGCCCGCACCGACGCCGCCGCGGCCATCGAGGCGCTGCGCCCGTTGGCGGGGCGCATCGCGCCGCTGCTGCACGTGTGCGAGGTGCGCACGATGGCCGCCGACGACCTGTGGCTGTCGCCGGCGTCGGGGCGACCGACCGTCGGCATCCACTTCACCTGGCGTCCCGACGAGCCGGCGGTGCGGCAGCTGCTGCCCGAGATCGAGGCGGCGCTGCCCGCCAGCGCACGACCGCACTGGGGCAAGATCTCGACCCTTCCCGCGGATGCCGTGCGCGCACGGTTTCCGCAGTGGTCCCGGTTCGCGCAGCTGCGGGAGCGCCTGGATCCGCAGCACCGGTTCGGCAACGCGTACCTGGCGCGCCTCGGGCTGTGACCGGCCGACCCGGAGCGGCCGGATTGCTGGACGGGGTGCGGGAAACCGCCTACCCGAGAAACAACTTATCTTTCTGGTTTGAGCACCCCGCCCGGGACACCATGGCAGAGGTGCCGCTGGGGAGCACCAACCCAGGATCCGGGGGCCTCTCTTGGGGGGCGGGGTCCACACAGCAGGAGACACACCGGGGGGAGTGTCCCTCGTGCTCTGGGGCCGACATCGGCCCCAGAGCTTCTCCTGTTTTCGGGCCTGAGGCCGGGCTGGCTAGGCCTGTGCGCCGGGCTGGCTAGGCCTGCGCCGTGCTGGCTAGGCCTGGGCGCCGGGCTGGCTGTCGTCGCCGCCGGCATCCTCGGATGCGGGGTGGCGCTCGGCGGGCGGCAGCGGGTGCGAGGTGTCGTCCGGAACGATCATGAAGCCGTAGACGAGCGCGCGCACGACGAGCCCGAACAGCGGCCAGCGCCCCGTCGGGCCGCCCTCTTCGTCGAGGTCGAAGCTCGGGTGGGCCATCCCCGCCAGCGCGTGGATGGCGAACCCCTCGCCGCTGGCGGCCATCGCCTCGGTGAAGTCCTCCACGGTCAAACCCGGCTTCATCCGCAGTCCGTACGCGGTCATCAGGTCGCCGTACAGCCGCGCGTAAGAGGCGACCGAGTCGCGGTGCCGCTCGCGGCTGGCGTCGCGCAGCTCCGGCCACGTCGTCGCCGTGGTGCGCAGCGCCAACGCGATGAGGAACTGCTTGGCATCCAGGGTCGATGCGGCGTCTTCTCCGGGCGCCCAGGTCGAGCTCACGTGCGCCTCGGCGGCGGTGCGGATCACCTCGTCGCCCGACGCCCCCGCGGCGATGAGCGGCTCGACCGCGGCGCGCGCGCTCTCGGCCGGATCGCCCACCCGCAGGGTCAGCATCGCCACGGCGAGCTCGCGCTGATACTCGTCCTGATCCGACCAGAGCCGGTAGGCGGCGCCGGTGGTCAGACCCGCCCGGCGCAGCACCTCCTGCAGTCGGATGTGCTGCACGCCCGCCGATGCGCCGCGCTCGAAGAGCATCTGCATCCCGACGCGCAACAGCAGCTCCCGCGTCTGCTCGCCCGTTCTTCTCCCCATGAAGTCCCCCAACCCCAAAGCGGGGATCCCCATCCCCCGAGAAGAAATCTTCTCACTACTTCGTCCCGCGCGCGACCGCTTCGGGGCGCTGCGGGTCTGCTCTGGCAAGATGGAGGCCCGGCGTGTCCGCGCCGTGTCCCCGGCTGAGCAGGTGAGCCACGCGGATGCCGCGGGCCAGAGGACAGCGTCCGCCGCCCGTGCGAGGAGGACCATGCGCATCCAGCAGCACCGCCGATACCTCATGTGCCGACCCGAGCACTTCACGGTGAGCTATCGCATCAACCCGTGGATGGAACCGGCCACCCCCACCGACACCGACCGCGCACTCTCGCAGTGGCAGGCGCTGTACGACACCTACCTCGACCTCGGCCACGAGGTGGAGCTCATCGACCCGGTGCCGGGCCTGCCCGACATGGTCTACACCGCCAACGGCGGATTCGTCATCGACGGGCGGGCGCTGGGCGTGCGCTTCCGCGTCGACGAGCGCCGCGGCGAGGAGCAGCCCTTCATGGACTGGTTCGCCGCCGACGGCCTCGAGGTCGTGCGCCCGCAGGCGGTGCAGGAGGGCGAGGGCGACTTCCTGCTGGTGGGGCAGGCGATCCTCGGCGGCAGCGGGTTCCGCTCCAGTCCCGACAGCCACCGCGAGATCGCCGAGGTGTTCGGCCGCGAGGTCGTCTCGCTCACCCTCGTCGACCCGCGGTTCTACCACCTCGACACCGCGATCGCCGTGCTCGACCCCGTCGAGGGCCCGGGCGGTGTCGACCGCGCGAACATCGCGTATCTGCCGTCGGCGTTCGACGCCGCCTCGCAGCGCCTGCTCGCCGAGCGCTACCCGGATGCCGTGCGGGTCTCCGACGCCGACGGCGCCGTCTTCGGGCTCAACGCCGCCTCCGACGGCTACAACGTGTTCGTGTCGCCGCGGGCGACCGGCTTCGCCGCGCAGCTGCAGGAGCGCGGCTACAACCCCGTCGCCGTCGACCTGTCCGAGCTGCTGCTCGGCGGCGGCGGCATCAAGTGCTGCACGCTGGAACTGCGAGGTGCCCGATGACCATCCCCGCCACCGATGCGACGACGATCCAGCTGATCGACGTCGAGAACGCCCACGTGGCCCGCAACTACGCGCCGCTGCCGGTGGTCGTCGCGCGCGCCGAGGGTGCGTGGGTGACCGATGTCGAGGGCAAGCGGTACCTCGACCTGCTGTCGGCGTACTCGGCGGTGAACTTCGGCCACCGGCATCCGGCCCTCGTCGCCGCCGCGACCGAGCAGCTCGGGCGGGTCACCCTGACCAGCCGCGCGTTCCACAACGACCAGCTCGGCCCCTTCGCCGACGCGCTGGCCGCCCTGTGCGGCAAAGACCTGGTGCTGCCGATGAACACCGGCGCCGAGGCGGTGGAGACCGGCATCAAGGTCGCCCGCGCCTGGGCCTACCGGGTGAAGGGCGTCGCCGCCGACACCGCCGAGATCGTCGTGGCGGGCGGCAACTTCCACGGCCGCACGACCACCATCGTCGGCTTCAGCGACGACCCGCAGGCGCGGGAGGGCTTCGGGCCGTTCGCCCCCGGATTCGTCACGGTGCCCTTCGGCGATGCCGCCGCCATCGACGCGGCGATCACCCCGGCCACCGCCGCGGTGCTTATCGAGCCCATCCAGGGCGAGGCGGGCGTGATCGTGCCGCCCGACGGCTACCTGCGCGCCGTGCGCGAGATCTGCGACCGCCACGGCGTGCTGATGATCGCCGACGAGATCCAGTCGGGACTCGGACGGGTCGGCACGACCTTCGCGTGCGACCGCGAGGGGGTCGTGCCCGACGTGTACCTGCTGGGCAAGGCGCTCGGCGGCGGCATCGTGCCGCTGTCGGCCGTCGTCGCCGACGAGGCCGTGCTGGGTGTCCTGCGCCCCGGCGAGCACGGCTCGACCTTCGGCGGCAACCCGCTCGCCTGCGCGGTGGGTCGACAGGTCGTCGACATGCTGGCATCCGGAGAATTCCAGACCCGCGCCGCCGCCCTCGGCGAGCATCTGGCCACGCGCCTGGACTCCCTCATCGGCCACGGCGTCACCGCCGTGCGCACCGCCGGGCTGTGGGCCGGCGTCGACATCGACCCCGCCGTCGGCACCGGCCGCGAGGTCGCCGAGCGTCTGCTGGGGCGCGGCGTGCTCGTGAAGGACACGCACGGGCAGACGGTGCGCATCGCGCCCCCGCTGGTCGTGCGCGCGACCGAGCTCGACTGGGCCGTCGAGCAGCTGCGGGTCGTGCTCGCCGGCTGACCCGGGGTGTCGGGGGTGGGGCGCCATCGCCTGACGCCGAGTGCACGGCCTGGCGCCGAGTGCACGGCCTGGCAACGGTGCGGATGCCGTTCGCTCGGCGCTACCTCGTGCACTCGGCGCGGGGGCGCGGGGGTGCGGGGGTGCGGGGGCGCGGGGGCGCGGCGGGTCAGCTGACGGTGACGTCGATCGTGTGGTGTCCGGTGGCGCCGTCGGGGGCGGGCGGGGCCTCGTCGGGAGTCTGCACCTCGCCGGTCGTGCTGATGGCGCGGCAGCGGATGCGGTGGCTGCCGGCGGCGGCAGCCCAGGGCAGCGACCACTGCACCCAGGTGTCGTCGGAGATGGCGGGGGCGAGGGTCGCCCGTTGCCACGCGCCGTCGTCGATCTGCACCTCGACGCCCGCGACGCCGACGTGCTGGTGCCAGGCCACCCCGGCGATCACGGTGTCGCCGGCCGCGATGCCGCGGCGCGGCACGTCGATGCGCGACTGCAGCTTGATCGGGCCGCGCTCCGACCAGCCGCGGTCGCTCCAGTACGCCCGCGCCCGGTCGAACCGCGTCACTTCGAGCTCGCTCACCCACTTCGTCGCCGAGACGTAGCCATAGAGCCCCGGCACGACCAGCCGCGCCGGGAACCCGTGCTCGATCGGCAGCGGCTCGCCGTTCATTCCGACCGCCAGCACCGCGTCGCGCTCATCGGTCAGCACCTCGAGCGGCGTCGACGCGGTGAAGCCGTCGACCGACCGCGACAGCACCATGTCGGCCTCGGCCGTCGGCCGTGCGCGGGCGAGCAGCTCGCGCACCGGGTATCCCAGCCACACCGCGGTGCCGATGAGGTCGCCGCCGACCTCGTTCGACACGCACGCGAGGGTCGTCGTGCTCTCCGACAGCGGCAGCGCGAGCACATCGGCCCACGTCAGCACGACCTCCTCCTCGACCATGCCGTGGATGCGCAGGCTCCAGTCGGCCGGGTCGACCTGCGGCACCAGGATCGCCGTGTCGATGCGGTAGAACGCGCCGTTGGGGGTGATCAGCGGCGCCACCCCGGGGATGCCGAGGTCGGCGGCGGCGGGCACGCTCGCGCGCGTCACCGGTGCCGGCAGGCGCACCGCATCGCGGATCGCCCCCACCGCCCGCGACGCACCCTGCACCAGCTGCGCGCCGAGCGCGGCGAGCGCCCCCACGCCGATCGCGACCCCGCTCCACGCGAAGAAGGTGCGACGGCTCAGCGTGCTGTCGGGCACCGCGCCCTGCCGCGGAGCGAGGTCGACGGACGCCGCGGCCCCGGGCCCCGCACCGGGCGGGGTCGCGCCGGATGCTGCGGACGCGGGCGCCGGCAGTGGTGTGGTCGCGTCGGATGCTGCGGACGCGGGTCCGGGGCCGGGCGGGGGCGCATCGGAGGCTGCGGACGCGGGCGCCGGGGCCGTCGGGGCCGTGGCCGTGGCCGTGGCGGCGGCGGGCGTCGCGCCGACCGGCCCTCGGGAGTGGGCGGCGCGCGCGAGGCGGGCGAGGTGCATCACGGTGATCGCGGCGGCACCGCCGGCGATGATCGACGGCACGGCGGCCAGGCCGCCGGCATCCGCTCGCGTCACCGCGGCGACCACGCCGGCGACGCCGAGCAGCACGAACACGAGACGGCCGAGCGGAGGTCGCCGCGCCTCCAGCGCTCCCGCGGCCGCGGCGACCGCCAGCAGCACCAGGGTGATGCCGACCACCAGCGCGATCTTGTCGGCCGTGCCGAACAGCGCGATCGCCGTGTCTTTGGCCCAGGCGGGCGCGAGGTCGATGAGGGCCGATCCCACGACGGCGATCGGACCGGCGGCGGGGGAGAGGAACGCCGCCGCCAACTGTCCGAGTCCCGCGCCGAGCGCCGCGGCCGCCACCCCTGCCAGCAGCGGCACCCAGCCTCGGCGGTCATCGGCATCGGTCATCCCGTCAGCGTACGTCCGGGTCGGAACCCCGGGGCCCCGAGCGCACGACTTCACGCCGAGTACACGGCATCCGCACCGCTTGCAGCCCGTGCGCTCGACGGTAGGCCGTGCACTCGGCGTGGGGGACGGCGCCGTCGTCGAGTGAGGGCCGCTGTGACGCACCGCCCCGCTGCCGGCTGCCCCGGGCGCCGAGTGCACGAGGACGCGCCGAGTGCACGGCATCCGCACCGTTCGGAAGCCGTGGCCTCGGCGGGAGGTCGTGCATTCGGCGACACACCCCGGGACCTCGGCGATACACCCCGGGACCTCGGCGATACACCCCGGGACCTCGGCGACACACCGACCCGGCGAAACACCGACCCGGGCGACACACCCCGGCACCCCGACCGGCCCACCCCGCACCCCCACCCGCACACCCCGGTGGGGGCCCGCGTCAAGGGGGGTGGGGCCGAAACAACCGCGCAACATGGCCCGGACTAGGCTCATGCCATGGGTGACCTCTTCGACGGCTACGGCTCCACACTGGCGCCGCGCAAGACGGTCTCCGGAGTGCCGGCGTTCGACGAGATGTTCGCGTCGGTGGCGGCTTCGGAGGGTCTCGCGCAGTCCCGCGACGCGTACCGCGAGCTCTATCAGGCGCTCGCGCAGATGACGCAGGAGGAGCTGCGCGGCCGCACCGAATCGCTGGCCAGCTCGTACCTCGCGCAGGGTGTCACGTTCGACTTCGCCGGCGAGGAACGGCCCTTCCCGCTGGATGCCGTGCCGCGCATCATCGAGTACGACGAGTGGTCGCACGTGGAGAAGGGCGTGCAGCAGCGCGTGCGCGCGCTCGAGGCATTCCTCGACGACGCGTACGGCCACCAGCACTGCGTGCGCGACGGCGTGCTGCCGGCCGCGCTCATCGCCAGCTCTCAGTACTTCTACCGCCAGGCCGCCGGCATCCACGTCGCCAACGGCGTGCGCATCCAGGTGGCGGGCATCGACCTCATCCGCGACGAGCACGGTGAGATGCGGGTGCTCGAAGACAACGTGCGGGTGCCGTCGGGCGTCAGCTACGTCATCTCCAACCGCCGGGTGATGGCCCAGACCCTGCCCGAGCTGTTCTCGTCGCTGCGGGTGCGTCCGGTGGGCGACTACCCCAACAAGCTGCTGCAGGCCCTGCGCAACTCCGCCCCTCCCGGCGTCGAAGACCCGAATGTCGTCGTGCTCACCCCGGGCGTCTACAACTCCGCCTACTTCGAGCACACGCTGCTGGCCCGCCTCATGGGCGTCGAGCTCGTCGAGGGGCGCGACCTGCAGTGCCTGGGCGGCAAGGTGTTCATGCGCACCACTCGCGGCCCCAAGCGCGTCGACGTCATCTACCGCCGCGTCGACGACGACTTCCTCGATCCGCTGCAGTTCCGCGCCGACTCGATGCTCGGCGCTCCCGGGCTCATGCTCGCCGCGCGCCTGGGCAACGTGACGATCGCCAACGCGGTGGGCAACGGCGTGGCCGACGACAAGCTGCTCTACACGTATGTGCCCGACCTCATCCGCTACTACCTGGCCGAAGAGCCGCTGCTGAAGAACGTCGACACGTGGCGCCTGGAAGAGCCCGAGGCCCTCGAAGAGGTGCTCGACCGCCTCGACGAGCTCGTCGTCAAACCCGTGGACGGCTCGGGCGGCAAGGGCCTCGTGGTGGGGCCGGATGCCAGTCCCGCCGAGCTCGACAAGCTGCGCAAGAAGCTCACCGCCGACCCGCGCGGGTGGATCGCCCAGCCGGTGGTCATGCTCTCGACCATCCCGACCCTCGTCGACGACGGCATGCGCCCCCGCCACGCCGATCTGCGTCCGTTCGCCGTCAACAACGGCGACGAGGTGTGGGTGCTTCCGGGCGGCCTCACCCGCGTGGCGCTGCCCGAAGGCCAGCTGGTGGTCAACTCCAGCCAGGGCGGCGGGTCGAAGGACACCTGGATCGTCGGCGGCGCCGCGCCCGGCAGCGTCGAGTACGCCCAGCAGAGCGTGGCCTCGATCGTCGCCGAGCAGGCCTCGATCACCGAGGCGATCCCGATCATCTACGACCCGCAGACCGAGCCGGCGCACTCCCCGCAGGACCGGCCGCGCACCACCGTCGAACAGCAGGAGCAGCAGCAACAGCAGCAGCAGGAGGACCGGGGGGTGGGCTCATGCTGAGCCGCATCGCCGAGAGCCTGTTCTGGATCGGGCGCTACATCGAGCGCAGCGACGGCACCTCCCGCATTCTCGACGTGCACCTGCAGCTGCTGCTGGAAGACCCGTGGATCGACGAGGACACCGCCTGCCGCTCGCTCATGGCTGTGATGGGCTCCGCCCCGCCCGACGGCCTCGAGCGGGTCAGCCGCGGCGACGTGCTCACGCGCCTGGCCGTCGACCGCACCCACCCGTCGAGCATCGCCTACGCGCTGCAGGCCGCGCGTGAGAACGCCCGGCGGGCGCGCGAGATCGTCTCGACCGAGCTGTGGGAGACCCTCAACACCACCTACTCGCGCATGCCGCGACGGCTCAACGACGAGAAGACGCACGAGTTCTTCCAGTGGGTGCGCGAGCGCTCGGCGCTGGCCGTCGGCATCACCGACTCCACCACCAGCCGCGACGAGGCCTGGCAGTTCTTCACGCTCGGCCGCGCCATCGAGCGCACCGACATGACCGCGCGGATGCTGGCGACCCGGTCGCTCACCGAGGCGTCGGGGCCGTCGTGGACGACGATCCTGCGCTCGTGCGGCGCCTACGAGGCGTACCTGCGCACCTACCGCGGCATGCCGTCGGCCCGCAACGCCGCCGAGTTCCTGCTGCTCGACCGGCTCTTCCCGCGGTCGGTGATCCACTCGATCGCCCGCGCCGAGGAGTGCATGCGCGCCATCGACCCCGTCGCCGACCGCGTCGGGCACTCCAACTCGGTGCTGCGGGCGCTCGGTCGCATCCGCAACGACCTGGAGTACCGGCCCATCGGCGAGATCATCGACGAGCTGCCGGCCCACATGGAGCAGGTGCAGAAGGTGACCCGCGAGGCCTCGGAGGCCATCCGCAGCCGCTTCTTCCCCACCCATGCCGAGCCCAGCTGGATCGGAGAGACCTCATGAGGCGCTTGCGCATCGAGCACGCCACCGGCTTCGCCTACCAGGGCGACGTGGGCGCGTCCTACAACGAGGCGCGGATGCTGCCGAGCTCGACCGAGAGCCAGTTCGTGCTGAGCTCGCAGCTCGACATCGAGCCGTCGACGAGCGTCAACCAGTACATCGACTACTTCGGCACCCGCGTGGCCGCCTTCGACGTGCTCGCCGGGCATTCGGCTCTGAACATCACCGCGCGCTCGCTCGTGGAGGTGCGCCCGCGGCAGCTGGAGCTGCCCGACATGGACTGGGATCACCTCGCCCGCGAGGCCCAGCGGAGCATCTCGACGGTCGAGATGCTCGGCCAGTCGACCCGCACCGCCCCGCATCCGGAGGTCGCCGAGATCGCGCGCTCGATCGCCGCGCAGCATGACCATCCGGCATCCGCGGCGCTGGCCATCACCACCGCGATGGGGGATGCCGTCGAGTACATGCAGGGGATCACCGGGGTGCATTCCACCGCGGCCGAGGCCTGGGTGGAGCGCAAGGGCGTCTGCCAGGACATCGCCCACATCACCCTCGGGGCGCTGCGGCACGTCGGCATCCCGGCGCGCTACGTGTCGGGCTACCTGCACCCGCAGCCCAACGCCGAGGTGGGCACGGCCGTCACCGGCGAGTCGCACGCCTGGGTGGAGTGGTTCGCCGGGCAGTGGCAGGGCTTCGACCCCACCAACAACACCGAGATCGGCGACCGTCACGTGCTCGTCGGCCGCGGCCGCGACTACAACGACGTGCCGCCGCTGCGCGGCGTGTACGCCGGCCCGTTCAAGAGCCAGCTGCACGTGAAGGTGACGATCACCCGCGAGGCGTGAGGGCGATCAGGCCGGCGGGTTGTCGGGGTCGACGGTCTTCAGCATGTCCTCTTCGACCGCGTTGTCGGCCTCGAGGTTCTCTTCGGTGATCTCGTCGCCGCCGACGGGGGCGTCGTCGTCGCTGCCGCGGGGAGTGCTCGCATCGGTGCTCATGTGCCGACCCTACGCTCCGCAGCGGATGCCGAGGGCCGCGGCGCCGGTCAGCCGGCCTTGCGCTGCGGCGCCTGGGTGGCGGCGGGCAGGCTGATCGGGGTGGTGGCGGCCAGCTCGTCGCTGAACTCCTCGGGCGGGATGACCGAGATGGGCGTCGTCTCGTCGAGCGAGAGCGCGAAGCGGCGCGACTCGTGCCGGTGCAGACGCCCCGAGCGCAGCAGCCACGTCATGCCGATGCCGAAGGCGATGAGGGCCGCGACCCCGCCGACGAGGATCGCCACGCGCGGACCGAACTCGGAGGCGACCCAGCCGACGATGGGCGCGCCGATGGGCGTGCCGCCCATGAGGATCGCCATGTAGAGCGCCAGCACGCGGCCGCGCAGGGCCGGGTCGGTGGTGGTCTGCACGTAGCCGTTGGCGGTGGTGAGGGTGGTGACCACGGCGAAGCCGGTGAACATCAGGGTGAGCGCGTACGTCCAGTAGGTCGGCATCACCGCCGAGACCAGCGCGGCGGCGGCGAACAGGCCCGAGCCGAGGATGACCATGCGGATGCGGGCGCGGTCGCGGCGCGCGGCCAGCAGCGCGCCGGCGAGCGAGCCGATGGCGAGGATGGAGCTGAGCAGGCCGTAGCCGTCGGCCTCCTGCCCGAACTCGATGGCCATCGTCGAGGCGAAGATCGGGAAGTTCATGCCGAAGGCGCCCAGGAGGAACACCATCGCGAAGGCGACCATGAGGTCGGGGCGGCGGCCCACGTAGCGGAAGCCGTCGGCCAGGCGCGCGGCGCCGGGCGCCTTCACGCGCGGGATGAGCTCGTCGGTGCGGATGAGCAGCAGGGCCACGATCATCGCGAGGAACGTCGCCGCGTTGACGAAGAACACCCAGCCGGTGCCGACGGCGACGATCATGATGCCGGCCAGGGCCGGGCCGATCATGCGGGCCGCGTTGAACGAGGCGGCGTTGAGCGCGACGGCGTTGGAGGCGTACTCCCGCGTGACGAGGTCGGAGACGAAGGCCTGACGGGCCGGGTTGTCGAAGGCGGCGATGAGGCCCAGCAGCAGCGCGAAGGCGTACATCATGCCGAGGGTCATGACCCCCTGCAGCAGCAGGTAGCCGATGACGGCGCCGACCACGAGCAGCGAGGACTGCGTCACGATCAGCAGGCGGCGGCGGTCGAACCTGTCGGCGACCCACCCGGTGACCCCGACCAGCAGCAGCGGCGGGGCGAACTGCAGGGCCATGGTGATGCCCATCGCGCCGGCGTCGTTGTCGGTGAGGCCGGTGAGCACGACCCAGCTGAGCGCGGTGGACTGCATCCACTGCCCGGCGTTGGACACGAGCGCCCCGATGAACCAGACCCGGTAGTTGAAGGCGGCGAACGAGCGGAACATGGTGCTCATCGGGCGGCCACCTCGCGCATGATGTCGGCCGCGGCCGCCAGCGCGTCGCGCTGCGCGTCGGTGAGGTCGCCGAGCGCCTCTTCGAGCCACGAGTCGCGGCGCCGGGTGGTCTCTTCGACGACCACCAGTCCGGCATCCGTGAGGTGGATGTTGACCTTGCGCCGGTCGTCTTCGTCGGGGGTTCGCGAGAGGTAGCCCGCCTCTTCGAGCCCGTTGACGGTGCGGTTCATCGACGGCGCCGACACCCGCTCGCGGTCGGCGAGCTCGCCGAGCGTGTGGGGGCCGTTCACCTTGAGGGCCGCCAGCACCGCGAACTGCCCGTCGCTCATCGAGTCGACCGCGCGCTGCGAGCGCAGGCGCCGGGCGAGGCGGAAGGTCGCCATGCGCACCTCCGTGGCCAGGGGCGCGTGGGGGTGCTCGTCGAGGAGGTCGGTCGGTATCGCGGGGGAAGACGGGGCGGGGCTCACAAGATCATTAGCTTAGCTTATTAGCGTCGCTAACGGCCTGCTCGTCCTCATCCTCCCGCCGCTTTCCCAGCCCGATGGTCGCCACCAGGCCCAGTGTCACGAAACCGGCGGCGGTGGCCGCGGCCCACCGGGTGCCCTCCGAGAAGGCGGCGCGGGCGGCGTCCGCCGCCTCCGCCGTGGCCGGATCGCCGTCGAGGCCCGCGATGGCCGCGCCCGCACTGTCGACGACCGCCGAGACGATCTGGTCGCGCTGCGCGGCAGGCACGCCCTCGTCGTCGAGCGACTGGGTGAGGGCTGCGGCGGTGGTCGTGAACAGCACCGTGCCGAGGATCGCGATGCCGAGGGCCGAGCCCACCTGGCGGGCGGTGGACTGGGTGCCCGACCCCTGGCCGGATTTCGCCACCGGCACGTCCTGCAGGATCACCCCGGTCAGCTGCGCGGTGGCGAGGCCCACGCCGATGCCGTAGACGAACAGTCCCGGCAGCAGCCAGCCCCACACTGCGTCCGGGCCGATGACCAGCGCGACGGCGGCGATGCCGATGATCTCGGCCACCAGGCCCGCGCGCACCACGAGCACCGGCGCGACCTTGCCGCTGAGCGCGCCGGCGATGCCGCTGGCCACGAACGAGCCGCCCGCCAGGGCCAGCAGCACGAGGCCGGTCTGCAGGGCGTCGAAGCCGAGCACGAACTGCAGCCACAGCGGCAGGGCGAGAATGAGGCCGAACTCGCCGAGCGCGACCACCAGCGCCGCGATGTTGCCGGTGCGGAAGGTCGCGATGCGGAACAGTGCGAGATCGAGCAGGGTGGCCCGGCCGCGCCGGCGCCGGGAGGTGGTCCAGGTGAGGAAGCCGATGAGCGCCAGCAGCGAGACCGCGAAGGCGAGCGGAACCGGCGACAGGGCGAACGGCCACGTCCAGTCGCCGATCGTGGGAGCTGTCTTGGTGAGCCACCAGCCGTAGGTGCGGCCCTCGATGAGTCCGAACACGAGCGTGCCGAACAGCACCACCGACAGTGCTGCGCCCACGAGGTCGACCCGGCCGTAGCCCTCTTCGCGCGACTCCATGACCGCCCAGAGCACGCCGATGACGATGATGATGCCGAGGGGCACGTTGATGCCGAAGGCCCACCGCCACGAGAACTCGGTGGTGAGCCAGCCGCCCAGCAGGGGCCCGACCGCGGCCATGCCGCCGATGGTCGATCCCCACACCGCGAAGGCGATGCCGCGCTCACGCCCGCGGAAGGTGGCGTTGAGCAGCGACAGCGTCGTCGGCAGGATCATCGCGCCGCCGACCCCCTGCACGAGGCGCGCGGCGATCAGGAGGCCGCCGGTGGGGGCGAGAGCGGCCAGCACCGACGAGACGGCGAACACCGTGACGCCGATGAGCAGCATCCGCCGCCGACCGAAGCGGTCGCCGAGGCTGCCGAACAGCAGCAGCAGCGAGGCGAAGACGAGGGTGTAGGCCTCCTGCACCCACTGCACCTCGGTGGACGAGATGCCCAGGTCGTCGACGATGGCCGGGATGGCCACGTTGACGATGGTGGAGTCGACGATGATGAGCGCCACGGCGAGGCTGATGAACACCAGCCCGAACCAGCGCAGAGCGCGCTTGTCTGTCATGGATAGTTAGCTTATCTAGCAAAACGCGTTCGGAAAACCCCCGCCCTAGACTGCCCTCATGCCCGAGTTCACCGATGCACACGGCATCCGGATCTTCTACGACGTCCACCCCGCCGAGGCCGCGCCCCGCGCCGTCGTGCAGCTGCTGCACGGGGTCGGCGAGCACGCCGGCCGCTACGGCGCCCTGATCGCCTCGCTCACGGCCGCCGGGTACACCGTCTACGCCGACGACCACCGCGGCCACGGCCGCACCGGCATGACCCAGCACGCCGGCGACGCCGCGCGGCTCGGGCGCCTGGGGCCCGGCGGACACCGGGCCGCCGTCGCGGCTGTGCGCCGGCTGACCGGCATCATCCACGACGAGCACCCCGACCTGCCGCTGGTGCTGCTCGGCCACTCGTGGGGGTCGTTCCTCGCGCAGATCCTCTTCGACGCACACCCCGACCAGTACAGCGCCGTCGTGCTCAGCGGGTCGTCGCTGCGGTGGCCCGGCGCGCTCAACGCCGGCGACCTCAACAAGCCGTGGCGTGGGCCGGATGCCACGGGGCAGGAGTGGCTGTCGTCCGACCCCGCCGTCGGGCAGGCCTTCCTCGATGACCCGCTCACCACCGTCACGACCCTGCCGCAGCTGTTCGGCCCCCGCGAGACGCTGCGCCTGATGGGGCTTCCCCGCAAGAACCTCGGCGTCGACGTGCCGATGCTGCTGATGGTGGGGCGCGACGACACCGTCGGCGGACCGCGCAGCGTGCACCGACTGGCAGAGGCCTACCGGTCGCGGTCGGGGCTCACCGACATCACGACGCTCGTCTACCCCGACGCCCGGCACGAGATCTTCAACGAGACCGTGCAGGCCGAGGTGCGCGCCGACCTGCGCGCCTGGCTCGACGCCCGGTTCCCGGTGCGCGCATGAACCGGCCGCGGCGCCGCTCGCGCCGCCCGCGCCGGGCGAACCCCGCCCCCGCGGCCCCGGCCGCCGCGGCGCCGGTGATCGCGCCGGCGTGGGCGGGCGCTCCCCGCGGCGCGGTGCGCTGGACGGTCGCCGGCCTCGCGGTGGCCGCGGTGCTGGCGATGTCGACCCTCGACCCGGCGGTCTTCCTCGTCGCCGAGCCCGCGTTCTGGCTGATCCTGCTGGCCGGCACCGGCGGCGGCGGACTCGTGGCCTCGCTGCGGATGGCCGCCTTCCCCATCGAGGCCATCGTGCGGCACGAGCGCGCGCGGGGCGCCGGGGGTGCGGGCGCCGGGGCTGCGGGTGCCGGGGCTTCGGGTTCCGCCGGGGTCGGCGCCGCGGCATCCGGGTCGCGGTGGCAGGCGGTGTTCGGCGTGCTCCTGACCCGCACCGGCGGCGACGCCGTCTGGGCGGTGATCATCGTGACCGTCGGGATGGTGGGCCGCTCGCTCATCGCCGGGATGCTCAGCGGGTGGTCGCCCGAGAGCATCCGCAGCATCATCATCACCCCGCTCATGGCGCTCATGACCTTCGCGGGCATGTGGATCGCCGGGGTGCTGATCGTGCTCACGGTCACCCTGCTGCGGGGGCTGCAGCGCCTGCGCCGCGCCGGGCGCACGGTGCCGGCGGCGGTGCTGTGGACGGTCGGGGTCTTCGCCGGGCTCGCACTGTTCGTGCCGAGCCTGCTGGCCGTGGGCCTCTCCGACACCTCTGGGGTGTCGGTGGACGGGCTCGACGCGTTCGTCACGTTCCTCGTCGGCGACGTGTGGCTCGAGCAGGCGTGGCAGGTCGTGCTGCTGTGGTGCGCGCGGATCGGCTTCGCCGTGATCGCCGTCAGCCTCGTGGGCGTCGTCGTCGCCCGCATCCGCACGTCCGACCAAAAGTAGGCTGGGAGGATGCACGGGGAATACAAGGTTCCGGGCGGCAAGCTCGTCGTCGTCGATCTCGAGGTGCGCGACGGGAGGATCTCCGACTTCCACCTCGCCGGCGACTTCTTCCTCGAACCCGACGACGCGCTGCTCGACATCGACGCGGCCGTCAACGGCCTGCCGGTCGAGACCGACGCCGCCGGCATCGCCGCCGCGGTGCGCGCCGCCCTCCCCGCGGGGGCGCAGCTGCTCGGCTTCACCCCCGACTCGGTGGGCACCGCCGTGCGCCGCGCGCTGGTGACCGCGCCCGGCTGGCGCGACTTCGACTGGGAGGTCGTGCACGACGCGGCCGTCTCGCCGCGGATGAACCTCGCCCTCGACGAGGTGCTCACCACCCGCGTGGGCGACGGCCGCCGCAAGCCCACCCTGCGCATCTGGGAGTGGGACGAGTCGGCCGTGGTGATCGGATCGTTCCAGTCGCTGCGCAACGAGGTCGACCCCGACGGCGCGAAGCGGCACGGCTTCGACGTCGTGCGGCGCATCTCGGGCGGTGGCGCGATGCTCATGGCGGCGGGCTCCATCGTCACCTACTCGCTCTACGTCCCGGCATCCCTCGTGGCCGGGATGACCTTCGCCGACTCGTACGCCTTCCTCGACGACTGGGTGCTGCAGGCGCTGCGCTCGCTCGGCATCGATGCGGTGTACCAGCCGCTCAACGACATCGCCTCGCCGTCGGGGAAGATCGGCGGTGCGGCGCAGAAGCGCCTCGCCAACGGCGGGGTGCTGCACCACGCGACCCTGTCGTACGACATGGACGGCCAGGTCATGACCGAGGTGCTGCGCATCGGTCGAGAGAAGCTCAGCGACAAGGGCACCGCGTCGGCCGCCAAGCGCGTCGACCCCCTGCGCAGCCAGACCGGCCTGCCGCGCGCGGCCATCATCGAGCGGTTCGTCGAGGCGTTCTCGACGCTCTACGGCGCCGAGCCCGGGCACGTCACCGACGAGGAGTACGCCGAGGCCGAAGCCCTCGTCGAGTCGAAGTTCGCGACCGACGCGTGGCTGCGCCGGGTGCCGTGACCGCAGGCGGCGCCCCCGGCGCGGTGGGGCCCGGGGCGGTGCCGCGGGGGCGGATCGAGATCCGCGAGGGCGACAACCTCGCCGTGGCCGCGGGGCTGGCCAGCGGCTCGTTCACCCTCGTCTACCTCGATCCGCCGTTCAACACCGGCCGTTCGCAGGGCCGTGCCGTCGAGTCGGCCGTCGCAACTCCTCCGATCCTCTCGCCCGCGACGGGCGACGCCGCGGGATCACGCGGCACAGCGTCCGGCGAGGGCGCGGAATGGAGGAGTTCTGCGGACGGTCCTGTGAAGACCGGCTTCCGCGGCACCAGCTACGCGCGCCTGAAGGGGCAGCTGCGGCAGTACGACGACCGGTTCGACGACTACTGGGACTACCTCGAGCCGCGCCTGCGCGAGGCCTGGCGGCTGCTCGCCGACGACGGCACGCTGTACCTGCACCTCGACTACCGCGAGGCGCATTACGCCAAGGTGCTGCTGGACGCACTGGTCGGGCGCGACAAGTTCCTCAACGAGCTGATCTGGGCCTACGACTACGGCGCCAAGAGCCGCCGCCGCTGGCCCACCAAGCACGACACGATCCTCGTCTACGTCAAAGACCCCGCGCGCTACTGGTTCGACTCCGACGCGGTCGACCGCGAGCCCTACATGGCCCCGGGGCTGGTGACGGCCGAGAAGGCGGCGCGCGGAAAGCTCCCCACCGACGTGTGGTGGCACACGATCGTGCCCACGAGCGGCCGCGAGAAGACGGGCTACCCGACCCAGAAGCCCGAGGGCATCCTGCGCCGCATCGTGCAGGCCTCCAGCCGCCCGGGCGACCGGGTGCTCGACCTGTTCGCCGGCAGCGGCACGACCGGCGCGGTCGCCGCGGCACTCGGTCGCGACGCGGTGCTCGTCGACGCCAGTCCCGATGCGGTCGCCGTGATGCGCCGACGGATGCCGGATGCCGTGGTGATCTGACTCGGGCGGTCCGCGGGTGCCGGGCTCAGGCGGGTGCGCCGGGCTCCGCGCCGCCGGGGCGCAGCAGGGCGAAGAAGGTCTCCAGGGTCGCGGCCATGTCGACCGACGGGTCGAGCAGCCACTGCAGCTGCAGTCCGTCGGTGACCGCCTGGATGAGCCGCGCGACGGCTTCGGGGTCGGCGGCGGGCACGCCCGAGGCGATGACGGATGCGGTCAGCTCGGCGCGCAGCGCGGCGCTGCGCCCCAGGAAGTATTCGTGCGCCGGATGCCGGGGGTCGGCCGCATCGACGGCGAGGCGCGAGAAGAGTTCGACGAGCCCGGGCACCTCGGCGTTGTGGCGCACGACCCGCAGGAACGCGGCCTCGGGGTCGGCTGCAGCGCCGGCGGAGGTGAGCTGGTCGAGCTCGTCGCGCTTGCGCAGGATCTCGGTGAACAGCTCCTCCTTCGAGTCGAAGTAGTGCAGGAGGCCGGCCTGGCTGAGGCCCACGGCCTCGGCGATCTCCTTCACCGACGCGCCGCGCACGCCCTGTCGGCCCACGACGTCGAGCGCGCGCGTGAGGATCTCCTCGCGCTTGGCGATGCCCTTCGCGTACGACCCCCGCTGTGCCATGCAGTCAGTAAAGCGGAGATCGCTTGATATTGAAAACCGAGCGGAATAAGGTTTCTGTCACGGACAGCGCTGCCCCCGGAAGGAACACCATGGCCCACATCTCGGCATCCGATCTCACCCTCGAGGAGAAGGCGTCGCTGACCAGCGGCGCGAGCTTCTGGTACACCAAGCCGATCGAACGCGTGGGCCTGCCCGCGGTCATGGTCACCGACGGCCCGCACGGTCTGCGCAAGCAGCGCGAGGGCGGCGACCACCTCGGCATGGGCGATTCGGTGCCCGCCACCTGCTTCCCGCCCGCCGTGGGACTCGGCTCGTCGTGGGACGTCGATCTCATCGAGCGGGTCGGCGTCGCCCTCGGCGTCGAGACGTCGATCGAGAACGTGGCGGTGCTGCTGGGCCCCGGCATCAACATCAAGCGCTCGCCGCTGTGCGGCCGCAACTTCGAGTACCTCTCCGAAGACCCGATCGTCTCGGGTGTGCTCGGCGCGGCGCTCGTGCGCGGCATCCAGTCGCAGGGGGTCGGCACGTCGCTCAAGCACTTCGCCGCCAACAACCAGGAAGACGACCGCATGCGGGTCAGCTCCGACGTCGACCCGCGGCCGCTGCGCGAGATCTACCTGCGCGGGTTCGAGCGGGTCGTGAAGGACGCCCAGCCGTGGACCGTGATGTGCGCCTACAACAAGATCAACGGCGTCTACGCCTCGGAGGACCCGTGGCTGCTGACGCAGGTGCTGCGCGACGACTGGGGCTTCGAGGGGCTCGTCGTCTCGGACTGGGGCGCCGTCAACGACCGCGTCGCCGGGCTTCCGGCCGGTCTCGACCTCGAGATGCCGTCGTCGAACGGCGTCACCGATCGGCAGCTGGTGGATGCCGTCGCCGCCGGCACCCTCGACGAGGCCGCGCTCGACGTCGCCGCGCAGCGCGTGATCGACCTGGTCGAGAAGGCGCAGGCCGGGGCGGGCCGCATCGCCGGGCCGCTCGATGTCGACGCCCACCACGCCCTCGCCCGCGAGGCGGCGGGCCGCTCGATCGTGCTGCTGCAGAACGAGGGCGACCTGCTGCCGCTGCGCCGCGACGCGAAGATCGCCGTGGTCGGCGCCTTCGCCGAGAAGCCCCGGTACCAGGGTGCCGGGTCGTCGATGATCAACCCGACCCGCCTCGATGATGCGCTCACCGCTGTTCGCGGTGCGGCGAGCGGCGAGGTCGCCTACGCCCCCGGTTTCAGCGTCGCCCCGGCCGCCACTGACGACGAGCAGCAGACCCTGCGCGCCGAGGCGGTGGCCGCCGCCGCCGGCGCCGACGTGATCGTCGCCTTCCTCGGCCTTCCCGCCCGCATCGAGTCGGAGGGCTACGACCGCACCGACATCGACCTGCCCGCCGAGCAGCTCGCCCTGCTCGACGCGCTGCTGGAGGTCACGCCGAACGTGGTCGTCGTGCTGTCCAACGGCGGCGTGGTCGCCCTGCCGTTCGCCGACCGCGTGCCGGCGATCGTCGAGGCGTGGCTGCTGGGCCAGGCGGGCGGCTCCGCGACCGCCGACGTGCTCTTCGGCGACGTGAATCCGTCGGGCAAGCTCACCGAGACGGTCCCGGTGCGGCTGTCGGACACCCCCGCGTTCCTCGACTTCCCCGGCGAGTTCGGCCACGTGCGCTACGGCGAGGGCCTGTTCGTCGGCTACCGCTGGTACGACGCGCGCGGCCTCGAGGTCGCTTTCCCGTTCGGCCACGGCCTGTCGTACACGACGTTCTCGTACGGCCAGGCGACGGCATCCGTCGGGGCGGACGGCGACGTGACGGTGACGGTCCCGGTGACCAACACCGGCGCGGTGGCCGGCCGCGAGGTCGTGCAGGTCTACACCTCGCGGGGCGCCTCGATCGTGCAGCGTGCGCCCCGCGAGCTCAAGGCGTTCGCATCCGTCGCACTCGAGGCCGGGCAGACCCGCGAGGTGACCGTGACGGTGCGCCGCGCCGACCTCGCCTACTGGGACGTGCGCGTCGACCGCTGGGTCGTCGAGGGCGGTGCCTACGCGGTCGAGGTGGGCGCCTCGAGCCGCGACATCCGCGCCACGGCGACCGTCGAGATCGAGGGGGATGCCGTCTCGGTGCCGCTCAGCCGCGAGTCGAGCCTCGGCGAGGTGATGGCGCACCCGGTGGCGGGGCCGGTCATCCAGCAGGCGATCGCCCAGATGATGCAGGGCATGGAGGGCGTCGCCGACATCATGCCCGAGGGCGTCGACCCGACCGCGATGATGGCCTCGTTCCCCTTCGGCCGCATCTCGATGATGGCCGGCGACGCGGCCACCCCCGAGATGATCGACGGCATCATCGCCATGGCCAACGCCCCGCGCTGACGGCGGGGGCGGGGCGTCGGGCGCTCTGAGTGCTCAGGCGCTGTCGGGTCGGTGCGCTGTCCGCTGCGCCGAGTGCACGGGTTGTCGCCCAGTGCACGGGGTGCGGGCGCGTGCAAGGTCGTGCGCTCGGCGGGAGGTCGTGCACTCGGCGGATGGCGGGGTGGCGGGTGGAGGGGTGGCGGTTGACGGGTCACCGGATGCCGGGTGGCGGGGTGGCAGGACGCCGGTCACCGGATGCCGTCGGGCCTCAAGTTGCGTGATGCGGGGAGCCCTGTGCCGATGCTCTCTGCGCCGAGTGCACGGCTTGTCACCCAGTGCACGGGGTGCGGGCGTGTGCAAGGTCGTGCGCTCGGCGGGAGGTCGTGCACTCGGCGGGTGGCGGGTGGCGGGTGGCGGGTGGCGGGTGGCGGGTGCCGCCCGCGCCGGGGCGCTCCAGCCCCGAGCCCGAGCCCGCGCCGGGGCGCTCCGGCCCCAGCCCCGAGCCCCAACCCCCGGAGCTCAGACCTCGGTGTGGCCGAGGTCGAGGCCGGGGAGGAAGCGCACGTCGCCGGTGGCGGCGTGCAGCTCGAGCACGATGAGCTCGTTCGCGCCCGCGCGCACCAGCGGCGCCGGGATGTAGAGGGTGCGCTGCGGGCCGCGGGTCCAGTAGCGGCCGAGCGGGGCGCCGTTCCACCAGGCGACGCCCTTGCCGAAGTCGGCGGTGTCGAGGAACAGGTCGGCGGGCGCGTCGAGGTCGATGCGGGCGCGGGCGAACACGGGCCCGGCCAGCGGTCCGGTCGCCGGGGTCAGGGCGCCCCGCACGGGGGTGAGGTCGCCCAGCGCCAGCGGCAGCACCTGCCAGTCGTCGACGGCGGCGCCGCCCAGGGTGACGGGGCCGAGCAGCCCCTTGGCCTCGCCGATGCGCGGGCCGTAGTCCACGCGCCCCTGGTCTTCGACGAGCAGGTCGAGGGTCGCGGTGCCCGCCGCCGGCAGCGGGAGCCGGGTGTCGTGGTGGTCGCGGGCGAGCACGCCCACCGGGGCGCCGTCGAGCAGGGCGATCGCGCGGTCGCGCACCTCGCCCACCCGCAGCACCGCCGCAGACTCCAGCGACACCCGGGTGCGGTACAGCGCGAAGCCGGTGTAGGCGCCCAGGTCGTCCATGGTCGGGGGTGCGGCGTGCGTGCTCCACGAGCCCAGCCGGTCGGCGACCTCGAGCAGCGGCATCCGTTCGGTGAAGGTCCCCGTCGGCAGCGGGGCCGGGGCGGATGCCGTGGGCACATCGGCCTCGTCGAGTTCGGTGTACCGGGCGAGCACCTCGCGGAAGGCCCAGTACTTGGCGGTCGGGTCGCCCGCCTCGTCGAGCGGGGCGTCGTAGTCGTAGCTGGTGGCGATCGGCTGATAGAGGCCCTTGTCGTTGGCGCCGTTGGTGAAGCCGGTGTTCGTGCCGCCGTGGAACATGTAGAGGTTCACCGAGGCTCCCGTCCGCAGCAGATCGTCGAGGTCGCCCGCCGACTGCGCGACGGGGGTGGTGTGGTGGTGGGTGCCCCAGCTGTCGAACCAGCCGTCCCAGAACTCCGCGCACATGAGGGGGCCGGTGGGCTGGTGGTGGCGGAGGGTCTCGAGGCGCTCGATCGAGCGCGAACCGAAGGATGCCGTCTTGTGCAGGCCCGGGATGCTGCCCGCCTCGAGCATGTCGGGCTGGGGCTGGTCGACGGTCGTGAACGGCACGGTGAGACCGATCGCCCGGTTCAGCTCGACGAGCTTGCGCAGGTACACCGGGTCGGCGCCGTACGCGCCGTATTCGTTCTCGATCTGCACGAGCAGGATCGGGCCGCCGCGGTCGACCTGCCGGGGGACGAGCACCGGAGCCAGCTGCTGCAGGTAGCGCTCGATCGCGGCGAGGTACTGCGGCTCGTCGCGGCGCACGCCCACGGTGCCCGAGCGCAGCAGCCAGGCGGGCAGACCCCCGCCGTCCCATTCCGCGCAGATGTAGGGGCCGGGGCGCACGATGGCGTGCATGCCCTCGGCGGCGATGTCGTCGAGGAACCGGCCCAGGTCGAGGCCGCCGGTGAGGTCGAAGACGTCTTCGTGGGGCGCGTGGGCGTTCCAGGCGACGTAGGTCTCGATGGTGTTCAGGCCCATCTGCCGCGCCTTGCGGATGCGGTCGCGCCACAGATCGGGGTGCACGCGGAAGTAGTGCAGCGCACCGGAGAGGATCTGCAGCGGCCGGCCGTCGAGCTCGAAGTGCTCGTCGCCGATGCGGAAGTCAGGCATGTGGGGGGTCCTTGCGTGCGCGGGTGAGCGGGGGACCGGGTGCGGCCGCCGGGGCGGCCGCACCCGGGGGCGGGATCACTCGACGGTGAAGCCCTGCTGGTTGCCGTAGTCGACGAGCTGGTCCTGCCAGGTCTGCAGGCCCGCGTTCAGGTCGGTGCCGTTCTTGTAGGCCTGACCCACCGTGTCGCCGAAGATGCTGTTGGCGTACACCTCGTAGGGCAGGTACTGCCAGCCGGTCGGCACGTTCTTGGCGGCGTCGACGAGAACCTCATTGATCTTCTGGCCGCCGAAGTACTCGGGGGCCGCGGCGAGGAACTCGGGCGACTCGAGGTCGGCCGTGGTGGCGGGGAAGCCGCCCGACTCGAGGAACACGGCGATGGAGGCCGGGTCGGAGTTGAGCCACTTGAGGAACGCGGCCGCCAGGGCCGGGTTCTTGCTCTGCTTGAGCACCACCTGACCGCCGCCGCCGTTCTCGGCGGTGACGGGGGTGCCGTCGTAGGTCGGCATCGGCGCGACGCGCCAGTCGCCCGCGGCGTCGGGAACCGACGACTGCAGCACACCCGGCATCCACGCGCCGGTCAGCAGCGTCGCGATCGTGCCGTCGCCCAGGCCCCGGTACCACTCGTCGCTCCAGCCGGGCACGGTGGAGAGCAGGTCGCCCTCGACCAGGCGGTTCCAGCTGTCGGCCCACTTCTTCGAGCCGGCGTCCTGCAGGTCGATCGACACGTTCGTGCCGTCGGCGGAGAACGGCTTGCCGCCGGCCTGCCAGATCATGCTCGTCGCGAAGCCGGCGTCGCCGGTGTCGGAGGTGATGTAGGCGTTGGGGTCTGCCGCGTGCAGCTTCTCGGCCGCGGCGACGTACTCGTCGTAGGTCGTGGGCACCTCGATGCCGTAGGTGTCGAAGACCGTCTTGTTGTAGAACATGGCCATGGGGCCGGAGTCCTGCGGCAGGCCGAAGATCTTCTCGCCCGAGGTCACCGCGCCCCAGGGGCCGGCGGTGTACTGGTCTTCGAGGTCGCCGAAGCCGTAGGGGGCGAGGTCGACGAGCGAGTCCGACAGCGCGAACTGGGGGATGGCGTAGTACTCGACCTGCGCGACGTCGGGCGCGCCGGAGCCGGCGGTGATGGCGTTCTGCAGCTTCGTGTACTCATCGGTGTTGGTGCCGGCGTTGACGAGGTTGACCGTCACGTTCGGGTACTGCTTCTCGAACGCGGCGACCTGCGCCTCGCCCGAGGGCGTCCAGCTCCAGTAGGTGATCTCGCCACCGGCTTCGAGAGCGGCGTCGAGCGCGTCGGCGCTGGCCTCGCCTCCGCCGGAGGTGCTGTCGCCCGACGACGAGCAGCCCGCGAGGGCCAGCCCGAGGGTCAGCGCGGATGCGGTGGCCGCCAGCGCCAGGCGGGCGCCGCGCGATCGTGTGATCGTGGACATCGGTGTTCCTTTCACTTCATTGTTTTCGGTACTGCGGGAGGGTGCGGGGGCGTCACTGCTTGACGCTTCCGGCGCTGAGGCCGGACTGCCAGTAGCGCTGGAGGATGAGGAACACCGCGACGATCGGGATGATCGTCAGCAGCGATCCGGTGATGACGAGGTTGTAGATCGGCTGCGCGGCGACGCCGCTGGCCTGCGCGCTCCACTGGCTGAGGCCCACCGTCAGCGGGTACCAGGTGGGCTCGCTCAGCATGATCAGGGGGAGGAAGTAGTTGTTCCAGGTCGCCACGATCGCGAACAGCAGCACCGTCACGATGCCCGGCGCCAGCAGGCGCAGCGAGATGGTGAAGAAGGTGCGGAACTCGCCCGACCCGTCGACGCGCGCCGCTTCGAGCAGCTCGGTGGGAACGGCATCCACGGCGTAGGTCCAGATGAGGTAGAGCCCGAACGGGCTGATCAGCGACGGCAGGATGACGGCCCACGGGGTGTTGGTGAGTCCGAGCTGGCTGAACATGAGGAAGGTCGGCACCGCCAGCGCGGTGCCCGGGATGGCGATCGCGCCCAGCACGACGGCGAACACCGCGCGCCGGCCGGGGAAGTTGTACTTGGCCATGCCGTAGCCGGCGACGGTGGCCAGCAGCGTCGCCCCACCGGCGCCGACGATCACGTAGAGCAGGGTGTTGCCGAACCACTGCAGGAAGATGCCGTCGCGGTAGGTGAGGGTGTCGACGATGTTCTGCCACAGGTTGAAGTCGGAGCCGAACCACAGTCCGAAGCTCGAGAACAGGTCGGCCTGGTCTTTGGTGGCGTTGAACAGCAGCCACAGCAGCGGCACGATCGAGTAGATGACGAACAGCGCCATCACGATGGTGAGCACGATCGATTTGCGCTGGCGCGGCGGGGTGCGGCGCACGTAGGCGGGGCGGTACCGACGGGCGGGGCGGGCGGGGGTGAGGGTGTCGGTCGCCATCTCAGCGCACCTCCTGGCGCGAGCCCCGCAGTTGCACGATGTAGGCGATGGTGGCGGTGATGACGCCCATGACGATCGCGACCGTGGCGGAGTAGTTGAACTGCTGTCCGGCGAAGGACAGGTTGTAGGCGTACATGTTCGGGGTGAAGTAGCTGCTGATGACGTTGGGGGCGAGGTTCTTCAGCAGGTTCGGCTCGTTGAACAGCTGGAAGCTGCCGATGATCGAGAAGATCGTCGCGATCACGATCGAGCCGCGCAGCGCGGGCAGCTTGATGCCGGAGATGATGCGGAACTGCCCGGCGCCGTCGATCTCGGCGGCCTCGTAGAGCTCGCCCGGGATCACCTTCAGCGCCGCGTAGAAGATGAGCATGTTGTAGCCCATGAACTCCCACGTGACGATGTTGCCGATCGAGGCGAGGATCCACTCCGACGAGAACGGCTGCAGCAGGTCGGCGCCCAGGAAGCTGTTGATCGACCCGGTGAGGCCGAACTGGTTGCCGTACATGAAGCCCCAGATGAGGGCGGCGACCACGCCCGGCACGGCGTAGGGCAGGAAGATCGAGATGCGGAAGAACGCCGATCCGTGCAGCCGGGCGCTGTCGATGGCCAGCGCCGCGCACAGCGACAGGACGAGCATGATCGGCACCTGCACGACCAGGAACAGCGTGACCCGGCCCAGCGACTCCCAGAACTTCGGGTCCTGGAACAGCTGGGCGTAGTTGGCGAAGCCCGTGAACGCGGTGCCGCCCACCAGCTGCTGGCGGAACAGGGTGAGGATCAGCGCGTAGACCACGGGGGCCACGAGCACCGCGAGGAACACGACCATGAACGGGGCGACGAACGCCCAACCGCGCCAGTCGCGTCGCGCGCGACGGTGCGGAGATCGGCGGGGGGATGCCGGGGGTGCTGACGCGAGTGCTGACGCCGTCGTCATGGTTCCGTCCTTCGTTGACCGGGATGCGCATGTTTGCGTAACCATACTGCGATCGGGAGCCTAGCATGTTTGCGCAACCATGCACCAGGCTGGTTCACTGGGGGTCAGCAGGCGCTTCGACTGAGAGAGTCGGGGCCGCGGAGAGGAGCCACGTGTCGGCAACGGATGCAGCCGTCGTGCCGGCCCGACGTGCGCCCTCGATGGCCGACGTCGCCCGCCACGCGGGCGTCTCGGCGCAGACGGTGTCGCGGGTGGCCAACGGGCTCGCCAACGTCGACGACGCGACCCGCGAGAAGGTGCTCGTCTCGATGCGGGCGCTGGGCTACCGCACCAACAGTGCCGCCCGCGCGCTGAAGATGGGCCGCTTCGACACGATCGGCGTCATCATGTTCACCCTCGAGACCCTCGGCAACGTGCGCACGCTCGACGCCATCGCCTCGGCGGCGGCGCCCGCCGGTTACTCGGTGACTCTCATGTCCGTGCCCGACCCCACCATGGGCGCGGTCTCGGGCGCCTACCAGCGGCTGAGTCGCCAGGCCGTCGACGGGGTGATCATCATCTTCGAGGCGTCGCTGCTGGACCGCATGGAGATCTCGCTGCCGCCCGGGCTGCCGGTCGTGGTGATCGACTCCAACGCCGGGTCGGGCTACACCGTCATCGACACCGACCAGGCCCAGGGCGCCCGCATCGCCACCGAGCACCTGCTCGGGCTCGGACACCCGCAGGTCTGGCACATCGCCGGCCCTGCGTCGTCGTTCTCGGCCGGCCACCGCGCCGAGTCGTGGCGGGCGACGCTGCGCACGGCGGGCATCACGCCCCCGCCGATCGTGCACGGCGACTGGACCACCGAGTCGGGGTATCGCATCGGGCTCGAGCTGGGCGCCCGCCCCGAGGTGACGGCGATCTTCGCCGCCAACGACCAGATGGCCCTGGGCGCCATGCGCGCCCTGCATGAGCTCGGGCGCGACATCCCGGGCGACGTCAGCGTCGTCGGCTTCGACGACATGGACGAATCGCGCGCGTTCTGGCCGCCGCTGACGACGGTGCACCAGAGCTTCCGCACCGTCGGACGCCTGGCGATGGAGAAGCTGCTCGCCCAGATCGACGATCCCGGTGCCCCCGCGGAGACGACGTTCATCCCGACCGAACTCGTCGCCCGCGAGAGCACCGGACCGTACCGCGAACCCCGCTGACGGGCGTGCCGCGGCCGGCTCGCGCCGGCGGGTCAGCCCTGCAGGAAGGCCAGCAGCGCCTCGTTCACCTCGGCGCCGTGGGTCCACAGCAGACCGTGCGGAGCGCCGTCGATCTCGACGTACGTGGCATCCGGCAGCAGTTCGCGGAAGCGCCGCGCCGTCTTGTCGATCGGCAGGATGTTGTCGGCGGTGCCGTGCAGGATGAGCGCCGGCACCGTCACCTCGGGGATGTCGGCCCGGAAGTCGGTCGGCCACGTCAGCGGCGCCGCGGCGAGGGCCGCGTTGCCGGCCCGGTTGGCGGTCTGCACGCTGGCATCCACCGCCTCCTGCGAGATGCGGCTGCCGAGGAACTCGTCGAGGTTGTAGAAGTCCTTGAAGAAGCCGGAGAGGAACGCGTAGCGGTCTTCGCGCACCGCCGCCGACGTGCCGTCGAAGAACGCCTGGTCGCCGGCACCGTCGGGGTTGTCGTCGGTGATGAGCAGGAAGGGTTCGAGCGAGCCGAGGAACGCGGCCCGCGACACCCGCCCCGCGCCGTAGCGCGAGAGGTAGCGGGCGATCTCGCCGGTGCCCATCGAGAAGCCCACCAGCGCGACGTCGTCGAGGTCGAGCTCTTCGATCAGCGCGTGCAGATCGGCCGCGTAGGTGTCGTAGTCGTGCCCGGATGCCGTCTTGGTCGACGCCCCGAAGCCGCGGCGGTCGTACGAGATGACGCGGTAGCCGGCATCCAGCAGCGCCGCCTGCTGCTTGCCCCACGATTCGCCGTCGAGCGGGAAGCCGTGGATGAGCACGACGGGTTCGCCGGTGCCCTGGTCGGTGTAGAACAGCTCCACATCGACGGAGTTCTCGGTGGCCACGGTGATGTACGACACGGTGTCTCCTCTCGGACCCCCGGTGGGTCCTCGGACTCGACGCTACGGCCCGCCCCCGGCCGACGCCAGCGTTTCGACTCGCTGCGCTCGCTCAACGCCCGGTGGTCGCCCCGCCCCCGGTCGTTGAGCGAGGAGCGCAGCGACGAGTCGAAACGCGCCACCCCCCGCGTCGGTCGTTGAGCGAGGAGCGCCGCGACGAGTCGAAACGCGCCCGCCCGGCCCCCGGTCGTTGAGCGAGGAGCGCAGCGACGAGTCGAAACGCGCCGCCCGCGCGCGTCGGCGTTTCGACTCGCTGCGCTCGCTCAACGCCCGGCGGTTGCCCCGCCCCCGGTCGTTGAGCGAGGAGCGCAGCGACGAGTCGAAACGCGCCGCCCCGAGAGGTCAGCCGTCGCGGCGGGCGCCCTCCGACGGGGTCACCGTGAAGATGTGGGGCGCCGTGTACCCGGCATCCGCGAACGCCTTCTCGACGGCATCCGTCACGGCCGGCACGAGGCCCAGGTCGACGAGGGCGATCGCGGCGCCGCCGAAGCCGCCCCCGGTCATGCGGGCGCCCACGGCGCCGGCGGCACGCGCGGTGTCGACGGCGAGGTCGAGCTCGGGCACCGAGATCTCGAAGTCGTCGCGCATCGACACGTGCGACGCGTCGAGCAGGTGGCCGATCGCGCGGGGACCCTCGGCGCGCAGCGTCGCCACGGCGTCGAGCACGCGCTGGTCTTCGGTGACGACGTGGCGCACGCGCCGGAAGGTGACGTCGTCCATGAGCTCGGCGGCCCGCGGCAGGTCGGCGGGAGTCAGGTCGCGCAGGGCGGGCACGCCCATGATCGCGGCGCCGCGCTCGCACGCGGCCCGGCGCTCGCCGTAGCCGCCGGTGGAGTGGGCGTGGGTGACCTTGGTGTCCATCACCAGCAGCGCGAGGCCGGCGGGCGCGAAGCCGAGCTCGACGACCTGCGCCTCCAGCGAGCGGCAGTCGAGGAACGTGCCGGCGTCGGCCCGGCCGAGCATCGAGGCCATCTGGTCCATGATGCCGGTGGGCGCGCCCACGGCCTCGTTCTCGGCGCGGCGGCCGACCTGCGCGAGGGCGACGCGGTCGAGGCCCAGCCCCCACACGTCGTTGAGCGCCGCGGCGGTGGCGCCCTCGATCGCCGCCGACGACGACAGGCCCGCGCCCACGGGGACGTCGGAGGAGAAGTCGAGGTCGACACCGGGCACCGATGCCGGGTCGGCGCCGGAGGCCTGCAGCAGCGCCCATGCCGCCCCGAGCGGGTAGCGCGCCCACTCGACGATCTCGTCGCGGCGGGCGGGGAACAGGGCGGCGAGGTCGGCGAGGGCCACCTCGACGGCATCCGGGTCGAAGGTCGACGCCACGCGGATGCGGGCGTCGTCGCGGGTGGTCAGCCGCACCGAGGTGCGGTATTCGATCGCGAACGGGAAGACGAAGCCGTCGTTGTAGTCGGTGTGCTCGCCGATGAGGTTCACGCGGCCGGGCGCCGACCAGGTGCCGGCGGTCGGGGCGTCGGTCTGCGCTGCGGGGGTCGGGGCTGCGGTGGTCACAGGGTCACTCCTTCGATGGCGGCGCGCAGCTTCTCCGCTGCGGTCTCGGGCGGGACGTCGCCGATCCAGGCGCCCATGGCGGACTCCGACCCGGCGAGGAACTTGAGCTTGTCGGCGGCGCGGCGCGGGCTCGTCAGCTGCAGGTTGAGGCGCACCGTGTCGCGGCCGACGTGCACCGGCGCCTGGTGCCAGGCGGCGATGTAGGGCGTCTCGCTGTCGTAGAGGGCGTCGACGCCGCGCAGCAGCCGCAGGTAGAGCGGGGCGAGCTCGTCGCGCTCGGCTTCGGTGAGCCCGGCGAAGTCGGGCACGTGGCGGTGGGGGAGCAGGTGCACCTCGAGCGGCCAGCGGGCCGCAAACGGCACGAACGCCGTCCAGTGCTCGCCGCGCAGCAGCACGCGGGGGCCCGCCTGCTCGAACTCGAGGATGTGCTGGAACAGATCGGGCGCGGTGCGGTCGATGGCATCCAGCAGCCGCTGGGTGCGCGGGGTGATGTAGGGGTAGGAGTAGATCTGGCCGTGCGGGTGGTGGAGCGTGACGCCGATGGCCTCGCCGCG
The DNA here is from genome assembly GCF_025421715.1 of Microbacterium festucae. Classification (GTDB taxonomy): domain Bacteria; phylum Actinomycetota; class Actinomycetes; order Actinomycetales; family Microbacteriaceae; genus Microbacterium; species Microbacterium festucae. The sequence goes on from NZ_JAOEFC010000001.1 coordinate 1,279,364, forward strand.
ATTCTCGAACGGGAACACCTGCTGCACACCCGGCAGCGCCGACAGCGCCGCGGTGCGGTCGGCCCACGCCTCGATCACGGTGCGGGCGCGCGTGACCGACTGGGTGCCGAACGACCCGGCGCGCTCGGGCGAGAAGCACACGACCTCGCAGCGGCCGACGCTCGTGCGGGTGCGGCCGAGACCCAGGGCGGCGAGATCGTCGAGCCCGCGCGGGGCGTCGCTGGCCTCGGGCGCGTCGCCGGTGGCCTCGGCCAGCGCCGGGCCGAACGACGGCGACTTGTTCTCGAACACCGCGACGTCGTAGGTCGACGGGATCTCCGACGGGTTCGTCGGCGTCTGCGGGGCGAGCGGGTCGAGCTCGGGCGGGGGCAGGAACGCCCGGTTCTGGCGGGCCGCGGCGACCGAGACCCAGTCGCCGGTGAGCACGTCCTGGCGCATCGAGGCCGTCGCCGGCCGCGGGCCGAGCTCGCGCGTGTCCACGGCGCGCTCGGCGCCCAGGGTGGTGTCGGGGTCGTCGAAGTAGATCAGTTCGCGGCCGTCGGCCAGCCGGGTGCTCCGCTTGACGACGCCTGCGCCGAGTGTCTGTGCGCTCAACTCCTGCATGTTCACGTCAACATGGTACGTGGGAGGCGTGTTATCGTCAACATGACGCAGATTGCGGGAGTTTCGCGGGCGGGTCGCCTGTGGGATCCGGGTCATCGGGTCGCGGCGGAACCGCCGGCGGACAAGGGCGGGTGCGGAAGGGACGAGGATGCAGCGACGAGTGTCGATGGCGGACGTCGCCGCGGCGGCGGGAGTGTCGGGGCAGACCGTCTCGCGCGTGGTCAACGACAGCCCGCGCGTCGATCCGGCCACCCGGCAGCGCGTCGAGCAGGCCATGTCCGACCTCGGCTACCGCCCGCACCGTGCCGCCCGCGCCCTGCGCACCGGCCGCACCGAGACGATCGGGCTCATCGTCGCGACCCTCGCGAGCGTCGGCAACTCGCGCATGCTGCAGGCGATCGCCGACGCGGCATCCGATCGGGGATACGCCCTGACCGTCGTGACGGCGACGGGGGCGGATGCCGTCGCCCAGGGCTTCGTGCGGCTGCACGACCAGGGCGTCGACGGCGCGATCGTGCTGAACGAGGCCACCGCCGCCGCCCGCGGTGTCGAGGCGCCCGCAGGACTGGCGCTCGTGGTCGTCGACTCGCCGCCCGACGACCGGTACACCGTCGTGCAGACCGACCACGTCGCCGGCGCGCGCGCGGCCACCGCGCACCTGCTCGAGCGCGGCGCCGACACGGTGTGGCACCTCGCCGGGCCCGAGGGCTCGTACGCGGCCGCCGAACGCGAGCAGGGCTGGCGCGCTCAGCTGGCCGCGGCGGGCATCGCCGCGCCGCCGCTGCTGCGCGGCGACTGGACCGCGGCCTCGGGCCACGCCGCCGTCGCAGCGCTGCCGGCGACGGCGACCGCGCTGTTCGCCGCCAACGACCAGATGGCCCTCGGCGCGCTGCGCGCCCTCGCTGACGCGGGCCGGGCCGTTCCCGACGGCGTGGCCGTCATCGGCTTCGACGACGTCGCCGACGCGGCCGAGTACCGCCCGCCGCTCACGACCGTCCGACAGGACTTCGACGCCCTCGGCGCCGCCGCCGTCGACGCCCTCGTCGCCGCGATCGAGGGGAACACCCCCGCCAGCCGCACGATCCCGACCCAGCTGGTCGTCCGCGCCTCTTCTTGAGGGTGGGCGGTTGGGGCGTTTGGCGCTAGGGGCTTGGTGCTTGGTGCCTGGGGGTGCGCCGAGTGCACGACTTCGCGGCGAGTGGACGGGGTGCGACGCGTGAGGAGGGCGTGCGCTCGGCGGTAGGCCGTGCACTCGGCGGAGGGGGCCGAGCGTGAGGGGCGGCGAGGTGCGCTGGGGCGGGGATGCGTGGCATCCGGAGGTCGAACTCGAGGGCTGGATGCCGGTCGGGGCGGTGCGGTGAGGTGCGGGCGCCGAGCGCACGGCTTGGCTCCGAATGCACGGGGTGTTACGGGTGCGGAGGTGGTGCATCCGGCGGTACGTCGTGCACTCGGCGGAGGGGGGGGCTGGGTGCGGAGGGCGGGGGCCCGGGAGCGCGGTGGCGTGTTGGGAGAGGGAGGGGTGGCATCCGGGGATGGGGGCGAGCACCGGATGCGGGAGGGGTGGTTCGGTCGGTCGGCGCGCCGAGTGCACGACGTTGCGCCGAGTGCACGGCCTCTGACGCGCGGGTAGGTGGTTCACGCGGCGGGAAGTCGTGCGCTCGGCGGGGGAGGTGGCGCGGGCGAGCACGCGGGCGGGCGGGCGCGCGAAAGGCGACGGGGAGCGCGAGGGCGCGCGAGAGGCGACGGGCGCGCGAGAGGCGACGCGGACGCGGGCGCGCGAGAGGCGACGGGGAGCGCGAGGGCCCCGACGAGCGCGCGAGACCCTGCGAGACCGCGCGAGGCCCTGCGGCGGGGGTCAGCGGGCGGCGCGGCGGGCCTCCCAGCCCGAGCTGACCATCTCGTCGACGGTGTAGCGGTTGCGCCAGTCGAGGTCGCGGGCGGCGAGCTCGCCGGTGGCGACGATGCGGTCGGGGTCGCCGGGGCGGCGCGGACCGATGCGGGGCGTGAAGTCGATGCCGGTGACGCGGGCCATCGCATCCATGATCTGCTTCACCGACAGGCCGTTCTGCGAGCCCAGGTTGTAGGCCGGCTCGATCGGCTCGCCGCCGGCGAGGCGCTGCGCGGCGACGACGTGCGCCGCGGCGATGTCGGCCACGTGCACGTAGTCGCGCACGTTGGTGCCGTCTTCGGTGTCGTAGTCGTCGCCGTTGATCTGGGGCGTCTCGCCGGCCAGCAGCTTCTCGAAGACGATCGGGAAGAGGTTGTGGGGGCTGGTGTCGTAGACGGTGGGGTCGCCCGACCCGACGACGTTGAAGTAGCGCAGCGACGTGTGGCGGAGGGGGTGATCGGATGCCGCGGTCGCGATGCCCTGATCGCGTAGCAGCCACTCGCCGATGAGCTTCGACTCGCCGTAGGGCGACGTGGGGCGCTTGGGGAGGTCTTCGACCACGAGCGGCACATCGGGCGTGCCGAAGACGGCGGCGCTGGAGGAGAACACGATGTTGTGCACGCCCGCGTCGGCCATCGCCGCCAGCACGATGCGGGTGGCGTCGACGTTCTGCTCGTAGGTGTGCAGCGGGCGCTGCACCGAGACCCCGGCGTACTTGAAGCCGGCGACGTGGATGACGCCCTCGACGTCGTGCTCGCGCATCGCGGCGGCGAGCAGCTCGCGGTCGAGGATCGTGCCCTGCACGAAGGGGATGCCGTCGGGCACGAACGACGCGTGCCCGCTGGAGAGGTCGTCGACGACGACGGGGGCGATGCCCGCCGCGGCCAATGCGCGCACCACGTGCGCCCCGATGTATCCCGCCCCGCCCGTGACCAGCCAGCTCACCGTGTCGTCCTCTCCGGGCATGTTGACGTCAACACGCCTCGTGTTCCGATGCTACCAGTCTGTCGCATCGCGATGTCGGCCGACCCCGGCGCCCGCCCCCGTCAGCGCCGCGCCGCCGTGGAGATGAGGTTGTGCAGCTGGTCGGGGTCGACTCCCGGGCGCATGGCCCGGTGGGTGAGCAGCACCCAGGCCACGCCCGCCGAGGGGTGCACCCAGAACTCGGTGCCCGCCCATCCGGCGTGCCCGTACACGTCGTCGTCGATGAGGCCCGCGGCGCGGGTGCGCAGCTTGAGGGTGAAGCCCCAGTCGTGGTCGCCGGTGCCGGGGTAGGTGTCGAGGTGGGGGAGCCCGGCGGTGAGCGGGCGACGCATCATGGCGAGGGTCGCCGGCGCGAGGATGCCGTCGCGCGCGCCCGCGTGGATGCGCAGCAGCTCGGTGCCCAGCCGCAGCAGGTCGTCGGCCCGCCCCGCCAACCCGGCGCCGGGGGCGCGGGTGGTGGCGAAGCGCGCCAGGTCGAGGCCCGCGGCCGCCGCGTCGACGACGGGGGCCGCCCGCATCGGGTCGAGGGTGAGCCCGGTGGCCCCGAGCGGGCGCGCCCAGTCGTGCAGCTCGGCATCCCAGGGGCGGCCGGTGGCGTGGGTGATCATCGCGGCGATGCCCTCGAAGGCGAGCGAGGAGTAGCGCACGAGCCGCCCGGCGGGGAAGTCGCGCGGTCGCGTGAGCAGCTCGGTGCGCAGCGGCACCGCGGTGTCGAGCGGGGGCTCGGCGATGCCGGACGTGTGCGAGGCGAGGTGCCGCAGGCGCACGATGTCGTCGCGGCCCGTGCCGAAGGCGGGCAGCGCCTCGGCCAGCGGGGTGTCGAGGGTGAACGCGCCCCGCTCGATGAGCCGTGCGGCGGTGATGCCGGTGAGGAGCTTGGTGATCGAGAAGAGCGCGAACTCGTCGCGGGGGTCGGCGCCGAACCCCTCGAGCGCGACCGTGCCCTCGGCGGTGGCGATGCCCAGCACCGCCGAGGGGAGCCGCCCCGCCCGCACATGCGCGTCGACCCATGCGAAGGCGGGGGCGGCCATCAGCGCACCACCACCGACACCGGCGTCGAACGGGTCGCCCCGGCGGCGTTGGTGAACTCGGCCACGTAGACGTACGTTCCCGGGGCGCGTCCGGTCACGGCCGTCGTCGCCTGCTGGGCCCGCGGCGAGGCGGCGACCAGCTGCTGCTCGTCGATCAGCGTGCCGTTCTCGTACAGGCGGTACCCGGTGCCGTTGGTGCCCCACCACAGGTTCGAGGTCACCGTGTAGGCGCCGTCGCGATCCCGGTTGTCGTGGGAGACGACGGGCTGGGCGGGCGCGGCATCCTTCACCTTCACGGTCACCGAGGTGGTCGGCGTCACGCCCCGCGCGTTGACCAGTTCGCCCGTGTAGACGTAGGTGCCGTTGCCGCGGCCCGCGATGTCGACGGTGGTCACCTGCGCCTGCGGCGAGTGCGGGTCGAGCAGCGTGGTCGACACGAGCTCACCGTTCTCGTAGAGGCGGAAGGCCGACCCGTTGACACCCCACCAGAGGTTCATCGAGATCGTGTACTGGCCGTCGTGCAGCCCGGTGTCCCACCCGCTGTCGCTGGAGAGCGTGCCCCGACCGGGCGCGGCGGTGGCGCCCTCGTCGGCGAACACGATGATCTGCGATGAGGCGCGCGCCACGACGCCGTCGTGGTTGACGGCCGTCACCGAGACGGTGTGGATGCCGGTGCGCCCCGCCAGCGGGATCTGCTGCCCGGGCGCGACGGCCTCGCCGTCGAACGCGATGTCGAGATTGCGCACCCCCGATTCCGGGTCGTCGGCGGTGACCTCGACCGTGTAGGTCGCCGAGTCGGCCAGCAGGATGCCGTCGGCCGGGAGTCCGCTGATCACCGGCGCCGTCGCATCCGACTCGCCGGCTGCACCCGTGACCGAGATCGACGGTGCCGCCGGCATCGCCATCCCGTCGCCGATGAAGAAGCTCGGGTGCGGGGGCTGGTTGTAGCCGGTGTTCTGCCAGGCGACGGCGACCCGGTACTGCAGGTCGTGCATCAGGGTGCGCAGGCGGATGTCGGTCTCGTCGGTGGTCGAGTAGATGCGCAGCTCGCTCGAGTCGGCCGAGCGCCACGCGACCTCTTCGCGCCAGTCGCCGAACAGGTCGGCCTGCAGGTTGGGGGTGCCCTTGGTGCCGTTGTTGCTGCGGGCGCCCTCGTCCTTCAGGATCACCTCCTCGGTCTGGGTCTCCCAGTTCCACTTGGCCACCGTCGGGTAGCCCTGGTAGGCGGCGTCGTCGAACGCGTGGTCGACGATCTCGCGCAGCGGGTCGCCGTCGAACCAGGCGAGGAAGTTCGCCGCCGGGATCGTGTCGCCGATGCGCTCGCCGGATGCCGAGACGAGCGAGCCCGCCCGCGAGTTCCAGGCGGCGTCACCGCCCACGGCCCACCCCTCCGCACCCGGGTGGCGCGGGTCGATGTCGCCCATGGCGGCGCGCCCGGTGTCGACGGCGGCCGGCACGTCCCACAGGATCTCGCCGGTGCGGGCATCGCGGAAGGTGGCGCCGCGACCACCCGAGGCGGTCATGTTCTCGTGGGCGGCGAACAGCTCCAGACCGGGGCGCGACGGGTCGAAGTCGGAGACGTGCAGCGCGTCGCCGTGGCCGAGGCCGGTGGCGTAGAGCAGCTCGCCGTCGTCGTCGATCGTGGCCGATCCGAACACGACCTCGTCTTTGCTGTCGCCGTCGACGTCGGCCACCGACATGGAGTGGTAGCCCTCGCCGTACAGCGCCTCCGAACCGTCGTCGTTCGAGTCGACCACCCAGCGGGTGTGCAGGCTCTCGCCGTCGAAGTCGTAGGCGGCCACGACCGCGCGGGTGTAGTAGCCGCGCGAGAAGACCGCGCTCGGGCGCTCGCCGTCGAGGTAGGCCACCGACGCCAGGAACCGGTCGACGCGGTTGCCGTAGGTGTCGCCCCACGCGCCCACGTCGCCGCGGGCCGGGATGTAGTCCACGGTGTCCACCGCCGCGCCGGTCTGCCCGTCGAACACGGTCAGGAACTCCGGACCGGTGAGCACGTACCCCGAGCTGTTGCGGTGGTCGGCGCTCGCGTTGCCGATGGGCTGGCCGACGCCGTCGACGGTGCCGTCGGCGGTGCGGGTGATCATCTCGGCCCGCCCGTCGCCGTCGAAGTCGTAGACCATCACGTCGGTGTAGTGGGCGCCCGCGCGCACGTTCACGCCCAGGTCGACCCGCCACAGGCGCGTGCCGTCGAGGCGGTACGCGTCGAGGTAGACGTTGCCGGTGTACCCGGCCTGCGAGTTGTCCTTCGCGTTGGACGGGTACCACTTGACGAACAGCTCGTACTGACCGTCGCCGTCGACGTCGCCGACCGACGCGTCGTTGGCCGAGTACGAGTAGGGCTGCCCGTCTTTCGTGTAGGCGTCGGCGGGCTTGTCCAGCGGCACCGAGAGGTAGCCGGCCTGCTGCACGCCGAACTCGTCGGTCTCGGTGGTCTCCACCCCGTCCGTGATCGCGGTGACGAAGTAGCGCGCGTCGGCGGTGCCGTCGGCGTCGAGCAGGTTCGTCGAGTCGGTGATCGGCGCGGTGGTGATGCGGGCGCCATCGCGGTAGACGTGGAAGGCGATGGCATCCGGGTCGGTGCCGAGCATGCGCCACGACACCAGCACGCCGTCGTCGGTGCTCACGGCCGCGGGGGCGCGGTCGAGGTACTCGGCCTGACGCTGCAGCACCGTGGGCGCCGACGTCTCGTACTGCGCGGATGCCGCACCCGTGCCGCCCGCGTTGACGGGCACGACGGTGTAGAAGTACGGGATCGTGGTGAGCACGTCGGTGTCGACGAAGCGCGCCGTCGGGGCGTAGCCGACGAGCTCACCCCGCTCACCGGCGACCTCGGAGCGGAACACGAGCGCGTAGGCGGTGTTCACCGGCGACGCCCACGCCAGCTCCACCTCGCGGGCCTCGACGCGCACGGCGGCGAGGTTCTGCGGGGCGCTGGGCGGGGTGATGTCGGCGTCGACGAACGACACCGGCACGGTGCGCGAGGGCACCGACTCGAGACCGGTCTGGTCGACCGCGGTCACGTGGTACTCGTAGTCGAGCCCGACGCGCGCGGTGGTGTCGACGAACGCCGGCTCGGCGACGGTGCCGACGAGCTCGGGCTTCGGGTCGAACGGCGACGAGCGGTACACGTTCCAGGCCAGGCCCGGCTCGGCGTCCCACGCCAGCGAGACGGCGGGCGTCTCGGCATCCGCGTCGATCTCGACGACCTCCAGGCCGGTGGGGCCGAGCAGGATGGGCGTGACCTCGAGGCCGTTGAAGCGCGTGCCGGCGGCGGCGCCGAAGGCCTCGACGTTCAGTTGCCCGTCGGTGACGAGGAACGGGCCGCGGAGGGTCGCGTTGACGGCGCCGCGCCCGGCGTTGCCGGTGCCCGCGTCTTTGCCCTCGACGCGGAAGCTGGTGCGGGTGGAGCCGATCCAGTCGCCCGAGTAGGTCTTCACCGAGTACGTGCCGTTGGGGACGTCGAGGGCGAAGGTCGCGCTGTCGCCGGGGAGCACGAAGTCGCGCACCAGGTCGTTCGACCCTTCGGCGGCGCCGCGGTCGCGCCCGGCCGTGGCCGGCAGCGGGGTGAGGAAGCCGTAGCCGCGCTCGGCGGTGTAGCCGGTGTCGGGGGTGACCTCGGTGTAGCCGGCGGCGAGCGGGTTGCCGGACAGCTGCAGGTCGAACCGGTAGGCCGCCTGCTTGGTGGTGAAGGTCACCGCGGCGCTGGGCTCCGACTCGCCCCGGCCGTTGACGGCCACGACGCGGTAGCGGTAGGCGGTGCCTTCGGCCAGGCCCTGCACGATCGAGCTGGTCTGGGTGACGCTGCCCACCAGCGCCCAGGTGGGCTCGGGGTCGAGCACCGCTTGGCGGTAGATCTTGTAGATGTCGGCCGTGGGCGCGGCCTGCCACTGCAGCGTTGCGCCGCCGTTGGAGATCGCGCCGGCGACCACCTGCTGCGGCGCGGGCGGCACCGCGGCGGGCGGCTCGATGTCGGACACGCGCGCGGCGAGCGGGTCGTCGAGGGCGGCGATGTCCTGCGCGATCAGCCGCGCCATCTGGATGGCGCCGTACTCCTGGAAGTGGGTGTCGTCGACGGTGCCGCCGGGGCGGTTCGGGAACACGCCCGGGTCGACGTGGAGGAACACGGCCTTGGCCGCGTCAGGACCGATCTGGTCGAGGTAGGCGCGGCTCGATGCCGACAGGTCGACCAGCAGCACGTCCTCCTCCACGGCGAGCTCGGTCATCTTGGCGACGTACTCGGGGAAGCTGACGTTGAACAGGCCCGTGGCGGCGTCGAAGCTGCGGCGTGAGACGGGGGTCACCAGAATCGGCGTGGCCCCGCGCTGGCGCGCCCCCGCGACGTAGGTGCGCAGGTACTCCTTGTAGTCCTCGGGGCTGGCGTAGCGGTCGTCGACGCCCTGGGTGGCGTCGTTGTGGCCGAACTGCGCGAACAGGTAGTCGCCCGGGCGGATGGCGCGCAGCACTTCGTCGAGGCGGCCCTGGGTGAGGAAGTTCTTCGACGAGCGGCCGCCGATGGCGTGGTTGGCGACGGCGATGTCGTCGGCGAAGAACCGCTCGATCATCTGCCCCCAGCCCGCCTGCGGCGCGTAGGCGGTGGCATCGTAGGTCTGCACCGTGGAGTCGCCGGTGAGGTAGGCGGTGGTGATCGCCCCGGCGACGCGGGCCGGGAGGCGCGTGATGGTGAGGGCGTTCAGCGCCGCGGCGTCACCGCCGACCTGCAGGGTCAGCGTGCCGTCGACCAGGGCGATGGGGAACGACATCTCCAGGTACGACCCGGCCTGCTGCGGGTTGGCGGCCACCTTGGCGATGCTTTCGGCGGTGATGGTCGTCGTGCTCGCGGCATCCGCGTCGCCGGCGATGACCTTCACCGCGTAGTCGCCCGCCCCGAGATCGACCTCGAAGGTGCCCCCGGCGGCGGCGACGAAGTCGCTGCGCAGCGCGTCGGCGGTGCCGCGGTCGATGTCGGGGGTGGCGGCGGTGGGGGCGGTGGAGAACCCGTAGCCCCAGGCGGGGGCGTAGCCGGTGCCGCCGGCGACCGGCAGCGCGCCCTCGGCCACGGCGCCCGCGCCGAAGTCGAAGGTCACGGTGTCGCCGGCCGGGAGGGGCGCGGGGGCCGCGTAGGGCGCGGCGGTGACCTCGGCCGCCGGCGAAGCGCCGGCGTCGTTGCGGGCGCTGACCCGGTAGTCCCACCCGGCGGCGGTGTCGACGTCCGTGTCGGTGAAGCCGGGTGCGTCGACGGTGCCGACCGCCGCGAAGGCGTCGGTGCCGGCGGGGGCTCGTTCGATGTCGTAGGCGGTCGCGCCGGGCACGGCGGTCCAGGTGAGGGCGATGCTGCCCGGGGTGACGGCCGCCACGGCGAGGCCGGCGGGGCTCGCGGGCACGGCCAGTGCGGGGATCTCGCCGCTGCGGACGGTGTCGGATGCCGCGGAAGCGCGGTCGTAGGAGCTGACGGCGATCACGGCGTAGGCGTAGGAGGCGCCGACGGTCACGGCCGTGTCGCGGTAGGCGGGGTCGGTGGTCTCGGCGATCGTCGCGAAGGCGCCCACCGCGCCGGCGGCCGAGACGTCGGCCCGCTGCACGCGGTACTCGGCGGCGCCGTCGGCGGCCGTCCAGGTGAGGTCGACGGCGTCGTGGGTCACGCGGGCCACGGTGAGCGCGGCGGGCACCGCCGGGGTGACCGGGCGCACCTCGATGCCGTTGACGTAGGCGCCCACGCCCGTGCCGGTCAGGCCCACCGTCAGCTGCCCGTCTTCGACGACCGTGCGGAAGGTCTGCGCGGTGACGGCCTGGCGCGAGGTGATGCGGCCGGCTTCGACGCCCTCGAGGGCGACGGTGGTCGCGGTGGAGCTGGTGCCGGCGAGCTGGTCGCCGCTGTGCACCGTGATGTCGTACTGGCCGACCGGCACGTCGGCGAGGAACTGCCAGTCGGTGCCGGCGACCCAGTCGTTGGCCACCGGGTCGGCGGGGGAGGTGCTGCCGGTGCGGTCGCGGAAGATCAGCCCGGTGCCGTTCTGGGCGGCGACGCCGAAGCCCGACTCGGGGGTGTAGGCGGTGGTCGGCGTGACCTGCTGGTAGCCGGCAGCCAGCGGCGAGGTCGGGCCGCCGAAGTCGAACAGGTAGGCGCCGTCGGGGTCGGGGGAGAGCGCGGCGGCGGCGGGGGAGGCCAGCAGCAGGGCGCCGATGACGGCGCCGACGGTGGCGGCCGCGCAGCCGGCGAGCACCGGTCGGCGGTGGCGCGCGGGGGTGGGGTGCGCGGGGGTGGGGTGCGCGGGGGCGGGGTGCGCAGGGGTGGGGATGGGCACGGTTCCTCCTTGGACAGCACTGGGCAAGGGGCATGACGTCCGCCCGCGCGGCAGCGCACGGGGGCGAGTCATCGAACCGGGGGCGCACGGTCGGCCACGGTCCGAGCGGAGTGCCGCGATCCGATGGAAAGCGCATTCCTACTCGTTCCTGAGTGATCCTGGCACGCGCCTCGCGGATCGCGCAAGGGTGACATGAAAACGTTTCACGTTTCACGGGGCATCCACGTGCTACGGTTGGGGAAACGTTTTCCCGTGGTCGTTATCGCGGGAGGACCCCCGGAGCAGGTTTCCCAGGCAGAGGGTCGGGATGGGCCGCAGTGCGATGAAGCGAGTGGGCATCAAGGATGTCGCCGCGCGCGCCGGCGTGTCGATCAGCACCGTCTCCAACGCGCTCAACCGCCCCGAAACCGTCAGCGACGCCCTCGCCGCCCGGGTGCGGACGGCCGTCGACGAGCTGGCCTACGTGCCGCTGCAGGCGGCGCAGCAGCTGCGCGCCGGGCGCAGCGGCCTGCTCGGGATGACGGTCATCAACATCGCCAACCCGTTCTTCGCCGCGATGGTCGCCGGCGCCGAGAGTGCGGCCGCCGACGGCGGTGTGCGCATCCTCGTCGGCAACAGCGGCGACGACGCGGCGCGCGAGCGCGACCACCTCGAGCTGTTCGAGCGCGTGCAGGTCGACGGGGTGCTGATCTCGCCCTACGGCACGATGAACGGCGCCCTCGAGAATCTGCGACGCCGCGGCATCCCCGTCGTGCTGGTCGACGCCGTCGACGACGCCGGCGAGCTCGACTCGGTGTCGTTCGACGACGTCGCGGGTGGGCGCCTGGCCGCCCAGCACCTCATCGACATCGGACGTCGGCGTCTGGCGTTCCTCGGCGCCCGCGACCACGTGCGCCAGATGCGCGAGCGCCTCGAGGGCGCCACCGCCGCCGTCGCCGATCACCCCGCGGTGACGATGGAGGTCACCTGGACCGCCCGCACCACCGCCGAGATCGGTCGCGACCTCGGCGCCCGCATCGCCGCGATGCCGCCGGCCGAGCGCCCCGACGGCATCATCGCGACCAACGACCACCTCGGATGCGGCATCGTGCACGGACTGGTGCGCGGCGGGGTGCGCGTGCCCGAGGAGATCGCGGTCGTCGGCTACGACGACATCGAGTTCGCCGAGGTCGCCGCCGTGCCGTTGACCTCCGTGCGCCAGCCCGCCCGCGAGATGGGCCGCGCCGCCGGCGAGATGCTGCTCGAGCTGACCTCCGGCCGCGCCACCCCGAGCGGCCGCACCCTGGTCTTCGACCCCGAGCTCGTCGTCCGCGCCTCGACGCTCCCCGGCGCCTGACCCGCCCGGTCGGCCGCGCCGCCGGCCTCGGCCTCGGCCGCGAGAGAACACCTGGGCGCCGAGGGAACGGGTGTGCCCCGGTCCCTCGGCGGGGCGTTGTTCTCTCGCGGACAGGCCGGGCGGCCGGGCGCGACCCCGGCCGGCCCGACCCCGGGGTCAGGGGAGGACGAGGATGCCGTTGCGGCGGTGGGGCAGGTGGGCAAGCGACGCGTCGCGCAGCGGCGCGGGCAGCAGCGCGTCGGGGGCGTCCTGGTAGGCCACTGGGCGCAGGAACCGGCGGATCGCGGTGGCGCCCACCGACGTGTGCAGCGACGTCGTGGCCGGCCACGGGCCGCCGTGCTGCTGCGACCAGGTCACCGCGACGCCGGTCGGCCACCCGGCGAACAGCACCCGGCCGGCGCGCTGCTGCAGCAGCTCGAGGGTGCCGGCCACCTCGTCGCCGTCCTCGGCGTGCAGGGTCGCGGTGAGCGATCCGGGCACGGCGGCCAGGGCCGCGCGCAGCTCGTCGTCGCCGGTGTAGCGCACCAGCAGCGTGACCGGTCCGAACACCTCTTCCAGCAGCGTCGCCGCACGCTCCGCGACCGCGGCCGCGTCGGTGGCGAGCACCACGGGGCGGGCCCCGTCGGCGGTCTCGGCGCCGAAGCCCACGACCTCGACCGATGCGTCGGCGGTGAGGTGCGCGATGCCGTCGGGGAAGGCGGCGGTGATGCGGTCGGTGAGCAGCACGCCGCCGGCCGCGCCGGTGACCGCGTCGGCCACGCGCTGTTCGAACCCGGCATCCGCGGGCACGAACACGACGCCGGGCTTCGTGCAGAACTGGCCGACCCCCAGGGTGAACGAGCCGACGAGTCCCTGCGCGAGCTGGTCGCCGCGGGCCGCGACGGCGGCGGGGGTGATGACCACCGGGTTCACCGAGCCGAGCTCGCCGTAGAAGGGGATCGGGTCGGGCCGGCCGGATGCCAGGTCGAACAGCGCCCGGCCGCCCGACAGCGACCCGGTGAACCCGGCCGCCGCGACGGCGGGATGCTGCACGAGGGCGTTGCCGGCCTCGCGGCCTTCGACGAGGGCGAGCGAGCCCTCGGGGGCGCCCGCCGCGCGCAGCGCGGCGATCGCGACCTCGGCGGTGCGACGGGAGAGTTCGGGGTGCCCGGAGTGCGCCTTGACGATGACGGGGTTGCCGGCCGCCCACGCCGAGGCGGTGTCGCCGCCGCACACCGAGAAGGCGAACGGGAAGTTCGACGCCGAGAACACCGCGACCGGCCCCACGCCCACCAGCAGGCGACGCAGCTCGGGGCGCGGCGGTGTGGCATCCGGGTCGGCGTCGTCGACGGTGAGCTCGAAGGCGGAGCCCTCGCGCACGACCTCGGCGAACAGGCGCAGCTGCCCGGTGGTGCGGCCGACCTCGCCGCGCAGGCGGGTGGCGCCCAGGCGCGTCTCGCGGTCGGCGATCTCGACGAGCTCGTCGGCGTGCGCGGTGAGCGCGTCGGCGACGGCCTCGAGCCACCCCGCCCGCGTGGCCGCGTCGGAGGTGCGCCAGACGGGCGCGGCGGCGGCGGCCGGGCCGGTGATGTCGTCGATGCTCATGCGGAGGTCCTCTCGGAAGAAGCGGAAGAAGCGGAAGAAGCGGAAGAAGCGGAAGCGGAGGAGGCGACGGCCGCGCGGAAGCGCAGACCCAGGCCCTCGTGGGGGAGTTCGGTGAGCTGCCCGTCGGCGATGCGCACCGGCGAGGGGCCCTCGAGCGCGCCGAGGGCGCCGAAGCCGGCGTCTTCGACGTCTTCGACCAGCACCTCCTGCGCGAGGGTGAGGGCGAGCTGCCCCGACAGTTCGGGCAGGAGATGCGGATGCAGCGGCGCGCCCGCCTGCTCGGCGAGGGCGGCGATGCGTCGGAAGGGCGTGATTCCGCCCACGCGCACGATGTTGGGCTGCACGATCTGCGCGGCACCGGCGCGCAGGAAGTCGTCGAACCGGTAGGCGGTGTGCACGTTCTCGCCGAGGGCGATCGGCACCTGCGACGAGCCGGCGAGCCGGCGGGCCAGCTCGGTGTGCCCGGCGAGGTCGTCGGCGCGGAGGGGCTCTTCGATCCAGGCGAGGCCCGCTACGGCGAGGGCCTCCACCGAGCGGGTGGCGCGGTCGAGGTCCCAGCGCTGGTTCGCGTCGATCATCAGGGAGCGGCCGGGGCCCAGCACGTCGCGCACGGCGGCGACGCGTTCGAGGTCTTCGGCGAGGTCGGGCTTTCCGACCTTGATCTTGACGCCCGTGAACCCGGCGGCCACCCACCGCTGCACCTGCGCGACGAGCTCGTCCTGCGTGTAGTGCAGGTTCACGCCGCTGCCGTAGGCGCTCACCCGCTCGCGGCGGCGGCCGAGCAGCGACGACACCGACCCGCCGGCGGCGCGCGCCGCGGCATCCCACAGCGCCAGGTCGAGCCCGGCGAGGGCGATCGTGGTCAGGCCCCCGCCGCCCGCCTCGTGCAGGTGCTGCCATGCCGGCAGCCACAGCTGTTCGGCGTCGGCGTCACGCCCCACGGCGAAGGAGGCGATGTCGTGCTGCAGCAGGGCGAGAACCGCTTCGGCGCCGATCTGCGGGGTCCACGCGAACCCCCAGCCCTCGACGCCGTCGCTGCGCACCACGTGCGTGGCGATCACGCCGACGCTCGTGACGTCGGCCGCCCACGGCCGCGTGAGCGACACGCGCACCAGTCGCGCCGTGAACGAGGTGATCGTCGTCACAGCAGTGCTCGTCCCGCCTCGAGGATGTCGCCGAGGCGCCGCTCCTGCGCGGCGGTGGGGTCGACCAGCGGCGCCCGCACCGAGCCGACCGGCAGGCCCTGCAGGCGCAGTCCCGCCTTGATCAGCGACACCCCGAAGCCGGGCGTCTCGTCGCGCAGGGCCACCAGCGGCGCGTAGAACCCGTCGAGGATCTCGAGGCGGCGGGCCTCGTCGCCGTCGACGTAGGCGCGGTAGTAGGCGCCGGCGACCTCGGGGATCATCGCGAACGCGGCCGACGAGTACAGCGGGATGCCGATGCCGCGGTAGGCGGCCTGGGTGAGCTCGGCGGTGAGCAGCCCGTTGAAGAACGCGAAGTCGTCGCGGCCCGACCGGGCGACCTCGCGCACGATCAACTGCGCCGCGCCCACGTCGCCCGCGCCGTCTTTGAACCCGACCACCCGCGGGTTGTCGGCCAGCTGCCGCACCGAGGCGGGGGTGAACTGCCCGTTGGCGCGGTGGTAGACGATCACCGGCAGCTCGGCGGCCGCGGCGATGGTCTCGACGTACGAGACCAGGCCGGCCTGTGTGCCCCCGACGAGGTAGGGCGGCAGCACCAGCAGGGCGTCGGCGCCGGCCTCGGCCGCGGCGCGGCCGACCTCGATCGCGTGCCCGAGGGGGCCGCCGGCGCCGGCGATCACCGGCACGGCCCCGCCGACGGCGCTGACCGTGGTGCGCACGACCGTGGCCGCCTCGCTCGCCGACAGGGCGTGGTACTCGCCGGTGCCGCAGGCGGGGAACACGCCGCCGGCGGCATGGGCGACGCCGGTGGCGACGTGCTGGGCCAGCAGGTCGGTGTCGATGCGGCCTGCGGCGTCGAACGGGGTGACCGGGAAGAAGAGGATGCCGTCGAATCTCATGCCGGGATGTGCTTTCTGTCGGGGTGGACGTCGGCGGCGAGGGGTGCCGCGCCGTGGTCGGAGAGGGCGGATGCCGCGGCTGCGGCGGCCAGTTCGCCCCGCCAGTGGTGGGCGGGCGCCCAGCCGAGCAGGCGCCCCGCCTTGGCGTTGGAGAAGGCGGGGGTGGTGCCGGTGAGCACCGCGGCGACCTCGTCGGTGCCGGGGTGGAAGCGCGGCACGAGCGTGGCCAGCGGCTCGCGGGCCAGGGCATCGTCGGCGCCGACGAAGAACGTCTCGGCGTTGGGGATCTCGGGCAGGGCCGCCAGCAGCCGGTCGCAGAAGGCGGCGACGTCGCGCGCGTCGACGTAGTTGAACACGGCGGGTGCCGACAGGGCGGGGTCGTCTAGGCGCTGCTGCACGGTGTGGCCCTGCTGGGTGGGGGCCCCGGCCCACTCTTCGGGCGCGATCACATAGCAGGGGCGGAACGAGGCGAACCGCACGGTGTCGCCGGTCTGGCGGGCGTACATGCGCACGGTCTGCTCGATGAGGTGCTTCGACAGCGCGTAGGCGTTCCACGGCCGCGGCACGGTGTCTTCGTCGAGGGGGAAGCGCTCGGGCACCCACCCGGTGGGGCAGTTGTAGCCGAGCACGGTGGGACTGGAGGCGGCGACGACCTTGGGGATGCCGGCGGCCACGGCGCCGCCGAGCACCGAGACGGCCAGGGCCGCGTTGGTGCGCAGGATGACGTCTTCGGGGGCGCTGAAGGGCACCGCGATCGCGGCGAGGTGGATGAGCGCGTCGGGGGCGAGATCGGTGAGCGCCCGGGTCGTGGCATCCGCGTCGGTCAGGTCGAGGGCGACCTGATGGATGCCGTCGAGTTCGGCGGCATCGGAGGCGGCGCGGTCGATCGAGACGATCTCGTGGCCGGCGCCGGCGAGCCCGGCGACGAGGCTGCGGCCGAGCCTGCCCGCACCACCGGTGACGACGATGCGGCTCATGCCCGCTCCCGTGCCAGCAGCGGCACGCCCAGGTCGGCGACTTCGACGGGCAGGCCTGTGGCCAGCGACCGGTTGCCGGCGATGCCCACGGCGATGGACTGCACACCGTCGCGCCAGTCGGCGGGGCGGGCCAGCGGATCGTCGCCGGGGCCGACGAACACGTCGGCCAGCAGCAGCGCGTCGCCGCCGCCGTGGCCGCCGGCGGCGTTGACGATGGGGACGACGGCCGCTTCCTCCCAGTGCCGCTGCACGAGCAGGCGCTCGCCCTGCGGGCGCAGCGACGCCGTGCCGCCGGCGTCGGTCGCGCTGGGGTCGAGCACCGGGTGCAGCCCCTCATCGTCGAGCACGGCGCCGCGCTCGACGACCTCGAGCTCGGCACGGCCGAGGGTGCCGTTGACGGCCACGCGGTAGCCCTCCCAGGGGGCGTGGGCGTTGAGCGAGTAGCTGAGCGTCGCGCCGGAGGCGTAGTCGACGACCAGGGCGAGGTTGTCTTCGATCGTGATGCCGGGGCCGAACACGTCGCGGTCGCGCAGATAGCCGTCGTGCGCTTCGGTGTCGAGGTAGAGCTCTTTCAGCCGGGCGTCGCCGCGCAGATCGAGTTCGAACGGGTCGTGCGCGCCGTCGTGGGTGCCGCGCTCGGGGCGGGGGCCGAGGCCCCGCACGGCGGCGTTCTCGGCGCCGTAGAACCGCAGCCCGCCCGAGGCGTACACGCGGCGGGGCGTGGAGCGCAGCCACCAGTTGACGAGGTCGAAGTGGTGGCTCGACTTGTGCACCAGCAGGCCCCCCGAGTGCACCTTCTCGCGGTGCCACCGGCGGAAGTAGTCGGCGCCGTGCATGGTGTCGAGCATCCACGAGAAGTCGATGGAGGTGATCTCGCCGATGAGGCCCTCCTGCAGCACCTGCCGCAGGGCGCTGTTGCGCGGCGAGTAGCGGTAGTTGAAGGTCAGCACGACGCGGCGTCCGGTGCGCTCGACGGCCGCCTCGATGGCCGCGGCGCTGTCGGCGTCGATGGTGAGCGGCTTCTCGACGACGACGTCGGCGCCGGCCTCCAGCGAGCGCACGATGAGCTCGGCGTGCAGGTCGTCGCGCGCGCAGACGATCACGCGGTCGACGCGCTCGGCCGCGATCATCTCCTCCAGACGGTCGGGCTGCCAGGTGGTGGGGGCGGCGAAGCCGCGGCCGGCGACGAGGTCGGCGTAGTGGGCGGCGCGGCCCGGGTTGGGCTCGCAGATCGCCACGAGCGCCGCCCGGTCGGCGTAGGTGTCGGTGATGGCATCGACGTACATCTGCGCGCGGTGGCCCGCGCCGATGAGCGCGTAGCGGGTGATCGTCATGACTCGTCCTCGGGTCGGGATGCGGCCGGGGCGTCGCCCCAGGAAACGTTTTCTCACGGTAGCACACGCACCGTGGGTGGTGCCGTGCGGCCGCAGCGAGGCCGGTGCGCGGCAGGGCTCAGCGCGCGACGGCGCTCGGCGCGCGGCGGGGATCAGCGCGCGGCGGGGCCGGTGCTGGCCCGCAGCACGACTGCGGGGGTGCGGGTGGCGGCGGCGACCGGGGTCGCCCCGGTGAGCTGGGCGTGGAGGGCGGCCCACGCATCGGCGCCGAGCTCGGCGGCGGGCACGGCCGCCGTCGTCAGCGGCGGTGTGGTGTAGCGGGCGAACGGGATGTCGTCGAACCCGGCGATCGACAGGTCGTCGGGCACGCGCACGCCACGGTCGCCGACCGCCGACAGCAGCCCCATCGCCACGAGGTCGTTGAAGGCCAGCACCCCCGTCGCGCCGCCGGCGAGCACCGCGTCGGCCACGGCCGCGCCGCTGTCGAAGTCGACGCCGCAGGCCAGCTCGTCGATCGTCAGATCGGCGTGCGCGGCCCGCGCGTCGGCGAGGGCCTCGCGCCGCGCCGCGTTGGAGGCGCTGCCGGCGACACCGGCGAGGAAGACGAGGTGGCGGTGCCCGAGTCCGTGCAGGTGCGCGATGAGCTCGGCCAGCGCGCTGCGGTAGTCGGCTGCCACCACGGGGGCGAGTTCTTGCGGGGCCCGGTTGACCACGACCACCGGCGACAGCGTCGGCAGCAGCGCGGCGAGGGCGTCGGCATCCATGCGGGGCGCGCACAGCACCACGCCGTCGGTGCGCCGGCGGGTGTCGACGGCGAGCACCTTCTCTTCGTCGACCTGCTCGGCCGAGTCGGCCACCAGCACGTGGTAGCCGTCGACGGCGGCGGCGCGGCTGAGGCCGCGCAGGATCTCTTGGAACGTGGGGTTGGCGAGGTCGGGAACCACCACGGCGATGGTCTGGGTGCGCCCGAGCACCAGGCTGCGGGCGAGCGGATTGGCGGTGTAGCCCAGCTCGGCGGCCGTCGCGCGCACCCGCTCGGCGAGGGCCGGATCGACGGTCGCGTTGCCGTTCATCACGCGCGAGACGGTCGACAGCGACACCCCCGCGTGGCGGGCCACGTCGGTGATCGTCGTGGTTCCGGGCGTTCTTGCCATCCGCACGCTCCATTTCTCGCCACGGGCAGGACCCTTCATACTAGGCCGAGAAAGCGTTTTCAGATCGAATCACGAGCCGCGACGACGCGAGCCGCGACGCCGCGCGCGAGGTTGGGGAGACCATGGCGACAGCAACCGACCGCGACCACAAGTGCCGGCGGGTGGCCGCCGTGCGCGCCCAGGCCGGCGGTGCCCCGCTGCTGCTGACCTCGCACGAGGCCGTCGCCTGGTACCTCGACGGTGTGCGCACCCACGTCTCGCTGGCCGGCCCCCCGGTGGTCGCGGTGCGCGTCGACGACGACGGCGACACCCTGTTCGTCGCCGACAACGAGGCCGACCGGCTCGTCGCCGAAGAGCTGCTGCCGGCAGACGCGGCCCGCCTCGTGCGGGTGCCGTGGCGCACGCCCCCGGCGGTGGCCGCCGCGGCGGCGGGAGCGGCGACCGTCGAGGCCGAGCTCGCCCCCGCCCTGCGCGCCGCGCGGGCGAGCCTGCTGCCCGGCGAGGCCGACCGCTACCGGGCGCTCGGGCGCGAGACGGCGCAGGTGCTCACCGAGGCGGCGATCACCCTCGGCCCCCGCGCGACCGAGCGCGACGCGGCCGCCGCGCTGGCCGCCGGGCTCGTCGCCCGCGGCATCGACCCGCTCGTCGTGCTGGTGGCAGGCCACGGGCGCCTGCCTCACCGGCATCCGCTCCCCACCGGCGAACCGCTCGGCGCCCGCGCGATGCTCGTGGTGTGCGGCCGGCGCCACGGCCTCATCGCCAACGCCACCCGCTGGGTGGGTGAGCTCGGCGCCGACGACGAGCGCATCCTCGCCGTCGAGGCCGCCTACTTCGCCGCGACCCGGCCCGGCGCGGTGCTCGACGACGCCTTCGCCGCCGGGTGCGCGGCCTACGCCGCGGCCGGGTTCGACGCCGACGAGTGGCACCGGCACCACCAGGGCGGCCCGACCGGGTATGCCGGGCGCGACCCGCGCGCCACCGGTGCCGAGGGCGACGTGATCGTCGAGCAGCACGCCTTCGCGTGGAACCCCAGCGCGCCCGGCGTGAAAGTCGAAGACACCGTGCTCGTCACCGCCGCCGGCGTGGAGGTGCTCACGGTCGATCCGCGGTGGCCCACCGTCACGGCATCCGGGCGGGCACGGCCCGCCGCCCGGCCGTTCGACTGATCGCGGCGCCGCTCAGCTGACCAGCTGCGAGCCGCGGGCCGGCGCATCGCCGTCGCGACGCTCGATCGCCCGCAGCGACCGCGCGACGAACGCGGCCACGGCGCGGGCGCCCTCGAGGCGGAAGTGGGTGTCGTCGGCCAGGCCGGCCGGCCACGCGGCGGTCTCGCCGGGCGCGTAGTGCGAGAGCAGCCGCGCCGAGCCCGCGTCGCCGAGGTGCTCGTAGAGCCAGGTGGTGAACACGGTCAGGTCGATGAGGGGCACGTCGAGCTCGTGCGCCAGGTCGCGCACGGCGTTGGGGTAGTCGCCGTGGGTGGGTGTGATGCGCTCGCCGTCGAACCAGCGCCGCTCGCACGAGGTGCACAGCACCGCGGCGGCGCCCCGGGCCTGCGCGTCGGCGACGAAGCGGCGCAGCAGGTCGGTGTAGCCGCCGCGGGCGGCCAGCAGCTCCGGCTCCTTCTGGTCGTTGTGGCCGAACTGAATGACGACGGTGTCGCCCGGGGCGACGCCGTCGAGCAGGGCGTCCCACGACCCGGCCGCGACGAACGACGCCGTCGTGGCGCCGCCGAAGGCGAGGTTGCGCACCGGCGCGTCCACGAACAGGGGGAGGCACTCTCCCCAGCCCGCCATCGGCTCCTCGCCGGGCTTCATGGGGGCGACGGTCGAGTCTCCGGCCAGGTGGTACGTCACGGGTGTCCTCTCGTGATTCCTCGGATGCCGCCCGGCGGCGGCCCATCGTGACTACCATGGCAGGGGTGACGAGGAAAGCGCTATCCGATCCTGCGCGGGCGATCGACGGATCGCATCCGACGCGGTCGGTGCTGCGCCTGCTGGCGCGGCGTCCGGCGCGCATGGCCGCCGCGGTGGCCGCCTTCGCGATGAAGGAGATCCCGCTGTGGTTCCTCCCCGTGGTCACCGCCGCCATCATCGACATCGTCGCCGGCGGGGGAGAGGTGACCGCCGTCCTCGGCTGGTTCGCCCTGGCCGCGGTGCTGCTCGTGCAGAACTACCCGATGCACCTCGTCTACACCCGCAACTTCATGACCGTCGTGCGCGACACCGGCGCCGACCTGCGCAATGCCCTGGCCGCCCGCCTGCAGAGCCTGTCGATCGGGTACCACACGCGGGTGAGCTCGTCGATCGTGCAGACCAAGGTGGTGCGCGACGTCGAGAACGTCGAGCTCATGCTGCAGCAGGTGACCCACCCGCTGCTGTCGGCGATGATGGTGATGATCGGCGCCATCTCGATGACGGCGATCGCGGTGCCGCAGTTCCTGCCGGTGTACGCCCTCGCCGTGCCGATCGCCATCGGCATCCGCTACGGCCTGCGCAACCGCTCGCGGGTGCGCAACGAGACCTTCCGCCGCGAGGTCGAGGTGCTCTCGGCGCGCGTCGGCGAGATGGCCTCGCTCATCCCGGTCACCCGCGCGCACGGCCTGGAGGAGACCGCCGTCACCCGCGTGCAGGCCGGCGCCGACGGCGTGCGCCGCGCGGGCCTGCACCTCGACATGCTCAACGGCCACGTCGCATCGATCTCATGGGTGGCGATGCAGCTGCTCGGGGTGGGGTGCCTGGTGCTGGCCGCCGTGTTCTCGCTCACCGGCATCCTCCCCATCACCCCCGGCGAAGTGGTGCTGCTGTCGACCTACTTCACGCTGCTGACCGGCGGGCTCACCCAGCTGCTCATGCTGATCCCGGTCGGGGCGCGCGGCCTCGAGTCGGTGCGCTCGATCGCCGAGGTGCTGCAGGAGCCCGACCTCGAGGTCAACGCCGGCAAGCGCGCCGTCGCGCACGTCGACGGGCACCTGCGCCTCGAGCACGCCTCGCACCGCTACGACGGCGCCGACAGCGACGCGCTGCACGAGATCGACCTCGACATCGCCCCGGGCCGCACCTACGCGTTCGTCGGGTCGTCGGGGTCGGGGAAGTCGACGCTGCTCAACCTCGTGCTCGGGTTCGTGCGCCCCACCGGCGGGCGCGTGCTCATCGACGGTGCCGACATGCAGGAACTCGACATGCGCACCGTGCGCCGCTCGGTGTCGGTCGTGCCGCAGGAGTCAGTGCTGTTCGAGGGGTCGATCCGCGAGAACATCGCCTACGGCCTGCCCGACGTCTCGGACGAGCGCATCACCCAGGCGCTGCGCGACGCGAACGCGTGGGAGTTCGTGCAGGAGCAGCCCCACGGCTGGGACACCGTCGTCGGCGAACGCGGCGCCCGCCTCTCGGGCGGGCAGCGACAGCGGCTCGCGATCGCCCGGGCGCTGGTGCGCGACCCGCGCATCCTGCTGCTCGACGAGGCGACCTCGGCGCTCGACCCCGAGTCGGAGCAGCTCGTCAAAGAAGCCCTCGACCGCCTCATGGCCGGGCGCACCACCCTCGTCGTCGCCCACCGCCTGTCCACCGTGCGCAAGGCCGACCGCATCGTCGTGCTCGAGCACGGGCGCATCATCGAACAGGGCACCCACACCGAGCTCGTCGAGGCCGACGGCCGCTATGCCCGACTGCATCTGACCCAGGCGGGGCTCGCCGGCTGAGCCCTGCCCCCGCACGCCACACGAAGGAGTGAGAGTGTCCGACCCCCAACCCGCCGCACGGCGGGTCGCCCTCATCGGCACCGGTGCCATCGCCCACGCCCACGCGCAGGCCGTCATCGACCTGGCCCCCCGCGTCGAGATCGTCGCCGTCGTCGACGTCGACGCGGCGCGCGCCCGGGCGTTCGCCGACCGGTTCGCGCCCGGCGCGGCCGTGTACCCGGATGCCGGCGCGCTGCTGCGCGGTGAGCACCTCGACCTCGTGCACATCTGCACGCCGCCGCAGACGCACGTGCCGCTGGCGATCCAGGCCCTGCGAGCCGGCGTCCCCGCCCTCATCGAGAAGCCGACCGCCCTGAGCCTGGCCGAGATGGACGAGCTCGTCGCCGTCTCCCGCGAGACGGGCGTGCCCGCCCTCACCGTGTTCCAGCACCGGTTCGGCCCGGCCGCGGTGCGGCTGCGCCGGCTCCTCGCGGGCGGCGTGCTCGGCCGGCCCCTCGTGGCCACCTGCGAGACGCTCTGGTACCGCACGGCCGACTACTTCGACCTGCCGTGGCGCGGGCGATGGGAGATCGAGGGCGGCGGGCCCACGATGGGCCACGGCATCCACCAGTTCGACCTGCTGCTGTCGGTGCTGGGCCCGTGGACGCGCCTGTCGGCGTTCGCCGCGCGGCAGGCGCTGCCCACCGACACCGAGGACGTGTCGATGGCGCTCGTCGAGTTCGACAACGGGGCGCTGGCGACCGTGGTGAACTCCCTCGTCTCGCCGCGCGAGACCTCGCGCCTGCGGTTCGACTTCGCCCACGCCACGGTGGAGGTCGAGCACCTCTACGGCTACACCGACGCCGACTGGACGTTCACCCCCGCGCCCGGGCACGAGCATCTCGCCGAGCTGTGGGCGGAGGACGCGTCGGACGAGACCAGCGGTCACCGCGGGCAGATCGCCGCGATCCTCGACGCGTGGGATGCCGGCCAGGTGCCGGCGGCGGCGGCCGACGACGCCCGGCGCACCCTCGAGTTCGCCGCGGCCACCTACGCTTCGGCCTTCCGCGGCCGCCCCGTCGCCGCCGGTGAGATCGCCGGCGACGACCCCTTCCTGCGCTCCATGGACGGCGGCGCCGTGCCGTGGGGTCCGGCCCCATCCCGCCAGGAGGCGCACGCATGACCCTCTCCCTCGTCCACGATCAGGGCACCGGCTTCACGGTGCGCGCCGGCGACGTCGACCTGCTGCACTGCGTCTACGCGCCCGACTCGCCGCAGCTCGAGTCGCCCAAGCCCTACCTGCACCCGCTGCGTACCCGCGCCGGTCACGTCGTCAGCGCGTTCCGGCCGTGGGACCACGTGTGGCACAAGGGCATCGCCTGGTCGCTGCCGGTGGTCGGCGACGAGAACTTCTGGGGCGGACCCACCTATGTGCACGGGCAGTCGTATGTGCAGCTTCCCAACGACGGCGCGCAGCGTCACGTCGGCATCCGCGAGCTCTCCGACGCCGACGGGGTCGTCACGTTCGCGCACGACCTCGACTGGATCAGCCAGGCGGGCGTGCGCATGTTCACCGAGCAGCGCACCCTCACCGCCCGCGTGCTCGCCGACGACGCCTGGGCCCTCACCTTCGAGACGGCGATGACCAACGTCACCGACGACGCCGTCGCGATCGGTTCCCCCACTACCAAGGGGCGCGACAACGCCGGCTACGGCGGACTCTTCTGGCGCGGTCCGCGCGCGTTCACCGGCGGCACCCTGGTCACCGCCGACGGCACCGGCACCGGCGCCGACGTGCGCGGCCAGCGCCACGAGTGGATGGGCTTCGAGGGCCGCCACGACGAGGTCGACGCGACATCGCTGGTGGTCATGGTCGACGCCGCCGACAACCCGCACCACCCGCCGCAGTGGTTCGCCCGCTCCGAGGAGTTCGCCGCGCTCAACCCGGCGCCGTTCTTCAGCGAGGAGGTCGTGGTCGGTGCGGGCGAGACCGTGCGCTTCCGCTACGGCATCGCGATCGCCGACGCCGACCGCGCGCGGGCAGCCGAACTGGCCACCGCCCTGCGCGCGCTGATCGGGGCGGGGGTGTCGGCGTGAGCGCACCCTTCCCGGGCGGCACCGCGGTGACCGACCTGCAGGTGTACGACTGGGAGGCGGCCGACGGATGCCGGGGCGGCACGCCCCACCTGCACACCGCCTCCAGCGAGGGGTATGTCGTGGTCGGCGGCGCCGGTGCCGTGCACACCCTGTCGGCAGACGGGGCGGCCGAACACCCCCTCGCCCCCGGCGATGTCGTCTGGTTCACCCCGGGCACCGTGCACCGCCTCGTCAACGACGGCGACCTGCGCCTGCTGGTGGTGATGTCCAACGCCGGGCTCCCCGAGGCCGGCGACGCGGTGCTCACCTTCCCCGCCGAGGTGCTCGACGACCCCGAGGCGTACGCCGCGGCCGTCGCGCTCCCCGCCGGCGACGGCCGCGAGGCGGCCGCGCGCGCCCGCCGCGACCTCGCGATGCGGGGCTATCTCGAACTGCGCGACGCCGTCGACTCCCACGGGCCCGCCGCGCTGGCCGACCTGCACGCCCGCGCGGCGCGCCTCGTGCGCCACCGCATCCCGCAGTGGCGGGACCGCTGGGAGGCGACCGTCGCCGCCGAGACCGCGCGCACCCGCGCGCAGCTCGACGCGCTCGCCGCCGGCGACGTGGGGGCGCTGCCGACGGCATCCGTCGCCCGCGCCGTGCCGACGGGCGCCGAACGCACCCTCGGCATGTGCGGACGGCTGCACACCTGGCACTGGCCCACCGGCGCCGACGCCGACTGACGGGGCGCGCCGATCGCGCGTGGTCATCCCGTTCCGGCGCAGTCCGGATGCTGTCGCGTCGATCTCGGAGATCGTCACCGAGTTCGGAGCATTCGGCCGAGAAGCTCCGCCGTGGGTCGCGTCCTCCGAGGTGCGTGCTGCCTGGTGGCGCGTGGCGGGTGGGGCGCGTGATCCCGTTCCGGCGCAGTCCGGATGCCGTCGCGCCGATGTCGGAGATCGTCACCGAGTTCGGAGCATGCGGCCGAGAAGCTCCGACGTGGGTGGCGTCCTCCGACGTGGGTGCTGCCTGGTGGCGCGTGGCGGGTAGGGCGCGTGATCCCGTTCCGGCGCGGTCCGGATGCCGTCGCGCCGACATCGGAGATCGTCACCGGGTTCGGAGCCTGCGGCCGAGAAGCTCCGACGTGGGTGGCGTTCTCCGAGGTGCGTGCTGCGCGGTGGGCCGCGCCGGGTGGGGCGCGTGATCCCGTTCCGGCGCGGTCCGGATGCCGTCGCGCCGACGTCGGAGATCGTCACCGTGTTCGGAGCATGCGGCCGGGAAGCTCCGACGTGGGTCGCGTCCTCCGAGGTGCGTGCTTCGCTGTGGGCGCGCCGGGTAGGGCGCGTGATCCCGTTCCGGCGCAGATCGGATGCCGTCGCGCCGACATCGGAGATCGTCACCGTGTTCGGAGCATGCGGCCGAGAAGCTCCGACCTGGGTCGCGTCCTCCGAGGCGGGTGCTGCCTGGGGGCGCGTACCGGGTAGGGCGCGTGATCCCGTTCCGGCGCAGATCGGATGCCGTCGCGCCGACATCGGAGATCGTCACCGTGTTCGGAGCATGCGGCCGGGAAGCTCCGACGCGGGTCGCGTTCTCCGAGGTGCGTGCGGCACGGCGGCGCTTCCGGCAGGGCCGGGCGACCGATCCGATCGGGCATCGAAAGTCGGGTGCTGCCCGCCGGGATCGGGAAAGGTGGGGGTCGAAGGAGGCGCCATGATCGCGGAGCTGAACAGGCTGGTCGAGCTGATCGAGGCTCGCCTCGACGACGACCTCGACGTCGCGTCGCTGGCGGCCGGGCTCGGCACGACGCAGTACCACCTCCGCCGGATGTTCTCGTCGTTGGCGGGCATGCCGCTGTCGGAGTACGTCCGGCGGCGCCGGATGACTCTCGCCGCGGCCGACATCGTCGGCGGTGACGATCTGCTGAAGATCGCGGTGCGCTACGGCTACGGCTCGACCGAGGCGTTCGGCCGGGCGTTCCGGTCGGTGCACGGTGCGCTGCCGGGCGAGGTCCGGCGGGGCGGCGGCCCCCTTCGCACGCAACCGCAGCTCAGGTTCCGCCTGACCGTCGAAGGGAACAGCACCATGGACACCCGCATCACCGAGCGGCCGGCCTTCCGCCTCGTCGGCCACGCGACGCGCGTGCCGCTCATCCATCACGGGATCAACCCGCACATCCAGGCGCACATCGCCGCGCTGCCGGCGGCCGAGCACGCGCGCCTCAAAGCCCTGGGCGACACGGAGCCGCACGGCATCCTGCAGGTGAGCGACGACGTCGACGCCGACTACGCCGAGGGCAGTGAGCTGACCTACCTGCACGGCGTCGCGCTCGCCGCGGCGACGCCGGTGCCCGACGACCTCGACGCCATCGAGGTTCCCGGCGGCACGTGGGCGGTGTTCCGCGCGGCGGGGGAGTATCCCGCCGCGCTGCAGCAGGTGTGGAGCGCGACGGCGACCGACTGGTTCCCCTCGAACCCGTGGCGCCTGCGGCCCGGGCCGTCGATGGTCGCGGTGCTCGAGCGGGCCGACGACTTCCGCACCGCCGTGTGCGAGCTCTGGCTGCCCGTCGAACGCGCGTGAGGCGGACCGCGTGGGGGACCGCCGCGCGGATAGCGCTTTCCCTCGAAACGTTTTAGGCTGGCATCATCCCACCTCGATGCGGAGGATCCGTGCCCAGCACTCCCGCGCCCGCCGGCGCCGCCCCTGACGTCCACGCCCGCACGCTGCGCTGCGCCATCATCGGCACGGGCGCCGTCGCGCACCTGCACGCCCGCGCCGTCGCGCAGCATCCGCGCGCGGCGCTGGTGGCCGTCACCGATCTCGACCGCACCCGCGCCGAGGCCTTCGCGGCCGAGCACGGCGGCCACGTCCACGACACGCTCGAGGCCCTGCTCGCCGCCGAACGCCCCGACGTCGTGCTCGTGTGCACGCCCCCCGGTGCGCACCGCGCGCAGACGCTCGCCGCCTTCGCGGCGGGGGCGCACGTGGTGGTCGAGAAGCCCCCGGCGCCGTCGCTGGACGAACTCGACGAGATGCGCGCCGCCGCGGCGGCCGCGGGGCGGCGCCTGGCGGTCGTCTTCCAGCAGCGCACCGGCACGGCCGCCGCGCACGTGAAGCGGCTGCTGGCGGCGGGCGCCCTCGGCCGGCCGCTGCTGGCCGTGTGCGAGACCCTCTGGTTCCGCGGCGACGACTACTTCGCGGTGCCGTGGCGCGGCCGATGGGAGACCGAGGGCGGCGGCACCACCCTCGGCCACGGCATCCATCAGATCGATCTGCTCGCCTACCTGCTGGGCGACTGGGCCAGCGTGGAGGGCCGGCTGTGGCGCCTCGACCGCGAGACGCAGACCGAAGACGCCTCGACGGCGACGGTCACCTTCGCCGGCGGCGCGGTGGCGCAGGTGGTCACCAGCGCCGTCTCGCCGCGTCAGGTCAGCGCCATCCGCATCGACACCCAAAAGGCCACCGTCACCGTCGACCATCTCTACGGTCACGGACACGACGACTGGAAGATCACGCCCGCACCCGGGTTCGAGTCCGAGGCGGAGGGCTGGGCGCTACCGGCCGACGAGGAGCGCAGCGACCACGCGCCGCTGCTGCGCGACGTGTTCGACGCGCTGCTGGCGGACGCCCCGCTGCCGCCCACGGCCGCCGATCCGGCGCGGTCGTTCGAGATCGTCGCCGCCATCTACGCCTCGGCGGCCGCCGGCGGGGCCCCGGTGACCCCGGCCGACCTCGCCGCGCACCCGACGCACCGCGGGGGCTTCGCCAGCCCGGTGACCGACATGCGTCCGGCTCCGTGACCGCCACCGAGCTGTACCGCGACCCGGTCTACGACGGCGCGACCGACCCCGTCGTGCGGGTCGTGGGCGACCGGTGGTGGATGTTCTACACCCAGCGCCGCGCCAGCCACCCCGCCCCCGGACCGGGCGTCGCCTGGGTGCACGGCAGCCGCATCGGCATCGCCCACTCCGACGACGGGCGTGCCTGGCGGTACGCGGGCACCCTCGAGCCGGATGCCGTCGGCGACCGGCTGGCGCTGAGGGCCGGTGCCCCGCCGGCCGAGGTCGAACGCACCTACTGGGCGCCCGAGGTCATCCACGACGGCGACCGGTGGCGCATGTACGTGACCGAGATCGACGGCATCCCCACCCGGTGGGAAGGCCACGCCCGCGAGATCGTCGAGTACGTCTCGGACGACCTCGCCCGCTGGCAGCGGCGGGGCGCGGTGCCCCTGGCGAGCGATCGGGTCATCGACGCCGCAGTGGCCCGCACCCCCGACGGCCGCTGGCGGCTGTGGTGCAAAGACGAGGCCGCCGACTCGGTCACCCGGGTGGCCGTCTCGGACGACCTGTCGACGTGGCAGGTGGAGGGGACGGCGGTCGGCGGGCGCCCGCACGAGGGGCCGACCGTGTTCGCCCTCGGCGGCAGCTGGTGGATGATCGTCGACGAGTGGCGGGGGATGGCGGTGCACCGCTCGCCCGACGCGGTGACCTGGGAGCGGCAGGGCGGGCCCGACGCGGTCGTCCTCGCCGCCGGCGCCGTGCCCGGGCCCGGCTTCGGGCACCACGGGGCGGTGCTGCAGCACGACGGCGACACCTGGCTCTACTTCTTCGGGCATCCCGCCCGCGCCTACGACCCGTCGTCGTCGCACACCGCGGATGCCGACGAGCGGCGCTGCGCCGTCTACCGCGCACGGCTGCAGGTGACCGACGGCCTGCTGCACGTCGCCCCCGAATGACGGGCCCCCGCCCCGTCGAGTGTCCAAGACACGCGGATGCCGACGAGCGGCGCTGCGCCGTCTACCGCGCACGGCTGCAGGTGACCGACGGCCTGCTGCACGTCGCCCCCGAATGACGGGCCCCCGCCCCGTCGAGTGTCCAAGACACGCGGATGCCGGCGCGAGCCAGCCGCGTGTCCTGGACACTCGGCGTGGGGTGGGCGGGCGGACCGGGGTCGCGGGAGGGGGCGGGGCGTGCGGGGTGACCGCGGTGGCGGCGTTAGTGAAACGTTGCAAGTTTTGCTTGCGAAACGTTTTTGCGTGAGGTAGCGTCAGCGGCAAGCGCTTTCCCGAATGCACCAGATCTCAGGTGGCGCACCACCGCACTCACACGGACAACGAATGTTCGCGGGAAGAACGCAGACGTTCGAAGAGAGGACAAAGATGTTCAGCAAGAAGCGGGCACTGGCCGCCGTCGCCTTCGCGACCGGCGCCGCCCTGGCCCTCGCCGGCTGCGCCGGAGGCGGCGACCCCGAACCGGCCGCCACGTTCGACCCCGACGAGAAGGTCACCCTCGACCTCGCCTTCTGGGGCAACGACGTGCGCGCCGAGCTCTACAACGAGGCGATCGCGGCGTTCAACGAGGAATACCCGAACATCACCGTCAACGCCACGTTCCTGGGCTTCCCCGAGTTCTGGGAGAAGCGTCAGACCGAGGCGGCCGGCGGCAACCTCCCCGACGTCATGCAGTTCGACTACTCCTACCTGCGTCAGTACTCGCAGAACAACCTGCTGCTCGACCTCGACCCCTACCTCGGGGGCATCATCGACACCGAGCCGCTGAGCGAGAACATCCTCGGCATCGGCGTGGTCAACGACACCACCTACGGCATCCCCACCTCCACCAACGCGTGGGGCCTGTTCACCAACCCGGTGCTGCTCGAGCAGGCCGGCGTCGACGAGTTCGCCGGCGGCAGCTGGGACGACTACGCGGCCTGGATGACCGAGGTCACCGAGGGTGCCGGCGGCGCCTTCTGGGGCGGCGCAGACTACGCCGGTCGCATCCAGAACTTCGAGCTGCAGCTGCGCTCGGAGGGCTCGTACCTCTTCAACGACGCGGGCGAGCCCGGCTTCGACGAGGCGCGTCTCACCGAGTTCTGGGAGTCCAGCGCCGACATCCGCGAGAACGGCACGATCATCCCGCAGCAGCGTGTGGAGGAGGTCGCTCCCAAGGGCGGCTTCGACTCGGCGCTGACGGCCAGCGAGCTCACCTGGGACAACTTCGGCGCCGGTTACCTCGGCGGCCTCGGCGAGGGGTACACCGAGCTCGGCCTTATCGAGCCCCCCGTCACCGAAGAGGGCGCCAAGGACCTCTACCTGAAGCCGTCGATGCTGCACACGATCTCGGCCAAGACCGACCACCCCGAGGCGGCCGCGACGCTCGTGAACTTCCTCATCAACTCGCCCGAGTCGGGAGAGATCTTCGGCACGAACCGCGGCCTGCCGGCCTCGGAGACCGCCCTGGCCGCCGCCGACCTCGACCCGCTGAGCCAGCAGGTCAAGGACTACGAGGCATCGATCGCCGACCGCCTCGGCGACGCCCCGCCCGTGCCGATCGTCGGCTACGGCACCATCGAGGAGAAGTTCCGTCAGCTGGGCATCGAGCTCGCCTTCGGCACCGTCACCGTCGATGACGCCGTCTCGCAGTTCTTCTCCGAGATGAACGTCGTCCTGGGTCAGTGACCACGCTTCCGGGGGCTCGGCCGACCAGGCCGGGCTCCCGGAACACCACCTCCCCATCCGTCCCGCCATCGGCCTCATCACCGCAGGAGCATCCGTGAGCACCACCGCGACCAGGGTCATCGTGACCGGAGAGCGTCGTCAGCGTCGCCTCGTCCGTCGTAACAAGCCCGAGGAGTACACCCGTCCTGGGCAGAGGGGCCGGCAGCGTCGGGAGACGTTGTCGGGGTACGGGTTCCTGATCCCGTGGCTGGTCGGGTTCTTCGGGTTGACGATCGTGCCGATGGTGTACTCGCTCTACCTGTCGTTCACGTCGTACAACATCTTCAGCCCGCCGAAGTGGATCGGGTGGGACAACTACGTCCGTCTGTTCACGAATGATCCGCAGTTCATGCAGTCGGCGCAGATCACGTTGATCTATGTGCTGGTGGGTACTCCGATCACGTTGGCGGCGGCGCTGGTGGTGGCGATGCTGTTGAACTTCCGTGACAAGGGGTCGGGGTTCTTCCGGTCGGCGTTCTATGCGCCGAGCCTGATCGGCGGGTCGGTGTCGGTGGCGATCGTGTGGCGGGCGATGTTCGCCTCGGACGGTCCGGTCGACAGTGGTCTGAGTTTCTTCGGGATCGATCTGGGGGGCTGGATCGGCAACCCGGCGCTGGTGCTGCCGGCGATGATCCTGCTGTCGGTGTGGCAGTTCGGCGCGACGATGGTGATCTTCCTGGCCGGGCTCAAGCAGATCCCGAAGGAGTTGTACGAGGCGGCGGAGATGGATGGTGCGGGTGCGTGGCACCGGTTCCGTGCGGTGACGATCCCGATGCTGTCGCCGGTGATCTTCTTCAACCTGCTGCTGGGGCTGATCGGCGCGTTCCAGGTGTTCGCGTCGGCGTACATCATCTCCAACGGTTCGGGTGGCCCGGCCGGGATGACGAACTTCATCACCCTGTACCTCTACAAGCGGGGCTTCAGCGACGGGCAGATGGGGTATGCCGCGGCGATCGCGTGGGTGCTGCTGGTGGTCGTGGCGATCATCGCCTTCATCCTGTTCCGCACCCAGCGCAACTGGGTCCACTACTCGGGAGACAACCGATGAGCACTTCCAACGCGTACACGACCTCGGGTGCGGCCTCCACGCCGGTGTTCGCCCAGCAGCAGGCCATGCCCGCCCCGCCGGTGAAGAACCGCCGCACCGTGAAGCGCAAGACCTGGCAGACGGTCATCTGGGCCGTGGTGCTGCTCGTGCTCACCGCGATCGTGCTGTACCCGCTGGTGTGGCTGGTGTTCGCCACGTTCAAGCCCAACAGCGAGTTCGGGCAGAACATGGCCATCCTCCCCAACAGCCCCACCCTCGACAACTACGCGAAGGTGATGGAGGGCATCGCCGGGGTGCCGATGTGGCGGTTCTTCGCGAACTCGCTCGTGCTGGCCGTGCTCGCCGTGGTCGGCACCGTGCTCAGCTCCGCCCTGGCCGCCTACGCGTTCGCCCGCATCCGCTTCAAGGGACTCGGCATCCTGTTCGCCGCGATGATCGGCACCCTGCTGCTCCCGTTCCACGTCGTGATCATCCCGCAGTACATCATCTTCAACTCGCTGGAGATGGTCGACACGATCTGGCCGATCGTGCTGCCGAAGTTCCTCGCGACCGAAGCGTTCTTCGTGTT
The DNA here is from genome assembly GCF_025421715.1 of Microbacterium festucae. GTDB lineage: Bacteria > Actinomycetota > Actinomycetes > Actinomycetales > Microbacteriaceae > Microbacterium > Microbacterium festucae. Next base: position 1,312,480 of record NZ_JAOEFC010000001.1, read on the forward strand.
CCTGCTCGTCCAGTTCATCCGCCAGATGCCCGCCGACATGGACGAAGCGGCCCGCATCGACGGCGCCGGCCACGTGCGCATCTTCTGGTCGATCATCCTCCCCCTCATCAAACCCGCCCTCATCACCTGCGCGATCTTCGCGTTCATCTGGTCGTGGAACGACTTCCTCGGACCCCTGCTCTACCTCACCAGCCCCGAGAACTACCCCCTCCCCATCGCCCTGCGCCTCTACAACGACCAGACCTCCTCCTCCGACTACGGCGCCACCGTCACCGCCAGCTTCGTCGCCCTCCTCCCCGTGCTCCTGTTCTTCCTCGTCTTCCAACGATTCCTCGTCGACGGCGTCGCCACCCAAGGACTCAAGGGCTGACCGGTGATGACCACCGTGACCAGCCGGCGCGAAGAGCGTGCCGTGCGCCGGGCCGAGGAGTCGGGCTCGGGCCCGGTGCGCGAGGAGCGCGCCCCGGCCCGCTTCCCCGGTGCCTCGGCGAAGTTCGCCCTGTTCGGCGAGGTGCTGATGGTCGGCGTGCTCGTCACACTGGCCGGCATCCTCGTGGTCACCCTGCCGGCGGCCCTCGTGGCCGGCATCCGGCACCTGCGCCGCTTCATCGCGGCGGAGGGATCGCCGATGAGCGCGTTCTGGAGCGACTACCGCCGGGCCCTTCCCGGGGGCCTCGCCGTCGGCGCCGGTGCGGTGCTGCTGTCGGGCGTGCTCGTGATCGACATCTTCGTCGCCGGCTCGGGCGCGCTTCCCGGCGGGCAGGTCATCGCTGCGCTGGGCTGGGTGGGCCTGGCCGCGGTCGCCGTGGCGCTGCTGATCGCCGCGTCGCAGTGGTCGCCGGAGAGCCGGTGGCTGCCGGCCCTGCGCGCTGTTCCGCGGCAGGTGGCGGCCGACCCGGTGGGGGCGCTCTACCTCGCCGTCGCCGCCGGCCTCACCGGCGTGGTGACCTGGATGCTCTTCCTGCTGTTCGTCCCCGCGCTGGGCTGCGCCACCCTCGCCGCCGTCGCCGTTCCGCACCGACGCGGCCGCTGACCCCCATCCCCCCGAACCTGGAGACGCACGTGCAGTACGGCGCCGACTACAACCCCGACCAATGGCCGGAGGAGGTCTGGGACGAGGACGTGCGTCTCATGCGCGAGGCGGGCGTCACCGTGGTGAGCCTCGGCATCTTCGCCTGGTCGCGCCTGCAGCCGGCCGAGGACGTCTGGGACTTCGCGTGGCTCGACCGCGTGCTCGACACCCTGCACGCCGGCGGCATCGCCGTGAACCTCGCCACCGCCACCGCGTCGCCGCCGCCGTGGGTGAGCGCGACCTACCCCGACACCCTGCCCGCCGACGAGAGCGGCGCCTCGTACTGGCCGGGCAGCCGGCAGCACTTCGCGCCGAGCTCGCCCACCTACCGGCGCCTGGCCGGCGAGCTCGTCCGCCGCCTGGCCGAGCGCTACGTCGGGCACCCCGCGGTCGTGCTCTGGCACGTCGGCAACGAGTACGGCTGCCACCTCTGGATGGACTTCTCGGATGCCGCGCGCGACGCCTACCGCGGCTGGCTGCGGGCGCGCTACGTCGAGGTCGACGCGCTCAACGAGGCGTGGGGCACCACCTTCTGGTCGCAGCGGTACGGCTCGTTCGACGAGATCTTCCCGCCGCGGCTCGCGCCCTACAGCCACAACCCGTCGTCGATGCTCGACTGGCGCCGGTTCACCTCCGACATGCTGCTGGAGTGCTACCTCATGGAGCGCGAGATCCTGCTCGCGGCCGGGGCGACGCAGCCGATCACCACGAACTTCATGGGCCCGTTCAAGCCCGCCGACTACCGGCGCTGGGCTCCCCACATGGACGTCATCGCCGACGACTGCTACCCCGATCCCGCCAACCCCCACCGGGTGCGCGACGCCGCCTTCCAGCGCGACCTCGTGCGTTCGCTCAAGCCCGGGACGCCGTGGATCCTCATGGAGCAGGCCACGGATGCCGTCAACTGGCGCCCCGCCAACCCCGGCAAGGCTCCGGGCGTGCTGGCTGCCGAGTCGGCGCAGTCGATCGGGCGCGGCGCCGACGGCATCATGTTCTTCCAGTGGCGGCAGTCGCGCGCCGGCAGCGAGAAGTTCCACTCGGCGATGCTGCCGCACACCGGCACCGACACCCGCGTGTGGCGGGAGGTCTCGGCCCTGGGCGAGCGCCTGGCGGCGCTGCCCGCCCTGCCCGCCCCCGGCCGTGACGCGCGCGTGGCGCTGGTGTTCGACTGGGAGAACTGGTGGGCGCTCGAGGAGCGCGACCACCCCGTCGACATCGAGTACCTTCCGATCGTCGTGGCCTGGTACGGGGCGCTGCACCGCCTCGGCATCCCGGTCGACATCGTCCCGGCAGAGCAGATCGACGACGGCTACGACCTCGTCCTGGCGCCGGCCCTCTACCTGCTGCGCGCCGAGGGCGCCGCAGCACTCACCACGTTCGTCGGCGGCGGGGGCACGCTTCTGGCGGGTCCCTTCACGGACGTCGTCGACGAGCATGACCAGTTCCGCCCCGGCGGATTCCTCACCCAGCTCGGCCCGGTGCTGGGGGTGCGGTTCGAGGACTTCGCCGCCCTCGGCCGCTCGTCGGGCGGAGCGATGGGCGTCGGCGCCCTGTCGGTGGTCGACACGGGAGGCGAGGCCGAGACCGTGCGGTTCGATCTCGACGGCGTCACCGTCACGGGGTCGCTGCACGCCGAGGTCGTCCACCCGGTGGGCGCCCAGGTCGTCAGCACCTTCGCCGACGGCCGCTCGGCCGGCGCCCCCGCGGTCACCCGGCACCGCAGCGGCGCCGGCGAGGCCTGGTACGTGGCCACGATGCCCGACGCCGACGGGGTGGCCGCGCTGACCGCGATGCTCGTCGAGGCGTCGGGGGCGCGTCCGCTCGTGCCCGACCTGCCCGCCGGTGTCGAGGTCGCCCGCCGCGGCGATGTCGTCACCCTCATCAACCACACCGACGCCGGTGTGCAGCTGACCCTCACCGGCACCGACCTCGAGTCGGGTGTCGACGCCGACACGTGGGCGCTCACCCCGCAGCAGGTCGTGTTCGTCCGCGTGCCCGCCTCCGCCCCGCATCCTCCCGCACCGACGCAGAACAGGACCCACCCATGAGAAACCCCCGACACACGCTGACCGCTGCCGCCGCCATCGCCGTGGCCGGCCTCGTGCTCACCGGCTGCGCCGGCGGCGCGAGCGAGGAGACCGCCTACGACCCTGAGGCGCCGGTGACCTTGAACTTCGCGTTCTGGGGCAACGACGACCGGGCGACCCGCTACAACGACCTGATCGCGGCCTTCAACGAGGAGTACCCGCAGATCACCGTCAACGCCTCCTTCACCGATTTCCCGAGCTTCTGGGAGAAGCGGCAGACCGAGGCCGCCGGCGGCGGCCTGCCCGACGTCTTCCAGTTCTCCGACAGCTACCTGCGCCAGTACGGCCAGTCGGGCAACCTGCTCGACCTCGCGACGGTCGACGACTACATCGACACCACGACCTTCGAGGACGGGCTGCTGGGCACCGGCGCGCTCGAGGGCGTGCAGTACTCCCTCCCCACCGGCTACAGCCTGTGGGCGAACTTCGTCAACGACGACCTCCTCGCCACAGCGGGTGTCGAGGTGCCCGAGGGCGGCACGAGCTTCGCCGACTTCGACGACTGGATGGCCGAGGTCACCACGGCGACCGGCGGCGCCGTCTACGGCGGCACCGACTACACCCAGCGCATCCAGACCTTCGAGCTGCAGCTGCGCGCCGACGGCGGCAACCTCTACACCGAGGACGGCGAGCTCGGCTTCACCGAAGACCAGCTGCGCGAGTACTGGGAGTCGGGGGCGACCATCCGCGACGGCGTGACCGTGCCCCAGCAGCGCCTCGAAGAGCTCTCGCCCAAGTCGGGCTTCGGCGCCGGCGTCACCGCCAGCGAGATGAGCTGGAGCAACTTCCTGGGCGGCTACCTCGCCGACTCGGGGTCGTCGGCGATCTCGCTGGTCGCCCCGCCCACCGCCAAGGCCGGGTCGAAGGACCTCTACCGCCAGGCGGGTCTGCAGATGGCCATCGCCGAGAACACCGAGCACCCCGAGGCGGCGGCGCTGTTCCTCGACTTCGTGGTCAACAGCGAGAAGGCGGGCGAGATCTTCGGCACGACGCTGGGCTTCCCGGCATCCTCGAGCAAGCTCGCCGGCGCGACGCTGGAGGGCCCCGACAAGCAGGTGGCCGACTACATCGACGCCAACGCCGACCGCATCGGCGACGCCCCGCCGGTGCCGGTGGTGGGCTACGGCTCGCTCGAGCAGACGTTCTGGGACCTCGGCAAGTCGATCGGGCTGGGGGCGATCAGCGTCGACGACGCCGTGAACTCGTTCTTCTCCGAAGCCGACGCGATCCTCGGCTGAGCGGCGACGCATGAGCCACGCACGCCTCGACCCGCACCATGCCGTCGCCGACATCGACCGGCGCCTGTTCGGCGGCTTCGTCGAGCACCTCGGCCGCCACATCTACGACGGCATCTTCGAACCGGGCCACCCCACCGCCGACGCCGACGGGTTCCGCGCCGATGTGATCGAGCTCGTCAGAGAGCTCGGGGTCTCCACCATCCGCTACCCCGGGGGCAACTTCGTCTCGGGATACCGGTGGGAAGACGGCGTCGGCCCGGTGGCCGAGCGCCCGCGCCGGCTCGACCTGGCCTGGCATTCCACCGAGACCAACGAGGTGGGCCTGCACGAGTTCCAGAGCTGGCTCGACAAGGTCGGCTCCGAGCTCATGCTCGCCGTCAACCTCGGCACCCGCGGCACGCAGGAGGCGCTCGACCTGCTCGAGTACGCCAACTCCGACGCGCAGACCGCGTGGACGGCCCAGCGCGCCGACAACGGCCGGCCGCAGCCGTTCGGGGTGTCGATGTGGTGCCTGGGCAACGAGATGGACGGTCCGTGGCAGATCGGGCACAAGAACGCCCACGACTACGGCACGCTCGCCTCGCAGACGGCGAAGGCCATGCGGATGCTCGACCCCGGCATCGAGCTGGTGGTGTGCGGGTCGTCGGGGCGTGGCATGCCGACGTTCGGCTCGTGGGAGCGCACGGTGCTCGAGCACACCCTCGACGACGTCGACTTCATCTCGTGCCACTCCTACTACCAGGAGCGGGGCGGCGACGCGCAGGAGTTCCTCGCCTCGGGCGTCGACATGGCGCGCTTCATCGAATCGGTCGTCGCGATCGCCGACACCGTGGCGGCGACGGCCAAGAGCTCCAAGCGCATCATGATCTCGTTCGACGAGTGGAACGTCTGGTACCTGCACGACGACGACGGCGGGCAGAACGACAAGCCCGCCGAGGCGGGCTGGCCGGTCGCGCCGCGGCTGCTCGAAGACCGGTACCACGCGCTGGATGCCGTCGTGTTCGGCGATCTGCTGATCACGCTGCTGCAGCACGCCGACCGGGTGCGCTCGGCGTCGCTGGCCCAGCTGGTCAACGTCATCGCCCCGATCATGACCGAGCCCGGGGGCATCGCCTGGAAGCAGACGACCTTCTTCCCGTTCTCGATCACGTCACGGCTGGCGCACGGGCGCGCGGTGCGGGTGCCGGTGGATGCCGGCACGTTCGCCTCCGCCGCGTTCGGCGAGGTGGCCGCGGTCAACGCCGTGGCCACCATCGACGACGACGGGGTCTCGCTGTTCGTCGTCAACCGCTCCACGACCGAGGCCACCGACCTGCGCGTCGATCTGGCCCCGCTCGTCGCAGCGCGCGGGACCGGCGTGCGGCTGGTCGAGTCGCACCTGCTGCACGACGACGACCTCTACGCCGCGAACACCCTCGATCAGCCGGGCCGCGTCGGGGTGCGACCGGTGCCGGGCGCGCGGGTCGAGGGCGACGTGCTGGTGCTGCCGCTGCCCGCCGTCTCGTGGGCCGCCGTGCGGCTGGCCTGACCCCGTGGTGCCCGGGGGGATCGGAAATGGGAAAGCGCTTGCACGCCGATCCCTCCCGTGGCACACTGGGGAAACAGGGTTGGAAAGCGCTTACCCACTGACCTTCTCCGCGGCCCCGGCCGCCCCGCATCCCGCACGGACCGTCACCGACGACACCGCGCTCCTCCTCGAAGAAAGCAGGACATCGTGACCGACACGACCCTCGCCCCCGCCCCCGCCGCGACCCCCGCCCGCCCCGCCGTGCGCGAGATCGGCATCATCATGAACGGCGTCTCGGGTCGCATGGGCTACCGCCAGCACCTGGTGCGCTCGATCCTCGCGATCCGCGACCAGGGCGGCATCGAGCTGCCCGACGGCACCAAGGTCACCGTCAAGCCGCTGCTGGTCGGCCGCAGCGAGGCCAAGCTGGCCGATCTGGCCGCCGCGCACGGCATCGAGGACTACACGACCGATCTGGATGCCGCCCTCGCCGACCCGCGCTGGGAGATCTACGCCGACTTCCTGGTGACCAAGGCCCGCGCCACGGCGCTGCGCAAGGCGATCGCCGCCGGCAAGACGATCTACACCGAGAAGCCCACCGCCGAGTCGGTCGAGGAGGCGCTCGAGCTGGCGCAGCTGGCCGCCGCGGCCGGCGTCAAGACCGGTGTCGTGCACGACAAGCTCTACCTGCCGGGCCTGCAGAAGCTCAAGCGCCTGATCGACTCGGGCTTCTTCGGCCGCATCCTCTCGGTGCGCGGCGAGTTCGGCTACTGGGTGTTCGAGGGCGACTGGCAGCCCGCGCAGCGCCCCAGCTGGAACTACCGCACCGAAGACGGCGGCGGCATCATCGTCGACATGTTCCCGCACTGGAACTACGTGCTCGAGAACCTGTTCGGCCCGGTGAAGACCGTCTACGCACAGGCCGCCGTGCACATCGCCGACCGCTGGGACGAGAAGGGCGAGCACTACACCGCCACCGCCGAAGACGCCGCCTACGGCATCTTCGAGCTGGAGGGCGACGTGGTGGCGCAGATCAACTCGTCGTGGACGGTGCGCGTGAACCGCGACGAGCTCGTCGAGTTCCACGTCGACGGCACCCACGGCTCGGCCGTGGTGGGCCTGTTCGGCGCGAAGATCCAGTCGCGCAACGCCACCCCCAAGCCGGTGTGGAACCCCGACCTCGAAGACACCCACGACTACGACGCCGACTGGGCGCAGGTTCCCACCAACGACGTGTTCCTCAACGGCTTCCGTCAGCAGTGGGAGGAGTTCCTCGCCTCGTACGTGCTCGACACGCCCTACGAGTTCGACCTGCTCGCCGGCGCCCGCGGCGTGCTGCTGGCCGAGGCCGGTCTGCAGTCCAGCCGCGAAGGCCGCAAGGTCGAGCTGGCCGCGCTGACCCTCGACTGAGCCATGACCGAGCTCGCCCTCCTCGGCGCCGACGGCGCCGTCACCCGCACGCCCCTGATCGCCTCGTCCGGGTATTCGCGCCCCGCCGCGCCGCTGCGCAGCCGGGTGGCCTATGCGGCCGCCCACGTGGTGCCGCGCACCCACGCCGACAACACGCCGGGTCGGCCGGCCGACGTCGACTGGGACGCCACGCTCGCCTTCCGCCGCAACGTGTACTCGTGGGGCCTGGGCGTGGCCGATGCGATGGACACCGCGCAGCGCAACATGGGGCTGGATGCCGCCGCCACCCGCGAGCTCATCTCCCGCTCCGCCCAGGTGGCCCGGGAGGAGGGCGGCTCGGTCGTCGTCGGCGTCAACACCGACCACGTCGAGGCCGAGCACATCTCGCTCGACGAGGTGATCGACGCCTACAAGCAGCAGCTGCACTTCACCGAGGAGCAGGGCGCGGGGCCGGTGCTCATGGCATCCCGTCACCTCGCCCGCGCCGCGCAGTCGGCCGACGACTACCGCCGCGTCTACCGCGAGGTGCTCGGCTCGGCCACGGTGCCGGTCGTGCTGCACTGGCTCGGCACCGCGTTCGACCCGCAGCTGGCCGGCTACTTCGGCGCCGACGACTGGCAGACCGCGTCGGCGGTGCTGCTGGAGATCATCGGCGAGCACACCGACAAGGTCGCGGGGGTGAAGATGAGCCTGCTCGACGCCGAGTCCGAGGTGGCGGTGCGCGAGCTCCTGCCCGCCGGGGTGCGCATGTTCACCGGTGACGACTTCAACTACGTCGGCCTCATCGGCGGCGCCGATGTGCCGGATGCGCGCCAGCCGCGCCGCGACCCGGCATCCGACCGGCAGCACTCCGATGCCCTGCTGGGGGCCTTCGCGGCGATCACCCCGGTGGCGTCGGCGGCCATCCAGGCCCTCGACGCCGGCGATGCCGCGCGCTACCTGGAGATCCTGGAGCCCACCGAGGCGCTGTCGCGTCAGGTGTTCGCGGCGCCCACGTTCTACTACAAGACCGGCGTCGCCTTCCTCTCGTGGCTCAACGGCCACCAGAGCGCGTTCCAGATGGTCGGCGGCCTGCACTCGGCGCGCAGCCTGCCGCACCTGTCGCGCATCGTCGAGCTCGCCAACGCCGCCAAGGCGTTCGAGCAGCCCGAGCTGGCCGCCGAGCGCTGGCACGGCATGCTGCGCCTGAACGGAGTCGACGCGTGAACGCCCCCCACCCCCGCCTCTCGATCAACCAGGCCACCATCAAGCACGCCGATCTCGCCACCGCGCTGCGGGTGACCGCGGATGCCGGTGTGCCGGCGATCGGACTGTGGCGCGAGCCGGTGCAGGAGGTGGGACTGGCCACGGCCGCCCGCATGCTCACCGACTCGGGGCTGCGCTTCACCACGCACTGCCGCTCCGGCTTCTTCACGATGCCCGAGGGCCCCGCCCGCCGCGCCTCGATCGACGACAACCGCATCGCGATCGAAGAGGCGGCGACCCTCGCCGCCGCCGGCGCCCCCGGTTCCACCGCGATCCTCGTGCTGGTCGCCGGCGGCCTCCCCGAGGGTTCGCGCGACCTCGTCGGTGCCCGCGAGCGGGTGCGCGACGCGATCGGCAAGCTCGCCCCCGACGCCCAGGCGGCCGGGGTGACGCTGGCCATCGAGCCGCTGCATCCGATGTACGCGAGCGACCGGTGCGTCGTCTCGACGCTGGGGCAGGCCCTCGACATCGCCGCCGACTTCGCCCCCGAGGTCGTCGGCGCCACCGTCGACACCTTCCACATCTGGTGGGACCCCGACGTGCAGGCCGCCATCGCCCGCGCCGGGCGCGAGGGCCGCATCGCGACCTATCAGGTGTGCGACTGGAAGACGCCGCTGCCGGCCGACGTGCTGCTGTCGCGGCACTACCCGGGCGACGGCGTGATCGACTTCGGTGCGCTCACCGAGGCGGTCATCGCCACCGGCTACGACCGCGACATCGAGGTGGAGATCTTCAACGAGGAGATCTGGGCGACCGACCCGGCGCTGGCCGTCGCGCGCACGGCCGCGGGCTTCGGCCGTGCGGTCGCGCCGCACCTGCCGGCGTGATCGCATGCGACGCCTGACGGGGAAACGTGTTCCCGAGTCCTAAACTCACGAGCGTGACCGACCCCTCCGCCCCCGCCCGCCCCGGTTCTGTGACCCTGCACGACGTCGCCGACGCCGCGGGGGTCTCCCTCGCGACCGCGTCGCGCGTGCTCAACGGCTCGACGCGCAACGTCGCCGGGCCCTACCGCGAGCGGGTCGAGGCGGCCGCCGCGCGGCTGGGCTACTCGGCCAACCTCTCGGCGCAGGCCACCGCGCGCGGCACATCGGCGATCGTGGCGCTGCTGGTCGCCGACATCGCCGACCCCTACTTCGGCGAGCTCGCCGCCGGTGTGGCCCGCGGCGCCGACGAGGCGGGGCTGGTCGTCACCATCGCCACCACCGACCGCGACGCCGACCGCGAGCTGCGCCTCGTGCGCGCCCTGCGCGGGCAGCGGCCGCGGGGGGTCATCCTCGCCGCCTCGCGCGCGGCGGCGCAGTTCGCGCCCGAGCTGGCGCGCGAGCTCGACCTCATCGCAGCCGCGGGCGGCCGCGTCGTCGCCCTCGGGCCGCAGGCCGACGGCATCCGCGGCATCACCCTCGACAACCGCGGCGGTGCCGAGGCGCTCGGCCGCGCCCTGGCCGACAGCGGCTACCGCGACGCGATCGTGCTCGCCGCCGCCGAGGGCATCGTCACCAGCGACGAGCGCGTCGCCGGGTTCACCGCCGGGTTCACGGCGGGCGGCGGCTCGGCCCCACGCCTCCACCGGGCGGGGTTCACCCGCGACGCCGGCGCCGCGGCGATGACGGCCGCCCTGGCCGAGGGCGTCGCGCCGGGCACCCTCGTGTTCGGCATCAGCGACGTCGTCGCCATCGGCGCGATGGGCGCGCTGCGGCAGGCCGGCCGCGAGGTGGGCGCCGACGTGGCCCTGTGCGGCTACGACGACATCCCCACCAGCCGCGACGTGACCCCGGCGCTCACGACCGTGAACATCCCGCTCGAAGAGGTCGGCTACCAGGCCCTGCGCGCCGCCGTCGACCCCGACTGGTCGCCGGCGCCGCTGCCGCTGCAGGTGCTGCTGCGCGGCAGCACGCCCCCGCCGTCATGACCCGCATCGTCGTCGCCGTCGACAGTTTCAAGGGGTCGATCTCGGCCGCCGACGCGGCACGCGCGCTGAGAGACGGCATCCGCGGTGCGGTGGGAGGCGCCGAGGTGGTGCTGCGCCCCATGGCCGACGGCGGCGAGGGCACCCTCGACGCCTTCGCGGCCGCGGTGCCGGGCGCCCAGCGCATGCCGGTGCGGGTGACGGGGCCGGCGGGCACCGACGTCGACGCCGCGTGGCTGCTGCTGCCGGGCGGCACCGCGGTGGTCGAGCTCGCCTCGACCAGCGGCATCGAACTGCTCGGCCCGGCGGCGCACGCCGACGATGGGCTGCCCGGTGGATTGCCCGGTGGGCTGCCCGGTGCGGTCCTGCCCGGTGCGGTCCTGCGCGGCGAGGATGCCGACACCACCGGCTTCGGGCAGGCGATCGCCGCGGCCCTCGACCACGGAGTGCACCGCCTCGTGCTCGGCATCGGCTCGAGCGCGTCGACGGACGGCGGCACCGGCATGCTGCGCGCCCTCGGAGCGCGGCTGACAGCCGCCGACGGCGCCGACACCGCCCCCGGCGCCCGGGGGCTGGGGTCCCTGGCATCCGTCGACCTCTCGGGTCTGCGCGCGCTGCCGCCGGGAGGTGCGGTCGTGCTGACCGACGTCACCAACCCGCTGCGGGGCGCCGCCGGCGCCGCCGCCGTCTTCGGGCCGCAGAAGGGCCTCGACCCCGCCGGCGTCGTGCGCGCCGACGCGGGCCTGGCGCGCCTGGCCGCGCTGCTGCCGCAGGTCGACCCCGCCACCCCGGGCGCGGGCGCGGCCGGGGGCACCGGGTTCGGGCTGCTCGCCTGGGGCGCGCGACTCGTGCCGGGCGCTGCCGAGGTGGCCGCCCTCATCGGGCTGGCCGAGGCGATCGGCGGCGCCGACCTCGTCGTCACCGGCGAGGGCTCGTTCGACGGGCAGTCGGCCGCCGGCAAGGTGCCGACCTTCGTGCAGGCCGCCGCGGCGACGGCGCACGTGCCGGTCGTGCTCGTGGCCGGCCGCATCGCCCCCGATGCCGACACGGCGGCGTTCGCGGCGACGTTCTCGCTCACCGACCTCGCCGGCAGCCCCGCGGCCTCGCTCGCCGATCCCGCGCGCTGGCTGCACGCCGCCGGCACGCGGATGCCGCACGCCGGGGCCTGAGGCCGGTTCCGGCCCTCGGGGCTGCCGGCGGCTGCTCTTCAGATCACGGGAGCCGGGTCAGGAGCCGTGACTCCGGGCGCCGGGTCAGGCGCCGAGCGCGGCGGCCACCACCGCGCGGGCTTCGGCCTGCACCTCGGCGAGGTGCTCGGGGCCGCGCAGCGACTCGGCGTAGAGCTTGTAGACGTCTTCGGTGCCCGACGGCCGCGCCGCGAACCACGCGTGTGCGGTCTGCACCTTGAGGCCGCCGATCGCGGCGCCGTTGCCGGGCGCGTGCGACAGCTTCGCGGTGATGGGCTCACCGGCCAGCTCGGTGGCCGTCACGGCTTCGGGCGCCAGGCGCGCCAGCGCCGCCTTCTGCTCGGGCGTGGCCGGGGCGTCGACGCGCTGGTAGGCCGACGAGCCGTACTCGGCCTCGAGCTCGGCGTAGCGCTGCGAGGGCGTCTTGCCGGTGACCGCGAGGATCTCGGAGGCCAGCAGGCACAGCAGGATGCCGTCCTTGTCGGTCGTCCACACCGTGCCGTCGAAGCGCAGGAACGATGCCCCCGCCGACTCCTCGCCGCCGAAGGCGACCGACCCGTCGATGAGGCCGGGGACGAACCACTTGAACCCGACGGGCACCTCGACCAGGCGACGGCCGAGCGCCTCGACGACGCGGTCGATGATCATCGACGACACGAGGGTCTTGCCCACCGCGGCATCCGCCCGCCAGTTCGGACGGTGCGCGTAGAGGTAGTCGATCGCGACGGCGAGGTAGTGGTTGGGGTTCATGAGCCCGCCGTCGGGGGTGACGATGCCGTGACGGTCGGCATCCGCGTCGTTGCCGGTGAGGATGTCGTACTCGTGGCGGCGGGCGACGAGGGCGGCCATGGCCGAGGGGGAGCTCGGATCCATGCGGATCTTCTCGTCCCAGTCCAGCGTCATGAAGCGCCAGGTCGGGTCGACCTCGGGGTTGACGACGGTCAGGTCGAGGCCGTACTTCTCGGCGATCAGCGCCCAGTACTCCACCGAGGCCCCGCCCAGCGGGTCGGCGCCGATGCGCACCCCGGCCTTGCGGATCGCGTCGATGTCGATGATGTCGGCGAGGTCGGCGACGTAGTTCTCGCGGAAGTCGTAGGTGCCCACGCGCCCCTCGACGATGTCGGCGAAGCGGGTGCGCTGCACGCCCTCGAGGTTCGCTTCGATGAGCGCGTTCGCGCGGTCGGCGATCCACCCGGTGGCGTCGGTGTCGGCGGGGCCGCCGTGCGGCGGGTTGTACTTGAAGCCGCCGTCGCGGGGCGGGTTGTGCGACGGGGTCACCACGATGCCGTCGGCGCGGCCCGGGTCGGCCTCGTCGCGGTCGCGGTTGTAGGCGAGGATCGCGTGGCTGAGCGCGGGCGTGGGCACCCACGCGTCGCGGGAGTCGGCGCGCACGTCGATTCCGTTGGCCACGAGCACCTCGATGGCGCTGCGCTCGGCAGGGCGCGAGAGCCCGTGCGTGTCGCGCCCGAGGAAGAGCGGGCCGGTGATGCCCTGCGCGGCGCGGTAGTCGACGATCGCCTGCGTCGTGGCGAGGATGTGCACCTCGTTGAAGCTCGACGACAGCGACGACCCGCGGTGGCCGCTGGTGCCGAACGCCACCCGCTGCGCGGCGACCGACGGATCCGGCCGGCGGTCGTAGTACGCGGCGATCAGCTCGTCGATGTCGATCAGGTCGGATGCTTCGGCGGGCTGTCCTGCGCGGCTCATGCCCCCAGTCTGGCACTCGCCGGTCGTGGTGGCACCTCTGCGGGCGATGATCCGCAGCCGGGCATTTGCCACGGTCGTGCACCGCCGGGCTCGGGCGCGGCGCGTGCGACAGTGTCGGGGAGGACACCCGGAGGAACCCATGGCACGACGCGCGCGCAGGGCCGAGACGTGCCGCGCCGTGCTGTCGCGGGTCGACGGCACCGTCGTCTCCGATGAGATCGTCGAGGCTTCGGCGGCGTCGCTCCGCCGCATCGACCGCGTCGAGTGGCACCTTCCCGACGGCGACTACGTCATGCGCATCGAGGCCGCCGACAGGTGAGCGCCCGCGCCGGTCTCCTTACCCGCGCTGGAGTGTCGCCGTGGCCGTGCCGCCCGAGATCGTGCTCTCGAGCGTGAGCGTGTCGCCCTCGCAGGTGTAGGGGGCGTCGGCGACGGGGGAGGCTGCGATCTGTTCGATGATCCCGCTGGCATCGGTGGGCGCGCCGTCGAGGGTCGCGCTCACCTGCAGGCCGTCGGTCGACGTCGTGTCCGCGGTGATCCGGTCGTCGGTCGCGGTGTAGGTGCCCGACAGTGCGCCGCCGAGGGTCACGGCGATCTCGGTGCCTCCGACGTCGGCGGTGACATTCGTCGGCGGCGTCCACGCGTAGGCACCGTCGGCGCCGATCGTGAGCGAGGCCGTCCCCTGCGGCGTGTACCCGATGTCGGCACCCGAGAGGATCGTGTTGATATCGGCGTAGAACCGGTCGAGGCCCGCCTGGTCCATGCGCCAGTCGCCGATGAGGCACGCAGCGCCTGCTGCGGCGGAGGGAGAGGGCGTGGCGGTGGTGGACGCGCTGGGCGACACCGATGCGCGGGGCGACGATGTCGAGGTGCCCGTCGCGGTGGGTGCGGTGCCCTCGGGCGCACACCCCGCCAACGCGCACACCAGCAGGGCGGATGCCGAGAGGGCGAGCATGGGGGCGAGACGGCGACGAGTCATGCTCTTCACCCTAGGTCGACCGTGCCCGGCAGTCCGCGCGCACGCGCGGCACGGCGCCCGCGCCGGTCTAGGCTGAATCCCCGTGAGCACAGACGCGAGCGGCATCCCGATCCGACGCACCTACAGCTACCTGGGTCCGGCAGGCACGTTCACCGAGGCCGCCCTCGCGCAGGTTCCCGAGGCGCGCGACCAGATCTGGCGCCCGGTGCGCAACGTCGCCGAGGCTCTCACCGACGTCGTCGAGGGGCGTGCCGACGCGGCGATGATCGCGATCGAGAACTCGATCGACGGCGGGGTGTCCACCGCGCAAGACGCCCTGGCGACCATGTCGGGGCTGCGGATCGTCGGCGAGTACCTCGTGCCGGTCAACTTCGTGCTGGTGGGCCGCCCCGGGGCGCGCCTGGCCGACGTGTCGCTCGTCGCGGCGCATCCGGTCGCCTACGCGCAGTGCCTGCACTGGCTCTCGGCGCACCTCCCCGAGCACGCGCACCTGCCGGCGGCCAGCAATGTGGCCTCGGCGGTCGGCATCGTCGACGGCGCGAGCGATGCGGATGCCGCGATCGCGCCCCCCGGCATCCTCGGTCACTACGACCTCGAGCTGCTGGCATCCGACATCGGCGACAACCCCAACGCCGTCACCCGCTTCGTGCTGGTGGCGCGCACGGTCGCCCCGCCGGCGCCCACCGGCGCCGACAAGACCTCGCTGATCGCCGAGCTGCCCGACGACCACCCGGGCGCGCTGCTCGAGCTGCTCGAGCAGTTCTCGACCCGCGGGATCAACCTGTCGCTCATCGAGTCGCGGCCCATCGGCGACGCCCTCGGCCGGTACCGGTTCGTCATCGACGCCGACGGGCACATCGAAGACGAGCGCATGGCCGACGCGCTGCTGGGCCTGCGCCGCTTCAGCCCGAAGGTGACATTCCTCGGCTCGTACCCTCGCGCCGACCGTGCGATCGTGCACTACCCCGACCGCTACTCCGACGACGTGTTCGTCGAGGCCCGCGACTGGCTGCGCGGCCTCATCTCGGGCGAACCCGAGGCCTGAGCCGGCTCGGGCTCCGGGGACCGGGGCTCGTCAGGCGGCGAGCAGCTCGAGGGTCTGCACGCGCCCGGATGCCGTGTCGAACGGCTCCGCCGCGTACGGCGCGGCGACGGGCGAGATCATGACCTCGTCGACGCCGTGGCGGGTTGCGAAGGCGGCCAGGCGCGTGCGCACCTCGTCGGGCACGCCCACGAACCAGCGGCTGCGCATCACGTCGATGAGCGGGGTCGCCAGGCCGTCCGCGGCCTCGGCGGCCGCGGCCTCCTCGACGGTCTCGAGCGGGCCGAGCGGGCGCCCGCCGCGCAGCCGGGCCATCATGCGCGCCTGCGGCAGCATCCGCTCGTCGGCTTCGGCGGCGGTGGGGGCGACCACGGCGTTGGCGGTGAGGAACGTGCGCGGGGCGGCGAGCGTCTCGGACGGCTGGAAGCCCTGCCGGTAGAGGTCGAGGGCGCGCTCGAGTCCATCGCCCGAGAAGTGGTTGGCGAAGACGTAGGGCAGGCCCATCGCCGCGGCCAGCTGCGCCGAGTAGTCGCTCGATCCCAGCAGCCACACCTCGGGGGTGCTCGTGGCGGCCGGTGTCGCGTGCACGTCGTAGGTGCCGCCCGAGGTGAAGCGCACCGTCGCGCCCTCGGGGCTCACGAGCGAGACGATGTCGCGCACGTTGTCGGGGAACCGGTCGACGTCGCTCGTCGTGCCCGACTGGCGCAGCAGCTGCGTGATCACCGGGTCGCTGCCGGGCGCGCGGCCGAGGCCCAGGTCGATGCGCCCGGGGGCGATCGCCTCGAGCGCGGCGAACTGCTCGGCCACCACCAGCGGGGAGTGGTTGGGCAGCATCACGCCGCCCGATCCGAGCCGGATGCGGTGGGTGCGGCCGGCCGCGGCGGCCACGAGCACCGGCGGGGTGGTCGAGGCCACGGCGGGCATGTTGTGGTGCTCGGCGAACCAGTAGCGGCGGTAGCCGAGGTCGTCGGCGCGCGCGGCGAGGGCCAGCGAGGATGCCACGGCCTGGGCGCTGGACTGACCGGTGCGCACCGAGACGAGGTCGAGGACGGAGAGTGCGGGGGAGGAGCTCATCACCTCACCGCAACGCGGCGGGGGCGCCGGGCATTCCGGCGGGGCGTCGGGGTGGGTGGGTGGAGGTCGCGGGGACGCCAGGCGCCGGGCGCCACCGGGCTCGCTTGACGCTCGGGGTCACCGGGCGCGCTTGACCGCCTCGTACGCGTCGAGGGCCGCACGTCGCGTGGCGGCGAGGTCGACGAGGGGCTCCTGCCCCGCGGCATCCGGCGCCCACTCGTTCACGTACTGGCCGTGACGGTCGAACTTCTCGGCCTGCAGCACCGGGTTGAAGATGCGGAAGTACGGCGATGCATCGGCGCCGGAGCCTGCCACCCACTGCCAGTTGAACGGGTTGCTGGCCGTGTCGGCGTCGACGAGGGTGTCCCAGAACCACTGCTCGCCGTGCCGCCAGTCGATCAGCAGGTTCTTGGTGAGGAACGAGCCGGTCACCATCCGCACCCGGTTGTGCATGTAGCCGGTGTGCCACAGCTCCCGCATGCCGGCGTCGACGAGGGGGATGCCGGTGCGTCCCTGCTGCCAGGCGGCGAGGTGCGCCCGGTTCAGCGTCGGCCAGGGGAATGCGTCGAACGAGCCGCGCCAGTTGCGGGTGGCGAGGTCGGGGAAGTGGAACAGCGTGTGCCAGGCGAACTCGCGCCAGCCGAGCTCGGAGAGGAAGCGGTGCGCCGAGCCGCCCGCCCCCGCTGCGGAGCTGGCGTCGACGGCATCCAGGGTCTCGCGCCAGACGGTGTGCGGGCTGATCTCGCCCCACCGCAGTCGGGGCGACAGCAGCGAGGTGGCCCCGCCGGCGGGCTCGTCGCGGGCGCGGTCGTAATCGGGGAGGTCGTCGGCGAGGAACTCGCGCAGGCGCGCGCGGGCGGCCGGCTCGCCCGGCTCCCAGCGCTCGCGCAGGCCCCCCGCCCAGTCGGGCGTGGTGGGAAGCAGGTGCCAGTCGTCGAGGTCATCGGAGGCAGGCGTGCGTCGCGGGCCGGTCAGCTCGCGCGGCTCGGGCAGGGGCGCGCGGGGTGCCGGCAGGTCGCGGCAGGCCTTCCAGAACGGGGTGAACACGGCGTAGGGGGTGCCGCTGCCGGTGGTCACCGTCCACGGCTCGAACAGCAGCGAGGCGGCGAACGACTGCGCCTCGACGCCCGATGCGCGCAGCGCCGTCTTGACCGCGGTGTCGACCTCCCGCTCGGGGGCGCCGTACCGGCGGTTCCAGAACACGGCGCCGGCGCCGGTCTCGTCCACCAGCCGCGCGATCTCGTCGGCTCCCGCGCCGCGGCGCAGCACCAGCACCGACCCCTTGTCGCGCAGCCGTGCGCCGAGCGAGTCGAGCGAGTGGTGCAGCCACCAGCGGGCGGCCCCGCCCAGCGGGCGGATGCCCTCGGACTGCTCGTCCCACACGAACACCCCGATCACCGGCTCGCCCCGATCGACCGCCGCCCGCAGCGCCGGGTTGTCGGCCAGCCGCAGGTCGTCGCGGAACCACACGAGCGAGGGAGACGCGTCCATGCCTCCATCATCTGCCGAGTGTCCACAACACGCGGCATGCGCGCCCCCGCACCCGCGTGTTGTGGACACTCGCTGTGCGGGTGCGGGTGCGGGTGCGCGTGCGCGTGCGCGTGCGCGTGCGGGGGCGGGTATGGGCGCAGGCGGGTGTGTCCGCCCGTGCCGAGTGTCCAAGACACGCGGCTGGCGCCAGCCGGATGCCGCGTGTCTCGGACACTCGGCGCCGCGCGCCGCGGGCCGCGGCATCCGCACGGCCGCGCAGCGGACGAGGCGAAAGAACTTGCGTGGACTTGCGCGGGCTTGCATAGGATGACGGCATGTCGAAGCGTCTCGCGGAGGTCGCGCGCAAGGTCGGGGTCAGCGAAGCCACCGTCAGCCGCGTGCTCAACGACAAGCCGGGTGTCTCGGATGCCACACGTCAGGCGGTCCTGACCGCGCTCGACGTGCTGGGGTACGAGCGCCCCACCAAGCTGCGTGGCGAGCGGGCTCCGCTGGTCGGCCTCGTGCTGCCCGAGCTCACCAATCCGATCTTCCCCGCGCTGGCCGAGATCATCGCCGGCGGGCTCACTCAGATGGGCTACACGCCGCTGTTGTGCACCCAGAACGCGGGCGGCATCACCGAGGCCGATTACGTCGACATGCTGCTGCAGCAGCAGGTGTCGGGCGTGGTGTTCCTCGGCGGCAACTACAGCCAGACCGACGCGCCGCACGCCCACTACGCCCGGCTCGTCGACGTGAAGCTGCCGACCGTGTTCGTCAACGCGCGCACAGAGGGCATCGAGGTCGCGACGGTGTCCACCGACGACACCACGGCGGCGGAGCAGGCCGTGACGCACCTGCTGCAGCTGGGGCATCGCCGCATCGGGATGCTGCTGGGCCCCATCGATCATGTGCCGTCGCAGCGCAAGCTCGTCGGAGCGCGACGAGTGCTCGACGCGGCCGGCGAACCGCTCGACGACCGCCTCATCGTGCGCGGTCTCTACACCCTCGAGTCCGGCCAGGCCGGCGCGACTGCCCTCCTCGACCGCGGTGCGACGGCGATCGTCTGCGCGAGCGACGTGTTGGCGCTCGGCGCCATCCGCGCCGTGCGTCGGGCGGGCAAGCGCGTGCCGCAGGATGCCAGTGTGGTCGGCTTCGACGACTCCGCGCTCATGAGCTGCACAGAGCCGCCCCTGACGACTATCCGTCAGCCGATCGAGGCGATGGGGCGCACCGCGATCGACCTGCTCGTCGCGCAGATCCGGGGCGCCGTCTCCAGCGGCATCGAGCTTCTCTTCGAGCCCGAGCTGGTCCTGCGCGCCTCGACCGCGCCGGTGAGTCCGCTGCCCGCGTAGCGCCGCGGCCCCGCCACCCTCCCCGGCGCGTCGGTCGCTCGCGGGCTCGGAGTGTCAGCCGAGCTCGCCGAGTGTCCAAGACACGCGGCTCGCGCCGTCCGGCATCCGCGTGTCTTGGACACTCGGCAGAGGGCGCGCCCGCGCAGGGCTGGGCGCAGCCGCCGGGTGCTGTGCGCGAACTCCGCCGCGCTCGTGCGTGCACGCCACCGCATTCGCTCGACGGCGCCGCACTCGCTCGAGCGTGCCGCACCCGCTCGGGCGCGCGGCGCGCCAGCGCACGGCCGCGCTTGCGCGAGCTTGCAGCGTTTGCGCAAGCGCGACAAGTTGCGCAACTTTGTCGGCTTCTTGCGTTAAACCATCTATTTCGCTACATTCGACCGCAGTCGCCCCGCGCACCAGCAACCCGCCGACAGGAGCACCGTGGACACCGAGGTCCAGATCGACCACCGCAGCGCCCCCGCCGCGCCCGCGCCGCACCAACCCCCCGCGCCGCACCTCACCTCCGCGCACCAAACCGACGCCCCCGACACCCCCGACACCCCCGACACCACCCAAACCCCCAGCGCCCCCGCGCGCCCCGCCCTCCCCGTCGACGACCCGCTGTGGTGGCGGTCCGCGGTCATCTACCAGGTGTACGTGCGCAGCTTCGCCGACGGCGACGGCGACGGCACGGGTGATCTGGCCGGGGTTCGCGCCCGGCTGCCGTACCTGAAGGCGCTGGGCGTGGATGCCATCTGGTTCAACCCCTGGTACGCGAGTCCGCTCGCCGACGGCGGCTACGACGTCGAGGACTACCGGGCGATCCACCCCCGTTTCGGCACCCTCGCCGAGGCGGAGCTGCTCATCAGCGAGGCCCTGAGCCTCGGCATCCGCACGATCATCGACGTCGTCCCGAACCACATCTCCGACCGTCACGTGTGGTTCCAGCAGGCTCTCGCCGCCGGCCCCGGCAGCCCCGAGCGCGAGCGGTTCTGGTTCCACCCCGGCAAGGGCGAGAACGGCGACGAGATCCCGACGCACTGGGAGTCGAGCTTCCAGGGCTCGACGTGGACGCGCACCGTGAACCCCGACGGCACGCCGGGCGAGTGGTACCTGCACCTGTTCACCCCCGAGCAGCCCGACCTGAACTGGAACCACCCCGATGTGCGCCGCGAGCACGAGGACATCCTGCGGTTCTGGTTCGACCGGGGCGTCGCGGGAGTGCGCATCGACTCCGCCGCCCTGCCGGTGAAGGATCCGGCGCTGCCGGAGGTGCCCGCCGATCCCGGGGCGGGGGAGCACCCGCACCTCGATCGCGACGAGATCCACGACATCTACCGCGCCTGGCGCGCCGTGGCCGACGAGTACGAGGGCAGCCGCGTGCTCGTGGGCGAGGTGTGGCTGGCCGACGCGGAGCGCTTCGCCCAGTACCTGCGCCCCGACGAGATGCACACCGCGTTCAACTTCGACTTCATGACCCAGCCGTGGAGCGCCGGGGCCCTGCGCGCCTCCATCGAGCGCACCCTCGCCGAGCACGCGCCCATCGGCGCGCCGGCGACGTGGGTGCTCTCCAACCACGACATCACCCGCCCGGTCACCCGCTACGGCCGCGCCGACTCGGGCTTCGCGTTCGCCCGCAAGCGCTTCGGCACCCCCACCGACCTGCAGCGCGGCACGCGCCGGGCGCGCGCGGCGGCACTGCTGGTGGGGGCGCTCCCGGGCAGCATGTACATCTACCAGGGCGACGAGCTGGGCCTGCCCGAAGCCGACCTCCCGCGCGAGGTCATCGAAGACCCGATGCACTTCCGCTCCGGAGGAGTCGACCCGGGGCGGGACGGATGCCGCGTGCCGCTGCCCTGGTCGGGCCCGGTGCCCCCGTTCGGGTTCGGCACCGACGCCCGCCACGACACCTGGCTGCCGCAGCCGGCCGGCTGGGAGACGTTCACCGTCGAGGCGGAGTCGGCCGATCCGGCCTCGACGCTGCGGCTCTACCAGGACATGATCCGCACCCGCCGGGCGCGGGCCGACCTGGCCGCCGAGAGCGGTGCGCCCGGGCTGGACTGGCTCGAGCTCGGCGCCGATGTCCTCGCGTTCCGCCGCGGCGAGCACACGGCATCCATCACCAACTTCGGCCCCGTGCCGATCGCCCTCCCCGCGCACGGCGGGGTGGTGCTCAGCAGCGCGCCGCTCGAGGACGGCGCGCTGCCGCCCGACACCACCGTCTGGCTCGAGGTCTGAGCCGGGCACCCTCGACGCGCGAGAGCGCACCACCACCACACAGCACCGAAAGGACTGACAATGTCGTCTCCCACCACCCGTGCCGCCCTCGCGGGCGTCGCGCTCTTCGGCAGCGTGGCGCTGCTGGCCGGCTGCGCCGGAGGATCGTCGCCGTCGTCGAGCGACGACGGCAAGACCACCATCAAGGTCGCCATCGACGCCGGTCTCGAGCAGGAGGCGCGCGACAACTTCGACGCGCGCGTGAAGCTCTTCGAAGAGGCCAACCCCGACATCATCGTCGACGCCCAGGAGTACACCTGGACGGCGCCCACGTTCACCACCGACCTCGCGGGCGGCACGCTGCCCGACGTGTTCACCATCCCGTTCACCGACGGTCGCGCGCTCATCGCCAACAAGCAGATCGCCGACATCTCGACGCTCGTGGCCGCCCTGCCCTACGCCGACAGCTTCAACCCCAACGTCGCGCAGGCCGGACAGTCCGAAGACGGCGCGCAGTGGGCGATCCCGATCTCCGCCTACGGTCAGGGCCTGCACTACAACCGCACCCTGTTCGAAGCGGCAGGCCTCGACCCCGACAACCCGCCCACCACGTGGGACGAGGTGCGCGAGGCCGCCAAGAAGATCTCGGATGCCACCGGCGAAGCCGGCTACGCGACCATGACCTCGGGCAACACCGGCGGCTGGATCCTCACGACGCTCGTCAACGCCTTCGGCGGCCGCACCGAGAACGCCGACGCCACCGAGCCAACGCTGGTGAGCGACCCGGCCGTGAAGGAGGTGCTCGACTACCTGCACCAGCTGCGCTGGGACGACAACGCGATGGGCGCGAACTTCCTCTACGACTGGGGCACGATCAACCAGGACTTCGCCTCGGGCCGCATCGGCATGTACGTCTCGGGCGGCGGCAACTACGGCAACCTCGTCACCCAGAACGCGCTGAACCCCGACGACTACGGGCTCACCGTGCTCCCGCTCGAGGGCGATGACCCCGGCCTGCTCGGCGGCGGCACGCTCGCCGCGGTCAGCCCCAAGTCGACCGAGGCGGCGCAGGCCGCCGCGGTGAAGTGGATCGACTTCTACTACATGGCCAAGATCGCCGACGAAGACACCGCTGTCGAGACCGCCGAGCTCGCCGCGTCGCTCGACCAGCCGGTCGGCGCCCCCGAACTGCCCGTGTTCGACCAGGAGCAGTTCGAGCAGTACCAGTCGTGGATCGCGCCGTATGTCAACGTGCCCACCGCGCAGATGGCGCCCTACACCGACGCGATCTTCGACCAGCCGCTGATCGCCGAGCCGCGCGTGGCCACGCAGGACGTCTACGCGCTGCTCGACACCGTCGTGCAGTCGGTGCTCACCGATCAGAACGCCGACATCGACCGGCTCCTGGCCGACGCGCAGACGCAGGCCGAAGCGCTCTACGCCAAGGCGGGCTGACCCCCGCGCCGCTCCCCGGGATCCTTGCGCGATCCCGGGGAGCGCGCCCCACTCGACGACGAGGACCGCACATGACCCAGCTCACCCCTACCACCGCCCCGCCGCCGGCCGCCCCGACCGCGGCGACCATCGGCGAGGCCGTCGCCCGCCGGCCGCGCCGCCGCGCCGGCATCCTCGGCTGGTTCCGCGGCGACGGACCGCACACGATCGTGTTCCTGCTGCCGCTGCTGTTCGTCTTCGTGCTCTTCTCGTGGAAGCCGATCGTCGACGCCGCCATCATGGCGTTCCAGCAGACGAATCTCATCGCGCCCGCCGAATGGGTGGGGCTCGACAACTTCGCCACGGTGCTCAGCGACCCGCTGCTGGGCACCGCGGTGATGAACACCGTGTGGTTCGCCGCGCTCGCCCTGCTGCTGGGATACCCGATCCCGCTGGTCGTGGCGGTGCTCATGAGCGAGGTGCGCCGTGCCCGCGGCCTCTACAGCGCACTGGCCTATCTGCCGGTCATCGTGCCGCCGGTGGTGGGCGCGCTGCTGTGGAAGTTCTTCTACGACGCCTCGCCCACCGGGGTGTTCAATACGATCCTCGGCTGGGTGGGGCTCGGCCCGTTGCCGTGGCTGCAGGATGCCGCCACCGCCATGCCCTCGGTCGTGCTGTTCGCCACGTGGTCGGCCGCCGGCGGCACCATCATCATCTACCTCGCCGCCCTGGTGGGCGTGGCCCCCGAGCTCTACGACGCCGCCGAGGTCGACGGTGCGGGCATCTGGCGCAAGGTCTGGCACGTGACGATGCCGCAGCTGCGCGGTGTGCTGCTGATCACCTTCATCCTGCAGATCATCGGCACCGCGCAGGTGTTCCTCGAACCGTTCCTGCTCACCCAGGGCGGACCGGCCAACTCGACGATGACGATCCTGATGCTCATCTACAAGTACGCGTTCCAGAACAGTCTGGGCGGCGACTACGGCGCCGCGACCGCGCTGAGCCTCATGCTCGCCGTCGTGCTCGCCATCTTCTCGGCGGTCTACTTCCGCCTCACCAAGAGCTGGAGCACCTCGTGAGCACCGCGACCACCCCCGCACCTGCCCCTGCTGCTCCGACCGCGGCCGCGGCGGCCCCGACTGCAACCGCGAAGCGGCGGAAGGATGCCGAGGCGAAAGACCGCGGCATCCTCTCTGTCGCCGACTGGCGTCGCCGCCGGGTGCGCGTCACCACCCGAGTGACCCACCTCGTGCTGCTGGTCTCGCTGCTCGTGGTGGGGCTCGGCCCGATCCTGTGGCTGGCGAAGTCGGCGATCACCCCCACGCAGGACACGCTGCGCACGCCCCTGGCCCTCTGGCCCAACGGCATCGACTGGGCGAACCTGTCGGAGGCGTGGACGCGCGTCGAGATCGACAAGTACTTCCTCAACACCGTGATCATCGCCCTCGGGGTGTGGCTGGTGCAGATCGTGGTGGCGACCACAGGCGGATACGCCCTCTCGGTGCTGCGGCCCCGCTACGGCAAGGTCATCGTCGGCCTGGTGCTGGCGACCCTGTTCGTGCCCAGCATCGTGCTTCTCGTGCCGCTCTACCTCACGATCGTGCAGCCGCCGCTGCTGGGGCAGACCCTCATCAACACGTTCTGGGCGGTGTGGCTGCCCGCGGGTGCCAGCGCGTTCAACGTGCTGCTGGTGATGCGGTTCTTCGACTCGCTGCCGCGGGAGGTGTTCGAAGCCGCGCGCATGGACGGCGCCGGCCCCTACCGCCTGTTCTGGTCGATCGTCGTGCCGATGTCGCGCCCGATCATCGGCGTCGTGTCGGTGTTCGCCGTCATCGCGGCCTGGAAGGACTTCCTGTGGCCGATGCTGGTGCTCAAAGACCCGGCCATGCAGCCGTTGTCGGTGCGCCTGCCCCAGCTGCAGCAGTTCATCGAGCTCGACGTGTTCCTGGCCGCGCTCGCCATCTCGACCGTGATCCCGATCCTGCTCTTCCTCGTGTTCCAGCGCCTCTTCCTCAACGGCGCCGGCCTCGGCGGCGCCGTCAAGGGCTGACCGCCCCGCCCCGGCTCCCCACGGCCCAGCCCTGCCCCCTGCCCCCGCCCCCCTCCGCCGAGTGTCCAAGACACGCGGTTGGCGTCAGCCGGATGCCGCATGTCTTGGACACTCGGCCGGGTGGTGACCGGGGCCGGAGGCAGCGCCCCGGGGATGACGGTCGCCCCCGGACGCGTCACGCGCTAGCCCACGAGCCCGACTCTCGGCATCCGAGGGGCGCGCGCCGCCCCGCACCCCGCGCGCATCCCACCCGCCGAGTGTCCAAGACACGCCGTTGGCGCCAGGCGGATGCCGCGTGTCTTGGACACTCGACCGAGCCAGGCCGCACCTCCACCCACACGCACCCACACCAACGCGCCGCCCACCAACCTCCGGCATCCGCGGCCCTCGCGCGCACCCCACCCGCCGAGTGTCCAAGACACGCGGTTGGCGCGAGCCGGATGCCGCGTGTCTTGGACACTCGACCGAGCAAGACCCCGACCCAGCGATGCCCGACAGCGGGGCCCGCGGTCAGGCGGGGACGGGGGTGATGCTGTGGTCGTGGGGGACGGTGAGCACCAGGGCGCCGGCTTCGACGCGGGCGAGCACGCCGGTGGCCTCGCCGAACTCGTCGCCGTCGAGCTGCACGTGCTGGGGCTCGCTGAGGGCCACGGCCACCACGGTGCCGCGGGAGTACCGCACGGCGTTGTCTTTGGTGCGCAGGGCCAGGGCACGGCGCCCGGCGCGGAACTTGCGCAGCACCGAGTTGTCCCAGGCGACGCGGCGCCACACCAGCATCCAGCCGAACGCGCCCTTGGGCTGCACGACGACCACGTCGAGCTGGCCGTCGGTGACCGACGCCTCGGGGATGAGTTCGAGCCCGGCGGGCAGTGACCCGCAGTTGGCGAACAGCACGCTCTGCGCGTGGGTGCGGTGGGTGCGGTGCCCCGACACCTCGTACATGACCGAGAACGGCTTCGCGCCCACGAGCGAGCGCGCGGCGCCGTCGACGTAGGCGACCCAGCCCATCCGCTTCTTGAGCTCGCCGTTGGTGTTGGCGATCATCGCGGCATCCAGACCCATGCCGCCCATCACGACGAACGCGTGCTCCTCCTCCGACCCGTCGGCGCGCGAGATCTTGGCGAAGCCGACGTCGATCGGGCGCTTGTCGCCGTCGAAGGCGGTGGCGATCATGGCGTCGGCGTCGGTGAGAGGCAGCAGCAGGTTGCGGGCGAGCAGGTTGCCGGTGCCGCTGGGCACGATGGTCAGCGGCACGCCCGAGCCCGACATGGCCTCGCTCACGGCGCGCACGGTGCCGTCGCCGCCGGCGACCAGCACGGCATCCACGCCCTCGGCGAGGGCCTGACGGGTCACGTCGTCGCCGAGGTCGTCGACGGTC
This sequence comes from Microbacterium festucae, assembly GCF_025421715.1. GTDB lineage: Bacteria > Actinomycetota > Actinomycetes > Actinomycetales > Microbacteriaceae > Microbacterium > Microbacterium festucae. The sequence continues at coordinate 1,338,817 of NZ_JAOEFC010000001.1, forward strand.
GTCTCGTAGAAGAGGGGTTCGCCCCAGCCGGCGTCGCGGGCGTGGGTCTCCACGGCGGTGCGGAGCGCTTCGGGGTCGACCTTGATGGGGTTGTAGACGAGCGCGGCGACCCGCGCCGGCTCGCCGCCCCCGGCCATGGGGGCGGTGCGGCCCTCGGCGTCGACCCGGCGGGCTTCGCCGGTCTCGTCGTCGGCGGTGTCGGCGGGGATGTCCTCGGGCTCGTGGATGACCTGATCCGGCTCGGCGGCCTGTGCCGGGTCGGGCTGGTCGGCCTCGTCGTTCGAGCCGTCGTGAGGGGTGCGCGCCATGGTCAAAGATTAGGCCCCGGCGGACGGATGCCGGTCTCGGAGGCCCCAAGTAGGCTGTCAGGGTGATCGATCTCGCTCTGCTCCGCGACAACCCGGACCTCGTCAAGCGCTCGCAGGTGGCGCGCGGGGAGTCGCCCGAGTCGGTCGACGAGGCCATCGAGGCCGACCGTGCCCGCCGCGCGGCCATCACCACGTTCGAAGAGCTGCGCGCCGCCCAGAACGCGCACGGCAAGACCGTCGCCAAGGCGCCCAAAGACGAGAAGGCGGCGCTGGTGGCGCAGGCCAAGCAGCTCAGCGACGACGTCAAGCAGGCGCAGCTGGCGGTCACCGCCGCCGAAGAGGCGGCCACCGCCGCCCTCGCCCGCATCGAGAACATCGTGCTCGAGGGCGTGCCCGCCGGCGGCGAGGCCGACTTCGTCACGCTGCGCACCCACGGCGAGGTGCCCTCCTTCGACTTCGAGCCGCTCGACCACCTCGCCCTCGGCGAGAAGCTCGGCGCCATCGACATGGAGCGCGGCACGAAGGTGTCGGGCTCGCGCTTCTACTTCCTCACCGGCATCGGCGCGCGCCTCGAGTACGCGATCATGTCGCTGGCGCTGCAGCGGGCGCTGGATGCCGGGTTCACGCCGATCATCCCGCCCACGCTCGTGCGCCCCGAGGTGATGCGCGGCACCGGTTTCCTCGGGCAGCACTCCGCCGAGGTGTACCGCCTCGAAGAAGACGACCTCTACCTCGTCGGCACGAGCGAGGTGCCCCTCGCGGGCTACCACATGGACGAGATCCTCGACCTCGCCCCGGGCGCCAAGCGCTACGCCGGCTGGTCGACGTGCTACCGCCGCGAGGCGGGCTCGTACGGCAAAGACACCCGCGGCATCATCCGCGTGCACCAGTTCAACAAGCTCGAGATGTTCGTCTACACGACCCCCGAGGATGCCGAGGCCGAGCACCTGCGCCTGGTCGCGATGCAGGAGGCCATGCTGCAGGACCTCGGGCTGAGCTACCGGGTCATCGACGTCGCCGCCGGCGACCTCGGCTCCAGCGCCGCCCGCAAGTACGACGTCGAGGCGTGGGTGCCCACGCAGGACGCGTACCGCGAGCTCACCAGCACCTCGAACTGCACGACCTACCAGGCCCGTCGCCTCGACATCCGCTACCGGCCGGCCGTCGAGGCCGGGGGAGCGGGCAAGACGACGCCGGTCGCCACGCTCAACGGCACGCTGGCCACCACGCGGTGGATCGTGGCGCTGCTCGAGACCCACCAGCGCGCCGACGGGTCGGTCGCCGTGCCCGAGGTGCTGCGCGCCTACCTGGGCGGGCTCGAGGTCATGGAGCCGATCGCGTGAGCCACGCCCATCTCCCGCGCACGGGCGAGGTCGAGATCGTGCCGCCCACCGAGGCGGCCGAGATCGTCGAAGAGATCGCGGGCGACGCCGAAGACCCCCGGGTCGACGCACCGCGCCTGCTCATCGCGCTCGATGTCGACGGCACGGTGCTGCTCGAAGACGAGACGCTCAGCCCCGGCGTCCTGGATGCCGTCGCCCACGCGCACCGCGCCGGGCACGAGGTCATGCTCGCCACCGGCCGGTCGTGGGAGGGCACGCGCGGCATCCTGCGGGTGCTGACGCTGGCGCCGGAGTATGTCGTGTGCTCCAACGGGGCCGTGATCATGAAGCGTCTGCGCGACCTCGACGGGGGCCCGGGCGACCTGGCCGACGAGACGCAGTACGAGCGTTTCCACGTCGAGACGTTCGATCCGGCCGAGGTGCTGCAGCTGTTGCGCGAGCACCTGCCCGACGCGAAGTACATGGTCGAGCTCGCCGACGGGCGCCGGCTCTACACCGAGCATCTCGACGACTGGAACCTGCAGCGCGCCTCGCGGGTGTCGTTCGACGAGCTGTCGGCGCAGCCGGTGTGCCGCGTCGTGGTGGTCTCGCCCGACGAGACCGACGGCGACTTCGTCGACCTGGTGTCGCGCATCGGGCTCAACAAGGTGTCGTATGCCGTGGGCTGGTCGGCCTGGCTCGACATCGCCCCGCACGGGGTCGACAAGTCCACCGCGCTCGAGCGCGTGCGCGCCTGGCTGGGCGTGGCGCCCGCCGACGTGCTGGTGATGGGCGACGGACGTAACGATGTCGGCATGTTCCGGTGGGCCAAGGCCCACGGCGGGCGCGCCATCGCCATGGGCCAGGGCCCCGACGAGGTGCTCAGCGAGGCCGGCGAGATCACGGCATCCGTGCATGCCGGCGGCGTCGCCGACGTGCTGCGCCTGCTCTGACCTGGGGTTGTCCACCCGGGCCAGGCCGCGCCACCCCGGCCGCACCGCCGCGGTTCGCGGCGTGCCTTTCAGCGCCTCCACAGCCGCCCGCCGCCAGAATGTGAGGGGTCCCTCTACTAGACTCGACCCCTGTTCGATGGATGCTGTCTGTCTGTCGGGAGGGTTGTCCGAGCGGCCGAAGGACCCGGTCTTGAAAACCGGTGGGCAGCAATGTCCCGTGGGTTCGAATCCCACACCCTCCGCATCTCCTGCGGCGTGAGCACCCGAAAGGATCCCCGTGAGCGAACGCACCTCGGCCAAGAGCCGTCGCCTGCCCGTCGCCCGTCACGGCATCCTGCGCTCGCCGAACCCGATCACGCAGATCCTCACGGTGCTGGGCGCGATCGTCGCCGTCGTGGTGGTGAGCGTGGGCACCGTGGGTGCCTTCTACGTGTGGGACGCGGCCAACGCCCTCGAGACCACCAGCGTCTCCATCGGCGAAGACGAGGGGCAGCTGCCGCCGACGCTCGGTGAGATCGAGGGCGGCGCGAACATCCTCGTCGTCGGCACCGACTCGTGCGAGGGTCAGGACCTCGCGCTGTTCCCGCGCTGCGCCGCCAAGGACGCGCCGGGCGAGCGCAACGACGTGACCATGCTGGTGCACATCAGCGACAGCCCGCGCCGGGTGACCGTGGTCTCGTTCCCGCGCGACATGGTCGTGCCGATCCCGTCGTGCCCCCGTGAAGACGGCGCCGGCAGCTACTCGTCGATGAGCGCGCAGATGCTCAACTCGTCGTACGGCTACGGCGGCCTCGCGTGCACCGTGCTCACGATCGAGAACCTCACCGGTGTCGACATCCAGTACGCGGCATCCGTGCGCTGGACCGGTGTCATCAACATCTCCGACGCGATCGGCGGCGTGAACGTCTGCCTCTCCGAAGACGTGAGCGACCCCCACACGGGCCTCAACCTCACCGCCGGCGAGCACTCGCTCGTGGGCGCCGAGGCGCTGCAGTTCCTGCGGATGCGTCACGGCATCGGCGACGGCTCCGACCTCGGCCGCATCTCCAACCAGCAGCAGTTCATGAGTTCGCTCGTGCGCACGCTGCAGTCCGACGGTGTGCTGGCCAACCCCGGCACGCTGTTGAACCTCGCCAACACCGCGGTGTCGCAGGTCAAGAGCGGCCAGCTGCTGCTGAGCGACACGCTCGCCAACCCGCAGCGCATGGTGCAGATCGCCATGGCGGTGCGCAGCGTCCCCTATTCCGACATCGTGTTCGTGCAGTACCCGACGGTGTATGCCGACGGTGGTGCCCGCGTGCAGCCTGTGAAGGCCGCCGCCGATGTGCTCTTCGACGCCCTCGCCGCCAACGAGCCCCTCGTGCTCACCGGTGCGACCAGCGGCGGCTACGGCACCGAGGTCGTCGGCGAGGCCACCGCGCCCACCCCCACGCCCACCGCGACCGGCACGCCGGCTCCCGGGTCGACGGCCACGCCCGCGCCGACCGATGCCGCCACGCCCGCGCCGACCGAGACCGCCGTCGAACTGCCCTCGCAGATCACCGGCCAGACGGCCGCGCAGGTCACCTGCACCGTGGCCCAGCGCTGACCTGGTCGACGGGGTTTCGGCGGCGGGTTCGCATCGAGGGTCTGCCGCGGCGCGCGCCGGATGCCGCGGCATCCGCACCCGGTCGTGCTCGGTTCGGAGAGTGGGTGCGGAACGGTTATGATTGCCGGGTGCATTCGCGCCGTTTCGCGTCGAATGCCATGGAGACGTCGCATAGTCAGGCCTAGTGCACCACCCTGCTAAGGTGGAGTCCTCGCAAGGGGACCGAGGGTTCAAATCCCTCCGTCTCCGCCATTTTTTGGCTGATCAGAGCCGGTTTTCTTCCCCAGACTGGTGTCCATTGCGTGGTCATTCGCGTTCTCAGGAATATCGCGAGGGTCCCGTGGGGGTCCCGACGACAGCTCGTTGAGGCGGCGCAGGCCCTCGATCGTCTGCTGCTCGCCGAGGACGTGAGCGTAGACCTTGAGCACGGTGCGCGGGTCGTCGCCGAGCCATTCGGCGACCTGGTTGATCGGGACGCCGGCGCGAAGCCACTGGGATGCGCAGTAGTGCCGCAGCATGTGGGGACGCTTGCGTGGTGCTGTCATCGACCAGCGCGTGAAGCGCCGGTAGAGGTTCATCCGCAACTGCCGGCCCTTGGGACTCGTGAACAGATGTGCTTCGGGGCGCTTCCCGGCCGCTGCCTCGCGGGCGAGTTGCCGCGCGCGATCCGTGAGCGGCACGGCGCGCTCGCCGTTGGCCGTCTTGGGCGCCTTCTCGTCGTAGCCCTCCGACTGCGCCCGCCGCACCCAGACCGCGGGGAACGGAACGTCTTGGAGATCAGCGACGCGCAGCGCCCGTGTCTCGGACCAGCGCAGGCCGGTCAGGGAGGTCCACTCGGTGATCGTCACGTAGTGCGCCGAAGCCGCGCGCTGCGCCGCGAGCGTCGCGGCGAGACTTTCCGCCGTGAACCACTCATCGGCGGGCTTCTGGCTCGCGCCAGGCGGCAAGTCAACGCCGCGAACGGGATGCGCGGCAACGTACTTCTCGCGCATCGCGTAGGTGAACAGGGCGCTGAGCGTGGTGCGCGTCCGCGCGACGGTGGAGCGCCCTTTGATCTTGAGCTGATCGGTGAGGAAGCCGAGCACGTCGGCCTCGCTGACCGAGCCGATCGGTCGTGCCTTGAGCTTCGCGGGGAGGGCAGCGAGGTTGTCGCGGTCGGTGCGATGCGAGTGCGCCGAGACCTGGGAGGTGCGCGCCGCGAGGAACGAGGCAACAACCTCGCCCAGGGGCGTCTTGGCCTTCTGCGGCGGAAGGAGTCGCGTTCGCCGCGAGTCGGTATCAGTAGCGGCGCGACCAAGCGCCGGGCGGGGTTGGTTGACTTCGGCGGGCCAAGAGCGTCGAGCCAGCGAGAGGGCGGGCTTTCCGTAGACTCCGAATCGTGGGTGCTGACCGCGAGGACGTGACGACATGGGAGTTTCTGCGTGTCGAAACTCGCGGTGCCTCGGAGAAAGTGTGGCTCTCCCAGCCAGGTGGTTCATCAACGCGTCCTGAGACACATTGGCTTTTCAAACCGGCCACCGTGCAGAGCAATGGCAATCGGCAAGTGGGCGACTGGGCCGAGGCCGTTGCGGCGACCATCGCCGACGACCTGGATGTCCCGGCTGCTGAGGCCCGGCTAGCCGTGCGCGGCGGGGTCGAAGGCGTCATCACGCGAAACGTGCGGCCGGCTGAGTACGACATGGACACGGGTCGTCTCGCGATGCTGGATCGGATTAACGTCCACCTTCGTGATTCGCTGCGGGACCGATCGGCGTCGATCGGCCACTCGCTGGACAACATCCGTCGAACTCTGGATGGGTATGCGGCGCCTCCGCAGACGGCGTCATGGGCCGCGTGTGCAGCGTACGACGTGTTCGTCGGGTATCTGATTCTTGACGCGTTGATCGGGAACGGTGACCGCCACGAGCAGAACTGGTCTGTGCTCCGTGCCCGGTCCAGCGAAGGCCCAGCCGACGCGCTGGCGCCGGCGTATGATATGGAAGCGAGTCTGGGTTTTCAGTTGACGGATGACGCGAGGGCTGCCAGGCTTCGCGATCCGGGAGCGCTTGAGTCATTCGCCTCGAAGGGTCTGGCACGCCGCTTCGACGGGGACTTGAAAACCTCGCTGGTTGATCTTGCGGCACGAGCCACGCAGAACTGCAGCGACGCGGGAAGAGCACGCATCGCGAGCTTGTTGGAGTCGGTAGAACGCGCTGATTTCGAAGCGATGCTTGCCCCTCATGGCGGAGTGTCGGAGGTCACGCGTAGGTTCGCAGGTGCAGTGTTAGAGATCAATGGAAGGAGGATCCAGGATGCCATCCGTGCTTGAAGCGCCTACTGCTGATGTCGTGACCGAGACCGAGTTGCTCGTTGTCTGGCAGCAGCCCAGCACACGCGCGATGATTCCCGTCGGGGTCCTTACGTTCGATGGCGAGACTTACGCGTTCGAGTACCTTCCGAACGTTGCTCACGTCGCAGAGTTCAGGCCGTTGCTCGGCTTCCGCGACCTCACCAAGAGATACGAGAGCGACGAACTGTTCCCGCTATTCCATGAGCGGGTGATGGACCCTACTCGTCCAGATTTTGTCCGCGTGCTTGACGGGTTGAGCCTTGATCCCGCCTCTGCGACTCCATGGGAGCAGCTCGTTCGTTCAGGTGGCTCCTCGGAGGGGGACACGCTCCAGGTCACTCCCTTCCCTCGCGAGAGCACAGAGGGCTGGACCTGTACCGCCCTGGCGGCAGGGGTCCGGTATCTTGCCAAGAAGACCGTTACGACGACCGACGGCCAGACGCGTCTCTACTCGGATGTCGAACTCGAAGCTCTCTTGGGTGGGCTTGTCCCCGGCCAGCCCCTCCGAGTCATCGCGGAGGTCGGGAACGACTACAACGCCGACGCTCAACTGTTTTTCACGGAGCACGATGAGCCTGTCGGGTACGTGCCTGACTGGCTTGCGAAGCTCACGGCGCCCTGCCTTCACGACGGAACAAGCGTCCGAGCGGTTGTTGACCGTGTCAACGGGCTGAGTGCGGGGTGGCATCTTCGCGTGCTCGTGACTCTTCACGTTGGGGAGTCCTTTGCGGATCTACAGAGTCGGCTCGACGCCGCCACTTGCTCTTACTGATCCGCGTGCCCGAGGGTCCCGTGGGGATCCCAGCGTCCGATGACACCGCCGAATCCAGCGTGTTCCACGTGCAGGAACCCATGATTCCTTCACCACATGCATACGTCGCAGTTCCCTTGGAAGAGTGGAGTTTCTCGAACGAACTTCCCCATGGCGGGACTCTTCGCGGCCGGAAGATCTACACGAACACCGCGAACATAACGTCCAAAAGCCAACATGCGCACAAAGTGAAGTTCGGCGCCATCGGTGCGCCAAGATCGATCTGTGAGCCCCGTGCGGAGCAAGCTTCGACCAGCGGAAGAGGAAGTACTGTGAGGTCCGGCAGTCGTCAATTCGTGGTGGGACCATGAACTTCGGTCGCGTCGTTGATATCGACGACGATGCCGATGAGGTTTGGGTCGAGTTCGAGAACGGCAACCGGGTCCCGCTCGACGCGGACAGCGTCCCCAATGGGGCAGAGATCGGTGACCTCCTCTATGTCAGCGATCAAGAGATTCGCCGTGCTCCTGCGTCGGCGGTATGGAAACGTGCACTGCAGCTAGTCGCGCGCCTGGTCTCCATTGACGGAGACCGAGTAATCCTGCGAGTCGACCGATCGCCACGCGTGGAAGAGCTGGCGGCCATCGAGGATCCAGCACTAGACGCGTACTACTTCCTCGACGGGGACTCCAGGATCTGGCGCCGGATGACGGACGCAGAGGCGAGCGCGGCCGAGAGCGCCGAGGGTATCGACTTCAGCGTCAACCGATTCGACATCGAAGAGCTCACCCCGGCGTTGGGCGGTCGTGCCGCGTATGGCGGCATGGCCGAGTGGTTCGACCGGCTCCTGGTCGCGCTCAACGGCAACTTCGACGCGCGCGCGATCGCTGACGGGCGCGACTACTCGTCCGGGGCCATCTTCTTCGGCCCGCCGGGGACGGGAAAGACATTCCTCGCCCGGTCGCTCGCCGAGGAAGCCAGTGCCAGCCTGATCACCGTCAACGGTCCGGAACTCGTCGACCGCTGGTTCGGGTCGACAGAGAGGGCGATGCGCGATCTGTTCGAGACCGGCCGAACCCGGCCCCGTGCGGTGATCTTTATCGACGAGTTTGACTCCATCGGTCCTCGGCGCGGACCAGACGTGCACGAGGCGATCAATCGGCAGGTTGGACAGCTTCTGTCGCTGACGGACTCTGCCAACCGCGCCGATCGACCGTTCGTCATCGCCGCCACCAACCGGCTCGAAGACGTCGATGAGGGCTTCCTCCGCGCGGGACGCTTCGACTACAAGGTGCCTTTCGCTCTCCCACACACCGCCGAGCGCGAGCAGATCGTGAAGGCTCAGGCGCCGGAGCTCGCCGTGGACGTGGTGCGATGGATTGCGGCCGCCACCGACGGCCTCTCGCCCGCACAGCTCGCTCAGGTCTGGCGCGAAGCAGATCATCAGCGAGACAGCGACGGACGCACCACCCGCACCCTCGAGGACGTCCTAGCCGGCCTCGACGTCGTGCGGGCGGAGCACACGACTGTCGCCCAAGCCCGTGAGCAATGGGAACGAGACAAGGAACGACCGTGAGACGCAGAAACGCACTCGGGGAGATCCGTGAGTTCATCTACCTCGACGAGACCGGGGTCGAGAGCATGCTGGCCGCGGTGGACGGGGAGATCCTCGTTCAGACCACCAACTCCACCTCACGGTCGCGAGAGTTCACCGCGGGCGCCACCATGCCGGGCGACTCAGCCTTCGGCGCCACCGAGGTCTCCACTGGCCTCAAGCTGGGCCGCACTCGTGCTCAAGAAGAGACCCGAAAATCCGTTGCGCAGTCGGCGTTCGCAAGATTCCGCAGCAAGAACCATCAAAGCTTCGTGCTCAGACATGCTCCGACCTATCGCTGGCTTGCCAAGCGGCGATTGGACGCCCTCGACCAGAGCGCGCTGCGCAAGTACGGCGCCGGAGTGAAGGTCTCTGACCTTCGCCGTGGCGACCTCATCGAGCTTGAGGTGACTCTCGCCGCAGCCGACAGCTATCAGGTGCGCACAGCGATCAACGCTGTGGCCGACGTGGTCAACTCGTTCCCCGAGCTGCTCCCGCTAGAGCAGAGGGAGGTGTTCCGGCAGGTACGGCCGTTGACCGCCCTGATCGACAACCTCAACGGCGAAGCCGTCCCCGTGGTGGCGATGCTGCCGAATCTTCGGCTGGTAACTATCGGTGGCGAGGACTGGCTTACGGTGACTCCAGGTGAATCGAGCGACGTCGTCGAGCTTCACGCCGTCACCATGCCCAACTGGTTCTGGGGCGACCTCGGTAGAACCCTCTTTCAATCCAGGCGGTACACCGTCCTGTGCCGCATCATCGACCCCGAACTCCGGCCCGAGTCCGCCTCGTCGTACGTGGGCGCGATCCTGAACGTCGTTCACCCGCAGCTAGCGGCAACGGTCGACAACATCGGTCCGATGATGATGGGCGCGCTACGCCAGGGCACCGAGCGCGGTGCGACAGGGCGACCATCCGAGTGGCTCTCCGCATACGCCGATGGCGTCGCTGAGCTGACCGGCAGCGAGGCGGTCAGACCGGATCTCTCGGAGATGCCGACGATCGATGTGCGGCAGATGCCGATGGCGAAACAGCTCGACCTTTTTGGTGCGGTCGACCAGCACTACGGCATCGAGGGCGGCGCTATGGCCCAAGAACTCAGCACCCTGCGCAACGATGTGCGTGACCGCTTCGGCCTGTGGCCGTGGTCCGAATCGACTCCGGCTGCGGCGCCGAAGAAGTTGGGCGCCGCAGTGTCGCGCCTCGACGTCGAGTTGATCGCCGCGTATTGGTGAAACCCCTGGACCCGCCACAAGTCCCCAGTACGCCATAACCTACCCACGAGGAGGATCGTTGCTTCGGTACCAGCTCGACGACCTAGACCTCGACGCCTTCGCTCGCGACTGGCTCGATGGGCTGGAGAGCGATGACGCGTCGATGCGCTCGCTCGTGGTCGACAAACCCGACATGGGCCCCTATTTCATGATGGCCAACATCGCTCCGCGTGCCGTCAAGCCATCTGCGTCCACCGAAGAACTCGCTCTCTTCGCCGTCCTTTCTGCGTTCCAGGACGCGGTTCATTCAGGGGTTCGAGCTCGGGAGCCGTGGCGAGGAACGGCACACCACTTGGATTCCGCCTTCAGGTATGCAAAGGAGATGGGGCGGGCGGGAGTAGCCGCAAGCCTGTTGCAGTCCGTTGTAGGGCGCGGCCGGGATGAACGTGGACTATCGGAGCGCCTAACAGCCCGATCTCTCGGCAACGATCTCGCCAAGATCGCAGCACACGAACAGGACATGGCCCAGATCGTGGATCGCGATATCCGCGCCGCTCGACTGCTCGACCCTTCTCAGTCGATCGATGCTCTTCTCCTCGGTGACGCCGATGAACGCTGAGCCGCCCGGCGCCGATAATCAGGCCGTCGTTCAGGGTCGCGCAAGTTGCTGGGAGCAACTCCGAGGGTCCCGTGGGGGTCCCAGCGTCCGATGACACCGCCGAATCCAGCGTGTTCCACGTGCAGGAACCCGCAGATTCTGCACCATCTGCATAAGTCGCAGGCCCTGCTAAGGTGGAGTCCTCGCAAGGGGACCGAGGGTTCAAATCCCTCCGTCCCCGCCACAAAGTTCCTGGTCAGGAGAGTTTTTCGTCGCGCTGCGGTTCGCCCGTGTAGGGTGTGAATCCGCCCCTCCAGCTACGAGAAGGTTGCGCCTCCCATGAGCGAATTCCCCCCGACGTACGAGCCCGAGAATGCCTGGCAGCGGTTCTGGAACCGCGGGGGATGGTGGCGTGCGCTGCTGTTCGTGGTGGTCTACCTCGCGCTGTACGAAGGTCTGAGCTTCCTCATCTCGACCGTGTTCGCGTCGCAGATCGACGCGAGCGACCTGTTCGGCAGCGAGTCGACGGTGTTCTTCGGTGTCGCGCTTCCGATCCTCGTCATGGGTCTGCTGGTGCTGGTGTTCGTGGTGACGCAGCGCTGGAAGCGCGAGATCTTCGGTCGCCAGCCCGTCACGGGCGCCTGGTGGATGTGGATCGCCGTCGTGCTGCTGATCATCCCGATCGTGCTGCGCCTGTTCGCGACCGACTGGGGCGCCTACACCCCGACCGTCGTGCTGACGGTGCTCTTCATGGGGCTGTGCGTCAGCTTCGCCGAAGAGCTGCTCACCCGCGGCGTCGCGGTGAACATGCTGCGCCGCCACGGGTATGGCGAGCGGGCGGTCTTCGTGCTGTCGTCGGCCATCTTCGCCCTGCTGCACTCGGTGAACGCGCTGAGCGGTGCCGAGCCGCTCGTCGTCGCGATCACCGTCGTCTACACGTTCGGCTTCGGGGCGATGATGTACCTGACGATGCGCGTCACCGGCAGCATCATCCCCGCCATCCTGCTGCATGCCGCGACCGACCCGACGACCTTCCTGGCGACCGGCGGCATCGACGCGCACGGCTCGACGGCCGGCGACTCCGGGCTGCTCACGGTGGCGGGCCTGTTCAACGGGGTCTACCTCGTCTTCGGCCTGATCGCCATCATCTTCGTCTCGGGACGGGTGTTCGCCCGGCGCGGCGCGAAGGGCGCGGCGGCGTCCTGACGGACGCTCTCGCCTCCGTCAGCGTCGCGGCACGAGAAGCGTCGCCGCGGCGATCGCGAGGCCGAGCGCGGCGATGAACGCCACCAGCAGGCCCCATCCGCCGGCGGTCCAGGCCAGCGCTCCGAGGGTGCCGAACACGCTCGATCCGCAGTAGTAGGCGACGCTGTAGAGCGCGACCGCGTGCTGTCGCCCCGAGCCGCCGGCGCGGGCGACGGCGGAGTTGGCGGTCGCGTGGCAGAGGAACATCCCCGCCGTCAGCAGCAGCACCCCCAGCACGATCACCGCGAGGTTCGGCGCGAGCGAGATCAGCGCGCCCACCACGATCGCGCCGCCACCCACCCACAGCGGGATGCGCTCGCCCCAGCGGTGCACCGCCCAGCCCGAGCTGCGCGAGGTCACCGTGCCGGCGAGGTAGGTGAGGAACACCAGCGACACCGCGGTCGCCGACAGCAGGAACGGCGGCGCCTCCAGTCGGAATCCGAGCGCGTTGAACGTCGCGACGAGCGCTCCGACTGCCAGGGCTCCGATCGCGTAGAACGGGAGCGCGCGCGGGTTCACGATCTGGCGGGCCAGGGTCGATGCGCTGTGACGCAGCCGCACGGGCCGGTGGGGCTCGGTCGCCGGCAGCAGCAGGGCGAACACCACGGTCAACGCGGCCGCCGCCGCGCCGAGCAGTTCGAGCGAGAGGCGCCAGCCGAACAGGTCGCCGATGGGGGCCGCCGCCAGCCGCCCGGCGAGCCCGCCCACGCTCGTCGCCGCGACGTACGCCCCGGCCGCCACGCTCGCGCGATGCGCCGGTGCGGCTTCGTGCACGTAGGCGATGGCGAGCGCCGGGATGCCGCCGAGCGCGATGCCGAGCAGCAGCCGCCCCACGAGCAGGCCCGCGAAGCCGGGCAGCAGCGGTGCGGTCACCGCGACCACCGCCGCGCAGATCGCCGCGATGCGCATGGTGCGCCGCCGCCCCAGCCGGTCGGCCAGCAGCGCCCACGGCAGGATCGAGGCCGCCAAGCCCAGCGTGGCCGCCGACACGACCCACGACGCATCGGCGGCGGTCAGGTCGTAGGTGCGCGCGATGCCGGTGAGCAGTCCCTGCGGGGCGTAGAGGACGCCGAACGTCGCGATCCCCGTCGTCCACATCGCCGCACCGAGCCGCCGCGGCGCGACGTCGATGCGCGGGGGAAGGGGCAGCGTTCCGGTGGACACGCCACGACGTTACGTCTCCGGTTCCATGCGCGTCCAATACGAATTCGGTGTCAGTGATACGTTTCCGACATGAGTCCGGATCGGCTTACCGCGCTGCTGCCGCACCTGCCGCTGCTGGACGCGCTCGCCGACGACGAGCACCTCACGCGTGCGGCCGAGCGGCTGGGCGTGCCCCAGCCCACCGTCAGCCGCGCGCTCAAGCACCTGGGCGAGCAGCTGGGGGTGCCGGTCGTCGAGCGCAGCGGCCGCGGCATCCGTCTCACGCCGGCCGCGCGCCGGATGCTGCCGGCCGTGCGGGTGGCGCTGCGTGCCGCGCACGACGCGCTGCAGTCACTCGACGACGCGCGCGCCACCGTCGGCGTCGCGTTTCAGAACTCGCTCGGGGAGCGCCTCGTGCCCGCACTCATCGCCCACCTGCGCGACGCCGGCGCCGGCATCGCGTTCTCGCTGATGCAGGGTGCGCGCGACACCTGCCTCGCCGCACTCGACGCCGGCCGGGTCGACCTGGCGATCGTCTCGGGCGCCGGGCTGGGCCTCGACGCCGACCGCGCGCGCCACCTCTATGAAGAGCGCCTCGTCGTGGCGGTGCCGACCGGGCACCCGCTCACCGCGCTGCCGCGGGTGGGGCTGCGCGACCTCGTCGACGAGGCGCAGGTGACCCTCAAGCCCGGCTACGGACTGCGCCAGACGGTGGAGCGGCTGTTCGCGACCGAGGGCGCCGCACCGCGCATCGCGTTCGAGGGCGACGATCTGCGGACCCTGCACGGACTGGTCGCCGCCGGCCTCGGCGTCGCGATCGGGCCGCCCGTGCGCCTGCCGATCGAGGGATGCGTGCAGCTCGAGATCGACGACCCGCGGGCGGTGCGCGACATGGGTGTCGTCGTGCGTGCGGGCGCGCGGGCCCCGGCGGTCGACACGGTGGTGCGCGCGCTCGTCGAGATCACCGACGGTGCCGACCCCGCGGTCTTCGCCCTGAGCTGAGCGGCGACGATGCGACCCGGGCGGCGTCGTTCAGCGGCGCATCGTCATGGTCGCGAGAACCATGTCGCCGATGAGCGCCCGGTGCGACTCCTGAAGGTCCGGTGCGAGCATGTCCCGATTGAAGATCGCGGCGAACGTGTGCCGGTTCGCCACGTGGAAGCACGCGTAGGCGCTGATCATCATGTGCACGTCGACGGCATCGACGTCATCGCGGAAGAGTCCGGCGCCGACCCCCCGGGCGATCACCTCCTCGAGCAGCGTGATCGCGGTCGCGTTCTCGCGGAGGATCGTCTCGGATCTGCGCAGGTGTTCGGCGCGATGGATGTTCTCGATGCTCACGAGCTTGATGAAGGCCTCGTGGGTCGTGTGATGGTCGTATGTCGCCACGGCGATCGTTCGCAGGGCCTGATCGGGCGGCAGCTCGCTGACGCGGATATCGCGCTCGACCCGACGGATCTGCGCGTATACGCGCTCGAGGACCGCCAGATACAGTCCCTCCTTCGAACCGAAGTAGTAGTACAGCATCCGCTTGGTGGTCCGCGTTCGCGCGGCGATCTCGTCGACGCGGGCGCCGGCGTAGCCGTTGGCCGCGAATTCCGCCATCGCGACTTCGAGGATGTCCTCCTGGCTTCGGGCCGCGCGCGGCGTCATCGCACCCGCGGTCGACTCCTCAGCCACCCGCTGCTCCGAATGCTGTGCTCTCATGTTCGATGAGCGTACGGAAGTGTCGCTCCATCCGCTTCCGATCGGGACGGATGCCGGTGATGATCTGCATGCTCGCGAAGGCCTGCCCGACTGCCATCAGCCCACCGCTCAAGACGGGGAGGCCTCGCCGCTCGGCGTCTCGGACCAGCTGGGTCGCCAGGGGACGGTAGACGACCTCCGACACCCACGTCCCGTCGCGAAGGATGTCGACGTCGAAGGCGACACCGGGATGGTGGGCCATACCCAGGGGGGTCGCATGAACGACCCCGCTCGCCGTGACGAGCGCTGCATCCACCCCCTGCGACGGCGAGGACAGCACCCGCGCTGCAGGGAAGAGCGTCTGCAGGTGATCGGCGAGCGCGGCTGAGCGCCGATCGTCGACGTCGACGAGGTGGAGCTCGGAAGCTCCGCACGTCAGAAGCGCGTAGGCGGTGGCCGCTCCGGCGCCCCCGCAGCCCAGCTGCACGACGCGGGCCAGCGACGCCCCGGGGAGTCCGGCCAGAAGTCCGTCCCGGAAGCCCATCCAGTCGGTGTTGTATCCGGTCGTCCGCCCCTGCCGCAGCAGGATGAGGTTGACCGCGCCCAGTCGGCGGGCGTCCTCGTCGAGCTCGTCGACCAGTTCGAATGCGATCTGCTTGCAAGGGTGCGTGACGTTCACGGCGTCGTAGCCCTGGGCGATGAGCTCGCCGATCAGCGCCTCGAGCTCGTTCGGGGCGCGGCCGAGGCGGAGCAGGTCGAGGATCCGGTACTCGTAGTCGAGGGCGAGGTGCGCGGCTTCCACCTCATGCAGCGCCGGGGTGAGCGAGGCGCCGATGCCTTCTCCGATGAGTCCGACGAGATGACCGGCGCGAGATCCGCCGCGTGCGATGCCGTTCTCATCGGCGCTCATGCCGGGTCTGCCGTCTCGTGCGCGGCGGGGCCGCCGAGCACATCGGGTCCCAGGCTGACCGTGGCGACGGCGGTTCGCATGGGGCTCCTTCTGCGAACGCCGGCGTCGGCGCCCGTCTGGCTGGGACAGCATTGCATCAAAACGTACCAACTAGTACATTTCGGAACGAGGGGTTGGTCAACGCCGATTCAACCCTGCAGAGGAGGATGCTCGATGACGAGTCTCGCCGAATGGAACGCACCCGACGCGAACGCGCAGGCGCCCACATCGCTGCTGGGTCGGATCATCGCCATCCTCGACGCGGTCAAAGGGGCGGGAGCCTGCGCGTCGATCACCGAGATCGCCGCTCGCACCCACCTCCCGAAATCCACGGTCTCGCGTCTCGTGAGCGAACTGACGGCGCAGCGCTACCTCGACCGCGCCGACGAGGGCGTCGTGCTCGGACTGCGCCTGTTCGAGCTGGGTGCGCGGGCCAGCCTGCCGCGCCGCCTGATCAGCGCCGCTGCACCGGTCATCCGCACGCTGCGGGAGGCGACCGGGGAGCGGATCGTGCTGTGGATCCAGCAGGGAGATGACATGGTCTCCCTCGCCGCAGTGCCGGGCCGACTTCCGATGCTTCCGACGCGCGCGGGGATGCGCTTCTCCGCGCTGACCACCGCCAGCGGCAAGGCGTACCTCGCGTTCTGCGCAGACGAGCGCGTCGTGAATCGCATCAGCGCTCCCCTCGTCGATGGGGCGGCAAGCCAGTTCCGCGACGAACTCACTCACGTGCGCTCAGCAGTCGTCGCCATGGACATCGAAGCGTCGTATCCCGGGATCGCGGCGGTCGCGAGTCCGGTGCTCTCGCCCGACCGGGTCGTTCTCGGGGCGCTCTCGCTCGCCGGACCGAGCGACGGACTGGACCCCCACGGAGTCGCGCCACTCGTACGTGCCGCGAGCACCAACCTCACGAGGCGCCTGGCGGCGGCGGCCTGAGCCATGCGAACAGCCGCGTGGACCGACTCGGTGAGCGTACTGGACCGCATCACGGCCGTCTTCGACGCGTTCGGTGATCACGATGAGGGTATGGGTGTCTCGGCACTGGCCCGGCGGGCGAACCTCCCCAAATCGACGGTGTCCCGCATCGCCGGCGAGCTCGTGGAGGAGGGCCTGCTCGATCGTGAAGGCGACACGTTCTACCTCGGGGTCAGGCTGTTC
This sequence comes from Microbacterium festucae, assembly GCF_025421715.1. Lineage (GTDB taxonomy): Bacteria > Actinomycetota > Actinomycetes > Actinomycetales > Microbacteriaceae > Microbacterium > Microbacterium festucae. Next base: position 1,355,655 of record NZ_JAOEFC010000001.1, read on the forward strand.
GAGTTCGGGCAGACCGTCGAGCGACCCCGGCGATTGCGCCACCTCGCCTACCCGATCATGACCGGGCTGCGCGACCTCACTGCGCAGTCCGTGCAGCTCGCTGTCCTGGACGGGGCGGACGTCGTCTTCCTCGCGATCGTCCGCAGTGAGCCCGCCGTCCGCCCGTACGCGAGGATCGGTGGACGCCTCCCCGCGCACGCGACGGCCGTCGGGAAGGCCATTCTCGCCTTCTCGCCCCCCGAGGTGGTCGAGCCGGTCGTCTCCGGCGGCCTCCCGGCGCAGACGCTGCACACCATCACGCAACCCGCAGCGGTGCTCTCGGAGCTGCTGCACATTCGCGGCGCGGGGGTCGCCGCCGAGCGCGAAGAATGCGTTCTCGGGCGCTCGTGCATGGCGAGCCCGGTGCTCGCCGCCGGGGGTGAGGCGATCGCCGCGATCTCGGTCTCGGGCGCGACGGCCGACGTCGTCGTGGATCACGTCGCAACGGCCGTGCGGGCCGCGGCGGCGACCCTCTCGCATCGGGCCGGCATCGCCGATCGCGTCGGCTGACCGCCCCGCAGAACTCGGCGGAACGGGGAGAGGGGGATGAGCGCCGTTGGCGCCCACCCCCCTCTCCACGTTCTGTGCCTCAGCCGGCGAGTGCGCGGATCGCCTTGTACGCCTCGAGGTTCTCGCCCGTGTAGTAATCGTTGAAGAACTCCTCAGCCTGGCTGATGAAGGCATCCATGTCGATGTCCTCCTTCTCGATCACCGTGTACGTGGAGTCGCTGCGGTAGCCCTCCAGGATCTCGTCCGTGGCGTCTTCCACGCACACGCGGTTGTCGGGACGGATCTCGTGCAGGGTCTCCTCGAGCTTCGCTGCCTGCTCGTCATTCATCTTGTCGTAGGTCTTGTCGCTGACGATGAGCCAGTGGATGCCCACGTTGTGGTCGTTCAAGATCACCGTGTTGAGAACCTCGTCGTAGCTCGACGAATGGGTCGCGACGATCGGGTTCTCCTGACCCACCGCGATGCCCTGCTGCAGGGCCGAATACACCTCTTCGACGGCGACCGACACCGGGTTGTTCACGCCCAGCGCCTGCGCGTTCGCGAGGAACTGGGGAGAGTTCGGGAAGCGGATCGGTGCGCCGCCCAGATCCTCCGGGCTCTTCACCTCGAGGTCCTTCGTGGTGAAGGTACGGTTCCCGAAGAACCATCCGTCGACCACGCGGACGCCGGTGGCGTCGTGGAAACCGTTGAACAGGTCCTCCGAGCCGTCGTCGATCCACTCGAACGCGTGGTCGACATCGTCGAACGCATAGGCCGCGTCGATCACGCCGATCGGCTCGTAGGTGGAGCTCAGCGCCGAAGCGCCCTGCAGGTCGATGTCGATGTCGCCCGCCTGCACGAGCGGGAAGCGGTCGGCGTCGGGGCCGAGCTGGCTCGCCGGGAACAGATCCACGGTGAAGCCCATGTCGGCGGCTTCGAGCTTCTCCTTGAGTACTTGGACGCCGCAGTAGTAGTTCGGCGTCTGCTCGTTCTGACTGGTGGCGACCGTGAGAGTGACCGGCTCGTTGGCCCCGCCGGTCTCGCCTGCCGTGCTCTCGGGACTCGCCCCGCCGGCGCAACCGGTGATGGCGAGGGCTGTTGCTGCGAGCGTCGCTGCCGCGAAGCGGCCCCGGCGCGTCGATCGGGACGTGCCCATTTGACTCTCCTCTTTCATGCGCACGTCTTCGTGCGAGGTGCTGGACAAGGTGCGTGCGGCTGCATCGTGATCGAAGACTCTCCGAACCGTGACCGGTCCACATCATCGACGGTGCCCACGCTGCAGCATTCTGACAGTGCCGACTCTGACCGACTTCGACACGCGAGGACAGCGATGTCCCGACGAATGGAACATCCGGTCCGCCGGCGCCTGCGGGCGTCAGACCCGACCTTCGCGGAGGACCCGGTCCACCACGCGGATGGCGAGCTCGTAGCCGTAGGCGCCCGCTCCGGCGATGACGGCCCGCGACACGGTCGAGATCAGGGAGTGCTGATGCACGGCGTCGCGGGCCTGGATGTTCGTGATGTGCACCTCGACGATGGGCGTCCTGAGCATGCGCAGGGCATCGAGGAGGGCGACCGAACCGAAACTGTACGCGGCGGGATTGATCACCACGGATGCGTCTCGACGGAACGCGTCATGCACCCATTCCACGAGTTCGTGCTCGGCGTTGGTCTGGCCGAAGAAGACGTCGAAGCCGAGCTCCGTCCCCATCCGCGTGCAGTCGGCTGCGATGTGCTCGAGCGTCGTGCTCCCGTACAGCTCGGGTTCACGCAACCCCAGCATGTTGAGATTCGGCCCGTTCAGCACCGACAGGTGTCTGTGCACCGGCCGTCCTTTCGCGATCGGCGGAGCGCTACATCAGCCCGAGCATCGTCGGCAGAGCCGTGACGATGACGGGGAAGAGCGTGAGCAGCAGAAGCACGATGCCGAGCGGGATTAGGAAGGGCAGGATGCCGCGGAACAGCTCTCCCATCGGGCGTCGGGTGATCGAGCCCACGACGAACAGCACGGCCCCGACCGGTGGAGTGAGCGATCCGATCATCAGGTTGAGGATCATGATCACGCCGAGCTGCACCGGCTCGATGTCGTACTGACCGATGATCGGCATGAGGATCGGCACGAGCACGAGGATGACCGGCGCCGCCTCGAGGGGAATGCCCAGCAGGATCAGCAGGACGTTCAGCAGCAGCAGGAACACGATCGGGTTGTCGGTGATGCCCGTGAGCCATTCGCCGAGGTGGCGCGTCACCTGCTCGCGTGCCAGCACCTGACCCATGAGGTTGGAGGCGCCGAGGATGAGCAGGATGCCACCGGAGATGACGACCGTCTCCTTCGCGGACTTCCAGAAGACGCGCCAGTTGAGCGTGCGGTAGACCAGACCCAGAGCGAGCATGTAGACGGACGCGATGCCCGCGCTCTCGGTGGGGGTGAACCAGCCGCTGAAGATCCCGCCGAGGATGATGACGGGCAGCAGCGCCGGACCGATCACGCGAAGCGCTGCGCGCCCGAGCATCCCGCCGTCGAAGGGGCGGCTCCCCGCCACATCCGGGTGACGGCGCACCCAGAAGAAGATGTACGAGGCGAGGCCCACGGCCATCAGCATCGCGGGGATGATCGAGCCCGCGAACAAGGCGCCGGTCGAGATCGACGCGGTCGCGGCGAAGAGGACGGCCGGGATGCTGGGGGGCATCACGGTGCTCATGAGCGAGCCCGAGGCGGTCAGACCCGCGGAGAAGCCGTAGGGGTAGCCGGCCTTCAGCATCTGCGGAATCTGCACCTTGCTCGTCGACGCGGCGTCGGCCAGTGCGGAACCGCTGATCCACGAGAATCCGATCGCGGTCCCGAGGTTCACGTAGGCCAAGTTGCCCGGAAGACGGGGAAGGAGGGCGCGAGCGAGGTCGTAGAGCCGGGTCGCGATACCCAGGTTGTTGGCGATGCTGCCGACGAAGATGAACAGGGGGACGGCCAGCAGAGGAAAGCTGTTGATCCCGTTCACCATGGAGGACAGCGCGTAGCCCGCCGACAGCCCGTGGCTGTAGAAGTACAGCATGCTCGACGCGATCATCGCGAAGGCCACGGGCACGCGCAGGAGGAGGAAGACGACGAACAGCAGGATGTAGAGCCACAGTTCCACGGGTCAGATGTCCATTTCGCCGATGTCGAGTTTGCGTTCAGGGCGGCCGGCGTAGGGGATCTTGAAAGCCGAGTGCACCGCGGCGGAGAGGAAGCCGACGAGGGCGAAGATGTAGAGCACACCCATCGGGACGTGCATCGCGGCGCTGAGCCGCCCCCACTCCGCGTCGACCTTGACCCAGGCCTCATACGCGAGGGCGACACACGTGAGCACCATGATGACGGCGGACACGATGCGCAGCGCCGCGAACCAGCGGGTGCCGGCGAGCATCTCGTCGAAGATCTCGAGCACGATGTGCCCGTTGCGCCCGACGAGGTAGCCGGCCGTGGTGAAGGTGAGCGCGATCATCGAGAGCAGCGCCAACTCGCCCGCCCCCACCCAGCTGACGGCGGGAAAGTAGCGGCCGAGCACCTGATACATCACACCGATGATGATGAAGGCGAAGAGCGTCACGGCGACGGTGATCTCGATGGCCGAGAGCACCCGGATGAACCCGGGATCGGCCGGCACGCCCTCATTGAGTTTCGGCGTCGTGAAGAACGTCTTCGTCGCCGGAAAGATCGAGTTCTCGATCTCGGGCGGCACTGCTGCTGATTTCGCGTCGGGGTGCGAAGGTGCCGGATCCTCCGGCTGGTCGAACTCCCGTGGCCCGTCCGTCATGACGTCACCATCGACGTGTCTGGCTGCATTGCCGATCTCCTTGTCGGTCCAGCGGCGCTGCGCCCACGCGGGCGCCACCCCTGGAACTCTGGTCTCCAAAACGGGGACTGCAAAGTCGAGTCTCGCCGAATGGGACACCGCTCGCATCTCCGCGGAGACGGGCATCGGGGGAGCGTTTCTGCCCAGTGGGACGCGCGTTGTGACCGGTGTCGGCGTGTGCATAGCATGCGGCCATCGGCGTCATCGCCCATGGACGGAGTTGTCATGACCGCATCACCGAGATCGCTCTCGAGCGAGCAGGAAGCCGAACTGGAAGACGTGTTCGCGCGCGCCCGCGCGGCACTGAAGATCATCGAAACCTACGACCAGGAGCGCGTTGACCGTCTCATCCGCGCCGTCGCGTGGGCCGTCGCGAACCGCTCCTCCTTCCACCGTCTCGTCGACATGGGAATCGAGGAATCCGGGCTGGGAGATTTCGCGAGCCGGATGAACAAGCGGATGAAGATCCGCGGAGTCCTCCGTGACGCGCTGCGCAGCCCGTCGGTGGGCATCATCGAGGAGGATCGCGAGCGCGGCCTCGTGAAGTACGGCAAGCCCGTCGGCATCATCGGATGCGTCGTGCCGACGACCAACCCCGACCTGACTCCGGCGGGCAACGCGATCTACGCGATCAAGGCGCGCGATGTCGTCGTCTTCTCGCCGCATCCCCGCTCGAAGCACACCACGTTCGAGACCGTGCGCCTCATGCGCGACGCCCTTGAAGCCGAAGGCGCACCCGCTGACATCCTGCAATGCATCACGCATCCGAGCCTCGCCGCCTCGCAGGAGATCATGCGCAGGTCCGACCTCGTGATCGCGACGGGCGGTCAGGGACTGGTGCGCGCGGCATACAGCTCCGGAACCCCCGCTTACGGTGTGGGAGCGGGCAATGCGACGGAGTTCGTCGATGAGACCGCCGATCTGGACGAGACGGCGCGCAACTGCATGCTCTCCAAGACCTCGGACTTCGGCTCCGGGTGCTCTGCGGATGGCAACGTCCTGGTTCCTGATTCGCTGTACTCGGCCATGCTCGCGGCGCTCGAGCGAGAGGGGGCCTTTCTCGCCGACGCGGAGCAGCGGGCCGCGCTGCAGTCGGTGATGTGGGATGACGAGGGACACCGGCTGGCGGACACCGTCGCCGTGTCGCCGCAGGCGCTGGCCCGTGCCGCCGGTTTCGAAATTCCGGCCGACCGCCGCTTCATCGTCGTCGAGGGCGACGGGATCGGCGAAGACCACCAGTTCTGCAAAGAGAAGCTGACCACGCTGATGGCTGTTCACGCCTACTCCGGCACCTTCGAAGATGGAGTGGAGGTCGCTCAGCGGCTCTACGAGATCGGTGGCAAGGGGCACTCGTGCGGAATCGCATCCACCGATGACGCGCACATCGACTACTTCGCCCAGCGCATGCCGGTCTCGCGGATCATGGTGCGTCAGCCCAACTCCAAGGCCAACGCCGGCTCGTTCACCAATGGCATGCCGATGACGTCCTCCATGGGCTGCGGAACGTGGGGCGGCAACATCACCTCCGAGAACGTCTCGCTTCGCCACTACCTGAACACGACCTGGGTCTCGCGCACGATTCCCGAGGACCGCCCTTCCGATGAGGAGCTGTTCGGCGAGTTCTACGATCCGGCATTCGAAGTCGTCGACCCGACGGCGGCCCCCGTCTCATGAGCGACCAGACCGACGGTGGCGGGTCGCGCGCTCTCCGTGCCGAAGAGCTCGTCGCAGAGGCGCGGCAGTGGTGGCAGACCGACATCATCGACATCCGCCCCGGTGAGATCGCGCTGCGCGGTTATCCGATCCAAGAACTCATCGGCACGGTGAGCTTCGTCGAGACGATCTGGCTGATGCTCCGAGGCGAGTTGCCGTCGCCCGCGCAGGCCGCGCTCCTCGAGGCGGCGATGGTGGCGTCCGTGGACCACGGGCCGCAGGCGCCGTCGATCGCCATCGCGCGGATGGCGACGACGTGCGGCTCACCGGTCAACAGTGCGATGGCATCGGCGATCAACGTGCTCGACGACATCCACGGAGGACCGGGACAGCAGTGCATGGAGCTGTATCTCGAGATCGACGAAGACATGAGCGCGACAGGCTCGCTCTCCTCGTCGGTCGCCCGGGTGCTGCAACGTCATCGGGACGCCGGCCTGCGCTACGTGCCGGGTTTCGGCCATCGCTTCCATCCGCTCGACCCGCGGACGCCGAGGCTTCTCGCGCTGGTCGAGGAGGCTGCCGCCGACGGCGTCGTCGATGGGCGCTTCGCCGCCATCGGGCGAGCGGTGGGGGAGGCCCTCAGCGCGGGCCGGCCTGCGCCGATACCGATGAACGTCGACGGCGTGACAGCCGTCATCTACTGCGAACTCGGCCTGCCGCCGGTGCTGGGCCGCGGGGTGTTCATCCTCGCGCGTTCCGTCGGCATCCTCGCCCATGCGAGCGAGCAGATGGCCCAGGGCGGCCGCATCAAAGGCCCCCTGCCGAAGTCGCTCGGCTACACGTACACCGGCCCGGACCTCAGATCGGTCCCCCGCAACGACGAAAGAAGGACACAGTGAAGGATCTCGTCTCCAACCAGATCACGCGCTATCTCGAATCGCGCGAGGTGACGCACATCTTCGGGCTGTGCGGCCACACGAACATCGCACTGCTGGCAGCCCTCGAGAAGAGCGAGCAGATCTCCTTCGTCAACGTGCGGCACGAGCAGATCGCGGCGCACGCCGCCGACGGGTATGCGCGCGCCACCGGGGAGACCGCGGTCGTGCTGACCCACCTCGGGCCCGGCCTCACCAACGCGACGACCGGCGTCGCGAACGCGGCGCTCGATTCCATCCCCATGGTCGTGATCGCCGGCGACGTGCCGACCCACTACTACGGCAAGCACCCGCACCAGGAGATCAACCTCCACGCCGACGCGGCGCAGTACGAGATCTACCGTCCGTTCGTGAAGCGTGCGTGGCGCGTCGATCAGCCGCACCTCGTCGCGGAGATCCTCGACAAGGCCTTCACGCTCGCGGCGAGCGGGCGGCCCGGCCCGGTGCTCGTGGATGTGCCGATGAATGTCTTCTCCGCCGAGGTCGACGTCGCGTCCTTCGATCGGGTCATCGGCAACACGCGCTCTCTCGCGAAGCCGAGCCTCGACGAAGCCGTGGCAGAGCGCATCGTCCAGAACCTCCTCGAGGCACAGCGCCCCGTGCTCTATGTCGGTGGCGGCATCGTCGGCGCCGACGCGGCGCCGGAACTCGCCGAGTTCGCGGAGCTTCTCTCCCTCCCCATCGCGCACAGTCTCATGGGCAAGGGGGCCATTCCCGACGACAGCCCACTCGTGCTCGGCATGACCGGATTCTGGGGCACGGCGTACACGAACGAGTCCACGCGGACCGCCGATTGGATCCTCGCCCTGGGCACGCGGTTCGCGGAAGCGGATTCGAGCTCGTGGTACGCGGAGTACACCTTCGACATCCCCGCCACCAAGCTCATGCAGATCGACATCGATCCGTCGGAGCTGGGGCGCAACTACCCGCTGGAGGTCGGCGCCCTCGCAGACCTGAAGTCGGCGCTCAGGGTGCTCACCCGCGTGGCTCGACGACTGGCTCCGGAAGGAGTGCAACGGCCCGCGCTGCTCGAGCAGATCGCCGCCCATCGCGCCGCCGTCAAGAGCGGCAACATCGACGCCCAGAACTCGGATGCGTGGCCGATGCGCCCCGAGCGCATCCTCTGCGAGGCCCGTGAGGTGCTTCCCGCCGACGCGATCATCACGACCGACGTCGGCTGGAACAAGAACGGCGTAGGTCAGCAGTTCGACATCCTGACTCCCGGCACCTTCCTCACGCCCGGCGGATTCGCGACCATGGGGTTCGGCGCGCCGGCTGCGATCGGAGCGAAGATGGGCCGGCCCGATCGCGTCGTGGTGTCCCTCGTGGGTGACGGCGGCTTCGGTCAGAACCCCGCAGTGCTTGCGACGGCCCGCGAGGAGAACGTGTCGGTGGTGTGGGTCGTGATGAACAACAACGCCTTCGGCACGATCGCCGGACTCGAGAAGGCCGCCTTCGACACCACCTATGGGACGGTGTTCGGCACCGCCGACGACCCGATGTACACGGACTTCGCGAAGATCGCGGACGCCTACGGCATCACCGGCATCAAGATCGAAGCCGCCTCGGAGTTCAAGCCCGCACTGGAGCGGGCCATCGCCCACGGCGGGCCGGTCGTGATCGACGTCTCGATGGTGAACGTGCCCACTCCGACGTCAGGCCATTGGAACATCCTCGACATCTACTCGCCGGGCGAGAAGATCGAGCACGTCGCCACCCAGTGACCGGCAGAGATCCAGGCCCCGATCATGAACGCTTACCGGCGACCGCGCGACGTCCTCATCTCGACGGTCTGCTTGTCCGGAACACTGGAGGACAAGCTGCACGCCGCCGCCGAGGCCGGATTCGCGGGGGTCGAACTGCTCGAGTACGACCTGCTGATGTCGTCGTGGTCGCCGTCGAAGGTGGCGAGCGAGGCATCCGATCTCGGTCTGGCCGTGGAGGTGTACCAGCCGTTCCACGTCGAGACGGTGCCCACGGAGGCCTTCGCGAGGCATGTGCACAGAGCCGAGCGAAAGCTCGACCTTCTCGGTGAGCTCGGTGCACGGGTGCTGGTGTGCTGCTCCACGAAGACGGCGGAGGGGGTGGACGACGACGAGCGCGCCGCCGACCAGCTGCACGCGCTCGCAGAGCGAGCGCATGCACGCGGGATCCGGCTCGCCTACGAGGCGGTTCCCTGGGGGCGCGTGCGCACCCATGACGAGGCGTGGCGAGTCGTCGAACGGGTGGGTCATCTGGCGCTGGGGCTGTGCCTCGACAGTTTCCACGTCCTCTCCCGAGAGAACCGCGCCGCAGCGATCGAGGGCATTCCCGTGGACAAGGTCTTCCACGTCCAACTGGCAGATGCACCCCGGCCGGGGATCGACGTGCTCGAGTGGAGCCTGCACCACCGATTGTTCCCCGGTCAGGGCTCGCTGGAGGTCGGCGGTTTCGTCGGGCGGCTGCGGGCAGGCGGCTACGACGGCCCGATCGCGCTCGAAGTCTTCAATGACGTCTATCAGCAGGAGGACCCGCGTCACACCGCGACCGACGCGATGCGCTCCATCCGCGTTCTCGCCGAGGCGGTGAGTCGTGGTGACGCTCCTGCCGCGCGCACGCCCACTCCGCGCGACCTTCCGTCGGCTCCCGCACTGGCGGGCCTGGCGTTCGTCGAGCTGGCGGTCGACGAGGTGTCCGGGCCGCTCGTGGCCCGCTCGCTGCGGGCGCTCGGCTTCGCTCAGACCGGTCAGCACCGCTCCAAGCCCGTCCAGCTGTGGGAGCAGGCGGATGCGCGCGTGCTCCTGAACTTCGGACCGGAGCGTTCCGTGTCGCCGGCGACGGCCTCCATCAGCGCGATGGGCGTCGCCAGTGCCGACCCGGCCGGGTCGCTGCGCCGTGCCGAGAGCCTGCTGGCGTCGCGACTCGCACGGCCGCGAGGGCCCCGCGAGCTCGACCTCGCCTCCGTGGCGACTCCGGGCGGCGTGGCCCTGTTCTTCTGCGAACCCGACGCAGAGCAGACCTGGGAGACGGACTTCGAGCGGGATGAGGAGGTGCTGGCACCGCCGCCCCTCGTGCGGGAGATCGACCACGTGGCCATGACGGAGGTCATCGACCATTTCGACCAGTCGACCCTGTTCTTCCGCACCGTTCTCGGGCTCGTCGACGGCACGTCGCAGGACATCACCGCTCCGTTCGGGCTGGTCCGCACGTGGTCGGCTCGGGACCGGGACGAGCGGGTGCGGGTGGTCCTCAACACCACACCGCTGAGACGCGGGGACTGGGCTCCGGCGGTCTCGAGTCCGCAGTGCATCGCGTTCTCGACGGATGACGCGGTCGCTTGCGCGCGGGCGCTGCGAGACAGAGGTGCTCCGATCCTCAGGATCCCCGACAACTATTACGACGATCTGGAGGCGCGTCTCGATCTGTCCGCCGAGTTCGTCGCGACGCTGCGCGAGCACTCGATTCTGTACCACCGCGACGCCGAAGGCGTCTTCCTGCATCTGTTCACAGAGATGGTCGGCGCGCGGATCTTCTTCGAGATCGTGCAGCGCATCGACGGCTACGACGGATACGGCGATCCGCGCAGCATCCCGCTGCGGATGGCCGCGCACCGCCGCCAGCGCATGCGCACGCTGGGAGCCCGGCCGTCGGCCGGTGACGCCGACAACCGCCGCGAGTATTCGCTTGCGCACCTGACGGCGCTGAGCCTGACGCCCCCGGAACTCGTCGACGCGGCCGCCTCGGCGGGGTACCGATACGTCGGACTGCGGATGACGAAGGTCACGACGCAGGAGCCGCACTACCCCCTCGCCTCCGACCCCGCACTGATGCGCGCGACGAAGACGCACCTCGCCGCCACGGGCGTGGAGGTCCTCGACATCGAACTGGCCCGCATGACCTCAGGAGACAACCCCCGCGATTACCTCCGCTTCCTCGAAGCCGGTGCCGAGCTGGGCGCGCGCCACGTCATCACCCAGCTGCCCGATGCCGATTTCGCGCGCAAGACCGATCGCTTCGCGGAGCTGTGCCAGCTGGCGGCGCCGCTCGGCTTGAGCATCGACCTGGAGTTCCCCTCGTGGACGGAGACACCCAACCTCACCGAGGCGGTGCGCGTGCTGCGTGGTGCGGCCCAGCCCAACGCCGGCCTGCTGATCGATCTGCTCCACTTCGCCCGATCGGGCTCGAGCATCGAGGCGCTGCGCGACCTGCCGCCCGAGTGGTTCCACTACGCGCATGTCTGCGATGCTCCCGCAGAGATCCCGACCACGACGAGCGAGCTGATCCACACCGCGCGGTTCGAGCGGCTCTTCCCCGGGGAAGGAGGCCTCGACATGCACGGCATCCTGGCGGCGCTGCCCGAAGGCATCCCCTACGCGCTCGAGATCCCGCGTGCCATGCTGGTGGCGCAGGTGGGGCCCAAAGAGCACGCGCGGCTGGCGATCGACGCGGCTCGTCGACACCTCGACGCCGTCCCCGTGAGCGTGTGACGGGTCCGCGCCGGCAACCGGCATCGTGACCGACCTCCCGGCGCACGCCTGGGCTCTGCTGATCGCCGGAGCCCTGGTCGTCGGCCTGTCGAAGACCGCCCTTCCGGGTTCGGCGACGCTCGCCGTGGTCGTGTTCGCCGCTGTGCTGCCCGCGCGGTCGTCCACCGCGGCGCTGCTGGTGCTGCTCATCGTGGGCGACATGATGGCGCTGGCGCTGTATCGGCGCCACGCGGACTGGAACACGCTGGTGCGCCTGGCGCCCGCCGTCGCCGTCGGGATCGCGCTCGGAGCGCTGTTTCTCGCACTGGGGGATGACCAACTGGTGCGACGGGGCATCGGCGCGGTCCTCCTGAGCCTCGTCGTCATCACCCTGATGCTGCGCCGCTCGCCGGCGCGTCCGAGCGCAGGACGCGCCGCCCGGATCGGGTACGGCGCGCTGGGCGGCTTCACGACCATGGTCGCCAATGCGGGCGGGCCGGTGATGTCGTTGTACTTCCTGGCCGCGCGCTTCGACGTGCGCGCCTTCCTCGGAACCGCGGCGTGGTTCTTCGCGATCGTCAACATCGCGAAACTGCCTATCGTCGCGGGGCTCGGTCTGCTGTCCCCGCCCGTGCTCTGGATCGATCTTCTGCTGGTGCCGGCGGTGATCGTCGGCGGTCTGGTCGGCTGGAAGCTCGCCGGGCGGCTGAGCCAGCGGATGTTCGATCGAGTCGTGCTCACGCTGACCGCGGCGACTGCTCTGTACCTGCTCGTGGGGCCCGCCTGATCGGCGAGTGCGACGCCCTGAGCTGAGCGGCGAGTATTAGACCCGGGCGGTGTCGCCGGCGTCCTTCGTACGATGGATGCGGTGGAAGGAGACCCCCATGACCCGGCATCGTCCCTTCGTGCAGGTGGACGTCTTCTCGAGCGCGCCCTACTGCGGCAACCCCCTCGCGGTCGTCGTCGACGGCACCGACATCAGCGACGACGCGATGGCGCAGTTCGCGCGGTGGACCAACCTCTCCGAGACGACGTTCCTGCTGCCTCCGACCGATCCCGCGGCCGACTACCGTGTGCGGATCTTCACCCCCGGAGGCGAGCTGCCGTTCGCCGGCCACCCGACGCTCGGCTCGGCGCACGCCTGGCTCGACGCGGGCGGTGCCCCGCGAGACCCCGACGTCATCGTGCAGCAGTGCGGGGCGGGGTTGGTGCGGGTGCGCCGCGACGGCTCCCGCCTCGCCTTCGCGGCGCCGCCGATGATCAAGACCGGCGCCCTCGAGGCGCACGAGCTCGACGTCTTCACGCGCGCCCTGGGCATCGACCCCGCCACCGTGCTCGACCACCAGTGGGTCGACAACGGCCCGGGCTGGGCGGTGCTGCGCCTGCCTTCGGCGGCCGACGTGCTGGCACTCGAGCCCGACCTCGCGCAGATTCCGGATGCCATGATCGGAGCGATCGGACCCTACCCGGCGGGCTCGGAGCACGACTTCGAGATGCGCACCTTCGCCCCGGGGGTCGGCGTGCCCGAAGACCCGGTGTGCGGCAGCATGAACGCCGGCGTGGGGCAGTGGCTCCTCGGCTCGGGTCACGTGTCGCAGTCGTACACCGTCTCGCAGGGCACGCGCCTGGCGCGAGCCGGCGAGATCGCCGTCGTGCCCGACGGCGACACCGTCTGGGTCGGCGGCGCCAGCACCGTCTGCATCCGCGGCGACGTGCTGCTGTAGGTGCGGGTCACACCCGCGGGGGTGCGGTCGACGCGCGGGGGATCAGCGTCGGGAGGGCGCTGCGCATCGCCCCCTCGGAACCCGGGGGCGCGGTCAGCAGCTCCATCGCGGCCGCGGCGATCTGATCGAAAGGCGTGTGCACGCTCGTGAGCGGCGTGGGCAGCTGCGAGACCAACGGGATGTCGTTGTAGCCCACGATCGACAGGTCGTCGCCGGGAAGGATGCCGAGCGTGCGGGCGGCGCTGACGACACCGATCGCCAGGTTGTCGTTCGCCGCGAAGATCGCCGTGGGGCGGTCGGCGGAGTCGAGCAGCTGCCGCCCCGCGGTCAGGCCGTCGTCGACCCCGTACCCCGTCGAGACGATGCGTCCCGCCCGCGGCGTGATGCCGGCTTCGCGCAGTGCGCGCTCGGCGCCGTGCTGGCGGTCCTGCCCGCTCGAGGTGAACCAGGGGCCCGTCACGATGGCGATATCGCGGTGGCCGAGATCGATGAGATGGCGTGCCGCGAGATAGCCGCCCGCCTCGTCGTCGCCGAGCGACGAGGGGCTGATGCGGTCGGTGCGCAGCACCAGGGCGTGCGGGATACTGCGGGCGCGCAGTGATGCCGGCAGTTCGTCGTCGAGTCGGGCGGTGGCCAGGATCAGTCCGTCCACGTTGCGATCCAGCAGCGTCTCGGTGGCGCGCCGCTCCTCGTGCGGGTCGTCGCCGCAGGTGGCCACGACGGCGAAGTAGCCCTGACGTCTGGCGGTGCGCTCGACCGCCTCGAACATGAGCGCCATCACCGCGTCGGTCAGTCGCGGCACCAGCACGCCGATCGTCGCCGTCGCCCCGCGCCGCAGGTTCGACGCGAACAGGTTCCGCCGATACCCGAGGGTGTCTGCGGCCTCCCGAACTTTTTGAGCGGTCTGCGATCGGGAGGGCGGCGTGCGGTCGTCGAGGATGCGGCTGGCCGTCGAGATGCTCACGCCCGCCGCCTGCGCGACATCGCGCAGTGTCACGACGTGTCGCTCGGACTGCTCGGGGTACATGCGGCCCTCTCTGAGCTGCGGATGCGGGAACGATTGCAGATCGCCTCTTGACATCATCCCATCTCCGCTCGCATACTTGCGATCGTTCCTGCAAACGTTCCCGCGAACGTTCTCACCGCTCGAAGAGCACGACCAGAAGGACAACGAATGTCTCTCGATCTCCGCGGACTCAGCCCCGCACCTGTCACTCCGTTCACCGAAGACGGCGATGTGGATTACGCCGCCATCCAGCGACTGGGCTCCTGGCTCGGCTCGATCGACGGCGTCAAGAGCCTGGTCGTCCTCGGCCACGCCGGCGAAGGCACGTTCCTCACCGACGAGGAGCAGCTCGACGTCATCCGCGCGTTCGTCGACTCGACCGACGGCCGTGTGCCGGTGGTGGCCGGCATCACCAAGGAAGGCAACAAGACCGCCGCGCTCGAGGCCAAGAAGGCCGTCGAGGCGGGCGCGTCGGCCGGCCTCGTCTACCCCTCGCACGGGTGGCTGCGCTTCGGCTACCAGAAGGGGGCACCCCAGACCCGCTACCAGGAGATCTATGACGAGTCCGGGCTTCCGCTGATCCTCTTCCAGTACCCCGACAACACCAAGGCGACGTACGACCTCGACACGCAGCTCGAGATCGCCGGTCAGGACGGCGTGTTCGCCACGAAGAACGGCGTGCGCAACATGCGCCGGTGGTACACCGAGATCCCCGCCCTGCGCGCCGCCTACCCCGAGCTGCAGGTGCTGTCGTGCCACGACGAGTACCTGCTGCCGACGATGTTCGACGTCGACGGTCTGCTGGTCGGATACGGCAACATCGCCCCCGAGATGCTCGTCGAGCTCATCGAGGCGGGCAAGGCCCAGGACTACCCGCGCGCCCACGCGATCCACGAGCGGCTGCTGCCGGTGACCAAGAACGTGTACCACCGCGGCTCGCACATGGAGGGGACCGTCGCTCTCAAGTGGGGCCTCGTCAACCGCGGCATCCTGGATCACGCGACGGTGCGCACGCCGCTGCTGCCGCTCCCCGACGGGGCCGAGGCTGAGATCGCGGCGGCCTTCGCCACCGCCGACATCGGCGCCGTGACCGTTCCGGCGTGACCGGATCGGGTGGCGGTCGCCGGTCGCGGCCGCCACCCGCACCACCCGGACTCTCACGTCCGCGCCGTTCGCGGCACCCGAGTCAATGAAGACCACCGCGGCCTCGCCGCTCTCCGAAGAAGGAGGCCTCGCCATGAGCGAGCGCATCACGTCTCGTCCCCCCGCAACGCCCGGCACCGGGCACGGCCGCATCTCCACGAGTACCGTGAGGACCATCGTGGAGTCCAAGCGGCAGCGTCGCACGTTCTGGCAGCAGCTCACCCTGATCGGGCCGGCCTTCGTCGCCGGCGCGTGGCAGTTCGGCCCCGGAAACCTCACCACCGCCGTTCAGGCGGGGAGCGCCTTCCAGTACGCGCTCATCTGGGTCATCGTCGTCTCCACGATTTTGATGATCTTCCTCACCGACATGAGCGTGCGCCTCGGCATCAAGTCGCCGGTCTCGCTCATCGCCTCCATCAAGGAGCACCTGGGCAGGCCGGTCGGCGTCATCGCCGGCATCGGAGTCTTCCTCATCACGCTGTGCTTCTCGGTCGGCAACGCGGTCGGCTCGGGGCTCGGGCTGTCGATGCTCATCCCCGGCTCGTCCCCGATCATGTGGACGATCCTGTGCACGCTCGCCGTGGCCGCGGTGCTGTTCATCCGCCGCATCTACAACGTCGTCGAGAAGATCCTGATCGCCATCGTCGCGCTCATGGCCTGCTGCTTCGTCGTGAGCGCCTTCATCGCCAACCCCGACTGGGTGGCTGCCGGCGCGGGCCTCCTGCCGACGGCTCCCGACGGCTCCTGGCTGCTCATCGTCGCGCTCGTGGGCACGAACTTCTCGATCAACGCCGCGTTCTACACCTCGTACGGCACCAAGGCCCGCGGCCGCACCGAAGCCGACTACCGCGACATCACGATGGTCGACACGATCCCGGGCATCATCGCACCCGGCATCATGACCTCGCTCGTGATCATCGTCGCCGCTGCGGTGCTCGGCGCCACCGGCCAGGCGGCCGCGAACATCGTCGGTCTGGCCGCGATCTTCGAGCCGCTCGCCGGACCGGTCGGCGGCTTCATCTTCGCGCTCGGCTTCTTCGGCGCGGCGTTCTCCTCGATGATCCCCAACGCGATCGCGGGCGGCACCATGCTGTCGGATGCGCTCGGTCGCGGCCCCTCCGCCGACACGATCACCGCGCGCCTCACGAGCGGCTTCATCCTCGCGTTCGGCATCACGATCACGCTCATCTTCCAGAGCTCGCCCGTGCAGCTCATCGTGCTGGCACAGGCGCTGACCGTGCTCGTCGCGCCGATCCTGGCGGCGCTGATCATCATCATGGCCAACCGCCGCAGCCTCATGGGCTCGATGCGCAACAAGTGGTGGCAGAACGCCATGGGGGTCATCGGACTCGTCGCGGTGCTGGCACTTTCCGTGCGGCTGGTCACCAGCCTGGTGGGTGCCGGCTGACGCTGTCGGCGGAAGCGTCGAGTCCGTCCCGCGTCCAGGTGATCGCGGGACGGACTCGATCCACGTGCGGTCAGCCCGCCAGCTGCGGGCAGAGCGTCTCGAGCGGAGCGGACAGCGCCGACTTCAGGTGCACGGACGTGTCATCGGCGAGCACCTCGTGGGCGCCGGCCTCGGTGCCGTCGAGCACGCGCGCCACCAGCAGCGCCGGGTCGAGCTTCGTGCCGTCGGCTGCGGCAGCCATCGCTGTGTCGACCCAGCCCACGTGCACTCCGACGACCTGCACTCCGGCCGGGTGCAGTTCGAGTCGCAGGGAGTTGGTCGCCGACCACAGCGCGGCCTTCGTCGCCGAGTAGATACCGCCCACCGCGAACCAGGCCATCGCGGAGTGGATGTCGATGATCGCCGTCTCACCGCCCCGCGCCGACAGGATCGGCGCGTAGGCGCGTGCGAGCAGGAGCGGCCCGACGAAGTTGGTCTCGATGTTGCTGCGGATCTCTTCGTCGGTGTGGTCGAGGATGCCGAAGGTCGACGGCGAGGCGCCCGCGTTGTTGATGAGGATCGTGACATCCGGTGCGGCCGCGACGACCTCCGCGATGGAGGCGGCATCGGTCACATCGAGTTGCAACGGCACGATCCGCTCGTCGTCCCATGCGCGCGGGGTGCGTGCGGTGGCGTACACCTTGGCGGCGCCGCGCTCAAGTGCCGCATGGACGAACTGCGTGCCGATGCCGCCGTTGGCGCCCGTGACGAGGACGACGGCTCCCGTGAGTGAGGTCATGATGAATCTTCCTTTTCTATCGGGGGTCAGGCGCCGGCGAGCACGGGGTAGTCGACGTAGCCGCGCGCGCCGCCGGCGTACAGCGTGTCGGGGTCGAGCTCGTTGAGCGCAGCGCCGGTGCGCAGACGTTCGACGACATCGGGGTTGGCGAGCGCGAACCGGCCGAGCGGGGCGAGGTCGGCAAGGCCCGCGTCGATGTCGTCGGCGATCTGCTCTCGCGTGCGGCCGTAGCGCACGACCAGCACCGCGGTCGGCCAGGCCTCCCGCATCGCGCGGAGCAGCTCATCGTCGCCGAGGTGGTGAACGTGGAGGTAAGCCAGGCTGAGCGGTGCGAGTCGACCGACGAGGTCGAGATACTGCGCGTGCACGTTCTCGCGCGGGCCCTCATCGATCCCGCCGAGGGGGAAGGCGGGCGAGATGCGGATGCCGGCGCGGTCGGCCCCGATCTCATCGGCCACCGCTGCAGCCACCTCGACGACGAACCGCGATCGGTTCTCGACCGACCCGCCGTACGCGTCGGTGCGCTCGTTGGCGTTGGGGGAGAGGAACTGGTGCAGCAGGTAGCCGTTGGCGGCGTGGATCTCCACACCGTCGGCGCCGGCGGCGATGGCCGCCGCGGCAGCGTGGCGGAACTCGGCGACGACATCGGCGATCTCGTCGGTCGCGAGCGCGCGGGGGACGGGCATCGGCTGCGGCCCGGTCGGCGTGAACATGTCCTGGCCCGCCGCGATCTCCGACGGTGCCACCGGACGACGGTGATGCGGGGTGTTGTCGGGGTGCGAGACGCGGCCCGCGTGCATGAGCTGGATGTAGAGGTGCCCGCCGCGGGCGTGCACCTCGTCGGCGACGGCGCGCCATCCGGCGACGTGCGCCGCGGTGTGGATGCCGGGGGTGTTCAGATATCCCTATCCGTCGGCGGAGGGCTGGGTTCCCTCGGTGATGAGCAGTCCCAGCCCGGCCCGCTGCCCGTAGTACTCGACCATGAGGTCGCCCGGAGTGCCGTCGGCATCCGCGCGGTTGCGGGTCATGGGTGCCAGTGCCAGGCGGTGGGGCAACTCGAGGCGGCCGAGGGAGAGGGGCTGCCAGAGGGCGGAGAGGGTCATCGTGAACGCATTCCTTGTGTCGTCGGACGGGTGATCACCGAGGTGCGGATGGGACACTGGATGGACGCCCTCCGCATGTAGTGACTACGCTCATAACCGAGGGAACTCACTAAGTATTCCGGGAGGATGGAAGATGACGCTGGCATCGCCCCCGGCCGGCCGCCGCGAGCGGAACAAGCAGGCCAAGTTGGAGCGCATCGTCGCTGCCGCCGGAGCGCTGTTCGCCGAGCGCGGCGTCGACGACGTCACCACGCAGGAGATCGCCGATGCCGCCGACATCGGCACCGGCACGCTCTTCCTCTACGCGAAGACCAAGGGAGAGCTTCTGCTGCTCGTGCAGAACGCGCACTATGCGCGGGCGCTCATCGAGGGTCGGGCAGCGGCCGAGAAGGCCTCCGGCGCCGTCGAGGGTGTACTCGCGCTCGTGACCCCGATCGTGGCGTGCAATCGCACCCACGTCGACAACGGACGCACCTACCTGCGCGAGATGGTCTTCGGCGACGCGGGGGAACCCCACCACGCCGAGGCGCTGCGCGTCGTCGCCGAGAGCGAGCAGACCCTCGCCGAGTTGATCGCCACGCGCGCCGGTCGGAGCGAGGCGGATGCCGCGGTGCTGGCCCGCGTGATCTCGGCCGGGCTCCTCGTGACGATGGCATCCGCCCCCACCGCGGAGGTCGGCGTGGCCGACATCGTCGCCATGGTGCGCGCGCAGGTCGAGGCCATCCTCGCCGTCGGCCCGCGCGCGTAGCGATTCAGGCCCGGCTGCGGGCGTCGTTCAGGAATGCCGCCGCGACCGGGGCGAAGGCCTCGACGTACTGGAAGATCGCCCCGTGACCCGAGTTCGGGTAGATGATCAGCTCGGAGCCGCTGATGCGCCGGTGCAGGTCTTCGGAGAGCACGCTGGGCACCATGCGGTCGTTGTCGCCGTTGGCGATGAGAGTGGGTGCGGTGATCGCCGAGAGGTTGGACGGGGCGGAGCGGCCGAAGCGCTGGATCGCCTTCAGCTGGGTGCGGAACGCGGTCGTGCCGATGGGCCGGTCGCGGTCGATCGTGCGCTCCTTGAGGCGCTCGACGAACGCCTTGCCGGCTCGCTTGCCCACCTGGTCGCGGTTGAAGAACAGGAACTCCTTGGGGTCGGAGCGAGTGAGCACGGCGCGAACGATGTCGCCGTACGTGACGCCGACGACCTTGTCCATGTCTCTCCCGCCGCGCGGGCCGGTGCCGGTCAGAACGAGCGAACGCACCAGCTCGGGATGGGCGATCGTCAGATCCTGCGCGATCATGCCGCCCATCGAGAACGAGAAGATGTCGATCCGGCGCAGGCCGAGACCGCGCGTGATGAAGCGGTGGGCGTCGTGCGCGGCCTGCTCGAGCGTCGCGGGGACGCGGCCGCTGGAGGCGCCGACGCCGAGCTGGTCGAACGTGATGACATGCCGGGTCTGGGCGATCGCGTCGATGATGCGCGGGTCCCAGTTGTCGAGCGTCGCCGCCAAGTGCACGAAGAAGACGACCGGGATCTCCTCCCGCGGGCCGAGCTCGCGGTAGGCGAAGGTGTCGCCGTCGACCGTGAGGGTCTTGGCGGGGGCGTGGGCGTAGGAGGTGATGGGGGGCTCAGGGGTGGGAATGCCCATGGGATCGTCCTTTCGGATCGGGAGGGAGGGAGGGAGGCCGGCCGGTCGGCGCGGGGGCGGTTCAGGCGCCGAGCAGCACCGTCTTCCCCCGCACGCTGCGCGTGCGCGCCGCCGCAAGGGCTTCGGGGGCCTGGTCGAACGGGAAGGTCGCGCCGACGACGGGGCGGAGAGCCCCGGCATCCACGAGATCGGCGATGGTGCGCAGTTGCGCACCATCGGGGCGCATGAACAGGAACTCGTAGGTCACGCCGCGCTTCTTCGCCCGCGCGCGCACCGTGCGGCTGAGCGCGCCGAAGATGAGTCGCAGTGCCGGGTTGAGCCCGATCTGCCGCGCGAAAGCGGGCGTGGGAGGGCCCGAGATCCCGATGGCCGTGCCGCCCCGACGCAGCACCTGGATGGATCTCTCGAGGTTCTCGGCGCCCACGCTGTCGAGAACGAGGTCGTAGTCCGATAGCTCTGCCGCGAAGTCTTGCGTGCGGTAGTCGAGGGCGATGTCGGCGCCGAGCTCCCGAACGAAGTCCACATCGGCGCCCGACACGGTGGTCGCCACGTGGGCGCCGAGGTGTCTGGCGAGTTGGATGGCGATCGAGCCCACGCCGCCGGCCCCGCCGTGGATGAGCACCTTCTGACCCGCGGTCACCTTGCCGCGCTCGACGAGCGCCTGCCATGCGGTCAGCGCGACCAGCGGCAGCGATGCCGCCTCGGCCACCCCCACCGAGGTCGGCGCGAACGCCACGTCGGCCTGGTCGACGGCGATCCGCTCGGCGAACGTGCCGATGCGGTGATCGCGGGGCCGCGCGTACACGACGTCGCCGGGCGCGAAGGAGGTGACCTGTGCGCCGACGCTCAGCACGGTGCCGGCCACGTCGTGCCCGAGCGTCAGCGGGAACCGGTAGCGCAGGAACGCGGCGAACGCGCCGGTGCGGATCCTCTCGTCCAGACCGTTCACCCCCGCCGCGGCGACGGCGATCAGCACGTCGTCGTCGCCGACCGCGGTCTCGGAGACGGCGGCCTCGTGTAGGGGCTTCTTGTAGGCGTCGATGACGAAGGCACGCATGGGGTGAGGGTCCTCGAGTGATGAAGAACGATTGCTCTCAATAATGAGTACACTCAGTTCGTTTGTCAAGATCGCACGACCGCCGCGCGCGTGCGGCTCTGGCCGGGCGGCCGCCGGCGGCGTAACCTGCGTGGCATGGTCGACCGGTTCGCTCTGCGGGTGACGGTCCCCGATGTCGTGGGGATGCCGTTCCACATCGGGCGCGACGTCGCGGGGGCGGCGGGGGTGGCGCTGGCCGGCCGCGATCCCGACGGCCCTCCCATCGCGGCCCTGGCGTGGCCGGGCCTGTTCTACATCACCGCTCAGCATCCGCCGGCGGGCACCCGTGTCTACGAATGGGACTCGGTGGTCGTCGACGTCGTCGAGCACGGCTCTGCCGAGT
The DNA here is from genome assembly GCF_025421715.1 of Microbacterium festucae. Taxonomy (GTDB): domain Bacteria; phylum Actinomycetota; class Actinomycetes; order Actinomycetales; family Microbacteriaceae; genus Microbacterium; species Microbacterium festucae. Next base: position 1,377,281 of record NZ_JAOEFC010000001.1, read on the forward strand.
CCACGGCGCATCGCCGCCCCGATGACCGGCCGCCCGGCCTGCCCGAGCACGCCGAACCGGGGCGCGATCAGGTCATCGACCTCACCGACGACGCCGCCGAGCGGTGACGCGTGGCGCAGCCCCGGCGTCAGAAGTCGTCGAGCGTGCCGCCGAAAAGGTTCGTCAGCGCGACGTCTTCGAGCGCCTCGCCCGCCCGCCGCTGCGCGTCGGGGCCGAAGGTCTCGGTGCAGAAGGCGATCTGACTGGTCGGGGTGATCAGCGCCTCGACGCGCCGGTTGTCGACGAGGGCGAAGTCGACGAAGGCGGCGGCGCCGCGCACGGCGAGCTCCATATCGGCCTTGATCGCAGCGATGTCCTGACCGGGGGCCAGGTCGAAGCGCACGCCGTCGACGACGACGGACGTGCGGGTCACCGCCTGGGGGGTGGTCATGCGAGCGAAGTTACGCCACGGCCGTGCGATTGCAGACCCCCTTGACATCTGGATGCCGGGCCGCGACCTGCCTGCGGTCTAGGGTGATGTCGAAGGAGGTGCCTCGTGGGGACTTTGTTCTACGACGGTCAGCGATTCGAGCTCTCAGATCGAGTGCTCGCTCATCTGCAGGTGATCATCGGGCTGAAGCTGCGGCGCAAGGAGTCGTTCTTCATCTCGTGGCAGATCGGCCCCGGTGAGGGGTCGGGTCGCAATGTCATCTGGATCGACAACGGCATCCCCATCCGGTTCAAGTACGACGGCTCGCGGCCGCCGCAGATCAACCGCGAGTGGGCCGAGTCGCTGTCGCTGTCGGCGAACACGAGCAACGGCCTGTTCATCACCGACGAGCGCATCACCTCTGAAGCCTGACCGCGGCGCGGGGGAGCGCGGCCTCTAGTCTGGGCGGATGCGCGAGTTCTTCCGGGGAGCGGGGATGCTGGGCGGCGGGTTCGCCTTCTGGCGGCGCCGCCCCGCGGTCATGGCGCTCGGACTGATCCCGGCGGCGATCGCGGGCCTGATCGTCGTAGCGGGCTTCGTCGCCCTCGGCTTCACCCTTCCAGGCATCGCGACGGCGCTCACACCGTTCGCCGAGGACTGGCCGGCGCCGTGGGAGGACGTCGCACGGTTCACGGCCGGCACCGCGGTGGTGGTGGCGGCGCTCATGCTCGTCGCGATCTCGTTCACCGCGCTGACCCTCTTCCTGGGCGAGCCCTTCTACGACCGCATCTGGCGGGCGGTCGAGACCGACCTGGGCGATCCGCCGGCCGACTCCTCGTACGGCTTCTGGCGGGCGCTCGGCGACGGCCTGTCGCTGGTGGCGCGAGGCCTCGTCATCGCCCTGGCGGCGGCCCTCCTCGGCCTCCTTCCGGTGGTCGGCGGGCTGGTGGGCGGCACGACGGCGGTGCTGCTCACCGGGTGGCTGCTCGCCGATGAGCTCGCCTCGCGCGCACTGGCCGCTCGGGGCCTCACGGGGCGCCGGCGTCGCGTGCTGCGGCGCCGCCATCGGGCGCGGGTGCTGGGATTCGGCGTGGCCACGCAGCTGTGCTTCCTCGTGCCGCTGGGCGCCGTGGCCACGATGCCGGCCGCCGTGGCGGGGGCGACGCTGCTGTCGCGCTCGCTGCTCGAGGGCGAGCCCGAGAACCGTGCGGAGCGCCGGCCCGAGACGCCGACCGCGGGGTGAACCGCCGCGCGCGGGCGGACGATGGTACGCCCCGGCGGGGGTGCTGTACAGGGGGTCAGACGATCTTGGTCACACGGGCCCCGGCGCTGTTACGGTGAGGCCGCACCTCGCGTGTTGCGCCGACCACCCTCCGGCGCATCTGACCAGTTAGGACACTCACATGTTGTGGACCATCCTCGGCCTCATCCTCATCGGCCTCATCGCCGGCTTCATCGCACGCGCCATCATCCCCGGCAAGCAGAGCATGGGCATCCTGATGACCATCGTCCTCGGCATCGTCGGCTCGTTCGTCGGCGGCTTCCTCGGCTTCCTGATCTTCGGCAACGACCCGGCCGGCGGCTTCCTGCAGGCCTCGGGCATCATCGGCTCGATCATCGGCGCCATCATCGTGCTCGGCATCTACGTCGCCGTCTCGCGTCGCAGCTCGTCGCGCAGCTGACACCTCGTGCTCGCGGCATCCGCTCGACGGATGCCGAGACGGCCGTATCGCCTCCGGGCGGTGCGGCCGTCGTCGCCTCAGTCGTGCAGGGCGCCGTCGGCGTCGCCGCGCGACCACCGGGTGACCCGCACAGTGAGGCCCGACCGCGTCGGCGCGCACACCAGCGGCCCCGCCTGCGCGGCCACGCCGACCGGAAACGGCAGCACCCGCACGAGTCGCATCGGCCCGTCGCCGCGGCGCGCGCGCACCGTCACGGCGTCGCCGCTGCGGCTGGCGCGCACCGTCACCGGCCCGCCGGCCCAGTCGGGCACCGGCGCCAGTGACCAGTCCGACATCCCGTCGGTGACCACGGCGCCCAGCTGCGCCTCGCCGTCGGAGTACTCGATGCCGGCCTTCACCCAGCGCTCCGACGACACGCGGATGAAGATGCCCGCCTGATCGAACTGCGCCGAGAAGTCGGCGACGAACTCGACCTCCATCGCCGAGCCGTCGGGGAAGTCAGCGAGCAGTGCGTGCTCGGTGTCGTGCACGAAGCCGTACGAGGTCACGCGCCAGGCGTCACTGCCCTCGCGCGCCGTCACCTCGAGCGCCGTGCCCGCCTCGACCGCGCCCTCCGGCTCGTTCGTCCACTGTCCGCTGCTCCACGCGATGCTCTCCACGCGTCCATTCTGGCCGAGGATGCCGAGGCGCCCGGACCCTTGCCGCCGGCACCCGGCCGGGAGGGGGTCTGCCAGTACCTGGAACGACGGGGCCTTGTCGGTGGGAGGCGACCGGGGTGGACTGGCAGCATGCACACCGTCACACTCAACAACGGCATCGAGATGCCGATCCTCGGCTTCGGCGTCTACCAGGTCGGTCCGGAAGAGACCGAGGCCGCGGTGACCGCAGCGCTGGCCGCCGGCTACCGCTCGCTCGACACGGCCGCCGCCTACGGCAACGAAGAGGCCGTGGGCGCGGCGATCGCGGCGTCGGGCATCCCGCGCGACGAGCTGTTCATCACCACCAAGCTGTGGGTGCAGGACGCCCCCGCCGAGCAGAACACCGCCCGCGCCTTCGACGACTCGCTGCGCAAGCTGGGTCTCGACCACGTCGATCTCTACCTGATCCACCAGCCGTTCGGCGACTACTACGGCCAGTGGCGCGCGATGGAGCAGATCAACCGCGACGGGCGCGCCCGGGCGATCGGCGTCTCGAACTTCCCCGCCGACCGCATCATCGACCTCATCCTCAACAACGAGATCGCTCCGGCAGTGAACCAGATCGAGACCAACCCGTTCCACCAGCGCGCCGAAGACCAGCGCATCCTCGCCGCCGAGGGCGTGCAGATCGAATCGTGGGGTCCCTTCGCCGAGGGCAAGAACGGTCTGTTCACGAACGAGCTGCTCGCCGGCATCGGCCGCACGCACGGCAAGTCGGTCGCGCAGGTCGTGCTGCGGTGGATGATCCAGCGCCAGGTCGTCGTCATCCCGAAGACGGTCAGCCCGGAGCGGATGGCCCAGAACCTCGACGTGTTCGACTTCGAGCTCTCAGACGACGACATGGCGCAGATCGCCACGCTCGACGAGGGCGGGTCGCAGTTCTTCGACCACCGCGACCCCGAGATGGTGCGCTGGCTCAGCGCCCGTCGCCTGGGGTGAGACCCGGATGCCGGCGGCCCGTGCGCGAGAGCGTGCGGGCCGCTCGGCGTCGGGGCGATGCCCGGTGCCGCATCCGATCCCGCATCCGAGCGTGCATCCGGTCCAATCCGTTCCGCCGTCGGGGCCGAACTACCGGTGCGGGAACGCTCGCGCCGTCGCAGGCGCCCGGGTCCCCGCCGACCGAGGAGACGACCGATGAGTGCACGAACCGCGCGGCGCACGCCGAGCCGCTGGCTGTGGAGCGCCCTGGTGGGCATCGTGTCGGCGGCGGCGTTCCTGGCCACCGCCGAGCTGTTGTCGCTGCTGTTCACGCGCGGCAGCGGGCCCATCATCGCCGTCGGCGGGTTCGTCATCGACATCGTGCCGCGCCCCCTCAAAGAGTTCGCGATCACCACCTTCGGCGTCTACGACAAGCCGGTGCTGCTGATCGGTCTCGGCATCGCCGTGCTGATCGCCGCCGCTGTCGCCGGCATCCTGCAGTACCGGCTGCGCCCCCTCGGGGTGGTCGTCGTCGTCATCGCCGGGGTGCTCGCCACCCTGGCGACCGTCACCCGGTCGGGCGCCTCGGGCCTGGCCTGGGTGCCGACGACGGTCGGCACCCTCGTGGGGGCTCTGGTGCTGCTCCTCCTGACCGCCCGGTTGCGAGCCTGGGCGGGGTCGGCCGTGAGCGGCGAGGCGGATGGTCACGCCGTCGCTGCTCCGGCTGTGCCCGAGAATCCCGCCGCACCCCGTCCGAAGGTGGCCGTCGATCGACGCGCCTTCCTGCGCACCACCACCGTCATCGGCGTCTCCGCGGTGCTCGTGGGCGTCGGCGCGCGACTGGTGAGCGCGGCCACCACCTCCGCCGAGGCGCTGCGCAACGAGCTGCGCCTCCCGGCCCCTCGCACCAAGGTCGCGGTGCCGGACGGCGCCGAGTTCGACGTCGAGGGGCTCGCGCCGCTGGTCACCCCCAACAAGGACTTCTACCGCGTCGACACGGCGCTGGTGGTGCCCGCCGTCGACCCGGCATCCTGGCGTCTCGTGATCGACGGCATGGTCGATCAGCGGATGGAGTTCACCCTCGACGACCTGCTCGGCATGGGCTTGGACGAGTACGCCATCACTCTCACCTGCGTCTCCAACGAGGTCGGCGGGGGCCTGGTCGGCAACGCGATCTGGCTCGGCCTGCCCGTGCGCGACCTGATCGCCCAGGCGGGACCGCAGGCCGGTGCCGACATGGTGCTCTCGCGCAGCGTCGACGGGTACACCGCATCCACGCCGTTGGCCTCGCTCACCGACCCCGGCCTCGATGCCATCATCGCGGTCGGCATGAACGGCGAGGCGCTGCCCCCCGAGCACGGCTTCCCGGTGCGCATGGTGGTGCCCGGGCTCTACGGGTACGTCTCGGCCACCAAGTGGCTCACCGAGCTGAAGGTCACCACGTTCGCCGACGACGAGGCGTACTGGACGCCGCGCGGCTACAGCGCCGAGGCGCCCATCAAGTTCTCGTCGCGCATCGACACCCCCCGCACCGGCGCCCCGGTCGCGGCCGGCACCGTGGCCATCGCCGGCATGGCATGGGCCCAGACGGTGGGCATCGACCGCGTCGAGGTGAGCATCGACGAGGGGGAGTGGCAGCCGGCGACGCTGTCGAACCCCATCAACGACAACACCTGGGTGCAGTGGATGCTGCCCTGGGAGGCCACCGCCGGCACCCACTACATCGCGGTGCGCGCGGTGAACAAGAACGGCGAGCTGCAGATCGAGGAGCGCGCCCCGATCTTCCCCGACGGCTCCAGCGGCTGGCAGCGACTGCTGGTCACCGTGACCTGACCCCCGCCCCCTGCCGGCACCCACGGCCGCCCTCTTCGGAGGGCGGCCGTTCGCCGTTGACGCCGGTTTCCAGACCCGCCCGAACGGTCACGAAAAGGACACGGAAACGGGGCTTTCCGGGCCCGCGACGACAGAACACGTGACCGAAACGACCGATCGTGCGCCCGCCCCATGAGGCCCTCGACCCCCGTGGAAATCTCGATCCAGCACCAACCGTCCCCCTGCACGAACCCGCCCGGCCCGCCGGACGATCGCACAGTCGCGATGGTCGACGCTACGGCCCCAGAGGCGGGGCCAGCATCCTCACGCAAGGCGCGTGCGGATGTCTGTCGATGACGAAAGGGATAGGCCAATGAAGGCCCTGCCAAAGAAGGGAATCGCGGTACTGACCGGCTTCGGTCTCGCGATCACTCTCGCCGGATGCACCGGCGGCACCGAGGAAGCATCCAAGTACACGACCCGCGACGTCTCGGACGGCACCACGGACTTCGTGGTCGTCGAGAACCCGAAGGGCGGGAAGACCCTGTCCTACTCCGCCGACGGCCCGATCGAGCTGCTCGAGGTGAAGGACGGGAACGACACCCTCGCCTTCAAGGACCTCGACGGTGACGGTGAGCTCGACACCTTCGAAGACTGGCGCGTCGAGGCAGCGGAGCGTGCTGCGGCCTACGCCGAGACCCTCAGCGCCGAGCAGATCTCCGGTCTGATGCTCTTCAGCTCTCACGAGCGGTCCCCCGCCGACGGTCTGACCGACGCGCAGAAGACCTACCTCGACGAATCGAACCTTCGCAACGTCCTGAACGCCGGCGGCTCCGACGTCGAGGAGAACGTCACCTGGGTCAACGCCATGCAGGCCTACGTCGAGACCCTCGCCGACAAGGATCGCCCCTACGTCCCCGCCAACTTCTCCTCCGACCCCCGCTCCGAGGCCCAGTCGGGCTCCACCTACACGGGTGAGGCGACCGGCGTCTCGCTGTGGCCGTCGGTGCTCGGCCTCGCGTCGACGTTCTCGGCCGAGACGGTCGAGGAGTTCGGCCGCGTCGCCTCGCAGGAGTACCGCGCGCTCGGCATCTCCAACGCCCTGAGCCCGCAGATCGACCTCGCCACCGAGCCGCGCTGGCTGCGCGTGTCGGGCACGCTCGGCGAGAACGCCGACCTCGCGCAGGAGCTCGCGGCCGCGTACGTCTCCGGCTTCCAGAGCACTTACGACGCGGACGGCAAGAACATCGGCTGGGGGATCGACTCCGTGCCCACCACCATCAAGCACGCGCCCGGAGACGGCGCGGGCGAGGGTGGCCGTGAGTCGCACACCAACGCCGGCAAGTACGCGGTCTTCCCGGGCGACAACCTCGACGAGCACGCCTCGGTGTTCGCCGCGGCGAAGGACTCGCTGGGCATGATGACCAACTACTCGATCGTGCTGGGTGCCGACGGCACCCCGCTGCTGGGTGACGAGGCGGTCGGCACGGCCTACAACAGCGAGGCCCTGTCGTACATCCGCGACGAGGTCGGCTTCACCGGTGCGATCGTCACCGACTGGGGTGTCATGACCGGCTCGAAGGACCCCGAAGCCTTCATCGCCACCGCGTGGGGCGCCGAGGACATGGCTCCCGTCGAGCGCTACTTCACCGTGCTGCGCAACGGCGTCGACATGTTCGGCGGCGTGAACGACGCGACGCACATCCTCGAGGCCTACGACCTGTGGAACGAGCGCTTCGAGGCTGGTGAGGTCGAGGTGGATGCCGACACCCGCTGGGCCGAGTCGGGCGCGCGGATCCTCACGGCCTACTTCGCCCCGGGGCTCTTCGACAGCCCGTTCGTCGATCTGGAGCGCTCGAAGGAGATCGTCGGCAGCGAAGCGAACGTCGAGGCCGGTCTCGCCGCGCAGCTCGACTCCGTCGTCATGCTGAAGAATGACGGCACCGTGGCGGAGGACGCCGACTGGTCGGACAAGACCGTGTACATCCCGCACACGTTCGACGTCGGCTCGCCGGGTCTGTTCGGCCCGCCCGAGTACAGCGAGGGCGCGAGCCTGAGCATCGAAGCGGCCGAGGGCATCTTCGGCACGGTGCTCACCGACACGGTCGAGTACGACGCGGACGGCAAGGTCACCTCGATGACCGCGCCCGGCCTCTCGGGAGTCGACGCGGTGCTCGTCGGCCTGCGCTCGCCGAACAACGGCAACCCGTTCTCGGCTGCGGGTCTCGACGCCGAGAACGGTCAGTGGTACCCCTTCTCGCTGCAGTGGGCCCCCTACACGGCCGACGGTGAGAACGTGCGCACCACCTCCATCGGCGGCGACACTCTCGCCGACGGCACCAAGGAGAACCGCTCGTACTTCGGCAACACCTCGCGCATCTCGAACGCGGCCGACATCGATGCCTTCAACCGTGCGGTCGCGGCCGTCGAGGCCGCCGGCGGCGACATCCCCGTGATCACGATCGTCAAGGCGAACAACCCGGTCGTCCCGGCCGAGTTCGAGTCGAAGTCGAACGTCGTGCTCGTCGGCTTCGGCGTCAGCGACCAGGCCACGCTCACGGTCGCCTCCGGCGCCCACGAGCCGCACGGTCGCCTGCCGATCGGGTTCCCGGTCGACATGAACGCCGTCGAGGCGCAGCAGGAGGACGTCGGCGAGGACGTGGAGACCTACGTCGACGACGCCGGCAACGACTGGAAGTTCGGCTTCGGCCTGAACTTCTCGGGTGCCATCACCGAGTAGAGCCAGACCCGCCCGGTCGTGGGCGAC
>NZ_JAOEFC010000002.1 GCF_025421715.1 Microbacterium festucae
CGGTCGTTGAGCGAGGAGCGCAGCGACGAGTCGAAACGCGCACCGTGGGGCCTCGTTTCGACTCGCTGCGCTCGCTCAACGACCGGGGGTGGGTGTCGCTTCGTCTCGCTGCGCTCGCTCAACGACCGGGGTTGGGGCCTCGTTTCGGCTCGCTGCGCTCGCTCAACGACCGGAGGGGTCGGAGGGCGGTCAGCGGGCGTAGCGGGTGGTGAAGGCGCGGAGGATGCGGTCGGTGTGGGTCACCGGGGCGCGGCGGACGGCATCCAGCGTCAGCTCGAGCTCGTGCGCGGCGAAATAGCCGTGGTCGGCGTAGGCGAGGATGCGGGTGGTGATGCCGTCGACGTCGAGCTCGGGGTGGAACTGGGTCGCATAGACGTTGCGTCCGACCCGGAACATCTGCACCGGGCACGCCTGGCCGCGCAGGAGCAGCGTGGCCGAGGCGGGCAGCACCGTGATGGCCTCCTTGTGCCCGACGAACGCGGTGAAGGCGTCGGGCAGGTCGGCCAGCAGCGGGTCGTCGGCGCCGGCGGCGGTGCGAGCGACCTCGATCACGCTGATGGGCTCGCGGTGGGCGCCGTCGATCACCGCGCCCTGGTGGGCGCCGAGGGTGCCGACCCCGTAGCAGGCGCCGAGAAACGGGAAGTCCCGCGCGACGACCTCGTCCAGCAGCGCGGCGAACTCCGCTTCGACGCGGTGCTGCACCGGCGACTTGCGCTCCGGCGGGTCGGAGGCGTTGAACGGGCCGCCGCCGACGAAGATCCCCGACCAATCGTCCAGATCGACCTCGCCGAGCGGGCCGGCTTCCATGCGCACCCGCACCAATTCGTGTTCCGCGAGGCCCGTCGCCTGTCGGAACAGCGCGTACTCCTCGTCGGCGGGAACGTCTTCGGCGCGGGTGGCCAGCAGCAGGAAGGGCTTCATCCTGGTCGAGCCTACGGCCTCGCGCAAGGGGTCGGAGCAGGCCGGTGCCCCCGGCGTAGGCTGGCGGGAAAGGAGGTCGAACCATGGCCATTGCCCGACTGAACGGCGGTCCGCTCGACGGACAGCTCATCCCGCTCGACGACACCGCATCCGACCGGCTGATCATGCCTTACAGCGAGACCCAGGTGGTCTACGCCCGCGGCGGAGCGCCCGAGAACACCGGTGACGACGACGGCCCGACCGAGGTCGTGTTCGACTTCGTCGAGGCGCAGGACGACATCGATCCCGATCCCGATCGCCGCGACGACCAGGCCGAGTGAGGCCGTCGTGAGCGCAGCCGTCTCCCTCGAGGTCGAGCGCAAGTACGACGTCGGCGAAGACACCCCGGTGCCCGACTGGGCGCGCCTGCCCGGCGTGGCCACGGTCGGCGCCGCCGAGCCGCGCGCGCTCGACGCCCGCTACTTCGACACCGTCGATTCGCGGCTGGCCGGCGCGCTCACGGCGCTGCGGCGCCGCACCGGCGGCCCCGATGAGGGGTGGCACGTCAAGCGGTCGACCCCCGAGGGCAAGCTCGAGACGCACTGGCCGCTGGGGGAGGCGCTGACCGACCCGGATGCCGATCCGCCGGTGCCCGACGCGATCGTCGCCGAGCTCGCCGCGGTGACGGACGCACCGTTCGCGGTGATCGCCCGCATCCGCAACGATCGCGTCGCCTATGCGCTGCGGGGCGCCGACGGCGGAGTGCTCGCCGAGTTCGTCGACGACCACGTGCACGCGACCGATCTGCGCCGTGGCGTCGAGACGCGCTGGCGCGAATGGGAGCTCGAGCTCGGCCCCGCCGCGCCGGCCGACCCCGCGGCGCGCGCGGCGCTGTTCGCCGCCGCCGACGCCCTGGTGGTCGCCGCCGGGGGCGCGCCCTCGGCATCCGGTTCCAAGCTCGGCCGGGCGCTCGGCGCCTGACGGGCCACCGGGAACCCCGCTCAACGCACTGACGCCGCCCCCGGCTTCGATGGGGCGGCGTCAGTCGCGAAGGCTCAGATTACTCCGAGAACCTATTCGCGTAAATAGGTGTTGGGACCGTTCTCAACTCACAGGTTGATCATGTGGCCGGCGAGCCCGTGGAACGCTTCCTGCAGCGCCTCCGACAGCGTCGGGTGGGTGTGCACGTTGCGCGCGAGCTCGAGGGCGGTCAGGTCCCACTTCTGCGCGAGGGTGAGCTCGGGCAGCAGCTCCGACACGTCGGGGCCGATGAGGTGTCCGCCGACGAGCTCGAGGTGCTCGGCATCCGCGATGAGCTTGACGAAGCCGACCGGCTCGCCGAGGCCGTGCGCCTTGCCGTTGGCCATGAAGGGGAAGGTCGCGACCTTGTACTCGCGGCCGGTCTCCTTGTACTGCGCCTCGGTGTAGCCGAACGAGGCCACCTGCGGCGAGCAGAACGTCGCGCGCGGCATCATGCGGTAGTCGCCCAGCGGCATGGTCTCGGCGCCGCCGATCGTCTCGGCCGCGACCACGCCCTGCGCCTCGGCCACGTGGGCCAGCTGCAGCTTGGCGGTCACATCGCCGATGGCGTAGATGCCCTCGACGTTGGTGCGCATGAAGTCGTCGATCGCGATGGCGCCGCGGTCGGTGAGGGAGACGCCGGTGTTCTCGAGGCCGAAGCCCTCCACGCGCGGCGCGAAGCCGATCGACATGAGCACCTTGTCGGCCTCGATCTGGCCCTGCGCACCGGTCTTGTTGTCGGTGTAGGTGACGGTGACCTTATCGCCGGAGTCGACGACCGTCTCGACCTTCGTCGAGGCGAGGATCTCCACGCCGTCCTTCTTGTACTGCTTGGTGATCTCCTTCGAGACGTCGGCGTCCTCGTTGGGGAGGGCACGGTCGAGGAACTCGATGATCGTGACCTTCACGCCGTAGTTGCTCAGCACGTAGGCGAACTCCATGCCGATGGCGCCGGCGCCGACGATGACGATCGACTCGGGGAGCTCACGGGTGAGGATCTGCTCCTCGTACGTGACGACGTTCTCGCTGAGGGTGACGCCCGGCAGCAGACGCACGGTCGATCCGGTGGAGATGATGACGTTGTCGAACGTGATGGTCTCGGTGGACCCGTCGGCCTTGGTGACCGTGATCGACTTCGCGTCGACGAACGAACCGCGGCCTTCGAACTCGGTGACCTTGTTCTTCTTCATCAGGTAGTGGATGCCCTTGACGCGGCCGCCGGCCACCTCACGGCTGCGGTCGAACGCGGTGCCGTAGTCGAAGGTGAACTCACCCGAGATGCCGAAGAACTCGGCCTTGTGCTTCAGCGTGTGCGCGAGCTCGGCGTTCTTCAGGAGGGCCTTGGAGGGGATGCAGCCGACGTTGAGGCAGACACCGCCCCAGTACTTCTCTTCGATGATCGCGGTGGACAGGCCCAGCTGGGCGCTGCGCACGGCCGCGACGTAGCCGCCGGGGCCGGCGCCGAGGACGACGACGTTGAAATGAGGCATGGTTCCAGCCTAGTCCTCGGCGGAGGGGCGTCTCCGTGTCAACAGAACCACGACGACCACGCCCACCACGACCACCGCGCCGACGACGATCAGCAGCGTCGGATCGAACGCCGAGCCCTCGGCGTCCGTCCCCTCGCCCGCCGCGACGGCGCACGGGGTCTGGCCGGCGCCCGCCTCGCCGACGGCGAACTCCCACGTGCCCGAGATGGGGTGACCGTCGCTGGAGACCACGCGCCAGACGACCGTCACCGGGCCGGTGGCCGCGCCGGTGAGCTCCTGATGCACGCGGGTGCCGTCGAAGGTCGGGTCGCCGGCGGTCAGCGGTGCGCACGACGCGTCGAGAACGTCGATCTCGGTGGCTCCCGCATCAGCGAGGACGACCGCGCTGAACGTCAGCGTGAGCTGCGCCGGCAGCGCGTCGAGCGTGGTGCCGGCGGCGGGGTCGGTGCCGATGAGCTCGTCGTGCGCATACGCGGGCGCGGCGATCGCGGTGAGCAGGGCGACCACGAGCGCCCCGAGGGCGGCGAGCCCTCCGGCGCGAGCGCGACGGCGTGGTTTGTGAAGATTGCGTGACAGCACGCTTTCGAGCCTATCGGCGCCTGTCGCGGTGGCATCCGTCGCCCTACCATGGGCGGCAGGCGGGCTCCCTGCCCGTCACTCCCACGGGAGACGACGATGCGAGGAGAGCCCCGATGGACGCGATGATGATGAACGCGATGACCGAGGACATGATGTCGATGGACGGCATGCCGGCGATGGGCATGGCGATGATGCAGGCGTGCATGGATGCCTGTGCCGCCTGCGAGCAGGCCTGCACGGTGTGCTCCACCCAGATGATGGACTGCGCGCCGGCCTGCATGAACTGCGCCGACATGTGCAACACCATGATGCGCGCCATGATGCGGATGCAGGGGATGACGCCGGCGTCGATGATGGCGATGCTCGACGCCTGCATCGCGATGTGTCAGACCTGCATGGACATGTGCATGGAGCACGCCGACATGAGCCCGGTCTGCAAGATGTGCGCCGACGCCTGCCGCGCGTGCATGGACGCGTGCATGGCGATGAAGTCCGCCATGATGACGGCCTGACAGACCTGGTCCCCGACGCGCCGCGCACCGAGCGGTGCGGCGCAGAAGCTCAGAGGACGAGGGCGTTGTAGCGCGCGCTGCCGTCGGCGAGCACGTGATAGCGCGGGTGGAAGGCCACCGGCGTGCCGGCACGCAGGTGCTCGGCCGCACCCGCGCCGTTCCACAGTTCGATCCGCTCGCCGTGCTCGACGGTGTGCAGCACGATCGTGCGGTCGTCGCGCACCGCGCCGACGATCGCGTCGACCCATTCGGTCGGCGTGGCCGACACCAGGCGCGCCTGGATCAGGTGCACCGCGTGACCCGGAGCGAACGAGGAGCAGGCGCCGCCGCGCGCGCACATGCAGATCGCATCCTGACGCACCGGGGCGGGCGTGAGGTGACGATGCGGCGTGGGCACGATGAGCTCCTTGTCAACGGGATCGGTTGTCGGCCAGGCTAGGCGCAGCCCCCCGCCGCTGTCGTACCCGACGACACACGCGGAAACAATGACCGACCGTCCCGTCGGAGCGCGCATCGGCATGACCGGACACTGCGCGATCGGATAGTGTGGATGAGGAGGAGGAACCGTGAGTGACAACACCCGATCCGGCGGCGAGATCCGGCGAGATGCCGAAGACCCGACGCGCCACACCGGGTCTGACACGACCCAGACCTTCGGACACGACTCCGACCTCTCGTTCGTGCCCTTCGGCAGCGACCTGACCGACGCGGAGCGCGAGGCGATCAGCGCCCTGCCGACCCGCTCGGCGATCCTGCTGGTGCGCTCGGGCCCGACCGCCGGCGCGCGGTACCTGCTCGACACCGACGTGACCACGATCGGCCGTCACCCCGAGGCCGACATCTTCTTCGACGACGTCACCGTCTCGCGCCGTCACGCCGAGATCACGCGCACCGGTCCGACGTTCGAGCTCGTCGACCAGCGGTCGCTCAACGGCACCTACGTGAACGGCGACCGGGTCGATCGCGCCGCCCTCGTCGACGGCTCGGAACTGCGCATCGGCAAGTTCCGACTCAACTTCTTCGTCTCCCCGCTCGACCGCGACCAGGCGCCCGCCGCGTGACCCCGGCGGTCTCCCCGCGCGGACGTGGTCCGGCCGCGGGGCATCTGAGCATCGGTCAGGTGCTCGCCCGGCTCACGCCCGAGTTCCCGGAGCTCAGCGCCAGCAAGCTGCGCTACCTCGAGGTGCAGGGGATCGTCACCCCGGTGCGCACCGAGTCGGGCTACCGCAAGTTCTCGCCCGCCGACCTCGAGCGGCTGCGCACCACTCTCACGATGCAGCGCGACTACGGCATCCCGCTGGCGCGCATCCGCGAGCACCTCGACGGCCAGTCCAGCGACGGCGCGGTCGTGCCGACCTCGATCATCGCCGCCACCCGCCGGTACCGCCGCGACGAGGTGCTGAGCGCATCGGGCGCCTCGGCGACCCTCCTCACCGACGCCGTCACCGCGGGCCTGATCGCCGCCACCGACAGCTACGACGAGCGCGCGCTGACGCTGCTGCGGTCGCTCGTCGCACTCGATGCCCACGGCATCCAGCCGCGGCATCTCCGCACGCTCCGCCAGGCCGCCGAGCGCGATGTGGCGCTGGTCGAGAGTGCGCTCGCGCCGCTGCTGCGCCGACCGGATGCCGCCGGCCGGGCCCGCGCGCATGAACTCGCCCCCGAGCTGGTGCGCCGGCTCGACGAACTGCGCGCCGCATTCGTGCAGTCCGCTCTGGACCGCCTGAGCCCCTGACCCGCACGACACGCCGACGACACGAGCGGATGTCGTTGCCGGAGGGCATGGCCTCCCGTAGCGTGGAAGAACCATCGATCCGCAGGAGGCCAACATGACCGCGCACGACGCGCATGGCGAGCCGCAGTTCACGACCGAACTGCTGTTCACCGACGGTCTCCCGCAGATGGACGACGAAGTCGGGTACCGCGGGGCGCAGGCCGCCCGGGCCGCCGGCATCACCTACCGCCAGCTCGACTACTGGGCTCGCACCGAGCTCGTCGAGCCCACCGTGCGCGGAGCCAGCGGCTCCGGATCGCAGCGCCTCTACGGCTTCCGCGACATCCTCGTGCTGAAGCTCGTCAAGCGCCTGCTCGACACCGGCATCTCGCTCCAGCAGATCCGAGTGGCCGTCGAGCAGCTGCGTGCCGCCGGCATCCGCGATCTGGCCGGCACGACGCTCATGAGCGATGGTGCTTCGGTGTACCTGTGCACGTCGAACGACGAGGTCATCGACCTCGTCAGCCGTGGCCAGGGCGTGTTCGGCATCGCCGTGGGCAAGGTGCTGCGCGAGGTGGAGTCGACGCTGGTCGAGTTCGACCCGCAGGCGCCCGACCCCGTCGACGAGCTCGCCGCCCGCCGCACCAAGCGCTCCGCCTGATCCGCCCCGCCGTCGCGCCCTGAGCGCGGCGCTTCCGCGCGCCCTGAGCGCGCCGACGCAGCGGTGGTCCCGTGAAGCGACCCCGCGCGCGGCGCGGGTCAGGCGCGCTGTTCGCCGGTGGCGGGGATGCGGCCGGTGCGCATGACGCGGTCCAGCAGCGAGTCGAAGTCGGCGGCGAGCTCCTGCGCCGAGTCGCCGGGCCAGATGTGCAGCGGCTTGGCGGCACCCTGCGCCTGCTGCAGCGAGGTGCGCTCGGGCAGCTGCGGCGAGAGCACGAGCGGGCCGAACATGTCGCGCAGCTCCTTGATGCGGAACTGGTGCTCGATCGACTGCGGGCGCACGCGGTTGACGACGATGCCCAGCGGCTGGAGGCGGGGGGAGAGGCCGCGGCGGATCTCCTCGATCGCCCGCAGCGCCCGGTCGGCGGCGGCGACCGAGAACAGCCCCGGCTCGGTGACGACGATGACGCGGTCGGATGCCGCCCACGCGGTGCGCGTGAGGGCGTTCAGCGACGGGGCGCAGTCGATCAGCACCAGGTCGTAGTCGGCCTCGATGGTCGCCAGCGCCTCTTCGAGCTTCCACACGTCGCGCACGCTCGGGTGCGGACCGTCGAAGTTGATGGCGGAGGGGCTGCCGATCATGACGTCGATCGTGCCGGGGTGCACCTTGGCCCACCCGCTGGAGGTGATCGCCTGACGGACGACCTTCTCCTTGGGGTTGGCCAGCACATCGGCGACGTTGAGCCGACCGGCGACCTGGATGTCCATGCCGGTGGAGACGTCGGACTGCGGGTCGAGATCGACGACGAGGGTGCGAACTCCCCGGGCGAAAGCGGCGGACGCGAGTCCGAGGGTCACGGTCGTCTTGCCGACCCCGCCCTTGAGCGAAGAGACGGAGAGAACGTGCACGAGGCTCTACGTTACCGTCCCCTAGGCTGTGAAGATACTCAGCCCAGGTGGCGGCCCGACGTCGTGTCGCCTCGGCACCCGAAGAGGTGAGCATGTTCCGCAAGATCCTTGTCGCGAACCGTGGTGAAATCGCGATCCGAGCCTTCCGAGCCGCATTCGAGCTGGGGGCCCGCACCGTGGCCGTCTTCCCCTACGAGGATCGCTACTCGCTGCACCGTCTGAAAGCCGACGAGGCCTACCAGATCGGCGAGCGGGGCCACCCGGTGCGCGCCTACCTCGACGTCGACGAGATCGTGCGCGTCGCCGTGGAGTCGGGGGCCGATGCCATCTACCCCGGCTACGGATTCCTCTCGGAGAACCCCGATCTGGCAGCCAAGGCCGCCGCGGCCGGCATCGCCTTCATCGGACCGCCGGCGCGCGTGCTCGAGATGGCGGGCAACAAGGTCACCGCCAAAGAGCACGCCATCGCCGCCGGCGTGCCCGTGCTGCGCTCCACGGCCGCCTCCGACGACGTCGACGGGCTGGTCGCGCAGGCGGATGCCATCGGCTTCCCGATCTTCGTCAAGGCGGTCGCCGGTGGCGGCGGCCGCGGCATGCGTCGCGTGGAGCACAAGGAGCAGCTGGCCCCCGCCATCGCCGAGGCGATGCGCGAGGCGGGCAGCGCGTTCGGCGACGCCCGCGTCTTCCTCGAGCAGGCGGTGCAGCGCCCGCGGCACGTCGAGGTGCAGATCCTCGCCGACGGCACCGGGCACACGATCCACCTGTTCGAGCGCGACTGCTCGGTGCAGCGCCGCCACCAGAAGGTCATCGAGATCGCTCCGGCGCCGAACCTCGACGACAGCGTGCGGCAGGATCTCCACCGCTACGCCGTCGCCTTCGCCACCTCCATCGGCTACGAGAACGCCGGCACCGTGGAGTTCCTGCTCGAGACGGCGGGGCCGCGCGCCGGCGAGGTCGTCTTCATCGAGATGAACCCGCGCATCCAGGTCGAGCACACCGTCACCGAAGAGGTCACCGACGTCGACCTCGTGCAGTCGCAGATGCGCATCGCGGCGGGGGAGACCCTCGACGAGCTGGGCCTGCGCCAGGAGGACGTGCGCCTGCGCGGTGCCGCGCTGCAGTGCCGCATCACGACGGAGGACCCGACGCAGGGGTTCCGCCCCGACACCGGCAAGATCACCACCTACCGCTCGCCCGGCGGTGCCGGCATCCGGCTGGACGGCGGCACGACCGCCGCCGGCTCGCAGGTGAGCCCGCACTTCGACTCGATGCTCGCCAAGCTCACCTGCCGCGGGCGCGACTTCGCGGCGGCGGTGCGCCGGTCCAAGCGCGCCCTTGCCGAGTTCCGCATCCGCGGCGTCTCGACGAACATCCCCTTCCTGCAGGCGGTGCTCGACGACCCGGCCTTCGAGGCTGGCGACCTGTCGACCGCGTTCATCGACGAGCGGCCCGAGCTGCTGAAGGGGCGCGAGTCCCGCGACCGCGGCTCGAAGATGGTCGCCTGGCTCGCCGACGTCACCGTCAACCGCCCGCACGGCGAGAACCCGCTGAGCATCGACCCGGCCGTCAAGCTGCCGCACCTCGACCTCACCACGACCCCGCCCGCCGGCAGCCGCCAGCGCATCCGCGAGCTCGGCCCGGCCGGCTTCGCCCAGGCGCTGCGCGCGCAGACCGCCCTCGCCGTCACCGAGACGACGTTCCGCGACGCGCACCAGTCGCTGCTGGCCACCCGGGTGCGCACGCGCGACCTCGTCGGGGTCGCCCCGCACGTGGCGCGCCTCACGCCCCAGCTGCTATCGGTGGAGGCCTGGGGCGGTGCCACCTACGACGTGGCGCTGCGCTTCCTCGGCGAAGACCCGTGGGAGCGGCTGGACGCCCTGCGCGCAGCGCTGCCCAACGTCGCGATCCAGGCGCTGCTGCGCGGGCGCAACACCGTGGGCTACACGCCGTACCCCACGCGCGTCACCGACGCGTTCGTGCGCGAGGCCGCGGCATCCGGAGTCGACATCTTCCGCATCTTCGACGCCCTCAACGACGTCTCGCAGATGCGCCCCGCCATCGAGGCCGTGCTGCAGACCGGCACCGCGGTCGCCGAGGTGGCCGTCTGCTACACCGGCGACCTGCTCGACCCGGCCGAAGACCTCTACACGCTCGACTACTACCTGCGTCTGGCCGAGCAGATCGTCGAGGCCGGCGCGCACGTGCTCGCGGTCAAGGACATGGCGGGCCTGCTGCGCCCCGGCGCGGCGTCGACCCTGGTGTCGGCGCTGCGTGAGCGCTTCGACCTGCCGGTGCACGTGCACACCCACGACACCGCGGGCGGGCAGCTGGCGACCCTGCTGGCCGCCAGTGCCGCCGGTGCGGATGCCGTCGATGCGGCGGCCGCGCCGATGGCGGGCACCACGAGCCAGCCGTCGTTGTCGGCGCTGGTCGCCGCGCTCGCCCACACCGAACGCGACACCGGGCTCGACCTGCGCGCCGTCTCCGATCTGGAGCCGTACTGGGAGGCGGTGCGCCACCTCTACCGCCCCTTCGAGTCGGGCCTTCCCGGCCCCACCGGGCGCGTGTACCGCCACGAGATCCCCGGCGGGCAGCTGTCGAACCTGCGCCAGCAGGCGATCGCACTCGGTCTGTCTGACGACTTCGAGCTCATCGAGGACATGTACGCCGCCGCCGACGCGATGCTCGGCCGCGTGCCGAAGGTGACGCCGTCGTCGAAGGTCGTCGGCGACCTCGCGCTGCACCTGGCCGCCGTCAAGGCCGACCCCGCCGACTTCGAGGCCCACCCCGAGAAGTACGACGTGCCCGACTCGGTCATCGGCTTCATGGCGGGCGAGCTCGGCGACCTGCCGGGCGGCTGGCCCGAGCCGTTCCGCACGAAGGTGCTCAGCGGCCGCGAGCGCGGGCCGGGAATGGTCGAGATCTCCGACGACGAGGCCGCCGACCTGGATGCCGATTCGCCGACGCGCCGCGACCGCCTCAACGAGCTGCTCTTCCCGGCCCCGACCCGGGTGTTCCGGGAGATGCGCGAGACCTACGGCGACCTCAGCGTGCTCGACACGTCGGACTACCTCTACGGGCTGCATCCCGGCACCGAGCACGTCGTGCAGATCGAGCGGGGCGTGCAGCTCTACTTCGGTCTCGAGGCGATCGGCGAGGCCGACGACAAGGGCATGCGCACCGTGATGACGACCCTCAACGGGCAGCTGCGACCGGTGTTCGTGCGCGATCGCAGCATCACCGTCGAGGCGCGCCCCGCCGAGAAGGCCGACACCTCCAAGCCCGGGCAGGTGGCCGCTCCGTTCTCGGGCGTGGTCACCCTCAAGGCCGCCGTCGGCGACTCCGTGAAGGCCGGTCAGCCGGTCGCCTCCATCGAGGCGATGAAGATGGAGGCGGCCATCGCCGCGCCCGTCGACGGAGTCGTGGACCGCCTGGCCATCACCGCCACCGCCGCCGTCGAGGCGGGCGACCTTTTGCTGGTCGTCCGACCCGCCGAGTAGCCTAGGGCGCGGACGGCAGGCGCCGTCCATGAGCACGGGAGTGAACCTGTAGTGACGTCTGACCGCAATGACGAGACGCCGGACGATATCGAGAACGGCGTCCTGGCCGACACGGGAGCCGTGGATGCGACCGACATCGGCTTCGTCGACGGCGCCACCGCGCAGGTCGACATCACCCTGCCCCACACGGGCGACGACGACGACTTCGACGACGCGGATGTCGTCCTCGACGACAACCTCGCCTTCGAGGCGCTGCCCGAGCTCGAGTCCGAGCTCGAGCCCGAGCAGGAGCTGCAGCAGGTGACGGCCCCCGAGCCGGCCCCGGCCACCGGCATCCTCTCCGCAGTCGCGCCCGCCGCCGGCGCCGCAGCCGCAGCCGCCGCCTCGCCGCGCGTCGAGGAGGAGCACCACGAGCGGGTGCGTCCGCGCACGTCCGAGATCGCGCTGCAGTCGCGGCGCATCGGCGACTTCGAGCCCGACCGCGAGAGCGCGGACCTGCTCACCGCCGACCGGCTGCTCGACCCGGCCCACGTCGTGCGTCCCGAGCCGGAGGGCGCCTGGCGCCACTTCGTCTACACGATCTCGGGCCGCCGCATCAACCTCGGCGACGGCAAGCGCGCCCGCGCCCGCAAAGAACTCGACCGCCGCATCGCCGCGCCGCTGACGGGCGGGGCGAAGTTCGTGCCGGTGCTCTCGCGCAAGGGCGGCGTGGGCAAGACCACCGTCACGACGCTGCTGGGCATGGCCCTCGCCGACGCGCGCGACGACCGCGTGATCGCCGTCGACGCGAACCCCGACCGCGGCACGCTCGCCGAGCGCATCAGCCGCACGAGCGGGCGCACCGTGCGCGACCTCGTGCGCACGCACGGCGAGGTGCACGGCTTCAATGACCTGTCGCAGATCGTCGCCCGCGACGAGACGCGCCTCGACGTGCTCGCCTCCGACACCGACCCGCACGTCTCCGAGGCGTTCAGCGACGACGACTACCGTCACGTCGCCGATCTCGCGGCGCACTTCTACTCGGTCGTGCTCACCGACACCGGCACCGGGGTGGTGCACTCGGTGATGACGGCCACGCTCGACCTCGCCGACCAGATCGTCATCGTCGCCGGCCTCAGCGTCGACGAGGCGCGCCTGGCCTCCGAGACCCTCACGTGGCTCGAGACCAACGGCCACGCCGAGATGGTGCGCCAGGCGGTCGTCGTGATCAACACGGCCCGGCCGGGCGCCCCGCTCGTGCGCGCCGACGAGCTCGACGCCCACTTCCGCTCCCGCGTGCGCGCCGTCGTGCGGATGCCGTACGACCCGCAGATCGCGGCGGGAAGCGCCATCACCTTCCGCGACCTCCAGCCCGAGACCCGCGCCGCCGCGCGCGAGCTCGCCGCCGTCGTCGTCGAGGGGCTGCGCGCCCTGGCGGCTGCCGCCTGATGGCCGTCCGTCCCATCCGCCTCTTCGGCGACCCCGTGCTGCGCGCGCCCTCGGCGCCGATCGAGGTCGTCGACGACGGCGTCCGCTCGCTCGTGCGCGATCTGCTCGACACGGTCGAGCCCGCCGGGCGGGCCGGTGTCGCCGCCCCGCAGATCGGCGTGGGCCTGCGCGCCTTCAGCTACAACATCGACGGCGACATCGGCTATGTGCTCAACCCCGTGCTCGTCGAGGTCGCCGGCGAACCGGTGCTCACCGGCGAGGGGTGCCTGTCGGTGCCCGGGCTCTGGCACGACACCCCCCGCTACCCGTGGGCGAAGGTCGTCGGCACCGATCTCGACGGCAACGAGGTCGTGCTCGAGGGGGAGGGGCTGCTGGCGCAGGCGCTGCAGCACGAGACCGACCACCTCGACGGGATGCTGTACCTGCAGCGCCTCGAGCCCGCCGCGCGCAAGGTCGCGATGCGCGAGGTGCGCGAGTCGAGCTGGTTCTGAGCATCGTGGGTGCCAGGCGCACCCGAAGACAGCGAGAAGGGCCCGGACGGTTTCCCGTCCGGGCCCTTCTCACATCTGGGCCTCAGCCCAGCGGCACGTTGGTCGTGGTCACCGGCACCGTGTAGAGCTCTTCGACGACATCCGCGTAATCGCTCATGATGACGTTGCGCTTGATGCTCATCTTGGGCGTGAGGTGGCCGCTCGCCTCGGTCCACTCGGTGTCGAGGATCGTGAACTTGCGGATCGACTCGGCCCGGGAGACGCCCTTGTTGCCGATGTCGATCGCGCGCTGCACCTCGGCGCGCACCTTCTCGTTGGTGGCGGCGTCGGCCAGCGACATGTCGGCGGGCAGCTCGTTGTTGGCCAGCCACGTGGGCAGCATCTCGCTGTCGAGGGTGACCAGCGCCGCGATGAACGGCTTCTGGTCGCCGACGACGACCACCTGGCCGACGATCGGGTTGGCGCGGATCGGGTCTTCGAGCGCGGCGGGGGCGACGTTCTTGCCGCCGGCCGTGACGAGGATCTCCTTCTTGCGGCCGGTGATCGTGAGGAAGCCCTCCTGGTCGAACGAGCCGATGTCGCCCGTTTTGAACCAGTCGCCGTCGAACGCGGCGGCGGTGGCCTCGTCGTTGCGCCAGTACTCGCGGAACACGTTGATGCCCCGCACCTCGATCTCGCCGTCGTCGGCCAGCCGCACGCCCACACCGGGCAGCACCGGGCCGACCGTGCCGATCTTCGACTTGGTGGCGAGGTTCACCGTCGCCGGGGCGGTGGTCTCGGTGAGGCCGTAGCCTTCGAGGATCGTCACGCCGAGGCTGTGGAAGAAGTGCCCGAGGCGCGCGCCCAGCGGCGCCGAACCCGACACGGCGTACGCCACGCGGCCGCCCATCGCGGTGCGCAGCTTGCTGTAGACCAGGCGGTCGAACAGCGCGAACTTGATCTTGGTGCCCAGCGGCACCTTCTTGCCCTCTTCGACGAGCTTCGAGTGCGCGATGGCGGTGGCCGCGGCGGCGCGGAAGATCTTGCCCTTGCCGCCGGCCTCGGCCTTCTGCTCGGCGGAGTTGTAGACCTTCTCGAACACGCGGGGGACGGCCAGGAGGAACGTGGGCTTGAACGAGCCCAGCGCCGGCAGCAGCTGCTTGGTGTCGGGCTGGTGGCCCGTCTTCACACCCGCGTGGATGTTGAGGATCGAGATGAACCGCGCGAACACGTGCGCCGTCGTGATGAACAGCAGGGTCGATGCGCCGCCCGGGGCCTCCAGCACCTCCGAGAGGGCGCTGGCCGAGTTGCGCGAGAGCTCCACGAAGTTGCTGTGGGTGAGCACGCAGCCCTTCGGGCGGCCGGTGGAGCCCGACGTGTAGATGAGCGTGGCGATGTCGGAGCCGACGGCGAGGCCGCGACGGCGCTCGATCTCGGCGTCGGTCACATCGGCGCCGCGGGTGAGGAGCGCATCGAGGTCGCCGTCGGCGAGGGTCCACACCTCGCGCACCAGCGGCACGTCGGCGCGGATCTCCGCGATGCGGTCGCGGTGCTCGGCGGACTCGGCGACGACGGCCACGGCGCCGGAGTCGGAGAGGATCCAGCTGATCTGCGACGCCGAGCTCGTCTCGTAGATCGGCACCATCACGGCGCCGGCGAAGAAGAGGGCGAAGTCGACGAGCGTCCACTGATACGTGGTGCGCGCGATGAAGCCCACCTTGTCGCCCGGCTCGACGCCCGCGGCGGCGAAGCCCTTGGCCAGGGCGATCACCTCGCGCTCGAACTCGGCGGCGGTGATGTCGCGCCAACCGTCGCCGTCGGGCACGGCGAACAGGGCCAGCGAGGGCGTCGCCTTGACGCGCTCGACCAGCAGATCGGCGATGTTGGCCTGCGGATCGGCGGGGACGATCGCAGGGACTTCGAACTGAACAGCGCTCATGGGCGGCAACTCCTTCGGTACCGGACGGTGGCGAGTATGGAATCGAGTCTAAAGGGGAGTGAGACCGAGTCCTACGACACGTGGTCGACAAGTAGTCACGGCCCCGCGTCCCCTGCGGTGCGTATGCCTCCACACTAGACTCTCGGATGCCGTGCCGCCTGGCTCGGCTGAGAGGAGTCCCGTGCTCAGCGTCGGCATCGACATCGGTGGAACGAAGATCGCGGGGGGAGTCGTCGACGACGACGGTCGCATCGTCGAGCAGGCGCGTGTGACCACGCCCGTCGACCCGACCGCCCTGGCGGATGCCGTTGCAGACATGGCCCGCGACCTGGCGTCGCGTCACGACGTCGCCGCCATCGGCGTGGCCGCCGCCGGCTTCATCGACGCGACTCGCTCGATCATGATCCACGCGCCGAACATCGACTGGCGCAACGTGCCGCTGCGGGCCGAGTTCGAGCGCCGCATCGGCCGCGCCGTCACCCTCGAGAACGACGCGAACGCGGCCGGCTGGGGCGAGTACCGCTTCGGCGCCGGTGCGGGCTCGTCGAACATGGTCATGCTGACCCTCGGCACCGGCGTGGGCGGCGCCGTCATCACCGACGGCGAGCTGCTCCTGGGCGGCAACGGCACCGCCGGCGAGCTCGGGCACCTGCGCTACGAGCGCGGCGGGCACGCCTGCGGCTGCGGCCAGCGCGGATGCCTCGAGCAGTATGCATCCGGTCGCGCCCTCCAGCGCGAGGCGCGCGCGATCGCCGCGACCGACGGCATCGGCCAGGGGCTGACCGACGCGCAGCAGCCCGACGGCACGATCCCCGGCGAGGCCATGGCCGCGCTCATCCTCGCCGACGACCCCGGCGCTCTCGAAGCGGTGCACCGTGTCGCGACCGCCCTCGGCGAGGCGTGCGGACAGTTCCAGGCCGTGCTCGACCCCGACCTGTTCGTCATCGGCGGCGGCGTCGCCGACCTCGGCGAGGCCCTGCTGATCCCCGCGCGCGTCGCCTACGAGCAGTCGCTGCCCGGCTACAGCGGTCGCCAGGTCGCACGCTTCGCGATCGCGACGCTCGGCAACGACGCCGGCCTCATCGGCGTCGCCGACCTCGCGCGCATCCGCGGCTGACGATAGGCTCCGGCACGATGTTCTACTGGTTCATGAAGTACGTCGTGATCGGGCCGATCGTCAAGGCGATCTTCCGTCCCTGGATCGTGGGCCGGCGCAACATCCCCGCCGGCGGCGCGGCGATCCTCGCCAGCAACCACCTGTCGGTGAGCGACTCGATCTTCCTCCCGCTGATGATCGACCGGCCCATGTCCTTCCTCGCCAAGAGCGACTACTTCACGGGCAAGGGCCTCAAGGGCTGGTCGACGCGCGTGTTCATGAAGGCCACGGGCCAGATCCCCATCGACCGCACCGGCGGCAAGGCATCCGAGGACTCGCTCAACACCGGGCTGCAGGTGCTCGGCCGCGGCGACCTGCTCGGCATCTACCCGGAGGGCACCCGCAGCCCCGACGGGCGGCTGTACCGCGGCCGCACGGGGCTGGCGCGCATGGCGCTCGAAGCGCGCGTGCCGGTGATCCCCGTCGTCATGGTCGACACCGGCGAGGTGATGCCCATCGGCCGCAGCATCCCGCGCATCGGACGCGTCGGGATGGTCATCGGCGAACCGCTCGACTTCTCGCGCTTCCACGGCCTCGAATCCGACCGGTACGTGCTGCGATCGGTGACCGACGAGATCATGGTGGCGCTGCAGCGGCTGGGGGAGCAGGAGTACGCCGACGTGTACGCCTCCACCCTCAAGGAGCGCGCGCCGCAGACGGCGTCATAGCGGCGATCGGGCCCCACCGCCGACACTAGACTTGGCGGATGCCGACTTCGCAGACCGACCTGGATCGCTGGCGCTCGCTTCCCATCAAGCAGCAGCCGCAGTGGGGCGACGCAGACGCCGTCGCGGCCGTGTCGGCCGAGATCGCCACCCTCCCGCCGCTGGTGTTCGCCGGCGAGGTCGACCTGCTGCGCGAGCGCCTCGCGCGCGCGGCATCCGGTCGGGCCTTCCTGCTGCAGGGCGGCGACTGCGCCGAGACGTTCGCCGGTGCCACGGCCGAGCAGATCCGCAACCGCATCAAGACGGTGCTGCAGATGGCGGTCGTGCTCACCTACGGCGCCTCGATGCCGATCGTGAAGATGGGGCGCATGGCGGGGCAGTTCGCCAAGCCGCGCTCCAGCGACACCGAGACCCGCGGCGACGTCACGCTGCCGGCCTACCGCGGCGACATCGTCAACGGCTACGACTTCACCGAGGGCTCGCGCCAGCCCGACCCGCAGCGACTGCTGAAGGGGTACCACACCGCGGCATCCACCATCAATCTCATCCGCGCGTTCACCCAGGGTGGCTTCGCCGACCTGCGCGAGGTGCACTCGTGGAACAAGGGCTTCGCGCAGAACCCCGCCAACCAGCAGTACGAGCGGCTGGCGCAGGAGATCGACCGCGCCATCAAGTTCATGGAGGCCGCCGGCGCCGACTTCGACGAGCTCAAGCGCGTCGAGTTCTACACCGGCCACGAGGGCCTGCTCATGGACTACGAGCGCCCGATGACCCGCATCGATTCGCGCACCGGCACGCCCTACAACACCTCGGCGCACTTCCTGTGGATCGGGGAGCGCACCCGCGAGCTCGATGGCGCCCACGTCGACTACTTCTCGCAGATCCGCAACCCCATCGGCGTGAAGCTCGGCCCCTCGACCTCGGTCGACACCGCGCTCGAGCTCATCGACAAGCTCGACCCCGAGCGCGAGCCCGGGCGTCTCACCTTCATCACCCGCATGGGCGCCGGCAAGATCCGCGACGCGCTGCCGCCGCTGCTGGAGGCCGTCAAGGACTCCGGCGCCACCCCGCTGTGGGTCACCGACCCCATGCACGGCAACGGCATCACCACGCCCACCGGCTACAAGACGCGTCGCTTCGACGACGTCGTCGACGAGGTGCGCGGCTTCTTCGAAGCGCACCGCGCGGTCGGCACCTTCCCCGGCGGCATCCACGTGGAGCTCACCGGCGACGACGTCACCGAATGCCTGGGCGGCTCGGAGCAGATCGACGAGGCCACCCTCGCGACCCGCTACGAGAGCCTCTGCGACCCGCGCCTGAACCACATGCAGTCGCTCGAGCTCGCCTTCCTCGTCGCCGAGGAGCTCGAGAAGCGCTGACCCCCGGCATCCGCGGGTCGGTGTGGCCCGCGGGGTGGCGGCTGGGGTGTGGGCTGGTGCGCGACCTGCCGGTGCCGCGTCCCACAAGTGGTGGGTGCGGTTGGCTCGGCGCGCAGGTTGCGGGACCTCCCGCGTGAGCGTGTCCCGCGATGCGCGGGTGCGCTGGGCGGAGGTCGCCGATTGCGTGACCCGCTGAGCGACCATGTCCCGCGAACGGCGGATGCGGTGGCTCGAGCCCGCAGGTCGCGGGACCTGCCCGTAGGCGGTGTCCCGCAACTGGTGGGTGCGGACACCGTCACCCGCAGGGTGCGGGACACGTGCCGGTGGACGGCGTCCCGCAAATGGTGGATGCGATGGCTTTCAGCCGCAGGTTGCGCGACCTCCCCGCCGACGGTGTCCCGTTATCGGTGGGTGCTGGCCGCGACCCGCAGGTTGTGAGACCTGCCGGGCGACCGTGTCCCGCGAACGGCGGATGCGGTGGCTCGAGCCCGCAGGTCGCGGGACCTGCCGGGCGACCGTGTCCCGCAGGTGGCGGGTGTCAGCGCCGCGACCTGCAGGGTGCGGGACTTGCCCGTGGGTCGGGTCCCAGAGATGGCGGGTGCGAGGGGCACGAACCCGCACCTTGCGGGACCTGCCCGATGAGCATGTCCCGTGATCGGTGGGTGCGCGCCGCCACCCGCAGGTCGCGGGACCTGCCGGGTGACCGTGTCTCACAGATGGCGGGTGCGAGCGCCTAGACCCGCAGGGTGCGGGACTTGGCAGTGGGTCGCGTCCCAGAGATGGCGGGTGCGAGGGGCACGAACCCGCGGGTTGCGGGACCTGCCCGTCGACCGTGTCCCGCAAGTTGCGCCTGCGAGCCTCACGACCCGCAGGTTGCGGGACCTGCCCGCACACCGTGTTCCGCAAACGGCGGATGCCGTCGCCCACCGCGCACCGGCAGAGAGGTCGGACCCCACATACTGCCCCACATACCGCGGCGGCACCCCGCCGCGGGCTACAGCCCGGGGGTGAGGGTGATGGTGCTGCCCTTGGGCGCCATCGCGCCGGCCTTGGGGTTGGTGGAGCGGACGTTGTAGACGTCCCAGTACTTGAAGCCGAGCGGCAGGTCCCCGTCGTCGATGCCGGCGTTCACCTCGAAGCCGAGGGCCTCGAGTTCGCGCACGGCGCTGCGGATCGAGTCGCCGGTGACGTCGGGCACCTTCACGGGCTCCGGGCCGTCCGAAACCACGAGCGTCACGGTGTCGCCCTTGCGCAGCGGGTCGTCGCCGATGCCGGTCACGCGGATCACGCGACCCTTGTCGACCGAGTCGCTGTACTCGCGGGTGATGTCGGTCTTCAGCTCGACGGCATCCATCGCGGCGGCAGCGTCGTCCTGCGACTGCCCGGCGACGTCGGGCACCGGGCCGAGCGAGACCTGCAGGGCGGCGGTCGCGCCCTCGGTGACGCTGCAGCCGGCGGTGCAGTCCACCGCGTCGCCGCCGCCGAACGGCGTGACCGACACCCCGACGACCTGACCGGCGGCCAGGTCGTTGAAGAACTCGTCGGTGCCGCTGACGTCGATGCGCGACTGGGTGAGGATCTGCGTGACATCGGATGCCGGGCGGTCCTGCAGCGCGGGAAGATCCACCGGCGCGGGGCCCTGCGACACGACGACGGTCACCGTCGTGTCTTTGTCGATGAAGTCTCCCGCGGCCGGCTCGGTGCGGATCGTGAGACCCGCGGTGACCTCGAGGCTGTAGTCGGCGCCCTCGGCCGCCACCAGCGATCGTTCGGTGAGGGCGGTCTGCGCCTCGGCGAACGACAGGTTCGTGACATCCGGCACCGACACCAGCGAGCCCGGACCCGAGCCGAACCACCACCCGGCGCCGCCGGCGAGGGCGGCGAGCACGACCACCAGCGCGATCAGCCATCCGCCCTTCGTCGCGTTGCGGCGGGCACGGCGGCGCAGCTTGGTGGCGTTGTCGACGTCTTCGGTGACGGTGGGCGCGGTGAACGCGCCGGGGAGCACCTTGGTGACCTCTCCCGAGTCGATGCCGTCATCGGCGCCCACGAGCCCCACGGGGGTCGCGCGCACCACCTGCGGGTGCACCCCGAGCTCGCGCTCGATCTCGCGCAGCCGGTCGAGCATGACGCGGGCGTCGGTGGGGCGTTCGTCGGGGGAACGCTCGGTGGCCCACAGCACGAGCTCGTCGAGCTGCTCGGGCACGCCCGGGTTCTTCGCGCTCGGGCGGGGCACCGAGTCGGTCGCGTGCTGGTACGCGATCTGCATGGGCTGCTCGCCCTTGTAGGGCTGCTCGCCGGCGAGCATCTCGTAGAGCATGATGCCGAGCGCGTAGATGTCGCTGCGGGCGTCGGCGGTGCCGCGGGTGACGAGCTCGGGCGCCAGGTAGGCGATGGTGCCCAGCAGCATCTGCCCGGTGGCGGTGTTGGCTGTCGTCGCCCGTGCCAGGCCGAAGTCGCCGATCTTGATGCGGCCGTCCTCGGCCAGCAGCACGTTCTCGGGCTTGACGTCGCGGTGCACGATGCCGGCGCGGTGCGCGGCCGCGAGGCCCGACAGCACGGCATCCATGATGGTGATCGTCTGCGGCACCGACAGGCGCCGCTGCTCGCGCAGCAGCTCGCGCAGCGTGATGCCGGGCAGGTACTCCATGACCAGGTAGGCCATCTCGCCGTCCTGGCCCTGGTCGAACACGTTCACGACGTGCGGGTCGGCCAGGCGGGCGGCGGCCCGCGCCTCTTGGATGAAGCGGCTCTGGAAGACGGTGTCGTCGGAGAGATGGCCGTGCATCACCTTGAGCGCGACGCGGCGTTCCAGCCGCAGATCGGTGGCGACGTAGACCGTCGCCATGCCGCCGCGGGCGATGCGAGCACGCACCCGGTACCGGCTGTCGACCAGACGGCCGATCAGCGGGTCGGTCTGCTGGCTCGTGCTCACAGGGTGGATTCTACGGACGCCGACCCGCGAGGCCGGTGAGCGGCGCACCCCTGCGGGCACACCTGATGGTGGATCCGGGTCACCCGAGGGCGGCGAGCCAGGCGTGGGCCTGGGTCTCCCATGCTCCATAACGATCCGGGAACGCCGAGACCTGCACCGCCTGAGCGGCCTCGCTGAAGCCCATCTGCTCCCAGCCGCGCACGTCGAGGAGGCCCTTCGTGCGCGCGCCGTTGGGATCGGCGGGCCCACCGAAGAACGTCGCGGCGGAGCGGTAGGGGTCCTGCACCTCGGCCGCGCTGCCCCACCCGGTGCTCGGGCGCTGCTGGAACAGGCCGAGCGAGTCGTACGTGCCCCAGTCGACATTGCGGATCCACGACTCGACCATCGCGGTGGCCAGCGCGATGGCGATGCCGCGATCGGGCACGCCGCGCTCACGCCCCACCTGGATGATGATGCGCGCGTTGGCCACCTGCTCGGCGTCGAGACCGAGCTCGGGGGCGGCGGCGGGCGCCGCGGATGCCGGGGCGGCGGCCGCCGGGAGTGAGAGCTGCTGCCCGGGGTAGATGATCGACCCGTCGTCCAGTCCGTTGGCCTGCAGCAGGGCGGCCAGCGCGACGCCGTTCTTCTGCGCGATCGACCACATGGTCTCGCCGCGGGTGACGGTGTGCGCGGCGGCGGCGGTCGGTGCCGGGGCAGCGGAGGGTGCGGCGGCGGCGGTCGGTGCCGGGGCAGCGGAGGGTGCGGCGGCGGCGGTGCGGGTCATGGCGCCGGGGAGGGTCAGGGTCTGGCCGGGGCGGATGAGCGAGCCCTCGCCGAGCCCGTTGGCGGCGCGCAGATCGGCGACCGAGACACCGTGGGCCCGGGCGATGCCCCAGAGCGTGTCGCCCGCGGTCACCGTGTACCCGGCAGCGGCCGGCGCCGCCGGCGCGGCGGGGGCGGCGGGGGCCGCGGCGGGGGTCAGCGTGAGCACGTCGCCGGGTCGGATGACGGAGCTCCACGTCAGCGCGTTCCAGGCGAGCACGTCGGCGGTGCGCAGGCCGAACCGGGCCGCGATGCGGCTGACGGTGTCGCCGGCGCTCACCGTGTAGGAGGTTTCCGCTGCCGCGGGGCGGATCGCAGCGGGGGAGCGGTGGGCGCCGGCCGCGTCGAGGGAGCGCGGTGCCCGCTCGGTCGTGGTCTGTGACGCCTGGGCGGGAGCCGCCGTCAGGGTCAGCGCGATCGATCCGAGGATCGCGGTGGGAGCGGCGAGGGCCGCGGGCATGGTCGGTCGCTGTCGCACGATCTTCCCCCTTCGGTGACCTCGCCAAGCTGTCACGGATGAATACTCGAGTCAACGGATGTGACTGAAGTGACAGATGAGATTCCTGTCATGTTCGGGTGAGACGCCGACGGCCGGGCGGATGCGGGGCGGGAGAGATGCGGGTGGGATAGTAGAGGGGTGACCACGTCGCCTCTTGCCACCGATTGGCTGACCCTGCCCGAGATCGTCGAGCGCACCGGGGAGCCCCTCGGGCGGGTGCGCCGCATGCTCGACGAGAAGCAGCTCATCGGCTCCCGCCGGGACGGCACCTTCAAGGTGCCCGCACTGTTCCTCGTCGACGACGCCCCGCTCTCGTCGCTGCGCGGCACCGTCATCGTGCTGCTGGATGCCGGTTTCACCGAGGACGAGGCGATCGACTGGCTGCTGGCCGACGAGGAGTCCATCGGCCGTGCGCCGATCGAGGCTCTGCGCGCCGGGCGCAAGAGCGAGGTCCGCCGCGTCGCCCAGACGCTCGCCTGACGACGCCCGCGTCGCTCAGACGCTCTGACCGGCCCCGAAGTGGCGGCCGTGACGCCGCCGCGCCTAGAAGGTGCGCGCGGTCGCCGCGCGGGCCAGGTCGCGCAGCTCGCCCACGGCGGCATTGCCCAACGGCGCGCCGCGCAGCGCGGCATCCGCTTCGCCGGTCTGCTGCGTGATGAGCTGCTCGACGCGGTCGAGGGCGCCCGAGTCGACGATCGTCTGCTGCAGGGCGCCGATCTGCGCGTCGTCGAGGGTCGGGTCTCCGACGAGCTCGTCGAGCGCGCGGCGGGCGCCGGTGGGCAGTGCCTCGCGGGCGTACGCGATCAGCAGTGTGCGCTTGCCCTCGCGCAGGTCGTCGCCGGCGGGCTTGCCGGTCACGGCCGCGTCGCCGAACACGCCGAGCACGTCGTCGCGCAGCTGGAAGGCGATGCCGACGGGGTGGCCGAACCGGGCGAGGGCGTCGAGCTGGGCGGCATCCCCGCCCGCGAGGGCCGCGCCGATGAGGAGCGGCTGCTGCACCGAGTAGCGCGCCGACTTGTACGAGGCGACGCGCAGCGCCCGCTCGGCGTGCTCGGTGTCGGGTGCCGTGACGTAGGCCGCCTCTTCGGCGACGTCGAGGAACTGTCCGATGGTCACATCGCGTCGCATCCGGGCGTACTCGGCCCGCGCCGCCGCGGCGTGGGGGCCCCCGACGAGGCCCTCTTCGAGGAGGTCGTCGCTCCACGCCACGAGCAGGTCGCCCAAGAGCACGGCGGCCGCACGCCCGAACGGCTCGGCGGCACCCGACCAGCCCTGGGCGCGGTGGTGGGCCTCGAGCGCACGGTGGGCCGCGGGGCGGCCGCGACGGGTGTCGGAGTTGTCGACGATGTCGTCGTGGACGAGCGCGGCGGCGTGGAACACCTCGAGCGCGGCGGCGGCGGACAGCACGTCGTCGGGGAGGGCGCCGAGGGGGCCGCGGCGCTCGGCGACGGCCCGCCAGCCGGTGAGGCAGAAGCGTGCGCGCAGACGCTTTCCGCCCACCAGAGCATCCGCCGCGGATCGGGCGAACGTCTCGGCCTCGACGCCGAGGGCGGAGGCTGCGGCCACCTGGGTCGCGGTGAACCTTTCCAGTCGCTGGGAAACGGCCTCGATCGGGTCAACGGAGCGGTGCACGGGCCTAGCCTAGTTCTCGTCCCGGTGCGTACAATTGCAAGGACTCGAGACACTCCCAAAGGGGGATGTATGCCACTTTCAGAGCAGGAGCAGCGTCTGCTCGATGAGATGGAACGCCATCTCATGCGCAACGACGCCGACGTCGTCGCGCCTCGCGAGGGTCAGACCCTCAGCTATCGCAACATCGTCTACGGCGCGGTCCTCGCTCTGGTCGGCATCGGCGGGCTCATCGTGGGCGTGTCCACCTCGCTCATCGTGGTCGGCGTCATCGCCTTCCTGCTGATGGTCGCCGGTGTGCTGCTGGCGGTCACCCCCGCCAAGGGAACCCCGACCACGCCTCGTGCCGCCACCGCCGGGCAGAAGCCGCGCCCCACCGCCGGCACCGGCCAGTCGTTCATGGATCGCATGAACGATCGCTGGGACCGCCGCAACGACGGGCACTGACCCGCACCTGGCTTCCGAAAAGCACCGACCTCCGGGTCGGTGCTTTTTTTGTGCCCGCGGGACGCCGCCGACGCACGGTATGCCCGGATCTGCGCGGGGCCTGTGGGGGAGGGGGAGCGCGGGGGGAGCATTCACCCAGCAAACATGTAGTGGAGTGGAGGGAAGTGGAGTAAAGTGGCGCGTACCTGAGGCGGGCCGGCACGAAAGGGGGTGAGCGACCGATGTTGTTGGGCACCTACACCCCCAAGCTCGACGACAAGGGGCGCGTCATCCTCCCGGCCAAGTTCCGCACCGACCTCGGCGACGGCCTGGTGATCACCCGTGGTCAGGAGCGCTGCCTGTACGTGTTCAGCTCGAAGGAGTTCGAGCGCGTCTACGAGCGCATCCGCGAAGCGCCGCTCACCAACAAGCAGGCGCGCGACTTCCAGCGCATGTTCCTCTCGGGCGCCAGCGACGAGAAGCCCGACAGCCAGAGCCGCATCACCATCCCGCCGCACCTGCGTACCTACGCCAGCCTCGACCGCGAGCTGGTCGTCACCGGTGTCGGCGCGCACGCCGAGATCTGGGATGCCGAGGCGTGGAACACCTATGCCGCCGGCAACGAAGACAGCTACTCCGACATGGAGCAGGAGGTGATCCCGGGACTGTTCTGAGCCCCGACCGTGACTCCCAGCCGCACGCCCTGACGCACTTCCCCGGTGTCAGGTCGCGGCGGATGGGGATCAGGGTCGGCGGGTCGGATCCGGACACATCATGGCCATCGACGACATCCACACCCCCGTGCTGCTCGACCGCTGCGTCGAGCTGCTGGCCCCTGCGCTGGAGCGCGACGACGCCGTCATCGTCGACGCCACCGAGGGCATGGGCGGCCACTCCGAGGCTCTGCTCGAACGGTTCCCGCGCGTGCACCTCATCGGGCTCGACCGCGACACCGACGCCCTCCGCATCGCGGGGGAGCGCCTGGCGCGGTTCGGCGACCGCGTCTCGCTCGTGCACACCGTCTACGACGGCATCGCCGATGCCGTCGCCTCCACCGGGCACCGCCGTGTCGACGGCATCCTCTTCGACCTCGGCGTCTCGTCGCTGCAGCTCGACGAGGCGGAGCGCGGCTTCGCCTACTCGCAGGACGCGCCGCTGGACATGCGCATGGACCAGACGGCCGGCACCACCGCGGCCGATGTCGTCGCCACCTACGGCGAGGGCGACCTCCGCCGCATCTTCGAGCGCTACGGCGAGGAGAAGCTCGCCGGCCGCTACGCCCGCGCGATCATCGACGCCCGCGGTCGCGCCCCCATCACCCGCTCGGGGCAGCTCGTCGACATCCTCGTCGCGGCGACCCCCATGGCCGTGCAGCGCGAGGGCCGCGGGCACCCCGCCAAGCGCGTGTTCCAGGCGCTGCGCATCGAGGTCAACGCCGAACTGTCGGTGCTCGACGCGGCCCTCCCGGCCGCGATGGGGCTGCTGCGGGTCGGCGGCCGCATCGTCGTCATGTCGTACCAGTCGCTCGAAGACCGCCTCGTGAAGCGCGCCTTCGCCGAGGCATCCAGCTCCACCGCCCCCGCCGGGCTGCCGGTCGAGCTGCCCGAGCACGCCCCGCGCTTCCGCCTGCTGGTCAAGGGCGCTGAACTCGCCTCCGACGCCGAGAAGGAGCGCAACCCGCGCGCCACCCCGGTGCGCCTGCGCGCCGCCGAACGAGTGAGGGAGGCCGTATGAGCGCCGACATCCTCGGTACCGCCGCACTGCCGGTCCGCACGCGGCCGGCCCCCGCGACGGGCCCCCAGCCAGGCGACGCACGGCGCCTGCGTGCGCTGGAGCGCCCCGCCGCTTCCCGCCGCCCCCGCCTGCTCTACGGCATCATCGCCGTGGCCGGCGCGCTGACCATCGCCGGCGTGCAGATGGGCATGTCGATCCTCACGACCCAGACCTCCTACGAGCTCAAGTCGCTCACCGCGCAGCAGAAGGACCTCGACTGGCAGAAGCAGATCCTGCAGGACGACCTCGCCGGACTCAGCTCGCCGCAGTACCTCGCCGCCAACGCCGCCTCGCTGGGCATGGTCACCGGCCAGGTGCCCAGCTACCTGCGCCTGAGCGATGCCGCGATCGTCGGCCCGAGCGAAGCCTCGCTCGGCGCCTCGAGCATCGATGCGCTGGGGAAGGCGGCGGTGGGCAACAAGCTCGTGGCCGGCACCCCGCTGGTCACCGACCCGGGTGCGACGCTCGGGGCCGGACCGGCGCCGGTGGTCGCCGAGGAGACGGCGCCGCCGGCCGATGAGGCCGCACCGCCCGCCGACGGGGCGAGCGATCCGGCTGCGCCCCCCGCCGATCCGACGACACCCCCGGCCATCACCGACGGCCTGCCGACTCCGACCACACACTGAGAGACATGACGACACGAGCCACCCGCAGCCCGCGCCGGCGGACGGTCGTCGCGCTGGCGGTCGTCCTGGCCGTCTTCGGCGCCTTCGTCGTGCGCCTGGTCGACATCCAGGTCGTCAACGCCAGCGACCACATCGCGGAGTCGCAGCACTTCGCCACCGGCACCACCGTGCCGCTGCGCGGCGTGCGCGGCGAGATCGTCGACGAGGACGGCACCGTCCTGGCCTCGTCGACCGTGCTCTACGACGTCGAGATCGACCCCCAGCTGGCCGTGCAGGGCATCAAGAAGCGCGACGCGGCGGGCAAGACCGTGCGCGACGAGGCCGGCGACGCGGTGATGGTGCCCTGGCCCGAGCTGGCCGCGAACATCGCCCAGGTCACCGGACAGACCGCCGACGAGGTCACCGCCATCGTCAACGACGCGGTCGCCAAGAACCCGAACGCGCAGTTCGCCTACGTCAAGCGCTACGTCTCCACCGAGACCTACCGGGCTCTGGCGACGCTCGGCTATCCGTTCCTGAACTTCCCGGCGACCTCGTCGCGGGTCTACCCCGACGGTGCGGTCGCCGGCAATGTGCTCGGCTTCATGGGCACCGACGGTCCGCTGGAGGGGCTGGAGAGCCTGCAGAACACCTGCCTCGACAAGACCGACGGCAAGCTCACCTACCAGCGCGGCGCCGACGGCGTCATCATCCCCGGCACCGAGGTCGAAGACCCCGCCGTCGACGGCGGCACCGTGACCCTCACCATCGACGGCGACCTGCAGTGGTACATGCAGCAGCTCATCGCCGAAGAGGTCTCGCACTACCAGGCCGACTGGGGCGGGATCATCGTGATGGAGACCAAGACGGGAAAGATCCGCGCGTTCGCCGAGACCCCCACCGTCGACCCCAACGATCCCGGCGCCTCGTCGCCGGAAGACCGCGGCTCGCGCCTGCTGCGCTTCTCGTACGAGCCCGGCTCGACCTTCAAGCCCATCACGGCCGCCACCGCGATCGAGAAGGGCGGCGCCACGCCGACCTCGACGGCGTGGACGCCCTCGCGGATGCAGTTCCCCAACGGCGCCGTCATCAACGACTCCGAGAGCCACCCCGATCAGAACCTCACCCTCACCGGTGGCCTGGTGACCTCCTCGAACGTGGCGATGTCGCAGTTCGGCGCCCTCGTCGACCCGCAGGTGCGCTACGACTACCTCAAGAAGTTCGGCGTCGCCGACGGCACCGCGCTGAACTGGTCGGGTGAGCCCAAGGGCGACCTGCGCACCCCCGACACCTGGGACAACCAGACCTACTACACGACCACGTTCGGTCAGGCGTTCACGGTGACCCCGACGCAGGTGGCGAGCGTCTACCAGACGATCGCCAACGGCGGCGTGCGGATGCCGGCGCAGCTGGTCGAGTCGTGCACGACCTCCGACGGCACCGTCGTCGAGCCCGACCTGCCGGCGCCCGTCAAGGTGATCGAGCCGGAGACGGCCTCCGAGGTCACCCAGATGCTCGAGAACGTCTACGCGCAGGGCACGCTGAAGGACGACATCCGCATCCCCGGCTACCGTCTGGCCGTCAAGACCGGCACCGCGCAGGTGTCCAACGGCGCCGGCGGATACAAGGACGGGCTGTATTTCACCAGCCTTGTGGGGTTCGCCCCCGCCGACGATCCGCAGTACGTTGTTCTGACGGTGTTCGACGAGCCCAAGACCAACCGGATGTCGTCGGCGAACCGCTCCGTCTTCAAGAAGGCGATGACCCAGGTGCTCACGCACTACCGCATCATGCCGTCCGGCCAGGAGACGCCCCTGCTTCCCGTCACGCAGTGACCCATGCCCGCTGAAGGAGCATTCCCGCATGATCTCGATGACGCTGGCAGACCTCGCCGCCGCCGTGTCGGGGCGCCTCGTCCTCGCCGCCGGCGACACGCCTGAGACCACCGTCTCGGGCACCGTCGACACCGACTCGCGGGAGATGGGACCGGGCGGCGTGTTCGTCGCCAAGCCCGGCGAGACCACCGACGGGCACCGCTTCGTCGGCGTGGCCGCCGAGGCGGGTGCCGCCGTGGCCGTCGTCGAGCACGAGGTCGACGCCGCGCTCTCGCAGATCGTCGTCGCCGACGCGGTGCAGGCCCTGGCCGCCCTCGCGCGCGAGGTCGTCGCGCGCGTGCGCGCGCACGGACACCTGCGCATCGTCGGGATCACCGGCTCCAACGGCAAGACGACCACCAAGAACATGCTCGCCCGCATCCTCGAGGGGGAGGGGCCGACCGTCGCGCCCCGCAACTCGTTCAACAACGAGGTGGGCGCTCCGGTGACCATGCTCCGCGTCGACGACGACACGCGCTTCCTGGTCAGCGAGTTCGGCGCGTCGAAGATCGGCCGCATCGCCGAGCTCGCGGGCCTCGTGACCCCCGACATCGGCGTCGTGCTGATGGTGGGGCTGGCCCACGCCGGCGGTTTCGGCGGGGTCGAGCTCACCCAGCGCGCCAAGACCGAGCTCGTCGAGGCCGTGCGCGCCGGTGGCGTCGCGGTGCTCAACGCCGACGACCCGCGCGTGGCGGCGATGTCGGCGGCGGCGGATGCCGGCGGGGTCGCCGTGCGGTGGTTCGGCCGTTCCACGGCGGCCGAGGTGCGCGCCGAAGACGTCGAGGTGACGGCATCCGGCACCACCTGCACCGTCGTGATCGGCGAGGATCGGCTGCCGCTGCGCCTGCAGGTGCTCGGCGAGCACCACGTCATGAACGCCCTCGCGGCCCTCGCCGCCGCGCGCGAGCTGGGCGTCGACCCGGCCACCGCCGTGGCGCGGCTCGAGACCGTCGAGATCGCCGAGCGCTGGCGCATGCAGCCGATGGGCTCCGACCGCGTGCGCATCATCAACGACGCCTACAACGCCAGCCCCGACTCGATGGCCGCGGCCCTGCGCACCCTCGCGCAGATCGTCGAGCCCGGCCAGCGCAAGGTGGCCGTCCTCGGCGCCATGAGCGAGCTCGGTGAGGTCGCCGGCGAAGAGCACGACCGCGTGGGCCTGCTCGCGGTGCGCCTGCGCTTCGAGCGCATCGTCGTGGTCGGCACCGCCGCCCGGCGCCTCTACCTCGCCGCGATCGGCGAGGGGTCGTGGGACGGCGAGGCGGTCTTCTTCGAGACCGCCGACGAGGCCCACGCCTACCTGCTCACCGAGCTGCGCGACGGTGACCGGGTGCTGGTGAAGTCGTCCAACTCGGCCGGGCTGCGGCACCTCGGCGATCGTCTGGGAGAATCGTTCTCGTGAGATCTCTGCTTGCCGCCGCGACGATCTCGCTGGCCTTCACGCTCCTGCTGACGCCCCTGTTCATCCGGCTGTTCGAGAAGCTCGGCTGGGGACAGGTGATCCGCACGCCCGAAGACGGCCACAACCCCGGGCACGCCGCCAAGCGCGGCACGCCCACCATGGGCGGCATCGTCTTCATCCTCGGCACCCTCGTCGGCTACTTCGCGGGCACTCTGTTCGGCGGCACCGCCCCGACCATCTCGGGCATGCTCGTGCTCTGGATGATGGTGGGACTGGGCGCCGTCGGCTTCATCGACGACTTCATGAAGGTGCGCCAGCAGCGCAGCCTGGGCCTGTCGGGCTGGCGGAAGGTCATCGGGCAGATCCTCGTCACCGTGCCCTTCGCGCTGATCGCCCTGAACTTCCCGAACCGCTGGGGAGAGACGCCCGCCTCCCCGTACGTGTCGTTCGTCCGCGACATCCCGGCGCTGTCGTTCATGGCGCTCGGGGCCGTGGTCGGCACGATCCTCTACCTGGCATGGGTGTCGTTCCAGGCGGTCGCGTGGTCCAACGCCACCAACCTCACCGACGGCCTCGATGGCCTCGCCACCGGCGCGGGCATCTTCACCGTGTCGGCCTACAGCCTGGTGACCTTCTGGCAGTTCCAGCAGCGCTGCCACAGCGAATCGCTGCTCGCGATCTACGCCGACGCCTGCTACCCGACCCGCGACCCCATGGGGCTCACCATCGTCGCCGCCTCGTTCGTGGGCGCCCTCGTCGGCTTCCTCTGGTGGAACGCGCCCAAGGCGAAGGTGTTCATGGGTGATGTCGGCTCGATGGCCATCGGCGGCGTCGTCGTGGCCATGGCGGTGCTCTCGCGCACCGAGATCCTCGCCATCGTCATCGCCGGTGTCTTCATCATCGGCCCCGGCTCGGTCATCCTGCAGCGCTACTACTTCAAGGCCACCGGCGGCAAACGCCTGTTCCTGATGAGCCCGTTCCACCACCACCTCGAGATGCGCGGCTGGCCCGAGATCACGATCGTGGTGCGCATGTGGATCATCGCCGGGATGCTGGCCGTCACCGGCGTCGGCATCTTCTACATCGCGTGGCTGGCGGCCCTGTGAGCGCGGCGGCAGACCGCCTCGACGCCCTTACCAGCTGGCACGCCGACTGGACGGGCCTGCGCGTCGCGGTGCTCGGCCTGTCGGTCACCGGCTTCTCGGTCGCCGACACCCTCACCGAACTCGGCGCCGACGTGCTGGTCGTCTCCGAGACGGCATCCGAGGAGTACGCCCGTCTCGTGCCCGTCATCGGCGCGCGGCAGTGGACCGGACCGCTGGATGCCGTGCCCGCCGCGCTCGTCGACTTCGGCCCCGAGGTGGTCATCGCCTCGCCCGGGTTCGCGCCGCACCACCCCGTCATCCGGTGGGCGCGCGAGGGCGACGTCGCCGTCTGGGGCGACCTCGAACTCGCCTGGCGCGTGCGCGACAAGGTCACCGGCGCCGACGGCCGTCCCGCCGAGTGGGTGCTGATCACCGGCACCAACGGCAAGACCACGACCACCCAGCTCACCGCGAGCATGCTCGTCGCGGGCGGGCTGCGCGCCGCGCCGGTCGGCAACATCGGGGTGCCGGTGCTCGACGCGGTGCGCGATCCCGCCGGGTTCGACGTCTTCGTCGTCGAGATCTCCAGTCACCAGCTGTGGTACCTGGGGCTGCAGTCCGGCCCCGACCGGGTATCGCCGCACGCGAGCGTGTGCCTGAACCTCGCCGACGACCACCTCGAGTGGCACGGCTCGGCCCGGGCCTACCGCGATGCGAAGGCGCTCGTCTACGACAACACCCGCGTCGCCTGCGTCTACAACAAGGCCGACGTCGCCACCCGCGAGATGGTGGAGGACGCCGAGGTCGTCGACGGTTGCCGCGCCATCGGCTTCGACCTGGGGGTGCCCGGCCCGAGCGATGTCGGCCTCGTCGACGGCATCCTCGTCGACCGCGCCTTCCTCGCCGAGCGGCACACCAGCGCGCTCGAGCTCACGACCGTCACCGAGCTCGCCGAGCGCGGGCTCGCCGCCCCGCACGTGGTGGCGAACATTCTCGCCGCGGCGGCGCTGGCCCGCTCGCTGGGCGTGGAGCCGGCCGCCATCCGCACCGCGCTGCAGACCTTCCGTCTCGACCCGCACCGCATCGAGGTCGTCGCCGTCGCCGCGGGTGTGACCTGGGTCGACGATTCCAAGGCCACCAATCCGCACGCCGCGGCATCCTCGCTCGCCGCCTACCCCGGCGCGGTGTGGGTCGTGGGCGGCCTGCTGAAGGGCGTCGACATCGCCGAGCTCGTCTCCAGCCGCGGTCCCGCGGCCAAGGCGGCCATCGTCATCGGCGTCGAGCGCGACGAGATCACGGCGGCGTTCGCACGACACGCGCCGACGGTGCCCGTGTTCGAGGTCGACCACACCGAGACTGAAGACGTCATGGCGCAGGTCGTCGACCTGGCGGTGGGCATCGCACGAGACGGGGACGTGGTTCTCCTGGCTCCGGCGGCGGCGTCCTTCGACCAGTTCGCGTCGTACGCAGACCGCGGTCGCCGCTTCGCGGCGGCGGTGCACGAGCGGATCGGAGGGGGAGCGGATGGCGACACCGACGACCGATCGCGCTCCCCGCAGCACTGACGACACCGCGCGCGGGTTCGCAGCCCGCGTCTCGCTCGGGCGGGCCTTCGCGCCGGTGCCCAGCGAGTTCCTCCTCATCGCCTCGACGGCGCTGATCCTCACGATCTTCGGGCTCGTCATGGTGCTCTCGGCGACCATGGCCACCTCACTCTCGGCGGGGGAGAGCCCCTTCGAGGTCGTCATGAAGCAGTCGGTGTTCGCCCTCATCGGCGTGCCGCTCATGTTCGTCGTCAGTCGTATGCCGGTGCGGTTCTGGAAGCGGATCGCCTGGTTCGGGCTCATCGCGGCCGTCGCGCTGCAGATGCTCGTCTTCATCCCGGGCCTCGGCGTCGTCAACGACGGAAACCGCAACTGGATTCGCATCGCCGGCTTCCAGCTGCAGCCTTCCGAATTCCTCAAGCTGGCCTTCATCCTGTGGCTGGCGTACGTGCTCTACCGCAAGCACACGCTGCTGGGCACCTGGAAGCACGTGTTCATCCCGGTCGTGCCCGTCGGCATCCTCGTCATCGGTCTGGTCGGCGTCGGCAGCAAAGACCTCGGCACGGCGATGATCCTCGCGCTCATCATGCTCGGGTGCCTGTTCTTCTCGGGGGTGAAGCTGCGGCTGTTCCTGCTGCCGCTCATCCTGCTTGTGGCCGGTGTCGCCTACCTCGCCGTCTCCAGCCCGAACCGCATGCGGCGCATCATGAGCCTGTTCGACGTCGACACGCTCTCCTGCTACACCACCACCTGCTACCAGCCGGTGCACGGGGTATGGGGGCTCGCCAACGGCGGGCTGCTGGGGCTGGGCCTGGGCAACTCGCGCGAGAAGTACCAGTGGCTCCCCGCCGCCTCCAACGACTACATCTTCGCGATCGTCGGTGAGGAGCTCGGCCTCATCGGCTGCGTCGTGGTGCTCGCCCTGCTGACGCTGTTCGCCGTCGGCGCGTTCCACATCATCCGCAAGACCCACGACCCGTTCATCCGCATCGCCGCCGGCGGCGTGACCGTGTGGGTCGTCGGCCAGGCGCTCATCAACATCGGCGTCGTGCTGCGCCTGTTCCCGGTGCTGGGTGTGCCGCTGCCGTTCATGTCGCAGGGCGGTACGTCGCTGCTGTCGGTGCTGCTGGCCTGCGGCGTGCTGCTCTCGTTCGCCCGCACCCTGCCCGAGACCGCACCGCCGCCTTCCGCGGCCCGCGGTCGCGAGGCCGCGCGGCCCGCGCGCGTGCGGGAGACTGCGCCGACGCTGCGCTGACGGGTCGCCGGGCGCCGGTGGTGGCGCGCGGTTGCCAGCCGGTGCGGTGACGGGTGGCCGGGCGCCGATGTGGTGACGAGCGGCCGGTAGCCGGGGCGGTGACGGGCGGCCGGTAGGCTCGATCCGGTGACGACGTACCTGCTCGCCGGCGGTGGCACCGCCGGCCACGTGAACCCCCTGCTGGCCGTCGCCGATGGGCTCAAGGCCCGCGATGACCAGGCCGAGGTGCTGGTTCTCGGCACCCGCGAGGGACTCGAGGCGCGCCTCGTGCCCGAGCGCGGTTACGAGCTGCTGTTCGTCGACAAGGTGCCCTTCCCGCGGCGTCCCGACGGCGCCGCGCTGCGCTTCCCGGTGCGCTTCCACCGTGCGATCGGTCAGGTGCGACGTCACCTGCGCGAGCACCGGGTCGACGTCGTCGCCGGATTCGGCGGCTACGCCTCGGCCCCCGCCTACGTCGCCGCGCGGCGGGAGCGCATCCCGTTCGTCGTGCACGAGGCCAACGCCAAGCCGGGCCT
This sequence comes from Microbacterium festucae, assembly GCF_025421715.1. Taxonomy (GTDB): domain Bacteria; phylum Actinomycetota; class Actinomycetes; order Actinomycetales; family Microbacteriaceae; genus Microbacterium; species Microbacterium festucae. Next base: position 34,665 of record NZ_JAOEFC010000002.1, read on the forward strand.
GGCCAACATCCTGGGCGCCCGATTCGCCGCCGGCACCGGCGTCGTCTTCGAGGGCACGCCCCTGAAGGGATCGCGCGTGGTGGGGATGCCGCTGCGCCGCGAGATCGTCGAGCTCGACCGTCCCGCCCGCCGCGCCGAGGCCGCAGCCCTGTTCGGCCTCGACCCCGCCCGCCCGGTGCTGCTCGTCTTCGGCGGATCGCTCGGTGCCCGGCGCCTCAACGAGGCCTTCGCCGGCGCGGGTGCCGGTGCCGGCGCCGGCGCGGGCGCGGATGTGGCAGCGGCCGGTTGGCAGGTGCTGCACGCGGCGGGGGAGCGCAACGAGCTGCCCGCGTCCGCCCATCCCGACCACCACATCGTCCCCTACCTCGACCGTATGGACCTCGCCTTCGCCCTCGCCGACGCGATCGTCAGCCGAGCCGGCTCGGCGACCGTCAGCGAGATCAGTGCCCTCGGCATCCCGGCGGTCTACGTGCCCTATGCCGTCGGCAACGGCGAGCAGGCCCTCAACGCGGTATCCGCCGTGCGCGCCGGCGCGGCGCGACTGATCCCGGATGCCGAGTTCACCGCCGAGCGCGTGCGCCGCGAGGTCGTGCCGCTCCTGCAGGACGCCGCCGCCCTCGAGCGCATGCGCGCGGCCGCCGCGACGGTGGGCACCCGCGCCGGCACCGAGAACGTCATCGCGATGCTCGACGCCGCCCAGCGCTGACCCTGCGGGCCGGGGTCTGATTCGGACCCGCCGTTGGCGGGACGCGCCCATGGGCGGTGTCCCGTGATGTGTGGGTGCGGGGGCTGGAAGCCGCGGTTGGTGGGACGCGGTCGGTGCGCGGGTCCCGTGATGTGTGGGTGCGGAGGGCTGTAAGCCGCGGTCTGTGGGACGGGCCCGAGGGCGGCGTCACGCGATGTGTGGGTGTGGAGGGTTGGAAGCCGCGGTTGGTGGGACGCGGTCGGTGGCGGCGTCACGCGATGTGTGGGTGAGAGGGCTGGAAGCCGCGGTCTGCGGGACGCGGTCAGCGCGCGGGTCCCGCCGTTTGCGGGACAGGGCGGCGGGGAAGGTCCCGCGTGCGGTGGGCTAGAGGTTCAGTACCCGCCCTTTGCGGGACATGCCGGATCGGCCGGTCCCGCAGAATGCGGGCTGGGGTTCCGGCATCCGCCATTTGTGGGACGAGCGGGGGGAGCTGGTCCCGCAGAATGCGGGCTGGAGTCCCGGCATCCGCCGTCTGTGGGACGTGCCAGCGGGTGGAGTCCCGCATTGTGCGGGTGCGGGGCGCGTGCACCCGCTGTTCGCGGGACACGGGTCTTCGAACCACGGATGCCGTGCCGTCGCCGACCCTCCCCGTCACCACCTCCGCACCCACCGCCCCCAACCACACCCCACCCCACCCACCCGCGCGCCGGGCGACCGCACAGGATGCCGCGACCTAGACTTGACGGGCCATGATTCGACCCGACCTGAGCCTCCCGATCCCCGCTGAGATCACCGCCGCCCACTTCATCGGCATCGGCGGTTCCGGCATGTCGGGGCTGGCCGGCATGTTCCTCGACCGGGGCATCCGCGTGTCGGGCTCCGACCGTGCCGACAGCGCCGCGCTGCGCGCCCTCGCCGCCCGCGGCGCCGAGGTGCACGTCGGCCACGACGCGGCGAACCTCCCGGTTGACGTCGACACCGTCATCCACACCGGGGCGATCTGGCCCGAGAACCCCGAGTTCCTGCTCGCCAAGGAGCGCGGCCTGCACGTCATCCACCGCTCGCAGGCGCTGCACTGGCTCATCCGCGGGCGTCGCTTGGTGTCGGTGGCGGGCGCCCACGGCAAGACGACCTCGACGGGCATGATCGTCACGGCGCTGAAGGCGCTGGACGCCGACCCCACGTTCGTCAACGGCGGCGTCATCGCATCGCTCGGAGTCTCCAGCGGCACCGGCTCCGACGACCTCGTCGTCATCGAGGCCGACGAGTCCGACGGTACCTTCCTGCTCTACGACACCGCGGTCGCCCTCATCACCAACGTCGACCCCGACCACCTCGACCACTGGGGCAGCGGTGAGGCGTTCTACGACGGTTTCGTGAGATTCGCGGATGCCGCGGGCGAGGCGGTCGTGATCTCCTCCGACGATCCCGGCGCACAGCGCGTGCGCGCGGCGCTGCGGCATCCGAACGTCGTCACCTTCGGCGAGGCGGCCGACGCCGACGTGCGGGTGCACGACATCGTCGCGGCCGGACCGGTGGCCTTCTCGCTCACCCACGCGGGCCGCACCGTCTCGGGCCGGCTGGCCGTTCCGGGCGCGCACAACGCCGTCAACGCGGCGGGCGTCGTCGCGGTGCTGCTCACCCTCGGCCACGACCTCGAGGCCGCGCTGCGCGCCGTCGAGCAGTTCGGCGGCACGGTGCGCCGGTTCGAGCTGCACGGGGTCGAGCGGGGCGTCAGCGTCTTCGACGACTACGCCCACCACCCCACCGAGGTCGCCGCGGCCCTCGCGGCCGCGCGCACCGTGGTCGGGGAGGGGCGCATCATCGCGCTCCACCAGCCGCACACCTACTCGCGCACGCAGGCGATGCACCGCGAGTTCGCCGAGGTGCTCGAGTCGCACGCCGACCACACGGTGGTGCTCGACGTCTACGGGGCGCGCGAAGATCCCGTGCCCGGAGTGACCGGTGCGCTGGTGAGCGAGTCGTTCGACGACCCCGAGAAGGTGCACTTCGTCGCCGACTGGCAGGCGGCCGCCGACTACACCGCCCGTGTGGCCCGCGAGGGCGACTACGTGATCACCCTCGGCTGCGGCAACGTCTACCTCATCATCCCGCAGGTGCTCGAGGCCCTCGCCGCCGAGCAGGGCGCGGAAGCCCGGGCCTGAGCATGCGCCGCCCGTCGCCGCTGCCCGAGGTGCCGCGCGCGGCGCCCCGGGATGACCCGTCGGGCGACGGCGCCGCCGACGGCCTCGACGCGGCATCGGGCGCCGACGTGCTGCCGATCGCACCCGCCTTCGCGCCGCGCACGCCCACCCCGGATCCCGTCCCCGGCGAGCCCGACCCGGCGCCCGACCAGCACGACGCCGCACCCGACCCCGACGCGCCGATGCGCGCGCGCGACGTGTGGGCCGCCGCCCGCGCCCGCCGCCGGGCGCTGCGCGCCGAGGTGCGTCGGTTCACCGCCCGCCAGCGTCGCCGCCGCATGGTGTGGCTGGGCAGCGCCGCCGCATTCGTGCTGCTCGTGCTCGGCACCCTCGCCGCCGCCTACGGACCGCTGTTCGCGGTGGAGCGGGTGCAGGTGGTCGGCACCACGACGCTGGATGCCGGAGCCGTCGAGGCCGCCCTGGCGGGTCAGGTGGGAACACCGCTGCCGTTGGTCGACTCGAGCGCGGTCAAGGCGGCGCTGGTCGCCTTCCCCCTCGTCGAGTCGTACACGCTCGAGGCCCACCCGCCGCACGACCTGGTGGTGCGCATCGTCGAGCGCACGCCGGTGGGCGTGTTCGAGTCGGCCGCCGGATTCACCCTCGTGGATGCCGCGGGCGTGGCCCTGTCGACCACCCCCGACCGTCCCGAGGGCGTGCCGCTGATCGAAGTCGCCGCCGGCCCCACCTCGCCCGCCTTCCAGGCCGCCGGTCACGTCTACCGGTCGCTGCCGGAGTCGGTGCGCGGCCGCGTCACCGGCATCACCGCGAGCACGCCCAACGACGTCACGCTCACCCTCGGCGACACCGGCGCCTCGGTGGTCTGGGGCAACGCCGACGACTCGGCCGTCAAGGCGCTGCGCCTCGACAAGATCATGACCGCGCGCCCCGACGCGTCGCTCTACGACGTCTCCTCTCCCGACGCGATCGTCACGCGCTGACGGGTCCGCGCGCCCTGCGGCGGACCAGTTCGCGACGCGGTTCCGCGACACGCCCACGCGGTTGCGAAGGCGGTGACCGCCGCCGCATACCTTCGAGATCAGGAAATGCATACTCGGCATTTCTTTAAACCTCTGGTTGAGGTTGAAGGTTTAGACATGTGGTTCGGGACGATACGGAGGCCGGCATGAGCCAGAACCAGAACTACCTCGCGGTGATCAAGGTCGTCGGCGTGGGTGGCGGCGGCGTGAACGCCGTCAATCGAATGATCGAGCTCGGCCTGCGTGGTGTCGAGTTCATCGCGGTCAACACCGACGCGCAGGCGCTGCTGATGAGCGACGCCGACGTGAAGCTGGACGTGGGCCGCGAGCTCACCCGCGGGCTCGGCGCAGGCGCCGACCCCGAGGTGGGTCGCCGCGCCGCGGAAGACCACGCGGAGGAGATCGAAGAGGCCCTCACCGGCGCCGACATGGTCTTCGTCACCGCCGGTGAAGGCGGCGGCACGGGCACCGGTGGAGCACCGGTGGTCGCGCGCATCGCCAAGTCGATCGGCGCCCTCACCATCGGTGTGGTCACCAAGCCCTTCTCGTTCGAGGGACGTCGTCGTCAGCAGCAGGCCGAGCTCGGCGTGTCGAAGCTGAAGGAAGAGGTCGACACCCTCATCGTCGTGCCCAACGACCGTCTGCTGGAGATCAGCGACCGCGGCATCTCGATGATCGAGGCGTTCGCCACCGCCGACCAGGTGCTCCTGGCCGGTGTGCAGGGCATCACCGACCTCATCACGACGCCGGGTCTGATCAACCTCGACTTCGCCGACGTGAAGTCGGTGATGCAGGGAGCGGGATCGGCCCTGATGGGCATCGGCTCGGCGCGCGGCGCCGACCGCGCCATCAAGGCGGCCGAGCTCGCGGTCGAATCGCCCCTGCTGGAAGCCTCGATCGAGGGTGCGCACGGCGTGCTGCTGTCGATCCAGGGCGGCTCCAACCTCGGCATCTTCGAGATCAACGACGCGGCCCAGCTGGTGAAGGAGGCCGCGCACCCCGAGGCCAACATCATCTTCGGAACGGTCATCGACGACACGCTCGGCGACGAGGTGCGGGTCACCGTCATCGCGGCCGGCTTCGACGGCGGCGAACCGCAGACGCGCATCGAGCCGATCACGGCCCAGCGCACGGTGCCCGCAGCACCCGTGCTGCCGGCGATCTCGGCGGAGGAGGCCGCGGCCCCGCGCGCCGAGGCGCCGCGTGCCGAGGTCGAGGAGAAGCGCGAGTCGGTGTCGGTGTCCGCCGCCAACGACTCGTACGACTCCGTCTTCGGCGACGACGACCTCGACATCCCCGACTTCCTGAAGTGACCTGCACTCCCGGCTGGCCGGGCGAGGCATGGATCTGACGGCACGGCTCGCCGACCTCGACGCCCGCATCGCGGATGCGGCGAGATCGGCGGGCCGTGACCCGTCGGAGCTCACACGCATCGTCGTGACCAAGTTCCATCCCGCCGAGCTCGTGAGCACGCTGTACGCGGCGGGTGTGCGCGAGGTGGGGGAGAACCGCCAGCAGGAGCTCTCCGCCAAGCGCGAGGCGCTTCCGGACCTGCCGGGGCTGCGCTGGCACTTCATCGGGCAGCTGCAGTCCAAGAAGGCCCGCGCGGTGCGCGCGGCCGCCCAGGTCGTCCACTCGGTCGACCGTGACCGCGCCGCCGACGCGCTGCACGCCGCCGACCCCGACGGGGCGCCGTTGGCGGTGCTGCTGCAGCTGAACCTCACCGACGACCCCGGTCGCGGCGGCGTCGCGCCGGCCGGCCTGGAGTCCCTCGCCACCCACGTGCTGACGGCCTGCCCGTCGCTGCGCGTGCGCGGTGTCATGGCCGTCGCGCCGCTCGACGAGGCGCCCGCCGCGGCCTTCGCGCGCGTCGCCGCGGCATCCGAGTCCCTTCGCCGCGTCGTGCCGGATGCGACGTGGATCTCGGCGGGGATGTCGGGCGATTACGCCGAAGCCATCGCCGCAGGTGCGACACACCTGCGGATCGGCACGGCAATCACGGGCCCGCGGCCGGAGCGCCGTTAGCCTTCCAGAAGACGAGCACACAGACGAGCACACACACGGAGGCTGCGATGTCGAACCCGCTCAAGAAGACGATGGTCTACCTCGGCCTCGCCGACGAAGAAGAGACCTACGAAGAGCAGGCAGCGGTCGCCCCGCGCCGTGACAAGCCGCAGCCGGTCGACAAGCCGGCCGCGCCCATCACGCCGCTGCACCGCCCCGCCGTGGTGCGTCAGCCCGCGGCCGGCACGGTCAGCGAGATCCTGACGGTGCACCCCAAGCAGTACCGCGACGCCCAGGTGATCGCCGAGAACTTCCGTGACGGCATCCCGGTGATCATCAACCTCTCGCAGATGAGCGACGCCGACGCGCGCCGCCTCATCGACTTCGCGAGCGGCCTGTCGCTGGGCCTGTACGGGCGCATCGAACGCGTCACGAGCAAGGTGTTCCTCCTCTCGCCCGAGAACGTCGCCGTGTCCGGCGACGGAGCTGTCGCCCAGGCTGACGCCGAGGGCGCGGCCTTCGTCCAGTAGTCGTGGATGTCGTGCGGCTGATCGCGTCGATCGCGAACATCTTCCTGCTGCTGTACATCCTGCTGCTGTTCGGGCGGTTGATCCTCGAGTACATCCCGATGTTCAACCGCGAGTGGCGTCCCCGCGGGGGCGCGCTCGTCGTGGCTGAAACCGTGTTCACCCTGACCGACCCGCCGCTGAAGTTCTTCCGGCGCCTGATCCCGCCCCTGCGGCTGGGACCGGTGGCCATCGACCTGGGTTTCCCGCTGACCATGCTGCTGTGCTTCGTGCTGCTGTCGGTCGTGCGGGCCGTCATGTCGATGTGACTTCTCGCGCCTCCCATCCACGCCGACTATGCTGTGGAGATCGGCTCGCCCTCGGGCGGGCACTCCGTATCGGCCCGCGTCGTGAGCCCTGAAAGAGGATTGACACCATGGCTTTGACCCCCGAAGACGTCGTCACCAAGCAGTTCCAGCACGTCCGCTTCAAGGAGGGTTTCGACCCCGATGAGGTCGACGACTTCCTGGACGAGATCGTCGTCGAGTGGCGCAAGACGATCGCCGAGAACGACGAGCTCAAGGCGAAGCTCGCGGCCTACGAGTCGGGCTCCGCCCCCGTGGCCGCCGCCGCTCCCGTCGAGGAGGAGGCCGTCGTCGTCGACGAGGTCCCCGCCCCGGAGCCCGAGCCCGCCCCCGAGCCCGCCGTGGTCGAGCCCGCGCCCGCCGCTCCCGCCGCCGATGCCACCGCTCCGGCCCTGGCCACCGCCGGCATCATCGAGCTCGCCCAGCGCCTGCACGACGAGCACGTCGCCGAGGGCCAGGCCCAGAAGGACAAGCTCATCTCGGAGGCCGAGATCAAGGCGTCGCAGATCGTCGCCGACGCCGAGGCCAAGAGCCGCGAAGAGCTCTCCCGCCTCGACACCGAGCGCGCCACTCTCGAGAGCCGCATCAGCGAGCTGCGTCAGTTCGAGCGCGACTACCGCACTCAGCTGCGCGGGTTCATCGAAGACAAGCTGCGTGACCTCGACGTGGCGGGCACCTCGCCCGTCTCGGCTTCCTGAGCCGGCCGTTGAGCGGTAGCACGCCCCACGACGGCGCTGCGAGCACGAAGTCCTTGCGTCCGGCGGCGGCCGGCACCATCGTCGCGATCCTCGCGATCCTGGTGCTGGCCGCCGACCAGTTCGCCAAGCACCTCGCCCTCGAGAACCTGCCCTACCAGGAGCCGGTCGAGGTCTGGGGTGACTTCCTCCAGCTGTACCTGACCCGCAACCCCGGCGCCGCCTTCTCGCTCGGCGAGGGCGTGACCTGGGTGTTCACGCTGATCCTCGCGGCGGCGGCGATCGTGATCGTCGTGCTGGCGATCACCCGCATCCGCTCCCGCGCGTGGGCGATCATCCTGGGTCTGCTGCTGGGCGGCATCCTCGGAAACCTCACCGATCGCCTCATCCGCGAGCCCGGGTTCCTGGTCGGGCACGTCATCGACTTCATCAACACCCCGTGGATGTGGCTGGGCATGAACCCGGCGATCTACAACGTCGCCGACATGTTCATCGTCACGATGATGATCGGCGTCGCGGTGCTCGTGCTCCTCGGCATCCACCTCGACGGCACCCGCGAGCAGCGCGCCGACGCGACCGACGACGCAGCGGCATCCGAGGCCCCCGCCACCGAGGCCCCGGCCACCGACGCCACCCCCGGGTCGGCGCCCGCCGCCGGCGAGCCGACCAGGGACTGACGTGGAGTCCCGCACCCTCATCGTCCCCGACGGCCTCGACGGCGTGCGCGTCGACGCCGCGCTGGCCAAGATGCTCGGGTTCTCGCGCACCTTCGCGGCCGACGTCGCCGAGGCTGGCGGTGTGCTGCAGGACGGGCGCACCGTGGCCAAGAGCGACAAGCTGCGCGGCGGGTCATGGCTCGAGGTGGAGTGGGAGCAGCGTCGCGGTCCCGAGATCGTGCCGATCCCGGTGCCCGACCTCGGCATCGCCTACGACGACGACGACATCGTCGTGGTCGACAAGCCCGCCGGCGTGGCCGCCCACCCCTCGGTGGGCTGGGAGGGGCCGACCGTGGTCGGCGCTCTCGCCGCGGCGGGCTTCCGCGTGGCCACCACCGGCGCCGCCGAGCGCCAGGGCGTCGTGCACCGCCTCGACGTCGGCACGAGCGGCCTGATGGTCGTCGCCAAGACCGAGCGCGCCTACACCGCCCTCAAGCGGGCCTTCAAGGAGCGCGAGGTCGAGAAGATCTACCACGCGGTCGTGCAGGGCCATCCCGATCCGCTCGCCGGTACGATCGACGCGCCCATCGGGCGGCATCCGTCGCACTCATGGAAGTTCGCGGTGACCCCCGACGGCAAGGACTCCGTCACCCACTACGAGACGATCGAGGCCTTCCGCGGCGCGTCGCTGCTGGAGATCCACCTCGAGACCGGCCGCACCCACCAGATCCGCGTGCACATGGCCGCCCACCGCCACCCCTGCGTGGGCGACCCGCTCTACGGGGCCGACCCGACCCTGTCGGCGCGTCTCGGGCTCACGCGGCAGTGGCTCCACGCGCACCAGCTGTCGTTCGCGCACCCGGTGACCACCGAGTGGCTCACCGTCACCAGCGACTACCCCGCCGACCTGGCCCACGCCCTCGAGGTGCTGCGCGCCGACTGACCGGCGCCGGTGCGTCTTGCCGGTGTCGGATGCCGGTGGCATCCTGACCCGCATGACGATCGAGGTGCGTCCGGCGACCGAGTTCGACGACATCCGCACGATGGTGGGGCCCAAGCAGCCCACGTCGAACGTGTGCTGGTGCCTGAGCTACCGGCTCACGTCCGGTCGCGAGAACCGGGAGCTGCGCGGCACGGCCCGCGGCGACCGGGTGCGGCAGCTGCTGCGCGGCGGCCCGCCGGGCGTGCTCGCCTACGACGGCGACGAGGTGGTCGGGTGGGCGGCGGTGCATCCGCGCGCCGACACCTCCTTCGCCACGAGCCGCAAGATCCCGCACGTCGACGACGCCGACGTCTGGAGCCTCTGGTGCCTGCGCGTGCGCCCCGGCCACCGCGGCGAGGGCATCTCGCACGCGCTGCTGGCGGGCGCGGTCGCCTTCGCCCGCGACAGCGGGGCGCCGGCGATCGAGGGCTACCCGGTCGACAACGCGGGGGAGAAGGTGGACCTCACCATGGCCTACGTCGGCACACGGGCGCTGTTCGAGCGGGCCGGGTTCCGCAAGGCCGCCGACACCGACGCCGTGGCCGGCGGGTTCCCGCGGGTGGTGATGCGGCTGGCGCTCTGACATCCCCGGATGCCGCCGGCACATGCCCGGGCGCGTACATCCGGGTACCTACGCTGGTGCAGTGAACCCCCTCGCTGCGCGTCCCTGGCTCTCGTCCTACGCCGAGGGGGTCCCGCACGAGATCGCTCCCTCCGATGCGACGCTCGTCGACATGCTCGACGCCGTTGTGACGCGGTATCCGGCACGTCCCGCGCTGGAGTTCTTCGGCGCGGAGACGACCTACCGGGAGCTCGGCGACCAGGTCGCCCGCGCCGCCGAGGCCCTGCGGCGCCTCGGCGTCGGCGCCGGCGACCGGGTCGCCCTCGTGCTGCCGAACTGCCCGCAGCACATCGTGGCGTTCTACGCCGCGCAGCGGCTGGGCGCGATCGTCGTCGAGCACAACCCGCGCTACACCGCCCCCGAGCTGCGGCACCTGTTCGAGGTGCACCGGGCGCGCATCGCCATCGTGTGGGACGCGATGGCCGACACCATCCACGACCTCCCCGCCGACATCCGCCCCGCGACGATCATCGCCGTGCGCATGCCCGACGCCATGCCGTGGCACCTGCGCGCGCTCCTGAAGATGCCGCTGCCCGCGGCTCGGCGCTCGCGCGCGGCGATGACCACGCCCCCCACCGCCAAGGGCGTCATCGACTGGGCGGGCCTCGTGCGCGGACGCCGGCTGTCGCGGCGGGCGCCGCGGCCCCGGGCCGACGACATCGCCGTGCTGCAGTTCACCAGCGGCACCACGGGGCGCCCCAAGGCCGCCGTGCTCAGCCACCGCAACCTGCGGGCCAACGCCGCGCAGTCGGTGGCGTGGGTCCCCGGTCTCGTGCCCGGCGGTGAGGTCTTCTACGGGGTGCTGCCGCTGTTCCACGCGTACGGGCTCACGCTGTGCGTGACGACCGCGATCTCCATCGGCGCGCGCATCGTGCTGTTCCCGCTGTTCGACGTGCCGATGACGCTGAAGGCGATGAAGCGCACGCCGCCGACCTTCCTGCCGGCCGTGCCGCCGATCTACGACGCCCTGGCACGCGCCGCCTCGCGCGCGCACATCGACATGTCGGCGCTCCGGCACGCGATCTCCGGCGCGATGGCGCTGCCGGCGGCCACCGTGCGGCGCTGGGAGGAGGCGACCGGCGGCATCCTCGTCGAGGGCTACGGCATGACCGAGTCCTCGCCCATCTCGCTCGGCAACCCGATGGGTCCGCAGCGCCGTGCCGGCACGGTGGGTGTGCCCTTCCCGAGCACCGACATCCGGGTCGTCGACCCCGACGACCCCACCGTCGACCGCGCGATCGGCGAACCCGGCGAGCTGCTCGTGCGCGGGCCGCAGGTGTTCCAGGGGTACTGGAACCAGCCCGAGGAGACCGCTCAGGCGCTGCTGGAGGGCGGGTGGCTGCGCACCGGCGACATCGTGACCGCCGACGCCGACGGTTTCGTCACGATCGTCGACCGCATCAAGGAGCTCATCATCACCGGCGGGTTCAACGTGAGCCCCAGCGAGGTCGAAGACGCCCTGCTGCTGCACCCCGACGTCGTCGACGCCGCGGTGGTGGGCATCGCGCGCTCCGACGGCGGCGAGTCGATCACGGCGGCGGTCGTGCTGCGCGACGGGGCCGCCTTCGACCCGCAGGCGCTCCGCGAGTCCGCCCGCGAGCACCTCGCCGCCTACAAGGTGCCCCGCGCGGTCGTCGAGTTCGACGTGCTGCCGCGGTCGCTGATCGGCAAGGTGCTGCGCCGCGAGGTGCGCGACGAGATCGTGCGCCGCAAGGGCGCACGGGGAGCCGAGCCCGCCGCCGACTGACCGGTCGGCGCCGGGCGGGTGACTCCGCCGGTCAGACGCCGCCCGCGAACGAGGCCGGGTCGTCCTCGGCGATCGCGAGGGCGATCTTGCGCACGTGGAACGGCTCCACCTCGGCGAGCTCGCCCAACCCGTACCAGCCGACCTCGGTCAGTTCGCCGTCGGCCGGATGCGGGTCGCCCGAGACCCACTCGCAGCGGAAGACGAGATCGAGGTAGTCGACCTGGTCGCCGTTGGCGTAGGTGATGCGGGGGATCTGCTGCACGACGGCCAGACGCGTCGCGCGCACCACCACGCCCGCCTCCTCGAGGCACTCGCGCACCGCGGCGGTCGCCGGCTCCTCGCCGGGATCGACGATCCCCGACACGCACTGCCACGCGCCGTTGTCGGAGCGGCGCCCGAGCAGCACCTTCTCGTCCTTGAACACGACGGCGGTCACGCCGACCAGGGGGAGCGGATCGTGACCGATCTTCTCGCGCAGCGACAGGACGAAGTCGGGGGTGGCCATGGCATCCACCCTAGGCGGCCGTGCGGCCGCGCGAACCTTCACCCTCCACTGGAGGGTGAGGCGACCTCGCAGCCGCGCGGCCGGCGCGGGGCGACGATGTCGGAGGCCTTCGTAGACTCGATGGGTGGCATCCGACTCCTTCGTTCACCTGCACGTGCACAGCGAGTACTCGATGCTCGACGGTGCGGCCAAGATCGGCGCGATGACGCAGGCGGCCGCCGAGTACGGCATGCCCGCCATCGCCGTCACCGACCACGGCAACACCTTCGCGGCGTTCGAGTTCTACCGCGCGGCCAACGCCGCCGGCGTGAAGCCGATCATCGGGCTCGAGGCCTACGTCACCCCGGGCACGCACCGCAGCGACAAGTCGCGTGTGGCCTGGGGCTCGCCCGATCAGAAGAGCGACGACGTCTCGGGCTCGGGCGCCTACACCCACATGACGATGTGGAGCCAGAGCACCGAGGGCATGCACAACCTCTTCCGGCTCAGCTCGCTGTCGAGCATGGAGGGGTACTACTTCAAGCCGCGCATGGACCGCGAGCTGCTGCAGACCTACGGCAAGGGGCTCATCGCCACGACGGGCTGCCCGTCGGGCGAGGTGCAGACCCGCCTGCGGCTCGGCCAGTACGACGCGGCCCGCGCGGCGGCGGCGGAGTTCCAGGACATCTTCGGCAAGGAGAACTACTTCGCCGAGATCATGGACCACGGCCTGTCGATCGAGCGCCGCGTGATGACCGACCTCATCCGCCTGGCCAAAGACCTCGACATCCCGCTGGTGGGCACCAACGACTCGCACTACACCCACCAGCACGAGGCCGACGCGCACGAGGCGCTGCTGTGCGTGCAGTCCGGCTCGACCCTCGACGACCCCAACCGGTTCAAGTTCGACGGCGACGGGTACTACATCAAGACCGCGCAGGAGATGCGCCAGCTGTTCCGCGACCACCCCGAGGCGTGCGACAACACCCTGCTGATCGCCGAGCGCTGCGAGGTGGAGTTCAACACCTCCGCCAACTACATGCCCCGCTTCCCGGTGCCCGACGGCGAGACCGAGGACAGCTGGCTGATCAAGGAGGTCGAGGCGGGTCTCCACTACCGCTACCCGGCCGGCATCCCCGACCGCGTGCGCAAGCAGGCCGAGTACGAGACCGGGATCATCCTGCAGATGGGCTTCCCGGGGTACTTCCTCGTCGTCGCCGACTTCATCAACTGGGCCAAGGACAACGGCATCCGCGTCGGTCCGGGCCGCGGCTCGGGTGCCGGTTCGATGGTCGCGTACGCGATGAAGATCACCGACCTCGACCCGCTCGAGCACGGCCTCATCTTCGAGCGCTTCCTCAATCCCGACCGCGTCTCCATGCCCGATTTCGACGTCGACTTCGACGACCGGCGCCGCGGCGAGGTGATCGAGTACGTCACCGCGAAGTACGGCTCCGAGCGCGTCGCGCAGATCGTCACCTACGGCACCATCAAGTCCAAGCAGGCGCTGAAGGACGCCGGGCGCGTGCTCGGCTTCCCGTTCAGCATGGGGGAGAAGCTCACCAAGGCCATGCCCCCCGCCGTGATGGGCAAGGACATGGAGCTCGGGGGCATGTTCAACCCGCAGCATCCGCGCTTCAAGGAGGCCAGCGAGTTCCGCTCGCTCGTCGAGACCGACCCCGACGCGAAGACCGTGTTCGACCGGGCGCTGGGTCTGGAAGGCCTCAAGCGCCAGTGGGGCGTGCACGCGGCCGGCGTGATCATGTCCAGCGAGCCGCTGCTGGACATCATCCCGATCATGCGCCGCGAGCAGGACGGCCAGATCGTCACGCAGTTCGACTACCCGTCGTGCGAGACGCTCGGCCTCATCAAGATGGACTTCCTGGGGCTGCGCAACCTCACGATCATCTCCGACGCCCTCGACAACATCCGGCTCAACCGCGGTGAAGAGCTCGACCTCGAGCACCTCGCCCTCGACGACCGTCCCGCCTACGACCTGCTCACCCGCGGCGACACGCTGGGCGTCTTCCAGCTCGACGGCGGGCCCATGCGTTCGCTGCTGCGCCTCATGAAGCCCGACAACTTCGAGGACATCTCGGCCGTCATCGCGCTGTACCGCCCCGGCCCCATGGGCGCGAACTCGCACATCAACTACGCGCTGCGCAAGAACGGCCAGCAGGACATCACGCCCATCCACCCCGAGCTCGAAGAGCCCCTGCGCGACATCCTCGACACCACCTACGGCCTGATCATCTATCAGGAGCAGGTCATGGCCATCGCCCAGAAGGTGGCCGGGTTCTCGCTCGGACAGGCCGACATCCTCCGCCGCGCGATGGGCAAGAAGAAGAAGTCCGAGCTCGACAAGCAGTACGAGGGCTTCTCGGGCGGCATGAAGGAGCGCGGATTCGGCGAGGCGGCGGTGAAGGCGCTGTGGGACATCCTGCTGCCCTTCTCCGACTACGCCTTCAACAAGGCGCACTCGGCCGCCTACGGTCTCGTCTCGTACTGGACCGCCTACCTCAAGGCGCACTATCCCGCCGAGTACATGGCGGCGCTGCTGACGAGCGTCGGCGACTCCAAGGACAAGATGGCGGTGTACCTCAACGAGTGCCGCCGCATGGGCATCAAGGTGCTCCCGCCCGACGTGGGGGAGTCGATCCGGTACTTCGCGGCCGTCGGCGGCGACATCCGCTTCGGCCTCGGCGCGGTGCGCAACGTCGGCGCCAACGTCGTCGACGGCATCGTCGCCTCCCGCGCCGACGGCACGTTCACGTCGTTCCACGACTTCCTCGCCAAGGTGCCGCTGCACGTGGCCAACAAGCGCACCGTCGAATCGCTCATCAAGGCCGGCGCGTTCGACACGATGGGCGACACCCGCCGCGCGCTGCTGGAGATCCACGAGGATGCCACCGAGGCGGCCGTCGACCGCAAGCGCAACGAGGCCCAGGGGGCCATCGGCTTCGACTTCGACAGCCTCTACGATGCCGCCGAAGAGGTCGTGCCGCCCAAGGTCCCCGACCGTCCGGAGTGGACCAAGAAGGACAAGCTCGCCTTCGAACGCGAGATGCTCGGTCTCTACGTCTCCGACCATCCGCTGGCCGGTCTCGAGATCCCGCTCGCCAAGCACGCGTCGACCTCCATCCACGACCTGCTCGCCTCCGAGGACGTCAACGACGGCGACCAGGTGACCGTGGCGGGGCTGGTCACCAGCGTGCAGCACCGCGTCGCCAAGCAGAGCGGCAATCCCTACGGCATGATCACCATCGAGGACTTCGACGGCGAGGTGACCGTCATGTTCATGGGGAAGACCTACACCGAGTTCCAGTCGATGCTGCAGCAGGACGGCATCCTGGTCGTGCGCGGCCGGGTGTCGCGCCGTGACGACGGGCTGAACCTGCACGGCCAGTCGGCGTTCACGCCCGATCTCGGCACCGTCGATGCCGCGGGGCCGCTCGTGCTGCTGATGCCCGAGCACCGTGCCACCGAGACCCTCGTCGAGCGGCTCGCCGAGACGCTGCGGCGCCACCCGGGAGACACCGAGGTGACGTTGCGCCTGCACAAGGGCGGCACCGCGAAGGTGTTCGAGGTGCCGATGCCGGTCTCGGTCACCGTCGACCTGTACGGCGAGCTGAAGGGCCTTCTCGGACCCGGATGCCTGGGCTGAGCGCGCCACCCGGGCGGGTAGGATCGCATGCACGAGTGACCGTGATCCGAGAGGAACGATCGTGAGCGACGACACCCGGGCGAAGGCGGATTCCGCCGACGAGTTCGACGGCGAGACCACGCCGGCAGCGACCACCGACGAGACCCACGCGGTCGACGTCGTCCCTGCCGCGCACGCCACCTCCGCCGACGCGGCCGGCGACTACGCCGCCGACGACTACGCGGCCGAGGACTACGCCGCCGGCGGCCACGTCGACGGCCAGCCGGTCGCCACCGACACCCCCGCCGACCCGGCATCCGACGCGCAGGACCCGGGCCCGGCCGCACAGCCCACGGTCGCCGCGGCCGCCGACGCCTCGGTGCAGTACGGCGTCGGACCGTTCTCGATCCGCGAGGTCGCCCTGCTGGGCGTGTGGGCGCTGTCGTTCGTCTTCTCGTTCTTCTCCATCTACGTCGACAGCCGGTTCATGATGGCCCTCGGCGTCGGGGGATCGGTCTGGACCTCGGGCATCTCGTGGATCCTCACGATCGGCGCCCCCACCGTGGCCGTCGGCCTCATCGTGCTGCGCCGGTTCTCGCCGGACGCCATCCGTCGCGTCGGCTCGCTCGGCATCGACCAGTTCGCCTCGGTGGCGTTCTCGGTCGCGGCGCTGATCTGGCTCGGCATCCTGTGGGAGGAGATCGCGCGCGTCGCCCAGGGGGGACCGTGGCTGCACAGCTGGGTCGTGTGGGTCGAGCTGGTGCTCATGCTCGCCGGCGTTCTGCTCACCGTCTTCGCGCGCTTCATCGCGCCGTTCGACCAGGACTTCCAGGGCCGCCCGCAGGTCACCGCCCACGTGCTCGCCAGCCCGGCGCGCCCGGTCGTGGCGCGCCCCGTCACCGCGTCGCCCGCAGCGGACACCTCCGAGCGCTGGGCCGACCCGGCCGCCGGGGCCGCGACGGCCACCGACACGACCGCGACCAGCGTCATCGAGCCCCTCGTGGCCGAGCCGGCGGCCAGCCAGGCCTTCTGGGCGCTCGCGCCCGTCGAGCGCGACGTGGTCGACGAGAACGGCGTGCCGCTGTTCACCGTCGGCCCCACCGCGTGGGCGCTCGTGATCGAAGACCGCGGCGATGCGTTCGTCGTGCGCCACGAAGACGGTCGCGTCGGCTACCTGCGCGACGTCTCCGGCGTCACGCGCGGCTGAGCCGATGCTGCGCACCATCGATCTGCGCGGCCGCGCGCTGACCCCGGCCGAACTGCTCGCGGCGGTCCCGCGCGCCACGGCCGCCCGCGACGAGGCCCTCGCCACCGCCGCACGCATCGTCGACGACGTCGCCGAGCGCGGCGAGACGGCGCTGCGCGAGCAGGCCGCCCGGTTCGACGGCGTCGAGGGGCACGCGATCCGGGTGCCGCAGGAACACCTCGACGAGGCCCTCGTCGCTCTCGCCCCCGAGGTGCGCGCCGCCCTCGACGAGGCCATCCGGCGCGTGCGCGCCGCCTCGGCTGCCCAGGTGCCCGACGACCGCGTCACCGAGCTCGCCCCCGGCGCCCGCGTCGAGCAGCGCTGGCGCCCGGTGCAGCGGGTGGGCGTCTATGTGCCCGGCGGCAAGGCGGTCTACCCGTCGAGCGTCGTCATGAACGTCGTGCCCGCGCAGGTGGCCGGGGTGGCCGACGTGGCCCTCGCCTCGCCGCCGCAGCGCGACCACGACGGCCGCGTGCATCCCGTCATCCTCGCCGCGGCCGCGCTCCTCGGCATCGACGAGGTCTACGCGATGGGCGGCGCCGGCGCGATCGGCGCCTACGCGCACGGCGTGCCGGACCTGGGCCTCGCCCCGGTCGACGTGATCTCCGGCCCCGGCAACAACTTCGTCGCCCTCGCCAAGCGCGTCGTCGCTGGCATCGTCGGCACGGATGCCGAGGCGGGCGCGACCGAGATCCTCGTCGTCGCCGACGAGCACGCCGACGCCGACCTCGTCGCCGCCGACCTGGTGAGCCAGGCCGAGCACGACGAGCAGGCCGGCGCGGTGCTGGTCACCGCCTCCGCGGAGCTGGCCGATGCGGTCGCCGCCGCGATCGTCGAACGCGCCGGCGCGACCCGTCACGCGGCTCGCGTGGCCGCCGCCCTCGGTGGGCCGCAGTCGGCCATCGTGCTCGTCGACGATGTCGCCGCCGCCACCGCGTTCAGCAACGCCTACGCCCCCGAGCACCTCGAGCTGCACCTCGCCGAGCCGCGCGTGGACGACTTCGTCAACGCGGGCGCGGTGTTCGTCGGCCCGTGGTCGCCGGTGAGCCTGGGCGACTACCTCGCCGGCAGCAACCACGTGCTGCCCACCGGGGGACAGGCCCGCTACGCGGCCGGGCTGTCGGCTTCGACCTTCCTCCGCCCGCAGCAGGTGATCGTGTACGACCGTGACGCCCTCGCCGCCGTGCACGAGGACATCGTCGCCCTCGCCACCGCCGAGGCGCTGCCGGCCCACGGCGAAGCGGTCACGGCGCGCTTCCCCGCCACCGCGACGGAGGCCTGAGGTGCACTGCCCGTTCTGCCGCCACGCCGACTCGCGCGTCATCGACTCCCGCACGAGCGATGACGGCCTCAGCATCCGCCGTCGCCGCCAGTGCCCGCAGTGCGGCGGCCGGTTCTCCACCATCGAGACGGCGAGCCTCAACGTCATCAAGCGCTCCGGCGTGATCGAGCCGTTCAGCCGCGAGAAGGTCATGTCGGGGGTGCGCAAGGCCTGCCAGGGGCGGCCCGTCACCGAGGGCGACCTCGGCCTGCTCGCCCAGGCGGTCGAAGAGACCGTGCGCCAGACCGGCACGTCGCAGATCGACACGAACGAGATCGGCCTGGCCATCCTGCCGCCGCTGCGCGAACTCGACGAGATCGCCTACCTGCGCTTCGCGAGCGTCTACCAGGCGTTCGACACGCTCGACGACTTCGAGGCCGCGATCGCGCAGCTGCGCGCCGACCACGACGCCGCGCGCGCCGCCGCGTCGGTCGCCGATGAGGTCTGACCACCGCTAGGGTAAGGGCTGATGTATCCCTTCATCTTCCGCACCTTCTTCGTCCCGATGGACGCCGAGGTCGCCCACCACGTCGTCGTCCCCGTGATCCGCGCGTTCGGCGTCTGGCCGATCGCACCGGTGCTGCGGGCCTTCACCCGTCCGGCCCCTGCGCTGCGCACCGAGGCGCTGGGACTCGTGTTCGACTCGCCGTTCGGCGTGGCCGCCGGGTTCGACAAGAACGTCAAGATGACCGCGGGTCTCCACGCGCTCGGGTTCGGCCACGTCGAGGTCGGCACCGTCACCGCCATCGCGCAGGAGGGCAACCCGAAGCCGCGACTGTTCCGGCTCGTGCCCGACCGTGCGCTCGTCAACCGCATGGGGTTCAACAACGACGGCGCGGCGGCCGTCGCCCGCCGACTCGAGAAGGCGCGGCGCCGCCGTCGGCGCGCGGTCATCGGCGTCAACATCGGCAAGAGTCGCGTGGTCGACGTGGCCGACGCGACCGACGACTACCTCGTCAGCACGCGGCTGCTCGCGCCGCTGGCCGACTACCTGGTCGTCAACGTCTCCTCGCCCAACACCCCCGGGCTGCGCGGCCTGCAGGCCGTCGAGACCCTCCGTCCGCTGCTGGCCGCCGTGCACGAGGCCGCCGGCGCGACGCCCCTGCTCGTCAAGATCGCCCCCGACCTCCCCGACGACGAGGTGCAGGCCATCGCCCGCCTCGCCGTCGACCTGGGCTTGGCGGGCATCGTGGCCACCAACACGACGATCGCGCGCGACGGTCTGGTCACCGACCCGGCCAAGATCGAGGCCGCCGGTGCCGGCGGGCTGTCGGGCGCGCCGCTGCGTGCGCGGGCGCTCGAGGTGCTGCGCGTGGTGCGCGCGGCGGTGCCCGCGGAGTTCTGCGTCATCGCCGCCGGGGGAGTGGAGACCGCCGCCGACGTGCAGGAGCGCCTGGATGCCGGGGCGACGCTCGTGCAGGGCTACAGCGGCTTCATCTTCCGCGGACCGCTCTGGGCGCGGCAGATCAACCGCGGGCTCGCCGCGCGTCGGGGCGCCCGCGCGTCCTGACCCGCGCCCGCGCCTCCGCGACACGCCCGTCCCGGCGGGCGCACACGCCTCGGCATCCATGCGCACGCACGACGAAACCGCCCCCGTCCGCGTGGCGGTCGGGGGCGGTGGAGTCCGGCTCAGGCGGGGCGCTGGCCGCGCTTGGCCTGCGGCTTGGGCAGACGCATGAAGCGCATCTGGATGGTGCGCATCGCCGCGTACCATCCGAGGCCCTTCTCGGCGCGTGCACCCCACTTGTCGCGCGCGA
Source organism: Microbacterium festucae (assembly GCF_025421715.1). Lineage (GTDB taxonomy): Bacteria > Actinomycetota > Actinomycetes > Actinomycetales > Microbacteriaceae > Microbacterium > Microbacterium festucae. The sequence continues at coordinate 54,559 of NZ_JAOEFC010000002.1, forward strand.
TGCGCTTGATGCGGATGCTCGTGAAGATCATGTCGGCGACGACCAGCAGGATGAACGCCCACAGGCCGATGAAGCCGTAGTACATGATCGCCGGGTTGGGGATGAGGCTCAGCAGGATGACGATGACCATCAGCGGCATCATCAGCTCGCCGAAGTGCCAGCCCGAGTCGACCCAGTCGCGCACGAACTTGCGCTGCGGACCCTTGTCGCGCAGCGGCAGGTACTTCTCGTCGCCGTTGGCCATGCCCACGCGGGCCTTCTCGCGCTGGGCGGCCATCTCGGTGCGGGCGCGGCGCTTGGCCTCCTTGGTGTCGGCGACCAGCGGGCGCTTGCGGGCGGCCTCCTGCTCGGCCCGCGACGGGGTGGGACGGTTCTTCCCGACGCCCTGCGGGGCGTCGGCGGAAGCGTCGGGGGCGGGTGCTGCGGGAGTCTTTGCCACGGGAGAGACCTCGGATCGGCGGAAAATCGTGCGCTCTAAGATTACCCGCATGACCTCTGCTTCGTCCCGGGCCTCGGCCGTGCAAGAGGCGGCCACCGCCGCCGTCCCCGCCGCCGTCGCCGATCTCGGCGCCCTCGTGCGCATCCCGTCCGTCGCCTTCCCGGGCTTCGACCGCGCCGAAGTGGAGCGCAGCGCGGCCGCGGTGAAGGCCCTGCTCGACGATCTGGCCGTCTTCGACCGCGTCGAGATCAAGACCGCCACGATCCCGGCCACCGGCGCCGAGGGGATGCCGGCGGTGCTGGCCACCCGCGCCGCCCGCAACGGCCGTCCGACGATCCTGCTCTACGCGCACCACGACGTGCAGCCGGTGGGCGATGAGGCGCTGTGGGAGAGCACGCCCTTCGAGCCCACGCTGCGCGGCGGTCGGCTCTACGGCCGCGGCGCCGCCGACGACAAGGCCGGCGTCATGGCGCACGTCGGGGCGCTGCGCGCCCTCATCGAGGTGCTCGGCACCGACTTCGACCTCGGCGTCAACCTGTTCATCGAGGGGGAGGAGGAGGCGGGGTCCGCCTCGTTCGCCGCGTTCCTGCACGACAACGCCGACGCCCTCCGCGCCGACGTCATCGTCGTGGCCGATTCCGGCAACTGGGATGCCGTCACTCCCGCCCTCACCGTGTCGCTGCGCGGCAACACCCGCTTCACGATGACGGTGAAGACGCTCGACCACGCGTCGCACTCCGGGATGTTCGGCGGCGCCGTGCCCGACGCGATGCTCGCCACCGCCAAGCTGCTGTCGACCCTCTGGGACGACGACGGCGCGGTCGCCGTGGCGGGGCTCCTCGAGCGCGACGCGCCGACCCCCGAGTACTCGGAGCAGACGCTGCGCGACGAGGCGGGCCTGCCCGACGGGGTCAGCCCCATCGGTCGCGGGACGATCCTCAGCCGCCTGTGGAACAAGCCGACCGTCACCGTGACCGGCATCGATTTCCCCAGCGTGCGCAACGCCTCCAACACGCTCACCCCCGAGCTGTCGGTCGTGATCAGCTCGCGCGTCGCCCCGGGGCAGCGCGCCGAAGACGCCTTCGCCGCGCTGGAGGCGCACCTGCGCGCCCACGCGCCGTTCGGCGCCCAGCTGTCGTTCCACGACGTCGACTTCGGCGACGCCTTCCTCGTCGACACGTCGGGCTGGGCGGTCGCGCAGGCGCGCGACGCGCTGGAGGCCGGTTACGGCGTGGCCCCCGTCGACATCGGCGTCGGGGGATCGATCCCCTTCATCGCCGATCTCGTGCGCGAATTCCCCGCCGCGCAGATCCTCGTCACCGGAGTGGAAGACCCCCACGCCCGCGCGCACAGCCCCAACGAGTCGCTGCACCTCGACACGTTCCGCCACGCGCTGGTCTCGGAGGCGCTGCTGCTGGAGAGCCTCGACGCCACCGAGCTGTAGAGCGCACCGCGCGGATGCCGTCGCGGCGGCCCCGGGAATTGACCCGGCCTCGCCGCCGCGACGGCGCGTAGAATCGTCACACCCCGCCGTCGTCGACCGACGCGGCATCGGCCCACCCCCGACCGGCACGTCCGGCCGCAACGCACAGGGAGAAGTCATGACCGACATCGCCACGTCCACCGCCACCGACGCGCCGACGCACGGCATCGGCCTCACCGACGCCGCTGCCGCCAAGGTGAAGAGCCTGCTCGAGCAGGAGGGCCGCGACGACCTGCGCCTGCGCGTGGCCGTGCAGCCCGGTGGCTGCTCGGGCCTGATCTACCAGCTGTACTTCGACGAGCGCTTCCTCGACGGCGACGTCGCGGTCGACTTCGACGGCGTCGAGGTCATCGTCGACGACATGTCGGTTCCCTACCTCGACGGCGCGAAGATCGACTTCCAGGACACCATCTCGCAGCAGGGTTTCACGATCGACAACCCCAACGCTGCGGGCAGCTGCGCCTGCGGCGACTCGTTCCACTGAGTCCGGCGGCTACCCCCTCCGAGAGTCGGGACATCCTGGGCGGATGGCCTGAATCGGTTGGGAGGTTGCCCTAGACTGACGGGAGTCGAACCTTCAAGACCCCGAAAGGTGAAACGTGCGCGTCAAACGTCGCCTCCGTCTGATTGCCATCCCCCTCGGGATGGCCACGGCGGTCGCCCTCGCAGCCTGCACCCCCACTGAGCTCAACGGCTACCTTCCGGGGTTCACCGAAGACGGCACGCAGGCCACCAACCACACCGAGATGATCTCGGCGCTGTGGGTGAACTCCTGGATCGTGCTGCTGGCCGTGGGCGTGATCACCTGGGGTCTGATGGCCTGGGCCGCCATCGCGTACCGCCGTCGCAAGGGCCAGTCCGGCCTGCCGGTGCAGCTGCGCTACAACATGCCGATCGAGATCTTCTACACGGTCGTGCCGCTCATCCTCGTGATCGGGTTCTTCGCGTTCACCGCGCGTGACCAGACGATCCTCGAGACCCAGTACGACGACCCCGACGTGTGCGTCACGGCCATCGGCAAGCAGTGGGCGTGGGACTTCCAGTACAACGACGACACGCAGAACTGCGAGGCCGGCGACGACGCCGTGTGGAGCATGGGCGTGCAGGCGCAGACCGACCGCGTCGGCGACGTCACCAACGAGATCCCGACCCTGTACCTTCCGGTCGACAAGGAGGTCAAGCTCAAGCTCGCCTCCCGTGACGTGATCCACTCGTTCTGGATCATCGACTTCCTGTACAAGAAGGACATGTACATCGGGCGCGACAACTACTGGTCGTTCACCCCGACCCGCATCGGCGAGTACGACGGCAAGTGCGCCGAGCTGTGCGGTCAGTACCACTCGATGATGCTGTTCAAGGTCAAGGTGGTCTCCGAGGCCGACTACCAGACCTACCTCGACTCGCTGCGCGACGCCGGCCAGACCGGTGACATCGACGAGGCTTACGACCGCCTCCAGAACCTGCCGGGAACGACGGGCAACGCCGCATCCGAGGAGGAGCACTGATGACTGAGGTTTCCGACCGTCCTCGGACCGTTCCGCCGCGCCAGGCCGCGCTGATGAGCTCTTCCCGCGTGGGGGAGAAGGGCAACATCATCGTCAAGTGGATCACCTCCACCGACCACAAGACGATCGGGTACATGTACCTCATCGCCTCGGTGCTGTTCTTCCTCCTCGGCGGCGTGATGGCCCTCATCATCCGCGCGGAGCTGTTCGAGCCGGGTATGCAGGTCATCCCGACCAAGGAGCAGTACAACCAGCTGTTCACGATGCACGGCACGATCATGCTGCTGATGTTCGCGACGCCGCTGTTCGCCGGGTTCGCCAACGCGATCCTGCCTCTGCAGCTGGGTGCCCCCGACGTCGCCTTCCCGCGACTGAATGCGTTCGCGCTGTGGCTGTTCATCTTCGGATCGGTCATCGCCATAGCCGGCTTCCTCACCCCGCAGGGCGCCGCCGCGTTCGGCTGGTTCGCCTATCAGCCGCTGGCCAACGCGACGTTCTCACCGGGTGCCGGTGGCAACCTCTGGATGCTCGGCCTCGGCATGAGCGGTTTCGGCACGATCCTCGGTGCCGTCAACTTCATCACCACGATCATCACGATGCGTGCGCCCGGCATGACCATGTGGCGTCTGCCGATCTTCTCGTGGAACGTGCTCATCACGAGCATCCTCGTGCTGATGGCCTTCCCGGTGCTGGCCGCCGCGATCCTCGCCGCCGCCGCCGACCGCGTGCTCGGTGCCCACATCTACGACCCGGCCAACGGCGGTGTGCTGCTGTGGCAGCACCTGTTCTGGTTCTTCGGCCACCCCGAGGTGTACATCATCGCGCTGCCGTTCTTCGGCATCGTGTCGGAGATCCTCCCGGTCTTCAGCCGCAAGCCGATCTTCGGGTACAAGACCCTCGTCTACGCGACCATCGCGATCGCGGCCCTGTCGGTGTCGGTGTGGGCCCACCACATGTACGTCACCGGTGCGGTGCTGCTGCCGTTCTTCGCCTTCATGACGATGCTCATCGCGGTGCCCACGGGTGTGAAGATCTTCAACTGGATCGGCACGATGTGGCGAGGGTCGGTGACCTTCGAGACGCCCATGGTGTTCACGCTGGGCTTCCTGGTGTCGTTCGTCTTCGGTGGTCTCACCGGCGTCATCCTCGCCTCGCCGGCGCTGGACTTCCACCTCTCCGACTCGTACTTCGTCGTCGCCCACTTCCACTACGTGGTGTTCGGCACCGTCGTGTTCGCCATGTTCGCCGGCTTCTACTTCTGGTGGCCGAAGTGGACCGGAAAGATGCTCAACGAGCGCCTCGGCTACGTGCACTTCTGGCTGCTGTTCATCGGCTTCCACATGACCTTCCTCATCCAGCACTGGCTCGGTGTCGACGGCATGGTGCGTCGCTACGCCGACTACTCGGCGGCCGACGGCTGGACGTGGCAGAACCAGGTCTCGACGATCGGCGCGATCATCCTCGGCGCCTCGATGATCCCGTTCTTCCTGAACGTCTGGATCACCGCGCGCACCGCTCCCAAGGTCACCGTCAACGACCCGTGGGGCTACGGCGCCTCGCTCGAGTGGGCCACCAGCTGCCCGCCGCCGCGCCACAACTTCACGTCGATCCCGCGCATCCGCAGCGAGCGCCCCGCGTTCGACCTCAACCACCCGGAGGCCTCGCTTCCGGTGGGAGTGGGACCGGCCAAGGACGCCCCCGAGGCGCCCGTCGTCGACCTCGCCGAGGGGAAGGTCAAGTAAGTGAAGACCAACGTCAACCTCTGGTGGCTGCTGGCGGGCTTCTTCCTGCTCGTCACGATCCTGTACACCGGCTGGAACATCATCGAGCACTCCTCGAAGCCGTGGTACAACGCGATCGAGTGGGTCGGCTCGACCGGCCTGCTGTTCAGCGTGTTCATGGCCGTGATGATCGCCTTCTACGTGCACCGCGTGCACCGCGCCCAGGGCGGCGAGCTGCCCGAAGACGTGCTGACGGCCGACATCGACGACGGTGACCCCGAGATGGGCGAGTTCAGCCCGTGGTCGTGGTGGCCGCTCGTGCTCGCGTTCTCGGCATCGCTGGCCATCCTCGGCCTCGCGGTGGGCACCTGGCTGCTGCCGATCGGCTTCGGCGTCTTCGTCGTGGCGATCGTCGGCTGGGTGTACGAGTACTACCGCGGATACTTCGCCCGCTGACTCCCATGTCCCGGGCCCTTCGGGCCGGCGTCGCCACCGACGTCGGCCCCTTCCGTGCGGTGAACCAGGATGCCGCCTTCGCGGCGTCCTGGGGCGCCGCCGTCGCCGACGGCGTCGGCGGGGGACCGGCGGGCGACCTGGCCTCGGCGGCGCTCGTGCACCGGCTGGTGGCCGGCGGCCCGCGCGTGGACGGCGCCGAGGCGCTGGCCGACCGCATCCGAGCGGCCAACTGGGATCTCGGCGCGCAGGTGCGGCGCGACCCGTCGCTGGCGGGCATGGCGACGACCTTCACCGGACTGTGGTTCGCCGGCGACGGCGAGATGCTCCTGCTGGCGCACACCGGCGACTCCCGCGCCTATCTGGTGCGCGGCGGCAACCTCATCCGCCAGACGCGTGACGACTCGTTCGTACAGGCGCTCGTGGACCAGGGCATCGTCAGCGCCGAGGATGCCATGACGCACCCGCGCCGCAACATCATCACCGCGTCGCTGCGGGGAGATGCCACCGACCTCGTGCGGGTGAGCGAGCGCGTGCCCGTCGACGGCGACCGCTGGCTGCTGTGCAGCGACGGAGTCAGCGACTATCTGCCCGACGATGCCATCCTGGGCGCCCTGCAGTCCTACCCGGACGTGGTGCAGTCCGCCCGCGCCCTCGTGGAGCTCGCTCTGGAGGCCGGCTCCCGCGACAACGTCACCGCCGTGGTGTGCGACATCGTCGACGAGGTCCCCGAAGCCCTGCGCGCGCCCGTATTCGCCGGTGCGGCAGCCGCGCGCTTCCTCGAGGGCCTCGACGAGCGCGCCGGCTGACCGCCGCGCCGCCCGCTGTCAGCCGGCGGGCCGCATGTCGTAGGTCACCCAGGGGGTGGCCACCGCGTGCGCGTCGTTCGCCAGCGCCACCGGTAGGTCGTCCGCGACCAGCCCGACGAGCCCGTGCTCCCCGCGCTGCACCCAGCGCCAGGTCGCCGCCACGGCATCCGCGTCATGGGGGAGGAGATAGAACGCCCGGTACCCGGCGTACAGGTGCGCCCAGGGGGCTTCGTCGCGGGGCTGCGTCCTCCGGACCGTGATGCTCACCCGGCCACCCTACAAGCCGCCGTGTGGCCCGTCGACGCGCTGCCGCGGGCAGTGGCGGGGCGGTGGGGGAAGACGACAGCGGCGAGGGTGACCGTGAAGGTCACACCTCGCCGCTGTGTGCCGCCGAGAGGGCTCGGCGTCGTGTCAGTGCTTCTTGGAGCCCTTGTCGTCATCGTCGGGGACGATGAGGTTCGACGGGCGGTTGGCGGTCTCCGAGCCCTTGCTCTCCTCGATGGGGTGCAGGGGAGCGTCGGGGACGCCGGCGCGCTCGTGAGCGCCCTGCAGCTCTTCGGCCTCGTCGTGGGCGATGTGGTCGAGGGTGTGGTGCTGGTGGGCACGCGCTTCCTCGATCTCGGCCTGCGACAGGGGCGCCAGACGGTCTTCGAAGAACCACCGCGACAGGCCGGCACGCAGGTTCTCGTGCCACGGGATGCGGCCCTTGTCGTTGGGGCGCACCACCAGGGGAGCGCTCGTCTCGAAGTCGACGAGCTTCATCAGCTCGTACTCGTCGACGGGCTGGTGCACCTCGATGTATTCGCCACCGGGGAGGCGGACGATGCGACCCGACTCGTAGCCGTGCAGCGCGATCTCGCGGTCCTTCTTCTGCAGTGCGACGGCGATGCGCTTGGCCACGAAGTAGCCGAGGATCGGTCCGACGATGAGCAGAGCCTGCAGCGTGTGGATGACGCCTTCCATCGTGAGATGGAAGTGGGTCGCGATGATGTCCGACGATGCCGCGGCCCAGAGCACCGCGTAGAAGGTGACGCCGGCCACACCGATGGCGGTCCGGGTGGGCGCGTGGCGGGGGCGCTGGGCGATGTGGTGCTCGCGCTTGTCGCCGGTGACCCACGCCTCGATGAAGGGGTAGATCGCGACGAGCACGATGAACAGTCCGAGCCCGATCAGCGGGATGAGGATGTTGAACGACCAGGTGCGGTCGAACAGCACGAACTCGAGGTGCGGCGGCACGAGGCGCAGGGCGCCGTCGGCGAAGCCGATGTACCAGTCGGGCTGCGTTCCGGCCGACACCGGCGACGGGTCGTACGGGCCGTAGTTCCAGATCGGGTTGATCGTGAACAGCGAGGCGATCAGCACGATCACACCGAAGACGATGAAGAAGAACCCGCCCATCTTCGACATGTAGACCGGCATCATCGGGTAGCCCACGACGTTGCTGTTCGTGCGTGCGGGCCCGGCGAACTGCGTGTGCTTGTTGACGATCATCAGCATGAGGTGCACCGCCAGCAGCGCGACGAGGATCGCCGGCAGCAGCAGGATGTGCAGCGTGTAGAGGCGTCCGACGATCTGGGTGCCGGGGAACTCGCCGCCGAAGAGCAGGAACGAGATCCAGGTGCCCACCAGCGGGATGCCCTTGACCATGCCGTCGATGATGCGCAGACCGTTGCCCGAGAGCAGGTCGTCGGGGAGCGAGTAGCCGGTGAAGCCCTCGGCCATCGCGAGGATGAACAGCACGAAGCCGATCACCCAGTTGAGCTCGCGCGGCTTGCGGAAGGCGCCGGTGAAGAACACGCGGAGCATGTGCACGCCGATGCCGGCCACGAACACGAGCGCCGCCCAGTGGTGGATCTGGCGCACGAGCAGGCCGCCGCGGATGTCGAAGGACAGCCGCAGGGTCGAATCGAGGGCCGCCGACATCTCGACGCCGCGCATGGGCAGGTAGCTGCCCGTGTAGTGCGTCTCGACCATGGAGGCCTGGAAGAAGAACGTCAGGAACGTGCCCGACAGCAGCACGACGACGAAGCTCCACAGCGCGATCTCACCCAGCATGAACGACCAGTGGTCGGGGAAGATCTTGCGACCGAGCTCCTTGACGAACCCGGAGATCGACGTGCGCTCATCGATGTAGTTGGCCGCGCCGGCGACGAACCGGCCGCCCAGCGGCTTCTCGTTCTTGGACGAGGTCGCCGCGGGGGCCTGCGCCGTGCCCGGCTCGGTGACAGTGGCGGTGCTCAATGGCGCTCCCAGAAGCTCGGGCCGACAGGCTCTTCGAAGTCGCTGCGTGCAACGAGGTAGCCCTCGGCGTCGACGGTGATGGGCAGCTGAGGCAGCGGGCGTGCGGCCGGGCCGAAGATGACCGCGGCGCCGCGCGAGACGTCGAACTGCGACTGGTGGCAGGGGCAGAGCAGGTGGTGCGTCTGCTGCTCGTAGAGCGCGACGGGGCAGCCGACGTGCGTGCACACCTTGGAGTAGGCGACGATGCCGTCGTACGACCAGTCCTTGCGGTCTTCCTCCTCCTCGAGCTGCTCGGGGAGCAGACGCATGAGCAGCACGATGGCCTTGGCCTTCTCCTCGAGGTAGCCGTCGTGGTGGCTGAGCTCGGCCAGCGACTCCGGGATGACGTGCACGGCCGAGCCGAGCGTCAGGTCGGCGGCGCGGATGGGCTCGCCGCTCGGGTCGTGCGCCAGGCGCTCGCCTTCCTTCCACATGGTGTGGCTGAGGAGGGCGACCGGGTCGCCGGCGATCGGCTTCTCTTCGCTGTTGTGGGGCGCGAGGCCGCGGAACAGCGTGATGCCGGGGATGATCGAGGCCACGAGGGCGGCGATCAGCGAGCCGCGGATGGCGGTTCGGCGGCCGAAGCCCGACTCCTCGTTGGCGTCGCGGAAGACCTGCACGGCCGCTTCACGCGTCGTGTCGCGACCACGCGTGGCGTGACGGGGCTCGATGAACTCCTTGTCGGACATGATCGCCTTGGACCAGTGGATGGCGCCGAGGCCGATCGCCAGCAGGGCCAAGCCGATGCCGAGACCGATGAAGAGGTTGTTGTGCCGGATGTCGATGATCCGACCGCTCTCGATGGGGAAGAGCATGTAGGCGGCGACCGCCCAGATGCTGCCCGCGAGAGACAGGTAGAACAGCGTGTAGACCGTGCGGACGGCGCGCTTCATCGCCGCCGGGTCCTGGTCGGTCACGCGGTGCCGGTGCGGGGGAAGCCCCGGGTTCTGCACGGGGTCGGGAACCGCGACAGCGAGCCCGGCGGAAGGCTTCCATGAAGCCCTCTCGTGCTCGAGCGCGTCTTCCTCGTGTGCCATGGTGCTCCTCGTCGCTTTCCTACGTCTACGTCAGTGTGATCAGTTCGACTTCGCCGTGATCCACACGGTGAGGCCGATGAGTGAGCCGATGCCGAAGATCCAGATGAACAGACCCTCCGAGACGGGGCCGAGCGAACCGAGGTTGAAGCCTCCGGCCGACTCGTTCTGCTGCATCCACATGAGCGCCGAGATGACGTCGCGCTTCTCTTCGGTGGTCAGGGTCATGTCGTTGAACACGGGCATGTTCTGCGGACCGGTCACCATCGCCGCGTACATGTGCAGCGGGCTGGTGCTGGTCAGGGCCGGGGCGTACTTGCCCTCGGTCAGCGCACCACCGGCGGCGGCCACGTTGTGGCACATCGCGCAGTTGATGCGGAACAGCTCGGCGCCGTTGGCGACATCGCCCTGGCCGTCGAGGGTCTCCTCGGCGGGGTACGTCGGGCCGGGGGAGGTGGACTGCACCCAGGCGGCGACGGCCTTGATCTGGTCTTCCGTGAACTGCACCGGCTTCTGCGGCGCCTGCGGGCCCTGCATCTGCAGCGGCATGCGGCCGGTCGACATCTGGAACTCGACGGCGAGCTCGCCCACGCCGTACAGCGACGGGCCGTCGGCGGTGCCCTCCATGTTCAGGCCGTGGCAGGTGGCGCAGTTGGCCTGGAACAGCTTCTTGCCGTCTTCGACCGTGAGGGTCGACGACGACGAGGCGGTGGGCTCGGTGGCGGCCATCGCGGCCGAGGCTCCGGCGTAGATGCCGCCGCTGACGAGCAGTCCGATGCCGATGAGGGCGGCGGCAGCCCACTTGCTGCGGCGGCCGGTGCGGCGCGGGTTCTTGGATGCCATGGGCGTACTCAGCTCCGCTCTCGTCACTTGACGAAGTAGATGACGATGAACAGGACGATCCACACCACGTCGACGAAGTGCCAGTAGTAGGACACGACGATCGAAGAAGTCATCTCCTTGCGTCCGAAGTTCTTCACCGCGTAGGCCCGGCCGATGACCAGGAGGAACGCGATGAGGCCGCCGGTCACGTGCAGGGCGTGGAAACCGGTGGTGATGTAGAAGGCCGAGGCGTACGAGTCGGCGCTGATGGGCATGCCCTCGGTGACCAGCGTGGCGTACTCCCACACCTGGCCCGAGACGAACACGGCGCCCATGACGAAGGTGAGCAGGAACCACTCGGTCATGCCCCACTGGCGGAACTGCCAGATGGTGCCCTTGCGGTACGGCTGGAAGCGCTCGGCGGCGAAGACGCCGGCCTGCGCGGTGAACGACGAGAGCACCAGGATCAGCGTGTTCACGGCGGCGAACGGGATGTTCAGCAGCTCGGTGCGATCCGCCCACAGCTCCGGGGAGGCGTTGCGCAGCGTGAAGTAGATCGCGAACAGGCCGGCGAAGAACATGACCTCGCTGCCGAGCCACACGATGGTGCCGACGGCGACCGGATCCGGCCGCTTGACGGATCGCAAGGCCTGGGAATAGGTCGCAGGAGTGGTCGTCACATAGCCCATTATGGCTGATTCCAGGTCGGCTTTCCGCATCACTGAAGGTGGGTTCCACTTTCGGAGGGGATTGGAGCGGGCTCGGAGTCTTCCCGGAGTTGCCCGACAGTCTCCCGATAGGCTCGATCGTCATGGCGGAGCTCTACTCGTGGCCGGAAATCCTCACTGACCTGCTCGCGGGTCGCGACCTCAGCGTGTCGCAGTCGACTTGGGCGATGCGTCAGGTGATGGCAGGCGAGGCGACCCCGTCGCAGCTCGCCGGATTCCTCGTCGCGCTGCGTGCGAAGGGGGAGACGGTCGATGAGATCGTCGGCTTCCGCGACGCGATCCTCGAGGCCGCGCTGCCGCTCCCGGTTCCCGCCGAGGTGCTCGACATCGTCGGCACCGGCGGCGACAGATTCGGCACCGTCAACGTGTCGACGATGTCCTCGATCGTCGCCGCGGCCACCGGCATCCCCGTCGTCAAGCACGGCAACCGGGCCGCCAGTTCGGCGTCGGGCTCGTCGGATGTGCTCGGCGCGCTCGGGGTCGATCTGACGCTGGCGCCCGAGCGGGTGGCCGAGGTGCTGGCCGAGGCCGGCATCACCTTCGCCTACGCTGCCGCGTTCCACCCGGGCTTCCGGCATGCCGGCCCCACGCGCGCCGAGCTCGGCGTGCCCACCGTCTTCAACTTCCTCGGACCGCTGTGCAACCCGGCCCGCGCCGAGGCCAACGCGGTCGGCGTCGCCAGCGCCGACCGGGTGCCCCTCATCACCGGCGTGTTCCGCACGCGGGGGGCGACCGCCCTCGTCTTCCGCGGCGACGACGGGCTCGACGAGCTGACCACGACCGGTCACAGCCGGCTGTGGGAGATCACCCGCGGCGACGTGCGCGAGCACGATCTCGATCCGCGCGATCTCGGCATCCCGCTCGCCCGCATCGACGATCTGCTGGGAGGCGACGCCGCCCACAACGCGCAGGTCGTGCATCGCGTGCTGGCGGGGGAGACGGGCCCGGTGCGCGACATCGTGCTGCTGAACGCCGCCGCCGGGATCGTGGCCTACCGCCTCTTCCAGGACGCCGCGCAGGCGCAGGAGCCGATCGTGGACCGGCTCGCCCTGGCGCGCGATGAGGCCGCGGCGGCGATCGACTCGGGAGCGGCCGCGAACACCCTCGCCGCCTGGGTCGCGGCGACCGCCGCCCCTGTGGTCTGACCAATTTTCAGCTGATTCACATTATTCACGGCCGGGCGCTTTCGGGGTGCTGAAGCGCTTCGCTACGGTGAGGTCATCACTGGGGCTCGGAACAGCCCCCTCAAGAGGAAGCGCCTCCCCATGTCAGAAGCAGCTGTCACCACCGCGGACACCGTCGCTCCGCCGGAGAAGAAGGTCGGTCTCGTGAAGGCCGCCGGCATTCTCGGCATCCTCGGCGGCATCGCCCTCATCGTCGTCGGCATCGTGGTCTGGGTCATGGTCTCGACCCAGCTCCAGGCCGAGAACATCGTCGTCCCCGACGACGCGGCCGCCTTCCAGGGCCAGACCGTGTCGGGCCCGTTCACCGCCTACGTGCAGGCGGACATCATCCAGCACCACGCGCTCGAGATGTCGGACGGCAAGACCTACGCCCAGCTCGACCGCGAAGACCCGGTGCGCGCGACGCTCATGAATGCGTCCTTCCTCCGCTCTTCGCTGTTCACCTCGGTCGTCTCGTTCGGCGTCGCCGCCTTCGCGATGGGCGTGGGCGTGCTGTCGATCCTCTTCGGCTGGGCGATCTTCCGCCTCGCCTCGATCCCGGTGATCGTGCGACGGGCCACCGTCACCTCCTGACCCGACCGAAAAGGCCCGCACCCTGCACGGTGCGGGCCTTTTCGGCATTGTGGTGTCATGCACCCGATCGACGCGCTCACCGAGATCGCCACGCTGCTGGAGCGCGAGCGCGCGTCGCGCTACCGCTCCAAGGCGTTCCGGGCGGCCGCGCGGGCGATCGAGGGGCTGAGCGAGGCAGAGCTGGCGGATGCCGCGGCGTTGCGGCGCCGACCGGGCGTGGGCGACACGTCGTTCGCCGTCATCCAGGAGGCGCTGGCCGGCGAGGTGCCGCAGTACCTCGCCGAACTGCGGGCGCGCTTCGCGCCGGCATCCTCGCAGCTGCGCGCCCTGCTGCGCGGCGATCTGCACTGCCACTCGGAGTGGTCGGATGGGCAGACGCCGATCGAGGCGATGCTCGGCGCCGCGCGCGCCCTGGGGCACGAGTACCTCGCCCTCACCGACCACTCGCCGCGCCTGCGGGTGGCGCGGGGGCTCAGTGCGGTGCGGCTGCGCGAGCAGCTCGCGGTCGTCGCGGCGCTCAACGCTGACGCGGGCGGCGCCGGGCCGACGCTGCTGACCGGCATCGAGGTCGACATCCTCGACGACGGCGCGCTCGATCAGGAGCCGGCGCTGCTCGACGAGCTGGATGTGGTCGTGGCATCCGCGCATTCGAAGCTGCGGATGGAGCGGGGGCCGATGACGCGGCGGCTCGTCGCGGCGGTGTCGGACCGGCGGGTCGACGTGCTCGGGCATGTGACGGGCCGGCTGATCCGCGGGGAGCGGGGCACGCGGCCGCCGTCGGCGTTCGATGCGGCGGCGGTGTTCGCCGCGTGCGCGGCGCATGGGGTCGCCGTGGAGATCAACGCGCGGCCCGAGCGCGAGGACCCGCCCGACGAGCTCATCGCCGTCGCGCTGGCGGAGGGATGCCTGTTCTCGATCGACTCCGACGCGCACGCGCCCGGCCAGCTGGGGCTGCTCGACGAGGGTGCCGCCCGTGCCGAGCGCGCGGGCGTGCCCGCCGAGCGCATCGTGACGACGTGGCCGCTGGAGCGGCTGCGGGAGTGGACGCGACGCGCGTCGGGGTGACGGGGGCGCGGGCGGTCGGGCGCGGGGTCGGGCGCGCTGTGGTGCGCCGGGTGGTCGGGCGCGGGGTGGTCGGGCGGGCGGGTCAGACGCGGGCGCGGAGGGCGGCGGCGGCGCGGTCGGCCGACGAGCCGAGCGACCAGCGTCCCGCGAGGTCGGCCACGGCCGCGTCGTCGGGGGCGGTGAGCGGGGTGACGGCGGGCAGCTCGAGATCGCGGACGACCGCGACCACCTGCGGTGCGACGTCGAGGTAGTCGGCCGCGGCGAGGATCTTCGCGCGCACCCCGGCCGACATGCCGTCGCCGGCCGCGGCGGCGGCGCGGATGCCGGGCAGGTCGCCGTGCGCGGCGAGCAGCGTCGCGGCGGTCTTGTCGCCGACGCCGGCGACCCCGGGGAGGCCGTCCGACGCGTCGCCGCGCATCGTGGCGAAGTCGGCGTACTGGGTGGGCAGCACCCCGTACTTGGTGACGACGGCCGCATCGGTGAGCACCTCGAGGTTGCTCATCCCGCGGCCGGTGTAGACGACCCGCACGTCCCGGCTGTCGTCGACGAGCTGGAACAGGTCGCGGTCGCCCGTGACGACGTCGACGGGCATCGCTGACTGCGCGGCGTAGCTGCCGATGATGTCGTCGGCCTCGTGGTGGGCGCGACCGACGATCGGGATGCCGAGCACGCCGAGCGCCTCGCGGATGACCGGGATCTGGATCTCGAGCGGGTCGGGCACGACCTCGACGTCGGGCGCCCCGGCGACCACCTCGGCCACGCGGTGGGTCTTGTAGCTGGGGATGAGGTCGACGCGCCACTGCGGGCGCCAGTCGTCGTCCCAGCACGCGACGACGTGCGTCGGCTCGTAGGCGGTGACGAGCTTGGCGATCATGTCGAGCAGGCCGCGGGCGGCGTTGACGGGTCGCCCGTCGGGGGCCTTGACGGTGTCGGGCACTCCGTAGAACGCGCGGAAGTAGAGGCTCGCGGTGTCGAGCAGCATCAGTCGGTCGGCCACGCGTTCATCCTGACACGGATGGGAGCTCAGCAACCGGGGCCGGACGGGTCTTCCAGGCAGGTGCGGTCGACGAGCGCGGTGCGCGCCTCGACGATCTGCAGGGTGGCTGTGCCGCCGGGGATCGTGAGGGTGCCGGGCACGTCGATCCAGCCGCTGCCGAAGTCGACCGCCGCGGAGTATTCGACCGCGGTGGATGCCGTGTACGTGCCGCGCGCGGCATAGGCGTGGCTGGTCGCGGTGGCGGAGAACTGCGCGAGACCCAGTTCGGCCCAGGTCGCCCCGCCGCCGGAGGCCGTGCGGCTGGTGCCGTCGCCGTGCGCGAACCGGTACGAGACGGGAGTGAACCGCACGGTGACGGGCAGCTCGAACAGGGTGCCCGTCGCGGCGTGCGTCTCGGCGTCGACGACGAAGTTCACCGGCATGCCGACGATGCCCACGCCGTCGGGTTCGTCGACCAGCGGACGTGCCGTCGGGGCGAAGGATGCGACGTCGTTCATCGTCGGTCGGAACACGACGACCTCGTACCCGCCGCGGCAGCCGAGACCTTCCGTGCACACCAGGTTGCCGCTCGGGTTCCGCGGGTCGACGGGGTCGTCGGCCGAGTCGCGCGGCCGCGCGGGCTGGTCGCCCGAGCCGGAGTCGCCGCGCTCGCCGGACCCGCCGCCCGGGCGCGTGCCGGAGAGGTCGACGGATGAGCCGGTGTTCGTGACGGAGCAATCGCCCGACCATCCCATCCCGCCTTCGCACGACTCGGCGGCGTTGGTAGTGACGGGGCCCGCGAGGGCTATTGAAAGGGCGAGGATTAGCGCAAGCACTCGGGTGGTCCTTCTCGCCCAGCGAACTTGCTAATCAGCCAACTATCCCCGTCGAAGTTCACATCGACCGCGAACGCCTGCTCGGTAGGTCGATCGCCACTCTGGGAGATCCCTTGTTCGTCGACGAGCGTTACTTTCGACACGTCCAGACAGACATCGAGCTCAGCAAGTCCTGCATCGCTGTCCAATGTGTTCGGTACGACCTGTGAAACGACGCTGTTCCCGTCCACCACCCAGCCATCCGAGTGCATCTGAGTCAGCGACTTCTTGGCAGCGTCGAGTGCGTCGCCTGTCAGCCAGGCGTAGACGTCCTCGAACGTGGCGGGTTCAGATAGGTCGACCGCGTTCAGTGCGTCGACGTACTCCCGATAGGTCGCCTCGGCGGCGGCGAAAGCCTCCTCATCGGAGGCGAATCCGGTGGGTGTCGGGGTGGGCTCGGCGGTGGGGGTGCACGCGGTCGCGCCGAGGGTCAGCGCGACGAGCATCGCGGCGACGGCAGAGCGGCGGATCATGCGGCAACGGTATCCAAGCGCCGGCATCCGCGCGCCGGTTGTCCCCAGCCTCGCCTACGCTCGATCCATCATGGCTGCCGATCCCGCCGACGCGCTCCGCGCGATGTCCGCCCGTGCCGACGCGCTCCGCGCGATGTCCGCCCGTGCCGACGCGCAGCTCGCGGCCGTCGAACGCGAACTGGCCGAGCTGCGCGGCGCGCGCGGTGCCGAGTCCGCCGACGACGAGCACGACCCCGAAGGCGTCACCCTGTCGGGGGAGTGGTCGCGGCTCGCGGGGGTGCGCGAGGGACTGGTGGCCGAGCGTGCCGGCATCCAGGACGCCCTCGCCCGCGTGGACGCGGGTGACTACGGCGTGTGCGTCGACTGCGGCACGGCGATCGCGCCGGAGCGCCTCGCGGTGCGGCCGACGGCGACCCGCTGCGTCGCGTGCGCCGAGAGGGCCGGGCGATGACCGCGCCGCGCGCGCTCGCCGCCGGCGCACCCTGTCCCTGCGGCAGCGGCGACGCGTTCGAGGCGTGCTGCGGCCCCGTGCTGCACGGTGAGCCGGCGGCGACGGCGCAGGCGCTCATGCGGTCGCGGTACACCGCGTTCGCGCTCGGCGACGCTGCGCACCTGGCCGCGTCGTGGCATCCGGGAACCCGACCGGGCGACCTCGACATCGACATCGACCCGGGGCTGCAGTGGACCGGGTTGAAGATCATCGACGTGGTCGACGGCGCGGAGGGCGACAAGCGGGGCGTCGTGGAGTTCCAGGCGCGGTGGCGTCAGGGACGCGAGACCGGCGAGCTGCACGAGCGCAGTCGCTTCGTGCGGCAGTCGGGCCTGTGGTGGTACCTCGACGGCGCGGTGCGGTGACGCGCGGTCAGTCCTCGTCGTCGTCGGGGGTCATGAACCACTCCACGAACCGCACGGCGCGCCCGTCGGGGGCGAACCAGACCTCCCACATGTTCGAGTAGCTCTGGTGCCCGGGGTAGTCGACGGTGCCGGTGATGATCGCCAGCGCGTCGTTCTCGATGAGCACCCGCAGGTCGTGCACCGCTTCGGTGGGCTCGGGCTCCTTCCACATCGCGAGGATCGCGTCGATGCCGATCTCGGGGTCGTCGTCGTCGGGACGGAACCAGTACTCCGCGTCGTCGGAGAAGACGGCGCGCACGTCGTCGGGATCCTTCGTCGTCCACGCGGTGATGTAGCCGTTCAACCACTCGGTCGCCTGCGTCATGGTCCGTGTCTACCCGAGCGTTCCCGCGCGCACCAGGGGAGGGGTGGGCGGATGCTGCGGGCTCAGTGTCGGAGGTATGTTCTAACGTTCAGGTATGACGTTGATCGCGGAACACGACCCGGACCTCGGGGTGGGGTGGCCGCCCGATCCCGAGGGGTGGGGCGAGCCGCCGTGGGCAGACGAGCTCGGGCCGCTGCCCGTCGACGAGGTCGATGAGGTTCTGGAGTGGACGTCGCTGATGAACTCGTTCGTCGCGCAGCGGCTCGCCGCCGTCGACACGTTCCGGCGGCGCGCGTATGCCGATGCCGAGCGCTACGGCGGCGGGAGCCGTGAGCTGATCGACCGGTCGGTGCGACTCGAGCTCGCCGCGGCGCTGCGCGTGACCGAGCACGCCGCGGGCGACCTGCTCGGCTTCGCGGCGGCGATGGTGCACCGTTATCCGGCCGCATGGCGCTCGCTGTCACGGTCGGGCATCACCGAGCGGCACGCCCGCATCCTCGTCGAGCAGCTCGACGCGGCGGGGCCGGAGATCTCGGCGCGGGTGGGTGAGCGGGCGTTGGTGCTCGCGGAGCAGCAGCCCGTGGGCGTGTTCCGTCGCAAGCTGCGCGCGCTGGTCGACACCGAGCAGGCGGCCACGCTCGCGCAGCGGCAGGCCGTCGCCGTCCGCGAGCGGCGCGTCGAGATCGAGCCGGGGCGCGACGGCATGGGCTGGCTGCACCTGCACGCGCCCCTGGTCGAGCTCCACGCCGTGCATGCCCGCCTCACCGCGCAGGCGAAGGCCATCGCCCGTGCACCGGGCGAGACGCGCACCCTCGACGAGATCCGCGCCGACGCGGCGTGCGACCTGCTCATCGATGGCGACACCACGCTTCTTCCCGCCGACGCGCGGGGTATCCGGGCGACGGTCGCGGTGACCGTCCCGGCGCTCACCCTTCTCGCGGATGCTGCTGGTGCTGGTGCTGGTGCTGGTGCTGGTGCTGGTGCTGGTGCTGGTGATGGTGCTGGTGCTGTGCCGCCGGTGGTCGACGGCATCGGGCCGATCAGCGTCGAGCAGGCGCGTGTGCTCTGCGGCGGAGCCGACGGCTGGATGCGGGTGCTCACCCACCCCGAGACCGGCGCGGTGCTGTCGGTCGGGCGCGAGTCGTACAAGCCGCCGGCGTCGTTGCGGCGTCTCGTGCGGTGGCGGGCCGGCCGCTGCATGGCGCCCGGCTGCTCGGTTCCCGCCGATCGATGCGAGATCGACCACACCGTCGCGTGGGAGCACGGCGGGCACACGAGCCTCGACAACCATTCGCCGCTGTGCAAAGGCCATCACACCGTCAAACACCACGGCGGCTGGCATGTCGACCAGATCGCCGGATCGGGCGGCGCCCTGCGCTGGCGGTCGCCGTCGGGTCGGATCTACGTCGTCCGCCCGGAACGCACGCTGCCGACCTTCCACCCCGATCCGCCACCGCCTTCAGCCCCCGCGCCCGACCGCGCGCCGCCGCCGCGCCCGACACTCGACCGCGAGCCGCCTCCGTTCTGACGCCGGGTGATCCCCGGGGTGCCCGACCCGGGGCGCTCCGGGGCACTCCCCACCGGGCCGCGCCCCACCGGGCCGCGCACCACCGGGCCGCCCCCCACCGGGCCGCGCCCCACCGGGCCGCGCCCCACCGGGCCGCCCCCACCGGGCCGCGCCCCACCGGGCCGCCCCCACCGGGCCGCGCCCCACCGGGCCGACCGCCCCTCGATCCCGGCGCCGCGCATCCGTCGGCGTACTGTGGCGCCATGTCGCCTTCGCGTCCCCGTCACGACCGCGCGCACTCCGGTGAGACGCCCGAATCGCTGGCGACCGTCCTCATCGCCCTCGGCGCCAACCTGCTCGTCGCGATCGCAAAGTCGATCGCCGCGGTGCTCACCGGGGCGGCGAGCATGGTCGCCGAAGCGGCCCACTCGTGGGCGGATGCCGGCAACGAGGTCTTCCTCTACATCGCGGCGCGCCGCAGCGTGCGCCCGGCCGACCCGCAGCATCCGCTCGGCTACGGGCGCAACGCCTACGTCTGGTCGATGTTCGCGGCGTTCGGCCTGTTCGCCGTCGGCGCCGTCGTCTCGGTGATGCACGGCGTCAACGAGCTTCTCGCGCCTGAACCCGCTGAACGGTTCGTCATCTCCTACACGGTGCTCGCCCTCGCGTTCGTGCTCGAGGGCGTCTCATTCCTGCAGGCGCTGCGGCAGTCCCGCCGGCAGGCCCGGCATGCCGAGCGCGACCTGCTCGACCACGTCATGCGCACCTCCGACCCCACGCTGCGCGCCGTGTTCTTCGAAGACGCCGCGGCGCTCATCGGCCTCGTCATCGCCTTCGTCGGCATCCTGCTGCACCAGATCACCGGCTCCGCGGTGCCGGATGCCCTGGGCTCGATCCTCGTGGGCGTGCTGCTGGCCGTCGTCGCGATCACCCTCATCCGCCAGAACACCCGCTACCTGGTCGGGGCCTCGGTCGATCCGGCCGTCCGCGCCGCGGCGCTGCGCCGCCTGACCGCCCACCCCGACGTCGACGGGGTCACCTACCTGCACATCGAATACGTCGGTCCGGGGCGGGTCTTCCTGCTGGCCGCCGTCGACCTGCGCGGCGACGCCGCCGAGCACGACATCGCCGCCCGCCTCAACGCGATCGAGGACGAGCTGGCCCGCAGCCCGCGCGTCGCCTGGGCCGTGCTGACCCTCTCGCGGCCGGGGGCGCCGGTGCTCGATGCCGACCACCCCGCACAGCCGATGCGCGGTTGATGACGGGATGAGGCGGGGACTGCGCCGCACCGCCCGATTCTGATACTCTGGAGTGTCACTTTTGTGGCTCTTCAGCCATGTCTTCGTGACGAGCAATCCCCACATCCGCCGCTTCGGCTCCGGCATCCGATCGCACTCGCATGCGGTCGGGACGAGCGCGAAGCCCGACACCACACCTGAACAAGGACAACCCACTACATGACTACCGCAACGACCGCCCCGGCCACCAAGCAGGTCGCCATCAATGACATCGGATCTGCTGAGGACTTCCTGGCCGCGGTCGAACTGACCATCAAGTCCTTCAACGACGGAGACCTCATCGAAGGCACCGTCGTGAAGGTCGACCGCGACGAGGTCCTCCTCGACGTCGGCTTCAAGACCGAGGGTGTCATCCCCTCGCGCGAGCTCTCCATCAAGCACGACGTCGACCCCAACGAGGTCGTCAAGGTCGGCGACGAGGTCGAAGCCCTCGTTCTCCAGAAGGAGGACAAGGAAGGCCGCCTCATCCTCTCCAAGAAGCGCGCGCAGTACGAGCGTGCCTGGGGAGACGTCGAGAAGATCAAGGAGAACGACGGCGTCGTCACCGGTTCGGTCATCGAGGTCGTCAAGGGCGGCCTCATCGTCGACATCGGCCTGCGCGGCTTCCTGCCGGCCTCGCTCATCGAGCTGCGCCGCGTCCGCGACCTCACGCCGTACCTCGGCCAGGAGATCGAGGCCAAGATCCTCGAGCTCGACAAGAACCGCAACAACGTCGTGCTCTCGCGCCGCGCCCTGCTCGAGCAGACGCAGTCCGAGTCGCGCACCACGTTCCTCAACAACCTGCACAAGGGTCAGGTCCGCAAGGGTGTCGTGTCGTCGATCGTCAACTTCGGTGCGTTCGTCGACCTGGGCGGCGTGGACGGCCTCGTGCACGTCTCCGAGCTGTCCTGGAAGCACATCGAGCACGCCTCCGAGGTCGTCGAGGTCGGCCAGGAGGTCACCGTCGAGATCCTCGAGGTCGACCTGGACCGCGAGCGCGTCTCGCTGTCGCTGAAGGCGACCCAGGAGGACCCGTGGCAGGTCTTCGCCCGCACCCACGCCATCGGCCAGGTTGCACCGGGCAAGGTCACCAAGCTCGTTCCGTTCGGTGCATTCGTGCGCGTCGCGGACGGCATCGAGGGCCTCGTGCACATCTCGGAGCTGTCGGGCAAGCACGTCGAGCTCGCCGAGCAGGTCGTGTCGGTCGGCGAAGAGGTCTTCGTCAAGATCATCGACATCGACCTCGAGCGTCGCCGCATCTCGCTGTCGCTCAAGCAGGCCAACGAGTCGGTCGACATCAACGGCACCGAGTTCGACCCGGCCCTCTACGGCATGGTCACCGAGTACGACGAGAACGGGGAGTACAAGTACCCCGAGGGCTTCGACCCGGAGACCAACCAGTGGAAGGAAGGCTTCGACGAGCAGCGTCTGGCTTGGGAAGGCGAGTACGCCGCTGCCCAGGCTCGCTGGGAGGCTCACAAGGCTCAGGTCACCAAGGCCCTCGAGGCCGAGGCCGCCGCGCCGGCCGAGACCGGCGGTTCGTCGTTCTCGTCCGACTCGAGCTCCTCGATCGGCACCCTCGCCGACGATGAGGCCCTCGCCGCTCTGCGCGAGAAGCTCTCCGGCCGCTGATCGGCTGAACGTCCGAACGGGCCGCGACCTCAGGGTCGCGGCCCGTTCGCCGTCTCCGCGCCACGCCCCGCATTCCCGTCGTCCTGCCGCCCACAGCGCGGCGAAGCGGATACCGTCGGTACGTGCACGAGTCTCCGCCCGCCTCCGCGCCCACGCGCACGTGGGCCGACCGGCTCTGGGACGATCGCGCCGGACCGCACGCGGTGCGGGTCAACCAGCTGCTGCTGGCCACCGCCGTCCTCCTGGTCACCCTCCTGGTGATCAACACCGAGCGCGCCGGCGACCGCCAGCTCTACTTCACCGGCGTCGCGCTCGTCTGGTCGCTGACGGTCATCGCCTTCGCGGTGCCGTGGAGCCGCGTGCCGGTGTTCGTGTCGATGCTCATCCCGATCGTCGACATCGTCGCGATCACCGTCATGCGCCTGTCCGACCCGACCGCCGGGTACACGCTGCTGTGGATGTTCCCGGTGCTGTGGCTGTGCGGATCCTTCGGCACCGCCGGCTACTTCGTCGGCGTGGGGTTCACCCTCACCTGCTACTTCGCCTCGTCGGTGGTACAGCCCGTGCAGGGCTCGGTCTTCTCCCTCGTGCTGCTGCCGGTGGTCATCGTCGTCGTCGGCACCACCACCTACCTCAGCGCCCGCCGCTCCCGCGCACAGGAGCGCCTGCTCGACAGTCAGGCGACCATGCTGCGCACCTCACTCGAGCGCGCCCGCCGCCACGAGCAGCTCGTGACCGACGCGATCGACAGCGTCGACTTCGGCATCGTCCGCATCGAGTCCGACGGGTCGCTGTCGATGGCCAACGAGGCGTACACGCGCCTCAGCCGCCAGCGCAACGAGACCGTCGTCTACGCGGATGCCGAGGGCACGACCGTGCTCGACGAAGACCAGTGGCCCATCTCCCGCGCCCGCCGCGGCGAGGCGTTCGACGACCAGCGGCTCTGGGTGCGCTGGGCCGACGGCCGCGAGAAGGCGTTCAGCGTCGGCGCCCGCCGCATCCTCGAGGGCAACCGCGACATCGGCGCGGTGATGGTCACCCGCGACGTGACCGCCGAGACCGCCGCGCTGCGTGAACGAGACGCGCTCGTCTCCTCGGTCTCCCACGAGCTGCGCACCCCGCTCACCTCGATCATGGGCTTCGTCGAGCTCGCCGGCGAGGTGCCGGGCCTTCCGCCCGCCGCGGCCGACTACCTCGCCATCGCCGACCGCAACGCCGAACAGCTGCTCGCGCTCGTCGGCGACGTGCTCGCCGCCTCCAGCACCGCCCTCAGCGGAGCGCAGCTGCCGCTGACCCCCTCCGACGTCGACGCCGGAGCGATCGCCCGCGCCGCCGTCGAATCGCTCGCCGTGGCCGCCGCCGACCGCGACATCGACATCGACGCCGACGGCATCGGCCCCGCACCGGCCTACGCCGATCCGGTGCGCCTGCAGCAGGTGTTCCACAACCTGCTCTCCAACGCGATCAAGTACAACCGGGCCGGCGGTCACGTCGCGGTGGCCACCCGCGTGACGGGGGAGACCACCGAGATCACCGTCAGCGACACCGGCGTCGGACTCAGCGACGAAGACCTCGCCGGCGTGTTCCAGCGCTACTACCGCGGCGCCGCCGTCGGCCGCGCGGGCGTTTCCGGCAACGGACTGGGCCTGGCCATCAGCCGCGACATCGTGCGCCGCCACGGCGGCGACATCACCGTCACCAGCACGCTCGGCCTCGGAGCCACGTTCACCGTCATCCTCCCAGCCCTGCGACCGGGAAGAAGCCCGGGGGTGCGCCCATGATCGTCGACACCTTCACCGTCTCGCTCTACACCGCGCTGGTCATCGTCGTCAGCGCCGCCCTCTTCCTCATCGACACGATCCGCCGCCGCGACGCCGCGGCCGGCCAGCTCTGGTCGCTCGGCTTCCTCGCGGCCGTGCTCACCACCATGTTCTACCTGGTGTGGGCCTGGCAGCCCGACACCTCGTGGGCCGTCGCGGCCGGCAACGCGTCGTTCGTCGTCGCCACCGGCGGCATGTGGCTCGGCTGCCGCGCCTTCAACGGCAAGCCGGTGGTGCTGGCCGGGGCGTTCGTCGCGGTCACGAGCACGCTGGTGGGCGCGGCGACGGTGTGGGAGTGGGACGCGCTGGGCGACTGGGCCGGCGCCGTCTGGATGTTCGTCTCCCTCGCGGTGCTGGCCACCATGGCCGCCGTGGAGTGCTTCACCGGCGAGCTGCGGCGGGGCCGCGTCGCCCGGCCGCTCGGCATCGTCTACTCGATCCAGGCCGTCTACTACGCGGCGCGCACCGTCGTCTTCCTCGTCGCCGGCGTCGACTCCGACCTGTTCCAGGTGTGGTTCTCCACCGCCATGACCAGCGTCTTCACCGTCAGCCTCACCATCACCGCCGTGGTGTGCACCTCGGTGCTGCAGGCCACGCGATCTCGGATGCGGGGCGGCCCCGGCGCCGCACCCGTCGCGGCCATGTTCGTCGTGCGTCCGCAGGAGGTGTTCCTCGGCGATCTGCGCGAGCTCTGCCGACGCGCCGAGGCCGGCGAAGAGCTCGTGGCGGTCGCCGCGGTGCATGTGGGCGACCTCGACGCGATCGTCGAGGCCTTCGGCACCGACGTCGCCGACGAGCTGTGGGAGGCGCTGCGCGCCGGTGTGCTCGACGGTGCGGGCACCCTCGCGATCGTCGGCGAGACCGGGGCGCGCTCCATCGGCGCGGCGTGGGTCGCGGCCTCGCCGGCCGGCGCACGCCGGCAGGCGATGTCGCTGTACCGCTCGCTGTTCGCCGAGCTCGACGCCGTCTCCGGAGGCGTCCTTCCCGGCATCGGCGTGGGCGTGGCGCTGAGCGATCTCAGCGGCTACCGCGCCACCGAGCTCCTCGCCCTCGCCCACGAGGCCGCGGCCCGCGCCGCATCGGGGGAGACCACGGCGGTCGTGCTCGCCGACTGAGCCGGCGCCGAGGCGCGGGCGGTGAGGTCAGGCCAGCACCAGCCGGTACGACGATCCGTGCACCGTCTCGATCGCGGCGACCGAGCCGGCCGAGACCAGCCGGGTGCGCAGGCGCCCCACGATCCGCTCCACGCTCAGCAGCTCGTCGGCCGAGGGGGTGCCCTCGCGGCCGCGGTCGCCGCGCAGCAGCAGGGCGAGGTCGCCCTTGGCCACACGTCGGTTCTGGGAGCGCACGAGTTCGCGCAGCACCGCCGCCTCGTCGGCGTCGAGGTCGAGCGACACCTCGGCCAGTCGCACCGCCCGGTCGGTGACCGCGATGTCGAGGAAGGCGACGGTCGTCGACGCGGGCGCCGGCGGCGTGAGCCCGCGCGGCGGCAGCGACGTCGCCCGCGCCCGCAGGTCGCGCGGCCGGAAGGGCTTGCCCAGGTACTCGTCGCCGCCGACGGCGCGCGCCCGCTCGGCGTCGCCGGGCTCGACCAGCGCCGAGATGAAGATGATGTACGTGTCGCTGAACTCCCGCGCCCGCCGGGCCACTTCCAACCCGTCGATGCCGGGCACGTTCACGTCGAGCGTCGTCAGGTCGGGGTCGATCTCGCGGATGAGTTCAAGTCCGGTCAGGCCGTCGGCGGCGGCGAACACCTGGTAGCCGCACGACTCCAGCACCGTGGTGATGAGGTCGCTGATGTCGGTCTCGTCTTCGACGACGACAGCGGTGGGTGCCACAGGTCCTCCCCAGGGGCTGGCGGGTCGGCGGGCCTCCAGCCTAGTCTCCGCGCGGCCTCGATCCGCGCCGATGGCAGGTCCGGCCGTGCGACGATGGCCGGGTGCCTCTCATCGCGCTGACCGGCGGCATCGCCTCCGGCAAATCCACCGTGGCCCGCAGTCTCGCCGCCCGCGGCGCCGTCATCGTCGACGCCGACCAGATCGTCCGCGATGTGCAGCAGCCGGGCACGCCGGTGCTCGCCGCCATCGCGGCGACGTTCGGCGACGGCATCCTGCAGCCGGACGGCTCGCTGGACCGTGCGGCGCTGGGGGCGATCGTCTTCGCGGATGCCGACGCGCGGGCGCGCCTCAACGGCATCGTGCACCCGGCGGTGCGGGCCGAATCGCAGCGCCGCTTCGACGACGCGGGCGCCGACCCGGCGGCGGTGGTCGTCTACGACGTGCCGTTGCTGGTGGAGGCGCGCGTCGACGACCCCTGGGACCTCATCGTGGTGGCCTATGCGCCCGCCGACGTGCGCCGGGAGCGCCTCGTGCGGCTGCGGGGGCTGACGGCCGCCGACGCCGATGCGCGCATCGCCGCCCAGGTCTCCGACGACCAGCGCCTGGCCATCGCCGACGTCGTGATCGACACGGCGGGAACCCTCGACGACACCGAGCGTCAGGTCGCGGCGCTGTGGGAGCGCCTCACCGGGCCGCACCCGCACTGAAGCCGCCCGCCGCGCATCCGACACCCTTCCGGTGGCGGCGCGGCCCCCGTATCCTGGCCCGACACGACGGTCGTGGTGCGGGGTGCGAGGGGGCGGTGGAGATGGGCATACTGTCGAGGTTCCGGCGCCGCCGCACGGCGCCCTACGCGGCGACCACCGACGAGGAGCGCGCGGCGCGCTACGTCTACCTCCTCAACACGCTGCCGGCATCGGTCATCGAGAGCGCGCACGCCACGGCGTTCGCCGAGGTCCCCGAGGAGCGCCGCCGCGAGATGTTCGAACGGCTGCGGCCGTTCCTCTCCGACGCTGAGCGCGACACGGCCCGCGCGGAGCCGGTGATGCTCGCGCGCCTCGTCCGCCGCGCCGAAGAGGCACGCGCCCGCCGCGAACAGGAGCGGGGGGAGGCAGCGGCCGAGCGCGGCACCGTGCTCACCGAGGCCCGGCCCGGTCACAGCCGCCCTGACCAGGCTCGCGCCGACGAGATCGACCCGCGGCAGACGATGCTCACCGTCGGCGTGCTCAGCGTGGTCGCGCACAACTTCCTGCTCTCGTCGGCGCTGGTGAGCTACTTCACGGTGGGCGCGGGGTCGCTGTCGATCGCGGGCGAACCCGAATGGGTGGCCGCCACGTTCGACCCGGCGTCGCAGATCTCCGGCGACGGATCGTTCGGCGGGGGCTACGGCGACAGCGGCGGCGGGTTCGACGGCGGCGGCTACGGCGGATTCGACGGCGGCGGGTTCGGCGGCGGAGGCTTCGACGGCGGCGGCGGGGGTTTCTGAGCCCACGCGGGGGCGTGCCGCCGAGCGGATGCGGCGGCGGGCGTGACGACCGGACGGCCCGGATGTCGGAGGCCCCGCCTACGCTGGAAGGATGCAGACCACGCGATCCGTGCGGCCCTTCGAGGTCGTCAGCGAGTACGAGCCGAGCGGTGACCAGCCGGCGGCGATCGCCGACCTCGCCGCGCGCATCAACGCGGGCGAGACCGACGTCGTTCTGCTGGGCGCCACCGGCACCGGCAAGTCGGCGACGACGGCGTGGCTGATCGAGCAGGTGCAGCGTCCGACGCTCGTGCTCGCCCACAACAAGACCCTCGCCGCGCAGCTGGCCAACGAGTTCCGCGACCTCATGCCCCACAACGCGGTCGAGTACTTCGTCAGCTACTACGACTACTACCAGCCCGAGGCCTACGTCCCGCAGACCGACACCTTCATCGAGAAGGACTCCTCGATCAACGCCGAGGTCGAGCGGCTGCGCCACTCCACGACCAACTCGCTGCTCAGTCGCCGCGACGTCGTCGTGGTCTCCACGGTCTCGTGCATCTACGGCCTCGGCTCGCCCGAGGAGTACCTGCGCGCCATGGTCGCGCTGCAGGTGGGGGAGCGCTACGACCGCGACGCGCTCATCCGCAAGTTCATCGCGATGCAGTACAACCGCAACGACGTCGACTTCTCGCGCGGCAACTTCCGCGTGCGGGGCGACACGATCGAGATCATCCCGGTCTACGAGGAGTACGCGATCCGCGTCGAGATGTTCGGCGACGAGATCGAGGGGCTGTACATGCTGCACCCGCTCACCGGCGACGTCGTGCAGAAGCTCGACAGCGTGCCCATCTTCCCGGCCACGCACTACGCGGCCGGCACCGAGACCGTGCAGCGGGCCATCGGCACCATCGAGCACGAGCTCGGTCAGCGCCTCACAGAGCTCGAGGGTCAGGGGAAGCTGCTCGAGGCGCAGCGGCTGCGCATGCGCACCACCTTCGACCTCGAGATGCTGCAGCAGCTCGGCTTCTGCTCGGGCATCGAGAACTACTCCCGTCACCTCGACGGCCGTCAGGCCGGCGAGCCGCCGCACACGCTGCTCGACTTCTTCCCCGACGACTTCCTGATGGTCATCGACGAGTCGCACGTCACCGTGCCCCAGATCGGCGCCATGTACGAGGGCGACGCCTCCCGCAAGCGCACCCTCGTCGATCACGGCTTCCGACTGCCGAGCGCGCTCGACAACCGCCCGCTGCGGTTCGACGAGTTCAAGCAGCGCGTCGGTCAGACCGTGTACCTGTCGGCCACCCCCGGTCGCTACGAGATGGGCATCGCCGACGGCGTCGTCGAGCAGATCATCCGTCCGACCGGCCTGGTCGACCCGCAGATCATCGTCAAGCCCTCCAAGGGGCAGATCGACGACCTGCTCGAAGAGATCCGCCTGCGCGCCGACCGCGACGAGCGCGTGCTCGTGACGACCCTCACCAAGAAGATGGCCGAGGAGCTCACCGACTTCCTCGGTGAGCACGGCGTGCGGGTGCGCTACCTCCACTCCGACGTCGACACGCTGCGCCGCGTCGAGCTGCTCACCGAGCTGCGGCAGGGCGTCTACGACGTGCTGGTCGGCATCAACCTGCTGCGCGAAGGCCTCGACCTCCCCGAGGTGTCGCTGGTGGCGATCCTCGATGCCGACAAGGAGGGGTTCCTGCGCAGCGGCACCTCGCTCATCCAGACCATCGGCCGCGCCGCCCGCAACGTGTCCGGTGAGGTGCACATGTACGCCGACACCATGACCGACTCGATGAAGGCGGCCATCGAAGAGACCGACCGCCGCCGCGAGAAGCAGGTGGCGTACAACCTCGAACGCGGCATCGACCCGCAGCCGTTGCGCAAGAAGATCGCCGACATCACCGATGCGCTGGCCCGCGAGGCATCCGACACGCGCGAGCTGCTCAACGGCAAGGCCACCGCGAAGAACAAGTCGGGCAAGGGCAAGAGCCCCACCCCGCAGCTGCGGCGCGAGGGCATCGCCGCCGAGGGGGCCATGCAGCTCGAGGCGACCATCGAAGACCTGTCGAACCAGATGCTGGCCGCCGCGGCCGAGCTCAAGTTCGAGCTCGCCGGGCGCCTGCGCGACGAGGTGCAAGACCTGAAGAAGGAGCTGCGCGCCATGGAGCGCGCCGGGCACGCCTGACGCGGGGAGGGCAGGCGCGCCGCGGGAATCGGCGTGGCGCACGCGCCGCGGGCGTCAGGACCGGACGAGGGCGTCGCGACCCGCGCAGGCATCAGTCGCGGCGCGTGCCTCAGTCTCGTCGGAGGAGCGGTCCGGAGAGGTCGGCGTGGGCCACGACGGTGTCGATGAAGGCCGCCACGAGCGGCCCCGGCGCCGAACGGGTCACCGCGCGCACCGCGCGGGTGCGGGCGGGGGAGAGGGTCAGGACCTCGCCCGTGAACCCGGTGTCGAGCACGTTCCCGGGCACGAGCGCCACCCCCACGCCCGCCGCCGCGAAGCGGGGCGCCGCCGCCGTCTGCGGGGTGCGCAGCGCGACCCGCGGGCTGAACCCCGCCTCGGCGGCGTAGGCCTCCAGCACACCCGACAGGCCGTGCTCCGGCGTGAACTGCACCCACGACTCCTGCGCGAGGTCCTCCAGCCGCACCGCGCCCTGCCCGGCCAGTGGATGACCGGGACGGGCCACGACGACGAACTCCTCGCGGCCCACCAGGCGCTGCGGCCCCGGCCACGATCGCGGCATCGGCGCGACGGCCACGTCGCCCTCACCGGCCAGCATCGCCGCGACGACGGCATCCACGGTCTGGTGCTCGATGACGGTCACGTTCGTGCCGGGGTGCTCCTGCAGCCACACCTCGAGCACCCCGGGGAGCACCCCGATGCCGATCGAGGTGACGGTGACGACCTCGATGGAGCCGGCGGTGGCGGCGATCACGCTGCGCGCGGCGTCGGTGGCGCGCCGGGCATCGGCCACCAGCGCACGGGCATGGGGGAGCACGGCCCGCCCCAGCGAGGTGAGCACGACGCTGCGCGGCAGGCGGTCGAACAGGGCGCCGCCGAGCTCGGCCTCGAGCACGCGGATCTGCTGCGAGAGCCCCGGCTGCGAGACGTGCAACTCGTCGGCGGCGGCCGTGAACGAGCGCTCGTCGGCGACGCGGACGACGTACTCCCACTGGCGGAGCGTAGGCATAACGTCAGCTTATCGATATCGCTCGTACTCATACTTTGATTTGTGCGCGCAGTGGGATCAGCATGGAGGCATGACCTCGCTCCTCTCCCCGCTGGCCCTCGGCCCCCTCGAGCTGCCGCACCGCATCGTCATGGCCCCGATGACCCGCAGCCGCTCGGCGCAGCCGGGCAACATCCCCTGGGCGCTCAACGCGGAGTACTACGCGCAGCGCGCATCGGCGGCGCTCATCGTCACCGAGGCGACGCAGGTCACCCCCCGCGGCCAGGGGTACAGCTTCACGCCCGGCATCCACAGCGCCGCCCAGATCGAAGGGTGGCGCCTCGTGACGGATGCCGTGCACGCCGCCGGCGGGCGCATCTTCGCGCAGCTGTGGCACGTCGGCCGCATGTCGCACGCCGACTTCCACGGGGGGCAGGCGCCCGTCGCCCCGAGCGCCCTCGAGTCCGGCGCGCGCATCTGGATGAGCGTCGACGGCGTCGGAACCATGGTGCCCACCTCCCCGCCGCGCGCGCTGACGATCGACGAGATCCACGAGATCGTCGCCGACTACCGGCGGGCCGCGGCCGCCGCCGTCGCCGCCGGCTTCGACGGAGTCGAGATCCACGGCGCCAACGGCTACCTCATCGACCAGTTCCTGCGCACCACATCCAACCACCGCACCGACGCGTACGGCGGCGACATCCCGGCCCGCATCCGGTTCGCCGTCGAGGTCGCCGCCGCCGTCGCCGACGAGATCGGCGGCGAGCGCGTGGGACTGCGCGTGTCGCCTCAGATCAAGGCGCGCAACATGGACTGCCCCGAGATCGACGACGCGGTGCTCGCCCTCGCCCGCGAGCTCGACCGGCTCGAGCTCGCCTACATGCACCTCGCCGAGGCGGACTGGGACGACGCCCCCGAGATCCCCGAGCTCTTCCGCATCCGTCTGCGCGCCGCCTTCGGGGGCCGCATCATCGTCGCCGGCGGCTACACCGCCGCCCGCGCCGAGGCGATCCTGGATGCCGGCTACGCCGACCTCGTCGCCTTCGGCCGCCCGTTCGTGGCCAACCCCGACTTCCCACAGCGCGTCGCCCGCGAGATCCCGCTCGCGCCGCTGGACCCGGCTTCGCTCTACGGCGG
Organism: Microbacterium festucae; assembly: GCF_025421715.1. Taxonomy (GTDB): domain Bacteria; phylum Actinomycetota; class Actinomycetes; order Actinomycetales; family Microbacteriaceae; genus Microbacterium; species Microbacterium festucae. Next base: position 86,053 of record NZ_JAOEFC010000002.1, read on the forward strand.
CGACGCCGCCGGCTACACCGACTACCCCGCCGCGACCGTCGTCGCGGCCACCGCCCACCGAGAGGACCACTGATGCGCGCCATCGCCTTCACCACCGGCGGCACCCCCGAGGTGCTGACCGACATCGACCTGCCCGAGCCCGTGCCCGGCCCCCGCGACCTGCTGGTGGAGGTGCGCGCGGTGTCGGTGAACCCCGTCGACACCAAGGTGCGCGGCGGGGGCGGCGGCGCCGACCCGCGGGTGCTCGGGTTCGACGCCGTCGGGCGCGTGCGCGCCGTCGGCGACGAGGTCACCCTGTTCGCGCCCGGCGACGAGGTGTTCTACGCCGGCTCGCTCGACCGCCCCGGCACCGACGCCGAGCTCCACCTCGTCGACGAGCGCATCGTCGGACGCAAGCCCGCGAGCCTCACCGACGCCGAAGCCGCCGCGCTGCCGTTGACGGCGATCACGGCGTGGGAGCTGCTGTTCGACCGTCTGGGCGTCGCCCGCGGCGGCGGTCGGGGCCAGCGCCTGCTCATCGCGGGAGCGGCCGGCGGCGTCGGCTCGATCCTCACCCAGCTCGCCGCGACCCTCACCGAGCTCGAGGTCATCGCCACGGCATCCACCCCGACCTCGCAGGCGTGGGTGCGCGGCCTCGGCGCGCACGCGGTCGTCGACCACCGCGACCTCGCCGCCGAACTCGCGCCGCACGGTGCGATCGACTACATCGCGTCGCTGAGCGCCACCGACCGCAACTTCCCGGTGCTCGTCGACGCGCTCGCCCCGCAGGGCGCGATCGCCGTCATCGACGACCCGCAGACCCTCGACGTCGTGCCGCTCAAGCGCAAGTCGGGGTCGCTGCACTGGGAGTTCATGTTCACCCGGCCGATGCTGGGCACCGCCGACATGATCCGCCAGCACGAGCTGCTCGACGAGGTCTCGCGCCTGGTCGACGCCGGCACGCTGCGCACCACCCTGTCGCAGACGCTCTCGCCCATCGACGCCGCCACCGTCGCCGAGGCGCACCGCCGCGTCGAGCGCGGGGGCGTGCCGGGCAAGGTCGTCATCGAGGGCTGGGCCTGACGGGCTGGGCTTGACGGGGCTGGGCCTGACGGGGCTGGGCCCGACGGGTCGGGCCGTCGCCGGCGGCGAGGGCCCGGTCAGGGGCAGTGCATGAGGGGCTTCGGGCCCGAGCGGTCGAACGTGTGCGCCGACATGGCGGCGCCGCACAGCGGGCACGCGCGCTCGGTGCGCACCGGCTCGGGCTCGGTGTCGTAGGGGCCGACCGAGGCGGGGCCGGCCACGCGGATGAGTCGCGAGTTGAGGTAGGCGTACCAGCCGCCGGCGGCGCGCACGCGTTCGCGCAGGGGAGGGCGTTCGCTTCGCGTCATGAACATTAGTGTACTAACTGTTTTGTAGACTGGATGCCGTGGACCCCCGCGACGACCTCCTGAAGCTCGAGAACCAGCTGTGCTTCGCCATGGTGACCGCCGCGCGCAACGTCGTGGCGATCTACCGGCCGGTGCTGGAACCGCTCGGCCTCACCCACCCGCAGTACCTCGTGATGCTCGCCCTCTGGGAGCGCGCGCCGCGCGCGCTGGGGGAGCTGGCATCCGAGCTGGCGATGGAGGCTGCGACCCTCTCGCCGCTGGTCAAGCGCCTCGAGGCGCAGGGCCTGGTCACCCGCTCGCGCAGCAGCGCCGACGAGCGGGTGCTGCAGATCGGCCTCACCGCGGTCGGCCGCGATCTGCGCGCCGCGGCGCTGCGGGTGCCCGAGCAGATCATGGCGCAGGTGGGGATGGATGCCGCCGCCCTCGCCGATCTGCGCGACGCGCTGGCCCCCTTCGCGGGGCGCCGACTCGGAGCCGATCCGGGGGCTGATCGCTGAGCGCGTACCGCTCCGTCCCCGCCGACGGAGCCGGTGTCGGAGGCCCCACCTAGACTTGTGCGGTGCCTATCGTCCCCGTCCCCAGCGACTCGACACTGAGTGTCCGCGGCGCTCGCGTCCACAATCTCAAAGACGTCGATCTCGACATCCCGCGCGACTCCCTGGTCGTGTTCACGGGCCTGTCCGGGTCGGGGAAGTCCAGCCTCGCCTTCGACACGATCTTCGCCGAAGGTCAGCGCCGCTACGTCGAATCGCTGAGCTCCTACGCCCGCCAGTTTCTCGGTCAGGTCGACCGTCCCGACGTCGATTTCATCGAGGGGCTCAGCCCCGCCGTGTCGATCGACCAGAAGTCGACCAACCGCAACCCGCGCTCGACGGTGGGCACCATCACCGAGATCCACGACTACATGCGCCTGCTGTGGGCGCGCGTGGGCATCCCGCACTGCCCCGAGTGCGGCGCGCAGATCCAGCGGCAGACCGTGCAGCAGATCGCCGACCAGCTCATGGAGCTGCCCGAGCGCACCCGCTACCAGATCGTCGCGCCGGTGGTCAGCCAGAAGAAGGGCGAGTTCGTCGACCTCTTCAAAGAGCTCTCGGCCAAGGGCTACGCCCGCGCCGTGGTCGACGGCGACCTCATCCAGCTCGCCGAGCCGCCCACGCTGAAGAAGAGCTACAAGCACGACATCGCCGTGGTCGTCGACCGGCTCGTGGCCGCCCCCGGCATCCTCAGTCGCATCACCGACTCGGTCGAGACCGCGCTGGGCCTGGCGGGCGGGGTCATGCAGGTCAACTTCGTCGACGACGAGGGCGACGACGCGTGGCAGAGCTTCAGCGAGAAGCTCGCCTGCCCCAACGGCCACCCGCTGCAGCTCACCGAGATCGAGCCGCGCACCTTCTCGTTCAACGCGCCGTTCGGCGCGTGCCCGGCCTGCTCGGGCCTGGGCACACGCATGTCGGTCGACGTCGAGCTCATGCTGGGCGACGAAGAGCTCTCGATCAACGAGGGCGTCATCCTGCCGTGGACCACGCAGGGCAAGGGCCTGTTCCAGTACTACGAGCGGCTGCTGGTCGGTCTCGCCGACGACCTCGACTTCTCGCTGGACACCCCGTGGCGCAAGCTCCGCCAAGAGGTCAAAGACGCGGTGCTGCGGGGCGAGAACTACAAGGTCACCGTCAAGTGGAAGAACCGCTACGGCCGTGAGATGCGCTACTCGTCGGGCTTCGAGGGCGTCATCCCCTACATCGAGCGCCAGTACACCCAGGCCGAGTCCGACACGCAGCGCCAGCGCTGGTCGGAGTACCTGCGCGAGGTGCCGTGCCCCGTCTGCGACGGTGCGCGCCTGAAGCCCGAGGTGCTGGCCGTGCAGGTGCACGGCCACTCCATCGCGGATGCCTCACGGCTGAGCCTCGGCGACGCGCAGGCCTTCTTCGCCGACCTCGAGCTCACCGAGCGCGAAGCCAAGATCGCCGCGGCGGTGCTGCGCGAGATCCGCGCGCGCCTCGACTTCCTCATCCAGGTGGGGCTGAACTATCTGAGCCTCAGCCGCTCGGCGGGCTCGCTCTCCGGCGGCGAGGCCCAGCGCATCCGCCTGGCCACCCAGATCGGCTCCGGCCTGACCGGCGTGCTCTATGTGCTCGACGAGCCGTCGATCGGCCTGCACCAGCGTGACAACCGCCGGCTCATCGAGACCCTCGTGCGGCTGAAGAGCCTCGGCAACACGCTCATCGTCGTCGAGCACGACGAGGAGACGATCCACGCGGCCGACTGGGTCGTCGACATCGGCCCGCGCGCCGGCGTCAACGGCGGCGAGGTCGTCCACTCCGGGCCGCTCGCCTCGCTCCTGGAAGACCCGCGCTCGCTCACCGGCGACTACCTCAGCGGCCGCCGCGCCATCGCGACCCCGACCAAGCGCCGCAAGATCGACAAGAAGCGGCAGGTCACCGTCGTCGGCGCGCGCGAGAACAACCTCAAGAACGTGACCGTCGACTTCCCGCTGGGGGTGCTCACCTCGGTCACCGGGGTGAGCGGCTCGGGCAAGTCGTCGCTGGTCAACGGCATCCTCTACGAGGTGCTCGCCCAGCGCCTCAACGGCGCCCGGCGGGTCGCCGGCAAGCACACCCGCGTCACTGGTCTCGACAACCTCGACAAGGTCGTGCACGTCGACCAGGCGCCCATCGGCCGCACGCCGCGGTCGAACCCGGCCACCTACACCGGCGTGTTCGACCGCATCCGCACCCTGTTCAGCGAGACCCCCGAGGCCAAGGCCCGCGGCTACCAGCCCGGCCGGTTCTCGTTCAACGTCAAGGGCGGCCGCTGCGAGGCGTGCTCGGGCGACGGCACGATCAAGATCGAGATGAACTTCCTGCCCGACGTCTACGTCGACTGCGAGGTCTGCCACGGCAAGCGCTACAACCGCGACACCCTGGCCGTGCACTACAAGGGCAAGAACATCGCCGAGGTGCTCGAGATGCCCATCTCCGAGGCCGCGGAGTTCTTCGAGCCCATCCAAGCCATCCACCGCTACATGAAGACGCTGGTCGACGTGGGCCTCGGCTACGTGCGGCTCGGCCAGTCGGCCACCACGCTCTCCGGCGGCGAGGCGCAGCGCGTCAAGCTCGCCACCGAGCTGCAGCGTCGCTCGAACGGTCGCAGCATCTACGTGCTCGACGAGCCGACCACCGGTCTGCACTTCGAAGACGTCGCGCGCCTGCTCGAGGTGCTGGGCGGCCTGGTCGACAAGGGCAACACGGTCATCGTGATCGAGCACAACCTCGACGTCATCAAGTCGAGCGACTGGATCATCGACCTCGGGCCCGAGGGCGGCGCCGGGGGCGGCGAGGTCATGGCCGTCGGCACCCCCGAGCAGGTCGCGAAGGTGTCCGGCAGTCACACCGGTGCGTTCCTGGCCGAGGTGCTCGCCGCGCCCGTCGTGCTCGAGGCCCGGGAGCCGCGCGCGCGCAAGGCGGGGTGAGGCCGGTGGCCGACCAGCTGCCGTACAAGCCGCGGCCGGGGGAGATCCCCACCGACCCCGGCGTGTACCGGTTCCGCGACGCCGACGGCCGGGTGCTCTACGTCGGCAAGGCGAAGAACCTGCGCGCGCGTCTGTCCAACTACTTCGCGCCGCTGCACACCCTCCACGAGCGCACCCGGCGGATGGTACTCACCGCCGCCTCGGTGGAGTGGACCGTGGTGGCCACCGATGTCGACTCGCTGCAGCTCGAGTACACCTGGATCCAGGAGTTCTCGCCGCCGTTCAACGTGCGCTATAAGGACGACAAGTCCTACCCCTACATGGCGGTCACGCTCGGCGACGAGGCGCCGCGGGTGATCGTCACCCGCAACCGCCGCATCAAGGGTGCGAAGTACTTCGGGCCCTACCCGAAGGTGTGGGCGGTGCACGACACGATCGACCTGATGATCAAGGTCTTCCCGATCCGCACCTGCAGCGACGCGTCCTACAAGAAGGCGATGGCCACCGGGCGCCCCTGCTTCCCCGGGCAGATCGGCCGCTGCGGGGGACCGTGCTCGATGCGGGTGACGGTCGAGGAGCACCGAGCGATCGTCGACGACTTCGTCGCGTTCCTCTCCGGCGGCGACAAGCGCATCACCCGCGAGCTCACCGCCCGCATGCGCGAGTCGGCGGCGGCGCTGGACTACGAATCGGCGGCGCTGTACCGCGACCGGCTGCAGGCGATCGACGCCGTGCTGAACCGGTCGGCGCTGGTGCTGTCGGAAGACACGGATGCCGACCTGTTCGGCATCGCCGAAGACGAGCTCTCCGCGGCCGTGCAGCACTTCGTCGTGCGCGGCGGGCGCGTGCGCGGCGTGCGCGCGCTCACCATCGACAAAGAGCTCGACATCTCCGGCGCCGAGCTCGTCGACCAGGTGCTGCAGCGCACCTACGGCGAAGCGGCGCCCTCCGACATCCCGCGCCAGGTGCTCGTGCCCTCGCTGCCCGACGACGCCGCCGAGCTCGAGGCCTGGCTGCAGGCCCGCCGCGGCAAGCGCGTGTCGCTGCAGCTGGCCCAGCGCGGCTCGAAGGCCGAGCTGCTGCGCACCGCCACCCGCAACGCCCAGCAGGCGCTGATCCTGCACAAGACCCGGCGCACCAGCGACTACGCGGCGCGCACCCGCGCCCTCGGCGACCTGCAGGAGGCGCTGGGCCTGGACGAGGCGCCGCTGCGCATCGAGTGCTACGACGTCTCGCACCTCAGCGGCACGAATGTCGTCGCCTCGATGGTGGTCTTCGAAGACGGCCTGCCGCGCAAAGACCAGTACCGCTCGTTCGGCGTCCCCGAGACCACCGACGACACCGACTCGCTCTACCAGGTGCTCACCCGGCGCCTGGCGCACGTCGACGAGCCAGAGCCGGTGGAGGTGCCCGACGCCACCGCCGACGGCGATGTCGTCACCACCCGCAAGAAGCCGCGGTTCGCCTACCGCCCGCAGCTGCTCGTGGTCGACGGCGGCCGTCCGCAGGTCGAGGCCGCCGCACGCGCTCTCGACGACGCCGGCCACACCGAGATCGCCCTGTGCGGCATCGCGAAGCGCCTCGAAGAGGTGTGGCTGCCGGGGGAGGAGTACCCGGTCATCCTGCCGCGCACCTCCGAGGCCCTCTACCTGCTGCAGCGACTGCGCGACGAGGCCCACCGCTTCGCGATCACCCACCAGCGCAAGCGCCGCAAGCGCGACATCTCCACGGTGCTGGCCGAGGTGCCCGGGCTCGGCGACACCCGCATCCGCGCCCTGCTCAAGCACTTCGGCTCGGTCGCCCGCCTCAAGCAGGCCACCCCCGAGGAGATCTCCGAGCTGCCCGGCATCGGACCCACCCTCGCCGCCGCCATCCACAAGCATCTGGCCGCCCGCTGACCACCGTTGACCCCGGCGTGATCACCGCGGCACCGACCGCCGCACTCGTGCCCCGCCGCGGTCGCTAGGCTGGACGCACGAGCGGAAGGATGGCGGGCGTGGCAGAGCTCCAGGGGGACGGGCAGCGAGCGCCGAGCGCCGATCAGCCCGCCGGTGAGGTGCTCATCGTCACCGGCATGTCCGGGGCCGGTCGCACCACCGCCGCCAACGCGCTCGAAGACCTCGGCTGGTACGTCGTCGACAACCTGCCGCCGCAGATGCTGCGCCCCCTGCTCGAGCTGTCGGGCGCGGCCGGATCGGCGATGCCGAAGATCGCCGCCGTCGTCGATGTGCGCGGCCGCACGCTCTTCCGCGAGCTGCCCGCCGTCACCAGCGCGCTGCGGGATGCCAGCCAGTTGCGCGTGCTCTTCCTCGACGCCTCCGACGAGGTGCTGGTGCGCCGCTTCGAGGCGGTGCGCCGCCCGCACCCGCTGCAGGGCGAGGGCACGATCCTCGACGGCATCCGACGCGAGCGCGAGCGGGTGGCCGTCATCCGCGAGGCCGCCGACGTCATCGTCGACACCAGCACCCTCAACATCCACCAGCTCTCCACCCGCATCGTCGACGTGTTCGCCGGCGACGGCGACGCGAAGCACACCACCACCGTGATGAGCTTCGGCTTCAAGTACGGACTGCCCCCCGACGCCGACCTCGTCGCCGACATGCGGTTCCTGCCGAACCCGTTCTGGGTGCCCGAGCTGCGCGCCCACACCGGGGAGGACGCCGAGGTGCGCGACTACGTGCTCGCGCAGGCCGGGGCGACCGAGTTCATCGACGCGTACGCGGCGGCCCTGCACCCCGTGCTGCTCGGCTACCAGAACGAGAACAAGCGCCACTCGGTGGTCGCGGTGGGCTGCACCGGCGGCAAGCACCGGTCGGTCGTGACGGCGATCGAGCTCGCGCGCCGCCTCGAGCAGGTGCCCGGGGTGGCCGTCAACGTGAAACATCGCGACCTCGGGCGCGAGTAGGCTGGAAGATCGTTCCCCCACCCGTTCGACCGAAGGATCGCCGTGTCGTTGACCGCTGACGTGAAGACCGAGCTGGCGGCCCTCCGCGACCCGCGTCCCACGGCCCGGATCGCCGAAGTCACGGCGCTCCTGCGTTTCTCCGGCGGGCTGCACTCCATCGCCGGCCGTGTCGCCGTCGAGGCCGAGGTGGAGTCCGAGGCGCTCGCGCGCCGCGTCGCGCGCGACCTCATGGAGATCTACGGCGTGCGCCCCGAGATCGCCCACGTGCAGGCCTCGGGCGGGCGCGCCGGCGGCCATTTCGCGGTGCGCGTCATCGACGGCGGCGAGACCCTCGCCCGACAGACGGGCCTGCTCGACCAGCGTCGCCGGCCCGTGCGGGGCCTGCCCAACAAGCTCACCACCGGCGCCCGCCACGACCTCGCCGCCATCTGGCGCGGGGCCTTCCTCGCCGCCGGCACCCTCTCCGACCCCGGCCGCTCGGCCGCGCTCGAGATCGCCTGCCCGTCGGGGGAGGCGGCGATGGCCCTCGTCGGCGCCGCCCACCGCCTGGGCGTGGCCGCCAAGGCCCGCGAGGTGCGCGGAGCCCCCCGTGTCGTCGTCCGCGACGGCGAGGCCATCCGCGGCGCCCTGGCCGCGATGGGCGCCGCCCAGACCGCCGGCGCCTGGGAGCAGCTGCGTCAGCGCCGCGAGGTGCGCGCCGGCGTCAACCGCCTGGTCAACTTCGACGACGCGAACCTGCGCCGCTCGGCGCAGGCCGCCGTCGCCGCGTGCGCGCGCGTGGAGCGGGCGCTGGAGATCCTCGGCGACGAGGTGCCCGACCACCTCAAGCAGGCCGGCGATCTGCGCCTGGCCCACCGCGACGCGAGCCTCGACGAGCTCGGCCACCACGCCGACCCGCCGCTGACGAAGGATGCCGTCGCCGGCCGCATCCGGCGCCTGCTGGCGATGGCCGACAAGAAGGCCGCCGCCGACGGCATCCCCGACACCGAATCGGCGGTCCCTGCCGGCCTGGAGGACTGAGGTTCTCATCGACTCTTCACGTCACGAGGGAAGTCAACCCCTGGTGTCGGTGTTGTCGGTCAATAGGATGAAAACGTCCCCCTCCGCCGCGCGACGGTGCGGCGCCGGAAGGAAATGTCGCGCACCAGCGCGACGCCGACAGGAAGAAGAGAACATGGCGAAGTACACGCTCCCGGAACTCCCGTACGACTACGCGGCCCTCGAGCCGTCGATCAGCGGCAAGATCATGGAGCTGCACCACTCGAAGCACCACCAGGCGTACGTGACCGGCGCGAACACCGCGCTGGAGCAGCTCGCCGAGGCGCGCGAGTCGGGCAACCTCGCGAACGTCAACAAGCTCGAGAAGGACCTCGCCTTCAACCTGGGCGGTCACGTCAACCACTCGATCTTCTGGACCAACCTGGCGCCCGCAGGCAACGGCGGCGGCGGCGAGCCCGAGGGTGAGCTGCGTGCGGCCATCGACGAGTTCTTCGGTGGCTTCGACAAGTTCCAGGCCCACTTCACGGCCGCTGCCACCGGCATCCAGGGCTCGGGCTGGGCCGTGCTCAGCTGGGACCCGATCGGCGCCCAGCTGATCATCCAGCAGCTGTTCGACCAGCAGTCCAACACCGCCCAGGGCACCGTCCCGATCTTCCAGCTCGACATGTGGGAGCACGCCTTCTACCTCGACTACCTCAACGTCAAGGCCGACTACGTCAAGGCCGCGTGGAACATCGCGAACTGGGCGAACGTGGCCCAGCGCTTTGAAACGGCGCGAGAGAAGACCTCGGGGCTGCTGGTACTGTCATGATCGTCAGGCCGCCCGGTTTTCCGGGCGGCCACCCTGGACGCCGTTGTCCAAGTCTGAAACCGCAATAACCGCGCATTCGCGCACGACACAATCAGGAGACATTTCCGTGGCTGTCAAGATCGGAATCAACGGCTTCGGCCGCATCGGACGCAACTTCCTCCGCGCCGCCCTGGAGCAGGGCGCGGACCTCGAGATCGTGGCGGTGAACGACCTCACCGACAACAAGACGCTTGCGCACCTGCTCAAGTACGACTCCGTCGGCGGCCGTCTCGACGCCGAGGTGTCCTACGACGCCGACTCGATCACCGTGAACGGCAAGGCCATCAAGGTCTTCGAAGAGCGCGACCCGGCCAACCTCCCCTGGGGCGACCTGGGCGTGGACATCGTCATCGAGTCGACCGGCCGCTTCACCAAGGCCGTCGACGCCAAGAAGCACATCGCCGGCGGCGCCAAGAAGGTCATCATTTCGGCGCCGGGCACCGACGTCGACGGCACCTTCGTCATGGGCGTCAACGACGGCTCGTACGACCCCGCGACGATGCACGTCATCTCCAACGCGTCGTGCACCACCAACTGCCTCGCCCCCCTCGCCAAGGTGTTCAACGACAACTTCGGCATCGAGCGCGGCTTCATGATGACCGCTCACGCCTACACGGCCGACCAGAACCTGCAGGACGGCCCGCACAGCGACCTGCACCGCTCGCGCGCCGCGGCGATCAACATCGTCCCGGCCTCCACCGGTGCGGCCAAGGCCATCGGCCTGGTGCTGCCCGAGCTCAACGGCAAGCTGAGCGGCTCGTCGTACCGCGTGCCGGTTCCCACCGGCTCGATCGTCGACCTGACGATCATCACCCCCACCGAGGGCCTGACCGTCGAGGCGATCAACGCCGCGTACAAGAAGGCCGCTGCGGAGGGTGAGCTCGTCGGCTTCCTGAAGTACAACGACGACGCCATCGTCTCCAGCGACATCCAGCTCGACCCGCACTCGTCGGTCTTCGACGCCGGTCAGACCAACGTGAGCGGCAACCTCGTCAAGGTGTCGTCCTGGTACGACAACGAGTGGGGCTACTCGAACCGTCTCGTCGACCTCACCGAGCTCGTCGCCGAGAAGCTCTGAGCCGACACCATGGCTCTGCGCACCCTCGATTCGCTGGGTTCGCTGGCCGGTAAGCGCATCATCGTCCGTGTTGACTTCAACGTCCCCCTCAAGGACGGCGTCATCACGGACGATGGTCGTGTCCGGGCAGCACTTCCGACCCTGAACCACCTCATCAACCAGGGCGCCCGCGTCATCGCGTGCTCGCACCTGGGACGCCCCGACGGCGAGCCGAACCCCAAGTACAGCCTCGAGCCGGTCGCCCAGCGCCTGTCCGAGCTGCTGGGCAAGCCCGTCGCCTTCGCCGGCGACACCGTGGGCACCTCCGCCCAGGAGGCCGCCGCGGCCCTGGAAGACGGCGACATCGCCGTCATCGAGAACCTCCGCTTCAACGCGGGGGAGACCGCCAAGGATGCCGGCGAGCGTCGCGCCTTCGCCGAGCAGCTCGCCGCCCTCGGCGACGCGCTCGTCTCCGACGGGTTCGGCGTCGTGCACCGCAAGCAGGCCTCGGTCTACGAGCTCGCCGAGCTCTTGCCGTCGGCTGCGGGCTTCCTGATCGAGAAGGAGGTCGACGTGCTCGACCGCCTCACCGAGAAGCCGGAGCGCCCCTACGCGGTCGTCCTCGGCGGCTCGAAGGTCAGCGACAAGCTCGGCGTCATCGAGCACCTCCTCCCGCGCGCCGACAAGATCCTCGTCGGCGGCGGCATGCTCTTCACCTTCCTCGCGGCCCAGGGCCACAAGGTCGGCAAGAGCCTGCTCGAGGTCGACCAGCTCGACACCGTGCGCGGCTACATCGCCGACGCCGCGGAGCGCGGCGTGGAGCTGATCCTCCCCGTCGACGCGGTCATGGCCGCCGGCTTCGCCGCCGACGCCGACCACGTCGTCGCCGCCGCGGACGCGCTGGAAGACACCGCGTTCGGCGCCGAGGGCATGGGCCTGGACATCGGGCCGCAGACCGCGGAGCTGTTCGCCGCCGCGATCCGCGACTCGAAGACCGTGTTCTGGAACGGCCCCATGGGCGTCTTCGAGATGCCGGCCTTCGCCGCCGGCACCAAGACGGTCGCCCAGGCGCTCACCGAGGTCGACGGCCTGTCGGTCGTCGGCGGTGGCGACTCGGCCGCGGCCGTGCGTCAGCTCGGCTTCGCCGACGACCAGTTCGGCCACATCTCCACCGGTGGCGGCGCGAGCCTGGAGTTCCTGGAGGGCAAGAAGCTCCCCGGGCTGGAGATCCTCGGATGGGAGAACTGATGGCGCGCACACCGCTCATCGCCGGCAACTGGAAGATGAACCTCGACCACCTGCAGGCGGTCGCGTTCGTCCAGAAGCTGCACTGGACCCTGAAGGACGCCGGTCACGAGGACGGCTCCGTGGAGGTCGCCGTCTTCCCGCCGTTCACCGACATCCGCACGGTGCAGACGCTCATCGACGCCGACAAGATCCCGTTCGCCCTGGGCGCGCAGGACGTGTCGACGAAGGACTCGGGCGCCTACACGGGTGAGATCTCCGGCGCCTTCCTGAAGAAGCTCGACTGCGGCTACGTGATCATCGGCCACTCCGAGCGTCGCCAGTACCACCACGAGACCGACGAGGTCGTCGCGGCCAAGGTGCAGGCGGCCCTGAAGCACGAGCTCGTGCCGGTCATCTGCGTCGGCGAGACGCTCGAGCAGCGCGAGGAGTCGGGACCCACCGCGGTCTCGGTCGCGCAGCTGCAGGCGGCGCTGAAGGGCCTGCCCTCGGACGCCGATGTGGTCGTGGCCTACGAGCCCGTCTGGGCCATCGGCACCGGCGAAGTGGCCTCGCCCGCACAGGCGCAGGAGGTGTGTGCGGCGCTGCGTGAGGTGATCGCCGACACGCTCGGCGCCGACGCCGCCGAGCGCACCCGCGTGCTGTACGGCGGCTCGGTGAAGTCGGGCAACATCGCCAGCTTCATGCGCGAGCCCGACGTGGACGGCGCCCTCGTGGGCGGCGCGAGCCTCGTGGCGGAGGAGTTCGCCGCGATCATCCGCTACCAGAAGCACGTCGGCGTCTGATCGCACCCGACATCACCGGTGCGGCGCGGCCCGGAGGGGCCGCGCCGCACCGCGCGGTATACTCGACCCTTGTGCGCCGCAGTCGGCGCCGCGAAAGGCTTTCATCCACCGTGGACATCCTCGAGCTCGTGCTTCAGGTGCTGCTGGGCATCACCAGCCTCCTGCTGACCCTCTTGATCCTTCTGCACAAGGGCCGCGGTGGCGGCCTGTCCGACATGTTCGGCGGCGGCATGAGCTCCGCGATGGGCTCGTCGGGTCTGGCAGAACGCAACCTCAACCGATTCACGATCGTGCTCGCGCTGGTCTGGTTCGTCGCGATCGTCGCACTCGGTCTCATCACGAAGTTCCAGGGGATCTGATGGCTACCGGAGGAAACGCGATCCGTGGCACGCGCGTCGGCGCGGGCCCGATGGGCGAGCAGGACCACGGCCACCACGCCGACCGCCTGGCGGTGTCGTACTGGGACGCCCTCGGCAACGAGACGGTGCGCTACTTCGCCGCCGGCATCGCCGAGGACGAGATCCCCGAGACGATCGACTCGCCCCACTCCGGCCTCCCCGCCGGCCGCGACAAGGAGAATCCTCCCGCCGTCGCCAAGACCGAGCCCTACAAGACGCACCTCGCCTACGTGAAGGAGCGTCGCAGCGACGACGAGGCGGTGCAGCTGCTCGACGACGCACTGCGCCAGCTGCGCGAGCGTCGCGGCCAGGGCTGAGCCCGCGCCCGCGGGCACACCCCCCTTACAACGAAAACGGCGGCCGCTCGGCCGCCGTTTCTCGTTTCTGCGCCCCGATCGTCTCGGGGCGCGGGTCGACTCAGTACTCCTGATCGATGAGTTCGAGCGGCACCTTGGCCGCGGCATCCTCGTCGACGAACAGGATGGTGCGCTTGCGCCCCTTGGCGCCGGCGGCGGGCACGCTGTCGTAGCTCGCGCCGGCCAGGGCCAGGCCCAGGGCACCGGCCTTGTCGACGCCCGAGACGACCATCCAGACGCGCTTGGACGCGTTGATGACGGGGCGGGTGAGCGTGATGCGGTCGGCGGGCGGCTTCGGGGCGTTGCGCACCGGCACCACCGCCCGGTCGCGCACCTGGATCTCGGCGCGGTCGGGGAACAGCGACGCGATGTGCGCGTCGGGGCCCACCCCGAGGAAGCAGATGTCGAACGATGGCCAGGCGCGGTCGCGCTTGCCGAAGCGGGCGAGTTCGGCGGCGTAGGCCTCGGCGGCCTCGTCCATGCTGAGCCCCGCGTCGGAGGACGCGATCACGTGCACGTTCTCGGCCGGCACCGCGATACGGTCCAGCAGCGCCTCGCGGGCGCCGCGCTCGTTGCGCTCGTCGCTGCCGCGCGGCACGAACCGCTCATCGCCCCACCAGAAGTGCACCCGGGTCCAGTCGACCGCCTCGCGCGCCGGATCGGCGCCGATGGCACGCAGCACCTCGGTGCCGATCACACCGCCGGTGAGGGCGACGTGGGCGGTCTTGCCCTCGGCGAGACGGCTCGTGATGCGCTCGAGGAAACGCCGCGCCACCGAGGCGGTGAGGGCACCCGGATCGGGGCTGATCACGACGCGTTTCTCGGTCCAGAACTCGGCCATCGCGCCTGCCTCCTATGACACCGGCGGGCCGAGTAGCTTCCAGCCCTCCGTGATGACTCGACCATACAGGACGTCCGCATCCAGCCGACGCAGCTCCTCGGCGAGGCACTCCCGCAGCGTGCGGCGGGGGAGCACCACGTCGTGCGAGGGCTGACCGGGCTGGGTGAGCGTTGCGTTGACGTCGTCGCGGCGGGCCAGCTCGATGACGCCCGACGCGCGGGTCAGGCGCACCGACTGGATGCCGTGATCCCAGTCCTCCGGAGCGGCATAGCGCCACGTGACGTCGACCTCGAGCTTGAGGCGCAGCCAGGCGGCCAGGAGCGCCGTGGAGGGCGACGAGCTGCTGCCCACGACCTCGACGGCGGTGATCTCGTCGTACGGCGGCTGGTCGAGCACGGCGGCCAGCTGCTCGCGCCAGTGGGTCAGGCGCGTCCACGACAGGTCGGTGTCGCCGGGGGCGTAGCCCACGCCGAGCGTCGACAGGCGGTCCTTGCTGTAGGGCTTGGTGGCGGCGTCGGTGATGCGGCGCTGCGCGATGGCCCCGATGGGCGAGGTCGCCGGCTCTGCCGGCGGGAAGTCGGGCCACCACGCCACGACGGGCGCGTCGGGCAGCAGCAGGCCCGTGATGAGCCCCTCGGCGTTGCCGGCGGCGGGGCCCCCGGCGCGCAGCACGATGACCTCGCTCGCCCCGGCGTCGCCGCCGACGCGGATCTGCGCGTCGAGCTTGGCGTCGCCCTCGGTGTTCGCGATCAGCACGATGACGCGCATCGGGTGCTCACGGGACGCGTCGTTGGCGGCCTCGATGGCCTCCTCCTCGAGTCCGTGGGTGGTGGCGATCACGAGGGTGAGCACACGGCCCAGAGCCACCGCTCCGCCCTCTTCGCGCACGCTCACGAGGGAGCGGGCGATCTTCGACACGGTGGTGTCGGGCAGGTCGACGATCACGGGCGCCTCCAGACGCGGCCGTCACGGGCCAAGAGCTCATCGGCGGACGGGGGACCCCAGGAACCGGGGGAGTACTGCTCGAGCGGTCCGCCCTGGGCGCTCCAGTACTTCTCGATCGGGTCGAGGATGCGCCAGGACAGCTCGACCTCCTCGTGACGGGGGAACAGCGGCGGGTCGCCCAGCAGCACGTCGAGGATGAGGCGCTCGTAGGCCTCGGGGCTCGACTCGGTGAAGGCGTGCCCGTAGCCGAAGTCCATGGTCACGTCGCGCACCTCGGTGGCGGCGCCGGGCACCTTCGAGCCGAAGCGGAGCGTGACGCCCTCGTCGGGCTGGATGCGGATGACGAGCGCGTTCTGGCCGAGCTCGTGCGTCTGCGTGCGCAGGAACAGGTGCTGCGGGGTGCGCTTGAAGACGACGGCGATCTCGGTCACGCGGCGTCCCAGCCGCTTGCCGGTGCGCAGGTAGAAGGGCACCCCCGCCCAGCGGCGGGTGGCGATCTCGAGCTTGACGGCCGCGTAGGTCTCGGTCGTCGAATCGGGCTTCATGCCGTCTTCGTCGAGGAACCCGGTGACCTCTTCGCCGCCCTGCCAGCCGCCGGCGTACTGCCCGCGGGCCTGGGCGGTGGCGAGGTCTTCGGGCAGCCGCACGGCCGCCAGCACCTTCTCCTTCTCGGCGCGCAGGTGCGTGGCATCCAGCGAGATGGGCTCTTCCATCGCGGTGAGGGCGAGCAGCTGCAGCAGGTGGTTCTGGATGACGTCGCGCGCCGCCCCGATGCCGTCGTAGTACCCGGCACGACCGCCGACGCCGATGTCCTCGGCCATCGTGATCTGCACGTGGTCCACGTAGTTGGCGTTCCAGATCGGCTCGAACATCTCGTTCGCGAAGCGCATCGCGAGGATGTTCTGCACCGTCTCCTTGCCGAGGTAGTGGTCGATGCGGAAGATCGAATCGGCCGGGAAGGCGACCTCGAGGGCCTCGTTGAGCTCGCGGGCCGACTGCAGGTCGTGCCCGAACGGCTTCTCGATGACCACACGGCGCCAGCACGCCGGGTCGTCGTCCTCGCCGACGAGCCCCGAGTCCTTCAGCTGCTTGGCCACCACCGGGAAGTCCTTCGGCGGGATCGACAGGTAGTAGGCGTGGTTGCCCATCGTGCCGCGGTCGCGGTCGAGCTCCTCCACGGTCGCGCGCAGGCGCGCGAACGCGTCGGGGTCGCCGAACTCGCCCGAGACGAAGCGGATGCCCTGCAGCAGCTGCTTCCACGTCTCCTCGCGGAACGGGGTGCGGGCGTGGGCCTGCACGGCCTCGCGCACGACCTCGGCGAAGTCCTGGTCCTCCCAGTCGCGACGGGCGAACCCGACCAGCGCGAAGCCGGGCGGCAGCAGCCCCCGGTTGGCGAGGTCGTAGACGGCGGGCATGAGCTTCTTGCGGGACAGGTCGCCGGTCACACCGAAGATCACCAGGGCGCTGGGCCCGGCGATGCGGTTGAGGCGACGGTCGTCGGGGTCGCGCAGCGGATTCCGGGCGCGCGAGATCTCGGCTGTCATTCGGGGACTCCTACTGGGCTGCTTCGAAGACGGTGAGCACGTCGCTCGCGGGATCGGCGAGCACGAACGTCACGACGGGACGGCCATGGGCGGCGAGCACCTGCGCGTCGCCCGCGGCCTGGGCGGCGATGAGCTCGCCGAAGGTGAACGGCGCACCGGGGATCTCGAGGTCGACCTCGGTCCCCTCCACCACCTGCAGGAACACGCCGACGGCGGGGCCGCCCTTGTGGAACTGGCCGGTCGAGTGCAGGAACCGCGGGCCCCACCCGAAGGTGACGGGCCGGCCGGCCTCGGCGGCGACGAGCTCGCGCAGACCCTGCAGCTGCGGCACCGCGAGACGGTCGACGTAGGCCTGGATGGCGAGATAGCCGTCGGCGGGGATCGCGTGCTCGAGCGCGGCGAACACACCGGCCAGCGTGCCGGAAGCCACCAGCGCCGGGTCGGTGGAGCGCACCCCGATGCCGTTCTCGGTGAACGCCACCGGCGCGGGCACGGGCCGCTCGTCGAGCAGACCCCGCGTGGCGACCTTGGCGGCCTCGACGTCGGGCTGGTCGAACGGGTTGATGCCGAGCAGACGCCCGGCGATCGCGGTGGCGTACTCCCACACGACGAACTGGGCGCCGAGCGACCCGCTGATGAGGATCTCGCCCGGGTTCTGCTCGAGCAGCCGGAAGTGCTCGGCGTCGTCGACGATGCGCAGCACCTGCACGTCGGCGAGGTCGGCGTCGAGCTCGGGCGACAGCGGCTGGGCCACGACCGGCAGGATGCCGGTGCCGAGCTTGCCGGTCGACTCGGCGACCAGCTGCTCGATCCAGTCGGGCAGCCCCACGATGTGGGTGCCGTCGCTGACGAGCACGAGCTTGTCGCGGCGGGGAGTGCCCCCGGCGATCGCGGCGGCGAGCACGAGGGCGGGGTTGCGGGGGTCGTCGATGGCGACCTCCAGCAGCGTCGCCTCGGCCTCGTCGAGCAACTCGGCGATGTCGACGCCGGCAAGGCCCGCCGGGACGAGCCCGAACGCGGTCAGCGCCGAGTAGCGGCCACCGACGGTGGGGTCGGCGGTGAAGACGCGGTAGCCGGCGGCGAGGGCCGACTGCTCCAGCGGCGAGCCCGGGTCGGTGACCACCACGATGTGCTGGGCCGGGTCGATGCCGAGGTCGCTCCAGGCGGCCTCGAACGCGCGGCGGGCGGCGTCGGTCTCGACCGTCGAGCCCGACTTCGAGGCGACGACGAGCAGCGTCTGGGCCAGCCCGCCGCCCTCGAGGTCGCCGTCGATGGCGGCCAGCACCTGGCTGGGCGCGGTGGAGTCGAGGATCACCAGCGGCACACCGGCCGTCTGGGCGATGACCTCGGGGGCCAGCGACGACCCGCCCATGCCGGCCAGCACCACGCGGGTGACCCCGCGGGCGACGAGCTCGGCACGCAGCTGCGTGATCTCGGCCACGAGCGGGCGCGACACCGACACGGCCTGCACCCACCCGAGGCGGCGTCCGGCCTCGTCGGCGGCGTCGGGGCCCCACAGGTCGGGGTCGCCGGCGGTCACACCGCTGGCGACCAGGGCCTCGACGAGCCCGGGGAGCGTGTCGCCGACGACGTCGGCGACACGTCCCGAGACGTGGATCTCGAAGCTCACCGCGTGGGCTCCGCGGCGGCGGACAGCGCGGTCTGGACGGTGTTCTTCAGGTCGTGCCAGGAAGCGATGAACTTCTCGACGCCCTCGTCCTCGAGCACCTGGGTGACGTCGACGAGGTCGATGCCGACCTCGGCGAGGTCGTCGAACACCTGGTGCGCATCGGCGTAGTTGCCGGTGATGGTGTCGCCGGTGATCTTGCCGTGGTCGAAGGTGGCCTCGAGGGTCTTCTCCGGCATCGTGTTGACCGTGCCGCCGGCGACGAGCTCGGTGACGTAGAGCGTGTCGGGCAGGTTCGGGTCCTTCACACCGGTGGAGGCCCACAGCGGACGCTGCACGGTGGCGCCGGCGGCGATGAGCTCCACGGCGGTCTGCGAGGCGAAGCGCTGCTCGAACAGCTCGTAGGCCAGCCGGGCGTTGGCCAGGCCCGCCTTGCTCTTGAGCGCGAGCGCCTCGGAGGTGCCGATGGCGACGAGGCGCTTGTCGACCTCGGTGTCCACGCGCGACACGAAGAACGACGCGACCGAGTGGATCGTGGCGATGTCGTGGCCGTTCGCCTGCGCCTGGGCGATGCCGGCGAGGTAGGCGTCGATGACGGCGGCGTAGCGCTCGAGCGAGAAGATCAGGGTCACGTTGACGCTGATGCCCTCGGCGAGCACGGCCGTGATCGCCGGGAGGCCGGCGAGGGTGGCGGGGATCTTGATGAGCGTGTTGGGGCGGTCGACCGTGGCCCACAGCTTCTTGGCCTCCTCGACGGTCGCGTCGGTGTCGTGGGCGAGGTCGGGGGAGACCTCGATCGACACGCGGCCGTCGACGCCGCCGGTGACGTCGAAGACGGGGCGGAAGATGTCGGCCGCGTCGCGCACGTCGGTGGTGGTGATCGCGAAGATCGCCGCGTCGACGTCGGCGCCGGTGGCGGCCAGGGCCGCGAGGGGCGCGTCGTACGAGTCGTCGTTCTTGTTGCCGATGGCGGCCTGGAAGATCGACGGGTTCGTGGTGACGCCCGACACGTTGCGGGTGCGGATGAGCTCGGCGAGGTTGCCCGAGTCGATGCGCGAGCGCGAGAGGTCGTCGAGCCAGATGCTGACGCCGGCGGCGGTCAGGTCTTCGGTGGGGGTGCTCATGCGTTGTTCTCCTTGACGGATGCGGCGGCCGCTCCCGCGGTGGCCAGGGTCTCGCGGGCCGCGTTCACGACCGCGTCGGCGGTGACGCCGAACTTCTCGAACAGGGTCTTGTAGTCGGCGGACGCCCCGAAGTGGTCGATGCCGATCGACCGGCCGGCGTCGCCGACGATCGACCGCCACAGCGGGGTGGCGCCCGCCTCGACCGACACGCGCGCGGTCACCGCGGCCGGCAGCACCGACTCGCGGTAGGCGGCGTCCTGCTCGGCGAACCACTCCAGCGACGGCGCCGACACCACGCGGGCGCGGATGCCGTCGGCGGCGAGGGTCTCGCGGGCGGCGACGGCCAGCTGCACCTCGGAGCCGGTGGCGATGAGGATGACGTCGGGCTGACCGCCCTCGGCGTCGACGAGCACGTACGCGCCCTTGGCGACACCGTCGGTGGTGGCGAAGCCGTCCTCGCCGCGCGGGAACACCGGGATGTTCTGGCGGGTGAGGGCGATGCCCACGGGGCCGCCCGAGGTGCGGCGGACGATCTCGTGCCAGGCGGCCGAGGTCTCGTTGGCATCGGCGGGGCGCACCACCGTGAAGTTCGGGATGAGGCGCAGGGTCGCCAGCTGCTCGATCGGCTGGTGGGTGGGGCCGTCCTCGCCGAGGGCGACGGAGTCGTGCGTCCAGACGAACACCGAGGGGATGTCCATCAGCGCGGCCAGGCGCACCGCGGGGCGCATGTAGTCGGTGAAGATCAGGAACGTGCCGCCGAACGGACGGGTGGGCCCGTGCAGCTTGATGCCGTTGACGATGGCGCCCATGGCGTGCTCGCGGATGCCGAAGTGCAGCACGCGGCCGTAGGGGTCGCCCGACCACTCGTGGGTGGACCACTGGGTGGGGATGAAGCTCTTGGCATCCTTGATCGTGGTCAGGTTCGACTCGGCGAGGTCGGCAGACCCGCCCCAGAGCTCGGGGAGCTGGGCGGCGAGGGCGTTGATGACCTGGCCGGAGGCAGCGCGGGTCGACACCTCCTTGCCCGACTCGAAGGCGGGCACCTGCAGGTCGGCGGGAAGCTCGCCGGCCTCGAGGCGGTCCAGCAGCGCCTTGCGCTCGGGGTTGGCCGCGGCCCAGGCGTCGAACGACTCCTGCCAGGCGGCGCGCTCGGTCTGGGCGCGCTCGGCCAGCGAACGGGTGTGGGCGATCACGTCGTCGGCGACGACGAACGAGTGCTCCGGGTCGAACCCGAGCACCTTCTTCGTCGCGGCCAGCTCGTCGGCGCCCAGCGCCGAGCCATGGATCTTGCCGGTGTTCTGCTTGCCGGGCGAGGGCCAGCCGATGATCGTCTTCAGGATGATGAGCGACGGCTTGTCGGTCTCGCCCTTGGCGGCCTCGATGGCGGCGAACAGCTCGGCGACGTCTTCGACGTACTGGCCGGTCTTCTTCCAGTCGACCGTCTGCACGTGCCAGCCGTACGCCTCGTAGCGGGCGGCGACGTCTTCGGTGAAGGCGACGTTGGTGTCGTCCTCGATGGAGATCTGGTTGGAGTCGTAGATCGCGATCAGGTTGCCGAGGCCCTGGTGGCCGGCGAGCGACCCGGCCTCGCTGGTCACGCCCTCCTGCAGGTCGCCGTCGCCGGCGATGGCGTAGACGAAGTGGTCGAACGGGCTCGTGCCGGCCGCGGCCTCCGGGTCGAACAGGCCGCGCTCGTAGCGGGCCGCGTAGGCGAAGCCGACGGCGGAGGCGAGGCCCTGGCCGAGCGGGCCGGTGGTGATCTCCACGCCCTTGGTGTGGCCGTACTCGGGGTGTCCCGGGGTGAGCGAGCCCCACGTGCGCAGCGCCTTCAGGTCGTCGAGCTCGAGACCGAAGCCGCCCAGGTAGAGCTGCACGTACTGCGTCAGCGACGAGTGGCCGGCCGACAGGATGAACCGGTCGCGTCCCAGCCAGTGCGTGTCGGCGGGATCGTGGCGCAGCACCCGCTGGTACAGCAGGTAGGCGGCCGGGGCGAGGCTCATGGCCGTGCCGGGGTGGCCGTTGCCCACCTTCTCCACGGCGTCCGCCGCCAGCACGCGCGCGGTGTCCACCGCGCGCTCATCGATCTCGTTCCAGCGAAGTTCAGCCACGCGGCAGCCTTTCTCATGAAGAGCGCCCGACGAACCGTGCCGCAAGGCCTTGTCCGGGAGTGGAGAAGGGGGCTCGGCTCGGGCGCACGTATGGGATCCAGCATAGTCCCGCGGCCTCTGCCGCGGTCCGTGCCTGACCCTGTGTGACACGAGTATGTCGAGCGCCCTCGCGCCCACGGTGTCGCCCGGGTGTCGGCGCGGTCACCGTCCGCTCACGGCGTCCCCCCGCCGAATGTGAGGCATCCCTCGTGGCCGGCGGACGCCCGTACCGTAGAATGACGGGGTCCGTGACACGGGTGATTGTGGGGGAGATGGACACGACGATGGCGGCCGGGAGCACCGGCCGAGCCGACGAGGCGACGACCCCCACCCGACGACCCCTCGGTCGCACCGTGCGCGCCTACATCCAGCTGACCAAGCCGCGGGTGATGGAGCTGCTGCTGGTCACCACCGTTCCGGTGATGATCCTGGCCGAGGCGGGCATGCCGAGCCTGTGGCTGGTGCTGGCCACCGTCATCGGCGGCGCGATGAGCGCCGGGTCGGCGGCGACGTTCAACATGTACCTCGACCGCGACATCGACGCGCACATGCACCGCACCGAGAACCGGCCGCTGGTGACCGGCGAGATCACCCCGCGCGGCGCGCTCATCTTCGCGTGGACGCTGGCGGTGGCCTCCACGGTGTGGCTGCTGCTGACGACCAACTGGGTCGCCGCCGCCTTCAGCGTCGTCGCCATCTTCTTCTACGTCGTGATCTACACGATGCTGCTCAAGCGCCGCACCGAGCAGAACATCGTGTGGGGCGGCATCGCCGGCTGCTTCCCGGTGCTCATCGGCTGGACGGCCGTGACCGGGTCGCTGGCGTGGGAGCCGGTCATCCTGTTCGTGCTGGTGTTCCTGTGGACGCCGCCGCACTACTGGCCGCTGTCGATGAAGTACAAGGGCGACTACGTCGAGGCCGACGTGCCGATGCTGGGTGCCACGCGCAACAGCAGCCAGGTGGGCCTGCAGGTCATCCTCTACGCGTGGGCGACGGTGGCGTGCTCGCTGCTGCTCATCCCGGTGGGGGAGATGGGCCTGGTCTACACCGTGTCGGCCCTCGTGTTCGGCGGCTGGTTCATCGCCGAGTCGCACGTGCTCTACAGCCGCGCCGTGCGCGGCGAGGTCGCTCGCCCGATGCGCGTGTTCCACGCCTCGATCACCTATCTGACGCTGCTGTTCGTCGCGATCGCCGTCGACCCGCTGCTGCCCTTCTGAACCGCGCCCGCTCGGGCGGGGTCGGCACAGGGCTGCCGCGGGTCGACGGGGTGACGCGCGCGGGGCGTGCTCAGCGCGTGGTGACCGACTCCTCGTCGCGGGGGCGGCTGTAGCCGAGATCGACGCCGTAGCCGTTGGTGTCGGTGTCGGTGTTCTCGGGGACGTCGGTCTCGTCGGCGTCGGACGCGCCGTCGCGAGCGGGCTCGGCGGCACCGGCATCCGCGGTCTCGTCGACGAAGGCCGGGGCGTCGACGACGTCTGCGGCGGGGCGGGGGACGAATGCGCACAGCGAGGCGACGGTCAGCGCGAGGGCCAGACCCACCAGGCCCGCGCCGATGAGGATGGCGCCGAAGACGCCCCAGATCTGGCCGACGTACACGTCGTTGCTGGTCGCGCTGCCGTCGGTGAGGCGCGCGTCCATGCCGCCGAGCTTGTCGAGCAGCAGGGCGGCGCCGACGCCGGCGGAGGCGGCCGATCCCACGATCAGACCCCAGAAGGGGATGCTGCGGGACAGGCGGGGACGGTTGCTCATGGGGACTCCTCAGAAGATGCGTGCCCGTCGGGGCAGGGCACGCCCCCACTGTGACCGCCGAGGATCGGAGCCCCCGATGCCCCCGCTATGAGCCGGCTGTGTGCACCGCCGGCGCCTGCGCCTGCGATGCCGGGGCCTTCAGCCGCAGCACGACCACGGTCATGGCGGCGGCGGTGAGGGCGGCGAGCACCATGTGCACGCCGACGACGAGCTCGGGCAGGCCGTTGCGGGCCTGGTAGATGCCCAGCAGGATCTGCACGACCTCCACCGCCAGCAGGGCGGTGATCCACCGGCGGGTGGGGAGGTGGCGCAGCCACGCGGCGACGGTGAGGAAGACGGTGAGCGCCAGCAGCGCGTAGCCCGGCCAGGCGTGCACGTGCTCGAGCACCTCGGCGTCGAAGCCGTTGCGGCCGACGGCGGCGTCGCCCGAGTGCGGGCCGGCCCCGGTGGTCAGCACGCCGAAGACGATCGTGATCGCCAGCACCAGCGTCGTCACGTGGGTGGTGATGGCGTACCAGCGCGGCACGACGCGCACCCGCGGGCCCGGCACGGTGTACAGGCGCACCAGCAGGGCGGCCGTCACGCACACCAGTGACAGTGACGCGACGTAGTGGAACCCGACGATGAAGGGGTTCAGCCCTGTCCACACCGTGATGCCGCCGACGAGGGCCTGGGCGAGGATGCCGACCATCACGATCCAGCTGAGGACGAAGAGGTCGCGGCGCTCGACGCGCAGGCGCCAGACCAGCACCAGCAGCGCCAGGGCGAACAGGCCCAGCAGCGGGCTCATGAGACGGTTGCCGAACTCGATGATCGAGTGGTAGCTGAGCTCCTCGGTGGGAACGAGCGAGTCGGGCGTGCAGGTGGGCCACGTGGGGCAGCCCAGGCCCGAGCCGGTGAGGCGCACGGCGCCGCCGGTGGCGATGATCACCGTGTTGCCGACGAAGTTGGCCCAGGCGACGCCCCGGATGCGGCCGTCCACGCGAGTCGGGAGCCAGCCGCCGGCAGGCGGGGCGTCGGCGGGGGTGGTCGTGGTCTGGGCGGACATGCTTGCGCCTCCTGGAACGGCGCTCGAGGGGAGCGCCCGGGCCACGCCGGGGGTGGGGCATAGCCTGTAGACTTGACGGGTGGGAGTTGCCAGGCGCCGAGCGCCCGGCATCCACTCAAGTCTAGGCGCGGCCGCGGCCGTGTTCGGACCCCGAAGCAAGCGACCCTGACAGCGGCAGAACCGCCCTCGCCACTCCCGAGGGTGAGGGAATGCCGGAGCGGATGACACCGCTGGGTTCGAAGGAGGAATAGCCATGTCGGATGTGCTGATCGACCGACCGGAACTCGAAGGACTCGGCGTCTACGAGTTCGGCTGGCACGACACCGATGCCGCGGGCGCCGTCGCGCAACGCGGCATCAACGAGGACGTGGTGCGCGGGATCTCCGCCCTCAAGTCCGAGCCCGAATGGATGCTGAAGACCCGTCTGAAGGGGTACCAGCTGTTCGGCCGCAAGCCGATGCCCACCTGGGGTGCCGACCTGTCGGAGATCGACTTCGACAACATCAAGTACTTCGTGCGCTCCACCGAGAAGCAGGCGCAGTCGTGGGAGGACCTCCCCGAGGAGATCCGCAACACCTACGAGAAGCTCGGCATCCCCGAGGCCGAGCGCGCCCGCCTCGTGGCCGGCGTCGCCGCCCAGTACGAGTCCGAGGTGGTCTACCACCAGATCAACGCCGAGCTCGAGAAGCAGGGCGTCATCTTCATGGACACCGACACCGCGCTGCGCGAGCACCCGGAGTTCTTCGAGGAGTACTTCGGCACCGTCATCCCCGCCGGCGACAACAAGTTCGCGGCGCTGAACACCGCGGTGTGGTCGGGCGGCTCGTTCGTCTACGTGCCCCCGGGCGTGCACGTCGAGATCCCGCTGCAGGCCTACTTCCGCATCAACACCGAGAACATGGGCCAGTTCGAGCGCACGCTCATCATCGCCGACGAGGGCTCGTACGTGCACTACATCGAGGGCTGCACCGCCCCGATCTACAAGAGCGACTCGCTGCACTCCGCCGTCGTCGAGATCATCGTGAAGAAGAACGCCCGCGTGCGCTACACGACGATCCAGAACTGGTCGAACAACGTCTACAACCTCGTCACCAAGCGGGCCGTGGCCCACGAGGGCGCGACGATGGAGTGGGTCGACGGCAACATCGGCTCCAAGGTGACGATGAAGTACCCGTCGATCTTCCTCATGGGCGAGCACGCCAAGGGCGAGACGCTCTCGGTGGCCTTCGCCGGTCCCGGTCAGCACCAGGACGCCGGCGCGAAGATGATCCACATGGCGCCCTACACGCAGTCCTCGATCGTCTCGAAGTCGATCGCCCGCGGCGGCGGCCGCGCCGGCTACCGCGGTGAGGTGCGCGTCGACGCCAACGCGCACCACTCCGCCAACA
This sequence comes from Microbacterium festucae, assembly GCF_025421715.1. Taxonomy (GTDB): domain Bacteria; phylum Actinomycetota; class Actinomycetes; order Actinomycetales; family Microbacteriaceae; genus Microbacterium; species Microbacterium festucae. Next base: position 111,900 of record NZ_JAOEFC010000002.1, read on the forward strand.
CGGTGCGCTGCGACGCGCTGCTGGTCGACTCGATCTCGCGCTCCGACACCTACCCGGCCATCGACATCCGCGTCGACGACGTGCAGCTCGGCCACGAGGCCACCGTCTCGAAGGTCAGCGAAGAGCAGCTGTTCTACCTCATGAGCCGCGGCATGCCCGAAGACGAGGCGATGGCGATGATCGTGCGCGGCTTCATCGAGCCGATCGCCCGCGAGCTGCCCATGGAGTACGCCCTCGAGCTGAACAAGCTCATCGAGATGGGCATGGAAGGATCCGTCGGCTGATGACGACAGCGACACAAGCCCCTGTCGACCGCGCACAGGGGCACATCGACCCTGCCGCCGCGTTCGTTCCCGTGCAGACCCGTTCGGCGCGCCCCACCTCGTTCGCGCCCGCCGATTTCGGCGTGCCGACGGGCCGTGAGGTCAACTGGAAGCACACCCCGACCGACCGGCTCGCGCCCCTGTTCGTCGACGAGGCCGGCCCCACCGGCGTCATCGGCGTCGAGGTCACCGCGCCCCGCGAGGTCGAGCAGCTGCGTCTCGCCCCCGGCGAGGCCCCGCGCGGCGAGGTGTTCCGACCCGAGGACCTGCCCGCCGCGATCGCCTGGTCGCAGGAGGCCTCGGCGCCCCTCATCCGCATCCCCGCGGGGGTGGAGCTGGACGAGCCCGTCGTCGTGCGCCTGACCGGCACCGGCGGCACCGCGCACGCCCACGTCGTCATCGAGGCCCAGCCGCAGTCCCGCGGCACCGTCGTGCTCCGCCACGAGGGCGTCGCCCACCAGGCCCAGAACGTCGAGATCATCGTGCGCGACGGGGCGGCGCTGACCGTCATCTCGGTGCAGCGCTGGGACGACGAGGCCGTGCACCTGGCCTCGCACCAGGCGCGCGTCGACCGTGACGCCGCGCTCACCCACATCGTCGTCACCCTCGGCGGCGGCGTCGTGCGTGTGAACCCGTCGGTGGAGCTCGCCGGCGCCGGTGCGAACGGCAAGCTCTTCGGCCTGTCGTTCGCCGACGCCGGGCAGCACTTCGAGAGCCAGGTGTACCTGCACCACAAGGGCCCGCACACCGTCGGCGACGTGCTCTACAAGGGCGCGCTGCAGGGCCAGGGCGCCCGCAGCGTGTGGATCGGCGACGTGCTCATCGGGCCGGATGCCGTGGGCACCGACTCGTACGAGGCCAACCGCAACCTGGTGCTCACCGACGGCGCGCGCGCCGACTCGATCCCGAACCTCGAGATCGAGACCGGCGACATCGTCGGGGCCGGCCACGCCAGCGCCACCGGTCGCTTCGACGACGAGCAGCTGTTCTACCTGCAGGCCCGCGGCATCTCCGAAGATGAGGCCCGGCGCCTGGTCGTGCTCGGCTTCCTCAGCGAGATCGTGCAGAAGACCGGCATCCCGGCCCTCGAGGAGGAGCTCATCGAGGCCATCGAGACCGAGCTGGCCGAAGGCATCCGCGCATGAGCGCACAGAAGGTGCTCAGCCTCAGCGCGCTCGAGCAGGACACCGCCGTGCGCGTCGAGGTCGACGGCGTCCCGATCGCCGTCGTGCTCGACTCCCAGGGCGAGGTGCACGCGATCGGCGACACCTGCACCCACGGCGAGATCTCGCTGTCGGAGGGCTTCGTCGAGGGGGAGACCCTCGAATGCTGGGCGCACGGCTCGGCGTTCTCGCTGCGCACCGGCCGCCCCCTGAACCTCCCGGCCTACGAGCCGGTGCCCGTCTACCAGGTCACCATCGAGGGCGACGATGTGCTCATCGACCCCGCGGTGACCAAAGAAGTGAACTGAGAAGGAAACGCATCATGGCTGTTCTCGAGATCCGCGACCTGCACGTGACGGTCGAGACGGATGCCGGCACGACGCCCATCCTCAACGGCGTGACCCTGACCGTGCGCACCGGTGAGACCCACGCGATCATGGGCCCCAACGGCTCGGGCAAGTCGACGCTCGCCTACACGATCGCCGGTCACCCGAAGTACACCGTCACCAGCGGCACCATCACCCTCGACGGCGAGGACGTCCTCGCCATGGCGGTGGACGAGCGGGCCCGCGCCGGCCTGTTCCTGGCCATGCAGTACCCCGTCGAGATCCCCGGGGTGACGGTCACCAACTTCCTGCGCACCGCGAAGACCGCGATCGACGGCGAGGCGCCGGCGATCCGCGCGTGGACCAAGGACGTCAAGGAGGCCATGCGCAACCTCCGCATGGACCCGAAGTTCGCCCAGCGCAACGTCAACGAGGGGTTCTCCGGCGGCGAGAAGAAGCGCCACGAGATCCTCCAGCTCGAGGTGCTGCGCCCGCAGATCGCCGTGCTCGACGAGACCGACTCGGGTCTGGACGTCGACGCGCTGAAGATCGTGTCGGAGGGTGTCAACCGCGCCAAGGAGGCCACCGGCCTCGGCGTGCTGCTGATCACCCACTACACCCGCATCCTGCGCTACATCCAGCCCGACTTCGTGCACGTCATGGTCGCCGGCCGCATCGCCGAGGAGGGCGGGCCCGAGCTGGCCGCGCGCCTGGAGGACGAGGGCTACGACCGTTATGTCACGGGCGTGGACGAGCCCGCCGCCGCTGTCGAGGCCTAGGATCGAGGCATGACCGCGACGCTCAGCCCCGAGAAGTTCGACGACGTCACCGAGGCGCTCAAGGATGTGATGGATCCCGAGCTCGGGATCAACGTCGTCGATCTGGGCCTCATCTACGACCTCAGCTGGGACGAGGAGAACGACGCCCTCGTCATCCACATGACCCTCACCAGCGCCGGGTGCCCGCTCACCGACGTGCTCGAGGAGCAGACCGCGCAGGCGCTGGACGACGTCGTCGACCGGTTCCGCATCAACTGGGTGTGGATGCCGCCGTGGGGTCCCGAGCGCATCACCGACGACGGGCGCGACATGATGCGCGCGCTCGGCTTCGCCATCTGAGCCCAGCTCCCTGAAACCGGGCGTCGCACGACCGGGGCCCGCGGTGTCGGTTCGCTAGGCTCGTCGAGTGAGCGTCACCCCCCTCGAAGCCCTGCCGTTGGAGACCCTTCGTCGCCGGTCGAGCACGAAGTGGCGCACTCATCCGCACGACGTGCTGCCGATGTTCGTCGCCGAGACCGACTTCCCGCTCGCCGAGCCGATCCGCGAGGCGCTGGCCGAGGCCGTGGCGATCGGCGACACCGGCTACACGCCGCCCGACCCGGGGCTGCGCGACGTGTTCGCCGCGTTCGCCGCCCGGCGCTACGGCTGGGAGGTCGACCCGGCGCGAGTGGACTGGACGGGCGACGTGATGATGGCCGTCGTCGAGGTGCTGCGGGGCGTCATCGCCCCGGGCGACGAGGTCGTGGTCACCCCGCCGGTGTACCCGCCGTTCTTCTTCTGCGTCGAAGAGGCCGGCGGCGTGCCCCGCTCGGTGCCGCTGGCGGCCACCGGCGCCGGCTGGTCGCTCGACCTCGCCGGCATCGAGGCGGCGCTGGCAGCCGGCGCGCGCGCCGTGCTGCTGTGCAACCCCCACAACCCCACCGGCACCGTGCACTCCCGCGAGACCCTCGCCCGGCTCGCCGCGATCGCGCGCCGGTACGGCGCCGTGGTCGTCAGCGACGAGATCCACGCGCCGCTGGCCCAGCCCGGCACGGGGTTCACCCCGTTCCTGGCCGCCGGCGAGGATGCCGCGGAGGTGGGGTACGCCATCACCAGCTCGTCGAAGGCGTTCAACCTCGCCGGCCTCAAGTGCGCCCTCATCGTCACCGCCGCAGCGCACACCACCCGGGTCGTGCGCGGCCTGCCGCGCGAGGTGGAGTGGCGCACGGGGCTCCTGGGTGCCATCGCCACCCGCGCCGCGTTCGCCCCGGCATCCGACGCATGGCTCGACGCCCTGCTGGCACGCCTCGACGAGAACCGGCACCTGCTCGCCGCGTTGCTGACCGAGCACCTGCCCGAGGCGCGCTTCGTCGTTCCCGACGCCGGCTTCCTCGGCTGGATCGACCTCTCGGCCTACGGCTGGGGCGACGACCCCGCCGAGGCGGTGCTGCACGGCGCCCGCGTGGCGCTGCAGCGCGGCCCCGACTTCGGCGCCGGCGGGCTCGGCCACGCACGGATCAACTTCGGCTGCGGTCCCGACGTGCTGCGTGAGGCGGTCGCCCGGATCGGCGCCCTGGCCCGCGCGTGAGCGCGCCCGGCACGATCTGGAGCTCGCCGCGCGGCTGGGTGACGGCGGGGGCGATCGCGCTCATCTTCCTGGCCGCCATGCAGTCGCTGGCGGTGACCACGGTGATGCCGGTGGTCAGCGCCGAGCTCGACGGCGCCGCGCTGTACGCCGTCGCGTTCGCCGGCACGCTCGCCACGAGCGTCATCGGCATGGTGGCGGTGGGCGCGTGGAGCGACCGCTCCGACCCGGTGTGGCCGCTGACGATCGCGGTGGCGCTGTTCGTGGTGGGACTGCTCATCGCGGGGCTCGCGCCCTCGATGCCCGCGCTGGTCGTCGGCCGGCTCGTGCAGGGCCTCGGCACCGGCGGCCAGACCGTCGCGCTGTACGTCGTCGTCGCGCGGGTGTACCCGGCGGTGCTGCACGGCAAGGTGTTCGCCGCGTTCTCCGCCGCCTGGGTGGTGCCCTCGCTCGTCGGCCCCTTCCTGGCCGGCGCGGTGACCGAGTATCTGCACTGGCGCTGGGTGTTCCTGGGTGTCGCCGCCCTCACGGTGGTCGCCTTCGCCCTGGTGGCGGTGCGGCTGTGGGGCACCCCGCTGGGCACCGAGCACCCCTCCGACGACCGTGTCTGGCCGCGCCTGATGTGCGCCGTCGCCGTCGCCGTCGGTGCACTCGGCATCAGCCTGGCGGGCGAGGCCGGGCCGTGGGCGGGCGCCGCGGTGGCCGTCTCGGTGGCCGTCATCGCCCTCGCCGTGCGCCCGCTGCTGCCGGCGCGCACGCTGCGGGCCGGGCGGGGGCTTCCCAGCGTCGTGCTCATGCGCGGGCTCATCGCGGCGGCCCTGTTCGGCGCCGAGATCTACATCCCCTACCTGCTGATCGACGACTTCGGCTTCTCGCCGGTGTGGGCGGGCCTCGGCCTGACCGCCGCCGCCCTCACCTGGGCGGGCGCTTCGTGGGTGCAGGGCGCCCACGGCGACCGCATCGGCAGCACCCGCATCGCCCTCATCGGCGGGGTGCTGCTGGTCACCGCGACGGCGACGGCGGCCCTCACCGCCTGGTGGCACCTGCCGGCGGTCGTGCTCGTGGCGGGCTGGTCGCTCGCCGGCGCCGGCATGGGCCTCATGTACCCGCGGCTCACCGTGCTGACCCTCGCGTACTCGACGCCCCGCAACCAGGGGTTCAACTCGTCGGCGCTGTCGATATCCGAGAACGTCGGCTCGGCGGCATCCATCGCCGTCATGGGTCTCGTGTTCACCGCGCTGGCGGGCACGGATGCCGGGTTCCCGGCCGTGTTCGCCGTCTCCACCGCGCTGGCCGTGCTGGCCTTCGTGCCGGGGCTGCGCCTCGCGCGCCGCGCCGCGCCCGCCGCGGTCTGACGCAGGCGCCCAGGCGCTCGGGTTCGGGGCTCAGACCTCGGCTTTGCCGAGCCGCCAGTAGCCCATGAACGCCACCGCGCGCCGGTCGACGCCCTGCGCGGTGACCAGGTGGCGGCGCAGGGTCTTGATGGCTCCCGCCTCGCCGGCCAGCCACGCGTACAGCGGCGCCTTCTTCAGCGCGGCCCCGCCCTTGGCGGTGCGGGGCACCTCCCACAGGATGTCGCGGTCGATGTCGATCTCCTCCACGTCGGCGCCGCGGCCGGCGGGCACGAGGTGCCCCGCCGCGTCGGCGACGGCGGCCACCAGGTGCTCGTGGCGGGTGCCGCCGCGCGCGGCGACGTGGTAGGCGAAGCCGGGGTGGGCGGGCAGGTAGGCGGCGTCGCCCTCGTCGGGCACCTCCAGCACCACCACACCGCGCGCCTGGGCGGGCAGCTGCTCGAGGATGACCGCGATGGCCGGGGCGGCGGTCTCGTCGCCGGCGAGCAGGATGTCGTCGGTGTGGGCCGGGGGCACGAAGTCGATGCCGTAGCTGACGCCCTCGTGCGCGGTGGTGGGGGCGTAGATGAGCACCTCGTCGCCCACCTGCGCGTCGGCGATCCACGCCGAGGCGGGCCCGAGCACGTCGTGGGAGACCATGTCGACGTCGACCTCGGCCAGGTGGTTGCGCACGTAGCGGGTCGTGTACGTGCGGAACGGGGGACGCCGGTGCTCGTCCATCTCGCGCCACTGGGTCCACCAGTCCTCGCCGGTGGGCATGTCGTCGATCGGGGTGGCGGCGGTGGGGAAGACGATCTTGATGCGCTGGTCGAGTCCGGGGTCGCCGTAGTCGGCGAGGTCGGGGCCGCCGAAGGTGAAGCGGCGGAAGCTCGGCGTGATGTCGGCGATCGCGGTGACACGGGCGCGGAAGAAGCGGCTCAGGGGGCGCTCGTCGGTCATCGGGGGTCTCCTCAGGGGGCGGGGACGGATGTGGGGGCGGGGGCCTGCGCGTGCGCGGTGAGCACGTGGTGGCGGCCGCGCGGCAGGACCATGGGGGCACCCGACACCGGGTCGGGGATCACCAGGGCGTCCAGGTCGAACACGTCGCGCACCAGCTCGCTGGTGACGACCTCGGCCGGCGGTCCGCCGGCGATCAGCCGCCCGCGGCGCAGCGCGAACAGGTGGTCGGCGTAGCGCGCGGCCAGGTTGATGTCGTGCAGCACCATGACGATCGTGGTGCCGCGCACCCGGTTGAGGTCGGTGAGCAGGTCGAGCACCTCGATCTGGTGCGACACGTCGAGGAAGGTGGTGGGCTCGTCCAGCAGCAGCACGCCGGTCTCCTGCGCGAGGGCCATCGCGATCCACACGCGCTGGCGCTGACCGCCCGACAGCTCGTCGACGGCGCGGTCGGCGAGCTCGAGCACGCCGGTCGCGGCGAGGGCCTCGGCCACGGCGCGGTCGTCGGCGGCCGTCCACGAACGGAACAGCTTCTGGTGCGGGTGGCGGCCGCGGCCGACGAGGTCGGCCACGGCGATGCCCTCGGGGGCCACCGGCTGCTGGGGGAGGAGCCCCAGGGTGCGGGCGAGCTCCTTGGTGGGGATCTGGTCGATGCGCGTGCCGTCGAGCACGACGCTGCCCTGCTGGGCGGGCAGCAGCCGCGCCATCGTCTTCAGCAGCGTCGACTTGCCGCAGGCGTTGGCCCCGACGATGACGCTGATCCGGCCGGCGGGGATCTGCAGGTCGACCCCGTCGACGACGGTCGTGCCGCCGTACCCGGAGACCAGCCCCTCGGTGCGGATGGCGTGCTGTGCGGTCATGACGATCCTCCGCGGCGGCTGGTTCGGATGAGCAGGTAGATGAGGTACGGCGCACCGAGGATGCCGGTGATGACGCCGACCGGGAACTTCGTGTCGAAGGCGAACTGCCCGAGCAGGTCGGCGGCGAGCACGAGGCACGCGCCGGTGAGGGCGGCCGGCAGGATCACCGGCGCGCCGGGACCGACGATGCGGGCGGCGATGGGACCGGCGAGGAACGCCACGAAGGCGATGGGGCCGGTGGTCGCCGTGGCGAAGCACGCCAGCGCCACGGCCGCCACCACCAGCAGCACCCGGCTGCGGTCGACGCGCACCCCCAGCGCGGTCGCCGAGGCGTCGCCGAGCTCGAGCGCGCCCAGGTCGCGCGAGAGCAGCAGCACGACGGGCACGAGCACCAGCACGGCGATGGCCAGCGGCGGCACGTCCTCCATCCGCGAGCCGTTGAGGCTGCCGGTCATCCAGCGTGCGGCGACCGAGAGGTCCCACACCGCCGCACGCAGCAGCAGGTAGGCAACGACCGCGTCGAGCATGGCGCCCACACCGATGCCGATGAGGATGAGGCGGCCGCCGGTGGACTCGCCCCCGCGCGCGGCGAGATAGATGACCACGGCGGTGAGGATGCCCGCGCCCAGGGCCAGGGCCATCGTCGCGCCGCTGCTCCAGTGCAGCACGATGAGCGAGAGGATCGCCGCCGCGCTCGCGCCGGAGGTGATGCCGATCACGTCGGGGCTGGCGAGGGGGTTGCGCAGCATCGTCTGGAACGTCGAGCCGGCCACGCCGAAGGCGATCCCGGCGAGCACCGCCGTCAGGGCGCGCGGCAGCCGGAGGGAGCCGACGGTGAACGAGGCGCCCGGCACCTGCTGGCCGGCGAGCACGGCGAGCACGTCCGAGACCGGGTAGATCGTGTTGCCGAGCATGAGCATCGCCGCGAACAGCACCACGACGATCGCGCACATGACGACGATGGCGATCGTGCGGCGGCGGGAGCGGTGGCGCCGGCCGGTGCGCAGCGCGTCGAGCTGAGCGTCGGTGACGACGGGGAGGGCGGCCGGGGTGAGAGTGGTCATCACATCGCCTTCATCCGGGTGCGGCGTGCGATGGCGATGAGCACCGGGGCGCCGAGGAAGGCGGTGATGATGCCGGCCTCCACCTCGCCCGGCGAGCCGATCACACGGCCGACGGTGTCGGCGAGGGTGAGCAGCACTGCGCCGCCCAGGGCCGACAGGGGCAGCAGCCACCGCTGGTCGGAGCCGGAGACCAGCCGCACGGCGTGGGGGACCATGAGGCCGACGAACCCGATGGGCCCGGCCACGGCGGTCACCGCGGCGCACAGGCCCACGCCGGCCACGGCGGCCACGATGCGGATGCGCCCCACGCGCACGCCGAGGCCGACCGCCACGTCGTCGCCGAGGGCGAGGGCGTTGAGCGCCGAGGCGCACACCAGCGCGATGACGGTGCCGATCACCAGCACCGGCACGATGACCCCGAGCGTGCTCCAGTCGGCGCGACCGACGTTGCCGATCTGCCAGTACCGGAACTCGTCCATGACGGCCTGACGGGGCAGCAGGATCGCCGAGACCAGCGACGACAGCGCCGCCGTGGTGGCCGCCCCCGCCAGCGCGAGCTTGATGGGAGTGGTGCCGCCGGGGCCCACAGAGCCGACGAAGTAGACGAAGAACGCGGTGAGGAAGGCCCCGATCAGCGCGAGCCACAGATAGCCGAACGCGCTCGAGACGCCGAGGAAGGCGATGCCGATCACGACGGCCAGCGCGGCGCCGGTGTTGACCCCGAGGATGCCGGGATCGGCGAGGGGATTGCGGGTGATGGCCTGCATGAGGGCGCCCGACAGTGCCAGGGCGGCGCCGGCGAGCAGCGCCAGCACCGTGCGGGGGATGCGGCTCTGCACCGCGAGGGCGCCGATGTCGGTGGGGGTCTCACCGCGCAGCCACGTCGAGATGCCGAGGACCACCTGGTCGACGCTGACCGGGCGCGACCCGAATGAGAGCGAGACGACCACCGACACCACCACCGCGGCGATCGCGATGACCCCCCCCCCCCCGCCCCGCCCCGCCCCCCCCCCGGGGGTGGGCGCGCGGCGGGTGGCGGCGAGGGTGTCGGTCACTGGACCTTCGCTGCCGCGTCCTTGAGATCGGCGACGTAGCGCTCGAGCACCCACGGGATCGACAGCGGGGTGGGGCTGACGGCGGCGCTGTAGGCGTCGCCCTCGCCGACGACGACGACGGCGCCGTTCTTCACGGCGGGGAGGGTGCTCCACAGCGGGTCGGCCTGCAGTGCCGGCAGCAGGGTGTCGTCGCCGTAGGTGACGATCACGTCGACGTCGGCGAGCTGGTCGGCGTTCTCGGCGCTGAAGTCGAGGTAGAACGAGCCCTCCTCGGCGGCGTCGACGGCCACCTGCGGCAGGTCGAAGCCGAGGTCGTGCAGCAGTGCGGTGCGCGAGTCGCCGCCGGTGTACAGCGACACCGTCGACAGATCGGCGGCGCTGGCGTAGAAGAACGCGGCGCTCTTCCCGGCGAAGCCGGCGTCGGCGGTCGCGTCGGCGATCTGCGCCTCGAGGTCGGTGACGAGCTTCTCGCCCTCGGCCTTCAGGCCCAGCGCCTCGGCGTCGAGCGTGATCTGGTCGCGCCACGGCGTGAACCAGGGGATGTCGGGGTAGGAGACGACCGGTGCGATACCGCTGAGGGTCGTGTAGTCCTCCTCGCTGAGGCCCGACTGGGCGGCGAGGATGACGTCGGGGGCGGTGTCGGCGATCGCCTCGAAGTCGACGCCGTCGGTGACGTCGAACAGCGTCGGGGTCTCGGCGCCCAGCTCGTCGAGCTTGTCGGTGGTCCACTCGTACAGGCCCGGCTCGGCCGTGCCGCTCCACGCCCACACCTGCGTGTCGGTGCCGACGGGCGCGACGCCCAGGGCGAGGGCGACATCCTGGTTGCCCCAGGCGATCGTGGCGACCCGCTCGGGCTTGCTGTCGATCGTCGTCTCACCGAGCGCGTGGGTGATGGTGACGGGGAACGCATCGCCGCTCGCGGCGCCGGAGGCGGGGGAGGCGGGGGTGCTTCCCGACGAGGCGCAGCCGGTGAGCAGAAGCGCGGTCGCCGCGGTCAGGACGGCCGCGGTGCGGAGTCGGGGCATGGGGTTTCCTCCGGTGCTGTGGAAGTAAGGACAGGCTTACTTTAGGTCGCTCACCGCCGCTCATGCCAAATCCGCTGCAGTCTGCCTGAAGGTCGCGCGCGGCACATGACGAAGGCCCCGCATCGCCGTCACGGCGGATGCGGGGCCTCGTCGGTGCGCCGGAGGCTGCGCTCAGTCCCGCTTCGCGCGGTCGACCGCGCGCACACCCGCCCAGGCGAGCGGCAGCAGCGCGCCGGCGATGAGCGCCTTCACGGCGTCGCCGAGGAGGAAGGGCAGGATGCCCGCCTGCAGCGTCGCCGTCAGCAGCGCCGGCCCCTGGGCGACGCCGAGGGTGGACAGCACGGCGGCCAGCCACGGCAGGCCCACCGCGTAGATGATCGCCGAGCCGGCGACGAAGGCCACGATCGCGCGGGGAACCTTGCGGTCCCACTGCAGCTCGGAGAGGCGGCCGACGACGAGGGCTGCCACGACGAAGCCGATGACGTACCCGAAGCTGGGGGTGGCCAGCAGCGCGAGGCCGGTGATGTGGCTGCCGTCGGTCTGTGGCGCCATCACCGGCAGGCCCACGAGGCCGAGGCCCGCGTAGAGGGCGAGCGAGGCGGCGCCGCGCACGGCGCCCAGGCTCGCGCCGACCAGCAGCACGCCGAGGGTCTGCCCGGTGATGGGCACCGGCCACATCGGCACGATGACCTGCGCCAGGACGGCGACCAGCCCCGCGCCGACGGCGACGAGCGCGGCATCGGCGGCGAGGGCGCGCAGGAGGGTGGACGGGCGCACCAGGGCGTCGGCGAGGACGCGGGGCGCGGGAGCGGCGATCGTCATGCGGATCTCCTTCGATGGGTGGGCGCCACGGGACCGGCCCGGGCGGCGTCCCGCTCAGCCTAGGGGCGGGTGGGGTGCGCGGGTGTGTGGGACGGCGCCGAAGGATGCCGCGATTCCCTGTCGGAATCCGACGACGGGGCGCCCGATCTATACTGGGAGGCTGGCCCTTCGGCCACTCTCCACCCCTGATGCGATTGGACGTCCGCTGTGCTCGCCGTGCACGACCTCGAGATCCGCGTGGGCGCTCGCACGCTCATGGCGGATGTGTCGTTCCGCGTGTCCGACGGCGACAAGATCGGCCTCGTCGGCCGCAACGGCGCCGGCAAGACCACGCTGACCAAGGTGCTGGCCGGTGACCTCATCCCCGCCGACGGCAAGGTGGAGCGCTCGGGGGAACTGGGCTACCTGCCGCAGGACCCGCGCACCGGCGACCCCGAGATGCTCGCCCGCACCCGCATCCTCGATGCCCGCGGCCTCGGCACGCTCGCCCTGCAGATGCACGAGGCATCGCTGCAGATGGGCGACGCCGACGAGAAGGTCGCCGGCAAGGCGATGCGACGCTACGGCAACCTCACCGAGCGCTTCGAAGCCCTCGGCGGATACGCCGCCGAGGCGGAGGCGGCCTCGATCGCCCACAACCTCTCGCTGCCCGACCGCATCCTCGACCAGCCGCTGAAGACGCTCTCGGGCGGTCAGCGCCGCCGCATCGAGCTGGCCCGCATCCTGTTCTCGGACGCGCAGACGATGATCCTCGACGAGCCCACCAACCACCTCGACGCCGACAGCGTCGTGTGGCTGCGCGAGTTCCTGAAGAACTACAAGGGCGGGCTGATCGTGATCAGCCACGACGTCGAACTGGTCGGCGAGACCGTGAACCGGGTGTTCTACCTGGATGCCATGCGTCAGGTCATCGACGTCTACAACATGAACTGGAAGAACTACCTGCGTCAGCGGGTGGCCGATGAGGAGCGCCGCAAGAAGGAGCGCGTCAACATCGAGAAGAAGGCGACCGCGCTGCAGCTGCAGGCGGCACGCTTCGGAGCGAAGGCCTCCAAGGCCGCCGCCGCCCACCAGATGGTCGCGCGCGCCGAGAAGATGCTGTCGGGGCTGGAAGAGGTGCGCCAGGAAGACCGCGTCGCCAAGCTGCGCTTCCCCAAGCCCGCGCCCTGCGGCAAGACCCCGCTCATGGCGTCGGGCCTGTCGAAGTCGTACGGGTCGCTGGAGATCTTCACCGACGTCGACCTGGCCATCGACCGCGGCTCGAAAGTGGTCGTGCTCGGCCTCAACGGCGCCGGCAAGACCACGCTGCTGCGCATCCTCGCCGGCGTCGACAAGCCCGACACCGGTCAGCTCGAACCCGGCCACGGCCTGAAGATCGGCTACTACGCGCAGGAGCACGAGAACCTCGACGTCAACCGGTCGGTGCTGGAGAACATGATGTCGGCCGCCCCCGACATCACCGCCACCGAGGCCCGCAAGGTGCTCGGCTCGTTCCTGTTCACCGGCGATGACGTGCTCAAGCCCGCCGGGGTGCTCTCCGGCGGTGAGAAGACGCGCCTCTCGCTGGCGACGCTCGTGGTCTCCAGCGCCAACATGCTGCTGCTCGACGAGCCCACCAACAACCTCGACCCCGCCAGCCGCGAAGAGATCCTCGGCGCGCTGGCGCACTACGAGGGCGCGGTCGTGCTCGTCTCGCACGACGAGGGCGCGGTGCAGGCCCTCAACCCCGAGCGGGTGCTGATCCTGCCCGACGGCGTCGAGGACATCTGGGGTCGCGACTACATCGACCTCATCACGCTCGCCTGATCGCGCCCCCGAGCGCGCGCCGCGGCGTGCCGGTGCGTGCCCGCGGGGCGGATGCGGCGGGCTCAGCGCCCGGCGTCGACCAGTTCGTCCTCGGCTTCGGCGTCGCGGTCGCGGCGCTTGCCCCGGCGGCGCGGGGGAGCCTCGCCGACGGCGGCGGCCGCGGCATCCTCGGCGTCCTCGCGGCGGTGACGGATCTCGGTGCGGATCATGTACCAGATGAAGATGAAGCCCATCACGGCGAACAGGATCCACTGGATCGCGTACGAGAGGTGCGGACCCGGGTCGTCCGACGGCGCGTCCAGCGGGTTGGGTGCGGTCGCGGGGGCGGGATCCTCCGACACGAGCAGTCCGTAGGCACCGGTCAGCACGTCCTCACCCGAGGCGATCGCGTCGGCGATGAGCGGCACGTTGATGGTGGGCACCTGTCCGTCCGGCGCCGAGCGGCCCGACGAGGGGAGGGGCTCCCCTGCCTTCAGCCGCACGACCACGGTGACCTCGCCGGCGGGCGGGGCGGGGATCTCGTCGGGGAGGGGCTGGTCGGCGCCGGGCGCCAGCCAGCCGCGGTCGACGATGACGACACGGCCGTCGTCGGTGCGGAAGGGCACGAGCACCTCGAACGCGCTCGTGCCGCCGTGGGCGCGGTTGCGTGCCAGCAGGGTCTCGTCGGGCAGGTAGCTGCCGGTGAGGGTCGTCGGGTGCCACTGCAGCGCGCCGGTGAACTCCTCGCCCTCGGGGATGAGCTCTTCCAGCGGCATCGCCTCGGCGTCGTAGTTGGTCGCGATCAGGTCGAGCTGCGCCTCGCGCCCGGCGTTGCGGTCGAACTGCCAGTGCGAGAGCACGGCGCAGGCGATGGCGAACACGACGGCGAAGGCGACGTAGCCGCTCCACCGCAGCGCGGTGCGACGGTTCACGAGGCGACCTCCTCGGAGAAGGCGACGACCTCGACGGGGAAGTCGCGCGCGGCGAGATAGTCCTTCAGGTAGTCCACGTGCGCGTCGCAGGCCAGCCAGATCTTGCGGCGCTCCGGCCCGTGGATGCGGGGGTTGCGCCACACCACCTGCCATGCCGCGTCATCCCGGCATCCGGCCCGGGAGCAGATCCGCTCGCTCACGACGCGTCGCTGTCCGGGTCGCGCTCCGGCGTGGGCTCCGGTGCGGGCGCGGGCGTGCGACCGGCCTCGTGGATGCGGATCACGCCGGTCTCGGCGGCCGGCACCGCCGGCGCGGCCGGGGCCGCCGGCAACGAGCGCTCCGGCGAGACGACGCCCTCGCGCGGGCCGCTGACCCCCACATTCGCGATGACCACCGCGACGTAGGGCAGGAAGACCGCGCCGATCGCCAGGACGAACGTGTACCAGCCGTAGGGGGTGATGACCACCATGAGCACGAAGCAGACGACGCGCACGCTCATCATGAGGAAGTACTTCGTCATGCGCGTGTGCGCCTCGTCGCGCGGGGCGCGTGGCAGCGAGGTCGCCGACTGGGCGGGGTTGTGCTTCACGGTGTCTCCAGGGTACGCGCGCTACGGGCACGCGGCGCGCCCTCAGGAGTACGAGCCGTACGACGAGCCGACCGCGAAGAACATCGCGAAGGCGAGGATGCCGAGCACTCCCAGCCCGATGCCCACCCACCCGACGATGACGCCGGCCAGGGCCATGCCACGGCCGCCCTCGCCGGTGCGCTTGATCCGGCCGAGCGCGATGTGCCCGGTGATCACACCGGCCACGACGCCGAGGGCCAGCACCCAGGTCCAGGCCAGCACGAAGCCGGCGAGGGAGCTGACGAGGGAGACGACGGCCAGCGCATTGGTGCGCCGCGGCGCCGCATAGCCGTAGCCGTACGGCTGCTGCGGGGCGCCGTAGGCCTGCGGGGGTGTGCCGTAGGGCTGCTGCGGCGCGCCGTAGGGGGCGGAGCCGCTGATCGGGTAGGGCGGCTGGCCGGGAGCGGCCTGCGCGTAGGTCGGCGGCTGCGGCGCGGCGGGAGGCGGGGGGCTCTGCGGCGCGGCGCCGTACGCCGGCTGACCGTAGACCGGCGGCTGCAGCGAAGGCGAGGCCGGGGGCGGGGTGTAGGGGGTCGCGGGCTGCGGCGACGGGTCCCCAGGGGTGTTGCTGTCCGACACGTTTCCTCCAATGGCGCGGGTCTCCAGCGTATCGGTGCGGCCCCGGCGCCCGGGTGCGCCGCTCGGCGCCCGGGCTAGGCTGGAGCGGTTCCCGCGTCACCGTCCTCAGGAGTGCCATGTCCACCGATCGCGTCGTCCTCGTCACCGGCGGAAACCGCGGCATCGGCCGCGCCATCGCCGAGCGCTTCGTCACCGAGGGGTACCGCGTGGCCGTCACCGCCCGCTCCGGCGAGGGACCCGAGGGCACGCTCACCGTGCGCGCCGACGTCACCGACGCCGCGTCGCTGGATGCCGCGTTCACCGAGGTCGAGCAGCAGCTCGGACCGGTGGCCGTGGTCGTGGCCAACGCCGGCATCACGAAGGACACGCTGCTGCTGCGCATGACCGAGGACGACTTCGACTCGGTGGTCTCGACGAACCTCGGCGGGACGTTCCGCGTCGTCAAGCGCGCGTCCAAGGGCATGCTGCGCGCCAAGTGGGGGCGCGTCATCCTCATCTCCAGCGTCGTCGGGCTCTACGGCTCGGCCGGTCAGATCAACTACTCCTCGTCCAAGGCCGCCCTCGTGGGCTTCGCGCGCTCGCTCACCCGCGAACTCGGCGCCCGCGGCATCACCGCCAACGTCGTGGCGCCCGGCTTCATCGAGACCGACATGACCGCGGCGCTGCCCGCCGACACGCAGGCCGAGTACCAGCGCAACATCCCCGCCGGCCGCTTCGCCACGGCCGACGAGGTCGCGGGCGTCGTCACCTGGCTCGCCTCCGACGACGCCGCCTACATCTCCGGTGCCGTCATCCCCGTCGACGGCGGACTCGGCATGGGGCACTGACCGCTCTCACGCGCACCCCCGCTCAGGCGCCGCCGCGCGTCAGGGCGGTCGCGAGCAGCTCCGACAGGCGCTCCGGCGCCGAGAACTGCGGCCAGTGCGCGGTGTCGAGGCGCACGACCTCGGCGTCGCCGATCGCCGCGAACTCCTCACCGTACGGGCCCCACGTCGCCACGAGGCGGCGGAACTCCGGCTCGTCGAGCGCGCCCATCAGCAGCGTCGCCGGCACGCCGTGGCGCCCGCCGTCGAGCACGATCTCGTCGGTGGGCACGCGCGCCGGCACACTGCGGGTGAGCGGCTCGGACGCCGTCCGCGTCGCCGCGTCGAGGTCGTGGGTGTCTTCGTCGTCGAAGAAGTCCCACCCCGGGAACGGGATCACGCCGTCGACGACGGGGAACTCCGAGATCTGACCGCCGGGGTGCGGGGGGATGGTGTCGACGAACACGACCCGCCGCACGCGATCGGGGCGCCGGTCGGCGGCGCCCCACACCACATTGCCGCCGCCGCTGTGCCCGACGAGGGCCACCGGCTCGGGCGAACGGTCGATCTCGGCGACGACGGCGTCGACCCAGTCTGAGATGCCGATGTCGGCGGAGTCGGAGGCCGGCGCACCGACGCCCGGCATGGTGAGGGGGAGCGGATAGAGGCCGGCTGCGCGCAGCGCGGGCAGCACCGGATCCCACGAGGACGCGTCGAGCCAGAGACCGGGAACGAGGATGACCTTCATGGTCGCGACGTTACCTCCGGCCTCCGACGTCGGAAAGACCGGCATCGGACGGACCCGCGGCGGACAGACCGGTGGCGGACAGACCGGCGGCGGGGAGGGTCAGGGCAGGAGCGGGATCAGCTCGGCGAGGTCCACCCGCGCCGCGACGATGTCGGCCTGCCGGCGCACGGCGGGCTTCGCGTTGAACGCGACGCCGAGCCCAGCCACCGCCATCATGCGCAGGTCGTTGGCGCCGTCGCCGACCGCGATCGTGCGGCGCAGCGGCACCCCGAGCTCGGCGGCCCAGGCCGTGAGCGCGGCCGCCTTGCCCTCGGCATCCACGATCTCGCCGTCGACCACGCCGGTGAGCGCGCCGTCCTGCACCGCCAGGCGGTTCGCGCGCCACACGTCGACGCCCAGCTGCGGGGCGACGGTGTCGAGGATCTCGTGGAAACCGCCCGAGACCACGGCGGCGATCCCGCCGCGGTCGTGGATCGCGGCGATCAGCTCGCGCACGCCGGGTGTGGGCTCGATGCGTGCGAGCACCCGGGCGAAGCCGGCGACCGGCACGCCCCGCAGCGCCGCCACGCGCGAGCGCAGGCTCGTGGCGAAGTCGACCTCGCCGCGCATGGCGGCCTCGGTGGCCGCGGCCACCTCGGGCCCGCGCCCCGCCTCGTCGGCGATGAGCTCGATGACCTCGTTGCGGATCAGCGTGGAATCGGCGTCGAAGACGACGAGGAAGCGGGCGTCAGGCACCCCACGAGCGTAGCCGCAGCCCGCGGCGGGCCCTCATCGTGTGACGTGCGCGTTCTTGCCGACGACGGTGATGCCGCTGTCGGTGACGGTGTAGCCGCGGGCGAGGTCGCGTTCGCGGTCGACCCCGACGGTCGCGCCGGGATCGAGCACGACGTTCTTGTCGAGGATCGCCCGGTGCACGCGCGCCCCCGCTCCCACGCTCACATGGTCGAACAGCACCGAGTCGGTGATGGTCGATCCGCCGCCGGAGAGGGTCCAGGGACCCACGACGCTGCGCTCCAGATGGGTTCCCGACAGCACCGACCCCAGCGAGACGATCGAGTCGATCGCATTGCCCATGCGTCCCACGCTGTCGCGCACGAACTTCGCCGGCGGCGAGTTCAGCGCCTGCGAGTGGATCGGCCACGCCATGTTGTACAGGTTGAACACCGGCAGCGTGGAGATGAGGTCCATGTGCGCGTCGAAGAACGAGTCGAGCGTTCCGACGTCGCGCCAGTAGTCGCGGTCGCGCTCGGTCGAGCCGGGCACGTCGTTGCGCTTGAAGTCGTAGACGGCGGCCTCGCCGCGGGCCACGAAGTAGGGGATGATGTCGCCGCCCATGTCGTGGTCGGACGTGGGCAGCTCACCGTCGCTGCGCACCGCCTCGATGAGCGCGTCGGCATCGAAGATGTAGTTGCCCATCGACGCGAGCACCTCGCCCGGATTGTCCGAGAGCCCGTTGGGGTTCTGGGGCTTCTCGAGGAAGTCGCGGATGGTGATGTTGTCGACCGGGTCGACGTCGATGACGCCGAACTGGTTGGCCAGCGAGATCGGCTGGCGGATGCCGGCGACGGTGGCCTTCGCGCCGGAGGCGATGTGCGCCTCGAGCATCTGCTCGAAGTCCATCCGGTACACGTGGTCGGCGCCGATGACCATGACGATGTCGGGCTTCTCGTCGTGGACGAGGTTGAGCGACTGCAGGATCGCGTCGGCCGAGCCCGAGAACCAGCGCTTGCCCAGTCGCTGCTGCGCCGGCACCGAGGCGACGTAGGCGCCCAGGAGCGCCGACATGCGCCACGTCTGCGAGATGTGGCGGTCGAGGCTGTGCGACTTGTACTGGGTCAGCACGACGATCTGGCGAAGCCCCGAGTTGATGAGGTTCGAGATCGCGAAGTCGATGAGGCGGTATTGGCCTCCGAAGGGCACCGCGGGTTTGGCGCGGTCCACCGTCAGGGGCATGAGTCGTTTGCCCTCGCCTCCGGCGAGGACGATTCCGAACACCTTCGGCGCTGCTGGCATGCCCCCACACTATGCCGCCCCGGGCACCTGTACTAGCGTTCGAGGCATGCGAGTCGACATCGTCACGAAGGAATACCCGCCGGAGATCTACGGCGGTGCCGGGGTGCACGTGACCGAGCTCGTGCGCGCGCTGCGCGAGCGCGTCGAGGTGCAGGTGCGCGCGTTCGGCGCGCCGCGCGACGAGGTCGACACGACCGCCTACGGCGTGCCGTCCGAGCTGTCCGGCGCCAACGCCGCGATCCAGACCCTCGGCACCGACCTCGAGATCGTCGGGGGCGTCGCCGGTGCCGACGTCGTGCACAGCCACACCTGGTACGCCAACTTCGCCGGCCACATCGCGGGCCTCCTCCACGGCATCCCGCACGTGGTCACGGCGCACTCGCTCGAGCCGATGCGGCCCTGGAAGGCCGAGCAGCTCGGCGGCGGCTACGCGGTGTCGAGTCACATCGAGAAGACCGCCTACGAGGGCGCTGCCGCCATCGTCGCCGTCAGCGAGGGCATGCGGCAGGACATCCTGCGCAGCTACCCGTCGCTGGACCCCGACAAGGTGCGCGTCATCTACAACGGCATCGACGTGGAGTCGTGGCGCCCCGTCACCGACGAGGCGCTGCTGGCCGCCCACGGCATCGACCCCAGCCGCCCGTCGGTGGTCTTCGTGGGGCGCATCACCCGCCAGAAGGGGCTGCCCTACTTCCTGCGCGCCGCCGAGCGGCTGCCGGAGGACGTGCAGATCATCCTCTGCGCCGGCGCCCCCGACACCCCGCAGATCATGGACGAGGT
The DNA here is from genome assembly GCF_025421715.1 of Microbacterium festucae. Classification (GTDB taxonomy): domain Bacteria; phylum Actinomycetota; class Actinomycetes; order Actinomycetales; family Microbacteriaceae; genus Microbacterium; species Microbacterium festucae. The sequence continues at coordinate 131,437 of NZ_JAOEFC010000002.1, forward strand.
GCGGGGCCTGGTCGAGGGCCTGCAGGCCACCCGCGAGGGCGTCGTCTGGATCGAGGAGTTCCTGCAGCGCGACCAGCTCTGCGCCATCCTCAGCCAGGCCACCACCTTCGTATGCCCGTCGGTGTATGAGCCGCTCGGCATCGTCAACCTCGAGGCCATGGCGTGCGGGGTCGCCGTCGTCGGCACCGCGACCGGCGGCATCCCCGAGGTCGTCGTCGACGGCGTGACCGGCCGTCTCGTGCCGATCGAGCAGGTGCAGGACGGCACCGGCACGCCGCTGGACCCGGAGCGGTTCGTCGCCGACCTCGCGGCGACCCTCACCGAGGTCGTGAGCGACCCCGACAAGGCGCGCGCCTACGGTGCGGCCGGCCGCACCCGCGCGGCCGAGGCGTTCAGCTGGCAGGCCATCGCCGACGAGACCCTGGCGCTGTACCGCGAGGTCGCCGCGGGCTGACGTGGCTCCCGGCGCGCGGCGCGCCGACCGATAGGGTGGAGCCATGCCGCAGGTCCTCGAGTTCGCCGATGTCGTCGTCCGCCGCAACACCCGCAACATCATCGATCACATCGACTGGACCGTCACCGACGATCAGCGCTGGGTGGTGCTCGGCCCCAACGGCGCCGGCAAGACCACGATCCTGCAGCTGGCCGCCACGCTGCTGCACCCCACCAGCGGCGAGGTGACGATCCTCGACGAGCGGCTCGGCCGCACCGACGTGTTCGAACTGCGCCCCCGCATCGGCTTCGCCTCCTCGGCGATGGCACGCCGCGTGCCGCCGGAGGAGACCGTGCTCGACGTCGTGCTCACCGCGGCGTTCTCGGTGCTCGGCCGCTGGAACGAGGAGTACGAGTCGATCGACGAGCGCCGCGCCCGCCGCGTGCTGGCCGCGTGGAAGCTCGAGCACCTGGCCGAGCGCACGTTCGGCACCCTCTCCGACGGCGAGCAGAAGCGCGTGCAGATCGCGCGTGCGGTGATGACCGACCCCGAGCTGCTGCTGCTCGACGAGCCGAGCGCCAGCCTCGACCTCGGCGCCCGCGAAGAGCTGCTGCAGCTGCTCAGCGGCTACGCCTCCGAGCCCACCACCCCGGCGATGGTCATGGTCACCCACCACGTCGAGGAGATCCCGGTGGGCTTCACCCACGTGCTGCTGCTGGGCGATGGCGAGGTCGTGGCCCAGGGGCCCCTCGCCGAGACCCTCACCGCCGAGGCGCTGACCCGCACCTTCGGCATCGAGATCGTGCTGAGCGAGGCCGACGGCCGCTACGCGGCACGGGCCGCCTCCGTCTGATAGAATCGCTCTTTGGTGCGCTCGCACCGCAGACTTCCCTCGCCCTGGCAAAATCCAGGGCACCACGTAAGGAAACCCATGAAGACTGACATCCACCCCGAGTACCAGGCCGTCGTGTTCCGCGACCTCGGCTCCGGCGAGACCTTCCTCACCCGTTCGACCGTCTCCAGCGAGAAGACGATCGAGCTCGATGGCGTGACGTACCCCGTCATCGACGTCGAGATCTCGTCCGCGTCGCACCCGTTCTACACGGGCAAGCAGCGCATCATGGACTCGGCCGGCCGCGTCGAGAAGTTCAACCAGCGCTTCAAGAACTTCGGCAGCAAGTAAGCAGCCGCACCGAAGGCCCCGCTCCGGCGGGGCCTTCGTCGTTCCCGCGGCGGATGCGGGGCCGGCGGATCGGCCCGTTCGGCGGATCAGCCGGTTCAGCGGATCGGCCAGCTGCCGTCGATCGGGTCGGCGGGGTCGATGCGCCCGATGCGCACGAAGTACTCGGTGAGGCTCTCGGCCTGCGTGCGCGCCCAGCCGATCTGCTGGGTGTGCAGCTCGTGCGCCGTCGCGGTGAGCGTGAAGCGGGCGGCGAGGGCCTGGGCCACCCGTCCCGCCGCGATCGCGTCGGCGGCGGCGTCGTGGGCGCCGGTGAGGGTGACCGCGTAGTGCGCGGCGACCACCTCGAGCGTGCGCTTGCCCTTGCGGAACCGGTCGTGCGCCTTGTCGAGCACGAGCGGGTCGATCACCGGCGCGGGCGCGGCGATCGGCGTCAGTCCGTGACGGAGCGCTTCGTACTTGAGCAGCGAGAAGTCGTAGGGCGCGTTGTAGGCGACCACCGGGATGCCGGCGGCGAACAGCCCCCGCAGCGCCGCCACCACCTCGGCGACCACCGCGGCGGCGGGGCGCCCCTCGGCGCGGGCGCGCTCGGTCGTGATGCCGTGCACCGCCGTGGCGCCGGCGGGGATCTCCACACCCGGGTCGGCCATCCAGCTGTGCGATTCGACGACCGCGCCGGTCTCGTCGAGCACGCCGACGTGCGCGGTCACGATGCGGTCCGACGAGACGTCGACGCCGGTGGTCTCGAGATCGAACACGCCCACCCGGGCCGCCCACGCGGGGGCCGGGGGAGCGGCGACGGGCTGGGCGGTGCCGGCGACGGGCTCGGCGGGAACGGCATCCGCACGGTGGTCGTCGGCGGGAACGGCATCCGCACGCTGGTCGTGCGCACGACCGTCGTCCCAGAGGGTGTCGTCCCAGAGCGGAAGCTGCTCGGCCTGCCGGCTGTCCATGCCTTCGACGGTACGTGACCCCGCCGACATCGTGCGGCTGCGCCGCGCCGCGCTCGTAGACTCGACGGGTGAGCGCCTCCCACCCGTACGCCGACCGTCTCGACGCCGTGCCGGTGCGCCGCCACGAGGTCGCCGTGCTCGGCGGCGTCACCGCCTACTGGGAGTACGGCCCCGAGGATGCGCAGACCACCATCCTCGCCGTCCACGGCTTCCGCGGCGAGCACCACGGCCTCGAGCCGGTCGTGGCCTTCCTCCCCGGCATCCGGGTGATCATGCCCGACCTGCCCGGGTTCGGCGAGACCGCCCCCATCCCCGGGCGCACGCACTCGATCGACCTGTACGCCCAGTGGCTCACCGCGTTCGCGGCCGCCGTCGCACCGGGCGCGGTGATCCTCGGCCACTCGTTCGGGTCGATCGTGGCCGCCGTCGCGGTCGCCGGGGGGCTGCCCACCCCGCGCCTCATCCTCGTCAACCCCATCGGCGCCCCCGCGCTGGAGGGGCCGCGCGGCATCCTCACCCGTCTCGCGGTCTTCTACTACTGGGCGGGCGCGAAGCTGCCCCGGCGGCGGGGCGAGGCCGTGCTGCGCAGCCGCCTCGTCGTGCGCGTGATGAGCGTGTCGATGACCAAGACCCGCGACCCGCACCTGCGCGCGTTCGTGCACGACCAGCACGACACCTACTTCTCGCGCTTCGCCGACCGCGACGTGCTGCACGACGCGTTCGTGGCGTCGGTGTCCAACGACGTGCGCGCCTCGGCCCCGCGCATCGCGGTGCCGACGCTGCTGGTGGCCGCCCAGCTCGACGACATCACCCCGATCGGGGCCGAGCGCCACCTGCAGACGCTGTTCCCCGACGCCGAGCTGGTCGAGATCGCCGGGGTCGGCCACCTCATCCACTACGAGACGCCCGAGCCGGCCGCCGCCGCGATCAGTCGGTTTCTCCGGCCTTCCGACGCCGGTACGCGTTGACGTTCATGCGGTTGCCGCAGTTGCCGGTGTCGCAGTAGCGCTTCGACCCGTTCTTGGAGAAGTCGATGTAGACGGCGTCGCAGTCGTCGGCGTCGCACACCCGCACCCGGTCCCACTGGTCGGAGCGGATGATGTCGACGAAGGCCATCGCCGCCTCGACGAGCATGCGGGTGGGCAGGGGCGCCGCCGACTCGGTCGCGTGGATGTGCCAGCCGTAGCCGTCGTGGATGACCAGCTGGGGGAGGGCGTGCCCGTCGCGGAGCATGGCGTTGACCAGGGGCACCGCCTCGTCGCGTGAGGCGCCCCACAGTCCCCGCAGCCGCGGCCGGATCGCCCGCAGCGCCGTCAGCTCGGCGTCGTCGCGGTCGAACGCGCCGGTGTAGGGGTACTCGGTGAAGAACGCGTCGGCGTCGGCCTGCGTGGCCAGGCGGTCGACGTCGTCGACACCCACCGTCGGCAGGGTGTTCACCAGCGCGGCCGTCGCGCGCAGCGACAACTCGGTGTCATGAATGAAAACCATCTTGACTCCTGACGGACTCGGGCAGTACCGTCACCAGTGTAAGCAACTGTCACTCCTGACAGCTGATCTCCTCTCCGACCTCGAGGACCGCCGGTGACGCACACCGCCGCACTGCCCGTCGCACCATCCGCCCACCGGATGCGCGCACCCCGCTCGCCCCGCACCGCCGGCATCGTCATGGCCGTCGTCTCGGCGCTCGCCTTCTCGTCCAGCGGGCCGCTGGTGAAGCCGCTGCTCGAGGCGGGCTGGTCGCTGTCGGCCGCCCTCGTCGTGCGCATGGGGCTGGCGGGGCTCATCCTCGCGCCCGCGCTCGTGGGCGCCGTGCGACGCGAGCGCGGCTTCCTGCGCCGGCACCTGGCCTCCCTCCTCGCCTTCGGGCTCATCCCCGTCGTCGGATGCCAGCTGCTGTTCTTCTCGGCCATGCAGCGGATGCCGGTGGCCGTCGCCCTGCTCATCCAGTACCTGGCACCGGTGTTCCTCGTCGCCTACGTGTGGCTGCGCACCCGTCGCGCCCCCTCGCCGCTGGTGATCGCCGGCTCGGTCGTGGCCATCGCCGGGCTCGTGCTCGTCGTCGACATCTCCGGTGCCCGCTTCGACCTGCTCGGCACCCTCCTCGCCCTCGGCGCCGCGATCTGCGTGTGCGTCTACTTCGTCATGTCCGAGCGCACCGGCGACGACCTGCCGCCCCTCGCCCTGGCCGCGGGCGGGCTGCTGGTCGGGGCGGTGTTCATGGCCCTGCTCGGCGTCACCGGCATCCTGCCCTTCGCCGTCCCCGAGGTCACCGTGGCCTTCCGCGGCGTCGAGGTGCCCGGCTGGCTGCCGCTGCTGTGGGTCGGCGCGGTGGGCACGACCCTCGGCTACGCGCTCGGGGTGATGGCGGTGCCGCGCACCGGCTCGCGCCTGGCGTCGTTCGTGGGCCTGTCGGAGGTGCTGTTCGCGCTGCTGTTCGCGTGGCTGCTGCTGGGCGAGGCGCCGGCGCCCGTGCAGTTCCTCGGCGGCGCGCTCATCCTCGTGGGGGTCGTGCTCGTGCGGCTGGCTCCCGCCGACACCGCGACGGGCGCGGCGATCACGGTTCCCGTCGAGCCGCTTCCAGGAGAGGCCGCACCCGCGATCCGATGACCTCGCCCATCACCAGCGAGGTCTCGGTGCGCTCGACGCCCTCGATGCCGAGGATGCGCGCGTCGATCGCGAACAGGTGCTGCGTGTCGCGGGCGGCCACCCGCACCAGCAGATCGACCTGACCGCTCAGGCCGTGGGCCTGCAGCACCTCGGGGATGAGGGCGAGTTCGGACGTGATGCGCGGCAGATCGGCCTGACGCACGACCACGCTCACCATCGCCTCGATGGGGAAGCCCAGCGCCCGCGGCGACATGGCGCGGTCGTAGGAGAGGAAGACGCCGGCGCGCTCGAGTTTCACCATGCGCGCCTGCACGGTGTTGCGCGAGAGCCCCAGGCGCTCGGCGATGGCGACGACGGTGGCGCGGTGGTCTTCGGCCAGCACGCTCAGCAACTCGAGATCGACGTGGTCAAGAGGTCCCATAATGCCCAACCATAGCAGCGCTCAGCGCGTCACATTGTGCAACATGTTCAAGAATCAGCAGGATGCTTGAGCGAGGTGCCGCATCGCCGTAGCGTCGCCCTCACCGGCGATGAGGCCGGTGACGAAGCCGCGCGGGCGGCGCCTCACGAGGGCGGCGACCGCGAGCGAAGGAGCGACGATGACGTCCACCGTGAACCCGTCCACCGCGGACCCCACCACAGCGAACACCTCCCCAGCGAACGCCTCCCCAGCGAACGCAGAGGCGCGCCCCGACCCGCACGCCCCCGCCGCGGGGGACCTCGCCCAGCTGCTCTCGCCCGACGGCGAGCGCGGCGCGCATCCGCTGCTGGACGACTGGGCCGGCGACATCGACGACACCCGGCTGGCCGGGCTCTACCGCGACATGCTGCTCGTGCGCCGCATCGACGCGGCCGGCGTCGCCCTGCAGCGGCAGGGACAGCTGGGCCTGTGGGCCCCCGCCGAAGGGCAGGAGGCGGTGCAGATCGGCATCACGCGCGCCTGCCACGACGACGACTTCTTCTTCACGAGCTACCGCGAGCTCGGCGTGCTCGTGGCGCGCGGCGCCCGGCCCGCCGACCTCGTGCTGGGCTGGCGCGGCGAGGTGTTCGGCACGTTCGACCCCTACGACCTGCACGTGGCGACCCCGCAGATCATCATCGGCGCCCAGACGCTCCACGCGGTCGGCTACGCGATGGGCGTGCAGCGCGACGGCGGCGACCAGGTGGCTGTCGCCTGCTTCGGCGACGGCGCCACCAGCCAGGGCGACGTGAGCGAGGCGATGGTGTTCGCCGCCTCGTTCGGCGCGCCCGTCGTGTTCGTCTGCTCGAACAACCAGTGGGCGATCTCCGAGCCGGTGGGCCTGCAGTCGCATCTGCCCCTGGCGGGCCGCGCCCCGGGCTTCGGCATCCCGAGCGTGCGCGTGGACGGCAACGACGTGATCGCGTGCACCGCCGCGATGCGCTGGGCCCTCGACCACGCCCGCAGCGGACGGGGCCCGGCCTACATCGAGGCGGTCACCTATCGCCTGGGCCCGCACACCACCAGCGACGACCCCACCCGCTACCGCAGCGCCGACGAGGTCGCGCTGTGGCGCACCCGCGACCCGCTGCTGCGCGTGGCGGGCGTGCTGCGGGAGCGCGGGCTGCTCGAGGCGGCCGAGGCAGAGGCCGAACAGGCGGCGGCGGAGTTCACCGCCGGGATGCGCCGCGCGGCGCTGGAGGCCACGACCCGACCGCCGCTGGCCGTGCTCGACGACGTGTACGCCGAGCCGCACACCGGCATCGACCGCCAGCGGGAGCAGTTCTCGGCCTATCTCGAGGGCTTCGCAGACGACGAGGAGGGGACGCGATGACCGAGCTCACCCTGGCCAAGGCCCTCACCGCCGGGCTCGGACAGGCCCTGGCCGACGACGACCGGGTGCTCGTCATGGGGGAGGACGTGGGGGCGCTCGGCGGCGTCTTCCGCATCACCGACGGCCTGCAGTCCCGCTTCGGGGCGACGCGCGTGGTCGACACGCCGCTGGCGGAGTCGGCCATCGTCGGCACCGCGGTGGGGCTGGCGATGCGCGGGTTCCGCCCCGTCGTGGAGATCCAGTTCGACGGCTTCGTCTACCCGGCGTTCGACCAGATCGTCTGCCAGGTCGCCAAGCTCCACTACCGCACCCGCGGCGCCGTGAAGATGCCGCTCACCATCCGCATCCCGTGGGCCGGCGGTGTGGGCGCCGCCGAGCATCACTCCGAGTCGCCCGAGGCCTACTTCGTGCACACCGCCGGGCTGCGCGTGGTCGCGGTGTCCAACCCGCAGGACGCGTACACGATGCTGCGGCAGGCCATCGCCAGCGACGACCCGGTCGTCTTCTTCGAGCCCAAGCGGCTCTACCACAGCAAGGGCGAGGTCGACCTCGACGCCGACATCGCCGACGCCGCCCCGCTGGGGGTGGCGCGCGTGGTGCGTCGCGGCACCGATGTCACCCTGGTGACCTACGGCGCGCAGGTGCAGGTCGCCCTCGACGCGGCGACCGCCGCCGAGGACGAGGGCGTGTCGATCGAGGTCATCGACCTGCGCTCGCTCTCGCCGGTGGACTACCGCACCGTGACGGCATCGGTCCGCTCGACCGGGCGGCTGGTGGTCGCCCACGAGGCGGCCCGTGAGGCGGGGGTCGGGGCCGAGATCATCGCGAGCGTCACCGAGCAGTGCTTCGAGTACCTCGAGGCGGCGCCGCAGCGGGTGACCGGGTTCGACATCCCCTACCCGCCCGCCAAGCTCGAGCGGCACCACCTGCCCGATCTCGACCGCATCCTGGATGCCGTCGACCGCGTGCTCGGCCGCGGCCACCGCGCGGGGGTGACCTCGTGATCGCCGAGTTCCGCCTCCCCGACCTGGGTGAGGGGCTGCCGGAGGCCGAGATCGTGCACTGGCTGGTCGCCGAGGGCGACGAGGTCGCTCTCAACCAGACCATCGCCGAGGTCGAGACCGCCAAGGCGATCGTCGAGCTGCCCTCGCCCTATGCGGGGGTCGTCGCCGCCGTGCACCACGCCGAGGGCGAGGTCGTGGCGGTGGGCGAGGTCATCCTCGCCGTCGAGGTCGCCGGCGGCGACGACGTGCTGCCGAACCTCGTCGGCTACGGCGCGGCGCCGCGCTCCGACGAGCGGCCGCGCCGGCGCACCCGCGGCGCCCCGACCGCCGTGCTCGAGCGGGTCTCGCGCGCTCCGCACGACGACCTGCCCGACGAGCGTCACGACGGCGGCGATGCCGCGGGCGGGCGGGCGGATGCCGGGGCGGAGGCGACCGAACCGGCCGTGCGCCCCCGCTCCACCCCGCCGGTGCGGGCGCGGGCGCGCGAGCTCGGCGTCGACCTGTCGCAGCTGACCGGCACCGGCGCCGACGGCCTCATCACCCGCGACGACGTCGAGCGCGCGGCCGCGGCAACGGTCGCCGCACCGGCGCAGGCACCGGTGCAGGCCGCCGCCGCGACGGCACCCGTCGACACCGTGCCCACGGCATCCGCCGCCGACGACGCGCGGGGCGGGGCGGGCGACCACGACGACCAGCACATCCCGGTGCGCGGGGTGCGCAAGCAGACGGCGGCTGCCATGGTGCAGTCGGCCTTCACCGCCCCGCACGTCACCTGCTTCCTCGACGTCGACGTCACCGCCTCGATGCGGCTCGTCGACGATCTGCGCGCCGACCGGGAGCTGGCCGGCCACCGCATCGGCATCCTCGCGCTCGCCGCGCGGGCCACCTGCCTCGCGCTGCGCCGTCACGGCGACCTCAACGCCCGCTGGGACGGCGAGCACGACGAGATCGTGCGCTACCGTCACGTCGGCCTCGGGATCGCCGTGGCCACCGACCGCGGACTGCTCGTGCCCCACGTGCCCGAGGCCGACCGGATGGACCTCACCGAGCTCGCCGACGCGCTGGGAGCCCTGGCCGAGCGGGCGCGCACCGGACGGTCGAGTCTGGCTGAGATGACCGGCGGCACGTTCTCACTGACCAACTTCGGCGTCTTCGGCGTGGATGCGGGCACGCCGATCCTGCCGCCGGGGCAATCCGGCATCCTCGGTCTCGGCGCCGTGCGACGCCGCCCGTGGGAGCACGAGGGCGAGCTGGCGCTGCGCGAGGTGATGACGCTCAGCCTCTCGTTCGACCACCGTGTCGCCGACGGGGCCGAGGGCTCGCGGCTGCTGGCGGCCATCGGCGCCCTGCTGCGCGACCCCGGCCGCGCCCTGCTCTACGCCTGAGTGCCCGGCGCCGTCGTCACCTCACCGCCTGCGCGGCGCTCAGGCGGTGAGGGCGGCGAGCGCCAGCTGCTCGAGGATGCCGCGCACCGAGGTCGCGGTGGCGCCGGGGCCTGCCGCGCCGGGGCCCGCGTGAGGGGTGGAGTTCATGAGCCCGAACACGGCGTGGGCGCGCACGCGCAGGTCGTCGCGGGCACGGCCCGGGTGCAGTCGCGTGAGCACGTCGATCCACATGTCCACGTACTCGCGCTGCAGGCGCCGCACCGTGTGCCGCGGCTCGGGGGCGAGGCTGGCGAGGTCGCGGTCCTGCACGCGGATGACGTCGGCGCCGGTGAGGGCGAAGGAGACGTGGAAGGCGATGAGGGCGCGCAGCTGCGCGTCGGGGGAGCCGGCATCGGCCACCACCGTCGCGCCGCCGTCGTGGAGACGCCGGCTGGCGCCGAGCAGGATCTCGCCCAGCACCGCCTGCTTGCCGGCGAAGTGGCGGTAGACGGCGGGGCCGCTCACGCCCACCGCGGCGCCCAGTTCTTCCAGGCTCACGCCGGCGTATCCGCGCTCGGCGAACAGTCGGGCCGCCTCGCGGACGAGGTCGTCGTGCCGGCGCGCCTTGGCGCGTTCGCGGGGGGTCGAACCGCTTGTCATTCCAGTTAATCCTCGCTAACCTGGACGAGTCTCAGTTAGTGAACACTAACTATGCCCGGACCCGGTCCGCGGCGGCGGCCGGACACCGTGACGAGATCGTGACGTCGAGGAGGACGCGCATGACGACGCTCGAGACGTCGGTGGTCCACGACGACCGCTTCGCCGAGGCCGATGCCGCCCAGTCGGCGCTGGCCGCACGACTGCGCGAGCGCCTGCGCACGGCGGCCGCCGGGGGCAGCGCCGCGTCGCGGGAGCGGCACGTCGCGCGCGGCAAACTGCTCGCCCGCGACCGCGTCGACCGGCTGCTCGACGAGGGCAGCCCGTTCCTGGAGGTCGCGCCGCTGGCCGCCGACGGCCTCTACGACGGCGAGGCGCCCGGCGCGGGGGTCGTGGCGGGCATCGGCCTCGTGCACGGCCGGCACGTGATGGTCGTCTGCAACGACGCCACCGTCAAGGGCGGCACCTACTTCCCGCTCACGGTGAAAAAGCACCTGCGCGCACAGGAGATCGCCCTCGAGAACCGCCTGCCGTGCATCTACCTGGTCGACTCCGGCGGCGCGTTCCTGCCGCTGCAGGACGAGGTCTTCCCCGACCGCGACCACTTCGGGCGCATCTTCTACCAGCAGGCGCGACTGTCGGCGGCCGGCATCCCGCAGCTGGCGGCGGTGCTCGGCTCGTGCACCGCCGGCGGCGCCTACGTGCCCGCCATGTGCGACGAGACGGTGATCGTGCGCGGACAGGGGACGATCTTCCTGGGCGGCCCGCCGCTGGTGAAGGCCGCCATCGGCGAAGAGGTCACCTCCGAGGAGCTCGGCGGCGGCGAGCTGCACGCGCGCACCTCGGGCGTGGTCGACCACCTCGCCGACGACGACGCGCACGCCCTCGAGATCCTCCGCGACATCGTCGCGACCCTCCCCGCCCCGCCGCCCCCGGTCTGGGAGGTCACCGCACCGGTGTCCCCCGCCGTCTCGCCGGACGACCTCTACGGGGTCGTGCCGGTCGACCTCACCCGCCCGTACGACGTGCGCGAGGTCATCGCCCGCCTCGTGGATGCCAGCGCCTTCCACGAGTTCAAGCGCGAGTACGGCGACACGCTGGTCACCGGGTTCGCGCGGCTGCACGGCCACCCGGTGGGCATCGTCGCCAACAACGGCATCCTCTTCCGCGAGTCGGCGCTCAAGGGCGCGCACTTCATCGAGCTGTGCGACCAGCGCGGGGTGCCGCTGATCTTCCTGCAGAACATCACCGGCTTCATGGTGGGCCGCGACGCCGAAGCCGGCGGCATCGCCAAGGACGGCGCCAAGATGGTCACCGCCGTGGCCACCACCCGGGTGCCGAAGTTCACCGTCATCATCGGCGGGTCGTTCGGCGCGGGCAACTACTCGATGTGCGGCCGCGCCTATTCGCCCCGGTTCCTGTGGACCTGGCCGGCCAGCCGCATCTCGGTGATGGGCGGACCCCAGGCCGCGGCTGTGCTGGCCACCGTGCGCGAAGAGCAGCTGGCCGCGCGGGGCACCCCGTGGCAGCCGGCCGAGCGCGCCGCCTTCGAAGAACCCGTGCGGGCCCGCTTCGACGAGCAGGGCGACCCCTACTACGCCACCGCGCGGCTGTGGGACGACGGCATCCTCGATCCGGCCGACACCCGCGACGCGCTCGGTCTCGCCCTCGACGTCGCGGCGCGCGCGCCGCTTCCCGATCCCGGCTTCGGCCTGTTCCGGATGTGATCGTGCCCACGCCTACGCCTACGCCCGCGCTGCGCACCGTGCTCGTCGCCAACCGCGGCGAGATCGCCCGCCGGATCATCCGCACCCTGCATCGCTGCGGCATCCGCGCGGTCGCCGTCTACAGCGACGCCGACGCCGACGCGCCGCACGTGCGCGAAGCCGACGCGGCCGTGCGGCTGGGCCCGGCGCCGGCCGCCGAGTCCTACCTCTCGGTCGACGCGGTGCTCGCCGCCGCGCGCGCCACCGGCGCCGACGCCGTGCATCCGGGCTACGGCTTCCTCTCCGAGAACGTCGCCTTCGCCCGCGCCTGCGCGGCGGCGGGCATCGTCTTCATCGGTCCGGGGGAGCGTGCCCTGGAGGTGATGGGCGACAAGATCCGCGCCAAAGAGCACGTCGCCGGCCACGGCGTGCCCACCGTCCCCGGCTTCAGCGCCGCGGGCATGACCGACGACGAGATCGCCGCGGCAGCCGAGGCCGCGGGCTTCCCGCTGCTGGTCAAGCCGTCCGCGGGCGGCGGCGGCAAGGGGATGCAGGTGGTGCGCGCCGCGGGCGAGCTCGCCCCTGCGCTGGCCGCGGCCCGCCGCATCGCCCGCGCCGCCTTCGGCGACGACACGCTGCTGCTGGAGCGGCTCATCGAGCGGCCCCGCCACATCGAGGTGCAGGTGCTCGCCGACGCGCACGGCGCCGTCGTGCACCTGGGCGAGCGCGAATGCACGCTGCAGCGCCGCCACCAGAAGGTCATCGAAGAGGCCCCCTCGCCCGCCGTCGACGCCGCGGTGCGCGCGCGGCTGGGGGAGGCGGCCTGCCGCGCCGCCGCGTCGGTGGGCTACCGCGGCGCCGGCACCGTGGAGTTCCTCGTGGCGGCAGAGCGCCCCGACGAGTTCTTCTTCATCGAGATGAACACGCGCCTGCAGGTCGAGCACCCCGTCACCGAGCTGGTGACCGGCATCGACCTCGTCGAGCAGCAGCTGCGGGTGGCCGCCGGCGAGCCGCTCGCCTTCGGGCAGGACGACGTGCACCTGTCCGGCCACGCGATCGAGGCGCGCGTGTACGCCGAGAGTCCCGAGCGCGGCTTCCTGCCGGCGACGGGCACCGTGCTGCGGTGGCGGGCGCCGGAGGGCGTGCGCACGGATGCCGCGGTGACCAGCGGCTCGGTCGTCACCGCCGACTACGACCCGATGGTGGCCAAGGTCATCGCCCACGCCGACACCCGCACCGCCGCACTGCACCGACTCGACGCCGCCCTCGCCGGCACCGTCGTGCTGGGGGTCGACACCAACATCGCGTTCCTGCGCACCCTGCTCGCCGAGCCGGCCGTGGTCGCGGGCGAACTCGACACCGGGCTCATCGAGCGGATGCCGCCGCCGCACGAGCCCCCTCCCACGCCGGCGCAGCTGCAGGCCGCGGCGGCGACCGTCGCCGCCGCCCGCACCGGCGGAGCAGACGTGTGGCACGCCCTCGCCGGCCGCCGCTTCGGCGCTCCGGCCCAGCCCGCACCCGTCCACCTGCTCGACGCCACGGGCATCGTGCACGTCGTGGCCTGCCCGCCGGACGGCATCCGGGCGGGTGCCACCGAGGCGGGTGCCACCGAGGCGGCGGTCGATGCGGAGGGCACGGTGCACGTGCACGCCGACGGTGCGCACGCGTCGCTGCGGCCGCTGAGCCGCCGCGCCGCCTGGGAGCGCGCGCACGCCGCCCGCGACCGGGGCGCCGCCGACGCGGCATCCCCGCACCTGCCCGCGCCGCTGCCCGGCGCCGTCGTCGCGGTGCACGTCGACGACGGCGCGTCCGTGGCCGCCGGCGCCCGCATCCTCACCATCGAGGCCATGAAGATGGAGCACGCCGTCACCGCCCCCCACGAGGGGACGGTGCGACTGCGTGTCGCCGTCGGTGCGCAGGTGCGCCGCGGCGACGTCGTCGCCGAGGTCACCCCGGTCGCCGCCGCTCCCACCGACACCACACCCACCGGAGGCACCCCATGAGCATCGACCTGTCCACCTACGGCCTCGAAGACGAGCAGCTCGAGCTCGCCCGCATCGTGCGCACCTTCGCCGACGAGGTCGTCGCGCCCCGGTCGTACGAGGCCGACCGCACCGCCACCCTGCCGCTGGACGTCGTGGCGGGCATGGGCGAGCTGGGCCTGTTCGGCCTGCCGTTCCCCGAGGAGGTCGGCGGGCAGGGCGGCGACTACGTCGCGCTGTGCCTGGCCATCGAGGCGCTCGGACGCGTCGACCAGTCCATCGCCATCACCCTCGAGGCGGGCGTGAGCCTGGGGGCCATGCCGATCCACCGTTTCGGCACCGACGAGCAGCGCCGCGAGCACCTGCCCGACCTGCTGGCCGGCACCGCGCTGGCCGCGTTCGGCCTCACCGAGCCCGAGGCGGGGTCGGATGCCGGTGCCACCCGCACCACGGCCCGCCTCGACGGCGACGAGTGGGTCATCGACGGCGCGAAGCAGTTCATCACCAACTCGGGTACCGCGATCACCCGGTTCGTCACCGTCACCGCCGTCACCGGCCGCGGCGACCGGGGCCCCGAGCTGTCGACGATCCTCGTGCCGAACGGCACCCCCGGGTTCACCGTCGGACCGGCCTACGACAAGGTGGGCTGGCACGCCTCCGACACCCATCCGCTCTCGTTCGAGGGCGTGCGGGTGCCGGCGGCCCACCTCGTCGGCGAGCGCGGCCGCGGCTACGCGAACTTCCTCCACATCCTCGACGAGGGCCGCATCGCCATCGCCGCCCTCAGCACCGGCGCCGCCGAGGGCTGCCTCGACGCCGCCGTCGACTATGCGCGCAGCCGCACCGTGTTCGGCTCCTCGCTCGCCTCGCGCCAGAGCGCGCAGTTCACTCTGGCCCGCATGCAGCTGCGGGTGCACGTGGCGCGGGTGGCGTGGCTGCACGCCGCCCGGCTGCGCGACGCGGGCAAGCCCTTCAAGACCGAGGCCGCGATCGCCAAGCTCACCGCCAGCGACGCCGCCATGGACAACGCCCGGGACGCGACCCAGCTGTTCGGCGGCAACGGCTTCATGAACGAGTACCCGGTGGCGCGGCATTTCCGTGACTCGAAGATCCTCGAGATCGGCGAGGGCACCAACGAGGTGCAGCTGCTCGTCATCGCCCGCGCCCTGGGCGTGGCGTGACCGGGGCGGCACCGGCCGGCATCCGTGGACGTGCGATGGACGAGAGGTAGCGTGGGGCGGGTGGAGATCGAGCAACGGGGCCTGTGGTTCGAGGAGTTCACGGTCGGCGACGTCTATGCGCACCGGCCGGGGCGCACCGCCACCGAGTCCGACAACGTGCTGTTCAGTGCGCTGACGATGAACACGCAGGCTCTGCACCTGGATGCCGCGTTCGCGGCGACCCAGCCGTTCGGGCAGCGGCTGATGAACTCGCTGTGGACCCTGTCGACCATGATCGGCGCGTCGGTGTCGCAGCTGACGCAGGGCACCCTCGTCGCCCAGCTCGGGCTCACCGACATCCGCTTCCCGGCGCCGCTGTTCCACGGCGACACCCTCACCGTGCAGACCGAGATCACCGGCGCGCGCCTCTCGGCGTCGCGGCCGGGGCAGGGGATCGTGACGATGCAGCACACCGGACGCAACCAGCACGGCGAGGTCGTCGCCGTCGCCACCCGCACCGCCCTCATGTGGTGCGCGCCGAGCGGCGATGCCGCCGAGGTCGGCGAGGGGGTCCCCGCATGAGCGCGTTCCCGTTCGGGCCGGCGCTGCTGTTCTGCCCGGCCGACCGCCCCGACCGGTTCGCGAAGGCCGCCGAACGCTCCGACGCCGTGATCATCGACCTCGAAGACGCCGTGGCCGCCGACGCCAAGGTCGCCGCGCGCGGCCACCTCATCGACGCGCACCTCGACCCGCAGCGCACGATCGTGCGGGTGAACCCCACCGACACCGCGGCGTTCGCCGCCGACATGGCCACGCTCTCCCAGACCGACTACCGCACGATCATGGTCGCCAAGGCGGAGTCCGCCAAGCAGCTGGGGCGCATCGACCCGAGGTTCGAGGTCATCGCGATCTGCGAGACCGCCCGCGGCGTGGCATCCGCCGAGAAGATCGCCGCCGTTCCGGGGGTCATCGCCCTCATGTGGGGCTCGGAAGACCTCATCGCCTCGCTCGGCGGCACGTCCAGCCGCAAGCCGCGCAGTTCGGGCGAGCCCGGCGGATACCGCAGTGTCGTGCGTTACGCCCGCTCGCGGGTGCTCATCGCCGCCGGTGCCCGCGGGAAGGCCGCGATCGACGCCGTGCACCTCGACATCGCCGACCTGAAGGGCCTGCGCCGCGAGGCGACGGATGCCGCGGCCAGCGGCTTCGCGGCCACGGGCTGCATCCACCCCTCGCAGGTCGAGGTGGTGCGCGCCGCCTACCGCCCCGACCCCGCGACCCTCGCCTGGGCCCAGCGCCTGCTGTCCGCCGCCGAGGGCGGACCGGGCGTCTTCACCTTCGAAGGCCGCATGATCGACGAACCGCTGCTGCGCCACGCCCGCACCGTGCTCGCCCGCGCCTGAGCCGCCGCGACAGCGGCGCGCCCGCGCCCGAGGCGCCGCGGCTCGCCCGCGAGAGAACACTGGAGCGCCGAGAGGACGGGTGCCGCCCGTTCCCTCGGCGCCCCGTTGTTCTCTCGCCGACGGATCGGCAGTCAGCGCCCGGATGCTGGACCCCGAGGACCGCGGTGTGGGGGAGCGGGGGGCTTGCGGCCGCATCCGGATCGGAGGCTGGCGCGCAGATCGGAGGGGGGCACCGGGATCGGAGGTTTCGGGCGGGAAGCTCCGAGAAGGATGCGGTGCTCCGAGAACCGTGGGGGCACAGGCCCGCGGCCAGGTGACCCAGGGGGCGGATGCCGCGGGCCCGGCCGCTCGACCTCGTGCAGCACCGGGGCCACAGCCCGGCCCCACCCCTCGTCAGGCGGGGATCGGGGCGTAGTCGATGAGCCGCAGGCGCTCGCGCTCGAGGAAGAACGTGTGCGTCGAGCCGTTGGCCAGGCGCTCGCCGGGCGCGGGGAACTCGCCCCCGGTGGCGTGGCGGATGAGCTCGCGGATGAGCGCGCCGTGGGCGACGATGACCAGCGACGGGGCCGCGGGGGCGGTCTGCCGGCGCGCGTCGCGCACGGCGGCGCGCAGACCGGTGACGGCGCGGGTGCGCACGTCCTCCCACGGCGCGGCGCCGGGCACCTGCGCGGTGACCCACTCGCCCCAGCGCTCGGCGAACTCGACGTCGGTCGCGCCCTCGGCCTCGCCGTAGCCGCGCTCGCGCAGCTCGGGGTAGGTGCGGTGGGCCCCCGCGCCGAGCTCGGCGGCGATGATGCGGGCGGTCTCGTCGGCACGCGAGAGGTCGCTGGAGGCGACCACGAGGGGCTCCTGACCGGCGAGCTCGACGCGCAGGCGCCGGCCGGTCTCGAGCGCCTGGGCGCGTCCGGTGTCGTTGAGGGGGATGTCGGTGGAGCCCTGGATGCGCCGACGGCGGTTCCAGTCGGTCTCGCCGTGGCGCACGAGGGTGAGAGTGGTCACCCTTCGAGCCTAGATCGGTCCACGAGCCCCCGGCGCCGCGGCGCCCGATGCGGCCGCTCGACCTCGTTCAGCCCGCGGAAGCGAGGGCGGTGGTCAGGGCGCGCAGCACCTCGCTGGTGCCGGCGTCGATCTTGACGGTCGCCTTCTTGTCGACGCGCGTCTCCCCGCGGTTGACGATCACGATCGGCAGGCGGCGGCGCCGCGCGCGCTCGACCAGGCGCACGCCGGAGTTCACCACGAGCGACGACCCCGCCACGAGCAGCGCGTCGCTGCCGCTCAGCAGCTGCTCGGCCTCGGCGAACTTGTCGACCGGGATGTACTCGCCGAAGAAGACGACGTCGGGCTTGAGCATGCCGCCGCAGACGCTGCACGCGGGCACGACGAACCCGTCCGAGGATGCCGGGAGCACGTCGCCGTCGGGGCCGAGCTCGACGTTGTCGGGCACTGCGATCCAGGGGTTGTCGGCCTCGACGCGCACGGCCAGGTCGCGGCGGTCGAAGACCTGCCCGCAGTGGGTGCAGTACACCCGGCGCATGGTGCCGTGCAGCTCGACGACGCGGCGGCTGCCGGCGCGCAGATGCAGCCCGTCGACGTTCTGGGTGATGACGCCGGAGGCGACCCCCGACCGTTCGAGCTCGGCCAGGGCGAGGTGCCCGCCGTTGGGGGAGGCGGCGGCGAAGGCCTTCCAGCCGAGGTGGCTGCCCACCCAGTAGCGCCGGCGGGCGGCGTCGGAGGAGAGGAACTGCTGCGCGGTCATGGGGGTGCGCGTCGGCGCGCCCTTGCCGCGATAGTCGGGGATGCCGGAGTCGGTGGACACGCCGGCGCCGGTGAGCACCGCGATGCGGCGCCCTGCCAGCGCCTCGACGGCGCGGCCGACGAGGGCCGTCGCGGCCGGATCCAGCTCGAGCACCGTGGTCATCCCTCACCCCTTCGCTTCCCCGGGCCGAGCCTACGCCTGTCGGTTTACCGGCTTGTTACGCGCTCACCGGCGGGAGCGGACGTGGAAGAGTGGGTGGATGCCCGTGATCCGGATCGACGACCCCGCCGACCCGCGCCTGGCCGACTACCGCGACCTCACCGACGTCGCCCTGCGGCGGGTGCTCGAACCCGCCGGCGGCCTCTACATCGCCGAATCCGCGAAGGTGATCGCCCGTGCCGTGGGCGCCGGTCACCGGCCGCGGTCGGTGCTGGTGCAGCCCAAGTGGCTGGGCGAGGTGGAGCTTCTGGCCGGCGAGGCGCCCGTGTACGTCGTGACGGATGCCGTGGCCGAACAGCTCACCGGCTATGCGGTGCACCGGGGGGCGCTGGCCGCGATGCACCGGCCCGACCTGCCGTCGGTGGCCGATGTCGTCGGCGGGGCGCGCACCGTGCTGATCCTCGAAGACATCGTCGACCACACCAACGTGGGCGCCGCCTTCCGCGCCGCCGCCGGTCTCGGCGCCGACGCGGTGCTGGTCACGCCGCGGTGCGCCGACCCGCTCTACCGCCGCAGCGTGCGGGTGAGCATGGGGACGGTCTTCCAGGTGCCGTGGACGCGCCTTCCCGAGTGGCCCGAGGCCCGCGGCATCCTCCACGACGCCGGACTGCACCTGGCCGCCCTCGCGCTCGCCGACGGCGCCGTGCCGCTGGACGAGTTCGTGGCCGCCCGTCCCGAACGGGTGGCGCTGCTCATGGGCGCCGAGGGCGATGGCCTCTCGCGGCGCGCGCTGGAGGCGGCCGACACCGTCGTGACGATCCCGATGGCCGGCGGTGTGGACTCGCTCAACGTCGCGGCTGCGGCGGCCGTGGCCCTCTGGGCCCTGCGCTGATCGGCGCGCGGGCTCAGACCGGCGTGCCCGGTCCGGCGCCGCGGTCCTGACCGGGGGCCTCGAGGAACACCGGCAGGGCATCGGGACGCTTGGCGGTGATGTGGTCGCCCGACGACTGGTGCCGCACCCGGCGCAGCACCCACGGCATGAGGAACTCCCGCGCCCACACCAGGTCGCCGGCCCGCGCGGCCCGCCAGGTGCGCAGCGGCAGCGGGTCGGGCTGCATCGGCTGCAGGTCGTTGGGCACGTTCAGGGCGCGCAGCACCATGCGGGCCACCTCGTGGTGGCCGAGCGTGTTGTAGTGCAGGCGGTCGTCGTCGAAGAAGCGCATGTCCTGCACCTCCTTGAGGGCCCACTGGTCGGCGACGATGCAGTCGTAGCGGTCGGCGATCGCGCGGATGTTCTCGTTGTAGATCGCCACGCGGCCGCGGATGCCGCGGAAGACGGGCGTGAAGTTCGTGTCGATGCCCGTGAACACCACGAGGTTCGCGCCCTGCGACGACAGCCGCACGACGGCGTCCTCGAACCGCTCGGCCACGGCATCCGGGTCGGCGCCGGGACGGATGACGTCGTTGCCGCCCGCCGAAAGGGTCACCAGGTCGGGCTTGAGGGCGAGGGCCGGCTCGATCTGGTCGTCGATGATCTGGCCGATGAGCTTGCCGCGCACCGCGAGGTTGGCGTAGGCGAAGTCGTCGACCTGCGTCGAGAGCACCTCGGCGACGCGGTCGGCCCAGCCGCGCAGCCCGTTGGGGGCGGCGGGGTCGGGGTCGCCGACGCCCTCGGTGAACGAATCGCCGATCGCGACCATCCGGCGCCAGGGGTGCGAATCGGGGTTGGGGGTGTACGGCGTGCGACGGTCGTCGGGGGACGGATCGTTGTTGCCCATGGTGCTCCTCACCTCGTCGGTGCCCTCCGAGGCTACCGGGCCGCCGCCTCCGGGCGGGAGTCCGGCCTCCGGGGAGGCCGGTGCCGGGGGATCTCGGCCCGCGGTGTCGGCGGGAGCATTTAGGGTGGTCACTCGTGGCAGAGGAGGGGCAGGTGGCGCAGGCGGACGACGAGCAGACCCACTTCGGCAGCTTCGCCGCCGAGCATCTGTCGCCGTCGTTCCCGCAGCGCGCTCCGTGGGGAACCGCCCAGAACCTGCGTGCCTGGCAGGCCGAGGCCCTCGAGACGTACTTCTCCGCCGACGGTCCCGACGGTCCCGGCTCGGGCCCCCGCGACTTCCTGGCCGCGGCCACCCCCGGCGCCGGCAAGACCACGTTCGCGCTGCGTCTGGCCTCCGAGCTGCTGCGCCGCGGCGTCGTCGACCGCCTCGTGGTCGTCGCCCCCACCGAGCACCTCAAGACCCAGTGGGCCGACGCGGCGGCGCGCGTGGGCATCCGCCTCGATCCACGCTTCAGCAACCGCCACGGGATGCCGTCGCGCCAGTACCACGGCATCGCGGTGACCTACGCGCAGGTCGCGGTGAAGGCCTCGGTGCACAAGCACATCACCGACAGCGCGCGCACGCTGGTCGTGCTCGACGAGGTGCACCACGGCGGCGACGCCCTCAGCTGGGGCGACGCGCTGCGCGAGGCGTACGGCCGGGCCACCCGCCGCCTGCTGCTGAGCGGCACGCCCTTCCGCTCCGACACCGCGCCCATCCCGTTCGTCGAGTACCACCCCAACGAGAAGGGCATCCGCCTCTCGCGCACCGACTACAACTACGGCTACGGGCGCGCCCTGGCCGACGGCGTCGTGCGCCCGGTGCTGTTCCTCGTCTACGCCGGCAAGATGCGCTGGCGCACCCGCGCCGGCGACGAGCTGGAAGCCCACCTCGGGCAGGACAACACCAAAGACGTCAACGCGCAGGCCTGGCGCACCGCCCTCGACCCCGAGGGGGACTGGATCCCCGCGGTGCTCGCCTCGGCCGACCGCCGCCTCACCGAGGTGCGCGAAGACGTGCCCGACGCGGGGGGACTGGTCATCGCGACCGACCAGACCGCCGCGCGCGCCTACGCCGCGATCCTGCGCGGTCTCACCGGCGAGCAGCCCGCCGTCGTCCTCTCCGACGACAAGGCGGCCTCGGGGCGCATCGAGCAGTTCTCCGGCGCGACCACCCGCTGGATGGTCGCGGTGCGCATGGTCTCCGAGGGTGTCGATGTTCCCCGTCTGGCGGTGGGCGTCTACGCCACCAGCGCCTCGACGCCGCTGTTCTTCGCCCAGGCGATCGGCCGCTTCGTGCGGGCGCGGCGCCGCGGCGAGACGGCATCGGTGTTCCTGCCGCACGTGCCGCAGCTCATGGGGCTGGCCGGCGAGATGGAGCGCGAGCGCGACCACGCCCTCGACCGCGACACCGACGGCGACGACGACGGCCTCGAAGACACGCTGCTGGCCGAGGCCGAGCGCGAGGAGAAGGCCTCCGACGAGCTCACCGAGGAGTTCAGCTACCAGGCCCTCGGCTCGGTCGCCCACTTCGACCGGGTGCTGTTCGACGGCAAGGAGTTCGGTCAGCTCGCCGTGCCCGGCAGCCCCGAAGAGGAGGAGTTCCTGGGCATTCCGGGCCTGCTCGAGCCCGAGCACGTGCACGAGCTGCTCATGCAGCGCCAGTCGCGCCAGTCGCGGCACCGCCGGGCCCGCGAGGCGCAGGAGCGCGACAGCGACACCCCCTCCGAACAGCCGGATGCCGGGATCCCGGCGCCGCTGCACCGCACGCTGCGCGAACAGCGCCAGCTGCTCAACAGCCTCGTCGGGCTCTACGCCCGGCAGTCGGGCGAGCAGCACGGTCTCGTGCACGCCGAGCTGCGCCGCATCTGCGGCGGCCCCGAGGTGGCCCGCGCCACCGTCGCGCAGCTGCAGTCGCGCATCGACGTGCTGCGCTCGCGCGTGCGGGCCTGACCGGGCCTCCGCCCCCACCCGCGCGCAGCCCGCGCGGTTCGGATCCCCGAAATGCTGGCAATCGCGGCATCCGGGCGATCCGGCGCCATCGGCGCGGTTAGCGTGGATCGTCCGCCGGCACCGCGTCGGGGCCCTGCGGACACCCGCTGAGACCGAGGAGCGCCACGTGGCCACGCCCCCCATGCCCGCCCCCGCCGACCCGACCCCGCGCGACCGTCGCCGGTGGGCGCAGTACCTGGTCGACGAGCGCGCCGAGGCGCGCCTGTACCGCGAGATGGCCGCCCGCCGCACCGGGGAGGACCGCGAGATCCTCATCGCGCTCGCCGAGGCCGAGGGGCGCCACGAGGCGCACTGGCTCGAGCTGCTGGGCGAGGAGCCCGCCCGGCTGCCGCGGGAGAGCGCCGGCTCGTACCTGCTCGGCTGGATGGCGCGCCGCTTCGGGTCGATCTTCGTGCTCGCCCTCGCCCAGAACGCCGAGGGGCGCTCGCCCTACGAGAGCGAGCCGTTCGCCACGGCCCGGATGGCCGCCGACGAGAAGGTGCACCGCGAGGTCGTGCGGGGGCTCGCCGCGCGCGGGCGCCGCCGACTGTCGGGCACCTTCCGCGCCGCCGTGTTCGGCGCCAACGACGGCCTGGTCTCCAACCTCGCCCTCGTGATGGGCATCGGCGCGACCGGCGCCGCCCCGCAGTTCGTCCTCTTCAGCGGTGTCGCGGGCCTGCTGGCGGGCGCGCTGTCGATGGGGGCGGGGGAGTACGTGTCGGTGCGGTCGCAGCGCGAGCTGCTGGATGCCACCGAGCCCAGCGACTACGCCGACGCCGCCCTCCCCGACCTCGACCTCGACGTCAACGAGTTCGCGCTCGTCTTCCGCGCCCGCGGCATCCCCGCCGACGAGGCCGCCGCGCAGGCGCGCCAGGCCGTCGCCCACGCGCACAGCGCCGACCGGTCGGTGCCGTACCGCCGCCCCGCCGAGGAACGCGGCGATCATGAGACGGTGGGCAGCGCCCTGGGCGCGGCCGGCTCGAGCTTCCTGTTCTTCGCGTCGGGCGCCGTCATCCCGGTGCTGCCGTGGCTGTTCGGCCTCAACGGCCTTCCCGCGGTGCTGGTGGCCCTCGTGCTCGTGGGGCTGTCGCTGCTGGCCACCGGCGCCACCGTCGGGCTGCTCTCGGGCGCCCCGCCGCTGCGGCGGGGCCTGCGCCAGCTCGCGATCGGCTTCGGCGCGGCGGCGGTCACCTACCTGCTCGGGCTGCTGTTCGGCGTCTCCCTGGGCTGACACCGGGCTGACGCCGGGCTGACGCGAGGCTGACGCGACGCGCCCGGCGAGCCACGCCCGGCCCTCGATTCTCGGTTGCGCACGGAACGTGGTATCGTCGATCCTCGGTTGCGAAACCGGAAACACCACCTGCGCGGGTGGCGGAATAGGTAGACGCGCTAGCTTGAGGTGCTAGTGCCCGTATAGGGCGTGGGGGTTCAAGTCCCCCCTCGCGCACAGATGAAAAGGGTCCCGTCAGGGGCCCTTTTCTCATTTCCCCGGCGATGTGCCGAGCGCCGCACCGGTAGCGTGGGGCGCATGTCTGCGGAAGCCTCCGAGTACCCCGAGGTCGTGCGCGTCGCGCGCGATCTCATCCGGTTCGACACCACCAACTGGGGGGAGGGGCGCTCCCGCGGCGAGCGCGAGGCCGCCGAGTACGTGGGGGCGTATCTGGAGGCGCTCGGGCTGAGCGTGGAGTACTACGAGCCCATCCCGCGCCGCACCAACGTGGTCGCCCGCGTCGCCGGTCGCGACCGCTCCAAGCCCGCCCTCGTGCTGCACGGCCACCTCGATGTCGTCCCCGCCGTCGCCGAGGACTGGTCGGTCGATCCCTTCGAGGGCGTCATCCGCGACGGCCTGCTGTGGGGGCGCGGCGCGGTGGACATGAAGGACATGGACGCCATGATCCTCACCTCGCTCGCCGAGCTGCTGCGCGCCGGCGAGCAGCCCGAGCGCGACATCATCGTCACCTTCTTCGCCGACGAGGAGAACGGCGGCGTCGAGGGCTCGCAGCTGGTCGTGCGCGACCGCCCGCACTGGTTCGCGGGCGCCACCGAGGCCATCAGCGAGGTGGGCGGCTACTCGATCCCCGTGGGCGACCGCCGTGCCTACCTGCTGCAGGTGGGGGAGAAGGCCCTGGTCTGGATGCGCCTGCGCGCCACCGGCACCGCCGGTCACGGCAGCCGCTTCCACCCCGACAACGCCGTGACGCGGCTGGCCGAGGCCGTCGCCGCGCTCGGGCGCACCTCGTGGCCGGTCGAGCTGACCGCCACCACGCGGCAGACCGTCGCCGGCCTCGCCGCGCTGTGCGGCCTCGACCCGGCCGACCCGGATGCCGTCGCCGACGCGACCGGCCCCGCCGCGGGCTTCCTGCGCTCGACGTTCCGCACCACGTCCAACCCCACCGGCCTCACCGCAGGCTACAAGCACAACGTCATCCCGGATGCCGCCAGCGCGACCATCGACGTGCGCACCCTGCCCGGGCAGGAAGACGCGGTGCTCGCCCAGATCCAGCGCATCGTCGGCGACGACGTGGTGGTGGAGATCAGCCACCGCGACATCGGACTGGAGGTGCCGTTCGAGGGCGCCCTGGTGGACGCGATGGTGCAGGCCCTCGGCCGTCACGACCCCGGCATCCCGGTGCTGCCCTACCTGATGGGCGGCGGCACCGACAACAAGGCCCTCGCCGAGCTCGGCATCGCCGGATACGGCTTCGCCCCGTTGCGCCTCCCCGCCGACATCGACTTCACGGGTATGTTCCACGGGGTGGACGAGCGCGTGCCGCTGGACGCGCTCGTGTTCGGCCAGCGCGTGCTGACCGATCTGCTGCGCACCTACTGATCCACCCCGCGCACCGACCTGGGAAGGCCGCCCATGCTGTTCGAAGCCATCATCCTCGGCATCGTCCAGGGACTCACCGAGTTCCTGCCGATCTCGTCGAGCGCGCACCTGCGCATCGTCGGCGAGTTCCTGCCCGCGGCCACCGACCCGGGCGCGACGTTCACCGCCATCACCCAGATCGGCACCGAGCTCGCGGTGCTCGTGTACTTCTTCAAGCGCATCATGCGCATCATCGGCCGCTGGTTCCGCTCGCTGACCGGTGCGGTGCCCCGCAACGACCCCGACGCCCGGATGGGCTGGATCGTCATCATCGGCACCCTGCCCATCGGCATCCTGGGCTTCCTCTTCCAGGACGTCATCCGCGACACGTTCCGCAACCTCTGGCTCGTGGCGATCGTGCTGATCGTGTTCGGCCTCATCCTCGGTGTTGCCGATGCGCTGGGCCGGCGCACCCGCAACGAAGAGGACCTCACCTACCGTCACGGCCTCGCGCTCGGTTTCGCCCAGGCGCTGGCGCTCATCCCCGGCGTCTCGCGCTCGGGTGCGACGACGACGATGGGACTGGCGCTCGGGTACACGCGTCCCGCCGCCGCCGAGGTCGCCTTCCTGCTGGCGGTGCCGGCCGTGTTCGGCAGCGGCGTCTACGAGCTCTACCACGCCATCAAAGAGCCGGGCTCGGCGGTGTTCACCATGGCCGAGACCGCCCTGGCGACCGGCATCGCCTTCGCCGTGGGCCTGGCCGTCATCGCCTTCCTCATGCAGTACCTCAAGCGCGGCAGCTTCCTGCCGTTCGTGGTCTACCGCGTGGTGCTGGGCATCGCGCTCATCGTGCTGCTGAGCATGGGCGTGCTGCAGGCCTACTGACCGCGGTGCGCCGGGCGGCGGCGCGGGCGTTCAGGAGACCTCGCGCAGCGCCGACTGGATGACGACCACGTCGTCGCCGTAGGCGCCGTCGGCGGCGTCCTGCAGGATGCCGTCGTCCCAGACGACCTGCACCCAGAGCCGGCCGTTCTGCGGCCACGAGCTCAGCGCCGCCGCACCGAGGTCGGCGTGCACCTCCTCCTGCACCCGCAGCAGCGTCGCCTCGTCGGCCGGGCCCGGCTCGCCGCCGGTGGGGTCGTCCGGGACCATCGGGTCGTAGAGGGCGAGCATGACCGGCGGCTGGGTGATCGTGAACGTCTCGCCGTCGTAGGTGCCCTGCACGGCGTAGGAGCCCCAGGTCACCCCCGCAGCGGTCTCCGACCCGTCGAGGCCGTCCCACTCCCACGCGGCCAGCGGCAGGCCCTGGCATTGCGGGGGGAACGACTCGGCCACCGGGCCCAGGCACAGCTGCGCCCCGTCGCCGTCGTCGAGCACCGTGCCCTGCGCGGTCACCTCGCCCTCCGGGAGCCCGGGCGTCGCCGTCGTCAGGCCGGGGGCGGCGCCGGGTTCGCGTGCGGCGGGGCCGCTCGCGCACCCGGCCGACCCGATCAGCAGCAGGGCGCCGGTGGCGGCGAGGACGACTCGGTGGGCGGCGGAACGCGTCATACCCCGAGAGTGTCACGGCGGCGGCGATCGTCTCAGCGGTGACGGGACGCATCCACGGGTGTAAAGTGTCCCCATGCGTGCAGGCTCGCTTCTTCTCCTTAGCCGCCGCGACGAGACCTCGTAATCAGGGCCTCCCTCGTCGCGGAGCTTGTCGTCGGCCCGTTACCCAGACGAGAGAAGAAACGACAACCATCATGGACAACACCCAGAAGCCGTCCGGGATGCCGGTGCACAAGTACCGCCCCTTCCACGAGCAGATCCGCGTCGAGCTGCCCGACCGCACCTGGCCCTCGCAGCGCATCGAGGTCGCCCCGCGCTGGTGCGCCGTCGACCTGCGCGACGGCAACCAGGCCCTGATCGACCCGATGAGCCCCGAGCGCAAGCGCGTGATGTTCGAGCTGCTCGTGAAGATGGGCTACAAGGAGATCGAGGTCGGGTTCCCGAGCGCGAGCCAGACCGACTTCGACTTCGTGCGGCAGCTCATCGAAGAGGGGCTCATCCCCGACGACGTCACCATCCAGGTGCTGACCCAGGCGCGCGAGCACCTGATCGAGCGCACCTACGAGTCGATCGCCGGCGCCAAGCAGGCCATCGTGCACCTCTACAACTCCACGAGCGTGCTCCAGCGCGAGGTGGTGTTCCGCACCGACAAGCAGGGCATCATCGACATCGCGCTCGAGGGCGCCCGGCTGTGCCGCGAGTTCGAGAAGCGCATCCCCGAGACGAAGGTGTTCTACGAGTACTCGCCCGAGTCGTACACCGGCACCGAGCTCGAGTTCGCCGTCGACGTGTGCAACCAGGTCATCGAGATCTTCGAGCCCACGCCCGAGCGCAAGGTGATCATCAACCTGCCGGCCACCGTCGAGATGGCCACCCCCAACGTCTACGCCGACTCCATCGAGTGGATGAGCCGCCACCTCGCCCACCGCGAGAACGTCATCCTGTCGCTGCACCCGCACAACGACCGCGGCACCGCCGTCGCCGCCGCCGAGCTCGGCTACATGGCCGGCGCCGACCGCATCGAAGGCTGCCTGTTCGGCAACGGCGAGCGCACCGGCAACGTCGACCTGGTCGCCCTCGGCATCAACCTGCTGACGCAGGGCATCGACCCGCAGATCGACTTCAGCGACATCGACCACGTCAAGCGCACCGCCGAGTACTGCAACCAGCTGCCCGTCCCCGAGCGCAGCCCCTGGGCCGGCGACCTCGTGTTCACCGCCTTCAGCGGCTCGCATCAGGATGCCATCAAGAAGGGCTTCGAGGCGATGGAGGCGCGGGCGGCGGCATCCGGCGTCACCGTCGACGAGATCGAGTGGGCCGTTCCCTACCTGCCGATCGACCCGAAGGACCTCGGCCGCTCCTACGAGGCCGTCATCCGCGTGAACTCGCAGTCGGGCAAGGGCGGCGTGGCCTACCTGCTCAAGAGCGACCACGCCATCGACCTGCCCCGCAAGCTGCAGATCGAGTTCTCGGGTGTCGTGCAGGCCAAGACCGACGCCGAGGGCGGCGAGGTCTCGAGCGACCAGATCTGGGCGATCTTCACCGACGAGTACCTGCCCGCCGCGGCGCAGGGCGACAAGTGGGGCCGCTTCGAGCTGCTGTCGACCCGCACCCAGAGCGACATGTCGGGCGAGGTCTCGCTCGAGGTCACCCTGCGCGACGGCGACGAGTCGATCGCCACGCGCGGTGTGGGCAACGGCCCCGTCTCGGCCTTCCTCGAGGTCGTGCGGGCACAGGGCTTCGACGTCACCCTCTACGACTACGTCGAGCACACCCTCAGCAGCGGCGGCGACGCCAATGCGGCCGCCTACGTCGAGCTGCAGGTCGACGGCGAGCGCCTGTGGGGCGTCGGCATCGACGGCGACATCTCGACGGCGAGCCTCAAGGCCATCGTCTCGGGCGTCAACCGCGCGATCCGCACCCGCGCGGCCGCCCCGTCGCTCGCCTCGGTCTGACCCGCGACCACCCGCACCGGGTGCCTCGGCGACACGTCGCCGCGGCACCCGGTTCTGCGTGCCGGGGGCACCGGGGCCGCTGCCTGCTCAGGGCTTGATGATCGGGATCGCCGAGGTCTCCACGGCGACCTTGCGCCGGTAGAGGGCGCGCTGCTCCGGCAGCGAGATGTCGAAGACGACGGCCAGCACCCGGATGACGGTGGTCACGGCCACGCCGACGACCGCAGCCCACACGGGGGCCAGGCCCAGCTCCTGGCTGACGGCGAGCACGAACGCCCCCGCCCCGGCGGCGACCGCGTAGAGCGACCCGACGTGCATGATCGCCACCGGCAGTCCCATGAGCACGTCGCGAAGCACCCCGCCCCCGGCCGCCGCGCACACCCCGACGAACACCGCCGGCACGAGAGGCAGGCCCAGTGCGAGCGCCTTGCTCGTGCCGAACGCGCCGAACAGGCCGATGACGAGCGCGTCGAGCCCGACGATCACCCGCGACAGCCGCTGGAAGATGCCGGCCAGCAGCATGCCGAACAGCGCCGCGCCCGTCGCCGTCAGCAGGTACCAGTTGCTCTGCAGGGTGACGGGTGTGGTGTTGAGCAGGAGGTCGCGGATGAGGCCGCCGCCCATGCCGATCATGATGCCGATGAGGGCGACCCCGAGGAAGTCGAGGCGCCGCTCGCCGCGGAAGCCGGAGGCGAACAGGGCGCCCTGGATGCCGCCGAGGCCGACGGCGATGAGGTCGGCCCACAGGGGGATCACGAAGATCGGCTCGGTCACGGCATCCATTCTCGGGCGCCGCCGGAGGGATGCGCACGCGCACCGCCGTGCGGCCTCCGCCCCGGCGTCGCAGGCGGCACCGATAATGGACGGGTGCCCACCTATCGCGACGAGGTCGTGGTCCTGCGCACCCACAAGCTGGGTGAAGCCGACCGGATCGTGACCCTCCTCAGCCGCCGCCACGGCAAAGTGCGCGCGGTGGCCAAGGGGGTGCGGCGCACGTCGTCGCGCTTCGGGGCGCGCCTGGAGCCGTTCATGGTCGCCGACGTGCAGCTCTACCAGGGGCGCTCGCTCGACATCGTGCAGCAGGCCGAGTCGCTGGGCTCGTACGGGGCCGAGATCGCCCTGCACTACGACCGCTACACCGCCGCCCACGCCATGGTCGAAGCCGCCGACCGTCTCAACGAGGCCGAGGCCACGCCCCACCAGTACCTGCTGCTGGTCGGGGGACTGCGCGCCCTCTCGCGCGGCGACCACGACTCCCGCGCGGTGCTGGACTCCTACCTGCTGCGGGCCATGTCGCTGTCGGGCTGGTCGCCCGCCCTCGACGCGTGCGCCCGCTGCGGCGCGCTGGGCCCGCACGACTGGTTCGTCGCGCAGCTGGGCGGCACGGTGTGCGCCGCCTGCGCTCCGGCGGGCGCCGCGCGGCTGCGCCCCGAGACCGGCGACCTGCTGCGCGCGCTCCTGGCGGGGGAGTGGGACATCGTCGACGAGGTGTCCGCACCGACCGCTGCGGCCGCCTCGGGGCTGGTCGCCGCCTACGCCCAGTGGCATCTGGAGCGCGGCATCCGCTCGCTCTCGCACGTGGAGGGGACCCGATGAGTCCGAAGCCGTACACCCACCGCGACGCGGTGCCCTACCGTCCGCTGGACTGGACCGGCGTGTACCCGCCGCAGTTCCCGCGGGGCGGGGTGCCCCAGCACGTGGCGATCGTCATGGACGGCAACGGCCGCTGGGCGAACCGTCGCGGCCTCACCCGCATCGAGGGGCACAAGGCGGGCGAGGAGGTGCTGCTCGACGTGGTCGCCGGCGCGGTGCAGGTGGGGGTCAAGAACCTCAGCGTCTACGCCTTCTCCACCGAGAACTGGGCGCGCTCGCCCGAGGAGGTTCGCTTCCTCATGGGATACAACCGCGACGTGCTGCACCGCCGGCGCGACCAGCTCAACGAATGGGGGGTGCGCATCCGCTGGGCCGGCCGCAAGCCGCGGCTGTGGGGCTCGGTGATCAAAGAGCTGCAGTTCGCCGAACAGCTCACCCGCGACAACGACGTGCTCACCCTCACGATGTGCGTCAACTACGGCGGCCGCCACGAGATCGTCGACGCGATGCGGGCGATGGGGGAGCAGATCGCCGCCGGGCGGCTCAAGCCCTCGGCCATCACCGAGAAGCTGCTGCGCAAGCACCTGTACGTGCCCGACATGCCCGACGTCGACCTGTTCCTGCGCTCCAGCGGCGAGCAGCGCACGTCGAACTTCCTGCTGTGGGAGGCCGCCTACGCCGAGATGGTGTTCCTCGACACGCTGTGGCCCGACTTCTCGCGCACCGAGCTGTGGCACGCCATCCAGGTCTACCTCGACCGCGACCGTCGCTTCGGCGGCGCCGTCGACACCCCCACCGCCTGACCCGGGGCGCTCAGGCGCCGTGCGCGGCCAGCCAGCGGCGCACCTCGCGCGGATGCCGCAGCCGCACGACCACCAGGTGCGGATACGTGCGCTGCAGCGCCGGCATCCGTTCGCGCCACGACCGGTGCGTGCGCGCCTCCCACCGCAGGATGTGCTCGTCGTCGGTGAAGATCGTGCGCAGCGGCGGCTCGACGTTGCCGTTCCACAGTGGCTCCCGGCGCACCGAGCGGCGCACGGTGCGCCGCAGCAGACGCGGCCAGGCGATGCGGCGCGGCAGGTCGAGCCACACGAGCAGCTGCGCGCGCCCGCCGAGAAGCGCCCCGGCGTCGGTGGACAGATAGTTCCACTCCGACACCCAGCGGTCACCGGCGGCGATCTGCCGCACATCGTCGACGAACTGCGGCCGCGGGGTCCAGTCGGGCCCGTGGTAGAGCGAGTCGAGTTCGGTGTAGGGCAGATTCCACGCCGCGGCCAGCCGGCGGGCGAGGGTCGACTTGCCGACGCCGGTGGTGCCCGAGATCAGCACGCGCGAGAGCGGCTGCGGCAGCGGGTCGTCGGCAGTGAGCACTCCGACAGCCTAGGGCGGCGGCGGCCGCGGGCGGCGGGGCCGGCGCATGCCGCCCGTGGAATAAACCGCATCGGGTGGGGTGTTGCACCCGACGTGACGGATGCCATCAAGATCGACGTGTGGAGTGACATCGCCTGCCCCTGGTGCTACATCGGCAAGCGCAACCTGGAGAACGGACTGGCCGCGGTCGCGGACGACCCCGACGCTCCGCAGGTGGAGGTGACGTACCACTCGTTCGAGCTCTCACCCGAGACGCCGGTCGACTTCGACGGCGACATCTCGACCTTCCTCGCCGAGCACAAGGGCATCTCCCGCGAGCAGGCCGCGCAGATGCACGAGCGCGTGACCGGCATCGCCGCC
The DNA here is from genome assembly GCF_025421715.1 of Microbacterium festucae. Classification (GTDB taxonomy): domain Bacteria; phylum Actinomycetota; class Actinomycetes; order Actinomycetales; family Microbacteriaceae; genus Microbacterium; species Microbacterium festucae. Next base: position 163,035 of record NZ_JAOEFC010000002.1, read on the forward strand.
GAGGCGGGGCTGGAGTACCACTTCGACATCCTGCAGCACACCAACACCGTGAAGGCCCACGAGCTGCTGCACTACGCCAAGGAGCAGGGCCGCCAGGCGGAGATGAGCGAGCGGCTCATGTCGGCCTACTTCACCGAGGGCAAGCACGTCGGCCGCATCGACGACCTCGTGCAGCTGGCCGCCGAGGTCGGCCTCGACGCCGACGAGGCGCGCGCCGCCCTCGAATCGCAGCGCTACCTCGACGCCGTCCGCGCCGACCAGGCGCAGGCCACGGCCTACGGCATCCAGGGGGTGCCGTTCTTCGTGGTCGACGGCAAGTACGGGGTGTCGGGCGCGCAGCCCGCCGAGGCGTTCACGCAGATCGCCCGGCAGGTGTGGGCCGAGAAGCAGGCCTGAGCCCCTCGCGGGCCCGGCCGCGGGTCTGACCCGGGCCGGGTCAGGCCAGGCCGGCCTCGATCGCCTCGATGACCTCGGGGGCGTCGGGCTTGGTCTGCGGGCGGAAGCGGTGCACGTCGCCGCCGCGCGTGACCAGGAACTTCTCGAAGTTCCACATGACCGGGCCCTTGGCGCCTTCGGCGTTCTTGGCCTTCTTCAGCGCCTTGAACAGCGGAGCGGCGTGGGAGCCGTTGACCTTCACCTTGTCCATGACCGGGAAGCTCACGCCCCACGTCGTCGCGCAGTACTCGAGGATCTCGTCCATCGAGCCCGGCTCCTGCCCCATGAACTGGTTGCAGGGGAAGCCGACGACCCGCAGTCCCCGGTCGCCGTAGATGCGCTGCAGCTCTTCGAGCTGCTCGTACTGCGGGGTGAGGCCGCACTTCGAGGCGACGTTCACCACCAGCACGGCGCCGTCGCCGGCGAGGCCGGTGAGGGTCGTCTCGCTGCCGTCGGCGGCGAGGAAGGGGATGTCGCGGATGTCCACAGCAGCGGTGTCGGCCATGTTCTCCACGATAGGCCCGTCGTGCGCGCCTCGGATCGATCCGACTCTGGGAGAATGGACAGGATGTCCGACACCCTCGCCCCCGCACGCGCCCTGCGCATCGGCTCGATCGAGCTCGATGCGCCCGTGGTGCTCGCTCCGATGGCGGGCATCACCAACACCGCCTTCCGCCGGCTGTGCCGCGAGTACGGCGCCGGCCTCTACGTGTCGGAGATGATCACCACCCGCGCCCTCGTCGAGCGCAACGCGACGACGATGCGCCTGATCACCCACCACGAGTCCGAGACGCCGCGGTCGATCCAGCTCTACGGCGTCGACCCGGCCACCACCGAGGCGGCGGTGCGGATGCTGGTCGACGAAGACCGCGCCGACCACATCGACCTCAACTTCGGATGCCCCGTGCCGAAGGTCACGCGCAAGGGCGGTGGCGCCGCGCTGCCGTGGAAGCTCGGCCTGTTCCGCGAGATCGTCACCCGCGCCGCGCGCGCCGCCGGTGACGTGCCGCTGACCGTGAAGATGCGCAAGGGCATCGACCCCGACCACCTCACCTACCTCGACGCCGGCCGCATCGCCGAAGACGCCGGGGTGGCCGCCGTGGCGCTGCACGCCCGCACCGCCGCCGAGTTCTACTCCGGCACCGCCGACTGGAGCGCGATCGCGGCGCTCAAGGAGGCGGTCACGAGCATCCCGGTGCTCGGCAACGGCGACATCTGGTCGGCGGGCGACGCCGTGCGCATGATGGCCGAGACCGGCTGCGACGGCGTCGTGGTCGGCCGCGGCTGCCTCGGACGCCCCTGGCTGTTCGGCGACCTCGCCGAGGCGTTCGGCGCCGAGCACATCACCGTCGACGCGACGCTCGGGTTCGTCGCCCGCGCCTTCCGTCGTCACGCCGAACTGCTCGTGGAGTTCTTCGAGGACGAGGGCCGCGGCTGCCGCGACATCCGCAAGCACGTCGCCTGGTACTTCAAGGGCTACCCGGTCGGCGGCGACACCCGCGCGCGGCTCGCGACGGCCTCGTCGCTGGCCGAGTTCGACGACATCCTCGCCACCCTCGACCTCGACGCGCCCTATCCCGGCGCCGCCGCCGAGGGTCAGCGCGGCCGCGCCGGCACGCCCAAGCGCCCGGCGCTGCCGGACCGCTGGCTCGAATCGCGGGACCTCGACGCGGCGCAGTCCAGCGCCATCGCCGACGCGGAGCTCGACCACAGTGGTGGCTGAGGCCGGCGTGCGCGTGGCCGGCGTCGGGGTCTCCCCGGGGCGCCCGACCGGCTACGACGAGCACGACGCCGACAGGTTCCACCCCGAGCAGCACCGCTCGCAGCGCGACGGGTTCGCCCGCGACCGCGCCCGCGTGCTGCATTCGGCCGCCCTGCGGCGCCTCGCCTCCAAGACGCAGGTGCTCAGCCCCGCCAGCCCCGCCGACTTCGCGCGCAACCGGCTCACCCACTCGCTCGAGGTCGCCCAGGTCGGCCGCGAGCTGGCGCTGGCCCTCGAGCTGTCGCCCGACGTGGTCGACACCGCCTGCCTCAGCCACGACATCGGCCACCCGCCGTTCGGGCACAACGGCGAGCGCGCGCTCAACGACTGGGCCGAGGACTTCGGCGGGTTCGAGGGCAACGCGCAGACCCTGCGCATCCTGTCGCGCCTGGAGCCGAAGGTGCAGGGCGCAGACGGCACGTCGTTCGGGCTGAACCTCACCCGGGCGAGCCTGGATGCCTCGTGCAAGTACCCGTGGACGGTGGAGCACGCCGTGCCCGACCCGGGCGGCCGCCAGAAGTTCGGCGTGTACCCCGAGGACGAGGCGGTCTTCCACTGGCTGCGTCAGGGCGCGCCCGGGCGCGTGCGCTGCATCGAGGCCGAGGTGATGGACCTCTCGGACGACATCGCCTACTCGGTGCACGACCTCGAAGACGCGATCCTCAACGGCTACCTCGACCCGCGGCGCCTCACCGATCCGCGTGAGCGCGAGGCGCTGCTCAGCGCCATCCAGAGCTGGGTGGGGCGGGGCTTCAGCCGCGACGAGCTCGCCGACGCGCTCTACCGGCTGACGCTGCTGCCGGAGTGGCTCTCCAGCTACGACGGGTCGCGTTCGGCCGTCGCCAACCTCAAGAACCTCACGAGCGACCTCATCGGCCGCTTCGCCCGTGCGGCCACCGCCGCCACCCGCGAGCACTACAGCACCCCCGTGCTCACCCGCTACCGCGGCCGCGTCATCGTGCCGCGGGTGATCGAGGCCGAGATGGCGGTGCTGAAGGGCGTCATCGGCGCCTTCGTGGTGTCGATCGAAGGCCGCAAGGGGCTCTACAAGGAGCAGCGCCGGGTGCTGGGGCGCCTGGCGACCGCGCTCTGGGAGCGCCCCGACCACCTCGACGCCCTGCACGCCGAGGACTTCGCCGCCGCCGACGGCGACGATGCGCGCCGCCGCGTGGTCGTCGACCAGGTCGCGAGCCTCACCGACCGCTTCGCCATCGAATGGCACGCGCGCCTCATCGGTCCCGTCGACCTGCGCGAGCTGGGGCTGCGCTCCAGCGACGGCCGCAGCATCCTCCCGTCCGGCTTCGCCCTTCCCGAGCCGCTCGAGGGACTCTGATGGCGCGCATCCGGCAGGCCGACGTCGACGAGGTCAAGGCGCGCACCAACATCGCCGACATCGTGGGCGAGCGGGTGGCGCTGAAGTCGGCGGGCGTCGGATCGCTCAAGGGTCTGTGCCCCTTCCACGACGAGCGCAGCCCGAGCTTCCACGTGCGCCCGCAGGTGGGCTACTACCACTGCTTCGGATGCGGCGAGTCGGGCGACGTGTACTCGTTCCTGCGCGCGATGGACCACCTCTCGTTCACAGAGACGGTCGAACGCCTCGCGGGCCGGATCGGCTACCAGCTGCACTACGAAGACGGGGGAGCGGCCCCCGAGACGAGCGGACGCACCCGGCTGTACGCCGCCAACACCGCCGCCGCCGAGTGGTATCGCACCCAGCTGGCGGGGGCCGAGGCCGAGGCCGGCCGCCGGTTCCTGGGGGAGCGGGGCTTCGACGCGGGAGCGGCGGCGCACTTCGGCGTGGGCTACGCCCCGAAGGGGTGGAACGGCCTGCGCGACGCGATGCGCGCGCAGGGGTTCACCGACGAGGAGCTCACCACGGCGGGTCTGCTCTCGCAGGGCCAGCGCGGCGTCTACGACCGCTTCCGCGGGCGCGTCGTGTGGCCCATCCGCGACGTCACCGGCCAGACCATCGGCTTCGGTGCCCGGCGCCTCTACGACGACGACCAGGGGCCCAAGTACCTCAACACCCCCGAGACGCCGATCTACAAGAAGGCGCAGGTGCTCTACGGCCTCGACCTGGCCAAGAAGTCGATCTCCCGCGACCACCGCGTCGTCGTGGTCGAGGGCTACACCGACGTCATGGCCTGCCACCTGGCGGGGGTCACCACCGCGATCGCCAGCTGCGGCACCGCCTTCGGCTCCGACCACATCACGGTGCTGCGCCGCGTGATGGGCGACGACTCGGCATCCGGCGAGGTCGTCTTCACCTTCGACCCGGATGCCGCGGGCCAGAAGGCGGCGCTGCGCGCCTTCGGCGACGAGAAGCGGTTCGCCGCGCAGACCTACGTCGCCGTCGCCCCCGACGGCCTCGACCCGTGCGATCTGCGCCTCATGCGCGGCGACGGCGCCGTGCGCAGCCTCATCCAGACCAAGGCGCCGATGTTCGAGTTCGTCATCGACCAGCGACTGGCCGGGTTCGACCTCGGCACCGTCGAGGGGCGCGTCGGCGCGCTGCGCGCCGCGGCCCCCATCGTCGCCGACATCCGCGACCCCGCTCTGCGCCCCGGCTACACGCGGGTGCTCGCCCGCAAGCTCGGCCTCGACCTGTCGGAGGTCACCCCCGCCGTCGAACGCGCTGCGCGCGCCTCCCGCGCCGCCGCCGCGCCCGGCGCCACCGCCGGGGCACCGGCCGCACCGGGCGCTCGTCAGAGCCCCGCAGGCCCGGGCGCCGCGGCCGCCGACGACGCGGCATCCGCACCGCTGGCGCGGGTGACCATCGCGAGCCTGCCGCGCAACGCCGACGTGTCGACCGAGCGCGACGCGCTCATGGGCATCCTGCAGTACGGGCACCAGCTCGAGCCGGCCGCCGTCGACGCCGCCCTCGCGCTGCCGATGACCCACCCCGCGTTGGAGGCGGTGCGCCAGGCCGTGCTCGCCCAGCCCGACCGCACCCGCATCGGGTGGTCGTCGCAGGCCGCCGAGGCCACCCGCGAGCCGTACCGGTCGCTGGCCGTCGAACTGCTCACGGGCGTGTTCCCCGCCCTCAGCGAGGCCGAGGCGCTCGCCTCGACGCGCGCGCTGTGCGTGCACCTGCAGGTGCGCGCGCTCGACCGCCGCAAGCACGAGCTGCTGGGAGCCATCCAGCGCGTTCCCGCCGACTCGGCCGAGGGGCGCGAGGTGCGCGTGGCGCTGCGCGACCTCGACCGCCAGCGCGCCGCGCTCATCGAGGCCCGGTAGCGGGCCGGCGCGACGGCGCAGCTGTGGGGCGGTGGCAAGATGAACCCATGACCCGTGCCGCCGACGTCGCCCTCCGGGCCGAGGACCTCTCGATCGCCCGCGCCGGCCTGCGGGTCGTCGACGGACTGAGCGTGACCGTGCGCGCCGGCGGCGCCCTGGCCGTGATGGGCGCCACCGGATCGGGGAAGTCCAGCCTCGCCGCCGTGCTCGCCGGCGACGACGACCCGACGGTGCAGGTGGTCGGCGGCCGGGCCGAGATGCACGGCATCGACGTGCGCCGACGCGGCCGGCAGCTGCGCATCCGCCGCTACCTCACCGGCTATCTGCCGCAGGGCGCCGGCGCCGCACTCCCGGCGCGCATGACGGTGTCGGAGGTCATCTCCGAGCCGATCGTCAGCCGCGACCGCCGCGTGAACCAGCGCGCCCTCGCCCTGCGGGTGGCGGGACTGCTCGACGAGCTGCAGCTGCCGATCGGCGCCGCCGCGAAGTACCCCTACGAACTGAGCTCGGGCATGCGGCAGCGCGTCGCCCTGGCCCGCGCGCTCGTGCTCGACCCGCGCCTGTTCATCGGCGACGAGCCCTACGGCTACCTCGACGTGGATGTGCGCCGGGCCGCGCGCGACGCGCTGCTGCGCCGGCGCGCGGATGCCGGGATGGCGCTCGTGCTCGTCACCAACGACACCGCCGCGATCGACGAGCTCGACGCCGACGTCCTGGTGCTGCGCGACGGCCACACCGTCGGCTACGGGCACGGCACCGACGGTGTGCTCTGGACCCCCGGCAGCGAGGTGCCCCGGTCGTCGTGAATGGTCACGTGCACCCGTCGGGATTTGCTAAGCTAGTCGAGTTGTCCCGCCACGGCGGGGCTGATCCTCGGTAGCTCAATTGGCAGAGCAATCGGCTGTTAACCGATAGGTTCTTGGTTCGAGTCCAAGCCGGGGAGCGAGAGATCCGCGTCATCTAACGCGACTCTCACCTAAGACCCGGGCTTCCACCCCGGGTCTTTTCCTTTCCCCGGGCGCGCGCCTCATCCGCGCGGCGCGCCGGTCGCGATGGCGATGCGCCCCGCACCGGTGGGGTGCGGGGCGCATCGCCGGGCGGTCAGCCCGTGGTGAGCACCGGATGCTGCGGTGCCGACCCGATCGTGGAGATCTGCACGCCGACGGTGACCGCGGTGCCCCACTGCAGGTTGTCGCGACCGTAGCCGTCGGCCGTGCAGGTGACCACTCCGGCGGCCACCGCGCACGTCGTCCCCCAGCTGCCGGTCACGGCCAGGGCGGTGGGGTCGGCCCACGACACCTGCCATGCCAGCGGTGAGCCCGCCTGGGCGGCGGTGACCGTCAACTCGGCGGTGTACGCGCCGGGCCAGGCGGTGGCGGTGCGGTAGGCCGCGGTGTAGGCCCCCGCCCCGGGCCCGGGGGTCGGCTCGACGGCCGGCGGTGCGGCATCGCCCACGGTGAGCGTCGGCGCCTGCGGCGCCGCGCCCCGCGTGGCCACCTGCACGCCCACGGTCGCGGAGGTGCCCCACCGGAAGGCGTCGGCGCCGTAGCCGGCGGCGGTGCAGGTGACGATGCCGTCGGCGACGTCGCACGTGGTGCCCCACGCGTTGATGATGCCGGTGGCGTCGGCATCCCGCCACGAGACCACCCAGTCCAGCTCCGCACCCGACGCGGGGGCCGTCACGGTGAGCTCGGCCGTGTAGGCGCCGCCCCACGCCGGGCCCGCGTGGTACGTGGCGGTGTAGTCGGCGCCGCCGCCCACCGGCGGCGTGGGGGATGCGGTCGGCGTCGGGGTTGCGGTGGGTGTCGGTGTCGCGGTGGGCGTGGGTGTCGCGGTGGGCGTTGCGGTCGGGGTCGGGGTCGGCGTCGGTGTCGCGGTGGGCGTTGCGGTCGGGGTCGGCGTCGGGGTTGCGGTGGGTGTCGGCGTCGGCGTCGGCGTCGGTGTCGGGGTTGCGGTCGGCGTCGGTGTCGCGGTGGGCGTCGCGGTGGGCGTCGGCGTCGGGGTGGCGGTGACCGTCGAGGCGCGCAGGATCGCGGCATCCGAGCCGAGGTACACGGTGCCGGTCGCCTCGTCGACGGCGAGGCTGTAGGCCGCCGACGCGTCGACGGTGGCGTAGCGGGTCCACGAGCGGCCGTCGGCGCTGCGGTAGATCTCGCCGTTGCCGCTCAGCGTGTAGAGGGCGCCGCTCTCGGCCTTGTAGACGTCGCGCAGCCGGTAGCCGCCGGGCGCGATGTCGTAGACCGGGGTCACCGACTGGCCGGTGCGGGTGTCGTAGACGCGCACCCGCGCACCCCAGCCGTACGAGACGATGTCGTGTCCGATGGACTGCACCTGGTCGGCCTGGTAGGCCCAGAACGCGGAGCTGTCGTCCTGCAGCGTCGTCCAGCCCTGCGCGTCCCAGCGCTCGAGCGGACCGAGCACGTCGCCCAGCACCGCCGAGGTGTAGAGCTTCCCGTCGACGGCCTCCATCCAGTAGTAGCGCGACAGATCGCCGGTGCCGACGCTGCGACGCTGGATCAGCTGCCAGTCCGAGACGCCGTCGGGGGAGTACCAGATCGCGGCGTAGGCCTGGCCGGTGGCGGCGTCGTTCGAGCTGCCCGCGAGGAACAGGTCGACGCCGTCGGTGGAGGCCACGTCGAACACGTGCACCATCGGCGCGACGCCCTCGTTCGCCCAGGCGCCCGAGCGGTTCGAGGCGAACCCGACATTGGTGTCCCAGCCACCCCGCGGATCGATCTCGGGGGCGTACAGCGCGTCACCGACCCGGGTGATCACGTCGATGTCCTCGGTGGGGACGGTGAGGTGCCGGGTGGGTGCGGCGGTGCCCAGATCGTAGCTGTAGAGGTCGATCGGGCCGGTGTTCGCGCCGTAGTCGCCGTAGCCGGCGTAGAGGCGGCCGTCGTCGATGATGAGGTCGCCCACCTTGCGCCCTTCGGCGGTGGGCTGGGTGTCGGCGCCGCGGGCGGCGGCGAACACCGACAGGGCGAGCGGGGTGGTGCGGTCAGCGGCCGATGCCGGTGCCGCCAGGGCGATGCCGGCGCTGACGGCGAGGGTCGCCGTCAGCGCGAGCGCGACGGTGCGTCGCCCACCGCCTCGCAGCGGGGAGGGGTTGTTCACGGGGGTCTCCTTATGGGGTAGGAACGAACACCGCCCCACCGGCGCTGCAGCGACGGTGACGACGGTGTCGTGGTTCACATTCCCATATCGGATGCCGCCGCGACGGCGTGAGGGCCGCGGCAAACCCCGTGGGGTCAGGCGTCGATCTCGTCGACTCCCGGCATCCAGCTCGCACCGGGGCGTCCCCACCCGCGTTTGCGGGCGATCTTCTGCACCGTCTTCCAGTCGCCGTCGTCGAGCCGGTCGATGTAGAGCACGCCGTCGAGATGGTCGAACTCGTGCTGCATGATGCGCGCGCGCCAGCCGTCGACGTCGATCTGCACCGGTGCGCCCTCGAGGTCGGTGCCCGTCACGCGCACGCGGTCGGAGCGGCGCAGCGCGAAGCGCTCACCCGGGAACGACAGGCAGCCCTCCGACTCGTCGTCGGGGTCGGGGGCGCCCGGCTCGGGCGGGGTCATCCACAGCTCGGGGTTGATGATCACCCCGCGCCAGGGGGCGCCGTCGTCGTCCTGGTAGGTGTAGGTGTAGATGCGCAGGCCCACCCCGACCTGCGGGGCGGCCAGTCCCACGCCGGGGGCGGCGTCCATCGTGTCGAACATGTCGGCGACGAGCGTGCGGATCTCGTCGGTCACCTCGCCGACGGGGGCGGCGGGGGCGTGCAGGACGGGATCGCCCATGATGCGAATCGGAAGAACGGCCACGTCCTGAGCCTATCGAGCGGAGCCTGCGGCTAGGGTCGAGGGGTGGAAGCCGCGGTCATGGCGCTGGAGGAGATCACCGACGAACTGGTCGGCATCTTCAAGGACCCCGCGATCCTCATCGGGATCCCGCTGGCGCTGCTGGGCGCGGTGTTCATGTCGTTCGGTGCGCAGTACCAGCACCGCGGCGTGCAGAAGGTCGAACGCCTCACGGCGGTCTCGGGCAACACCGGCCTGACCGGCGGTCAGCTCGTCAACCTGCTGCGGCGCCCCTCGTGGGTGCTCGGCACGGTCATGCTGGGGCTCGCCATCGTCTGCCAGCTCGCGGCCATGTCTTTCGCGCCGCTGATCATCGTGCAGCCGATCGGCGCGATCTCGCTCGTGATCACCACGTTGCTCAACGCCCGCATCAGCGGTCACAAGCCCACACGGCGCTCCATCACCGCCATCGCGCTGTGCGTCGTGGGCATCTTCATCTTCGTGACGATCGCCGCCCTCTACGCCACCGAGACGGCCGTCAGCGACCAGCAGCTGATCACCGTGCTGATCATCCTGGCGGTGGTCATCGTCGTCATCGGCGGTACCTGGCTGTGGCTGCGCCAGCGCACCTCGGCGCTGTTCTACATCGTCGCCGCCGGCGTGATCTACGGCTTCGTGGCCACCCTCGCCAAGATCGTCATCACCCGCATCCAGTACGGCGACTTCGACTGGCTCACCATCATCTGCGTCATCGCGCTCGTGGCCGGCACCGCAGCCGGGGCCTACTTCGTGCAGACCGCCTATGCCTCGGGCCCGCCCGACCTCGTCATCGCCGGCCTCACCGTGGTCGACCCGATCGTCGCTATCGTCATCGGCCTCACCGTGCTGCACGAGGCGGCCACCGCCCCCTTCGGGGCCTACATCGGCTTCGTCATCGCCGGTGCCCTCGCCGTGACCGGTGTCTTCCAGCTGGCCCGCTACCACCCGCAGGTCGTCAGCGACAGCCAGGAGATCCCCATCGCCCGCGGCAGCGAGCCTGCCGTCAAGACCGGGGCGATCCGGCTCACCGAGGCGGTGTCGAAGGTGTGGCCCGAGCCGCCCGTCGACGACGAGAGGCCGCCGCGCACGCGCCGGTAGGCTGGATGGCCCAGGGGGCGGTGGCCAAGCTGGTCAAGGCAGCGGGCTCATAACCCGACGATCGTGGGTTCAAGTCCCACCCGCCCTACGCGAGAGAGCGGTCGCTTCGGCGGCCGCTCTCGGCATGTCCGGGAGCCGTGCGCGCCGCGCGACGTGACGTTCTGCACTTGTAGATGAATAGTGCAATAATGCACTACGTGATCGAAAGTGCAACAGCGTCCCCGCGCGAACGGCGACGGGTCGAGACCACCCGCACCCTGGTCTCGCTGACGCGGCGGGCCACCGCCGCGCACGGCCTCGCGGGATTCACGATCGAGGAGATCTGCGCGCAGGCGGGTGTCTCGCGGCGCACGTTCTTCAACTACTTCGCCTCGAAAGAGGATGCCGTGCTGGGGGTGCCGCTGGGCGCCGACTCCGCCGACGAGGACGAGTTCTTCGTCGCCATGCGGCCGCGCACGCCGGCGGGTCAGCTGTCGCACAACCTCGTCGACGACTTCGCCACGCTCATCGCCGCCCGCTGGGCCAAGCTCGACATCGACCGGGCGTCGGCGGCCGAGCTGATGGCCGCCGCCGAACGGGAGCCGCAGCTGCTGCCGCACATGCTCGAGCGCGGGCGCCTCGACCAGCAGAAGGACATCGCCCTCATCGAGCGGCGCGAGCAGCTGCAGCCGGGCGACCCCCGGGCCGCGGTGCTCGTGCAGATCATCGTGCACCTCGGCCACCTGGCGCTGCCCCTCTCGCTCGACCCCGACGACCCCGAGCCGTTCCCGGCCGCGCTGCAGCGCCTGGTGGCCACGGCATCCGCCCTGTTCTCCTCCCACGACCGCCACCGCCTCCCGAACCCCCACGACCCCGAAAGCGCCGCATGACCGCCACCGCCCCCACACCGACCGTCGCCGCCGGCGACGCGCCGATGCTGCTGACCAGACGCCGCGTCTGGCTGATCTTCTCCGCCCTCATCGCCGGCATGCTGCTGTCGAGCCTCGACCAGACGATCGTCTCCACCGCGATGCCGACCCTCGTCGGCGAACTCGGCGGTGTCGAGCACCAGGTGTGGATCACCAGCGCCTACATCCTGGCGACGACCATCGTCATGCCGATCTACGGCAAGTTCGGCGACATCCTCGGCCGCCGCACCCTGTTCCTCGCCGCCATCGCCATCTTCACCCTCGCCTCGGTGGGATGCGCGTTCGCGACCGACTTCTGGATGTTCGTCGTCTTCCGCGCGATCCAGGGACTCGGCGGCGGCGGGCTGATGATCCTCTCGCAGGCGATCATCGCCGACATCGTGCCGGCCAACGAGCGCGGCAAGTTCCTCGGCCCGCTGGGCGCCGTGTTCGGCCTGTCGGCCGTGGCGGGGCCCCTCCTGGGCGGCTTCTTCGTCGACCACCTCACCTGGCAGTGGGCGTTCTACATCAACATCCCGGTCGGGATCGCCGCGTTCCTCATCGCGCTGTTCGCCCTGCAGCTGCCCAGCAAGCGCGCCGTCAAGCCGATCGACTGGGCCGGCGTCGTGTTCCTGTCGATCGCCACCACCTGCCTCATCTTCTCCACCGACTTCGGCGGCGACCGCGACCACGGCTGGGGCGACCCCGTCACGTGGATGTGGGGCGCGGGCCTGATCGTGGCGGTGGCGCTGTTCATCTTCACCGAGTCGCGCGCCGCCGACCCGATCATGCCGCTGTCGCTGTTCCGCAACCCGGTGTTCGTCAACGCCACCGCGATCGGCTTCGTCATCGGCATCGGCATGTTCTCGGCCCTCGCGTTCGTGCCCACCTTCCTGCAGATGGCCTCGGGCACCTCCGCGGCCGCCTCCGGGCTGCTGATGATCCCGATGATGGTCGGCGTCATGGGCACCTCCATCGCGTCGGGTCTGCTCATCACCAAGACCGGGAAGTACCGCATCTACCCGATCCTCGGCACGGCGATCACGGGCCTGGTCATGGCCGTCATGACGACCCTCACCGCCGACACCCCGATCTGGCTGATCTGCGTCTACCTGTTCGCCCTGGGCGCCGGACTCGGCTTCGTGATGCAGGTCGTCGTGCTCGTCGTGCAGAACGCCGTGCCCGCCGCTGAGCTCGGCACCGCCACCAGCTCGAACAACTACTTCCGCGAGGCGGGGGCGGCGCTGGGCATCGCCGTGTTCGGCGCGATGTTCACCTCGCGGCTCACCGACAACCTCACCGCCGCCTTCACCGGCTCGGGCGCCTCGGCGGCCGAGGCCGCCCAGGCGACGGCGACGATCGACCCGTCCACCCTCAGCGCGCTGCCCGACGAGGTGCGCGACGGCATCGTCACCGCCTACGCCGACGCGCTGGCGCCGGTGTTCTGGTACCTCGTGCCGTTCTTGGCAGTCGCCTTCCTCCTGGCCCTGTTCCTCAAGCAGATCCCGCTGTCCGACGTCGCCGGGCTCGTCGCCCGCGGCGAGGCGATCAGCGGCGAGGAGGCCGAGGCGCTCGAGGCCGCCCAGCGCGCCGAGGCCCGCACCCGGGGCGGTCGCCCCGCCCCGGCCGACACGGCGCCGCACGGCGCCGAGGCGCCCACCGGCGCGGCATCCGCCGCCGGGCGAGACGCGCGCGCAGACGCCGCCGACTGAGGCGCGGCCACCCCGCCGATGGGTCACCGAATCACACGCTTGTGATTTGCGTGGCCCATCGGCGATAATGGGCGCATAACCGCATAGCCCGCCGCTCATCGGCGTCTCGCATCAGGTCGTAGGGGAAGACGTACCTGACAACAAGGAGACGATGATGGTGACACCTGCGTCGACCCCTCGGTCGACCGCACAGGCGCGTGGAGTGATCTTCATCCACTCCGCGCCCCGGGCGCTGTGCCCCCACCTCGAGTGGGCGGTCGGTCGCGCCCTCGGACACGCGGTGAGCTTCGACTGGGCCGACCAGCCGGTGCTCTCCGGCAGCCGCCGCGCGGAGTTCTACTGGGAGGGCCCCGCCGGCACGGGCGCGGCCCTGGCCACGGCGATCCGCGGCTGGGAGCACCTGCGCTTCGAGGTGAGCGAAGACCCCACCCCGCGCAGTGACGGCGGGCGCTGGATGCACACGCCCGACCTCGGCATCCACTTCGCCCAGACCGACACCGCCGGCAACGTCGTCATCCCCGAAGACCGCGTGCGCTACGCGATGGAGATCTCGGCCGGCGACCTGTCGGAGCTGCAGCGCGAGCTGCAGGTGGCGCTGGGCTCGGCGTGGGACGAAGAGCTCGACGCGTTCCGCCACGCCAGCGACGACGCACCCGTCGTCTGGCTGCACAAGGTGGGCTGAGACCCACCCGCACAGACTCGGGCGGGGCAGAGCGCCCGTACCGGCCTCGGACGGCTTCCCGGGGACCGGGATCGCGACCGCACCGCCCGACACGAAAGAAGACGCCCCCGGGGTCCATACCCGGGGGCGTCTTTCGTGGTGTCGCGGGGTCAGACCGAGGCGAACACCGCGACGGCGTTGTGGCCGCCGAAGCCGAACGAGTTGCTGATCGCGAGCTGCTGCTCCGCGCCCAGCGGCGTCGGCGCACCCGAGAGGGCGAACGGCACGGCCGGGTCCTGCTCGGTGATGTTGATGGTCGGCGGGGCGACGCGGTTCTGCAGGGCGAGGATCGTGAACATCGCCTCGAGGGCGCCGGTGCCGCCCAGCAGGTGACCGGTGGATGCCTTGGTCGCCGACACCGGGATCTCGTCGATGCGGTCGCCGAACACGGCGCGCAGGGCGACGTACTCGTTGGGGTCGCCGACGGGCGTGGAGGTGGCGTGCGCGTTGATGTGGGTGACCTCGTCGGCGCCGCGCCCGGCCGAGGCCAGGGCGAGCTCGACGGCGCGTGCCGCGCCGGTGCCCTCGGGGTCGTTGGCGGTGATGTGGTACGAGTCGGCGGTCACGCCGCCGCCGCACACCTCGGCGTAGATCTTGGCGCCGCGCGCCTTCGCGTGCTCCTCGGTCTCGAGGATCAGCACGGCGGCGCCTTCGCCCATGACGAAGCCGTCACGGTCGATGCTGCCGGGGCGCGAGGCGGTCGCGGGGGAGTCGTTGCGCTTGGAGAGGGCCTGCATCGACGAGAACGAGGCGATGGTCACCGGGTGGATCACCGATTCGGTGCCGCCGGCGATCACCACGTCGGCGAGGCCGTCGCGCAGGTGCTCGACCGCGTTGACGATCGACTCGGTGCTCGACGCGCAGGCGCTGGCCACCGTGCGGGCGTAGGCGCGCGCCCCGAAGTGCAGCGAGAGGTTGCCCGCGGCGGCGTTGGGCATGAGCATCGGCACGGTCATGGGAAGCACCCGTCGCGGGCCCTTCTCACGCAGCGTGTCCCACGCGTCCAGCAGGGTCCACAGCCCCCCGATGCCGGTCGCGAAGTCCACGCCCAGCCGCTCCGGGTCGACCTCGGGGCTGCCGGCATCCGCCCACGCCTCCATGGCCGCGACCATCGCGAACTGCGACGAGGGGTCGAGGCGCTTGGCGATGGGACGCTCGAGGATCGTGTCGGGACGCACCTTCGCCTGCGCGGCGAAGGTGACCGGCAGCTGGTACTGCTCCACCCAGTCGTGCTCGAGGGTGCGGGCGCCGGAGGCGCCGTCGAGCAGGGCCTGCCAGCTCTCGGGGGCGGTGCCGCCGATGGGCGACGACGCGCCGATGCCGGTCACGACGATGCGGGGAGTGGTCATGGTGTCCTCGGAGGTCCTCCGGTGGGGGCGTGCGCCCCCACCGGTGCGAATCGATGCCGTCGACGCGGATGCCCGCGTCGGGCGGCGGTCAGGCCTGGTTCGACGTGATGAAGGTGACGGCGTCGCCGACGGTCTTGAGGTTCTTGACCTCTTCGTCGGGGATGGTGACGCCGAACTTCTCCTCGGCGTTGACGACGATCGTCATCATCGAGATGGAGTCGATGTCGAGGTCGTCGGTGAACGACTTCTCCAGCGCGACCTCGTCGGCCGAGATGCCGGTCTCGTCGGTGATGAGCTCTGCCAGTCCGGCGAGGACCTCGTCGTTGCTGAATGCCATGGAATCTCTCCTTGTTGTGGGGGCTGCGGTTTATCGGGACAGCCGGCCCGATCGGGCCGTCTTTCAGTCTAGGGTCGGCGATCCCCGTCGTCAGGGAAGGACGATCACCTGGGCGCCGAACACGAGTCCGGCCCCGAAGCCGATCTGCAGGGCCAGGCCGCCGCTGAGTTCGGGGTGCTCGGCGAGCAGCCGGTGGGTGGCCAGCGGGATCGAGGCCGCCGACGTGTTGCCGGTGGTCTCGATGTCACGGCCGATCACGACGGTCTCGGGCAGGCCGAGCTGCTTGGCGAACTCGTCGATGATGCGCATGTTGGCCTGGTGCGGCACGAACGCGGCGAGATCGGATGCCTCGACGCCGGCCGCCTCGAGGGCGCGGCGGGCGACCTTGACCATCTCCCACACCGCCCAGCGGAAGACCGTCGGGCCCTCCTGGCGCAGCGTCGGCCAGGGGGCGGCGCCGTCGCGGAACTCGACCAGCGTGTGGTTCATGCCCACGGCATCCGCCTTCGAGCCGTCCGAACCCCACACGGTGGGGCCGATGCCGGGGAACTCGCTCGGGCCGACGACGGCGGCGCCGGCCCCGTCGCCCAGGAGGAACGAGATCGAGCGGTCGGTGGGGTCGACGATGTCGCTGAGCTTCTCGGCGCCCACGACGACGGCGTAGTGCGCGGAGCCGGCGCGGATGAGCGCGTCGGCCTGGGCGATGCCGTAGGCGAATCCGGCGCAGGCGGCGTTGACGTCGTAGGCGGCGGCGGGGTTCGCGCCGATGCGGTCGGCGACGATCGCCGACACCGACGGGGTCTGCTTGGGGTTGGAGATGGTCGCCACGATCACAGCGTCGACCAGCGACGGGTCGATGCCGGCCGTCGCGATGGCCTCGGCGGCCGCGGTGCTGGCCAGGTCGATCGCGTCGGTGCCGGCGTCGGCGCGCACGCGCGTGATGATGCCGGTGCGCTGACGGATCCACTCGTCGCTGGAGTCGATCGGCCCGATGATGTCGTCGTTGGGCACGGCGTTCTCGCCGCGTGCGGCGCCGTAGGCGAGCACACGCGTGTGCGCCGGGCCGGTCGACTGGGTGAGGGTGACGGTCATGCGCCTTCTCCGGTCAGCAGGGCGGCCGCAGCCGCGAGGTCGTCGGGGGTCTTCACCGCGACGGTGGGGACGCCCCGCAGGGCCCGCTTGGCGAGGCCGGTGAGGGTGCCCGCGGGGGACAGTTCGATGATGCCGGTCACGCCGTGCTCGGCGAAGGACGCCATGCACAGGTCCCAGCGCACCGGGTTGGCCACCTGCTGCACGAGCAGATCGACCGCTCCGCGCCCGTCGGTGACCACACCGCCGTCGCGGTTGGACCACACGGTGAGGCGGGGGTCGGCGACCGTGACGTCGGCCGCGGCGGCGCCGAGGGTGGCCACGGCGGGGGCCATGTAGGCGGTGTGGAACGCGCCGACCACCTGCAGCGGGATCACGCGAGTGGCGGGAACGGGGGTGGCGGCGAGTTCGGCCAGGGCGGCCAGCGCTCCCGCGGCGACGATCTGACCGCCGCCGTTGTAGTTGGCGGGGGTGAGGCCCAGGGCGCTCAGGCGCTCGAGCACGGCATCCTGGTCGCCGCCGAGCACGGCGCTCATGCCGGTCTGCTCGGCCGCGGCGGCCTCGGCCATGGCGCGGCCGCGCAGGCCCACCAGGCGCATGCCGTCGGAGGGGGCCAGCACACCGGCGGCCACGAGCGCGGCGATCTCGCCGACGGAGTGGCCGGCGACGCCGCCCGGTGCGGTGCCGGCCGCCTCGGTCAGCGCGTGCCACGACAGCAGGCTCGCCGCCACGATGAGCGGCTGCGCCACGCGCGTGTCGCGGATGCGGTCGGCATCCCACTCGGTGCCGGCGGCGACGAGGTCGACCTGCGCCTCGGCGCCGAACTGCTCGAGGCGCTCGCGCGCACCGTCGAGCTCGAGCCACGGAGTGAGGAAACCGGGGGTCTGCGAGCCCTGTCCCGGGAAGACGGCGATGATCACTCGTCCTATCCTGCCAACAAGATGCGCCTATCGACTGGCGAACACGTCACAAGAACCCGAAATCCCTTTGTATGCGCCCCACAGTCCGCGGCTCCGTGCCCTCACCCTCGCCCTCGCCCTCGCTCTCGCCGGCGCCGAGAGAACAACGGGGCGCCGAGGGAACGGGTGCCGCCCGTACTCTCGGCGGTGAGATGTTCTCTCGCGGACCGGCGCGGACGGGCGCGCGCGGGCGAACGGGCGCGGGGCGGATGCCGCGGGGGCGGGGGTCAGCCGCGGCGAGGGGGAGCGGGGCGGCGGCGGGTGACGTCGGTGCCGATCGAGCCGAGCACCAGCGCGGTCTGCAGGATGAGGGCCTCGCGGGGGCCGGTGGCGTCCCATCCGATGACGTCCGAGACGCGCTTGAGGCGGTAGCGCACCGTGTTGGGGTGCACGAACAGCTCGCGGGCGGTCGCCTCGAGCGAGCGCCCGTTGTCGAGGTAGCTCCACAGGGTCGCCACCAGGTCGGTGGAGTGGGCCAGCAGCGGCCGGTAGATGCGCTCGACGAGGGTGGCCTTGGCCAGCGGGTCGCCGGCGAGGGCGCGCTCGGGAAGCAGGTCGTCGGCCTCGACGGGGCGCGGCGCGTGACGCCAGGCCTTCGCGACGGCGAAGCCGGCCAGGGCCGCGCGGGCGCTCTGGCTCGCGTCGACCAGGGCGGGCACGGCCGGTCCCAGCACCAGGTGCCCCGGGCCGAACCCCGGCTCCAGGCGGCGGGCGATCTCGACGAAGGCCAGCGTCTCGGCATCCTCGTCGGCGTCGGCACGGCCGATCACCACGACCAGGCGCAGGCCCTGCACGCCGATGAGCACGTCGATGCCGAGCTTGCGGGCCAGGCGCCGCAGCTGGTCGACGTCGAACTGCGGGGGCGTGGTGCCCACGAGCACCGACACCTCGCCGTGGCCGTGCCAGCCGAGGGCGGCGATGCGGCTGGGCAGCTCTTCGTCGGCCTCGCCGGTGAGGATCGAGTCGACGACGAGCGCCTCCAGGCGCGCGTCCCACAGGCCGCGGGCCTCGGCGGCGCGCGCATACACGTCGGCGGCGGCGAAGGCGACCTCGCGCGAATAGAGCAGCATGCTCTCGCGCAGGTCTTCGGCGCGGCCGGCCACGCGCTCCTCGGTCACCTCGACGGTGACGCGGATGAGCTGCAGCGTCTGGGTCAGGCTGACGCTGCGCAGCAGTTCCCGCGGCGCGGCGGCGAAGATGTCGGCCGCGATCCACGGCTGGGCGCCGGGATCGTCATACCACTGGATGAAGGCCGAGATGCCGGCCTGTGCGACCAGCCCCACCGCGCTGCGGCGCCCCGGGGGCATCTCGGCGTACCACGGCAGCGACTCTTCGAGTCGGCCTGTCGTGGCCGTTGCGAGATCCCCCGAGATGCGGCGGAGCCAGGCGAGTGTCTCCGCCTTCTCGTGCGGCGGGGTGGGACCGGTCGGCATCGATGTCGTCAGCTCTCGCCGCCGGCGTTGCCGGTGGTTCCCGCCGTGACGTCGTACAGACGGTACTTCTCGATGGCCTGCGCCGACAGCGACCGGTCGACGAGTCCGTCGTCGGCCAGCGCCTGCAGCGTGCGCACCACGATCGACGGGCCGTCGATCTTGAAGAACCGGCGGGCGGCGGCGCGGGTGTCCGAGAAGCCGAAGCCGTCGGCGCCGAGCGTCGCGAAGCGGCGCGGCACCCACGGGCGGATCTGGTCCTGCACGGCGTGCATGTAGTCGCTGACGGCGACGACGGGGCCCGTCGTGTCGTGCAGCTTCTGCGTGAGGTACGCGGTGCGCGGCTCGTCGTTCGGGTGCAGGAAGTTGTGCTCGTCGGCGGCCAGGCCGTCGCGTCGCAGCTCGGTCCAGCTGGTGACCGACCACACGTCGGCGGTCACGCCCCAGTCGTCCTTCAGCAGCTGCTGCGCCTCCAGGGCCCACGGCACGCCCACGCCCGAGGCCAGCAGCTGGGCACGGTGGCCCTCGCCGTCGCCGATCGAGACGCGGTGGATGCCGCGCACGATGCCCTCGACGTCCACGCCCTCCGGCTCGGCCGGCTGCACGATCGGCTCGTTGTAGAGCGTGATGTAGTACATGACGTTCGGGTCGGGGTGGTTGCCGCCGTACATGCGGTCGATGCCCGAGCGCACGATGTGGGCGATCTCGTACCCGTAGGCCGGGTCGTACGACACGGTGGCGGGGTTGGTGGATGCCAGCAGGTGCGAGTGGCCGTCGGCGTGCTGCAGGCCCTCACCGGTCAGGGTGGTGCGACCGGCGGTGGCGCCCATGATGAAGCCGCGCGCCATCTGGTCGCCGGCGGCCCACTGGGCGTCGCCGGTGCGCTGGAAGCCGAACATCGAGTAGAAGATGTAGACCGGGATCAGCGGCTCGCCGTGCGTCGAGTACGACGTCCCCACGTTGGTGAACGCCGCGACGGCGCCCGCCTCGTTGATGCCGACGTGCATGATCTGGCCCTGCGGGCTCTCCTTGTAGGCCAGGAGCAGCTCGCGGTCGACCGACGTGTAGTTCTGGCCGTTCGGGTTGTAGATCTTCGCGGTCGGGAAGAACGCGTCCAGGCCGAAGGTGCGCGCCTCGTCGGGGATGATCGGCACGATGCGGTGACCGAAGTCCTTCACCCGCAGCAGGTCCTTCAGCAGGCGCACGAACGCCATCGTGGTGGCGATCTCCTGCGTGCCCGAGCCCTTCTTCGGCAGCGCGTAGGCCGCGTCGTCGGGGAGGGTGATCGGCACGTGGTGGGTGCGGCGCTCCGGCAGGAACCCGCCCAGGTCGCGGCGACGCTCCAGCATGTACTGGATCGTCTCGTCCTCCATCCCGGGGTGGAAGTACGGCGGGGTGTAGGGGTTCTCCTCGAGCTGCGCGTCGGTGATCGGGATGCGCATCGAGTCGCGGAAGTGTTTGAGGTCCTCGAGGGTCATCTTCTTCATCTGGTGGGTCGCGTTGCGGCCCTCGAAGTGGTGACCGAGGCCGTAGCCCTTGATCGTCTTGGCGAGGATGACGGTCGGCTGGCCCTTGTGGGCGGCCGCGGCCTGGTAGGCGGCGTACAGCTTCTGGTAGTCGAGGCCACCGCGGCGCAGCTTGCCCCAGATGTCGTCGTCCGACCAGTCCTCGACCATCTTCAGCGTGCGCTCGTCGCGCCCGAAGAAGTGGTCGCGGATGAACTTGCCGTCCTCGGCGCGGTAGGTCTGGAAGTCGCCGTCGGGGGTGGTGTTCATGAGGTGGCGGAGGGCGCCGTCGGTGTCGACCGACAGCAGCTCGTCCCAGCCGCGGCCCCAGACGACCTTGATGACGTGCCAGCCGGCACCGCGGAAGAAGCTCTCCAGCTCCTGGATGATCTTGCCGTTGCCGCGCACCGGGCCGTCGAGGCGCTGCAGGTTGCAGTTGACGACGAAGGTGAGGTTGTCCAGGCCCTCGTTGGCGGCGACCTGCAGCTGGCCGCGGCTCTCGACCTCGTCCATCTCGCCGTCGCCGAGGAAGGCCCACACGCGCGAGTCGCCGGCATCCTTGATGCCGCGGTTGGTGAGGTACTTGTTCGTCATCGCCTGGTAGATGGCGTTGATGGGGCCGAGGCCCATCGAGACGGTGGGGAACTGCCAGTAGTCGGGCATGAGCCGCGGGTGCGGGTAGGAGGGGATGCCGAGGGCACCCTTCGACTTCTCCTGACGGAACCCGTCGAGCTGGTCCGCCGACAGGCGTCCCTCGAGGAACGAGCGGGCGTAGATGCCGGGGGAGGCGTGGCCCTGCACGAAGATCTGGTCGCCGCCGGTGGGGGCGTCCAGGCCCCGGAAGAAGTGGTTGAAGCCGACTTCGTAGAGCGAGGCCGACGATGCGTAGGTCGAGATGTGGCCGCCGACGCCGATGCCGGGGCGCTGCGCGCGGTGCACGGTGACCGCGGCGTTCCAGCGGATCCACCGGCGGTAGCGGCGCTCGAGCTCCTCGTCACCGGGGAACTCGGGCTCGTTCTCGGTGGCGATCGTGTTGATGTAGTCCGTCGTCGGCACCTGCGGCACGTTCAGGTGCAGGTCGCGCGAGGCCTGGAGCAGGCTGAGCATGATCTCGCGTGCGCGCCCGGCGCCCTTGTTGTCGACCAGCTGGTGGAGCGACTCCTGCCACTCGGCAGTCTCATCGGGGTCGCTGTCCAGCGGGCCCTGCGAGTACGGATCCTGATCGTTGACAGTCACAGAAGACCTTTCTTCGTCTGGCAGATCGTGCCAGGGACAGGGTGTGGAACGCGCGCGGCTTTGTACAGCACTGACAACGCATCCCGGATCAGCCTAGTCACTTCCCCGGGTCCACGGCGCGCGTGGGTCACCGCCGTAGACTGGTGCCGAGGGCCTTTAGCTCAGTTGGTAGAGCGCCACGTTTACACCGTGGATGTCGTCGGTTCAAGCCCGGCAGGGCCCACCTCATCCTCACTCGTCGTCGCGGGCGACGATCTTCGGCGCCGCCGGGTTGAGGTACCGGCCGCCGTCCTTGCCCAGCCGCGAGTGCCGGTGCCCGTAGGCGAAGTAGACGATGAAGCCCAGCGCGAGCCAGATGAGGAAGCGCAGCCAGGTCTCCACCGACAGGTTGAGGGCGAGGTAGGTGCACACGATCGCCGACAGGATCGGCAGCACCGGGCTCCACGGCACGCGGAAGCCGCGCTTGAGGTCGGGGCGGGTGCGGCGCAGCACCACCACGCCCACCGAGACGAGCACGAACGCCGACAGCGTGCCGATGTTCACCATCTCCTCGAGGATGCCGACGGGGGTCAGCCCCGCGACGAGGGCGACCACCACGGTGACGATGATGGAGATCAGCCACGGCGTGCGGCGGGTGGGGTGCACCTTGGCCAGCGACTGCGGCAGCAGCGCGTCGCGCGACATCGCGAAGATGATGCGGGTCGCCCCGATCAGCAGGGTGAGCACCACGGTGGTCAGGCCCGCCACGGCGCCGGCGGCGATGATGGTGCCCATCCACGGCTGCCCGTACTGCACGAAGGCGTTGGCCAGGGCCGCCGCCGGGTCGAGGTCCTGGTAGGGGACCATGCCGGTGACCACGAGCGAGACGGCGCAGTAGAGGATGGTGCAGATCACCAGCGAGGCGATGATGCCGATCGGCAGGTCGCGCTGGGGGCGCTTGGTCTCTTCGGCGGTGGTGGCCACCACGTCGAAGCCGATGTACGCGAAGAACACCAGGGCGGCGCCGGCGAAGATGCCGCCGACGCCGAAGGCCATCGGCGCCGAGCCCGAGAAGAACTGCAGCAGCGGCTGGGTGAGCCCGGTGGCGGCCTCGGTGGGCACGGCATCCGGCACGAACGGGGAGTAGTTGGCGGGGTTTACGAACATGAGGCCCGCGACGATCACGAACAGCACGATGAACAGCTTCACGCCCACCAGCACCAGGTTCACGCGCATCGACTCGCGGATGCCGAGGGTGATGAGCGCGCCGAGCACGAGCACCAGCACGATGGCGGGCAGATCCACCACGCCGCCGTAGGAGATCTCCGGCGGCAGCGCCAGGCCGAACTGCTCCAGCAGCACCCCGAGGTAGGCGCTCCAGCCCTGGGCCACGACCCCCGCGCCCAGGAACATCTCCAGGATGAGGTCCCACCCGATGATCCACGCGAACATCTCGCCGAGCGAGGCGTACGAGAAGGTGTAGGCGCTGCCCGAGACCGGCACCGTCGAGGCGAACTCGGCGTAGCACATGGCCGCCAGGGCGCACGCGATCGCTGCGACGACGAAGCTCAGCACGATCGCGGGGCCCGCCACCTCGTGGGCCGCGCGGCCGGTGAGGGTGAAGATGCCGGCGCCGATGACCACGCCCACCCCGAAGACGGTGAGATCGAACGCCGACAGCGACTTGCGCAGGCGGAACTCCGGCTCCTCGGTGTCGGCGATCGACTGCTCGACGGATTTGGTGCGCATGACGCTCATGGGATGTCCTCCCGGTCTCGGTGGGTGCAGGACGCGCGCCTGCTGTTCCGGTGCCACATGCTATTGCCGAGCGGATGCCGGGCGATACGGCCCGGGATAGTGTTTGTCGTGTGAAAGCCAGCTTCTCCGACCAGCTCCGTCTTCTCGAGCTCGCCCGTCTCGACCGGGATGTGAGCGCCGCGGAGACGGCTCGTCGCCACCCGCCGCAGACGGCGCGGGTGCAGGAGCTGCTGGCGCAGCGCCAGGCGCAGTCGACCGAGCTGACGGGCCTGCTCGCCGCCCGCGACGATGCGCAGACCGAGCTGTCGCGCCTCGAGACCGACGTCGCGCTGGTGGATGCGCGGGTCGCCCGCGACCGGCAGCTGCTGGCCACCAGCAGCAACGCCAAAGAAGTGCAGGGACTCGAGCACGAGCTGGGTTCGCTCGCCAAGCGCAAGAGCGACCTGGAAGACCTCGAGCTGGAGATCATGGAGCGCCTGGAGGCCGCCGAGGCGTCCGTGGCCGCCCAGCAGGCGCTGATCGCCGCCACCAACGACGAGGGCGCCCGGCTGAGCGCCGAGGGCAAGGCGGCCGTCGCCGAGGCGACCGCCCGCCAGGAGGCCGCCGCCCGCGACCGGGCCGCCGTCGCCGCGGCACTGCCCGCCGACCTCGTCGCCCAGTACGACAAGCTCAGCGCGGGCAGCGCCGGTGCCGGACTGCTGCGCCGCCGCACCTGCGAGGGCTGCAACATGGTGCTCTCCGGCACCGATCTGCAGACCGTGCGCCAGGCCGCCGAAGACGACGTGGTGTTCTGCCCCGAGTGCGGGTGCATCCTGGTGCGCACCGACGAGTCGGGCCTGTGACGGCCACCCGGTGATGCCGTGACCACCGCGCCCCGCTGGCGCGTGGTGGGGCGTGGCGAGGGCGGCGCGATCACCGTCGTCGACCTCGACCGGAACGGCGACCGCCTCGCCGTGCACGCCTTCGATGACGATGCCTTCCGCCGTGCGGTCGCCGCCGATGCGGAGGCGACCCGCTGGGTGTGGCACGACACGCGGTGGTGGTACCGGATGCTGCTGGATGCCGGCATCCGCATCTCGCGCTGTCACGACCTGCGCCTCAGTCACGCGATCCTGCGTACGAGCGCCTGGGCCGACGCACCGGCGCTGCGGGCGGCGCGCGGGTGGGATGCCGGTGGTCCGCTCGAGGAGGCCGGACCGCAGGCGCTGTTCGACCTCGACGGCGGTGACGTGCCGGTGCTGCCCGAGAGCCTCGACGAGGTGCTCGCCGAGTTCGAGCGCCAGCGCGAGGCGGTGACCGCCTCGCCGCAGCGCGCCCGGCTCGAACTGCTGCTGGCCGCCGAATCGGCGGGCGCGCTCGTGGCCGAAGAGCTGCACGCGGCCGGGGTGCCGTGGAGCCGGGAGGTGCACGCGGGGATCCTCGATGCCACGCTGGGCCCGCGCCCGCTGGCGGGGGGTGTGCCCGCGCGCATCGCCGAGCTCGGCGCGGTGGTGCGGGCCGCGCTCGGCGACGACCGGGCGAGCCTCGATTCGCAGCCGAAGCTCCTGCGGGCCCTGCACCGCGCGGGGGTGCCGGCGACGTCGACCAACCGGTGGGAGCTGGCCGAGTACGACCACCCGGTGATCGCGCCGCTGCTGGAGTACAAGAAGCTCACCCGGCTCGCCAGCGCGAACGGCTGGGCGTGGCTGGAGGAGTGGGCGCCGGCGGGCCGGTTCCGACCGGTGTACGTGCCGGGCGGGGTGGTGACGGGCCGCTGGGCCTCGTCGGGCGGCGGCGCCCTGCAGCTGCCCCGACAGCTGCGACCGGCGGTGCGCGCCGATCCCGGGTGGACCCTCGTCGTCGCCGACGTGGCCCAGCTCGAGCCCCGGGTGCTGGCGGCGATGGCGGGCGACACCGCGTTGGCGGCTGCCGCGCGCGGGACGGACCTGTATGCCGGGATGGTCGGCGAAGGGGTCGTCACCTCACGGCAGGAGGCGAAGATCGCGATGCTCGGTGCCATGTACGGCGCGACCACCGGTGACAGCGGGCGGCTCGTGCCGGCGCTGCGCCGCGCCTACCCGCGCGCGATGGGACTGGTCGACGAGGCCGCCGCCGTCGGCGAGGCGGGGGGAGTGGTCACCACCTGGCTCGGCCGCAGCAGCCCCGCCCCCGGATCCGGCTGGCAGCGCGTGCAGCAGGAGGCGAGCGGGGCCGACGCCTCGGCCGCCGACGAGACCCGCGCTCGCCGCAGTGCGCGCGACCGCGGCCGGTTCACCCGCAACTTCGTCGTGCAGGGCAGTGCCGCCGAGTGGGCGCTGGCGTGGCTGGCCGACCTGCGCACCCGTCTGGCGGCGCTGCCGGTCGCGGACGCCCCCGCCCCGGCATCCGGCCCGGTGTTCGCCGCGCGGGCGCACCTGGCCTTCTTCCTGCACGACGAGATCATCGTGCACGCCCCGCAGGAGCAGGCCGAGGCGGTGGCCGTCGCGGTGCGCGAGGCCGCCGACGCCGCGACCCGGCTGCTGTTCGGCGGGTTCCCCCTCGACTTCCCCCTCGACCTGCAGATCCGCGCCGACGCCGCCAAAGGCTGACGCCCGCGCGTCATCCGCAGGAGACGGGCACCGCCGCGCCCGGGCGGGGAGTGGTGGCCATCGGCGTGTGCAGCAGCACCGGCGCGGCGGCGCCGGGGGAGGCGGCCACGAAGCGGAACTCCACCACGTTGCGCTCCTGGGGCGAGAGGTTCACGCGCAGGGCGCTGGTGGGGAAGCCCCCCTCGTCGGCCTGGGCGACCACCACCGGGGCGCCCGCCTTGGTGACCGAGCTCAAGAGCGTCCCGGGCGGTGCGGCGACGGCCACGGTCGTGCCGATGTCGCCGACGCCGGTGCCGAACATCCCGCGGCCGGTCACGTCGCCGGGCAGCGAGGTGGCGGCATCCAGCGGAGCGGTGCTGGTCATGGTGAGGCGCACGATCACGTCGGCGCGGCCGTCGGCGCGGCACTGCGCCGCCCCGACCTGCAGCCCCACGTCGAGGTAGACGCCCATCTTGCCGCCGGTGCCGTCGTTGAACGACACCGCATACGCCTCGTCGCCAGCGAGGCGGTGGCGGGCGGCGGGTCCGCCGAGGGCGCTCGCAGCCAGGGCGCTCTGCACCTGCGGGTCGGCCGACCACGCAGACACGCGCCCGTCGGACACCGGGCCCGCCAGCGCCGCGCCCCAGGCGAGCGGGTCGGGCGGCGCGGCCACCATCCGGGCGAACACCCGCGCGGCGGCGTCTTGCATGAACCGGGTCTGCCCGTCGGTGTCGAGCGTGCGGTACGGGTCGACGAGCAGGCGGGTGAGCGCGTCGTCGGCGGTGATCGTCGTGCCGTCGCCGAGGTCGACCGGTCCCACCACCCGCAGCGCCGCCACGAGCACCATCGGGTCGACCGACAGCACCAGGTCGGGCGCGGCGCCACCCCGCTGGGTCCACCAGGCGGCGGCGAGCCGGGCGGTGAGGGTGAAGTCGGTGGGCATCGACGCGTTCTGCACGAAGCGGCCCACCACGTCGCCGTACAGCGCGGTGAGCGCGTCGGGCACGGGCGCCACCGGCGTCGAACGCGCGGCGAAGTCGGCCGACGACGCCTGCGCGTCGAGCGTGAAGGTGCCGTCGTGGGCGGTGAGCTGCAGGAACGACCCGGTGATCCCGCCCCCGGTGCGCAGCTCCGCGTTGTTCTGGATCATCACCAGCACGGTGACCGGGGCGTCGCCCTCGGCGACGGATGCCAGCGGTGCCAGCGCCGCGGCGGTCTGCAGCGTGGGGAGGGCCTCGTGCAGCAGCGACCGGGTGCGCTCGACGGCGCCGGCCACAGGTGGCAGCAGCGTGCCCGTGTCGATGCCGCGCAGCAGGGCGTCGGCGCGGGCTGCCTGCGCAGCCAGGGGCGCCATCGCCGCGCCGGCGGTGGCAGGCTGCAGCCCGCCGGTGCGCAGCGCGTCCACCAGGGGCTCCGCGCTCACGGCGGCGGCACCGAGGGCGCCGGCGAGGGTCTGCACCGCGGCGAGGTCGCCGCCGAGCACCGGGGCCAGACCGGCGACGGCCCAGGTGGGGTCGGCGGCGACCTCCCGGGCGGCGGCCAGTTCGCGGGTCAGCGTGCCGGCGGCATCCGCGAGCCCGGCGGGGTCGTCGGCGGCGACCGCCTGGGCGGCCCTCTCGCCGGCGTCGCGCGCCGCGTCGAGGTGGGTGGCGGCGGTCACCACCCGCAACCCGAGCCAGATGAAGGCCGCAGCGACGACGGTCAGCAGCACCGCGCACCCGATCAGCAGGATGCGCAGGCCGCCGCCCTCTCGTCGTCGCAGCGGGATGCCGTCAGGCACGACGCCGGCGCAGGAGCAGCACGCCGCCGATCACGACCGCCCCCACCGCCGCACCGGCCACGACGGCGACCGCGGCGGCATCGCCGCCGGTGGCCGCCAGCGGAGTGCTGCCCGAGGCCAACGGGGTGCCCGTGACCGTGGGCGAGGCGCACGCCGAAGTGGCCGGCGGGTAGGCCAGCGGCACCGCGAGCACCGGGTTGACCTCGATCGACGCGGTGATGCGGTCGCGGGTCCACGCGAAGTTGCCGTCGACCTCGACCCACTCGCCGTCGCGATACTCCCACCCGGGCCAGCCGGTGCCGTTGCCCGCGTCGTCGACCGACGCCCCGGGCCACAGCAGCGTGCCGCTGAGCGCCCCCGAGCTCACATCGCCCAGCGGGATCTCCACCCGGTTGACGCCGTCGGTGATCACGAGCACAGCATCGTGCCCGGTCGCCGTGTCGTCGGGATCGGTCAGCTGCACGCGATACGAGATGACGGGCGCGTCGCGCACGCACATCACGTCGACCGACGAGCCGACCAGGCTCGGTTCCCGAGGTGGCGGCGGTGGCGGTGGCGCGTACACACCGACGTCGCCGACCTCCGTCTCGGTGGTGTCCGCCGGCTCCGGCGGCGGAGAGTTCTCCGCGTACGCCGGTGCGGCACTGGCCCACAGTGCGGCCGCCATCACGGCAGCCGCCCACAAATGACGCTTCTCCATCGTTCTCCCCCAATGAGTCCGATAGCATCGGGCGCCCCATACGCCCGTTCCCCGGTGCCGACTCTAGACCCTGCGCCCGCTTCCGACAACGGGGTCGGCGGCGCGGCGCGTAGGATCGGGGATGCGAATGGGTCGGCCGGACGGTCGCGTGGCGGGCAACCGCACCGAGGAACGTCCGGGCTCCACAGGGCAGGGCGGTGGGTAACACCCACCCGGAGTGATCCGCGAGACAGTGCCACAGAGAGCAGACCGCCCCGGTTCCGACCGGGGTAAGGGTGAAAGGGTGGTGTAAGAGACCACCGGGGTCGTGGTGACACGACCCGCACGGTAAACCTCGCCCGGAGCAAGGCCAGACAGGGGATGTTGACGCGGCTCGCCGAGTCCCCGGGTAGGCCGCTGGAGCGGCACGGCAACGTGTCGCCGAGAGAGATGACCGTCGAAGGGGCTCAGCCCCGGAACAGAACCCGGCGTACAGGCCGGCCCATTCGCCCCCGCGTCGCCCGCCCCCCGCGGCATCCGCCCGCCCCCGCGGCGCCCGCCCGCCCGCGCGGCCTCCGCCCGGCCCCGCGGCATCCGCCCGGCCCGGCGGCATCCGCCCGGCCGCGAGAGAACACCTCACCGCCGAGAGAACGGTCGTGACCCGTACCCTCGGCGCGCAGTTGTTCTCTCGCCGTCAGGGCGTGAGACCCCAGGGCGTGAGACCCCAGGGCGCGAGACCCCAGGGCGCGAGACCCCAGGGCGTGAGACCCCAGGGCGTGAGACCCGCGAGCGCGCGGTCAGTCGGTGGACTTGGCCACGAGCGTGGCGGCTTCGGCGGGGGTGCTGGTCGGGGCGTCGGCGGCCAGCGCCAGCGCCGCGGCGCCGATGATGCCGGCGTTGTTGCGGTGCACGGCGGGGACGATCGGGGTGTCGAGGTCGAGCAGCGGCAGGAACCGGTCGGCGTGCTTGGAGACGCCGCCGCCGACGACGAACAGGTCGGGGCTGAAGAGGAACTCGAGGTGCGAGTAGTAGCGCTGCAGGCGCGCGGCCCACTCCTCCCACGAGAGGTCTTCCCGCTCCATCGCCGAGTAGGCGGCGACGCCCTCGAAGTCGCGCTTCTTCTCGGCGCGCTGCAGGTGACCGAGCTCGGAGTTGGGGATGAGCACGCCGTCGTACATCAGCGCCGTGCCGATGCCGGTGCCGAGGGTGGTGAGGATCACGAGGCCGTCGACGTCCTTCGCGGCGCCGTAGCGCAGCTCGGCCACACCGGCGACGTCGGCGTCGTTGGCGAAGTGGATCTCGCGCCCGAGGCCGTCTTCGAAGAACGTCTCGGCCTCGAAGCCGATCCACTTGTCCGACACGTTCGCGGCCGACATGGTGCGCCCGCGGCGCACGATGGCGGGGAAGGCGACCCCGAGCGGCACATCCGCGCCGGTGACCTCGAGGGTCTCGAGCACCACCTTCACGGCAGCCAGCACGTCCTTGGGCTCCGCGCCCGCCGGG
This sequence comes from Microbacterium festucae, assembly GCF_025421715.1. Taxonomy (GTDB): domain Bacteria; phylum Actinomycetota; class Actinomycetes; order Actinomycetales; family Microbacteriaceae; genus Microbacterium; species Microbacterium festucae. Next base: position 192,870 of record NZ_JAOEFC010000002.1, read on the forward strand.
GTGGCGACCTTCACCCGGTCGGTCAGCAGCGAGCCGTCGGCCAGATCGACCAGTGCCCCCTTGATGCCGGTTCCACCGATGTCCACACCGACTGCATGCTGCGTCTTGGTCGCCATGTTTCCAGCCTATCGAGCCGCGAAGACCGCTCAGTAGGATCGAGCCACCGGCATCCGAGACGAGGGCTTCATGAGCGGCGAAGACAAGTACTGGTACAACCTGAACACGGGCGAGGTCGAGCGCGGCTTCGAGTCCCCGTCGGTCGATCGGGCGGGCCCGTTCGACACGGCGGAGGAGGCGGCACGCGCCCCCGAGATCCTCGCCGAGCGCTCCCGCGCGTGGGCGGCCGAAGAGAGCGCCGACGACGACTGGGGTGGCACCGGCGCGGGCGCATCGGGGGACGACACGGCCCGATAGGCTGGCGGGACTGGCTTCGGAGAGGACGCGATGGACAAGCAGCGGGACTTCGTACTGCGCACGATCGAGGAACGGGGCGTCAAATTCGTGCGCCTGTGGTTCACCGACGTGATCGGCACCCTGAAGTCGGTCGCGATCGCGCCCGCCGAGGTCGAGGGGGCCTTCAGCGAGGGCATCGGCTTCGACGGCTCCGCCATCGAGGGCCTCACGCGCTCCTACGAGTCGGACCTGCTGGCCCACCCCGACCCCACCACGTTCCAGACCCTGCCGTGGCGCGGCGAGATCGACCCCACCGCGCGCATGTTCTGCGACCTGACCACCCCCGACGGGCAGCCGGCCGTGGCCGACCCGCGCCAGGTGCTCAAGCGCACGCTCGCCAAGGCCGCCGACGCCGGGTTCACGTTCTACACGCACCCCGAGATCGAGTTCTACCTGCTGAAGTCCTCGTCGTACGGGCCCGAGGGCCCCGAGCCGGTCGACTCCGCCGGCTACTTCGACAACGTCCCCGGCGGCACGGCGCACGACTTCCGTCGTCGCTCGGTGCGGATGCTGGAGGACCTGGGCATCTCGGTCGAGTACAGCCACCACGAGGGCGGCCCGGGTCAGAACGAGATCGACCTGCGCTACGCCGACGCGCTGGCCACGGCCGACAACATCATGACCTTCCGCACGGTGGTCAAGGAGGTGGCCATCGAGCAGGGCGTCTACGCGACGTTCATGCCGAAGCCGCTGTCGGGCAAGCCCGGCTCGGGCATGCACATGCACATGTCGCTGTTCGAGGGTGACCAGAACGCGTTCTACGAAGAGGGTGCGCAGTACCACCTCTCCAAGACGGGGCGCCAGTTCATCGCGGGGCTGCTCACGCACGCCAACGAGATCTCCGCCGTCACCAACCAGTTCGTCAACTCCTACAAGCGGCTGTGGGGCGGCGACGAGGCCCCCAGCTTCATCTGCTGGGGTCACAACAACCGCTCCGCGCTCATCCGCGTGCCGCAGGCCAAGCCCAACAAGGGGCAGTCCACGCGCGTCGAGTACCGCGCGCTCGACTCGGCCGCCAACCCCTACCTGTCGTTCGCGCTCATGCTCGCCGCCGGGCTCAAGGGCATCGAAGAGGGATACGAGCTGCCCGCCGAGGCCGAGGACAACGTCTGGTCGCTCACCGACTCCGAGCGCCGTGCGCTGGGCTACTCGCCGCTGCCGGCGAGCCTCGACCACGCCCTGGAGTACATGGAGGACTCGGAGCTCGTCGCCGAGACCCTCGGTGAGCAGGTCTTCAACTACGTGCTGCTCAACAAGCGCAAGGAGTGGCAGGAGTACCGCTCCCAGGTCACCCCGTTCGAGCTGAAGAGCAACCTGGAGATGCTCTAAGCGGCCATGTCGTCGACCGAGCGGACGTCCGGCCTCACCGGCCTTGCCCGACTCGGCTTCGCGGGACTGTCGCAGGCCGACGCCGGCCTCGACGAGCTCGCGGAGCTCATCGGCATCCCGCGCGGCGACCTGCTCGCCGACGTCGAGCGGGCCGCCGACCCCGACGAGGCGCTCGGTGCGCTGGTGCGCATCGCACGACGTGACGCGGATGCCGTCGCGGCGGCGTTCCGCCGTGCCGCGGTGCCGCTGTGGCTGCTGCTGGGGGCCTCCAGCGGCTTCGCCGACTTCTATCTGCGGCACCCCGAGGAACTCGCCGACGTCGCGCCCCGCACGCAACTGCCGACCGCCGCCGAGCTGCGCGACGAGATGCTCGCCGCCGTCGACGTGGATGCGGGCGGATTCGCGGCATCCGGCGGCGACGACCGCTGGGTCGCGCTGCGCGTGCGCTACCGGCGCCTGCTCGCCCGGATCGCGGTCGTCGACCTCTCGGCGCCCGATCCGGTCGAGGTGCTCGCCGAGGTGGCGGGCGCTCTCGCCGACGCCGCGGGGGCCGCCCTGGAGGCCTCGCTCGCCGTCGCCCGCACGCGGGTGTCGACCGGGGGAGCCGGGGCGGGGCTCTTCCCGCGCGACGAGGTCGCCGCCACCGCGCTGGCGATCATCGGCATGGGCAAGACCGGGGCGCGCGAGCTCAACTACGTCAGCGACGTCGATGTCATCTTCGTCGGGGGAGCGGTGGATGCTGACGCCGACCTCTCCGAGAGTCGCGCCATCGACATCGCCACGCGCCTGGCCGTGCAGACCATGCGCGGCATCTCGGGCGTCGAGATCGAACCGCCGCTGTGGGAGGTCGATGCCAACCTGCGCCCCGAGGGCAAGCAGGGCGCCCTCGTGCGCAGCCTCGAGTCGCACCTGTCGTACTACGACCGCTGGGCCAAGAGCTGGGAGTTCCAGGCGCTGCTGAAGGCCCGCCCGATCGCCGGCGACACCGCGCTCGGCGAGGCCTATGTCGCCGCGGTGCAGCCGAAGGTGTGGACCAGCGCGGCTCGCGAGAACTTCGTCGACAGCGTGCAGCGCATGCGCGAGCGCGTCACCGACCACATCCCCGCCGGCGAGGTCGCCTCGCAGCTCAAGCTCGGCCCCGGCGGCATCCGCGACATCGAGTTCACGGTGCAGCTGCTGCAGCTGGTGCACGGTCTCGCCGATGACCGCATCCGCCAGCGCGGCACGCTGCCTGCCCTCGACGCGCTCGTCACCGAGGGCTACATCGGCCGCGCCGAGGCGGGCACCTTCGCCCATGACTACCGGGTGCTGCGGGTGCTCGAGCACCGGCTGCAGCTGTGGGGTCTGCGCCGCACCCACCTCATGCCCGAGTCGCCCGAGGCACGCCGCGTGCTGGCACGCGCCTCGCGACTGGCCGAGACCGGCGAGGGCGTGTGGCAGCTGTGGGAGTCGGTCAAGCGCGAGGTGCGCGACATCCACGTGCGCCTGTTCTACCGGCCGCTGCTGTCGGCCGTGGCGGCCCTGCCGGTCGACGAGCAGACGCTCTCGCCCGAGCACGCCCGCGACCGCCTGGCTGCGATCGGCTTCCGCGACCCGGCCGGCGCCCTGCGCCACATGGCCGCCATCACCAGCGGCATCAGCCGCAAGGCGACGATCCAGCGCGCGCTGATGCCGGTGATGCTGCACTGGTTCGCCGACGGCGTCGACCCCGACTACGGTCTGCTGGCCTACCGGCGGGTGAGCGAGCGGCTCGGCGACACCACGTGGTTCCTGCGCATGCTGCGCGACTCGTCGGGCGCCGCCGAACGCCTCACCCGCGCCCTGTCGGGCTCGCGCTACATCGGCGAGCTCATGGAGTGGATCCCCGAGTCGGTGGCCTGGCTCGACGCCGGCGAGCAGCTGCGCCCGCGCACCGGGCTCGCCCTGCAGGAGGAGGCCCGCGCCATCCAGGCCCGCCACGAGGCGCTCGACGACGCCTCGCGCGCGATCCGGGCGATGCGCCGCCGCGAACTGCTGCGCCTGGCGCTGGCCTCGGTGGTCGGCACCGTCACCATCGAAGAGCTGGCCTTCGGCCTCACCACCGTCAGCGAGGTCACCATCCAGGCGACCCTGCGTGCCGTCCGCCGCGACGTGGTGCCCGCCGAGGATGCCGCGCTCGATTTCGCGGTCATCGCGATGGGCCGCTTCGGCGGCGCCGAGCTGGGCTTCGGTTCGGATGCCGACGTGCTCTACGTCTACGACGCGAACGGCATCGACCCGCAGCGCGCGCATGAGCTCTCGCTCAAGCTCGTGGCGGGGCTGCGCGCCCACTCCGAAGACCACCGGGTGCCCTTCGAGCTCGACGCCGACCTGCGGCCGGAGGGCCGCAACGGTCCGCTGGTGCGCTCGCTCGACGCCTACGCCGCCTACTACCGGCGCTGGTCGGTGTCGTGGGAGGCGCAGGCGCTGCTGCGCGCCCGCGGCGTGGCCGGCAGCGTCACGCTGCTGCGCCGTTTCCTCGCCCTCGCCGACGAGGTGCGCTACCCGGCCCGCATCGAGCTGCAGGATCTGCGGGAGATCAAGCGCATCAAGGCGCGCGTCGAGAACGAGCGCCTCCCGCAGGGCGTCGACCGCTCTCGGCACCTCAAGCTCGGGCCGGGCGGACTCAGCGACGTCGAGTGGCTGATCCAGGCGATCCAGCTCGAGCACGCGCACGCCGTGCCGGGCCTGCGCACCACGTCGACGACCGACGCGCTGCGCGCGGCCCGCGAGGCGGGCCTGCTGCCAGAGGCGGCCGCGGTCAACCTCGCGGCATCCTGGCGGCTGGCCAGCCGCCTGCGGTCGGCCAACACGCTGCTGTCGGGGCAGACCAGCGACGTGCTGCCCACCGACCGCGGCAAGCTCGACGGCATCGGCCGGCTGCTCGAGTACGCCCCCCGTTCGGCGACTCGCGTCGAAGAGGACTGGCTGCGCACCGCACGCCGCAGCCGGCGCGACTTCGAGCGGCTCTTCTACGGCTGATGCCGAGGAGTGGAGGGATCGGATGACCGAGGCCACCGAGCCGCGATCGCCGCGCACGCGCGCCTGGGCGTGGCTGACGGGGATCGGCACCGCCGGCGTGCTGGCGTGCACCATCTTCGGCATGCCCGGCCGCCGGCGGTACGCCGAGTTCGATCCCGATGTCGCCGTCACCGCGACGATCGTGATCGGCGCGATCACCGCCCTGTGCCTGCTGGCGTCGTTCGCCTTCCCGCAGAGCCGGGCGGCGGCCAAGACGTTCGTCACCGTCTGCACTGCGGCGCCGCTGGCGGCGGCGGTGATGCTGACGATCCGCGCCGTGGGCCTGCTCGCCGGCGATCCGTCGCGGTTCACCGATGCGCAGTTCGCGGTCTGGTTCGGGGTGTGCGCCGGTGTGGCGCTGCTGCACGTCGCGGTCACCGTCGTCGCCCTGCGACGGCATCCGAAGCTCTTCGCCGCCGAACCGCCCGCCTCCGCCTAGGGCGTCGCCTGGCGGCTACGCCTGGCCGGAGGCGCCGGCACAGGCGGCGATGACCCTCGCGGCGAACCGGTGCGCCCCCCAGCATCGGACCTTCAGGACTCGTGCGGGGGTTGCGATCGCGACGATCCGTGTGAGGATGCCGGGCAGAACCTCGACGCCGGTGACATCCTTCAGCGATATCGAGACATCGAGGGTTCCCGACTGGGCGGCGCGGTTCACGACGTTGGGGGAGAACTCGACGGTCTCCTCGGTGAGGGTGACGCGCCCGCCGACCCAGAGACCTCCCCACAGCGCGCGGAACCCTGACAAGGCAAGGCCTACGCCGGATACGCGGGCCTCGGCGTCCTCGACGAGGGCGTTCGCGATCTTCGAGACGAGGATCCGGTCGCTCACAACAGCAGTGTGGCTCGCCCCGCGCACCGAGTCCAGATGCCGCCGCCGGCGACGTCGCGCGATGGACGACGTCAGGAGTTGAGACGCGCCAGGGTCGACACGGCCATGAAGGCCCCGGCGACGAGAACCCAACCGACGAAGCCGCCGAGTGCGTACCAGAACGCCCGCCGCCCACCGAGCCACGCCCGCACCGCCAGCACGATCCCGGCCGCGAGAACGGCGAGGGGGAAGACAGTGAATCCGAATCGGAAGGCCTCGGCGAGCCAGGACGCGGAAATGCCGTGCTGGTGGAAGTACCAGTTGAGCTCCATGCTGCCGAAGAGGAGAGCCCCGATGAAGATGTGGAGCGCGGCGAGGACAGCCACGATCAACACGAGGACGGTCGCCGGGCGATCCCATCCTGGTACGCGACGCCGCGGCCCATCATCACGCGACGGCGCCGCCGGAGTTGCGGACTCCGAAGCATCCATGCGCGACCCCCCCCGCCTCGCCGACGTACTGCCTCGCACGATAGCCCGCCGCCGACCTGCATGCGAGGGGAGTCGTCGCGCATCCACGCGTGGTCGAGGAGATCTGGGGGAACGGAGAAGGCCCCCGCAGCGCGTGCTGCGGGGGCCTCCTCCGTCGGTCTCAACCGGGCGGAGCCGGGTCAGACGCCGAAGTACAGCTCGTACTCGAACGGGTGCGGGCGCGCGGCGAGCGGCTTGATCTCGTTCTCGATCTTGTACTCGATCCAGGTCTCGATCAGCTCGGGCGTGAAGACGCCGCCCGCGAGCAGGAACTCGTTGTCGGCGCGCAGCGCCTCCAGGGAGTCCAGCAGCGAGTTGGGCACCTGCGGGATGTTCTTGGCCTCCTCGGGCGGCAGCTCGTAGAGGTCCTTGTCGACGGGCTCGTGCGGCTCGATGCGGTTCTTGATGCCGTCCAGGCCGGCCATCATCTGCGCGGCGAAGGCCAGGTAGGGGTTGCCCGAGGCGTCGGGGGCGCGGAACTCGATGCGCTTGGCCTTCGGGTTCGAGCCGGTGATCGGGATGCGCACGGCGGCGGAGCGGTTGCCGGCCGAGTAGACCAGGTTGACCGGAGCCTCGTAGCCCTTGACCAGACGCTTGTAGGAGTTCAGCGTCGGGTTGGTGAAGGCCAGCACCGCGGGGGCGTGGGCCAGCAGGCCGCCGATGTACCAGCGGGCGATGTCGGAGAGACCGCCGTAGCCCTTCTCGTCGTAGAAGAGCGGCTCGCCGTTCAGCCACAGCGACTGGTGGGTGTGCATGCCCGAGCCGTTGTCTCCGAAGAGGGGCTTGGGCATGAAGGTCGCGACCTTGCCCCACTGCTCGGCGACGTTCTTGACGATGTACTTGAACTTCAGGATGTCGTCGGCCGAGTGGACCATCGTGTCGAAGCGGTAGTTGATCTCCTGCTGACCACCGGTGCCGACCTCGTGGTGCGCACGCTCGAGCACGAGGCCCGACTCGATGAGACGCAGCGAGATGTCATCGCGGAGGTCGGCCGTCTTGTCGACGGGGGAGACCGGGAAGTAGCCGCCCTTGTAGGGGGTCTTGTTGCCCAGGTTGCCGCCCTCTTCGGCGCGGCCGGTGTTCCACGCGCCCTCTTCGGAGTCGACCGAGTAGAAGCTCGAGTTCTGCTTCACCTCGTAGCGGACGTCGTCGAAGATGTAGAACTCCGCCTCGGGGGCGAAGAAGGCGGTGTCGGCGATGCCGGTGGAGGCGAGGTACTTCTCGGCCTTCTTGGCGACCTGGCGCGGGTCCTTGGCGTAGATCTCGCCGTTGCGCGGGTTGTAGATGTCGAAGATCATGACCAGCGTCTTCGCCTCGCGGAACGGGTCGAGGTACGCCGTCGACACGTCGGGGATGAGCTGCATGTCCGACTCGTGGATGTTCGCGAAGCCTCGGATCGAGGAGCCGTCGAACAGCTGGCCGACGGTGAAGAACTCCTCGTCGACGGTCGAGGCCGGAATGTTGAAGTGCTGCTGGACGCCGGGAAGGTCCGTGAAGCGGATGTCGAGGAACTTGACGTCCTCATCCTTGATGTACTTCAGCACCTCGGACGAATCTTTGAACATGGAGTCTCCAAGATCGGGTGGTGGAACAGCCTGAGCGGCTGCGTCGAACTTATCGGCGCGGGGTTGCTCGGCAGTGTCCCGCATGTTTCCGGCATGTTACACGGACGCGGTTAGGCTGATCCGGTGAGCGCGACCGACAACGACTATCCCGGCGAACGACTCGGGATGCCGGAATCGGGCAGCGGCAGCATCGCCCGTCCGGGGCGGCGCATCGGGGCCCTGCTCATCGACTACGCGGCCGCGACGATCATCGCCACCGCGTTCTTCGGCTACGACCAGTTCGCGCTCCCATCGGAGGCGGGACTGTCGCTGTTCGCCCCGATGATGGTCTTCGTCGCACTGCAGGTGCTGTTCATCCCCACCCTCGGCGGCAGCCCGGGCCACCGCATCCTCGGCATGCGGCTGCAGCTGCTGCACGGCGGCTGGGCGGGCCTGTGGCGCCCGATCGTGCGCACGCTGCTGCTGGCGCTGGTGATCCCCGCAGTGGTGTGGGACGCCGATCAGCGGGGCCTGCACGACAAGGCCGCCGGCACGGTGCTGCTGCGCGGCTGAACCGCCGACGCGCGGTCAGCGCGGGCGGGGCGCGCGCGCCTTCATCGGGTCGATGCCCTTGGGGATCGGCAGCGACGTCACCGACTGCGACACCGACTCGATGCGCTTGAGGACGGCGGCCATCGTGCCGCGGTCGATCTTGGTCGGCAGCGCCTTGATGGTGGAGGCGAGCTTCGCGATCGGGACATCGCCCTCGCCGTGACCGATGTAGAAGACGTTGATCGGCACACCGGTGGCCACGCGCTGGGCCTTCATCTTCTCGTCCGAGACGAGACGGGTCAGGCGCCCGCGCGATCCCTCGCCGATGATGACGACACCGCCGCGACCGACGACGCGGTAGACGGCGTCCTGGGTCTTCGGGTTGACGCCCACGGGGGTGTCCGACGCCGACCACTTGCGGCCGAGCGCGGTCGACAGCACGTGGCCGGCGGCGCCGGGCATGCCGTCGATCTTCTTGTACATCGCCGTCGTCGACAGGCGCGTCAGCGTGATCATGGCGGCGAGGATGCCGAACATGACACCGGTGACGCCCCACAGGATGATGCTCCAGATCGCCATCGGCGGGATGAAGAACCCGACGAGCACGCCGAGGCCGGTGACGACCACGATGATCGCGATCAGCACCCACGGCAGCCACGGGTACACGTCCTTGGTGAAGGTCACGAGGGAACGGAGCTGACGGAAGAAGCCGGGCCGCTTCTCCGGAGAGGTACTGCGCGAAGACATGCCCTCCAGCCTACCGGCGCACCGGCGTTCTGACACGCCAGTTCCTCCCCAGACGACTCTTCTCGGGCACTGTCCACCGGATGCGGTGCTGCGGGCCCCGACAGGGCGGCCGGCGCGCACACTGGCGGCATGTCCGACACCGACCTGCTGGCCCCCACCGTGCTGCGCGTTCTCGATGCCGTCCAGGCGCCCTACCCGGCGCTCCTGGTGGCGGGGGAGCCGCCCCGACTGTGGGTCGAGCTCGACGAGGGCGCGCCCGCCGCGGTGTGGGACGCCGATCCCGCCGAGCACCTGCTCGCCCCCCTCGATCTGGCGCGCACCGCGCTCGGCGTGGCTCTCGTCCTCCCGGCCTGCCCGCAGCGTCTGGGCGAACTGGTGCACCGCCGCCTGGCGATCGAGGATGCCGAGGCGGTGACCATCGCCGTCAGCGTGCTGCGCGGGTGCGTGGCCGCGCTGGCGCGCGCGTGCCCGACCGGCACCTGGTGGGTCACCGACGAGGGCAGACCGGTGCTCGCCGTCGGGGGCACGGCGGATGCGGTCGCCGAGGGCGCGGCGCTCGTCGACGCCCTCGCTGTCGGCCGCGCCGGCCCGTTGGGCGACGCGCTCACCGCCACCGCCGGGGCGCTGAACGAGCCGGCGGGGCTGCGGCGCCGTGTCGACGTGCTCGAGGAGGCGCTGTTCGCGGCCGCCGACCCCGGGCCGCTGCGCGCGGATCCCGTTCCGTTGCGGGCGCGGGAGCTGGCCACCGCCGCGCTGGTCACCCGGGCCGACCTCGCCGCGCAGGTCGACCCCGGCATCGCCGCACGGGTGGGCGCCGTGGTCGAGGGCACGATGCGCGCGCTGGCGCAGTGGCGCGACGCGCGCCGGGAGCAGGCGGCGCGGCGCCGCGAACGCGGGCAGGGGAGGCAGGCGAGCACGGCGGGCGTGCTTCGGGGTGCGGGACGGATGCGGGAGGCGCCGCCGACGCTCGCCGTCGGCACCGAGCGTGCGGTGTCCACGGCAGGCGTCGATGCACCACGCGTCGGTGCACCACGCGGGGGTGCGGCACGTGGGGGCGGGCGCAAGCCGGTGCTGGTGGGCGCCGTCGTCGCCGCGGGCATCGTGCTGGCCGGGGTCGCGTGGCCGGCTCCCGCCGACGAGCGCCGGGGCGCCCCCGCCGGGCCGTCGGCGGAGGCGGAGGAGGTCGAGCAGTCGACCGGGGCGACGGCAGCTGGCGGCGGTGCAGACGGGCATTCCGCGGCCGACCCCGCGGAGCCTCCCACAGTCGGGGCGGACGGCGGGCAGGACGCCGAGACGGGTGAGGTCTCGCCGCCACCGCCCGCGGCACCGTCCGAGGGTGCGCTGGCGGCGGGGACGGCGCTGCTCGCGCAGTTCGCCGCATGCACCGACGACGCGTGTCGGCGCGCGCATCAGGAAGATCCCGGCGCGGTGCTGCCGGCCGGACCGGCGACCGGCGCCGGCGAGCCGACCGTCGAGCTCGTCGACGAGTACGGGGGCGTGGCGGTGCTGCGGGCCGCCACCGCCGATGCCACGCAGTTCGTGGTCATCGTCGATGTCGGGCAGACATGGCTGATCCGCGACGTCTACGACGCCGCGGATCAGCGATGAGGGGGGTCCGGCACTGCGGACCGGTCGATCAGATGCCCAGGTCGCCCTCGAACTGCGCCGCCTCGAGGCGGGCCTTCAGCGCGCCCAGGAATCGGGCGGCGTCGGCACCGTCGATGATGCGGTGGTCGTAGGAGAGGGCGAGGTACACGTAGGAGCGCACCGCGATCGCATCCTTGCCGTCGACCGAGACCACGCCCGGCTTCTTCACCACGGCGCCGAGGCCGAGGATCGCCGACTGCGGCAGGAAGACGATGGGCGTGTCGAACAGCGCGCCGCGCGAACCGGTGTTGGTCAGCGTGAACGTGCCGCCGGCCAGCTCGTCGGGCTTGAGCTTGTTGTCGCGCGTGCGGGCGGCGAGGTCGGCGATGTCACGCGCGAACTGCGCGAGGTTCTTGCCGGCGGCGTCCTTCACCACGGGGGTGAGCAGGCCGCGCTCGGTGTCGACCGCGATCGAGATGTTCTCGTTCGGCGGGTAGACGATCTCGTCGCCGTCGACCGTGGCGTTGATGATCGGGAACGCCTGGAGCGCCTCGACGGCGGCCACGGCGAAGAACGGCAGGAACGACAGCTTGTCGCCGGTCTTCTGCTGGAACTCGCCCTTGACCTTGTCGCGGAACGACGACAGCTTCGTGACGTCGACCTCGACGACCGTCGTCAGCTGCGCGGTGGCCTGCATCGAGGCCACGGCACGCTCGGCGATGACCTTGCGCAGACGCGACATCTTCTGGGTCGTGCCGCGCAGCGGCGAGACCTCGACGGCCGCCGGAGCGGGCGCGGCAGCAGCGGCGGGCGCGGCGGCGGCGGGAGCCTTGGCGGCCTCGGCAGCCTTGAGCACGTCCTCCTTGCGGATGCGACCGCCCACGCCGGTGCCGGTCACCGAGGCGAGGTCGACGCCCTGCTGCTGCGCGAGACGGCGCACGAGCGGGGTGACGTAGGTGGGGCCGTCATCCGACAGCGACGGCGCGGACGACTCGGCGGCGGGAGCGGCGGCCGGGGCCTCGGCGGCGGGAGCCGGAGCTTCGGCGGCAGGCGCCTCGGCCGGAGCGGCCGGAGCCTCGGCCGGAGCCTCGGCGGGAGCGGCGGGCGCCTCCGCGGCGGGGGCCGGTGCCTCTTCGGCGGGAGCGGCGGGAGCCTCGGCGGCGGGCGCGGGGGCACCGGAGCCGACGCGGGCGAGCACGGCGCCGACGGCGACGGTCTCGTCTTCGGCGACGACGATCTCCTGCAGCACACCGGCGACCGGCGACGGGATCTCGGTGTCGACCTTGTCGGTGGAGATCTCCAGCAGCGGCTCGTCGACGTCGACGTTGTCGCCGACCTGCTTGAGCCAACGGGTGACGGTGCCCTCGGTCACGCTCTCACCCAGTTCGGGGAGCACGATGTCCTTCGCGTCGCCGGAGGCGGCGGGCGCCTCGGCGGCGGCGGGCTCGGCGGCGGGGGCTTCGGCAGGCGCGGCCTCGGCGGCGGGCGCCTGCTCGGCTGGGGCCTCGGCGGGCGCGGCTTCGGCCGGCTCGGCGGGGGCGGCCTCGGCGGGCGCGGCGGAGCCGTCGCCGATCTTCGCCAGGACGGCGCCGACCTCGACGGTCTCGTCTTCCTGCACCAGGATCTCCTCGATGACGCCCGACACGGGCGACGGGATCTCCGTGTCGACCTTGTCGGTCGAGATCTCGAGCAGGCCCTCGTCGGCCTGGACGGTGTCACCGACCTTCTTGAGCCAGCGGGTGACCGTTCCCTCGGTGACGCTCTCGCCGAGCGCGGGGAGGACCACGGATGTGCTCATGGGTATGTCTCCTTCAGAAAGTTCGATTCGTGTCTAGCTTAGTGACCGGTCCGGTCGTCAGAGCGCGTGCAGCGGCTTGCCTGCCAGCGCGAGGAATGCTTCGCCGAGCGCTTCGCTCTGCGTGGGGTGGGCGTGGAGGAACGGCGCGATGTCTTCCGGGTGGGCTTCCCAGCCGACGGCGAGCTGCCCTTCGGTGATCAGTTCGCCCACGCGATCGCCGAGCAGATGCACCCCGAGGATCGGTCCGTCGGCGGTGCGCACGACCTTCACCAGGCCGCCGGTGCCGATGATCTCGCTCTTGCCGTTGCCGGCCAGGTTGTACTCGTATGCGACGACCGCGTCGCCGTGCACCTCGCGGGCCTGGGCCTCGGTGAGGCCGACCGAGGCGGCCTCGGGACTCGAGTAGGTGACGCGGGGGATCGTGGACTCGGGGACGGCGACGGGGGAGAGTCCCGCGATCTCCTCGGCGACGAAGATGCCCTGCGCGAACCCGCGGTGGGCCAGCTGCAGACCGGGCACGATGTCGCCGACGGCCCAGACGTGCGCGGCGGCGGTGCGCAGGCGCTCGTCGACTGTGACGAATCCGCGGTCGAGCACCACGCCGGCCTCTTCGAAGCCCAGACCCGCCGTGGCGGGACCGCGGCCCACCGCGACCAGCAGCACGTCGGCCTCGAGGGCGGTGCCGTCTTCGAGCGACACCGTCACCCCGGCATCCGTCTGGGTCGCCCCGGCGAAGCGGGAACCGAGCCGCGACTGGATGCCGCGCTTGCGGAAGGCCCGCTCCAGACCCTTGCTGAGGGCGATGTCCTCGTTGGGGACGAGGTGGTCGAGCGCCTCGACGATCGTGACCTCGGCGCCGAACGAGCGCCACACGCTCGCGAACTCCACGCCGATCACGCCGCCGCCGAGGATGACCGCGTGCTGCGGCACCTCGCCGAGGGCGAGCGCCTGCTCGCTGGTGAGGATGCGGCCGCCGATCTCGAGGCCGGGGAGCGACCGGCTGTACGACCCGGTGGCGAGCACCACGTCGGTGCCGCGGTAGAGGTCGTCGCCGACGGCGACGGCGGGACCGTCGACGAGGCGACCCTCGCCGGGGACGACGGTGATCTTGCGTGCGCTGATGAGCCCCTGCAGGCCCTTGTACTTCTTGGCGACGATGCCCTCGCGGTAGGCGGTGACCCCGGCGACGTCGATGCCGCCGAAGGATGCCGTCACGCCCACGTGCGCGGCGCCGCGCACGTGCTCGGCGACCTCCGCCGCGTGCAGCAGGGCCTTGGTCGGGATGCAGCCGCGGTGCAGGCACGTGCCGCCGAGCTTGTCCTTCTCGACGAGCGCGACCGACTTGCCGAGCTCTGCCGCACGCAGGGCCGCCGCGTAGCCGCCGCTGCCGCCGCCCAGCACCACGAGGTCGAAGTCGTGCTCGGTCATCGCGCACCTCCCACGAAGTCGATGAGCGTGCGCACCGTGGCCGCCGTCGGGCCCTTGTCGACCGCGCCGTAGGCGGCCTTGGTCGTGCCGGAGCCGGCGATGTCGAGGTGCACCCACGGGATGCGCGCGGCGTCGGGCTCGTCGGAGACGGTGCCCACGAAGCGGCGCAGGAACAGCCCGGCGAACAGCGAGCCGCCCGACGGGTCGCCGATCTTCGCGTTCTGCAGGTCGGCGATCTGCGAGTCGAGCTCCTCCTCCATGTGGTCGGGGAGCGGCAGCTGCCAGGCGTCCTCGCCGGCGCGGGCGGCGGCGGCGAGGTAGGCGGCGACGGTCTCGTCGTCTCCCATCACGCCGGTGTGCCGGTTGCCGAGGGCGACCGAGATCGCCCCGGTGAGGGTCGCGACGTCGACGATCACGTCGGGCCGGGTGCGGCTGGCGGCGACCAGGCCGTCGGCGAGCACCAGGCGGCCCTCGGCGTCGGTGTTGAGCACCTCGACGGTGGTGCCGTCGAGGATGCGCACGACATCGCCCGGGCGCGTGGCCCGCCCCGAGGGCATGTTGTCGGCGATGCACAGCCAGCCGGTGACGCGCACCGGCAGCGCGAGCTCTGCGGCGGCGCGCACCACGGCCAGCGCCGTGGCCGCTCCGCACATGTCGTACTTCATGCCGACCATGGATGCCGGCGGCTTCAGCGACAGGCCGCCGGTGTCGAACGTGATGCCCTTGCCCACGATCGCGACGTGGCGGGTGGCGCCGGCGGGGGAGTAGTCCACCCGCACGAGGCGCGGCGGGCGGTCCGAGCCCTGTCCGACCCCGAGGATGCCCCCGAAGCCCTGCGCCTCGAGCTCCTTCTCGTCGAGCACCTCGACCTCGACGGGGAGGCCGGCGACGGCCTCGATGGCGCGCTCGGCGAAGTCCTGCGGGCCGAGCCACTGGGCGGGGGTGTGCACGAGGTCCTTCACCAGCGCCGCGGCGGCGCCGAGCGCCGTGGCGGCCGCGGCATCCGCCTCGGGAAGCTGTTCGGGCGCGACGACGATCACGCGCGCGGCGCGGGGCTTGCCGCCGTCGTTCTTCTTGTAGCCGGCGAAGCGGTAGCCGCCGAGCACGGCGCCTTCGGCGAGGCCGCGCAGGGCGCCTGCGGGCGCGCCGGGGGCGCCGACGGCGATCGCCTCGAAGCCGGTCGTGGTGCGCACCGCCGCGCCGACGGCGTCACGCAGGCGGTCGGCGGTGGGCGCAGCGCCCGTGCCGACCACATACAGCGGGAGGGAAGTGACCTGGGGCGCCGACACCCGCAGGGTCTGACCGGGGGCCCCGGTGAACCCGACGGCGGTGAGCGCCTCGGCCAGCCCGGGCCAGGGGCCGAGCGCGTCGCCGGACTCGTCGGCCGGCGGAAGGGCCAGCAGCAGGGCGTCGGCTTCGACGTCGGAGAGGGGCGCGGTGGTGGACGACAGCTCCGGATACGGCATTGCCCCATCCTTCCACGACGCGCCGCGACCGCGGGGCTGCCACGGCGAGCTCCGCGCGCGGGCGGCGCCCTGTTCGCTGTCAGCATGACGCCGACGGATCCGCCCTCCGCAGAGGCTCGTAGAGTGAATGCATGCCGCTCTCCGGTCCGCTTTACGAACGAGTCGCCTCGGCCCCGCCGGTTCCCGCCGGGCTGCCGATGGTCATCGTGCTGACCGGCTTCACGGATGCCGGCGGCGCGGTCGCGCGGATGCAGGAGTTCTTCCACGAGTCGCTGGAACCGGCGCCCGTGGTGTCGTTCTCCTCCGACGTGCTGCTGGACTACCGCGCCCGTCGCCCGGTGATCAGCTTCCAGGCCGACCACCTCGCCGAGTACCGCCCCGCACGGCTGGAGCTCTCGCTCGCCCACGACGCGCTGGGCCAGCCCTTCGTGCTGCTGTCGGGCTTCGAGCCCGACTTCGCCTGGGAGGCGTTCGCCGAGACCGTCGTGGGACTGGCGGAAGGCCTCGAGGTCGCCACCGTCACGTGGGTGCACGCGATCCCGATGCCCGTGCCGCACACCCGCCCGCTGGGCACCACCGTCAGCGGCACCCGCACCGAGCTGACCGAGGCGCACTCGGTGTGGAAGCCCCGCACCCAGGTGCCCGCCACCGTCGGCCACCTGCTCGAGTACCGCTTCGCGCAGGCCGGCGCCGCCGTCGCGGGCTTCGTGCTGCTCGTGCCGCACTACCTGGGCGACACCGAGTACCCCGCCGCCGCCCTGGCGGGCCTGGACAGCGTGAGCGTGGCGACCGGCCTCGTCTTCGACGTCGACGACGTGCTTGAGGAGAACCGCGCCTACCTCACCAAGGTCGACGATCAGGTGGGGGCCAGCGAAGAGCTCACCACGATGCTGCAGGGACTCGAGGCCCGCTACGACGCCTATATGGCCGGCTCCACCCTGGGGCAGCCCATCATCCACGCCGGCGACCTTCCCAGCGCCGACGAACTGGCCGCCGAGCTGGAACGCTTCCTCGCCGACCGCCGCTCCGACGACGACCGTCGCGGCCGGATCTGACGCCCGCAGAGGGAATGTCGGGGGCGCCGGGGGCGTTTGAGTCGACTACGGGCAGGACACGCGCCGGAACCGGCGATGATGTGTGCGAGAATGGACGTTCCGACCCGTTGTCAACCCCGAGATCGCCGCGAGAGCGTCGTTCGGGACTTGACAAGGGTCTTACTCCTGTCCGCGAACCCGGCGAGAGTGCCGGTGAAAGGCGAACCGTGACGGCAGGCACGAAGACCACACGCAAGACCGAGGAGACCGAGGCCCAGGCCGAGGTTGCTCCGGCTGCGAAGACCCCCGCGAAGAAGGCGGCGGCCAAGACCACCGCCGCCAAGGCGCCCGCAGCAAAGGCACCCGCGGCCAAGAAGGCTCCCGCGCGCTCGGCGAAGGCCGCGCCCGCGAAGGCATCCAAGGCGAAGTCCGCTCCTGAGGACGACGACGCCGACGAGGAGGAGATCGACGACGAGGCCCTCGAGGTCGACGCGGCCGACGGCGACGACACCGAGGCGGCTCCGGCCGCCAAGGGCGAGGCCAAGGACGCGTCCGACGACGAGGACGGCGACGAGGAGGAGGGCACCAAGCCCGCCTTCACCGAGCCGCTGCCCACCGGCGCGATCGTCATCTCGTCCAGCGACGAGGACGACGTCCCCGTCTACTCGACGCAGATCACCGGCGCCACCGCCGACCCGGTCAAGGACTACCTGAAGCAGATCGGCAAGGTGCCGCTGCTGAACGCGGCCGAAGAGGTCGAGCTCGCGATGCGCATCGAGGCGGGCCTGTTCGCCGAGGAGAAGCTGTCGCACATGACGGCTGCCGAGAAGTCGAACCAGCTCGGACTCGACCTGCAGTGGGTCGCCCGCGACGGTCAGCGCGCGAAGAGCCACCTGCTGGGCGCGAACCTGCGCCTCGTCGTCTCGCTCGCCAAGCGCTACACCGGCCGTGGCATGCAGTTCCTGGACCTCATCCAGGAGGGCAACCTCGGTCTCATCCGCGCGGTCGAGAAGTTCGACTACACCAAGGGCTTCAAGTTCTCGACGTACGCCACCTGGTGGATCCGTCAGGCGATCACCCGCGCCATGGCCGATCAGGCACGCACCATCCGCATCCCGGTGCACATGGTCGAGGTCATCAACAAGCTCGCCCGCGTGCAGCGGCAGATGCTGCAGGACCTGGGCCGCGAGCCCACGCCCGAAGAGCTCTCGCGCGAACTCGACATGACCCCCGAGAAGGTCATCGAGGTGCAGAAGTACGGCCGCGAGCCGATCTCGCTGCACACTCCGCTCGGCGAGGACGGCGACAGCGAGTTCGGTGACCTCATCGAGGACACCGAGGCGGTCGTGCCGGCCGACGCCGTGGGCTTCACCATGCTGCAGCGTCAGCTGGAGTCGCTGCTGGACTCGCTCAGCGAGCGCGAGGCGGGCGTGATCCGCATGCGCTTCGGCCTCGGCGACGGTCAGCCCAAGACCCTCGACCAGATCGGCGACACGTTCGGCGTCACGCGTGAGCGCATCCGCCAGATCGAGTCGAAGACGATGGCCAAGCTCCGCCACCCGTCGCGGTCGCAGTCGCTGCGGGACTACCTCGAATGAACCCCGCGCCCAACGAGGGCAAGTCCCTCGAGGCGGTCGTCGACGGGCAGACGTACGCGCGGATCCCGATCCGCACCCGCGTCGTCATGCCCGGCGACGACCTCGACGCGTTCGTCGCCGAGTACGCCAAAGACCAGCTCCAGCCCGGTGACCTGCTGTTCGTCACCGAGAAGATCGTCGCGATCACGCAGGGTCGGTCCTACCTCGTGGCCGACATCCACCCGCGCCGGCTGGCGCGCTTCCTGTCGCGCTACGTCGTGAAGACGTCCTACGGCATCGGCCTGGGCATGCCCGAGACGATGGAGATGGCGATCCGGGAGTGCGGGACGCCCCGCATCCTGTTCGCCGCCGCCGTCGCCGCGGTCACCAAGCTCTTCGGCCGCCGCGGTGACTTCTACCGCATCGCGGGCGACAAGGCGCGCTCGATCGACGGTCCGACCCGGCACACCATCCCGCCCTACAACAAGGCGGTCGTGCTGGGTCCGAAGGATCCCGCGAAGGTGGCGGCGCGCCTGAAGGCGCAGCTGCAGGCCGACGTGGCCGTCGTCGACATCAACGACATCGGCGGCAACATCCTCGGCTCGACGCTCGATCGTGCCGGCGAGGCGCGGCTCGTGCGCATCCTGCACGACAACCCGCTCGGTCAGCAGCACCAGTCCACGCCGCTGGGCATCATCCGCCCCGTCGGCTGACAACGGCGCGCACAGCGCACACGAAGCGGCGGTGGGTCAGTCCAGACCCATCGCCGCTTTGTAGCGCGGCAGGTGGCCGTGGCGCACACCGGTGGCGCTGGGCTTGTTCTCGAACACGCCCGCGCCCCAGTTGCCCTCCAGCAGCACCGGGCCCCCCGGGCCCATCACGACGTCCCAGCCCACGTAGCGCACCTGCGGCACGACGAGGGCCACCTCGGTCATGAACGCGGGCAGCTGGTCCATGTGGGGCAGCTGGAAGTCGGCGACCCGCCGACCGCTCTCGGGGTGGGTTTCATAGATCTCGCCGTTGATGTCGTAGCCGTTGCCCAGCGAGTGCCCGGCCTCGTCGAGGGCGACGTAGAACCCGCCGAACGCACCCTGGTCGCTGACCTGACCGCGCCCGAACTTCTGGGCCATGTTGATGATGGCGACGGTGCCGTCGTCGCGGACGAAGGTCGTCACGCGCGTCGTGTTCACGGTGCCGGCGCAGTAGGCGGCCAGGTCGGCGTGCTGCACGATGTTCTCCTCGAGGAGCACCTCGTCCTTCTCGAGCAGCATCGCGTGGAAGGCGTCCCAGTCTTCGACCTCGGCCGCCTCGTAACGGCGCACGCCGGCGCCGGACTTGCTCACCGGCACCTTGGCGATGAACGTCGGATGCCGCTGCGCGAACGCCTGCACCTCGGCGGCGTTGCCGGGCACGACCTCCAGCCACTCGCGACGCAGGAACGCGTCGAAGTCTCGGTTGAAGGCCACCTTGTGGTGGAAGCGGTGCACGTGGGCGGGGTCGTCGAAGCGGTGGGAGAACTCCATCGCGAGCGGGCTCGTGACCCAGGTGGCCCGCTCGGCACGCGTGAGGATGGCGAAGTCGAACTCGATGTAGTCGTTGAAGCCCACGCGGTGCCGCGCCGCCGACCACAGCATGTCGGCGACCACGAGCGGGTAGCTCTTGCCGTGGATGCGGGCGGTCTTGCGCGCGCGGTCGGTGACCGCCTTCACGTCGATGCGGACCGCGCGTCGTCCGAGGACGCGGAGGCGGTGCAGCGGGGAGAGGCGAGGCGACATGGAAGAGTCCTCCAGGGGGATCGGTACCGAGCCAGTCTAGGTTCGACGGGCGGGTGCCGACGCCTCCGGAGGACTCTCCGAAACGGTGGGGCCGGTGCGGGTCAGGAGCTCAGACGCGCGGTCTCGTCGTGCCACGAGGTGGCGACGGCGCGCAGCTTCTCTTCGTACTTGCGGCCGTGGTGGGCGCAGAACAGCAGTTCCGATCCGTTGACCTCGGCGGCGATGTAGGCCTGGGCGCCGCAGGAGTCGCAGCGATCTGCGGCCGTCAGGCGGAACTCGAGGACGGCGGGCTCTGCGGTGGTCGACATGCTCATTTTCGGGTGCCTCCTCGTGCGTGTGGATCCGGTGCGGTGTCCTTGCAATACAACCATGTGGTGGCGCCCACAATGCCCGGCGGCGGTGACATTTCGCTGTGCGCGTACGGCGTTTCCCTCCGTGGCCGCGGGGGAGGAGCGGGGTTGCGGTCGCGCGCGTGTGTCGCCGGGGCCGGTGTCGGCACCCGCGGCTACGCTGGAGGATTGTGACCTCCGAGTATTCCGCCCATCATCTGCAGGTGCTCGAGGGCCTCGAGGCGGTCCGCAAGCGGCCGGGCATGTACATCGGCTCGACCGACTCCCGCGGGCTCATGCACTGCGTCTGGGAGATCATCGACAACGCGGTCGACGAGGCCCTGGCCGGCAACGGCTCCCGCATCGACATCATCCTCCATGCCGACGGCAGCGTCGAGGTGCGCGACCGCGGCCGCGGCATCCCCGTCGACGTCGAACCGCGCACCGGACTCACCGGTGTGGAGGTCGTCTTCACCAAGCTCCACGCGGGTGGAAAGTTCGGCGGCGGCTCCTACGCGGCATCCGGCGGTCTGCACGGCGTCGGCGCGTCGGTGGTCAACGCGCTCAGCGAGCGTCTCGACGTCGAGGTCGACCGGGGCGGCAAGACGCACTCCATGTCGTTCCACCGCGGCGAGCCGGGCCAGTTCGCCGGCGACGCCCCCGACTCGCCCTTCACGCCGTTCGAGGCGTCGTCGCTGCTGCGGGTCACCGGCAAGGCGCCCCGCGGGGTCACCGGCACCCGCATCCGCTACTGGGCCGATCGGCAGATCTTCACGAAAGACGCCGCCTTCCACCTTGCGGAGCTCGAGCAGCGCGCCCGCCAGACCGCGTTCCTGGTGCCGGGCCTGGAGATCGTCATCGCCGACGAGCGCGGCCCCGAGCGTGTCGAGACCAGCTACCGCTTCGACGGCGGCATCTCGGAGTTCGCCGAGTTCCTCGCCCCCGACGCCGCCGTCACCGACGTCTGGCGGCTCACCGGCTCGGGCACCTTCACCGAGACGGTGCCGGTGCTGCAGCCCACGGGCGCGATGGTGCCCACCGATGTCGAGCGCGTGTGCGAGGTCGACATCGCGCTGCGCTGGGGCACCGGCTATGAGACCCTGACCCGCTCGTTCGTCAACATCATCGCCACCCCCAAGGGCGGCACCCACCAGGCCGGCTTCGAGCAGGGACTCATGAAGGTGCTGCGCTCCCAGGTGGAGCAGAACGCCCGGCGTCTGAAGGTCGGCAACGACAAGCTCGAGAAGGACGACATCCTCGCCGGCCTCACCACCGTGCTCACCGTGCGCCTGGCCGAGCCCCAGTTCGAGGGGCAGACCAAAGAGGTGCTCGGCACCCCGGCCGTGCGCACCATCGTCGCCGGTGTCGTGGCCAAGGAGCTCGCGGCGCGCTTCGCGTCGACCAAGCGCGACGACAAGACCCAGACCTCGCTCGTGCTCGACAAGGTCGTCTCCGAGATGAAGGCGCGCATCTCGGCGCGCACCCACAAAGAGACCCAGCGCCGCAAGAACGCGCTCGAGTCGTCGTCGCTGCCGGCCAAGCTCGCCGACTGCCGCACGCAGGACGTCGCGCAGTCCGAGCTGTTCATCGTCGAGGGCGACTCGGCGCTCGGCACCGCCAAGCACGCCCGCAACAGCGAGTACCAGGCGCTGCTGCCCATCCGCGGCAAGATCCTGAACGTGCAGAAGGCCTCGATCAGCGACATGCTCTCCAACCAGGAGTGCGCCGCGATCATCCAGACCATCGGTGCCGGCTCCGGCCGCTCGTTCGAGCTCGAGTCGGCGCGCTACGGCAAGATCATCCTCATGAGCGACGCCGACGTCGACGGCGCCCACATCCGCACCCTGCTGCTGACGCTCTTCTTCCGTTACATGCGGCCGCTCATCGAGGCGGGGCGCGTCTACGCGGCGGTGCCGCCGCTGCACCGCGTGGTCGTGATGAACCCCGGCAGCAAGCCCAACGAGACGATCTACACCTACTCCGACCGCGAGCTGCAGACGCTCCTGGCGAAGCTGACGAAGTCGGGGAAGCGCTGGCAGGAGCCGGTGCAGCGCTACAAGGGCCTCGGCGAGATGGACGCCGACCAGCTGGCCGAGACCACCATGGACCGCGCCGGTCGGCTGCTGCGCCGTGTGCAGGTGCAGGATGCCGACGCCGCCGCGCACTCGTTCGAACTGCTCATGGGCAGCGACGTGGCACCGCGCCGCGACTTCATCGTGTCCTCGAGCGACCGCCTCGACCGCGAGGCGATCGACGCCTGACCCGCGCCTCCCTCCGCGGGTCGTCGCTGCGCCCCTCCGGTCGTTGAGCGAGCGCAGCGAGTCGAAACGCCCGCACCCCCGGTCGAGCGACCGCAGCACCCCCGGTCGTTGAGCGAGCGCAGCGAGTCGAAACGCCTGCACCCCCGGTCGTTGAGCGAGCGGAGCGAGTCGAAACGCCCGCACCCCGGGTCGTTGAGCGAGCGCAGCGAGTCGAAACGCCCCAGCGGGCCGACGGCGTCAGCTGACGGCCGCGCCCACGGCCGAGACGACCGCCTCGAGGGTCTGACCCGACGCGTCGCGCTTGGCTCCGGCGGCCGGCAGCGTGCGCACCGATCCGTCGGCGCCGACGGCGCGGGGGCCGTCGCCGACCCACGCGAGGGTGATCGCGTCCTCGCCCTTCAGGAAGCGCTGCGCGCGCACCCCGCCGGTGGCTCTGCCCTTGGCCGGGAACTCGGTGAACTCCGACACCTTGCCCGATCCGGCGTCGGTGCCGGCCAGGGCCTGCGTCGAGCCGGCGATGGTGACCACGACCGTCTCGTCGCCGGCGACGACCGCATCGAAGTACACGGCGCGCTCTCCGGCGGTGATGCGGATGCCGGCCATGCCGCCGGCCGCGCGACCCTGCGGCCGCACCTGGTCGGCGCCGAAGCGCAGCAGCTGCGCGTCGGAGGTGACGAAGACGAGCTCGGCGTCGTCGGGAGCCGCCGCGGCGCCCACGACGGTGTCGCCGGGCTTGAGCGCGATGATCTCGATGTCGTGCCGGTTCAGCGGCAGCTCGGCGGCCGACACCCGCTTGACCACGCCCTGGGCGGTGCCCAGCGCCACGACCGGAGACTCCTCGAGCGGCACGATCGCGACGACGTGCTCGCTGCCGGTGAGACCGAGGTACTGGTCGGCCTTGGTGCCGGCGGCCAGCTGCACCGAGTTGGCGGGAAACGACGGCAGGTCGACGGGGGAGAAGCGCACCAGGCGGCCCGCGGTGGTGACCGCGCCCAGCTCGCCGCGGGTCGTCGCGTTCACGGCGGAGCGGATCGCGTCGTGCTTCGAGCGGCGCGCGGGAGGCAGCACCGTGCCGTCTTCGCCCAGCTCGGCACGCACCATCCGCCCCGTCGCCGACAGCAGCACCCGGCAGGGGGCATCGGCGATCTGCAGGTCGACCGGGGCCGCGCTGCGCGAGCGGGCCGCGACCGGGCCGCCGTTGAGCAGCAGGGTGCGGCGCGGGGTGCCGAACATGTCGGCGGCGGCGTCGAGCTCGCGGGCGACCTGCGCGCGCAGCAGCACGTCGCTGGCCAGCAGCGCCTCGAGCTCGGCGATCTCGGCCTTGAGGTTGTCGCGCTCGGTCTCGAGCTCGATGCGGGAGAACTTCGTGAGGCGGCGCAGCCGCAGCTCGAGGATGTACTCCGCCTGCGGCTGCGACAGGTCGAACACGTCCATGAGGCGGCCGCGGGCCTGCTCGCCGTCGTCGGAGGCACGGATGACCTGGATGACCTCGTCGATGTCGAGGATCGCGATGAGCAGACCCTCCACCAGGTGCAGGCGCTCCTGGCGGCGCGCCAGACGGTAGCGGCTGCGACGGGTGACGACCTGCAGACGATGCCCGAGGTAGACCCGCAGCAGCTCTTTGAGGCCGAGCGTCTGCGGGCGGCCCTCGACGAGGGCGACGTTGTTGATGCCGAACGAGTCCTCCAGCGGCGTGAGCCGGTAGAGCTGCTCGAGCACGGCGTTGGGGTCGAAGCCCGTCTTGATGCCGATCACGAGCCGCAGCCCGTGGTTGCGGTCGGTGAGGTCGTTGACGTCGGCGATGCCGGTGAGCTTCTTGGCGCCGACGGCATCCTTGATCTTCTCGATCACCCGCTCGGCGCCGACCATGTAGGGCAGCTCGGTCACGACGATGCCGGTGCGGCGCGGGCCGAGCGATTCGACCGAGACCTTCGCGCGGGTGCGGAAGGTGCCGCGACCCGAGGCGTAGGCCTCTTTGATGCCGTCGAGGCCGACGATCACGCCGCCGCCGGGAAGGTCGGGGCCGGGGACGAACTCCATGAGCTCTTCGAGGGTGGCCTCGGGGTGCTCGAGCAGGTGGATGGCCGCGGCGACGACCTCGACGAGGTTGTGGGGCGCCATGTTGGTGGCCATGCCCACGGCGATGCCGGTGGTGCCGTTGACGAGCAGATTGGGGAAGGCGGCCGCCAGCACCTCGGGCTGCTGGAACTGTCCGTCGTAGTTGGGGATGAAGTCGACGACGTCCTCGTCGAGGTTCTCGGTGAGTGCCAGGGCGGCCGGTGCCAGTCGCGCCTCGGTGTAGCGCGCGGCGGCGGGGCCGTCATCGAGCGAGCCGAAGTTGCCGTGACCGTCGACCAGCGGCACGCGCAGCGCGAACGGCTGGGCGAGGCGCACGAGGGCGTCGTAGATGGCGGAGTCGCCGTGGGGGTGCAGCTTTCCCATCACCTCGCCCACGACGCGGGCGCTCTTGACGTGGCCCCGGTCGGGCCGCAGCCCCATCTCGGCCATCTGGTACAGGATGCGTCGCTGCACCGGCTTGAGGCCGTCGCGCGCGTCGGGCAGGGCGCGCGAGTAGATCACCGAATAGGCGTACTCGAGGAACGAGTCCTGCATCTCCGCCGAGACATCGACGTCCTCGATGCGCTCGGGTGCGGGGGACGGCGAGTCGGTGCGCGAAGCGGCCATGGGGTCGGGTGATCCTCCGGAAGAAAGGGGCCGCGCCCGCCGTGTGCGAGACTGGCCCCGATGTCCCTCAGCCTACCCGTGGACCCGCCTTCGGCCCGGAGCCTCACCGGCGTCGTCGCGGAGTCGATCCGGTCGCTGTCGGGCTCGTCCGCGTGGTTCGCGCCCGCCCGCTCCGCCATCGTCGTGCTCGTCGACGGGCTGGGGCGCGGCAACCTCACCGCCCGGGCCGGCCACGCCCGCTTCCTCGCCGGCGCGCTCACCAAGCGGGATGCCGCGCGCACGACCTTCCCGTCGACGACGGCCACCGCACTCTCGTCGCTGCTGACCGGCGAGGATGCCGGCCGTCACGGCATCGTCGGGTATCGGCTG
Organism: Microbacterium festucae; assembly: GCF_025421715.1. GTDB lineage: Bacteria > Actinomycetota > Actinomycetes > Actinomycetales > Microbacteriaceae > Microbacterium > Microbacterium festucae. The sequence continues at coordinate 218,184 of NZ_JAOEFC010000002.1, forward strand.
CGGGTGCCGGGCACCGACCGCACGCCCGATCAGCTCGGCGGCTACGAGTCGGACGGCCTCGACCCCCTCACCTGGCAGCGCAGCGTGCCGCTGCTGGAGCGCCACGTCGCCACCGGCGCCCGGGCGTTCGCGGTCTCGCGCGCCCGTTACGCCACCACCGGCTTCACGATCGCGCTGCAGCGCGGCGCGACCTTCGTCGCGGCCGAGTCGATCGCCGAGCGCCTCGCGGTGGCCGCGGCCCTCGCCGCCGCCCACGACGGGGCGGTCGTCTACGTCTACGCGCCCGAACTCGACACCGTGGGCCATGCCGCCGGGTGGGAGTCGGACCGCTGGCTGCACGCGCTGGAAGAGCTCGACCGCGACGTGGCCGCCTTCGCCGCGTCCCTCGCCCCCGACGTCGGGGCGGTGGTCACCGCCGACCACGGCATGGTCGACGTGCCCGCGCACCGTCACGTGCTGCTGGCCGAGGGCGACGGCCTGCTCGACGGCGTGAGACATGTGGCGGGGGAGCCGCGGATGCTGCACCTCTACGCCGACGAGGGCGCCGCCGACGGCGTCGCCTCACGCTGGCGCGAGAGCGAATCGGGCAGGTCCTGGGTGCTCAGCCGTGCCGAGGCGGTGGCGGCGGGACTGTTCGGGCCGGTGGTCGACGCGGAGGTGCTGCCGCGCATCGGCGACGTGCTGGTCGCCGCCCGCGCCCCGATCGCCTATTACGACGACCGCCTCACCGACAAGCGCGCGCAGCGCATGATCGGCCAGCACGGCTCGCTCACCGATCAGGAGCGGATCGTGCCCCTCGTGCGCCTCGGCGCCTACGCGACCCCGCGCTGATCCGGTCTGGGTCGGGGGTCGGCCTCAGGCGTCTTCGGTGCGGGCGCCGAAGACGATCTCGTCCCACGACGGCATCGAGGTGCGGCCCTTGCGGCGCGTGGGCTCCTCGGTGGGCTCGTCGACCTCGTCGCCCGGCGTGGCCGGCTCGTAGCCGGGCTCCAGCGCGTCGAACAGCGCCACCGGCGTGGCGGCGGCCGGCGTCGCGGGACGCTCGTCCCCCTCGCCCGGCATCGGCTCGCGCTGACCGCGGCGACGGCGCAGTGCCTCGAGCAGGTCGGCCGTCTCGGCCGAGGTCACCGCCTGGTCGGGGGCGCGCTTGATGGCCGCGTCGCGCACCGCCGGAGCGACGGGTGCGCGCACCTCGGGAACGCCGGGCTCGGCCTCCACCTCGGTGTGACGCGGACCGAACGCACCGCTGTCGAAGCGGGAGGCATCCTTGCCGGGAGCGGAGTCGAGGGCGCGCAGGCGCGGGATGAGTCCCTCCGGCAGCGACCCCTGACGGGACAGCTGCACGGCGTCGGCGTTCTGCGGCGACAGCGTGGAGCGGCGCGGGTCGAAGCCCCAGCGCGCGTCGTGGTCGATCTCGTTGGCGGTGAACTCGACCTTCACGATCCAGCCGCTGCTGTCGCGCCAGCTCGTCCAGCGTTCGCCCGAGGCGCCCGCCTCGGCGAGCTTCGCGCGCACGGCCGTGCCGAAGGTGGGCTGCGCGTCGGGTTCGAGCTCGCCGCCCAGCAGCACCGGCACCGCGAGGGCCTGGCCGACGATGTGCTCGCGCTCGGCGAGCACGGGGCGCTCATAGCGCTCCACGTCTTCGACACGGACCCCGAGCAGCTCCGCCACCTCCTGCGCCGACAGACCGGCGCGGATGTGGCCCTGGATCTCGCGCGGCCCCGGACGCGCCACACGCGGCTCGTCGTCGCGCTGCGCCCGACGCAGCTGCGCCTTCAGCGTCTCGTCGACGGCGAGGGTGAAGCGATCCCCGGACTCGGTGGCGAGCACGAGCGCGCCGTCTTCGAGACCGATGACTTTGAGCTGTTCCATGCGAAACACCCCTCCCGTTCCTGCGTATGCGGCCATGGTGTCACAGGCCTCCCGTGACCACGGGAATATCGAGGGCGTGCCGCGAGTTCAGACCGTTGCCGTCCGGACGACCCCGTCCGAAGGAGGCGGCATTTGCGAAATGGCATCCGGTCATGCAAACTATGGCCGCCCGATGCCCCGGCATGAAGCACCACCTGGAAGAAGAGACGTTCGAGAATGGCCACGGATTACGACGCCCCCCGCAAGACCGAGGACGACAGCGAGTCGATCGAGGCGCTGAAGGAGCGCGTGCCCGACAAGCTGTCCGGCGCCGTCGACGTCGAGGACGCCGACAACCCCTCCGGCTTCGAGCTGCCCGGCGCCGACCTGTCCGACCTCGAGCTGGATGTGGTCGTGCTGCCCCCGCAGGAAGACGAGTTCACCTGTGTGGAGTGCTTCCTCGTGAAGCACCGCACCCAGATCGACCACGACACCGCCATCGGCGCGGTCTGCATCGAGTGCGCCGCCTGAGCGGCCCCGATCGCACCGCCGTCGACACGACGACCCGCCGTCCCTGACGGCAGCAGCGCCGCCCCGATCGAGGGCGGCGCTGCGTCGTGGTGCGGGGGAGTCAGGCCTGCTGCTGGGCGCGGCGGATCGCCGCCGCCACCCGGTCGGGGGTGCGCGATGAGAACACCCACGCCGTCACCGGGTCGTCGGCGTCGTTCAGCGGCACGCGCACGACACCGTCGATGCCCCCGCGCAGCATGTGGAACACATCACGGCCGAGCCCCGGGCCGCGCATCTCGCGGGCCTCGGCGCCCGTGAAGACCTCCGGCTCGCCCAGGAACTCCACCGGCACGTGCCCGCGGCCCACGCGCAGTTCGCCGCCCTCCACCGCGATCGACGGCGCGGCGGCGATGAGCAGGGCGATGAGTGCCGCCGCCACCACCAGGCCGATCACCAGGGCGAAGGTGGCATCCATCGGAACGAACACGAGGGCGACCATCGGGGCGCTCACCGCGGCGCTCACCAGCGCCCACAGCGACGGGCTCAGCCGCTCGCGATAACGGACGGTCGCTGCGGACAGGTCGCTCATGGTGTTGTGCATTACCCTCGTGGAGTGATCGAAACCGTGGACGTCCCCATCATCGCATCGCAGATTCCGGGGTACGCGCATCCCGGTGATGCCGGGGCCGATCTGGTCGCCGCCGAAGCGGTGCGACTGGAGCCCGGGCACCGTGCCCTCGTGGCCACCGGCGTGCGCATCGCGCTGCCCGACGGCTTCGCCGCGTTCGTCGTGCCGCGCAGCGGCCTGGCCGCCAAGCACGGCATCACGATCGTCAACGCGCCGGGCACCGTCGATGCCGGCTACCGCGGCGAGATCAAGGTCTCGCTGCTGAACACAGACCCCGAGCACGCGTACGAGGTCGCCGTCGGCGACCGCATCGCCCAGCTCATCGTCATGCCCGTGTCGCGGGCACGATTCATCCCGGTCGACGACCTGCCCGACAGCACCCGAGGCGAGGGCGGATTCGGATCGACCGGCTACCAGTCGGGAGGCGCTTCATGAGCGACGAGACCGCAGAGCCCCGCGTCGAGACGGCGGAGGCCACCACCGGGAAGTCGGCGCCGGTCGACCGTTCCGCCGACGGACCGTTCGACGAGTCCGAAGCCAACCCGGTGCGCCCCTACATCGACCTCGGCGGCATCAAGATCCTTCCCCGCGAGGGCCTGAACCTCCGCCTCGAGGTCGAGGAGCAGACCAAGCGCATCGTCGCGGTCGGCCTCGACTACGCCGACTCGACGCTGCAGGTGCAGCCGTTCGCGGCGCCGCGCTCCACGGGCCTGTGGGACGAGACGCGTGAGCAGATCCGTCAGCAGATCCGCCAGCAGGGCGGCCGCGTCGAAGAGCGCGAGGGCCCGCTGGGCGCCGAGCTGCTGGCCGAGGTGCCCGTCGCCGGCGCCGCCGACGCCCAGGCCGGCAAGCGCATCGCCCGCTTCGTGGGCGTCGACGGTCCGCGCTGGTTCCTGCGCGGCGTCATCGGCGGCGCCGCCGCGATCGACGTGGATGCCGCGGCGAAGGTCGAAGACCTCTTCCGGTCGATCGTGGTGGTGCGCGGCGGTACGCCGATGCCCCCGCGCGACCTCATCCCGCTGAAGATGCCCGCCTCTCCCGGCACCGCATGAGCACCCCCGGCGCCGCCCCCGACGACGCCCCGCGCCCGGACGACGACCCGCTGCGGCCGCCGCCGGCATCCGAGGCGACCTCCGCGTCCGAGCTGCTCAGCCAGGCACTCGGCGGCGCCGCCCGGCGCGCCGGGCTCGACCCCGCGCAGGAGAAGACCACCGGCCACGTCGTGTGGGCCGCGATGGGCGGCTGGCGCGGCGTGCTCGAGTCGGTGCTGCCCGGCCTCGTGTTCATCCTCGTGTTCACCCTGACGATGGACCCCGAGACCCGCGAGGGCGACCTGTGGCTCTCGCTCGGGCTGTCGGTGGGCATCGCGGCCCTGTTCACGATCGTGCGGCTCGTGCAGCGCTCCACCCTCACCGCCGCCGTGGGCGGCCTCGTGGCCACCGCGGCCGCCGCCGCCCTGGCCCTTCTCACAGGTCGCGGTCAGGACAACTTCGTGCCGGGGCTGATCACCAACGCGGTCTACGGCACCGGCATGCTCGTCTCCGCCCTCATCGGCTGGTCGATCATCGGCCTGGCCGTCGGGTTCCTCATGAACGAGGGCACCGCCTGGCGTCGCGACCCGCGCAAGCGGCGGGTGTTCTTCTGGCTCACGATCGCCTGGGCGGCGCTGTTCTTCGCGCGGCTCGCCGTGCAGCTGCCGTTCTACCTCAGTGGCGACGTCACCACCCTCGGCACCCTGAAGCTCGTCATGGGGCTGCCCCTGTTCGCGCCGCTCGTGGCCGTCACGTGGCTCACCGTGCGTGCCCTCTACCGGCGCACTGCCGACTGACTCCGGATGCTATATTTATCTTGACATCAAGATAAATCATCCCCTGCGGTCGGTTAGGTTCGCCTCACTAGCATGGCCCGAGACGCCCGGGGATGATGGGGGAGCGGGCTTCGTCGCCCGCTGCCGGCCGACGAAGGAGAGCAGACGTGTCCACAGTTGACAGCTTCGGTGCCAAGAGCACTTTGACAGTCGGCGAGACCGACTATGAGATCTTCCGCATCGACACGGTCGCCGGCTTCGAGAAGCTGCCGTTCAGCCTGAAGGTGCTGCTGGAGAACCTGTTGCGCACCGAAGACGGTGCCAACGTCACCAAGGCGCAGATCGAGGCGCTCGGCTCGTGGCAGCCCGACGCCGAGCCCGACACCGAGATCCAGTTCACCCCCGCCCGCGTGGTGATGCAGGACTTCACGGGCGTGCCCTGCATCGTCGATCTCGCCACCATGCGCGAGGCCGTCACCAGCCTCGGCGGCGACCCCAACAAGATCAACCCGCTCTCGCCCGCCGAGATGGTCATCGACCACTCGGTGATCGCCGACCTGTTCGGCACCGAGAACGCCCTCGAGCGCAACGTCGAGATCGAGTACGAGCGCAACGGCGAGCGCTACCAGTTCCTGCGCTGGGGCCAGACCGCGTTCGACGACTTCAAGGTCGTCCCCCCGGGCACCGGCATCGTGCACCAGGTGAACATCGAGCACCTCGCCAAGGTCATCTACGACCGCGAGGTCGACGGCGTGCTGCGCGCCTACCCCGACACCTGCGTCGGCACCGACTCGCACACCACCATGGTCAACGGCCTCGGCGTGCTCGGCTGGGGCGTCGGCGGCATCGAGGCCGAGGCGGCCATGCTCGGCCAGCCCGTCTCCATGCTCATCCCGCGCGTCGTCGGCTTCAAGCTCACCGGCACCATCCCCGCCGGCGTCACGGCCACCGACGTCGTGCTGACGATCACCGACATGCTGCGCAAGCACGGTGTGGTCGGCAAGTTCGTCGAGTTCTACGGCGAGGGCGTGGCCAGCGTGCCGCTGGCCAACCGCGCCACCATCGGCAACATGAGCCCCGAGTTCGGCTCGACGGCTGCCATGTTCCCGATCGACGACGTCACCCTCGACTACCTGCGCCTGACCGGGCGCGACGAGCAGACCGTCGCCCTCGTCGAGGCGTACGCCAAGACGCAGTCGCTGTGGCACGACCCCTCGCGCGAACTCGCCTTCAGCGAGTTCATGGAGCTCGACCTCGGCACCGTGGTGCCCTCGATCGCCGGCCCCAAGCGCCCGCAGGACCGCATCCTGCTCTCGGAGTCGAAGGCGCAGTTCGAGAAGGACATCCTCGACTACGCCGACGTCGAGCACGACCTGGTCGACCTGGAGATCTCGGAGTCCTTCCCGGCCTCCGACCCGCCCGGGAACACCCCCGAGAACACGGCCAGCCAGCACGTGCACGTGCACCGTTCGCACGCGCCGGCGTCGGCGTCCAAGCCCACCCCGGTGGTCACCCCCGAGGGAGAGCACTACACGCTCGACCACGGCGCGGTCACCCTGGCGGCCATCACCTCCTGCACCAACACGTCCAACCCGTCGGTCATGATCGCGGCGGGCCTGCTGGCCAAGAAGGCCGTGGAGAAGGGCCTCACCCGCAAGCCGTGGGTCAAGACCACGCTCGGACCGGGCTCGAAGGTCGTCACCGACTACTACGAGAAGTCGGGCCTGGACCGCTCGCTCGAGGAGATCGGCTTCTACACCGTCGGCTACGGCTGCACCATCTGCATCGGCAACTCGGGACCGCTCATCGAAGAGGTCTCGGCGGCCGTCAACGAGAACGACCTGGCCGTCACCGCGGTGCTCTCGGGCAACCGCAACTTCGAGGGCCGCATCAGCCCCGACGTCAAGATGAACTACCTCGCCTCGCCGCCCCTCGTGGTCGCCTACGCGCTGGCCGGGTCGATGAACTTCGACTTCGAGACCGATGCGCTGGGCACCGACGCCGACGGCAACGACGTGTTCCTCAAGGACATCTGGCCGGCCCCCGACGAGGTGCAGCAGGTGATCGACTCGTCGATCTCGCGCGAGCAGTTCATCAAGCAGTACGCCACCGTCTTCGACGGCGACGACCGCTGGCGCAACCTCCCCACCCCCACCGGCCCGGTGTTCGAGTGGGACGCCGACTCGACCTACGTGCGCAAGGCCCCCTACTTCGAGGGCATGACGATGGAGCTGACCCCGGTCGCCGACATCAGCGGCGCCCGCGTGATGGCCACCCTCGGCGACTCGGTCACCACCGACCACATCAGCCCGGCCGGCAACATCAAGGCCGGCACGCCCGCCGCGCAGTACCTCACCGAGCACGGCGTCGCGCAGAAGGACTTCAACTCCTACGGCTCGCGCCGTGGCAACCACGAGGTCATGATCCGCGGCACCTTCGCCAACATCCGCCTCAAGAACCAGCTGGTGCGCGAGGTCAACGGCGGCGCCGAGGTCGAGGGCGGCTACACCCGCGACTTCACGCAGGAGGGCGGCCCGCAGTCGTTCATCTACGACGCGAGCCAGAACTACCAGGCTCAGGGCACGCCGCTGGTGATCTTCGGCGGCAAGGAGTACGGCTCCGGCTCGTCGCGCGACTGGGCGGCCAAGGGCACGAGCCTGCTGGGCGTCAAGGCGGTCATCACCGAGAGCTTCGAGCGCATCCACCGCTCGAACCTCATCGGCATGGGCGTCGTGCCGCTGCAGTTCCCCGAGGGCGAGAGCTGGGCGTCGCTGGGCCTGGACGGCACCGAGATCGTCTCGATCGAGGGCCTCGAGCAGCTCAACGACGGCGTCACGCCCAAGACGGTGAAGGTCACCGCCGCCCCGAGCGAGTTCTCGGCCGACGGCAAGGAGACCATCGTGTTCGACGCCAAGGTGCGCATCGACACGCCCGGTGAGGCGGACTACTTCCGCAACGGCGGCATCCTGCAGTACGTGCTGCGCTCGCTCGTCTGAGCCCGCGAGAGGCCAGGCCCCGGTTCCCGTGTCGGAACCGGGGCCTTCCCGCTTCCGGGGCGTACGTGAGGTGCGTGGCTAGACTGGGTCGTCTTCGTGGTTCGAAAGGTGTCGGATGTCACTGCTGTCGTCGATCTCGGGTCCGCGCGACCTGGACGCGCTGTCTGCCGCCGAACTGCAGCAGCTCGCGCAGGAGGTGCGCGACTTCCTCATCGAGAACGTCGCCCGCACCGGCGGGCATCTCGGCCCGAACCTCGGCGTGGTCGAACTGACGATCGCGATGCACCGGGTGTTCGACTCGCCGGCCGACCCGTTCGTCTTCGACACCGGTCACCAGTCCTACGTGCACAAGCTCCTCACCGGCCGTCAGGACTTCTCGCAGCTGCGCTCCCGCGGCGGCCTCGCCGGCTACCCGCAGCGCTCCGAGAGCGAGCACGACGTCGTGGAGTCCTCGCACGCGTCCAGCTCGCTGAGCTGGGCCGACGGCATCTCGCGCGCCCTGGCGCGCACCGGCCGTGCCGACCGCCACGTCGTGGCCGTCGTCGGCGACGGCTCGCTCACCGGCGGAATGACGTGGGAGGCGCTCAACAACATCTCCGACGACAACGACCGCAACCTGGTCATCATCGTCAACGACAACGGCCGCTCCTACGCGCCCACCATCGGCGGCATGGCGCGCTACCTCAACCGCGTGCGCACCACCGACGGCTACGAGAACCTGCGCCGCGGCTCCGACTCGTTCTTCCGGCGCCTGGGCCCTCCCGGCCGGGCGCTCTACCGCGGCGTCCGCGGCGGCACCCACGGGTTCCTGTCGCGCTTCGTCAACAACGAGGCGCTCTATTCCAACCTCGACATCAAATACCTCGGTCCCGTCGACGGGCACGACCTGCCGACCCTCATCGAGACGCTCGAGCTGGCGAAGTCCTACGGTGCCCCGGTGATCGTGCACACGATCACCGAGAAGGGCCGCGGCTACGAGCCCGCCCGCAACGACGAGGCCGACCAGTTCCACGCCGTCGGCAAGATCGACCCCACCACGGGCGAACCGCTGGGCGCTGCCGATGCCGTCGCGTGGACCGACGTGTTCGCCGAGTCGCTGGTGGCCGCGGGCGACGAGCGCGACGACATCGTGGCGATCACCGCGGCGATGCTGCGACCCACCGGGCTGCAGCCGTTCGCGCAGCGCTTCCCCGACCGCGTGTTCGATGTCGGCATCGCCGAGCAGCACGCCGTGGCATCCGCCGCCGGCCTCGCCTTCGGCGGCCTGCACCCCGTCGTCGCCATCTACGCGACCTTCATGAACCGCGCGTTCGACCAGGTGACGATGGACGTCGCCCTGCACCGCGCCGGCGTCACCTTCGTGCTCGACCGTGCCGGGGTCACCGGCCCCGACGGCCCGAGCCACCACGGCGTCTGGGATCTCGCGATGCTCCAGCTCGTCCCCGGCATCCGCATCGCCGCACCGCGTGACGCGGAGCGGCTGCGCGAGGAGTTCGCCGAGGCCATCGCCGTCGAGGACGGTCCCACGGTCGTGCGCTTCCCGAAGGGCGCGGTGGCCGCCGACCTCCACGCCGTCGAGCGCCTGCCCGACGGTGTGGACGTGCTGACCCGCAGCGGCGGCGAGGACGTGCTCATCGTGGCCATCGGCCCCATGGCCCACACCGCCATCGCCGTGGCCGAGCGCCTCGCGGCGCAGGGCATCGGCGCCACCGTGATCGACCCGCGCTGGGTCGTGCCCGTGCAGCCGTCGGTCGTCGACCTCGCCGCGCGTCACCGTCTCGTGATCACCATCGAAGACGGCATCCGCGTCGGCGGCATCGGCACCCGCGTGCGCCAGGTGCTGCGCGAGGCCGGCGTCGACACCGCGGTGGACGAGCTGGGTGTGCCCGACGAGTTCATCGACCACGCCTCGCGCGAGCAGATCCTCGCCGACGCCGGGCTCACCCCCGCCAAGATCGCCCACGACGTGGTCGCCCAGGTGCTCGGCACCCGCATCCCCGTCGCCCGGCCGTCCGCCGACGCCGAGGGCGTGTGGGCGCTGCCGGATGCCTCTGAGGAGCACCGCCCGCGCTGAGGCGGCTCTCACGTGCGGCGGCGGGGTCACGGCGGGTGACGTGCCAGCATGGAGGGATGAGCTCCGCCGACCTGCGCCGTGACGAGACCGCCGACCGTGCCCGGCACATCCGACTCGAGACGGTCGAGGTCGACCTCGATCTGCGCGGCGCCGGCGATGCGGGACAGGACACCTTCCCCACCACCTCCACCCTGACCTTCGCGGCCGATGCCGACACCACCTGGATCGACTTCCTCGGCGCGGCCGTCGACGAGGTGCTCGTCAACGGCGAGGCGCACCCGGTGGACTGGGACGGCGCCCGCATCCGGGTGAGCGGACTGACCGCCCGCACCACCGTCACCGTGCGGGCGCGCGGCGTGTACAGCCGCTCGGGCGAGGGACTGCACCGCTTCCGCGACCCGGTCGACGGCGAGGTGTACCTCTACACGCAGTACGAGCCGGCCGACGCGCGCCGCGTGTACCCGGTGTTCGAGCAGCCCGACCTGAAGGCGCGGTGGTCGATGCGGGTGTTGGCACCCGCCGCGTGGACGGTGCTCTCCAACGGCGCGGCGCTCTCGCAGGAGCCCGTCGACGGCGGCATCCGCACCGTGTTCGCGCCCACGCTGCCGCTGCCGAGCTACATCACCGCCGTCGCCGCCGGCCCCTATCACCGGGTCGACGGCGCGTGGGAAGGGCCCGAGGGGACGGTCGCGCTGGGCGTGCTCTGCCGCGCGTCACTCGCGCCGCACCTCGACGCCGACGAGATCCTCGACATCACCCGCCGGGGCCTCGGCTTCTTCGGCGAGGCCTTCGGGTCGGTCTATCCGTGGGGCAAGTACGACCAGATCTTCGTGCCCGAGTACAACCTGGGGGCGATGGAGAACCCCGGCCTGGTGACCTTCACCGAGGCCTATGTGTTCCGTGGTGCGGCCACCGCCGCCCAGCGCGAGGGACGGGCCAACACGATCCTGCACGAGATGGCGCACATGTGGTTCGGTGACCTCGTCACGATGCGCTGGTGGGACGACCTGTGGCTCAAGGAGTCGTTCGCCGACTACATGGGCGCCCACGCCTCGGTGGCCACCGGCCTCTACCCCGACGCCTGGGTGACCTTCGCCAGCCGCCGGAAGGCGTGGGCGTACGAGCAGGATCAGCTGCCCACGACCCACCCCATCGTCGCCGACATCCCCGACCTCGAAGCCGCGAAGCTCAACTTCGACGGCATCACCTATGCCAAGGGCGCCGCCGTGCTGCGGCAGCTGGTCGCCTTCGTCGGCGACGACGAGTTCTTCGCCGGTGCACGCCGGTACTTCGCCGACCACGCCTACGGCAACACGACCCTCGCCGACCTGCTCACGGCGCTCGAGCACGCCTCGGGTCGCGACCTGTCGGCGTGGAGCGCGGCGTGGCTGCAGACCACCGGCATGTCGCAGATCGCCGTCGAGCGCACCGGCGACGGCCTGGCCGTCGTGCAGACCGACCCCCGTCCGCACCGCTTCCGCATCGGATGCTACGACCTCGACCGGGGCGCGCTGTCGCGGCGCGACAGCATCGAGGTCGACATCGCCGCAGCCCGCACCCCTGTCGCAGACGCGGACGTCCCGGGCGCCGGCGCGCCGGCGCTGATCGTCCCCAACGACGACGACCGCACCTACGCGAAGGTGCGCCTCGACGACCGGTCGCTGGATGCCGTCGCCCAGGGCCTGTCGACCCTCGACGACGCGCTGACGCGCGCGGTGATCCACGCCGCCCTGTGGAACGCGGTGCGCGACGGCGACCTCCCGGTCACCCGCTATCTCCAGATCATCGGGGCCCATGCCGCCGCGGAGCCCAACGTCGGGCTGCTCGCCGACGCGCTCGCCCACACCGGCTACGCCCTGGCCCACTACGCGGCGCCCGACGCGCGCACGGCCGCCGCCGACGCCTGGCTCGACACCGCCTGGAGCGCCCTCCACCGCGCCGCCCCCGGCAGCGACGCCCAGCTGGCCTGGGCGCGCGCCGTCGGCGCCGCGGCCACCGTCTCGGCGGCGCGTGCGCCCGAGATCCGCGCGATCCTGCGGGGCGGGCAGCCGGCGCCTGCCGGCCTGCCCCTCGACCCCGAGCTGCGGTGGAGCTGGCTGCTGGCGCTGGCCACCACCGGGCACGCCGATGCGGCTGACGCCGACGCCGAACTCGCCCGCGACGACACCGCGAAAGGACGCCTCGGCCACCGTGCCGTGCTGGCCGCCCGACCCGATGCCGCCGTGCGCGCCGCCGCGTGGACTGCGGCGTGGGAGGACCACGCGCTGTCCAACGACGAACTGGATGCCGTCATCACCGGCATCCGTTCGGGCGGTCGTCGTGATCTCATCGCCGCATTCGACGACGACTACTTCGCGCGCATCGACGAGGTGTGGCGCCGGCGCAGCATCGAGATCGCGCGGCGTCTGGTGCGGGGACTGTTCCCCGCCGCCGCCTCCACCGAGGCCGCCGACGCCTGGCTGTCGGCGCATGCCGACGCACCCGGGGCGCTGCGCCGCATCGTGATCGAGCAGCGCGACGGCCTCGCGCGCGACCTGCGCGTGCGGGCGGCGCAGCCGCGCTGACCGCGGGGGAGCGGCGCCGGCCGGTGCGGCGTGCTCAGGCGCTGCGCACGAGCGAGACCGCGGCGCCCCACTCCGCCGGCAGGGCGCTCATCGCCTCGGCGCCCGCGGTGCGGCCGCTGATGGCCTCGGCGAGCAGGTAGCCGTCGGTGAGGGCGTCGCCGGTGACGACCACCGACAGCAGTTCGATGCCGCACGCCGCCCGCACCTGTGCGGCGCAGGCGTCGACGACCGCGGCCGACAGGTCGAGGTTGCCGGGCAGTGCGGTGCCGCCCTGGGTGCGCACGAGGTCGCGCAGCGTCGCCCCGACGATGTTGCCGACCCGCTCCTTCACGTTGACCACGTCGAGCTCGAACACCCGCAGATCGTGGCCGGTCACGATCGGTCGCCAGTCGAACGACGCGTGCACCAGGTGCTGATGCCCGGCGGCGCCGGTGAGCTGGCGCGGGGGAAGGTCGGTCGAGCGCACGCGCGCATCGACGCGGCGGTACCACGCGAGGATCGGGAAGACCGGGTGCGAGCCCGGTCGCAGCACGAGCACCTCACCGGCCTCACCGCGCCCCGGGCGGCTGCGGCGGCGGATGATCGGCTTGCCGTTGCGTGTGCGGATCGCCGCCTCGCCCTCGTCGATGGTGACGATGAGGATCTTGAACAGCGCCGGCACCACCAGCAGCACGGTGAGCACCGCGCCGCCGGTCTTGATCAGCGCGTTCATGTTGCCGGTCCCGAACAGCGACGTGATCGACTCGATCATCCGGTCCGCCTCCGCGTGAGAGCCCCGCTCATGCCCTCAGGATGCCGGGTCGTCGGCAGCGCGCAGTGCACAACGGCCCTCGTGCGCGATCTGTTCACCCAGAGTTCCCGCCCCGGCGGGCAGCCGGTCGCCTCCACGCCCGAGCGGGGCCCCGGACCGTGGTCCGGAGCCCCGCTCGGAGGGCCGGGCGCTCGAGGGCGGCCGCGGTGTCAGCCCGTGTCTCAGCCGACGACGCCGCGGATCTGCGGAGTGTGGAACGTGCCTTCGAACACCCGCTCCGACGCGCCCTCGCGGTCGAGGTACGGCGTGGCGCCGCCGTCGATGAACGGCCAGCCGGCGCCGAGGATGAGGCACAGGTCGATGTCCTCGACCTCGGGGACGACGCCTTCGTCGAGCATGAGGCGGATCTCCTGGGCGAGGCCGTCCTGCACGCGGCGCAGGATCGTCTCGGCGGAGGCCGGGGTCTGCCCGACGTGGCCCTTGAGCACCTTCTCGGCGGCCTTGGTGAAGCCGGTGACCCGGCCGCCCTTGTCCTTCTCGACGACCGCATCGAGCTCTGCCAGCGCGTGGAAGTTCTCGTTCGCGTAGAACCGGTCGGGGAAGGCGCGCACCATCGTGTCCTGCACGTGGGCGGCGACCTTCCAGCCCACCAGGTCGATCAGCTGGAACGGGCCCATCGGCAGCCCGATCGGACCGAACGCCTTCTCGACGTCGGCCACCGGGGTGCCCTCGTACACGGCGCGCGCCGCTTCGCCCATGACCTTCGCCAGCAGCCGGTTCACGACGAAGCCGGGGGCATCGGCGGTGAGCACCGCGTTCTTGCCCAGTCCCTTGGCGACCACGAACGCGGTCGACAGCGCGGCCTCGCCGGTCGCCGGGGTCTTCACGATCTCGATGAGCGGCATCACCGCCACCGGGTTGAAGAAGTGGAAGCCGACGAGCCGCTCGGGGTGGGCGAGCTTCGCACCGATCTCCTCGACCGACAGCGACGAGGTGTTGGTGGCCAGCACCGCATCCTCGGCGATGATCTGCTCGATCTCGGCGAAGACGGCCTGCTTGACCCCGACCTCCTCGAACACGGCCTCGATGACGAAGTCGCAGTCGGCGTAGAGGCTCTTGTCGGTGGTGCCGGTCACCAGCGCGCGCAGGCGGTTGGCGGCGTCGGCATCCAACCGGCCCTTGGCCTCCAGCTTGCCGATCTCGTCGTGGATGTAGGCGACGCCCTTGTCGACGCGGGCCTGGTCGAGGTCGGTGATGAGCACCGGAACCTGCAGCTTGCGCACGAACAGCAGCGCGAACTGGCTCGCCATGAGGCCCGCACCGATGATGCCGACCTTCGCGACCTTCTTGGCCAGCGCTTTGTCGGGGGCGCCCACCGGGCGCTTGGCCCGCTTCTGCACGAGGTCGAACGCGTACATGGACGCCGCGAACTGGTCACCGGTCACGAGGTCGGCCAGTGCCTCGTCTTCGCGGGCGAAGCCCTCGGCCTTCGTGCCGCCCTTGGCCTTGTCGAGCAGGTCGAGCGCGACGTAGGGGGAGCGGGGGACCGTGCCGATCTTCGACTCGAGCATGCCGCGGGCCACCTTGATGGCGATGGGCCACTTGGTGAGGCGTTCGATCTTGCCCGGCTCGTTCTTGCGCACCACCTTGTGGTCGCCGGTGAGCACGCGGTCGGCCCACCGCAGCGAGTCTTCGAGGTAGCTCGCCGCGGGGAAGATCGCGTCCATGATCCCGAGCTCGTAGGCCTGCGCGGGCTTGAGCACCCGGTTCTGCTTGAGCGGGTTCGAGACGACGACCTCGAGGGCGTTCTCGATGCCGATGAGGTTCGGCAGCAGGTAGGCGCCGCCCCAGCCGGGGATGATGCCGAGGAACACCTCGGGCAGCGCGATCGCCGCGGCCGAGGCGTCGACGGTGCGATAGGTGGAGTTGAGCGCGATCTCGAGGCCGCCGCCCAGGGCGAGGCCGTTGACGAACGCGAACGAGGGCACACCCAGCTCGGACAGCTTGCCGAGCACGTGGTGGCCGAGCTGCGCGATCAGCTTGGCGTTGTCGCGCGAGCCGACGTTGCTGACCTCGCTGAGGTCGGCGCCGGCGGCAAGGATGTACTGCTTGCCGGTGATGCCGACGGCGTCGATCTCACCCGACGCCGCCCGGGCGGCGAGGCCGTCGAGCGTGGCGCCGAGCGCCGTGAGGGTGGCGGGGCCCAGCGTGTTCGGACGCGTGTGGTCGCGGCCGTTGTCGAGGGTGATGAGGGCGAGCACCTTGCCGCTGGCGAGGGTGATGTCGCGCACCGGCGACTGGGTCACCACCTCGGTGTCGGACAGGGCCAGCAGGGGAGTGAAGTCGATCTGGTCGTAGTTCGTCATCGGGGTCAGCCTCACTTCTTCTTGCCGTTGTAGTGGGGGTTCTCCCAGATGACCGAGCCGCCCTGGCCGAGCCCGACGCACATCGCGGTGAGGCCGTAGCGCACGTCGGGGCGCTCGGCGAACTGCGCGGCGAGCTGGATCATCAGACGCACGCCCGATGCGGCCAGCGGGTGCCCGAGGGCGATCGCGCCGCCCCACTGGTTGACGCGGGGGTCGTCGTCGGCGATGCCGAAGTGGTCGAGCAGCGAGATCACCTGGATGGCGAAGGCCTCGTTGAGCTCGAACAGACCGATATCGGAGATCGACAGCCCCGCCTTGCGCAGGGCCTTCTCGGTGGAGGGGATCGGGCCGATGCCCATGATCTCCGGCTGCACGCCGGCGAAGGCGAACGACACCAGGCGCATCTTGGGGGCCAGGCCCAGCTCCTTCACGGCGCCGCCGCCGGCCAGCAGCGACATGGTCGCGCCGTCGGTGAGCGGCGACGAGGTGCCGGCGGTGACCCGTCCGTGGGGACGGAACGGGGTCTTCAGCGCGGCGAGGTCGGCCATCGTCGTCTGCGGACGGCGACCCTCGTCGACCGTCGCGAGGCCCCAGGCGCCCTCGGCGTCCTTGACGGCCACCGGCACCAGGTCGGGCTGGAACCTGCCGGCGTCGTAGGCGGCCTGCGCCTTGTGCTGGCTCAGCATCCCGAACCGGTCGGAGCGCTCTTTGGTGAGGTGCGGGAACCGGTCGAAGATGCGCTCGGCGGTCACGCCCATGTTCAGCGCGCCCGGGTCGACCATGCGCTCGGCGACGAAGCGGGGGTTGGGGTCGGCGTTGCCGCCGATGGGGTAGTGGCCCATGTGCTCGACACCGCCGGCGAGGGCGACGTCGTACATCCCGACGCCGATGGCGCCCGCCATCGTGGTGACGCTGGTCATCGCGCCGGCGCACATCCGGTCGATCGCGAAGCCGGGCACGGTCTGCGGAAGACCGGCGAGGATCGCGACCGAGCGTCCCAGGGTGAGACCCTGTTCGCCGGTCTGGCTCGTCGCGGCGATCGCGACGTCGTCGACGCGATCGGCGGGGACGTTCGCGTTGCGCTCCATCAGACCGATGGTGGCCTTCACCGCCAGGTCATCGGAGCGGGTGTTCCAATACATGCCCTTCTCGCCGGCACGCCCGAAAGGGGTACGTACGCCGTCGACGAAGTAGACGTCCGAGAGCTCGGCCACACTGCCTCCAGAGATTTGGGATCTAGTCCAGCCTAAGGTGAGACTGAGTCCCGCGAAATCGGTTGGCTCGAGTCTACGACGCCGATTCGGGCGTGTCGGCCGGCTCCTGCAGGGAACCGACAAAGGCATCCGAGATCACGTGTGCGGTGCGCTCGACCTGCCACGGCCGGGCGCCGTGCGCCTCGAGGGCCGAACCGATGGATGCCGCGTCGACAGCCTCCGGCGGGGTCCACGCCACACGGCGCAGCGTATCGGGGGTGAGCAGGTTCTCGGTGGGCATCCGCAGGTCGAGGGCCAGCTGCTCCACCTTCGGGCGCGCGGCCTTCAGGCGCGCGTCGGCGGCGGGGTTGCGGTCCGCCCAGGCGCGTGGCGGCGGCATGCCGTCGCCCGGGGTGCGCTCCACGGGCAGGGCGGGATCGGCCCGTCCCGCCTCGATCGCGGCCCACCAGCGGTCGAGCTGGCTGCGGCTGGCGCGGCCGGTGAACTCCTTCACGCGGGCGAGGTCCTGCTTGGTGGCGGGATCGGCGAGCACGGCGGCCACGAGGGCGCGATCGGGCACGAGCCGGCCGGGGGAGACGTCGACCTCTTGCGCGTACTCCTCGCGCGACGTCCACAGGGCGCGGGCCACGGCGAGGGCGCGGCGGCCGCGCACGGTGTGCAGTCCGCTCAGGCGGCGCCACGGCTCTTCGCGCGGCGGCTTCAGCGGGCGGGTGCGCACCGCTTCGAACTCCTGGCGGGCGACGTCGGTCTTGTCGGACTCGGCGAGCTCGGCCACCAGCACGTCGCGCACGTCGACCAGGTGCAGCACGTCGAGCGCGGCGTACTCCAGCCACGGCTGCGGCAGCGGGCGCGTCGACCAGTCCGAGGCGGAGTGGGCTTTGGCGAGGGTGATGCCGATGGTGTCCTCGACGACCGCGCCGAGGCCGACCTTCTCGTGGCCGAGCAGGCGCGCGGCCAGCTCGGTGTCGAAGATCACCGGCGGCTCCAGGCCCTCTTCGCGCAGCGACGGCAGATCTTGGCTGGCGGCGTGCAGCACCCACTCCTCGTCGCCGATGGCCTCCTGCAGCGCGGTGAAGTCGCCGATCGCGGGCGGATCGAACAGGAACACGCCGGCTCCGCGGCGGTAGACCTGGATGAGATAGGCGCGCTGCGAGTAGCGGAAGCCGGAGGCGCGCTCCACATCGACCGCAACCGGGCCCTCTCCGGCCGCGAGCACCGCGGCGGCGTCGATCAATCCGGCGAGATCGTCGATGACGACGAATTCAGCCACGTGATGACCTCGACGATCCGAACACGGCGATACCTTCCGACCCGGGCGGCAGACCCGCCAGCATGCACACCAGCTCTGCCCAGGCGTCCAGGTGTGCGGCGAGGTCGCCTTCGGGCGACCACGACGCTCGCAACTCTATCTGGGCGCCGTCGCCTTCGTCTGCGAGGGAGCCGAATCCCTTCGAGAGGGTCTTGGTCGCCGTTCCGGATGCGGAGTGGAACCGTGCCCCGCGGGCGTGGAGCGCATCGACCAGCCACGACCAGGCGACGTCGGCCAGCAGCGGGTCGGTGCCGATCTCCGGCTCGAGCGGCGCCTGCGCGAAGCAGACGATGCGCCAGGGGCCGCCCCAGGCGTCGGGCTCGTCGATGTCGTGCAGCAGGATGAAGCGTCCGGCCCCGTAGGCGGAGTCGGCTCCCTCTTCGTCGGGGCGCACGTCGGCCGCGAAGGCGACGGCGTCGGGGGCCAGCGACCCGGGGGCGGGGATCTCACGCACCACCAGGTCGGCGCGGAACGACAGCGCGCGCAACCCGTCGACCACGGCGGGGAAGGTCGACGCCGAGCGGTGTTCGTCCACGTCGACAGACTAGAGTGGGGGCACGATGAACGGATCCAGGCGCGCCGATCCGAACGGCGCCACCCCGGCCTCCTACCGGGCGCTGCGCGCGGCCCTGCTGGCTCTCGCATCGGCCCTGCTGGCCCTCACCTCGGCGATGGCGCTGGTCTCGGTGCGGATGGCCCGCCGTGTCGTGCTGCCGGCCGCCCGTCGCGCCGACACCAAGATCGTCGGGGTCGACGTCACGGCGCAGACGATCACGCTCGGCCGCACCCCCGACACCGAGCTGCCCGGGCGCTACGGCCTGTTCACCGCCGGCACCGCCGAGTACATCAAGCTCGGCTCGGTGCTCTCCTCCGACGAGAACACGGTGACCCGCAAGCTCCTCACCCACGTCGCCGCCGACGCGCGGCTCGCACCCGACGCGGCTTTCAGCGGCTGGTACTACGACCACCCCGAGCAGCTGCATCTGCCGTTCCGCGCTGAGCTGGTCGGGGCGCCGGTGGGCCCCTGCCCGGCGTGGGTGTTCCCCGCCGAGGGCGACAGCGACACCTGGGTCATCCAGATCCACGGGCGCGGCACCACGCGCGCCGAGTGCCTGCGCGCCGTGCCCGTCTTCCACGCCCGCGGCATCAGCTCGCTCGTCGTGTCGTACCGCAACGACGGCCAGGCGCCGCGCAGCCGGTCGGGCACCTATGCGCTCGGGGCCACCGAGTGGCGCGACGTCGACGCCGCCATCGGGGTCGCCCGCCGCCGCGGCGCGAAGCGCGTGCTGCTGATGGGCTGGTCGATGGGCGGCGCGATCGCGCTGCAGCTGGCGCTGCAGTCGGCGCACCGCGACCTCATCGCGGGGGTCGTGCTCGAATCGCCGGTCGTCGACTGGCGCACGGTGCTCGCCTTCCAGGCGCGCCTGAACCGCCTGCCGCAGCCGGTGGCAGGCATGGCCATCGGCGCCCTCGGCGCCGACTGGGCCAGTCACGTCACCGGTGCCGGCGCGCCGATCCCGTTCGACCGGCTCGACGTCGTCGCCCGGGCGCAGGAGCTGCGGCATCCGATCCTGCTGCTGCACAGCGACGACGACGGGTTCGTCCCCTCCGACGCGTCCCACGAGCTGCTGCTGGCGCGCCCCGACCTGGTCGAGATGCACGTGTTCGACGTGGCGCGGCACACCAAGCTCTGGAACTACGACCAGGACCGCTGGACGGCCGCGATCTCGGACTGGCTCGACCGCCACGACTTCGGCAGCGTGCCCTCTAGGGTTGACGGGTGACTTCCGCCCCCGGCTCCGCCGTGCATCTGAGTGAGCGCACCCCTCAGGTCTCCGGCGACGAGATGGTCGCCGCCATCGTGCCGCCGCCGCAGTTCGACGACGCCACGTTCGAGACCTACCGCGCCGACGCGCACTTCCCCTCGCAGGCCGAGGCCAAGGAGCTGCTGCAGGTGTTCGCCGCCGGGGGAGCGCCCGCCGCACGCGGCGGCCTGTTCCGGCGCGCGAAGAAGGGGCCCGAGCTCAAGCCCGGCGTCTACCTCGACGGCGGCTTCGGCGTCGGCAAGACCCACCTGCTGGCATCCGTCTATCACGCGATGCCGGCCCGCCGGAAGTACTTCGGCTCGTTCATCGAGTACACCGCGCTGGTGGGGGCGCTGGGCTACCAGAAGACCGTGGAGCTGTTCCGCGGCGCCGACCTGCTGTGCATCGACGAGTTCGAGCTCGACGATCCCGGCGACACGATGGTCATGACGCGGCTGCTGGGCGAACTGGTGCCCACCGGCACGCGGCTGGCGGCCACCTCCAACACGCCGCCCGGCGCGCTCGGCGAGGGACGCTTCGCCGCGCAGGACTTCCTGCGCGAGATCCACGCGATGTCCGCCAACTTCCAGACGCTGCGCATCGACGGCACCGACTACCGGCAGCGTTCGGTCGACGGGCACGCGGTGGTGCTGGCGGATGCCGAGTACCCCGCGGCGCTGCAGGCGGCCGCCGGCACGGCATCCGACGACGGCTTCGGCGACCTGATCCGCCATCTGGCCACCGTGCACCCGTCGCGCTACCTGCGCCTGCTCGACGGCATCTCGCTCATCGGCCTGCGCGATGTGGCCGCCTTCGACGACCAGTCGGCGGCGCTGCGCTTCGTCGCCTTCGTCGACCGCGCCTACGACGCGCAGATACCGGTGCGGGCCACCGGCACGGCGCTCGACCGCGTCTTCACCGACGACATGCTCGCCGGCGGGTACCGCAAGAAGTACCTGCGCGCCATCTCGCGCCTGGTCGCTCTGACCCACTCCTGAGCGGTTGCGAGGCCGGTTCCCGGCGCCGCGAAACCTGATGTTTACGCTCGGGGCACCCGTGTAACGAGCGTGAAACACGACCTGCACGGCGGGGGAAATCGGAGCGCCCGACACTGGGGGGACCCGACGCTACACCTGCGTCCCTGCAGAGAGGTTTCCCTTCGACATGGATCAAGGCAACACCGCATTCATGCTCATAGCAGCCGCGCTCGTCCTGCTGATGACGCCCGGCCTCGCTTTCTTCTACGGCGGCCTCGTCAAGGCCAAGAGCGTCATCAGCATGATGATGCTCAGCTTCGGCGCCCTCGGTCTGATCGGCGTGCTGTGGGTGCTCTACGGCTACGCCATCGCCTTCCCGGCCGCTGAAGGCACCGTGGCACCCTGGGCGATCGACTGGAGCGCGCTCGGCCTGAACAGCCTGCTCGAGACGCCCGAGGGCGCCGCGTACCCGCCCATGGCCTTCGTCTGCTTCCAGGCGACGTTCGCCATTCTCACCGTCGCGCTGGTCTCCGGCGCCATCGCCGACCGTGCCAAGTTCGGCTCGTGGATGATCTTCGCCGGCCTGTGGGCGACGATCGTCTACTTCCCGGTGGCCAGCTGGGTGTTCAACTTCGGCCTGGCCGAGGACGGCAGCTTCGCCTACGGCGGCTGGATCACCAAGGGCCTCCAGGACGTCTTCGGCGTCGGCGCGATCGACTTCGCCGGTGGCACCGCGGTGCACATCAACGCCGGTGCCGCAGCCCTCGCGCTCGCTCTGGTGCTCGGCCGTCGTGTCGGCTTCCAGAAGGGCGTGCACGTCCCCCACAACCCGCCGTTCGTCCTCCTGGGCGCCGGTCTGCTGTGGTTCGGCTGGTTCGGCTTCAACGCGGGCTCCGAGCTCGCCGCCGACGGCACCGCCGCTCTCGCGTTCATCAACACGATCGCCGCCCCGGCCGCCGCGCTGCTGGCCTGGCTCCTCGTCGAGAAGATCAAGGACGGCAAGCCCACCTCCGTCGGCGCCGCCTCCGGCGCCGTCGCGGGCCTGGTCGCCATCACCCCGGCGTGCGCGTCGCTGCACCCGGTGTGGGCCATCGTGCTGGGCCTGCTGGCCGGCGCCGTGTGCGCCCTGGCCATCGAGCTCAAGTACAAGTGGGGCTTCGACGACTCGCTCGACGTGGTGGGCATCCACCTCGTCGGTGGTCTCATCGGAACGCTGTACCTCGGCTTCTTCGCCAACAACACCGGTCTGTTCATGGGCGGCGACGCGTCGCAGCTCATCGTCCAGGCGATCGCCGCGGTCAGCGTGCTGGTCTACTCCTTCGTGCTGGCCTACGTCATCGGCTTCGCGATCGAGAAGACGATCGGCTTCCGCGTCAAGAACGAGGACGAGGTCGCCGGCATCGACACGGTCGTGCACGGCGAAGAGGGCTACGTCCTCACCGACGCCCGCGCCTGACGGCCGGCGTCACACCGCACCACCACACCGCACGGAGGGCGCTGGGCTTCGGCCCGGCGCCCTTCGGCGTGTGCCGGGTGGATGCCGGGGCGTGCCGATCGTGGATGCCGGGCGCGCTAGCATCCGTCGAATGGGAATCTTCTCGTGGATCGGGCGCCTGCTCGGCCGCCCGCGACGCACCGCCGCCCGTCAGCCCACCCGTGCCACCGTGGCCGGCGCGCAGGGCGTCACGGCGACCTGGCAGGTCGCCGATCCGTCACGCCTGGCGCTGCGGCTGCGTTACGCCCCGCTGCGCAACGGCGGAGCGGACGCGGGGGAGATCGTGTGGGGCTGGGTGCCCTTCGCCGAGTCGCCCACCGAAGGCAAGGATCGTCCGCTGCTGGTGGTCGCCCCGCACGACGCGCTGCGCGTCTACGCCGTGAAGCTCACCAGCAAGGCCCCCACCAGTCCGGGCGCGGTCGCCCGTCACGTGAGCATCGGCACGGGGCCGTGGGACCGCCAGCGCCGCGAGTCGTGGGTCAACCTCGATCAGCTCTACAGCGTGCACGTCCACGGCATCCGCCGTGAGGCCGCCGCCCTCGACAAGCGCACCTTCGCGCGCGTGGCCGCGACCCTCTCGCGGCGCTACGGGTGGCGCGTCGACGGCTGACGGCGAGACGCCTCAGTCGGCCTGGTGGGGCGCGAGGATGATGATCGCGGCGCCGAGGAGCGCCACGGCCGACCCGACGTAGTCCCACGTCGTCGGCTTGAACCCGTCGATCACGATGCCCCACGCGAGCGAACCGGCGACGAAGACCCCGCCGTAGGCGGCGAGCACGCGTCCGAAGTGGGCGTCGGGCTGCAGTGCGGCGATGAAGCCGTACGCGCCCAGGGCCGCGATGCCGAGCAGGGCGAACAGCCAGCCCCGGTTCTCGCGGACCGACTGCCAGATCAACCAGGCGCCGCCGATCTCGGCGATCGCGGCGAGGACGAACAGGACGACGATGCGCGCGGTGGTCACCCGCCGAGTCTGCCAGGCGCGTGTTCTCGTGAAGCGACGATCGGGAATGCGAAAACCCCCGCACAGGGCGGGGGTTTCGATGGTGGGCGATACCAGACTCGAACTGATGACCTCTTCCGTGTGAAGGAAGCGCGCTACCAACTGCGCCAATCGCCCGTTGCCTCGGATGCGATCCGGGGCCGAGAGTCGATGCTACCGGATGCCGGCGCCAGTACCGAATCGGCGCGGGCGACACGCGCGGGGCGACCCCGGTTTTGCACTCTGGCCAACCTCGGCTAAAGTCATACGAGTGCCCGGCGCAAAGCCGGAACACGCGGATGTAGCGCAGTGGTAGCGCATCACCTTGCCAAGGTGAGGGTCGCGAGTTCGAATCTCGTCATCCGCTCGAGTGCGGGGATCTCTTTTCGAAGGGGTCACTCCACGTGGGTCGAACCACACACGGTGGCGTGGCCGAGCGGCTAGGCACCGGCCTGCAAAGCCGTTTACACGGGTTCGAATCCCGTCGCCACCTCGCTCACAACTGAACAGCCTTCACAGGCGCGATTGGCGCAGCGGTAGCGCGCTTCCCTGACACGGAAGAGGTCACTGGTTCGATCCCAGTATCGCGCACCGAACAACCCCCGGACTTCCGGGGGTTTTTTCGTTTCCGGGGCGGATGCCGCCGGTGTGCCCGCGCGAGCGCGCCGCTAGGCTCGGGCCATGGCAGATCTCGTTCTGACCGTCGTCGGCGACGACCGGGCGGGGCTCGTGCGCGCCCTCGCCGACACCGTGGCGGTGCACGGCGGCAACTGGGAGCGCAGCGAGCTGGCCGAGCTCGCCGGAGCGTTCGCCGGCATCGTGCTGGTCACCGTCCCCGACGACGCGGCGCCCCGCCTGATCGAGGCCCTCGAAGCCCTCGACGGGATGCTGCGGGTGACCACGCACGCCGGCACGCGCGGCGGCGCGGTCACCGCTGCCGCAGAGAGCCGCCGCTTCTCCTTCACCGTGCTGGGCAACGACCGACCCGGCATCGTGCGGGAAGTGACTGCCGCGATCGCCGCCCATGCGCTCAGCATCGACAGCTTCACCAGCCGCACGCTCGAGGCGCCCATGGCCGGCGGCACCCTGTTCGAGGCGGCCGTGGCCGTGCGGGTGCCGGCGGATGCCGACCTGGCACCGCTCGTCGCCGAGCTCGAGCGGCTCGCCGGCGAGATCCAGGTCGACCTCACGCTCGCCTGACATCCCGATGGACGCTCTGGCAGACGCGGTGCGCGCCGCCCTGCGGGAGGCCGCCGATCCGGCCCGCGCGCCCGGGCAGCAGGCCTACATGAAGTCGGCCATGCCGTTTCTCGGCGTCTCGGTTCCCGAGACACGGCGGCTCACCCGCACCGTCGCGGCGGAGATCGCGGGCCGTGACGGCGCGGCGCTGCTGCCCGCGGCATCCGCGCTCTGGGACGACGCCACCCACCGGGAGGAGCGATATGCCGCGCTTGCGCTGCTGGCCCTGCCGGCTCTGCGCCGCGATCCCGCGATCGTCCCCGTCGTGGAGCGGTTCGTCGTCGACGGGGCCTGGTGGGACATCACCGACGAAGCCGCCCATCGGGTGGCGGATCTGCTCGACGCCGATCCGGCCGCGATGAGCGCGCAGGTGCGCGCCTGGGCGGGCAGCGACGACCTGTGGCTGCGGCGGCTGGCGATCATCGGGCAGCTCGGGCGCCGGGACCGCGTCGACGGCGACCTGCTCACCGACGCCATCGAAGCCAACCTCGACAGCGACGAGTTCTTCCTGCGGAAGGCCATCGGGTGGGCGCTGCGCGACTACGGCCGCACCGCCCCCGACTGGGTGCGCGCGTTCGTCGCGGCGCACGAGCTCAGCTCGCTGAGCCGCCGAGAGGCCCTGCGCCGCCTCTGAGCCGGATCACCGCACGGCGAGCGGGCTCAGCATAGGGCGAGCGGGCTCAGCGCAGGGCGAGCGGGATCACAGAGAGCCCGACGATCAGCGGTGCGGCGAGCAGTCCCAGCAGCATGTAGCGCCGCCACGGCACCTCGACGCCGACGGCGCGCAGGCGCTGATGCCACAGGAGGGTCGCCAGCGACGCCCACGGGGTGATCAGCGGCCCGGCGTTGACGCCGATGAGCAGGGCGGCCAGGCGCGTGGGGGAGTCGGCCGTCGATTCGAAGGCGAGGTAGGCGGGCAGATTGTCGACCAGGTTCGCCGCAAGCATGCCGGTGCCCGCGAGCCGCCACAGGTCGACAAGCGTCTCTCCTGCGCCGGCGACCGCCGAGAGCACCGCCCCGCTGCCGAGTGCCTCCAGCGCCCCGACAGCGAGGAACAGCCCCGATGCGAACACCAGCAGGCTCCACGGCACGAGCCGCACGTCGAGCACGGCGGGCGACCGCCACGCGAAGAACACCGTCAGCGCCGCCGCGGCCACCACGGCGGGAAGCCAGGGCGGCAGCCCGCTGACCAGCAGCGGCAGCAGCAGGGCCACCACGACCGCGGCCACCCGCAGCTGGGTGCGATCGGCCACCCGCGGCGCCGCCGCGGGCACGTGGCGCCCCGTGAGCGCGCGCCGGTGCAGCACGAACAGCAGCGCGACCGTGACCGCGACAGCCACGACCGCTGACGGGCCCATCAGGGCGAGGAAGCCGAGCGGGCCGATCTCGCCCAGCCGGTGCTCGGCGAGCAGATTAGTGAGATTCGACACGGGCAGGAACAGCGAGGCGGTGTTGGCGAGCCACACCGTCGTGAAGGCGAACGGCAGCGCGGGGAGCGCGTTGGCGCGGGCCACCGCGATGACGACGGGGGTCAGCAGGACCGCCGTCGTGTCCAGCGACAGGAACGCCGTCGACACCGTCGCCAGCGCGACCACCAGCAGCCACAGCAGCACCGTGCGGCCCCGCGACAGGCGGGCGAGGAACCCCGCGACCACATCGAACACGCCGGC
The DNA here is from genome assembly GCF_025421715.1 of Microbacterium festucae. GTDB lineage: Bacteria > Actinomycetota > Actinomycetes > Actinomycetales > Microbacteriaceae > Microbacterium > Microbacterium festucae. The sequence continues at coordinate 244,419 of NZ_JAOEFC010000002.1, forward strand.
GACCGCGGCGAGCTCGGCCACGACGGTCACCGCCACGACGAACAGCAGGATCGGCCACACCCGCTCGGCGATCGCCAGCGCCTCGGCCGCGGGCAGCACGCCACCGACCACCGCGGCGCCGCCGAGCAGCAGCAGCGCGGCTCCGACGAGGGCGAGCTTCACGGCATCCATCATGGCCGCTTCCGGCACCGCGGATCGCACACCCGGATGCCGGGGCGAGCCCGAGCCGAACGGGAGAGGCGGCGGCGATAGACTCGGTGCATGGAACACCGCCGGATCACCGTCGTCGCGACCGGCACGCGAACGCTTCACGCCTGAGCGGGCGGGGCGCGGCGCGCCCGAAGCTGAGCATCCTGTTCGAGCCACCTTCTGGAGACGTTCCCTTGACCATTCCCTCGCCCTCGTCCGACGTGTCGTACCCGGCCGACGGCTTCGCCCTGTTCCCCGACCGCTCCGTCGTCGCCCTGCGCGTCAACGGCGAGCTCAAAGACCTCGCCACGGTGGTCACCGCCGACGACCAGGTCGAGCCGGTCACCGTCGACAGCGCCGACGGCCTCAGCATCCTGCGCCACTCCACCGCGCACGTGCTCGCCCAGGCCGTGCAGCGCATCAAGCCGCAGGCCAACCTCGGCATCGGTCCGCCCATCACCGACGGCTTCTACTACGACTTCGGCGTCGCCGAGCCCTTCACCCCCGAAGACCTCAAGGCGATCAAGAAGGAGATGGAGCGGATCGTCCGCGAGGGCCAGCGCTTCGTGCGCCGCGTCGTCACCGACGACCAGGCGCGCGCCGAGCTCGCCCACGAGCCGTTCAAGCTCGAGCTCATCGGACTCAAGGGCGGGTCGGCGGATGCCGCCGAGGGCGCCTCGGTCGAAGTCGGCGCCGGCGAGCTCACCATCTACGACAACGTCACCCGTGACGGCGAGACCGCGTGGAAGGACCTCTGCCGTGGGCCGCACGTGCCCTCCACCCGCATGGTCGGCAACGGCTGGGACCTCACCCGCGTGGCGGGCGCCTACTGGCGCGGCAGCGAGAAGAACCCGCAGCTGCAGCGCATCTACGGCACCGCCTGGCCCACCAAGGACGAGCTGCGCGCCTACCAGCACCGCCTCGAAGAGGCCGCCAAGCGCGACCACCGCAAGCTCGGCAAGGAGCTCGACCTGTTCTCGTTCCCCGACGAGATCGGCCCCGGCCTGTCGGTGTTCCACCCCAAGGGCGGCATCATCCGGTACGAGATCGAGCGCTACATGCGCGAGCGCCTGCTCGCCAACGGCTACGAGGTCGTCAACACCCCGCACATCACCAAGGGCGACCTGTTCATGACCAGCGGCCACCTGCAGTGGTACGCCGACGGCATGTACCCGCCCATGGTGCTCGACGAGGTGGTCGACGCCGACGGACACGTCAGCCGCGAGGGCCAGGAGTACTACCTGAAGCCAATGAACTGCCCGTTCCACAACCTGATCTTCCGCTCGCGCGGCCGCAGCTACCGTGAGCTGCCGCTGCGCCTCAGCGAGTTCGGGTCGGTGTACCGCTACGAGAAGAGCGGCACCCTCGCCGGCCTCACCCGGGTGCGCGGCATGACCCAGGACGACACGCACATCTACGTCACCGCCGACCAGGTCAAGGGCGAGCTCGTCCACAGCCTCGAGTTCGTGCTGCAGACGCTGCGCGACTACGGCCTCAACGACTTCTACCTCGAGCTGTCGACCAAGGAGGACGGCAACCCGAAGTTCATCGGCGACGACGCGCTCTGGGCTGACGCCACCGCGACCCTGCGCGAGGTGGCCGAGGGCTCCGGACTGGAACTGGTGCCCGACCCGGGCGGCGCCGCCTTCTACGGCCCGAAGATCTCGGTGCAGGCCCGCGACGCGATCGGCCGCACCTGGCAGATGTCGACCATCCAGCTCGACTTCAACCAGCCCGAGCGCTTCCAGCTCGAGTACACCGGCCCCGACGGCGAGAAGCACCGCCCGGTCATGATCCACCGTGCGCTGTTCGGCTCGATCGAGCGGTTCTTCGCGATCCTGCTCGAGCACTACGCCGGCGCGTTCCCGGTGTGGCTCGCGCCGGTGCAGGTGGTCGGCATCCCGGTGGCGGATGCCTTCGCGCCCTACCTCGACGAGATCATCGCGAAGCTGCGCCAGCGCGGCGTGCGTGCCGAGGTCGACCACTCCGACGACCGCATGCCGAAGAAGATCCGCACCCACACCACGCAGAAGGTGCCGCTCCAGCTCATCGCCGGCGAGCAGGACAGCTCGGCCGGCACCGTCTCGTTCCGCTTCCGCGACGGGTCGCAGACCAACGGCATCCCGGTCGACGAGGCGATCGACAAGATCGTCGGCGCCATCGCCTCGCGCACGCTGGTGAACACGGCGGAGGACCTCGCGTGACCGACGGGGAACTCGAAGACGCGGCACGCCTGGCGGGTGTGCCCGACGAGTTCCAGCGGCTGTGGACGCCGCACCGCATGGCCTACATCGCCGCCGGGCCCGAGGTGCTGCGCGAGCAGTGCCCGTTCTGCGCGGCGCCGGAGAAGTCCGACGCCGACGGACTGATCGTGGCGCGCGGGCGCACGGCCTACGTGCTGCTGAACCTGTTCCCGTACAACTCGGGTCACCTGCTGGTGTGCCCGTACCGTCATATCGCGACGTACGACCAGGCCAGCCCCGAAGAGGTCGCCGAGATCGGCGAGCTCACCCAGATCGGGATGCGGGTGCTGCGGGAGGTCGCCGGCTGCGACGGCTTCAACCTGGGTATGAACCAGGGCGCGGTCGCCGGCGCCGGCGTCGATGCGCACCTGCACCAGCACATCGTGCCGCGGTGGGCGACCGACGCGAACTTCTTCCCGATCATCGCCAAGACCAAGGCCCTGCCGCAGCTGCTGGGCGAGGTGCGCGAGTCGGTGGCATCCGCCTGGCCCCGGGCCTGACCCGAGGCGACCCGCTCCGACCGGCGCGCAGCGAACCGGCCGCGCGACCGGGCGCGCCGGCGCCGCGGCGCATAACTCAGGCAGAATCGGCCGTCCGGGCCGATTCGGCGCCCGCAGACGCGAAACTGCCTGAGTTATGCGCCGGTGGCGCGGGGTGAGGGCGGGCGGATGCCGCGTCAGCGCACCTGCGTGACCTCGAACTGCAGGCGGGGGTGAGCGTAGAACTCCTGCGACTCGATGAGCTGCAGCTCGCGCGTGCCGGCGTCGAAGGTGGTCTGCAGCAGGTCGAAGACGCTCGAGGTGGTGCGCGCCAGCGCCGCCCCGGCGTCGCCGGTGGCCTGCAGGTGCGCGGTGAACAGCGCCGCGGTGACGTCGCCCGAGCCGTTGGCCTTCATCGGGATGTGCGGGGTCTGCACGATCCAGGCGCCGTCGTCGGTGACGGCGAGCATCTCGATGGTCCCCTCGGGGCGGTCAGGCCGCTCCACCGAGGTCACGAGCACGGTCGAGGGACCCATCGCGCGGGCGAGGTCGGCCGAGGCCAGTGTCGAGGCGAGGTCGGCGGGTTCGGTGCCGGTGAGGAAGCCGAGCTCGAACTGGTTCGGCGTGATGATGTCGGCCGCAGGGACGACCTTCTCGCGCAGCAGCACCGGGATCGCGGGGGCCACGAAGCAGCCCGACTTCGCGTTGCCCATCACCGGGTCGCACGCGTAGACGGCGGCGGGGTTCTCGGCCTTGACCCGTGCCACCGCGTCGAGGATCACATCGCCGATGCCCTCGCCGCCCTGGTAGCCCGACAGCACGACGTCGATCTCGCCGAAGACACCGCGCTCCTGGATGCCGGTGAGCACGTCGCGCACGTCGTCGGGGGATATGAGCGGGCCGCGCCACGCGCCGTAGCCGGTGTGGTTGGAGAAGTTCACCGTGTAGACCGGGAGCACCTCGACGCCGATGCGCTGCAGGGGGAACACGGCGGCGGAGTTGCCGACGTGCCCATAGGCGACGGCGGACTGGATCGACAGGATCTTCACGGGATCATCCCACTTTCAGAAGACGGGCCGCCTCGACGGCGGCGTGGATGTCGGCGGCCAGGCGGCGGGCCTGGTCATCGGAGAGGTCGTGGACGGTGAGGCGCAGGTGCGCGGCGGCATCGTCGTCGGCGAGCACGAACTCGTCGCCGGGGCGGGCAAGCCACCCGCGGCGCATGAGCTGCTCGGCCACGGCGCGCGCCGGCACCGGCACCCGCACCCACAGGTTGAGGCCGTCGCCGACGGCGACCTCGACATCGTGGCCGCGCAGCAGGTCGGCGAAGGCGGCGTTCGCGCGGGCGTAGTGGGCGGCGGCCGAGCGGATGCCGTCGGTCACGGCCTCGTCGGTGAGCTGGGCGTGTGCGAGGCGCTGCAGCAGGTGGCTCACCCACGTGGTGCCGGGGCTCAGGCGCGTGGCCAGGCGTTCGGCGGTGTCGGGGTCGGAGGCGGTGACGGCCAGGCACATGTCGGGTCCCAGGAACTTCGACACCGACCGGATGAGCGCGAACCGGCGCTGGGTGGGCCCGATGAGCGAGTGGAACGGGCGCGACGACAGCAGGGAGAAGTGGTCGTCCTCGATCACCAGGAGGTAGGGATGCTCGGCCAGCACCGCGCGCAGCTGCGCGGCGCGCTCGGCGCTGAGGCTGGCGCCGGTGGGGTTCTGCGCGCGGGGCGTGCACACCACCGCGCGCACCCCGGCCGCGATGGCGGCCTGCAGGCCGGCGACGGTCATGCCCTCGGCGTCGACGGGGACGGGCACCGGGCGGTAGCCGCCCAGGCGCACGGTGTTCATGCTCGACAGGAAGCAGGGGTCTTCGAGGGCGACCGCGTCGTCGCGGGTGAGGGTCTGGGCGAGCAGTCGCTCGATGGCGTCGGAGGCGCCGCCGGTGACGGTCAGGCGGAACTCGAGCGCGGGGTCGACGGCAGCCCGCATCCAGTCGCGCGCCCAGCCTTCCAGGCCGCGGTCGATCACCGGCTCGCCGTAGAGCACGGTGCGACGGCCGATGCGCGCGAGCGCCGGGGTGGGGTCGGGGATGAGGGCGGGATCGGGGTTGCCGGTGCCGATGTCGCGCAGCACGCTGCCCTGGGCGAAGCCCTCCTGCGCGATGGGCGCGCGTCGGGCGACGCGGGTGCCGGCGCGGCCGCGGGTGACGACGACCCCGGCGGCGGTGAGCTGCTTGTAGGCGGCGACGACGGTGTTGCGGTTGACGCCGAGGTCGTCGGCGAGGGTGCGCACGGGAGGCAGGGGAGCTCCGGCGGCGAGGGCGCCGCGGTCGACGAGTTCGCGCACGCTGTCGGCGATGTCGCCGGCGGTCGTGCCGGTGATCTCGGCGGTCATGCGCCCTCCTTCGCTCGTGGCGGTGTTGCCTCCGTGGCCGGCGGGTTCGCCGCTGGCCGGCCCTGACGAGTCTAGGTGGTGGAACATGGTAGTTTTTGGCCTAGGTCAAACGTCGTCATCTTCGAAGGAGCCCCCGTGTCCACTGCCACCACCGGATCGTCACGCGTCAAGCGGGGCCTCGCCGAGATGCTCAAGGGCGGCGTCATCATGGACGTCGTCACCCCCGACCAGGCCAAGATCGCCGAGGATGCCGGGGCCGTGGCCGTCATGGCTCTCGAGCGGGTGCCCGCTGACATCCGGGCCCAGGGCGGGGTGTCGCGCATGAGCGATCCCGACATGATCGACGGAATCATCGAGGCCGTCTCGATCCCGGTGATGGCCAAGGCGCGCATCGGCCACTTCGTCGAGGCCCAGGTGCTGCAGGAGCTGGGCGTGGACTACATCGACGAGTCGGAGGTGCTCTCGCCGGCCGACTACGTCAATCACATCGACAAGTGGGGCTTCACGGTGCCCTTCGTGTGCGGCGCGACGAACCTGGGCGAGGCGCTCCGTCGCATCAACGAAGGCGCGGCGATGATCCGCTCCAAGGGCGAGGCGGGCACCGGCGACGTCTCGGAGGCGATGAAGCACATCCGGCGGATCCGCGGCGAGATCGCCGCGCTGACCGCCCTCCCGGCCGACGAGCTCTACGTCGCCGCCAAAGAGCTGCAGGCGCCCTACGAGCTGGTCGCCGAGATCGCGGCCACCGGCACGCTGCCGGTGGTGCTGTTCGTCGCCGGGGGCGTGGCCACCCCCGCGGATGCCGCGATGATGATGCAGCTGGGAGCCGACGGCGTGTTCGTGGGCTCCGGCATCTTCAAGTCGGGCGATCCGGCCGCGCGGGCGGCGGCCATCGTGAAGGCGACCACCTTCTTCGACGACCCGAAGGTCGTCGCCGACGTGTCGCGCGGGCTGGGGGAGGCGATGGTCGGCATCAACGTCGCCGATCTGCCCGCCCCGCACCGCCTCGCCGAGCGTGGCTGGTAGCCCCCGGGTCGGCGTGCTCGCCCTGCAGGGCGACGTGCGCGAGCATCGCCGGGTGCTGACCGCGCTCGGTGCCGAGGTGGTGTCGGTGCGGCGCCCCGACGAACTGGCATCCGTCGACGGGCTCGTGCTGCCGGGCGGCGAGTCGAGCGTCATCGACAAGCTGATCCGCGCCTTCGGCATGCAGCAGCCGCTGCGGGATGCCGTTGCGGCCGGGCTTCCGGTGTACGGCACGTGCGCGGGGATGATCCTGCTCGCCGACCGCATCGTGAACCCGATCGCCGGTCAGCAGAGCATCGGCGGCCTCGATGTCGACGTGGAGCGCAACGCCTTCGGCGGCCAGGTGGAGTCGTTCGAAACGGCCCTCGACGTCGTCGGCTTCGACGCGCCCGTCCAGGCCGCGTTCATCCGCGCGCCGTTGGCGACACGGGTCGGGCCGCGGGCGCACGCCATCGCGACGCTCCCCGGCGGCGGTGTGGTGGCGGTGCGCCAGCAGGCGCTGCTGGCCACCGCCTTCCACCCCGAGGTGGCCGGCGAGACCCGCTTCCACGAGCTGTTCCTGGATCTCGTCCGCGCGGCGTGAGCACGCGGTGAGCGCGCCGTGAGCACGCCGTCCGCATGCCCGCATCGGCAGCGGCGAGTTGCCCTGTAAAATCGAGCGCATGTCCGGACACTCCAAATGGGCCACGACCAAGCACAAGAAGGCTGTCATCGACTCGCGTCGTGCCAAGTCGTGGGCCAAGCTCATCAAGAACATCGAGGTCGCCGCGAAGCTCGGCGGGGCGGACCTGCAGGGCAACCCGACCCTGTTCGACGCCGTGCTCAAGGCCAAGAAGACCTCGGTGCCCAAGGACAACATCGACCGCGCGATCAAGCGCGGCGCGGGCATCGGCGGCGAGTCGGTCGACTACGCCTCGATCATGTACGAGGGCTACGGCCCCAACGGCGTGGCGCTGCTCATCGAGTGTCTGACCGACAACAAGAACCGCGCCGCTGCCGAGGTGCGCACGGCGCTCTCGCGCAACGGCGGCACGCTGGCGGACCCCGGTTCGGTCGCCTACAACTTCCACCGCAAGGGCGTCATCGTCGTCTCCGGTGAGGGCACGACCGAAGACGACGTCATGCTGGCGGCGCTGGAGGCCGGTGCCGAGGAGATCGAGCCCCACGCCGAGGGCTTCGAGGTCATCACCGACCCGTCCGACCTCGTCGCGGTGCGCACGGCGATCCAGGAGGCCGGCATCGAGTACGAGTCGGCCGACGCCGAGTTCGTGCCCTCGCTCAAGGTCGAGGTCGACGCCGAGACCGCGCGCAAGATCTTCCGTCTCATCGACGCCCTCGAAGACAGCGACGACGTGCAGAACGTCTTCAGCAATTTCGACCTGACCCCCGAGGTGCAGGCCGAGCTCGAACAGGACGAGTGACCCGCACTGCGGTCCGCGTTTCTGGAGCGGATGCCGCCTGCCCGCACGTAGCGTGGGGGAGTGGCATCCGCTCTTCGCGTTCTCGGGGTCGATCCCGGCCTCACCCGTTGCGGGGTGGGCGTGGTCGATGTCGCCCGTGACCGCTCGGCGTCGCTCGTGCACGTCGGGGTGGTGCGTTCGTCTCCCGATCTGCCGATCGAGCGGCGCCTGCACGCCATCGCCGAAGGCATCCGCGCCGTGCTCGACGAGCACCGGCCCGATGTGGTGGCCGTGGAGCGCGTGTTCGCCCAGAACAACCGTCACAGCGTGATGGGCACCGCCCAGGCCAGCGGCATCGCGCTGCTCGTGGCCGCCGAGCGCGGACTGCCCGCCCACACCCACACCCCCTCCGAGGTGAAGGCGGCCATCAGCGGCTACGGCGCGGCCGACAAGCGGCAGGTGCAGACGATGGTGGCCCGGGTGCTGCGGCTGGACGCCCTGCCGCAGCCGGCGGATGCCGCCGACGCGCTCGCGCTCGCCCTGTGCCACGCCTGGCGCGGCGGCGGTGCGGCCCCGGCGGCCGGCGGCGGCGCGCTCACACCCGCCCAGCGGGCCTGGGCCGACGCGGAGCGCGGCGCCCGGCGATGAGGTCGACATGCGTGTCGCTCGAACAAATCTGCGAATCCTGCTCTAGGCTTGTGGCATGATCTCGTCACTGCGCGGCCGCGTGCTGCATCTCGACTCCGAGAGCGTCGTCATCGACGTCGGCGGCGTCGGCTTCGCCGTCGCGGTCACCGCCCAGGTCGCCCGCGAGTTCCACATCGGCGACGACATCGTGCTGCACACGACCCTCATCGTGCGCGAAGACGCGCTCTCGCTCTACGGCTTCCGTGAGCGCGAGGAGCTCGGCGTGTTCTCGCTGCTGCTGAGCGTGTCGGGGGTGGGCCCGAAGTCTGCCCTCGGCGTGCTCTCGTCGCTGACCACCGCCCAGATCGCGGATGCCGTGGCCGCCGAGGACGACGCCCCGTTCCGGCGCGTGTCGGGGATCGGCCCGAAGACGGCCAAGCTCATCGTCGTGCAGCTGGCCGGCAAGCTCACCGCCGTGGCCGCCAGCACCTCGCGGCCCGCCGCCGCCCCGGGCGCCCTCGCGCCGCAGGTGATCGCGGCCCTCGTCGCCCTGGGCTGGAACGAGCGGATCTCGGCCGAGGTCGTCACCACCGTGATGGCCGAGGCGCCCGCCGACGCGGCATCCGTGCCGGCCCTGCTCAAGCAGGCGCTCGCCCACCTCGGCCCCGCCCGCCCGGAGCCGCGCGGTGTCTGACGGCCGCGACCCCGCCGCCGCGGAAGACCAGACCGAGCTCGCCGTCGAGGGCGCGCTGCGTCCGACGTCGCTCGGCGAGTTCGTCGGGCAGCAGAAGGTGCGCGGCCAGCTGCAGCTGCTGCTGGACGCCGCCCGCATCCAGCAGCGCCCCGCCGACCACATCCTGCTGTCGGGCCCTCCGGGCCTGGGCAAGACCACCCTCGCGATGATCGTCGCGCACGAGAGCGAGCGACCGCTGCGCATGTCGAGCGGTCCGGCCATCCAGCACGCCGGCGACCTCGCCGCGCTGCTGTCGAGCCTCACGCCCGGCGAAGTGCTGTTCATCGACGAGATCCACCGCATGGCGCGCTCGGCCGAAGAGATGCTGTACCTCGCGATGGAGGACTTCCGCATCGACATCATGGTCGGCAAGGGCGCCGGCGCCACCAGCATTCCGCTCGACCTGGCCCCGTTCACCCTCGTGGGGGCGACGACCCGCTCGGGCATGCTGCCCAACCCGCTGCGCGACCGGTTCGGCTTCACCGCCCACCTCGAGTACTACGAACCCGGCGAGCTCGAGCAGGTGATCGCCCGATCGGCGGCGGTGCTCGACATCCAGCTGCCCGCGTACGCGCGCGCCGAGATCGCCCGTCGCTCGCGCGGCACGCCCCGCATCGCCAACCGCCTGCTGCGGCGCGTGCGCGACTACGTCATCGTCCACGGTGAGCGAGACGGCGCGCTGCCGCGTGCCACCACCGCCGACGTCAACGCCGCGCTCGAGCTGTACGACGTGGATGCCATCGGCCTCGACCGCCTCGACCGTGCCGTGCTCGACGCGGTCGTGCGCCGGTTCCGCGGCGGACCGGTGGGGCTGAACACCCTCGCGGTCACCGTCGGGGAAGAGGCCGACACGATCGAGTCGGTCGTGGAGCCCTACCTCGTGCGCATCGGCTTCCTCGGCCGCAGCCCCCGTGGCCGCATCGCGACGCCGGAGGCCTATGCGCACCTCGGCGTGATGCACCCCGAGGGGGCGCTGAGGCTGGATGACCTATAATCGCTGAGGGCTCCGGTCCACTCTCGCCGCCTGCTCGCGGCACACCACCGTGAAAGGCGCGCCTTCCTCCATGTTCTTCGCATCGACGCAGCAGACTCAGCAGGCCGACCCGGTCATGTCGTTCTTCGCCCAGTACGGGATGATCCTCATCCTGGTCGTGCTCATCGTCTTCATGTTCTGGAGCTCGCGTCGCCGCGCCCAGCGCAACAAGGTCGAGCAGGAGGCGAAGGCCCGCGCCATGGTCCCCGGCGTGAAGGTGCTCCTGCAGGGCGGCCTGTACGGCGTGCTGACCGAGTTCGACGGCGACGACCTCTCCAAGTCGGCGAAGGTGGAGCTCGCTCCCGGCGTCGAGATCGAGGTGCACAGCCAGGCGATCCTGCGCGTGGTCGAGAACGAGGACCTCACCGAGGAGGAGTTCGTCGAGGCGGAGGCCGAGAAGGCCGAGTACGAGTCCGACGTCGCCGCCGGCGTGGTCACCTCCCTCAGCGACGACGCCGCCCACCGCCCCGCGCCCGAGGCGCCCGCGGTGCCGGCCGAGGCCGCCGCCTCGCCGTCCGCCGAGCCGGACGACAAGCCCAAGGCCTGACCGCACCCACCGCCCCCCGCGGTCCCTCGTAGGAAGCTCCCTCCGTGGCAACACCTCCCACTGTCCGGCATGCCTGGCGTGCACTGACCGGACTCATCGTCTTGACCGCGCTCCTGTTCGGCGTCAACGCCCTCGGGGTCTACGTCTTCAAGGGCAGCTCCTGGGCACCCGAGCTCGCGCTCGACCTGCAGGGCGGAACGCAGATCATCCTCGAGGCGAACACGCCCGACGGCAGTGCGCCCACGCCCGAGCAGATGGACCAGGCCGCCGCGATCATCCGCCAGCGCATCGACGCCTCGGGTGTCGCCGAGGCCGACGTGACCACGCAGGGCGGTAACCAGATCGTCGTGCAGGTCCCCGGCCAGGTGGACGACGAGACCCGCAACCGCATCGAGGCCTCGGCCCAGATGCAGCTGCGCGCGGTCTTGTACACCGGCAGCCCGGCCACGAGCTTCGTGGGGGAGGACGGCGCCTCGACGCCCTACCCGACGCCCGACGGCTCGCTGAACTCCACCCCGACCACCGCGCCCACCAACGGCAGCGACCCGGCGTGGGTGACCGACCAGCTGCAGGCCGAGTTCCTCGCCTACGACTGCGCCAGCGCCGACAACGACCCGGCCAACGCACCCGCCGACCAGCCGCTGATCACGTGCGACCCCACCGGCACGGTGAAGTACATCCTCGGCCCGGTCGAGCTCGACGGCTCGTCGATCGACGATGCGACCAACGGCCTCGTCACCACCAACAACCAGTGGGCCGTCAACCTCGTCTTCGATGCCGACGGCACCGAGACCTTCGGCAAGATCAGCCAGCGTCTCTACGGTGAGACCGCGCCGCGCAACCAGTTCGCGTTCGTGCTCGACGGCGTCGTGATCTCGGCTCCGTCGATGAACGGCGTCATCCTCGACGGCAAGCCGCAGATCACCGGCAGCTTCACGCAGGAGACCTCCAAGACCCTCGCCGACCAGCTCAAGTACGGCGCCCTGCCGCTGAGCTTCGAGGTGCAGAGCACCAACTCCATCTCGGCGACCCTCGGCTCGCAGCAGCTGCAGATCGGCCTCATCGCCGGCCTCATCGGCCTGCTGCTGGTGGCGGTCTACTCGCTGGTGGTCTACCGCGCCCTCGGCTTCGTGATCATCGCGTCGCTGATGGTGATGGGTGTGCTCACCTACATCACGCTGTGCATCCTGGCCTGGCGGATGGGCTTCCGCCTGTCGCTGGCCGGTGTGGCGGGTCTGATCGTGACGATCGGCTTCACCGCCGACTCGTTCATCGTCTACTTCGAACGCATCCGAGACGAGCTGCGCGACGGCAAGTCGATCACCGGCGCCGTCGAAGACGGCTGGGGCCGCGCCAAGCGCACGATCTACATCTCGAAGTCGATCAACATCCTCGCCGCCGTGGTGCTGTACATCCTCGCCGACGCCACCGTGAAGGGCTTCGCGTTCACGCTGGGTCTGACGACGCTGATCGACATCCTGATCTTCATCCTGTTCACCCACCCGGTGCTGCAGCTGCTGGCGCGCACCCGCTTCTTCGGCGTCGGCCACAAGCTCTCCGGGCTCGACCCCGAGGCCCTCGGCGCGGTCTACCGCGGGCGCGCGCAGTTCCGCGCTCCGGTGGCCACGGGCAAGAGCGGAGCGCAGAAGCGCGCGGCCCGCTCGCGCGGTGAGGCCGAGAGGCGCCAGACGATCGCCGAGCGCAAGCAGGCCGAACTCTCGACATCGTCGCGCTCGACGAAGGAAGCAGGCGAGTGATGCGTTCCATGAACGACCTCGGCAACGACCTCTACACCGGGAAGACCTCTTTCCCGTTCGTCGGCAAGCGTCGCCTGTGGTTCATCATCGCGGCGATCCTCGTGATCGGCGCGGCCCTGGTGCCCGTCTTCCGCCCGATCCAGTTCTCGATCGAGTTCACCGGCGGCTCGCAGTTCACCGTGAGCGGTGTGACCGCGCCCGATCAGACCCTCGCCACCGAGGCGGTGCAGTCCGTCGTGCCCGGGGCCACCACCAAGGTGACCACGATCGGCGACGACACCGTGCGGGTGCAGACCGACCAGATGAGCGATGCCGACACGCGCGCGGTCACCACCGCCCTCGCCGACATCTACTCGGTCGACGAAGCCGACGTCAGCTCGTCGTTCATCGGACCCAGCTGGGGTCAGGACGTCACCCGGCAGTCGCTGTGGGGCCTGGCGATCTTCCTCGCGCTGACCTTCCTCATCCTGGCCGTGTACTTCCGCACGTGGAAGATGTCGGTGGCGGCCATCATCGGCCTCGTCGACGTGCTCGTCATCACCGTCGGCGTCTACGCGCTGTTCGGCTTCGAGATCTCGCCCGCCGCGGTGATCGGCTTCCTCACGATCCTCTCCTATTCGCTGTACGACACCACCGTCGTCTTCGACAAGATCCGTGAGAACACCCACGAAGACGGGGAGCAGTCTGCGCGCCTGTTCGGCGAGTCGGTCAACCTCGCGGTGAACCAGACGCTCATCCGCTCGATCAACACGACCGTCGTCGCGGCCCTGCCCACCGGCGCGATCCTGTTCATCGGCGCCCTGTGGCTCGGCGCGCAGACCCTGACCGACATCTCGCTGTCGATCTTCGTCGGCACGATCGTCGCCGCCTACTCGACCCTGTTCGTCGCGGCGCCGCTGTTCTCGCTGCTGCGCGAGAACGAGCCCGCGATCCGGGCCCGCGACGCGCGGGTGCGCGAGGCGCGCGAGCTCGCCGTGGCCGCGGCCTGAGCGGGGCCGGGCCAGGCGTAGGATGGGGTTTCGCAGCGCGGAGGTGACCGGATGACCGAGACGTCGCACGGTTCCGCGCCGAAGGCCCCGCAGGTGCCGGCACAGCCCGCACCGCAGGCCGGTTCGCTGCGGCGCCTGGTGCCGCGGCTGTTCTCGCGCTCCGCCGGTCGCGGCGGCGTCGAGCAGCTCATCCGCACGGTGCGCACGCATCACCCCAAGGGCGACATCGCGATCATCGACCGGGCCTACCGGGTGGCCGAGGCCGCGCACGCCCAGCAGAAGCGCCAGAGCGGCGAGCCCTACATCACGCATCCGCTGGCCGTCGCGCAGATCCTCGCCGATCTGGGCCTCGGGCCGCGTGCGATCGCCGCCGCGCTGCTCCACGACACCGTCGAAGACACCGCCTACCGCCTCGACGAGCTGCGCGCCGAGTTCGGCGACGAGGTCGCGATGCTCGTGGACGGCGTGACCAAGCTCGACAAGGTCAAGTACGGCGACGCCGCGCAGGCCGAGACGGTGCGCAAGATGATCGTCGCGATGTCCAAAGACATCCGCGTGCTGCTCATCAAGCTCGCCGACCGGCTGCACAACGCCCGCACCTGGGGGTTCGTGCCGCCCGAGAAGGCGGCCAAGAAGGCCACCGAGACCCTCGAGATCTACGCTCCGCTGGCCCATCGCCTCGGCATCCAGGCGATCAAGAGCGAGCTCGAAGACCTCTCGTTCGCGGTGCTGCACCCCAAGCTCTACGTCGAGATCGACAGCCTCGTCAAGCAGCGCACCCCGCAGCGCGAGCAGTACGTGCAGAAGGTGATCGAAGCCGTCGAGGCCGATCTGCGCGACCTGCGCATCCGCGGGCGCATCATGGGCCGCCCCAAGCAGCTCTACTCGGTGTACCAGAAGATGGTGGTGCGCGGCCGCGAGTTCGACGACATCTACGACCTCATCGGCATCCGCGTGCTCGTGGGCACCGTGCGCGACTGCTATGCCGTGCTCGGCGCGATCCACGCGCGGTGGACGCCGCTGCCGGGCCGCTTCAAGGACTACATCGCCACGCCGAAGTTCAACCTGTACCAGTCGCTGCACACGACGGTGATCGGACCGGGCGGGCGCACCGTCGAGATCCAGATCCGCACCAACGAGATGCACCAGCAGGCCGAGTACGGCGTGGCCGCGCACTGGAAGTACAAGGAGCAGATGGGCGGCGGCAAGCCCGACGCCAAGTCGGTCGACACCGACATGGCGTGGCTGGCCCACATCTCCGACTGGCAGGCCGAGACGGCCGACCCGGGTGAGTTCCTCGACTCTCTGCGCTTCGAGATCGGCGCCAAAGAGGTCTACGTCTTCACCCCCAAGGGGCGCGTGGTGGGCCTGCCCGCGGGGGCGACGCCGGTCGACTTCGCCTACGCGGTGCACACCGAGGTCGGCCACCGCACGATGGGCGCCAAGGTCAACGGGCGACTGGTTCCCCTCGAGTCGGAGCTCAACTCGGGCGACGTCGTCGAGGTGTTCACCTCGAAGAACCCCGATGCCGGTCCGAGCCAGGACTGGCTGAGCTTCGTGAAGTCGACCCGCGCGCGCAGCAAGATCCGCGGGTGGTTCACCAAGGAGCGGCGCGAAGAGGCCGTCGAGCAGGGCAAGGAGGCCATCGCCCGCGCGATGCGCCGTCAGAATCTGCCGCTGCAGCGCCTGATGAACCAGGACTCGTTCACCGAGGTCGCCCACCAGCTGCGCTACGAAGACGTCACCGCGCTCTACGCCGCCGTCGGCGAGGGGCACGTGTCGACCCAGTCGGTGATCGAGAAGGTCACCACGCTCGTCAAGGCCGAGGAGGACACCTCCACCGGCCCGATCGAGATCCCCACCGTCGGGCGCTCCCGCGCTCCCCGCGGCGGCGACTCGGGCGTTCTCGTGCGCGGCGCCCCCGACATCCTCGTCAAGCTCTCCAAGTGCTGCACGCCCGTCCCCGGCGACGAGATCGTCGGCTTCGTCACCCGCGGCAGCGGGGTGTCGGTGCACCGCGCCGACTGCACGAACGTCGCCTCGCTGTCGGCCGACGCCGAGCGCATGATCGACGTGTCGTGGGCCCCGACGACCAAGAGCGTGTTCCTTGTGCACATCCAGGTGGAGGCCCTCGACCGCTCGGGCCTGCTCAGCGACATCACCCGGGTGCTCAGCGAGCACCACGTCAACATCCTGTCGGCCTCGGTGCAGACCACCAACGACCGTCTCGCCCTCAGCCGCTACGTGTTCGAGATGGGCGACATCGTGCATCTCGATCGCGTGCTCAACGCGGTGCGCCGCATCGACGCCGTCTACGACGTCTACCGCGTCACCTCGTCGTGAGCGCGGTCAGATAGTCCACCGCGCGCCGCTTGTGGTGCACGGGCGGCCCTGACCGCAGGGTCGCGAGACCGCGGGCTGCCAGGTGCGGGTCCCATGCGGCCATCGCCGCGATCGCCGGCTCCGCATCGCCCCGCCCGTCGACGAGGTCGCGCACCAGGTCGGTGAAGGTGCGCACCGGCGAGGTCACCAGCACCCGGCCGATGAGCTCGGCGTCCTCGGGCGGCACGGGCACGTCGCGGTAGCTCAGCCGCGGGTCGAGGGCGTACGGCGTGTGGCGGCCGCCGCAGCGCTGACCCCGGTGCCGCAGCGGCGGCTGCGGCAGTGCCCCGTGCACCCAGGCCGCGCTCTCATGGGTGGCCGCGAGCGTGTCGCCCAGCAGCGATCGCAGCGAGGCGGCGCGCAGTTCGCGGGTCTCGACGGCATCGGCCGGCATGAACGCCTCACCGACTTCGACGACGTCGCCGTCCAGACGCGCCGCCGACAGTTCGGATGCCGTCAGCCGGTCACCGGGGTAGTACAGGAAGGGCCAGACCATGACCGCACTCTGCCCTGGTGTGCGCGGGCGCGGGGGCAGCGACGGCCGGTCTGTGGACAACCCCACCGTCCGCAGGCCGGGGGAGGAAGCGCCGGAATGGTGCGCCGGCACCTCCCGGTGGCGTCAGCCGGTCAGCCGCCGAGGGCCTTCAGCCAGCCCTTGCGCGCTTCCAGCGCGTCGGATGCCTTCGAGATCGCGGCCGGGTTGCCCGTGGCCTTGGCGGCCTCGAGCTCCTCTTCCAGCTTCGCGATGGCGTCGTGCAGCTGCGAGGTCATGTCGTTCTGACGCGCCTTGGTCTCGGGGTTGTTGCTCTTCCAGTCGGCGTCCTCGCGGCCCTTGACGGTCTGCTCGATCTTGCGCAGGTCGTCGTCGAGGGCGCGCTCGGCCTCGCGCGGGAAGATGCGACCGATCTCGTCCCAGCGGCGCTGGATGCCGGTGAGCAGGTTGCGCGCCTTGGCGGTGTCCTTCTCCTTGGGCACGGCGGCCGCCTCGACCAGCAGGGCCTTCTTGGCGTCGATCTTCTCCTTCGACGCCTCGGCGTCGGCGTGCTCGCGGTCGGCGCGGGCGCCGTAGAGCGCGTCGCCGGCCGCCTTGAAGCGGGCCCACAGCGCGTCGTCGACCTTCTTGCCGGCACGGCCGACCGTCTTCCACTGGTCGAGCAGGTTGCGGTACTCGGCGATGCCGTCCTCACCCTTGGGGGCGAGGGCCTCGGCACGCTCGGCCAGGCGGGTCTTCGCATCCCGCGACGAGCGGTGCTGCTCGTCCAGACCCGAGTAGAACTCACGACGGTGCTTGTCGAGCGTGGCCCGCGCGTCGCGGAACCGCTTCCAGAGCTGCTGGCCGAGCGCCTTGGGCAGTCGCGCCCCCGAGCTCTGCTGGGCCTGCCACTGCTCGAACAGCGCGGTGATCTCGGCGGTGGTCTGCTTCCACTGGATCGACTTGGGGTCGCGGGCGGCGAGGGCCTCGATCTTCTCGACCAGGGCGACGCGGTCGGCGGTGGCCTGCTCGCGGGCTTCGCGGGCCGCCTCGGCCTCTTCGGCCGAGGCCTCGGTGAGCGCACCGGCCAGCGCGTCGAGGCGGGCCTCGAGCGCGGCGAGGTCGCCCACGGCGGCGGCGCCGGTGAGGCGCTCGCGCACGGTCTTCAGGGTGCCGCGCAGGTCGGACGCCGAGGCGCCGCCGCGGCGGTGGCGCACCTCGAGAAGCGTCACCTCGCCGGCGAGGTCGGCGTACTTGCGCTGGAAGTAGGCCAGCGCCTCGTCGGGGGTGCCGTCGGGGTACTGCCCGACCACGCGCCACTGGTCGCCTTCGCGCACCGACACGGTGCCCTCGTCGTCGACGCGGCCCCACGGCTCGCCGGAGACGGGTGCGGCGGGGACGGCCGGCTTCACGGCGGACGGCCGCGGCCGCGGCGCCGGGGAGGGGGCGGGCGACGGAGACGGCGCGGCGGGCGCGGCGGGCGCGGCGTCCTCGGACGGGGCCTCCTCGGCCGGGGCCTCCTCGGCGGCTGCCGCTTCGGGCTCGGCGGCCTCGGGCTCGGCGGCCTCGGGCTCGGCGTCGCTCGCGGAGGCGACGGCATCCGGCTCGGCATCGGCCGTGGGCGCGTCGGCCTCGGCAGCGGGGGCGTCGGTCGCCGCGGGGGCGTCGGTCGCGTTCTGCGCACCCTCGACGGTGTCGGTCTGCTCCGCCTCGACGGCGTCGGAGACAGACGACTCGGTCGTCGAGTCGTCGGGGGTTGCTGCAGTGGTGTCGGAAGTCACAGGTGCACCTCGTCGCGGCTCACGCCGCCTGGCGGTCGGGGTAGGCACTCAGCCTAGCGGGCGGGGTCAGGGGGTGGGAGTGGGCGAGACCGGCTCGGTCTCGACGTCGGTGGGGGTGGGCGCGGGGGTCGCCGGGTCGGTGGGCGCCACGGTGCCGGTCGGCGTCGCCGAAGGAGAGGGGGCGGGTGCCGGGGTGCCGGGGCCGACCGTGTAATAGGCGACCTGCCCGCCGAGGACGGCGAGGATCAGCACTCCGCCGGCGACGCCGGCGATCAGGTTGTCGCGGCGACGGCGACGCAGCAGACCCGCGTGGAAGTCGCGGCGGGCCTGATACAGCCGCCCGCGGTCGCGCTCGGCGCGCGTCTGCCTCTTGTTCGCACCCGTCGCCACGGGACCTCCTTCGATTCCCGGGATCCCGGGGCAGGGCAAAGCCTACGGGGCCGCTCGCGCGCGCGACAAACCGGCGCGCACCCCGCCGCGCCGGTGTCGCCGCACGCGGATAGCCTGGAGCGGTGACCACGGCATCCGCGCTCTTCCAGGGGCAGACCCCGCTCGCGGTGCGCATGCGGCCGGTCTCGCTCGACGAGGTGGCCGGTCAGCAGCATCTGCTGCGTCGCGGATCGCCGCTCGTGTCGCTGGCCGACCCCGACGCCAACGCGACGCGCGCCGTGTCGGTGATCCTGTGGGGACCGCCGGGCACCGGCAAGACCACCCTCGCCCAGGCGATCGCGCGCACCTCGGGCCGCCGCTTCGTGGAGCTGTCGGCGGTCACCGCCGGGGTGAAGGACGTGCGCGAGGTCATGCAGGAGGCGATGACCCAGCGCGACCTGTACGGCATGTCGACGATCCTCTTCCTCGACGAGATCCACCGCTTCACCAAGGCCCAGCAGGACGCGCTGCTGCCGGGCGTGGAGAACGGGTGGGTCATCCTCATCGCCGCCACCACCGAGAACCCCTCGTTCTCGGTGATCTCGCCGCTGCTGTCGCGGTCGCTGCTGCTGACCCTGCAGCCGCTCACCGACGACGACCTCGGGATGCTGATCGACCGGGCCGTCACCGACCCGCGCGGGCTCGCCGGGGCCGTCGAGCTGTCGGCCGAGGCGCGCACCGCACTCGTGCAGCTGGCCTCGGGCGACGCGCGCCGGGCGCTGACCGCGCTGGAGGCGGCGGCATCCATGCCCGAGGGCGACGAGAACACGGTCACCGCCGACCACGTCGCCCAGGCCGTCGACCGCGCCCTGCTGCGCTACGACCGGCAGGGCGACGAGCACTACGACGTCATCAGCGCCTTCATCAAGTCGATCCGCGGCAGCGACGTCGACGCCGCCATGCACTACCTGGCACGCATGATCGAGGCGGGGGAGGACCCCCGCTTCATCGCGCGGCGCCTGGTGATCTCGGCATCCGAAGACATCGGACTGGCCGACCCGCAGGCGCTGCAGATCGCCGTGGCCGCCGCCGACGCGGTCGCCTTCATCGGCATGCCGGAAGGGCGCATCCCGCTGGCCGAGGCCACCGCCTATCTGGCGACGACCGCCAAGTCCAACGCCGCCTACAACGCCATCAACGCCGCCATCGCCGACGTGCGGGCGGGCGGCTTCGGGCGCGTGCCCACCCACCTGCGCGACGCGCACTACCCCGGCGCCAAACGCCTCGGACACGGCAAGGGCTACATCTACCCGCACGACCTCGACGTCGGCGTGGCCACCCAGCAGTACCTGCCCGACGAGTTGCGGGGCCGCCGCTACTACGAGCCGACCGGGCGCGGCGTGGAGCGCGACATCTCGGCGCGGGTGGAGAAGATCCGCAAGATCCTGGGCAGCGACGGCGCATGAGCGCCACCTGGGACGAGCGCATCGGCCGGTTCTGGGCCCGCGCCGACGACGCCGAACCCGAGCGGATGCGGCGGGAGCTCTCGGCGCTGATCCTCGAGCGCCGCGCCGACGACCCCGACGTGCTGTTCGAGCGCGCGTCGCTGCACGACTATCTCGGCGAGGAGGAGGCGGCGATCCCGCTGTACCGGGCGGCGCTGGCGGGCGGGCTGGCCGATCCGCACCGCACCGCCGCGACCATCCAGCTCGCCAGCTCGCTGCGCAACGTCGGTCAGCCGTCGGCGGCGATCGCGCTGCTGCAGCACGTGCCGGCCGACGATCCGCTCGCCGACGCGGCCCGGGCCTTCCTCGCCCTCGCGCTGCTCGACGACGCCAAGCCGGGGCCGGCGCTGCGCACCGCGCTGCACGCCCTCGCCCCGCACCTGCCCGCCTACAACCGCGCCGTGGAGATGTACGCCGACGAGGCGATGTCGCCACCGCGGGCGCGCAACGTGGTCGTGGCCCTGATCGTGCAGGACGGCTGGGTGCTCGCCGAGGAGTACGCCGCCACCGGCGACCACGGCTCGTTCCTCCGGGCGCCGGGCGGCGGCCTGGAGTTCGGCGAGACCACCGCGGCCGGGATGCGCCGCGAACTCGACGAAGAACTCGCCGCCGATGTGCAGGAGGCGCGGCTGCTGGCCGTGACCGAGAACATCTTCACGCTCGGCCCCAAGCACGGGCACGAGATCGTGCACGTGTTCGCGGTGCGCAGCACCCGGCTGGAGGCACTGCCGCGCGGGTCGCGACTGCCGGTGCTCGACAGCGACACCACCGTCGGCTGGTACCGCATCGACGACCTCGCCGGCGGTGACCCGCCGTTCTATCCCGACGGGATCCTCGACCTCGCACGGCAGCTGGCGGCGGGCGAGATCTGAGCGCAGGGCGCACGCAGCGCGGTCTGATAACATGAACCGGCTCGAAACCGTGTTTTCGGGCATCCCCCTCCTCTGAATCAGACCTCTCGGCGTGCCCCGGCGTGCAGTCCGAGCAGGGCGAGGAACGGGAGATACGTCCGCGAGCCGTGACAGCCACGGCCGCGTCAGGAAAGGAATCTTCGTGGCTACGAAGTCCCAGGACCGCCGCAAGGTGCGCCTCTCGCGCGCCCTCGGCATCGCGCTGACCCCCAAGGCGGCCAAGTACCTCGAGAAGCGTCCTTACGCTCCCGGTGAGCACGGCCGCACCAAGCGCAAGCAGGACAGCGACTTCGCGGTCCGTCTGCGCGAGAAGCAGCGTCTTCGCGAGCAGTACGGCATCCGCGAGAAGCAGATGCGCAACACCTTCAACGAGGCCCGCCGCAAGGACGGCCTGACCGGTGAGAACCTGGTCGAGCTGCTCGAGATGCGTCTGGACGCCCTCGTGCTGCGTGCCGGCTTCGCCCGCACCACCGCGCAGGCCCGCCAGCTCGTCGTGCACCGCCACATCCTCGTGGACGGCCAGCTCGTCGACCGCCCGTCCTTCCGCGTGAAGCCGGGCCAGCTCATCCACGTCAAGGCCAAGAGCGAGGGCACCGAGCCCTTCCAGGTCGCAGCCGCCGGCGGTCACGCCGAGGTGCTGCCCCCGGTTCCGGCCTACCTCGAGGTCGAGCTCGACAAGCTGCAGGCGCGCCTCGTGCGTCGCCCCAAGCGCGCCGAGGTCCCCGTGACCGGCGACGTGCAGCTGGTCGTCGAGTACTACGCCGCGCGCTGAGCGGATCGTCATCGCTCGCCCGTACTCCGGGCGATCAGGAGGGCGTCGGGTTCATCCCGGCGCCCTTCGGCGTTCCCGCCCGGTGCCCCGTCCGGTGCGTACCGGGGGAGCGGTGCACCGATCCGAGCATCTAGCATGGGTCGCATGAAGAACGCGCTCTGGTTCGTGGTGGGACTCGCCGGCGGCTTCGTCGCAGCCCACCTGGTCAACAAGGACCCCCGGGGCCACGAGCTGCTCGCCGAGGTCGACGCGCGCATCTCGGAGTTCACCGACCGCATCGCCGACGCCTACCACGAGCAGGAGGCGCAGATCGCCGGACTCGTCGAGAGCGCGAAGGTCGCCGCGGGCGACGCCGCCGGCCGCGCCGCCGACATCGCCTCCGACGTGACCGACCGCACGGTCGCCGCCGCCTCCGACGCGGCATCCGCCCTCGCCGACGCGGCATCGGACGCCGCCGCCGCGGCCGGCGACTCGGTCAAGGGCGCGGCGAAGAACGTCGCCGACAAGCTCTCCGACTGAGCACCTGCTCCCCACCATCCCTGTTCGCGACGCCGTGTCGTCGCGCGCCCGCAAGAGGAACGCACATGAAGACCGCTGAGATCGCCCAGCGCTACCTGGACTACTTCGAGAAGAAGGGTCACACCATCGTGCCGTCGGCGTCGCTGGTGACCGACGACCCGGCCCTGCTGTTCACCGTGGCCGGCATGGTGCCCTTCATCCCGTACCTGAGCGGCGACGTGCCCGCCCCGTACCGGCGCGCGGCCGACAACCAGAAGTGCATCCGCACCAACGACATCGAAGAGGTCGGCAAGACCCCCCGTCACGGCACCTTCTTCCAGATGCTGGGCAACTGGTCGTTCGGCGACTACTTCAAGGAAGGCGCCATCGGCTACGCCTGGGAGCTGCTGACCACCCCCGAGTCCGACGGCGGCCTCGGCTTCGACCCGAAGGACCTGTGGGTCACCGTCTACGAAGAGGACGACGAGGCGCGCGATCTCTGGCTGAAGCTCACCGACCTGCCCGAGGAGCGCATCCAGCGTCTGGGCAAGGACACCAACTACTGGTCGACGGGCCTTCCCGGCCCCGCCGGCCCCTGCTCGGAGATCTTCTTCGACCGGGGCCCCGCGTACGGCATCGACGGCGGCCCCGCCACCGACGACGACCGGTACGTCGAGATCTGGAACCTCGTGTTCATGCAGTACGAGATCACCGATGTGAAGAGCAAGTACGACTTCACGATCGTCGGCGAGCTGCCCGCAAAGAACATCGACACCGGCATGGGGCTGGAGCGCATCGCGTTCCTCAAGCAGGGCGTCGACAACATGTACGAGACCGACCAGGTGCGCCCGGTGCTCGACAAGGCCGTGGAGCTGTCCGGCCGCACCTACGGCGCCGACCACGAGGACGACGTGCGCTTCCGCGTGATCGCCGACCACGTGCGCTCCTCGCTGATGCTGCTCGCCGACGGCGTCACCCCGTCCAACGACGGGCGCGGCTACATCCTGCGCCGCCTCATGCGCCGGGCCATCCGCTCGATGCGCCTGCTGGGCGTGGACGGTGCGAGCTTCGCCGAGCTGTTCGCCGCGTCGCGCGACGCGATGAAGGAGGCGTACCCGATCGTCGAGACCGACTACGAGCGTCTCGCCCAGTACGCGCTGGCCGAGGAGGCCACGTTCCTGCGCACCCTCGCGGCCGGCGAGACCCTGCTCGACGACTCGCTCGCGCAGACCAAGCAGGCCGGCGGCACGACCATCCCCGGCTCCGAGGCCTTCCTGCTGCACGACACCTACGGCTTCCCGATCGACCTGACGCTCGAGATCGCCGAAGAGGCGGGCATCACCGTCGACCGCGCCGCGTTCGACGAGCTGATGCAGGAGCAGCGCGCCCGCGCCAAGGCCGACGCGCGCTCGCGCAAGCGTCAGCTGGCCGACACCAGCGTCTACCGCGACTTCCGCGCCCAGGGCGAGACCGTCTTCACCGGCTACACCGAGCTGGAGACCGCCTCGCGCATCCTCGGCATCCTCGTCGACGGCCACCCCGCCCAGCGGGCGCTGGCGGGCGAGGTGGCCGAGGTGATCCTCGCCGAGACGGCGCTCTACGCCGAGAGCGGCGGCCAGGTCGCCGACAAGGGCGTGATCGTCGGTCCCGGCTACGAGCTCGAGGTGCTCGACGTGCAGAAGCCGGTCCCCGGCCTCATCAGCCACACCGTCGAGGTCACCAGCGGCGAGGTCGGCATCGGCCAGCCCGCCACCACGGTCGTCGACACCGCCAACCGGCGCGCGGCCCGGCAGGCCCACTCCGCCACGCACCTGGTGCACGCGGCGCTGCGCGACACGCTGGGCAAGAGCGCCACCCAGGCGGGCTCGCTCAACCGCGCCGGCTACATGCGCTTCGACTTCTCGTGGGGCCAGGCGCTCTCGGATGCCACGAAGTCCGAGATCGAGGAGATCGCCGGCAACGCCGTGCGCGACAACCTCGAGGTCACCACGCGCGTGCTGCCGCTGGCCGAGGCCAAGGAGCTCGGTGCGATGGCCCTGTTCGGCGAGAAGTACGGCGACACGGTGCGCATGGTCGACATCGGCGGGCCGTGGTCGCGCGAGCTGTGCGCCGGCACCCACGTGTCGACGTCGGCGGAGATCGGGCTCATCTCGCTCGTCGGCGAGTCGTCGGTGGGAGCCTCCACCCGCCGCGTCGAGGCCCTCGTCGGACTCGACGCGTTCCGCGACCTCGCCGCCGAGCGCGCGATCGTCTCGCAGCTGTCGTCGAGCCTGAAGGCGCCGCGCGAGCAGCTGCCGGCACGCATCGCCGAGCTGCAGGCCAACCTCAAGGCGGCCGAGAAGAAGATCGCCCAGTTCGAGGCGAAGGCCCTCGGCGACCGCGCCCCGCAGCTGGCCCAGACCGCCACGCGCGTCGGGGCCCACCTGCTGGTCGCAGAGGCGATCGGCGCGGCCGGCTCGGGCGACGACGTGCGCACGCTCGCGCTGCAGGTGCGCGACCGGCTCGGGTCGGATGCCGTGGTGGTCGCCCTGGCCGCCGAGGTCGGCGGACGCCCCGTGGTCATCGTCGCCACCAACGACGCCGCCCGCGCGGCGGGTGCCAAGGCCGGTGCGCTGGCCAAGGCCGCCGCCGGTGCGCTCGGCGGCGGTGGCGGCGGACGCGACGATGTCGCCCAGGGCGGCGGCGCCGATGTCGCGGCGATCCCCGCGGCGCTGGACGCCGTGTCGGCGGGGCTGGCCTCGTAGTGACCGGATTCCGTCGCGGCACGCGACTGGGTGTCGACGTCGGCAAGGCGAGGGTCGGTGTCGCGCGCTGCGATCCCGACGGCATGCTGGCGGTGCCGGTGGAGACGGTGGCGCGGGGCGAGGCGGCGGTGGCCCGGGTGGCGGCGCTGGCTGCGGAGCACTCCGCGTTCGAGGTGCTCGTGGGGCTGCCGCTGAGTCTCAGCGGCGCCTCGACGGCCTCGACCGACGATGCGCGGGCCTTCGCCGGCGAGTTGGCGACCGCGACCCGACTGCCCGTGCGACTCGTCGACGAGCGCCTCAGTACGGTCTCGGCGCACGCGGCGCTGCGCGAGGCGGGGCGATCCCAGAAATCGTCTCGTAGGATTGTCGACCAGGTCGCCGCCGTCGTCCTGCTCCAGCAGGCGATCGACGTCGAGAAGCGCACCGGAAACCCTGCCGGTGAGCTGCTGGAAGATCCCCTGGAGCACGCCTGATGCCCGACACTCCGTCGAACGACGATCAGTTCGCCGACTTGTTCAGCCGTCTCCCGTCCGCGCGCAGCGCCGCCGACACGGATGCGGGTGCTCCCCGCCCGGGTGAGTCCGGTGCCCGCGACGAGGCCGCCCGTGGTGAGCCATCCCGCGCCGCCGACACCGGCGCGCCGCTGAGCCGACGCGCCGCACGGGCGGCCGCCCAGCCCGACACGGCCCCCGGCGCCGCACAGCCCGCGGCCGCCCAGCCGACAGCGCCGCAGCCGGCCGCCGCGCAGCCGGTACCGGCCACGGCGGCTCACGCCACCGCATCCGGCCCGCCCGTCACCCCCGGAACACCGGCTGCCCCCGCACCGGCCCCGGCCGGGGGCACGCTGGATGCGCTCTTCGGCGGCGAGCTCGACGCCGACGAGCAGATCCGCCACAAGCGGCAGGCCGCCGACCGGCGCAAGAGCCGCATCGCGAAGTGGGTGATCCTGGGCGTCGTCCTGGCCATCCTCGGCGGCATCGTCGGCGGCGGCTACTACGTGTGGTCGACCTACGAAGACAAGATCCGCGCCTTCATGGGCTGGGAGGAGCCGCGCGACTTCGCCGCGGACGAGGCCACCGGTGAGGCCACCGTGACGATCGTCGCCGGGGACAACGGGTCGAGCATCTCGCAGACGCTCTTCGACGCCGGCGTCACCAAGACCCCCGACGCCTTCTACCGCTACCTCGTCGACGAGGTGCTCAATCCGACCTTCTACCCCGGCGCCTACAAGCTGCAGCAGAAGATGACCTCGGCGGCTGCGCTGGAAGCGCTGGAGAACCCCGACAACAAGCTGGAGAACACCGCCCAGCTGCGCGAGGGTCTCACCGTCGACCAGTCGCTGCCGATCCTCTCCGACGGCACCGGCATCCCGCTGGAGGAGCTGCAGGCGGCCGTCGCCGATCCCTCGGCCTACGGCGTGAGCGCGCAGAGCCTCGAGGGCTGGCTGTTCCCCGCCACCTACACGTTCGGTCCCGACGCGACCGCGCAGTCGGTCATCCAGACCCTCGTCGACCGCACCGTGACCTCGCTCGACTCCGCCGGCGTGCCGGTGGAACGGCGCGAGGAGATCCTGAACATCGCGTCGATCATCCAGCGCGAAGCCCGTTTCGAGGACGACTTCTACAAGGTGTCCCGCGTCATCCAGAACCGACTGTCGCCCGACAACGGCGAGACGTTCGGCAAGCTGCAGATGGACTCGACCGCCCAGTACGGCTACGGCGAGATGCACGACGGCACCGTGAGCTCGTCGCGGGAAGCTCTCGAAGACGACAACGCGTGGAACACGTACGTGCACCCCGGGCTGCCGATCGGTCCGATCGCCAACCCCGGCGACGTCGCGATCGACGCGGCGATGCACCCCGCCGACGGGCCCTGGCTCTACTTCGTCACCGTCAACCTCGCCACCGGCGAGACCGTCTTCACCACCACCTACGCCGAGCACCAGAAGGCCGTGACGCAGTGGCAGGACTGGTGCAAGGCCAACCCCGACTCCGGATGCTGAGTCGCTGACGTGACCGCGACGGCCCTGGAGGTGTGGGGCGACCCGATCGCACACAGCCTGTCACCGGTGCTGCACGGCGCCGCCTACCGGCACCTGGGGTGGGACTGGACCTACGGCCGCCGCCGCGTCGACGAGCGCTCGTTCGCCGCGGAGCTGGCAGGGCTGGATGCCACCTACCGCGGGCTGTCGTGCACGATGCCCCTGAAGGGCGTCGCCCACGACGCCGCGGTGTGGCGCGACGACCGCGCGGCGGCCACCGGCGCCGCCAACACGCTGCTGCTCGGCGCCGACGGCCCCCGCGCCTGGAACACCGACGTCGGCGGCATCGTGCGGGCCCTCGCCGACGAGGGGATCACCGACGCCGAGACGGTGCGGATCGTCGGCGCCGGGGCGACGGCCACCTCGGCCCTCGCCGCGTGCGCCGAGCTCGGCACCCGCCACGTCGACATCGTCGCCCGGCGCCCCGACGCCGCCGCGTCGCTGCAGCAGCTGGGGGAGCGCCTGGGCCTCGCGGTGACGGCATCCGCGCTGTCGGGCGCAGCCGCCGCACACCGCCCGGCCGCCCTCACCCTGTCGACGCTGCCCGGCGCGGCGGAACTGCCCGCCGAGGTCGCCGACGGGCTCGCCGCGGGCGGCGGGCTGCTCTTCGACGTCGTCTACGGACACTGGCCCACCGCACTGGCCGAGGCGTGGCAGCGCGCCGGACACCGGGCCGTGCCCGGCACCGGGATGCTGCTGCACCAGGCGGTGCTGCAGATCCGCGTCTTCGCCACCGGCGACGTGTCGCAGGCGCTCCCCGACGAGACCGCCGTCGTCGACGTCATGCGCCGCGCGCTCGTGGGAGGATAGGCGAATGCTCCGCGTCCTCACCGCCGGCGAATCGCACGGCCCCGAACTGGTCGCCATGATGGAGGGTCTGCCTGCCGGCGTCCCCGTCTCACGCGCCGAGATCCAGGCAGACCTCGCTCGTCGCAAGCTCGGCTACGGCCGCGGCTCGCGCATGAAGTTCGAAGAGGACGAGCTGACGATCTCGTCGGGGGTGCGCCACGGCTACAGCATCGGCAGCCCCATCGCGGTGCGCATCGGCAACACCGAGTGGCCCAAGTGGACCGAGGTCATGAGCGCCGAGCCGGTGCCGCTCACCGAGATGTCGCGCGGCCGCGGCGCCGCCCTCACCCGCCCGCGCCCCGGTCACGCCGACCTGGTGGGCATGCAGAAGTACGGCTTCGACGAGGCCCGGCCCATCCTCGAGCGCGCCAGCGCCCGCGAGACCGCCGCGCGCGTCGCCCTCGGCGCGATCGCCCGCGCGTTCCTCGGCGAACTCGGCATCCGACTGGTCAGCCACACCCTCTCCATCGGGCCCGTGCGCGTGCCGGACGGCGCGGCCCTGCCCACCCCCGACGACGTCGACGCGCTCGATGCCGACCCGCTGCGCTGCTTCCACGCCGACACCTCGGCCGCGATGGTCACCGAGGTCGACGCGGCCAAGAAGGACGGCGACACGCTCGGCGGCATCGTCGAGGTGCTCGCCTACGGCCTGCCCCCGGGGCTCGGCTCCCACGTGCAGTGGGACCGGCGTCTGGACGCCAAGCTCGCGCAGGCGCTCATGGGCATCCAGGCCATCAAGGGCGTGGAGGTCGGGGACGGGTTCGAGACCACCCGCCGCCGCGGCTCCGCCGCCCACGACGAGCTGTTCGCCGCCGACGGGTCGATCACCCGCTCCAGCGACAAAGCCGGCGGCACCGAGGGCGGCATGTCGACGGGCACCGTGCTGCGCGTGCGCGCCGGGATGAAGCCCATCGCGACCGTTCCCCACTCGCTGCGCACCGTCGACGTCGCCACCGGCGAAGCCGCCACGGCGCACCACCAGCGCTCCGACGTGTGCGCCGTGCCCGCCGCCGGCGTCGTCGCCGAGGCGATGGTCGCCCTCACCCTCGTCGACGTCGTGCTCGAGAAGTTCGGCGGCGACTCGGTCGCCGAGACGCGCCGCAACCTCGAGGGCTACCTCGCCGCCATCCCCGAGAGCCTCCACACCGCCGCGGACAGCGACGCCTCGCTCGGATGACCGCGCGCGCGATCGTGCTCATCGGACCGATGGGCGCGGGCAAGACGAGCGTCGGCAAACGTGCCGCCAAGGCGCTCGGCATCCCGTTCTACGACAGCGACGCGGCCGTCGTGCGCGCCCACGGCCCGATCGCCGAGATCTTCACCACCCACGGCGAGGAGCACTTCCGCGCGCTCGAGCGCGACGCCGTGGCCGCCGGACTGGCCCAGGGGGGCGTCGTCGCCCTGGGCGGCGGCGCCGTGCTCGACCCGCAGACGCAGCAGCAGCTGGCCGGGCATCGGGTGGTGCTGCTCACCGTCGATCCCGCCATCGTCGCCGGTCGCATCCGCGGGGCCGCCCGGCCCCTCCTCAACGACGACGTCGACGACCCGGTGGCGCGCTGGAACGCGGTCTACGACGCGCGGCGCGAGCTGTACACCCGTCTGGCCGACGTCACCTTCGACACCTCGACCGGCCCGCTGCAGGGGATCGTCGACGCGATCGTCGACTGGGCGCGCAACGAACAGGAGCCTCTCCCATGAGCCAGTCCACCGTCATCACCGTCGCCGGTGACGAGCCCTACGACATCACGGTCGGCCGCGGCATCCTGCCCCTCGTGGGCGAGGCGCTGCCGCCCGGCGCCCGCCGCGTGCTCGTCGTGCACCCGCCGACGCTGGCCGCCGCCGCCGCCGACCTGCGCGAGCAGCTGACGGCGTCCGGTGACCGCCAGGTGCTGCTGGCCGAGATCCCCGACGCCGAGCAGGGCAAGCGCGTCGAGGTCGCCGCGTTCTGCTGGCAGGTCATGGGTCAGGCCGACTTCACCCGCACCGACGCCGTCGTGGGCTTCGGCGGCGGGGCCGTGACCGACCTCGCGGGCTTCGTCGCGGCCACCTGGCTGCGGGGCGTGGCGGTCGTGCAGGTGCCCACCACGGTGCTCGGCATGGTCGACGCGGCCGTGGGCGGCAAGACCGGCATCAACACCGCCGAGGGCAAGAACCTCGTGGGCGCCTTCTGGCCGCCGCGCGCGGTCATCTGCGACCTCGACCTGCTCGACTCGCTGACCGACAACGAGCGTGTCGCCGGCTTCGCCGAGGTCGTCAAGGCCGGCTTCATCTGGTACCCCGAGATCCTCGACCTCATCGAGGCCGACCCGGTCGCCGCCGTCGACCCGCACTCCGACGCGTTCCGGCGCTGCATCGAGCTGGCAATCGAGATGAAGGCGCGGGTCGTGGGGGAGGACCTGCGCGAGGCGGGCCTGCGCGAGGTGCTCAACTACGGCCACACGCTGGGGCACGCCATCGAGCACGCCGAGCGCTACCGGTGGCGCCACGGCGCGGCCGTCTCGGTGGGCATGGTCTTCGCCGCCGAGCTGTCGCGCCTGGCCGGCAGACTCTCGGATGCCGCCGCGCAGCGCCACCGCGACATCCTCGAGCTGCTGGGGCTGCCGACGACCTACCGGGCCGGCGCATGGAACCAGCTGCTGGCGACGATGCAGCGCGACAAGAAGACCCGCGGCTCGATGCTGCGCTTCATCGTGCTCGACGACATCGGCAAGCCGACCGTGCTGCAGGCCCCCGACGAGTCGCTGCTGTTCGCGGCCTATCAGGAAGTCGGGGAGTGACCTCGCCCGTCGTCCGTCGGGTGGCGCTGCACGAGTGGCGCGAGGTGCGCGACCTGCGCATCCAGGCGGTCGGCGACGAGAACGCGGCCATCGCGTTCACCACGACGCGCGACGAGGAGCTCGCCCGCGACGACGCCTTCTGGCGCGGTCGCACGGCGGGGGCGGCGATGGGCGACAACGCCGCCCAGTTCGTCGCGATCGTCGGCGATGCGTGGGTGGGCTCGGCCAGCGTGCTGCTGCGGGCGGCCGACGCCCCGGCGGCGGGCGCGCTGCGGGCCGATGTCGTGGGCGTCTACGTCGCTCCGGTCCATCGCGGTGCCGGCATCCTCGGGCTGCTCTTCGACGAGGCCGCCGCCTGGGCGCGTGCGCAGGGCTGCGATGCGCTGACCCTCTCGACCCACCTCGACAACGCGCGTGCGCGGGCCGCGTATCGCAAGGCCGGGTTCACCCCGACCGGCGTCACCTTCACCAGCTCGGTGGGACCCGAGCTGGAGATGCGGCGCGCCATCGCGTGAGACGGGCCGCCGTCAGTCCCGCACGGGCAGGATGAGGTCGGTGCGCAGCTCGGCCGGGTCGTCGGTCGGGTCGCTCACATAGCTCTCGATCCAGACGCCCGTCGGGGTCTCCTGGACAGCGTGCACCAGCTCGGCCCACGCCTGCCCGAGCCCGTCGTACGCGCCCGTGTGGGTCGTGGCGATCGCGGGCCCGGACGGCAATGCCGAGCCGATCACCGCGACGGCGCCGACGACGACCGGCTCGGTCGGCGCCGCGGCCACGGGGAAGCCCAGTTCGAGGTCGAACGTGTCCATCGGGTCGCCGTAGTAGATCGCCAGCGCGGGCCCGGTGGGCACCAGGGTGCCGTCGCCGAAGAGCCCCGCGATGGCGGAGTACCCCTGGTCGAAGGCGTCGCGGAGAGCGTCGATGCGGATGCCCTCGTGGCGGACCACCGCCAGCGGCAGCGGGTCGAGCTGGATGCGGGCGGGGGAGGCGAACGGGGCGTCGGGGAAGGCTGCGCGTGACATGCGGTCATCCTCCCAGCTCGGTGCGCACCCGTCCATGGTGGACGAGCGCCCCGTCGGGCGGGCGTGGGCCTGCCCGGCGGGGCGCCCGGTCGGTCGTCGTCAGTCGGCGAGGCCGCGCCGGGCCAGCAGCGGGGCGATCTCGGCATCGCGCCCGCGGAAGTCGCGGTAGGCCTCGAGCGGATCCTTCGACCCGCCCACGCCCAACAGGCGCGTGCGGAACCGGTCGCCGTTCTCGCGGGTGAGTCCGCCGTTCTCGCGGAACCACTCCACCGTGTCGGCGTCGAGCACCTCGCTCCAGATGTACGAGTAGTAGCCGGCGCTGTAGCCGCCCGAGAACACGTGGGCGAAGTACGTCGACGAGTAGCGGGTGGGAACGGCCGGGTTGTCCAGACCGATCTCGGCCAGCGCCGCGGCCTCGTAGGCGCCGACGTCGTCGATCGCGGCCGCAGCGGCCGCCGACGGCGAGTGCCACATCTGGTCGAGCCAGGCCGCGGCGAGGTACTCGCTGGTCGAGAAGCCCTGGTTGAACGCCTCCGAGGCGTGGAGGCGCTCGACGACGTCCTGCGGCAGCGGCTCGTCGGTGTCGATGTGACGCGCGTAGGCGGCGAGGATCTCGGGCCACAGGATCCACATCTCGTTGACCTGGCTCGGGAACTCGACGAAGTCGCGGAACACGTTGGTGCCGGCGAAGTGCGGGTAGGTGACGGTGGCGAACAGGCCGTGCAGCGCGTGGCCGAACTCGTGGAACAGCGTCGTGACCTCATCGAGGGTCAGCAGCGTCCTGCCGGAGGCGGGCTGGGGCACGTTGAGGTTGTTGACGACCACCGGGGCGGTGCCGCGCAGGTCGGACTGCAGCACGATCGAGTTCATCCACGCGCCGCCCCGCTTGGTGTCGCGCGTGTACAGGTCGAGGATGAACAGGCCCAGCGCCGAGCCGTCGGGGTTGAAGACCTCGAACACGCGCGCATCGGGGTGGTAGGCGGGCAGATCGGGCCGCTCGGTGAAGGTGATGCCGTACAGGCGGTTCGCGGCGGTGAACACGCCGTCCTGCAGCACGCGCTCCGCCTCGAACCACGGCCGCAGCGCGGTGCGGTCGAGATCGTAGCGGGCGGCGCGCACCCGCTCGGTGTAGAACGCCCAGTCGTGCGCTTCGAGCGCGAAGCTCTCGGGTCCGGCGTCGATGATCTGCTGCAGGGCCGCCTCCTCGCGGCGCGCGTTGGCCGCAGCCGGCACCGCGAGGCGCCGCAGCAGGTCGTGCACCGCCTCGGGGGAGCCGGCGGTCTCGTCGCTGGTGATGTAGGCGGCGTGCGACGGGTAGCCCAGCAGCTCGGCGCGCTCGGCGCGCAACCGCACGATCTCGGTGAGCACGGCCCGGTTGTCGTTGTCGTTGCCGCGCGACCCGCGCGAGCGCGAGGCCTCGAGCAGGCGCCGG
Source organism: Microbacterium festucae (assembly GCF_025421715.1). GTDB lineage: Bacteria > Actinomycetota > Actinomycetes > Actinomycetales > Microbacteriaceae > Microbacterium > Microbacterium festucae. Next base: position 277,379 of record NZ_JAOEFC010000002.1, read on the forward strand.
CGGCTCTCGCGGTCGGTGAGGCTCGACAGGTAGGGGTGCCCGGTGAACAGCGTCAGCGTGATGACGTACGAGCCCGGCAGGCCGCGATCGTCGGCATTGCGCGCGGCGGCCGAGATCTCGCCCTCGGTGAGCCCGGCGAGCTGGTCGGCCGAGTCGAAGACGACCGCCAGGTCGTTGGTGTCGGCGAGCAGGTTCTTCTCGAAGGCCGTCGTCAGCACCGACAGGCGCTGGTTGAGCTCGACGAGACGCTCCTTCTGGGCGGCGTCCAGGCCCGCACCGGCGTGGGTCATCTCGCGGTGGTGGCGCTGCACCAGGTAGCGCTGCTCGGCGGTGAGGTCGAGCGCGTCGAGGCGGTCGTGCACGGCGCTGATGCGGCCGTAGAGGGCGGCGTCGAGCTGGATGGCATCCTGGTGGGCCGACATCAGCGGCGCGAGCGCCTCGTCGATCTGCTGGATCTCGGGCGTCGCGTCGGCCGACGAGACCGTGTAGAAGGTGCGCGCGACGCGGCCCAGCAGGTCGCCGGCCCGCTCCAGCGGCACGAGCGTGTTCTCGAACGTGGGCTCGTCTGCCGACGCGGTGATCGCGTCGATCTCGGCGCGGTGGGCGGCGAAGGCCTCGGTGAAGGCGGGCAGGTAGTGCGCGGGCCGGATCTCCCGGTAGTCGGGCAGACCGTACGGGAGGGTCGGGGGAGCGAGCAGGGGGTTCACGGCATCCGTCATCCCCCCCAGCGTATTCATCGATCGCGAGCTCCGGGCCATTATGCAAAGAAATGCTTGCATCCATCTGTTTGCAAAGCTATCTTTGCATGCATGAGCGACGAGAAGGATGCCGGGACACCGACCACCGCACCGGTGCGCACCCTCGACCAGGGGGCGCTGAAGGCGCTCGCGCATCCGCTGCGCGTGCAGATCTACGACATCCTGTCGCAGCAGGGCGCGCAGACCGCCTCGAGCCTGGCCGAACTGACGGGGGAGTCGTCGGGGTCGACGAGCTATCACCTGCGGGCCCTGGCCAAGCACGACCTCATCCGCGAGGTCGAGGGGCGCGGCTCGGCACGTGAGCGGTGGTGGGAGCGCCCGCGGGGCGGGGTGTCGTTCACCAACCCCGATGCGCTCAAGACCCCGTCCGGGCGGGCCGCCTCGCAGGTGGTCATGACCGAGTTCCTCGGCCGGCGCCACCAGCAGCTCATGCGCTACATCACCCAGAGCATGAACGCCCCGGCGCTGCCGTCCGAGGACGAGGCGCTCATCTCGACCTCGACGGTGCCGCTGACCCCCGCGCAGTCCGCCGAACTCATCCGCCGGCTGCAGGCCGTGGTCGACGAGTTCTCCGACGCCTACCGCGGACAGGAGTCCCCGGATGCGCGCCTGTTCAACATCCGAGCCGATGTGTTCCCGCTTCCGGACGAAGCCTGAGCCGAGGAAGGCCACCACCATGTTCGTCGACGCCTCCACCGACACCTCCCGCGACGACGCCGACGCGTCCGCGGCACCCTCCCGCGGCCTCGGCCGCGACTTCGGCAAGCTGTGGACCGCCTCGGCGTTCAGCAACCTCGCCGACGGCATCGGGCGCACCGCCGTGCCGCTGGCGGCGACGACGCTGACCTCCGACCCGCTGGCCATCGCCGCGCTGGGCGCCCTCGCCTTCGTGCCCTGGCTGCTGTTCGGTCTGCCCGCCGGCATGATCGTCGACCGCTTCGACCGCCGCATCGTCATGGCGGTGGCCAACACCCTGCGCGCCGGCGTCGCGCTGTGGCTGGCCATCCTCGCCGTGGGCGGCGGCCTGACGATGCCGGCCCTGCTCATCGGCACCCTCATCTTCGGGCTCGGCGAGACGCTGTTCGACAACGCCACCATCGCGATCGTGCCGACCGTCGTGCGCCGCGATCAGCTCGACCGCGCGAACGGCTGGATGCAGGCCGCCCAGATCACGATCGACAACTTCGTGGCCAGCCCCATCGCCGGTGTGCTGTTCGCGCTCTCGCTGGCGCTGCCGCTGTGGACCGGCGCCGTCGGCTACCTCGCGCCCATCGTGCTGGCCCTGCTGCTGCCGCTGTCGGCAGCGCACGCGCTGCGCCGCACGCCCGAGCCCGCCGCGACCCCCGCGGCCACAGCGACCGCCGCGGCCGCCCCGCCCGATGTGGCGCCCGGCGTGGTCTCCGAACCGGTCGCCGCGCCGGCGCCGGCGGAGGCGGTGCCGTCCCGTGCCACGCTGCGCGACGCGCTCGGGTTCCTCGTGCGCCACCGCTACCTGCGGGCGATGGTGCTGTTCACCTCGATCATCGGCTCGTGCCTGTCGTTCGCGCAGGCGCCCATCGTGCTGTTCTTCCTCGACACCATGGCCGTCCCCGCCTACGGCATCGGCTTCGTCACCGCCGGCATCGGGGTCGGCGCGCTCGTGGGCTCGCTGGTGGCCGCCCGTCTGGTGGCGCGCCTCGGCCGGGGCCCCGTGATGTTCTCGGCGACGCTGCTCAGCGGCGCGATGCTGCTGGCCACCGGTCTCGCCCCCGAGGTGTGGTCGGCGGTCACCGCCTTCGCGATCAGCGCGTTCGCCGTGGCGATCTGGAACGTGCCGTGGGGGAGCCTGCGCCAGCAGATCGTCCCGCCCGAGCTGTTCGGCCGGGTGCTCGGCGTCATCCGCACCCTCACCTGGGGCATGTTCCCGCTGGCCACGATGCTGGGCGGCTGGGTCGCACGCTACGACCTGCGCGCCCCGCTGGTGATCGGGGGCGCCGTCGCGGTGGTCACGACCCTCGTCGCGGTGCGCCTGCTCATCGTCGGCACCCGCCAGGCCCACGCCGACGCGGTCGTCTGACGGCGCCGTTCACCCGGCGGCCGGCGCGCGGCGCGGCCGCCGGGTGAACGCGTGCTCAGGACAGGGGGTCGTCGGCGTGCCCCACGATGACGTCGCCGGATGCCGTCAGCGACACGGTCACGCCGGTGTCGAGCTCGGCGATCGGTCGCCCCTCGAGGAAGGTGAGCGTCCAGCTGGGCCGGGGCGACTCGCCGGGCAGCAGCGCCTCGACGGCGGCCAGCTGCGCGTGGAGCGCGGCGGGCACCGCCGCCGGGGGCACCGTGCCGGCGGTCCACCGCGTACCCAGACGCATCACGCCTCCTGCGGGGCCAGCACGATGCCGGTCACCGCGAGCTGGTCGGCGACCTCGTAGGTCACCTCGGCGATGCGTCCGACGGCCTTGAGGTCGCCCTCGGCGGCGCGCAGGGCGTCGAGCGCGGCGGCCGGACCTGCCAGCACGATGCGCTCGACGGGCGTCTTCTGCGAGGCCTTGGCCTCGGTCTTGGCGCGGCGGATGCCGATGAGCGCCTCGCCCACCCGGGCGAGCACCGCCGGGTCGCCCTCGATGCCCAGGGGCTCGGGCCACGGCGCGGTGTGCACCGAGCCCTCCTCGAACCACGACCACGACTCCTCGGCGGCGAAGGCCAGCACCGGGGCCAGCAGTCGCAGCAGCGTCGACAGGGCCAGGCGCAGCGCGAGGGCGGCCGAGGCCTGTCCCGCGTCGGTCTGGTTGTAGGCGCGCTCCTTGACCAGCTCGAGGTAGTCGTCGCAGAACGTCCAGAAGAACGCCTCGGTCACCTCCAGCGCGCGGGCGTGGTCGTAGGCCTCGAAGGCGCGGGTGGCGTCGCGCACCACCTGGTCGAGCGTCGCGAGCATCGCGGCGTCGAGCGCGTGGGTGATCCGTGCGCCCTCGGGCACCGGGAACGACAGCACGAACTTCGCGGCGTTGAGCACCTTGATCGCGAGCCGGCGGCCGATCTTCACCTGCGTCGGGTTCTGCGGGTCGAAGGCCGCGTCGGCGCCCAGGCGGCTGGAGGCCGCCCAGTAGCGCACCGCGTCGGTGCCGTGCTGGTCGAGGATGTCGGCGGGGGTGACGACGTTGCCCTTCGACTTGGACATCTTCTTGCGGTCGGGGTCGACGATGAAGCCCGAGATGGCGGCATCCGACCACGGTGCCCGGTCGTCTTCGAGTGCGGAGCGCAGCATCGTGGAGAACAGCCAGGTGCGGATGATGTCCTGACCCTGCGGACGCACGTCGAACGGGGCGACGAGCTCCCACAGCTGCGGGTCGCGCTCCCAGCCGCCGGCCAGCTGCGGCGTCAGGGACGAGGTCGCCCAGGTGTCGAAGATGTCGCGCTCCGCGTCGAAGCCGCCCGGCACCCCGCGCTGGTCGGCGGTGTAGCCGGCCGGCACATCGGTGGTCGGGTCGATCGGCAGCAGCGCGGTGTCGGGCACGATGACGCGGTCGTAGTCGCGGTCGCCGTTCTCGTCGAGGCCGTACCAGACCGGGATCGGCACGCCGAAGAAGCGCTGACGCGAGACGAGCCAGTCGCCGGTGAGGCCGTTGGTCCAGTTCTCGTAGCGCACCCGCATGAAGTCGGGGTGCCAGTCCATGCCCTTGCCGAGTGCGATGAGCTTGTCGCGCAGGGCGCCGTCGCGGGCGCCGTTGCGCAGGTACCACTGCCGGGTGGAGACGATCTCCAGCGGCCGGTCGCCCTTCTCGTAGAACTTCACCGGGTGGGAGAAGGGCTTGGAGACCTCGAGCAGCTCGCCCGACTCCTGCAGCAGCTCCACGACGCGCTTCTTGGCGCTGAAGACGGTCTTGCCGGCCAGCTCCGCGTAGGCGGCGCGGGCGGCGTCGGTGGTGAGCACGTCGGGGGCGTCGGGCAGCACGCGGCCGTCGGCACCGAGGATCGTGCGGTTGGGAAGGTCGAGCTCACGCCACCACACGATGTCGGTGACGTCGCCGAAGGTGCAGACCATCGCGATGCCCGAGCCCTTGTCCTTCTGGGCGAGGGGGTGGGCCAGCACCGGCACCTCCACGTCGAACAGGGGAGTGCGCACCGTCTGCCCGAAGTAGGGCTGGTAGCGCTCGTCGTCGGGGTTGGCCACGAGCGCCACGCACGCCGCGAGCAGCTCGGGGCGCGTGGTCTCGATGAGGATGTCGCCCGAGCCGTCGCTCTTGTGGAACGCGATGCGGTGGTACGAGGCCTGCTGGTCGCGGTCTTCGAGCTCGGCCTGCGCGATGGCGGAGCGGAAATCGATGTCCCACAGGGTCGGCGCGAGCGCCTGGTAGGCCTCGCCGCGCTGCAGGTTGCGCAGGAACGCGAGCTGGCTGATGCGGATGGTGTCATCCGAGATGGTGCGGTAGGTCTGCGTCCAGTCCACCGACAGCGCGAGCTGGCGGAACAGGTTCTCGAAGGTCTTCTCGTCTTCGAGCGTGAGCTTCTCGCACAGCTCGATGAAGTTGCGGCGGCTGATGGGCACCTGATCGGCCGGCTTCAGGCTCTTCGCGTCGCCCTGGAACGGCGGCACGAAGTCGGCGTCGTAGGTGAGCGAGGTGTCGCAGCGCACGCCGTAGTAGTTCTGCACGCGGCGCTCGGTGGGCAGGCCGTTGTCGTCCCAGCCCATCGGGTAGAACACGGTCTTGCCGCGCATCCGCTCGAAGCGGGCCTTCACGTCGGTATGCGTGTAGCTGAACACGTGACCGATGTGCAGCGAGCCCGACGCGGTGGGCGGGGGCGTGTCGACCGAGAACACTCCGCCGCGGCCGCGGCGGGCGGCGGCGTCGCGGTCGAACAGGTAGGTGCCCTGCGCCGACCAGGCGGCATCCCACTTCTGCTCGAGGCCTTCCAGGGCGGGCTTGTCGGGAATCTGCGCGTTCGACATGGGTCTCTCCTCGAGCGGATATGTGCGGCACTGTGTGAGCGTGCCTGAGTGTGGGTGCGGCAAGTCTACCGGGGGTCACCCGCCGGCGCCCCGTGTCGGGAGGGGCCCCGCGGCGGCGGGATCAGCGCACGCGGATGCCGAGGGCGGCGGCCAGCGCCTCGGCGTGCTGCGCGACCTGGTGCGCGTCGAGGGTCGCGTCGCGCAGCCCCCGCGGATCGGTGAACGACAGGGCGTCCAGTCCCCGCAGGTCGACGTCGACCGCGCGCAGCTCGCGGGTGTCGACCTCGTCGACGCGCGTGCGCTCGAAGCGCACCCGGGTGAGCCGGGCGTCGGGCGCATCGAGGGTGCCGATCTCGCAGTCGACGACGTGCAGGTCGTTCACTCGCGCCGAGGCGAGGGAGAGGTAGTCGATGCGCAGGCCCCGCAGCACCACGCCGTCCCATTCGGCGCGCAGGCCGTCGATGCTGCCGATGCGGCCGCCCGAGACCACGGTGTCACGCCAACTGCCCTCGCGGGCGACCACCTCGACGGCGCGCATCTCGCCCACCTCCACGTCGACCAGCGCGGCCCCGGTGAGGTCGAGCCGGTCGACGGATGCCGTCACGATGCGCGCCTCGACGATGCGGGCGTGGGCGGCGTCGACGTCGCCGGTCAGTCCGGTGAGCCGCACGGCCTGCAGGTCGGTGCGCGCGGTGAGCGCGTCGAGGTCCTGCAGGACGTCGGGAAGGTCGGGCTCGACGGGGCGGGGCGGACGGGGAGCGGAGCCGGGTCGTGCCATACCGGTCAGCCTACGGGCCCGGTATGATGGGCTTTCCAGCGTCGATCCGGCCATCACCGGGGAGCTCTCGGAAGAACGGGGCCTCGGCCCTCACTAGAACCGAGCGGGGCAGGCCCGTCACAGCCGCAGGAGAGTGGCCCGGGTGCGACACCGTGCACGGGCAAGCGGGGTGGTACCGCGGTCGACAGATCGTCCTCGCAGGAAGCATCGCAACCTGCTGGAGTGACATGGTCTATCCCCGTAACAGTGCCGAACCGGTCGTCCCGAGCCCGCGTCTGCCCGACGTCGAGCGCGGCATCCTCGCGTTCTGGAAGCAGGACGACACCTTCCGCGAGTCGATCCGGCAGCGCGAGGGCGCTCCGGAGTGGGTCTTCTACGACGGACCGCCCTTCGCCAACGGCCTGCCCCACTACGGGCACCTGCTCACCGGGTACGCGAAGGACCTGTTCCCGCGCTTCCAGACCATGTGCGGCAAGAAGGTCGACCGCGTCTTCGGCTGGGACACCCACGGCCTGCCCGCCGAGCTCGAGGCGATGAAGCAGCTCGGTCTCACCGAGAAGAGCGAGATCGTCGAGATGGGCATCGACGCGTTCAACGCGAAGGCCCGCGAGTCGGTGCTGGCCTACACGCGCGAGTGGGAGGACTACGTCACCCGCCAGGCCCGCTGGGTCGATTTCGAGCGCGGCTACAAGACCCTCGACACCGGGTTCATGGAGTCGGTGCTGTGGGCGTTCAAGAGCCTGTGGGACAAGGGCCTGGCCTACGAGGGCCACCGCGTGCTGCCCTACTGCTGGCGCGACGAGACCCCGCTGAGCAACCACGAGCTGCGCATGGACGACGACGTCTACAAGATGCGCCAGGACCCGTCGGTGACGGTGACCTTCCCGCTGGTGGGCGCCAAGGCCGAGGCGCTCGGGCTCACCGGCGTGCGGGCGCTGGCGTGGACGACCACCCCGTGGACGCTGCCGACCAACCTCGCCCTGGCCGTCGGACCCGACATCTCGTACGTCGTCGTGCCCGGCGGCCCCGCCGGGGCTGCCGACGTGCCCGCGGGCGATGACCCCGAGGGCGCCACCGCGCACCGCTACCTGCTGGCCGCCGAGCTGCTGGGCGCCCACGCGAAAGAGCTCGGCTACGCCGACGCGGCCGCCGCCGTGGCCGCTGTCGAGCGCACCGTGGTCGGTGCCGAGCTCGCCGACGTGCACTACGACCGGCTGTTCGACTATTACGCGGATGCCGAGACGTGGGGCACCGGGTCGGCCTGGCGCATCCTCGTCGACGACTACGTCACCACCAGCGACGGCACCGGCATCGTGCACCAGGCGCCCGCCTACGGTGAGGACGACCAGCGCGTCACCGAGGCCGCCGGCATCCCGCTCATCATGAGCCTCGACGACGGCGGACGGTTCCTGCCGCAGGTCGCCGACGTCGCCGGCGAGCTGTGGATGGATGCCAACCGGCCGCTGATCCGCCTGCTCAAGGCGCAGGGGCGTCTGCTGCGCGAGGCGAGCTACGAGCACTCCTACCCGCACTGCTGGCGGTGCCGCAACCCCCTCATCTACAAGGCCGTCTCGAGCTGGTTCGTGCGGGTGACGCAGATCAAGGACCGCCTGCTCGAGCTCAACGAGCAGATCACGTGGGCTCCCGAGAACGTCAAGCACGGGCAGTTCGGCAAGTGGCTCGAGGGCGCGCGCGACTGGTCGATCAGCCGCAACCGGTTCTGGGGCTCGCCCATCCCGGTGTGGAAGAGCGACGACCCCGAGCACCCGCGCGTGGACGTGTACGGCTCGCTGGCCGACATCGAGCGCGACTTCGGGCGGCTGCCGCGCAACGAGCAGGGCGAGGTGGACCTGCACCGCCCGTACATCGACGACCTCACCCGGCCGAACCCCGACGACCCCACCGGGCGCTCGACGATGCGACGCATCGAGGACGTGTTCGACGTGTGGTTCGACTCGGGCTCGATGCCCTACGCGCAGGTGCACTACCCGTTCGAGAACCGCGAGTGGTTCGACACGCACGCGCCCGCCGACTTCATCGTCGAGTACATCGGGCAGACCCGCGGCTGGTTCTACGTCATGCACGTGCTCTCGGGCGCGCTGTTCGACCGGCCGGCGTTCGCCGGCGTCGCCTGCCACGGCATCGTGCTCGGCAGCGACGGGCAGAAGATGTCGAAGTCGCTGCGCAACTACCCCGACGTCAGCGAGGTCTTCGACCGCGACGGCTCCGACGCGATGCGCTGGTTCCTGATGGCCTCGTCGGTGCTGCGCGGCGGCAACCTCGTGGTCACCGAGGAGGGCATCCGCGCCGGCGTGCGCGAGTTCCTGCTGCCGCTGTGGAGCGCCTGGTACTTCTTCGCCACGTACGCCAACGCGGCCGGCGGGGTCGACGGCACCGGGTACACCGCCCGTCGCCGCACCGACTCGACCAACCCGCTCGACCGCTACATCCTCGCCCTCGCCGGCGACCTCGTGCGCGAGGTGGCCGCCGACCTCGAGGCGCTGGATTCGACGATGGCCGCCGCCAAGCTGCGCGACTTCGCCGAGGCGCTGACCAACTGGTACATCCGACGCTCCCGCGACCGCTTCTGGGTGGGCGTGAGCGAGGACGACGCGGCATCCACCGAGGCCTTCGACACGCTCTACACCGTGCTCGAGACGCTCACCCGGGTGGCGGCGCCCCTCATCCCGCTCGTGTCCGAGCAGGTGTGGCAGGGCCTCACCGGCGGGCGCAGCGTGCACCTGCAGGACTGGCCCGACGCGGCCGAGTTCCCCGCGGCGCACGACATCCGCGCGGCGATGGATGCCGTCCGCGAGGTGTCCAGCGTCGCCAATGCGCTGCGCAAGAAGGAGGGCAAGCGCGTGCGCCTGCCGCTGCCGCGCCTGACGATCGCCGCCGCCGATGCGGCCGCGCTCGCGCAGTTCGACGACATCGTCCGCGACGAGCTCAACGTCAAGGAGGTCGAGGTCGTCGAGCTCACCGACGGGCTCGCCGAGGGCTACGGCATCAGCCAGCGCCTGGCCGTCAACGCCCGCGCGGCGGGGCCGCGTCTGGGCAAGCAGGTGCAGCACGTCATCGCCGGCGCCAAGGCGGGCCTGTGGAGCGAGAACGGCGGCGTCGTGGTCGTCGACGGCATCGCGCTGGAGCCGGGGGAGTACGAGCTCACCCTCGAGGCCGGCGGCGTGGCCGAAGGCACCGCCATCGCGCTGCTGCCGGGCGGCGGGTTCGTGCTGCTGGACACCCAGACCACCCCCGCCCTCGAGGCGGAGGGCCTGGCCCGCGACGCGATCCGCGTCGTGCAGGAGGCGCGCCGCAGTGCCGGGCTCGAGGTGAGCGACCGCATCGTGCTCGCCCTGAACGTCGACCCCGACACCGCCGATGCCCTCACCGCCCACACCGGCCTCATCGCCGAGGAGACCCTCGCGGTCGCCTTCGCGGTGCAGGCCACCGACGAGCTCGACGGGCTGGTCGACGAGGTCACCAGCCCCGGCGACGGCGTCTACCGCACCGGCGCCCGGGCGCTGGGCACCGCCAAGGCGCCCATCATCGTCACGATCGACCGCAACGTGACGGCATCCGAGGAGGACGCATGAACGACCGCACCCGCGCCGACGCGGTGTACGAGGCGCTGCTGACCCGTCAGGGCGAGCAGTGGGTGCAGCCGCGCGTGGAGCGCACCCGGCGGGTGCTCGAGCTGCTCGACGACCCGCAGCGCACCTACCGCGTCGTGCACGTGACCGGCACCAACGGCAAGACCTCGACGAGCCGCATCGTGGAGAGCATCGTGCGCGCCCACGGGCTGCGCACGGGCCTGTTCACGAGCCCCCACCTGGAGCGGTTCACCGAGCGCATCATGATCGACGGCGAGCCCATCGACGACGCGGCCGTCGCGGCCGCGTGGGACGAGATCGCCCCCATCGTGGAGCTCGTGGACACCGAGCTCGAGGCCGCCGGCGACGCCGCGCTCACCTTCTTCGAGCTGCTCACCGTGCTCGCCTTCGTGGCCTTCGCCGACGCGCCGGTCGACGTGGCCGTCGTCGAGGTGGGCATGGGCGGGGCGTGGGACTCCACGAACACCGCCGACGGGGACGTGGCGGTGTTCGCCCCGATCGACATCGACCACGCCGACCGCCTCGGCGACACGATCGCCGAGATCGCCACCGTGAAGTCGGGGATCATCAAAGACGGCGCGATCGCCGTGTCGGCCGTGCAGCACGCCGATGCCGCCGCCGTGCTGCAGCGCGCCGCCGTCGAGCGGCAGGCGACGCTCGCCGTCGAGCAGGCCCAGTTCGGCCTCACCGCGCAGCAGCTGGCCGTCGGCGGTCAGCAGATCAGCGTGCGCGGCCTCGCCGGTGCCTACGACGACCTCTACCTGCCGCTCTACGGGGCGCACCAGGGCCACAACGCCGCGCTGGCCATCGCCGCCGTCGAAGCGCTCATCGGGGGCGGCACGCAGCCGCTCACCCCGGAGATCGTGGGGGAGGGCCTGGCCCAGGTGACCTCGCCCGGCCGCCTGCAGCTGCTCGGCGTCGCGCCGACCGTGCTCGTCGACGCCGCGCACAACCCGCACGGTGCCCGCTCGCTCGTGGCGGCCCTGCGCGACTCGTTCGACTTCGACGAGTGGGGCCTCGTGCTCGGGGTGTTCGGCGACAAGGATGCCGACGGCATCGTCGCCGAGCTGTCCGGCGCCGCCGCGCAGGTGTTCGCGACCGAGCCCGCCTCCGAGCGGGCCGCGTCGGCCGACCGCATCGCCGACCTCGTCGAGGCCCACGGCGTTCCGGTGAGCGTGCACCGCGACCTGTCGGAGGCCGCCGAGGCCGCCCGCGCGTGGGCGGCCTCCGCCGATCGCCGGGCCGTCGTCATCGCGGGCAGCGTCGTGCTGGCCGGCGAAGCCCTGCAGCTGGCCGCGGCGGAGGACTGGAAGAGCGGCTGGCGCGATGACTGAGCGCCGCCGCCGCGGGGCCGCGGAGTCGCTGGCATCCATCGTTCTCGGCTTCGAGTCGGTGATCGTGTTCCTCGGCGGGCTCGTGCTGTTCGGGCTGCGCGCCCTGCCGGCGGGGATCGAGCCGTGGTGGGGGATCGTCGTGGGCAGCGTGCTCGCGGTGCTGATGGTGCTCACCGCCGGAGTCGTCCGCCACACCTGGGGCATCGCGCTCGGGTGGTTCTGGCAGCTGCTGCTCGTGCTCGGCGGGCTGCTCGAGCCCACCCTCGCCGTCGTCGGGCTCATTTTCGGCCTGATGTACGCCTATGCCACCATCAAGGGGGCGTCTTTGGACCGCCTCAACGCCCAGCGCCGCATCGATGCGGAGCGGGCCGCAGACCAACCGAATGGAGATTGACATGCCCACGGAAGAGACCCTCGTCCTCGTCAAGCCGGACGGCGTCGCCCGCGGGCTGACCGGCGCGATCCTCGCCCGCATCGAGGCGAAGGGCTACGCCCTCGTCGACATCAAGCTCGTCGAGCCCGACCGCGAGACCCTGGAGGAGCACTACGCCGAGCACGTCGGCAAGCCCTTCTTCGAGCCGCTCGTCGAGTTCATGCTGTCGGGCCCGTCGGTGGCCATCCGCCTCGCGGGCAACCGCGTGATCGAGGGCTTCCGCTCCCTCGCCGGCACCACCGACCCCACCACCGCCGCCCCCGGCACCATCCGCGGCGACTTCGGCCGCGACTGGGGCCTCAAGGTGCAGCAGAACCTCGTGCACGGCTCCGACAGCCCCGAGTCCGCCGCCCGAGAGCTCGGCATCTGGTTCGGCTGAGTCCGGTGTGACCCGCCCGGGCGGGTCCGTCGGCGCTCGTGCGGGGTCTGTGTCTCGTGCGGGCGTGCGCGGGTGCGCGGGGTACGTGTCCCGTGATGTGCGGGTGCTGGTGCCCCGACCCGCGGTTTGTGGGACCTGGCATCCGTGCGTGTCCCGTGTTGGGTGGGTGCTGACGCAGTGAGGTCAGCGTTCGCGTGACCTGCTGCTCTGGTGGGTCCCGCGATCGGTGGGTGGTGGTGCTGAGACCCGCAGTTTGTGGGACGCGGCATCCGCGCGTGTCCCGAACTGTGTGAGTGCTGCCGCACCCGCCGTCTGCGGACCAAGCATCCGTGCGTGTTCCGCATTCTGCGGGGTGATGGTGTGCTGACCCACGGTTTGTGGGACGTGGCATCCGTTGGTGTCTCGCATTCCGCGGATGCTGGTTCCCCGACCCGCGGTCTGTGGGCCCTCGCATCCGTGCGTGTCCCGTGTCTGGTGGGTCTTGCTGCCCGGACCAGCGGTTTGTGGGACCTCGCATCCGTGCGTGTCCCGTGATGTGTGGGTGCTGGTCCCGATGCCCGCGGTTTGTGGGACCTGACGTCCGTTGGTGTTCCGCATTCTGCGGGTGATGGTGTGCTGACTCGCGGTTTGTGGGACATGGCATCCGTTGGTGTCTCGCATTCTGCGGATGCTGGTGGCCCGACCCGCGGTCTGTGGGACCTGGCATCCGTGCGTGTCCCGCGATCTGCGGTCGGTGGTGCGCTGAGCCGCGTGGTCCCGGGGGCGAGGTGGTGGTCGGGTCGCGCGAAGGGCGGGGTGGATGCCGTCGCCCGCCGGTCCCGCTGCCGTCACCGCCTCAGCGGGACGCAGCGGCGCCCAGTCCCAGAATGCGCGAGTACCGGCAGCAAACAGCAGTCTGCGGGACGTGGTCTCTCGCCAGGTCCCGCTAACGGCGGGTGCTGAGGCCCGTCACCCGCGATCTGCGGGACGCGGTCTCGACACAGGTCCCGCTATCGGCGGGTGTAGAGCCCAATACCCGCACATTCCGGGACACGTTCCGGCGGCATGTCCCGCGATCTGCGACCACGGATGCGGTCAACCCGATATCCGGTCACCGCGATACCGGTCCCCCGACCCCCGGAGCACGCGGAGCACACCGCCCTCCCGCGCACCGGCGCTCACTCAGAACAGGATGTCGATGAGCTGCGGGACGGCGTCGAGGCGAATCTGGGCGAGAAGGAGCACGACGGCGTAGGTGACGAAGGCCATGAGCGGCACCCACGCCGACAGGGCCGCGCCGATCGAGCGCGCGCGCTCCGACGACGAGATCGTGCCGTTGCGCAGCAGCTGCACCCACACGGCGTAGAACGTCGGGATCGTCACGAGCCAGGTCACCATGCACCACGGGCAGAGGGTGCCGAGCACGAAGATGCTCTGCCCGATGAGCCACAGCACGAAACCGAACGCGAAGGTGATCCCGGCGGCGAAGCACCACCAGAACCAGCGGGCGAAGCGCGCTCCGGCCAGGATCGCCATGCCGACGACGATGGGGGCGACCCATCCGGTGAGGCCGAGGATCGGGTTGGGGAAGCCGAACGCCGACCCCTGCGGAGAGTCGAGGTTCGCCGAGCACTGCACGATCACACTGAAGTCGCAGGACGCCCCGTCGCCGGGGGAGGTGAGCGCGTGGAACTTCTCGAGCGTCAGGGCGAATGCCGCGATCCAGCCGATCACGCCGGCCACGACGAGCCAGATCGCGAACACGGTCGGACGGGCTTCTGCGGGGCGTGACGGCATCCGCCGATTATCCCATCCGCAGGCCTCCGGCACGCGCGGGACGGCGCGTCCGCGCAATCGAACGGGCCGCGTGCGATAATGGTGCCCGACGTCTCCGCGGCCGCGCCGCGATCCACGTCACAGCAGACTTCGGGCGACGACCGCCCAGTGCGATGCGCACCCAGCCCTGGAGCGGGTGCATCGCAGACCGAATGAGTTCGCGGCTCCTCCGAATCGGAGCGGCGCCGCCAGAGGTGAGCGGGACGGCACGCGGAGCCGTACCTGCGAGGAGTTGGCCAGCGATGGCAGATGCAAAAGACCACAACGACACCAGCGTCGAGCTCCCCGAGACGCCGGATGCCCTTCCCACCAGCGCCGATGAGACGGTGACCGGCGACGAGACGCCCGCGTCCGAACGCGCCGCAGAGCAGGCCCCCACAGAGGATGCCGTCCCGGCCGAGGTTGCTGCGGATGCTGCGCCCGCCGAGCCCGACGCGCCGGCCGAGGAGCCGGCCGAGGAGCCCGCGGCCGAAGCCGCGGAGCCCGCCGAGGCCGAGCCCGAAGCCGCTGAGCCCGTCGAGGACGCGGCGCCCGAGGCGCCCGCCGCCGAGGCTGACGTCCCCGCCGACACCGCCGCCCCCGCCGACACCGCCGCCCCGGCCGACACCGACGCCGTGGAGCGCACCCCCGAGGCCCCCGAGCCCGACGCCACCCCCGAGCCCGAGGCCCCGGCCGAGGACCTTCCGGTGACGGCCGTGACGCTGGGCCTGCTGCCCGAGGTGTTCGTCTCGCAGGTGTCGACCCAGCTGCACTTCTACGCGCCTGCCGTCGCGCTGCTGCCCACCCCGCCCGCCGACGACAGCGACGACGACAACGTCGCCGAGCAGTCCGGCAGCAGCCGTCGGCGCAACCGTCGCCGCAGCGGCGGGTCGCAGCGCGACGATGCCGCCGACGAGCCGGCCGCGCCCAGCGCGCCGAGCAACCAGGGCGGCCGCCGCCGCGCCGTCGAGCTCATCACCGAGCCGCAGCGCATCAAGGGCTCCACGCGGCTCGAGGCCAAGAAGCAGCGCCGTCGCGACGGCCGCGAGGCCGGGCGCCGCCGCGCCGTGGTGACCGAGGCCGAGTTCCTCGCTCGCCGCGAGTCGGTCGACCGCGTCATGATCGTCCGTTCCAAGAACGGCCGCGTGCAGATCGCGGTGCTCGAAGACAACGTGCTCGTCGAGCACTACGTCGCCCGCAACCAGGACGCGTCGCTCATCGGCAACGTGTACCTGGGCCGCGTGCAGAACGTGCTGCCCAGCATGGAGGCCGCCTTCGTCGACATCGGCCGCGGCCGCAACGCGGTGCTGTACTCCGGCGAGGTCGACTGGGATGCCGTCGAGACCGGCAACCAGCCGCGCCGCATCGAGCTGGCGCTCAAGAGCGGCGACCGCGTGCTCGTGCAGGTCACCAAAGACCCGGTGGGCCACAAGGGGGCCCGCCTGACGAGCCAGATTTCGCTGCCCGGCCGCTACCTCGTGTACGTGCCCGGCGGTGCGATGAACGGCATCTCGCGCAAGCTCCCCGACACCGAGCGTGCACGCCTGAAGAAGATCCTCAAGGAGGTGCTCCCCGAGTCGTCGGGCGTCATCGTGCGCACCGCGGCCGAGGGCGCCACCGAAGACCAGCTGACCCGCGACGTGCAGCGCCTCACCAACCAGTGGGAGCACATCAGCCGCCAGCTCGAGTCGATCCAGGCGCCTGCCCTGCTGCACTCGGAGCCCGACCTGCTGGTCAAGATCGTGCGCGACGTCTTCAACGAGGACTTCTCGCGCATGCTCATCCAGGGCGAGGACGCGCACCAGACGATCACCCAGTACCTCACCGGTGTGGCCCCCGACCTGCTCGAGCGCATCGAGAAGTTCGAGGGCGACCACGACCCGTTCGACGAGTTCCGCATCACGGAGCAGATCGAGAAGGCGCTCGACCGCAAGGTGTGGCTGCCCTCCGGCGGTTCGCTGGTCATCGACCGCACCGAGGCGATGACCGTCGTCGACGTCAACACCGGCAAGTTCGTCGGGTCGGGCGGCAACCTCGAAGAGACGGTCACCAAGAACAACCTCGAGGCCGCGGAGGAGATCGTCCGTCAGCTGCGGCTGCGCGACATCGGTGGCATCATCGTCGTCGACTTCATCGACATGGTGCTCGAGTCCAACCGCGACCTCGTGCTGCGCCGTCTGGTGGAGTGCCTGAGCCGCGACCGCACGAAGCACCAGGTCGCCGAGGTCACCTCGCTCGGCCTCGTGCAGATGACCCGCAAGAAGCTGGGGCTCGGCCTGCTCGAGACCTTCAGCGAGGCGTGCGAGGTGTGCGCCGGCCGCGGCGTCATCGTGCACCACGACCCCGTCGTCAAGCACCGCGCGCCGCAGCAGCAGTCAGGCTCCAACCGTCGCGGTCGCGGCGGCAACAGCAACGGCGGCGGCAACGGCAACGGCAATGCCCCGGCGGCCACGGCCACCGGCGGCACCCACACGATCACCGACGGGGTGAAGTCGGCGCTCGCCCAGATCGCCGCCTCCACCATCCAGCCCGCCCACGACGAGGCGGAGGCCCCGCAGGTGCCCGAGCAGGCGAGCGAGGCTCCGGCGCAGGACGAGCAGCCGCGCGGCGGCTCCCGTCCCGAGCGGTCGGGCGGCAAGGCCGAGCGTGCCTCCAAGCCGCGCCGCCGCAAGGGCGAGGGCGCCTCGGCGCCCAAGACCGAGAAGGACATGCTCCTCGACTCGGTCCTCAGCGCCCTTCCCGAGCCCAAGGCGCCCGGACAGGGCCGCGCACGGCGCCGTGTGACCACGGCCGCCCTCAGCGGCACCCCGGTGCAGGCCACGCCCGAGGACTGAGCCCGGTCAGCGGGTGCGCCGCTCCCGGGCGGTCACCCGCAGACCCGACGCGATGAGTCGGCGTACCAGCTCGTGACCCGTCACGTGCTGGGCGCCGGCGGCGATCAGCCGGTCGACGGCGTCTTCCGGGACGTCGTAGTGGTCACGGTCGAAACCGCGCCGGGGGATGCCGTTGGCGTCCGCGAACCGGTGCAGTTCCTCGATCGACGCGTCGCTGACCAGGTGGGCCCAGAGGCGGCCGTGCGCCGGCCAGCGTGCGTCGTCGATGAGGATCGCCATCCGCCGATCCTACGGCGGGCGACACGCGGAGCCGGCCGCTTTTGCCAGACCGGTGGGTCATCGGGTAAAGTTGACCCTTGGTGCGTCGAGGTCCGCCTCCGCACTGGATATCTTTCGGGACTTGCCGGTCCCACAAGGACAATCGGAGCCGAGCGCTCCACAGAAGAAACAGGTGTGAAGTGGTTTACGCAGTTGTGCGCGCCGGTGGCCGTCAGGAGAAGGTCCAGGTCGGCACCATCGTCGTCCTCGACCGTCAGCAGGCGAAGGTCGGCGACACGCTCGAGCTTCCCGCCGTGCTGCTCGTGGACGGCGACGCCGTCACGACCGACGCCGACAAGCTGGCGAAGGTCTCCGTGACCGCCGAGGTCCTCGGCGAGGAGCGCGGCCCGAAGATCGTCATCCAGAAGTTCAAGAACAAGACCGGTTACAAGAAGCGCCAGGGCCACCGCCAGGACCTCACGCGCGTCAAGATCACCGGCATCAAGTAAAGCCAGGGAGATACGCGAGATGGCACACAAAAAGGGCGCAAGCTCCACCCGTAACGGTCGTGACTCCAACGCACAGCGCCTCGGCGTGAAGCGTTTCGGCGGCCAGGCCGTCAGCGCCGGCGAGATCCTCGTCCGCCAGCGCGGCACCCACTTCCACCCGGGCGCCAACGTCGGCCGTGGTGGCGACGACACGCTGTTCGCCCTCGCCGCCGGTGCGGTCGAGTTCGGCCAGAAGGGCGGCCGCAAGGTCGTCAACATCGTGGCGGCTGCAGAGTAAGTCGCACAGCGAGCTTTCACAGCGAGGGGCGGGCGTGAGCCCGCCCCTCGCTTCATTTCATTTCACTTGAGGAGACCGACATGGTGACCTTCGTCGACCGCGTCACGCTGCACCTGCGTGCCGGAAAGGGCGGCAACGGATGCGTGTCGGTGCGCCGGGAGAAGTTCAAGCCCCTCGCCGGCCCTGACGGCGGCAACGGCGGGCACGGCGGCGACGTCGTGCTCGTGGCCGACCCGCAGGTGACCACGCTGCTGTCGTACCACCACTCGCCGCACCGCCACGCCGGCAACGGCGGGTTCGGCATGGGCGACAACCGCTCCGGCGCCGCCGGTGAGGGCCTGGAGCTGCTGGTGCCCGTGGGCACCGTGGTCAAAGACCTCGACGGCGAGACCCTCGTCGACATGGTCACCCCCGGCATGCGCTTCGTCGCCGCGCCGGGCGGCCAAGGGGGCCTCGGCAACGCCGCGCTCGCCTCGCCCAAGCGCAAGGCCCCCGGCTTCGCGCTGCTCGGCACGCCCGGATGGGAAGGCGATGTCCTCCTCGAGCTGAAGACCGTCGCCGACGTCGCCCTCGTGGGCTACCCGTCCGCCGGCAAGTCGAGCCTCATCGCCGCCATCTCCGCTGCGCGGCCCAAGATCGCCGACTACCCGTTCACCACGCTGCACCCGAACCTCGGCGTCGTGCAGGCCGGTGACGTGCGCTACACCGTCGCCGACGTGCCCGGCCTCATCGAGGGCGCCAGCGAGGGCAAGGGCCTGGGACTCGAGTTCCTCCGCCACGTGGAGCGCTGCACGGCGCTCGTGCACGTGCTCGACTGCGCCACCCTCGAGCCGGGCCGCGACCCGCTGAGCGACCTCGACGTCATCCTCGCCGAGCTGGCCGCCTACCCGGTGCCGGAGGGGCAGACCCCCCTCCTGGAACGTCCGCAGCTCATCGCCCTCAACAAGGTCGACGTTCCCGAGGCGCAGGAGCTCGCCGAGTTCGTGCGCCCCGACCTCGAGGCCCGCGGCTACCGCGTGTTCGAGATCTCCACCGTGAGCCACGCGGGCCTGCGCCCCCTCACCTTCGCGCTGGGCGAGATCATCGCCGCGCACCGCACCGAGCTGGCCGCGGCCCCCGCGCCCGAGCGCATCGTCATCCGTCCCACCGGGTCGGAGCGCGACTTCTCGATCCGCGTCGAGGGCGGCACCTACGGCAACGTGTACCGCATCCTCGGCGACAAGCCGGTGCGCTGGGTGCAGCAGACCGACTTCCAGAACGAAGAGGCCGTCGGCTTCCTCGCCGACCGGCTCGACAAGCTGGGCGTCGAGGACGAGCTGTTCCGCGTCGGCGCGGAGGCCGGCTCGACCGTCGTCATCGGCGAGGGCGACGGGATCGTCTTCGACTGGCATCCGTCGCTGTCGTCGGCCGCAGAGCTGATGACCGCCCCGCGCGGCACCGACCCGCGTCTCGACCTCAACCCGCGTCGCACCACGTCGCAGCGCCGTGAGCGCTACCACGAGCGCATGGATGCCAAGGCCGAAGCGCGCGCCGAGCTCGAGGCCGAGCGCCTCGCGCGGCGGGGAAGCGACGAGGTTTCGGAGGACCAGGCGTGACGCTGACCGGTCGCGGCGACCTGCCCGGCGTGCGCCGGCTGGTCGTCAAGGTCGGCTCGTCGTCGATCAGCGGCGACGGGGCCCACCGCATCGGCCCGCTCGTCGACGCCCTGGCCGCCGCCCACGCCCGCGGCACCGAGGTCGTGCTGGTGTCGTCGGGTGCGATCGCGACGGGGATGCCGTACCTCGCGCTCGACTCGCGTCCCACCGACCTGGCGACCCAGCAGGCCGCCGCCGCGGTGGGGCAGAACGTGCTGATCTACCGCTATCAGGAGGCGCTGCGCCACTACGCGATCGTCGCCGGTCAGGTGCTGCTGACGGCCGGCGACCTCGAGAACCCGACCCACCGGTCCAACGCGCGACGCGCGATGGAGCGGCTGCTCGGGCTGCGGATCCTGCCGATCGTCAACGAGAACGACACCGTCGCCACCCACGAGATCCGCTTCGGCGACAACGACCGCCTCGCGGCGCTGGTCGCCCAGCTCATCGGCGCCGAGGCGCTCGTGCTGCTCAGCGACATCGAGTGCCTCTACACCCGGCCGCCCGGCGAGCCCGGTGCGCAGCCGATCCGCGAGGTCGCGCACGGCGACGACCTCTCCGGCTACGAGTTCGGCTCGGTCGTGGTCAACAGCGTCGGCACCGGGGGAGCGGCCACCAAGGCCTCCGCCGCCAAGCTGGCCAGCGACGCCGGGGTGGCGGTGCTCGTCACCAGCGCCGACCTCGTCGGCGAGGCGCTCGGCGGCGCCGACATCGGCACGTGGTTCGCACCCGACCCCGAGCCCCGCGCGACCGCCTTCACCGGCGCTGTGCGCACCGGCTCGCACGGCTGAGCCCGACTAGACTGGCGCGATGACGACCATCGCCGCCACCGCCGAAGAGCGGATGCTGCTCGCGAAGGACGCCTCGCGCCAGATCGGCCTGCTCGGCGACGCCGACAAGGCCCGACTGCTGCGCGGGATCGCCGATGCCATCGACGCCGACGTGGCGCAGATCGTCGCCGCCAACGCCGACGACCTGGCCCGCGGCGACGCCGACGGCCTCAGCGCCGGACTGCTCGACCGGCTCCGTCTGGATGCCGGCCGCGTGGCCGCCCTCGCCGCCGCTGTGCGCGACGTCGCCGACCTGCCCGACCCGGTGGGGCGCGTGCTCGACGAGCGCGTGCTGCCCAACGGCATCCGTCTGCAGAAGGTGTCGGTGCCCTTCGGCGTGGTCGGCTCGATCTACGAGGCCCGGCCCAACGTGACCGTCGACATCGCCGCTCTCGCGCTGCGTTCGGGGAACGCCGTCGTGCTGCGCGGCGGGACCGCCGCCGCCTCGACCAACGCCGCCCTCGTCGCGGTGATGCGCGGCGCGCTCGTCGACGCCGGACTCGATCCCGAGGCCGTGCAGACGGTCGACGACTTCGGGCGCGCCGGCGCCGACGCGCTCATGCAGGCCCGCGGTGTCGTCGACGTGCTCGTGCCGCGGGGGAGCGCGGAGCTCATCGAGACCGTCGTCACCCGCTCGCAGGTTCCCGTCATCGAGACCGGCGCCGGCGTCGTGCACATCGTGCTCGACGCCACCGCCCCGCTGGAGTGGGCCAGCGACATCGTCGTCAACGCCAAGGCTCAGCGCCCGAGCGTCTGCAACGCCGTGGAGACGGTGCTCGTGCACCGCGACGCGGTCGACCGGCTCGTGCCGGTGCTCGGCGCGGCGCTGGCAGAGGCCGGCGTCACCGTGCACGGCGACGACGGCATCCGCGCCCTCCTTCCCGCCGCGCTGCCCGCCGGCGAGGACGACTGGGCCACCGAGCACATGAGCCTCGACCTGTCGATGCGCGTCGTCGACGACCTCGACGAGGCGCTCGCCCACATCCGCACCTACTCCACCCACCACACCGAGTCGATCATCACCGCCGACGAGGCCAACGCCGAGCGCTTCCTCGCCGAGGTCGATTCGGCCGTCGTCATGGTCAACGCGTCGACCCGCTTCACCGACGGCGGCGAGTTCGGCTTCGGTGCCGAGGTGGGCATCTCGACCCAGAAGCTGCACGCGCGGGGCCCGATGGGCCTCGCGGAGCTGACCAGTACCAAGTGGCTCGCCCGTGGCGCCGGGCAGATCCGCCCGTGACGCCGTAAACTGGCCCCTGCGCACCCGACCGAACGGAGCCCGTATGACCCTCGCCACCATCGCCGCCCTTGCCGGGGCGGCGGAGCATCACGGCAACCCCCAGGCCGAGACCTTCATCTTCGGCGTGATCGCGTTCGTCGTCTTCCTGGCGCTGGGGCTGGTGACCGTTTCGTACCGCAACGTGGCCAACCGCCACGCGCACAAGGCTGACGCCTACGCCAAGACCCACCCCGTCGACCTGTCGCAGGCGGGCCACGGCCACCACTGAGGGCTCCGATGACAACGGAGCGGGCCCCGCGGATCGGGGTCATGGGCGGCACGTTCGACCCGATCCACCACGGTCACCTCGTGGCCGCGAGCGAGGTGGCGCAGTCGTTCGACCTCGATGAGGTCGTGTTCGTCCCCACCGGGCGCCCCTGGCAGAAGCAGGAGGTCAGCCCCAGCGAGCACCGCTATCTCATGACGGTGATCGCCACGGCATCCAACCCGCGCTTCACGGTGAGCCGCGTCGACATCGACCGCACCGGGCCGACCTACACGATCGACACGCTCCGCGACCTGAAGGCGCAGCGTCCCGACGCGCAGCTGTTCTTCATCACCGGCGCCGATGCGATCGCGCAGATCCTCGGATGGCGCGACCACGACGAGCTGTGGGAGCTCGCCCACTTCGTGGCCGTCTCGCGTCCGGGGCACGTCCTCAGCACCGACGGACTGCCCAGCGAGGTCGTCAGCCAGCTCGAGGTCCCCGCCCTCTCCATCTCTTCCACGGACTGCCGGGCACGCGTACGTCGCGGTCACCCGGTGTGGTACCTCGTACCCGACGGGGTCGTCCAATACATTGCGAAGCACCATCTGTATCGGAGCAAGGCATGAGCACACCCGACCAGCCCGACGAGCCGCAGCTGACCCGACGTCAGCTGCGCGAACTGCGCAACACCGCCGCCACGCCGATCATCACGCCCGAAGAGGCGGCCGCTGCCGCCGAGGCGCAGCAGGCGCCGGCGCCGGTGGCACCCCTCCCGCGGGCGGCCGAGCCGGTGGAGATCCCCGCCGCGCCCGAGCTTCCCGACGACCCGGAGCCCGCCGACGACGGCAGCGAGGGGCCCGTGCTCACCCGCCGCCAGGTGCGCGACCGTGAGCGCCTGCGCACCGCGTCGGTGCCGGTGATCGACCCCGACGGCGCGATCGCCGAGCAGGCGGATGCCGAGGGGCACGAGGCCGATGGGACTGACGGCGCCGAGGGCGCCGAGGGTGCCGAGGCCGGTGACGACGTCGACGCGCACGCGGACGCCGACGAGCACGAGGGTGCCGACGAGCACGCGGATGCTGACGAGCACGCGGATGCTGACGAGCACGCGGATGCTGATGAGCGCGCGGACCGTCCGTCCGACGTCGCCGCGGGCGAGCAGTCGGACGAGGTGTCGCCGTGGGCACCGGTGGCCGCGACGCCGGCCGCCGAGGATGCGGACGGTGACGACCACGCTCCGGCCGACGGTGACGCCGAGGCGTCCGAGCCGGTCGACCACGCCGACGACGAAGACGATGAGACGCCCGCGGCCGCCGCGGACGATGAGACCCCGGCGGGCGAGACCGAGGACGCCGAGACTCCCGACGCCGAGACGACCGAGTCGTCGGAGTCGGAGTGGGCGGACGGGACTGCGGCCGACGAGACGCCGGAGACGGTGGTTGCGGTCGAGGTCGTCGTCGACGACGACGACGAGGTCGAGGCTGCCGACGCCGATGCCGAGGCCGACCCGCTCGCCGTGCTCACCACGGATGGCGACGATGCCGCGGAGGCGCGTCGTGCGGCGATCTCGCCGACGTTCGGCGCGAATCTGTTGGGCGCGGAGTCCGTCGAGGCCCCGCTGCCGCCGTCGTTCGACCAGGTGCTCACCCGCGGCAGCGGTTCGTCGTCGTCGGGCACCTCGAACGCCCTGATCCTGTCGCAGACCCCCGAGACCGGTGCGTTCACGGCGCCCGTCACGGCCACCGGCGAGGTGCTGATCACCGGCACCTTCCTGCTGCCCGACAACTACGGGTCGACCGGCAGCGCCCCGGGCACCGCCGACGGCAAAGACATCGATGCGGTGCTCGTCGACGGCGAACTGCCGCCGGCATCCTCGCCGACGCCGATCGCCGCCAGCTCGGCGATCAGCACGATCAAGGCCGCCGACGACATCATCAAACCCCCGGCGCCCGAAAAGGGCAGCCGACTCATGATGGTGCTGGCCATCACCGCGGGGGTGCTCGCCGTCGCTCTGGCCGGCGTGCTCATCCTCGCGTTCGCGACAGGAGTGCTGTGATGACCGCCGCTGATTCGACCCGTCTGCTCGTGCAGGCCGCCGCCGAGGCGGCCGCCGGCAAGGGCGGCGAAGACCTCGTCGCCTTCGACGTCTCCCAGCCGCTGCCGCTCGTGGATGCCTTCCTGCTCGTCACCGGTCGCAGCGAGCGCAACGTCGCCGCCATCGCCGACGAGGTCGAGGAGAAGATGCTCGAGCAGGGCGTCAAGCGCCTGCGTCGCGAGGGCCGCGGCGAGTCGCGCTGGGTGCTGTTGGACTTCGGCGACCTCGTCGTGCACGTGTTCCACGAGGAGGAGCGTTCCTTCTACAGCCTCGAGCGACTGTGGAAAGACTGCCCGATCATCCCGATCGAGGCGCCTGTGGTTCAAGGCACCGGTTCAGATGTAGTAAGCTGAACAAGTTGCCGGGAACGGCAGCCGAGGGCCTGTGGCGCAGCTGGTAGCGCACCTGCATGGCATGCAGGGGGTCAGGGGTTCGAGTCCCCTCAGGTCCACGAAAAACCCCCGCTCAGGCGGGGGTTTTCGTGTTTTCCGGGGGCGCGTGGGGTGCTCCGGGGGAGTCCGCCCGTGCTGGAGGGACAGGGCCGGGTCAGCGGGGTCGTTCCTCATCGGTTGTGAATCCCTCGCGCGCTGCACGCTCCTCCAGCGTCTCCAGCTCCTGGAAGAACGTCACCTGCCAGCCATCCGGCCCCTGCACCCGCGCGTTCAGGCTCTGGAACGGGGTGCGCACCGGCGCCGCGATCACCTCGGTGCCCTCATCGCGCACGGTCGCGACCGCCTGCTCGGTGTCGGCCACCTCGAGCGCGATCCGCAGCACGCCCGGCGCGTGCGGCGCGTTCTCGACCTCGTCGATGTTCCGCGCATGGGCTGGCGTGGCGAGCTCGATCGTCGCGATCCCCGCGTGCAGGATCGCCACCCGGTCGTCGCCCTCGGTCGCGAAGGCCAGCTGCTCCGGCATCCCCAGCACGTCGCGGTAGAAGCGCACGGCGCTGTCGAAGTCGGCGGTCTCGATGATCAGGCGGAGCTGGCGGGGAGCGTTCTCGTGCGATGTCATGCCCCTCATTCTTCCCGCGCGCGGCGGCGGCGGCATTCGCCGTGTGTGCGACGGGCGTGCGGGGGAGGTCCCGCACCGTGTGGGTGCCCGCGCACCGCACTCACCGTTCGCGTGACCCGCGCCGAGTGGAGGTCCCGCGACCTGTGGGTGCCGCATCCGTCACCCGCGGATTGTGGGACATGCACCGTGGGGAGGTCCCGCGACCTGTGGGTGCAGCATCCGTCACCCGCGGATTGTGGGACACGCGCCGAGGGGAGGTCCCGCGACCTGTGGGTGCAGCATCCGTCACCCGCGGATTGTGGGACATGCGCCGTGGGGAGGTTCCGCGACCGGTGGCTGCAGGATCCGTCTCGCGCCGATAGTGGGACACGCGCCGAGAGCGGGTCCCGCAACCTGCGGATGCCGCACCCTCGACCCGCGGTTTGCGGGACGCGCGCTGAGAGCGGGTGCCGCGACCTGTGGGTGCAGCACCCGTGACCCGCCGATTGTGGGACATGCGCTGAGAGCGGGTCCCGCCACCTGTGGGTGCAGCATCCGTCACCCGCCGCCTGCGGCGACACCCGGGCATGTCCCGCAAGCTGCGGGTGCAAGCGCCCGCCACCCGCCTTCTGCGTGACGCACCCCGGAAGCATGTCCCGCAACTCGCGGGTGCTGCGCCCACCACCCACCAGCTGCGTGACGCGCCCCCACGCCGTGTCCCACAGAGTGCGGATCCCACGCCCTGACACCGGCCACTCGCGGGACCTCGCGCCCGCACCCACCGCCGCGAAACGAATTCGTTAACCTTCTTTCGTTTTAACCGGGCGAGTCCTGTGCGTTTGCTGGGAGCGAGGAGTAGCGTCGCTTCGAACCCGTACCCACGGGCGACCTCTCTCAGGTTGGAGTCCTCATGAAGTTCTTCCAGAGACTCGGCAGATCGATCATGCTTCCGGTGGCTGTGCTGCCGGTCGCCGCAATCCTGTCCGGAATCTCGTACTGGATCGCCTCGGCCGCGGGCGGTGCGAACGTCGTCTCGACGTTCCTCGGCGCCGCCGGCGGCGCGCTGCTCGACAACATGCCGCTGCTGTTCGCGGTCGGCATCTCGATCGGCATGGCGAACAAGACCGACGGCACATCGGCGCTGGCCGGTCTGGTGTCGTGGCTGACGATCACCACGCTGCTGAGCCCCGCCAATGTCGGCGGTCTGCTCGGAATCGGCGACGTCGCCGAGGTGAACCCCGCGTTCGGCAAGATCCAGAACGTGTTCGTCGGCATCATCGCCGGTCTCATCGGCGCCTGGTGCTACAACAAGTTCAAGGACACCAAGCTGCCCGACGCGCTGTCGTTCTTCTCGGGCAAGCGCTCGGTGGCGATCGTGACGGCCGCCTTCTCGCTCGTGGTGGCCGTGGTGCTGCTGTTCGTCTGGCCGGTCATCTACACGGGCCTCGTGATGTTCGGCGAGTGGATCGCCACGATGGGTCCCTTCGGCGCCGGCCTCTACGGCTTCTTCAACCGCCTGCTCATCCCGACCGGCCTCCACCACGCGCTGAACTCGGTCTTCTGGTTCGACGTGGCCGGCATCAACGACCTCACGAACTTCCTCAACGGCGCCAACGGCGACGGCGTCTACGGTGTGACCGGTCAGTACATGGCCGGCTTCTTCCCGATCATGATGTTCGGCCTGCCGGGTGCGGCGCTGGCCATGCTGCTCACCGCGAAGGACAAGCGCCGCAAGATCACCTACGGCATCATGCTGTCGGCGGCCATCGCCTCGTTCTTCGTCGGCGTCACCGAGCCGCTCGAGTTCGCCTTCATGTTCGTGGCGCCCTGGCTCTTCCTCGTGCACGCCGTGTTCACCGGCATCTCGGTCGGGTTGGCGGCATGGCTGCCCACCCGCCTCGGCTTCGGCTTCTCGGCGGGCTTCATCGACATGGTGCTGCAGTGGGTCAACCCCCTCACGCAGAACCCGTGGATGCTGTTGCTGATGGGTGTCGGCTGGTTCTTCATCTACTTCTTCACGTTCTACTTCCTCATCAAGCGCTTCCGCCTGAAGACCCCCGGACGCGAGGAGGACGAAGACACGCAGGACGCCGACAACATCGAGACGAGCCTCACCGGCTACCACGGCACCGCGGAGAAGTTCATCACCGCGCTGGGCGGCAAGGACAACATCATCGACGTCGACAACTGCGCGACCCGTCTGCGCATGGAGATCGAGAACCCCGCCGTCATCGACGAGCACGCCCTCAAGCGCGCCGGTGCCGCGGGCGTCATCAAGCCCGGTGGCAAGTCGGTGCAGGTCGTCTACGGCCTGAACGTGCAGTTCGTGAAGGATGCCATGGACGACATCATCAACGACCGCACCGAGCGCATCGAGGCTTTCGGCCGTGCGACGGCCGCCGAGACCGGCGCCGCCATGGGCGCGGCCACGATGCTCGGCGTGCCGAACGTGGCCGCCGGTGCGGTGGCCGCCGGTGCGGCCGCGCAGCAGCGGTCGGCCGAGCAGCGCACGGCGCCGTCGGCGGTCGTGACGCTGCGCCAGCCGGTGGCGGGCACCGTCGTGCCGCTGTCGGAGGTGCCCGATCCGATGTTCGCCGAGGGGACCATGGGCCCGGGCCTGGCGGTCGACCCGACCGGTGACACGATCGTCGCCCCGGCCGATGCCACGGTCGCGTCGGTGTTCCCGACCGGTCATGCGATCGGGTTGGCGCTGAGCGATGGCACCGAGCTGCTCATCCACGTCGGCATCGACACCGTCACGCTCAAGGGCGACGGTTTCGAGACGCTCGTGCAGGCAGGTCAGCAGGTGACGGCGGGAACGCCGCTGCTGCGGTTCGACGTCGCGAAGATCCGCGCCGCCGGCCTCTCGCCGATCACCCCGGTGATCGTGCTGAACAACGAGTCGGCGACCGTCTCGTTCTCGTGAGACATCGGGTGACCGGGGCGCCCCGCCCCGGTCACCCGATCGGCTCGATGAGCTCGGGGCCGTTGTTGCGCACGTTGCCCACGGCACGGTCGACGACGTAGGCCTCGAGCGTGTCGGCGA
Source organism: Microbacterium festucae (assembly GCF_025421715.1). Lineage (GTDB taxonomy): Bacteria > Actinomycetota > Actinomycetes > Actinomycetales > Microbacteriaceae > Microbacterium > Microbacterium festucae. The sequence goes on from NZ_JAOEFC010000002.1 coordinate 305,350, forward strand.
GGGTCGGCGCCGCATCGATGGCGGCATCCAGCACGTCGCCGACGTTGTCGGTGGTCGGGTCGAGCCAGGCATCGGCGAAATCGGGGTCGAGGAACAGCGGCATCCGGTCGTGGATGGAGCCGAGGTCGCCCACCGCGTCGCGGGTCATGATCGTGAAGCTCAACAGCCACCGGGCGGGGTCGTCATCGGCCTTCGCCGGGTCTTTCCACCACTCGTAGAGGCCGGCGAACATCATCGGCGAGCCGTCGGCGGGCCGGATGAAGTGCGGCGTCTTCACGCCGTCTTCGGTCTTCCACTCGTAGTAACCCGTCGCCGGCACGACCGCGCGACGCTTGATGAGCGCCTGACGGAACATCGGCTTGTCTTCGACCTCTTCCGAGCGCGCGTTGAACGCCCGCGAGCCGACGCCGGTGTCTTTGGCCCATGCGGGCACCAGGCCCCACCGCGCGGCCTCGAGCCGGCGGGTGGGCGGCTCGGTCTTCGCCGAGTCGAGCACGATCGCCACCCGGTCGGTGGGGGCGATGTTGTACGACGGCTCGGGCAGGTCGTCGCCGACGACGTCGACGCGCAGCACCCCCACGAGCTCGGATCCGGCCTGGGCCACCACGAAACGTCCGCACATGGGTGCCACCCTACGCGCGGCCACCGACAGCGCGTCGCGCCCGCGGGACGACGGCGCCCGCCGGCCCGCGGCCGCGGCGTCGCGCCGGTCGGTCAGTCCTCGTCGATGACGCCGACCTCGGCGAGCCGGTCGAGCAGACCCGCGCCGTCGATGTCGGAGACCCACGGCACCTCGGCGGCGGTGTGGTCGTTCACGGCGGTGCGACCACCGGCGAGCACGGCCTCAGTGGGGGAGAGCTTGCGGATCGCGACCGCGCGCACCCGGTCGGGGAACTCCGCGGTGAACGCGGTGTACAGCTCGTCGTCGTGCTGCCCGTCGTCGCCGATCAGCATCCACTTCATCTGCGGGAACTCGCGCGCGAGACGGCGGAGGTTCTCCTCCTTGTGGGCCTTGCCGCTGCGGAACCACCGGTCGTGGGTGGGGCCCCAGTCGGTGAGGAGCATCGAGCCCGGCGGGAACAGGTGGCGCCGCAGGAACCGCACGAGGGTGGGTGCGACGTTCCACGCGCCCGTGGACAGGTAGATGATCGGCGCACCCGGGTGATCGCGCACCAGCCGCTCCAGCAGCACCGCCATGCCGGGCACCGGCTGCCGGGCGTGCTCGTTGAGCACGAACGAGTTCCAGAACGCCACGAACGGGCGGGGGAGCGCGGTGACCATGACGGTGTCGTCGATGTCGGAGATCACGCCGAACCGGGTCTCGGCGCCCACGACGAACACGCGGGTCTCGATCGGCGCCGAGCCCTCCACGCTCATCGTGATGGTCTGCCACCCGGCATCCAGGCGTGCCGGCAGGGTCGCGTCGATGACGCCGCCCCGGTCGGCCACCACGTGGTGCTCGACCCCGTCGATGGTGACGGTCACCGTCGCCCGGGCCACGGCGACGGCCGCGAAGCTGCGCCAGCCGCGCACGCCGGCGAACTCGCTGCGCTGGCGCCGCTTCGACATGGCGGGGACGATCAGCACCCGGCCGAGCACGCGCACCCAGTCCTCCCCGCCGTAGCCGGGGAAGGCGGCCACCGTCGCGCGCTGCCCGCGGGCACGCGCCCGCCGTTCGCGCCAGGCGTGGAAGCCGTACTCCAGTCTGGCGAGCCAGAGCACCTTCGAGTTCGCTTCAGCGGGAGACGTCATCGTCCCCAGTCTTTCACGCCCGCGCGCCGGGGCAGCCCCGGGAACGGGATCGGCTTTCAGGAGGCGTCGTCGTCCAGGCGCAGGTGCCGGGCCTCGCGGCGCGAGATGACGCGCTTGATCACGACGACCAGCACGAGGAAGACGACGATCACCGCGACGAACACGTACCCGGCGTAGTGCAGCTGATCGGCGAGCTCGCGGTAGGTGCCGGCGGCGGCCGCCGTCACGCTGACGTACAGGGTCGCCCACACCACGCAGGCCGGCGCCGTCCACGCGAGGAACCGCCGATACGAGTAGCCGCTCATCCCGACCGTCAACGGCACCAGCGAGTGCAGCACCGGCAGGAACCGCGACAGGAAGATCGCCGGCCCGCCGCGGCGTCGCAGATACAGCTCCGCCCGCGTCCAGTTGTGCTCGCCGACCATGCGCCCCACCCGCGAGAAGCGGATCTTGGGGCCGAGCCACCGCCCGAGCCAGAAGCCGATGCTCTCACCCAGCAGGGCGCCGACGACGACCGCGAGCCCGAGCACGATCCCCTCCAGCGGCGTGGCGACCGCGGTGCCCGCGATGATGACGATCGTGTCGCCGGGCACGACCAGTCCGACCAGCACGCTCGTCTCGAGCATGATCGCGACCCCGGCCAGCACCGTGCGCAGCACCGGGTCGACGCTCTGCACCGTGTCGAGCAGCCAGGTGAGGAACTCGTTCACGATCCCAGATTAGGGCGCGCCGCCCGTCTAGCCTGGGAAGGTGCCCGAACCCCTCGTCGCCCGCGCGCTGAGCGCCTGGATCGACCCGGCCGAGCGGTTCGTCTCCGGTCCCGGTCGGGGCCCCGACGCGTTCTGGCTCGACGCCGGTCCGGATGCCGTCGACGGGTGGAGCTGGTTGGGTGCCGGCACCCCGGTCGCCGACGCGCCCCGCGAGGTCGCCTGCGCACGCGACGAGCCGGACCGCGCGTGGGGGCCCTTCGGCGGGGGCTGGGTGGGCTGGCTCGCCTACGACGATGCGGCCGCCCGTGCGGGGGCGCCGGCCACCCCGGATGCCGGGACCGCGGCGGCCGCCTTCGTGCACGTCGACCGGTTCCTCGCCGTCGACCACGCCGCCCGGCGGCAGTGGGCGGTGGCCCCGGCATCCGCGATCGACGCCTTCGCCGCCGAGGTCGAGCAGTGGCGCGGGGTCTCGGCGAGCGCGCCGCCCGCCCCGGCCACGACCGCGCGGGCGCGCCACACCGCCGGTGCTTACGCCCACCTGATCGCGCGCTGCCGCGACGCGATCCGCGAGGGCGACGCCTACCAGCTGTGCCTCACGACCCGCTTCGACGTCGACGGCGACATCGACCCGCTGGCGGCCTATCTGCGGCTGCGGGCGGCCTCGCCCTCGCACCACGGCGGGTACCTGCGCACCGGCGGCATCGCGCTGGCCTCGGCGACCCCGGAGAGATTCCTCGAGATCACCGCCGGGCGCGTGCGCACGAGCCCGATCAAGGGCACGCGTCCGCGCGGGGCGGATGCCGCCGCCGACGCGGCCCTGGCCCGGGAGCTGGCCGCGAGCATCAAGGAACAGGCCGAGAACGTCATGATCGTCGACCTCATGCGCAACGACCTGCAGCGGGTGTGCGAACCCGGCTCGGTGATCGCCGAGCGCCTGCTCGAGGTGGAGAGCTACCCGGCCGTGCACCAGCTGGTGAGCACCGTGTCGGGGCGCCTGCGCGACGGCATCCGCATCGGCGATGTGCTGGATGCCGCCTTTCCGGCCGGCAGCATGACGGGCGCCCCGAAGCTGTCGGCCATGTCGATCCTGCACGCGCTGGAGCAGGGCCCGCGGGGCGTGTTCTCGGGCTGCTTCGGATGGATCGGATCCGACGGCGCCGCCGACCTCGCGATGGTGATCCGCTCGATCGTGGTGCATCCCGGCGGCGCATACGTCGGGGCCGGCGGCGGCATCACCTGGCGCTCCGACCCCGCCGAGGAGGTGGCTGAGGTGGCGCTGAAGGCCCGCCGGCCGCTCGCTGCGATCGGAGCCGCCCTGCCGAACGGCTGGTGAAAAGGCCGTTCCGGTAGGCTGGGGACACGCGCCCGCGCGTTCCCGCGCGCCTTCCGCGCGTTCCCGAACTTTCCGCACGATTGGTTCCGCCGTTCCATGAGCACCCCCGTCGAGTCCGCCGCCGCACGCAACCCGTTCGATCCGTACGCCATCCAGCAGAAGTGGCAGGAGCGCTGGGAGGCGGCCGACCCGTTCCGTGCCGGCGGCGAGAGCGACACCCGCCCGCGCAAGTACGTGCTCGGCATGTTCCCCTACCCCTCCGGCGACCTGCACATGGGTCACGCCGAGAGCTACGCCTACGTCGACATCGTGGCGCGGTTCTGGCGCCACCGCGGCTACAACGTGCTCAACCCCATCGGGTGGGACTCGTTCGGCCTGCCGGCCGAGAACGCCGCCATCCAGCGCGGCGCCGACCCGCGCGAGTGGACCTACGCCAACATCGCCCAGCACAAGAAGAGCTTCCGCGAGTACGGCTCGTCCTACGACTGGTCGCGCATCCTCCACACCAGCGACCCCGAGTACTACCGCTGGAACCAGTGGCTGTTCCAGAAGATGTTCGAGCGGGGCCTGGCGTACCGCAAGGAGAGCCCGGTCAACTGGTGCCCCAACGACCAGACCGTGCTCGCCAACGAGCAGGTCGTCGACGGCCACTGCGAGCGCTGCGGCGCCGAGGTCATCAAGAAGAAGCTGACGCAGTGGTACTTCAAGATCACCGACTACGCCGACCGGCTGCTCGACGACCTGAACCAGCTCGAGGGCTTCTGGCCGCACAAGGTGCTGCAGATGCAGCGCAACTGGATCGGCCGCTCCATCGGCGCCGACGTCGATTTCGAGATCGAAGGCCGTGACGGCAAGGTCACCGTCTTCACCACGCGCCCCGACACCCTGCACGGGGCGACGTTCATGGTCATCGCCCCCGACTCCGACCTCGCCGCGGAGCTCGCCGCCGGGTCCTCCGACGACGTGCAGGCGCGCTTCCAGGACTACCTCGCGACGGTGCAGAAGACCAGCGAGATCGACCGGCAGATCACCGACCGGCCGAAGACCGGCGTGTTCCTCGAGCGCTACGCCGTCAACCCGATCAACGGCGACCGCCTGCCGATCTGGGCCGCCGACTACGTGCTGGCCGACTACGGCCACGGCGCCGTCATGGCCGTGCCCGGCCACGACCAGCGCGACCTCGACTTCGCCCGCGCGTTCGGCCTGCCGGTGCGCGTGGTGGTCGACACCACCGCGCCGGTCACCGGTGCCATCCCGGTGATCGAGCTCGACGAGCAGGGCGTGCCGATCGATCCGGGCAACCCCCAGCTCGACGAGCTCGACCCCGCCACCACCGGCATCGCCCTCACCGGCGACGGCCGCATGGTCAACTCGGGCTCGCTCGACGGCCTCAGCAAGCGCAACGCCATCGCCCGCGCGATCGAGGAGCTGACGGCATCCGGCAACGGCCGCGCCAGCAAGACCTACCGCCTGCGCGACTGGCTCATCTCCCGGCAGCGGTTCTGGGGCACCCCGATCCCCATGATCCACACCGAGGACGGGCGCATCGTGCCCGTGCCCGAAGACCAGCTCCCGCTGACGCTCCCCGACGCGCAGGGCCTCGACCTCGCGCCCAAGGGCACCTCGCCCCTGGGTGGGGCGACCGAGTGGATGCAGACCGTCGACCCCGAGACCGGTGAGCCGGCGCTGCGCGACCCCGACACGATGGACACGTTCGTCGACAGCTCGTGGTACTTCCTGCGCTTCCTCGCCCCCCACGACGCCACCGAGGCGTTCCCGCGCCGTGAGGCTGACCGCTGGGCGCCCGTCGACTCCTACATCGGCGGTGTCGAGCACGCGATCCTGCACCTGCTGTACGCGCGCTTCATCACCAAGGTGCTCTTCGACCTGGGCGAGATCGACTTCACCGAGCCGTTCTCCAACCTCATCAACCAGGGCATGGTGCTGCTGGGCGGCTCGAAGATGTCCAAGAGCAAGGGCAACCTCGTCGAGTTCGCCGCCAGCATGGTCGACCCGGGTGCGGATGCCGTGCGCGTGGCGATCGCGTTCGCCGGCCCCGTCGAAGACGACATCGAGTGGGAGGACGTGTCCACCACCGGTGCGCAGAAGTTCCTCGCCCGAGCCTGGCGTGTGGCCGAAGACGTCACCAGCGCGCCCGACGTGGTGTGGGCCGAGGGCGACACCGCCCTGCGGCGCGTCACCCACCGGCTGCTGGCCGACGCCCCCGGCCTGGTCGAGCAGACGAAGTTCAACGTCGTCGTCGCCCGCCTGATGGAGCTCGTCAACGCCACCCGCAAGGCCATCGACACCGGTGCCGGCCCCGCCGACCCGGCCGTGCGCGAAGCCGCCGAGGCGATTGCGATGATCCTCGACCTGTTCGCCCCGCACACCGCGGAGGAGATGTGGGAGATCCTCGGCTACGAGCCCTTCGTCGGCCTCGTGCCCTGGCGTCAGGCCGACCCGACCCTGCTGGTCGAGGAGTCGGTCACCGCGGTCGTGCAGATCGACGGCAAGGTGCGCAGCACCCTCGAGGTGCCCGCGCGCATCAGCCCCGACGAGCTCGAGGCCCTCGCCCGCGCCGACGAGAAGGTGCTCCGCTCGCTCGGCGACCGCGAGATCGTCCGCGTCGTCGTGCGCGCCCCGAAGGTCGTGAGCTTCACCACCGCCTGAGTGGTGGGCGCTGCGGCGCTGGGCGCTGGTGCTGCGGTGCTGGTGTGCTGGGCGTTGCGGCGCTGCGCCGCTGCGGTGCTGCGGTGCTGCGGTGCTGCGGTGCTGGGCGTTGTTGCTGAACGGGACGCCCCTGAGGGGTTGTCCCGTTCGGTGTTGGTGGGGCTGTGCCCCGTTCGCTCGCGCCCTGTTGCGGCCCCAGGCGCCCCCACTCGGCAGTTGGGCGCCAGTGAACGCGAGCCCCGGGGCGTCCCGGAGGTTCACTCGCGGCCAAGTGTCGCCTTGGGGGTCCTCACGCCGCAGTTGGGCGCCAGTGCACGTGGGGAGGCCGCGCCCAGGTTCGCTCGCGCCCAAGCGTCGCCTTGGGGGTCCTCACGCCGCAGTTGGGTGCCAGTGAACGCGGGGCGGTGCGCGAGCCCGTGGCTCGCTCGCGCCTTGATGTGGCCTCGCGGGGCCCCAGGGGACAGTTGGGCGCGAGTGAGCGATGGGCAGACAGCCCGGCGGGGCCTCGGGGGTGAGGGTGTGCGGCGGCGCGGATGCGTGATCGCACAGCTTCCTCACCGGAGGGGTCGCGGGGCGATTCCTCCACGGATCGGGCAGGTCGGCGTCTGACGCAGGGCGAGGCCTGCGAGCCTCGGTGGAATGACGGCCGGCGACGGGCAACGACGAAGGAGGCTCGGCCTCGGCGCCGCGATCGTCCTGGTGATCGCCATCGCCGCGGTCACCGTCGGCATCGGCGTCGTGCGCACGGTCGCCGCGCCGGCAGCCTCGGTACCCCGCCCGACCGCCGCGACCACCACCGCAGACGCGGGGGTCACGCCGGCAGCGCTCTACGTGCACGTCGCCGGCGCGGTCGCCGCTCCTGGGCTCTACCGCCTCGACGCGGGCACGCGCGTCGTCGACGCCATCGGCGCCGCCGGGGGCCTCGCCCCCGATGCCGATCCCGCCGCGGTCAACCTCGCGCGGCCGCTCTCCGACGGCGAGCAGCTCATCGTCCCGCGGGTCGGCGACGTTCCCGCGGCCGGAGCCGGCGGCGCGAGCGACACGGGCGGGAACGCCGGTGGCGTCGGGCCCGACGGCAAGATCGACCTCAACACGGCGGATGCGACGGCGCTCGAGACGCTCCCGCGCATCGGGCCGGCCTTGGCCGAACGCATCCTGCAGTGGCGGGAGCAGAACGGACGTTTCACGAGCGTCGACGATCTGCTGTCGGTGCCGGGCATCGGCGACAAGATGCTGGCCGGCCTCCGGGATCTGGTGCGGGTATGACCGGGCGCCGAGCGCGACGCACCGACCTGCGACTGGTGCCGGTGGCCGCGGTGGCATGGGCCGTCGCCGCGCTCACCACCGCGCTGCCGGGCACCGCCGTCGCCGTCGCGGCTATCGGCGGTACCGTCACGGTGGTGGCGCTGCTGGTCGCGGCGCGCGCGGCGCGGGGCGGCGCGGGGACAGCGTCGAGGACGGATGCGACGCATGAGAGCGACGGGCGACCACACGGCGCCGCGTCGCGCGCGGCGATGGCGAGAGCTCTGGGCCCGCGCGTCGCACTTCCCACCCCGGATGCCACGGCTCCGCCCGCTGACCCGGTGCACGGCCGGATGGAAGAGGCGCGGCCGGAGCCACAGCAGGGCGCGGGGCAGGCACGCGGCACCCCGGCATCACACACGCGGCACAGAGCCCCTCGCCGCCGCATCGAACACTGGCAGGGCCTCGCGGCGCTCGTGGCGGTCGCCGCTGCGGTGGGCGTCGGCGTCGCGTTGCACGTGGCGGCGGCGGCCCCCGCGCGCGACGCGGTCGCAGCGCTGCCGGTCGATGGTGGCCGCTCGCTGCGGCTGGAGGCAGTCGTCGTCGGGAAAGTCGAGCCGGGAGCGGTCGGCATCCGCTTCGACGCCCATCTCGAGCAGGTGGCGGTCGGTTCCGCCGTGCAGGCCGTGAGCGCGCCGATCGTCGTGCGCGCCGACGCCCGCGTCGACGGCCTCGACGTCGGGGCGCGGGTGGCGCTGGAAGGCACCGCGTTCCGCGCCGATGCGGGGGCGCGGGCGGTGCTCGTCGTCGACGCGTCGACTCTCAGCGTGCGGGCCCCGCCGCAGGGGGTGTTGGCGGCCGCGGCCGGTCTGCGCGGAGGACTCCACGAGGTCGTCCGCGGGCTCCCCGAACCGGGAGCGGGGCTCGTCCCGGGTCTTGCGGTGGGCGACACGGCCGGGGTGTCCGCCGAGCTCGACGCGGCCATGAAGGCGTCATCGCTGTCGCACCTCACCGCCGTCTCCGGGGCCAACTGCGCGCTGGTGGTCGGCATCGCCTTCGCAGCGGCGGCGCTGTGCGGCGCGCGCCGCTGGGTGCGCGTCACGCTCGCTCTCGCCGTGCTGGCGGGCTTCGTCGTCCTGGTCACACCCGAACCCAGCGTCGTGCGCGCGGCGGTGATGGCCGCCATCGGGATGCTGGGACTCGTGCTCGGCCGCATCGGCGCGGGCGTGTCGCTGCTGACGGCCGCCGTCACCGGCATCCTGCTGCTGGACCCGTGGCTGTGCACCTCGCTCGGTTTCGCGCTCTCGGCGGCTGCGACCGCGGCGCTGCTGCTGCTGGCGGGGCCGCTCGCCGACGGGCTCAGCCGATGGATGCCGGGCCCCGTGGCGCTGGCTGTCGCGGTGCCCCTGGCCGCTCAACTGGCGTGCGGACCGCTGCTGATCCTCATCGCGCCGACCGTACCGCTGCAGGGTGTGCTCGCCAACATCCTCGCCGGGCCCGCCGCGCCCGCCGCGACGGTGCTGGGGCTGGCGGCCTGCCTGCTGGCGGGGGTGCCCGTGCTGGGGGCAGGACTGGCGGGGCTGGCCTGGCTTCCCGCCGCATGGATCGCCGGCACGGCCGAGGTGCTCTCCGGCATCCCCGCGGTGCCATGGCCGGACGGGCCCCTCGGCGCGGCGCTGCTCGCGGTCGTCGGCGGGGCGGTGGCCGTGACCGTCGTCGCCGTCCGCGGTCGCCTGCGCGCCGCGTCGGTCGTGGTCGTCTGCGCGGCCGCCGGGATCATCGCCGGGGCGGGGCCGGGGCTGGGACTTGTCGAACGGGCCACGACGCCGGGGGAGTGGACCGTCGTCGCGTGCGAGGTCGGGCAGGGGGATGCCGTGCTGCTGCGCAGCGCGGGTCGCATCATGCTCGTCGACACCGGGCCCGATCCGGAGCCGCTGGGCGCCTGCCTCGATCGGTGGGCGGTCGGCCGCATCGACGTGCTGGTTCTCACGCACTTCGACGCCGATCACCGCGGCGGGATCGCCGCCGTGACCGGTCGGGTCGACCTGCTCGTGCACGGTCCCACCGACGACGCAGCCGACGCCGCGCTCGTCGACGAGCTGGTCGCGGGAGGCGCCCGCGCGGTGGCCGTGACGACCGGGATGACGGGCGTGCTGGGCGAGGCGACGTGGCGGGTGCTCTGGCCGCGCACGCGCGCCGAGCCCGGCAACGACGCCAGCGTCGTCGTCGACGTGTCAGGCGGCGGGCTGCCGTCGACCCTGCTGCTCGGCGACCTCTCCGCCTCGCCGCAGCAGTCGATCCTGGCATCCGGAGCACTGCGCGGCCGCTACGACGTGGTCAAGGTCGCACATCACGGCAGCGCCGACCAGTCGCCCGACCTCTATCGCGCGACGCGGCCCGGAATCGCGCTGGTGACCGTGGGCGAGAACGACTACGGGCACCCGCGGGCGTCGATCCTCGAGACCCTCGCCACCGTGGGCGCTTTCACGGCGCGCACCGACCGGGGCGGCGACGCGGCGCTCTGGCTCGACGGCGACGTGCTGCGGGTGTGGCGCCGCCGGCCCGACGAGGCGGCGGGCGACGTCGCACCCGGTGGCTAGGCTGGTCGGATGACGCCCGCGCCCCGTCGATCCGCCTCCCGCACGCCCGCGCGCTCGGCGATCCCGCAGCAGTCCTGGCGCGCCCCGCAGCCCGCGCCGATCGTGCTGGTCTCCGGCCCCGAAGAGATCTGCGCCGAGCGCGCGACCGCCGGCATCCGCGACTACCTGCGCGCCGAAGACGAGAGCCTCGAAGTCAGCGACCTGCGCGCCGACGACTACGCGCCCGGTTCCCTCCTCGGACTCACCTCGCCCAGCCTGTTCGGTGAGCCGCGTCTCGTGCGCGTGGGCGGCGTCGAGAAGTGCAGCGACGCGTTCCTCACCGAGGCCCTCGCCTACCTCGAGTCGCCGCAAGAGGGTGCCACCGTCGTGCTGCGACACACCGGGGCGAGCGTGCGCGGCAAGAAGCTGCTGGATGCCATCCGCTCCGGCCTCGGCGGCGGCGTCGAGATCGCGTGCCCCGCGGTCAAGCGCGACTCCGACCGGTTCGACTTCGCCGCCGGCGAGTTCCAGGCAGCGGGCAAGCGCATCGCCCCCGCGGCGCTGCGCTCGCTCGTCGGCGCGTTCACCGATGACCTCACAGAGCTCGCCGCGGCCTGCCAGCAGTTGATCTCGGATGTCGCCGGCGACATCGGCGAGCAGACCGTCGAGCGCTACTACGGCGGCCGCGTCGAGACGACGGCGTTCACCGTCGCCGACACCGCCATCGCCGGACGCTACGGCGACGCGCTCGTCGCCCTGCGCCACGCCCTCACCAGCGGCGCCGACCCGGTTCCCCTGGTCGCCGCGATCGCCTCGAAGCTGCGCACCATGGCGCGTGTGGCCGGCTCGCGCGAGCCGGCCGCCGCCCTCGCCGCGCGCCTGGGCATGAAGGACTGGCAGGTCGACCGCGCCCGCCGCGACCTGTCGGGGTGGAACGAGGCCTCACTCGGCCTCGCCATCCAGGCCGCCGCCCGCGCGGATGCCGAGGTCAAAGGCGCGTCCCGTGACGCCGTCTTCGCCGTCGAACGCCTCGTGACCGTCATCGCTACCCGCGCGCCGTACGGTTCCTGAGCCGGAGCCTCCTGCGCCGGGGGTCGGTGCCGGTGTCGGTCGTGGGGCTGCGCGCCGACGGCATCCGGGTGTTGCGGGCGCCATACCCGCGCTATGTGGGACCTGCCTCGGCGGCGCGTCCCGCGAACGGTGGCTTGCGGGCGCGGTATGCGCGTTCTGGACGACGTGTCTCGGTGCCGTGTCCCGCGAAAGGTGTCAGCGTGTCCCGGAGACGGTGGGTTGAGGGCGCTAGATCCGCATTCTGTGTGGCGTGCCTCGGTGCCGTGTCCCGGAGACGGTGGGTTGAGGGCGCTGGATCCGCATTCTGTGTGACGTGCCTCGGTGCCGTGTCCCGGAATCGGCGGGTTGCGGGCGCTGCACCCGCGGTCTGTGGGACTTGCCTCGGTGCCGTGTCCCGGAATCGGTGGGTTCTGGGCGCTGCACCTGCGTTCTGTGGGACTTGCCTCGGTGCGATGTCCCGGAATCGGTGGGTTGCGGGCGCTGCATCTGCATTCTGTGGGACCTGCCCTAGCTGCGTGTCCCGGAGACGGTGGGTTCTGGGCGCTGCGCCCGCGTTCTGTGGGACCTGGCTGCGCTCGGCGCGGGTGGCCCCGCCTTGGGGTTCACTCGCGCCTAGATGTGGCCTCGGGCCGCGCGAGGCGGCAACTGGGCGCCAGTGAACAGCGGGAGCGGTTCCGGTACCGCGCCGCGCACGGCCCCGCCGCCGAGCGGGCGCCGCAGAGCAACCACCCGCGCCGTGAACGACGAAGGCCCGCCCCTGACGGGACGGGCCTTCGGGTGCGCGCTCGGATCAGAGAGCGGCGACCTGCTTCGCGATGGCCGACTTGCGGTTCGCGGCCTGGTTCTGGTGGATGACGCCCTTGCTCACGGCCTTGTCGAGCTTCTTGGACGCCTTCGCGAGGGCCTTCTCCGCGGCGGCCTTGTCGCCGGCGGCGACGGCCTCGCGGGTGCGGCGCACCTCGGTCTTCAGCGCGCTCTTGACGGCCTTGTTGCGCTCGTGCGCCTTCTCGTTGGTCTTGTTGCGCTTGATCTGCGACTTGATGTTCGCCACGTTCGACGTATCTTTCGTTCGGAGTTATCGGTTGGATGTGCCGGGTGGGCGGTAGAGGGGCGCCTCCGGCGGTCGCACGGTGTGGGAACCGTACGCGCAAGCCAAACAGTGAGTCTACCAGGTTCCGGCGCGTCGCATCGGACATCGACGGCCGCGCGGCCCCGCTGCGGCATGATCATGCCATGCGCGTCGGACCCCGCTGGTTCCTGCTGTTCACCCTCGCCTGGCTGGCCCTGTGGACGGTGCAGCTCACACCGCTGCAGCTGCTCATCCCGCTGCAGCTGGACACCCCCGACGATGCCTCCGGGTGGGTGTCGGGCGTCGTGTGGTCGGGACTCGTGCTCGCCGTCGGCGGCGTCGCGGGCGTGATCGCCGCGCCGATCGCGGGCGGACTGTCCGACCGCACGCGCGGACGGTTCGGCAGACGCCGTCCCTGGGCGCTGGCCGGCGTCGTGGTCGCGGCGGTCTCGCTGGTGGGCATCTCCGTCGCCTCCGGCCCCTGGAGTGTGGGGCTCGCCTGGATCGGCGTGTCGGTGGGCACCGCGGTCGCCTCGGCGGCGTTCACGGCGATGATCGCCGATCAGCTCGCGGGGCAGCGCGGCACGGCATCCGCGGTGGTGTCGTCGTCGCAGGCGCTCGGGATCGTGCTCGGCGTCGGCGTGGTCGTCGTGTTCGGGCTCAGTGTGATGGCCGGCTACCTGGTGCTGGCCGGCTTCCTGCTGGTGGCCGGCGCCGCCGCCGCGCTGCTGCTGCCCGACCCGCCCGAGGCCGCGGCATCGGAGCGGGCGCGCACACCGCGGCGGCTCGGCGAACGGCTCGCGGCGCTGCGCGACCGCGACTTCGCGTGGCTGCTGGCCGGACGCCTCACCGTCAACATCGGCAATGCCCTGGGCACCGGGCTGCTGCTGTTCTTCCTGCTGTACGGCCTCGGCCTCGACCCAGCGACGGCGGAGGAGGACCTGCTGCTGCTGATCGTCGTCTACACGGTCTTCGTCGTGGCCTCGTCGGTGGTCGCCGGCGGCATCTCCGACCGCACCGGCCGCCGCCGCGGCATCGTCGTGTGGTCGGCGATCGTGCAGGGCGGCGCCGCGCTGCTGCTGGCCGCGTTCCCGTCGCTGACGGTCGCGATGGTCGCCGCGGCGCTGCTGGGCGTCGGCTACGGGGCCTACATGGCGGTCGGGCTCGCCTTCGCGACCGACCTGCTGCCCCACCCCGACGACCACGCTCGCGACCTCGGCTTCGTGAACGTCTCGGCCAGTCTCGGGCAGCTGCTCGGCCCGCTCATCGGCGCCGGACTCGTCGCCGCGGTCGGCGGCTTCGCCCTCATGTTCGCCGTCGGCGGCGCACTGTCGATCGTCGGCGGCATCATGACCCTCGCCATCCGCCGCCGCGACGTCACGACCCCGCAGACGGCCCCTGCTCGGGCGTGACCGCCGGCTCGACACTCCCCGGCGCACCCTCGCCCTGTTCGAGCGTCACGAGCGCCAGCTCGAGCATCAGGTTGAACACGTCGGGGCGCATCGCCGTCACGAGATGGGTCGTGCGCGGCACGACGTACAGCTCGGCGTGGGGCACTGCGGCGGCGAAGACGCGCTCGTTGAAGCGCAGCTGATCGAACTCGCCGTTGATGAACCAGGTCGGCACCCGGATGCGGCGCAGCGCCGCCACCAGGTCGAGCGACGACAGCGAGGCCAGCGCGATGTCCTGTGCATCGTAGGCGTAGCCGCCCGCCCCGAAGTCGGCGCGGGTCTCCACCGGCAGCGTGCGGTCGAGCATCCGGTCGGCCAGCCACTGCCCGCGGCCGGGAAGGGCGTCGACGCGGCGGGCCAGCGCCCGGTAGGTCGCCAGCGCGATGCCGCGGGGGAAGGCGGTGCAGGATGCCGCGACGAAGCCGGCCACCGGCGGCGGCTCCTCCGCGCCGACGTAGGCGGTCGACACGAGCCCGCCCATGGAATGACCCACCAGCAGCACGGGGCCGCGCGCGGCGGCGGAGCGCACCGCGTCGTCGATCGTCTCGAGCGCGCCGGGGAGGGTGAAGGTCTCACCCATGCGGGTGCCGTGTCCGGGCAGATCGAGGGCGACGGCATCCGTGCCGCGCTCGGCGAGATAGGCCAGCTGTGCGCGCCACATCGTGGCGGACGTGCGGATGCCGTGGACCATCACCACCGAAACCGACATGCCCCCAGCCTGTCAGAACAGGCCGGGGGCGGGTCGGGATGCCCAGCACTCGCTCAGTGCAGCAGCATTGCTCTGCTCCGGAAAGCGCTCAGCAGCACTCAGCAGCATGCGCTCACCGCAGCGCGTACACGCTCACCTCGTTGCTGACGGAGCCGTCGACCGTGGCCGGGTCGCTGGGCACGAACACCGCCGTGTAGCGGTGCGTGCCGCGGCTGAGCACGCCCAGGCGCAGCGTCGCGACGCCCCGGCGCACCTCGGCGGTGCCCACGAGCGTGCCCTCGGGCCCGCCCTCGCGATACTCGACGACGCCCTCGGGGCGCCCGCCGTCCTGCGAGACGGCGGCGATGAGCGTGGTGGGCAGGAGGCGGTTGAGGTGCACCGGCAGCAGCGCGATGAGGCGCGTCGAGGTGGCCGCCTTGACGACGGTCTGCTCGACCTGCAGCGGCACCTGCACGACCGTGCCCGACGGCGCCGCCGTGAGGGTGAGGGTCACCGCGCCGGCGGGGGTGCCCGCGGGGATCGTCGCGGTCACCGTGGCCGCGCCGGCGGCGACCGGCACCTCGCCGAGCACCTGGTCGCCCAGGGCGACGGTCACCGAGGTGTTCTCGGGGGCGCCGCGGCTGGTGAGGTTGAGACCGGCCACCGAGAACTCGACGGTCTCGCCCGCGGCGACCGTCTCGGGGACGCCCGAGACCTGCACGGCGTGCTTGGCGTAGTCCGGCGCCACGGGGGAGCGGTCGGCGAGGAAGTCGATCCACTGCTCGTAGTCGAGCAGGCCGGTGTCGACATAGCCGGTGCCCTCGGTGAAGGCGCGGAAGTTGTCACCGCCGGTGGCCAGGAACGAGAACGTGCCGATGCGGTACTCGGCGGCCGGGTCGATCGGGGCCCCGTCGACGGTCACCGACGTGATGCGCGAGCCCTCCGGCAGGGCCGGGTCGTAGGTGTACGACACGTTGTCGGACAGCCCGAGCTGCAGGTAGGGGCGCGAGGGCACGTTGCCCGCGGCGTCCCGCTGCCACTGCTGCTCGAGGAGCGTCGTGAACTGGGCGCCGGTGAGGGTGACCAGGGCCAGCGTGTTGTTGAACGGCAGCACGGCGTTGGCCTGCGAGTACGAGATCGTCCCGTCGGGAAGACCCGGCACCGCGGTGGAGCCGAACTCGGCCTGCGTGTCCCACAGGTCGGCGCGCAGGCCGCCCGGGTTGGTCACACCGATCTGGGCGCCGCTGGGCAGGGCCGACAGCGAGTCGCGCAGCATGTCGGCGACGGTGTTGCCCAGCACCGACTCGCTGGCGCGGTCGTCGCGAGTGCCGCCGGTGTAGACGCCGTTGACGAACGCCCCGCCGCTGTAGGCGGTGGTGAGGTCGCCCGACACCTCGGCGACGGCCGTGTTGCCGATCTCGGCCGCTGCGGCCAGCGCGTCGGCGACGATCTGCGACACCTCGGCCACCCGCGGGTAGGCCGCGACGAGGTCGGCGTCGGCGGTCGTGGTGCGCGGGATGTTCGTCTCGGTGTGGGCGGTCGCCTCGCCGGTGGCCGGGTCGACGGTCAGCGTGATGCGGCCGAGGTTGGCGCCGTAGGAGCCCGTCTGCACGACGGGACGCGTGCGGTCGGTGCCGGGGATCTGCGCCGACCACGCGTACTCCTTGTGCGTGTGACCGGTGAAGATCGCGTCGACCTCGGCGGAGGTGTCGTCGACGATCGCGGCGAAGGCGCCGCCGGCGGCGAGCTCCTCGTCCAGCGTCGCCCCGTCGGGCGTGCCCGCGCCGGCACCCTCATGGTAGAGGGCGACGAGCACGTCGGCCTCGCCGTTGGCGGGGTCGCCGTCGCTCAGCTGCGCGGCCACGCGGTTGACGGCTTCGACCGGGTCGCCGAAGTCGAGGTCGGTGATGCCGGCGGGGGAGACCAGCGTGGGGGTCTCCTCGGTGACGGCGCCGATGACGCCGACGGTGAGCCCGCCCGCCTCGAGCAGCGTGTACTCGTCCAGCGCCGGGGTGGTCGTGCCCGCGAGGTACACGTTGGCCCCCAGCTGCGGGTAGTCGGATGCGTCGCTCACGCGACCGGCGAGGTCGGCGAAGCCGCGGTCGAACTCGTGGTTGCCCACGGCGCTGGCCTGCAGCCCGAGGGCGTTGAGCACATCGATGGTGGGCTGGTCCTGCGCGACGGCGGAGGGGAACAGCGACGCGCCGATGTTGTCGCCCGACGACAGGAACAGCACGGGCCCGGATGCCGCGGCGCGCTGCTGCTCGACGGTTCCCGCGAACTTCACCGTGTTGGCGTCGATGCGGCCGTGGAAGTCGTTGATGCCGAGCAGGGTGAGCTCCACCGGAGCGGCCTGGGCCGACAGGCCGACGACGACGGGGTCGTGGTCGGAGGAGCGGTAGGCGTCGGGGGCGTAGAACTCGGTGCCGTGGTAGCGGAACCGGCTGTACTCCAGCGCGAGGGCCTCACCGGAGTTGATGTTCCAGATGTCGGCGCCGGTGGCCCGGCCCAGAGCCGCCTCGTTGAGCAGGATGTGGTCGAGCGAGCCCGACAGCCCCTGGAAGCTGTACGACGACGAGTCCACCTCGAGGGCGGCCTCCGCGTCGGCGTAGCCGGCGGCGAAGAGCACCTGCAGCGGGTCCTCCTGCGAGTAGGAGTTGAAGTCGCCGGCGAGGGCGACGGCATCCACGTCGCCGCGCACCTGGTCGACCCAGTCGCGCAGAGCCGTCGCCTGACGCACCCGCGACTCGTTCGACGAGCCCTGGCCGTCGCCGGTGTCGGCGTCGCCGGGCCACGGGCCGGCGGAGCCCTTCGACTTGAAGTGGTTCACCACGAACAGCAGCGGTGCGCCGCCGGCCGCCGGCTCGAACACCTGCGCGATGGGTTCGCGCGCGTTGCCGAAGGCCTGGTCGTCGCCGCTCTGGTCGCCGAGAGCGCGCGCGGCGCCCACGGGCGTGGCCGCTGCGGTGCGATAGATGATCGCGTTGGTGATGACGTCCTGCTCGGATGCCGGGGGCAGATCTGCCGACGAGGGCACGAACGCCCACTCCTGGCGACCGGCGGCCGCGTTGAGGGCGGCCACCAGGGTGGCCGTGGCCTCGTCGGGCTGCTCGCCGAGGGCGGCCGAGTTCTCGATCTCCATGAGACCGACCACATCGGCGTCCAGAGCGGAGATGGCCGCGACGATCTTGTCCTGCTGACGCTCGAGGTCGCCCGCGTCCCACGCGCCGCGCTGGTCGCAGCCCTCGCGCACGGTCACGCCGTCGCCGAAGCGGTCGCTGTAGGCCACGCACGAGGCGCTGTCGGTGCCGAGGGTCGTGAAGTAGTTGAGCACGTTGAACGACGCGATCGACAGGTCGCCGCCGACGGCGTCCGGGCCCGCCGAGCGGGTGTTCTCGAACACGACCTCGTCGGTGCCGCTGCCGTCGGCCACCAGCGCGGTGGTGGGGTTCAGCTTCCACGCGTTGTTGCGGTAGTCGACGATGACCGGGGCGGAGAAGCTCACGCCCGCGCCCACGATGATCGGCTCGTCGAGGGAGACGTAGGCGGGGGTGAGGGCGGCGTTCGCGGCGCTGAGGAAGTTGGTCGTGGCGCCGTCGTCGAGGGTGACCGCACGGGCGGCGTTGTCGGCGACGACCGCGGCGGCCTCGGCCGAGCCGGGGGCCGCGACGTCGGTGGGCTGCCGCAGCGGCTCGTCGCCGGCAGCCAGGCCCACCTCGCCGTACTGGTTGGTGCTGTAGGTGTTGGTGACGGTGAAGGCGCCGTCGGGTGCGATGAGCATCGACTCGAGGGCCTCGCGCTCGGCGGCCGTGCGCGGCCAGCCGACGGCGACCGGCACCGGGGCGGCCGCGTCGGCGACCTTCACGGCGCCGCCGGCGCCCACGGTGAGCTGGGTGAGACCGAAGTACTCCGACACCGCGCCGGTGACCTGCACGGTGTCGCCCGGGGCGACCTCGCCCACTGCGCCGGGCGCATAGACGAAGACGGCGTCGGAGGCCGTGCGGGCGGCGTCGCCGCCGGAGCCCGGGGTCTGGATGACGTAGCCGTTGAAGCCGCCGGTGGGGTAGTGGGCGGTCACGACGCCGGTGGTGGTGACCGTCTGCCCGGCCAGCGGCGAGGTCTCGCCGGTGCCCTGGATCTCGGCGATCGCCACCGTCGCCGGCGCGGTCGGCGTCGGAGTGGGCGTGGGCGTGGGGGTGACGGTGGGCGTCGGGGTGGGGGTGGTGGTGCCGCCCAGGCCCTGCGGGCTCGGGACGCCGGCGGTGAAGTCCGCCGCGTTGTCGGCGGTGTTGGCGAACTGGGCGTTGCGGGAGACGCTCGTGGCGTTGGAGGTGGCGGGAGCGGGCGCCGAGCCGGCGAACGCCGAGGCGGTCGGCCCCCAGCCGACCAGGTCGACGACCTCGGGCAGGGCGGCGGTGCCACCGGCCCCCGACAGCGCGGTGGTGGTGTTCACCAGCGCGACCTTGCCGGTCGTCCCCGACAGGGCGATGGTGCCGTCGACGTCGGCGGTGAATCCCGGCAGCGCCGTGTTGGCGCCGGTGGCCTGCCCGATGAGCAGCTGCTGCCCGGCCGGCAGCGTGAGATCGCCCAGCGGGGTGACCGCCCACGAGGCGCCCGTCGCCGAGGCGTACTGCACGCTGTAGCCGCTGAGCGAGGCCGGGGCGTCGCCCACGTTGGCCAGCTCGATGAAGTCGCGGTTGAAGGCGGCGCCGTTGTTGCCGCCGCCGCCATAGACCTCGGAGATCACCAGGTCGGCCTCGACGCTGACCGCCGCCGCCGCGGGCAGCGGCGCGAGGGCGAGGCCGGCGGCGACGGTGGCGGCCGCGGCGATGGCCGCGACCGTGCGGCGGCCGCGCGGCGGGGAGGCGATGGTGGGGGCGGGCAGGGCGTTGCTGTGCGTCACGATGCGTCTCCGGGGCGGCTCGGGCGCGACTGGGGATATCGCGCAGCTTCCGACCGCAAGATTGAGCATTCGGGGTGGTCCCGCCCCGCGACAAGAGGCAGAACGGTTAACTCTTTCTCATCGACCGCTGCCCTGGCGCGTCGCGGCGGGTGTCGGCTATTCTCCGGTTCCGCCGCGGGCGGCGACGGCCGGGCGTGCACCCGGCCGGTAGACTCCTCCAGACATGTCTCCGCGCGCCCTGAAGCCTCTCGAGCCGTCTGCGACCCCTCCAGAGCTGATCCGCAACTTCTGCATCATCGCCCACATCGACCACGGCAAGTCCACGCTGGCCGACCGCATGCTGCAGATCACCGGCGTGGTCGCCGACCGCGACATGCGCGCGCAGTACCTCGACCGCATGGACATCGAGCGCGAGCGCGGCATCACGATCAAGAGCCAGGCCGTGCGGATGCCGTGGGCCAGCGACGACCGCACGTTCGCACTCAACATGATCGACACGCCCGGTCACGTCGACTTCACCTACGAGGTGTCGCGCTCGCTCGCCGCGTGCGAGGGCGCGATCCTGCTCGTCGACGCCGCACAGGGCATCGAGGCCCAGACCCTGGCGAACCTGTACCTGGCGCTGGAGAACGATCTGCAGATCATCCCGGTGCTCAACAAGATCGACCTGCCCGCCGCCGACCCCGAGAAGTACGCCGCCGAGCTGGCGAACCTCATCGGCGGGAAGCCGGAGGACGTGCTGCGGGTCAGCGGCAAGACCGGCATGGGCGTGGAGGAGCTGCTCGACCGCATCGTGGAGCAGATCCCCGCCCCCCGCGGCGATGCGAACGCGCCCGCACGCGCCATGATCTTCGACTCGGTCTACGACTCCTACCGCGGCGTGGTCACCTACGTGCGCATGGTCGACGGCAAGCTCGAGCCGCGTGAGCGCATCCAGATGATGTCGACGCGCGCGCAGCACGACCTGCTCGAGATCGGCGTGTCCAGCCCCGAGCCGGTGCCCACCAAGGGTCTCGGCGTGGGGGAGGTGGGCTACCTCATCACCGGTGTGAAGGACGTGCGCCAGTCGAAGGTCGGCGACACGATCACCAACCACCGCAAGCCCGCCACCACCGCCCTGGCCGGCTACACCGACCCCAAGCCGATGGTGTTCTCGGGCGTCTACCCGATCGACGGCAGCGACTACGCGGTGCTGCGCGAAGCGCTCGACAAGCTGAAGCTGTCGGATGCCTCGCTGCAGTACGAGCCCGAGACCTCGGTGGCGCTCGGCTTCGGGTTCCGCTGCGGGTTCCTGGGGCTGCTGCACCTGGAGATCATCACCGAGCGACTCGCGCGCGAGTTCGACCTCGACCTCATCACGACGGCGCCGTCGGTGACCTACGAGGTCACCACCGACACCGGTGAGACGGTCGTGGTCACCAACCCGAGCGAGTACCCCGACGGCCGGGTGGCCGAGGTGTCCGAGCCGGTCGTGAAGGTCGGCATCCTGCTGCCCAAGGACTACGTCGGCACGGTGATGGAGCTGTGCCAGACTCGCCGCGGCACCCTGCTGGGCATGGAGTACCTGAGCGAAGACCGCGTCGAGCTGCGCTACAACATGCCACTGGGCGAGATCGTCTTCGACTTCTTCGACCAGCTCAAGTCGAAGACGCAGGGCTACGCGAGCCTGGACTACGAGCCGGCCGGCTCCCAGACGGCCGACCTGGTGAAGGTCGACATCCTGCTGCAGGGCGAGAAGGTCGACGCGTTCAGCTCGATCGTGCACCGCGAGAAGGCCTACGCCTACGGGACCCTCATGACCGAGCGGCTGCGCAAGCTCATCCCGCGCCAGCAGTTCGAGGTGCCCATCCAGGCCGCCATCGGCGCCCGCATCATCGCCCGCGAGAACATCCGCGCGATCCGCAAGGACGTGCTCGCCAAGTGCTACGGCGGTGACATCACCCGCAAGCGCAAGCTGCTCGAGAAGCAGAAGGAAGGCAAGAAGCGCATGAAGATGGTGGGTCGCGTCGAGGTGCCCCAGGAGGCGTTCATCGCCGCCCTGTCGGGAGATGTCGACGGCAAGGACAAGAAGTAGACGCCGCGGTTAGGCTGGCATCCATGCGTCGCGGAAGCTTCCAGGAAGGCACGGTCGACTACGCCGCCGTCGGTGCCACCCAGGCCGCCGACCTCATGGGGTACCCGCCGGAGAAGAGCAGGCCCGCCGAGCAGTCGTGGCGTCTGGGCAGCGGTGAAGACCGCTTCGCCGGCGCCGCAGATTCGCTGTTGGCGTGGGGCGCGCTGCGCGGTGCCGGTCTCTCGGTCACCGATGTGCGCCCGGCCTCGGGCCCGATGTACTCGGGCGTGAGCTTCGACGCCGACGGCAACGCCGTGGCGCCCTCGCGCCTCGAGGCCGAGCAGCGCTTCGACGCCGACGGCATGCCCTACGTCGGCGCCGGTTCGTCGGCGCGGATCTCGGGCCGGGTCAAGGGGCACAGCGCCGACGCGTCGGTGCGGGTGATCTTCGTCGTCGAGGAGCCCCGCCGCGTCGGGTTCGCCCTCGGCACCATCGGCGATTCGGTCGTCAGCGGCGAGGAGTCGTTCATGATCGACTGGTACGACAACGACGAGGTGTGGTTCACGGTGCGCGCCTTCGACCGCCCCGTGTCGGCGTTCTACCGGATGCTGCCGCCGCTGGTCACCCGCCGTCGCCGGGAGCTCTTCCAGGGTTACCTGCGCGCCATCTCGCCGCTGTACACAACCCCGTCCTGATGGGTTCTGCTCTTCCGATCGGCGATCCCGCACCCGCCGACGGCGCCCTGCCGCGAGAGCTCGTCGTGTCGCCCGACACCGACTTCGGCGCGTACGTGCACGTGCCGTTCTGCCGTGTGCGCTGCGGCTACTGCGACTTCAACACCTACACCGCCACCGAACTGCGCGGCGCCCGGCAGGACGCCTACGCCGATGAGGTGCTGCGCGAGATCGCCCTCTCGCGCGGCGTGCTGGCCGCCGCCGGAGCGCTGCGACCGGCATCCACGGTGTTCTTCGGCGGGGGCACGCCCACCCTGCTGCCCGCCGGCGACCTCGCCCGGATGCTGGGCGGCATCCGCGACACGTTCACGCTGGCACCGGGCGCCGAGGTCACCGTCGAGGCCAACCCCGACACCGTCACCGACGCGGTGGCCGATGAGCTGGCCGCGGCGGGGGTGACCCGCATGTCGATCGGCATGCAGTCGGCGGTGCCGCACGTGCTGGCCGCGCTCGACCGCACGCACGATCCCGCCGCCGTGGCGACCGCCGTCGCCGCAGCCCGGCGGGCCGGTCTCGATGTCAGCGTCGACCTCATCTACGGGGCGCCGGGGGAGTCGACGGCCGACTGGCGCACCTCGCTCGAGGCGGCGATCGCCCTCGAGCCCGACCACATCTCGGCCTACGCGCTCATCATCGAAGACGGCACCGCGCTGGAGCGTCGCATCCGCCGCGGCGAGGTCGACGCGCCCGACGACGACGTGCAGGCCGACATGTACGAGCTGGCCGACGAGCTGCTGGGCGCGGCGGGGTTCAACTGGTACGAGGTGTCGAACTGGGCGCGCGGTGACGCGCACCGGTCGCGCCACAACCTCGCCTACTGGCGCGGCACCGACTGGTGGGGCTACGGGCCGGGTGCCCACAGCCACGTCGCCGGGCTGCGGTGGTGGAACGTCAAGCATCCCGCCGCGTACGCGCAGCGCCTGGACGCCGGGTCGTCGCCGGCCGCCGGCCGTGAGCGCCCCGACGCCGAGGCGCGGCGGCTGGAGAGCGTGCTGCTGCGCTCGCGCATCGTCGACGGCCTGCCGCTGAGCGAGCTGCCCGACGCGCCCCGGCGCGCCGTGGCCGCCCTCATCGCCGACGGGATGATCGAGGGCGCCGCCGCCGTGCGCGGCCGTGTCGTGCTCACCCTGAAGGGCCGACTTCTCGCGGATGCCGTCGTGCGCGCTCTCACTGAGTAGAATTGGCACTCACGGCTGACGAGTGCCAACCGATGCGAGTGGCCGACGAGGAGGGGTGATGGTCTCGGAACGCGGTCTGCAGGTGCTGCGGGCGATCGTGCAGGACTACGTCGACACCCGCGAGCCCGTCGGCAGCAAGTCGATCGTCGACCGGCATCACTTCGGGGTCTCGGCGGCGACGATCCGCAACGACATGGCCCTGCTCGAGGACGAAGAGCTCATCGCCGCGCCCCACACCTCGTCGGGACGCATCCCGACCGACAAGGGGTATCGCGTCTTCGTCGACCACCTCGCCGAGGTGCGGCCGCTGTCGCCGGCCCAGCGCGCGGCGATCACGTCGTTCCTCGACGCCCCGGCCGACCTCGACGACCTGCTCGTGCGCACGGTGCGCTCCCTGTCGCGCCTGACCGGCCAGGTCGCCCTCGTGCAGTACCCGTCGTTCGCTCGGGCCCACGTGTCGCACGTGGAGTTCGTGCACCTGGGCGGCGGGCGCATCGTCGTCATCGTCGTCACCGACACCGGCCGCGTCTCGCAGCGCGTGGGGTTCCTGCAGAGCGACCTCGACGAGGCCGACGTCGCCCACGTGAAGGCGGCCGTGGCGGCGCTGGTGACCGGCTCGAGCGTGCGCGACGGCCTGCAGACGGTGGCCGACCTCCTCGCCACCCCCGGCGACGGCTCCCGCGTCGACGCGGCGGTGCGCGGCGTCGCCCGCATCCTCGCCGAGGAGCTCGAGGAGTTCCGCCAGGACCGGCTGGTCATGGCGGGCACCGCCACCCTCGCCCGCAGCGAGGCCGACTTCCGCGGCAGCATCTACCCGGTGCTGGAGGCGATCGAGGAGCAGGTGACGGTGCTGCGCCTCATGAGCGAGATGGTCGCCGACGAGCAGGGGCTCGCGGTGAGCATCGGCCGGGAGAACGAGCCGTTCGGTCTCGGCGAGGCCTCGGTGCTCACCAGCGACTACGACCCGGCCGGGTCGCGGGCGCGCGTGGGCGTGCTGGGCCCGACCCGCATGGACTACCCGACGAACCTGGCGGCGGTGCGAGCCGTCGCCCACTATCTCGGCCGGCTGCTCGACGAAGACGAGCGAGCCCGCTGACAGCGGACCAAGCCCCACGGGGCGGGAAAGGCGAAAGTGGCTGACCACTACGAGGTGCTGGGCGTGTCGCGCGAGGCGACGCCCGATGAGATCAAGAAGGCCTACCGGCGTCTGGCGCGCGAGCTCCACCCGGACGTGAACCCGGGCGAAGAGGCGTCGGAGCGCTTCAAGCTCGTCACGCACGCCTACGACGTGCTGAGCGACCCCGAGCAGCGTCAGCGCTACGACATGGGCGGTGACGGCGGCGGCTTCGGCGGTGCCGGCGGGTTCGGCGGCTTCGGCGACATCTTCGAGACGTTCTTCGGCGGGGGCGGTGGCCGCGGCGGACGCCCGCGCGACCGTCGCGAGCGCGGCCAGGACGCCCTCGTGCGGGTCACCCTCGACCTGGCCGACGTCGTGTTCGGCGTGCACCGCGACCTCGAGGTCGACACCGCCGTGCTGTGCGAGACCTGCTCGGGCTCGTGCTGCCAGCCCGGCACCCAGCCGGTCACCTGCGACATCTGCCACGGCGCCGGTCACGTGCAGCGCACCGTGCGCAGCCTGCTGGGCAACGTCGTCACCTCGCAGCCGTGCACCACTTGCCAGGGCTACGGCACCACCATCCCGTACCCGTGCTCCACGTGCGCCGGTCAGGGGCGCGTGCGCGCGCGGCGCACCGTGTCGGTCGACATCCCCGCCGGCGTCGAGTCGGGCCTGCGCCTGCAGATGCCCGGCTCGGGCGAGGTCGGCCCTGCCGGCGGCCCCAACGGCGACCTCTACCTCGAGGTCACCGTCGCCCCCAACGAGGCGTTCAGCCGCGAGGGCGACGACCTGCTGGCCACCCTCGAGGTGTCGATGCCCGACGCCATCCTCGGCGCGGGCGCCACCATCACCTCGCTCGACGGCGACGTCGACCTGGAGGTGAAGGCGGGAGCGCAGTCGGGCGACGTCCTCACCGTGAAGGGCCGCGGCATCACGCCGCTGCGCGGCGGCCAGCGCGGCGACCTGCGGGTCGGCATCCACGTCGTGACGCCCACGCGACTCGACGCGAAGGAGCGCGCCCTCATCGAGGAGTTCGCCAAGCGCACCAAGGCCCCCGGGCCGCGCCTGGCCGAATTCCACCAGGGTCTGTTCGCCAAGCTCCGCGACCGCTTCCGGGGCTGAGATGGCGCTGCACTTCGTCGTCGACGACCTGGCGGATGCCGGGGAGAGCGTCGTGCTCACCGGGGCCGAGGCGCACCACGCCGTGGCCGTGCGGCGGGTGCGCGTGGGCGAAGAGGTGACCGTCGGCGACGGCCGCGGCCTGTGGCTGACCGGTGTGGTCGCCGAGCCGCCCGCGCCCAAGCAGCTCACCGTGCGCATCACCGCGCGCCGCCAGGTGCCGGCCCCGACGCCGCGCCTCGTGCTGGTGCAGGCCCTCGCCAAGGGCGACCGCGACGAGCTCGCGATCCAGGCGGCGACCGAGCTCGGCGTCGACGAGATCGTGCCGTGGCAGGCGGCGCGCAGCGTGTCGCGCTGGGACGCGGCCAAGGCCGCCAAGGGCGTCGCCCGCTGGCAGAGCATCGTGCGGGAGGCGGCCAAGCAGGCCCACCGCGCGTGGGTCCCCGCCGTCACCGCCCCCGTCACGACGGCGCAGCTGGCCGGCCGCTGCGCCGACGCCGACGTGCTGCTGCTGGAGCCGACGGCATCCGACCCGCTCTCGCGGCTGCCCCTGGCCACCGGCCGCGACATCGTGCTGGTCGTCGGACCCGAGGGCGGCATCGCCCCCGAGGAGCTCACCGCGCTCGGCGCCGCCGGAGCGCGTGCGGTGCGCCTGGGCGACACCGTGCTGCGCACCTCGACGGCCGGGCCCGCCGCCCTCGCCGTCGTCAGCGCCGGCCTCGGTCGCTGGTGAGCGGGACGCCCATCAGCCGCGCCCGCGACGACGGCCCGGCCCCTCAGTAGACTGGGCGTATGAGCGAGCCGTCGATCTTCACGCGCATCTACAACGGCGAGATCCCGTCCGAGATCGTCGCGGAGACCGAGAACGTCTTCGCCATCCGCGACATCGCCCCGAAGGCCCCGGTGCACCTGCTGGTGATCCCGAAATCGCAGGACTACCGCGACGTCGTGGAACTGGCCGCCGGCGACCCGGCGCTGCTGGCCGAGGTCGTGGGACTGGCCAACTCGCTGGCCCACGAGCACACCGGCGGCGATTTCCGCCTGATCTTCAACACCGGCGCCGACGCCGGACAGACCGTCTTCCACGTGCACGCGCACGTGCTGGGCGGCGGCCTCACCGAAGGGAGTCTCGGTGCCTGACGGCCCCGAACCGATCATCGACCGCATCTACGCCGACGGCGTGGCGATGGTGCAGCTGCTCGGTCCGCAAGACCGGCTTCTGCGCGTCGTCGAGCGCGAGCACCCCGACGTGCAGGTGCACGTGCGCGGCAATGAGATCACGCTGACCGGCGAGGCGGATGCCGTCGCGGCGGCGCGCTCGCTCGTCGACGAGCTGATCTCCCTGGCCCGCTCCGGCCAGGGCCTCGACCCGTCGGACGTGCAGGCGTCCTCGCGCATCATCGACGCGGGCCTGCGCCCCTCCGAGGTGCTCGGCGAGGCGATCCTGTCTTCGCGCGGCAAGGTCATCCGCCCCAAGACCGTCGGTCAGAAGGCCTACGTCGACGCGATCGAAGACCACACGATCGTCTTCGGCATCGGCCCCGCCGGTACCGGCAAGACCTATCTCGCCATGGCGAAGGCGGTGCAGGCGCTGCAGCGGCGCGAGGTCAGCCGCATCATCCTCACCCGTCCCGCCGTCGAGGCGGGGGAGCGGCTGGGGTTCCTGCCGGGCACGCTCACCGACAAGATCGACCCGTACCTGCGGCCGCTCTACGACGCGCTCAACGAGATGATGGACCCCGAGCTGGTGCCCAAGCTCATGGCATCGGGCACCATCGAGGTGGCGCCGCTGGCCTACATGCGAGGCCGCACCCTCAACGACTCTTTCGTCGTGCTCGACGAGGCGCAGAACACCACCCCCGAGCAGATGAAGATGTTCCTCACCCGCCTCGGGTTCGGCACGCGCATGGTCGTCACCGGCGACATCACGCAGGTCGACCTGCCCCAGGGCGCGTCGGGCCTGCGCCTGGTGACCCGGGTGCTGAAGGACATCGACGACATCCACTTCGCCTACCTCACCAGCGCCGACGTGGTGCGTCACACCCTCGTGGGACGCATCGTCGACGCCTACACCGAGTACGACGAGCAGCGACTCGTCGCCCGTCGCGAGCGCGACGAAGCGAGCGAGTTCGCCAACCGCGCGGAGCGCCGCGCCGCGCGCCCGTCCGGTCCGCGCGACCACCAGCCCAAGCGAGGACGCTCATGACGATCGAGATCACCAACGAGTCCGGATTCCCCATCGACGAGACGGTGCTGCTGCGGCTCACCGAGAACAACCTCGCCGAGCTGCACGTCAGCGCGGATGCCGACCTCGCGATCCTGCTCGTCGACGAGGGCGCCATGGAGGCGCTCCACGTGCAGTGGATGGACGAGCCCGGCCCCACCGACGTGCTGAGCTTCCCGATGGACGAGCTGCGCCCCGGCACCGAGGAGCAGCCCACCTCGCCGGGCCTGCTCGGCGACATCGTGCTGTGCCCGCAGGTGGCCGAGACCCAGGCCGTCGCCGCCAAGCACTCCACGGTCGACGAGCTGATCCTGCTCACCACGCACGGTCTGCTGCACCTGCTCGGCTTCGACCACGCCGAGCCGGAGGAGGAGCGGGAGATGTTCGGCCTGCAGCGCGAGCTGATCGCCGCCTTCCACGACTCCGAACGTCGACGACGCGCATGACCGAAGCGCTCCTGCTCGTCGCAGCGGGTCTCCTCGTGGCCCTCGGCGGTCTCATGGCCGCCATCGACGCCGCGCTCGGGGTCACCTCGCGCTCCGACATCGCCGACCTCGCCCAGACCGGACGCAACCAGCGCGCCCTGGCGCGCATCGCCGGCGAGCCCGAGGCGCACGCCAACGCGGTGATCTTCATCCGCATCCTCGCCGAGACGACGGCGGCCGTGCTGGTCACCGTCGCGTTCACGGTCATCCTCGAGAGCACCTGGTGGGCCATGCTCGCCGCGGCCGTGCTGATGACGGCGGTCTCGTTCGTGCTGGTGGGCGCGAGCCCGCGCAGCGTCGGCCGCCGTCACGCCAAGGGCCTGCTGCGTGCCTGCGCGCCGCTCGTGCGCGGCGCGCGCATCGTGCTCGGGCCGCTGGCGCACCTGCTGGTCGCCCTGGGCCAGCGCCTCACCCCGGGCGTGAGCCGCAGCGCGTCGTTCACCTCGGAGGAGCAGCTGCTGAGCATGGTCGACGAGGCCGCCTCGCAAGACCTCATCGAGGCCGACGACCGCGACCTCATCCACTCGGTGTTCGACTTCACCGATGCGTTCGTGCGCTCGGTGATGGTGCCGCGCACCGACATGGTCACCATGGACGCCGCCGCCACCACGCAGGAGGCGATGCACCTCTTCCTCGACAAGGGCGTCTCGCGCATCCCCGTCGCCGACGGCGAGGCCGATGACATCACCGGCGTGGTCTACCTGAAAGACCTGGTGCAGTTCGCCTACCGCGACGAGACCGCCTGGCGCGACGTGCCCGTCACCCAGATCGCTCGGGCGGCGGTGTTCGTGCCCGAGTCGATGAAGGCAGAGACCCTGCTGCAGCAGATGAAGCGGGATGCCGTGCACGTCTGCCTCGTCGTCGACGAGTACGGGGGCGTGGCGGGCCTGGTGACCCTGGAAGACCTCATCGAAGAGCTCGTGGGCGAGATCGCCGACGAGTACGACCCGCGCGCGGCCGAGGTCGTCGACCTCGGCGACGGCCGCTTCCGCGTCAGCGCCCGACTGGGCCTGGACGAGGTGGGCGAACTGTTCGGCGTCGAGCTCGACGACGACGACGTCGACTCGATCGGGGGTCTCCTGGGCAAGGCGCTCGGGCGCATCCCGCTGCCCGGAGCCACCGTCGAGGTGCAGGGGCTCGTCCTCACCGGCGGAGCCTCGCGCGGCCGCGGGCGGGGCCTGGCGACCGTGTTCGTCGAGCGCAGCACCGCCCTGCAGGCCCTCTCCGACTCCCTCACCCCGCGCGCCCCGCGCACCGGGTCGATCTCCATCATCGGCCCGACCGGGACCGACACCCACGACCCCCGCAGCACGGCGAAGACCGCCACGAAAGAGGACGCGCGATGAGCGACGCAGAGTTCCGGTCCGGATTCGTCACCTTCGTCGGGCGCCCGAACGTGGGCAAATCCACGCTCACCAACGCCCTGGTCGGCGAGAAGGTCGCCATCACCAGCGACAAGCCGCAGACCACCCGTCGCGCGATCCGCGGCATCCTCACCCGGCCGTCCGGCCAGCTGGTGATCGTCGACACCCCCGGCATCCACAAGCCGCGCACCCTGCTGGGCCAGCGCCTCAACGACCTCGTCGAGCAGGTGCTGGGCGACGTCGACGTGATCGGGTTCCTGGTGCCCGCCACCGACAAGGTCGGCCCGGGCGACCGCCGCATCGCCGAGTCGCTCGACGGCTACGGCCGCGCCCGCAAGGTCGCCATCGTCACCAAGACCGACATCGCCTCGCGCGACCAGATCACCGAGCGGCTCATGGAGGTCGACAGCCTGCGCGAGGACTGGGCCGCCGTCATCCCGCTGTCGGCGGTGGCCGGTGAGCAGCTGGACGTGCTCGCCGACGAGCTGCTGACGCTCATGCCCGAGGGCCCCGCCCTCTATGAGGAGGGCGTCGTCACCGACGAGTCGGTGGAGGACCGCATCGCCGAGATCATCCGCGAGGCGGCGCTGGAGGGCGTGCGCGACGAGCTGCCGCACTCGATCGCGGTGACCGTGGAAGACATCGCCGAGCGCGAAGACGGCGAGATCACCGACATCCACGCCAACATCGTCGTCGAGCGCGACAGCCAGAAGGGCATCATCATCGGGCACAAGGGGTCGCGGCTGCGCGACGTCGGCTCGCGCGCCCGCGCGCAGATCGAGCCCCTCGTGGGCACGAAGGTGTTCCTGAAGCTGCACGTGCGCATCGCCAAGGAGTGGCAGCGCGACCCGAAGCAGCTGGGGCGGCTCGGCTTCTGAGGCGGCGCCCCGGCCCGGCCGCTCTCGCGGCCGGCGGGTGTCAGCGGCGCGGGTCGTCGCGGCCGGGCTTGGTGGGCCCGTCGCCGCCGCGGCGCAGGTACCGCTCGAACTCCTGGGCGATCGCATCGCCCGAGGCCTCGGGGGAGTCCCACGTGTCGCGGGTCTGCTCGAGCTGGTGGATGTACTCCGTCATCTCCTCGTCGTCGGCGGCGGCCGCGTCGATCGACGCCTCCCACGCCAGCGCCTCGGCGGGCAGCTCGCCCCGGGGGATCTCGGCGCCGGTGATCTCGGCCAGCCGGTCGATGAGCGCCAGGGTCGCCTTGGGCGACGGCGTGTGCCCGGCGACGTAGTGCGGCACGCTCGCCCAGAGGGCGGCGGTGGGGATGCCGGCGGTCTCGGCCGCGGCGGTGAGCACGCTGAGGATGCCGACCGGCCCCTCGTAGCTCGGCCGTTCCAGGTTGAGGGCCACCCGCAGCCGCTCGTTGTCGGTGCCCGAGAAGATCGAGATCGGGCGGGTGTGGGGCACGTCCGACATCATCGAGCCGAGCGCGACGATGCCGGTGATGTCCTCGCTGAGGGCCGCGTCGATGAGCTCGGCGGCGAAGCCCTGCCAGGCGCGCGCCGGCTCGACACCGGTCAGCAGCCACAGTCCCACGCCCGCGGGACGGCGGCGCGGTCGCCACAGCGTCGTGTCGGGCCACACCAGCGAGCGCGAGCCGTCGGCATCCATCCGCATCTGCGGGCGCGTGTACTGGTAGTCGAAGTAGAGCTCGGGATCGACGGTGAACGCGGAGTCGTACGTTCCCCGCTCCCGGATCTGCGTCGCGGCGGCCGTGGCGGCCTCGCCGGCGTCGTTCCAGCCGTCGAAGGCGACGACGAGCACGCGGTCTCCGAGTGTGTCCACCCCGCTCCTTCCGTATCCCTGCGGTCCACCCACGATACGCCCGTCGCCCGCCGCGGGGGCGGCGCGGCACGGCTCTATACGATGGAACGATGACCTCCGCGCCCCCCGCCGCCGTCCTCTGGGACATGGACGGCACGCTCGTCGACACCGAGGGCTACTGGATGGCCGCCGAGACCGCCCTCGTCGAGCGCCACGGCGGCACCTGGACCCACGAGCAGGCGTTGACCCTCGTCGGCAGCGGCCTCGAACGCTCCGCCGAGATCCTGCAGGAGGCGGGCGTGCGGATGTCGGTCACCGACATCATCGACCACCTCACCGCCGAGGTGAGCCGCCGCCTGGCCGAGGAGGGCAACCCGTTCCGCCCGGGCGCCCGCGAGCTGCTGGCCGAGCTGAAGGATGCCGGCATCCCCACCGCCCTCGTGACCATGTCGCTGCGCAGCATGGCCGAGACCGTCGCCGGCCAGATGGGTTTCGACGCCTTCGACGTGGTCGTCGCCGGCGACGACGTCACCCGTCCCAAGCCCTTCCCCGACCCCTACCTGCAGGCGTGCGCGCTGCTCGGGGTCGACGCCGCCGACACGGTGGCCCTCGAAGACTCGCCCACCGGGGTGCGCGCGGCGGTCGCCGCCGGAGCCACCACGGTCGGCATCCCGCTCATGGTCTCGCTCACCGGCGCCGGTGCCACCGGCATCTGGGAGAGCCTGCAGGGACGCACCCTGCAGGATCTGGCCGACATCCACGCCGCGCACCGCGCGGCACATCCCCACCCCGAGGTGAACGAATGAACGCCGACCTGCGCCCCGCAGGCCCCTTCCGCTACGGCGATCGGGTGCAGCTGACCGGACCCAAGGGTCGCCTGCACACCATCACGCTGCGCGAGCAGGGGGAGCTGCACACCCATCACGGCGTGCTCAAGCACGAGCAGCTGGTCGGCCAGCCCGACGGCTCGGTGGTCACCGGAAGCGGCGGCCACGAGTACCTCGCGCTGCGCCCGCTGCTGCGCGACTTCGTCATGTCGATGCCGCGCGGTGCGGCCATCGTCTACCCGAAGGACGCCGCGCAGATCCTCGCCTCGGCCGACATCTTCCCCGGCGCCCGCGTCGTGGAGGCCGGCGTCGGATCGGGCGCCCTGTCGCTGTGGCTGCTGCGCAGCATCGGCAGCGAGGGCTCGCTGGTGTCGTTCGAGCGTCGCGAGGAGTTCGCGCAGGTCGCCGAGGCCAACGTGGAGACCTTCCTCGGGCACACCCCCGACACCTGGCGCGTGGTCGTGGGCGACCTCGTCGAGTCGCTGCCCGCCGAGGTGGAGCCGGGCACCGTCGACCGCGTCGTGCTCGACATGCTCGCGCCCTGGGAGTGCATCGACGTCGTCGCCGACGCGCTGACCCCCGGCGGCGTCGTGCTCTGCTACATCGCCACGGCCACCCAGCTCAGCCGCGTCGCCGAGTTCATCCGCGCGTCGGGGCTGTTCACCGAGCCCGAGGCCACCGAGACGATGGTGCGCGGCTGGCACGTCGAAGGACTCGCCGTGCGCCCCGACCACCGCATGGTCGCCCACACCGGGTTCCTTCTCACCGCGCGCCGCCTCGCGCCCGGCGCGGTGCCGCCCGACGTGCGCCGCCGCGCGCTGAAGAAGCCCAGCTACGCCGACGAGGACGTGGAGATGTGGACGCCCGGCGCCGTCGGCGACCGCGCCATCACCGACAAGAACCTGCGCAAGCGCGTGCGCGACGCCGAGCGCGCCCGCGCGGGCGCCCGGATCGCGAGCGCCCGTCCCGACGACGCGGCCGCCGACGGCGCGACTGTGGACGGTGCAGGGGAGCCCCGGGACGAGCACGTAGACTGATCCGGTGCGCCGGATCCCCGCAGTTGTCGCCGTCATCGGCTTGTCCGCTCTCGCCCTCGTGGGCTGCTCGTCAGCCTCGTCGACCGGCGCCGCCGCCGACTGCGAGCGCGGCGACCACGGGTCCAGCGCGCTCGGTCTGATCACCGCGACCGGTGAGGTCGGCACCCCCGGCATCACCCTCACCGACCCGGTCTACGTCGACAGCACCTCGTTCACCGACGAGACCGTCGGCGACGGCCCCACCATCACCACCGGTGCCCAGGACGTCGTCTTCTCGGTGGCCGTGGCCAACGGCGCCACCGGCACCGACGTGCTGCAGAGCGGCACCCCGGTGCGCGCGGTCGACTTCTGGAAGGCCGATTACGCCGGCTTCGCCGACATGCTCATGTGCGCCCGCGAGGGCTCGCGCATCATCGGCGCCGTGCCGTTCGACGCGCTCTCCGAGCAGGCCGCGCAGAACTGGGGCGTGCAGGAGGGGCAGTCGATCGCCGTCGTCATGGACGTGCAGAAGGTCTACAAGCCCGCCGCCGACGGCGCCCCGCAGTACAACGACCGTCGCGGCATGCCCACCGTCGTCCTCGCCCCCGACGGGCGTCCCGGCATCATCGTCCCCGACGGTGCCGCCCCCGACGACCTCGCCGTCGAGGTGCTCAAGAAGGGCGACGGCCCGACGGTCGGCGCCGGCGACGCGATCCGCGTGCACTACACCGGCGTGAACTGGGCCGACAAGAAGGTCTTCGACTCGACGTGGGAGAAGGGCGCCTCCACCGCGCTCAGCCTCGACGCGGTCGTGCCCGGCTTCGCCCAGGCCCTCGACGGCCAGACCGTGGGATCGCAGATCCTCGTGGTCATCCCGCCCGAGCTCGGCTACGGCGACCAGGCCTCCGCCGCGGTGCCGGCGAACTCGACGCTCGTGTTCGTCATCGACATCCTCGGTGTCGACGACCCCGCCACGGCCTCGTCGTCGCAGTGACCCGTCCGCCCGCGGCCTAGGATGGGGCGCGTGGCAACGGACTTCCGCGCGGCTCCCGAGGAGCGGCTGGTGAACCTCGTCGTCGCGCTGTTGGCGACCGACCAGGGACTGACCAAAGACACGATCCTCTCGTCGGTGTCGGGCTATCGCGAACAGCAGGATGCCGGCACGTCCAAGGACGCGCTCGAGAAGATGTTCGAGCGCGACAAGGAGAACCTGCGGGGCCTCGGCGTCCCCATCGAGACGATCGGCGACCACGCCGACCCCGACGATCTGCGCGAGGCGCGCTACCGCGTGCCCACCGCCGAGTACGAGCTGCCCGCCGACATCACCTTCAGCCCTGCAGAGCTGGCCGTGCTGAACCTCGCCGGCGGCGTCTGGAGCGAGAGCTCGATGTCGGCCGACGCGCGCAGCGCGCTGCGCAAGATCAGCGCGCTCGGCATCGAGGTCGACGCGCCCATCATCGGCTACGCCCCCCGCATCAGCCTGCGCGAGGCGTCGTTCGCCCCGCTGCAGAGCGCCATCGAGCAGGCGCGCGTGGTGGAGTTCGACTACCTCAAGGGCGGGGAGGATGCCGCCCGTCGGCGCCGCATCCGCCCGCTCGCCCTCGTCGAGTACGAGGCGCGCTGGCATCTGTTCGGCTTCGACCTCGATCAGGACGCCGACCGCACCTTCCTGCTGTCGCGCATCTCGTCCGACGTCGTGCTGACGCGCGCGACCTTCGACCTCGAACTGCGCGAGCACGCGGGGGAGCGGGCCCTGGAGGGACTGCGCGCCGTGGCCCGTCGGCAGCGGGCGCTGCTGGAAGTGGCCCCCGGCACCGAGGCGGCGCTGCGCCTGAGCCGCCGCGCCCAGCCGGCCGACCAGGGCATCCACGTGCCGTTCGTCGACGTGCACGTCTTCGCCGACGAACTGGCCTCGTACGGACCCGAGGTGCGGGTGGTCGAGCCCGTCGCCCTCCGCGACGAGGTCGTGGCCCGCCTGCGCCTGGCCGCCCGGCGACACGCAGCGGAGGACGCCGCATGAGCCCGAAGCCGCTGCTGGCCACCGATCGCGCCGCCCTCATCCTGCAGCTCGTGCCCTACCTCATCGGCAAGGGCGAGGTCTCGCTCGACGAGGCGGCCCGCGAGTTCGAGGTCACGCCCGCGCAGATGCGCGGCATGGTCGAGAAGCTCACCGTCATCGGCCTGCCCGGCGAGGGCGGGTTCTGGCAGATGGCCAACGACCTGTTCGACATCGACTGGGACCTGCTCGACCAGCAGGACCTCATCGTCATCACCAACAGCGTGGGCCTCGAGCGCACGCCACGGTTCACCGCCCGCGAGGCCGCCGCGCTCCTGGCTGGTCTGCAGCTGGCCGCCGGGCTTCCCGGCGTCGGCGACAGCGACACCGTGCAGGGCCTGCTCGCCAAGCTCGCCCGCGGGGCCTCGGCGACCCCGGCCGATGTGATCGTCGCCCCCGATGCCGTCGACGACGTGCGCGTGACCGTCGCCGAGGCGCTGCGTCGCGGGGTGGCCGTGTCGTTCTCGTACACGCCGCCCGAGCGCGAGACGACCACGCGCACCGTCGACCCGGTGAAGGTGCACGTCGAATCGGGGCAGTGGTACCTGCAGGGCTGGTGCCACCTGCGCCAGGCGATGCGCACCTTCCACCTCGACCGGGTGGGAGAGGTGCGCCTCACCGACATCCCGATCACCCACGGCGGTGAGCGGGTGCCCGACCTGTTCGAACCCAGCGAGACGGATGCCGTCGTCGACGTGCAGGTGCGCGCCGACATCCTGCCGCTGCTGGCCGGGTTCCTCGACGCGCAGTCGGTCAGCGGCGACGGCGAGGTGCGCCGGGCGCAGCTGCGCGTGGCCGACGAGCGCAGCCTCAAGCGTCTCGCCGCGCGCCACGCCGGCGCGTTCGAGGTGCTCGCCCCCGAATCGGCCCGCCGTGCCGCAGCCGCCTGGGCCGACGCGGGTCTCGCGCAGTACGGCTGAGCCATAGCG
The DNA here is from genome assembly GCF_025421715.1 of Microbacterium festucae. Taxonomy (GTDB): domain Bacteria; phylum Actinomycetota; class Actinomycetes; order Actinomycetales; family Microbacteriaceae; genus Microbacterium; species Microbacterium festucae. The sequence continues at coordinate 341,681 of NZ_JAOEFC010000002.1, forward strand.
CACCCGGTTAGACTGTCCACACCCACACCAACGAGGGGACCCTCATGTTCCAAGGTATGACCGGATGGCACCTGCTCATCATCCTCATCGTCATCCTCCTGCTGTTCGGGGCGGCGAAGCTGCCGGCTCTGGCCAAGAGCGTCGGTCAGTCCGCCCGCGTGTTCAAGGGTGAGATGAAGGCGATGAAGGACGAGGACGTTCCCGCCACGGGCACCACGGCGCCGGGCACCGCCGTCTCGCAAGCCGACGCGACGCCGTCGGCCACGGCCGCCGACCCGGGCGCCGGTACCGACCCCAAGCCGTAACCCACGTGGCCACGGCCGAACGCCCGCGTCTGGGAGAGGACGACGGCCCCCGCCGCGACCGCAGGATGTCGCTCGCGGAGCACCTCAAAGAGCTGCGCAAACGGTTCGTCATCGGCGCCATCGCCCTCGTCGTGGGCATGGTGGCCGCCTGGTTCCTCACCGACCCCATCATCTGGGCGATGACCGAACCCATCCGCGTGGTCGCCGAGACCCGCGGGGAGGACGACGTCGTCACCCTGATGTACCAGAGCATCACCGGCCCCTTCGACATGCGCCTGCGCATCTCGTTCGCCGTCGGCATCCTCGTGTCCGCACCGGTGTGGCTGTGGCAGCTGTGGGCGTTCCTCATGCCCGGCCTCACCCGCAAAGAGGTCAACTACACGATCGGCTTCGTCTCGGCCGCCGTGCCGCTGTTCGCCGCCGGCGTCTACGTCGGCTGGCTGATCATGCCCCACATCGTGGAGCTGATGGCCACCTTCACCCCCGAGGGCGCCTCGAACATCTACGACTCGAAGTACTACTACGACTTCGTCTTCAAGCTGCTGGTGGTCGTGGGCGTCTCGTTCGTGCTGCCGGTGTTCCTCGTGGCGCTCAACCTCGCCGGCATCATGAGCGGCAAGGCGATCCTCAAGGGCTGGCGCGCGGCGATCCTCGTGGCGACGATCTTCGCGGCGCTGGCCACCCCGTCGGCCGACGTGGTGAGCATGCTGCTGCTGGCCGGCATCCTCACCGTGCTGTTCTTCGCCGCGGCCGGGGTGTCGATGCTGTTCGACCGGCGGCGGGCCAAGCGCGAGAAGGCGATGGGTATCGACCTGTGACAGATCCGGCTGGGCGCTACGCCCGCGCCCAGGCCCAGCAGGCCCATCCGATCACCGCGGACTTCGCCGCCGCGCAGCGTTTCGACCTCGATCCGTTCCAGATCGCCGGATGCCATGCGCTCGAAGACGGCCGCAGCGTGCTGGTGGCGGCGCCCACCGGCGCCGGCAAGACCATCGTGGGTGAGTTCGCCATCCACCTGGCGATGCAGACCCCCGGGGACAAGGCGTTCTACACGACGCCGATGAAGGCGCTGTCGAACCAGAAGTTCCGCGAGCTGCAGGCCGTCTACGGCGAAGACGAGGTGGGCCTTCTCACCGGCGACACCAACATCAACGGCTCGGCGCGCGTGGTCGTGATGACCACCGAGGTGCTGCGCAACATGCTCTACGCCGATTCGCCGGCGCTGCGAGGCCTGCGCCACGTCGTGATGGACGAGGTGCACTACCTGGCCGACCGCTTCCGCGGCGCGGTGTGGGAAGAGGTCATCATCCACCTGCCGCCCGCGGTGCGGCTGGTGTCGCTGTCGGCGACCGTCTCCAACGCCGAGGAGTTCGGCGACTGGCTCGACACGGTGCGCGGCGACACCGAGGTGATCGTCTCCGAGACCCGTCCGGTGCCGCTCGAGCAGCACGTTCTGGTGCGCGGCGACCTGCTGCCGCTGTTCGACGACCGCGCCGGCATCGCCACCGCCCAGGTCAACCAGGAGCTCATGCGCATGCGCTCGGTGAATGGCGCGTCGTTCGAGAACAACCGCCGCGCCCAGGAGCACCGCTCCGGCGGCGGGCAGCGCCGCCCATTCAAGGGCGGCAAGCGTCCGATGCGCACCGCCAATGCGCAGCGCATCGAGCGGATGGACCGCCCGCAGGTCGTGCAGCTGCTCGAGCGCAGCACGCTGCTGCCGGCGATTTTCTTCATCTTCAGCCGCGCCGGATGCGACGGCGCCGTGCAGCAGGTGCGCCGCGCCGGCGTGCGCCTCACCAGCCGCGAGGAGCGCGACGAGATCCGGCGGGTCGTCGACGAGCGCACCCGCACGTTCGCCGACGAAGACCTCGGCGTGCTGGGCTTCTGGGAGTGGCGCGAGAACCTCGAGCGCGGCATCGCCTCGCACCACGCCGGCCTGCTGCCCGCGTTCAAGGAGATCGTCGAGGAGCTCTTCCAGCGCAAGCTGGTGAAGGTCGTCTTCGCCACCGAGACCCTCGCACTGGGCATCAACATGCCGGCACGCACGGTCGTGCTCGAGAAGCTCGAGAAGTTCAACGGCGAGGCCCGCGTGGCCATCACCGCGGGGGAGTACACCCAGCTCACCGGCCGGGCCGGGCGCCGCGGCATCGACGTCGAGGGGCACGCCGTCATCCAGTGGACCGAGGCGCTCGACCCGCAGGCGGTCGCCGCCCTCGCCTCCCGCCGCACCTACCCGCTCAACTCGAGCTTCCGGCCCACCTACAACATGGCCGTGAACCTCATCGACCAGTTCGGTCGCGGTCGGGCCCGCGAGATCCTGGAGTCGTCGTTCGCGCAGTTCCAGGCCGACCGCGCCGTGGTGGGCCTGGCCCGTCAGGTCAAGGAGGCCGAGGCCTCCCTCTCCGGCTACGCCGAGGCGATGACCTGCGATCGGGGCGACTTCGCCGAGTACGCCGCGCTGCGCAGCCAGCTCAGCGACGCCGAGAAGCTCAACCGCAGCGACCGCACCGCGCCGGCCCGCATCCGCGAGAAGCGTCAGCACGAGATCCAGTCGCTGCGCCGGCGGCTGCAGCGCCACCCCTGCCACGACTGCCCCGACCGGGAGCAGCACGCCCGCTGGGGCGAGCGTCACGAGAAGCTGCGCCGACAGGCCGAGAAGACCCGCCGTCAGATCCAGACGCGCACCGGCACGGTCGCGCGCATCTTCGACCGGGTCACCGACGTACTCGCAGCGCTCGACTACGTGCGGGTCGACGAGGCCGGCGAGGCCCGCCTGACCGAGGCCGGGGCCACGATGCGCCGCATCTACGGCGAGCGCGACCTGCTGGTGGCCGAGTCGCTGCGTCAGGGCCTGTGGCGCGCCCTCGACGCGCCCGCGCTGGCGGCCCTCGCGTGCTGCCTCGTGTACGAGCCGCGCCGCGACGAGAACGGGCCCGGCGAGCACGGCCTGCCGCGCGGCCCCTTCCGCGACGCGCTCGCGCGCACGCAGGAGCTGTGGGCGCAGCTCGACGACCTCGAGCGCGACCACCGTCTCCCCGGCACCGAGCCGGTGGCCACCGGGCTCGCCCCCGCGATGCACGCCTGGGCGCGCGGCGCCGCCCTCGACCGGGTGCTGACCATCGCCGACCTGCCCGCCGGCGACTTCGTCCGGTGGACGAAGCAGACCATCGACCTGCTCGACCAGCTCTCCCTCGTGGCCGAGCCCGACATCGCCCGCACCGCCCGTACCGCCCTGGATGCCGTGCGCCGCGGCATCGTCGCCTACAGCTCGATGTGATGGCCAAACCGGTTCTGCCGCTGTGGGCGGCCCTCCTCGTCGCGGCCGCCGGTGGCGCCGTGCTCGACCTCGCCTATCCCGACGTGGGCTGGTGGCCGCTGGCGTTCGTGGGCGTGGCCGCCGCCCTCGTGCCGCTGATCGGACGGTCGCTGTGGGGCGGTCTCGCCGTCGGCGCGGTGTCGGCGGCATCCTTCTACTTCCTGCACATCTCGTGGATCACCCGGTACCTCGGGCCGCTGCCGCTCATCGGGCTGGCCGGCATCGAGACGATCCTCACCGCCGTCGGCGGACTCGGCATCGTGCTGGCCTACCGCTGGCTGCCGCGCCTGGCCCCCGGCCGCTGGGTGCGCCTGATCGCGCTGCCCGCGCTGGTGGCGGGGCTGTGGACCGCACGGGAGCTGTGGGTGGGCTCCTGGCCCTATACGGGCTTCCCCTGGGCGCGCATCGGCATGAGCCAGTCCGAGAGCCCGCTGGCGCAGGTGGCGTCGTGGACCGGGGTGAGCGGGCTCACCTTCCTCATGGTGTTCGTGGTGGCCGCCGTCATCGAGCTGGTGCGCCTGGGCACCTGGCGCGACCTGCGCACCGCGCTGCCGGCCGCGCTGACGGTGCTCGTGCTGTTCGCCCTGCCGGCGTTCCCCACGCAGGATGCCGGGACGTGGCGGGTCGGGGCGGTGCAGGGCAACGGCCCGGCCGGCTACTTCGACGAGCGCGAGCCGTTCGCGGTGCTCGACGCGCAGCTGGCGGCCACCGAGCCGCTGCTGGACGAGGACCTCGACGTGCTGGTGTGGCCCGAGGGCGGCATCGACGGCGACCCGCTCAACAACGCGTCGGTGGCGCGGGTGCTCGACCGGCTCGCGGCCCGCGTCGACGCGCCGCTCATCGTCAACGCCGCCACGCAGCGCGGCGACGACGTGTTCAACACGTCGATGCTGTGGCAGCCGCGCGATGCCCGGGCGGCGGGGGAGGACAACCCCGTCGCGCTCCACGACAAGAGCCACCCCGTGCCGATGGGCGAGTACGTGCCCGACCGCTGGTTCTTCGAGCTGATCGTGCCCGATCTCATCTCCCTCATCCAGCGCGAGTACACCCCCGGCACCAACGCCCCGTTCTTCGATGTCGACGGCGTGGGGGTGGGACTGGCGATCTGCTTCGACGTCATCTACGACGACGTCATCTGGAGCGGCGCCCGCGACGGCGCAGAGCTCTACGTCTTCCAGACCAACAACGCCGACTTCCGCGGCACCGACGAGAACCTGCAGCAGCTCGCCTTCGCCCGCATGCGCGCCATCGAGACGGGGCGCAGCGTCGTCAACCTGTCGACGGTCGGCACGAGCCAGGTGATCGCGCCCGACGGCACCGAGATCGACGGTCTGCCGGAGGGTGAGGCGGGCGCGATGCTCACCGAGGTGCCGCTGCGCACCGGGCTCACCCCCGCGGTGATCGCCGGCCCCGCTGTGCAGCTGCTGCTGGGGTGGGGGAGCATCGCGGTGCTCGTCGTCCTCGGCGTGCTCGCCGGGCTGCAGCGTCGCCGGGCCGGTCGCGCCGCGCCGGAAACGACGATGCCGGCCCCCGAGGGGACCGGCATCGATCACGACTGAGTCGCGGGGCGGCGCCCGGTGCGGGCGCCGGAGCTCACGCGCTCAGGCGGGTGGTGTCGCCACCCTTGCCGCGACGTTCGCGCAGCAGCGCGAGGCGCTCCTCGAGGAGCTCTTCGAGCTCCGGGACGGTGCGACGCTCCAGCAGCATGTCCCAGTGGGTACGTGCGGCCTTGTCGCCGGAGTGGTCGATCTCGACGACGGAGTCGCCGACTCGCAGCACGGCCTCGGCGCCGCAGGTGCGGCATTCCCAGGCCTCAGGGACCTCGGCGTCAGCCGCAAAGGTCAGGGTTGATTCGCGTCCGCACTGGGTGCAGACGTAGGTGTGGTTCGCGCGCTCGTGGAACACGACGCCTTCCTCGCTCTGTAGGCTGGAAGCGCCGAGCCGGATGCCGCGCAGGCTGCGATCTGCCATTGTGTGGTCCTCTCGTCCGACGTTCAGGTATAACGCGTCCACCTGTGCGCATCATCCGAGCGGCGGCGTGGATACCGACTTTCACAGGGGATGCTCAGCCCCGTCTCCGGCCCGATCGGCGAAGATGCAGCGCGCCCTCACGCCCGCCCGGCCACGACGGCCAGCGCCAGGTCGGCGCGATCGGTCACCAGGCCGTCGACGCCCATCGCGAGCAGCCGTCGCATCGCGTCGGCGTCGTTGACCGTCCACACGTGCACCTCGACACCGGCGGCGTGCGCCGTCGCGACGAATCGGCGGGTGACCACCCGCAGGATGCCGTAGCGCTCGGGCACCTGCACAGCGTCCACGCCCCGCAGCGCACGGCGGGCGAGGGCGCGCGAGCGCAGCGTGTGCGCGAGCAGCAGGCGGGCGATCGTGCCCGTGCCGGCCGAGGCGGCGGGGGTGCCGCCGGCGGCGACGGCGGCGGCGACGGCCTCGCGGCGGCGCGCGTCGGAGAAGCTCGCCACGAGCACCCGGTCGGCGTGACGGGCGATGGCGCGGCCCAGCTGCTGCGCGGCCGAGGCCACCTTCACGTCGAGGTTGAAGCGCAGCGTCGGGAACGCATCCAGCGCCTGTGCGAGGGTGAGCAGCCCGCCCCGGGTCGACATGATCTCGGTGAGCTCGGCGGCGGTCACCTCGGCGACCTTGCGCGGGTCGCCGGTGACCCGCGAGAGGTCGTCGTCGTGGAAGAGCACGACCACGCCGTCAGCGGTCGTGTGGCAGTCGGATTCGACGTACTGCGCTCCGGCGGCGTGGGCGGCGGCGAACGCGGCGGCGGTGTTCTCGGCGATGCCCTCGGCGTCGGCGGGGACGAGCCCGCGGTGCGCGAGGATGCGCGGGGCCCTGCCCCGGAACCACGGATGCGTCACGACGATGCGGCGCCCTCGGCCGGCGACGGCGGAGAAGCGGCCGCCGGGGGAGCGGGAGCGGGGGCCTGGGTGGCCGGCGCTGCCGAGGCGGCACCGGCTGCCGCGGCGGCGCCCGCGCCGAACGCGCCGGTCATGCCCTTGAGCGCCTCGGTGAACTCGCTCGGGATGATCCACAGCTTGGAGGAGGCGCTGTCGGCGATCTTGGGAAGGGTCTGCAGGTACTGATAGGCCAGCAGCTTCTGGTCGGCGTCGCCGCGGTGGATGGCCTGGAAGACGGTCTCGATGGCCTCGGCCTCGCCCTGGGCGCGCAGGACCGCGGCCTGCTTGTCGCCCTCGGCGCGCAGGATCTCGCCCTGGCGGCGCCCCTCGGCCTCGAGGATCTGCGACTGCTTGGAGCCCTCGGCGGTGAGGATCGTGGCGCGACGCTCGCGCTCGGCGCGCATCTGCTTCTCCATCGAGTCCTGGATCGAGTGGGGCGGGTCGATCGCCTTCAGCTCGACGCGCGAGACCCGCAGACCCCACTTGCCGGTGGCCTCGTCGAGCACGACGCGCAGCTGACCGTTGATGTTGTCGCGCGAGGTGAGGGCCTCCTCGAGGTTCAGCCCGCCCACGACGTTGCGCAGCGTGGTGGTGGTGAGCTGCTCGACGGCGCTGAGATAGTTGGCGATCTCATAGGTGGCCGCCCGGGCGTCGGTGACCTGGAAGTAGACGACGGTGTCGATGGAGACCACCAGGTTGTCCTCGGTGATCACCGGCTGCGGCGGGAAGGAGACCACCTGCTCGCGCATGTCGACGAGGGGGCGCAGGCGATCGATGAAGGGGACGAGCAGGTTCAGTCCGGGGGAGAGGGTGCGCTGGTAGCGCCCCAGCCGCTCCACCACGCCGGTGTAGGCCTGCGGGATGATCCGGATCGAGCGGAAGATCACCACCACCACGAAGATCGCGACGACCAGCAGCAGGATCGCGATGAAGATCTGTCCGATCCACGGTCCGATGTCCATCAGGCGGGGCTCCCTTCACTCGATGACGTCGCGGGCGCCTCGGGGGCGACCTCGACGGTGGCACCGCGCACGGCGGTGACGATGACGCGCGACCCGGGAGCCAGACCCGGGTCGGCACCGATCAGGCGCGCCGTCCAGGTCTCGCCGTTGTCGAGGCGCACCGAACCGGCGCCCTCCACGAAGGGGACCATGACGCGGGCGCCCAGCCCGGGGAGGGCGTCGACGTTGGTGGGGTGCAGCACGCTCGAGCGGCGGAGCGCGCGCAGCAGCAGCGGCCGGATCGTGAACAGCAGCAGCGCCGAGATCAGGGCGGCCGCGCCCACCTGCAGCCACCACGGGCCGCCCAGCAGGTTCACCCCGAGCCCGCCGATCAGGGTGCCGGCGGCGAGCATGAGGAAGGTGAACTCGAGGGTGACCAGCTCGATGATCACGAACACCAGCGCGAGCACCAGCCACGCGATCCACAGATAGTCGGTGAGGTCGGGCAGCACTGTTGCTCCTCGGTCGCGTGCGCGGTGCGCGGGTCTTCTTCTCGCACCCTAACACCGGCTCCTCCCGGTGCGGCCGAAGCACGATCGGTAGACTCGACAGGCCCCGGCGCGCCCGCGGCGGGCGACCCCAGCACCAGGAGCACGCATGTCCCAGCCCATCCCTGCCGGCACCCTTTCGGGAAGGACCGCCCTGGTCACCGGATCGTCGCGCGGCATCGGCGCCGACACCGCCCGCTACCTCGCGCAGGCCGGGGCCGACGTCGTCATCAACTTCCGCAACAAGGCCCCGCGCGCCGAGAAGCTCGCCGCCGAGCTGCGCGAGCTGGGCGTCGAGGTGCTCGTGGTGGGCGCGGACCTCACCGATCCGGCATCCGTCGCCGAGATGTTCCGCCAGGTGAAAGAGACCTTCGGCTCGCTCGACCTGCTGGTGCTCAATGCGTCCGGCGGCATGGAGGGCGGCATGGCGGCCGACTACGCGCTCACCCTCAACCGCGACGCGCAGCTGAACGTGCTCGAGGCGGCCGTGCCGCTGCTGCACGAAGACGCCGGTCGCGGCGGCTCGCGCGTGGTGTTCGTCACCAGCCACCAGGCGCACTTCATCCGCACCACCCCGACCATGCCCGAGTACGAGCAGGTCGCGCTGTCCAAGCGCGCCGGTGAGGACGCGCTGCGCGAGCGCATCCCCGAGCTCGCCGAGAAGGGCATCGAGTTCGTCGTCGTGTCGGGCGACATGATCGAGGGCACCATCACCGCCACCCTGCTCGAGCGCGCCAACCCCGGCGCGATCGCCTCCCGCCGCGAGTCGGCCGGCAAGCTCTACAACGTGTCGGAGTTCGCCGCCGAGGTGGCCCTGGCCACCGTCGAGCCGATCGCCGCCGACAACACCCGCCTCGTGGGCGACATCTCGTCGTTCGGCGGCGAGTGACCGTGCGCCCCGTCGACATCGAGGGCCTCGTCACCGTCGGTCGCCCCACCATCGCGGCCGACGGCGGGTTCGCCGTGTTCGCCACCTCCCGCCCCGACGTCGCGGCCAACCGCAACGTCGGCCAGCTCTGGCGCGTCGACCTGCCCGGTGGCGCGCTGCGGCGGCTCACCCGCGGGGTCGCCGACCGCGCCCCGCAGCTGTCGCCCGACGCCAGGGCGGTCGCGTTCCTCCGCGCCGACGGCGCCGGCACGCCGCAGGTGTTCGTCATCCCGGCCGTCGGCGGCGAGCCGCAGCAGGCCACCGACGCACGCGGCGGGGTGACCGGCTTCGCCTGGTCGCCCGACGGCGCGCAGCTGGCCTTCACCGCGCGGATGCCGGAGGAAGGGCGCTACGGCACGGTCGAGGGGCTCGAAGCCACCGCCGAGGCACCGCGCCGCATCACGGGCGTGCGCTGGCACGCCAACGGCCTCGGTTACGCCCTCGACCGCCCGGCCCACGTGTTCGTGGTGGCCGCGCCCGCTCTCGACGCCGAGCCGCTCTACACCCCGGCCGCGCGCGTCGGCGAGCCGCTCACGCCCCGTGCCGTCGCCGCCGACGCGGTGCAGCTCACCACCGGCGCCGCCTCGCACGCGGGGGTCGTCTTCACCGCCGACGGCACCGAGATCCTCACCCGTCCCGACGAGATCGAGGCCGACGCCCGCGACCTGCGCAGCCGCATCATCGCCGTCCCCGTCGACGGCGGCCCGGTGCGCGAGGTGCTGGGTGCGCAGGCGGGGCTCGCCGTGGACGAGCTCATCGTCACGCCCGACGGCACCGTCGCCTTCCTCGCCGACGGGGTGGGGGAGTCGCGCGTCGATTTCGTCGCGCCGATGGTGGGACTGTGGCTCCTCGAAGACGGCGCACCCCGTCGCGTCACCGCCGACACCCTCGACCTCGGCGAAGCCCACCTCACCGCCGTCGGCGACGACGTGCTCGTGCAGGTGCGCACCCGCGGCCGCAACGACCTGCTGCGCGTCGCGCGCGACGGCACCACCCAGCCCGTCCGCACCGACGTCGAGGTGGTCGGTCACGCCGCCTCCGCCGACGGCGCGACCATCGTCGCCGCCGTCGCCACGCCCGAGAGCCTCGGCGAGATCGAGGTGATCGACGCCGACGGCATCCGCACGCTCAGCGACTTCGGCGGCGCACTGGCAGGGCGCGTCGTGCGCCCCCGAGAGCTCGAGGTCACCGCACGCGACGGTTCGCCGGTGCACGGCTGGGTCGCCACGCCCGACGGCGAGGGGCCGTTCCCGGTCATCCTGCAGATCCACGGCGGGCCGTATGCCTCTTACGGCATCCACCTGTTCGATGAGACCCAGGTGCTCGTGGCCGCCGGGTACGCCGTCGTGTACTGCAACCCGCGTGGCAGCGCCGGCTACGGCCGGGAGCACGGACGCAGCATCCGTCAGCAGATGGGCACGGTCGACTTCCACGACGTCATCGACTTCCTCGACGGCGCCGTCGCCGCCGACACGCGCCTCGACGGCGACCGTGTGGGCGTGATGGGCGGCTCGTACGGCGGCTACCTGACGGCGTGGGTCATCGCGCACGACCACCGCTTCGCCGGCGCGATCGTGGAGCGCGGGTTCCTCGACCCGGTCAGCTTCCAGGGCACGAGCGACATCGGCTCGTTCTTCGGCGACGAGTACGTCGGCATCGACCCGGAGCAGATGGCGCGGCAGAGCCCGATGGCCGTCGTCGACCGGGTGACGACGCCGACGCTCGTGCTGCACTCCGAGCTCGACTTCCGCTGCCCGCTCGAGCAGGCGACGCGCTACTACGCGGCGCTCAAGCGCCAGGGCACGCCCGCCGAGCTGCTGGTCTTCCCCGGCGAAGACCACGAGCTCACGCGGTCGGGTCAGCCGCGCCACCGGGTGGAGCGGTTCGACGCGGTGCTGGACTGGTGGCAGCGGCACCTGCCGGCCTCCTGAGCCGCAGCCGCACGACGAAGGCCCCCGGGATCACCCGGGGGCCTTCGTGTCGCTCAGGGCGCGGTGGGTCAGACCTTCGTCTTGCCGAACGTGAACGCGCGCACGACGTTCACGATGCCGACGACGATGAGGATGATGCCCAGCAGCCACCAGAGGGCGATCGCGCCGACGAACGGCGTGAAGATCAGGTAGATGCCCGCGATGAGCGAGATGATCGCGAAGATGACGGTCCACACCTTCGACGGCGCGTCACCGAGGGTCGAGAGCGAGACGATGCCCTCGATGATCCACGAGATGCCGATGAAGACCGCGACGAACACCGCGAGCCACGCGGTGGTGGCGCCGAGGTTCGCGAACGCGACGATGCCGGCGATGATGAACAGCAGACCGAGCACGATGTGCCCGACCCGCGCCCAGCCGCCCTTGGCCTTGGCGAAGATGCCGAGGCCGGCGTAGACCAGGCCCGCGGCGATGGCGTAGATGGCGAGGATGCCGGTGACGACGGCAGCGGTCTGGCCGGGCCAGACGAGGATGAGGATACCGGCCAGTACGGCCAGCACGCCCGCGATGCCGAGGGCCGTGCGGATGCCGTTGATGCTGGACTGCTCGAACGGTGAGGTCGTGGACATGGTCGTCCCTTTCTGAGCGTTTCCTGAGAGCTCTGGCCTCACGATAGCGCGCGCATCGGCGCACCGGTGGGATATGGGGGCGTGTTACGCCCGCGGCGGGGGAGCGGGCGGGTGGGCGATCACGGGGTCAGCAGCACCGTGGTCAGCAGCAGCACGGGCACGCATCCGAGCGTGGTGAGGAAGACGGTGTCGCGGGCGATCGTCTCGCCGACGTCGAACCGCTGCGCGTAGTTGAAGACGTTCTGCGCGGTGGGGAGGGCTGCCAGCACCGTGACCACGAGCACCTCCTGCGCGCTGAGGCCGAACGCGAAGCGGGCGACGGCCCAGGCGACGAGGGGCATCGCGATGAGCTTGAGCGCCGAGGCGAGCAGGATGTCGCGGCGCCTCCCGGAGGCACCCAGCACCCGCTGACCGTGCAGCGAGATGCCGTAGGAGATCAGCAGCACCGGCACGCACGCGTCGGCGAGCAGCTGCAGCGGGTCGAGCACGATCGGCGGCAGGTCGATGCCCGACACCGATACGAGCACGCCCAGCACCGAGCCGACGACGATGGGGTTGGTCACGGTGCGGCGCAGGATCGGGAACACCCGCCGCTGCCCGGTGGAGACCGCCTCGAAGATCGCCATGGAGATCGGGGTGAACACGAGCAGCTGCAGCAGGATGACGGGAGCGGGGTAGGCGGCGCTGCCGAGAAGGTAGACCGACAGCGGGATGCCCATGTTGTTCGAGTTCACCTGGCCCGCCGAGAGCACGCCGATGAGGGTCTCGCCGACGCCGCGGCGCCACACCCACCGCGCGATGACGAGGTACACGAGGAACACCGCCGCGGCGGCGATCGCCGACACCGGCAGCAGCGCCGAGAAGAGCGTGCGCACATCGGCTTCGGCCAGCACGACGAACAGCAGGAACGGCGACAGCACGAAGAAGGTGAGCCGGCCGAGCACATGGCGGGCGTGGGGGCCGAGCAGATCGATGCGCCCGATGAGCCAGCCGACGGCGATGGCCAGACCGACCACCACGAATCCGGTCAGCGCGTCCACCACCCCTGCAGACTATCGCCGCCAAGGTCGGGGGAGCGGGCCTCGGCCCGCCGCGGAGTGAATGCGTATTCACTTCTGGCGCAGGAATCGCTACAGTCCAGCCATGACCTTCACCGACCGGCACCGACGGGCCATGGCCCTCATCGCCGACACCTTCGCTCCCGGCAACGACGCCGGGATCCCGTCCGCCAGCGCCGTGGGCGCCCCCGAGATGGCACTGCACCTCGCGGCATCCGGCCCGCGCGTGGCCGACGCCCAGCAGCTCGAGAAGCTGCTGGGGCTGTGGGACTCGCCGCTGTTCGCCCTGGCGATGTTCGGCACACCGCGCCGCTTCTCCGCCATGTCGCGCGAACAGCGCGAGCGGGCGCTCGTGCGGCTGGGCGACTCGTCGTCGCCGTCGAAGCGCGCCCTGTTCCAGGCGTTGAAGGCCGGCGCCACGCTGCCCTACACCTTGGCGGTGGGGGAGCCGCTGTGGCAGACGATGGACTTCCCGGGTCCGCTGGGAGCACCCGCCAACGCCCCCGAACCGCCGCTGCATGCCGAGCACGTCACCGGCCCGACCACGCTCGACGCGGATGTCGTCATCGTCGGATCGGGAGCAGGCGGCGGCCCGGCGGCGGCGGTGCTGGCCGCCGCGGGCCTGTCGGTGATCGTGCTGGAGGCGGGGGAGTACTACGACGACCGTGACTTCGACGGCGACGAGGCCCGCGGGATCGGACAGCTCTACACCAACGTCGGCAGCGCCGACGGGCAGATCTCGCTGTTCGAGGGGCGCACGCTGGGGGGAGGGACCGTCGTCAACTATTCGACCGCGTTCCGCACGCCCGATCGCGTGCGCGCCGAGTGGGCGGCGCTGGGCGCCGGGCAGTTCGCGAGCGACGAGTACACGCGCGCGCTCGATGCGGTGTGGGAGCGCCTGGGCGCGACCCAGGACTACAGCACGCCCGGTCGACGCGATGCCGTGCTCGAGCGCGGTGCCCAGGCGCTCGGCTGGGACGCCGGCACGCTGTGGCGCAACGTCGACGGCTGCGATCAGGGCACCGTGTGCGGTCGCTGCGGACTGGGGTGCGCGCTCGGGGCGAAGAAGTCGACGGCCAAGACGTGGCTGCGCGATGCGCAGGATGCCGGAGCGCGCATCCTCGTGGGCGTTCAGGCACGCCGGGTGACGGTGGCCGGCGGCCGGGCGACCGGAGTCGAGGCGGCCACCGCCGACGGCATCCCGGTGACAGTGCGAGCCCGGGCGGTGTTCGTGGCGGCCGGATCGGTGCAGACCCCGTCGCTGCTGCTGCGTTCGGGCCTGGAGAACCCGAACATCGGCGCGCACCTGCGGCTGCACCCCGCCACGGCCGTGCTCGGTCTGATGGACGAGGAGGTGCTGCCGTGGACCGGCACGATGCAGGCCCGCTACGTCGATCGGTTCGCCGACCTCGATGGCGAGGGATACGGTGCGATCCTCGAGACCGCGCCGATCACACCCGCCCTCGGCAGCGCCTTCGTCAACTGGCGCAGCGGCGCGCAATACCTCGCGCGTCTGGCGGAGTGGCGCAACACCGTCGACGTCGCCGTCATCGTGCGGGACAAGGGTCCGGGCGGGCGCGTGCGCATCGGGGCCGACGGCGAGCCGATCGTCGATTACACCGTCGCGCCGCAGGATGCCGAGCACATGATGCAGGCGATGGTCGGTGCCGCCCGGCTCGTGGCCGCGGCGGGAGCGCGCCGGGTGCGCACCACGCACCAGCAGGACACCGTGTGGGAGCCGGCATCCGGCGGCATCGAGGCGTTCGAGCGCGACATTCGCCGTCAGGGCGTGGGACCGGGCCGACTGGGCCTGGTCGCCCTGCACATCATGGGGTCGGCGCGCATGGGCGGCGCGGCGGCGACCTCGGCGGTGAACCCGGACGGGCGCACCTGGGAGGTCGACGGGCTGTACGTCGCGGACGGGTCATCGTTCCCGACGGCATCCGGGGTGAATCCGATGGTGTCGATCCAGGCGATCTCGTACATGACCGCGACGCGCCTGGCGGCAGCGCTGAGGTGAGCGCGGCTCAGCCGGCCCAGTGGCCGCGGCGCTGATCGGTCGGCTCGTTGAACTGATCGTTCGGGGTGTCGGCCCGTGCGGACGGTCGGTTCTGACGCGTCTCGTACGTCTCGGTCTCGGGGCGGAAGAACCGCACCAGCCGTTGCCACAGTGAGGACTTCGCCGTCATCGCGTCTCCCGTCGTTGCTCGGAGTCTAGAGGCGCGCTCGCCCCTTCCGCGATTATTCGGCTTCGCTGATAATGCACATTATGTCAACTCTTAGGAGGATGATTTGCATGTTCCGCAGACAGTCCTCCTCCGGTGCGCGGCCTGGGCCCTCGATGAAACATCATTTGATCGGGACTTTTTCGTTTCAGAGCCTCGCGGCGAGCGCGCGCGACAGGCGGTCGCCCATGAGCGTCGCGATTGATGGGTTGACCTGGCTATTCACGACTGAACCTTGCCCGTGAGCTGACAAGATGAAGGCGTGACATCCGTCGGCAACGAATCCACTCGTCTCGTGATCCTTCGAGGAGACTCTGCCTCAGGAGAAACGACGACAGCGCTGGCGCTACGCGAGAAGCTCGGGCCGAAGGTCGCCCTCATCCACCAGGATTACTTCCGCCGCGAGATCTTGAGCAACGACGACAGGCCACAGCGCGCCCGCGACGCAAGCATCCTGATCGTCGGCGCTGCGCGCGACGCTCTGAACCTCGGATACGTGGTCATCATGGACGGAATCTTCAATCTGCGCGACTACTCAGCGCTGTTCAAGAGCCTGCACGACGACCACCGCGGGCAGACCCGGATCTACCAGTTCGACATCGGACTCGACGAGACGATCCGACGCCACGCAGGACGGCCACTGTCGAAGGAGTTCGGCGAGGACAAGATCCGCGACTAGTACGACGGGTGGCAACCGCTCCCCTGGCACGACGAAACACGCGTAGGTGGCGACGTTTCGACCGAAGATCTCGTGACGTCGATCCTGAAGGACCTCAACCTTCAACGGACACCACGGCGGGCGATTGCGGGCGAATAGTCCTCGCAGCGTAAGCCGGATATCCAGTCAGCGAACCTGGCCCCCCTCTCGTGCGACCGCGGTCACCCGCGCCGACGAGTGAGCGTGGGGCGCGCTCCCTCGGGCCGCGCGCCCCACGATGGCTCAGACCGGAGTGATGTCGCCGAGCTTCCAGCTGCGGTCGAAGTACGACTCCAACGGACCGTAGAACCGGAAGTACGAGAACCAGTGCCGGCCGGGGATCGTCTGCACCCAGTTCGACTCCCCCGCGTCGGGCGCGGTCGGTCCGAAGTGGAGGTCGACGGAGCCGTCGTCGTTGGTGACGAGCTCGGGATCGCGCGAGCCGCGGTCGCCGCGCTGCTGCGGGTTGTCGATCAGGCAGCGCGTGGCGACGTCGTAGACCGTCGCCGACCAGAACAGTTTCGCGGGCACGCCGGCCGGAACGTGCAGCGTGTAGTGGCGGCCGCCGTCGAGCCACTCCCCTGTGCCGTCGGTGTACGAGCCCAGGTAGGCCTGGCCGACCCCGGGCGTCTGGCTCTTCATCGCCTCCGAGAAGCTGACCGCCTCGTAGAACCACGACGCCCGCTCGAGAAGCTCGTCGTACCCGTCGCCGCGCTGTGCGGGGTTGTCGAGCACGATCGCCTGCTCCCACGCGCGGTCGGGCCAGTACGAGCCCTGATCGAACCGCTTGGCGAACGTGTTGGCCTGGGCCATCAGCTCGCCGGCGGCGGCACCCTGCTCGAGGATGCGCACGAGCCGATCGGACGGGGCGAACGGCTTGCCCTTCTCGATGCCGAGCTGCTTGAGCATCGCCAGGTAGAACCGGTCGCGCTCGTCGACGATCTCGCTCTGGTAGATGTCGTGGAGTACCTTCCAGTAGTCCAGGCCGCGGGGCTGGTCGCCGCTCCACGCGCGGCCGTCGGGCGACACGATCCGCGTCGGCGTCGGGTTCTCGCGCTGGTCGTAGGGGTAGATCCGCACCCCGTGCACCAGCGCGTCGGCGCGCGCGTGGTCGGGGTCGAGCGTGCGGAACCCGAACATGATGTTCACGCCGGAGGACCGCAGGGTGCGGTACTCGTCGCCGAGATCGGCCGGCGCGTCCACGCCCGGCGCGAGGATGACGTACTTGCCGCCCTCACCCCGATCGGGACCCATCTCGCCCATCGCGCCGACCTCGCGCTGCCAGAAGTCGGAGACGCCGCCGGCGGTCGGCCCCGCGGGCAGCTCGATGACGAGCGGGCCCGACGCGGACAGATCGAAGAAGTTGAGGATGTAGGGCGTCGTCGCGTTCGCGGTGATCAGGCCCAGGCGGTCGCGGTAGCTCAGGTAGCGCACGAGGTCGCTCCCGGTCGCGCCGAAGACGTCGTAGTGCTGGGTCTTCCACTGCGCGTACGAGACGAGCGGCAGCGCCCACAGGTACACCTGGCATGCGAACTGGTAGTCCAGCTCGTCGAAGATCGTCGGCAGCGAGGCGCGTGAGGGGATGTCCCCCTCGATCGCCACGTCGGCGAGCTGTCCGGGGAGGTCGGCGGCCATGAGGGGTCCTTCACAGATCGGTGGGGCGGTGAGATCTTCAGCCTAGAGAGATCCCGGGCGGCGAAGCGCGCTGAGGATCGTCTGCAACCGTCCGAGCGTGAACAGCCACCCCTCGCGATAGTCCTCCCCCGGCGTTTCGTCGGGCCACGGACCGGTGTGGCGCAGCGAGAGGCGGCATCCGGTCGGCGCCTCGGTCAGGTGCAGGTCGCATGACTCGTCGCGGGTCGAGCCGTCGTCGTCTTCCCACACCCACGTGAAGGCGAGGCGGTGCGGAGCGTCGACCGTCAGGTAGCGCCCCGATACCGCGATGCCTGCTCCGGGCGCGGCGAAGCGGTAGGCGCCGCCGGGCCGGGCGTCGACGGCGATGCGGACGTCGTCCCAGTGGTCCCACCACCAGGCGGCGACCCCGTCCGGCGTCGTGAGCGAGCGCCACACGACCTCCGGCGGGGCGGGCAGGTCGACCTCGATCTCGATCGCGCGCAGCGGGTGCCCGGTCATGCCGCCTCCGCAGGCACGCGGCGGGCGATGATCGCGGCGGCCTCGTCGCCGTCGAGGCGATGGCCGACGGATGCCGTCAGCTCGACGA
Organism: Microbacterium festucae; assembly: GCF_025421715.1. Taxonomy (GTDB): domain Bacteria; phylum Actinomycetota; class Actinomycetes; order Actinomycetales; family Microbacteriaceae; genus Microbacterium; species Microbacterium festucae. The sequence continues at coordinate 359,398 of NZ_JAOEFC010000002.1, forward strand.
ACTCCGCGTGCGGCATCGCCTGGGCGAGGCGACGTGCGGCGGTCACGAGCACCGGGAAGGTCTGCGCGCCGCACAGGATCGTCACCGGCCGTACGGCGAGCATCGCCGCCGTCGGCGTCGACACCCGCGCGGTGAGCGCGGTGTCATAGACCGTCGACTGGCCGAGTGGGGCGACGACGTCGAACATCGGGCTCGCCGCGAACTGCGCGATCATCTCCTCGGGCAAGCCGACCGCCTCGCGCTGGAAGGTGGTGACCGCTTCGCCCGGCCGGCCGTCGTCGATCAGCTGCTGCAGACGTGCACCCAGATCGGCGGGCGGCTCGTCGACGCCGAAGCGCAGCGGCGGTTCGGAGAGGAACAGGTGCCTGATCGGCGTGCCCGACGACGCCGCATACAGGGCGAGCACGGCGCCCGACGAATGCCCGAGCACCACCGCCGGCCCCGCGGCGGAGGCGAGGACGGCGGCGAGGTCGTCGACTTCGCGATCGGGGTCGTAGGGCGGGGTGTCGCCGCTGTCGGCGCGGGCGCGTCTGTCATAGGTGAGCGCGGTGAACCCGGCCGCGGCGAGGCTATCGGCGATCGCGGCGGCATCGGCCGCGGTCGACAGGGCCCCGCCGACGACGACGACCGGCGCGCCGCTGCCCCGGGTGTGGACGGCGATGGGCGTGCCGTCGGCTGAGGTGACGTGCTGCATGCGCCCATGCAACCGCGCACCTCGGACATCGTCAACGGGGGGCGTCACCCCAGCGCGGCGATCTTGGTCTCCAGCACGCGCCGCTGCGCGTCGTTGGCGGTCAGCGCCGCCGCCCGGCGCAGCTCGTCGCGCGCCTCGCCGGTGCGCCCCAGCCGCGACAGCAGCTCGCCCCGCACGCTCGGCAGCAGCGGCGAACCGCGCAGCGCCCCCGATGCCGCGAGGGCGTCGACCATGCGCAGCGCCGTGGCGGGCCCGGTCGCCATGGCGACGGCGACCGCGTGGTTGAGGTCGACGACGGGGCTCGGGGCGATGCGCCCGAGCGCCTCGTAAAGCACGACGATCTGCTCCCAGTCGGTCTCGGCGACGCTCGGGGCGACGCTGTGGCAGCGGGCGATCGCCGCCTGCAGCGCATAGGCGCCGCGCCCCGTGCCGCGGGAGCGTGCGAGGGCGTCGGAGGCCGCCAACGCCGCGACGCCGCGGGCGATCTGGCCGTGGTCCCACCGGCCGCGGTCCTGGTCGGCCAGCAGCACGGGGGTGCCCTCGGCATCCTCCCGGGCCGCGAAGCGCGACCGCTGCAGCTCCATCAGCGCCACCAGTGCCGGTGGGTCGGGCTCCCGCGGCAGCAGTGCCCTGACCACCCGACCCAGGCGCAGCGCCTCGTCGGCGAGGTCGGGCCGCATCCACTGCTCGCCCGCGGTGGCGGCATACCCCTCGGTGAAGACGAGGTACACGACGCCGAGCACGCCCGCCAGACGCGCGCGCCACTCCGACGGGTCGGGCGTCTCGAAGGGCACCTGCGCGGCGGCGAGCGTCTTCTTGGCGCGCGTGATCCGCGCCTGCACGGTGGGCACCGGCACCAGCAGCATCCGGGCGATCTCGGTGGTGGACAGGCCGCCGACCACCCGCAGGGTCAGCGCGACCTGCGACTCGCGCGACAGCGCCGGATGGCACGCGGTGAACACGAGGCGCAGCAGGTCGTCGTCGATCGGCTCCCAGTCGAGGTCGGTCGCCTCGCGCAGCTCGTGCGCGATGGTGCGATGCCGTTCGTCGAGCCGCTCTCGCCGCCGCCACGCGTCGATCACCCGGCGCTTGGCGACCGCGGTGATCCACGCGCCGGTGTTGGCGGGCACGCCGTGCTCGCGCCACGACCCCAACGCCTCCACGCAGGCCTCTTGCGCGACGTCTTCCGCGAAGCCGAGGTCGCCGGTCATGCGGGCCAGGGCCGCGACGATGCGCGCCCCCTCGACCCGCCAGACCGCCTCGACCGCGCGGTCGACATCGCCAGCAATCACTGGCCTTCGCGCTCCCGCAGCACGGCTTCCTTCTGGATGTACTCGTTGTCGGCGTAGGCCGCGAAGTCGGACTCGTCGGTCACCCGCCGCACCTCGAGCTTGTTGCCGGGGCCGAGCGGGCAGCGCTTGGCCCACTCCAGCGCCTCCTCGGCGGTGGCCGTCTGCAGGATCCAGAACCCGTTGAACAGCTCGTGGATCTCGCCGTAGGGGCCGTCGGTGACCAGCGGCGCCTCATCGGCGGTGAACTCGACGACGTAGCCGGGCTCGGGGGCCAGGCCGTCGCCGGCGACCATCACGCCGGCGTTGATGAGCTGCTCGTTGTAGGCGCCCATCGCGTTGATGACGGCTTCGAAGTCCATCTCCTCGTACGCCTCGACCGCGGCGGCCGTCGCTCGCATGATCAGCATGTGCTTCATCGGTTCTTCTCCCTGTGTCGCGGGTGGTCGCTCCACCCTCCCACCTGTACGTCGAACGACGCACGGCGAAATCGACATCGTGCGCGAAGATTCCTCTCGGGCCGCCGCTAGCGTGGAGTGGTGACCGCCGCCACCGCCTCCGCCGCCGGTCCCGGGGCGCGGTCGTGGCTCATCTGGAGCGTCGGTGTGGCCGCCTACATGCTGGCCGTCGTGAACCGCAGCTCACTGTCGGCGGTGGGCGTCGACGCCGCCGAGCGCTTCCAGGCGGATGCCGCGACGCTGTCGATGTTCGCGGTGGTGCAGCTGGCCGTCTACGGCGGCATGCAGCTGCCGGTGGGTCTGCTGCTCGACCGCTTCGGCGCGCGGCCGGTGATGACGGTGGGCATGCTGCTCATGGCGGCCGGCCAGCTGACGATGGCCCTGTCTCCCAGCGTCGGAGTGGCGATCGTGGCGCGGATGCTGTTGGGAGCGGGCGACGCGGCCGTCTTCCCCGGCGTGCTGCGCCTCATCGCCACCTGGTTCCCCGCGCAGCGCGGTCCCGTGATGAGCCAGCTGACGGGTCTGGTGGGTCAGGCGGGGCAGCTGCTCTCGCTCGCGCCGCTGGCGGCCTTCCTCCACGCCACGAGCTGGCAGGTCGCCTTCGGCGGCATCGCCGGGCTGTGCGTGCTGTTCGCGGTGCTCGTGTTCGCCCTCATCCGCAACCATCCGCCCGAGGTCGCCGCCGATGTGTCGGTCGACACCGACACCGGGGCCATCCGGGTGGTGCGCTCCTCGGTCGACACCGGCGTCGGCATCCGGGCGGCGTGGGCCCACCCCGGCACCCGGCTGGCGTTCTGGTCGCACTTCACCACGATGTTCTCGGGCACGGCCTTCATCCTCCTGTGGGGGATGCCGTTCCTCACCGCCGGCGAGGGGTTGAGCCTGGGCACCGCGTCGCTGGTCACCTCGGTGTTCGTGTTCGCGGCCATGGCGTTCGGGCCCGTCATGGGCGCGCTCTCGCAGCGCATCCCCCACCGGCGCTCGCGCGCCCTCGTGCTGCCGGCCGTCGCGGCGCAGGCAGCCGTGTGGCTCGTGGTGATCTGCTGGCCGGGCACGGCGCCGCTGTGGCTGCTGATCGTGCTGGCGATCGCCATGGCCCTCGGGGGCCCCGCGTCGATGATCGCCTTCGACCACGCCCGCACGCACAACCCCGCCCACCGCCTCAGCACCGCCACCGGCATCACCAACGCCGGCGGATTCCTGGCCGCGCTGATCACGATCTTCGCGATCGGCGTCGCGCTCGACCTGCAGGGCGCCGGCACTCCCGCCACCTACGACCTCGACGCGTTCCGCATCGCCTTCCTCGCGCAGTTCCCGCTGTGGCTGCTGGGCGGGGCGTTCATCGTGATCGAACGCCGGCGCACCCGCATCCACATCGGGATGGACCCGCCCCGCACGCCGCGAGCCCGCCCCTGACAGCGGGACGGGCTCGCGGGATCGCGGGTGGGATCAGGGCTGGATGTCGCCGGAGGTGCGCGACTCGGTGCGGATGACCCGCTCGCCGGCAGGATCGCTGGTGCGCGTGACCGACTCGGTGGAACGGCGGCGGGCCAGCAGGATGATGCCGATGATGAACACGACGGCGCCGGCTCCCATCAGGATGTAGCCGATCATGTCGAGATTGACGAACTCGACGTCGACGTTGACGGCGAAGACGAGGATCGCGCCAATGACGAAGAGGACGATTCCGGTTCCGATACTCATGGCGACACCATCCCACGTCCCCGGGGCGCACCGCGCCCCCTTGACATTCGGCGCTGGGAGCGTTTCCGCGTCGGGTCAGTGCGGGTCGACCTGCACCCAGCCGCCGCCGAATTTCGGCTCGCGGCCGTCACCCGACGAGGTGCCGGTGAGGCGGCGCTGCACCCACGGCCCGAGGTGCTCGCGCATGTACTGGCTGCGCGCCAGGCGCACCGAATCGGGCAGATCGGGCTGCGCCCACCATCCGTCGGGCACCGCCTCGCCGAGGGCGTCGAGCACGCGCGCGGCCACGCGGTGATGGCCACGGGCGTTCATGTGCAGCCGGTCGACCGACCAGAACGAGGGGTCGGACAGCTCGGCATCCGGCCAGTTGAGGGCCTGCACCACGTCGTCGCGACCGGCCATGCGGGCCACGACCGCCATCGACATGAGGTCGCCGCGGCGCTGAATGACCCGGCTGAGCGGCAGCTGCGCCGACGGGTTGGCGCCGGAGAGCAGGATCAGCCGCACCCCCTCTTCGTCGCAGCGACGCAGCACCTGGCTGAACGCGTCGGCGATGTGCGAGATCGACGTGCGGGGGCGCAGCATGTCGTTGCCGCCGCCGTTGAACGACAGGTGCGTGGGGCGCAGGGCCAGGGCCCGCTCGAGCTGCTGATGCACGATCGGCCAGACGAGCTTGCCGCGGATGGCGAGGTTGGCGTACTCGATGGGCTCGCCGCGCGAATCAGCCCAGCCCTGCGCGACGAGGTCGGCCCAGCCGCGCACGGTGCCGTCGGGCAGTTCGTCGCCGACGCCTTCGGTGAACGAGTCGCCGATGGCGACGAAACGGACGGATGCCATCACGCCAGCCTACGGCCGTCAGCGGTCGTCGAGCGCGCGGCCGCGGGCTTCGACGAGCCCCCACGCCGCCACGGCGGCGATCGCGAAGAACACCGAGAAGACCGTGAAGATGAGCGGCGTGCCCCCGACCGTCAGCAGCACCGGCACCAGCAGCGGCGCGATGATCGAGGCGATGCGGCCGACGCCTGCGGCCCAGCCGGCGCCGGTGGCCCGCAGCGAGGTCGGGTACATCTCGGGGGTCACCGCATACAGCGCGCCCCAGGCCCCCAGGTTGAAGAACGACAGCGCCATGCCGGAGGCGAGGATCATCGTCTCGCCGGTGGCGGTGCCGAAGAAGATCGCCGCGACCGCCGAGCCCACCAGGAACACCGCCAGGGTCACCCGCCGCCCCCACACCTCGATCAGCCACGCCGCCGCCGCGTAGCCGGGAAGCTGGGCGAGGGTGATGATGAGCGTGAAGCCGAAGGAGCGCACCAGGTCGTGCCCCTGCGTGAACAGCAGCGTCGGGATCCAGATGAACGCGCCGTAGTAGGCGAAGTTCACGCAGAACCAGACCACCCACAGGCAAGCGGTGCGCACCGAGAACTCGCGCGACCACAGCGCCGACACCCGGCTGCGCGGGGCGGGCGCGTCGGAGGTCGCGGCGGGCACCGACACCGGCGCCGCACCGCCCGTGGAGCGGCCGACCGCGGGTGAGGCCTCCAGCATCCGCACGACCTGCTCGGCGCGGTCGTGCCAGCCGTGACGGGCCAGCCACCGGGGCGATTCGGGCAGGCCCCAGCGCACGACCAGCGCGTACACCGCCGGCACCGCGCCGATGAGGAACGCCCAGCGCCACCCGTCGGCGCTGGCGGGGATGACGAAGAAGCCGATGAGCGCCGCCGCCGTCCAGCCGACCGCCCAGAACGCCTCGAGCACGACGATGAGCCGGCCGCGGATGCGCGCCGGCGCCAGCTCGCTGACGTAGGTGCTGGCCACCGGCAGCTCGGCGCCGAGGCCCAGGCCCACGAAGAAGCGCAGGATCAGCAGGGCCACGAGCCCGCCGACCAGGGCGCTGGCGCCGGTGGCCACACCGTAGACGAGCAGGGTCAGCGCGAACACCCGTCGCCGCCCCAGCCGGTCGGCCAGGAGGCCCCCGACGCTCGCTCCCACGGCCATGCCGACGAAGCCCGCCGAGGCGATCCAGCCGGCCTGCTCGGTCGTCAGCGACCACTGCGCCACCAGCGCGGTGATGATGAACGAGATGAGGCCGACGTCCATGGCATCCAGCGCCCAGCCCATGCCCGACCCGCCGAGGATCCGCAGGTGCGCGCGGGTGAGCGGCAGGGAGTCGAGACGGGCCGGGATCGACCCGGTGGCGGCGTCGGTGGTCATGAATGCATCATGACGGATGCCGGGACGCCCGGGGTCATCGACGCGGCGTCAGTCGCGGGCGAGCATGTCGGCCACCAGCGGCGCGACGGTGGCGCCGTAGAGCTCGATGGAGTGCAGCATGCGCGCGTGCGAGAGGGTGCCGTTGGAGAACTTGAGGTCGAACCGGTCGATGCCCAGCGCCCGCGCGGTCGCGGCGATCTTGCGCGCAACCGTCTCGGGAGAGCCGGCGTAGACGGCGCCCTCCGGGCCGACGTCGTGCTGGAACTGCAGCCGGCTGTAGGGCGGCCAGCCCCGCTCGGCGCCGATCGCGTTGCGGTTGGCCTCCATGGCCGGGTAGAGCTCTTCCCACGCCTGCTCGTCGGTGTCGGCGATGTGGCCGGGCGAGTGCACGCCGATCGGCTGCCGTTCGTGACCGAACGAGTCGAGCGAGCGGTGGTAGAGGTCGACGAACGGGCGGAAGCGCTCGGCCGCTCCCCCGATGATGGCGAGCATCAGTGCGTAGCCGTGGCGGGCGGTGCGCACCACCGATTCGGGGCTGCCGCCCACGCCGACCCAGGCGCGCAGGCCCGCCTCCGTCTTGGGGAAGACGTCGGCGCCCTCCAGCGCCGCCCGGGTGGTGCCCTGCCAGGTGACCGGCTTCTCGGCGCGCAGCTGCGAGAACAGCTCGAGCTTCTCGTCGAAGAGCACCTCGTAGTCGCGCAGGTCGTAGCCGAACAGCGGGAACGACTCGATGAACGACCCTCGGCCGAGGATCACCTCGGCGCGTCCCCGCGAGACGGCATCCAGGGTGGCGAAGCGTTCGTAGACGCGCACCGGGTCGTCGCTGGAGAGCACGGTGACGGCGGTGCCCAGGTGGATGCGCTCGGTGCGGGCCGCCGCGGCGGCCAGCACGATCTCGGGACTGGAGACGGCGAACTCGTGGCGGTGGTGCTCCCCCACGCCGAAGAACGCCAGGCCCACCTCATCGGCGAGCACCGCCTGGTCGACGACGTCGCGGATGGTCTGCGCGTCGGAGAGACGCTGCCCGTCCTCGCCCACCGTCACGTCGCCGAAGGTGTCGAGGCCCAGCTCTAGTTCATGCATGTGAATGAGAACCGCGGGGCCGGCCGCGACATTCCCGTCGCCGCCGACCCCGCGTGTGCGTGTGCGATCAGGCCGTCAGCGCCGCACGCAGCGTGTCGAGGCCCACGCCGCCCAGACGCAGGGCGCGCATGTGGAAGCGCTTGATGTCGAAGGCGTCGCCCTCGCGCTCGGCGACCTCGTCGCGGATCTGCTCCCAGATGCGCTGGCCCACCTTGTACGAGGGGGCCTGTCCCGGCCAGCCGAGGTAGCGGTTCACCTCGAAGCGCACGAACTCGTCGGGCATGTTGACGTTGCGGCGCATGAACTCCAGCGCGTAGTCGGCGTCCCAGACGCCCTGACCGTCGAGGCGGTCCTTGCCCAGGTGCACGCCGATGTCGAGCACCACACGGGCCGCACGCATGCGCTGGCCGTCGAGCATGCCCAGGCGGTCGGCGGGGTCGTCGAGGTAGCCCAGCTGCTGCATGAGACGCTCGGCGTACAGCGCCCAGCCCTCGGCGTGACCGCTGGAGCCGGCCAGCAGGCGGCGCCACGAGTTGAGCTCGGCGCGGTTGTAGACGGCCTGCGCGATCTGCAGGTGGTGGCCGGGGACGCCCTCGTGGTAGACGGTCGTCAGCTCGCGCCAGGTGTCGAACGAGGTGACGCCGTCGGGCACCGACCACCACATGCGGCCGGGACGCGAGAAGTCGTCGGTCGGGCCGGTGTAGTAGATGCCGCCCTCGTTGGTCGGGGCGATCATGCACTCGAGGGTGCGGATCGGCTCGGGGATGTCGAAGTGGGTGCGGCCGAGCTCGGCGACGGCGCGGTCGCTGGTCTCCTGCATCCACTTCTGCAGCTCCTCGGTGCCGTGGAGCTTGCGTGCGGGGTCCTGCTCGAGGAAGGCGACGGCCTCTTCGACGCTCGCGCCGGCCTTGATCTCGTGGGCGATGGACTCCTGCTCGGCGACCATGCGGGCGAGCTCTTCCACACCCCACTCGTAGGTCTCGTCGAGGTCGATGGTGGCCCCGAGGAAGCGGCGCGAGTGCAGCGCGTAGAGCTCGCGGCCGACGGCATCCTGCTCGGTGGCGGCCGGGGCCAGCTCGGACTGGAAGAACGACGCCAGCTCGTCGTAGGCGACGCGGGCGGCGCCGGCGTTGTCGGAGAGCTCGCGGGCCAGCGACGCGGGCAGGTGCCCCTCGGCGGGCGCGGCGTCGCCGGCGAAGGTGGCGAAGAAGCCGTTGTCGGCGGTGTAGCGGCCGATCTGCGACACGACCTCGAGCACCTGACGGCGCGCCGGGACGACACCGCGGTCGATGCCCTCGCGCAGGGTGGCGATGTAGCCCGAGAGCGCGGTGGGCACGGCGGCCAGGCGCGTGGAGACCACCGACCAGTCGTCGATGGTGTCGGTGGGCATGAGATCGAAGACGTTGCGCAGCTCCTGCGCGGGCGAGGCGATCACGTTGACGTCGCGCAGGTGCGCGCCGGCCTCGTGCAGGTCGATGTCGAGCTGCAGGTCGCCGAGCAGGTCGGACTTGGTCACCTCGTCGACCTCGTCGGCGGGGGTGGCCGCCTGCAGCGCCTGGAGGGTCTGCTTCGTGGCGTCCAAGCGCCGCTCGAGACCCTCGGGCGAGATGTCGTCGAGTGCGCCGTTGTACTCGAATCGTCCGATGTAGGTGGCCAGGGCCGGGGAGAACTCGGCCGCGGTGTCGACCCAGGCGTCGGCGATCCGATCGATCTCAGACGGGGTGCGTGATGCGTTGGTCATGAGTCGAGCCTAACGCGGCTGTGACCGGTGTCAGGGGGTCAGTGTCCTGCCTCGTCCCAGTTGGCACCCCGCCCGATCTGCACGTCGAGCGGCACCGAGAGCTCGGCGGCGTCGCCCATGCGGTCGTGCACGATGCGCTCCACCGCGTCCCACTCCCCCGGAGCGACCTCGACGACCAGTTCGTCGTGGATCTGCAGCAGCACGCGCGAGGCGAGGCCGTCGGTGCGCAGCTGGTCGTGGATGCGGAACAGTGCGATCTTCATGATGTCGGCGGCGCTGCCCTGGATCGGCGCGTTGAGCGCGGCGCGCTCGGCGTTCTCGCGCAGCACGCGGTTCATGCTGGTGAGGTCGGGGAACGGGCGGCGCCGGCCGAAGATTGTCTCGGTGTAGCCGTCGACGCGGGCCTGCTCGACCGACGTGCGCAGGTAGTCGCGCACCGCGCCGAAACGCGCGAAGTACTCCGTCATCAGCTGACGGGCCTCGGACTGGTCGATGCGCAGCTGCTTGGACAGGCCGAAGGCCGACAGCCCGTAGACGAGGCCGTACGACATCGCCTTCACCTTGGTGCGCATCGCCGGGGTGACCTCGGCCGGGTCGACGCCAAACACCCGCGCGCCGACGAAGCGGTGCAGGTCTTCGCCCGAGTTGAACGCCTCGACCAGGCCCGGGTCGCCCGACAGGTGCGCCATGATGCGCATCTCGATCTGGGAGTAGTCGGCCGTCAGCAGCGTCTCGTACCCCGCGCCGACCTCGAACGCGGCCCGGATGCGTCGCGACTCCTCGGTGCGGATGGGGATGTTCTGCAGGTTGGGGTCGGTGCTGGAGAGGCGCCCCGTCTGGCTGCCGGTCTGCACGTAGGTCGTGTGGATGCGCCCGTCGCCGGCCGCATCGGCCGGCCCCGCGCCGACGGCGGCGTCCAGCGACTCGATGATCTGCCGCAGCTTGGTGGCCTCGCGGTGCTGCAGCAGCAGGTCGAGGAAGGGGTGGGGGTTGGAGTCGCGCAGGTCGGCGAGCACGGCGGCATCCGTGGAGTAGCCGGTCTTCGTCTTGCGTGTCTTGGGCAGGGCGAGCTGGTCGAACAGCACCTCCTGCAGCTGCTTGGGCGAGCCGAGGTTCACCTCGCGGCCGATCTCGGCGTAGGCGAGCTGCGCCACGCCGTCGGCGCGGGCGAGCAGCTCGGCGGAGAAGCCCGAGAGCTTCTCGTGCGAGACGGCGACCCCCGCCAGCTCCATGTCGGCCAGGGCGTCGAGGGTGGGCAGCTCGATCTCGGCGAGCACGCCCGCCACCGAAGCCGGCAGCTCCGCGCGCTGGGCGACGGCCACTCGCAGGGCGAACCAGGCCAGCTGACCCGGGGTCGCCCCCTCGGTCTCGGGCACCAGCTGCGTGGGATCGGCTTCGGGCAGCTTCTCGTCGAGGTGTCGCTGCACGAGGTCGGCGAGGGTCTTGTCGGGGAAGCTCGGGCGCTCGAGCCAGCCCGCGAGGATCGGATCGAACGCGAGCCCGCCCAGCCGGATGCCGGCACGACGGAGCGCCTTGAACTGCGGCTTGGCGTCGGCGAGCACCTTCGGGGCGTCGGACTCGAGCCAGGGGCGCAGCGCCGCGGCGACCTCGTCGGACCAGGACGCCTCGACGGGGCTGTCGCCGTGGGCGAGGCCGATGCGGGTGGGCAGGCCCGCAGCGGTGACGACGGTGAGCGCGACGTCGCCGCCGGCCTCGGCCGCCCACGCGGCCAGTGCGTCGGCGTCGAGTTCGGCGGCGGCCGGCACGGCGACGGCCGCGGGCGCTTCGTCTGCGGGCTCGCCCGAGCCCACCGCCTCGAACACGCGCGGCAGTAGGGTGCGGAACTCGAGGCGCGCGAAGATGTCACGCACCGCCTGCGCGTCGATGGGCTGCATCTTCAGGTCGTCGGGGGTGACCTCGAGCTCGACGTCGCGCAGCAGCGCGTTGAGGCTGCGGTTGCGGGTGACGTCGTCGAGGTGCTCGCGCAGGTTGCCGCCCACCACGCCGGTGATCTTGTCGGCGTTGGCCAGCAGGTTCTCCAGCGACCCCCACTGGGTGAGCCACTTGACCGCGGTCTTCTCCCCCACCTTCGGCACACCGGGCAGGTTGTCGCTGGTCTCGCCGACGAGTGCGGCGATGTCGGGGTAGTTGGCCGGCGGCAGCCCGTACTTCTCGACCACGGCATCCGGGGTGTAGCGCTTGAGCTGCGAGACGCCCTGCACGCTCGGGTAGAGCAGCGTGACGTCGTCGGTGACCAGCTGGATGGTGTCGCGGTCGCCGGAGCAGACCAGCACGTCGTAGCCCTCGGCGGCGCCGCGGGTGGCGAGGGTGGCGAGGATGTCGTCGGCCTCGATGCCCTCTTTGGTGAGCACCGTGACGTTCATGGCCGCCAGGCACTCCTGCAGCAGCGGGATCTGCCCCTTGAACTCGGCCGGCGACTCGGACCGGGTCGCCTTGTACTCCGGATACTGGTCGGTGCGGAACGAGTGGCGTGAGGTGTCGAAGGCGACGGCGAGGTGGGTGGGCTGCTCGGCCTTGATGAGGTTCACGAACATCGACAGGAAGCCGTAGATGCCGTTGGTGTGCTGCCCGTCCTTGGTCGAGAAGTTGTCGACCGGGAGCGCGAAGAACGCACGGTATGCGAGCGAGTGGCCGTCGACGACCAGGAGGGTAGGCTTGCCGGAGTCCGTCACCCTGACAGCCTAGACGTCGGGTGGGACACCCCCGCAGGCCCCGTTGCGAAGGCGTACATCATGAGCGAATCCGACACCGTCGACGGCCGGATCGACGGGCTCGAGTGGGCCGCGCAGCGCGGGATGGGGGCCCTGGCCGAGAAGATGGGCCTGCACTTCACCGAGTTCACGGTGGAGCGGTGCGTGGCCACGATGCCCGTCGAGGGCAACACGCAGCCGGTCGGTCTGATGCACGGCGGGGCATATGTCGTGCTGGGCGAATCGCTCGGCTCGATGGCCGCGAACCTGCACGCCGGCCCCGATCGCCTCGCCGTCGGCGTCGACATCAACGCGACCCACACCCGCTCGGCCACCTCCGGCATCGTCACGGGGGTGTGCACCCCCGTGCACCTGGGACGCAGCATCACGGTGCACGAGATCGTCGTCAGCGACGACCAGGGCCGCCGCTGCTCGACCATCCGCATCACCAACATGATCAAGGACCGCTGACCGCGGCATCCGCCCGGCCCTGCCGCGCCCGCCGGTGCGCCGCGCCCTGCCGTGCCCCGCCCTGCCGGGCCCGCACCGTCGGCGAGAGAACAACGCGGCGCCGAGGGAACGGGTGGTGACCGTTCTCTCGGCGCCGACGTGTTCTCTCGCGGCCGGGCCCCGGCCGCGGGGCGGCGGGGGCGTGCGAGGGAGGGGGCTGGGGGGTCAGGACTTCTTGGGGGCCAGCTGCTCGATGATCGCCTTGGCGACGTCCTGCATCGTCAGGCGGCGGTCCATCGAGGCCTTCTGGATCCAGCGGAACGCCTCGGGCTCGGACAGGCCCATCTTCTCGTTGAGCAGGCCCTTGGCCCGGTCGACGAGCTTGCGGGTCTCGAAGCGCTCGACCATGTCGGTCACCTCGGCCTCGAGCGTGATGATCTGCTCGTAACGGGCCAGGGCGATCTCGATCGCCGGCAGCAGGTCGTTGGGCGTGAAGGGCTTCACGACGTACGCCAGGGCGCCGGCCTCGCTGGCGCGCTCGACGAGCTCCTTCTGGCTGAACGCGGTCAGCAGCACGACCGGCGCGATGTGCGCCTTGTTGAGCTTCTCCGCCGCGCTGATGCCGTCGAGCACGGGCATCTTCACGTCCATGATCACCAGGTCGGGGCGCAGTTCGGTGGCCAGCTGCACGGCGGTCTCACCGTCGCCGGCCTCGCCGACGACGTCGAAGCCGTTGTCGCGGAGGATCTCGACGATGTCGAGACGGATCAGCGACTCGTCCTCGGCGACGACGACCCGTCGCGGGGCGGTGGCGGTGGGCGTCGTGCTCGGTTCCTGCTCAGTCACCTGTACATCCTATGGCCAGCGGCCGGTGTTGCCTGCGGTATCGTCGAATCCACGTGCGCCGGTGTGGCGGAATGGCAGACGCGACCGACTCAAACTCGGTTGTCTTCGGACGTGTGGGTTCGACTCCCACCACCGGCACGTCGTGCGCTCAGGCCCCGAAGTACTGGTTTCCGAGCGCCTTGCTCTTGAGCGCGTCGAACTCGCCCTGCGAGATCGTGCCCTCGTCCAGCAGCGCCTTGGCGCGTGCGATGTCCTCCGCCGGCGACGAGGATGCCGCGGGCCGGTAGGCGTCGTCTTCGGCGGGACGCGACCGCGTCGCGTGGGCGCGCGCGGCGATGCCGCTGCCCCGAGCGATGAGGTAGACCAGCGCGGTGAGCACGGGGAAGAAGATCAGGAAGAAGATCCACACCGCCTTGCCCCAACCGCTGACGGTGTCGTCGCGGAACAGGTCGGAGACGATGAAGACCAGCACGAACACGTACGACACGACGTACACGGCGACCAGCATGAACCAGAACAGATCCCAGAACACGGCATTCTCCTTCGCAGCGGGGTGCCGCCGGAAACGCCGGACGGCCACGCTCAGCATAGTGAGCGTGGCCGTCGCGGTGTCGGTGCGATCGGAGTGTTACTGCTCCGACTTGTAGATGGGCGCCTTGCCGTTCTTGGCATCGCCGATCTTGTGCACGCGGATGTCGTTGGTGCCGCCGACGATTCCGGGAGGGGATCCCGAGATCACGACGACCTTGTCGCCCTCGGCGGCCAGGCCGTTGCCGAGGAAGTAGTCGTCCACCTGCAGGAACATCAGGTCGGTGTGGGCGACGTGCTCCACGAGCGAGGACTGCACGCCCCAGGTCAGCGCCATGCGGCGACGGATCGCCGGGTCGACGGTGAAGGCCATCATCGGGATGCCCGAGCGCAGGCGCGACATGCGGCGCGCGGTGTCACCGGACTCGGTGAAGATGGCGACGTACTTGGCGCCGACGAACTCGGCGATGTCGTACGCGGCGAGGGTGAGGATGCCGCCCTGCGTGCGGGGCTTGGTCACGAGCGGGCGGATGCGGTCCAGCCCGTGCTCCTCGGTGGACTCGACGATGCGGGCCATGGTCTGCACCGTGACGACCGGGTAGTCGCCGACGCTGGACTCACCGGAGAGCATGACCGCGTCGGCGCCGTCGAGCACGGCGTTGGCGACGTCGGAGGCCTCGGCGCGGGTGGGCACCGGCGAGTGGGTCATCGACTCGAGCATCTGCGTGGCGACGATGACGGGCTTGGCCATGCGGCGGCACAGCTCGATCGCCCGCTTCTGCACGATCGGCACGGCCTCCAGCGGCAGCTCGACGGCGAGGTCACCGCGGGCCACCATGATGCCGTCAAAGGCGTCGATGATCTCCTCGAGGTTGTCCACGGCCTGCGGCTTCTCGATCTTGGCGATCACGGGGACCTTGCGGCCCTCCTCCGCCATGATCTCGTGCACGCGGGTGATGTCGGCGGCGTCACGGACGAACGACAGCGCGATGAGGTCGCAGCCGGCCTTCAGGCCCCAGCGCAGGTCCTGCTCGTCCTTCTCGGACAGGGCGGGGACGCTGACGGCGACGCCGGGCAGGTTGATGCCCTTGTTGTTGGAGACGGTGCCGGCGACGACAACCTGGGTGGTGACGACGGGACCGTCGACGCTCGTGACCTCGACGCGCACCTTGCCGTCGTCGATGAGGAGCGAGTCGCCGGGCTTCACGTCGCCGGCGAGGCCCTTGAAGGTGGTGCCGACGAGGTCGCGGGTGCCCACGACGTCTTCGGTGGTGATGCGCAGCGTCTCGCCGACGGCGAGGTCGTGGGGTCCGTCGGAGAACTTGCCGAGGCGGATCTTGGGTCCCTGCAGGTCGACCAGGATGGCGACCGGGCGACCGGCGTCATCGGCGGCCTTGCGCACGTTGGCGAAGCGCACCTCGTGCTCCGAGTAATCGCCGTGGCTGAGGTTCAATCGGGTGACGTCCACGCCCGCCTCGATGATCGCGCGGATCATCTCGTACGACTCCGTGGCCGGTCCCAGTGTTGCGACGATCTTCGCGCGTCTCACTTCAATGACTCCGGTTCCTTGTGGGATCTACTGACGCTGGCCAGCCTACTCACGCAGGCTGCAGGCCGATGGCGATGTCCGTCGGCCGGACAGGGGACGGCAGCGTCGTCCGCCCCATGAGATATTCGTCCACTGCGGCTGCAGCGGCACGACCTTCGGCGATCGCCCAGACGATGAGCGACTGGCCGCGGCCCGCGTCTCCGGCGACGAACACGCCGGGCGTGGTCGTCTGATAGTCGTCGGCGCGGTCCACGTTGCCCCGGGCACTGAAAACGGTACCCAGCTGGTCTTCCAGCTCTGCGCGCTCTGGACCGGTAAAACCCATCGCGATCAGCACGAGGTCGGCGGGGATCTCGCGCTCGGTGCCGCTCTTGGGGACACGGCTGCCGTCGGGCAGGTACTCGGTCTCGGCCAGGCGCAGTGCCCGCACCTCGCCGACGCCGTTGGTGAGGAACTCGACGGTGGAGGCGAGGAACGTGCGCTCACCGCCCTCTTCGTGGGCCGAGGAGACCTCGAACACGTTCGGCGTCATCGGCCAGGGCTGGCTGTCGGGACGCGCGGTCGGGGGCTGCTTGCCGATGGCGAGGTTGGTGACGCTCAGCGCGCCCTGACGGTGGGCGGTGCCGATGCAGTCCGCGCCGGTGTCGCCACCGCCGATGACGATGACGTGCTTGCCCTCGGCGTGGATCTGGTGGGGCACCTGGTCGCCGGCGACGGCGCGGTTGGACTCGACGAGGTACTCCATGGCGAAGTGCACGCCGGCCAGGTCGCGACCGGGGATGGCGATGTCACGCGGCATGGTGGAGCCGGTGGCGATGACGACCGCGTCGTACCGCGCCCGCAGGTCGCTCCACGTGATGTCCTTGCCGATCTCCACGCCCGCGCGGAACCGGGTGCCCTCGTCCTGCATCTGGCGCAGACGCGCCTCGATGACACGCTTCTCCATCTTGAAGTCGGGGATGCCGTAGCGCAGCAGACCGCCGATGCGGTCGTCGCGCTCGAACACGGCCACGGTGTGGCCGGCGCGAGTCAGCTGCTGCGCGGCGGCGAGGCCGGCGGGGCCGGAGCCCACGACGGCGACGGTCTTGCCGGTGAGGCGCCCCGGCGGCTCGGGCTCGACCCAGCCGTGGGAGAAGGCCTCGTCGGCCAGCGTCTGCTCGATCTGCTTGATCGTCACCGCGGGCTGGTTGATGCCGAGCACGCACGAGCTCTCGCACGGTGCCGGGCACAGCCGCCCGGTGAACTCCGGGAAGTTGTTCGTGGCGTGCAGACGCTCGATGCCGTTGCGCATCTCGCCGCGCCAGGTGAAGTCGTTCCACTCCGGGATGAGGTTGCCCAGCGGGCACCCCTTGTGGCAGAACGGCACCCCGCAGTCCATGCAGCGGCCGGCCTGGCGACGGAGCACGGCCGAATCACCCGGTTCGTACACCTCTTTCCAGTCCATGATGCGGACGGGGACGGGCCGGCGCGGCGGAAGCTCGCGCTCGGTGACTTTCAGGAAGCCTTTGTAATCAGCCACCGGTCACCTCCATGATGCGGTTCCAGACGACGTCGCCGTCGGGGTCGAGCCCCTCGGCGGCCGCCTCCTGGCGGGTCTGCAGCACCGCGGCGTAATCGCGCGGCAGGACACGGACGAAGTTCGCGGCCTCGGCCTCGAAGTCGCCCAGGATGGCGGCGGCCAGCGCCGAATCGGTCTCGGCCAGGTGCCGCTCGAGCAGGTCGCGCAGGATCTCCACGTCGGCCGAGTCGAGTTCGAGAAGCTCCAGCTCGCCGCTGGCGATCGCCTCGCGGTTGACCAGAGCGCGGTCGAGGCGGTGCACATAGGCCGTGCCGCCCGACATGCCGGCGCCGAGGTTGCGCCCGGTCGCCCCGAGGATGACCGCCAGGCCGCCGGTCATGTACTCGAGGGCATGATCGCCCACGCCTTCGACGACGGCGGTGGCGCCGGAGTTGCGCACCAGGAACCGCTCGCCGACGACGCCGCGCAGGAACATGGTGCCCTGGGTGGCGCCGTAGCCGATGACGTTGCCGGCGATGACGTTATGCGAGGCGTCGAAGGCGGCGTCGCGCGGCGGGCGCACGACGATCTGACCGCCCGAGAGGCCCTTGCCGACGTAGTCGTTGGAGTCGCCTTCCAGGCGCAGCGTGATGCCGGCCGGGAGGAACGCGCCGAACGACTGGCCCGCGGAGCCCGTGAGGGTGATCTCGATCGAACCGGTCGGCAGGCCGTTCTCGCCGTGGGCGAGGGTGACCTTGTTGCCGAGCATCGTGCCGACGGCGCGCTCGGTGTTGCGGATCGGCAGCGCGATCTCGATGTGGCCGCCGTGGGCGACGACATCCTGAGCGCGCTCGATCAGCTGCACGTCGAAGTGCTCGTCGAGCTCGTGGTCCTGGTCGCGCAGGTGACGACGCGGGGTGTTCGGCGCGAACGCCGGCCCCTCGAGGATCGGCGCCAGGTCGAGGCCGCTGGCCTTCCAGTGCTCCACCGCGCCGTTGACATCGAGCAGCTCGTTGTGGCCGACGGCCTCGTCGAGCGAGCGGAAGCCGAGCTCGGCGAGGTACTCGCGCACCTCCTGGGCGATGAACTCCATGAAGTTCACGACGAACTCGGGTTTGCCGGTGAAGCGCTCGCGCAGCACGGGGTTCTGCGTCGCCACGCCCACGGGGCAGGTGTCGAGGTGGCAGACGCGCATCATGATGCAGCCTTCGACGACGAGCGCCGTGGTCGCGAAGCCGAACTCCTCGGCGCCCAGCAGGGCGGCGACGATCACGTCGCGCCCGGTCTTGAGCTGGCCGTCGGCCTGCACCACGACGCGATCGCGCATGTCGTTGAGCATGAGCGTCTGCTGGGTCTCGGCCAGGCCCAGCTCCCACGGGGTGCCGGCGTGCTTGAGCGAGTTCAGCGGGCTCGCGCCGGTGCCGCCGTCGTGCCCCGAGACCAGGATCACGTCGGCCAGCGCCTTGGCGGTGCCGGCGGCGACCGCGCCGATGCCCGACTGGCTCACGAGCTTGACGTGCACACGGGCGGCGGGGTTGGCGCGCTTCAGGTCGAAGATCAGCTGCTTGAGGTCTTCGATCGAGTAGATGTCGTGGTGCGGCGGGGGCGAGATGAGCCCGACGCCGGGCGTGCCGCCGCGGGTGCGGGCGATCCACGGGTACACCTTGGCCGGCGGCAGCTGACCGCCCTCGCCGGGCTTGGCGCCCTGGGCGAGCTTGATCTGGATGTCGTCGGCGTGGGTGAGGTACATGCTCGTCACACCGAAACGGCCCGAGGCGACCTGCTTGATGGCGCTGCGCCGCTGCGGGTCGAGCAGACGGTCGACGTCTTCGCCGCCCTCACCGGTGTTCGACTTCGCGCCGATGCTGTTCATGGCGATCGCGAGCGTCTCGTGGGCCTCGCGGGAGATCGAGCCGTAGCTCATCGCGCCGGTGGAGAACTTCTTCACGATCGACGAGACCGGCTCGACCTCGTCGATGGGCACCGGCTGCCGCTCCCCCGTGCGCAGGCGGAACATGCCGCGCAGGGTCTTCAGCTCGGCGGCCTGGTCGTCGACGAGCTTGGTGTACTCGCGGAAGATGTCGTAGCGCCGGGTGCGGGTGGAGTGCTGCAGGCGGAACACCGTGTCGGGGTTGAACAGGTGCGGGGCCCCGTCGCGGCGCCACTGGTACTCGCCGCCGGTCCACAGCCGTTCGTGGGCGCGCGCGGCGCCGTCCTCGGGGTAGGCGTAGTCGTGCCGCGACCGGTTCTCGGCGGCGATCTCGGCGATGCCGATGCCGCCGAGCTTGGTCTCGGTGCCGGTGAAGTAGGTCTCGACGAAGGCATCCGAGAGGCCGACGGCCTCGAACACCTGGGCGCCCGCGTAGGAGGACACCGTCGAGATGCCCATCTTCGACATGATCTTCAGCACGCCCTTGCCGAGCGCGTAGATGAGGTTCTTGACGGCCTTCTCGGGGGTGAGCCCGGTGATGAAGCCGGCGCGCACCAGGTACTCGACCGTTTCCATGGCGAGGTAGGGGTTGACCGCCGAGGCGCCGTAGCCGATGAGGGTGGCCACGTGGTGCACCTCGCGCACGTCGCCCGCCTCGACCACGAGGCCCACCTTCATGCGGTTCTCCTTGCGGATGAGGTGGTGGTGCACCGCGGAGAGCATGAGCAGCGACGGGATCGGCAGGAGGTCCTTGTTCGAGTCGCGGTCGCTGAGGATGAGGAACTCGGCGCCGTCGGCGATGGCGCGGTCGGCCTCGGCGCACATCTCGGCGATGCGCTGCTCGAGCGCGTCGGTGCCGAGGTCGGCGCGGTACAGGCCGCGGATGGTCACCGAGCGGCGGCCGGGCAGGGCCTTCTCGATGTGCTGGAGCTTGGCGAGCTCGTCGTTGTCGATCACCGGGAAGTCGAGGGTGATGACCCGGGTGTGCTCGGGGCCCCACGACAGGAGGTTGCGCTCCGGGCCGAGGCCGAGGGAGAGCGAGGTGACGACCTCTTCGCGGATGGAGTCCAGCGGCGGGTTGGTGACCTGCGCGAACTGCTGCGTGAAGTAGTCGAACAGCAGGCGCGGGCGCTCGCTGAGCACGGCGATGGGCGCGTCGGAGCCCATGGCGCCCAGCGGCTCGGCGCCGGTCTGGCCCATCGGGGTCAGGAGGATGCGCACTTCCTCCTCGGTGTAGCCGAAGGTGCGCTGACGGCGGGTGATCGAGGCGATCGGGTGCACGATGTGCTCGCGCTCGGGCAGCTCCTTCAACCGCACCCGACCGGCATCCAGCCACTCCTGCCAGGGCTCGGCGGTGGCGAGGTCGTGCTTGATCTCGTCGTCTTCGATGATGCGCTGCTGCTCGGTGTCGACGAGGAACATGCGGCCGGGGCGCAGACGTCCGCGGCGCTTGATGCGCTCGGGGGCGAAGTCGAGCACACCGGCCTCGCTGCCGATGACGACGAGGCCGTCGGTGGTCTCGGTCCAGCGGCCCGGACGCAGGCCGTTGCGGTCGAGGGTGGCGCCCACGACGGTGCCGTCGGTGAAGATGAGGGCGGCGGGGCCGTCCCACGGCTCCATCTGCATGGCGTGGAAGTCGTAGAAGGCGCGCAGCTCGGGAGAGATGTCGGACTGCTTCTCGTAGGCCTCGGGGACCATCATCATGATCGCGTGCGGCAGGCTGCGGCCGGTGAGGGTGAGCAGCTCCAGCACCTCGTCGAAGGAGGCCGAGTCGCTCGCGCCGTCGGTGCAGATGGGCAGCAGCGGGCGGATGTCGCCCAGCAGCTCGGACTCGAGCTGGGACTGACGCGCCCGCATCCAGTTGCGGTTGCCGTTGACGGTGTTGATCTCGCCGTTGTGGGCGAGCATGCGCAGCGGCTGGGCGAGCGGCCACGACGGGAACGTGTTGGTCGAGTAGCGCGAGTGCACGACGGCCAGTTCGGAGGTGAACCGCTCGTCCTGCAGGTCGGGGTAGAACGGCTCGAGCTGGAGCGTCGTGACCATGCCCTTGTAGCCGAGGGTGCGGCTGGAGAGCGAGACGAAGTAGGCGTCGTACTCGTGGCGGGCGCGCTTGCGCAGCCGGTACACACGGCGGTCGAGGGCGATGCCCGACAGTGCCGCCTCGTCGCCGACGGCCGGGCGCGAGACGAACAGCTGCTCGAAGCTCGGGCGCGCGTCGCGGGCGAGCTTGCCGAGGTTCTCATCTTCGGTGGGCACCTCGCGCCAGCCGAGCACGGTGAGGCCCTCGGCGGCGGCGAGCTTCTCGACGCCCGCCTTCACGGCATCCCGCGCCTCTTCCTCGCGCGGCAGGAAGGCCAGGCCCGCGGCGTACTCCCCCACCGGCGGCAGGTCGAAGTCGACGACGGCGCGCAGGAACGCGTCGGGCATCTGCGTGAGGATGCCGGCGCCGTCACCGGTGCCGGAGTCGGAGCCGATCGCGCCGCGGTGCTCGAGGTTGCGCAGCGCGGTGAGGGCCAGGTCGACGATGTCGTGCCCGGGCTCGCCGCGCAGCGTCGCGACCATCGCGAGACCGCACGCGTCCTTCTCGAACGCGGGGTTGTACATGCCCTGCTTGGGGGGCATCCCTGCCAGGGTGCCGATCAGGTCACGACGGGGGCTCGGTGCCATTCCAACCGTCCTCAGAAATGTTGCTTAACGGGGACGTCGTCGGCCCAGCGGGTTATTTGGTGTCGGCAGTGCTTGTGGCAGTTTCCGAGATGGATTCGGACGGCGGGGGTGCGCTGACGTCGACGAAATCATCGGTGTCCTGCGATTGTACAGCCCCGGCCGGGTGCCACTCGCGTCCCTTGAGATACGGCGAGGCCTCGAGGCCGGTGTGACGGCGCCGCTGGACGATGAGGATGGTCAGGCCCACGATGACGCCGAGGATGGCCGCCCACACGTTGGTGCGCAGTCCGAGGAACACCTCGCTCGGGTCGATGCGGATCGACTCCCACACGATGCGGCCCGACGAGTACCAGACGAGGTACAGGCCGAACAGGCGGCCCCACTGCATCGAGACCTTGCGGCCGGCCCACAGCAGCACCAGCACGCCGAGCGTGTTCCAGATGACCTCGTAGAGGAACGTGGGGTGGAAGAGGGTGTCGGGGGCGAGGCCTGCGGGGAAGGCGGGGTTTGTCGAGTCGATCTCCAGACCCCACGGCACGTCGGTGGGCAGGCCGAACAGCTCCTGGTTGAACCAGTTGCCGAAGCGGCCCATCGCCTGGGCCAGCAGCAGGCCGGGGGCCAGCGCGTCGGCGAAGCTCCAGAACCGGATGCCGGTCCACTTGCAGCCCAGCCACGCGCCCACGGCGCCGCCGATGAGGGCGCCGTAGATGGCGATGCCGCCCTCCCAGATGAAGAAGATCGCCCAGATGTTCTTGCCTTCACCGAAGTAGAAGTCCCAGTGGGTGATCACGTGGAAGATGCGCGCGCCGATGATGGCCAGCGGCACGGCGAGCAGGCAGATGTCGATGACCACCCACGGCTCGGCCCCGCGCTTGGTGAGGCGGTGGTTGGTCAGCAGCGTCGCCACGACGATCCCCGCGAGGATGCACAGCGCGTAGAAGTGGATCGTGAACGGTCCGACCTGGAACGAGCTGATGGACGGGCTCGGGATGCTGGCTACGACGAGCGCGGTGGGAGAAAGCACGAGGGGAAGTCTACTTCGCGGTGCCGGTGCAGCCGGTCACCCGTGCGTGCCGGCGGCCAGGGCCCGCGCCTGGGCGCTCAGGCCCTCCAGCCCGCCGTCGCGCAGCGCGCGCACGAGGGCGGTGCCGACGATGGCGCCGTCGGCGTAGTCGAGCACGCCCGCGACCTGCTCCGGGGTGGAGATGCCGATGCCCACGCAGGCGTGGTCGACGCCGTGGGCGCGCAGTCGCGCCACGAGCGTGCGGGCGGCGGCGTCGAGCTCGGCCCGCTCCCCCGTGATGCCCATCGTCGAGACGGTGTAGACGAACCCGGTGGACTTCTCGGCGATCAGCGCCAGGCGCTCCTCCGTCGAGGTGGGCGCGGCCAGGAACACGCGGTCCAGGCCCGTGCGCTCGGAGGCGGCGATCCAGTCGGCGGCGGCGTCGGGGGTGATGTCGGGCGTGATGAGCCCTGCTCCCCCGGCGGCGAGCAGGTCGTCGGCGTAGCGGTCGACGCCGTACTGCATGACGGGGTTCCAGTAGGTCATCACCAGCACCGGCACGTCGACGCGGGCGGTGATCTCCCGCACGGCCGTGAAGGTGTCGCGCAGGCGGAACCCGCCGGCGAGGGCGGCGTGGGTCGCCTCCTGGATGACGGTGCCGTCCATGACCGGGTCGGAGTAGGGCGGACCGAGCTCGAGCACGTCGGCGCCGGCCTCGGCGAGGGCGACGGCGGCGTCGATGCTGGTCTGCAGGTCGGGGAAGCCCAGCGGCAGGTAGCCGACGAACGCGCCCCGGCCGGCGGCCTTGGCGGCGTCGATGGCGGCGGCGACCCGGCTCACAGCTCGGTCCCCTCTCCCGCGGCGGCCTCGTCGGCGGGCGGCACCTCGACGGGGCTCTCTTCGTCGTAGAGGCCGAACCACCGCGCGGCGGTGTCCATGTCCTTGTCGCCGCGGCCCGACAGGCTCACCGCGATGATGGCGTCGGGGCCGAGCTCGCGGCCCAGGCGCAGCGTGCCGGCGAGGGCGTGCGCCGATTCGATGGCCGGGATGATGCCCTCGGTGCGGCTGAGCAGGCGCAGGGCGTCCATGGCCTCGGCGTCGGTGGCCGGGATGTACTCGGCGCGGCCGATGTCGGCCAGCCACGCGTGCTCGGGGCCCACGCCGGGGTAGTCCAGGCCGGCCGAGATCGAGTGCGACTCGACGGTCTGCCCGTCCTCGTCCTGCAGCACATAGGTCCGCGCGCCGTGGAGCACCCCCGGGCGACCGCGCTCGATCGAGGCGGCGTGCTTGGGGGTGTCGACGCCGTCGCCGGCGGCTTCGACGCCGTAGAGCTTCACGCCCTCGTCGTCGAGGAAGGCGTCGAACATGCCGATGGCGTTGGAGCCGCCCCCCACGCACGCCACGACCGCGTCGGGCAGGCGCCCGGTGTCGTCGAGCAGCTGCTGGCGGGCTTCCTCGCTGATGACCTTCTGGAAGTCGCGCACCATCGCCGGGAAGGGGTGCGGGCCGGCGGCGGTGCCGAAGATGTAGTTGGTCGTCTCCACCGAGGCCACCCAGTCGCGGTACGCCTCGTTGATGGCATCCTTCAGCGTGCGCGACCCGGTGGTGACGGCGATGACCTCGGCGCCCAGCAGGCGCATGCGGGCGACGTTGAGAGCCTGCCGCTCGGTGTCGACCTCGCCCATGTAGATGGTGCAGTCGAAGCCGAACAGGGCGGCCGCGGTGGCCGTGGCCACGCCGTGCTGGCCGGCGCCGGTCTCGGCGATCACGCGCGTCTTGCCCAGCCGCTGGGTGAGCAGGGCCTGACCGAGCACGTTGTTGATCTTGTGCGAGCCGGTGTGGTTGAGGTCTTCGCGCTTGAGGAACACCCGCGCGCCGCCGGCGTGCTCGGCGAACCGCGGCACCTCCGTCAGCGGCGACGGGCGCCCGGCGTAGCTGCCCAGCAGGTGGGCCAGCTCGGCGCGGAAGGCCGGGTCGACCTTGGCCGCGTCGTACTCGGCGGTCAGCTCGTCGATCGCGGCGATGAGCGATTCGGGCATGAACCGCCCGCCGAAGTCGCCGAAGAAGGGTCCGTGCTGGTCTCGCAGACTCATCGCGATGCGCTCCGCTCGGTTCGTGCCGCGCCCGAGCCCGCCGCGAGGAACGCGTGCAGGGTCTCGACGGGGTCGCTGGTGACGAGGGCCTCGCCGATGAGCACGACGTCGGCGCCGGCGGCGCGGTAGTGCGCGACGTCGTCGGGGGTGAGCACGGCCGATTCGGCGATCTTCACGGCATCCGCGGGCAGCTGGTCGTAGAGGCTGCCGAACAGGTCGCGGTCGAGTTCGAACGTGGAGAGGTTGCGGGCGTTGACGCCGATGAGGCGCGCACCGATGTCGGCGGCGCGGTGCACCTCGTCGAGGGAGTGGGTTTCGACCAGCGGTGTCATGCCGAGCTCGAGCACCAGCCCGTGCAGCTCGCGCAGCAGCGGCTGCTCGAGGGCGGCGACGATCAGCAGCACGAGGTCGGCGCCGGCGGCGCGGGCCTCGAGCACCTGGTAGGGGGTGGCGATGAAGTCTTTGCGCAGCACGGGCAGCGTCACACGCTGCCGCACCGCATCGAGGTCGGCCAGCGAGCCCTTGAACTTGCGGCCCTCGGTGAGCACCGAGATCGCCGAGGCGCCGCCCTGCTCGTAGCGGGCGGCCTGCAGGGCGGGGTCGGGGATGTCGGCGAGGTCGCCGCGCGAGGGGCTCGCGCGCTTGACCTCGGCGATGATCTTCACCCGGTCGGCGGGAGCCAGAGCCGCGAGGGCGTCGACTGCGGGCGACTGGGCCAGGGCGAGCTTCTCGACGACCTCGAGCGGCCGGTCGGCGGCGCGCTTGTGGGCATCCTCCACTGCACCGGCCGTGAGGTCGGCCAGCATGTCAGTGCTGCTTCGGCGTGTACTTGGAGCCGTTGACGCCGTACCCGGCCTTGGCCATGCCCCAGCCGACGAGCGCGCCGACGACGATGAGGGCGACCGAGGCCCACACGAGCACGGGCAGGTCGAACCAGAAGAACAGGGTGCCCAGCGTGACGCCGACCAGCATGATCACCACGGCGGTCCAGGCAGCCGGGGAGTGTCCGTGGCCGGGGTCGTCGATGGGGTTGCTCATGGTTCTCCTTACGCGGGTGGGGCTGCGGTCAGTCTAGCGGGCGGTCGGGTCGTCGCCGCGCGACAGGTCGTCCCACGAGTCGATGGCGTCGTGGGGTCGGGCGCCGGGGCCGGTGGTGCCGGCATCCGTGCGGTAGCGCCTGCCCGCGCCGCGCCAGCGGTGGGCCGTGGCCAGCGTGAACACGCCGCCCACGATCACCAGCGCACCGGCGCCGACGGTGACCGCCGGCCACGGCGTCTCGGTGATGGTGGCCACCAGCCGCGCGATGGTCGCGTCGCCCGACAGACCGGTGGCGGTGGTCACCGCGGCGGCGACGGCGCCCACGGGCACCTCCACCGCGATGCGCAGGGATGCCACGACCACGGTCACGCCGATCGCGAGGGCGAGCACGCCGAACACGTAGCGCAGCACGGTGCCGACGATCGAGAGAGCCAGGCCCAGCGCGAGGGCGGCCAGCGACAGCGGCGCGAGCATCGCGACGGCCTCGGCGCCGGGAACGGCGAGCGGTTCGTCGCCGCCCTGGGCGAGGGTCACCGACAGCCAGGTCTGCGTCGACGAGATGAGCGCGAGCGCACCGCCGAGCAGGATGAGCAGCACGCTGAGCGTGCGGGCGCGGCGGATCACGCGGCCCCGACGACCGGGTGCAGGTCGTCGGCGTCGAAGCAGGTGCGCGTGCCGGTGTGGCAGGCCGCGCCGACCTGGTCGACGAGGATCAGCAGGGTGTCGCCGTCGCAGTCCAGGCGCGCGCCCTTCACGAGCTGGATGTGGCCCGAGGTGTCGCCCTTGCGCCAGTACTCGCCGCGCGAGCGCGACCAGAACGTGACGCGGCCGGTGGTGAGCGTGCGGCGGATCGCCTCGGCATCCATCCACGCCAGCATCAGCACCTCGCCGGTGTCGTGCTGCTGGATGATCGCCGGGGCCAGGCCGTCGGCGGTGAAGGTGACGCGATCCAGCGTCGCCTGAAGGTCATCGCTCATCGGCGCACCTCGATCCCGTCCTGGGCGAGCGCGTCTTTGACCTCGCCGATGGTCAGCTGTCCGGAGTGGAAGACGGATGCCGCCAGCACCGCGTCGGCGCCGGCGTGCACCGCCGGGGCGAAGTGCTCGGCGGCTCCAGCCCCGCCGGAGGCGATCACGGGGACGCTGGAGATCTCGCGCATGAGGCCGACCAGCTCGAGGTCGAAGCCGTCGCGGGTGCCGTCGGCGTCGATGGAGTTGACCAGCAGCTCCCCCGCACCGCGCTCGATGGCCTCGCGCGCCCACTCGAGGGCGTCGAGGGTCGTGAGCGTGCGGCCGCCGTGGGTGGTGACCACGAAGCCGGAGGCGGTGCCGGGAGCGCGGGTGACGTCGAGGCTCAGCACCAGCACCTGCGCGCCGAACCGGTCGGCGATCTCGCCCACCAGGTCGGGGCGGGCGATGGCGGCCGAGTTGACCCCGACCTTGTCGGCGCCCACCGACAGCAGCCGGGCGACGTCGTCGGCGGTGCGCACACCCCCGCCGACGGTGAGCGGGATGAAGACCTCTTCGGCCGTGCGGCGCACCACGTCGTAGGTGGTGGCGCGGCCGTCGACGGTGGCGGTCACGTCGAGGAAGGTGAGCTCGTCGGCGCCCTGCGCGAAGTAGCGGCGGGCGAGTTCGACCGGGTCGCCCATCTCGCGCAGGTTCTCGAAGTTGACGCCCTTGACGACCTTCCCGTCCTTCACGTCGAGGCAGGGGATCACGCGTCGTGCGAGCGACATGTCAGAGCCTGGCGTTGTGGATGGGGGTGACCAGGATCGCGCGGGCGCCGATGGCGTAGAGCGCGTCCATCACCTGGTTGACGGTCTTGCGCGGGCTCATCACCCGCACCGCGACCCACTCCGGGTCGCGCAGCGGCGAGATCGTGGGCGACTCGATGCCGGGCGCGAGGGCCACGGCCTCGTCGACCAGCGCGGCCGGCAGGTCGTAGTCGATGAGCACGTAGCGGCGGGCCACCATGACGCCCCGCAGGCGCCGCAGCAGCGTCTCGGTGCCGGGCGCCTCGATCGGGGCGCCGATGAGCACCGCCTCGGACTCCAGCAGCACCGGGCCGAAGATCTCCAGGCCCGCCTGCTTGAGGGTGGTGCCGGTGGACACGACGTCGGCGACGGCGTCG
Organism: Microbacterium festucae; assembly: GCF_025421715.1. GTDB lineage: Bacteria > Actinomycetota > Actinomycetes > Actinomycetales > Microbacteriaceae > Microbacterium > Microbacterium festucae. The sequence continues at coordinate 387,024 of NZ_JAOEFC010000002.1, forward strand.
GCAACCCCCAGCTGCACGGCCGACTCGACGGCGCCGTCCAGCGGCACGAGGTCGACGGCCACGCCCTGCTCGTCGAGGAAGCCGTCGACCAGGCCCGGGTAGGCCGTCGCCACGCGCAGGCCGTCGAGGTCGGCGAGCTCGTGGAAGCGCCCGGGAGGGCCCGCGAAGCGGAACGTCGACCCGCCGTAGCCGAGCTGCTCGATCTCCCGTGCCCCCGGCATCCGGGCGTCCAGCAGCAGGTCGCGGCCGGTGATGCCCACGTCGAGGGCGCCGGAGCCGACGTAGGTGGCGATGTCCTTCGGCCGCAGGTAGAAGAACTCGACCTCGTTCACGGGGTCGATGACGTGGAGGTCCTTGGGGTCGCGGCGACCGGTGTACCCGGCCTCGGCGAGAAGCTCGGCGGACGTCTCGGCGAGCATCCCCTTGTTCGGCACGGCGATGCGCAGCATCTGGAGTCTCTTTCGGTGTCGTCGGGTGCGCGGCGGGGGCGCACCGGGATCGTGTCGGTGGCGGCCGGTTCAGAGATGGCGGTAGACGTCGTCGAGGGTGAGCCCCTTGGCGACCATCAGCACCTGCAGGTGGTAGAGCAGCTGCGAGATCTCCTCGGAGGTCTCCTCATCCGTCTGGTACTCGGCAGCCATCCAGACCTCGGCGGCCTCCTCGACGATCTTCTTGCCGATCGCATGCACGCCGCGGTCGAGCTGCGCGACGGTGCCCGATCCCTCGGGGCGCGCCTGGGCGATCGCGGTGAGCTCTGCGAACAGGGCGTCGAACGTCTTCACCCTGACAGGCTACCGGTCGCCGGAGGGGCTGCGGATGCCGGGGGTGGTTCGGGGGTGGTCGGGGGGCTTGCGGTCGGGGGTGGGGTGTGGTGGGGCTGGGTGTGGGTCAGTGCCGGTGGTGGCGGGCGGCGCTCGAGCGCAGCGCCGCGATGGCGGCATCCGGCTCGGCCGCGCCGAACACGGCCGACCCGGCCACGAAGGTGTCGGCGCCGGCTTCGGCGGCCTGCGCGATCGTCGACTCGGCGATACCGCCGTCGACCTGCAGCCATACCTGCGACCCGCGGCGGCGCGCCTCGTCGTGCAGGCGCGCGAGCTTGGGCATCTGGTCGGCCATGAAGCTCTGCCCGCCGAAACCGGGCTCGACGGTCATCACGAGGATCTGGTCGAACTCGTCGAGCACGTCGTACAGGCCCTCCACGGGGGTGGCCGGCTTGACGGCGACACCGGCGCGCGCCCCGATCGACCGCAGCCGGCGGGCCAGGGCGACGGGGTCGGTCGCCGCCTCGAGGTGGAAGGTCACCGACGCGGCGCCCAGCTCGGCGTAGTCCGGGGCCCACCGGTCAGGGTCGCTGATCATCAGATGCACGTCCAGCGGCACCGGGCTGGTCGCCTGGATGCGCTCGACCATCTGCGGGCCGAACGTCAGGTTCGGCACGAAGTGGTTGTCCATGACGTCGACGTGCACGTAGTCCGCGCCCGGGATGCGGGCCAGCTCGGACTGCATGTTGACGAAGTCGGCGGCGAGGATGCTGGGGTTGATGCGAGGGCCGTCGGTCACGGTCGCCAGCCTAGTTGGGTGGGGTGGCTGGGGTGGGGTTGCGGTGCGGGGGTTGCGGTGCGGGGATGAGGCGGACGGGTGAGCCGCGGCATCCGCAAACCGCCGATTGTGGGACGTGGGTGTGGGGCGTGTCCCGCAGAGTGCGGGTGCTGCGGCTGTGGCCCGCCGTTTGCGGGACGTGCTGGGGGGTGGGTCCCGCGGTGTGTGGGTTGCGGCATCCGCAGTCGCCGGTTGCGGGACATAGGTGTGGGGCGCGTCCCGAAGAGTGCGGTGCGCGCGGTGAGATCCGCTGAGGGCGGCTGCGCGGTTCTCCACCCGCGGGTAATGGGACGCGCTCGCCGGGTTGGTCCGGGGATGTGTGGGTTACGGCACCCGCAGTCGCCGGTTGTGGAACGTGGGTGTGGGGCGGGTCCCGCAACCTGCGGGTGCTTGGTCCCAGGCTCGCCGTTTGCGGGACATGGATGCCGGGCGCGTCCCGTGGATGGCGGGTGCTGCGTCTCGGGCTCGCCCTATGCGGGACGCGCAGCGGTGGTGTGTCCCGCGGTGTGTGGGTTGCGGCATCCGCAGTCGCCGTTTGTGGGACATGGATGCGGGGCGCGTCCCGCGGATGGCGGGTGCTGCGGCCCAGGCTCGCGGTTTGCGGGACGTTCGGGGGTGGCGCGTCCCGCGGTGTGTGGGTTGCGGCATCCGCAGTCGCCGTATGCGGGACATGGATGCCGGGCGGGTCGCGCCATCGGCGGGTGCTCCGGCCCGAACCCTTCGCCGACGGAGCCGCCGACGGAGGCCGTGCCGGTCAGCGGCGGCGGAGGAGGGTGATGGACATCGCGTCGGTGCCGTGGCGGTGGGGCCAGAGCTGGGCGCGCCCGGAGCCGTCGGTCTGGGCGGGGAGGTCGATGGGGGCGGTGGAGACCGCGGCGACGACGGCGCGGGCGTCGAGTTCCTCGAGGCGCTCGCCGGCGCGGCGCACTGCCTCGGCGACGACGCCGGCGGTCTCGGCCAGGTGCGGCGAGCAGGTGACGTAGGCCACCACTCCCCCGGGTGCGAGCGCATCGACGGCGGCGGTGAGCAGCTCGCCCTGCAGCTCCGACAGCTCCGGGACATCGCTCGGCTGCTTGCGCCACCGCGCCTCCGGGCGGCGGCGCAGCGCACCGAGGCCCGTGCACGGGGCGTCCACGAGGATGCGGTCGTAGCGGCCCTGACCGGCGCGGACGCGGCCGTCCTCCTCCGAGACCGGCACGTCGAGCGGTACGCCGGCGACAGAGTCGCGGACGAGCCCTGCGCGCGCGGGCGAGAGCTCATTGGCCTCGAGGGTCGCACCGGCGGCGAGGGCCTCGGCGGCCATCACCGCGGTCTTGCCTCCGGGGGCGGCGCACAGATCGAGCCAGCGCTCGCCGCGGCGCACCGGGAAGGCCCGGGTGAGGGCGAGCGCCGCCAGCTGCGATCCCTCGTCCTGCACGCGGATGCGCCCGCCCGCGGCGGTGACCACCGGGCCCGGGTCTCCCCCGGCCAGGCGGAAGCCGATCGGCGAGTAGGGCGTGGCGACCACCCCCTCGGGGATCTCGGCGACGCCCGGCAGCGCGGTCATCGTCACGGTCGGCGGGGCGTTGTCGGCGGCCAGGAGTGTATCCAGCTCGTCGGTGCGGCCCTCGGCGGCCAGCGCGCGGCGCAGCGCCCGGATGATCCACACCGGATGCGAATGGCGCAGACCGAGCCGTTCGTCGTCGGAGCGGGCGTCGGCCTCGAGCAGGGCCAGCCACTGGTCGAGGGTGCGCTCGGACACCCGCCGCAGCACCGCGTTGGCGAAGCCGGCGGCGCCCTTGCCGGCTGCCTGGCGCACCTGGCGCACGGTCTCGTTCACGGCCGCGTGCGCCGGCACACGCATCGACAGCAGCTGGTGGGTGCCCAGCAGCAGCGCATCGCGCACCGCGGTGTCGATCGTGTCGATCGAGCGTCCGGCGGCGTGGGCGATGATCGCGTCGTAGGTGCCCTCGCGGCGCAGCGTGCCGTAGGTGAGCTCGGTGGCCAGGCCCGCATCGGGTCCGTGGAGGCCCGCCTTGGCGATCTCGCGCGGCAGCAGCAGGTTGGCGTACGCGTCGGAGGTGTGCACGGCGCGCAGGGTGTCGAACGCGACCCAGCGCGGCGACCCGCTCACGAGCGCCCCTCTCGGCGACCCGCCAACTCGGCACCCACCGACTCGGCACCCACCGAACCGGAGCCCACCGACCCGACATCCCCCGAACGGGCACCCGCAGACTCGGCACCCACCGCCCCGGCATCCCCCGCCGCGTCCCGCGACTCCGGCAGCTCGGCGCGCGGCGGGTCGCCGCGGAGCCCCCGCCACCAGTCCCCCGCCGCCATGGCGCTCTTGCCGGCGGGCTGCACGGTGCGCAGCACGATGGTGCCCTCGCCGGTGCCGACCTGCACATCGCGGCCGGCGGAGACCATCTCCCCCGGGGCGAGTGCGGGCTCGTCGGGACCGCGCAGCGCGAGGTGCACCTTGAGGCGCTGCCCGCCGACGGTGAGGTGCGCGCCCGGCTCGGGCGTGGTGCCGCGGAACCGGTCGATGACGGCATCCGCGCCCTGGCGCAGGTCGAGGGCGCCGTCGACGAGCGACAGTTTGGGGGCGAGGGTGGGCTCGCCCTGCTGCGGGACGGCCACGGCGGTGCCGGCGGCGATCTCGTCGACCACGCGGGTGAGGAGGTCTGCTCCGGATGCCGCGAGGTCGGCGAGCACGTCGGCGGCGGTCGCCCCGCGCGGCACGTCGTAGCGCACCTCGCCGTACACGTCGCCGGCGTCGAGTGCGGGGACGAGCTGGAAGACGCTCGCGCCGGTGACCCGGTCGCCCGCGATGAGCGCGTGCTGCACCGGGGCTGCGCCGCGCCAGGCGGGAAGGAGCGAGAAGTGGAGGTTGATCCAGCCGTGACGCGGCGTCGACAGCAGCGGCTCGCGGACGAGCCCGCCGTAGGCGACGATCACGCCGAGGTCGGCGCCGAGCGCGGCGATCTCGGCGGTCGCATCGGCGTCGAGACGGTCGGCCTTGACGATCGGCAGCCCGAGCTCGGCGGCGGCCACGGCCACCGGCGAGGGGGTGAGCACGCGCTTGCGGCCCAGCGGCGCGTCGCGGCGCGTGACGACGCCGACGATCTCGTGTCCGGTCGCGGCGAGAGCGCGAAGCGAGGGGACGGCCGGTTCCGGCGTCCCGGCGAAGACGATGCGCATGGGGCTCCTCACAGGTCGAGCTCGGGCACGTCGAGCCGGACTCTCAGCGTAGTGCGCGGGGCGGCGCGGTCTTTGCGTGCCCGCCGGCCCCGCAGGGCCTCGGCGACCACGCTCGCCCGCAGCGTCTCGGCGACCGTGCGCCCCGCGCCGTAGTCGAACCGCACGAGCGCGCGCACGAGACCCTCGTCGGCGGGCACGGGGCCGAGGACGGCGGTGACCGGCAGCTGCGGAAGTGCGGCGCGCAGGTCGCCGAGGGCCGTGGCCACCGCGCCGGTGGTGCCCTCGACGCTGGCCACGCGCACGGTGGGCGGCATCGCCAGTGGTGAGCGCTCGGCGAGCTCGGACCGCGCATAGGCGGGCTGGGTCCAGCTGGCGAGCGCCCGCGACAGCGGCCCCTCCACCCCCACCAGGTGCACCGGCGCGCCGGGCGCGGCCAGGGCGGCGGCGTTGGACCACCACCGTAGGCACGACTCGCCGATGCGCAGCTGCTCGGCCAGCAGCATCCGGTCGCCGTCGAGCAGCAGCACTGCGCGGTAGCCGCCCTCGGCGATCGGCTCGGCGCCGCGCGTGGCGATGACCAGCGCCGGGCGGGCGTCGACGGTGGTGACGGCATGCTCGCCGTCGGAGACGATGACGCGGGTGTTCGGGAAGGCGCGGCCGAGTTCGTCGGCGGTGCGCTCACTGCCCGACGACACCATCCGCAGCCGTGCGCCGTTGCACGATGCGCAGCGCCATGCCGGCACGGTGCGTCCGCACCAGGAGCACTCGGGCACCGCGCCCGGCCGGCGGGCGCGCAGCGGCCCCGCGCACTGCGGACAGCGGGCGGGTGTGCGGCAGTCGGCGCAGGTGAGCACGGGCGCGTAGCCGGGCCGGGCGACCTGGACGAGCACCGGGCCCTGCGCGAGGGCGTCGCGCGCAGCGGCGAAGGCGGCCGAGGGCACGCGCATGCCGGGGCCGTCACGGTCGGCGGTGAGCACGACCCGCGGGCTCTCGCGACGGACGGCGGTGACCTCGCGCACCCAGCCCAGCTGCACGAGGCGCTCGACGTCGGTGGTGCGCGTGTGGCCGGCGAACAGGAGCGCCGACCCCTCGAGCTCTTGGCGCACGAGGGCGGCATCGCGCGCGTGCACCCCCGGCGACAGGGGCTCGGCCAGCAGCGGGTCGCCGTCGTCCCACACCACCACCGCGCCCACGTCGTGGGCGGGCGCGTAGACCGTGGACCGGTTGCCGACCACCACGCACGGGACGGCGGTGCGCAGGCGCAGGTAGGTGCCGTAGCGCTCGGGGCCGGAGCGGCGTGCGTCGTCGCGCACGACCGCGTCGACGGGCAGGTGCACCTCGAGCACGGCGAGCAGCTGAGCCTGGTCGCGGTGGTCGGGGACGACCAGCACGGTGCTGCGGCCGGCGGCGAGAGTCGTCACCGCGATGGCGGCCAGAAGTTCGGCCCAGGCCCCTACCGGCAGATCGGCCGCGGGCCGCGGCGGCGCGTCGAGGGCGAGGCGCTCCCCCGCCGCGACGGCCTCTGCCAAGCCGGGGTACCGCGCCAGGGTCTCGGTGGCCCACTCGTGCGCTGCCGGGGAGACCTCGGGGGTGGCCGGCTCGTCGGCGGCGAGCCAGGCCTTCTCGGCGCGCACCATGCGCTTGGGGATCGCGAGGCGGAGGATGTCGGATGCCGAACCGGCGGCGCGGTCGGCGCACCGGCGCGCGAGCGTGTAGAGCGAGGGCGGGAGGGCGGCGACCGCGGAGACGACGGCGTCGACCTCGGACAGCGGACGCGGCGGCTCGGTGATCTCGTCGACCTCCACCGCCCAGCCCTCCACCACCCGGCCCGCCGTGCGCAGCGGCACCTTCACGCGCACACCGGCCACCACCTCACCGGCGAGGGAGGCGGGGATGGCGTAGTCGAAGAGCCGGTCGAGCTGCGGCAGGGGCGAGTCGATCAGCACCCGTGCGACGGCGACCACGACGCGCCCGGCCGGATCAGAGGCCGGCGGCGCGACGGAGGTCGTCGACGCGGTCGGTGCGCTCCCACGTGAAGTCGGCGAGCTCGCGGCCGAAGTGCCCGTAGGCGGCCGTCTGCGCGTAGATCGGGCGCAGGAGGTCGAGGTCGTCGATGATGGCCTGCGGACGCAGGTCGAACACGTCGCGGATGGCTGCGGTGATCGCCTCGTCGGACACGTGCCCGGTGCCGAAGGTCTCGACGTACAGCCCCACCGGCGCGGCGCGGCCGATCGCGTAGGCCACCTGCACCTCGAGGCGGTCGGCGAGGCCGGCCGCGACGGCGTTCTTGGCGACCCAGCGCATCGCGTAGGCGGCCGAGCGGTCGACCTTGGACGGGTCTTTGCCGCTGAACGCGCCGCCGCCGTGCCGGGCGGCGCCACCGTAGGTGTCGATGATGATCTTGCGGCCGGTGAGCCCGGCGTCACCCTTGGGCCCGCCGGTGACGAACGGGCCGGCGGGGTTGATGACGTAGCGCACGCCCGAGGTGTCGAGCCCCGTGGTCGCCAGGATCGGGTCGATGACCTCGGCCTGCACGGCCGCGCGCAGCGCGGGCAGCGAGATGTCGGGGTTGTGCTGGGTGGACAGCACCACGGTGTCGACGGTGCGCGGGACGGCGCCGTCGTAGCCGAGGGTGACCTGGGTCTTGCCGTCGGGGCGAAGGAACGGCAGCGCGCCCGAGCGACGCGCCTCGGTGAGGCGCTCGGCGAGGCGGTGCGCCGTCCACACGGCCATCGGCATGAGCTGCGGGGTCTCGGTGGTGGCGTAGCCGAACATGATGCCCTGGTCGCCCGCGCCGAGCGCGTCGATGGGGTCGGTCGAGTCGCCCTCGCGGTGCTCGATGGCGGTGTCGACGCCGGCGGCGATGTCGCCGGACTGCTCGCCGATCGACACGGTCACGCCGCACGAGTCGCCGTCAAAGCCGGTCTCGCTGGAGGTGTAGCCGATGCGGTTGACCACGCGGCGGACGATGCCGGGAATGTCGACGTAGCCGTCGGTGCGCACCTCGCCGGCCACGTGCACGAGCCCCGTGGTGACCAGCGTCTCCACCGCGACGCGGCTGTGCGGGTCGACCTGGAGGAGGGCGTCGAGGATGGAGTCGGAGATCTGGTCGCAGATCTTGTCGGGGTGACCCTCTGTCACGGACTCGGACGTGAACAGACGCAGCGAACTCATCGATACTCCAGACGGGGGCGGGCGGGGCTTGACACCATCATGCCCGCGTCCCCCGACATCGTCGGGATCGCGGGCATGTCGACGCCATCGGGCGTCACGGTGAGGTTCAGGTCAGGACGTCACTCGACGTGACGCAGGCGCAGCTTGTCCTCGTGGATCTCGTGCAGCGCGATCGTCAGCGGCTTGTCCTCGACGGTGGAGTCCACCAGCGGGCCCACGTTGTCGAAGAGGTTGCCCTCGTGGAGGTCGGAGTAGTAGTCGTTGATCTGACGCGCGCGCTTGGATGCGTAGATGACGAGCTGGTACTTCGAGTCGACCTTCTCGAGGAGCGAGTCGATCGGCGGGTCGATGATGCCCTGGTCGCGAGTGGCCATGCGGGACCTCCTGAGTGGGATGGCGGGGATGAAGCGGGAAAGTCGGAGCGCGGATCGAGCCGCGGCATCCGATCAGTCTATCAGCGAGCGAGCGAGGCGACCTCGGCGGCGGCGCGCGTCACGTCGTCGTTGACGACGTGGTGGTCGAACTCGCCCTGCGAGGCCAGTTCGACCTTCGCCGTCTTGAGGCGCCGGGCGCGCTCCTCCTCGCCCTCGGTGCCCCGGCCGACCAGCCGCTGCACCAGCTCGTCCCAGCTGGGCGGCAGGAGGAACACGAGGGTGGCGTCGGGGGCGGCGGCGCGCACCTGACGCGCGCCCTGCAGGTCGATCTCGAGCAGCACGGTGCGCCCCTGCGCGAGGGCCGCGTCGATGGGCGCCTTCGGGGTGCCGTAGCGGAAGCGGTTGTGCACGGTGGCGTGCTCGAGCAGCTCGCCGGCCTCGATCATGCGGTCGAACTCGGCGTCGTCGACGAAGTAGTAGTGCTCGCCGTCGACCTCGCCGGGGCGGGGCGTGCGCGTGGTGGCCGACACCGACAGCAGGATCTCGGGGTGGTGGGCGGCGATCGCCGCGGCGACCGTGCCCTTGCCGACGGCCGTGGGGCCGGCCAGCACCACGAGGCGGCTGCGGCCCTCGCGGGGTGTGGGCTCGGGCCAGCGGCCGTCGAGGAACCGGCGCAGCGCCGCGCGCTGCCGGGCGCCGAGCCCGCCGACGCGCTTGACGGGCGAGATCTCGAGGTCGGCCAGGATGCGGTCGCGCTTGCCCTCGCCGATGGCGGGGAGGGCGGTGAGGAAGTCGGTGATGCGCATCGTGCCGGCCGCCGAGGCGGGATCGGCGATGGCGCGGCGCAGCAGCTCCTGCGGGGTGATGACGCGGGTGGCGACGTCGCGCTTCAGGGCGGCGCGTTCGCGTCGCACCGCGACGGCGCGACGAGAGGCCGCGGCGCGGTCGACCTCGGGCGGGGTGCGGGAATCAGCCATGGGATCTCCCACGGTACAGCGCCGCGCGCTTCTCGATCCGCGCGGCCACGCCCTCGGGTCCCGCCGAAAGGATGCTGCGGCTCTCGCTGGCCAGCACCCCGTCGGCGAACGGGCCGAACACGCGTGCCAGGTCGCCCGGCTCGGCGCCCTGTGCGCCGAACCCGGGGGCCAGCAGCGGCAGCGTGCGCGCGAACGGTGCGACCAGTCCGCGGGCGGCCAGATCGACCGTCGCGCCGACCACCAGACCCAGCGACGACCAGGCGCCGTCGGCGGCCTGCGCGTCGAAGGCGGCCACCTCGGCGGCCACCGCCGCCGCCACCGGCACCTCCCCCATGCGCGCCGACTGCAGGGCGGCGGCCTCGGGATTGCTCGTGGCGGCCAGCACGAAGGCGCCCTTGTCGTGGCGGAGGGCGAAGCGCAGCGTCGAGGCGAGCGCGCCCACGCCCAGGTAGGGGCTCACGGTGAGCGCGTCGGCCTCCAGCGGCGAGCCGGGCGTCAGCCACGCCGCGGCGTAGGCGTCCATCGTGGTGCCGATGTCGCCGCGCTTGGCGTCGGCGACGACCAGCAGCCCCGCCGCGCGGGCGGCGGCCAGCACGTCTTCGAGGGCGGCGAAACCGGCCGAGCCGTACCGTTCGAAGAACGACACCTGCGGCTTGACGACACCCACCCGTTCGGCGGCGGCCTCGACGACCCGCAGGCCGAACTCGCGCGCACCCGCCGCCGTGGCATCCAGCCCCCACTCGGCCAGCAGCGCCTCGTGCGGGTCGATGCCCACGCACAGCGGGCCGCGTGCGGCCACCGCCTGCTGCAGGCGTGATCCGAACGCGGTCATCGCTTCTCGCTCCCCTTCGTCACGTGGCGCGCGCTCACCGTCCGGCGGCGGCGCGGTCGGCGGCGTACTCCTGCAGGCTCTTCACCTCGAAGCCCTCCCGCAGCACCGGCAGGGCCGACACGGCGGCGCCCAGCACCGCCATCGTGGTGAACAGCGCCTTGTCGGCGGCCACGGCCGCGGCGCGGATCTCGTAGCCGTCGGCGCGGGCGATGCCACCCGAGGGGGTGTTCACGACGATGTCGATCTCGCCGGCGTTGATGAGGTCGACGACGTTGGTCTCCCCCGATTCCTGCGTGGCCGAGTACTTGTTGACGACGTCGACCCGGATGCCGTTGCGGGCGAGGATCTCGGCGGTGCCCTCGGTGGCCGTGAGGCGGAAGCCGAGCTCCTGCAGGCGGTGGGCCGGGAGGATGACGGCGCGCTTGTCGTCGTCGGCGACCGAGAGGAAGACGGTGCCCGAGGTGGGCATGCCGCCGTAGGCCGCGGCCTGGCTCTTGGCGAAGGCGGTCGGGAAGTCGCGGTCCATGCCCATGACCTCGCCGGTGGAGCGCATCTCGGGGCCGAGCACCGAGTCGACGGTGTGCCCGTCGGCGGTGCGGAACCGCTTGAACGGCAGCACGGCCTCCTTGACGGCGACGGGGGCGTCCAGCGGCACCCGCGAGCCGTCGTTCTCGGGCAGGAGCCCCTCGGCCTTCAGCTCGGCGATGGTGGCGCCGGCCATGATGCGCGAGGCCGCCTTGGCCAGCGGGATGCCGAGGGCCTTCGACACGAACGGCACGGTGCGGCTGGCGCGGGGGTTCGCCTCGATGACGTAGAGCACGCCCGCCGAGACGGCGAACTGCACGTTCAGCAGACCCCGCACGCCCACACCCTCGGCGATGGCGAGGGTGGCGGTGCGCACCCGGTCGATCTCGGTGCGGCCGAGCGAGACCGGCGGCAGCGTGCACGACGAGTCGCCCGAGTGGATGCCGGCCTCTTCGAGGTGCTCCATGACACCGCCGATGTAGAGCTCGTGGCCGTCGTAGAGCGCGTCGACGTCGAGCTCGATCGCGTCGTCGAGGAAGCGGTCGACCAGCAGCGGCTTGCCCTCTTCGATGACGACCTCGCCGGCGGTGCGCACGAAGTAGTCGCGCAGGCTCTCGGTGTCGTAGACGATCTCCATGCCGCGGCCGCCGAGCACGAAGCTCGGGCGCACCAGCACGGGGTAGCCGATCTCCTCGGCGATCACGATCGCGCCCGCCTCGTCGACGGCGGTGCCGTGACGCGGGGCGATGAGACCGGCGCGGTCGAGCAGCTGCGAGAACAGCTCGCGCTCCTCGGCGATGTCGATGGCGGCGGGGCTCGTGCCGAGGATCGTGTAGCCGGCGTCCTCGATGCCCTTGGCCAGGCCCAGCGGGGTCTGCCCGCCCAGCTGGCAGACGACACCGTGGATGGTGCCCGACTGCGACTCGGCGTGCAGCACCTCCAGCACGTCCTCGAGGGTGAGCGGCTCGAAGTAGAGCCGGTCGCTGGTGTCGTAGTCGGTGGACACCGTCTCGGGGTTGCAGTTGACCATGATCGTCTCGAACCCGGCATCCGACAGCGCGAACGACGCGTGCACGCACGAGTAGTCGAACTCGACGCCCTGGCCGATGCGGTTCGGGCCCGAGCCGATGATGACGACCTTGCGGCGCTCCGACGGGGTGACCTCGGTCTCGGCGTCGTACGACGAGTAGTGGTACGGGGTGAGGGCGGGGAACTCGCCCGCGCAGGTGTCGACCGTCTTGTAGACCGGGCGCACCCCCAGGCCCCAGCGCAGGCCCCGGATCTCGGCCTCGGTGCCGCCGCGCAGCTGCGCGAGCTGGGCGTCGCTGAAGCCGTGCTCCTTGGCCAGGCGCAGGGTCGCGGCGTCGAGCTCGGGAGCGGCGGCGATGAACGCGGCCACCTCGTTGATGAGCACCATCTGGTCGATGAACCAGGGGTCGATCTTGGTCGCCTCGAACGCCTGCTCGGGGGTGGCGCCCTTGCGCAGAGCCTGCTGCAGCACGACGATGCGGCCGTCGGTGGGGATCTGCGAGACCTCGAGCAGCTCGTCGACCGAGCGCTCTTCGGGGCCCCAGTGGAAGCTGGAGCCGCGCTTCTCGAGGGAGCGCAGCGCCTTCTGCAGCGCCGTCGTGTAGTTGCGCCCGATGGCCATCGCCTCGCCGACCGACTTCATGGTGGTCGTCAGCGTCGCATCCGCGTTGGGGAACTTCTCGAAGTTGAAGCGCGGCACCTTCACCACGACGTAGTCCAGCGTCGGCTCGAAGCTGGCGGGCGTGGCCTGGGTGATGTCGTTGGGCACCTCGTCGAGGCGGTAGCCGATGGCGAGCTTGGCGGCGAGCTTGGCGATCGGGAAGCCGGTGGCCTTCGAGGCGAGCGCCGACGAGCGCGAGACTCGCGGGTTCATCTCGATGACGATGATGCGCCCGGATGCCGGGTCGACGGCGAACTGGATGTTGCAGCCGCCGGTGTCCACGCCCACGGCGCGGATGATGTCGATGCCGATGTCGCGCAGCTTCTGGTATTCGCGGTCGGTGAGGGTCAGCGCGGGGGCGACGGTGATGGAGTCGCCGGTGTGCACGCCGACCGGGTCGACGTTCTCGATGGAGCAGACGACGACCGTGTTGTCGGACGTGTCGCGCATGAGCTCGAGCTCGTACTCCTTCCATCCGAGGATCGACTCCTCCAGGAGCACCTCGGTGGTCGGCGAGTCGCGCAGGCCCGCCCCGCCGATGCGGCGGAGGTCGTCTTCGTCGTAGGCGAAGCCCGAGCCGAGGCCGCCCATTGTGAAGGAGGGGCGCACCACCAGCGGGTAGCCCAGCTGCGCGGCGCCGGCGAGCAGGTCGTCCATCGTGTGGGCGATGACGCTGCGGGCGACGTCGGCGCCGGCGTCGAGCACCAGCTGCTTGAAGATCTGGCGGTCCTCGCCCTTGCGGATGGCGTCGACCTTCGCGCCGATGAGCTCGACGTCGTACTTCTCGAGGATGCCGCGGTCGTGCAGCGCCATGGCGGCGTTGAGCGCGGTCTGGCCGCCCAGGGTGGGCAGGATCGCGTCGGGCTTCTCCTTGGCGATGATCGTCTCGATCACCTCGGGGGTGATCGGCTCGATGTAGGTTGCGTCGGCGAAGTCCGGGTCGGTCATGATCGTCGCCGGGTTGGAGTTGACGAGGATGACGCGCACGCCCTCCTCGCGCAGCACGCGGCACGCCTGGGTGCCGGAGTAGTCGAACTCGCACGCCTGACCGATGACGATCGGGCCGGAGCCGATGACGAGGACGCTGTTGATGTCGTCGCGCTTGGGCATTACTTGCTGGCCTCCAGGGTGGCGACGACCAGGTCGCGGAATCGGTCGAAGAGGTAGTTGGCGTCGTGCGGGCCGGCGGCGGCCTCGGGGTGGTACTGCACGCTGAAGGCGGGGATGTCGAGGGCGCGCAGGCCCTCCACGACGTTGTCGTTGAGGCCCACGTGGCTCACCTCGACGCGGCCGTAGCCGTTCGGGCTGTCGACGGCGCCCTCCAGGGGCGCGTCGACGGCGAAGCCGTGGTTGTGCGCGGTGATCTCGACGCGGCCGGTCTGCTTGTCGAGCACCGGCTGGTTGATGCCGCGGTGGCCGAAGGGCAGCTTGTAGGTGCCGAAGCCCAGCGCGCGGCCCAGCAGCTGGTTGCCGAAGCAGATGCCGAAGAACGGCAGCTTCTGGTCGAGCACGGCGCGCAGCAGTTCGACGTGGTCGTCGGAGGCGGCGGGGTCGCCGGGGCCGTTGGAGTAGAAGACGGCCACGGGGTCGATCGCGCGGATGTCGTCGATGGTGACCGACTGCGGCAGCACGTGCACGTCGAACCCGCGGGCGGCGAGGTTGTCGACGGTGGCCTGCTTGACGCCGAGGTCGAGCACGGCGAGGTTGCCGATGCGCTCGGCGGTGGCGGGGGTGACCTCGGCGGCCGACACGGAGACCTGCGCCGAGAGGTTCTGGCCGGCCATGAGCGGGGCCTCCCGCACGATGCGCAGCTGCTCCTCGGCATCCAGGTCGGCGGCCTCGCCCGAGAAGATGCCGCCGCGCATCGATCCGGCCGAGCGCAGCACGCGGGTGACGGCGCGGGTGTCGATGCCGGAGATGCCGACGATGCCGTCGCGCTCGAGGGCGTCGTCGAGCGACTCCTCGGAGCGCCAGTTCGACACCACCCGCGAGGGGTCGCGCACGATGTAGCCGGCCACCCAGATGCGTCGCGACTCGACGTCTTCGCTGTTCATGCCGGTGTTGCCGATGTGCGGCGCGGTCTGCAGCACGATCTGGCCGGCGTAGGACGGGTCGGTGAGGGTCTCCTGGTAGCCGGTCATGCCGGTGGAGAAGACGACCTCGCCGAGGGTCGTGCCGCGGGCGCCGTAGGCGCGGCCGGGGTGGCGGGTGCCGTCTTCGAGGACGAGCACGGCGGGGTCGAGGGACAGGGTGAAGGTCATGCGTCGGTTCCCGTCGGGGTCGGAGCGGGCAGGATCTCGGCGATGGCGGCCACGAGGGCGCCGGTGGAGATGTCCTGCGGTCGGAGGTAGGTGTCGACGACGGTGTCGCCGATGCGCCAGACCAGGCGCGCGAGGCCGTCCTTCTCCACGACCCGGTCGATCGCGACGGTGGCGCGGTCGACGGCGAGGAGGTCGGAGGCGGGGACGAACATGCGCGGCTGGCCGGTGAGGTCGAGCGCCATGCCGCGGTCGGTGAGCACCACGTCGGCCTTCGAGCGGAACCCGAGGCCGCGGATGGCGAGCCGCTCGAGCGGCTCGTCGTGGCGGGTGGTGGCGACGTAGAGCACGCTGTGCACCGACAGCTCCGCGGCGCCGGCGGGCGCTTCGCCCACGGGGGCGACGAGGCCGCCGTCGCGGCGCGTGCGGCGGCGCCAGGCCAGCAGCCCGAGGGCCACCAGCACCACGGCCACGCCCGCCATCACCAGCAGTGCACCCTCGCGGGTCATGCGTGCACCTCGTCGACGACGTCGCCCTCGGCGACGGTCACGCGGCCGCGGAAGAGCGTCCAGCGCACCTCGCCGGGCAGCTCCCGGCCGAGGTAGGGCGAGTTCACGCTGCGGCCGCGCAGGTCGGCGACCGAGAACGACCGGGTGGGTGCCGGGTCGTAGAGGGTCAGCGACGCGGGGCGTCCGACCGTCAGCGGCGTGCCGGCGTCGTCGAGGCGGCCGATGCGGGCCGGGGCGGCCGACATGACCCGGGCCACGTCGTCCCAGCCGAGCAGTCCGGTGTCGACCATCGCCTGCTGCACGACGCGCAGCGCCGACTCCAGGCCGACCATGCCGTTGGCGGCGGCCTGCCACTCGCACGACTTCGCCTCGGCGGGGTGCGGGGCGTGGTCGGTGGCGACGATGTCGATCGTGCCGTCGGCGAGCCCCTCGCGCACCGCCTGCACGTCCTCGTCGCGGCGCAGCGGCGGGTTGACCTTGAAGCGGGCGTCGTAGCCGCGCACCAGCTCTTCGCTCAGCAGCAGGTGGTGCGGGGTGACCTCCGCGGTGACGTTGACGCCGCGGCGCTTGGCCCAGCGGATGATGTCGACCGACCCGGCGGTGGAAAGGTGGCACACGTGCAGGCGCGAGCCGACGTGCTCGGCCAGCAGCACGTCGCGGGCGATGATCGACTCCTCCGCGACGGCGGGCCAGCCGGCCAGTCCGAGCTCGGCCGAGACGGTGCCCTCGTTCATCTGGGCGCCCTCGGTGAGGCGCGGGTCCTGCGCGTGCTGGGCCACGACACCGTCGAAGGCCTTCACGTACTCCAGCGCCCGGCGCATGATGAGCGGGTCGAAGACGCAGAACCCGTCGTCGCTGAACACCCGCACGCGCGCCCGTGACGAGGCCATCGCGCCCAGCTCGGCCAGGCGCTCGCCCTTCTGCCCGACGGTGACGGCGCCGATGGGCTGCACGTGCACGAACCCCGCGGCCTCGCCGAGCGCGAGCTCCTGCTCGACGACCCCGGCGGTGTCGGCCACCGGCGAGGTGTTGGGCATGGCGAACACGGTGGTGTAGCCGCCGGCGGCGGCGGCGCGCGATCCGGTGAGGATCGTCTCGGATGCCTCGTAGCCGGGCTCGCGCAGGTGCGTGTGCAGGTCGACGAGGCCGGGCAGGGCGAGGAGGCCGTCGGCGTCGACGACGCGGGCGCCGGCCCGCGAGAGGCCGCTGCCGGTCTCGACGATGACGCCGTCCTCGACGATCAGGTCGGTCGCCTGGCCGCCGGCGATCTGCGCGCCGCGGATGAGGGTCGTGCTCACCGGTGGTCCTCCTCGTTCGTGTCGCGCTCCCCCGCCAGCAGCAGGTACAGCGCCGCCATGCGCACCGAGACACCGTTGGCGACCTGCTCCAGCACGGTCGAACGCGGTGAGTCGGCGGCGTCGGCAGAGATCTCCAGCCCCCGGTTCATGGGGCCGGGGTGCATCACAATGCTATCGGCCGGCAGCGCGGCCAGCCGCGCGGCATCCAGCCCCCAGCGGCGGGAATACTCCCGCTCAGTGGGGAAATACGCCGCGTTCATGCGCTCCAGCTGGATGCGCAGCATCATGAGCGCATCCGGACCGGCCGCCACGGCCTCGTCGAGGTCGTAGACGATGTGGGCCGGCCATGCGCTGACATCCTGCGGCACGAGGGTGGGCGGGGCGACGAGGGTGACGTCGGCGCCGAGGGTGTGCAGCAGCCACACGTTGGAGCGCGCGACCCGCGAGTGCAGCACGTCGCCGACGATGGTGACCGCCATGCCGCTGAGGTCGCGGCCGCGGCTGTCGTCGCCGAAGCGGCGCTTGCGCATCGTGAACGCGTCCAGCAGTGCCTGGGTCGGATGCTCGTGCGTGCCGTCGCCGGCGTTGACCACGCCCGCGGTGATCCAGCCGCTGGTGGCGAGGGTCTGCGGGGCGCCGGACGCGCCGTGGCGGATGACGACGGCATCCGCGCCCATCGCCTGCAGGGTCTGGGCGGTGTCTTGGAGAGACTCCCCCTTGCTCACCGACGAGCCCTTCGCGGAGAAGTTGATGACGTCGGCCGAGAGGCGCTTGGCGGCGGCCTCGAACGAGATGCGGGTGCGGGTGGAGTCTTCGAAGAACAGGTTGACGACGGTCTTGCCGCGCAGCGTCGGCAGCTTCTTCACCTCGCGCGACTGCGTGTCGCGCATGTCTTCGGCGACGTCGAGGATGCGGAGGGCGTCGGCGCGGGTGAGCGTCTTGGTGTCGAGCAGATGCCGCATGCCGCTCACCGCCCCTCGATCGTGACGGCGTCCTGGCCGTCGACCTCGCGCAGCAGCACGTTGACGCGCTCGTCGCGGGCGCTGGGGAGGTTCTTGCCGATGAAGTCGGGGCGGATCGGCAGTTCGCGGTGACCACGGTCGACGAGGATCGCCAGGCGCACGGCGGCGGGGCGGCCGATGTCCTGCAGCGCGTCGAGGGCGGCGCGGATCGACCGGCCGGAGAAGAGCACGTCGTCCACCAGCACCACGGTGCGCCCGTCGATGCCGCCGGGCGGGATCTGGGTGGGCCGCGGGGTGCGGGTGGGGTTGCGGTGCAGGTCGTCGCGGTACATCGTCACATCGAGTGCGCCGACCGGCACGGGCCGGCCGCCGAAGTCGGAGACGAGTGCGGCGATGCGTTCGGCGAGGGCGACCCCGCGGGTGGGGATCCCGAGGACGACCAGATCGTCGGGCCCCTTCTCGGACTCGAGGATCTCGTGGGAGATCCGAGTCAACGCTCGGGCGATGTCGGGCTCGTGCAGCACGGTTCGCGTGCTCATCCGCCGCTCCCTTCTCCGCCTCACGGGACGGGGTTAAAGGTTGCTGTGATTGCGGTGCCACTCTACCGGATCGCCCCGCCCGGATCGGGCCGTCCGCCCGCGTCGAGGTGATTCGCAGGTGGAGGTGATGAGGTATCCGATGGGCCATCGCCGTGCCCGTTCCGGTCTACGCCCGATACGCTCCAACCTGCATGACTTCTTCAGCTTCCCTTGATGCGCCCGCGCCTGCGCGCGGCTTCGCGCACCCCGCGATCGGCCGCGCGGGCGGCAAGGCGATCCTGTTCGGCGAACATTCCGTGGTCTACGGCCACCCCGCCATCGCGGTGCCGCTGCCCGAGGTGGCC
Organism: Microbacterium festucae; assembly: GCF_025421715.1. Lineage (GTDB taxonomy): Bacteria > Actinomycetota > Actinomycetes > Actinomycetales > Microbacteriaceae > Microbacterium > Microbacterium festucae. The sequence continues at coordinate 405,285 of NZ_JAOEFC010000002.1, forward strand.
GTGCGCGCCGCGGTGCAGCTGACCACGGGTGCCGGGCGCCTGCGCAGTGCGCTCTACACCGGGCCGCTCACCCGCGCCCCGCAGCGTCTGCTGCCCACCGTGACCGCCCTGGATGCCGCGCTGAGCGCGCTCTGCCCGCCGGGCACGTCGGCGCTGCTCGAGGTCGAGAGCGACATCCCCGCCGAGCGGGGGCTCGGCTCCAGCGCCGCCGTCGCCGCCGCCGTGATCTCGGCGGTGGCCGAGGCCGCGGGCGTCGCCCTCAGCCGCGACGAGCGCTTCGAGCTCATCCAGATCGCCGAGCGGGCCGCCCACGGCCGCCCCAGCGGACTGGACGCCCGCGCGGTATGCGCCACCCAGCCGCTGTGGTTCCAGGCCGGCGCCGTGCGCGATCTGCCCCTGGGCGCGCCCCTGCACCTCGTCGTCGCCGACACCGGCGTGCGCGGCCGCACCGGCGAGGCCGTCGCCGCCGTGCGCGAGCGGCTCGCCGCCGACCCCCACGACACCGGCGCCCAGCTGGGCGAGCTCGGTGCCCTCGCCGACGCCGCCGGCGCGCAGCTGCGGGTGGGAGACCTCCCCGCCGTCGGCGCCGCGATGGACCGGGCCCACGCCGTGCTCGACCTGCTGGGTGTCAGCGACCCCGCCCTCGACCGGCTCGCCTCGGCGGCCCGACAGGCCGGCGCGCTGGGCGCCAAGCTCACCGGCGGAGGTCGCGGCGGCTGCGTCGTGGCCCTCGCCCCCGGCCGGGACGAGGCCGACCGCATCGCCGGTGCGCTGCGCCGCACCGGCGCAGCGGCCGTGTGGACCACCACCGTCCCCAGGGCGGCCGAGGTCTCCGGCACCGGGGCCGCAGAGCACACCGACAGCGCAGAACGAGCCGTGGAGGCCACCGCATGAGCGTCGCGACCGCCGTCGCCCATCCCAACATCGCCCTGGTCAAGTATTGGGGCAAGGCGGATGCCGCCCTGAACCTGCCTGCCACCGGCAGCCTGTCGATGACCCTCGACGTCTACCCCACCACCACCACGGTGCGCGTCGACCCCGACGCCACCGCCGACACGCTGCGCCTCAACGGCTCGGAGCGCGACGAGCAGGCCACCGGACGGGTGACCCGCTTCCTCGACGTCGTGCGGGAGCTCGCCGGCAGCACGCACCGCGCCCACGTCGACTCGGTCAACACGGTGCCCTCTGCGGCGGGCCTGGCCTCATCGGCGTCGGGCTTCGCGGCACTGGCCGGTGCGGCTGCGGCCGCCTACGGCCTCGACCTCGACGCCCGCGCCCTCAGCCGCCTGGCCCGCCGCGGCTCCGGATCGGCGTCGCGGTCGATCATCCCCGGGTTCGCGGTCTGGCACGCCGGCACCGACGAGGAGTCGTTCGCCGAGCCCCTGCCCGCACCCGACCTGGCGATGGTCATCGCCGTCGTCGACAGCGGCCACAAGCCGGTCTCCAGCCGCGAGGGCATGCGCCGCACCGTGCTCACGTCGCCGTTCTACCCGGCGTGGGTCACCTCCACCGCCGAGACCCTGACCGCCGCCGTCACCGCGTGCCGGGAGGGCGACGTCGACCGGCTGGGCCGCATCACCGAGACCAACGCGCTGCGCATGCACGCCGTCATCCAGGCATCCGACCCGCCCCTGCGCTACCTCACCGCCACGAGCCACGAGATCTTCGACCGCGTCGAGCGGCTGCGCGCCGACGGCGTGGGCGCGTGGGCGACCGCCGACGCCGGACCCAACGTGGTCGTGCTGTGCCGGGCGGCCGACGCCGAGACGGTGCGCGCCGCCCTGGCGGGACTCGTCGAGCTCGTCGTGGCCCACCCGGGCCCGGGCATGCGTGTCGTGGAGCGCGCATGAGCCCCGAGACCATCCAGACCCGCGCCCCCGGCAAGCTGTTCGTCGCCGGCGAGTACGCGGTGGTCACCCCTGGCGAGCCGGCGGTGCTGGTGGCCGTCGACCGCTACATCACCGTGCGGCTGACGGCGGCCCAGGATGCCGGACGCATCCACTCCCCCGAGTTCGGGCGTGCACCGCTGCTGTGGCGCCGCGACGCCGACGGCCTGACCATCGACCGCGACCGACATCCGTACGACTACGTGCTGGCGGCCGTCACCCTCTGCGAACGGCTCCGCGCCGAGCGCGGTCTCGCGCCCCGGTTCTACGACCTGCACATCGACAGCGGCCTCGACGACGTGACCGGCCGCAAGTTCGGGCTCGGCTCGTCGGCGGCGGTGACCGTGGCCGCCGTGCGCGCCATCGACGCGTTCTACGACTTCGGCCTGGACGGGCTCGAGATCTTCCGGCTGTCGCTGCTGGCCACCGTGCAGGTCGCCCCGCAGGCCTCCGGCGGCGACGTGGCCGCCTCGGCGTTCGGCGGCTGGATCGGCTACCGCTCCCCCGACCGCGCCCTGCTGCGGGCCCGGTCGGAACAGGGCCCCATCGACGGCCTGCTGCACTCCGACGCCTGGGCCGGGAGCGAGGTCACCCGCCTGCCGCCGCCCGACGCGCTGCGCTTCCTCGTGGGCTGGACCGGGTCGCCCGCCTCCACCGTGCGCCTCGTCGACGACGTCTCGCGGCAGGTGCGCAGCGGCGAATCGGCCCACGACACCTTCCTGCTGCGCTCGCGCGCCGTCGTCGACGACCTCTGGCGGGGCCTCCAGCAGGGCGATGACGCGGCCGCGCTGACCGCGGTGCGCGACGCGCGCCGGCTGCTGCAGGGACTCGGTGCGTCGGCCGGGGTCGCCATCGAGACCGAGCGCCTCGCCGCACTGTGCGACATCGCCGAGGCCGCCGGCGCGGCCGCCAAGCCCTCGGGTGCCGGCGGCGGCGACTGCGGCATCGTGCTCGCCCCGCCGTCCGCCGACGTCAGCGGCATCCTGCGCGCCTGGGAGGCGCATGACATCCGTCACCTCACCATCGCCGTCCACCCGCCCCGAGGAGGCGTCCATGAGCAGTGAGGGTGCCGCCGCCCGCAAGGACGACCACCTGCGCCTGGCCGCCGGCCAGCAGGAGGGTGGTCCGCGCCGCAACGCCTTCGACGACGTCGCCTTCGTGCACCACGCGCTGGCGGGCATCGACGCGGCCGGGGTCGACCTCGGCGTGGAGGTGGCAGGCGCGCACTGGCCGCTGCCCTTCTACATCAACGCCATGACCGGCGGCAGCGCGCGCACCGCCCAGGTCAACCGCGACCTCGCCGTCGCCGCCCGCGAGACCGGTGTCGCCATCGCGTCGGGCTCGATGAGCGTCGCACTCGACGATCCCGCGGCCCTGCCGTCGTTCCAGGTCATCCGCGACGAGAACCCCGGCGGGTTCGTCATGGCCAACATCGGCGTCGAACGCAGCGCCGACGACGCCCGCCGCGCCGTGGCCGCCCTCGGCGCCGATGCCCTGCAGGTGCACCTCAACAGCATGCAGGAGACGGTGATGCCCGAAGGCAGCCGCGCCTTCTCGTCGTGGCCCGCGTCGCTGGAGGCGATCCTCGACGCCGCCGAGGTGCCGGTGATCGTCAAGGAGGTCGGCTTCGGCCTCAGCCGCCGCACCCTGCACACCCTCGCCGCACTCGGCGTCGCCTGGGCCGACGTGTCGGGCACCGGCGGCACCGACTTCGTGCGCGTCGAGAACGACCGCCGCGCCGCCGGCGACCTGGACTACCTCGTCGGGTGGGGGCAGTCGGCCGTGGCGAGCCTGATCGACGCCCCGCGCGACCCCGGCGCCTCGCCGGCGCTGCTGGGCTCGGGCGGCGTGCGCACCCCGCTCGACGTCGCCCGCGCGCTCGCGCTGGGCGCCCGCGGCGTGGGCGTTTCGGGCTCGTTCCTGGCCGTCGTGCTCGACGGCGGCGCCGAGGCCCTCATCGAACGCATCACCACCTGGCGCGAGCACCTGACGGCCCTGCTGGCCGTGCTCGGCGCCCACGACCCCGCCGCCCTGCAGGCCTGCGACGTGGTCGTCACCGGCGGCACCGCGCAGTTCGCCGGCGCCCGCGGCATCGACGTCACCCCCCTGGCCCGGCGCTCCGACGCCCTGCCCCTCCCCGGAAGGAGCCGGTCATGACCGCCGGAACCGTCACCCCCATCCCCACCCGCTGGGTGGGCCCGCTGCACCTCACCGGCGACGTCGTCGGCGCCCAAGAGGTGCCGCTGGCCACCTACGAGTCGCCGCTGTGGCCCTCGGTCGGGCGCGGCGCGCGAGTCTCGCGCCTGGTGCCCGACGGCATCCGGGTCACCGTGGTCGACGAGCGGATGACGCGCTCGTCGCTGTTCGTGGCGCAGACCGCCGCCGAGGCCGTGGCCGCCGGACGCGACCTCGAGGCGCGCATCGACGAGCTCGGCGAGGCGGTGACCGCCCGCAGCCGGCACGCCCGTCTCATCGAGGTGCACACCGAGGTCGTCGGCAACCTGCTGTTCGTGCGGTTCGCACTGACCACCGGCGACGCCTCCGGTCACAACATGGTCACCCTCGCCGCCGAAGGCCTCATGGAGCGCGTCCTGACGTGGCATCCCGAGCTGGAGTACGGCTCGATCTCGGGCAACTACTGCTCCGACAAGAAGGCCACCGCCGTCAACGGCATCCTCGGGCGCGGCCGTTCGGTCATCGCCGAGATCCTCATCCCCGCGGCCCTCGTCGACGAGCAGCTGCGCTCGACCGCGGCCCGCATCGTGGAGCTGAACACGCGCAAGAACCTCGTCGGCTCGACCATCGCCGGCGCGCTGCGGTCGGCCAACGCGCACTACGCCAACATGCTGCTCGCCTTCTACCTGGCCACCGGCCAGGATGCCGCGAACATCGTCGAGGGCTCGCAGGGCATCACCTACGCCGAGGTGCGCGGCGACGGCGACCTGTACTTCTCGTGCAGCCTGCCCAACCTCATCGTCGGCACGGTCGGCAACGGCAAGGACCTGCCGTTCGTCGACGAGACGCTGGAGCGCCTCGGCTGCCGCGAGGAGCGCGAGCCCGGCGGCAACGCCCGGCGCCTGGCCGCCCTGATCGCGGCCACCGTGCTGTGCGGCGAACTGTCGCTGCTGGCCGCCCAGACCAACCCGGGCGAGCTGATGCAATCCCACATGCTGCTGGAGCGGCGGAACGGAGAGACCCGATGAGCGCGGTGCGTGTCGGCATCCACGACCTCTCGGTCGCCACGGCGGGTCACGTGCTCGCCCTCGATGACCTGGCCGCCTACGACGGCACCGACCCGGCGAAGTACCGGGTCGGCCTCGGGCAGGAACAGATGAGCGTCCCGGGCCCCGACGAGGACATCGTCACCATGGGCGCCGCCGCCGCGCTGCCCATCCTGCACACGCACGGTGCCGACGGCATCCGCACGCTCTTCTTCGCCACCGAGTCGGGCGTCGACCAGTCCAAGTCGGCGGGCGTGTTCGTGCACGAGCTGCTGGGTCTGCCGGCCACCTGCCGCGTCGTAGAGCTCAAGCAGGCGTGCTACTCGGCGACGGCGGCCCTGCAGGCCGCCGCCGGCCTCGTGGCCCGCAACCCCGCCGAGAAGGTGCTCGTCATCGCCAGCGACGTGGCCCGCTACGAGCTCGACTCCGCCGCCGAGGCCACCCAGGGCGCCGGCGCCGTGGCGATGCTCGTCACCGCCGACCCCGCCCTCGCGGAGATCGAGCCGGTCAGCGGCGTGCACACCGCCGACGTCGACGACTTCTGGCGCCCGAACGACAGCGTCAACGCCGTCGTCGACGGCAAGCTCTCGATCGTGGCCTACCTCGACGGGGTCATCGGCGCGTGGGAGGACTTCCGGGCCCGTGGCGGGGCGCCGCTGGGCGAGATCGACCGGTTCTGCCACCACCAGCCCTTCACCCGCATGGCCGTTAAGGCGCACCGGCGCCTCGCCGAGCACGAGGGCGTCGCACTCGACGAGGAGCTGCTGGCGGTGACCACGGGCTACAACCGCCGCATCGGCAACTCGTACACCGCCTCGCTCTACCTGGCGCTGGCCGCCCTCATCGACGCCGACGACGACCTCGCCGGGCGCCGCATCGGCATGTTCAGCTACGGGTCGGGGTCGGTCACCGAGCTGTTCACCCTCGTCGTGCAGCCGGGCTACCGCGCGCACACCCGCGGCGCCGAGACCGAGCGCGCCCTCGCGGCGCGCACGCCCCTCGACATCGCCCGCTACCGCGAGCTGCACGCCGCGACTCACCTCGACAGCCACGCCGATCTGCAGACCGCGCACGAGTCGTCGGGGCCGTTCCGCTTCACCGGCCTCACCGGCCGCGCCCGCCGCTACGCACGTACCGACGCCTGACCGCTCTGCCTCGCTCGCGCAAGATGGCGCACCATCTCGCGCGAGACGGGCGCGCAGCTGCGCCGCGCTGCGCTGAACGCGGGTGCAGCGGGGCTCAGGCGGAGGCGGCGGGGGCGCCGGTCTCGATGATCGCGCCCTCACCGGCGCGGGTGGCTCGGATCGGGTGACCGGGGCTGGTGAGGCACTTGCCGGTGGCGAGGTCCCACTTCCAGTCGTGCAGCGCGCACGTGAGCACGCCGTCCTCGATCTTGCCGGTCTTGGTGAGGTCGGCGCGCAGATGCGGGCAGCGGCGCTGCACGGTCCAGTCGCCGATCTCGGCATCCTCGGTCTGGTCGGACTGCTCGGCGTACCAGTTCTCGACGTACTCGATGCGGTCGCGCGAGAGGCACTTCAGGAACGTGGTGAGGAACTCGTTGAACTTGCCCGAGCGGCCCACCTCGAACTGCATCGACAGGAAGATCGAGTTCGACCAGTCGATCTCGTGGTCGGCGATGTTCGTCGAGACGAGGTCGGCGGGGATCGTGTACCAGTAGATGCACTCCTCCCCCGCGTACTCGCGCACCTTGGCCTTGGGGAAGTCGACGACCATGTCGAGCTCGCCGATGCGGAAGCGCACGTTGCCGCCCACCCCGTTGCGGATGGTGCGGGCCCGGCGCAGCAGCGGCTCCCACCACTCCTTGATCGCGGCGAGGATCTCCTCCGGGGGCAGCACCGGCGCCCGCGAGATCACCTCGGCCTGCACCTCGGCCTGCCGACTGTCGCGCTGCTCGGCCAGATAGGCCCACTTGTCACCGAAGATGCGGGCGATCTCGGCATCCGTGTAGAGGGTCTGGGTGATCTCGATCTCGCCGCCGGCGAGGTCGATCTGCGTGCCCGGCACGAACAGGTAGCCCTTCTGGTCGGGGCTCTCGGCGGCCATGTGCTCGAGGAACTGCGCCTGATCGGTGAAGATCGAGTCGTCTTCCAGCCCCCAGCCGTTGAAGCGGAAGAGGTCTTCGCGCAGGAACATCGGCGGGCCGGCCATCGGGAACACGTGCGGGGCCTGCACCTTGTCGATGTAGTACATCGCGCGCTTGTTCTGCGCGTCGCGCTTGAGCTGGGCGAAGTTCTGCTTCGCGTCCTGCGGCAGGTCGTAGACCATCGGCCACCAGATGGCGCCGGACACCTGCGTGAAGTACGCGTCGGGCGCCGAGAACGACAGCAGCTTCTCGAGGTCGAGCGGATGCGAGTCGTTCTGGTTGAGGACGGATGCCGTGCCGTCGTCGACCGACAGCGAGGAGTCGCCGATCGGTCCGTCGCTGGGCGCGCGCAGCGGGGTCACCATGACGCTCACCCCGCCGAGGTCGAGGGGCACGCCCGCCTGCGTGTAGACGATGTTCTCGTAGCCGAGCCGGCGCAGGTCCTGCTCGAGGTCGTCGGTGGGGTACTCGGGCAGCAGCACCGGGATGTCGGCGCGCACGTGGCGGCGCAGCAACGCCGGGTCGAAGTGGTCGCGGTGGCGGTGCGAGATGTAGAGGTAGTCCGCGGCGCCGAAACGCTCCCAGTCGAGGGAGCGGTTGTCGGGGAAGGGGAACCAGGAGCCGAAGAAGCTCGGTCCGACGACCGGGTCGCAGAGGATGCTGCCGCCCGCCGTCTCGATGAACATCCCCGCGTGGCCCAAGCCCGTGATCCGCATGAAAACCTCCTGTCGAGCCCGACGAGTCTACGCGAGGGGTCCCGGCAGTCCGCCGTGACGGGCCGCACGCCCCGCAGCGCGGGCGGGCGTCAGCCGAGGAGCTCGCGGATGTCGTCGGCGCTGAGGGCCGCCGAGAACGCGCCGTCGGCGTCGAGCACCGCGCTGAACAGCCGCGCCTTGCGCTGCTGGAGCTCCCGCACCTTCTCTTCGATGGTGCCCGACGCGATCAGCCGGTACACGGTGACGGGCCGAGTCTGCCCGATGCGGTGCGTGCGGTCGACGGCCTGCTGCTCGGCAGCCGGGTTCCACCACGGGTCGAGGAGGAACACGTAGTCGGCCTCGGTGAGGGTGAGGCCGACGCCTCCCGCCTTGAGGCTGATGAGGAACACCGGGTCGTCGCCGGAGCGGAACCGCTCGATGACCTCGGGGCGGCGCGCGGTCGAACCGTCGAGGCGCACCACCCCCATGCCGTGGGTGCGCAGATCCTGCTCGACGATGTCGAGGTAGGAGGTGAACTGGCTGAACACCAGGGCGCGGTGCCCCTCGGCGGCCAGCTCGGTGAGGCGGTCGCGCAGCGCGTCGAGCTTGCTGGAGCCGAGGCCGGGGCCGCCGGCATCCACCAGCGCCGGCGCGAGGGCCAGCATCCGCAGCAGCGTCAGCGAGCGGAAGACGATGAACCGGTGACTGTCGAGATCGTCGAGCAGTCCCAGCACCTTGCGCCGCTCGCGCTGCAGCACCCGCTCGTACACGGCGCGGTGGCCGCTGCTGAGCTCGACACGCAGGTCCTGCTCCTGCCGCGGCGGCAGGTCGGCGGCCACCAGGTCTTTCGTGCGGCGCAGCAGGAACGGGCGGATGCGGCGGCGCAGCCTCGACAGCCGGCGTTCCCGGAACGGCCCGCCCTCGGCGTTCTCGGGCACCTTGCCGTGCTCGATGGGCTTGACGTACTCGTCGCGGAACCGCCGTGCCGACGGGAACAGCCCCGGGCAGGTGAGGGCGAGGATCGCCCACAGGTCGGTGAGGCTGTTCTCCAGCGGGGTGCCGGTGACGGCGAACACCGCGCGCGCCCGCAGCGCCTGCGCCGCGCGGTGCACGCGGGTGCGCGGGTTCTTCACCGCCTGGGCCTCGTCGAGCACGACCACCGACCACGCGCGGGCGGCGAAGGCCGCCTCGTCGAGGCGCAGCACCGCGTAGGAGGTCACGACCACATCGACGTCGAGGTCGGCGGGGCGGTGCCCGGTGGCGCCGACGATCTGCACGCGCAGGCCGGGGGCGTGACGGGCGGCCTCGTCGCGCCAGGCCGACAGCACCGAGGTGGGGGCCACCACGAGCGCGGGGGCGGTCTCGCCGGCGTCGCGGACGTGCTGCAGCAGCGTCAGCACCTGCACGGTCTTGCCGAGCCCCATGTCGTCGGCCAGCACGCCGCCCAGTCCCGCCTGCCACAGCGTCGCCAGGCGGCGGAACCCGTCGACCTGGTAGGGGCGCAGCGTCGCGGTGATGCCCGCGGGAACAGCCGGGGGCGCCGCGCCGGTGCCGCCGGGTGCGCTGGAAAGCGCGGCGGCCGCCTCCCGCCATGCGACGGCCGGCGCAGCCTGGTCGGCGAGGTCTTCGAAGTCCTCCCAGAACTCGACGTGGTGCCGGCTGATGCGGGGGCCGGCCTCCCACTCGACGAGGTCCCGGGAGTCGTCGATGAGCTCCCGCAGCCGGTCGAGTGCCGCGTGCGCCAGCGAGAAGTAGGCGCCGTCGGAGAGCAGGATCTTCTTCCGCCGCTGCGCGAGCGCGGTGAACAGCGGCGTGAACGGGATGCGGCGGCCGTCGACTTCGACGATGACGCCCAGGTCGAACCAGTCGGCGTCGGTGGTCTCCACCGTCGTCACGGTGATGCGCGGGTCGCCGGTGAGCTCGCGATAGTCGCGTCGGATGCCGGACAGCTCGATGCGCGCGCCGTCGATCTCGCCGACGGTGGGGAGCACCCGGGTGGTGAACTCGGCCGCGGCGACGCCGGTGAGCCGGCCCGCCGGCGCGAACGGCTCATCGATCGCGCTCTCCCAGGCATGTTCGAGCGCGGTGCGCAGCATCCGGCGGTCGTCGTCGGTCTCGGCATCGGTGCTGAGCGCCACCCGTCCGGTGCCGGGCACCTGCCACGAGAACGCGTAGTCGAGCACGTCGCGCGGCTGCTGGTCGACCGCGAGCACGAGCGCGGTGCGCGCCGGCGGCGGCAGCCGCACCCCGCGGGCGGGGGCGAGGGCCGCCTCGCGCACGAGGCGCGGGTACGCGTCGCGGTAGAAGTCGTCGACGTCGTCGCGCGGGATGGTGAGCGCCCCGGCCAGCAGGGTGCGCACGGCGTCGCCGAGGGTCGCCGGGGCCAGCCGCACGTGCAGCGACTCCCCCTCCCGGTCGACGGTGTAGACCCCGACGTGCCCGATGGGCCGGGCCAGGCCCGCCGGCGATCCCCCGTCGATGCGCACGCTCGCCGAGAGGCGCAGCGCCCCGGCGGGCGCCTCCACCGGCACGGTGACCTCGGCGGCTCCCCCGAGGGTGACGCGCTGATCGGGGCGGGTGGACACGAGCGGGATGCCGAGGGCCGCGGCGGCTCGCAGGTGCGGCCAGAGCAGCTCCGAGTCGACGCCGTCGAGGGTGAGCCAGTCGGAGTCGCCGAAGCCGCCGAACACGCGCACGTCGTGGGCGATGCCGTAGAGGGTCGTGAACCAGCGCAGGCGCGCCGGGTCGGTGCGCCAGGCGCCGCGGCGCAGCGACTCCCACGTAGCGTCGGACTGCACCCACTCCCCGCTGGCGGCGCTGCGGCCGAGGGGGCGCACGGCCAGGCGCAGGTCGGCGGAGCCGGTGGCCACGCTGCGCGCGGTGGCGGGCTGGATGCGACGGGGCCCCCAGTGCGCGTCGTCGCCGCCCTCGCGCTGTCGCAGCTGCACGCCGAGCGCGAGAGGCTCGCCGTCGCCGGCCGGGGCGGCCAGCAGTGCGCGCCAGGAGGAGGTGCGATCAGCCGTCACGGCTTCGATCCTGCCCGCAGGTTCCGACGTCGGCGTCGCCGACGTCAGCTGGAGCGGGCGATGCGGGCCAGGACGCCGTGGATGAACGAGCCCGACTCGTCGGTGGAGAACTCCTTGGCGAGCTCCACCGCCTCGTCGATGGCGACCGCGGTGGGCACCTGCTCGTTGTGGAGGATCTCCCAGACGCCGATGCGGAGGATGGCGCGGTCGACGGCCGGCATCCGCTCGATCTTCCAGTCGCGCGCGTGCGTGACGATCTGCTCGTCGATCTCGTCGCGGGTGTCGATGACACCGTCGACGATCTCGCGGGCGTACAGCCACGAGGCCTCGCGGGCCGGTTCGCTGGCGGCGCGCTTGGCTTCGGCGGCGAGCGTCACGGCGAGGTCATCGCCGCGCACGTCGCTCTGGAAGAGGATGTCGAGGGCGCGCTTGCGCGCTTTGGAGCGGGCGCTCATAGGATCCGGCGCCCCGCGTCAGTTGACGCGGCCGAGGTAGTCGCCCGTGCGGGTGTCGACCTTGACCTTGGTGCCGGTCTCGAGGAATAGGGGCACCTGGATCTCGTAGCCGGTCTCGACGGTGGCCGACTTCGTGCCCGCCGACGAGCGGTCGCCCTGCAGGCCGGGCTCGGTGTAGGTGATCTCGAGCACGACGGAGGCGGGCATCTCGACGTAGAGCGGGTTGCCGTTGTTGAGCGCGATCTGCACCTGCTGGTTCTCGAGCAGGAAGTTCGCCGCGTCGCCCACGGTGGCGGCGCCGACCGTGATCTGGTCGTAGTCGGCCACATCCATGAAGACGAAGCCGTCGCCGTCGTTGTACAGGTAGGTGAAGTCGCGACGGTCGACGTTCTCGGTCTCGATCTTCGCGCCGGCGTTGAACGTCTTGTCGACGACCTTGCCGCTGAGGACGTTCTTCAGCTTGGTGCGCACGAACGCGCCGCCCTTGCCGGGCTTCACGTGCTGGAACTCCACGACGCTCCAGAGCTGTCCGTCGATGTTGAGGACGACGCCGTTCTTGATGTCTGCGGTGGATGCCATGAGTGTGGAGTTTCCGTTCGTCTGGGGTGCGGAGCGCGGCGCCGACAGCGTCCAGCGCGGGCCGACAGTCGATTCTACGTGATGAGGGTCTCAGCCGTCGGCGCGGCCGCTGATCACGTCGAGGAGCAGTCGCGTCGCGCGGGCGTAGCCGGCGACCCCTTCGCCGACGACGTGGATGACGGCTACGTCGCGCACGTACGAGAAGTGCCGGAACTGCTCGCGCTGGGTCACGTCGGAGATGTGCACCTCGGCGACGGGCAGGGCGACCGCGCTGAGCGCGTCGCGCAGCGCCACCGAGGTGTGGGTGAACCCGCCGGGGTTGATGACGATGCCGGCGCAGTCCTCGCGCGCGTCGTGGATCGCGTCGATGAGCACGCCCTCGTGGTTGGACTGCAGGGCGCGCACCTCGTACCCGGCGCCCGCGGCGGTGTCGGTGACGAGCACCTCGACGTCGTGCAGGGTCTCGGTGCCGTAGATGTCGGGCTCGCGCAGGCCCAGGAGGTTGAGGTTCGGTCCGTTGACGAGCAGTAGGCGGCGGGGCGAGGTCACGTGAGCACCCTACCGTCGCGCCCGGCCTGCTCCCGCCGGGAGCGCGGGCCGCGCTGCCGCCCGGCGCCCTGTTCGCTAGCTCCCTGTTCGCTCGCGCCGTGTCAGCTCGCGCCCTGTTGCGGCCTAGCGGCCTGTTCGCTCGCGCCCTGTTGCGGCCTCGCGGCCCGGCATCCTGCATCTGGGCGCCAGCGAACGGGTCGAGGGGCCGCGTAGGCGCACACGGGCTCAGGGCGGCGCGGTCGGAGGTCGGGGTGGCCCGGCCCGTTCGCTCGCGCCTTGTGGTGGCTTCCTGGGGCGGTGAGGGGCAACTGGGCACCAGTGAACCGGGATGGGCCTGGCTGTCCCGATGTTCCCGATCGGCACGCCTCGAACCTCGACCTCACGATCCGCTCGCCCGTGAGCGTCTGCGCAGTCAGCCGGTTCGCCGCTTGCGGACAGTCGCGAGGAGCATCCCGGGCCGGTCACGGTCGGCGCCGCAGATCGAGGATCGCCCCGGCTCCCGGCAGCACTCTGAGCGTCGCGGGCTGACGAACGAGCACACCGCCGGATCGTGGCACGCTGCCGACGCCCGGAGGACCCACCGAACTGTCGCGCCGAACGCGGAGAAGGCGCGCGGGAGCTGATCAGGGCGTCGCGGCGGGGAGCACCTCGTAGACGAGCCGGGCGAACTGGCCGACGGCCCGCGCTGAGACCAGACGCAACCGGTCGGACTCGAGCCGACGGGGCAGCAGCGGCGCTCCCCCGGTGAGCAGCACGGGGGCGATCGACACGGCGATCTCGTCGAGGACCCCGGCGTCGAGGAACTGGCCGGCGAGCTCTCCCCCGCCCACCACCCAGATGTCGCTGTCGCCCGCTGCGGCCCGCAGCTGCGGCACGATGTCGGCCACGGGCCCCGACACGAAGGTGACGTCGGCGCCGTCGGGCACCGGCAGGTCGCGCGTGGTGAACACGAACGTCGGCCGCTCGCCGTGGAACTCCCGCCACTTCTCGGGGTGCGCGAGGATGTCGGACTCGTCGAGCACCCATTCGTACGTCGTCGACCCCTCGACCAGCACGCCGGCGTTCTGCGGCAGCACCTCGGCGTCGGGCGTGGTGCCGCCGTCGACGGCGAACAGCCAGGCCAGTGAGTTCTGCTCGTCGGCGATCCAGCCGTTGAGCGTGGTCGCCGTGTCGAAGATGATCCGTCCCATGCGCGCGACGCTACCTGAGGCCCCCGACATCACGACAGGTCATGCCCCGCTGCAGCAGCCCGGCGACGCTCACGCCGGCGCGAGCAGCCCCAGCTCTCGCGCGAAGCGGCGCACGTGGTCGGCCAGCTGCTCGGGCACCTCGGCGGCGGCGAAGTGTCCACCCACCGGCATCCGCTCGAAGCCGCGCAGATCGCGGTAGAACGCCCGCGCCACCGACTCGGGGTAGTCGGCCTCGTGCCGCTGGATCGCCACGAACGCCGGCACCGCGGTCGGGGCGATGCCGCCCGGCTGGTCGGCGCCCTCGTAGTAGGGCCGGAACGACGTGCCGATCGACTGGGTGACCCAGTAGATCATCGCTTCGGTCAGCAGCCGGTCGCGCCCGATCAGACGCTCGAGGTCGGCGGGGTCGTCGGTCTCGGCGTCGCTCCACTCGACGAGCTTCTCGACGAGCCAGACCAGGAGCCCCGCGGGCGAGTCGTTGAGCGCGGTCGCGAGAGTGTCGGGACGCGTGGCCTGCACGTGCCCGTAGGCACCGTCGGCCTCGTGGTCGGCGGCCAGCCGTGCGAAGAAGGCGACCTCGTCGGGGGCGGTGAGCTCGGCGCGCTCGGCGCGGGTCGGGAAGTGCGCATGGGTGGCGATGATGCCCTGCACGTGCTGCGGGTGGCGGGAGGCGAGCAGGTCGCTGACATTGGCCGACACGTCTTCGCCATAGGTGAGGTAGCGCGAGTACCCGAGCGTCTCGGTCATGAGCAGGTGCATCGTGCGGGCCAGTTCGTCTTCGCTGACGGGACGGTCGGGGTAGGCGGGCGAGAAGGCGAAGCCGGGCAGGCTCGGGACGACGACGTGGACGTCGGGCAGGGCCGCAGCCAGCTCGAGCTGCAGGGCGAATGTGTGGGGCCAGCCGTGCATGATCAGCAGCGCAGGGGCGTCGGCGCGCGCGGCGCGCCGGTGCGCGAGATGCACGGTGGTGCCGTCGACCTCGGCGAGGAACTGCGGCACGGCGTTCAGTCGCCGCTCCTGGGCGCGCCAGTCGAGCGCGCGCCACGAGGCGAGCAGCTCGTCTCGATAGGCGGCCGTCATCCCCGACCGCGGCCGGCGCGGCGCGTCGGGCAGGGTGCGGGTGCGGGTCAGGCGCTCGTGCAGATCGTGCAGCACGGCGTCGTCGACGTGGATCTCGAAGGGCCGGATGCTCATGCGGCCACGCTAGGCGCGGCCTCCGACATCGACCCGATCGGACCGGACGCCGGCCTCCAGCCGCGCCGGCCCCGGGAGCCCCGCCCTCAGGCGCTCTTGCGCTTCTGGCGCAGCACCAGAGTGGGCGCGGCCCGCTCGACGACGCTCGCGCGCGTGACGACGACCTTGTCGACGTCTTCCATCGACGGGATCTCGAACATGATCGGTCCGAGCACGTCTTCGAGGATGGCGCGCAGGCCACGGGCGCCGGTCTTGCGCGCGACGGCGAGGTCGGCGATGGCCAGCAGTGCCTCGTCGTCGAACTCGAGCTCGACACCGTCGAGCTGGAACATGCGCTGGTACTGCTTGACGAAGGCGTTCTTCGGCCCGGTGAGGATCTCGACGAGCGCGTCCTGGTCGAGCGGGGCGACCGAGGTGACGACGGGCAGGCGGCCGATGAACTCGGGGATGAGGCCGAACTTGTGCAGGTCTTCGGGCTCGACGTCCTTGAACAGGTCGAGGTCCTGACCCTTGTCATGCAGCGGGGCGCCGAAGCCGACACCGTGCTTGCCCACGCGCGAGGAGATGATCTCTTCGAGCCCGGCGAACGCACCCGCCACGATGAACAGCACGTTCGTCGTGTCGATCTGGATGAACTCCTGGTGCGGGTGCTTGCGCCCGCCCTGCGGCGGCACCGAGGCCACCGTGCCCTCGAGGATCTTCAGCAGCGCCTGCTGCACGCCCTCGCCCGACACGTCGCGGGTGATCGACGGGTTCTCGGCCTTGCGGGCGATCTTGTCGACCTCGTCGATGTAGATGATGCCCGTCTCGGCGCGCTTCACGTCGAAGTCGGCGGCCTGCAGCAGCTTCAGGAGGATGTTCTCCACGTCTTCGCCGACGTAGCCGGCCTCGGTCAGCGCGGTGGCGTCGGCGACGGCGAACGGCACGTTCAGGCGCTTGGCGAGGGTCTGGGCCAGGTAGGTCTTGCCGCAGCCGGTGGGGCCCAGCAGCAGGATGTTGCTCTTGGCGATCTCCACCTCATCGGCACGCTGCTCGGCCGACTGGAGCGTGCCGTGCGCGCGGGTGCGCTTGTAGTGGTTGTAGACCGCGACGGCCAGCGCGCGCTTGGCGGGCTCCTGGCCGACGACGTACTCCTCGAGGAAGGAGAAGATCTCGCGCGGCTTGGGCAGATCGAAGTCGGCGACCTCGCCCTCGCCGGACTCGGCCATGCGCTCTTCGATGATCTCGTTGCACAGCTCGACGCATTCGTCGCAGATGTACACGCCGGGACCGGCGATCAGCTGCTGGACCTGCTTCTGGCTCTTGCCACAGAAGGAGCACTTGAAGAGGTCGGCACTCTCACCGATGCGAGCCATGGCCCTTCTCCTTGATCTGGGGACGAGACTGTTCGAGCCTAACCGGTCGCGGGGACATCGCGGCGGATTGGGTCACCGCGTGTGGACGGCGACGGGGAGGGAGCACGAGAGCCCCGGCGGCCGAAACGCGCCGGGGCTCTCGTGATCGCAGGATCGGGCCGGTCAGGCCGTGATCGCGGCGGGCGTGCGCTTGCGCGAGGTGAGCACCTGGTCGACCACGCCGTACTCGAGCGCCTCCTGGGCGGAGAGGATCTTGTCGCGGTCGATGTCCTTGTGCACCTGCTCGGCGCTGCGGTTGGTGTGCACGGCCATCGTCTCTTCGAGCCAGGTGCGCATGCGGAGGATCTCCGCCGCCTGGATCTCGATGTCCGACGCCTGCCCGTGACCGGCCTCGCCGACGGCGGGCTGGTGCATGAGGATGCGGGCGTTGGGCAGGGCCAGACGCTTGCCGGGCGCGCCGGCGGCCAGCAGCACGGATGCCGCGGAGGCGGCCTGACCCAGCACGACGGTCTGGATCTGCGGCGACACGTACTGCATCGTGTCGTAGATGGCCGTCATCGCCGTGAACGAGCCACCGGGCGAGTTGATGTACATGATGATGTCGCGGTCGGGATCCTGGGATTCCAGCACGAGCAGCTGCGCCATCACGTCGTCGGCCGACGCGTCGTCGACCTGCACGCCGAGGAAGATCACGCGGTCTTCGAAGAGCTTGTTGTACGGGTCCTGGCGCTTGTAGCCGTAGGCCGTGCGCTCTTCGAACTGGGGCAGGATGTAGCGGCTCGAGGGCATCGCGACGCCGGGGACGCTGCCGAAGGCGGGGGTGTTCATTCTCGTGTTCCTCCGGTGTCAGTTCTCGGTGCCGCCGCCGCCGATGACGTCGGAGGCCGATTCGCGGATGTGGTCGACGAAGCCGTACTCGAGGGCCTCCTCGGCGGTGAACCAGCGGTCGCGGTCACCGTCGGCATTGACCTGCTCGACCGACTTGCCGGTCTGGGCGGCCGTGATCTCGGCGAGGCGCTTCTTCATGTCGAGGATGAGCTGCGCCTGGGTCTGGATGTCGCTCGAGGTGCCGCCGAAGCCGCCGTGCGGCTGGTGCAGCAGCACGCGGGCGTTGGGCGTGATGTAGCGCTTGCCCTTGGTGCCCGCCGTCAGCAGCAGCTGCCCCATCGAGGCGGCCATGCCGATGCCGACGGTGACGATGTCGTTCGGCACGAACTGCATCGTGTCGTAGATCGCCATGCCGGCCGTGATCGAGCCACCGGGCGAGTTGATGTAGAGGTAGATGTCCCGCTCGGAATCCTCCGCTGCGAGGAGCAGGATCTTGGCGCAGATCTCGTTGGCGTTCTCATCACGCACCTCCGAGCCCAGCCAGATGATGCGGTCCCGCAGCAGCCTGTCGAAGACACTCTGTGCGACAAGCGGTTCAGCCATGTTCACTCCTGTGTTGGTCGTGGTTCGAATCTACCGACGACAACGCGCCACCCCGGCCGTGTTCGCCGTCGGCATAGCGCCGTGGCGCGCGTCGCCCGCAGACGACGAAGGGGCGGATGTCGTGGCATCCGCCCCTTCGCAGGTGCAGTGGTCTTACTCTGCGTCGGCCTTGGCCGCGGGCGCCTTCTTGGCGGCGGGCTTCTTGGCGGGGGCCTTCTTGGCGGCCGGCTTCTCGTCGGCCTCGGCGGCCTCGGCGGCGGGCGCCTTCTTGGCGGCGGGCTTCTTGGCCGGAGCCTTCTTCGCGGCCGGCTTCTCGTCGGCCTCGGCGTCGTCGGCCTTGGCGGCGGCGGCCTTCTTGGCCGGAGCCTTCTTGGCCGGGACCTTCTTGGCGGGAGCCTTCTCGGCCGCCTCGTCGGCGGTCTCGTCAGCGGCATCCTCGTCGTCCACGGCCACGAAGCCGGTCAGGTCGACGGCGGCACCGTTGGTGTCGACGACGGTGACCTTGCCGAGGGCGATCGCGAGCGCCTTGTTGCGGGCGACCTCGCCGACCATCGCGGGCAGCTGGTTGCCCTGCTGCAGCGCGTCGACGAACTCCTGCGGCGCCATGCCGTACTGCGCGGCCGACTGGATGAGGTACTGGGTGAGCTCCTCCTGGGAGACCTGCACCTCGTGCGCCTCGGCCAGCTTGTCGAGCACCATCTGGGTGCGGAACTGCTTCTGGCTGGCCTCGGTGACCTCGGCGCGGTGCACGTCGTCCTCCAGGCGACCCTCTCCCTCGAGGTGCGCGTGCACCTCGTCCTCGACGAGCTGCTCGGGCACGGGGATCTCGATGGTCTCGATCAGGGTCTCGACGAGCTTGTCGCGCGCCGCGGCGCCCTGCGTGAACACCGACTGCTCGGCGACGCGGGCCACGAGGCTCTCGCGCAGCTCGGCGATGGTGTCGAACTCGCTGGCCATCTGGGCGAAGTCGTCGTCGGCCTCGGGGAGCTCGCGCTCCTTGACGGCGGTGACCGAGACGGAGACCTCGGCCTCTTCGCCGGCGTGGTCGCCGCCGACGAGCTTCGAGCGGAACGTGGTGTCCTCACCGGCGGTGAGCGACTCGACGGCCTCGTCGATGCCCTCGAGCAGCTCGCCCGAGCCGAGCTCGTACGACACGCCCTGGGCGCGGTCGATCTCGGTGCCGTCGATGGTGGCGACGAGGTCGAGCTCGACGAAGTCGCCGGTGGCGGCGGGGCGCTCGACGGTGGTCAGGGTGCCGAAACGGCCGCGCAGGCGGTCGAGCTCGGCGTCGACGGCGGCGTCATCGGTCTCGACGGCGTCGATCTCGACGGTGATGCCCGAGAGCTCCGGCAGGTCGAACTCGGGTCGCACGTCGACCTCGACCTCGACCTTGAGGTCGCCCGAGAAGTCCTTCTCGTTGGGCCATTCGACGATCTCGGCGGCCGGGCGGCCGACGATGCGCACCTCGTTGGCGGTGACGGCCTCGCGGTAGAACGCGTCGAGACCCTCGCTGACGGCGTGCTCGAGCACGGCCGTGCGGCCGATGCGCTGGTCGATGATCGGCGCCGGCACCTTGCCCTTGCGGAAGCCGGGGATCTGCACGTCCTGGGCGATGTGCTCGTACGCGTGGGCGATGCTGGGCTTGAGCTCGTCCGGGGTGACCGTGATGTGCAGCTTCACCCGGGTCGGGCCGAGCTTCTCGACGGTGCTGGTGACCATGCCTGTTCGTTCTCCTCAGTGTCCGGTCGCGCACATGCGCGTCCGTTGTCGGTCTGGGTCTGTGGGGCCGTGGTCGGGGCGACAGGATTTGAACCTGCGGCCTCCCGCTCCCAAAGCGGGCGCTCTACCAAACTGAGCTACGCCCCGGGGAGGGCGCAGCGCGTGCGCCGAAACCGGCCGCGTCGAGTCTAGCCGACATCGCCCTGTAGACTGTCAGGGTTGCCGCGGCCACGCCGCTGCGGGGATGTAGCTCAATGGTAGAGCCTCAGTCTTCCAAACTGATGGTGCGGGTTCGATTCCCGTCATCCCCTCCAAAGCCCCGACGATCCGCGCGTTGCGCGGGCACGGGGCTTTCCGATGGGTGACGGCGCCTCTCGATGCGCCCGCCGTCGGATTGGTCCGGAGACCGGCGCCTCTCGCCCGGCCCGCGCGGAGGGATCCCCGATCCCGCCGCCGTAACCGTTCCCTGTCGCACATGACACGCGCGCTGCGCGTGACCTCGTCGCGCCCCGCGTGCGGCGGGTCGGCCCGATCGAAAGGAATCCCCCATGTTCAAGCGCCTCACCGCCGGTGCCGGCATCGTCCTGCTCGCCCTCACCGTCTCTGCCTGCGCCACCCCCGCCGGCTCGTCGGTGGAGACCACCCCCAGTGCTACGGCCACCACCGCCGCCGACCGCGTCGAGATGCCCGACGTCGTGGGCAAGACCCTCGCCGAGGCCGAGACCACCCTCGCCGACGCCGGCCTGGTCGCCACCTACCCGAACGGCGTCGACATGACCCGCATCGTCGAGTCGCAGGGCATCACCGCGGGCCTGCAGGTGCGCATCGACACCGAGGTCTTCCTCTCCCCCGCCACCCATGGCTGAGGTGGGGTCCGCCCGGCCCGCGTGGTCGGGCGGACACTCCTGTCGACGGACCCCTCACTCCTCCAGCGCGGCCGCGTGCGCCGCGCTGTGGTCCAGATAGACGCGGGCATTGCGCCGGATGCCGTCCCGCTCGGCCTCGGTGAGCGCACGGCGCACCTTCGCGGGCACCCCCGCCACGAGCGAACCCGGCGGCACCTCGGTGCCCTCGAGCACCACCGCCCCCGCCGCCACGAGGGAGCCGGCCCCGATGACGGCGCCGCTCAGCACCACCGCGCCCATCCCGATCAGCGCGCCGTCGCCCACCGTGCAGCCGTGCACGACGGCATTGTGGCCGACCGAGACGTCGGCGCCCAGCACGACCGGACTCCCGGCATCCACGTGCACGGCCACCCCGTCTTGCAGGTTGCTGCGCTCCCCGACGACGATCGTCGCATTCTCGGCGCGCAGCACCGCGTTGTACCAGACGCTCGTCTGCGCGCCCAGGGTCACCGCCCCGACGATGCGCGCTCCGGCGGCCACGAACGCCGACGGCGCGATCTGCGGGATGTGGTCGCCCACGCGGTGGATGCCGGCCTCGTCGCTGATGGTCATGGCCCGACGTTACCGGCCCCGTCGCGGCCACGCGGGCGCGGGTAAGCCCAGCCTGGTCTTGCTTGCGGAATAGTCCAGCGTGAGTAGCGTTTGAGCAGACGCGGGCCGTGCATGCCCGCGACGGAAGCAGAGGAGCAGAACATGAGCAAGACGCAGACCATCCCCATGACCGCCGCCGGCCCCGAGGCCGCTGCCGGCACTGCCCAGTTCCTCACCCCTGTCGTCCTGGGCCTGCAGGCTCTCGCCGTCAACGGCAAGCAGGCGCACTGGAACGTGCGCGGCGCGAACTTCATCGCGATCCACGAGCTGCTCGACCAGGTCGTCGCCTCGGCGCAGGCCTCGGCCGACCTCGCCGCGGAGCGGATCGTCGCCCTCGGGCTGCCGGTCGACGCGCGCGTGAGCACGGTCGCAGCCAAGACCAGCTCGGGTGTGCCGGCCGGCTTCGCGCAGTGGCAGGACGAGATCACCGCGGTCGTCGCCGACATGGACGTCGTGATCGCCGATGTGCAGGCCGCCATCGACGGACTCGACGAGGTCGACCTCACCAGCCAGGACGTCGCGATCGCCATCAAGGCCGACCTCGAGAAGCAGCGCTGGTTCCTCTCGGCGCACCTCGCCGCCTGAGGCTCCCGCACCACGACACGGCCCCGGATGCTCGCATCCGGGGCCGTTCGTCATGTCGGGGTGCGCCCGCTCACACGTGGGTGAGTCGGCCCTCGATCATCGTCGCGGCCACGCGTGCCCCGCGCAGCGCCGTCTCCCCCGCCGTCAGCGGGTCGACGTCGACGACGACGAGGTCGGCGATGTCGCCGGGCATCAGCGCGGCACCGGTCGCCGACCCGCCGGCGGTCGAGGCCGCCAGTGCGGTCGCGGCATCAAGCCCCTGCTCGGGGCGCCAGGCGGGCCGGCCGTCGCGGGTGCGGTGCACGGCGGCCGCCATCGCCGCCCACGGATCCAGCGGCGAGACCGGCGCGTCGGAGCCGAACAGCAGGTTCGCCCCGGCATCGGCCAGCGCGCGCAGCGGATAGGGCACGGCCGTCTGGGTGCCCCAGATGGTGTCGGTCATGTCGCGGTCGTCGACGGCGTGTTCGGGCTGCACGCTCGCAGCCACCCCGAGTCGCGCGAAGCGCGGGACGTCGGCGTGGGCGACCAGTTGCGCGTGCTCGATCGTGCCGGTGGCCCCGGTCGCCGCGAACGCGTCGAGGGCATGGCTGCCGGCGACGTCGCCGATGGCGTGCACGGCGCAGGCGAGTCCCCCGCCGGTGGCCCGGGTCATCAGCTCCCGCAGTTCGTCGGGGGCGATGGTGAGCACGCCGAAGTTGAGCGGGTCGCCCGGATAGGAGTGCGAGCACGCCGCCGTGCGGGTGCCCAGCGAGCCATCGGTGATGACCTTCAGCGGTCCCATCCGCACGAGGCCGGCCGCGTCGAGGGCGTCGCCGGTGGCCAGCCCCTCGTCGAGGGCACGGCCGAGGAGTGCGGGGTAGACCCCGAACGACACGCGCGTCGTGTCGAAGCCCGCGGCCAGCCGCCGCGCCCATGCTTCGGCGTTCCACGCCATGTCGAGGTCGACGATGCCGGTGATGCCGCGGGCGGCGGCATCCTGCAATGCCCGCCCCACCCGCACGTCCGACGCGGACGGGTCGACGGCGTTCAGGCGGCGCGAGATCTCGAACGCCGGCTCTTCGCGCAGCAGTCCGTCACCGGTGGCGGGGAACCCCTCCCGGCGCAGCGCAGCGGAGTTGAGCCACACGCTGTGCACGTCGGCGTTGATGAGATAGGTCGGGATGTCGCCGGTGGCCGCATCGAGCAGCGCGAGGCTCGGCGTGTCGGGCCAGAGCGCGTCGCGGAAGCCGGTGCCCACGCGCCGTCCGTCGGCCAGCACCGGCGCCGTCGACATCGCTGCGGCCGCCGCTGCGGCATCGGCGGCACCGCCCAGCGGCACCCGCTCGGCCACGAGCGCCCACTGCACCGTGTGCACGTGGTGGTCCCACAGGCCCGGGATCACCCAGCCGCCGCCCGCGTCGAGCACGGCGCCGCGGCGGGGCAGGGCCTTGGCCGGGGCGATGTCGACGATGCGGCCGCCCCGCAGATGCAGGTCGACCGGGTCGTCGCCGAACGGGTCGAGCCGGTCGGCGCCGGTCAGGCGGGCATCGGCGATGACGGCGACGTGCTCGCCGCGCGCCAGGCTCATCTGCCGCCTCGAGCGGTGCGCAGCGCGTCGTGCGCCCGGCGCATCTCGGCGGGAAGCCGCGGGTCGGCGTAGGGACCGGGCCCCGCCTCCAGTGCGGCGATGACGGTGTCCACGACCTCGTCGGGCCGGTTCTGGCTGAGCTTGCGCTTGGCGGTGACCCGCGTCGGGGTGAGCCGGAAGCCGACCGTGCCGCGTTCGAGGCGGCTGATGAACTCCTCGTCGTTGGGGGGCGTCCACATCAGGCGGGGCTGCGGCATCGTCCCCTCGAAGCGGGCCACGAGGCGTTCGAGCACGACGAGGTTCTCCTCGCGGGAGAGGACCTCGGGGACACCGCTCAGGTGCACGGCCACGAAGTTCCAGGTGGGCACCTCCGGCCCCGGCGGGTACCAGCCGGGCGAGATGTATCCGTGCGGGCCCTGCACGACCACGAGCAGTTCGCGCTCCCCCAGGCCGAGGATGGCATCGTCGGGGCGGCCGACGTGCCCGACGATCGTGAGGTCGTCGCGGTCTTCATCGAGGAGCACCGCGTAGTGGGACGCGACCATGCCGTCATCGCCGGCGGCGACGAGCGTGACCCACGGGTTCTCGTCGATCACGCGGCGCAGCTCCGCCAGGTCGGTCATCGTGAAGCTGGGGTTCTGTCTCACGGCATCCTCTTCTCGGGACGGGTCTCGGCGGCGCGTGCGGGGCCGGTCAGCGCTGGCAGGACGGGCACCAGTAGAGCTTCCGCGACGCCATCTCCTCGAGCACGATCGCCGTGCCGCACACGCGGCACGGAAGCCCGGCCCGGTGGTAGACCCAGTGCCGGTCGTCACGGTGCGCCATCGCCCGGCGGTACGCCTCGGGGTCGAGATCGTCCATCGTCATCATCTGACCGGTCTCCACCCCGATCGCCAGCAGACGCACCCAGTCGCGCCAGAGGCCGCGCACGACCTCCTCGGGGACCTCCCGCCCGGGGGTGTGCGGGTCGAGGCGCGCGCGGAACAGCAGTTCGGCGCGGTAGACGTTGCCGATGCCGCTGACGACGGCCTGATCCATCAGCAGCAGGCCGATCGGGGTGGGCTTGCGCCGCACCACCGCGGTGAAGCGCTCCTCGCCCGTGTCGGGGTCGTCCACGAGCGGGTCGGGCCCGAGGCCGGCGACGGTGGCCGCCATCTCGTCGGGGGTCTGCAGCGCGCACGCCGTCGGTCCGCGCAGGTCGGCGCAGGTCGCCGCCGTCAGCAGCCGCAGCCGCACCTGTCCGACCACCGGCGGCGGCCACTGGTCGAGCTCGTCGTCGTCGCCGCCGAGCCCCCGTGTCTGCTCGCTCATGCGCACGTGCACGCGCGCGCGCCGGGGCGCCCCGATGGAGCTGAGGGAGTTCTCACCGGCGCTGTCGAAGACCGGGTCGACCACGGTGCCGCGCTGGTTGGTCTGCCCCATGCGCCCGTTGGCGGCGGCGATCGTGGGGTCGACGACGATCTCGCCGGCGAAGTCCCACGCGCCGTACATGCCCAGGTGCACGCGCAGCCAGATGTCGTCGTCGAACTCGAGGAACATCTGCTTGCCCACGGCCCGCACCTGCGTGGGCGTGCGCCCGTCGAGCACGGCGGCGCCCTCGGCGAAACGGCCCTGCGGGCTGGACGCGCTCACCTGCCGTCCCACGATGTTGCGGGCGAACTGCCGCGCGATGCGGTGGACGGAATGCCCTTCGGGCATCAGCCCGCTTCCGGGTCGAACGAGGAGACCTCGCGCGGGTCGGGCAGCAGCGAACCGGCCGTCTCGTATGCGGCGAGCTGGGCGATGCGGCGGGCGTGGCGCTCCTCGCCGCTGAAAGGCGTGGCGATGAAGCGGTCGATGAAGGAGACCGCCTCGTCGAAGGTGTGCTGGCGGGCGCCGATGGCGATGACGTTCGCGTCGTTGTGCTCGCGGGCGAGCTCGGCGGTCGCGATGCTCCACACCAGGGCCGCGCGGATGCCGTGCACCTTGTTGGCCGCGATCTGCTCGCCGTTGCCCGAACCGCCGAAGACGACACCGAGCGTCTCGATGCCGGCGGCCTGGTCGGCGGCGACGGCCTGGGCGGCGCGGATGCAGAAGGCGGGGTAGTCATCGAGCGGGTCGTACTCGATGGGGCCGTGGTCTTCCACGTCGTGGCCCTGGGCGGCCAGATGGTGCTGCAGCTGGGTCGAGAACTCGAGACCCGCGTGGTCGGTCGCGATGTGGATGCGCATGCTCACATCCTAGAGTCGGGGCGCGCCCTCGTTCCGAGGCGGCATCCGGCCCCCACGCGCGTAGGCTGGTGGGGTTGTCGCGGGCGCCAGCAGCGCCGCGATGGCCGTCGGGATGCGGCATCCGCCCGTCCCCGCCATCCCACCCACACCCACGGGAGCAGCCGCAGTGCCTGGAGAGAACCTCACCCGCATCGAGGCGCAGGAGCGCCGCGCGATCGTCGACACCGACGCCTACGACATCGCGCTCGACCTCACGAAGGGTGCCGAGGTCTTCCGCTCGCGCACCGTCATCCGCTTCTCGGCCACGGCCGGCGCCTCGACGTTCATCGATCTCATCGCGCGCGACGTGCACGAGATCACCCTCAACGGCGTCGCCCTCGACCCCGCGGCGGTCTTCGCCGACTCGCGCATCGCCCTGGAGGGGCTGGCCGAGTCCAACGAGCTGATCGTCGACGCCGACTGCCTCTACACCAACACCGGCGAGGGGCTGCACCGCTTCGTCGACCCCGTCGACGGCGAGGTCTACCTCTACTCGCAGTTCGAGGTGCCCGACTCGCGGCGTGTGTTCGCCGTGTTCGAGCAGCCCGACCTGAAGGCCACCTTCCGCTTCACCGTCACCGCCCCGGCGGCGTGGAAGGTCGTCTCCAACTCCCCCACCCCCGAGCCGGTGCCGGCGGGCGAGGGCACCGCGACGTGGAGCTTCGAGCCCACCCCGCGCATCTCCTCCTACATCACCGCGCTGGTCGCCGGTCCGTACGAGGCCACCTTCTCCGAGCTCACCAGCGCCTCGGGCCGCGTGGTGCCGCTGGGCGTCTACGGTCGCAAGAGCCTGTGGCAGCACCTCGACGCCGACTACATCTTCGACAAGACCCGCGAGGGCTTCGCCTACTTCGAGTCGAAGTTCGACGTGCCCTACCCCTTCGCCAAGTACGACCAGCTGTTCGTGCCGGAGTTCAACGCCGGCGCCATGGAGAACGCGGGCGCCGTCACCTTCACCGAGACCTACGTCTTCCGCAGCAAGGTGACCGACGCCGTCAAGGAGCGTCGCGTCGTCACGATCCTGCACGAGCTCGCCCACATGTGGTTCGGCGACCTCGTCACCATGAAGTGGTGGAACGACCTGTGGCTGAACGAGTCGTTCGCCGAATGGGCCTCCACGATCGCGACCGCCGAGGCCACCGAGTGGACCGAGGCGTGGACGACCTTCAACGCGATGGAGAAGACCTGGGCCTACCGCCAGGACCAGCTGCCGTCGACGCACCCCGTCGTGGCCACCATCAACGACCTCGAAGACGTGCAGGTCAACTTCGACGGCATCACCTACGCCAAGGGCGGGTCGGTGCTCAAGCAGCTGGCCGCCTGGGTGGGCATCGAGGAGTTCTTCGCGGGTGTCTCGGCCTACTTCAAGAAGCACGCGTGGGGCAACACCGAGGTGGGCGACCTGCTCGCCGAGCTCGAGGCCACCAGCGGCCGCGACCTGTCGACGTGGGCCAAGAAGTGGCTCGAGACGGCGGGAGTGAACACCCTCTCCCCCGAGCTGCGCGTCGACGGCGCCGGCGTCATCAGCCGGTTCGCCATCGTGCAGACCGCGCCCGCCGACTACCCCACCATCCGGCCGCACCGGCTGGGCGTGGGCTTCTACTCGCTCGAGGGCGACGCGCTGGTGCGCACGCACCACGTCGAGATCGACGTCGACGGCGACCTCACCGAGGTGCCCGAGCTCGCCGGCATCGCCCAGCCCGACCTCATCCTCCTCAACGACGAAGACCTCGCCTACGCGAAGATCCGTCTCGACCCGCGCTCCCTGCAGACCGCGATCGCCCACCTCGGCAAGATCTCCGACCCGCTGGCCCGTTCCCTGGTGTGGGGTGCGGCGTGGGATCAGACCCGCGACGCCGAAGCCTCGGCATCCGACTACGTCGACCTGGTGCTCGGCAACATCGGCGGCGAGACCGAGTCGACCACGGTGCGCACGACCCTCGCGCAGCTGCAGCTCGCGGCGAGCTCGTACGTCGCCCCCGAGCGGCGCAGCGCCACCCGCGAGAAGGTCGCCGACGCCCTGTGGGCTCTCGCCCAGGCCGCCGAAGGCGGCAGCGACAGCCAGCTGCAGTTCGTCACGGCCTTCGCCTCGGCGGCGGCCACCGCGCCGCAGTGGGAGCAGGTGCGCAGCCTCCGTGACGGGCGCACCCAGCTGGACGGGCTGGAGATCGACGCCGACCTGTCGTGGGCGCTGCTGGTGTCCCTCGCCGCCGGCGGCGTGGTCTCCGCCGACGAGATCGACGAGGCGCTGGCCGCCGACAACACCGCCAAGGGCGGGGAGTTCGCCGCGCAGGCCAAGGCCGCGCTGCCGGATGCCGCGGCCAAGCGCCTGGCCTGGGCCTCGCTCATCGACAGCGCCGACCTGCCCAACACGGTCGTGCGCTCGGCGGCGGCCGGGTTCGTGCACCCCGCGGGTGTGGCGGCGCTCGAGGAGTTCATCGCCCCGTACTTCGAGATGCTGCTGCCGATCTGGGAGTCGCGCACGTACCAGATCGCGAACTACCTGATCACGGGGCTCTACCCGGCGCCGCTGGCGTCGGCGCAGCTGCGCGACGCCACGCGCGGCTGGCTCGACGTGCACACCGACGCGCCGCCGGCGCTGCGTCGCCTGGTCAACGAGAACCTCGCGGGCGTCGAGCGCGCCCTCGCGGTGCAGGAGGCCGACGCGCAGTAGTCACGCTGCAGCTCATCCTTTCGGGGGATGCGGGGACGCCGGATCTACGACTTCCGGTCGATTCCGCGCATCCCCCTTCCGCGTAGCGTGGGACGCATGATCGTTGCAGAAGGCCTCACGAAGAGGTACGGAGACAAGACCGCGGTGACCGATGCCACCTTCACGGTGCAGACCGGCAAGGTGACCGGCTTCCTCGGGCCCAACGGCGCCGGCAAGTCCACCACGATGCGCATGATCGTCGGGCTCGACAAGCCCACGGTCGGCCGCGTCACCATCGACGGCCGCGACTACCGCTCGCTGCGCTCCCCGCTGACCGAGGTCGGCGCGCTGCTGGACGCGAAGGCGGTGCACACCGGGCGCTCGGCCCGCGACCACCTGCGCGTCATGGCCGCCACCCACGGCATCCCCCGCTCGCGCGTGGACGAGGTGATCGAACTGGCCGGCCTCACCGCCGTCGCCGGCAAGCGCGCCGGCAAGTTCTCGCTCGGCATGGGGCAGCGCCTCGGCATCGCCAGCGCGCTGCTCGGCGACCCGCACACCCTGATCCTCGACGAGCCCGTCAACGGCCTCGACCCCGAGGGCGTGCGCTGGGTGCGCAGCTTCGTGCGCCACCTGGCATCCGAAGGGCGCACCGTGCTGCTGTCGAGCCACCTGATGAGCGAGATGGCGCAGACCGCCGACCACGTCATCGTGCTCGGTCGCGGCCGCGTGCTCGCCGACGCCCCCCTCGACGACCTCGTGCGCGACTGGACCCAGCGCGGCGTGACCGTCGCCTCGCCCCGGCTCACCGAGCTGGTCGACCTCCTCCGCGGCCCGGACGTCACCGTCGCCGCCACCGCCCCCGGCACCGCCCACGTGACCGGCCTCGGCGCCCCCGCCATCGGCGACCTCGCCGCTGTGCACGGCATCCCCCTCCACGCGCTGGTCGAGACGACCGGCTCGCTCGAGGACGCCTACATGGCCCTCACCGCGGACGCCGTCGAATACTCCTCGAAGGAACTCGCATGACCGCCGTCACCGCCCCCGCCACCCGCACCCGGACCGCCCCGGCGGCACCGGCCCATCACCTGAGCTTCCTGCGCGTGCTGCGCGCCGAGTTCCTCAAGCTGCTGACGCTGCGCTCCACCTGGTGGTCGCTGATCATCACCGCTCTGCTGACCGTCGGCATGGCCCTGCTCATCACCTCCGCCTCCAGCGGTGGCCTGCAGCCGGTGTCTGCGGCCGTGCTGCCGATGCAGTTCACGATGCTGCTGGCCGGCATCCTCGGCGCGATCGCCGTCAGCGGCGAGTACTCGACCGGCATGATCCGCTCGACCCTCACCGCCGAGCCCCGCCGCGGCGCGGTGCTGCTGACCAAGGCCCTGGCCGTGGCGCTCACCGTGTTCGTCGCGACCCTCATCACCTTCGCCGCCGCCGCGCTGGTCTCCGCCGCCGTCTCGGGCGCGAGCATCCCGTGGGACGACGCCGCGCAGTCGTGGCTGCCGCTGGTCAGCGCCGCCGCCGCGATGGCCGTCTTCGCCCTCATCGGCGTCGGCTTCGGGTTCATCCTGCGCAACGGTCCCGCCGCCATCGCGGCGACGGTGGGCGTGCTGTTCGTCCTGCCGATCGTTGCCTCGATCTTCAGCACCGTCGCCGCCGGCTGGCAGTGGATCGGCGACCTCGCCCAGTACCTGCCGATGAGCGCCGCCCAGGCCTTCATCCTCCCCGGCGGAAGCCTGGACCAGGGCGTGGCCGGCCTCACCCTCGTGGGCTGGATCGTCGCGGCGCTCGGCACCGCCTGGCTGGTGCTGCGCTCGCGCGACGCGTGACCTGCACGACCCGCCGACAGACCGCCGATGCCCAGGGAGGGCATCGGCGGTCTCGGTAGGATCGGGACGATGATCGCTCCCTTCGAACCGACCGACCCGGCCCCCGCCTCCGCCTGGAGCGAGCTGGGCGAGGAAGCCCTCCGCTTCCTCGGCACGGTCGGCCTCACGGTCGGCAGCATCGCCCTCATCATCGCCGCCGCGTTCGTGCTGTCGTGGCTGATGCGGCGCCTCATCCGCCGCGTCGTCGACCGCATCGTGAAGGGTGCGAAGTCGCGGGCAGCCACCGACGACACCCGCGCGATCGACAACTCCCCGCTCGCGCAGGTGCGCATCATCCAGCGCACCCGCACACTCGGCTCGATCCTCACCAACGTGGTCAACACCACGATCGTGATCGTCGCCCTCATCCTCGTCGTCTTCACCATCAACGCCGACGTGCTGGGCTCGTTCACCCTGCTGACCGCCGCAATCGGCGCCGGCCTCGGCTTCGGGGCGCAGAACATCGTCAAAGACGTGCTCAACGGCATCTTCATCGTCGCCGAAGACCAGGTCGGCATCGGTGACGTGGTCGATCTCGGCCTGGCCACCGGCATCGTCGAGTACGTGAGCGTGCGGGTCACCCACGTGCGCGATGTCAACGGCACCCTCTGGTACGTGCGCAACGGCGAGATCACCCGCATCGGCAACATGTCGCAGGGCTGGTCACGGGTCATCATCGACCTCGCCGTGCCCGCCGACGCCGACATCGCCGCCGTCGAGAAGGCGATGCTCGAGACCGCCAAGGGGCTCAGCAAGGATGCCAAGTGGCGCTCGCGCATCATCGAGCAGCCCGAGATGTGGGGTCTGGAGTCCATCAGCGGCGACGCCCTGGTCATCCGGCTCGTGCAGAAGACCCGCGCCAACGCGAAGGACGACGTGGCCCGGGAGCTGCGGATGCGCCTCAAGCATGCGATGGACGAACTCGACATCACGCTGCCGCAGCTCAACTCGATCGTGCTGTCGGGCATCGACGGCGCGCAGCGCGTGCGCGGCGCCAACCCGCCCAAGACCAAGCCCACCCCGGTGGCGCCGGAGATCGTGAAGCCGGTGTGGAAGCCGCGGCGCACGTCGAAGAAGTCGCACACCGCCCCCGAGCCGCCCGCCGGGGATGCGGCCGCCGCCGGCCCCGAGGAGTGACATGACCGACCCCACCCCGGACAGCTCGTTCTACGACCAGATCGGCGGCCACGACACCTTCGTGCGCCTCGTCGACACGTTCTACCGCGGCGTCGCCGACGACGAGGTGCTGCGGCCGATGTATCCCGAGGAAGACCTGGGGCCGGCCGCCGTGCGCCTCACGATGTTCCTCGAGCAGTACTGGGGAGGCCCTGCCACCTACAGCGCGCAGCGCGGCCACCCCCGGCTGCGGATGCGGCACGCACCCTTCCACGTCAACCCCGACGCGCGGGAGCGGTGGCTGCGGCACATGCGCGTCGCGGTCGACGATCTCGGCCTGTCGTCGCTGCATGAGGCCACCCTGTGGGATTATCTGGAGCGGGCCGCCCACGCGATGGTGAACACCTTTGAGCCGACCGGTATCGGCCCGGAGCGCGCGGCCCCCGCCGTCTCGCTCCCGGTGCACCCCCGCATGCCGGAACCCGATCCGGTGGAGACCTCGACGAAGGAGTCGTGATGACCGCATCCCCCCACGCCCGATCCGCGCAGACCCATGCCGCAGACGTCCTCGTGATCGGATGGGGGTTGGCGGGGCTCGTGGCCGCCGCCGAGGCGGTCGCCGCCGGCAAGAACGTCGTCATCGTCGACCAGGAGCCGCGCACGAATCTCGGTGGCCAGGCGCACTGGTCGTTCGGCGGGCTGTTCTTCATCGACTCCCCCGAGCAGCGGCGGATGGGCATCCGCGACACCTACGAGCTCGCCCGCCAGGACTGGTTCGCCACCGCGGGCTTCGACCGCGACGACGACGCGTGGGCGCGGCAGTGGGCCGAGGCCTACCTGCAGTTCGCGCACCAGGAGAAGCGGGCGTGGCTGCGCGAGAAGGGCGTCGGCTTCTTCCCCGTGGTCGGCTGGGCCGAGCGCGGCGGCTACACCGCCACCGGCCCCGGCAACTCGGTCCCCCGTTTCCACATCACGTGGGGCACCGGTCCCGGCATCGTGGCACCGTTCCAGGCGGCCGTCGAGCAGGGCGAGCTGGCCGGCCTGGTGCGGGTGCTCCCCCGCCACAAGGTCACCTCCCTCCTCACCGTCGACGGCACGGTCGTCGGCGCCGCCGGCGACGTGCTCGCCCCCTCCGGCACCGCGCGCGGCGTCGCATCCGGTCGCGAGGTGGTCGGAGCGTGGGAGGTGCGCGCCGGTGCGACGGTGGTCTCCTCGGGCGGCATCGGCGGCAACCACGACCTCGTGCGCGCGCAGTGGCCCGAGCGGCTCGGCACGCCGCCGCAGACCATGATCAGCGGCGTCCCCGCCTTCGTCGACGGGTCGATGCAGCCGATCGTCGCCGGCGCCGGTGCGCGGCTGGTCAACGGCGACCGCATGTGGCATTACGTCGAGGGCATCCAGAACTGGAACCCGATCTGGCCGCAGCACGGCATCCGCATCCTCCCCGGCCCGTCCTCGATCTGGCTCGACGCGACCGGCCGCCGACTGCCGGTGCCGCTGTTCCCCGGGTTCGACACGCTCGGCACCCTCGCCCACCTGCGCGAGACCGGCTACGACCACTCCTGGTTCGTGCTGTCGCAGTCCATCGTCGAGAAGGAGTTCACCCTCTCCGGCAGCGAGCAGAACCCCGACCTCACCGGCAAGGACGTGCCGCTGCTGCTCAAGTCGCGGCTCGGCAAGGGCGCGGCGGGGCCCGTGCAGGCCTTCCTCGACCACGGTGTCGACTTCGTCGTGCGCCCCACCCTCGACGAGCTGATCGCCGGGATGCAGGCCCTCCCCGGCGGCGACGCACTCGACGCCGAACTCGTGCGCACCGAGGTCGAGGCGCGCGACCGCGAGATGGACAACGACTTCACCAAGGACGCCCAGATCGCGATGCTGCGTTCGGCGCGCGCCTACCGCGGCGACAAGCTGATCCGCACCGCCGCGCCCCACCGCATCCTCGACCCGGAGCAGGGACCGCTCATCGCCGTGAAGCTGCACGTGCTGACGCGCAAGTCGCTCGGCGGCGTGCAGACCGATCTGGCCGGTCGGGCCCTCGGCGCGGGCGGCGAGCCGGTGCCGGGCCTGTACGCGGCCGGCGAGGCCGCCGGGTTCGGTGGCGGCGGGGTGCACGGCTACCGCGCGCTGGAGGGCACCTTCCTCGGCGGATGCCTGTTCTCCGGGCGCACCGCCGGGCGCAGCGCCGCCGCTGCGGTCTGAGGCGCGCGCCGCGGGGGATGCGCGCCGCGGCGGCTGCGCGCTACAGCCAGCTCTTGGAGCGGAAGACGAAGAACAGGGCGAGGGCGAACGCGAGCATCGCCCCGAGGGCGAGCGGGTAGCCGATCGGCCATTCCAGTTCGGGCATATGGGTGAAGTTCATCCCGTAGATGCCGGTGATCAGCGACGGCGCGAAGATGATCGCCGCCCAGCTGGAGATGCGCTTGGTCTGCTCGGACTGGGCCAGGCTCGTCTCCGCCTGCCGCTGGGCGACGAGGGTCGCGTGCACCGTCAGGGCGTTCTGCAGGGTGTCGCGGTATTCGTCGACCTGCTGCACGATGCCGATCACGTGGTCGAGCACGTCGCGGAACGAACGGCGCAGCTCGAGCAGGTCGGCATCCTCGGCGTCGTCGGACTCCAGCTCGGCGCGCAGTGACGCGATCATCCCCTGCAGCGGCCGTACGGCGCGCTGGATCTCCATCACCTCGCCGGACAGGTCGTAGATGCGCTTGGTGACGGCGGGGTCGCCGCTGAACAGCTGCGCCTCGATCTCGTCGATGTCGTTCTCCAGACCCGACACGACCGGCGCGTAGTCGTCGACGACCTGGTCGAGCACCGCGTAGAGCACCCCCAGCGTGCCGCGGCGCAGCAGTTCGGGTGCCGCTTCCAGGCGGCCGCGCACCGCGGCGAGGTCGGGCGACTCGGCGTGGCGCACCCCGATGACGAAGTCGTCGCCCACGAACAGCGCGATCTCGCCGAACTCGACCGTCTCCTCGGCATCCAGGTAGCGTGCCGGGCGCAGCACGAGGAAGCGGGTCTGCCCGTAATGCTCGAGCTTGGCCCGCTGATGGCCGAGCAGCGCGTCTTCGACGGCGAG
Organism: Microbacterium festucae; assembly: GCF_025421715.1. Classification (GTDB taxonomy): domain Bacteria; phylum Actinomycetota; class Actinomycetes; order Actinomycetales; family Microbacteriaceae; genus Microbacterium; species Microbacterium festucae. Next base: position 439,299 of record NZ_JAOEFC010000002.1, read on the forward strand.
CGGATGCAGATCGAACTGCCGGGCGAGGATGGCCAGCTGCACCGGGTCGGGCCGGTACAGGCCGATCCACGCGAAGCCGCCGGCGGTCTGCAGGGCCGCGGCCGTCTGGGAGAGGGTCGTCGGCGAGGCGACCCGCCGACCGTCCACGTAGATCGCGTTGTCGATGACCGTCACCGGCCCAGTGTGGCACCGCCGCCCGGTGCTCCCCCTCAGGCGCTGCGGCCGGTCGTGCGAACCGCCGTCATACCCACGCGCGAGGTCTCGCGGGTGATGACGTGACCGCGGGCGAGCGACAGGCGCGTCCACGGGCCGCACCGGCGCACCGCGGCCGTCTCCTCGCCTCCGATGAAGCCCAGCGCGAAGGCCGCGAAGGCGACGCCGCGCGGCAGGCCGAGCAGTGCATCGTCGGGGACGCCCCACACGTGCGCGCGCACCGCCTGCACGGCCTCGGCACCGGCGTCGGTGGGAACCGCTTCGGCGACCGCCGCGATCCCCCACTGCGCGCGGGCGGCCAGGGTCGCCGCCGCGACCTCGCCGGCGGGCTCCCACCCCGACCGGGGCGGCGAGATGCCCGCCCACGACGCGGTGACGGCGGCCTCGGGAAGTCCCACCCAGGTCGGCTCGTCACCGGGGGTCAGCGCATCCGCCGTGACGACGAGGTCGCACACGAGTTCGGGGTCGACCGGAAGGAAGCGCATCGCGAGGATCGTCGGAGTGTCATCAAGCAGTCCGTCGGCGGCCAGGACGGACGCCGTCATCGCCAGCACGCCGCCCTCGGCGCGCAGCCGCACCGCCCCGTCGCCGGCGCGACCGGCGCGCTGCGCGAACGTGAGGGCGTCGGCGGCGGCGGGGGCATGCGGGAACAGCAGGCGCGGGGACATCCGCCCTAAACTACCAAGGTGGATGCGGAGAGCGCGTGAGCGGCGACGAGAACGCGGTCGGGACGACGCCGGCGGACACCGACCCGGTCGGGCAGATGCTGCGGGTGCTGGACCTCGCCGACAGCCGGGCCCGCACGACCGAGGACATCTTCCTCGGCGCCTCGCATCCGATGCCCGGCGGGCGCATCTTCGGCGGGCAGGTGCTGGGGCAGGCGATCATCGCGGCCGAGCGCACCACCGACGACGACCGGGTGCCGCACTCGATGCACGGCTACTTCCTGCGGCCCGGCGACTCGGCCCGGGGGCTGACCCTCTCGGTGGATCGCATCCACGACGGCCGCTCGTTCTCGACGCGTCGCACGCAGGCCTACCAGGACGGCGTCCCGATCTTCTCGATGATCGCCTCCTTCGAGCACGAGACCCCGGGACTGGCCCATCAGGCGCAGATGCCGACGGGGATCGCCGATCCCGACGAGATCGTCGCCGCCGCCGAGGGCTCCCATCCGCTGTCGAGCCGGCTGCTGGCCGACAGCCCCATCGAGGTGCTGCACGCCGAAGGCCCGCTCTACCGCTCGGCGCCCGAACCGCACGTGGCCCGTCAGCACGTCTGGGTGCGCACGCGCCGTCGCATCGGCGACGATCCCGCCCTCCACCGCGCCGTGCTCGCCTACCTCAGCGACCTCACCATCCAGGAGTCGGTGCTGCGCGCGCACGGCGTGCCGTGGGCGCTGCCGGGACTGAAGGTCGCCAGCCTCGACCACGCGATGTGGTGGCATCGGCCGGCGCGTGTGGACGAGTGGCTGCTGTACGCCCAGGAGTCCCCGTCGGCCGGCGGCGGCAGAGGACTCTCGACCGGCCGCATCTTCACCCGCGACGGTGTGCTGGTCGCCTCGGTGGCGCAGGAGATCATGGTGCGCGCCGCCGGCGCCCACTGACCGGGGTCCGCCGCGCGGTGCGCTCAGCGGCGCGTGAACGTCAGCGGCGTGTGAACGTCAGCGGCGCACCGACGTACGGCTGCCAGGCCGCGCGCATGCGCGGTGACAGCCGCACGGGGCGGAACGTCTCGGCATCCACCATCACCAGCGTCGACGCCGCACGTGCATAGAGTGTCTGCGGGATCACGCCCAGCGGGCTGAACACCTCGTAGCAGATCTCCACGCTCGAGCCGCCGAGCCGTCCGAACCACATCTGCACGTCGAGCGGCTCGCGCCGGTACGGGACCGGCGCGAGGTACTCGATCTCCTGACGGGCGATGAGCGAGAGCTCGCCCGCGGCGAACCCGGCATCCATCACCGCGGTGTCGGGAGCGTGCTCGCCCGCCTCCGGCGTCCAGAAGACGCGGATGCGGGCCTCTTCGAGCAGCTTGAGCATCGTCGCGTTGTTGACATGGTTGAACGCGTCGAGGTCGCCCCATCGCAGATGGATGGGAACGTGGATGCGGGTGTCAGTCACGCGTGAGCTTGCGGTAGGTCGACTTGGCGGGGTTGGCCGCGTCGGCTCCCAGTCGCTCGACCTTGTTCGCCTCGTAGGCGTCGAAGTTGCCCTCGAACCAGTACCAGCGGTCGGGGTTCTCGGCCGTCCCCTCGTAGGCGAGGATGTGCGTGGCGATGCGGTCGAGGAACCACCGGTCGTGGGTGATCACCACGGCGCAGCCCGGGAACTCGAGCAGGGCGTTCTCCAGCGACGACAGCGTCTCGACGTCGAGGTCGTTGGTGGGCTCGTCGAGCAGCAGCAGGTTGCCGCCCTCCTTGAGGGTGAGGGCCAGGTTCAGTCGGTTGCGCTCACCACCGGAGAGTACGCCCGCCTTCTTCTGCTGGTCGGGACCCTTGAAGCCGAACTTCGACACGTAGGCGCGCGAGGGGATCTCGGTCTTGCCGACGGTGATGATGTCGAGGCCGTCGCTGACGACCTCCCACAGCGTCTTGGTCGGGTCGATGTTGGAGCGCGACTGGTCGACGTAGCTGATCTTGACCGTCTCGCCGATCTTCAGGTCGCCGCCGTCGAGGGGCTCGAGGCCGACGATCGTCTTGAAGAGCGTGGTCTTGCCGACGCCGTTGGGGCCGATGACGCCGACGATGCCGTTCGGCGGCAGGCTGAAGGTGAGCCCGTCGATGAGCGAGCGGCCGTCGAAGCCCTTCTGCAGCTTCTTGGCCTCGATCACGACGTTGCCCAGGCGCGGCCCCGGCGGGATCGTGATCTCTTCGAAGTCGAGCTTGCGGGTGCGGTCGGCCTCGGCCGCCATCTCCTCGTAGCGGGCCAGACGCGCCTTCGACTTGGTCTGGCGGCCCTTCGCGCTGCTGCGGACCCACTCCAGTTCGTCCTTGAGGCGCTTGGCGAGCTTGGCGTCCTTCTTGCCCTGGATGTCGAGGCGCTCGGCCTTCTTCTCCAGGTAGGTCGAGTAGTTGCCCTCGTAGCCGATGAGCCGGCCGCGGTCGACCTCGGCGATCCACTCCGCGACGTTGTCGAGGAAGTACCGGTCGTGGGTGATCGCGATGACCGCGCCCTTGTAGGCCTGGAGGTGCTGCTCGAGCCAGAGCACGCTCTCGGCGTCGAGGTGGTTGGTGGGCTCGTCCAGCAGCAGCAGGTCGGGCTTCTGCAGCAGGAGCTTCGCCAGCGCGACGCGACGGCGCTCACCACCGGAGAGCGGGGCGATCGCGGCGTCGGCCGGCGGGGTGCGCAGGGCGTCCATCGCTTGCGACAGCTGCGAGTCGAGGTCCCAGCCGTCGGCGGCGTCGATCTCCTCCTGCAGCGTGCCCATCTCGGCCAGCAGCGCGTCGAAGTCGGCGTCGGGGTCGGCCATCTGCGCCGAGATCTCGTTGAAGCGGTCGAGCTTGGGCTTGATCGCCACACCGTCCTGGATGTTCTCCAGCACCGTCTTGGACTCGTCGAGCTCGGGCTCTTGCATGAGGATGCCGACGGTGAACCCGGGCGAGAGCTTGGCTTCGCCGTTGGACGGCGTGTCCAGGCCCGCCATGATCTTGAGGATCGTCGACTTGCCGGCGCCGTTCGGGCCGACCATGCCGATCTTGGCACCGGGGAGGAAAGCCATCGTGACGTCGTCGAGAATGAGCTTCTCGCCGACCGCCTTGCGGGCGCGGACCATGGAGTAGATGTATTCGGCCATAACCCGTCAAGTCTACGGGGCCGCTCCGCCCGCCCGGCGCCGATCCGAGGAGGGCGGTGGCAACGGCGGCGCGCTCACCAGTCGATCGCGCGCGTGTTCCCGATGAGGCAGTCGCCGGCAGGCAGCTCCGGCATCACCAGCGCCGTCGGCGCCGGCGTGGACGGACCCACCTGGCCGACGAGGCATTCGCCGGCCCACACCACCGAGAACTGGATGCTGTCGGCGGGGTTTCCCACGCTCGTCGCGTCGTTGGTCACCTGCATCGCCGTCTTCGGAAAACCGGCGGCGACGAGCGCGTCGACGTAGGCCCGGCCCTGCACCCGCGCATCGGTGGCCCACACGTCGTTCATCACGGTGGTGAACAGCGGCAGGTTGTCGGTGGCCGAACCCTCGGGCACCAGCACCGGTCCGGTGGGCGTCGGCGTGGGAGTCGAGGTGACCGTCGCCGACGGGGTCGTGGGCTCGGGGGCGGGGGCCTGCGTGCACCCGGCCAGCAGCAGGGCGCCGGCGCCGACGAGTCCGAGCGCGGTGAGGGTTCGGAGACGGTTCAGGCGCACCCGTCGAGTCTACGGGCGCTTAGAACGGCACCGGATCCTTCTCCGCCTCCGCCTCGGCCTCCGCCTCGGTGGGGGCCGGTGACGGGAGGTCGGGCTGGTCCGCCGGCGACGGCGCCAGCGACGGAGCCCAGTCCTGCGCGGCCGCGGGCGCACCGGTGCCCGACCCGGGCGCCTCGCCACCGGCGGCTGCGTACGTCGCGGGCGACTGGGACCGCTGGAACGAGCTGGTGCCCCAGCGCAGGTCGTGGCCGAGGGCGCTGGCGTCGACGTCGGCGGCGGTGCCGTGACGGTTGCCGCTCTCCCACGTGCGCACGCGCAGCGATCCGGTGACGATGACCCGCTCCCCCAGCCGCAGCGAGGCGAGGGCGTGCTCTGCCAGGGCGCGGTAGGCCGACACCGAGTAGAAGCTCGTGTGGCCGTCGACCCAGGCGCGGGACTGCTCGTCGAACTTGCGCTCGGAACAGGCGATCCGGAAGTTCGCGATGGGGATGCCGGCCGCGGTGGTGCGCCGCTCGGGCGTGGTGGCGATGTTGCCGACGAGGGTGATCTGCTCGCTCATGACTGCTCCCTTCCGCCGGCCGGTCCTTCCGGCCGGCGATGCTTCGGCATCCGCGTGCCGAACGGATGCCGAAGCCCTCACAGACTCGCGCTCGGCGCACGGGCGCGGCGGCCCGGACCGTCGATCTGGGGACGGATGCGCGCAGCGGCGGGCTGGGGAGGAAGTGATGAGCGGGCGTTCGTCAGCGTGTCGGAGGTCGAAGATATGTTCGCCTCAGAAGGGGGAAAGACATGGAGACGAGGTTCGATTCACCGCCCGCACCGGCACTGCCGGGAGGACTGCGCCCGATCGCCGTGGGGGCGCGGCTCTGGCGGGTGCTCGACGGCGCCGGCCGCGCACTCGGCCACCTGGAGGTGCGCGGCGACGGCCCGCAGCGCCGATACGTCGCGCGGCGCTTCCACGCCGCATCCGGCACCCTGCGCGCGCTCGGCGCGTTCTGGTCGGCCGACGAGGCCGCCGACTGCCTGCGCTGGAGTCGGTGAGACGCAGGCGCCGGCCGCGTGCGCGGGCGCGGAGGGCGTCGAACGCGGCCCGGTCAGATCACCGCGTCGACGAACTCGGTCACCGCGGTGGGCGCGGCGGAGCGCACCCGCGGCCAGGCGTCCGCGAGGATCTCCACGGCCCGGCGCAGCTGCTCTGGGGGCGCGGTGAAGGGCAGGCGCAGGCGCCGGTCGTGACCGCCGTCGACCGCGAAGCGCGCTCCCGGCGAGAGGTACAGGCCCTCTGCGCGCACAGCCATCACCAGGGCGGAGCTCAGCGGCGCATCGAGTTCGGCCCAGAGCGCCACGCCCCCGGCGGGAGCGGGAACGCCCCATTCCGGCAGGTGCGCGTGCAGCCCCCGCACCAGGGCGTCGCGTCCCACCCGCAGCAGGTCGGAGCGTTGGGCGAGGATCTCCGGCATCCGCGCCAGCAGACGGGTCGCCACCTGCTGCTCGAACTCCGGCGTCCCGAGGTCGCGCGGGGCGCGGGCGGCGACCAGGCGTCGGATCACGTCGGCGTCGGCGCGGATCCATCCCACCCGCAGGCCGCCCCACACGGTCTTGCCCAGTGAGCCGATGTGGATGACCTCGGCATGCGGGTCGCGGAACGCGGCCACCTCCCTCGCCCCGCCCGCGGTGGTCTCGATGTCGAGCTCGGCGGTCGTCTCATCGATGATGAGCACCGTGCCGGCGCGGGCCGCCGCGTGCAGGACGACGTCCTGATCGAGGGCGGTCATCGACCGCCCTGTCGGGTTCTGGAACGTCGGCATGAGGTAAGCCGCCACCGGACGGGTGCGCTCGAACGCCTGCACCGCCCGATCGAGGTCCCACCCGGTCGCGGTGTCGACGGGCACGCCCACCAGCCGCGCGCCGGCCCCGCGCAGCGCCTCGGCGGCGTGCGGATAGGTCGGCGTCTCGATGAGCACCCGTTCACCCCGGCGCACGAGTGTGGCGGCGAGCAGGTGGATCGCGCTCTGGGCGCCCGTGGTGACGATCACCTCGTCGGGCGCGGTCGGGATGCCGCGGGCGGTGTAGCGGTCGGCGATCGCCGCGCGCAGGGCGGGGTTGCCGACGACGTCGTAACCGGCGCGGGCGACGAGGGCCGCCGCATCCTGGGCGACCTCCGAGATCACCCCCGCCAGCCCCGGCCACGCTGCCGGACTGGCCTGCTGCAGGTCGATGTCGTCGTCGGCGACGTGACTGCGGGCGAAGGCGCGGCGTCCGAGCGGAAGGGTCACGGTGCCCGACCCGCGCAGACTCTCGACGTGCCCCGTGCCCCGCAGGCTGCGGTAGGCGGCGGCGATCGTGGCGCGACTGAGTCCGAGTGCGGCCGCCAGCTCGCGCTCGGCCGGAAGCGTGGTGCGCGGGGCGAGACGGTTGTCGAGGCAGAGCAAACGGATGCCGTCGGCCAATGCCTCGTAGGCCGGCTCGCGCGTGCGCCATCCGCCGAGAGCGACCGACAGCGCCCGGGCGGTGATCCGAGAGTCCATCAGGCCACCTTAGAGGGATTGGACCGGTGCGCGCAGTCCAATCATGCGGTCAAATGGTGACATGACGATGCGTGTGGTGCAGCTGCTGGTCGGACTCGTGGTGTTCGGCGCGGGCTGTGGACTCATGATCCAGGCCGGACTGGGCCTGGACCCGTGGACGGTGCTCGCCGAGGGCGTCTCCCTGCACACCGGCATCGGCATCGGGTGGGTCGCCAACATCCTCGGCTTCCTCGTGCTGCTGCTGTGGATCCCGCTGCGTCAGCGACCGGGGCTCGGGACCGTGATGAACATCCTGCTCGTGGGCACGAGCATCCAGGTGACGATCTCGGTGATCCCGCCGGTCAGCGGGTTCCTGCTGCAGCTGGCCACGCTCCTCGCGGGCATCGCGGTGGTGGCGGTGGCCTCCGGCCTCTACATCGGCGCGAACTTCGGTCCGGGGCCCCGTGACGGCCTCATGACCGGCATCCACAACCGCTTCGGCACGCCGCTGTGGGCGGCCCGCCTCGCGGTGGAGGCGACGGTGCTGCTGATCGGGTGGCTCCTCGGGGGCACGGTCGGTCTCGGCACGGTGCTGTTCGCAGCCCTCATCGGCCCCGCGGTGCACCGCACGCTGCCGTGGTTCGACCGCAGCCGCCGGGTGGCGATGCGGACGGCGTGAGCGCCGGGCTCAGTGCTCGACGAACCGGGGCCAGTCGGCGCCCGGAGTGAGGTGACTGTGCAGTGCGTTCTTGGCGACGTCCATCGTCGGGTACGTCCCGACCGACGCATCGGCTCCGGCGATGGTGACGGTGTAGCCGTCTCCGTCTTTGCGGATGCTGCCGACGACGTTGCCTTCGGCTCCCTGTGCGACCCAGAGGGTCGAAGCGGTGGTGCTCATGGGCGTTCCCCTTCCGACGTCTCGACGCTACGCCGGTCGTCGGTGCACCGCCAGACCCGGTGTCATCGGGGGACGCGTCGCGATCTTCGCGACACGGAGTGCCCCCGGCAGGATTCGAACCTGCGACCCACGGATTAGAAGGCCGTCGCTCTATCCACTGAGCTACGGGGGCGCGGCATCCAGCGTAGTCGGCCCGCCCTCGGGGTGTCGTACCCGACCGATACGATGGCGGGATGGTGTCAGCTGCAGAGAACGACCGACTCGTCTGGATCGATTGCGAGATGACGGGTCTCGATCTCGGGGTCGACGAACTGGTCGAGATCGCGATCGTCGTGACCGACTTCGAGTTGCGCGTGCTCGACCCGGGCTTCCAGATCGTGATCAAGCCGCACGACAGCGCCCTCGAGAACATGGGCGAGTTCGTCACCCGCATGCACCAGAGCTCCGGGCTGCTCGACGAGATCCCCCATGGCGTCAGTGTCGAAGAGGCGGAGTTCCAGGCGCTGGCCTACATCCAGCGCTTCGTGCCCGAGGGCAAGGCGCCGCTCGCGGGCAACACCATCGGAACCGACCGCATGTTCCTCGCGCGGTACATGCCGCTGGTCGACCGCTGGCTGCACTACCGCAACGTCGACGTGTCGAGCATCAAGGAGCTGTCGCGCCGCTGGTACCCGCGCGCCTACTTCAACGCTCCCGCCAAAGACGGCGGCCACCGTGCCCTCGCCGACATCCTCGAGTCGATCCGTGAGCTCGCCTACTACCGTCAGGCGGTGTTCGTGCCCGAGCCGGGTCCGACCAGCGACGAGGCCAAAGACGCCGCGTCCTCGGCGGTGTCGTCATATGCTTCCGGACTGTAATACAATCGGATGGTTGCCCGGAAACGGGAACATGGTGGCTATAGCTCAGTTGGTAGAGCACCGCGTTGTGGTCGCGGGGGTCGCGGGTTCAAGTCCCGTTAGCCACCCCACTTCTCCCCCGGTCGAGGTCTCCCGATGATCGACATGGACGCTGATGCGTTCGAGGATCTCGTCGCCGACGAGCTCGACCGTCTTCCCGACGACATGGTCGCCGGGCTCGACAACGTGATCTTCGTCGTCGAGGACCGCCCCGAAGACGGCTCCCTCGATCTGCTCGGGCTCTACGACGGGCTCGCCCTCACCGAGCGTGACCGGTACGGCATGGGAGAACTGCCCGACCGCATCATGGTCTACCGCGAGCCGCACCTGCACGCCTGCGACTCCGAGGACGAATTGCGCGACGAGGTGCACACGACCCTCGTCCACGAGATCGCGCACTTCTACGGCATCGACGACGCCCGTCTGCACGAGCTGGGGTGGGCATGAGCATCGCGCTCCCGCAGGAGGACATCGACCTTCACCTGGATGCCACATCGGCGGGCCCGTGGCAGGCGGTGGTCTGGAACGACCCGGTCAACCTCATGAGCTACGTGTCCTACGTCTTCCGCACGTACTTCGGCTACACCGCGGAGCGCGCGCAGCAGCTGATGCTCGCCGTGCACCACGAGGGTCACGCCGTGGTCGCCGAGGGCGCGCGGGAGCAGATGGAGCTGCACGTGCAGGCGATGCACGACTACGGCCTCTGGGCGACTGTGCGAGAGTCAGCCGCATGACCGAGCGCACCGTCGTCGTCGACCTGGCGCTCATCGAAGCGGCCCACCTCTCCGACCTCACCGCCCAGTTCGTCGAGCTGCTGGAAGGTTCTCCCGCCGTCGATCCCGCGATCGCGCGCCTCGTGCCCGATGCGTATCCGTCGGATGCCGAGGCCGGCACCGAGTTCCGCCGGCTCACCGAAGGCGACCTGCTGGGGCGGCGCCGCTCCGACGCCGACGCGATGCTCGCGACCCTGCGGGGCGAGCGGGAGCGGCTCGCACCGGGCGATGTCGCCGACGACGAGGCGACCGACCGGGTCACCCTCACGCTCAGCCTCGCGCAGGCGATGTCGTGGCTGCGCACCCTCAGCGCCGTGCGCCTCGTGCTGGCCACCCGGCTGGGCATCGTCGACGAGGACGACCACGACCTCGACGACCCGCGCTTCGGCGTGTACGACTGGCTCGGCTATCGCCTCGACGGACTGGTGCAGGCCCTCGACGCCTGAACCTCACACCCCCGGAGTGCCATGCGCTCCTGGAGGGGGTCAGCGCACCTCGAACGGCAGTGTGGCCAGAGTCGCCGGGTCGTGACGGGCGATGTGGTCGTCTTCTTGGGCCGCCCATCGGTCCCAGAAGGGCCGGTAGGTCTCGCCGTCGCGGGTGAGCGCGCGGTGACGCCGCACGTCGGTGGGGCACGACAGCCACACCCGCACGGGGGCCAGCGGTGCGCTCTGGGCGGTGAGCACCCCTGCGCCCTCCACGATCAGCGGACGATCCGGGTCGACGGTGTGCGCTTCGGCCCTCGCGTGCGCGGCCCAGTCCCACCGGTGCCAGCGCGACGGCATCCCCGCCGCGAACGGCGCGATCACGTCGCGCCGGGCGATCTCCGCGCCGTCGCGGAGCCCGTCCCATCCCGGATAGATGTCATCGAGCGCGACGATCTGGGGCTCGCCGTCCAGCCGCCGCGCGACCAACGCCGCGAGGGTGGTCTTGCCCGAACCGGATCGTCCGTCGATCAGCACGAGGGCGCGACCCCCGGCCGACTGCGCGTCTCCGGTGGCGGCGACGATCGCGTCGGCCGCCGCCGTCAGTGCGCGTTCAGCGCTTGAGCGCACGGATGATGCGCACGAACACGCGACCGGCGACCCACACGAGCGGGATCGCGACCGCGGCCAGCGAGACGAGGTTCGGCTCGAAGCGCAGATCGTCGCCCTTGCGGATGTATGCGCCGACCGGGATGGCGTAGCCGCCCCCGCCGCCGCCGGCGTTGCCGGTGGCGTCTTCGCCGCCGCCGAAGCCCGACCACGTGAGGGCGACGGGGATGAGACGGAGGCCGTCGACATCCTGCTGCTCGCCGTACACGCTCTTGACACCGAGGGAGGCGACCTGCTTGCCGAGGTCGAGCACGAAGTTGGCCATGCCCCCACCGTACCCCGCCGAGGCGCGCCCCGCCCAGGGTGGCGTGCAGCGCGGCATCCGTCGGCGCGGTGCGAACCGGCGGCGATCAGTCCCGGGGCAGTCGCGGAGCCGTCGGCAGCGCATCGACGTCGCGTCGCGGCCCCAGCACGCTGGCCCGGGTCACGGCGCCGCGTCCGAACCGGGCGCGCGCGTCGTCGAGGGCGTCGTCGACACGGCGCCAGTCTTCGTCGTCGTCCCACAGCGCCATCGCTCCCCCGGCGGCGCGCAGCTTCTCGCCGCGCACGCCGATCAGGCGCACCGCCTGGTCGAGCGGCAGCTGACCGAGCAGACCGATGGCGACCTCGCCGATGCGATGGCCGACGTTGGTGGGCTCGGGGAGCGTAGACGAGCGCGAAACAGTCGTGAAGTCGGCGTAGCGCAGCTTCAGGGCGACGGTCGCCGCCTCCCATCCGCCGCTGCGCAGGCGCGACGCGACGTTGTCGGAGAGTCGTCGCAGCTCGCTGCGGAGCACTGCGACGTCGGTGACGTCGACCATGAACGTCTCCTCGTGGCCGACGCTCTTCTCGACGCGCTCGGTGTCGACGCGGCGCGGGTCGACGCCATGGGCCAGCTGCCACACCTGTGCGCCGCCGGCCGGCCCCAGCGCGCGCTCGATCACCGCGCGCGGCGCGGCGAGGATGTCGCCGACGAGACGGATGCCGCGCCCTTCGAGCGCTTCGGCTGCCTTGGGACCCACACCCCACAGCGCGCGCACCGGAAGGCCCGCCAGGAAGGAGGCCATCTCGGGCTCGCTGACGATGAGGAGCCCGTCGGGCTTGGACAAGGTCGAGGCGATCTTCGCGACGTGCTTGGTGGGGGCCACCCCGATGCTGCAGGTCAGCCCCGTCTGCGCGCGCACCGTGCGGCGCAGCGTGCGCGCGATCTCGCCCGGCGACCCCCAGAGCCGGCGGGCGCCCGACACGTCGAGGAAGGCCTCGTCGATGGACAGCGGCTCGACCAGCGGCGTCACCTCGTGGAAGAGATCCATGACCTGCCGCGACAGCGCGACGTAGCGCTCGAAGTGCGGTGGGACGACGATCGCCTGCGGGCACAGCCGCAGGGCCTGAGCCACCGCCATCGCCGAGCGCACGCCGTAGCGACGGGCCTCGTAGGAGGCGCTCGAGACGACCCCGCGGCCCTCGACACCACCGACGATCAGCGGCTTGCCGGCCAACGTGGGGTCGTCGAGCACCTCGACGGCGGCGTAGAAGGCATCCATGTCGACGTGCAGGATGCGCGTGCCGGTGTCGTCGGCATCGGGCGCCGACACCCGCCGCCCTCGCCCGTCACCCCGACCCATCCCCCTATTGTCCCCCGCGGCGCCGACACTGCGGCATCCGGAACGCGACGGGATTCCGCGCCCACGGCCGGGTAACGGAACCGGCGCACCGGAGCGGCATCTGCCGTCTCGGTGCGCCGGAATTCCGTACGCGCGGGGGTCAGCCGGCGGCGCGCTCGAGCACCAGCTCGCGCACGCGCGCGGCGTCGGCCTGCCCGCGCATCGCCTTCATCACGGCACCGATCACGGCGCCGGCGGCCTGCACCTTGCCGTCGCGGATCTTGGCGAGCACATCGGGCTGGGCGGCCAGCGCCTCGTCGATCGCCGCGATGAGAGCGCCATCGTCGGAGACCACCGCGAGCCCGCGGGCGTCGACGATCTGCTGCGGCGTGCCCTCGCCGGCGATCATGCCCTCGAGCACCTGGCGGGCCAGCTTGTCGGTGAGCGTGCCGGCATCCACGAGCTTCTGCAGCTCGGCGACGGCGGCCGGCTCCACCAGCGACGACGCCTCGACGCCCTGCGCATTGGCCAGGCGCGTGATCTCGCCGGTCCACCACTTGCGGGCGGCCGCGGCGGGGGCCCCGGCGGCGACGGTGGCCTCGACCTCGGCGAGCAGGCCGCCGTTGGCGACGTCCTGGAACTCGAGGTCGGTGAAGCCCCAGTCCGTCTTCAGGCGCCGGCGGCGCACCGCGGGAGCCTCGGGGAGTTCGCTGCGCAGCTGCTCGATGAGTTCGTCGGAGGGGACGACGGGCAGCAGGTCGGGCTCGGGGAAGTACCGGTAGTCGTCGGCATCCGACTTCGGACGGCCCGGCGAGGTGCGCCCGGTGTCTTCGTGCCAGTGCCGCGTCTCCTGCGTGATCGAGCCGCCGGCGGCGAGGATCGCGGCCTGCCGCTGGATCTCGTAACGCACGGCACGCTCGACCGAGCGCATCGAGTTGACGTTCTTGGTCTCGGTGCGGGTGCCGAGCTTCTCCTGGCCGCGAGGCCGCAGCGACACGTTGGCGTCGCAGCGCAGGTTGCCGCGCTCCATGCGCGCCTCCGAGATGCCGAGCGAGAGCACGATGTCGCGGATCGCGGCGACGTAGGCCTTCGCGACCTCGGGAGCGCGGTGCTCGGTGCCGAAGATCGGCTTGGTGACGATCTCCACCAGCGGCACGCCGGCGCGGTTGTAGTCGACGAGCGAGTACTCGGCACCCTGGATGCGACCGGTCGCGCCTCCCATGTGGGTGAGCTTGCCGGCGTCCTCCTCCATGTGCGCGCGCTCGATGGGCACCTCGATCAGGGTGCCGTCGGCCAGTTCGATCTCGACCTGCCCCTCGAAGGCGATCGGCTCGTCGTACTGCGAGATCTGGTAGTTCTTGCCGAGGTCGGGGTAGAAGTAGTTCTTCCGCGCGAACCGGCTTGACGGCGCGATCGAGCAGCCGAGGGCCAGGCCCAGGCTGATCGAGTACCGCACCGCGGTCTCGTTGACCACCGGCAGCGACCCGGGCAGGCCCATGTCGACGGGGGCGACGAGCGTGTTCGGCGCCGCACCGTGGTTGCTCTCGTGGGCGGGGTTACCGGCGCCCGAGAACATCTTGGTCTCGGTGTTCAGCTCGACGTGCACCTCGAAGCCGAGCACGGGCTCGTACAGCTCGAGGGCCTTATCGAAGTCCATCAGCGCATCCTTGGCCATCAGCGGGTCCCTCCCAGAGCCGGAGCCTTCGCGAGCAGCGGCTCGCCCCATTCGTCCAGCAGCAGCGCCTCGACGGCCGCGCCGACCCGGTAGAGCCGGGCGTCTTCGCGAGCGGGCGCGATGAACTGGATGCCGACCGGCAGGCCGTCTTCGGCCGCGAGGCCCGACGGGATGGAGATGCCGGGAACGCCGGCGAGGTTCACCGGGATCGTGGTGACGTCGTTGAGGTACATCTGCAGCGGGTCGTCGATCTTCTCGCCGAGGCGGAAGGCCGTGGTCGGCGCCGACGGCGTGGCGATGACGTCGACCTGCGCGAACGCCTGGTCGAAGTCGCGCTGGATGAGCGTGCGCACCTTCTGGGCGCTGCCGTAGTAGGCGTCGTAGTAACCGGCCGACAGCGCGTAGGTGCCGAGGATGACGCGGCGCTTGACCTCGTCGCCGAAGCCGGCGTCGCGGGTGGCCGCCATCACGTCCTCGACGGTGCCGCCGGGCACCTCGACCCGCATGCCGAAGCGCACCGAGTCGAACTTGGCGAGGTTGCTCGAGGCCTCCGCGGGCAGGATCAGGTAGTACGCGGCGACGCCGTACTCGAAGTGCGGGGCGCTGATCTCCACGATCTCGGCGCCCTGGGCCTGCATCTTGTCGAGCGCGGCGCGGAACGACGCCGACACGCCGGCCTGGAAGCCGCTGTCGGGGAGCTCCCGGATGACGCCGACCTTCAGGCCCTTCAGCACCTGACCGGTCGCGCCCTCGCGGGCGGCGGCGGCGAAGGAGGGCCAGCGGTCGGTGAGGGAGGTGGCGTCGTTGGCGTCGTGGCCGCCGATCACGTCGTGCAGCAGCGCCGAATCCAGCACCGTGCGCGAGACCGGACCGACCTGGTCGAGCGAGGAGGCCAGCGCGATCGCGCCGTAGCGGCTGACGCCGCCGTAGGTCGGCTTCATGCCGACGGTGCCGGTGACATGCGCGGGCTGACGGATCGAGCCGCCGGTGTCGGAGCCGAGCGCCAGCGGTGCCTCGAAGGCGGCGACGGCAGCCGCCGACCCGCCGCCCGAGCCGCCGGGGATGCGGTCGAGGTCCCACGGGTTGTGGGTGGGGCCGTAGGCGGAGTGCTCGGTGGAGGAGCCCATCGCGAACTCGTCCATGTTGGTCTTGCCCAGCGGCACGAGGCCGGCGGCGCGTGCACGGGCGACCACGGTGGCGTCGTAGGGCGACATGTAGCCCTCGAGGATCTTCGATCCGCTCGTGGAGGGCATGTCGGTGGTGACCAGCACGTCCTTGATCGCCAGCGGCACGCCGGCCAGGGCGCCCAGCTGCTCGCCGGCGGCGCGGCGGCGGTCGATGTCGGCGGCGACGTCCAACGCGTGGTCGCTGACGTGCAGGAACGCGTGCACGTCGCCGTCCACGTCGGCGATGCGGTCGAGGTGGGCCTGCGTGGCCTCCACCGACGACACCTCGCCGGCGGCGAGACGGTCGGCGAGGTCGGCTGCGGTCAGCCGGATGATGTCGCTCACTGCTCCTCCCCCAGGATCGCGGTCACCTTGAAACGGTCCTCCGTGGCATCCGGAGCGTTCTGCAGCACCTGCTCGACGGTCAGCATCGCGCCGACCTCGTCGGTGCGGAACACGTTCTGCAGGGCGATGGGGTGGCTCGTGGCGGGCACGTCGGGGGTGGCGACCTCGGAGACCTTCGCGATGTTGTCGACGATGACCGACAGCTGACCGGTCAGGCGGGTCACCTCGTCATCGTCCAGTCGGATCCGGGCGAGCACACCGAGATGGCGCACGAGTTCGGGGGTGATTTCAGACACCCGCACAGTCTAGTTGCGCCCCCTCGCGCGCGACGCCCGCGGGCTAGGCTGGCCGCGTGACGACGTATGACCCGCCGCGCCCCTGGATCGCCAGCTATGCCGATGGCGTCCCCGCCGACCTCGAACCGGTGACCGGTTCGCTCTGGGACATCGTCCTCGCCTCGGCGCGCGACTATCCCGACGCCCCGGCGCTGCAGTTCTTCGGCCGCACGACCTCGTACCGCGAACTGCAGGATGCCGTCGAGCGGGCCGCCGCCGGTCTCGCCGCCCTCGGCGTCGGCGCCGGCGACCGCGTCGCGATCGTGCTGCCCAACTGCCCCCAGCACATCGTGGCGTTCTACGCGATCCTGCGGCTGGGCGCCGTCGCCGTGGAGCACAACCCGCTCTACACGCCGCGCGAGCTGCGCAAGCAGTTCGAGGACCACGGCGCGAAGACGGCGATCGTGTGGAGCAAGGTCGTGCGCACGGTGCAGGAGTTCCCCGCCGACCTGACCGTCCCCAACCTCATCTCCGTGGACATCACCACCGCGATGCCGGTGTCGATGCGAATGGCGCTGCGCCTCCCCATCGCCAAGGCCCGCGAGTCGCGCGCCGCGCTCACCGAGCGCGTCAGCCGCGCCACCGCGTGGAACGACCTGCTGCGCGCCGAGCCGCTCCCGGCATCCGCCCCCAGCCCGTCGACCGACGACCTCGCGATCATCCAGTACACCAGCGGCACCACCGGCACCCCGAAGGGCGCCCTGCTCACCCACCGCAACCTGCTCGCCAACGCCCGGCAGTCGCAGGCCTGGGTGCCGTCGATCCAGCGCGGCAAGGGATGCGTGGTCTACGCCGTGCTGCCCATGTTCCACGCCTACGGCCTCACGCTCTGCCTGACCTTCGCGATGTCGATGGGGGCGCGGCTGGTGCTCTTCCCGCGGTTCGAGCCGGCCATGGTGCTGGCGGTCACCAAGAAGCACCCCGCCACGTTCCTCCCGCTCGTGCCGCCCATCGCCGACCGGCTGCTGCAGGCGGCCCGGGCCGAGGGCGTGTCGCTGGCGGGCACCGAGGTCGCCATCTCGGGGGCCATGGCCCTGCCGCACGAGCTCGTCGTGCCGTTCGAGGAGGCCACCGGCGGTTACCTCGTCGAGGGGTACGGCCTGTCGGAGTGCTCCCCCGTGCTCATGGCCAACCCCGTCGCCGAGCACCGCAAGGCCGGCACCATCGGCCTGCCGCTGCCCGGCACCGAGTGCCGCGTGGTCGACCCCGACGATCCGCGCACCGACGTTCCCGACGGTGAGCGCGGCGAGCTGCTCGTGCGCGGCCCGCAGGTGTTCCAGGGCTACTACGGCAAGCCCGAAGAGACGGCATCCGTCTTCGTCGACGGGTGGTTCCGCACCGGCGACATCGTCACGATCGACGAGGACGGGTTCGTCCGCATCGTCGATCGCATCAAGGAACTCATCATCACCGGCGGCTTCAACGTGGCCCCCACCGAGGTCGAGAACGTGCTGCGACAGCATCCGCGCGTCGTCGACGCCGCCGTCGTCGGACTCCCCCACGAGCACTCCGGCGAGGAGGTCGTCGCGGCCGTCGTGCTCGACGGCTCCGGCGACGTCGACGTCGAGGCGATCCGCGAGTTCAGCCGCGGCATCCTCACCCCCTACAAGGTGCCGCGCCGCATCTATGTCGTCGACGAGCTGCCCAAGTCGCTCATCGGCAAGGTGCTGCGCCGTCAGGTGCGCGAGTCGCTTCTGCAGCTGACCCAGGGCGGCTGAGCCGGGAGTTTCGGGCGGTGGTGTCTGGGGCGGGGGCGCTGGCTGGGGCGGGGCGCTGGTCGCCTGGGGCTTGGCGCGGGTCGCTGGTGGGACGCGGGTGTGAGGCGGGTCCCGTGATGTGCGGGTGCGTGAGCCTGACGTCGCTGTTCGCGTGACCTGCGCGAGGAGCGCGTCCCGCATCCGGTGGGTGCAGCGGCCGCAACCCGTCGGTTGAGGGACATGCCAGGGACGCACGTCCCCCGATCCGCGGATGATCACGGATGCCGCAAGGAGGCCCGCAGAATGCGGGACGTGCCGCCGGTCGGTGTCCCGGAGTTGGTGGGTGATGGGGCCAACACTCACAGGTCGCGGGACGTGCCCGGAGTCGGTATCCCGGAGTTGGTGGGTGGTGGGGTGACGACCCGCAGGTTGCGGGACGTGCCGGAGTCGGTGTCCCGGAGTTGGTGGGTGGTGGGGTGACGACCCGCAGGTTGCGGGACGCGGAGTCGGTGTCCCGGAGTTCGTGGGTGGCGGGGACAACACTCACAGGTTGCGGGACGTGCCGGGCCCATGCCTCGGAGACGGCGGAGGCGCGGCCTCAACGCTCCGCTTGCGGGACCTCCTCAGCCACCTAGTCACACGATGATCGGCTACCAGCCTGCCGAACCCGCACATAGCGGGACATGCCCGGCCACCGCGTCCCGCGAACAGCGGGTGCCGCCGCCCGAAGCCGCATATAGCGGGACCTGCCCGGCCACCGCGTCACACGAACTGTGGGTGCCGCCCCCCGAACCCGCACATAGCGGGACATCCCCAGGCGGCGCGTCACACGAACCGCGGATGCCGCAGCACCGCGCGCGACGCCACCACCGCGCACCGCACGACCACGCGTACCGCAGCACACGCGCGCCCGGCGCGCCGAACCGCGCACCCCGTCAGGCGTCGAGCGCGGCGGGGCCCTGTTCGACGAGGATGCGGAACTGGGCGGCGTCGATGATGCGCACGCCGAGGTCTTCGGCCTTGGCGAGTTTGGAGCCGGCGCCGGGGCCGGCGGCGACGAAGTCGGTTTTCTTCGAGACGCTCGAGGCGGCTTTCCCGCCCGCGGCGAGGATGGCCTCCTGCGCCCCCTCGCGGGTGTAGCCCTCGAGTGTTCCCGTGGCGACGACGGTGATGCCGACGAGCACGCCGCCCGCCGCGGCGGCGGCGCCGGGGCCGGGGTGTCCGGGGATCTCGAGGCGGGCGCCCGCGGCCTCCCAGCGGTCGATGATCTCGCGGTGCCAGTCGACCTCGAACCACTCGATGAGGGAATCCGCGATGATGCCGCCGACGCCCTCGACCGCGGCCAGCTCGTCGCGCGAGGCCGCGCGGATGGCGGTGAGCGATCCGAACCACTGTGCGAGAGCGCGGGCGGCGACCGGTCCGACGTGACGGATGCTGAGGGCGACGAGGAACCGCCAGAGGTCTTTCGTCTTGGCCTTCTCGAGCTCGTCGAGCAGCGTGAGCGCCTGCGCGGACGGCTGCGGACCGGTGAGCCCGGCCTTGCGCTCGGCGGCGGAGGGGTTGCGACGGAAGGGGGCGCGGGTCTTCACGACGCCGTCGTCGTCCTCCCGCGGGAGCCCGGTCTCGGCATCGCGTACGACCACCTCGATGGGCACCAGCTGGTCGAGGCCGAGCTCGAACAGCCCGGCCTCGGTGGACAGCGGCGGCTCAGCGGGCGACGACGGCTGGGTGAGCGCGGCGGCGGTGACCTCGCCGAGCGCCTCGATGTCGAGCGCGCCGCGCGAGCCGATGTGCTCGACGCGCCCGCGCACCTGTGCGGGGCACGCGCGCGTGTTCGGGCACCGCAGGTCGATGTCGCCTTCCTTCGCGGGCGCCAGCGGCGCGCCGCACTCGGGGCAGGCGTGGGGCATGACGAAGGCGCGCTCCGAGCCGTCGCGCAGCTCGACGACGGGGCCGAGCACCTCGGGGATGACATCTCCCGCCTTGCGCAGCACGACCGTGTCGCCGATGAGCACGCCCTTGGCCTTCACGACGTCTTGGTTGTGGAGGGTGGCCTGGCGCACGACGGATCCGGCCACGAGCGCGGGCGCCATCACGGCGAAGGGCGTGGCCCGTCCGGTGCGCCCCACCGACACGACGATGTCGAGCAGCTTCGTGTTCACCTGCTCGGGCGGGTACTTGTAGGCGATCGCCCACCGCGGGGCGCGGCTGGTGGCGCCGAGCTCGTCGTGCAGGGCCAGCTCGTCGACCTTGACGACCACCCCGTCGATCTCGTGCTCGACGTCGTGACGGTGCTCGCCGTGGTGGCTCACGTAGTCGACCACGCCGTCGATGCTCTCCGTGGTGGCGAAGTACGGGCTCGTGGGCAGACCCCACTCGGCCAGCAGCGCGTAGACCTCGCTCTGCGAGTCGACCGGCGGGTCGGGCCACGCGCCGATGCCGTGCACATAGAGACGCAGCGACGACAAGCGGGCGCGCCCGGCTTCGAGCTCGAGACCGCTCTTCTTGTCGAGCTGCTGACGCAGGCCGCCGCTGGCGGCGTTGCGGGGGTTCGCGAACGCCGGGAACCGCCGGGCGGCGCTGCGCGTGGCCTTCTCGTCGTCGACGCCGCGATCACGCGCCTCGTCGACGACGCGCTCGCGCAGCCGCGCCTGCAGGGCGTTGAGCTCGTCGAACGCGGCGACGGGGATGAACACCTCGCCGCGCACCTCGACCAGCGCCGGGTGGCCGGAGCCGGTGAGCCGCTCGGGGATGCCGGCGACCTGCAGGGCGTTGTGCGTGACGTCTTCACCCACCCGTCCGTCGCCGCGCGTGGCGGCGGAGGTGAGCACGCCGTTCTCGTACCGCAGGCTGATGGCGAGGCCGTCGATCTTCAGCTCGGTGAGCCACCGCACGGCACGGCCGGCGCCGGCTGCGGTCTTGGCGCACCAGTCGCGCAGTTCGTCGGGGCTGAACACGTTGTCGAGGCTCAGCATGCGCTCGGCGTGGGTGACCGGCGCGAACATCGTGCTCTGGGCGGCCCCGACACTGAGCGTCGGCGAGTCCTGGCCCTGCAGCACCGGGTGGGCCCGCTCGATCTCTTCGAGGCGGCGCATCCACCCGTCGTAGGTGGCGTCGTCGACCAGCTCGGCGTCGGCGCCGTAGTAGGCGTCGCGCGCGTCGACGATGAGTGCGGTGAGACGCTCGGCCTCGAGGCGTGCCTCGTCGAGGGTCAGCGGGAGGATCTCGTCGGGTGCGCTCACCCGGCCAGTGTAGGACGCGCCACCGACACGACCGCGGCGCCCACCCGGGCGCCCACCGGCCTCAGACCGGCGCGGGAACGGCGGACACGGTGCGATCGACCGTGAACTGGCCGAGCACCCGGGTGCCGATGTACAGCACCGCCGTCTGCCCGGGCGCGACGCCGTCGAAGGGGCGGTCGGGGGTCACCGTGATGCGTCCGTCGGCCACGACGGCGTGCGCGGCCACCGGATCGGCGTGCGCGCGGATCTGCACCTCGCACGCGAACGCGGCATCCGTCGGCGCCGCACCCGCCCAGCTGTGGCGCTCTCCGGAGATCTCGGCGGTCGCCAGCGCCTCTTTCGGGCCGACGACGACCGTGTTGGTCACCGGTCGCACCTCGAGCACGAACCGCGGCTTGCCGTCGGCGGCGGGCACGCCCAGCTTGAGGCCGCGGCGCTGCCCCACGGTGAAGGCGTGGGCTCCCTCGTGGGTGCCCACCACGGCGCCGCCGCGGTCGACGACCTCGCCGGTGGCGGTGCCGACCTTCTCGGCCAGCCAGCCGCGGGTGTCGCCGTCGGGGATGAAGCAGATGTCGTGGCTGTCGGGTTTCTGCGCCACGCTCAGCCCGCGCTCGGCGGCCTCGGCGCGCACCAGCGCCTTGGACGGGGTCTCCCCCAGCGGGAAGTAGGTGTGGGCGAGCTGCTCGGCGGTGAGCACTCCCAGCACGTAGGACTGGTCTTTGGCGGCGTCGGAGGCGCGGTGCAGCTCACGCCCGCCCGCACCGTCGACGAGGATCGCGTAGTGGCCGGTGCAGACGGCGTCGAAACCGAGCTCGACGGCGCGCTCGAGCAGCGCGGCGAACTTGATCTTCTCGTTGCACCGCATGCACGGGTTGGGGGTGCGCCCGGCCTGGTACTCGGCGATGAAGTCGTCGATGACGTCGTCGCGGAACCGCTCGGAGAAGTCCCACACGTAGAACGGGATGCCGAGGAGGTCGGCCGCCCGCCGCGCGTCGAGCGCGTCTTCGATGGTGCAGCAGCCGCGGCTGCCGGTGCGCAGGGTGCCGCCGGCCCGCGAGAGCGCCAGGTGCACGCCCACGACGTCATGTCCGGCATCGACCGCCCGGGCCGCCGCCACGGCGGAATCGACGCCACCGCTCATCGCCGCCAGGATCCGCATGGTCCCAGTCTACGAAGCCCCGCCTGACCGGGCGCCGGATGCGACGGCCCGCTCGTACGCGCCGGGGAGCGCGGCGAGCAGGGCGTCGACGTCGGCCGCGGTGGTGGTGCGGCCGAGTGTGATGCGCAGCACCGAGCGCGCCGCACGCTCGTCGCGGCCGAGCGCCCGCACCACGTGCGAGGGCTCGGTGACCCCCGCCTGGCAGGCGGCCCCGGTGGACACGTCGATGCCCGCCATGTCGAGGAGGAACAGGAGCGTCTCCCCCGCGGCATCCGGAAAGAGCAGGTGCACGTTGCCGGGGAGGCGCCGCACGGGATCGCCCAGCAGCTCGGCCGCCGGCACCCCCTGCCCGACACCGGCGACGAGGCGCTCGCGCAGCGACTGCAGCCGCGCGGCCTCTCCCTCGCGCTCGGCGACGGCGGCGCGCAGCGCGGCGGCGAAGGCGACCGCCCCCGCGACGTCCTGCGTGCCCGGGCGGATGCCGCGCTGCTGCCCGCCACCGTGCAGCAGGGGCGTGAGACGGGCGTGCCGCGACACCACGAGCACGCCTGTGCCGACCGGCGCCCCCACCTTGTGACCCGAGACGCTGAGGGCGACGAGGCCGGTGGCGGGTTCGGCGGGGGCGCCCCGCCAGGCGGCGAAGGCGACCGGCAGGATGCCGGCGGCACCGACCGCGTCGAGGTGCAACGGCGCCCCGGCGGCCGCGGCGGCCGCGGCCATCCCGGCGGCGTCGTTGACGGTGCCGACCTCGTTGTTCGCGATCAGGGCGGTGGCCAGCGCCGCGCCCGGCAGTGCGGAGGCGAAGGTCTCGGCGGGCACGGAGCCCGCGGCGTCGAGGGCCACGCGGCGCAGCTGCGCGCCGCGGCCGGAGGACAGCCACTCCGCGGTCTCGGTGGTGGCGTGGTGCTCGCCGTCGGGCAGCACGATCGCGTCGCGACCGTCGGCCCGGGCCTCCCACAGACCGCGGATGGCGAGGTTGATGGATTCGGTGCCGCCCGAGGTGAACACGACCTCGATGGGGTCGCATCCGAGGGCGGCCGCAACGTCTTCGCGTGCCTGCTCGAGCAGCCGCCGGGCGCCCTGGCCGGCGCCGTGCACCGACGAGGCGTTGCCGACCGTCTCGGTCGCGGCCAGCCACGCGGCCCGGGCCTCGGCGCGCAACGGCGTGGTCGCGGCGTGGTCGAGGTACACCCGCATGCCGCTCCCCGTCTCCCGTGGGCGTTCCGCGCCCGTTCCGCGAGCGTTGCCGCCCGTTTGCCCCGCCCGCCGCTGCCGAGGGCCGGTGCGGCGCCTTACTACTGTAGATCGCATGCCCGACACCCCTCCGCTGCTTCTCTCGCCGCACCTGGACGACCTCGGGGTGACCCTGGGCGAGGGCGCCGCCACACTGCGGGTGTGGTCGGAGCGCGCCACCAGCGTGACCCTCGTGCTCTTCGACGAAGAGGACCTCGACTGGATCATCGACGAGCTGGAACTGGAGCCCGTCGGCGGCGGCGTCTGGAGCGTGACGACCCCGCGGCTGCGCGTGGGCACGCCCTATGCCGTGCGGGTCGACGGCCCCACCCGCGCCGGGAGCACCTTCAATGCGGCGACGCTGCTGCTGGACCCGTACGGCCGCGGCATCGTCTCGGGCCGCATCGGCGATGTGCGATCGGTGGTCGTCGACGACGCCTTCGACTGGGAGGGCGTCGAGCGCCCGCAGGTGCCGCTGGACCGCACGGTCGTCTACGAGGCGCACCTGAAGGGCCTCACCAAGCGCCACCCCGACATCCCGCCCGCGCTGCACGGCACCTACGCCGGACTCGGCCACCCCGCGATGATCGCGCACCTCACGCGGCTCGGGGTCACCGCGGTCGAGCTGCTGCCGATCCACGCGTTCGAGACCGAGCCGCGGCTGCTGCACCTGGGGCTCACGAACTACTGGGGCTACAACACGCTGGGCTTCTTCGCCCCGCACGCCGACTACGCCACCGCCGCGGCCCGCACCGCCGGTGCGACCGCGGTGCTGCGCGAGGTCAAGCAGATGGTCAAAGCGCTGCACGCCGCCGGCATCGAGGTGATCCTCGACGTCGTCTACAACCACACCTCCGAGCTCGAACTCGGCGGGCCCCGCTCGAGCCTGCGCGGCATCGACAACCGCGCCTACTACCGCCAGCACGACGACGGCGCCTACATCGACGTGACCGGATGCGGCAACTCGGTGAACACCGCCACCCCCGCCGCCGCCCGGCTCGTGCTCGACTCGCTGCGCTACTGGGCGCAGGAGCTGCACATCGACGGCTTCCGCTTCGACCTGGCCGCCACCCTCGGCCGCGACGCCGGCCACGGCTTCGACCCGCAGCATCCGCTGCTGCGCGCCATCGTCGACGACCCCGCGCTGGCGGGCGTGAAGAAGATCGCCGAGCCGTGGGACGTCGGGATGGGCGGCTGGCAGACCGGCAACTTCGGCGACGGCTGGCACGAATGGAACGACCGCTACCGCGATCGGGTGCGCAACTTCTGGCTGAGCGACGTCGACTACGCGCGCCGCGCCTCGCACTCCCCCGCCGGCATCGGCGGCTTCGCCACACGCCTGGCCGGGTCGTCGAACACCTTCAGCACGGAGCGCGGACCGCTGGCCGGCATCAACTTCGTCACCGCCCACGACGGCTTCACCCTGCGCGACCTCGTCTCGTACGACGTGAAGCACAACATGGGCAACGGTGAGCACGGCCGCGACGGCGCCGACACCAACCGCTCGTTCAACCACGGCGTCGAGGGCCCCACCGACGACGAGCGCATCCTCGCGCGGCGCCGCAAGGCGATGCGCAACCTGCTCGGCACCCTGCTGCTGTCGGCGGGGGTGCCGATGATCACCGCCGGTGACGAGTTCGGGCGCACCCAGCGCGGCAACAACAACGCCTACTGCCATGACTCCGCGCTCACGTGGGCCTCGTGGGAGCATGCGCCCTGGCAGCGCGACCTGCAGGCGCACGTGGAACGGCTCATCGCCCTCCGCCGCGACAACCCGGCGCTGCGCCCCGCACGGTTCGCCCATGCCGCGCAGGACGTGCCCTCGGCCTCGGCGATCGACTGGTACGACCGCCACGGGCACACGATGACCATCGAGCGGTGGAACGACGCGGCCAACCGCACCCTGCAGTACGCCGCGCGCTCCACGCCCGAGAGCGAGGACGCGAACGGCGTGCTGCTGATCGTGCACGGCAACGAGACCCACGTCGATGTGCGCCTGCCCGAGATCGCGGGGGTCAGCCGCTTCGTGTCGCTGTGGTCGAGTGTCGACGAGCGCCCCGCCACCGACGAGACGACGTACGCACCGGGTGAGATCGTGTCGATCCCCGACACCGGAATGCACTTGTTCCGGATGGAGTGAGTGTCCGCGCTCCGCTGCGCGGGGTAGGTTCGGAACGTGGCCACGAAGAAGCGCACGCCCACCGTCCGTCCCGCCGCCGAGGCACCCGCCGCCACCGCGGCACCCTCGGTCCGCAGCACCGCCGAGATCCCCTGTCGTCCGGTGACGGCGTGGACCCCCAGCGCCGCGACGCGCAACGGCCGACTGCCGCTGTCGGGCGCGCGCCCGAGCGTTCCCGGGGGCCGGTTCCCGGCCTCGGCGTTCGTCGGCGAGGCGGTGCCGTTCCAGGTGACGGCCTTCCGCGAGGGCCACGATCTCATCGGCGTGCACGTGCGGCTCACCTCGCCCAGCGGGGCGCAGACGCTGCACCGGCTGACGCCGCTCGGCGACGGCTTCGACCGCTGGCGGGTGCTGGTGGCGCCGCTGGAGCAGGGACTGTGGACGTTCCGCTTCGAGGCCTTCGCCGATGACGTGGCCACCTGGGAGCACGCCGCCGACCTGAAGATCGCCGCGGGGGTCGACACCGCCCTCATGCGCGAGAGCGGCGCCCTGCTGTTCGACCGCGCCGTGGCGGAGCCCTCGCGACCGGATGCCGAGAAGGCGGCGCTCACCGCCGCCGCCGAACGCCTGCGCTCGGACGCCGTCAGCGACGCCGCCGCGCTCGAGATCGTGCGCGACCCGGCCCTGGCCGCCGTCTTCGCGGCGCGGCCGCTGCAGTCGCTGGTGACCATCGGCGACGAGCAGCAGCTGCTGGTGGAGCGCGAGCGCGCCGGCGTCGGCGCCTGGTACGAGTTCTTCCCCCGTTCCGAGGGCGCCCGCCGCTCCGCCGACGGCACGATCGTCAGCGGCACGTTCCGCACCGCCGCCCGCCGCCTGCCCGAGGTCGCGGCGATGGGGTTCGACGTGCTCTACCTGCCGCCGATCCACCCCATCGGCGTGACCAACCGCAAGGGCCCCAACAACACCCTCGTCGCCGGCGCCGCCGACCCCGGCTCGCCCTGGGCGATCGGAGCCGCCGCCGGCGGTCACGACGCGGTGCACCCCGACCTCGGCACCCTCGCTGACTTCCGCGCCTTCGTGCGGGCGGCCACGGCGGCAGGGCTCGAGGTGGCGCTCGACCTCGCGCTGCAGGCCTCCCCCGACCACCCCTGGGTGAGCGCGCACCCCGAGTGGTTCACGACCCTTCCCGACGGCACGATCGCCTTCGCCGAGAACCCGCCGAAGAAGTACCAGGACATCTACCCGATCAACTTCGACAACGACCCCGAGGGCATCTGCGCCGAGGTGCTGCGGATCGTGCGCCACTGGATCGCGCAGGGCGTGAAGATCTTCCGGGTCGACAACCCGCACACCAAGCCGCTGTGGTTCTGGGAGTGGCTCATCGCCGAAGTGAACCGCGTCGACCCCGACGTGGTCTTCCTCGCCGAGGCCTTCACCCGTCCCGCCGCGCTGCAGGCCCTCGCATGGAGCGGGTTCCAGCAGAGCTACTCCTACTTCACCTGGCGCAACACCAAGGCCGAGCTCGAGGAGTTCCTCGGATGGGTCAGCGACGAGACCGCCGACTTCATGCGGCCCAACCTGTTCGTGAACACCCCCGACATCCTCACCGAGTACCTGCAGTACGGCGGGCGCCCGGCCTACCGCATCCGCGCCGCGATCGCCGCGACCGCCGGCGCCAGCTACGGCGTCTACGCCGGCTACGAGCTGTACGAGAACGTGGCGCGCCCGGGGTCGGAAGAGAACATCGACAACGAGAAGTACGAGTACAAGGTGCGCGACTGGGCGGATGCCGAGGCTCGCGGCGATTCGCTCGCGCCCTACCTGCGGCGGCTCAACGAGATCCGCCGCGCCCATCCGGCGCTGCGGCAGCTGCGGGGCCTCACGCTGCACTGGAGCGACGACGAGGCGATCCTCGTCTACGCCAAGCATCTGCCCGCCGCCGTGTCGCCCGACGGCGTCGCCGACACGATCCTGGTGGTCGTCAACGTCGACCCGCACTCGATGCGCCAGACCACCGTGCACATCGACAGCACGGTGTTCGGCATCGCACGCGGGGCCGACTACGAGGTCGAAGACCTCCTCACCGGCGCGCGGTGGACCTGGAACCAGGACAACTTCGTGCGGCTGGACGCCTTCCACGAGCCCGTGCACATCCTGCACGTGAAGGGAACCCGATGACCGCTCTCTCCGACCAGGTGCTCGACACCGTCGCCACCGGCTCGTACCACGCCCCGCACGACGTGCTCGGCCCGCACCAGACCGCCGACGGGTGGGTGATCCGCACGCGCCGTCCGATGGCCGGCACCGTCTCGGCGATCTTCGCCGACGGCACCTCCGCCGACTTCGCGCACCTGCGCGCCGGTGTCTGGGAGGCGGCCGTGCCCGCCCAGCCGGGCGCGTACACCGTGCACACCACCTATCCGAGCGGCCCCGACTTCGTCGCCGACGACCCCTACCGGTTCCTGCCGACGGTCGGCGAGCTCGACCTGCACCTCATCCGCGAGGGGCGCCACGAGCAGCTGTGGGACGTGCTCGGCGCGCACGTGCGCGACCTCGGCGGCGTCGTCGGGGTCTCGTTCTCGGTGTGGGCGCCCAACGCGCGCGCCGTCCGCGTGGCCGGCGACTTCAACTCGTGGGACGGGCAGGGGCACTCGCTGCGCTCGCTCGGATCCAGCGGCGTCTGGGAGCTGTTCGTTCCGGGGCTCGGCACCGGCTCGGTGTACAAGTTCGAGCTGCTCACCGGCGACGGCCGCTGGATCATGAAGGCCGACCCCATGGCGCGGGCCGCCGAGGTGCCGCCGGCGACCGGGTCGGTGGTCACGGCATCCGACTACACCTGGCAGGACGCGGAGTGGATGACCGCGCGCGCCGGGCGGTCCCCGCTCGACCAGCCGATGTCGACCTACGAGATCCATCTCGGCTCGTGGCGACCGGGACTGGGCTATCGCGACGCCGCCGACCCGCTGGTGGACTACCTCACCGCGCTCGGCTACACGCACGTCGAGTTCCTGCCGCTCTCGGAGCACCCCTTCGGGGGCTCGTGGGGCTACCAGGTGACCGGGTACTACGCGCCCACCAGCCGGTTCGGCTCCCCCGACGACCTGCGCTACCTGATCGACCGCCTGCACCAGGCGGGCATCGGCGTGATCATGGACTGGGTGCCCGGACACTTCCCCAAGGACCAGTTCGCCCTGGCCCGCTTCGACGGTCAGGCGCTGTACGAGCACCCCGACCCGCGGCGCGGCGAGCACAAGGACTGGGGCACCCTGATCTTCGACTACGGCCGGCGCGAGGTGCGCAACTTCCTCGTCGCCAACGCGCTGTACTGGATCGAGGAGTTCCACGTCGACGGGCTGCGGGTGGATGCCGTCGCCTCGATGCTCTACCTCGACTACTCCCGCGAGGCCGGCGAGTGGGAGCCCAACATCCACGGCGGCCGCGAGAACCTGGAGGCCATCGGCTTCCTGCAGGAGGTCAACGCGACCGCGTACAAGCGCAACGCCGGCATCGCGATGATCGCCGAGGAGTCCACGAGCTACCCGGGGGTCACCGCCCCCACCGATCAGGGCGGTCTCGGCTTCGGGTTCAAGTGGAACATGGGCTGGATGAACGACTCGCTCGAATACATCAAGCGCGACCCCATGTACCGCGGCTGGCACGAGGGCGAGCTGTCGTTCTCGTTCGTCTACGCGTTCAGCGAGAACTTCGTGCTCCCCATCAGCCACGACGAGGTCGTCCACGGCAAGGGGACGCTGTTCACCCGCATGCCTGGCGACCACTGGCAGAAGCTCGCCAACATGCGCACCTACCTCGCCTACATGTGGGGGCACCCGGGCAAGCAGCTGCTGTTCATGGGCCAGGAGTTCGGCCAGATGTCGGAGTGGTCGGAGGGACGGGGCCTGGACTGGTGGATCCTCGACCAGCCCGCCCACCGCGAGCTGCACGACTTCGTCGGCACCCTCAACCACACCTACCGCGGCCTGTCGCCGCTGTGGGCGCGCGACTCGGACGGCGAGGCGTTCACGCGCCTGGGCGGTCCGGCGTGGAACCCGACCGTCGTCGCCTTCGCCCGCCGCGACCACCACGGCGGCACGGTCGTGGTGATCAGCAACTTCTCGGGCAACCCGGTCTACGACTACGAGCTCGACCTGCCCGAGCGCGGCGAGTGGGCCGAGGTGCTCAATTCGGATGCCGTCGAGTACGGCGGCTCGGGCGTGGGCAACTTCGGCGCGGTGCACACCGACGACAGCGGTCGGGCCCGCATGACGGTGCCGCCGCTGGGCACGCTCTGGCTGCAGCACCGCCGTTGAGTCCCACGCGCACGCGATGAGAGCGGGCCGACGAAGACATGGTCTCCGTCGGCCCGCTCTCGTGGCATGGGCGCCCCGTGCGGGGCCGCGGGGCTCAGAACAGCAGGCTCGCCAGCCGCCCGCGGGCACGGCCCACGCGGGGGTCGGCGTCGCCGACCAGGCCGAACAGCTCCAGTAGCCGCTCGCGCACCGGACCACGCTCGTCGGCGGGGAGGGCGGCGAACAGATCGAGCAGGCGCTCGAACGCGTCGTCGACGTGACCGCCGGCGAGGTCGAGATCGGCGACGGCCAGCTGCGCGTCCACGTCGAGGGGCGCCGCGGCGGCGGCGGCGCGGGCGGCGGCGAGGTCGGCGCCGTCGACGCGCAGCAGCAGCCGCACCTGGCCGAGGCCGGCGCGGGCCTGCTCGTCGCGGGGGTTCTCAGCGAGGGCGCGCTCGTAGGCGCTGACCGCGGCGGCGTAGTCGGCGGCCTCGATCGCGTCGAAGGCCTCCTGGTGCAGCGGCGGCAGGGGCGGCTCCGCGGGCTCCTGCGCCTCCTCGCCGGGCGCGCCGACCGGCACGGTGCCGGTGACGCCGTGCTGGGCGGCCAGCTGCAGCAGCTGGGTGAACACCTCGCGCACCTGCTGCTCGGGCACGGCGCCGTTGAACAGCGGCACCGGCTGGCCGGCGACGAGTGCCACGACCATCGGGATCGACTGCGCGCGGAAGCCCTGGGCCAGCTGCGGATTCGCGTCGACGTCGACCTTGGCCAGCACCAGGCGTCCGCCGAGCTCTTCGACGAGCTTCTCGAGGATGGGGCTCAGCTGCTTGCAGGGGCCGCACCACTCGGCCCAGAGGTCGACGACCACGGGCACGGTGCGCGAGAGCTCGAGCACCTGCGGGAAGGTGGCATCCGTCGCGTCGAACACGAGCGGCAGGGCGCCGTCGGCTGCGCCCGGCGCGGTCGCGGTGGCCGCACCGGCGGGAGCGGCGGGACGGGAGCGCAGCGACGACAGGTCGACTGCACCTCTCAAGACGGCACCGGGAGCCTGATCGCTCATCACTGCTTCACTTTCGCTTCGAGGATGTTGGACGAATAGCCGAGGAACTCGATGCGCTCGCTCGAGCTCTGGGCGGGGACGAAGAAGAACAGCTGGTCGGAGTAGGTCGTCGTGAACCCGCTGGCCGACTGGGTCTGCCCGGTGAGCGTCTTCACGACGGCGTTGTCATCGACCTTGATCACCGCGTCGGTGGTGGTCGGTGCGACCGTCTCGGTCTCGTTCACCGTCACGGCCACGATCGCCCCGCTGTCGAGGGTCGCCAGCGACAGCGGCGGCTGCGTGCCCGCCGACGCGTCGAAGCTGATCGTGCCGGTGCTGGCACCGGTCTGATCGAAGGTCTGCTTCTGGCTGTCGCGGTTGGCGATGACCTGGGCGCGGAAGCTGTCGTCGGCGAAGAGGCCGGCGTACTGGCTGGCGTCGCCGTTGTCGATGACGTCGGCGTAGGCGGCGGCGAGCTCTTGCGGGGCGATCATCAGGAACGGCGAGTCGGGCTGCACCTGCTGCGCGCCGATGTAGGCGGGGGCGACGTTGCGCGCGGCCTCGGTGACGAGGTCGGCGATCGACGAGAGCTTGTAGTTCGACCAGGGATCGGCCTGGGTGACGGCCATCACCTTGTCGGTGCCGGTGGTGGCATCGGCGACGACGGCGAAGAAGCTGCGCGGCCAGCCGGCGTAGGCCTCCGGCAGCAGCAGCTTGATGTCGGAGTCGGGGATCGCGGTGGGAGCGGCGTACTCGGGGATCTGGCTGCGCAGCGTGTAGTTGGTCGTGCGCGCGGCCAGCTCCGGTCCGTCGAGCCGCGTCGCGGCCAGGTCGGCGTCGTTGGCCTCGTCGGCGGAGGCGACCTGCTCGGCGATCTTGCCGATGATGCGCGCCGCCTGCTGCTCGGTGACCGCCGGCGGGGCGTCCTGGCCCTCGGGAACGACGACCGTGGCCGTCGGGCTGGGGCTCTCGGCGGCGGGCAGCTGCGGCCAGGCGTCGGCCGAGCAGCCGCTGGCCAGCAGGCCCACGACGGCGACGACCGGCAGGATGACCATCTTGCGGTTGCGGGGGGTGAGCTGGCGACGGCTCGGCGAGGCGCTGATGACGCCCTTGTCGGCGCCGTCGCCGCCGGCGACGGCGATGGGCTCGGTCACCGGCATCGGCAGACCGCGGCGGCGCGGGCCGCGCGAGCGGCGCACATGGCGCACGGCCAGCACATAGAGCACGAGTCCGACGGCCATGAGGATGGCGCCGCCGAGGATCAGGGGGCCCGCCCACGGCGTCGTCTGCGTGATCGGCCAGGTGACCGACATCGTCTGGGGTGCGTCCTCGACGCCGTCGGTGGCCACGAGCAGGCTCATGTCGGCGGGGAGGCTCACCGAGGCGATGAGCACGTCGTCCTGCTGGAACTGGTCGAGCCAGAGGTCGGACTCCAGCGGGCTCAGCGGCACCGGGGCGCCGTCTTCACCGATGACCGGCTCGTCGGCATTCACGTGCGCGGTCGTGACCTCGGTGCCGTCCATCGACACCTCGGCGTAGTCGGTGCGAGCCAGCCACGCCTTCAGGTCGTCGGTGCGTCCGTAGGCGGCGAAGATCGTGCCGTCGGCGGTGGCACGGAAGGTCTGGGCGCCGGCCTGGCTGCTGAGCACCGCGCCGTCGACGAGCACGTACGGCGCCGAGTCTTCGACGGAGATCGCCTGGGTCTGCGACGTCGGACCCTGCATCACGGTGCGCTGGGCGATGCCGGCCCCGATCATCAGGGTCGCGAGCACGAACGCGACCACCGCCCATACGAAACGCACGAAACGAAACCTCTCTCCGCTCCCCGCGCTCGGCGTGGCCGCCGCGGCGCACGCGGGGGAAGCACATTCGACGTTCCAGACTAGCGAAATCGCCTGAATGTCGCCCGGGAGGGGCCTGTCGCGCGGTCCGGGGCGCGCGGCGTGGCTATTGTCGAAGAACCGAGGGAAGGCAAGGCTCGCGTGAAACTCCAGCATCCGTTCCGCACCGCTCTGGTGGCCACCCTCGGGGTGGGCGTCGGGGTGCTGCTGATCAACAGCGTCAACTCCCTGTCGACGATCCTGCTGTACGTGGGCACGGCGCTGTTCCTGTCACTCGGACTCGACCCGCTGGTCACCTGGCTCACCCGACGCGGTCTGCCGCGCTGGGCGGCGCTGCTGGTGACCTTCGTGTTCGTGCTCGGCGTGTTCGCGGCGATCATCCTCATCGTCGTGCCGGTGATCGTGCAGCAGATCGGTCAGCTCGTGCAGCAGATCCAGACGCTGATCGAGAACGTCGTCGAGGGCGACTTCGACCCCGTCGAGACGCTGCGGCAGTGGCTGACCGACACCTTCCCGATGCTCAACGTCGACGAGGTCTTCCGCTACATCTCCGACTGGTACGCGAGCCTCGACCTCGCCCAGGTCGGCACCGCCGCCGGCGGCGCGATCATCAGCATCGGCGCGGCGATCGCGGCCGGGTTCACCGGCGCGCTGATCGTGCTGATCCTCACGATCTACTTCACCTCCTCCACCCCGTCGCTGAAGGCGTCGGTGTACCAGCTGGTGCCCGCCTCCAAGCGGGAGCGGTTCATCGACCTCTCGGAGCAGATCACCGCATCGGTCGGCTACTACGTCATGGGTCAGGTCACCCTCGGCGTCATCAATGGCGTGTTGAGCGCGATCTTCCTCACGATCATCCAGGCGCCCTTCCCCGCGGTGCTGGCCGTCATCGCCTTCTTCTTCTCGCTGATCCCGCTGGTGGGTACCCTCACCGGCTCGGCGATCATCGTGCTGGTCTGCCTCATCCCGGGCCTCGGGTCGCCGCTGACGGCGCTCGTGGCCCTCATCTGGTACGTCGTCTACATGCAGGTGGAGGCGTACTTCCTGTCGCCGCGCATCATGAACCGCGCCGTCTCGGTGCCCGGCGCGGTCGTCGTGATCGCGGCGCTGGCCGGCGGCTCGCTGCTGGGCCTGCTGGGCGCGCTCATCGCCATCCCGGTGGCCGCGAGCATCCTGATCATCTACCGCCAGGTGCTGATCCCGCGGCAGAACGAGCTCTGACCCGGGCGGTCAGGCCGGCTCGCCGTCCCATTCCTGCGGCAGCGGGAGAGCGTCGGGGTTCACCGCGGCGACGATCTCGGTGAGCACGCGGCGGGTCTGGTTCTCGCCGACCCAGAGGTGCTTGCCGCCCTCGACGGCGATGACCTGGGCGTGCGGCACGGCGGCGAACCGCTCGCGCGCCTCGTCGGGGCGCAGGTAGTCGTCGAACTCGGGCACGAGCACGATCAGGGGGCGGGTGTCCCCCGCCCACGCCGCGACCTCCTCGGCGGTGGCGCGGTGCAGCGGCGGCGACAGCAGGATGATCCCCGCCACGTCGTGGTCGCGGCCGTACTTCAGCGCGAGCTCGGTGCCGAAGGACCATCCCACCAGCCACGGCCGCGGCAGTCCGCGCTCCCGCGCGAAGTCGACGGCCGCCGCGACATCGAGCGCCTCGGACGCGCCCCCGTCGAAGGTCCCCTGGCTGGTGCCCCGGGGCGAGGTGGTGCCACGGGTGTTGAAGCGCAGCACGGCCAGGTCGGCGAGGGCGGGAAGACGCCCCGCGGCCTTGCGCAGGATGTGGGAGTCCATGAACCCGCCCGCCGTGGGCAGCGGGTGCAGCGTCACGAGCGTCGCGACCGGGTCGCGGTCGACGGGCAGGGCCAGTTCGCCCACGAGGGTGAGGTCGTCGAGGGTGTGCAGCTCGATGTCTTCACGGCGTGCGGGCAGCAGCACCGGTCCACGGATCTCCATGGGTCTCCCGTCGAGGTTGGGGTGGGGCGGCGGGTCGGGCGCCCGCGTCGTCAGGCGGTCTTCCAGCAGGCGGCGTGCCAGTGGCGTCGCGCGGCGAGGTCGGCGGTGTCGCCGAGCACGCCGTCGGCGCGCCACACCACCACGTGGGCGGTGCCGGGACCGATCGTGCGCGCGCATCCCGGGCAGATGTAGTCCTTCTGCGCCTGCGCCGCCGAGACCGGCTGCACGGTCCACTCGCGCCCGCGGCGGGTCTCGGTGCGCTTCCAGCCGCTCAGCAGGCGCTCGAACGACTCGTCGCCGCCGGAAGGCCGGCGACGGTTCGCGCGAGGCATGAGGTCAGTACCAGCCCTTGCGCTGGGAGTGGTCCCACGCGCCGCAGGGGGTGCCGTAACGTCCGCCGACATATCCCAGACCCCACGAGATCTGCGTGGCCGGGTTGGTCTCCCAGTCGGCGCCGGCGGAGGCCATCTTGCTGCCGGGAAGGGCCTGCGGGATGCCGTAGGCGCCGCTGCCCTTGTTGTAGGCGTTGACGCGCCAGCCCGATTCCTTCTTCCACAGCGCGACGAGGCAGGCGAACTGGTCGTCGCCCCAGCCGCGGGCGCGCACCATCTCGTAGGCGATGGCCTGCGCGCTGCCCGGGTCGGGCGAGACGAACGGCGGGGCCCAGCCCGACGAACCGGACGAACCCGACGAGGTCGACTTCTTCGCCGCCGCGACAGGGGTCGGGGTGGGGGTCGGCTTGGGGGTGACGTACACGGTGTAGCTGAGGGCGTCGCGCTGCAGGGTGGTGTCGGGTTCGTCGGATGCCGCGACGAGGGCCTGCGCGTCGGCGATCGTGCTCGCATAGAGCGAGATCGGCTCGAGCTCGGCGGCGTGCGCCTGCGACGTGACGGCGCCCAGCGGCGCGATCGCGGACGCGGCGAAACCGGCCACGGCGACGGCGGCGAACACACCCAGCACACCGCGGCGACGCGACCAGCGCTGCCTCGTGCGCACCGGCGGACGCGCGGCGGAGCGACGGGCGGGGGCCGTCGACGAGGAGGCGGGAGTCAGCTCGTTTCCGGAAGTCACAGTCGGGCCAGTCTAGCGGGAGGGGCGGACGCTGTCATCGGTGGCGTCTCGGCGCGTCTCGCCGCGGCGCTGGAGCGGTGGGACACGGGGGTCATCCGACGGCGAGCATGACCTCGACGACGGCATCCAGCACCGCGTCGACCTGCGTCTCGTCGTAGCCGCGCCGCTGCATACGGAAGGCGACGCTGCGGATCTGGTCGGGGGTGAGGGGCTCGCCCGACTCGAGGTGGGCGGCGATGCGATCGGCGACGATGTCGACCTCGTCGATGCGGTAGCCGAAGTGCAGGAAGCCCGCCCGACGGAACCGGTGCCGCTCGGGACGGCTCACCCGGTCGAGGATCTCCTGGGCGAGCTTGCGCGACTGACCGACCCAGGCCCGTGCGCCCGCACGCGAGAGAGCGCCCTCGCGCTCGCGCGCGGCGAACGCGTCTTCCAGACGGCCGAGGGCGGCGTCCACGGCTCCCACGTCGTACCCGCGGCGCACCAGCCGGAACGCCGTGCGACGGATCTCCGCGGAGGTGAGCTCCCCCTCGCGCGCCTCGAACGCGTCGCGCGCCCGCAGCAGGAACGCATCGACCGCCTCGGGGTCGTATCCCTTCTGCCGGCCCGGGGCCAGCGGGAAGGTCGTCGTCGGGCTCTCCAGGGTCATGCCACCACCATCGGGAAGAACAGGATGTACAGGCCGAGCGCCACCGGCGCCGACGGGAGGATGCTGTCGAGCCGGTCGAGCACGCCGCCGTGGCCGGGGAGCCACGAGCTCATGTCCTTGATGCCCATGTCGCGTTTGATCATCGACTCGCCCAGGTCGCCGATGGTCGCCGTCACCAGCACGAGCACGCCGAAGACCGCGCCGGCCCAGATGGGCAGGTGCAGCAGGAAGACGCTCATGAGGATCGCGGCGATCAGCGAGGCGGCCAGTGCACCGGCGAAGCCCTCCCAGGTCTTCTTCGGGCTGATCTTGGGGGCCATCGGATGCCGGCCGAAGGCCAGCCCGCTGGCGTAGGCGCCCGTGTCGGCGGCGACGACGACGACCAGCATGGTCAGCACCCACAGCTCGCCCTGCTCCTGACGCAGCAGCACGAGGGCAAGGCTCGCCAGGAACGGGACGTACATCGGGATGAGACCGGCCACGAGCACGTCGGAGAGCACGTCGGCGTAGCGGCGACCGTCCTGCGTCGCCATCTGGGCGATCATGCGCCAGATCACGACGATCGCCACGGCGGCGAAGGTGAGCACCCAATGGGTCCAGTGGCCGAGGAAGGCCGCGCTCAGCATGATCACCGCACCGACGGCCAGCTGCGCCCACACGTCGACCTTGCGCCCCGCGCCCTGCAGCGCGCGGGCGAACTCGAACACCCCGAGCAGGCACAGCGGGATGGC
Organism: Microbacterium festucae; assembly: GCF_025421715.1. Taxonomy (GTDB): domain Bacteria; phylum Actinomycetota; class Actinomycetes; order Actinomycetales; family Microbacteriaceae; genus Microbacterium; species Microbacterium festucae. The sequence goes on from NZ_JAOEFC010000002.1 coordinate 476,153, forward strand.
GAACACCAGGAACAGCCACTTGATCCACAGCAGCGACCCGAGCACCAGCAGCCCGATGCCCACGCCGATCGCGGTGGCGAGGAACAGGTTGCGGCCGGTGCGGGCGTTGATGCGCTCGTTGGCGTGCTCGAAGTCGGCGCGGGCGCGGTCGATCTGCTGCTCGAACTCTGAGCGCGCCGCCCGCACGTGCGACTGGAACGATGACGACGCGGCGGCGTCGCCGGCGCGTCGCGCCTCGGCACGCGTGAGAGGGACGTCGCCTTCGGGCGACGTCCCGTCCGCGGGATCCGGTGTCATCGGTGAACCTGGGTCATGGGTGTCAGACCTCGAGGAGCTCGGCCTCTTTGCGCTTGAGCGCCTCGTCCACCTCGTCCACGTGCACGCGGGTGAGCCCGTCGAGCTCCTTCTCCGCACGCACCAGCTCGTCCTCGCCGACGTCGCTCTTGAGCGCGTCGAGCTCGTCCTTGGCCTTGCGACGGATGCCGCGCAGGTGCACCTTGGCATCCTCGCCCTTGGAGCGCACGAGCTTCACGTACTCCTTGCGGCGCTCCTCGGTCAGCTCGGGCAGCGTCACGCGCACGATGTTGCCGTCGTTGGTCGGGTTGGCGCCGAGGTTCGGCGTGTCGCGGATGGCCTGCTCGATCGCCTTCAGGGCGGACTTGTCGTAGGGCGTCACGACGATGGTGCGCGCCTCCGGGTTGTTGAGCGAGGCGAGCTGTGCCAGCGGCGTGGGCGTGCCGTAGTAGTCGACCAGGATCTTCTGGAACATCTGCGGGTTCGCGCGTCCGGTGCGGACGGTCGCGAAGTCTTCCTTCGCCGCCTCCACGGCCCGGGCCATGCGCGTTTTCGTGTCGGCCAGGATGTCGGCGATCACGGTCACTCCATTCGTCGTAGCGTCGGTCAAGTCTAGTGGGCGGGCCTGCGCCGCCTCAGATGGTGACCAGCGTGCCGATGCGCTCGCCCAGCAGTGCCCGGGTGACGTTGCCGGCCGGCTCCATGCCGAACACGCGCATGTCGATGCCGTTGTCCATGCACAGGCTGAACGCGGTCGAGTCGACGACCTTGAGGCCCTGCTGCAGCGCGTCGCTGTAGGTGATGCGGTCGATGCGGGTGGCCGTCGGATCCTTCTTCGGATCGGCGGTGTAGACCCCGTCGACGCCGTTCTTGGCGACCAGCACCTCGTCGGCGCCGATCTCGAGGGCGCGCTGGGCGGCGACGGTGTCGGTGGAGAAGTAGGGCAGGCCCGCACCGGCGCCGAAGATGACGACGCGGCCCTTCTCCATGTGACGCTCGGCGCGCCGCGGGATGTAGGGCTCGGCGACCTGGGTCATCGAGATGGCCGACTGCACGCGGGTCGCGGCGCCGGCCTGCTCGAGGAAGTCCTGCAGCGCGAGGGCGTTCATGACGGTGCCGAGCATCCCCATGTAGTCGGCGCGGCCGCGGTCCATGCCGCGCTGGCTCAGCTCGGCGCCGCGGAAGAAGTTGCCGCCACCGACGACGATCGAGATCTCGACCTCGTCGGCCGCTGCGGCGATCTCGCGCGCGATCTGACCGACGACATCGGGATTGACCCCGAGTGCGCCACCCCCGAAGGCCTCACCGGACAGCTTCAACAGGACGCGACGGCGTCCGGTGTTCTCATCGATCACTCAGGGGTTCCTCTCGTCGGTTGCACATTAGCGGAAGGCGGGCATGGAAAAGGGGCCCGCATCACGGATGCGATGCGGGCCCCTGAACGACTTACGCGCCGACCTTGAAGCGGGCGAAGTCGGTGATGGTGATACCGGCGGCCTCGGCGACCTTGGCGACGGACAGCTTGTTGTCCTTCGCGTAGTCCTGGTCGAGCAGGGCGACCTGCTTGTAGAACGCGCCGACACGGCCTTCGACGATCTTCGGCAGGGCGGCCTCGGGCTTGCCCTCGTTGCGCGAGATCTCGGTGACGAGCTGGCGCTCCTTCTCGACCTCGTCGGCGGGGACGTCCTCGCGCGTGAGGTAGGTGGGGTTGGCGAACGAGATGTGCTGCGCGATGCTGCGCGCCGTCTCGGCGTCGTCACCCGTGTAGGCCAGGACCACGCCGACCTGCGGGGGCAGGTCCTTGCTGGTCTTGTGCAGGTAGATCTCGAACTTCTCGCCGGAGATGGTGCGCACGCGGCGCAGTTCCACCTTCTCGCCGATGATGGCGGCCTCGTCCGAGATGAGCTGCGAGACGGGCTGGCCGTCGGCGTCGGCGACGAGCGCCTCGTCGACCGACGCGGCCGAAGCGGCAGCGGCGGCGGCGAGCACCTTGTCGGCCAGCGCGATGAAGCGCTCGTTCTTGGCGACGAAGTCGGTCTCGGTGTTCAGCTCGAGCAGCGTGACGGCGCCGCCGTGCTCCTTGGCGGCGACCAGGCCCTCGCTCGTGGAGCGGTCGGCGCGCTTCGCGTTGCCCTTGGCGCCCTTCAGGCGCAGGATCTCGACGGCCTTCTCGAGGTCGCCGTCGGCCTCCTCGAGCGCCTTCTTGGTGTCGACCATGCCCGTGCCCAGCTGCTCGCGCAGGGCCTTGATGTCGGCGATGGTGAAGTTGGCCATTCTGTTGGCTCCCTTGGTGTCGTGTCTCGTGGATGACAGGCGTGGGCCGGGGTGGTGGCCCCGGCCCACGCCGGGCAGAAAGAGGTGGTCGGGCTTACTCCGCGGCCTTCTCGGCCTCGGTGGCGGCCTCGGCGCCGGCGACGTCGGCGTCCGACTCGGTGGCGACGGTCTCGACCTCGGCGACGTCGGTGACGACGGGCTCCTCGGCGGCGGCCTCAGCCGGCGTCTCGAGCAGCTCGCGCTCCCAGTCGGCCAGCGGCTCAGCCTCGGCCGACTCGTCGGTCGGGTTGTGGCGCTGGATGAGGCCCTCGGCGGCGGCGTCGGCGATGATGCGGGTGAGCAGGCCCACCGAGCGGATCGCGTCGTCGTTGCCGGGGATCGGGAACTGGAACTCGTCGGGGTCGGCGTTGGTGTCGAGGATGCCGATCACCGGGATGCCGAGCTTCTTGGCCTCGTCGATGGCGAGGTGCTCGCGCTTGGCGTCGACGACCCAGATGGCCGACGGGGTCTTCTGCAGGTTGCGGATACCGCCGAGCGACTTGTGCAGCTTGTCGAGCTCGCGCTTCTTGAGCAGGAGCTCCTTCTTGGTGAAGCCGCTGGCAGCCGGGTTCTCGAAGTCGAGCTCCTCGAGCTCCTTCATGCGGGCGAGGCGCTTGCTCACCGTCGAGAAGTTGGTGAGGAGGCCACCCAGCCAGCGCTGGTTGACGTAGGGCTGGCCGACGCGGGTCGCCTGCTCGGCGATGACTTCCTGGGCCTGCTTCTTGGTGCCGACGAACAGCACGGTGCCGCCGTGGGCGACCGTCTCGCGCACGTACTCGTACGCCTTGTCGATGTACGACAGCGACTGCTGCAGGTCGATGATGTGGATGCCGGAGCGCTCGGTGAGGATGAAGCGCTTGACTTTCGGGTTCCACCGGCGGGTCTGGTGTCCGAAGTGGACGCCGCTGTCGAGCAGCTGGCGAATGGTGACGACGGCCATGGTCGTACTCCTGATTCTGTTGCGGTTGATCTCGCCGCACCGAAGGGTGCGGCGTGCCTGGTACCCGGCACACACACCGCTCGTCGTCACGGGATCGTGGGACGAGACCTGGGATGTGGATGCCGCACCGGACGCGGGGCGCCGCGGTGCTCTGGGCACGCGTAGTCACCCCGACCTGCGAGGTGCTCCTCCAGTGTAGCAGTGGCGGGGCTTCCTCCCCCGCGGCGTGTCCGGCCGATTCCTCCACCGTTGCGCCCCTCCGCCGCCCACCCGCGGCGCCGGCGGCGCACACTCGGGGCATGCGCCCCGTCATGATGCTCACCTGGGTCCTGCTGCTGTTCGCGACGCCGGCGTCCGCGGCATCCGAACCGCGGCCGGCCCCCTGGACGATGCCGCTGGCGGGCGGGGTGATCGTGGCGCCCTATCGCGAGCCCGCGCACGAGTACGGCCCGGGTCACCGCGGCGTCGACATCGCGGGGCCGCAGCCGGCGGGGGCGGTGCCGGTGCTCTCCCCCGCGCCCGGCACGGTGGCCTTCGCCGGGGCGGTCGCCGGCCGCGGCGTGGTCACGATCGCCCACGACGGCGGACTCGTCTCGACGCTCGAGCCGGTGGACCCGGCGGTCGCCGCCGGCTCGAGGGTGGCGGCGGGCTCCCCTGTCGGCACGCTGTCCACGGGCGGTCACGCCGCCGCGGGAACCGTGCACCTCGGGGTGCGCCAGGACGGCCGCTACCTCGATCCCACTCCGCTGCTCAGGGAGCGGGTGCGGGCGGTGCTGCTGCCGTGCTGCGAGGCGCGCTCAGCGCGAGCCGATGATGTTCCCGTCGCCGTTGTCGGTCACGCTGCCGACCTGGCCGGCCTGGATGCTGTTGGTGTTGCCGTTGACGGTGACGAACGACAGCGCCTGGTCGACGATGGCCTGATTGGCGTTGCCGCGCACCTCGAGCGTGCCGATCGAGACGGCATCCACGGTGTTGCGCTGGCCCTCGATGATCACCTGCGAGGGGTCGGCGACCTCGACGGTGTTGCCGTCGCCGCGCACGATGACCTCGCCGATCTCCACGCCCGCGGCGGCCACCTCCACGTCGGCGCCGGAGACCTCGAGGCGGGGGCAGTCGGCGGTGACGGCGAAGACCTGGGAGGAGGCCCCGATGCGCACCACGCCGTCGATGCATCCGGGCACGACACCCGGCCCCGCCGCGTCGGTGGACGCGTCATCGGCGTCGGTGGCGCCGGGACGCGGCACCTCGGGCGTGGCGGTCAGCCGCGGGCCCACGGGGGCGGGCTCGGGTGCGCAGCCGGCGAGGGCCATGCTCCCGGCCAGGGTGGTGAGGGCGAGCAGACACGAGGCGAGGCGGCGACGGGACATGCGTTCCACGTTACGGCCCCGCTGCGCGCGCGGCGACCGCCCGACGGATGCGGTCGGCCGGGGGCGCGGGGAGGCCGTCAGGCGCGGGGGTGGGCGAGGCGGTAGGCCGCCTGGAGCTTCTCGGCCGAGACGTGGGTGTAGATCTGGGTGGTGCCCAGGCTCGCGTGGCCGAGCAACTCCTGCACCGTGCGCAGGTCGGCCCCGCCGTCGAGCAGGTGCGTGGCCGCGGAGTGGCGCAGCGCGTGGGGGCCGACGCGCTCCTCGCCGATCGCGGGGGCGACCCGGGCCGAGACGACGTCGTAGACGGCGCGGGTGCCGAGCCGGGCGCCCCGGACGCCGAGGAACAGCGCCGGGGTGGGCGCCGCGGCGCGGGCCGCCAGCGCGGGTCTGCCGCGCACGAGCCAGTGGTCGAGCGCGGTGGCCGCCGGGCCGCCGTAGGGGACCACGCGCTCCTTGTCGCCCTTGCCGACGACGCGCACGGTGCGTGCGGCGGGGTCGAGGTCGTCGATGTCGACGCCGCAGATCTCCGACACGCGCAGCCCGGCGGCGTAGAGCAGCTCCAGCACGGCGGCGTCGCGCAGAGCGATCGGGTCGCCCTCGTCGGCGGCGGTCCGGGCGTCGTCGAGCAGGTGCGCCATCGTGTCGGCGGCGGCCACCTTCGGCAGTGAACGCCCGCGCTTGGGCGCGACCAGGCGCAGCGACGGGTCGCCGTCGATGATGCCCTCGGCATCGGCCCAGGCGAACAGCCCGCGCACGCAGGCAGTGCGCCGGGCCAGGGTGCTGCGGGCCAGTCCCCGCTGCGTGGCCACCCACAGCCACTCCCGCAGCGACTCGAGGTCGACGTCGCCCGCGTCCGGGTCGCCGAGCGTGGCGGCGAGGTCGTCGAGGTCGGAGCGGTAGGCCCGCACCGTCGCCGCCGACAGCCGACGGACCTCGCGCAGGTGCGCCGTGTAGCGCTGCGCCGCCTCGGAGATCCGCATGGTCCCAGCATGCGACACGGTGGCCGCGGCCGGCGCGCGGCGCACCGGTGACGGGGCGTGGCGAGGACGCGACGGGGCGGGGCGCAGCGGTGACGGGGCGCAGCGCGATGCGGTCTCGGTGGCGGGGCGCAGCCGCGACGGGGTCGGGTTCACCCCGCCGCGGAGACCGCCGTCCATCCGGCATCCGCGCGTCGCGCCGCGCCGGTGAGGGCGAGGAGGCCGAGGACGGACTGCACGGCGCCCGCCGACAGCCCGCTGCGCCGTGCGATCTCGTCGACCGAGCGCGCCGTGCGCACACTCAGCGCGTCGCGCACCCGCGTCTGGTCGCCGCCCGGCTCCGGCCCCGCGGGGACTGCCGCTGTCGCGGTGCTCTCGCCGATGAGCTCGAGCACGTCGTCGGCGCCGGTGATGCACACCGCGTCGTGGGTGCGCAGCAGCCGGTGGCAGCCCGCCGAGGCGCTGCTGGTGATGGGGCCGGGCACCGCGCCGAGGGGCCGGCCGAGCGCGGCCGCGTGCGACGCCGTGTTGAGCGACCCGCTGCGCCACCCGGCCTCGACGACGACGGTGGCGTCGGAGGCGGCGGCGATCACGCGGTTGCGCGCCAGGAACCGCCACTTGGTCGGTGCCGAGCCGCACGGCACCTCCGAGACCACCGCGCCGTGTGCGCAGATGCGTCGCAGCAGCTCCTGGTGACCGGCGGGATAGGCGCGGTCCACTCCCCCGGCGAGGAAGGCCACGGTCGAGCCGCCGGAGCCGAGGGTCGCATGGTGTGCGGCCCCGTCGATGCCGTAGGCCGCCCCGGAGACCACCGTGATCCCGGCCGCCGCCAGCGCGGCGGCGAGCTCGCCGGCGACGTGCTCGCCGTAACCGGTCGCCGCGCGGGCTCCGACGACGGCGACCGCGGCGGGGGCGACGAGGGCGGCCGTGTCGCCGCGCACCCACAGGCACAGCGGCGCATGCGGGCCGAGGTCGTCGACCCGTCGCGGCCAGTGCGGATGATCCGGCGTGACGAGGGCGGCGCCCACGCGCGCGGCATCGGCGAGGGCCGCCCCGAGGTCGCCGCGGCGCGGCTGCCAGCGGCGCCGCCCGTCGGCGAGGGCGGCGCCGTCGAGGCCGGCGGCGTGCGCCTCGGAGGGCAGCGGCGCGCTCCCGAGGGCGAGCTCGAGCGCGCGCGGGGCTCCGAGCGCACCCACCATTGCGCCGAGCGCGCCGTCGCCGGGTTCGCCGAGCACGCTCAGGTGAGCCCGCGCCTCGGCGTCGGCAGAGGGCGCGGCCGGGGCGGGGCTCATGCGTAGCCGCCCTTCTTGAGGAACAGCGCCCGCCCGACGTCGTCGACCTCGAGGCTGCCGCGTTCGGCCATGTCGGCGAGGGTCCACGCCACCCGCAGCACGCGGTCGTAGCCGCGCAAGGTGAGTGCGCCCCGGCTGAGCGCCGCGTCCAGCGGTCCGCGCACGGCCGGCGGCGGGGCGCCCGGGCCGGTGCGCAGCCACGTGCCGCTCACCTCGGCATTGGTGCGCCAGGGCGTGCCCCGCAGGCGGGCCGCGGCGTGGGCGCGGGCCCGGGCGACGCGCTCGCGCGCCTCGCCCGTGGCCATCGCGGTGCGGGTGCTGTGCAGCTGGGCCAGCGACACCCGCCGCAGGGCGAGTTCGATGTCGACGCGATCGCGCAGCGGCCCGCTGAGCCGCCCGAGGTAGCGGCGCACCGCCGCGGGCGGGCACACGCACTCCCCGCCCGGCACGCCGTGGTTGCCGCAGGGGCAGGGGTTGGTGGCCAGCACGAGCTGGAACCGTGCCGGGAAGCTCGCCCGGAACCCGGCGCGGTGGATCTCGATGCACCCCTGCTCCAGCGGCTGGCGGAGCGCATCGAGCGCGTGGGCGGCGAACTCCCCCGCCTCGTCGAGGAAGAGCACCCCGCCGCTGGCCCGGGCGATGGCGCCCGGACGAACCACGCGGCTGCCGCCGCCGACGAGCGAGGCCACGCTCGCGCTGTGATGGGGCGCCTCGAACGGCGGCGTGCGTCGCAGGCGATCGACCGGCAGCCCCGACAGCGACCGGATGGCCGCGGCCTGCAGCGCCTCGTCGTCGTCCAGCGGTGGCAGGATCCCCGGCATCCGACGGGCGAGCATGGTCTTGCCGGCCCCCGGCGGGCCGCTCATCAGCAGGTGGTGGCCGCCGGCGGCGGCGATGACGAGAGCCTCGACCGCGTCGCGCTGCCCGACGACGTCACCGAGGTCGGGTATCTCGCTCTCCTCGACCACCTCCCCCGCCGTCGGCGGCGGTACCGACTCGTCGACGGCGGGGTCGTCGCCGTCGAGGGCGAGGCCGTGTCGGCGGGCGACCTCACGCAGGGTGCGCGCCCCGACGACCTCGATACGGTCGACGAGTGCCGCTTCGGCGGCGCACTCGGCGGGCACCACGACGCGCTCGTACCCGGCCCGTGCGGCCGCCATGACCGCGGGCAGCACACCGGGCACCGGTCGCAGCCGCCCGTCGAGACCCAGCTCGCCCAGGTGCACCGTGCGCGCGATCGACCGTTGGTCGAGGGGGTGCTCGGTGGCGACGGCGGCCACGGCGATGCCGACGTCGAGGATCGACCCGTGCTTGGGCAGGCTCGCCGGTGACAGGTTCACGGTGAGGCGGCGGCGGCCGAGCCGCAGCCCGCTGTTGGCGCAGGCGTTGGACACCCGCTGCTGCGCCTCTCCGACGGCCCGGTCGCCGAGACCGATGATGCGGAAGTCGGGGGTGTGACTGGAGAGGTCGGCCTCGATCTCGACGAGGTCGCCGACGAGCCCGGTGAGCACGACCGACCAGGTGCGCCCGATGGTCACCGCAGGTCCTCGAGGTGCTCGAGCGCGGCGACGGCGGGGTCGTCGCCGATGATGCCGATCAGGTCGAGCCGCAGCACGCGGGCGTGGGCGAGGTCGGGGTGGGCGAGGCACCACGCCCGCGCGAGCTTCCACAGCCGCCGGCGCTTGCGCTCGTCCACTGCCGCGAACGGATGCCCGTAGGCCTCGCTCCGCCGCGTCTTCACCTCCACGACGATGAGGTCGCGGCCCTGCTCGGCGACGATGTCGATCTCGCCGATCGGGCAGCGCCAGTTGCGGTCGAGGATCCGCCACCCGCGGGCGTGCAGGTGCGCCGCCGCGCGGTCTTCGCCGGCGCGCCCGCGCTCGTCTTTGTCAGCCATCCCCCGATGGTGGCCACCGGGGTGCGCGCGTGGGAGACGGATGCGGCGATCGGGGGACGGATCCCCGGATCAGCCGCCTGTGGAGGAGGCTGTGCTCAGGAGTCGAGCGAGAGCTCGTCGGGCAGCTGGAAGTCGCGACGCTGCAGTTCTTCGACGTTGACGTCCTTGAACGTCAGCACGCGCACCGACTTGACGAAGCGGTCGGCGCGGTAGATGTCCCAGACCCACACGTCGGTCATGGAGATCTCGAAGTAGAAGTCGTGCTCGGTGTCGCGGCGCACGACGTTGACGTCGTTGGCCAGATAGAACCGGCGCTCGGTCTCGATGACGTACTGGAACTGCGACACGACGTCGCGATACTCCTTGTACAGCGCCAGCTCGAGCTCGCGGTCGTAGTCCTCGAATACTTCGTCGTCCATGGTGTTCCCAGTCTAGGCGCGGGTCAGAACAGCGTCGGTGCGTCTGCGATCGCCCACGACGAACGGTGGTGGGCGCTGAGCCCGTGCGAGCGGATGGCGGCGCGGTGCTCGGCGCTGGCGTAGCCCTTGTTGCGCGACCACTCGTACACCGGCGCGTCGTCGTGGAGGCGCACCATCAGATCGTCGCGGGCGACTTTGGCCACCACGGAGGCGGCGGCCGCCGAGGCGCAGTCGCGGTCGGCCTTGATGATCGGACGCACGGTGAGCCCCGGCCCGGCGATCGGGGTGATGTAGTCGTGGTTGCCGTCGAGGATGACGATCGCGTCCTCGGGCACGATGCCCACGGCGCGCAGCTCGGCGATGGCACGGGTGGCGGCGGTGCCGAGCGCCCGGATGATGCCGATCCGGTCGATCTCGTCGGCGGAGCACCAGCCCACGGCGGTGGCCATCGCCCACGCCGCGGCGCGGTCGGCGACGGCGGGCCGCTTGGCGGCGGCGACGAGCTTGGAGTCGCGGAGCCCCTCGGGCACCCGGCGCCGCGCCCGCGCGGCATCCACGGCGGCCACGCCGACCGCGACGGGGCCGGCGAGAGCCCCGCGCCCCACCTCGTCGCAGGCGATCACGAGCGCGTGCTCGCGCAGCAGCCGGCGCTCGACGGTGAGGCGGGGCTCGACGACGGTCACTGGGTGTCCGGCTCGGGCACTCCCGAGAACACGTCGTGGTGGAAGTCGATGAGTCCGAAGCGGGCCACCGGCCAGGTGATGATGAAGGCGCGCCCCACGACGTTGTCCAGGGGCACGAACCCCTTCGAGGGCTGCTCCATGTTGTAGCGGGAGTCGCGCGAGTGGTCGCGGTTGTCGCCCATCACCCACAGCGCGTCGTCGGGCACGGTCACGTCGTAGGGCACCGGTTCGGGTGCGTTCTGACCGGGCTCCAGGTTGAGGTAGGGCGTCTCGTCGATGGGCACGCCGTTGACGGTGGTCTTTCCGAGGGCGTCGCAGCACACCACGTGGTCGCCGGGCACGCCGATGATGCGCTTGATGAGGTGCTCATCGCTGTCGGATGCCGAGATGCCGACCATCGACAGCACCCAGTCCACGGCCTCGACGATCACCGACCGCTCCGGCTCGGGCGGGGTGTCCAGCCATCCGCCCGGGTCGCGGAAGACGACGACGTCGCCGCGTTCGTAGCCGGTGAAGTGCGGGGTCAGCTCGTCGACGAGGATGCGGTCGTCCTTCTGCAGCGTCTGCTCCATCGACCCCGACGGGATGTAGAACGAGCGCACGAGGAAGGCCTTGACGACCACCGAGACGACGACGGCGATGAGGAGGATGACCAGCACGTCGCGCACGAGCGGCCAGAGGCCGCGGCGGGCGACCGAGCGGCGCGGCACCGGGGAGGGATGATCCGCCGGGGCGGGGGTGGTCGAACTCATTGCATCCTTCTCTACGGCGGGGCGTCTGCGAAGCGCGCGCGTCGACTCTCAAGGGTCGCACACGCGCCGGGCGCATGCGTCGCGCACCGCCCGGAAAACGACGGATGCCCCGGGGTTCTCCCCGGGGCATCCGTCTGAGTCGCGCGTCAGTTGTCGCGCTTCTCCTTGATCTTGGCCTTCTTGCCACGCAGCTCGCGCAGGTAGTAGAGCTTCGCGCGGCGCACGTCACCGCGGGTGACGACCTCGATGTGGTCGATCACCGGGCTGTGCACCGGGAAGGTGCGCTCCACGCCCACCTGGAAGCTGATCTTGCGCACCGTGAAGGTCTCGCGCACGCCGTCGCCGGAGCGACCGATGACGACACCCTGGAACACCTGGATGCGCGAGCGGTTGCCTTCGGTGATGTTGACGTGCACCTTGACGGTGTCGCCGGCGTTGAAGGAGGGGATGTCGGAGCGCAGGGATGCTGCGTCGACGGAGTCGAGGATCTGCATGATCGTCACTTCCTGCGACCGCCACAGGTCGATCGCGAGAGGGTGGATGAAAGGATGTGGTGTGCCCGGGCGCCGGAGGCCGACGCCGTGCTCCCCTGAGGCAGAGACCTGTCAGGGCACAAACAGCTATTCTGCCACGGATACGGGGCCGCTCCAAACCACCGGCCCGCGCGAGCTCAGCGCTGGTCGTCGCGTTCGGTGATGATGAACACGCCCGGGTCCGCGTCGCGGCGGGGCGCCTGCTGCTGCGGCGGGATGTAGGCCACGCCCTCGGAGGTGCGTCGCACGACGGCGACCGACCCGCGCGCCTCGAGCCACAGCTGCCGGAAGCCCATCCACAGCAGCGCCACGCCCACGGCCATCGTCAGGCCGAACACGGCCCACCACGCCGGGTTGTCGAAGAAGCCGAGCGCGATGATGAGCACGTGCCACGCGCCCATGAGACCGACGTCGGTCCACGAGACCGCACGGTCGGTGCGCACCGTGCCGCGGGCGCGCACGAGGAGGGTGAGGATGAGCTGGCCGACGAAGACGATCGGCGCCGACAGCAGGACCCACAGCAGCGTCCAGGGGTTGGATCCGGTGGCGATCCACGCGATGACCAGCCACAGCGGCAGAACGAAGGCGGCCGGGATCAGCCAGAGGAAGAATGCGCGTCGCAGCCACATGACTTCGATGCTACGCCGGTCGGGGAGAATGGAACCTGAAGAAGGGATCAGGATGATCGAGTTGCGCACCCCTGCCGAGATCGAGGCCATGCGCCCCGCGGGCCGTTTCGTCGCCGAGACGCTGGCGACCCTGCGTGCCGAGACGAAGGTGGGCACGAACCTGCTCACGATCGACAAGCGCGCCCACGAGATGATCCGTCGGGCCGGAGCGGAGTCGTGCTACATCGACTACCACCCGTCGTTCGGGGCGAGCCCGTTCGGCAAGGTGATCTGCACGTCGGTCAACGACGCGGTGCTGCACGGCCTGCCCTTCGACTACACGCTGCGCGACGGCGACCTCGTCTCGCTCGACTTCGCCGTCTCGGTCGACGGCTGGGTGGCCGATTCGGCCGTCTCGTTCGTGGTCGGCACGCCGCGCGACGAAGACCTGCAGCTCATCGACACGACCCAGCGCGCGCTGGATGCCGCGATCGCCGCGGCCGTGGTGGGCGGGCGCGTGGGCGACATCTCGCACGCGATCGCCGAGGTCTCCCGCGGCGGCGGGTACGAGATCAACACCGACTTCGGTGGGCACGGGGTGGGACGCATCATGCACGGCGACCCGCACATCCCCAACGACGGCAAGCCCGGTCGCGGCTACCCGCTGCGCGCCGGTCTGGTCGTCGCACTCGAGCCGTGGCTGCTGCAGACCACCGACGAGCTGATCACCGACCCCGACGGGTGGACGCTGCGCAGCGCCGACGGTTCGCGCGGAGCGCACTCCGAGCACACCGTCGCCCTCACCGCCGACGGCCCGATCATCCTGACCGACCGCTCGTTCCTCGGCGTCGACTGACGACGCCGCCCGCGGTCAGTCCGCGAGCAGGTCGGGGCGACGCTCGCGCGTGCGCTCGACCTGCTGGTCGTGCCGCCACTGCGACACCCGCCCGTGATGGCCGCTGAGCAGCACGTCGGGCACGTCGTAGCCGCGCCATGAGGCCGGCTTCGTGTACGAGGGGTACTCGAGCAGCCCCGCCTCGTGGGACTCCTCGACCAGGCTCTCGGGGTTGCCCACGACACCGGGGACGAGACGGCCGACGGCCTCGATCATCGCCATCGCGGCGACCTCTCCCCCGTTGAGCACATAGTCGCCGAGGCTCATCAGCCGCACGCGCCCGCGGGTGGCCGCGTAGGAGAAGACGCGCTCGTCGATGCCCTCGTACCGACCGCATCCGAAGACCAGGTGACGCTCCTGGGCGAGCTCGCGCGCGGTGGCCTGGGTGAAGACCTCGCCGGCGGGCGAGGGGAAGATGAACACCGGGTCGTCGGCATCGGCGGCGATGGCGTCGATCGCCTCGCCCCACGGCTCGGGCTTCATGACCATGCCCGCCCCGCCGCCGTAGGGGGTGTCGTCGACGGTGCGGTGGCGGTCGTGGGTGTGGTCGCGCAGATCGTGCACGCGGATGTCGAGCAGACCGTTGCCCCGGGCACGCCCCAGCAGCGAGACCTCCAGGACATCGAAGAACGAGGGGAAGATCGAGACGACGTCGATACGCACCCGAGAAGTCTAGGCAACCGGGGCGTGTTTCCGATCTGTGACGGGACGCTAACCACCCTCCTCGGCGCGGCGTGACCGTGGCGTCTTCGAGAGGTAACCGCGGCGGCGGTGCTGCCGAAACACGCGATCCCTAGCGTGGGCCGGGCAGTCACCCATCCTTTCCCCCACCCGGGAGGCGTCATGACCACCGAACTCACCCCGCCCGCGACCGGCATCGCGCCCCCGCCGTCGTCGTCCACCGTGCTCACCCGTCGTCCCGGCCGGTGGATCGACGGCTGGAACGCCGAAGACCCGGCCTTCTGGGCCGGCGAGGGGCGTCCGGTCGCCCGGCGCAACCTCGGGTGGTCGATCTTCGCCGAGTTCCTCGGCTTCATCGTCTGGCAGCTGTGGAGCATCGTGGTCGTGATGCTGCCGGGCGCCGGCTTCACCCTGTCGAGCTCGGAGTCGTTCTGGCTCATCTCGCTGCCGAGCCTCGTGGGCGCCACGCTGCGCTTCCCCTACACGTTCATGGTCGCCCTCGTCGGCGGTCGCAACTGGACGATCATCTCGGCCGCGCTGCTGCTGATCCCGACCACGCTCCTCGGCTTCGCGGTGCAGAACCCCGAGACCCCGTTCGGCGTGCTCCTGCTCATCGCGGCGCTGGGCGGTGTGGGTGGCGGCAACTTCGCGAGCTCCATGGCCAACATCACCTACTTCTTCCCGCAGAAGGAGAAGGGGTGGGCGCTCGGGCTCAACGCCGCCGGCGGGAACCTGGGCACCGCCGTCGCCCAGCTCGCGGTGCCGCTGGCGGTCACCATCGGCGCCGGGGCGACCCACAACATCGCCCTCGCCGGCTGGATGTGGATCCCGCTGATCCTGCTCGCCATGTGGGGCGCGTGGCGCTACATGGACAACCTGTCGTCGGCCAAGGCCGACTTCGCCGGCTCGGCGGCGGCGCTGCGCGAGCCGCACCTGTGGCTGATGGCACTGCTCTACATCGGCACGTTCGGCTCGTTCATCGGCTTCGCGAGCGTGTTCCCCAAGCTCATCGCCGACCAGTTCCCCGAGTTCGCCACCTTCCAGGTCGGCCAGGCCGCGATCACCCTCGCCTTCCTGGGGGCGCTGCTGGGATCGCTCGCCCGACCCTACGGCGGCCGGATGGCCGACCGCATCGGCGGGGCCCGCATGACCGTGATGGCTTTCGCGGTGATGGCGCTGGGCGCGCTCGCACTGATCTGGACCCTCCCCCTGCAGAACTTCTGGGTGTTCCTGGCCTGCTTCCTGGTGCTGTTCACCGCGACCGGCTTCGGCAACGGCGCGACCTACCGCATGATCCCGAGCATCTTCGCGGCGCGGGCGGCGGCCCAGGGCATCGAGGCGGGCACGCCGGCGGCGGCCCGGATGCAGCGCAAGTCCGCCGCGGCCCTGGGCATCATCTCGGCCATCGGCGCCTACGGCGGCTTCCTCATCCCGCAGGTGCTCAACGCCTCGCAGCTGGCCACCGGCGCCTACACGGCCGCCTTCTACGGGTTCGTCGCCGCCTACGCGGTGCTGCTGGTGATCACCGCGGTGGTCTACATCGTGCCGCGTCCCTCGCTGGCCGGGCACCGCATCTGACGGCATCCGCACCCCACGACGGGGCCGCTTCACCCGGGGAGCGGCCCCGTCGTCGTGCGCGGCTGCGTCGCGGGGATGGTGAGGGCGGGCGGTGCCCGGCGCGTCAGTAGACGTCGCGGACGTAGCGGCCCTCCTGGGCCAGCATCCGCTTGTACTCCAGCGCGGCCTCCTCGCCCATGCCGCCGTGCTGGCGCACCACGGCCACCAGGGTGGCGTCGACGTCGGATGCCATGCGGCCGGCGTCGCCGCACACGTACAGGTGCGCGCCGCGCTCGAGCCATTGCCAGAGCACCGCGCCGTGCTCGACCATGCGGTCCTGCACGTAGATCTTGGCGCGCTGGTCGCGCGAGAAGGCGAGGTCGAGTCGGGTGAGGAAGCCGTCGTCGCGCATACCGAGCAGCTCGTCACGGTAGTAGAAGTCGGTGGCCTCGTGCTGTTCGCCGAAGAAGAGCCAGTTGGCGCCGGTGTGGCCGTCGGCGCGGCGGTCGTGGAGGAACGCGCGGAACGGGGCGATGCCGGTGCCGGGACCGATCATGATCATCGGCGCGGCGGGGTCGCGCGGCGGCCGGAAATGGGCAGAGCGCTGCAGGAAGATCGGCGCCGCCGAGGCCTCGGCGACCTCGCGGGTCGGCATGCCCGTCGGGTGTGCCAGCGCATCGGCGAGGAAGGTGGACCCCACCCCGCCGCGGCGGGCGCCGCCCTCGCCGTCGAAGCGCACCACCGAGACGGTCAGCTGCACCTCGTCGGGCGAGGTCTTCGGACTCGACGAGATCGAGTACTGCCGCGGCTGCAGGCGCCCGAGCACGCCGATCCACTCGGCGGCGGTGGCGCGCACCGGGAAGCGCTGCAGCAGGTCGACGGCCTGCATGCCCCACAGGTACTGCGCGAGGCGCTGGGCGGCATCGCGCCGCAGCAACGCGTGCAGCTCGGGGTCGGGGTTGCGCTCGGCGAGGAAGGCCAGCAGCGCGGGCGTCACCCGGGTGATGTCGAGCTTGCGGCGCAGCGCGTCGCCCAGGTAGCGCTCCTGGCCGTCGAGCTCGACCACGGCACGGGCCGACAGCCCCGTGAGGGCGAGCCACTCGGCCACCAGCGGCGCCCGGTTCACGCACACGACTCCCAGCGAGTCGCCCGCCTCATAGCGGGCGGCGGTGTCGGTGAGGTCGAAGCCGAAGCGGCGCACCTCCTTGGCCGATCCCGGCCCCGACAGCAGTTCGTCGGTCACCAGCGGCGCCAGCACCGGGTTGCCGCGGGTGAAGAGCCGCTTGGTGGCAGCCGGCGCCGCAGCGGCCGTCGGGGCCGACCCGGCCGGTGACAGCGCCGCCGTGACGGCGTCGATCCACGCGGCCGCCGGTGCGTCGTAGTCGGGCTCGCAGTCCACCCGCGGCAGCAGCACGGTGGCGCCGAGCGCGTGCAGACGCTCGTGGATGCCGCGGCCGTGGCCGCAGAAGTCGTCGTAGCTCGGGTCGCCGATGGCGAAGACGGCGAAGGTGAGGCCCGCCAGGTGCGGCGCCTCATCGCCGCGCAGCTGCTCCCACAGATCGGCCGCGTTGTCGGGCGGTCCCCCGTCGCCGAAGGTGGAGGTGATGACCAGCACGCGTTCCAGGGCCGGGAGGTCGGCGGCGGCCGTGGTGGCCATGCTGCGCGTGCGCGCGGGCAGGCCACGGGCGGTGAGGGTGGCGGCGGTGAGTTCGGCGAGCTCTTCGGCGGTGCCCGTCTGCGACCCCCACAGCACCGTGATCGGAGAGCCGCCGGGGGCCTCGGCGGCCCGTGCGGCGAGCCCCGCGAGCACGCCGTCGAACCAGCCGCGCACCACCGCGCGCAGCGGTGCGCCCGGCGGCAGCACCGGCACCGTGCCCGCCGCCGGCGGTGCCGCGTCGAGGGCGGCGGCGATGCCCGCGAGGAAGGCGGACTCCGTGTCGTCGAGCTCGGGGGCGCCGGCTGCACCCAGGGCCCGCCGGAGCGCGTCGCCGGTGAGGGCCCCGGCCGTCAGCGCGGTCGCACCGAGGGGGGTCGTGCCGTCGGCATCCGCTGCGGTGGCCGTGGCGGCGGGCGCCGGGCCGATCCGCCGCAGCGACACCGCCGCGAACTTGAACTCGGGCTGCAGCGACGCCGGGTCGACGGCGTCGCTGGTGACCGCGTTGACCGTGACGTACTCGCCGTGCTCGTCGTTCCAGTGGAACGGCGCGAACAGGGTGCCCGCGGCCATCCGGTCGGTCACCGCCGCCGGCACGACGAGGCGGCCGCGCCGGGAGGCGACCTCCACGAGATCGCCGTCGTCGATGCTCAGCGCCACCGCATCCTCGGTGTTCACCTCGACGAACGGACCTCCGCTCAGCCGCAGCAGCTTGTCGATGCGCCCGGTCTTGGTCATCGTGTGCCACTGGTGCGGCAGCCGCCCGGTGGTCAGCACGAGCGGGTAGTCGTCGTCGGGGCTCTCGGCGGGACCGCCGTGCGGACGGGGAAGGAACTGCGCGCGCCGCGTGGGCGTGGGGAACGCCAGCCGCGGTGTCGTGCCGTCGGGGTCGATGTGCAGGCTCTGGCTGACGCCGTCGTTGAGGTAGCGGATGGGGTGGCGCGGCTCGGTGTCGCCGGCCGGGGCCGGCCACTGCACGGGGCCGCCGCGCAGCCGCTCGTGGCTGACGCCGCGCACATCCCAGCCCGTCGCCGGGTTCCAGAACCGGCGCAGTTCGTCGAACACCGCCGCCGCGTCGGGGAAGTCGAACCCCTCGTCGAAGCCCATGGCCTGCGCCATGCGGCAGATGAGCCACCAATCGGGGGCGGCCTCCCCCGGGGCCGTCGCGATGCGGGGCACGAGGGTCATGGTGCGGTCGCTGCCGACCATCACACCCTCCGCCTCCACCCACAGCGTCGCCGGCAGCATGATGTCGGCGTAGGCGTTGGTCGCCGTGTCGGTGTAGACGTCCTGCGTGATGACGAGCTCGGCGCGCTCGAGTGCCGCGATCACCTCGCGACGGTTGGCGACCGAGGCCACCGGGTTGGTGCAGATGATCCAGGCCGCCTTGATCTCGCCGTCGGCCATGGCCCGGTACATGTCGATGGTGCCGGTGCCGCCCTCGGCGCGGATGCTGCCCGGCGCCAGCCCCCACAGCGTCTCGGCGACGGCTCGATCGTCGGGGACGAACACCGAGCGCTGTCCCGGCAGGCCCGGGCCCATGTAGCCCATCTCGCGCCCGCCCATCGCGTTGGGCTGCCCGGTGAGCGAGAAGGGCCCGCTCCCGGGGCGGCAGATCGCGCCGGTGGCCAAGTGCAGGTTGCAGATCGCGTTGGTGTTCCAGGTGCCCTGCGTGGACTGGTTGAGGCCCATCGTCCACAGCGTCATCCACTCGCCGGCCTCGGCGATCCACCGCGCAGCGGTGCGGATGTCCTCCTCGGCGATGCCGGTGATCTGGGCCACGCGGTGCGGCGGATAGTCGGCGAGGAAGGCCGGCATCGCCTCCCAGCCGTCGGTGTGGGCGGCGATGAACGCGTCGTCGATCGCCCCGGCCGCCACGAGCACGTGCAGCAGCCCGTTGAGGAGGGCGAGGTCGGTGCCGGGCCGGATCTGCAGAAACAGGTCGGCGCGCTCGGCGGTCGCGGTGCGCCGCGGGTCGACGACGATGAGCCGCGCGCCCTGCTTGAGACGGTCGGCCATCCGCAGGAACAGGATGGGGTGGCAGTCGGCGGTGTTCGAGCCGATCACGAAGAACAGGTCGGTCCGCTCGAAGTCCTCGTAGGATCCTGGCGGACCGTCGGCGCCGAGCGACTGCTTGTAGCCCGTGCCCGCCGAGGCCATGCACAGCCGCGAGTTCGACTCGATGTGCTTGCCCCGCAGATAGCCCTTCACGAGCTTGTTCGACAGGTACTGCGCTTCGATGGACATCTGTCCCGACACGTAGAGCGCGACGGCATCCGGACCGTGCTCGTCGACCAGGGCGCGCAGTCGCGCGCCCGCCTCGGCGATGGCGGCGTCGAGGGCGACCGGGACGGCGGCCTCGCCGCGCGCCGGGCGGCGCAGCGCGGTGGTCATGCGCCCCGGCGCGGCCATCAGCTCGACGTGGGTGGCGCCCTTCGTGCACAGCCGGCCGGCGTTGGTGGGGTGCGCGCGGTCGCCGGTCGCCTTGGCGAGCGCGCCGTCGGCGTCGGAGGTCACCGAGATGCCGCAGCCCACGCCGCAGTACGAGCACACCGTGCGCGTGGTCGTGGTGCCCACGACGGTGCGCTCTGCGCGTGCTTCGACGATCGGACCCATGTCCCGATGATCGCCGACCGATGTTCCGCGGTCGCTCCCGGCGTGTTACCGGGGGATCACACCGCATTCACGGCGCCGCCGCGTCGGGTGTGAGGGGGCGTCAGGACGCGGCGTCCTCGTCGGCGGACTCGTGCGCCGGTGCCGCGTCGGCCTCGTCTGCGCTGTCATCGGGCAGCGCCTCGAACAGGCCGGCGGGCGGGGTGACCACGACACGGCCGGCGGCCACGTCGACCTCGGGCACGATCGCCTTCACGAAGGGGACCAGCACCTCGTCGTCGGTGCCGGCGAGGCGCACGATCAGCAGGTCCTGCGAGGGCAGGTGGTCCACGCGGGCGACACGGCCGACCACATCGCCGCCGCGCACCACGTCGAGTCCGACCAGCTGGTGGTCGTACCAGGCGTCGTCTTCGGGAGCGTCGGTCTCGTCCTGGTCGATCCACAGGATCGCCCGCACCAGACCCTCGGCGGCCTCGCGGTCGTCGATGTCCTGCAGGAAGACGACCGGATGCGAGTTCATCCAGCGGAAATCGCGCACGGTGACGGTCTTGCCGTGCCACGGAGATGCCTCGGGCACCTGCAACGTGAACACGGCACCCGGGGTGAACCGGCCGTCGGGGTCATCGGTGTACAGCTCGAGCTTCAGCGCGCCCTTGAGGCCGTGCGCTTTGACGAGACGCCCGACGCGCAGCTGCGCACGGGCGGCGGCGGAGCCTGCCATCAGTCGTCCGCGACGTCGACGCGCACGCGGCGGCCGTCGGCGAGGGCGGTCACGACGGTGCGCAGGGCCCGAGCCGTGCGGCCGCCGCGCCCGATCACACGTCCCCGATCCTCGGGGTGCACGCGCACCTCGAGGACGTCACCGCGAGGCGACGTGGAGGAACGGATGACGACGTCGTCGGGGTGATCGACGATCCCCTTGACGACGTGCTCGAGCGCAGCGGCAAGCACGGTCTTACTCGGCCTCGACGGCGTCGGCCTCGGGAGCCTCGGTCTCGGCAGCGGCGGCGGGCTCTTCAGCCTTCTTCTCCGCCTTGGGCTGGACGACCGACTTCTTGTCGGCCGGCGCGACGAACTCGGCCTTGGCCTCGCGGGTCTTCACGGTCGAGACGGCGTTCTTGTCGCCCTTGAAGGTGCCCCAGTCGCCGGTGAGCTTGAGGATCGCGGTGACCTGCTCGGTCGGCTGCGCGCCGACGGAGAGCCAGTACTGCGCGCGCTCGGAGTCGACCTCGATGAACGAGGGCTCCTCGGTCGGGTGGTACTTGCCGATCTCCTCGATGACGCGACCGTCGCGCTTGGTGCGCGAGTCGGCGACGACGATGCGGTAGTAGGGCGCGCGGATCTTGCCGAGGCGCTTGAGACGGATCTTGACAGCCACAATTCTCCTGAATGGTGTGAATGAAGTGATGAACGTCGCCTGGAGCGTGGGGTGCACACCCGGCGGAAGCTCTGATGGTGGGTGCCGCGCCGGATAGAGGGTCGAGCGCAGCGGTCCAACCATCAATTCTGCCAGATCGTGACCGCCCTCGCGAACCGGGCGCGCGCGCCGTGTCAGACTGTGCCCATGACGGTGCCCTTCGCGACATCCGCCCGTTCGTCCGTGGGTCTGGAGTGGGAGCTCATGCTCGCCGACGAAGAGACCGGCGACCTGGCCCCCCGCGCCCCCGAACTGCTCGAGGCCCTCGGCTCCGACGCCGACCACGAACGGCACACGATCACCGGCGAGCTGCTGACCAACACCATCGAGGTCACCAGCGGCATCGGCGACACCGTCGGGGCCGCCGTCGACGACATCGCCGACGCGATCGCCCAGCTGCGCGAGCTCTCCGACCCCCGCGGCATCGGCCTGCTGTGCGCGGGCAGCCACCCGTTCGCCCAGTGGTACGACCAGCAGGTCACCGACAAGACCCGCTACCACAAGCTCATCGAGCGCACCCAGTGGTGGGGGCGCAACATGATGATCTGGGGCATCCACGTGCATGTCGGCGTCGACGACGTCAACAAGGTCTTCCCCATCATCAACGCCCTGGCGATCTACCTGCCGCATCTGCAGGCCCTCTCCGCCTCCAGCCCGTTCTGGGCCGGTGAGCGCACCGGGTACGCCTCCAACCGGGCCCTCGTCTTCCAGCAGCTGCCCACCGCGGGCCTGCCGTGGCCGCTGACCGACTGGGCCCAGTTCGAGGGGTACCTCGACGACATGGTGCGCACCGGCGTCATGGAGGACGCGAGCGAGGTGCGCTGGGACATCCGCCCCGCGCCGCGCTGGGGCACCATCGAGGTGCGCGCGTGCGACGGGATGTCGACGATCACCGAGCTGGCAGCGATCGCGGCGCTCGTGCAGACCCTCGTGGAGTACTTCTCGCGGGAGCTGGACGAGGGGCGGCAGCTTCCCAGTGTGCAGCCCTGGTTCGTGCGCGAGAACAAGTGGCGCGCCGCCCGCTACGGCCTGCAGGCGCGGGTGATCGTCGACGACAAGGGCACGCAGCGCCTGGTCACCGAGCACCTGCGCGAGATGCTCGAGGTGCTGGCCCCCATCGCGGAGGACCTGCACTGCGTGCGAGAGTTCGCCGGCATCGAGACGATCCTCGCCGGCGGCGCCTCCTACGCGCGCCAGCTGGCCGTCGCCGACGCCGCGGAGGGCGATCTGCACGCGGTGGTGCATCACCTGCTGCGCGAGTTCCGCACCGGACCGGCGCGCACCCTCGACCTCGCGCCCTGAGCCGCCCTGAGCAACCCTGCGGCGGTCTGAGCCGGAGGCGGGGCGGATCAGCCCTTGCCGAAGAGCTTCTGGATCTCGGCGAGGTCGGCCTCGCTCGGTGCGCCCGCACCGGCGCCGAGGCCGAAGCCCGAGCCGGTCGGGGCTGCGGGGGCCGTGGCGATCCCCGCGTTCTCGGCGGCGCGCTTGGCGGGGTTGCCCGACCGCGAGCCGGACTTGGCCTTCTGCTTGCCGCCGCGCTTGCTCGACGCGCCGGGCTTGCCGCCCATGGGCCCCATGCCGGGGATGTTGGGCACGCCGCCGCGGGCGACGGTCTTCATCATCTTGGCGGCCTGCTCGAAGCGCTGCACGAGCTGGTTGACGTCGGTGACGGTCATGCCCGAGCCGCGGGCGATGCGCAGGCGCCGCGAGCCGTTGAGCACCTTGGGGTTGCGGCGCTCCCCCGGCGTCATCGATCGGATGATCGCTTCGGTGCGGTCGATCTCGCGCTCGTCGAAGTCGTCGAGCTGCTGCTTCATCTGCCCCATGCCCGGGAGCATCCCGAGCATCTTCTTCATCGACCCCATCTTCTTCATCTGCTGAAGCTGGTCGAGGAAGTCTTCGAGGGTGAACTGCTCCTTGGCGAGCTTCTCGGCGACCTTCATCGCCTCTTCCTCGTCGAAGGCCTGCTGGGCCTGCTCGATGAGGGTGAGGATGTCGCCGAGGTCGAGGATGCGGCTGGCCATGCGGTCGGGGTGGAAGACCTCGAGGTCGTCCAGTCCCTCGCCCGTGGACGCGAAGATGATGGGGCGCTCGGTGATGCTGGTCACCGACAGCGCCGCGCCGCCCTTCGAGTCGCCGTCGAGCTTGGAGAGCACGACACCGGTGAAGTCGACGCCCTCCTGGAAGGCCTTGGCGGTGTTGACGGCATCCTGGCCGCTCATCGCGTCGATGACGAACAGCACCTCGTCGGGGTCGGTGGCCCGGCGGATGTCGGAGGCCTGCTTCATGAGCTCGGCGTCCACGCCGAGGCGGCCGGCGGTGTCGATGATGACGACGTCGTGCTGCTGGCGGCGCGCGTGCTCGACGCCGTCGCGGGCGACCCGCACCGGGTCGCCGACGCCGTTGCCGGGCTCGGGCGCGTAGATGGCGGCACCGGCCTGCGTCGCGACGACCTGCAGCTGGTTGACGGCATTGGGGCGCTGCAGGTCGCAGGCGACCAGCAGCGGGGTGTGGCCGTCCTTCTCGAGCTGCTTGGCGAGCTTGCCGGCGAAGGTCGTCTTGCCCGAGCCCTGGAGGCCGGCGAGCATGATCACCGTCGGGGGGTTCTTGGCGAACTGCAGCCGGCGCTGCTGGCCGCCGAGGATCGCGACGAGCTCCTCGTTGACGATCTGCACGACCTGCTGGGCCGGGTTGAGGGCGCGGTTCACCTCGTCGCCGAGTGCGCGCTCGCGCACCTTCGCGGTGAACTCCTTGACGACCGGGAGCGCCACGTCGGCCTCGAGGAGAGCCCGCCGGATCTCGCGCACCGTGCCGTCGATATCGGCGGGCGTGAGCTTGCCCTTGGTGCGGAGGTTGCGGAAGGTCTCGGTGAGCCGGTCGGAGAGAGTGCCGAAAGTCGCCATGATCCGCCAAGTTTACGCGAGCCGCGCGCCCTTCTCCGCCCGCTCAGGTGGGCGTCGGCACGGCGAGGGCGACCCGCAGCGCCTCCTTGGCCCGGGCGTAGCGCGATCGCGCGGTCGAATCGGGGATGCCGAGCAGTTCGGCGGCCTCGACGATCGTCATCCGCTCCCAGTGCACCAGCTGCACGAGTTCGGCCAGATCGGGGTCGAGACGGGCGATGGCGTCGCGCACCTCGCTCCCCTCGTCGGCCGGCGGCGCGACCGGCTGCGGCCCGTCGAGCCGGATGCGGTCGGCCAGCGCCCAGCGTCGGCTCTGACCGCGCACGTGGTTGCGCAGCGTGCCGCGCGCGATGCCGAACAGCCACATCCGCGCGCGCTCCGGGTCGGCGGGCAGCTCGGCGACCCGCCGCCAGGCGACGACCATGGTCTCCCCGAGGAGGCCGGGGGCATCGTCCAGTCCCGCCCGGCGCTGCAGGTAGGCGAGCAGATCGGCCGACGACGCGGTCAGGGCGGTCGTGAGCAGGGCGTCGCGCCGGGTCACGATCCGGCGCCCGCGCGGGAGGTGTCGCCGTGCGCGTCACGGCATTGGATCTGTCCGGACCGCTCGCTGCCGGCCATCCGCGCGTCGGACACGTCGAGCCCGGCGGCGTCCAGTGCCACCTGCTCGGCGTCGGCGACGGCCGCGTCCCACGCGCTCCACTCCAGCGCCCAGGCGCGGTGGGCGATCTCGGCGGGGCGGTCTTCCGGTGCGAGCAGTGACAGGTCGGCGCCGGGGTCGAGCGGGGCGGCGGCGGCCTGCGCCTGGAACAACGCGCGGTGCTCGGGCACGAGCGCGGCGGCCGCGGCGACCACGTCGGCGCTGCGGTACCAGGCCTCGAGCGCCCGGTTGACCTCGCTTACGAAGACGGCGTCGCCGCCGGTGTAGTCGGTGTAGCGCAGCTCGCACGACATGCCGGTGTCCATCGTGAACGCGACGGCGCCGAGCGGGTCCTGTGCCCACGGCGCCCAGGTGAAGCCGTCGGTGGCGGCGGCGACCCCGGCGCCGCCGCACAGCACGAGGGCCAGCGCACCGGAGGTGACGGCGATCCGGCGGCGTCGCCGCTGCGGGCGATGCCCGCGGGCCTCGGCGACCATGCCCGCCAGCGCGTCACCGGGCACCGTGCGGGTGGCCGGGGCGGAACGGTCCAGGATGTCGTCGAGCGGATCGGTGATCATGATGCCTCCATCGTCGGGTGATCTCACCCTTGACGTGTCCGGCAGCGGCGGTTCCGTCCACGCCGGTGCGATCCGATCAGTCCCCTCGCGTCGGACCGGGCCCGGCGGTCAGGCCGGAGACGATCTCGGCCGCGCGTACGAGGTGCTGCGCCAGCGGGGCGCGGCCCGCGCCCTCGCGCGCCCAGGCGTCGATCGCGGCGAGCACGGCCCCGCCCCACGCGGCGCCGGTGATGTCGGCGGCCAGACGGTCCCGTCCGCAGCGCACCAGCGCGCCCGACGCGGCCCCGGCGATGTGCGCGGTGCGCTGCGCCGCCTCGCGGGCGAGCTCGTCGGCAAGGCCCATCTGGTCGGCGTTGACGACGGCCAGGGCCAGGCTGTCGGGCGCGAACCCGTCGGCCAGGCGCAGGATCTCGCGGCGCACCGCGGTGTCGGCATCCGCCCCGTCCGCCGCCGTCACCGCACCCAGCCGGTCGTCGAGGGCGGCCAGGCGCAGGTCGAGCCCCGCCCACAGGATGTCGGCCTTCGACGAGAAGTAGTTGAAGAAGCTCGACCGGCTCACCCCGGCCCGCGAGGCGATGTCGGTGATCGCGACGTGTTCGTACCCCTGCTCGAGGAACAGCTCGCACGCGGCCTCGGCGATGCTCTCGCGGGAGGTGGCCCGCGGCCGGCCGGCCCGCGCTGTCATACCGCCAGCGTAGCGAGGCCTATTGTTGGACGCAGTGCAACAACCGCTCGCTTCGTGAGGGAGACTGCGATGCCCGACATCTTGACCGTGGGCCTGGCGCCCGACCTGGTGCCCTACCACCGCGCCTGGGCGCTGCAGCGCGAGCTGCACGCCGAGATCGTCGCGGGCACCCGCGTCGACACGCTGCTGCTGCTCGAGCACGAGGCGGTCTACACGGCCGGTGCGCGCACGGCCCGCCACGAGCGCCCCGTCGACGGCACGCCGGTGGTCGACGTCGACCGCGGCGGCAAGATCACCTGGCACGGTCCGGGGCAGCTCGTGGGGTATCCCCTGATGCGCCTTCCCGAGCCGGTCGACGTGGTCGCGCACGTGCGCCGCCTGGAGGCGGTGCTCATCGCCGCGCTGGCCACGCTCGGGGTCGAGGGCTACCGCGTCGAGGGCCGCAGCGGCGTGTGGGTGCGTCGCCCGCTGTCCGAAGACAAGATCGCCGCCATCGGCGTGCGCGTGCAGCGCGGGGTGACGATGCACGGCTTCGCGCTCAACTGCGACAACTCGCTGCGGCCGTTCCAGAACATCGTGCCGTGCGGCATCTCGGATGCCGGGGTGACGACCATCAGCGAGGTGGTCGTCACCGACGTCTCCCCCGCCGACGTGCTGGCCACCGTCTCCGACGCCTTCCGCGCCGCCTACGCCGACGAGGCCGCCGCGTGAGCGCCTGCGGCACCGGCGGCACCGCCGCCCCCACAACAGCCCCCGACGGGCGGCGTCTGCTGCGGCTCGAGGTGCGCAACGCCCAGACCCCGATCGAGCGCAAGCCGGAGTGGATCAAGACCCGCGCCAAGCTCGGCCCGGAGTACCAGGAGCTGCACGCCCTCGTGAAGACCGAGGACCTGCACACCGTCTGCCAGGAGGCGGGCTGCCCCAACATCTACGAGTGCTGGGAGGACCGCGAGGCCACCTTCCTCATCGGCGGCTCGCAGTGCACGCGGCGCTGCGACTTCTGCCAGATCGACACCGGCAAGCCGGCGGCGTACGACATCGACGAGCCGCGGCGCGTGGCCGAGAGCGTGCAGCGGATGCGGCTGCGTTACGCGACGGTCACCTGTGTCGCGCGCGACGACCTCCCCGACGGCGGTGCGTGGCTGAACGCCGAGACGGTGCGGCAGATTCACGCCGTGAACCCGGGCACCGGGGTGGAGCTGCTGGCCACCGACTTCAACGGCGAGCCGGCGCTGCTGGACGAGGTGTTCGCGGCCCGGCCCGAGGTGTTCGCCCACAACGTCGAGACCGTGCCGCGCATCTTCAAGCGCATCCGGCCCGCCTTCCGCTACGAGCGCTCGCTCGACGTGCTCACCCAGGCCCGCCGCGCGGGCCTGATCACCAAGTCGAATCTCATCCTCGGCATGGGCGAGGAGCCCGAAGAGGTCGTGCAGGCGCTGCAGGATCTGCACGACGCCGGCACCGACATCATCACGATCACCCAGTACCTGCGCCCGACGCCGCGCCACCTCCCCGTGGCGCGCTGGGTGAAGCCGCAGGAGTTCGTCGAGTTCAAGGAGGAGGCCGAGCGCATCGGCTTCCTCGGTGTGCTGGCCGGCCCCCTGGTGCGCTCGTCCTACCGCGCGGGGCGCCTGTGGGCGCAGTCGATGGTGTCGAAGGGGCGCGAGATCCCGCCGCACCTGGCGCACATCGCCGCCGCGCAGAGCGCGGAGGTCGCCGAGAAGGGCTTCGCCCAGGCGGTCTGAGCGGCGCCTACTCGGCGCTGGTGACCGACAGCACGGCGGCCTCGGAGTCGAGGTTCACGAGCAGCACGTCGTCGGTCGCGTCGCGGTCGAGGGCGTACTCGAGCACCGCGAACGGGTCGGATCCGCCGTGCTCGTCGGCGAGGATCGTGACGCTGACCAGCTCCAGCGAGCGGATGACGTCGATGTGCACGTCACCGGAGATGTCGACGAGCATCTCCTCGAGGTCGTCGCCGAGCACCTCCTGCTGCTGCAGGATGTACTCGGTCACCTCGCTCGTGCGGTCGTCGAGTTCGGAGACCATCGCGCCGCGGGCGCGCAGGTCGATGGCCTCGAGGCCGGAGATCATGGCCGCCGCGACGTCGAGGGCCGCCTCGGACACGTCGTCCTGATCGGGCGCGGTGAGGTCGACGGTGACACGCTGATCGCCGAGGTCGACGACCTCGGTCCAGAAGATCGACCCGTCCGGACCGGACGCCAGCACCCCGAAGTAGTCGTGCTCGATGGCCATGGCCCTATGCAACCATTCCGGCCGCCGGTGCGCGACCCCCGGGGGTGAGCATGACGCGTGCGGACGCGATCATCAGTCGACCAGGGCCGCGGCGAACACGTGCGGCGTGAAACCGGTGAGGTCGCCGATGCCCTCGCCCTGGCCGAGCAGCTTGACCGGGATGCCGGTGCGCTCCTGCACGGCCAGCACGAAGCCGCCCTTGGCCGAGCCGTCGAGCTTGGTGAGCACCAGTCCCGTCACCCCGGCGTGCTGCAGGAACGCCTCGGCCTGCATGACGCCGTTCTGACCGGTCGTGGCGTCGAGCACGAGCAGCACCTCGCTGATGGGGGCCTGCTTCTCGATCACGCGTCGGATCTTGGTGAGCTCGTCCATGAGCCCGCCCTTGGTGTGCAGGCGCCCGGCGGTGTCGACGAGCACGATCTCGGTGCCGTGCTGCTTGGCGTACTCGATGGTCTGGAAGGCCACCGAGGCCGGGTCCTGTCCTTCCTGCTGCGGGCGCACGATGGTCGCCCCGCCCCGTTCCGCCCACGTCGCCAGCTGGTCGACGGCGGCGGCGCGGAAGGTGTCGGCGGCGCCCACGACGACCGAGCGGCCGTAGCGCTGAAGGAACTTGGCGAACTTGCCGATGGTGGTGGTCTTCCCCACGCCGTTGACGCCGACGACCAGCACCACCGCGGGGCGCTCGGTGAGGCGCAGGGTGGTGTCGAACTTCGCGAAGTGCTCTTCGAGGGTCTCCTTGAGCATCCGCTGCAGGTCGCGCGGGTCGGTGGTGCGGTAGCGCTCCACCTTGCCCTGCAGCTCCTCGACGATGCGCTCGGTGATGTCGGGACCGAAGTCGGCCGTCAGCAGCGCGGTCTCGAGGTCTTCCCACGTCGTCTCGTCGATGGTGGGTTTGACGAACATGCCGCGCAGGGCGCGACCGAGGGACCAGGACTTCTCCACCATGACTCCAGGCTACCGGCGGTCAGGAGGCGGCGCGCTCGCGCACGCGCTGGCCGACGACGGCCGACACGCCGTCCTGGCGCATCGAGACCCCGTAGAGGGCGTCGGCGATCTCCATCGTGCGCTTCTGGTGCGTGATGACGATGAGCTGGCTCGACGCACGCAGCTGCTCGAACACGCCCAGCAGGCGACCGAGGTTGGCGTCGTCGAGTGCCGCCTCGACCTCGTCGAGGATGTAGAAGGGGCTCGGCCGCGCCTTGAAGATGGCCGTCAGCAGCGCGACGGCCGCCAGCGACCGCTCGCCGCCCGACAGCAGCGACAGCCGCTCGATCTTCTTCCCCACCGGGCGCACCGACACCTCGATGCCGGTGGTGAGCGGATGCTCGGGGTCGGTGAGCGAGATCGACCCGGTGCCGCCGGGGAACAGGATCGGGAACACCTCGTGGAACGCCGTACGGGTGTCTTCGAAGGCGGCGAGGAAGATCGTCTGCATCCGCTCGTCGAGCTCTTCGATGATCGTGAGCAGGTCGGTGCGCGTCTGGGTGAGGTCGGCGAGCTGCTCGGTGAGGAAGGCGTGGCGCTGTTCGAGGGCGGCGAACTCCTCCAGAGCGAGCGGGTTGACCCGGCCGAGCTGGGTGAGCTTGCGCTCGGCATCCTGCAGACGTCGGCGCTGGGCGGCGCGGTCGTAGGGTTCCGGTTCGGCGTCGTCGCCGTTCGGGATGAGCTGGTCGGGGCCGTATTCCGAAACCAGAATATTCTCGTCGAGGCTCAGCTCGCTGGCGACCCGCTCGAGCAGGCTCGTCACATGCAGGCGCTTCTCGTGCATCTGCAGTTCGAGACCGTGCACGCTCTCGGTCAGCCGTGCCAGCCGCTCGCGCACCGCGGCGTCCTGCGCGCGCAGCTGCACCAGCTCGTCGGTGACGGCGGTGCGCGCCTGTTCGGCGAGCTCGAGCTCCACGCGCGCCTGGGTGACCGACCGGTCGACCGAGGCGAGTACGGCGGGCAGCCGCTCCGCGACCTCTTCGGCCAGCTCCCGCTGCGCCCGGCGGATGACGGCGCGCCGGGCGGCCTCGGCGGCGGCGGCACGCTCGCGCTCGCGCTGGCGCTCCAGCTGCACGACGCGCCCCTCCCCCGCGCGCACCCGCTCCTTGAGCGTCTCCACGTCGAGGCGGGCGCGCATCTCGGCGTCACGGGTGGCCTCGAGGGCGTCGAGCAGCCCGTCGCGGGCGGAGGCGTCGAGGATCGGCCGCGGGGCGGCCTGTGCGCGCTCCAGCGCGTCGCCGGCGGTGCGCGCGGCGGCCTCGGCGTCGGCGACGGCGGCCTGGGCCTGGGTGAGTCCGGCCTCGAGCCGCTCGCACTCGGCGAGGGCGGCCTCGTGGCGCACGGTGGCGCGGTTGACCTTCTCGGAGTGCGCCGCCAGCGCGGCGTCGTGCTCGCGCAGGGTCTGCAGGGTCTGCTTGGTGCGCGCGCGGGCGTCGTTCCACCCGCTCTGCGCCTCGGCGAGGGCCTCGCGCAGCGAGTCGACGATGACCGTGACCTCCGACAGCCGCAGGGCAGCCGCGTCGCGCTCGGCGGCCAGCTCCAGTCGGGAGCGCCCGCCGCCCGAACCGGCGTGCACCGTGTAGGCGGTGGCGACCTCTCCGGCGCGGGTGACGAGCACGACGGCGGGGTCGAGCGCGGGCAGCAGCTGCCGGGCCGCGGCGAGATCGTCGACGATGTGCACCGCGGCCAGCACGCCGAGCACACCGGCCGGCGCGGTCACGACCTCGCGCGCCGGGACGGTGCCGGCGAGCCGCGCCACGGGGGACGACGCCGGGCCCTCGGCCAGCGCGATGTCGACGCTGCCGAGATCGGCGCCGGCCGCAGCCAGTGCCAGTTCGACGGCCGCATCGGCATCGTCGACGAGCACGCCTTCGGCGAGGGCGCCGAGAGCGGCCGCGACCGCCGCCTCGTACCCCGGGGTCACCTTCACCGCGTCGCCGACGAGTCCGCGGATGCCGCGGCCACCGCGCTCGATGAACGCGGCCGCCGCATTGCGCACGTCGAGCGCGCGGCCGAGGGTCGCCGTCTGCGCCGTGAGCGACTCGGCCTCGCGCTCGGCGGCGTGCAGGCGCTCCCGCAGTGCACCGACCTCGGTCTCGGCGTCGGCGGCGTCGCGCTGCGCGCGGTCGTACGCCGCGGCGTGCTCGGCCGAGGACGCCTCCGGGATGAGGTCGGGATCGACGCCGGCGAGCACCTCCTCCGCCTCGGCGCGGCGCTGCAGAGCCGCATCCAGCGCGCGCTGCTGTCGTTCGACGGCCGCACGCACGGCATCCAGCCGCGACGAGGCGGCGTCGGCGGCGCCGCGCAGCGACGTCAGGCGCATGTCGTGCTCGGACACCAGAGCGCTCTGGGCGGCGATGTCGACGTCGAGCGCGTCGAGCTCGGCGCGGGCGCGGATGACGTCGCGGGACGCGGCGGCGGCGGCGTCCTGGGCGTCGCCCAGCCCCGCCGAGATCATGTCGATCTCGCCGCGGGCCTCGTCGATGGCGGCCTGGCTGACGGTGGCGACCTCGAGGGCGAGCTGGCCGTCGTCTTCGAGGAAGGCCAGACGCTGGGTGGTGAGGGTCGACAGCCCTCGCACGCGCTCCTGCACCTGCTCGAGCGCGAAGGCGGTGGCCCGCGCGCGGTCGACCGCTTCGGAGCGCTGGCGCGACTCGAGGTCGTCGATGCGCAACTTGAACTGCTCGGCCTGGTCCTGCAGCACGACCCGCTCGGCGTGCCGCTCCCGCTCGCCGCGGGCGTGGTCGGCCAGCTGAGTGCGCAGGGCGACGAGGTCGTCGGCGTACAGCCGCGCCTTCGCGTCGCGCACGACGGCGGCGATCGTGGCGGCCTCGCGGGCGATCTCGGCCTGCTTGCCCAGCGGCTTCAGCTGGCGGCGCAGCTCGCCGGCGAGGTCGCTCAACCGGGTGAGGTTCGCCTCCATCGCCTCGAGCTTGCGGAGGGTCTTCTCCTTGCGACGCCGGTGCTTGAGGATGCCGGCGGCCTCCTCGACGAAGCCGCGCCGGTCTTCCGGGCTGGCCTGCAGCACACTGTCCAGGCGCCCCTGCCCGACGATGACGTGCATCTCGCGCCCGAGGCCGGAGTCGCTGAGCAGCTCCTGCACGTCGAGCAGACGGCATCCCTCGCCGTTGATCGCGTACTCGCTGGAGCCGTTGCGGAACAGCGTGCGACTGATCGTCACCTCGCTGTACTCGATCGGCAGCGCGCCGTCGGAGTTGTCGATCGTCAACTGCACCTCGGCGCGGCCGAGCGGCCCGCGGGTGGCGGTGCCGGCGAAGATGACGTCTTCCATCTTGCCGCCGCGGAGGGTCTTGGCACCCTGCTCGCCCATCACCCACGCCAGCGCGTCGACCACGTTCGACTTGCCCGACCCGTTGGGGCCGACGATGCAGGTGACGCCGGGTTCGAGGGCGAAGGTCGTCGGCTGCGCGAACGACTTGAAGCCTTTGAGCGTGACGCTCTTCAGGTGCATGCGACGTGCCTCCGCGCGGGTCGGTGTGGCACCACGCTAGCGGACGGCAGGCCCGGTTCCGCGGCGACGCGCGCGGACTGCTCTTGACGCGACACGCCCGGGATGCTAGTTTCACTGATCGCGTCAGAAGTCGAGAAAGGAGGTCCCGAAATGATGCACATGAACACCACCGGAAGAATCGCTCCGCGTATCGCGGCGTTCGGCGTGTGCACCGGGATCCTCTCCTTCGGCGCCACGCAGGCCGCTCCCACCGTCGGCTGACCTTCCTCGGGGAGGACTCCGCCCGTTCTCGGGCGCCGGGTCCCTCGATCACGGTCGCCGGCTCCGCCTGCCCGTCCCCGTGCTGCGGCACGTCCTCCGCCGGATCTCCGGCTCCTTCGCTCACCCTTTCCGAGAAGAGACCATCGTGAACACCCTCCTCGCGCCGCAGCGCTCCGCTGCGCCGCCCGAACAGCTGCCGCTCGCACCGCTGCAGACCCGCACGCTCCGCACCCGCCCGCTCGACCGCGTCGCCATGCGCGTGGCCCTGGCGCTGCTGATGTGGAGCACCCGCGCCGAGCCCGAACGGGCCGCACGCCAGCAGACCCACCGTGTCGCCGCCGACCGGCGCGCGCGGGAGCACAGCTGGCTGCGGGCCGCCCAGCGGTTGCCGCTGCGCTGACCGCCTTCTATCTGACGCCCGGGGTCCCGGCTGCGGCCGGGGCCCCACCCCGAAAGGACACACCACCATGAGCACCACCACGACGGCCGAGTTCCGGCCGATCGTCATCCCGGCCACCACCGCCGACGCCGACGCGGCCGACTTCCTGGCGATGACAGCCGCCCGCAACGAGATCTACCGCGAGATCGGGGGCGACGACGACGACGCGATGACGCCCGAGCAGCTGCTCCCCCACTACCAGCCGGGCCCGGACGAGATCCGGCTCAGCTGGGCGATCGACGTCGACGGCACCGTCGTCGGCCGCGTCGGGGTCGACCTCCCGCTGGAGGACGGCTCGAAGAACGCGTTCTGGCTGATCGAGCTGCTGCGCGCCCATCAAGGGCAGGGCATCGGCTCGGCGGCGTACGAGCTCGTCGAGCGCACCGCCCGTGAGCACGGCCGCACCGTGCTGCAGTCGTGGGCCGACCACCCCGACGCACCCGGTGACCGCCTCGAGGCCCCCACCGGCTTCGGGTCGATCCCGGCCGACCGGGCCGCCCGGTTCTATGGCCGTCACGGCTACACGCTCGAGCAGATCGAACGCAAGAGCGCGCTGACGCTGGCAACCGCGGGCGACGAGGTGGCCCGCCTGCTGCAGGCGGCCACCGCCGCGGCATCCGGCTACCGCGTCGTGCAGTGGACGCTGCCGACCCCCGAGGAGCACCTCGAGGGCTACGCGTGGGCGAAGTCGCGCATGTCGACGGATGTGCCGGCGGCCGCGATGGAGTTCGACGAGGAGACGTGGGACGCCGATCGGGTGCGCCGGCACGACCAGCGCTACCTCGACGGCGGGCAGACGGCGCTGGTCACCGTCGCCGTGGAAGAGGCCACCGGCACGATCGTCGCGTTCAACGAGCTCGTCATCGGCTCCGACCTGACCGCCGCCACCCATCAGGAGGACACGCTCGTGCTCAAGGAGCACCGCGGCCACCGGCTGGGTCAGCTGGTCAAGTGCGCCGGGCTCACCCGCTGGCGTGAGATCGCGCCGCAGTCGCCGCGCGTGATCACCTACAACGCCGAGGAGAACCGGCCGATGCTCGACATCAACGAGGCCATCGGCTTCGCGCCGGCCTCGTACAGCGGCGCCTGGAAGAAGACGCTCGCCTGAGCGGGTTCACCGTCGCTTCTGACAGTGCGCGCAGTAGTGGCTGGAGCGGTTGGTGAACGACACCCGCACGATCGGACGGCCGCATCGGGGACACGGTTCCCCGGTGCGGCCGTACGCGTTCAGGGAGTGCGCGAAGTAGCCGGCCTGGCCGTTGACGTTGACGTACTGCGCATCGAAGCTCGTGCCGCCCTCGGCCAGCGCCTTGGCGAGCACCCCGCGCACCTCGGCCAGCAGCCGCGTGACGGCGCGGGCCGGCAGCTGTGCGGCGGGGGTCTCGGGGTGGATGCGGGCGGCCCACAGCGCCTCGTCGGCGTAGATGTTGCCGATGCCGCTGACCACCGTCTGATCCAGCAGCACGCGCTTGACCGCCGAGGCGGTGCGCGCGAACCGGGCCCGCAGCGCCGCCTCGTCGAAGGCCGGGTCGAGCGGGTCGCGGGCGATGTGGGCGACCTGGGCGGGAACCAGCGCCGCGTCGGTGCCGAAGCCGCCGGGGGCGCCGTCGGCGGTGGGCAGCAGCGGATCGACGGCGAGTGAGCCGAACGTGCGCTGGTCGGCGAAGACGACCGCCAGCTCGCCGTGCACCGGATGCTGGATGTCGAGGCGCACGCGCTCGTGGCGCTCGGCGGGGGCGCCGGGGGCGCGCAGCAGCAGCTGCCCGCTCATGCCGAGATGCCCGACGAGCGCCTCGGCCTCGCCGCCCTGGGGCGCGCGGTTCTGGGGCGCCGGCTCCTCCCCGTCGAGGGGCAGCCAGAGGAACTTGCCCCGGCGCGCGGCACCGTCGATGAGACGTCCGGTGAGGGCGGCGGCGAAGTGCGCGGCGCCGCCGGTGTGGCGGGTGAGGGCCCGCTCGTCGCGCACGTCGACGGCGACGATGCGCGCGCCGGTGACGGCGGGGGCCAGGCCCGCGCGCACGACCTCGACCTCGGGGAGTTCAGGCACGTCGTGGGGGTTCGCTCGTCGGGTCAGGCCGGGGAGGACAGCTCATGCCAGAGGGCGAGGGCGCCGGCCATCTCGGCCTGCTTCTTGCTGGAGCCGGTGCCGGTGCGCGCGGCGTCGCCCACGGTGACCGTCGCCGTGAACGAGCGGTTGTGGTCGGGGCCCGAGGCCTCGACGACGTAGACGGGCGGGGTGAGACCGCGCCGGGCGGCCAGCTCCTGCAGGCTGGTCTTCGGGTCCATCGCCGCGCCGTAGCGTTCGGGGTCGGCCATGAGCGGCGCGACCAGCCGCAGCACCAGCGCGGTGGTGGCCTCCGGTCCGGCCGACAGGAACGAGGCGCCGATGACGGCCTCGGTCGCATCGGCGAGGATCGAGTCCTTGTCGCGGCCGCCGGTCTGGTCTTCGCCGCGGCCGAGCCGCAGGTAGGCGCCCAGGCCGATGCCACGGGCCACTTCGGCCAGCGCGACGGTGGACACCACGCTCGCGCGGCGCTTGGCCAGCGATCCCTCTTCGAGGTCGGGGTTGCCGACGAAGAGGTGCACGGTCACCGCCTGCCCGAGGATGGAGTCCCCGAGGAACTCCAGACGTTCGTTGTGGGCGATGCCGCCGTTCTCATACGCGAACGAGCGATGTGTGAGGGCGAGCAACAGAAGCTCGGGGTCGATATCGACCCCGAGCTTCTCGACGAGCGTTGCGTGCTCGACCGCGACGTCTGTCACGACGTGGACCGATCAGATGTCGGCGACCTTGCGGCCCTTGTATTCGAGGAACAGCTCGGTGCCCTGCGAGTCGGTGACGACCTTCGCCTGGTGCGGACGGCTGTAGACGACCTTGCCGTTCTCGATCGTCTTGACGAGCGTGGGGGCCTCGGCCTTCCACTGCGCGCGGCGCGAACGGGTGTTGGAGCGGGAGACCTTCCGCTTCGGGGGGTTACCTGCCATGGTCAGCTCTTCTCTGTGTCATCGGCGGCGCGGCGCTGTGCCGTGTCGTCGTGGTCTGGGGTGAGGGCCTGCAGCGCGGCCCAGCGCGGGTCGATCGGGGTCTCCGGCTCGGCGCTGTCTGTCAGCTTCACACCCGTGCTCGGGTCGAGCCCTGGGCAATCCGGCTGACACACCGGCTGGAACGGAAGCGACAGGACGATCGAATCCCTGACCGGAGTTTCAAGATCCACGTGGTCGTCTTGAACCTCGAAGTCGTTCGCTTCTCCCCCAGGATACCCGAAGAGCTCCTGAAACTCGACTTCGACAGGCTGGGCGATGTCGGTGAGGCACCGGCCGCAGACGCCGACCATGCGGGTGGCGACCTCGGCGGTGACGAGGATGCCCTCGTGCACCGACTCCAGCCGCACATCGATCTGCACCGGTTCGCCCTGCGGCACCGACACCAGACCCTCGCCCCACTGCTCGGGGGCGGCGACCTCGATGTCGTGCTCGCGCATCTCACCGGATCGGTGCGCGATCTCGCGCACGGGGATCAGGAACGGGGAGTTCAGATGCTTCTTGGCCACCACGACATGCTAGCCGCCGTGATGACCGCTGGGGTCGAGGAAGCGCGCCACGGCCGGCGGCACGAACGGTGCGACATCGCCGCCGAGGGCGGCGACCTGCCGCACGAGAGAGCTCGACACCAGCGCGTGCGACGGGTCGGGCAGCAGGAACACGGTCTCCACCGCCGCCAGGTGGCGGTTCACGATCGCCATCGGCGTCTCGTAGGCGACGTCGACCTGCGAGCGGATGCCCTTGACGAGCACTCCTGCGCCGACGTCGGTGACGTAGTCGACGAGCAGGCCCATGCTCCAGGAGGCCACCACGATGTCGCCCTCGATGCCGGCGTCGGCGATGGACTGCTCGATGAGGCTCAGCCGCTGGGCGATGGGCAGCATCGCCTCTTTGCCGGGGTTGTGCACCACGAGCACGTGCAGGCGGTCGTAGAGCGCGGCGGCGCGCCGGATGACGTCGAGGTGACCGAGCGTCGGGGGGTCGAAGGAGCCGGGCACGACCGCGATGCGGTTGTTCATGCGCTCAGCCTAGTCACTCGCGGCGGGCCGGTTCGGGCGGGCTCAGTTGCGGGCGAGCGCGGCCCGCTCCTGCTGTCCCACGCGCCGCTCGATGGTGGCGGCCAGCCCCGGATGCCGGTCGAGACCGGGGTCGTCGGCGAGCACGCGTGCCGCCTCGCTGCGGGCATGGACGATGAGGTCGGCGTCGGCGACGACGCGCAGCAGCCGTAGCGACGAACGGGCCCCCGACTGCGCGTCGCCGAGCACGTCGCCCTCGCCGCGCAGCTCGAGGTCGACCTCGGCCAGGAGGAAGCCGTCGGTCGTCGCGGCCACCGCCTCCACGCGCGCCCGCGCCGGCGTGAGCTCTTCGGCCTCGGTGACCAGCAGGCACAGCCCCGGCACCGACCCGCGGCCCACCCGGCCGCGCAGCTGGTGCAGCTGCGAGACGCCGAAGCGCTCGGCCTCCAGCACCACCACCGTCGAGGCGTTGGGCACGTCGACGCCGACCTCGATCACCGTCGTGGCCACCAGCACGTCGATCTCACCGCGCGCGAAGGCCTGCATCACGGCATCCTTCTGCTCGCCCGGCATCTTGCCGTGGAGGATCTCGACGGTGATGTCGGCGAACGCGGGATGCCGTGAGAGCAGGTCGGCGGCCTGCACGACGCCCCAGCGCACCCGGGCCGGCCCCTCGCCCTCGGCTGCCGGCGGCGCCTCGGGCGGTTCGACGCCGGTGTCGGCCTCGGGTTCGTCGCCGGACGCGTCGATCGCGGGGCAGACCACGAACGCCTGCCGGCCCTGGCCGACTTCCTCGGCCACGCGGTCCCAGACGCGCGCGAACCAGCCCGGCTTCTCGGCGATGGGGGCGACGAACGACGAGATGCCCGCGCGCCCGGCGGGCAGGGTGCGGATGGTGGAGACGTCGAGGTCGCCGAAGACGGTCATGGCCACCGTGCGCGGGATGGGGGTGGCGGTGAGCACCAGCACGTGCGGCGAGGTGCCCTTGGCGCGCAGCGTCTCGCGCTGCTCGACCCCGAACCGGTGCTGCTCGTCGACGACGACCAGGCCCAGGTCGGCGAAGGTGGTCGATGCGCTCAGCAGCGCGTGGGTGCCCACGACGATGAGCGCCTGCCCCGCTGCCGCGCGCAGGGCCGCTTTGCGGCGCTCGGCGGCCGGCAGCTGACCGGTGAGCAGGGTGGGCATGAGCTCGGGCGCCAGCTGCGGGCCGAGCATGCGGGCGATGGAGCGCACGTGCTGGGCGGCGAGCACCTCGGTCGGGGCGATGAGCGCCGACTGCCCGCCCGACTGGGCCACCTGCAGCATGGCGCGCAGGGCCACGAGGGTCTTCCCCGACCCCACCTCGCCCTGCACGAGCCGGTTCATGGGGCCCTCGCCCACGAGGTCGGCGGCCACCACGTCGCCCACGGCCGACTGGTCGTCGGTGAGCGCGAAGGGCAGGGCCGCGTCGAACCGCTCCAGCAGCGCCCCCGCAGGCCGCGGGGTGGCTGCCAGCTCGCGCACCTGCGCGCGCTGTTGCAGGAGCGCCGCCTGCAGCACGAACGCCTCGTGCATGCGCAGCGTGCGGCGCGCCGCGTCGATCTCGTCGAAGCTCTGCGGGGCGTGGATGCCGCGCAGCGCGGTGGCGGCCTCGAGCAGGCCCTCGGCCTCGCGGAGAGCGTCGGGCAGCGGGTCGGGGACCGCGGTCACCGTCGGCAGCACGACCCCGACCGCCTTGTGCACCTGCCAGCTGGGCACGGTGCTGGTGGCCGGATAGATGGGGATCGGCACGTGCTGACGCGCCTGGGCGTTCTGGCGGGCGGTCTCGTCGTCGTCGAAGAGCTCGTAGTCGGGGTGGGCGAACTGCTTCTGGTTCTTGAACTGGCCGACCTTGCCCGAGAAGATCCCCTGCCGCCCCGGCACGAGTTCGTTCTGCCGCCATGCCTGGTTGAAGAAGGTGAGGCTCACGGTGCCGGCGCCGTCGCTGATGACCACCTCCAGCAGCGACCCCTTGCGCCCGCGCATCGGGCGGCTCGATGCCGAGCGCACCTCGGCGACGATCGTCACCTGCTCCCCCACCGGCAGCGACGCGATGGGCGTCAGCTCGCCATGGCGGGCGTAGCGGCGCGGGTAGTGGTCGAGCAGGTCGCCCACCGTGGTCATGCCGAACGCCCGCGAGAACGAGCCGGCGGTCTTGGCCCCGAGCACGGCTTCCAGCGGGGAATCGAGGGTCACCGGCGGCATGGGTCGAGTCTAGGCACCACCGGCGACGTCGCCGGCGGGACGACCACGTACTCTCGAGTGGTGATCCGACGCCTCCTCGCCCGCACCTACTGGGCCTTCAGTCGCTGGCGGTTGGTGACCGAACCCGCTCCCACCGTGCCGACGGTGCTCATCGGTGCGCCGCACACCTCCAACTGGGACTTCGTGTTGATGCTCGCCATCGCCTGGCGGCTGGGCATCGACGCGCGCTGGCTCGGCAAGGAGAGCCTGTTCGCCGGGTGGCGCGGCCCCCTGATGCGGCGCCTGGGCGGCATCCCGGTCGACCGCAGCGACGCCGGTCGGGTCGTGGCCGAAGTCGTGGCGCGCGTGCACGCCGGCGAGGTGTTCGGCCTGGTCGTGACCCCCGACGGCACCCGCGGGGCCACCACGCACTGGAAGAGCGGCTTCTACCGCATCGCCACCGAGACCGGCATGCCGGTGACCCTCGGCTACGTCGACCGCACGACGATGACCACCGGCCTCGGCCCCACCCTCGCCCTCACCGGCGACGTGGGAGCCGACATGGACCGCATCCGCGCGTTCTACGCCGACAAGGCGGGGCTGCGCCCGCACCTGCGCACCGAGCCGCGCCTCACCTCCGAAGACGCGCCGCCGACGGCGTGACCCGCATCGGTATCGTGAAGCTGTGACGCGCATCATCTCCGGCGCCGCCGGGTCGCTGGCCCTGGCCGTTCCCGACGCCGGCACCCGACCCACGAGCGACCGCGTGCGCGAGTCGCTGTTCGGCGCGCTGGATGCGGCGGGCCTGGTCGAGGATGCCGCGGTGCTCGACCTCTACGCCGGCTCGGGGGCGCTGGGGCTGGAGGCCGTCAGCCGCGGTGCCCGCAGCGCCGACCTCGTCGAGAAGGCGCCGCGGGCGGCGACGGTCGCCCAGCGCAACGCGCAGGCCGTGGCGCGGGCGGTGCCGGGCGCTGCCGTGCGCGTGCACCGCGCCGCCGCCGACGCCTTCCTGCGCTCTGACGGTCGCAGCTACGATCTGGTCTTCCTCGACCCGCCCTACGACGTCGGCGAGAGCGAACTGGCGGCGACCCTGGCGCTGCTGGTGCCGCGGCTGGCCGCGGGCGCGGTGGTCGTCGTCGAGCGCGCGTCGCGCTCGGGCGAGCCGTCGGCGCCGGAGGGCCTCGCGCACGAGCGGGCCAAGAAGTACGGCGACACCACCCTGTGGTGGTTGCGGGCCTGACGGCCGGCGCGACTCAGCCGCGCTGCGCGTCCCAGTCGCGGTAGGGGTCCCAGCCGCCGCGGCCGCCGCCGGCGGCGCCCGCCACGGTCACCGGCTCCGCGCCCGCCGCCACGACCTCGCCGATCGGCCGGAAGCCCGGCGGAAGGGCGGCATCGGGCGGGAAGGTCGCCAGCAGCGCGTGGTCCTCGCCGCCGCGCAGCGCGGCGTCGGTCCACGCCGTGCCACCCGGGGCGGCCGCCAGGACCAGGGTCACCCCCGAGGCGCGCGCGAGCCGTCCGGCATCCAGCAGCAGCCCGTCGGAGACGTCCATCATCGCCGTCGCGCCGGCGCCGGCGGCGACCACGCCCTGCGCCACCGGCGGCCGAGGGCGCAGCTGCGCGTCGAGGTCGGCGGTCTCGGCCGCGGTCAGCTGCGCGCGGTCCACGGGGATGGGCGCGCCGCCGGGGCTGCGGAAGCGGTCGAACAGCACCGCCAGGCCGCGGGCGGCGGCGCCGAGCTCGCCGCACACCGCGATCACGTCGCCCACCCGGGCGCCGCTGCGCAGCACCGGCGCCCCGTCGAGCACGCCGATGGCCGTCACCGCGATGGTGAGGGTGTCGGAGACGGTGAGGTCGCCGCCCTCCACCGCGCAGCCGGGCGCGAGCTCGTCGCAGGCCGCGCGGAAGCCGCCCGCGAGCTGCGACACGAAGTCGAGCTCCGTGTCGTCGGGCAGGGCGAGCGCCACGAACAGCGCCGTGGGGCGCGCGCCCATCGCCGCGACGTCGGCGAGGTTGACGGCCGCCGACTTGGCGCCGAGATCCTGCGCCGACGACCACGCGAGGCGGAAGTCGGGCCCGTGCACGAGGGTGTCGGTCGTCACGACCACCCGTCCGCCGGGCGCGGCGAGCACGGCGGCGTCGTCGCCCGGGCCGACCAGCGCCTGCGACGAGCCCTGGAGCGCGTCGAGGATGCGGCCGAGCACCTCGGCTTCGGAGGCCGCGCCGACGGTGGAGGGGGCGGGGGTGGGCATCCCTCCACGGTAGCCTGGACAGGTGATCCGCCGACCCCGACGAGCCCTGTTCGCCCTCGCCCTGGTCGCCGCCCTCCCCCTCGCCGCGTGCAGCGCGACCGTGTCGATGCAGCCGGCGGCCGCGTCGAACGACCCGGCCTGCGCCGCGGTGATCACGAGGCTTCCCGCCACCGCCGACGGCCAGGACCGCCGCTGGACGGATGCGCAGGCCACCGGCGCCTGGGGCGACCCGGCCGACGTGCTGCTCACCTGCGGGGTCAGCGAGCCCGGGCCGTCGGAGCTCGTCTGCCAGAGCGTCGACAACGTCGACTGGATCATCGACGACTCCGAGGCGCCCAACTACCGGTTCACCACCTTCGGCCGCTCACCCGCCGTCGAGGTGTACCTCGACTACGACGACGTGAGCGCCCGCGCCGTGCTGAGCGCGCTCGGGCCCGCCGTGGGCACGCTGCCCACCACCGGATCGGTGTGCACCGACCGCGTCGACACCCCCGAGCCCGACGCCGGCTGAGCCGGCCCGGGCGGACGCTCAGCGGGCGCGGGCGAGTTCGATCAGCTCGGTCAGCAGGTCGTCGTAGCTCATGCCCGACGCGATCCAGCACTTCGGGAACATGGAGATCGGCGTGAAGCCGGGCATCGTGTTCACCTCGTTCACGAAGAACTCCGTGCCGGTGTAGAAGAAGTCCACGCGGGCCAGCCCCTGCCCGCCGACGGCCTCGAAGGCGCGGGCGGCGATGCGCTGCATCTCGGCCAGTTCGCCGTCGCCCAGCTCAGCCGGGCAGACGAGCTCGATGCCGTCGGCGCCGAGGTACTTCGCGTCGAAGTCGTAGAAGTCGCGACCGCTGATGACGATCTCGCCCGCCACGCTCACGCGCGGGGCGCCGCCGTCGCGGCCCTCGAGCACGCCGCACTCCACCTCACGGCCGACGACGGCCTGCTCGACGAGCACGGTGCCGTCTTCGGCGAACGCGACGTCGAGGGCGGCGTCGAGGTCGGCCCAGTCGTCGACCTTCGACACGCCCACGCTCGAGCCGGCGCGGGCGGGCTTGACGAAGGCGGGCAGGCCCAGCGAGCGGATGCGGCGACGCCAGAGCTCGCCGTCGCGCTCGAGGGCGCTGCGGGTCACCGTCACCCACGGCACGACGGGCACGCCGGCGGCCTTCAGGATGCTCTTGGTGGTGTGCTTGTCCATGCCGATCGCCGACATGAGCAGGCCCGCCCCGACGTAGGGCAGGTCGAGCAGTTCGAGGAAGCCCTGCACGGTGCCGTCCTCGCCGAAGCGGCCGTGGAGGATCGGGAACACCACGTCGACGTCGCCGAGCGAGCGCTCCCCCGCAGCGTCGCGCACGCGCAGCTCACGGCTGCGGGTGGAGTCGGGCCAGACGATGCGGGTGCCGTTGTCGACGACCTCGGGCAGGTGCGCCGGGTCGAGGCCGAACTTGCCGGGATCGTCGTCTTCGAGGACGAAGGCCCCGTCGCGGGTGATCCCGATCGGGATGACGCGGTAGCGGTCGCGGTCAAGCGTGCCCAGCACGCCCCCGGCCGTTGCGGAGCTGATCGAGTGCTCGCTGGAGCGACCGCCGAAAAGCACCGCCACTGCCGCCTTGTCCATTCTGGGTCCTCTCGCCGGTGGGCTGATCGTCTTCGGTGGTCAGGTGCGGGGCGATGTCGCGCGGGTTCATGGTGCCGTCGAGCACCATCTTCACCTGCTCGACGATGGGCATCATGACCCCCGCCTCGCGTGCCAGCTGCAGCACGGGTGCGACAGAGGCCAGACCTTCGGCGGTCTGGTTCATCTGCTTCACGACGTCCTGGAAGCTGTACCCCTGGCCGAGCAGGCGCCCGGCGGTGTTGTTGCGACTGAGCGGCGACTGGCAGGTGGCGATGAGGTCGCCCAGCCCCGCCAGGCCCTGCAGCGTCTCGGGCTGTGCGCCCTGCGCGACGGCGAAGTCGGTCATCTCCACGAGCCCGCGGGTGATGATCGAGGCCTTGGTGTTCTCGCCGTAGCCGACGCCGTCGACGATGCCGATCGCGACGGCGATGAGGTTCTTCAGCACGCCGCCGAACTCGGTGCCGATCACGTCGGTGTTCACGAAGGTACGGAAGTAGGCGTTGCGGGCGCGTCGGGCGACGGCCTCGGCGGTCTCCTGGCTCACCGACGAGATCACCGCGGCGGTGGGCTGCTCGCGGGCGATCTCGAGAGCGAGGTTCGGACCGGATGCGACGGCGATGCGCGCCGGATCGCAGTGCAGCTCCTGCTCGATGACCTGGCTCATGCGCAGACCGGTGCGCTTCTCGACGCCCTTCATGAGCGAGACGATGGGCGCGTCGCTCTTGGCGATGAGGGGGCGCACCGCCTTGAGGTTCTGGCGCAGCGCCTGACTGGAGATGGCCAGGTAGATCTGGTCGGCGCCGTCGAGCGCCTCTGACAGATGGGTGGTCGCCGACATCGCCCGCGGCAGGTTGACACCCGGCAGGTACTCGGTGTTGCGGTGGCCCTCGTGGATCTCCTGGGCGAGCTCGGCGCGCCGCGCCCACATCACCACGTGCGCGCCGCCGTCGGCGAGCACCTTTCCGAAAGTGGTTCCCCAGCTGCCTGAGCCGATCACGGCGACCCGCGGCAGCCCGACCGGACTACGACTCAAGGCGACCCGTCTCCCTCTGCCCGTGCACCGACGGGTTCCAGCGCTCTGCCGGCGGCGCCTCACCGCGCAGCCCGCCGAGCAGGCCCGAGATGTCGGCCATCACGGCATCCGTCGCCGCCGCCAGCTGGGCCGGGGCGTTGGCGCCGGCGAAGGCGCTGAGGTCGACGGCCGGGCCGAGCACCAGACGCACCCGACGGCGCGGCGGGAAGACCCGCAGCTTGCCGTAGCGCGGCATGATCTGCTGCACGCCCCACGTGGCCACGGGGATCACCGGGATGTCACCGGCGAGGGCCAGGCGCACCGCGCCGCTCTTGCCGCGCATCGGCCACATCCCGGGGTCGCGGGTCAGCGAGCCCTCGGGGTAGACGATCACGCCGCGCCCGTGCTCGACCAG
Source organism: Microbacterium festucae (assembly GCF_025421715.1). GTDB lineage: Bacteria > Actinomycetota > Actinomycetes > Actinomycetales > Microbacteriaceae > Microbacterium > Microbacterium festucae. Next base: position 520,802 of record NZ_JAOEFC010000002.1, read on the forward strand.
CTGCCGCGCCTGCTCCATCGTCTGCTTGGCCGATGCCGCCGAGGCGGTCCGCGCGACGGGCACCATGCCGGTGGCCCGCAGCGCCGCGCCGAGCACCGGAACGCGGAAGAGGCTCTCCTTGGCCATGAAGCGCGGCGCGCGCCCCAGCCGCCAGGTCGCCACCGCGAGGATCAGCGGGTCGAACTCGCTGTAGTGGTTGGGCGCCAGCACGTAGGGCCCCTCGGCCGGCATGTGCTCGGCTCCGGAGATCTCGATCTTGGCGAACCAGCCGACGGCGGGGACGACGACCGCGGCGAGCGGCCAGAACACAGTCGGGCGCGACTTCTCTGCCGTGGCCCGGCGACGGGAGCTCATCGACGGCCTCAGGCGACGACGTCGAAGTCGGCGCCCAGGGCGGTGAGCTTGTCGAGGAACTTCTCGTAGCCGCGGCGGATGATGTCGACGTTGCGTACCGTCGACTCGCCGTCGGCGGCGAGGGCCGCGATCACGTAGCTGTAGCCGCCGCGCAGATCGGGCACGACGACCTCGGCCGCGTGCAGCGGCGTGGGGCCGTTGATGACGGCGGCCTGCTCGAGCGCGCGACGGGGCACCCGGCGCGCGGGGTCGGCGATGCCCTCGGGGTGCACGACGATGTCGGCGCCCATCTGGACGAGCGCGCGGGTGAACCCGAGACGGTTCTCGTACACCGTCTCGTGCACGACGGACTCGCCGGTGGCCTGGGTGAGGGCGACGATGAGCGGCTGCTGCCAGTCGGTCATGAAGCCCGGGTGCACGTCGGTCTCGACCGTGACGGCCTTCAGCTCGCCGCCGCGGCGGAAGGCGATGCCGTCTTCGCGCACGTCGAAGTCGCCGCCGACCTTGCGGAAGACGTTGAGGAACGTGAGCATCTCCTGCTGCTTGGCCCCGGCCACGAAGATGTCGCCGTCGGTGGCCAGCGCGGCGCAGGCCCACGACGCGGCCTCGTTGCGGTCGAAGATGCAGCGGTGGTCGTAGCCGCGCAGGCTCTCGACGCCCTCGATGAAGATGACGCGGTTCGGCTCGTAGGAGATGATCGCGCCCATCTTCTGCAGCACCGCGATGAGATCCATGATCTCGGGCTCGATCGCCGCGCCGCGCAGCTCGGTGGTGCCCTTGGCGCGCACCGCCGTCAGCAGCACCTGCTCGGTGGCCCCGACGCTCGGGTAGGGCAGCTCGATGTCGGCGCCGTGCAGACCCTCGGGCGCCGACAGGCGGATGCCGCTGGGCAGCTTCTCGACGACCGCGCCGAACGCGCGGAGCGCGTCGAGGTGGAAGTCGATGGGGCGGTCGCCGATGCGGCATCCGCCGAGGTCGGGGATGAACGCCTGACCGAGCAGGTGCAGCAGCGGACCGCAGAACAGGATCGGGATGCGCGACGCGCCGGCGTGGGCGTCGATCTCCTCGAAGTGGGCCGAGACCGCACCGCTCGGGTCGAGGCGGAGCACGCCGTCGCCTTCGTCGGTGATGGCCACACCGTGCACGTCGAGCAGCGACCGCACGACCTGCACGTCGCTGATGTCGGGCACGTCGCGCAGCACCGAGGCGGTCTCGCCCAGCAGCGAGGCCACCATCGCCTTGGTGGCGAGGTTCTTCGCGCCCTTCACGTCGACCGTGCCCCGCAGGGGCCGGCCGCCGCGGATGCGCAGCGCGTGGACGGCGTCGCCCTCGGGGCCCGACGTTGCGGACTCGCTGAGCAGGGTATTCATCCGGTGGACCTCACTTGTGTCTCGAGGAAGCGAACTGCATCCACCCCGGATCGCGGGGCGGACATCGGGCTAGCGGACGGGCAGTGTCCGCGGCCGCCACGCCTCGCGGCGCGCCTCGAATTGCGCGATGGCTTGTTCGTTGCGCAGGGTGAGCCCGATGTCGTCGAGCCCTTCGAGGAGGCGCCACCTAGTGTAATCGTCGATCTCGAAAGCGACCCGGAGGTCGCCGATCCGCGCCTCGCGCGCCTCGAGGTCGACCGTCATCGAGATGCCCGGCTGCGCGTCGATCGCGGCCCAGATCGCCTCGAGGTCGCTCTCGGAGATGACGCCGGTCACCAGGCCCTGCTTTCCCGCGTTGCCGCGGAAGATGTCGGCGAACTTGGGGCTCAGCACGACCCGGAACCCGTAGTCGCGCAGCGCCCACACGGCGTGCTCGCGGCTGGAGCCGGTGCCGAAGTCGGGGCCGGCCACCAGCACGGATGCCGCGGCGAAGGTCGGCTGGTTGAGGAGGAACTCGGGGTCCTGGCGCCAGTTGGCGAACAGGGCGTCTTCGAAGCCCGTCTTGGTGACGCGCTTGAGGTAGACGGCCGGGATGATCTGGTCGGTGTCGACCGCCGAGCGCTTCAGCGGGGCGGCGATGCCGGTGTGCGTCGAGAACTTGTCCATGTCAGGCCTCCACCGGGCTGTTCGCGTCCACCGGGCTGTGCGCCTCGGCAGGTCCCTGCGCGACGAGGTCGCCGGGGCTGGCCAGTCGGCCGAGCACGGCGGTGGCCGCAGCCACCAGCGGCGAGACGAGGTGCGTGCGCCCGCCCTTGCCCTGGCGTCCCTCGAAGTTGCGGTTGCTCGTCGAGGCGCACCGCTCCCCCGGGGCGAGCTGATCGGGGTTCATGCCCAGGCACATCGAGCAGCCCGCGAAGCGCCACTCGGCGCCGAAGTCGACGAACACCTTGTCGAGGCCTTCCGCCTCCGCCTCCAGGCGCACCCGCGCCGAGCCGGGGACGACCATGACGCGCACGCCCTCGGCCTTGGTGCGGCCGCGCACGATCGAGGCGAACTGGCGCAGGTCTTCGATGCGGCTGTTGGTGCACGAGCCCATGAAGACGGCATCCACCGGCACGTCCTTCAGCGGCGTGCCGGGCACGAGGTCCATGTACTCCAGCGCCCGCTCGGCGGCGGCGCGCTCATTGGGATCGGTGAAATCGGCCGGGGCGGGCACCACGCCCGACAGCGACACGCCCTGACCGGGGTTGGTGCCCCAGGTCACGAACGGCTCGAGCTCGTCGGCGTCGAGGAAGACCTCGGCGTCGTAGACGGCGCCCTCGTCGGAGGGGAGCGTGCGCCAGTAGGCGACCGCGTCGTCCCAGTCCTGGCCCTCGGGCGCGTGCGGGCGACCCTTGAGGTAGGCGAACGTCGTCTCGTCGGGGGCGATCATGCCGGCACGGGCACCGGCCTCGATCGACATGTTGCACATCGTCATGCGCCCCTCCATCGAGAGGGCGCGGATGGCGCTGCCGCGGAACTCGAGCACGTAGCCCTGGCCGCCGTTGGCGCCGATCTTGGCGATGATGGCGAGGATGATGTCCTTGGCCGAGACGCCCTCGCGCAGGGTGCCCTCCACGGTGATCGCCATCGTCTTGAACGGCTTGAGCGGCAGCGTCTGGGTGGCCAGCACGTGCTCGACCTCGCTGGTGCCGATGCCGAAGGCCATCGCCCCGAACGCCCCGTGCGTGGAGGTGTGGCTGTCGCCGCACACGACGGTGACACCCGGCATCGTCAGGCCCAGCTGCGGCCCGACGACGTGCACGATGCCCTGTTCCTTGTCGCCGAGCGAGTGCAGGCGCACACCGAACTCCGCGGCGTTGCGGCGCAGCGTCTCGATCTGCGTGCGGCTGGTGAGGTCGGCGATCGGCTTGTCGATCTCGAGCGTCGGGGTGTTGTGGTCTTCGGTGGCGATCGTCAGATCGAGTCGCCGGACCGGGCGTCCCTCGGCGCGCAGGCCGTCGAAGGCCTGGGGGCTCGTGACCTCGTGCACCAGGTGCAGGTCGATGTAGATGAGGTCGGGCTGACCGTCTTCGCCTTTGACCACCAGGTGGTCGTCCCACACCTTCTCCGCCAGCGTGCGGGGGTGATCGGGGATCTGGATGTTCATATGTCTCGTTCTCCTGTTCGGCTTCGTGCCCGTGTCGGACTCCGCGACGAGAGGGGGCTCAGAACGAGATCTCGCCGCGGCCGCTAAGGAGAAGGTGCACGAACCGCATCGGCTCAGATTACCACCGGCGGGGATGCCGACGGCCCGGTGCCCCGTCACCGCGGCCCGCCACGGACCGCGGCCCGCGGCATCCGGGTGAGGGATGCCGCGGGCCGTGGTGGTGGTGCGGTGCCGGCGCGCTCAGCCGCGCGACTCGTCGCCGCCGCGGTGGTCGACGGGCAGGTTCTGCTCGGTGGTGCGGGGCTGCTCGACGGTGGGCGGGGTGCCCTTCTCGTCGGCCACGGCCTCGGCGGCGGCGACCGCGGGGCCCTGGTCGGCGGGGCTGTCGGCGGGGCCCGCGGCCGGAACGCCGGCGAGGCGGCGCTCCTTGGCGGAGGCCATGAGGCTCGCGATGGTGGCGACCGCCATCGACAGCACGATGACGCCCAGCGACATCCAGGTCGAGATCTCGGGCACCCACGTGATGTGCTCGCCGCCGTTGATGAACGGCAGCTCGTTCTCGTGCATGGCGTGGAAGAACAGCTTCACGCCGATGAAGGCGAGGATGAACGCGATGCCGTAGTGCAGGTACTTGAGGCGGTCGAGCAGGTCGCCCAGCAGGAAGTAGAGCTGGCGCAGACCCATCAGTGCGAACAGGTTCGCGGTGAACACGATGAACGGGTTCTGCGTGATGCCGAAGATCGCCGGGATCGAGTCGATGGCGAACAGCAGGTCGGTCATGCCGATCGCGGCGAACACGATGATCATCGGGGTGAAGATCTTCTTGCCGTCGACCACGGTGCGCAGCTTCGAGCCGTCGTAGTGGTCGGCGATGTCGATCGTGCGACGCAGCAGCCGCACGATGAACGACTCCTGCTTCACATCGGAGTCGTGGTCGCCGCCCGGGAACGCCTGGCGCCAGGCGGTCCAGATGAGGAACGCGCCGAAGATGTAGAACACCCAGCTGAACTGCTCGATGATCGCGGCGCCCGCGAGGATGAACAGGCCGCGCAGGATGAGCGCGATGATGATGCCCACCATCAGCACCTCCTGCTGGTAGCGGCGCGGCACCGCGAACTGGCTCATGATCAGCACGAACACGAAAAGGTTGTCGATCGACAGGCTGTACTCGGTGAGCCAGCCGGCGATGAACTGCCCGGCGAACTCGTGACCGGCGAACAGCCACAGCAGGCCCGCGAAGATGAGCGCGAGGGTCACGTAGAACACGACCCACAGGGTCGATTCCTTCGTGGAGGGGATGTGAGGGCGCTTGAGGATCAGCAGCAGATCGCCGACGAGGATCAGCACGAGGACGACGAGGGAGCCGACTTCGAACCAGACAGGGAGGTCCATAGGGGCCTTTCGGGAGGGACGACGGAGGTTCGAAAGTCTCTCCCCCGCAGACTGCGGTGTGCACCCGGGGCCTCGACGACGGAGCCCGTGATGACGGGTGCACGATACCGGGATACTCCCTCTCGCTCGGAAAAGGATACAGGTCCCGCGCGGGCATCCGGCGCACGGTGCGACATCGTTTCCGCAGGTGCGGTTTCCGGATGCGATGAGACGATCGGCCGTACCGCGACACTGCCCGGGTGAGAGACGATGATGCTGGGCCGCAGGGCCCACGGCGATCGGCGGCGCGAGCCGTCACCGGGCGAGGGGATATGACCGACACCGCAGAGCGAGGCGACACCGCGCCGCAGGGCGACGCGGCGCTGGTCGCCGCGGCCGGCGCCGGCGACGGCGAGGCCTTCCGCGCCCTCTTCCGCGCCTACTCCCGGCCGGTGTACTGGCTGGCCCACGGCCTGGTGGGCAACGCCGCCGATGCCGAGGACGTGCTGCAGGAGACCTTCCTCGCGGCCTGGCGGAAGCTGCCCGGCCTGCAGCTGGCGGGCGACTCGCTGCTGCCCTGGCTGGTCACGGTGTGCCGTTTCCAGGCGGCCAACCGCATCCGCCGCATCCGCCGGGACCGCGAGCACGCCGGCGGCGAGGCCGACGAGACGCTGCCGGCGACGGTGGACGTGGAAGCCCAGGTGATCGGGGCGCAGCTCGTGGAGCGGGTCATCCAGGAGGTCGGCGACCTCAGCCCCCTCGACCAGCAGATCTTCCGGCTCTGCGCCACCGAGGGCTACGCCTACCAGGCGGCAGCCGAGCAGCTCGGGGTCAGCCACGCCGTGGTGCGCACGCGTCTCTCCCGCATCCGAACCCGCCTGCGGGCGGCCATGCAAGGAGAGGCGCTATGAGCGGGCACAACGACACCGGGGCCGTCGCCCTGGCACCCATCGGCGACGATCGGCTCGCCGAGATCGAGACGGAGCTGATGAGGGCGGTCGGGCGCGAACGCGACGACCGGGAACGGCGGGAGCGCCGGGACGCCCTGGCGGCGCGCTCCCGGCGCCGCCGCGCCTGGACCTGGGGCGTCGGCGCCGCCGCGGCCGTCACGCTGGTCGCGATGGTGGCGCCCTATCTCGGCGGCGGGTTGACGGCGACGGGGGGCGCCGACGCCGGCGATATGCCGGGCGTGACGGTCATCCCCGACCAGGCCTTCGACCAGGGTGCCCTGGCGCCGGAGACCCTGCCCGAGAGCGCGGCCGGCGGCATGGCCCCCGAGGGATCGACCGACGGCGACCTGTCGGGTGCGCGGGAGATCGTGGCCACGGCATCCGCGGTCGTCGAGGTCGACGACGCGACGGCGGCCGCGGCGACCATCACCGTCACCGCCGAAGACGCCGGCGGCTACGTCGAGACGATGAGCATCGGGGCGACCGGGCCGATGCCCGCCCAAGAGGGCGTGATGGCCCCCGATGCCATGACGACGCCCACCTTCGCCGACGGGTGGATCACGGTGCGGGTGCCGGCGGACCGGCTGAGCGCCGTCACCGCCTCCCTCGGCGACCTGGGTGCGGTGACCTCGTCGCAGATCGACCGGCGCGACGTGACGGGCGAGGCCGTCGACCTGCGCGCCCGGGTGGAGGCGCTGGAGGCGTCGGTGGCTCGCCTGACCACGCTGCTGGCCGATGCCGACTCGACCGCCGACCTCGTGGCGGCCGAGTCGGCGCTCGCGCAGCGGCAGGCCGAGCTCGCCTCGTTGCAGCAGCAGCTGCAGATGCTCGACGACCAGGTGGCGATGTCGGCGCTGACGGTGACCCTCATCGAGCCCGAGCAGGCCGTCGAGCCCGATCCGACCGGCTTCGGCGACGGGATCGCCGCCGGCTGGAACGGACTGCTGGCGACCCTCAACGGCCTGGTCGTCGCGCTGGGGTTCCTGCTCCCCTGGATCGCCATCGGCGCCGTCGTCGTCGTGATCGTGCTCGTGGTGCGGCGCCTCGTGCGCCGGCGCGGTGCGCCCCGATCCGGCGACGCCGCGGGCGGGCAGCCGCAGCGCTGAGGCGCTCGCCTGCCCCGCAGACGACAGAAGCCCGGTCCGTGTGGACCGGGCTTCTGCGGTTGGTGACCCCAGCGGGATTCGAACCCGCGTTACCGCCGTGAGAGGGCGGCGTACTAGGCCGCTATACGATGGGGCCGTCTCCTCCGATGTCTCGGAGGCAACCGTTACAGTATGCCATGCCCTGCGCGGCTGCGACAAATCGAGGCCGGAACCGGTGTCGCGGCTTGCCGCGACGTGCCCGCGGGCGTTGACTGGGGCCATGCGCGTCACCAAGCACGAGCACGCCTGCCAGCGACTCCAGAAGTCCGGCCGCACGCTGCTCATCGACCCCGGTTCGTTCACCCTCCCCCTCATCGACGTGGAAGGACTGGTGGCGGTGCTGATCACCCACCAGCACGCCGACCACTGGACCCCCGAGCACCTGGAGCGTCTGCGGCGCGACGCCCCGGGTGTGCCCGTCTACGCCCCGGCAGGCGTGGCGGCGGCGGTGGCCGAGAGCGACATCGACCTGGAGGTGACGGTGGTCTCCCCCGGCGACGAGATCGACCTCGACCCGTTCACGGTGCGCTTCTTCGGCGGCCGGCACGCCGTGATCCACGAGTCGATCCCCGTCGTGGACAACGTGGGCGTGCTCGTCGACGGCGCCTACTACTACCCGGGCGACTCATACGCGGTGCCCGAGGGGGTCGAGGTCGAACTGCTGGCCGCCCCCGTGGGCGCGCCGTGGCTGAAGATCGGCGAGGCGATGGACTTCGTGCTCGCCGTCGCGCCGCGCCGCGCGTTCGCGGTGCACGACATGACCCTGTCGCGCAGCGGTCTCGACATGGGCCGCGGCCGGCTGGAGTGGGCCACAGCCCAGGGCGGCGGCGAGTTCGTCACGCTCGAGCCGGGCGAGTCGACCGACCTCTGAGCGTTCCCGGGCCGCCGGCCCGGGACAGCACATCGGGCGGATGCCGGAGCGTGAGGCTCCGGGCATCCGCCCGATGTGCGTGTGTGCGGAGGCTCAGGCCTCGGCGTCGTGGTCGGTCTCGAGGAACGCCACGAGGGTGTCCAGCGCCTGCTCGGCACCGTCGCCCTCGGCCTTCAGCGTGACGACCGTGCCCTGCGTGGCGCCCAGGCCCATGAGGGTGAGGATGCTGCCCGCGTTGAGGTCGGGTCCGCCGTCGACGGCGATCGTGACGGGGACACCCGTCTGCTGCACCGCCTGCACGAACAGCTTGGCGGGGCGGGCGTGCAGGCCCGACTGGCTGGCGACGGTGGCCTGGCGTTCTGCCATGGTGTTTCTCCTAAGTGTGAGCTCGAGGATCGTGCCTCAGGTCGTCCTTCGAGCCTAGGCGGTCGCGACCGACGGGGAAACTCCCACGGGCTGTGCCAATTCGGCCTCGGTGACCCCGCGGCGGTGGGCGAAGCGCTTGAGGAGCACCACCGAGAACGCGCTGACCACGGTGCCGGCGGCGATGGCCACCACCCAGAGCCAGAAGTTGTCGATCGCGAAGAAGACGAACGCACCGCCGTGAGGGGCCTTGCTCGTGACGCCGAAGAGCATCGAGAGGCCACCGGTGACGGCGCCGCCGAGCATCATCGCCGGGATCACCCGCAGCACGTCGGCGGCGGCGAACGGGATCGCGCCCTCGGTGATGAAGGCCGCACCCAGCAGCCACGCCGCCTTGCCGTTCTCGCGTTCGGGCTCGGTGAACAGCGTGCGCCCGAGCACCGTCGAGGCCAGCGCCATCGCCAGCGGCGGCACCATGCCCGCGGCCATGACGGCGGCCATGATCTCGAGGTAGCGGGTGTCGCCGGCGATGCCGGCGGCGAGGTTGGCGGTGGCGAAGCCGTAGGCCACCTTGTTGACCGGGCCGCCGAGGTCGAAGCACATCATGAGACCCAGCACGACGCCCAGCAGCACGACGCCGACGCCGGTGAGGCTGCCCAGCCAGTCGTTGAGCACCTGGGTGAGCCAGGCGATCGGACCGCCGAGCACCAGCAGCAGCAGGCCCGATGCGAAGATGGACGCCAGCAGCGGGATGATCACGACCGGCATGAGGCCGCGCAGCCAGCGGGGCACATCGAGGCTGTTGAGCCACCAGGCGGCCAGACCCGCCAGCAGACCGCCGACGATGCCGCCGAGGAACCCGGCGCCCATGAACGACGCCACCGCACCGGCGACGAATCCGGGGGCGATGCCGGGGCGGTCGGCCAGGCCGTAGGCGATGTAGCCGGCCAGCGCCGGCACGAGGAAGCCGAACGACAGGGCACCGATCTTGAAGAGCACGGCGCCGAGGTAGATGTTCAGCGGCACATCGCCGAGGTTCCAGATGGTGGTGCTTCCCAGCACCGCGTCGGCGTCGAAGGCGATCTCGTAGCCGCCCAGGAGGAACCCGAGGGCGATGAGCAGACCACCGCCGGCGACGAACGGGATCATGTAGCTGACGCCGGTGAGCAAGGCTCTCTTGACCGAGCCGCCCAGCGACGAGGGTGCTCCCCCGGCGGCGACGTCGGCGGCGGCGGCCGAACCGCTCACGCGCGGGGCGAGCGGGTTGCCGACGGCGGCGACAGCCTCGTCGATGAGGGCGGCCGGCTGCTCGATGCCGCGCTTGACGGCGGCGCGCACGACCGGCTTGCCGGCGAAGCGCTGCGGGTCGCGGACGTCGACGTCGACGGCGAAGATCACCGCGTCGGCGTCGTCGATGGTCTGCTGCGGCAGGGCCTTGTAGCCCGACGAGCCCTGCGGCTCGACGATGAGGTCGACCCCGGCCTTCTGCCCGGCGGCGGTCAGGGCGTCGGCGGCCATGAAGGTGTGGGCGATGCCGGTGGCGCACGCGGTGACGGCGACGATGCGGGCGGGCCGCCCGTCGACGAGCAGGTCGGTGCCGCCCGCGGCGGGCGCGGCCGCCGGGGCCGCCGCCGTGGCGGGGGTGTCGCTGACGGCCTGCAGCACCAGGTCGACGACGTCCTGCGCCGTGCCGGCGGCGCGCAGGCCCGCGGTGAACTCGTCGCGCATGAAGGCGCGCGCCAGGCGCGACAGCACGGCGAGGTGCTCTTCGGCGGCGGTGTCGGGGGCGGCGATGAGGAAGACGAGGTCTGCCGGGCCGTCGTCGGCACCGAAGTCGACGCCGGGGCGCAGGCGGGCGAAGGCGAGCGTCGCCTCGCGCACGGCGGGACTCTTGGCGTGCGGGATGGCGATGCCACCGGGCAGCCCGGTCTCGTCGGTCTGCTCGCGCTTCCAGGCGTCGGCGGCGAGGGCCCCCGCGTCGGTGGCACGGCCGGCGGCGGCCACGCGGGCGGCGAGGGCGTCGATGACCGCGCGCTTGTCGGTGCCCAGCGGCTCGTCGAGGCTGACGAGGTGTGGGGTGATGATGTCGGACACGATGACCTCCAGTGGTCGAGTGGTTCAGGCGGTGAGGCGGGTGACCGGCACGTCGCCGGTGGGCAGATCGGCCGGGGTGGGCGGTTGGGTGCCGGGAAGGGCCGCCGCGGCCGATCCGTAGCGGATGCCGAGGCGCACGCACTCCTCGGGTGCGGCGCCGGCGGTGCGGGCCAGCAGGAAGCCGGCCAGCGAGCTGTCTCCGGCGCCGACGGTGCTGCGCACGCGGATGGGCGGCGGGGTGCCGTGCCAGGCGCCATCGCGGTCGACGAGCACCGCGCCCGCCGCGCCGAGGGTGACCAGTGCAGACCCGATGCGGTCGGCGACCAGGTTCGCGGCGGCACGGCGCACGGCGTCGATGCCGTCGCGCGAGAGGTCGATGGGTTCCCCGGTGAGCGCGGCGAGTTCTTCGTCGTTGGGCTTGATGAGGTCGGGGGCGCCGGCAGCGACGACCGCATCGAGGGCGGGGCCGGAGGTGTCGACGGCGATCTTCGGGGCGGCGGCGCCCCAGTGGGCGCGGACGGCGCGGATGACCGACACGTAGTAGTCGTCGGGCAGGCCCGGCGGCAGGGAGCCGGCCAGCACGAGCCAGTCGGCCCCGGCGCACGCGGTGACCACGGCCTGGCGGAGCGCGTCGCCGTCGGCGTCGCTGCGCACGGCGCCGCCGAGGTTCAGCTTGGTGGTGGTGCCGCCCGGATCGGTGACGGTGAGGTTGGCCCGCGCTGCTCCCGCGACGGGCACCGCGCGCACCGGCAGCCCGGTCTGGTGCACGGTGGCGCCGAAGGGGTCGGCCGGGTCGAGCGGCAGAACGGCCAGCGTGCTGCCGCCGGCTGCGGCGACGACACGGGCGACGTTGAGGCCCTTGCCGCCGGCATCCTCGCGAGACGACAGCGCCGCCTGCACCTCGCCGGGCCGCAGCGGCGCGGCCAGCGCGATCGTGCGGTCGAGAGCGGGGTTGGCGGTGAGGGTGACGATCATGCGAGCACCACCTCGACGTCGGCCGCCGCGAGGGCGTCGGCGAGCGGACCGGTGGGGGCGGCGTCGGTGACGAGCACGTCGATGTCGGACAGCTGCGCGAAGGAGACCAGCAGCTCGGCGTCGAACTTCTCGCTGTCGGCGAGCACGACCACCCGGCCGGCGCCGCGCACGATGGCCTCTTTGACCGCCGCCTCGTCGGGGTCGGGCGTGCTGAGTCCGAACCCCGCCGAGAGACCGTTGGTGCCGAGGAAGGCGATGTCGGGGCGCAGGCGCCCGACGGCGGCCACCGCCCCGGCGCCGACGGCGGCGGCGGTGAGGCCGCGCACCCGTCCGCCGATCGCGGTGACCTGCAGGCCCGGCGCCCCGGCCAGCAGATGCGCGACGGTCATGGAGTGGGTGACGACTTCGAGCGGCGCGGTGGACACGGTCGCCGCGGCGAGGTAGGTGGCCAGGGCCGCGGTGGTGGTGCCGGCGTCGAGGTAGACCGAGCCGCGCAGCTCGGCGGGCAGCAGATCGACCGCCGAGCGGGCGATGGCGTCCTTGGCCTCGCTGCGCACGAGGGAGCGCTCGGCCAGGGACGACTCGGCGGTGCTCACCCGCGTGCGCGAGACGGCCCCGCCGTGCACCCGGCGCACCAGGCCGGCGCGCTCGAGCTGGTCGAGGTCGCGGCGCACGGTCTCGGTGGTGACCTCGAAGCGGCGGGCCAGATCGACCACCGACACGCGTCCGTCGGTGGTGATGAGCTGAGCGATGTGCTCGTGGCGCTCCGTTGCGTACATGTGATCCTCCTCGACAACACCCACACAGTACAACAGAAACACAGATCTGCAAAGCATCCGAAGATCAACATCGCATGCGGGCGGGCCTTGTAGCACTCGCACAAGACACCGGGTATCACGCCCCGCGGTATCTGGTTCCAGGTGCCAGAACTTGGCGGCGGTCCTCGTCACCGCCCGTGCCGGTTGTTACCGTCGAGCCACTTCGACCACCCGGCATCCCGACCGCGGTCGCGCTCCCCCCGGAGCACCCCACCCGCACGCGCGACGATGCGCGTGCTCGAGCACGGAGTTTTCACCGATGAGAACCGACGTACACACCCATGGCTGGGGGATGCGGGTCACCGTCATCGTCCTCGCCATCCTGCTGGCGGCCATGACGGGCCTCTACCTGCTGACCGCCGCCAAGCTGAGCGCCGGCGCCGCCGAACTCGACGACGGCGCCACGCGCGCCGCCGCCGGCGCGGGCGACCTGTCGGCGGGCGCCGTGCAGCTGTCGGCTGGCGCGGGCGATCTGGCCGACGGCGCCGCGCGGCTGGATGCCGGGGCCACCAGCGCCGCCGACGGCGCGGCACGCGTATCGGCGGGATCGACGTCGGCCTCCGAGGGGGCCGCGCGGCTGTCGGCGGGCGCTGCCAGCCTCGCCGCCGGCGCGAACTCGGCGGCCACCGGCGCCGGCAAGGTGCGCGACGGCGCCGCCTCAGCGGCCTCGGGCGCCTCGCGCCTCGCCGCCGGTGCGCAGTCGGCCGCCGCGGGTGCGCAGACCCTCGCCGCCGGAACCGCCACGGCTGCCGCCGGCGGGGCGACCCTCGCCGACAAGGCCGGGCTGCTCGCGCAGGGCGTGGGCGGCGCCGACGCCTATGCGCGGGGCGTGCTCAGCAGCAGCCAGGGGTTCGCGGGACTGCTGGCCTCGAAGGTCACGGCCGACGTCGTCGCCCTCGGCGCGAACGGCGCCGCGATCACCGGAGCCGCCGACGCGGTCACCGCGAACGCCGCCGCTCTCGCCGACAAGATCGGTCTGCTCACCGACGCCGACCCGGCCAACGACCCCGCGGCGACGGAGCTGGCCCAGCTGGCCGCCCTCGTGAAGGGACAGACCGCGGCCATCGCGGGCCCGGCCAAGGCCGCGCCGCAGCTGTCGGCGGGGCTGCAGCAGGCGGCCGGCGGCGCCGCCCAGGTGGCCGGCGGCGTCTCGAACATCATCAACGGCGACGCCGCCCGGCAGTGGCCGGGAACGGTCGCGCTCGTCGACAAGGACAAGGGCGCCCCGGCACTGGCCGCCGGCGCGCGCGACCTGTCGGCGGGCCTGGTCGCCCTGCGCGACGGCGCGGCGCGCCTGCAGGGCGGCACCGGGGACCTCGCCACCGGAGCGCAGTCCCTGGCCAGCGGCACGCAGACCCTCGCCACGGGGGCGCTCGCCCTCGACGGCGGCGCGCGCAACCTCGCGACCGGTGCCGACACGCTCTCCACCGGGGCCACCTCGCTCGCCGACGGCACCAGCACGCTGGCGGCCGGGGCGAGCTCGCTCTCCGACGGCCTCGGCGAGCTCTCGGCGGGGGCCGCCACCCTCGCGGAGGGCACCGTGAGCCTCGACGAGGGCGCCGCCACCCTCGCAGCCGGGTCCACCGAACTCAGCGACGGCAACACCGCCATCGCCGGTGGCACCGGGCAGCTGGCGTCGGGCACGCAGGCACTGACGCCCTCGCTGGTGCCGTGGCTGCTGGGGGCGGCACTGGCCGCGCTCATCGCCGCCGGCCTGTGGGTGGGGCACCGCGTCAACCACCGCAGCCGCACCGTCGACCGCGTGGGCGCCGCCGGTATCGCCTGAGCCTCCCCCGACAGACGTCGCCCCGACCGGATGCGGTCGGGGCGACGTCTGTCGTGCGGATGCGCGGGCTCAGGCCTCGCTCATCACCGCCACGTCCTTCTGGCCGCGGGCGGCCAGGGCGGCGGCGCGGGCGGCCAGACGGCGGGCCTGCTCGGCCTGTCCCTGGTCGAGCACCTCCTGGTCGACGGCGACCGACTCGACGCGGTTCACGCCGTTGTACTTCTCGATGTAGGCGTCGAGCTCGGGGCCACTGGTCCACGACGTGATGAGGCAGTAGCGCGGCTCGTCGCCGTAGTGGGTGGCGGCGTGCCAGAGGCGCTGCGTGTCGATGATCAGCTGGGCGCCGGCCGGCAGGGCGATGCGCGTCTCTTCGCTGGGGTCGGTGCGGTTCTCCCGCAGCACGAAGAAGCTGTCCTTGTCGTCGGTGAGGTTGAAGAAGCTGCGCACGACCCAGCCGGTGCCGTCGGGGTTCAGCCGGTTGTTGTCGTCCTGGTGCAGGTTGTAGAGGCAGTCCGCGTAGGTGTTGGGCTGCAGCTCGATGATGCGGCAGCGCCCCACGTTGGCGCCGGGCTCCTTGGCGCGCTCGGTGAGGGTCGGCGCGATGGCGGTCTGCGCATCGATCCAGATGCCGTCCTTATCGGTGCGCGGCGGCTTGTGGTTCCAGAAGCCGTTGCACTCGATCTCGCCCTTGGCCGAGGCCAGCGGCGCGAAGCGCGTGTCGCCCGAGGACTTCCAGTCGACGTACTCGATGTCGAGCCATTCCTTGGGGTCGATGTGCTTGCCGTACGAATCGAGGACGACGTAGCCGGTCTCCTCGAGAGCTGCGCTCTTGATGTATCCCATGACGAATCATGCCCTTTCCGCGGACCAGCGAAGTTTTTACAGGTCCGACTTAGGCAAGCCTACAGAGGCCGTCTCGAGGGCCGAATAGACTCGTCGGGGTTTGCGAGGAACGAAGAACACACATGAGCACTGAGACGACGAACAGCCCGGATGCCGTGGCGGCGCGCAACGTGGCGGCGACCGCGGTCAACACGATCGGGTGGCTCTCGGCATCCGAGACCACCATCGTCGTCCCGGTGTATCAGCGGCAGTACCGGTGGGACATCGGCGCCTGCGAGCAGCTGCTCGGCGACATCCGCGCCGTCGCCGACACCGACGACGGGCAGACCCACTTCCTCGGCTCGATCCTCTCCACGGCCGCGCCGGTGGGCGACGACCCGCATCTCGTGCTCATCGACGGGCAGCAGCGCCTGACGACCCTCATGCTGCTGATCGCGGCCCTGCACCACACGCTGCGCAGCGACGACCCCGCCCTGGCCGCCGAGCTGGAGCGCGTGCTGGTGCGCCACGGCGACCCCGCCCGCACGAAGCTGCGTCCCCACCGCGCGTGGGCCGAGGTGTTCGAGAGCGTCGTGCTCGACCGCCGCTCCCCCGCCGATGCGCAGCGCGAGTCGCGCTTCGACGACAACTACGCATTCTTCCGCAGCCAGATCCGCCCCGACGAGGCGGCGCACATCTGGCGAGGGCTGCAGAAGCTCGAGCACGTTTCGATCACGCTCGGCGGCGAGGCCAACGCGCAGCAGATCTTCGAGAGCCTCAACTCCACCGGCGAGCCGCTGCGCGATCACGAGCTCATCCACAACTACGTGCTCATGGGCCTCTCGCACGCCGAGCAGACCGAGATCGAACGCGACTACTGGCTGCCCATCGAGGCGGCCACCGGTGAGCAGATCGGCTCGTTCTGGCGGCACTACCTGGTGATGCGCACCGGCCGCGAGGTGACCGTGGCCGGGGAGCGCGGCGTGTACGACACGTTCCGCCACGAGTTCCCGCGGCTGGGCATCGAGGCGCTGCGCGCGCACGCGGTGCAGTGGCGCGAGTACGCCGACATCTACCGCCTGCTGCTGGAGCCGTCCGATGCGCCCGATGCCGGCATCGGCGAGCAGTTCGCGTTCCTGGGCACGTTCGGCCGCGGCACGTATCCGCTGGTGATGCGCCTCTACGCCGATCACCTGCACGCGCTGCTCGGCCGCGCCGCGCTGATCGAGCACCTCGAGCAGCTGCAGTCGCTGCTGCTGCGCCGCGCGATCGTGGGCCTGCCCGTCGACCGGCTCGTGGCGCGCCTGTGCCGGGCGGCCGACGACGGCGCCGAGGCCCTCGTGCACGCGATCGCCCGCATCACCCCGTCCGACGAGCGCACCCGCATCGGCCTGAAGTACAGCGAGCTGCCCCACCCGGCCTATGTGCTCACGCGGCTGGCCGGGCTCGGCTCGCCTGCCGGATTCGACGTCGAGCACATCGTCCCCCTCTCCCCGTCGGATGAGTGGACCGGCGACGGCGTCCGGCGGTGGGCCGAGTACACCGACGACGAGCAGAACGCGCACCGCGCGCTCACCCACACCCTCGGCAACCTCGCCCTGCTCGAGCACGATCTCGCCGATCGCGCCTTCGACGCGTCGTTCCCCGACAAGCGGGCGCTCTATGCGGCCTCGGCCGCCGGCCCGACCGCGGCGCTCGGCTCGGTCGAGGCGTGGGGCACCGCGGCGATCGCCGCGCGCACCGAAGAGCTCACCCGCCGCTTCGTCGAGGTGTGGCGCCGCCCGGCGGTCGTGGGCATCGACGACGACAACCTCACACCGGTGCTCGACGCGAAGAAGCGTCGCGGCTGGCCCCGGGGCTGGCAGCGCGAGTTCGACTACGTCGAGTTCCGCGGCGAGCACTGGGAGGTCTCCGACGTGAAGTACCTCTTCCACCGCGTCTTCCAGCGCCTGTGGGCCGACTCTCGGGAGAGCGTCATCGACTTCAGCGCGCGCCGCGGCGGGCCGGTCTACCCGGCCAAGGCGTGGAACGGGCACTGGGACGAGATCGCGGAGGGTCAGTTCCTCTACCTCGGGTGGGACTCCAAGTACATGCTCAGCGCCGTGCAGGGCGTGCTCGACGAGGCCGGCTGGGCCAGCGAGGTGTTCGTCAAGTACTCCTACATCGGCGACGCGATGGGCGACTGAGCGGCTACGGGCGGGTGCGACGCCCGCCCCACAGGGCGTAGCCCAGCGGCAGCACCGACAGCCCCATCAGCACGCCGCCCAGGGTGGGAAGGCTCAGCTGCAGCAGCACGCCGCCCAGCAGCACGCCGGCGAACAGCACGCCGCCGAGCACGCGGTGCGCCAGCCGCTCGAGCGCGTCGATCTTGCGCTCCAGACGGCCGAGATCGACCGAGACGCGTCCCTCTTCGAAGCGGGTGATCAGCCGGTCGACGCGCTGGGGCAGTCGCGCGGCGACGGCCATGGTCTCCATCGCCTGACGGGCGAGGTCGGCGGCCATGTTGCCGCCCTCTTCGCGCAGCACCTTCGCCGCGTACGGTTCGACGGCATCCCACACGTTGAACGACGGGTCGAGGCTGCTGCACACGCCCGAGGTCAGCGACATGGCGCGCACGACCAGCAGGAAGCTCTCGGGGAGCTGGAAGGGCATCGTGCGCACGACCTCGCCGAAGTCGCCCGCGAAGTCGCGGAACTCGCGCGGGTCGACGTCGCGCAGCTGCGCGAAGCCCATGCCTCCGAAACGGGCGAACAGCGCGGTCATGGCGCGCTCGAGCTCGACGGTGTCGGCCGAGGGCAGCAGCACGCCGACGTCGCGCATGGCCGTCACCAGCCCGGCACCGTCGCGCGAGGCGACCGCCAGCAGCACCTTGCGCAGCCCCCGTCGCAGGGTGTCGGAGACCTCGCCCATCATGCCGAAGTCGACGAAGGTGAGTCGCCACTGCCCGCCCGCGAGCGGCGTGACGAAGACGTTGCCCGGATGCGGGTCGCCGTGGAAGAAGCCGTGCTCGAACAGCTGGTCGAACATGACGGCGGCGAAGCCCTGCGCGACCTCGTCGGGAGCGATGCCCGCCGCCCGCAGCGCGTCGACGTCGGTGATCTTGATCGCGGTGACGTCTTCCAGGGTCAGCACGCGGCGCGTCGAGCGCTCCCAGACGACGGCGGGCACGGCCACCCGCCTGTCGTC
The DNA here is from genome assembly GCF_025421715.1 of Microbacterium festucae. GTDB lineage: Bacteria > Actinomycetota > Actinomycetes > Actinomycetales > Microbacteriaceae > Microbacterium > Microbacterium festucae. The sequence goes on from NZ_JAOEFC010000002.1 coordinate 539,056, forward strand.
GGCGAAGTCGGCGGCGAACCGCTCGGCGTTCTGGGCTTCGTGCAGGTAGTCGATCTCTTCGCGGCTGGTCGCGGCGAACTCGGCCAGCAGCGCGTGCAGGTCGACGCGCTTGCGGATGGCCCCCATCCGCGACACCCAGTCGGCGACCTTGTCGAGGGCGGCGAGGTCGACCTCGACGATGCGCTCGATGCCGGGGCGCTGCACCTTGACGACGACGGCATCCAGCCCGGTGTCGGCGGCGTCCTGCGCGGCCAGTCGGGCACGGTGGGCCTGCCCGAGGGATGCCGCGGCGACCGGCACCGGATCGAACTCGGCGAACACGCTCGACAGCGGTGCCCCCAGTTCCGCCTCGGCGCGCGCGCGGATGAGCTCGAACGGAACCGGCGGCACCTCGTCCTGCAGACCCTCGAGCTCGGCGGTGATCTCGGGCGGCAGCACGTCGAGGCGGGACGACATGAACTGACCGACCTTGATCATCAGCCCGCCGAGGTCGAGGGCGAGCGCGCGGAAGCGCTCGGCGATGCGCCGGGTGCGGCGGGTGCGCGAGCGCTCCGACACCCGGCCGAGGCCGAGCCGCGGCAGCAGCACCTCGAACCACCACACCTCGACGAGGTAGCGCGCGGCGAAACGCAGGATGCGTCGGTAGCGGGCGCTCGTACCGGCGGCGTCGGTCATCGGATCTCCTGGACCCCGACGTGCCGGGGCGGGGCGGTTCAGTCCTGGGCGAGGATCGAGTAGAGCTTACGGCGTGCGTCTTCGAGCACACCGATGGCCTCCTCGACCTGCTCCGCAGAACCCGTGCGACCGACCTGCGCGATGACCTGGGCGAGCTCGACGCCCGCCTTGGGCAGCGCCGAGAGGCGACCGCTGTCGCTGAGGCCCGTCGACTCCCACGGCGGGGTGCCGGTGCTCTCGTCGGCGACGGCCCGGCCGGCCTCGGTGAGGGCGTAAGTCTTTCGACCGCCGGCCTCGGTGGCGGCGATGAGCCCCTCGTCGGCGAGGAGCTGCAGGGTCGGGTACACCGAACCGGCGCTGGGCTTCCAGAAGCCGTGGCTGCGCTCGGAGATCTCACTGATGATCTGGTAGCCGTGCATGGGCTGCTCGGCCAGCAGCGCCAGCACCGCGGCGCGCACGTCGCCGCGCCCCATGCGCGCGCCCACGCGCTTGTCGAAGGAGGTGCGCAGCTGCTCCATCGCCTCCCACATGGCGGCGGGGTTGGGGAAGCCGTCGCCGAATCCCTTGCCGAAGCCGCCGCCGAAACCACTGCCGAACGTTGCGCCCATGATGCCCTCCTCGAAAGTGAACGATACTCAACGATATATCGTTGAGCGCCGTCGGGGAAGGGGGCGGGGCATTGCTCTGCAGAAACAAGAAAACCCCCGCTCTCGCGGGGGTTTTTCCTTGCTGGGGTACCTGGACTCGAACCAAGAACAACGGAACCAGAAACCGCCGTGTTGCCAATTACACCATACCCCATCGGGCCGAACCGGAGTCTGGCGCCGAGGATCGAGTCTACCTGACCGAACGGCCCTCGCCAAACCGGCGCACCGATCGGCGAGCCGTGGTGGCCGCCGGCACCGTCGTCAGCCGAGGTGGCGTACGAGGGCGCCCAGCCGGTCGATCGACTCGCCCTTGCCGAGCAGCTCCATCGACTCGAACAGCGGCGGCGACACGCGCCGGCCGCTGACGCCCACCCGCAGCGGACCGTACGCGACGCGGGGCTTCAGGCCGAGACCGTCGATGAGCGCGGCAGACAGTGCCTCCTGCACCGCGGCCGCGGTGAACCCCTGCTCGGGCACCGACTCGAGCGCGCCGACCGAGGCCGCCAGCACCTCACCGGCATTTGCCGGCAGGCCCTTCAGCGCGTCGTCGTCGTAGGCGACGACGTCGCGGAAGAGGAACCCCAGCAGCCCCGGGGCCTCCCCCAGCAGCTGCATGCGCTCCTGCACGAGCGGCGCCGCCGCATCCAGGATCTGCTGCTGCTGCGCCGTCGGCGGCTCGGCCACGAGGCCCGCCGCGGCCAGGTAGGGAACCAGCCGCGCGGCGAAGTCGGCGGGAGCGAGCATGCGCACGTGGTCGCCGTTGATCGACTCGGCCTTCTTCTGGTCGAAGCGCGCCGGGTTCGGGTTGACGTCGGCGATGTCGAAGGCGGCCACCAGCTCGTCGCGCGAGAACACGTCGCGGTCGGCCGCGATCGACCAGCCCAGCAGTGACAGGTAGTTGAGGAGGCCCTCGTGGATGAAGCCCTTGTCGCGCAGCAGGAAGAGGTCGGCCTGCGGGTCGCGCTTGGAGAGCTTCTTGGTGCCCGTCTCCCCCAGCACGAGGGGCATGTGCCCGAAGCGCGGCACGAAGGCGGCCACGCCGGCATCGTTGAGCGCGGCGTAGAGCGCGAGCTGACGGGCCGTGGAGGGCATGAGGTCTTCGCCGCGGATGACGTGGGTGACGCCCATGAGCGCGTCGTCGACCGGGTTGGTGAAGGTGTAGAGCGCCTGGCCACCCGCGCGCACGACGACGAAGTCGGGGAACGAGCCGGCCGGGAAGGTCACCTCGCCGCGGATGAGGTCGACGTAGGTGAGGTCGTGGTCGGGCACGCGCACGCGCCACGCGGGCTCGCGCCCCTCGGCACGGAAGGCGGCCTTCTGCTCGTCGGTGAGGTGGCGGTCGAAGTTGTCGTAGCCGAGCTGCTTGGCACGGCCGGCGGCCTCGTTGCGGGCGTCGATCTCGTCGGCGGTCGAGTACGACTCGTAGACGGCCCCCGAGGCGATGAGCTGCTGCAGCACGTCGGCGTAGATCTCGCGGCGCTGCGACTGGCGGTACGGCGCGTGCGGCCCGCCCTTCTCCACGCCCTCGTCCCAGTCGATCTCCAGCCACGTGAGCGCGTCGACGAGCTGCCGATAGCTCTCCTCGCTGTCGCGGGCGGCGTCGGTGTCTTCGACGCGGAAGATGAGCTTGCCGCCGGTGTGCCGCGCGTAGGCCCAGTTGTAGAGGGCCGTGCGGATCATGCCGACGTGCGGCAGACCCGTCGGCGACGGGCAGAACCGCACGCGGACGTCGGTTCCGGAGGCGGTTGTGGTGCGGGGATCGATCGCTGCAGACATCCCGTCCAGTCTAGGCCGCGGGTGCGCCGCCCACGGTGGCCGCGGCGACCGCTTCGCGCACCGCAGCCAGCACGACGGCCACCGCGGGCACCCGTTCGGCGCCGCGTGCGGTCACGGCGTGCAGGGTGCGTCCGTGCGCCAGCGGCACGGTGTGGATCCCGGGCAGCGGCGGGAAGGATGCCACGGCCAGACGCGGCAGCGTGGCCACTCCCGTGCCGTGGGCGACGAGGCTCTCGACGGCGGCGATGTTGTCGGTCTCGAAGGCGATGCGCGGGGTGAAGCCTGCGCGCCCGCACACCGCGAGCAGGTGCCCGCGGCAGCGCGGGCACCCGGCGATCCAGTCGTCGTCGGCGAAGTCGGCCAGCCGCGGGGGCGCGACGCCTGCCCGCGGATGCCCGGCGGGGAGCACGAGCAGCAGCTCGTCGGCGCCGACGTCGGCGACGGCGAGGCCGCGGGCGCTCGCCCCGTGCGGGTCGTGCGGATCGCCGGGATAGCTGAAGGTCAGCGCGATGTCGGCGCGGTCCTCGCGCACGGCGGCCACCGCCTCGGGCGGCTCGGCCTCGACGTAGGTGAGGGTGATGCCCGGGGCGGTGCGTGCGAGGCGGGCCACGAGCGGCGGCACCACCGTCGGCGAGGCCGAGGGGAAGCCCACCAGACGCACCGTGGCCTGGTGCAGGCCACGCAGCGCCGCCAGTTCGCCGGCGGCGGCGTCGAGGGCGGTGGTGACCGCCGGGGCGTGGCGGGCGAGGATGCGGCCCGCCTCGGTCAGGCGCAGCCGACGCCCCGCGCGCTCGACCACCGCCACCCCGAGCCGCTGCTCGAGGCGCCGCATCTGCTGACTGAGGGCGGGCTGGCTGTAGCCGAGCTGCGCGGCGGCGGCGGTGAGCGATCCGGCGTCGGCGATGGCGCGCACCACCCGCAGCGCCTGCACGTCGAGGTCGGGGTCGGTCATCCGCTCACATAAGCACACGGCATCCATTGCATGCAACACCTGCCATAGACGCATGGGTGTTACCGGCGGATGCTGGAGACATGAGCCTCGCGACCCCGCTTCCGCCCGCCCCGGCACTGCGTGCCGAGTTCGGCGACGCGCGCGGGTACCTCGCCGCCTGCACGGCGGGCCTCGTCACCGAGGGCACGCGCCGCGCCCTGCGCGCCGAGCTCGACCGGCGCCCCGACGTCGCCGCCTACTGCAGCGCGGTCGAAGCCTCGCGCGCCGCGTTCGCCCAGCTGGTGGCCGTCACCCCCGACCGCGTCGCCATCGGGTCGCAGACCTCGGTGCAGCTCAGCGTGCTGGCCGCCGCCCTGCCCGACGGGGCGACCGTGCTCGTGCCCGACGGCGAGTTCTCGTCGGTGGTGCTGCCGTTCGCCCACGCCGGGCGCGGCATCCGGGTGCGCACCGCGCCCCTGCACGCCCTCGCCGCGGCCATCGACCCCACGATCGCGCTCGTCGCCTTCTCGCTCGTGCAGTCGGCCACCGGCGAGATCGCCGACGCCGACGCGATCGTCGCCGCCGCCCGGCGCGTCGGGGCGCGCACGGTGTGCGACGCCACGCAGGCCGTCGGATGGATGCCGGTGGATGCCGCCGCCTTCGATGCCCTGCTGTGCCACGCCTACAAGTGGCTGTGCTGCCCGCGCGGGGTGGCCTTCATGACCGTGACCGCGGACTATGCACGGGCGCTCACTCCCGTTCAGGCGGGCTGGTACGCCGGCGATGACCCGTGGGCGTCGTGCTACGGCGGCGAGGTCGATCTCGCCGGGTGCGCGCGGCGCTTCGACGTCTCCCCCGCCTGGCAGGCGTTCGTCGGGGCGGAACCGGCCCTGCGCGCCTTCGCCGCCGCCGACATCGACGAGGTGCACGCGCACGTCACCCGCCTCGCCGGCGCGTTCCGCGAGCGGCTCGGCCTGCCGGCGCCGCAGCGCGAGAGCGCCATCGTGACGTGGGCCGACCCCGACGGCGCCGCCCTCGCCGCCCTGACCGCCGCCGGCATCACCGCGTCGGGACGCCGCGGGCGGGCGCGCGTCGCGTTCCACGTGTTCAACGACCGCGACGACCTCGAGCGTGCCGCCGCCGCACTCGGTCGCTGAGCCCAGCGGGCGCCGTCGCTCGCATATCTGGAAACCTTCCTTCTAGAATCGTCGGCATGACGCGGATCGTGATCCACGGCGGCGACGTGGCCGACGGGCTCGGCGATGCCGTGCGGCGCGCCGATGTGCTCGTCGACCGCGGGCGCATCGTCGAGGTCGGCGCCGTGCGCGCGGCACCGGGCGACACGGTCATCGACGCGGCGGGACGCATCGTGCTCCCCGGCTTCGTCGACGCGCACTCGCACGTCGACGGCGCGGTGTTCCGCCCCGAGGTGCAGCGGGCGTTGCTGCGGCAGGGTGTGACCACGGCCATCGCCGGGCAGGACGGCGTCTCGTACGCCCCGGGCGACGGCGTCTGGGCGTCGCAGTACTTCGCGGCGATCAACGGCCCGCACCCGACCTACCGGGGCGGCGGCGTCGCCGCGCTGCTGGCGGGGTACGACGGGGCCCTCCCCCTCGACGTCGGCTATCTCGTGCCGGCCGGCACGGTGCGTCACGAGGTCATGGGCATGCGCCCGGGGGCGGCCACGCCCGCCGAGATCGCCGCGATGCAGCAGCTCGTGGCGGCGGGACTGGCCGAGGGGGCGCTGGGGCTCTCGAGCGGTCTGGACTACGTGCCCGGCATCTTCGCCGACGCCGGCGAGCTGGCGGCGCTGTGCGCCCCCGTGGCGGCAGTCGGCGGCCTGTACGTCACCCATATGCGCGGCGGGTACGAGACCAACACGGCGGCGGGCCTGGCCGAGGTGGCCGAGATCCACCGTCGCAGCGGCGTGCGCACGCACGTGTCGCACTTCCACGTGGCCGCGGCCGACGGCATCCGGCTGATCGACGAGCTCCTCGCCGCCGGCGTCGACGTCGGCTTCGACATGTACCCCTACACGCGCGGCTGCACGATCCTGGCGATGGCGGTGCTGCCGCCCGCGTACAGCGCGCTGCCGGTGGCTGCGGCCGTGGCGCGGCTGTCGGATGCCGTCGAGCGCGAGCGCCTGCGCCGCGACTGGTTTCCGACCGTCGCGCACAAACCGAGCCTCGGTGCGCGGTGGCCGGAGATGATCCGCATCGCGCACGCCCCCGCCACGCCGGGCGCCGCGGGGCGGACGCTCGCCGACCTCGCCGCGCACGCCGGCGGCGACCCGGGCGCCACCGGTGACGTCGTCGCGGCGACCCTCGACCTGCTGGTGGCCAACCGCCTCGAGGTGAGTGCGGTGATGGCGGTGCGCGACGAGCGGCCGGTCGCCGACCTCGCCCGGCTCTTCTCGCACCCCGCCCACACCGGCGGCTCGGACGGGATCTTCATCGGCGAGGCGCCGCATCCGCGCGCGTGGGGCACGTTCGCCCGCTTCCTCGGCACGTACGTGCGCGAGGTCGCGGCCTACTCGTGGCAGGACGCCGCCCGGCACCTCGCTGCCCGCCCCGCCGCCCGGTTCGGGCTGCACGACCGCGGCATCATCGCGCCCGGGCGCCGCGCCGACCTCCTCCTCGTCGACCCGGCGTCGGTGCGCGACGCGGCGACCTACGCGCACCCCACCGCGCCGGCGGTCGGCATCGACGACGTGCTCGTGGCCGGCGTGCCGGTGCTGGCCGGCGGGGAGCTCACCGGTGCGCGCCCCGGCGGCGCCGCCCGGCGCGCTCCGGCGGCGCCCGTCGACCCGACCCGCGATCCCCGCTTCTGACCACCATCGAGAGGACTCCCCCATGACCCGTGACGCCGTGATGATCGAGAACGCCCCCGCCCCCGCCGGCCCCTACAGCCACGGCGTGGTCGCCGGCGGCCTGCTGTTCACCGCCGGCTTCGGCCCCCAGGATCCCGCCACCGGCCAGGTGGTGCCCGGGGGCGTCTACGAGCAGACCCGCCAGGTGCTGCGCAACGTGCAGGCGGTGCTGGCCGCGCGCGGGGCCACGATGGCCGACGTCGTCAAGGTGACCGCGCACCTCGAGCACCTCGGCGACGACTTCGCCGAGTACAACCGCGCCTACGGCGAGTTCTTCACCGCGCCCTACCCGGTGCGCACGACCGTCGGCTCGACGCTGGCCGACATCCTCGTCGAGATCGACGTCGTCGCCCAGCTGCCCGGGGCGTGACCATGACCTGGCAGCGCGTGCCGGCGGGACGGGTGCTGAGCGGCGACGACAAGGCCCTGCCGGCGTGGGCGACGGGCATGAGCGCCGAGGCGTTCCTCGCCGCCGGTGCGCGCCTCAGCGACCTCTGGACGCCGGCGCTGGTGCTCGACGAGTCAGCGCTGCTGTCCAACGCCGCCTTCGTCGCCGGCTGGACCGCGGCCCACGGCCTGGAGCTGATGCCGCACGGCAAGACGACGATGGCCCCGCAGCTGTGGCGCCTGCAGCGCGATGCCGGGGCGACCGGTCTGACCGTGGCCACCGGCTGGCAGCTGCGCGTGGCCCGGGCGGCGGGCCCCGGGGATGTGATGCTCGCCGGGCAGATCGCCGACGCCCGCACCGCCGGCTGGCTGGCGGGTGAGCTCGCCGCCGATGCCGGCCGCGTGTGGAGCTGGGTCGACAGCGCCGACGGCATCCGCCTCCTCGCCGCCCACGCGGGCGCGCGCCCGTTCGAGGTGCTCGTCGAGCTCGGCCGGCCCGGGGGCCGCACCGGCGCGCGCGGTCGCGACGCCGCGCGCCGACTCGCCGCCGAGGTGCGCGCCACTGCGGGGCTGCGTCTGGCCGGGGTCGCCGGCTACGAGGGCGCCATCGCCCACGGGCGCGGGGCGGGGGCCCTCGACGACGTCGCCGCCTTCACCGCCGACCTGGTGGGGCTGCACGAAGAGCTGCTGGCGGATGCCGACGACCCCGGCGACCTGATCGTGACCGCCGGCGGCAGCGCCTACCCCGACGTCGTCGCCGAAGTGCTCGCCGCGGCCGCCGCGCGCCTGCCGGGACGGTTCGTGTTGCGCTCGGGAGCCTCGCTCGTGCACGACGAGGGCTACTACGCGTCGGTGTCGCCGTTCGAAGGGGCCGGTCTGCGCGCCGCCGCCCGCGCCGTCGCCCGGGTCGTGTCGGCGCCCGAGCCCGGGCTGGCGCTGCTGGATGCCGGCCGCCGCGATGTGCCCTACGACATCGACCTGCCGGTGCCGCTCGGCATCGGCGCGGCCGAAGTGACCGCCCTCAACGACCAGCACGCGTTCGTGCGCACCGATCATCCCCTCGCGCTCGGCGACCGGGTGATGCTCGGGCTGTCGCATCCGTGCACGATGTTCGACAAGTGGCGCCTCATCCCGGTGGTCTCCTCGTTCGCGCACGACGACCCGCCGCTGGTGGGACTGGTCGAGACGCGGTTCTGACGGGGCCCCGAGCCCGCCGCGGACGGGTCAGCGGCGAGGGCGTGCGTACAGCGCCAGCACCGTGACGGCCACGACGATCACGAGCGCGACCAGCGCCAGCCCGCCGTAGCCGATCCACGAGAGCACGACACCGGCCAGCACCGCGCCGACGGCGGCCGAGAGCGTCATGATCGTGTCGCTGCGGCCCTGTCGCCGCGGGCGGAGCGCCGACGGCGTGCTCTCGGTGAGAAGCGCGGCCCCCGACACGGTCGCCGCGCTCCACCCGAGACCCAGCAGCAGCAGCGCCACGATCACCGCCGGGGGCCAGTCGGGGGCGAGGGCGGCGAGGGTGAGCGAGGCTGCCAGCAGCAGCTGGCCGAGCAGCACCGTGCGCACGCGCCCCCACCGATCGGCGAGCAGGCCGAACACCGGCGAGAGCCCGTACATGCCGAACACGTGCAGGGCGATGGTCACCCCGACGATCAGCGTGACGTGGTCGGGAGCGAGGTGGGCCAGATGCACCGGGGTCATGGCCATGACCGAGGCCATCACCACGTGCGAGCCCGCCACGGCGAACACCGCGTAACGCGCCGTGCCGGGGGCGTCGCGTTCCACGATGCCCTCGCGCGCCGCCGCGCCGCTGAGCGCCAGGCGCTGCGCGGTGAGCAGCGGGTCGGGGCGCAGGGCCACGATGTAGAGCACGAAGGCGGCCGCCTGCGCCACGATCGAGAACGCGTAGGCGCCCGTCAGCGGCGGCATCCCGATCGCCTGGCCGAGGGCCTCGCCGGGGGTCAGCAGCAGCGGCCCGAGTACGCCGCCCACGGTCGTCGCCCACACCACGGTGCCGAGGTCACGGCCCCGGCGGGCGCTGACGGCGAGGTCGGTCGCCGCGAAGCGGGACTGCAGGTTGCCGGCGTTGCCGACGCCGATGAGGATGACCCCCGCCAGCAGCAGCGGGAACACGCGCCCGGCCGCGGCGAGCAGCACGATGCCGATGCCCACCAGGGCGAACAGGTTGCCCAGGGTGAGCGCCAGCCGGCGGCCGCGCCGGGCGGCCAGCGCCGCCAGCGGGATCGCCGCGAGCGAGGCGCCCAGCGTCACCGAGGCCGTCGCCAGGCCCGACAGTGCGTCCTGCCCCGAGATGTCGGCGGCCAGCAGCGCGCCGAGCGACACCGTGGCCCCGAAGGCGATGCCGCCCAGCACCTGACCGGCGGCGAGCACGCCGACGGTGCGCCGCTGCACGGCCGCGATCTCCCCCGCGCCGATCTCCCCCGCGCGCTGCGGAGCGCCGGGCTGGTCGGCGTCGGGCGCTGCCGTCATCGCCGTCAGGCCCGTCGTTCAGGCATCGCGCACGGGGTTGCGCAGCACGCCCAATCCGGTGATCTCCACCTCGACGCTCTCGCCCGCCACGATCGGCCCGACCCCGGCGGGGGTCCCCGCGAGGATCACGTCGCCCGGGAGCAGGGTGAAGGCGTGCGAGGCGTAGGAGATGAACTCGGCCACCGAGTGCACCATCTCGCCGAGCGTGCCGTCCTGCCGCACCTCGCCGTCGACGCGGGTGATGATGCGCACGTCGGCGGTCGGCTCGAACTCCGTCTCGATCGCCGGTCCCAGCGGGCAGAAGGTGTCGAACCCCTTGGCGCGGGCCCACTGGCCGTCGGTCTTCTGCAGGTCGCGGGCCGTCACGTCGTTGCCGATCGTGTAGCCGAACACGTAGTCCAGCGCATCCTCGACGGCGACGTTCTTGGCGACGCGACCGATGACCGCGGCCAGCTCCCCCTCATAGTCCACGCGCTCCGAGACCGCCGGGCGCACGATCGTGTCGCCCGGCCCGATCACCGAGGTGTTGGGCTTGAGGAACATCATGGGCTCGGGCGGAACCTCGTTGCCGAGCTCCGCCGCGTGGTCGCGGTAGTTGCGTGCGATCCCGATGATCTTCGAGCGCGGGATGACGGGGGCCAGCAACGCCACCTCACCCAGCGGCACCCGCTCCCCCGTGGTGTCGAAGCCCGCGAACAGCGGGTCGCCCGAGAGCACGACGAGCTCGGTGCCGTCGACGACGCCGAAGCCGATGCGGTCCTGGTGGCTGAAGCGCGCGATCCTCACGCGGCGCCCGCCGTGTCGGCATCCAGGCGCTCGAGCCAGCCGTGCGTGTCGGCGCGTCGGCCGTACTGGATGTCGGTGAGCTCGGTGCGCAGCGACTGCGCGAGCTCGCCGAGGGGCTGCTCGTCGACGAAGTCGGCGCCCTTGAGCACGCCGATGGGGGCCACCACGGCGGCCGTGCCGCACGCGAACACCTCGACGATGTCGCCGGAGGCCACGCCCTCGCGCCACTCCTGCAGCGACACCGCGCGGCGCTCGACCTTGTGACCGCGGTCGGCGGCCAGCTGCAGGATCGAGTCGCGCGTGATGCCCTCGAGGATCGATGCCGAGTGCGGGGTGACGATCGTGCCGTCCTTGTAGACGAAGACGATGTTCATGCCGCCGAGCTCTTCGACGTTGCGGTCCTGGTCGAGGAAGACGACCTGGTCGCAGCCCTGCTCGTAGGCCTCCGCCTGCGGCAGCAGGCTGGCGGCGTAGTTGCCGCCGGTCTTGGCCGCACCGGTGCCGCCCTTGCCGGCGCGGGCGTAGTCCTCGCTCAGCCAGATCGAGACCGGCTTGGCGCCGCCCTTGAAGTAGGCGCCCACGGGGCTGGCGATGAGGTAGTAGGCCACCTTGTTCGCCGGGCGCACCCCGAGGAAGGCCTCCTTGGCGAACATGAACGGACGCAGGTAGAGGCTCTGGTCCTCACCCGAGGGCACCCACGCGCCGTCGACGGCGATGAGCGCCTTCAGAGACTCCAGGAAGTACTCCACGGGCAGCTCGGGCAGCGCCAGGCGGCGCGCGCTGCGCTGCAGGCGCAGGCCGTTCTGGCGCGGGCGGAACGTGTGGATCGATCCGTCGGCGTGACGGTAGGCCTTGATGCCCTCGAAGATCTCCTGGCCGTAGTGCAGCACCGCGGCGGCGGGGTCGAGGGAGATGGGGCCGTAGGGCTGCACGCGGGGGCGATGCCACCCGCCGCGCACCGACCAGCAGATGTCGACCATGTGGTCGGTGAAGGCGGTGCCGAAGGCGGGGTCGGCCAGCAGCGCATCGCGCTCGGCCGGGCTCTTGGCGGCGAGGTTCTTCGTGACCGCGAACTCGAGCGGGGCGAGGGCGGCGTCGGGGTCGTACGTGAGGCTCATGATGGGTTCCTGAAGGGTCGTGGCGCTGTTCCTGAAGTCGTGGGCCGGGCGCGTGGCTCCAGGCTACGCCTGCAGGGCGGCGACGATGGCGTCGCCGATCTCGGCGGTGCGGCGGGCGGCCGTGCCGCGGGTCGCGATGTCGTCCTCCACCGCGCGGGTGACGCGCTGTGCGGCGTCGCCGAGCCCGAGGTGGTCGAGCAGCAGGGCGACGGACAGGATCGCGGCCGTGGGATCGGCCTTCTGCTGTCCTGCGATGTCGGGCGCGGATCCGTGCACGGGCTCGAACATCGAGGGGGACGCGCCGTCGGGGTTGATGTTCCCCGAAGCGGCGAGGCCGATGCCACCGGTGACGGCGCCGGCCAAGTCGGTGAGGATGTCGCCGAAGAGGTTGTCGGTGACGATCACGTCGAAGCGGCCCGGGTTCGTGACCAGGAAGATCGTCGCCGCGTCGACGTGCAGATAGTCTACGGCGACGTCCGGGTGCTCGGATGCCACCTCGTCGACGATGCGCTTCCACATGCCCCCGGCGTGCACGAGCACGTTGGTCTTGTGCACGAGGGTGAGCTTGCCGCGGCGCTTCCCGGCCTGCGCGAACGCGTACCGCACGACGCGCTCGATGCCGTAGGCCGTGTTGACGCTGGTCTCGTTGGCGACCTCGTGCACCGTGCCGGTGCGGATCGACCCGCCGTTGCCGACGTAGGGGCCCTCGGTGCCCTCGCGCACCACGACGAAGTCGATGTCGCCCGGGGCGGCCAGCGGCCCCGGCACGCCCGGGTAGAGCTTCGAGGGCCGCAGGTTCACGTAGTGGTCGAGCTCGAAGCGCAGCTTGAGCAGCAGGCCGCGCTCGATGTTGGCATCCTTCAGCCGCGGATCGCCGGGCACCCCGCCGACCGCCCCGAGCAGGATGGCGTCGTGGCCCTTGATGGCGGCGAGGTCGTCGTCGGTGAGGGTGTCGCCGGTCTCGAGGTAGCGACCGGCACCGAGCGAGAAGCGCGTGCGCGAGAAGGTCACGTCGCTGCCGGCGGTGACGGCGTCGAGCACCTTCTCCGCCTCGGCGACGACCTCGGGGCCGATACCGTCACCGGGGATGACGGCCAGGGTGACGACACGCGACATTGCTCTCCTTCAGCTGAGGGGGCGCCGCTCAGTGCACAGGCGGCGCGGTGCGGGAGGCTTCCCGCGTTCCTCTCAGCGTAGTGGCCGCGATGACCGCTGCCACGGCGACCAGGGCCGCGCCGATGAGGGCCGTGACCACCACACCCGAGTCGAACGCGTGGGCGGCGGCGGTGCGCAGCGCCTCCGCGGTGGCGGGGGCCAGCGTGTCGGCCACCGTCATCGCGCCGGCCAGCGTCTCGCGGGCGGCGGCGGCCGCCGCATCCGGGATGCCGGCGGGCATGACCAGTCCGCTGCGGTAGGCGGCGGCGAGGATGCCGCCCAGCACGGCCGTGCCCAGCACGGCACCCAGTTCGTAGGCGGTCTCGGACACCGCGCTGGCAGCCCCCGCCTTCGCCGGCGGCGCCGTGGCCAGCACGAGCTCGTTCGAGACGGTCTCGGCGGCGCCGATGCCGACGCCCAGCAGCGTGAAGGCGGCCACCAGCAGCGGCACCGAGTCGACGGCCAGCGGCACGAGCAGGTAGGCGGCGACCGACAGGGTGAGGGCCACCGGCACGACCACGCGCGGCGAGACGCGGCGCGAGATCGGCACCACGAGCAGCCCGGCGACGATCATCGCCGCCATGCCGGGGACGAGCGCCAGCCCCGCCGTCATGGGGGTGAGCCCCACGATCAGCTGCAGGTGCTGGGCGACGAAGTAGAGGAAGCCCACGAGCGCGATGACGCTCAGCAGGTTCACCAGCAGGGCGCCGGTGAAGGCGCCGCGCGAGAACAGGCGCATGTCGAGCATGGGCGACGACGAGGCCAGCTGCCGGCGCACGAAGACGACGCCGAAGCCCAGCCCAGCCACGGCGAGCACGACGGGGATCGCCCCGAACCCGTGCACCGCGACCTCCTTGATCGCGTAGACGATCGGCAGCATGGTCAGCATCGACAGCACGATGCTGAGCGGGTCGATGCGGCCCGGGTGCGGGTCGCGGCTCTCGGGAACGAGGAACGGCGCGAGCACGAGCAGCGGAATGAGCACCGGCACCGACAGCAGGAACACCGAGCCCCAGGCGAAGTGCTCGAGCAGCAGGCCGCCGACGATGGGGCCGAGGGCGGCACCGGCCGAGAACATCGACGCCCAGACGGCGATCGCCAGGCGCCGCTGGTCGCGGTCGGTGAAGATCGAGCGCAGCAGCGACAGGGTGGAGGGCATGAGCATCGCGCCGAACACGCCCATGGCCGCGCGGGCCGCGATCAGGGCCGCGGCGGTGGGGGCGAAGGCGGCGAGCACCGACACGGCGGCGAAGCCGGTGGCGCCGATCAGCAGCATCCGCCGCCGGCCGAACCGGTCGCCGAGGGTGCCCATGGTCACCAGCAGCCCCGCGAGCACGAGCGGGTAGGCGTCGATGATCCACAGCTGCTCGATGCTGGTGGGCTGCAGGTCGCGGGCGATGTCGGGCAGCGCGAAGCTCAGCACCGTGTTGTCCACCGAGACCAGCAGCACGGGCAGCATCAGCACGATCAGGGCCGCCCAGCCGCGGGCGCCCACGCGCCGGCCGGCCTTCTCGGCGATTCGCAGCTCTTCTGTCAATGTCATTTCTTCACCGTCCAGCCGGTATAGTAACACGGAACAGCCCCGCGATCCGAAGGATGCCCACCATGAGTCGACCGCCGCGTGCCCGTGACCTCGTGCTCGACGCCTTCGAATCGCTCATGCTCGCCGACGGCGGGCGGGCCACCCTGGATGCCACCGCTCACGCCGCAGGCGTGTCCAAGGGCGGCCTCCTCTACCACTTCCCCAGCAAGGAGGCCCTCGAAGCCGGGTTGGTCGACCGGCTCGAGGCGCTGGTCACCGACGACATCACGCGCATCGAGAGCGCCCCCGAGGGCCCGGTGGCCTACTTCCTGCAGTCATCGGTCATGGACGACGACCCCCTCGACCGCGCGATCGTCGCCGTGTCGCGCCTGGCCCAGGCCGGCAACGCCGCCGCCGGCGCGGCGCTGCGCACCATGCGCACGCGGTGGGAGGACGTGCTGCGTCCGCACGTGCGCGATCAGGCGGCGCTGGACCTCGTGATCCTCGTGAGCGACGGGCTCTACTTCAACAACGCGCTCAGCCTGCACGACGCGCTCGGGGTCGCCGAGGCGACGGCCGCCGTCCCCCGCGGGGCGGCGCTGGACGCGCTCATCGCGCTGGTCGTGCGCACCGCGGCCCTCCCGGCCGTGGACGACGATCAGGCCTCGGTGAGCTCGATCTGACGGAAGAGGTCGCCGGCGACGGCATCCCGCATCTGCTCGAGGATCTCGTCGGGAACCGGCGACGAGACGGTGAGCACCGAGAGGGCGCGGCCGCTCGCGTCGGGACGGGCCACCTGCAGGCTCTCGATGTTGATGCCGGCGGCGCCGAGCTTCTGACCGTAGATCGCCACGATGCCGGGGCGGTCGGCGTAGCGCATCACGACGTGGTGGCGCTCGATCGGCACCTCGAGCTCGTACCCGTTGATCCCGACGACCTTGGGGATCATGCGGGTGCCCGCCAGCGTGCCGGCGACCGTGAGCTCGCTGCCGTCGGCCAGCGTGCCGCGCAGGATCGTGATGTTGCGGTACAGCGGGCTCTCGGCCTCGACGATCAGGCGGGTCTCGATGCCGCGCTGCTCGGCGAACAGGGGCGCGTTGACGTAGGAGACCTTCTCGCTGACGATGTTGGTGAAGATGCCCTTGAGGGCGGCCAGCTTGTAGACGCTGACGTCGTACTCGGCCAGCTCGCCGCGCACCTCGATGTCGAGGCTCGTCAGCGCACTGGCGGCCAGGCCCGTGAAGATCTGGCCCAGCTGCTCGACGAGCGCGATGCCGGGGCGCACGAACGGGTCGATGATGCCGCCGGCGACGTTGACCGCGTCGGGCACGAGGTCGCCCTCGAGAGCGAGCTTGACCGACTTGGCGACCGAGACGCCCGCCTTCTCCTGCGCCTCTTCGGTCGACGCGCCCAGGTGCGGGGTGACCACGACGTTGGGCAGGGCCAGCAGCGGGAACGCGGTGCCGTCGGGGCGCGGGGGCTCGGAGGTGAAGACATCGAGGCCGGCGCCGGCGATCTCGCCGGTGGTCAGCGCGGTGTACAGCGCCTCCTCGTCGATGAGGCCGCCGCGGGCGACGTTGACGACGTAGGCCGTGGGCTTCATGATCGCGAACTGCTCGGTGCCGATCATGCCGGTCGTCTCGGCGGTCTTGGGCATGTGGATCGTGACGAAGTCGCTGGTGCGCAGCAGCTCGTCGAGCGAGAGCAGCTGCACGCCGAGCTGCTGGGCCCGCGCGGGGGTGACGTAGGGGTCGTAGGCGACCACCGAGACGCCGAAGGCCTGCAGGCGGGCGGCGATGAGGGCGCCGATGCGGCCGAGGCCGATGATGCCGACGGTCTTCTCGAACAGTTCCGCACCGGTGAACGAGCTGCGCTTCCACGCGCCCGCGGCCAGCGACGCGTGCGCGGCGGGGATGTGGCGGGCGAGACTCAGGATGTGGCCGACGGTCAGCTCGGCGGCCGAGATGATGTTGGAGGTCGGGGCGTTGACGACCATGACGCCGGCGGTGGTGGCCGCCTTGATGTCGACGTTGTCGAGGCCCACGCCGGCACGGGCGATCACCTTCAGGCTCGGGGCCGCGGCGATCGCCTCGGCATCCATCTTCGTCGCCGAGCGGATGAGCACCGCGTCGACGTCGGCGAGGGCCGGCAGCAGCTGCGCACGGTCGGCGCCGTCGACGTGGCGCACCTCGAAGTCGGGACCGAGCGCATCGATCGTGGCGGGAGAGAGTTCTTCGGCGATGAGGACGACGGGCTTGGACACGGCAGAACCTTCGTGTTGGTGCACAGGGGTGAGATCCACAGAGTGGGGCCACGCCGCACGACGTCGGGGCGGGTGCAGCCAGCCTACCGGGCCGGGCCGCCGGCCTCGAACCGTGTGACGTCGTGTGCGGGCAGCCGCCCGCGGGGCTCAGCCGCCCAGCAGCGAGGCGCCCGCGACGACCGAGTAGGCGAGCACGTCGAGCCAGAAGACGGCCACGACGCCCAGCCCGGCCAGCAGCAGCAGGGCGAACCGCCCGGGCGAGCGCTTCCACCCCAGCGCGAACGCGGCGCCGAACACGATCACCGGCAGCACGGCGGCGAACAGCAGCACGCCCCACCCCAGCGCGTTGAGGCCGAGGGCCCCGGATGCCTGGGTGATGAGGAACGCGATGGCGTTCCACACCGCGTACGCGTAGAGCAGGCCCAGCGTTCCGGCGATGGTGACCACGGCCCACACCGGTGTGCGCGGGGTGGCGGGCGTGCGGGGCGTGACGGGGGCGCCGGGCGTGAGGGAGCTCATGCGACGACCCCGATCATCAGCAGCGGCCACGGCACGAGCAGCAGCGCCCCGCCGATCAGCCAGGCGAAGCGCACCCACGTCGCCGACGTGCGGGTGAGCAGGAACACGGTGACGAACCAGAGCGCCGGTGCGGCCACGGCGAACCAGTGGAACGGCGCGAACGCGGCGTCGGCCACGAGGAAGCGCGCGACGCCCTGCAGCCGCAGGCCGCCGAGGATCCAGCCGAGCGTGTAGAGCAGGTACACGCCGCCGAGCACGCCCACGCCGATGAGCGCCGCGTTGCTCAGCTGCGCCTCGTCGTCGCCCTCGTCGGGCGCGGCGGCCACGTCTGCCGCCGCGGCCGTGGCGTCGGGTGCGGGCGCCGCCGCCGGGGCGTCACCCAGGGCCTGGCTCCCCTTGCCGGCGGCCGTGAAGCCGGCGGGCAGCCCGGGGGCCGGTGCGCCGGTGTCGAGGGTGGGATCGTCGTCGCCGCCCCAGCTCAACGCGTCGTCGTCGCGGTCTTTGTGCACCCGGCCAGCCTATCCGCCACCCCGTCGCACCCCGCGCCCCGCGTCCCGCAGCCAGGGGTCCGGCGGGGGTCCGGCGGGGCTCAGGCGGCGGCGGCCACGGCCGCGGCGACGATCGCCGCGCTCGTCACGTCGTGGCCCTCGGCGCCGCCGCCGGGGCCCGAGGGGATGCCTTCGCCGGCGCGCGCCCGGGCCGACAGGTGCACGGCGGGCACGCCGGCCGCCCGGAGCGCCGGGATGTCACCGGGCCGCACCCCGCCGCCGGCCTGGATCTCCAGGGCTCCGCCGGCACGGGCGACGAAGGCGCGCAGGGCGGGGATGCCGTCGGCCGAGCGGGCCGCACCCCCCGAGGTGAGCACGCGGTCGACGCCGGCCGTCACGAGAGCGTCGAGCACCGCGACGGGGTCGGCGGCGGCGTCGATGGCGCGGTGGAAGGTGAGCGTGGCGGTGCCGGCGGCATCCCGCCAGCGGCGCACCGCATCGGCATCGAGCAGGCCGTCGGCGGTGAGGGCTCCGACCACCACTCCCCCGACGCCGCGGGTCACGCACGCCGCGATGTCGGCGGTGACGACGGCGACCTCGTCGGCGTCGTAGACGAACCCGCCGCCCCGCGGCCGCACGAGCACGTTGACCGTGCGCGGGTCGACGGCGGCCAGCACCGACTCCAGCAGGCCCAGCGACGGGGTGAGACCCCCGACGTCCAGCGCCTGGCACAGCTCGAGGCGGGTGGCCCCGGCCCCCAGCGCGACGGCCGCTCCCGCGGCATCCTGCACGGCGATCTCCACGACGATGCTCACCGCGCCAGCATAGGACGCCGAAGCGCGCCGGCCCCGCGCGTGTGCCGGGAGAATCGGGCGCACGAGAAGGAGCCCGACCCCTTGTGGGGGCCGGGCTCCGCGTGGCTCATGAAAGCCGTCCCCGGCGGATCGCCGGGAGTCTCGATGGGCGCCGTGGGCGCCGCGGGAGACCGGGGGTCAGCGCGCGGCCGAGCCCTCGGTGTAGTCGGCGTCCTGCTGCTTCCAGGCGAACAGGGCGCGCAGGTCGCGGCCGACCTCTTCGATCGGGTGCTGGGCCGCCTTCTCGCGCAGGGCGAGGAACTCGGTGGCGCCGCCGTCCTGGTCGTCGATGAAGCGCTTGGCGAAGGCACCCGACTGGATGTCGCCGAGAACGGCCTGCATGTTCTCCTTGACGCGCTCGTCGATGACGCGGGGGCCCGACACGTAGTCGCCGTACTCCGCCGTGTCGGAGACCGACCAGCGCTGCTTGGCGATGCCGCCCTCCCACATGAGGTCGACGATGAGCTTGAGCTCGTGGAGCACCTCGAAGTAGGCGATCTGCGGCTGGTAGCCCGCCTCGGTCAGGGTCTCGAAGCCGTACTGCACGAGCTGCGACACACCGCCGCAGAGCACGGCCTGCTCGCCGAACAGGTCGGTCTCGGTCTCTTCGGTGAACGTGGTCTTGATGACGCCGGCGCGGGTGCCGCCGATGGCCTTCGCGTAGGCGAGGGCGACGTCCCAGGCCTGACCCGACGCGTCGCTCTCGACGGCGATGATGTCGGGGATGCCGCGACCGGCGACGAACTCGCGACGCACGGTGTGGCCGGGGGCCTTGGGGGCGACGAGGATGATGTCCACGCCCTCGGGGGCCTCGATGTAGCCGAAGCGGATGTTGAAGCCGTGCGCGAAGGCGAGGGTCTTGCCCGCGGTCAGGTTCGGCTTGATGTGGTCGTTGTAGATGCCGCGCTGGTGCTGGTCGGGCGCGAGGATCATGATGAGGTCGGCCCACGCGGTGGCGTCGGCGACGGTCTTGACCTCGAAGCCCTCGTCGGTGGCCTTCTGGGCCGACTTCGAGCCGTCCTTGAGCGCGATGACGACCTCGACACCCGAGTCGCGCAGGTTGAGCGCGTGGGCGTGGCCCTGCGAGCCGTAGCCGACGATGGCGACCTTCTTGCCCTGGATGAGCGACAGGTCGGCGTCGGAGTCGTAGAAGATCTCGGCCATGGTGTGTGTTTCTCCTTGATTCTTTCGGTCTGTGAGGTGTGGGGTGGTCAGCCGCGCAGGACGCGCTCGGTGATGGACTTGCCGCCGCGGCCGATGGCGAGCAGCCCCGACTGGGCGAGCTCTTTGATGCCGAACGGTTCGAGGGCGCGCAGGATCGCGTCGATCTTGCCGCGATCACCGGTGACCTCCACCACGAGGGCGTCGGTGGCGTAGTCGACGATCGAGGCGCGGAAGAGGTTGACGACCTCGATCACGTTCGATCGCGTCTGGTTGTCGGCGCGCACCTTGATGAGGATGTGCTCGCGCTGCACGGATGCCGCGGGCTCGAGCTCGACGATCTTGATGACGTTGATCAGCTTGTTCAGCTGCTTGGTCACCTGCTCCAGCGGCAGGTCTTCGACGTCGACGACCACGGTGATGCGGGACAGGCCCGGCACCTCGGTGACGCCCACGGCGAGCGACTCGATGTTGAAGCCACGGCGGGCGAACAGGCCCGCGACGCGGGTCAGCAGACCGGGCTTGTTCTCCACGAGGAGGCTCAGCACATGACGGCTCATCTCAGTCCTCCTCCACATCGAACGCCGGCGCGTGATCGCGTGCGTACTGCACGTAGCTGTTGCTGACGCCCTGCGGCACCATCGGCCACACCATCGCGTCGGCGCTCACGACGAAGTCGATCACGACGGGGCGGTCGTTGGTCTCCAGCGCCGTCTTGATCGCGGCATCCACGTCCTCTTCCTTCTCGACGCGGATCGCGAGGCAGCCGTAGGCCTCGGCGAGCTTGACGAAGTCGGGGATGCGGATCGAGTCGTGACCGGTGTTGAGGTCGGTGTTGGAGTACCGGCCGTCGTAGAACAGCGTCTGCCACTGGCGCACCATGCCGAGGCTCGAGTTGTTGATGATGGCGACCTTGATCGGGATGTTGTTGATCGCGCAGGTGGCCAGCTCCTGGTTGGTCATCTGGAAGCAGCCGTCGCCGTCGATGGCCCACACGACGCGGTCGGGCTGGCCGACCTTCGCGCCCATGGCCGCCGGCACGGCGTAGCCCATCGTGCCCGCGCCGCCCGAGTTGAGCCAGGCGTTGGGGCGCTCGTACTTGATGAACTGCGCCGCCCACATCTGGTGCTGGCCGACGCCGGCGGCGTAGACGCCCTCGGGCCCGGTCAGCTCGCCGATGCGGGAGATGACGTACTGCGGGGCCAGCAGGCCGTCGCTGGGCTGCGAGTAGCCGAGCGGGAACTCGGTGCGCAGGCCGTCGAGGAACGACCACCACTCGGTGGTGTCGGCCGGCTCCCCCGCGGTGCGGTAGGCCGCGTCGAGGTCGACGAGCACCTCGCGCAGGTCGCCCACGATCGGCACGTCGGCGGTGCGGATCTTCGAGATCTCGGCGGGGTCGATGTCGACGTGCACCACCTGCGCCTTCGGGGCGAACAGCGCCGCCTTGCCGGTGACGCGGTCGTCGAAGCGGGCGCCGAGGGCGACGATGAGGTCGGCCTCCTGCAGGGCGAGCACGGCGGGCACGGTGCCGTGCATGCCGGGCATGCCCAGGTGCTGCGGGTGCGAGTCGGGGAACGCGCCGCGCGCCATCAGCGTCGTGACCACGGGCGCGCCGGTGGTCTCTGCCAGCACGGCGAGCTCGTCGGAGGCGTGGGCGCGGATGATGCCGCCGCCGACGTAGAGCACCGGCTTCTTGGCCGCGGCCAGCAGCTGGGCCGCGGCCTGGATCTGCTTGCCGTGCGCCTTGGTCACCGGGCGGTAGCCGGGAAGGTCGATCTTGGGCGGCCACACGAAGGGCACCTCGGCCTGCTGCGCGTCCTTGGTGATGTCCACCAGCACCGGGCCGGGACGGCCGGTCGAGGCCACTTCGAACGCCGCGGCGATCGCGCCGGGGATCTCGCTGGCGTCCTTCACGAGGAAGGAGTGCTTGGTGATCGGCATCGTGATGCCGACGATGTCGGCCTCCTGGAAGGCGTCGGTTCCCATCAGGGTCGAGAACACCTGCCCCGTGATGCAGACGATCGGCACCGAGTCCATGTAGGCGTCGGCGATGGCCGTCACGAGGTTGGTGGCGCCGGGGCCGCTGGTGGCGATGGCCACACCGGTGCGGCCGGATGCCGAGGCGTAGCCCTCGGCGGCGTGCCCGGCGCCCTGCTCATGGCGCACCAGGATGTGCCGCAGCTCGGTGGAGTCCATGAGCGGGTCGTAGACGGGCAGGATCGCACCGCCCGGCAGACCGAACACGTCGGTGACGCCGAGCAGCTCGAGCGAGCGGACGACGGCCTGTGCTCCCGTCAGGACGGGAGCGGATGCCGAAGCGGCACCGCGGGCCGGTGGACGCGGCAGAGCCGCAGAGATGTCGGACGACATAGGTTGACCTCGCAGGTGATCTGACAGTGTCGGGGGCCTCACCCCGTGGTCGCGCCCTCCGCAGCGGAGCGCACGAGCTTGGAGTACTTGGCCAGGACGCCACGGGTATAGCGCGGGGGAAGGGGCTCCCAGCCGGAGCGGCGGGAGCTCAGCTCAGCCTCGTCGACGAGTAGGTCGAGAGTGCGAGCCGCGATATCGACCCGTATCAGATCACCATCGCGCACGAAGGCGATGGGACCAGCGTCCACCGCTTCGGGTGCTATGTGGCCGATGCACAGGCCGGTTGTGCCGCCTGAGAATCGTCCGTCCGTCAAGAGTAGTACATCTTTTCCGAGCCCCGCGCCCTTGATGGCGGCCGTGATCGCGAGCATCTCGCGCATGCCGGGGCCGCCCTTGGGGCCCTCGTAGCGGATGACCACGACGCTGCCCGCCTCGATGTCGCCCTCGGCGAGGGCGTCGATGGCGGCGCGCTCGCGCTCGAACACACGGGCGGGGCCCTCGAAGACGGCGGCGTCGAAGCCGGCCGTCTTCACGACCGCGCCCTCGGGGGCGAGCGAGCCGTGCAGGATCGTCAGGCCGCCGGTGGCGTGGATGGGGTTGTCGAAGGTGTGGATGACCGTGCCGTCGATGGGGTCGGGGTTGAGCTCTTCGAGGTTCTCGGCGAGCGTCTTGCCGGTGACCGTCAGCGCGTCGCCGTGCAGCAGCCCCTCGTCGAGCATCGCCTTCATGATCACCGGGATGCCGCCGTGGCGGTCGACGTCGTTCATGACGTACTTGCCGAACGGCTTCATGTCGGCCACGTGGGGCACCTTGTCGCCGATGCGGTTGAAGTCCTTGAGGCTCAGCTCGAGCTCGGCCTCGCGGGCGATCGCCAGCAGGTGCAGCACGACGTTGGTCGAGCCGCCGAGGGCCATCGCCAGGGCGATGGCGTTCTCGAACGCCTGCGGGGTGAGGATGTCGCGGGTCGTGATGCCCTGACGCAGGAGGTTGACGACGGCCTCGCCGGAGCGGTGCGCGAAGTAGTCGCGGCGGCGGTCGGCCGACGGCGGGGCGGCCGAGCCCGGCAGCGACAGGCCGAGCGCCTCGGCGACCGAGGCCATCGTGTTGGCGGTGTACATGCCGCCGCAGGCGCCCTCGCCCGGGGCGATGGCGCACTCGATGCGCTTGAGGTCCTCTTCGCTCATCTTGCCCGCGAGGCACGCGCCGACGGCCTCGAACGAGTCGATGATCGTGACATCCTTCTCGGTGCCGTCGCTGAGCTTGACCCAGCCCGGCGCGATCGAGCCGGCGTAGAGGAACACGCTCGACAGGTCGAGGCGGGCCGAGGCCATGAGCATGCCGGGGATCGACTTGTCGCAGCCGGCCAGCAGCACGGTGCCGTCGAGGCGCTCGGCCATGACGACGGTCTCGACGGAGTCGGCGATGACCTCGCGGCTCACGAGCGAGAAGTGCATGCCCTCGTGCCCCATGGAGATGCCGTCCGAGACCGAGATGGTGCCGAACTGCAGCGGGTAGCCGCCGCCGGCGTGCACGCCCTCCTTCGCGCCCTGCGCGAGCCGGTCGAGGCTCAGGTTGCAGGGCGTGATCTCGTTCCAGCTCGACGCGATGCCGATCTGGGGCTTGTCCCAGTCCTCGTCACCCATGCCCACGGCGCGGAGCATGCCGCGTGACGTGGTGGCTTCGATGCCGTCGGTGACCGCGCGACTGCGGGGCTTGATGTCGATGGTTTCGTCGGACTCAGGCATTCTCGAAGTCTATTGCCGCGCGGCGACCCGCTCGTGCGCCAGGTCGACGAGGACCGAGGCCAAACCTTGGATGTCATCGACACGCATCGACGCCGCCGAGGCCCCTGCGCCCACCCGGATGCCGAGGTCGTCCGCCCCGAGGCTGGCCAGCGCGTCCTCGTCGGTGACGTCGTCGCCGGCGAAGACCACGGCGGTGGCGCCGGTGAGCGCGCGCAGGTGGGCGACGGCGTCGTCTTTGCCGGCCGCGCGTGCGGAGTACTCGGTGAGGTCGTGCCCGCGCCGCCGCCGCCACCGCGGGGCGCGCTTGGTCACGAGTGCGGCGATCGCTTCGTGGGCGCGGGCGCCGTCGGCATCCGATGCCAGCCGGGTGTGCACGGCGAAGCCGAACGGCTTCGTCTCGACCCAGACCCCGTCCAGCCCGGCGACGGCCGCCGTGGCGGCATCCGACAGCGCGCGCACCTCGTCGGCGTCGATCGGCTGGTCGTCGGCGGCGGCGGGGTGGAACTCGGCGCCGTGGGAGCCGGCCAGCAGGATGCCGGACGCCTCGTCGTACTCGGAGATCACCCGCAGGTCGGCGAGGCTGCGCCCCGACACGAAGGCGACGTGCGTGTCGGGCGCGGCCCGCAGTGCGGTGACGGCAGCCCGTGCCTGCGCGGTCATGCGCGCCGACATCGGCTCGTCCACGAGCGGGGCCAGGGTGCCGTCGAAGTCGAGGGCGACCAGCAGCACCTCGGTGGCCGCCACCCGGGCCAGGGCGCCCGCGCTCACTGCTGCGTCTCCGCCCGCGCCGCGGCGAGGGCGTCGATGAACGAAGCCGACCAGGCCTGCACGTCGTTGTCGCGCACCTTGCGGCGCAGCGCCCGCATGCGGCGGCTCTGTTCGGCGGGGCTCATCTCGATGGCGCGGACGATGGCGTCCTTCATGCCGTCGATGTCATGCGGATTGATCTGCACCGCGGTGGTGAGCTCGTCGGCGGCGCCGGCGAACTCGCTCAGCAGCAGCACGCCGCGATTGTCGACGCGGCTGGCGACGTACTCCTTGGCCACGAGGTTCATGCCGTCGCGCAGGGCGGTGACGAGCATGACGTCGGCGGCCAGGTAGAGGGCCACCATCTCTTCGCGGGGGAACGCCTGGTGCAGGTAGCGGATGGCGGTGTGACCCATGGTGTCGTAGTCGCCGTTGATGCGCCCGACGGTGAGCTCGATCTCGTCGCGGAGGTGCTGATAGGCGTCGACGCGTTCGCGGCTGGGACTTGCCACCTGCACGAGCGTCACGTCTTCGACGGCCACCCGGCCGTCTTCGAGCAGCTCGCCGAACGCCTTCATGCGGTGGCGGATGCCCTTGGTGTAGTCGAGCCGGTCGACGCCGAACAGGATCGTCTTGGGGTTGCCGAGACTCTCGCGGATCTCGGCGGCGCGTGCCCGGATGTCGTCGCGCTGGGCCAGCTCCTCGTACATCTCGGCGTCGATCGAGATGGGGAAGGCGCGGGCGATCGCGGTGCGCGAGCCGCCGTCGGGAGCGGGCACCGTGATGCCGCTCGACTTCGTCGGGTAGCGCAGCTGCCGCCGCACGGCGCGGGCGAAGTTGCTCGCGTCGGCCACCCGCTGGAAGCCGATCACGTCGGCGCCGAGCAGCCCCTCGAGCACCTGCTTGCGCCACGGCAGCTGCGAGTAGAGCCCGTATGCCGGGAACGGGATGTGATGGAAGTAGCCGATGGTCAGGTCGGGGCGGCGCTCCCGCAGCATCCGCGGCACGAGCTGCAGCTGGTAGTCCTGCACCCACACGGTGGCGCCTTCGGCGGCGACGTCGGCGGCCGCGGCGGCGAACCGCTCGTTCACCTTGACGTAGGCATCCCACCAGACGCGCCGGTAGCGCGGCTCGGCGATCACGTCGTGGTAGAGCGGCCAGAAGGTGTCGTTCGACATGCCCTCGTAGTAGTTGGCGACCTCGTCTTCGCTCAGGGCGATGGGGACGAGATGGATGCCGTCGGCGTCGAACGGCTCGAGTTCGAGGTCGGCCTGACCGGGCCAGCCGACCCACGCGCCGTCGGCCCGCTGCATGACGGGCTCGAGCGCCGCCACCAGTCCGCCGGGCGACGGGCGCCACTCGTTCTCGCCCACCCGGTCGACCGGAAGTCGATTGGCCACCACGACGAAGTCTGCTCTGCTCACACGCGCATCCGATCACTGTTCCGTTGGCTCCAGGCTATCGGGCGGGCTGCGTCGCACTCGCCCGGCGGGCGGGGCTCGGGTAGCGTGGCGCCATGCGCAAGTACTTCTTCGGAACCGGCATCATCGGCGCGGTCACCAGCGGCGCGACCCTGCTGCGGGCCCTGCGCAACAGCGACGAGCCGTTCACCTGGCGCACGGCACTGGCCTGGCTGAGCTGGGGCATCTCGTTCGCCCTGGCCATCGGCGCCATCGTCGACACCCGCCGCGCCTCGCGCGGTCGTCTCATCGCCTCCGACTCGAAGATCTCCGGCAAGGAGACCGAGCTGCTCGCGCGCCGCGTGCGTCGCTGACGCTCGCCGCCGCGAGGCAGATGAAACATACCCACGTTATATAACGGTGGTATGTTTATGTAGTGACCGACCACGACGAGATCCTGCGCCTGCTGCTGGCCGCGCACACCCTCACCCGGGTGGCCGCCCTCGACACGGCATCCGACGCCCCCTCGGCGCAGTGGCGCACCCTCACGCTGCTGCGCGACCACGGGCCGCAGCGACTGGGTGACCTCGCGCACCTCAGTCGCGTCAGTCAGCCGGGGATGACACGACTGGTGCGCCAGATGGTGCAGGCGGGGCTGCTCGCGCGCACCACCGATCCGGCCGACTCGCGCGCCACGGTGCTCGCGGCCACCCCCGAAGGGCTGGACGCCCTCGACCAGTGGCGACACGATCTCGGCGTCGCCCTGGCGCCGCGCTTCGCCGACCTCGACGACCAGGAATGGACGAGCCTGCGCCGGGCCGCCCGCATCCTCGAAGACCGCATCGGCGCAACGAAGGAGGACAAGTGAGCACGGGTGCCAAGAGCACGGGCGGAACGACGGCGGGCAGGGTGAACGTCTGGCGACAGCCGGCCCCCGTGTGGGCGGTGGCCTTCGCGTGCGTCGTCGCCTTCATGGGCATCGGCCTGGTCGACCCCATCCTCCCGGCCATCGCCGAGTCGCTGCAGGCGACGCCGGTGGAGACCGAGCTGCTGTTCACCAGCTACCTCGTGGTCACCGGACTCGCGATGCTCGTCACCAGCTGGGTCTCCAGCCGCATCGGCGCCAAGCGCACGCTGCTGATCGGGTTGGCCCTCATCGTCGTGTTCGCGCTGCTGTGCGCGGTGTCGGGCTCGGTCGAGGCCGTCATCGGCTTCCGCGCCGGCTGGGGCCTGGGCAACGCGCTGTTCATCTCCACGGCGCTGGCCACCATCGTCGGCGCGGCCTCCGGAGGCTCGGCGGCGGCGATCATCCTCTACGAGGCCGCCCTCGGCCTCGGCATCGCCATCGGGCCGCTCCTGGGCGGCATCCTCGGCGAGATCAGCTGGCGCGGACCGTTCTTCGGCGTCGTGGCGCTCATGGCGATCGCGTTCGTCGCGATCCTCGTGCTGCTGAAGATGCCCGACGAGAAGCGCACGCCCATCCCGCTGTCCGCTCCGCTGCGGGCGCTGCGCACGCCTGCCCTGGCGGTGCTGGCCATCACGGCGCTGTTCTACAACATCGGCTTCTTCGTGCTGCTCGCCTTCTCGCCGTTCCCCCTCGGCTTCGGCGCGATGGGCATCGGCCTCACGTTCTTCGGCTGGGGCGTGGCCCTGGCGGTCACGAGCGTCTGGGTCGCGCCCATCCTGCTGCGGCGGATGCGGCGCACGACGGCGATGCTCGTCGTGCTGCCACTGCTGGCCCTCGACCTCATCGCCGCCGCGCTCGTCGTCGCCGACCCGGCGGGTCTGGTGGCCTGCATCATCGTCGGCGGCCTGCTGCTGGGCCTCATGAACACGATCCTCACCGAGTCGGTCATGGAGGCCACCGATCTGCCGCGCTCGGTCGCCTCGTCGGCCTACTCGGCCGTGCGCTTCCTCGGCGGTGCGGCCGCTCCCCCGCTGGCGGCGCTGCTGTGGCACGCCTACGGCGCGGCCGTGCCGTTCGTCTTCGCCGCCGCCTCGGTGCTCGTCGCCGCCGCGACGCTGCTGATCGGCCGTAAGGCGCTCCGGCGCATCGACGAGGCCGAGGCCTCCGAGGCCGATGAAGCCGCCGCGATCCTCGTGGGCGACGCCGCCTGAGACGGCGCGCAGACACGACAAAGCCCCCGGGAGACCGGGGGCTTTGTCGTGCGAAGCGAAAACGCCCCGGAGGCTGGCGAGAGCTTCCGGGGCGGTTCCGTGCACCCCCTGGGACTCGAACCCAGAACCCACTGATTAAGAGTCAGTTGCTCTGCCGATTGAGCTAGAGGTGCGTGATTCGCAACGTGGCGAACCGAGGGTCAACGTTACCATCTCGATGCCGTTCACCGCCAATCGAGGCAGGAACCGCTGACTATCCTGGTGAAGTGACCTCCCCCGCCGCCACGACGCCCTGGAGTGCGCCGTTCGACGGCGACCTGTCCGACGACCTCCGGCTGGCCCTGCGACTGGCCGATGCGGCGGACGCCGTGGCGATGGCGCGCTTCGATGCGCCCGACCTCGACGTGCGCACGAAAGCCGACGCCTCGCACGTGACCGAGGCCGACCTCGCCACCGAGCGCGCCATCCGCGCGATCCTCGCCGACGAGCGCGCCGGCGACGGCATCTTCGGCGAGGAGTTCGGCTCGGCCGGCGACAGCGCGCGGCGCTGGATCATCGACCCGATCGACGGCACCGCCAACTACCTCAAGGGCATCCCGATGTGGACGACCCTCATCGCCCTCGAGATCGACGGGGTGCCGCGCGTGGGGGTGGCCAGCCAGCCCGCGATCGGGCGGCGCTGGTGGGCGGCATCGGGCCAGGGCGCGTGGACGAACGTCCCCGGCGGCGAGCCGCGTCGCATCCACGTCTCCGGCGTCGACACGATCGCCGAGGCCAGCGCGAGCTTCCAGAGCATCACCCAGTGGCGCGACGCCGGCCGCACCGAGGCCCTGCTGCGCCTGGCGGACGCCGTGTGGCGCGACCGCGGGTACGGCGACGCCTGGCCGTACATGCTGCTGGCCGAGGGCCGTCTCGAGTTCGTCGCCGAGTTCGACGTCAAGGAGTACGACATCGCCGCTCTCGTGCCGATCATCCACGAGGCCGGCGGAAGGTTCACCGACGTCGACGGGGCCGACTCGCTGTCGTCGCTGTCATCGCTGGCGACCAACGGCATCCTGCACGACGACTTCCTCCACCTCCTCCACTCCCCCCGTTGAACCGGAGACCCCACCGCATGACCTCTCTCCCCCGCGCCTCCGCGCTGCTGCGCTCGAGCGTCGCCGTCTCGGCATCCGTCGTGCTCGTGGCCGCCCTCGCCGCCTGCTCGTCGACGCCCGCCCCCGCCGAGACCGCGTCGGCGTCGCCGAGCCCGTCGCTGTCGGCGGTCGGCCCGACGTCCACCCCCACCGCCACTTCCACGGCCGTCGCCGTCGGCGACCTCACCTGCGACACGCTGGTCGGCCCCGACACGCTGGCCGAGCTGCAGGGGCAGGGTTGGAGCTCGCAGCAGGGACCCTTCGCCATCGGCGACATCGAGTACCCCGACGGGATCTCGTGCTCGTGGGGCGACTTCTCGGTCGCCAGCGGCAACGTGCTGCTGTTCGGGTGGGCGCCCATCGAGGACGACGAGGCCGCCTCGGCGCGCACCGCGCTGCAGGCCGAGGGGTGGCGCATCGAGGAGGGGCCCGACGGCGACTACCTCACCGAAGACCCCGACCAGGCCCTCACCGTCGACGAGAACGGCTACGGCATGACCTACCTGTTCGGCGACGGCTGGGTGACCATGTCCGACACCAAGCAGGGTCTGCTCCTCATCGAACGCCCCGCCGCCTGATGGCCGCCGGCGCCACCGTCCACACCTTCACGGTGCAGCTGGCCGACGTCGACCGCGGCGTCTACGACGAGCTCGCGCTGCGCGTGGCCCGCCATCCGTCCGAGACCGACGCGTTCATGATGACCCGCGTGCTCGCCTACTGCCTCGAATACGAGGAGGGCATCGCGTTCAGCGACGGCATCTCGGCCACCGATCAGCCGGCGGTGCTCGTGCGCGACCTCACCGGGGCGCTGCGCGCGTGGATCGAGGTCGGCTCTCCGGATGCCACGCGGCTGCACTCCGGCAGCCTCCAGGCCGACCGGGTCGCCCTCTACACGCTGCGCGACCCCGCCAAGCTCGTGCCCGCCTACGCCGGCAAGCGCATCCACCGCGCCGACGAGGTGCTCGTGCACGGCTTCGAGCCCGGCTTCCTCGACGCCGCGGCCGACGCCGTGACGCGACGGAACGAGATGACCCTGTCGATCACCGAGCGCCGGGTGTACCTGGAGCTCAACGGCACCACCGCGACGTCGGAGATCGTGACGGAGCGGCTCGGCTGACGGCGGGGGGTCGGGCGGGGCGGGGGCGTTTCGACTCGCTGCGCTCGCTCAACGACCGGTGTGGGGGAGGGCGTTTCGACTCGCTGCGCTCGCTCAACGACCGGTGTGGGGGCGTGTGGGGGCGGGGCGTTTCGACTCGCTGCGCTCGCTCAACGACCGGTGTGGGGTGGCGGGGACGACGAAGGCCCGGCGTCCGCGAAGCGGGGCCGGGCCTTGGTCGGTGACAGTGGTTCGTGGAGATGGGGGGAATCGAACCCCCGTCCATCGCTGAAAAGCGTCGTCTTCTCCGGGCGCAGTCTGTGGAAGTCGTTCTGCTCGGCCCCGACCCTTTGTCACAGACACCAGAATCGACGAGCCCAGTCTGAAAGAGTCCCGCGCGGCGTTCAGACGCCACCGCGCAGCAAGATCCCTAGATGACGCCAGTGACCGTGAGGGGATCAATCACGGACTGACGGACTCGGGCTCGCTACTTACGCAGCGAGGGCGAAGTCAGACTGCTTCTTTTCGGCAGTTATTGGTTCGCAGAGATCGTTTACGAGATAACCCTGCATCCTCGGCCCGCTTCCCGTCGCATCACAGGCGATGTCGAAACCGATCATCCCCGTGCGCCTGACGGCAGGGCCACTGTCACGCTATGGAATTGTCAACCCGGATGCCGCGCACCCGAGCGTTACAGAATACATCGGATCGCAGCCCGGCGCTACTCCCCGAGCGCCACAGGGAGCCGCGCGTAAAGTCGTGCCATGAGCGATGTCGTCATCACCCTCCGCGGCGACCACGAGGTGCGACTGGCACCCGAGCGCGCGGTCGCCGTCGTCACCGTGGCCGTCGAGGGCCCCGAACGCGGGCGCGTCGTCGACCGGCTCGCCACCGCTGCCGAGCCGCTGCGCGCCGACCTCGAGGCGCGCCGCGCCGCCGGCGGACTGGCCGCCTGGCATAGCGGCCGCGTCGCGGTGTGGACGGAGCGGCCGTGGAACGCCGACGGCCGGCAGCTCGACCCCGTGCACCACGCGTCGGTCGAGCACACCGCGACGTTCACCGACATCCCCGCCCTGTCGGCGTGGCTCGATGTCGTCGCGCAGAACGGCGCTGTGCAGGTGGGCCGCATCGACTGGCAGCTGACCCCCGAGACGCGCCGCACCCTGGAGCGCGAGACGGCCGCCGCGGCGGTCACCGCCGCTGTCGAGCGTGCCACCGCCTACGCGGCCGCCATCGGGCACGCCGAGGTGGAGCCGATCGAGATCTCCGACGTGGGGCTGCTCGCCCCCGCCGGCGCCGCCCCGCTGATGGCCCGCGCGGCGTTCGCCGCCGATGCCGCCGGCCCCGCGATCGACCTCCGACCCGACGACATCGTCGTCACGGCATCCGTCGAGGCGCGCTTCCGCGCACGCTGACCCTGCCGGCTCCGGGGGCGGCTCGGGTCAGTCGCCGAGGCGGTTGCGCGAACGCATCGCGCGCTCGGCCTCGCGCTTGTCTTCGCGCTCGCGGATCGTCTGCCGCTTCTCGAACTCGCGCTTGCCCTTGGCCACCGCGATCTCGACCTTCGCCCGACCGTCCGAGAAGTAGAGCTTGAGCGGCACGAGGGTGTACCCGCCCGCGCTGACGGCGTGGGAGAGCTTGACGATCTCGTCTTTGTGCAGCAGCAGCTTGCGGGTGCGCTTGGAGGCGTGGTTGGTCCAATGCCCCTGCGAGTACTCCGGGATGTGCACGGCGTCGAGGTAGGCCTGCCCGCCGTCGATGTAGGCGTAGCCGTCGGTCAGGTTCGCGCGCCCCTGGCGCAGCGACTTGACCTCGGTGCCGGTGAGCACGAGCCCCGCCTCATACGTCTTCTCGATCGCATAATCGTGGCTTGCGCGACGGTTGGTCGCGATGACCTTCTCCCCGCGTTCCCTGGGCATGATGACTCCTTGCTCTGACGGCAGCCTGTCAGTCTATCCGACGGGAAGCCTCAGGCGCGCAGCCAGCGGCGGATCGCGAAGCCGGCCGACACCGCCGCCAGCACGAGCCCGATCGCGATGACCACCGGCACCACCAGCAGCGCATCGCCGAGATCCACCCAGGTGGTGATGAAATCGACCCGCTCCTGCAGGTAGCCGCCGACGCCGAACTGCACCCCCGCGACGATCGCCGCCGAGGCCAGGAGCGACCCGATGAACGCGGCGAACACCCCTTCGAGGATGAACGGCGTCTGGATGAACCTGTTCGAGGCGCCCACGAGCCGCATGATGCCGAGCTCCTTTCGGCGCGCGAACGCCGACAGCCTGATCGTCGTGGCGATCAGCAGCACCGCGGCGATCAGCATCAGCACGGCGATGCCGATGGCGATGTAGGTGGCGACGGTGAGCGCGGAGAAGAGCGGCTCGAGGTACTTCAGCTGGTCCTTGACCTGTTCGACGCCGTCGGTGTTGCCGAACGCCTCGGCGATGACATCCGACTGGGTCGGGTCGACGAGGTTCACCCAGAACGTCTCGTTGAGCTGCTCGGGGGTGACGAAGTCGGCGTAGTCGTCGCCGTAGAGCGACAGCACGTTGGCGTACGCCTCGTCGCGGGTCTCGAACCGGTAGTCGCGGATGACCGACTGCAGCGCCTCGCTGTCGAGCTTGTCGCGCACCGACTGCACCTGCTCGTCGTCGGCCACGCCGTCGGCGCAGCTGGGAGTCGACGAGATCGACGAGCACATGAACACGGCGACCTGCGCGCGGCCGACCCAGTAGTCGCGCATCTCGCCGATCTGCATCTGCATGAGCATCGCCGCGCCCACGAACGTGAGCGAGACGAAGGTGACCAGCACGATCGAGATGACCATGGAGATGTTGCGGCGAAGGCCCGTGAGCGCCTCGCCGAGGATGAGACGCACTCTCATGACGTGGGACCCACTTCGTCGTCGTCGGAGCCGAGGCCCAGGCGGCGCACGTCGACGCCCGACAGCCCGAGTTCGTCGAGGTCGACGGGACCGGTCATCAGCGGCACGCCGCGGGTGCTCGTGTCGGGCTCGCGCTGCTCGTCGGCGGCGTCCTGCTCGGTGGCCGCAGCGGCGGCCGGGGCGCCTGCGGATGCCGGGGCTGATGCCGGGATGGACGCCGCGGCGGCGGCCGGTGCCGGCTCCGCGGCGCGGGCGGGCTCCGCCGGGCGCGCGGCCGTGGCCGGCGACTCCTCGGCGGGGGTGGCCACGACGCCGCCCTGTTCGCGGGCGATCTGCTTCTGCAGCTCGAGCACCGCGGTCAGCGCCGCGGTGGCCGAGGCGCCGCGTTCGGGCTCGGGGGCCAGGCTCGGCAGCTGCGAGGTGTCGCCGTAGCCGCCGTGGCGGTCGTCGCGCACCATCACGCCGCCGCGCAGCTCGATCACGCGGCGCTGCATCTGGTCGACGAAGCCGGCTTCGTGGGTGGCCATGACGATCGTGGTGCCGCCGTTGTTGATGCGGGCCAGCAGCTGCATGATGTCCACCGAGGTGGCGGGGTCGAGGTTGCCGGTGGGCTCGTCGGCGAGGAGGATCTGGGGCCGGTTCACGATGGCGCGCGCGATGGCGACGCGCTGCTGCTCGCCGCCCGACAGCTCATGCGGCATCCGCTTCTCTTTGCCCTTCAGTCCCACCAGCGCGAGCGCTTCGGGCACGGCCTGGGTGATGAAGGCGCGCGACGAGCCGATCACCTGCAGGGTGAACGCGACGTTCTGGAAGACGGTCTTGCCGGGCAGCAGGCGGAAGTCCTGGAACACCGACCCGACGTGGCGCCGGAAGTAGGGCACCTTGCGTGAGGCCAGCGTGCGCAGGTCGCGCCCGAGCACGATCACCTTGCCGTCGGAGGGGGTGTCTTCGCGGAGGATGAGGCGCAGGCACGACGACTTGCCCGACCCGGAGGCCCCGACGAGGAAGACGAACTCTCCGCGCTGGACCTCGAAGCCGACATCGTTCAGCGCCGGCTTGGTCGTCCCGCGGTAGTGCTTGGTGACGTGTTCGAACCGGATCATGACCCGTCGAGCCTACGTCTGTCGGTGGGCGATCAGCCCAGCGACACTCAGTCCTCGTCTTTGCGCTTGCGCCACCGGATGCCGGCGGCAATGAACGCGTCGAGATCGCCGTCGAACACGGTGGCGGGGTTGCCCGACTCCTGTCCGGTGCGCAGGTCCTTGACCAGCTGCTGGCCGTAGAGGAAGTAGGAGCGCATCTGGTCGCCCCAGCTCGCGGTGATCACACCGGCGAGCTCCTTCTTCTTCGCCGCTTCCTCTTCCTTCTGCAGCAGCATCAGGCGGGTCTGCAGCACGCGCATGGCCGCGGCGCGGTTCTGGATCTGCGACTTCTCGTTCTGCATCGACACGACGATGCCGGTCGGGAGGTGCGTGATGCGCACGGCGGAGTCGGTGGTGTTGACCGACTGGCCGCCGGGGCCCGACGAACGGAAAACGTCGACGCGGATGTCGCCCTCGGGCACATCCACCTCTTGGGCCTCTTCCATCACCGGGATGACCTCGACGGCGGCGAAGCTCGTCTGACGCTTGTCGGCACCGCCGAACGGGCTGATGCGCGCCAGGCGGTGGGTGCCGGCCTCGACCGACAGCGTGCCGTAGGCATAGGGCGCGTCGACCTCGAAGGTGGCCGACTTGATGCCGGCGCCTTCGGCATAGGAGGTGTCCATCACCTTGACGGGGTACTTGTGACGCTCGGCCCAGCGCAGGTACATGCGCATGAGCATCTCGGCGAAGTCGGTGGCGTCGTCGCCGCCCGCGCCGGAGCGGATCGTGACGACCGCCGAGCGGGAGTCGTACTCGCCGTCGAGCAGGGTCTGCACCTCGAGCTGGCCGATGGCCTTGTCGAGGTCGGCCAGCTCGCGCTTGGCCTCCTCGACCGAGTCCTCGTCCTCCATCTCGTTGGCGAGCTCGACGAGCACGTCGAGGTCGTCGAGCCGCTGCTCGATCTCGGTGATGCGCTTGAGGTCGGCCTGGCGGTGGCTGAGCGCGCTCGTCACCTTCTGGGCCTTCTCGACGTCGTCCCACAGGTCGGGGGCGCCGGCCTCTTCGGAGAGCCGGGCGATATCGGCGGTGAGCGCCTCGACGTCGACCACGGCCTTGATGTCGGCGAACGTGGAACGCAGGGCCTGGATGTCGGCAGACGGATCGAATTCGAGCATGACAGTCCAGACTAACGTGGAACGGGTGGCTGGCACCGACTCCCCCGAACCGATCCGGCGGATGCTGTGGCGTCTGGCCCCCATGATCTACGGTCCGACGGTGCTGTTCGGCCTCGGTGAGGGCGCGGTGATCCCCCTCATCCCGGTGATCGCCTCCGAGCTCGGCGCCGATGTGCCGATGGCGGCGCTCGTGGCCTCGGCCCTCGTCGTCGGCCAGCTGTGCGGCAACATCCCGGCCGGGTGGGCGGTGGCCCGCATCGGCGAACGCGCGACGATGGCGCTCGGTGCGGTGATCGCCTTCGCGGGGGTGGTGGGGCTGCTCGTGGCGCCCAGCCTGCCGGTGCTGGCGGCATCCGTGCTGCTGATCGGGTTCTGCGCGGCGGCGTTCGGGCTGGCGCGGCACTCGTTCATGACCACCCGCGTGCCGCTGGCGTTCCGCGCGCGGGCGCTGTCGCTGCTGGGCGGGTCGTTCCGCCTGGGCATGTTCGTGGGCCCGTTCATCGCCGCCGGGCTGCTCGCGCTGTTCGGCGACGAGCACGCCGCGGTGTGGTTCTTCGGGGCGTGCCTGGTGGCCACCGTCGCCCTCGTGCTGCTGGGGCCCGACCCCGAGACGCGCATCGACGCCCGCACCGCCGACGAGGCGCTGGGCGAAGACACCGGCGAGGCGGTGACCGGCCCCATCGGCACCCACGCCCCCACCGGGGTGGTGCGCACGATGTGGCGCAACCGCGCCGTGCTGTCGCGGCTGGGCCTGGCGGCGGCGTCATTGTCGGCCGTGCGCTCGGCGCGCCAGGTGGTGCTGCCGCTGTGGGGCGTGTCGATCGGCCTCGACGCGCAGACGATCGCCCTGGTGGTGGGCATCTCGGGGGCGATCGACTTCGCCCTGTTCTATGCCAGCGGACAGGTGATGGACCGCTTCGGGCGGCTGTGGGCGGCGCTGCCGGCGATGGTGCTCATGGGCACCGGCTTCCTCGCGCTGGCGCTCACCCACGACCTCGACCAGGCGGCGATGTGGTTCGCGATGTTCGCCGCCGTGCTGGGGGTGGGCAACGGCCTGTCGAGCGGCATCCTGTTGACCCTGGGCGCCGACGTGGCACCGCAGTCCGAGCCGGCCGCGTTCCTCGGGTCGTGGCGCACGCTGTCGGATGCCGGTGGGGCGGTCGCCCCGCTGCTGGTCTCGGGCATCGCGGCGCTGTTCTCGCTGTCGATCGCGACGGCTGCCATGGGCGTGGTGGGGCTGCTCGGCGCCGGGGCGTTCCTGCGCTGGGTGCCGCGGTTCGTGCCGCGCGCCCGCGGCGGCGCGTAGCGGGCTGCGGCCGCGTCGCCCGGGCGGAACCACCGGTCGGGGCCGGGTCTCCGCGCCGTCGCTCGTCAGCGCAAGGCGGTGCGGCTGGTGGCCGTGGCCTGCAGGGTGAGTCCCTCGGGCACGAACAGGGTCAGCACCGGCGGGTGCCACACCGTCTCGACGGTGACCCGCGCCGAGACGCCGTCGGGCGTGTCTGCGGCGATGACGACCGCAGCGCCGTCGGCGGCCACCATCTGCTCGGCCTGCGCGCGCACGTCGGCATCGGTGAGCCGGGCGACCGGCACCCCGCCGTCGACGCGCAGCTCGAAGCCGTCGGCCCCGGCGAGGGCGGCGGCGTCGGCGACGGCATCCGCGCGCTTCTGCTGCAGGTAGAGGCTGGTCGCGTCGACGCAGACGAGCACGAGCACCAGCGCGAGCACGGCGTAGCCGATCGTGAGCAGCAGCACGCTGCCCTCGTCGTCCGCGGCGCCGGCGCGTGGTCGGGGCGCGGTGCTCATGGGCTCACCGGGTAGCGCGAGACCTTCTGCACCGCGGATGCCTCGACGGGCACCGCGACCAGGTCGTCGAGCCCGAGCACGGGCGGCACGAGCGGCAGCGCGACACGGGTCGACACCGTCACCCGCAGCGTCGCCCCCGCCGACGGGCACGCCGCCCCGGCGGGCGCGCACCCGATCCGCACCCGCAGGTCGGCCGGCGCCATGCCGTACTCGTCGGCGATCGCCGCGACCACCCGCTCGGCACGGCCGTCGGCGTCGCCGGGGTCGGGCGCGGTCGCGATGGTGCGCGCCAGCTGGCGGGCGGCGGCCTGCGTGCCCATCGCCTGCCCCTGGATCGTGCCGAGCGCGACGATCAGGTAGACGATCGGCACGAGCAGCACGAGCCCGGCGAAGATGAACTCGATCGCGGCCGACCCCGTCTCGGCGTCTGCGGGCGCCGCCCGGTCAGTCGAAGCTCTCGGCCGGCGCATGGGCGCTCACCTCCCAGCCGCGCGGGGCACCCAGTAGGCCGACCAGCGGCAGGGTCGCCGTGACCGTCACCTCGATCGTCGCAGCGCCGGGCGCCCCGGCATCCGCGATGGCCACCTCGGCGACGAAGCCCGCCCCGACCGTTCGCTCGATGATCTGCCGCGTGCGCGCGGCGCCCTCCTCGAGTGAGACGTCGGCGAGGGCCGCGTGGTAGGCGCCGTCGACGGCGGCGTCGTGCACGACGTTGCGCACGTACACCGCCAGCGCGAACTGCAGCACGGCGAGGGTGAGGATCGTCAACATCGACCCCACGAGCACGAACTCCACGGTGCTCGACCCCGCGTCTTCGGCAGCGCCCTGCGGTCGTCGACTCCTCGGCATCCGCGGTCCTCGATCCGGTGGCCGACGCTCAGAATGCCGAGACGCGCGAGATCGCCTGCTCGAACAGATCGGCCAGCGCGGGCCCGGCCAGGGCCCAGATCGCGATGACGAGTCCCGCCGTCATCAGCGTGACCAGCACCCATCCCGGCACGTCGCCACGTTCGTCGTCGATCAGCCGCAGGCGCTGCCGCGCCCCGAGTCTGCTCCGCCACGTTCCGTCCATGAACCGCTCCTTCCGTTCGGCGCGACCGCGCCGTGAGTGAGATGACCTATCCGAGCCCGAGCCGCAGCATGACCACGCCGGGGAACACCGCGAAGACGACCGACAGCGGCAGGATCAAGAACACGAGCGGCAGCAGCATGACGATCTCTTTGCGCCCCGCCTGTTCGATGAGCGACCGCTTGGCGTCTTCCCGGGCGTCGGTCGCCTGATCGTGCAGCACCTGCGCGAGCGGCGCGCCCCGGTCGAGCGCGGCCACCACGTGATCGGTCGCGCGCGACAGTGCCGGCAGCCCGATGCCCGTCGCCATCTCCTGCAACGCGTCGGCGAGGTTCGAGCCGGTGCCGCTGGCCAGCACCGCCCGGCGCAGCTCGTCGGGAAGCACCCCCGTGCCCACTTCTCCCACCCGCGCGAGCGCGTCGCGAAGACTCTCCCCCGCCGCCAGGCACAGAGCCAGGAACTCCAGCACGGTCGGGAGTTCTTCGTGCACGCGTCGCTGCCGCCGGCGCAGCGCGGCGGTCAGGTGCATGTCGCAGAGCACCGCGCCCAGAGCGCCGGCCACGACCGGGAGGATGCCGGCGACCGGCGTCGCCCGTCCCGTGACGCCCCACACGACGACCACGGCGCCGCCGAGGGCCACCCCCGCGCCCGCCCAGGCGAGCTGCCGGCCGCGGAAGCCGACCGCGTCGATGCTCCACCCTGCCTGCCGCAGCCGCGTTCCGAGGGCATCGGCCCCGCCCAGCCGCGCCAGCAGCGCGTCGCGGCGCCGCCGCCACGCGACAGCGGGCACGGCGGCCACGGGTGTGAGGCCGCGGGGGTCGATGATGTCGCGCAGGTAGGGGGCGAGCCGCCGCGAGAGGGTCGGCGCCGCCCAGCGCGGCACCCGCGTGGCCACCAGCAGCAGGCCGGCGGCCACCCCGCCGCCCAGCACGACCG
This sequence comes from Microbacterium festucae, assembly GCF_025421715.1. Classification (GTDB taxonomy): domain Bacteria; phylum Actinomycetota; class Actinomycetes; order Actinomycetales; family Microbacteriaceae; genus Microbacterium; species Microbacterium festucae. The sequence continues at coordinate 578,267 of NZ_JAOEFC010000002.1, forward strand.
CGTAAGCCAGGTGGGTGAGGGCGTTCATGCGAACCACCGCTGAGGTTCGGGCAGCCGGCCGAGGCGCATCATCAGCCGGTAGGCGACGACCGAGACGCCGGCGCCGATGAGCATGAGAAGGACGCCCGCCGGGCTCGCGTACGCCGTGGCGCCCTCGGGCCTTGTCGCCAGCAGGGCCACGATCGCCCACGGCGCGACCACGCCGAGCACCGCCGCCCCGCGGATCCACGACTGCCGCGCCTCGACCTCCGCCCGCAGCGCCGCCTCGGCGCGCACCGACGACGAGAGCGAGCGCAGCACCGTGGTCAGCTCGCTCCCGCCCACCTGGCGCGCCATCCGCAGGGTCTCGACGATGCGGTCGCCGACCGGATCGCCGAGCACCGCCTTGAGCCGCAGGATGCTGGAGTCGAAATGCCCCGACGCGGCGACGTCCGCCGCGAAGCCGGCGAACGCGGGGCGCAGCGCGGCCGGTCCGGTGTCGGCGAGGGCGGCGACCGCTTCGGGGAGGGCGACCCCGGAGCGCACGCCCGACACGAGCAGGTCGCACACTCCCGGCCACAGCAGTCGGCGGGCGCGCTGCAGGCGCCGGGCGCGGGCGCGCAGGTAGGCCCACGGCGCCCAGCCGCCGGTGAGAGCTGCCAGGAGCGCGAGCGTCGGCAGCGCCGTCACCAGCCAGGCCAGGGCCGCAGCCGCCACCGCGCAGCCGGCCGCGATCACGCCGATGCGCGCCGTCGGGGCGTGTGCGTAGCCGGCGGCGTCCAGGAGCCGGCGGGCGCGCCCGGTCGGCGCACCGTCGCGGACGCCCATGCCCGCCGGCCACAGCCACGGGGCGGCCGTCAGCAGCACGCCCGCGGCGAGCAGCACCCCCAGCACGACGATCATGCGGCATCCGCCCGGTAGACGCTGCGCACCTCGACGGCCCCGGCGACCACCGCGCCGGTGGTCTCGACGATCTCGGCGACATAGCGCCGGCCGCGCGGCGACCGCTCGCAGTGCACGACGGTGTGCACAGCGCCAGCGACGGCGGGCAGGATGAACGCCGCGTCGATGTTGCGGCCCGCCAGCAGCGGCAGCGCGGCGAGCTTGCGCAGCGCCTCGGTCGCGGAGTTGGCGTGCACGGTGGCCGCCCCCGGCACGCCCGTGTTGAGCGCCAGCAGCAGATCGAGCGCTTCGGCGTCGCGCACCTCGCCGACGACGATGCGGTCGGGCCGCATGCGCAGCGCCTCTTTCACGAGGCGGCGCATCGTCACCTCGCCGGCGCCCTCGAGCGACGGCTGCCGGCACTGCAGCGCGACCACGTCGGGGGCGCGCACCGCGAGCTCGAACGTCTCCTCGACGGTGACGATGCGATGCTCGGGCGGACACGCGCCCACGAGCGCCGACAGCAGCGTGGTCTTGCCCGCGTGGGTGGCCCCCGAGACGATCACGCTGCGCCCCTGCGCCATCTGCGTGCGCAGGTGCCGCGCCACCTCGGGCGGCAGCGAGCCCGCAGCGACGAGGTCGTCGAGGCTGCGGTGGGTCGTGAGGAACTTGCGGATGTTGACCGCCCAGTGCTGCCGGGTGATGTCGGGGATCACCACGTGCAGGCGCGATCCGTCGGGAAGCGACGCGTCGACGAACGGCATGCTCATGTCGATGCGACGGCCGGTGGACTGCAGCATCCGCTCGACGAGGTCGCGCACCGCCGCCGCGGTGAGCACGAGCGGCACCCGCTCGCTGCGGCCCGCGCGGGCCGCGTAGATGCGGTCGGGCGCGTTGATCCAGATCTCCTCGACGCCCGGGTCTTCCAGCAGCGCCTGCAGCGGCCCGAACCCGGCGACCATCGCGAGCACCTCGTGCGCAGCGGCGGCCTCGTCGTCGATGAGGTCGAGGCCGCGCGCGAGGGCGACGTCGTTGTGCGCGCGCACCTCGGCCTGCGCGATCTGCGCTGCCCGCTCGGGCTCGCGCGCCGGATCGGTGCGCTCGCTGCGCAGCCGATCGCGCACACGCTCGGCGACCGCACGGGTGGCGGTGCCGGGCGCTGCGGGGGCGGCGAGGCTCATGCCCGGCATCCTCACAAAGCCCGGCCGCACAGGAGCGAGTTGTCCACAGCGCGCCGCGCCCAGGCGGCGGTGTTTTTGCACAGCCCGGCCGCCGGCACGCTGGTCAGACCACAGAGGATCATGGGGGCATGCTCACGATCGCCCAGACGCTCGACCTGCAGCAGGATGCCGCCGTGCACAAGGCCACCGCGGTGCAGTCGGTGGGTCGCTTCACCGTCTCGGCGATGTTCGCAGGCGCCTACATCGGCGTCGGCGTCGTGCTGATGGTGTGCACGGCCGGGCCCCTCATCGCGGCCGGCGACGGCATGGCCAAGCTCGTCTCGGGCCTCGTGTTCGGCGTCGCGCTCACCATCGTCGTCTTCGCCGGCGGCGACCTGCTCACCAGCGCGATGATGACCCTCACCCAGGGCGCCCTCATGCGCGTGGTGTCGTGGTGGCGCTGGGCGCTGGTGCTGGCGGCCACGTTCGTCGCCAACCTGCTGGGCGCCGTCGTCTTCGCCGGCCTGGTCGTGGTCAGCGGCGTGCTCGAGTCCAACGCGCCGGCCGGGGCGATGATCGCCGACATGCTCGCGGCGAAGGCGCACGAGACGCCCGCCGAGATGTTCGTGCGCGGCATCCTCTGCAACGTGCTGGTCTGCCTCGCCATCTGGATGTGCGCGCGCGTCAAGAGCGAGATCGCGCAAATCGCGCTGATCTTCGCCGCCATTCTCGCCTTCATCTCGTCGGGCTTCGAGCACGTCGTGGCGAACATGACGACCTACAGCATCGGCCTGTTCACCGGCGACCCGCACGCCACCCTGGGCGGCATGGCGGTGAACCTGCTATGCGTCGGCGCCGGCAACCTCGTCGGCGGCGGCGCGGTCGTGGGGGCCGGCTACTGGTTCCTCGGCGGATCGCCCCGCGTGCTGCCCGCATCCGTCACCGCGCTCCCAGGTGCCGCACACGCCCACGACTAGACTGATCCGCGCGCGGGAGTGGTGAAATCGGCAGACACGCAGGATTTAGGTTCCTGTGCCTTCGGGCGTGTGGGTTCAAGTCCCACCTTCCGCACGATCTGACTCACGCCATCGACCGACGGGAACCCCGTGCACTCCATCGCCCTCATCCCCTGGCTGGATCCGACCACGATCATCGAGGCGGCAGGCCCGTGGGCGCTGCTGGTCGTCTGCTTCATCGTGTTCGCCGAGACCGGCCTGCTCGTGGGGTTCCTGCTGCCCGGCGACACGCTGCTGATCATCTCGGGCCTGCTCACCCACACCAACGAGATCTTCGGCGTCAACATCTGGGTCGTCTCGCTGCTGATCGCCCTCGCCGCCTTCGTCGGCGGTGAAGTGGGCTATCTGATCGGCCACAAGGGCGGCCCTGCGGTGTTCGAACGCAAGGAATCGGGCCTGTTCAGCCGCAAGAACGTCGAGCGCACCAACGCCTTCTTCGAGCGCTACGGCGGTCTCACCGTCATCCTCGCCCGCTTCGTGCCGATCGTGCGCACCTTCGCACCGGTCGCCGCGGGCGTGGGCCACATGCCGTGGCGCCGCTACTCGCTCTACAACTTCATCGGCGCGATGGTCTGGGGCTTCGGGCTCACCTTCGTCGGCTTCCTCGTGGGCTACATCCCGTGGGTCGCCGACCTGGTCACCAACTACATCGACGTCATCCTGCTCGTCGCCGTGGGCGGCACGGCCCTCGTGACGATCTGGCACTACTTCGCCGAGCGCCGCAAGGCCAAGAAGGATGCCGCGGCCGGCATCGACGTCGTCGACCACGCCGAGGCCGAGGCCATGGCCCTCTCCCCCGAGGTGTTCGACAAGGAGCCCGACTTCGGCGGCTCCGACACCGCGCACCGCACCGACCCGGGCGGTCCCGCGCCGCGCGCCTGACGAAGAGCCTCCTGCCCCTCGGGTCAGGAGGCTTTCTTCTTGGCGGGCGCCTTCTTGGCGGGCTTGTCGGCCGTCGCGGCCTTCTTCGCCGTGGTTTTCGCCGCGGTCTTCGTCGCGGTCTTCTTCGCCGGGGCGTCGTCGGTCACCCCGCGGGCGGCACGAGAGCGCTCGACGCTCTCGCGCAGCGCCGCCATCAGATCGATCACCTCGCCGCCGGTGTCGCCCTCGCTCTTCTCGCCGAATGTCTCGGACGTGTCGAGCGCATCGCCCTTCTCGAGCTTCGCGTCGATGAGCGTGCGCAGCTCCTGCTGGTACTCGTCGCCGAACTGCGACGGATCGAAGTCGCTCGAGAAGCTCTCCACGAGGGATGCCGACAGCTCGAGCTCCTTCTCGGACACCTTCACCGGCTCGTCGAGCTTGGGGAACGCGGCCTCCCGCACCTCGTCGGCCCACAGCAGGGTCTGTAGCACCAGCACGTCGCCGCGCACCCGCAGCGCCGCCAGGCGCGTCTTCTGGCGCAGCGAAAAGCGCACGATCGCGGTGCGGTCGGTGCGCTCGAGGGTCTGCCGCAGCAGCACGTACGCCTTCGGCGACGCGGAGTCGGGCTCGAGGTAGTAGGCCTTGTCGAGGGTGAGCAGATCCACCTGGTCGCTGGGCACGAACTCCACCACGTCGATCTCGCGGCTGCGCTCCGAGGGGAGCGAGGCGAGATCGTCGGAGGTGAGCACGACGGTGCGCTCGCCGTCGTCGTAGGCCTTGTCGATGTCGGCGTACGGCACGACCTCGCCGTCGATCTCGCAAATGCGCTGATAGCGGATGCGGCCGCCGTCCTTGTTGTGCACCTGATGCAGCGGCACGTCGTGGTCTTCGGTGGCCGAATAGACCTTCACCGGCACGTTGACGAGGCCGAAGGTCAGTGCGCCCTTCCAGATCGCTCTCATCACACCAGTACACACCGGTCACACCCGCCCGCGGTAGTGCCCCGTATTCTGGCGCACATGGCGACGGACGCGGTGGAGGTGCGGGTCGAGGGCCGGCGCCTGCGCCTGACGAACCTCGACAAGGTGCTCTACCCCGCCACCGGCACCACCAAGGGCGAGGTCATCGACTACTACTCGCGCGCCGCATCCGCCCTGCTCCCCCACGTCGCCGGCCGTCCGGTCACCCGCAAACGCTGGCCGGAGGGCGTGGACCACGAACCCTTCTTCGCCAAGGACCTCGAGCGGGGTGCGCCGGCGTGGATCCGCCGCCTCCCCATCTCCCACTCCACCGGGGCCAAGGACTATCCGCTGGTGGGCGACCTCCCCACCCTCATCCACCTCGCGCAGGTGGCGAGCCTCGAACTGCACGTGCCGCAGTGGCGCTTCACCCCCGACGGCGCGCGGGGCACCCCCGATCGCCTCGTGCTCGACCTCGATCCCGGCCCGGGCATCGGGCTCGCCGAGTGCGCGCAGGTGGCCCGCTGGGCCCGCGAGGTGCTCGAGGGCGTGGGGATGACGGCCTATCCGGTCACCAGCGGCAGCAAGGGCATCCACCTCTACGCGCCCCTCGACGGCGCGCGCACGAGCGACGAGATCTCGGCGTTCGCCAAAGAGCTCGCCCGCCTGCTGGAGGCCGACCACCCCGACCTCGTCGTCAGCCAGATGGCCAAGTCCGCCCGCGGCGGCAAGGTGTTCCTCGACTGGAGCCAGAACAACGGGTCGAAGACGACCATCGCCCCCTACTCGCTGCGCGGGCGCGCCGAGCCCACGGTCGCCGCGCCCCGCACGTGGGACGAGCTCGACGACCCGCACCTGACCCAGCTGACCTTCGACGAGGTGCTCCGCAGGCTCGACGACATCGGCGACGTGCTGGCGCCCCTCGCCCCCGCGACACCCGGGCCCCTCGAGCCCTACCTCGCCAAGCGGTCGGCGCACCGCACGCCCGAGCCGATGCCCGCCACCACCGCCCCGGGGCCGTCGGCGACGGCATCCGCCCCCCGCTTCGTCGTGCAGGAGCACCACGCGCGCCGGCTGCACTACGACCTGCGGCTGGAGCGCGAGGGAGTGCTCGTCAGCTGGGCGGTGCCGCGCGGCATCCCCGCCGATCCGTCCCGCAACCACCTCGCCGTCATGACCGAACCGCATCCGATGGAGTATCTGACCTTCGCCGGCGACATCCCCGCCGGCGAGTACGGCGCCGGCGCGATGACGGTGTGGGACACCGGCACCTACGCCCTCGAGAAGTGGCGCGACGACGAGATCATCTTCACCCTCACCGGCGCCGCGGGCGGGCCGGTCGGCACCGGTCGGTTCGCCCTCATCCGCACCTCGGGCGACGGCGAGAAGTCGCAGTGGCTGCTGCATCGCATGAAAGCGGATGCCGCGGCGGCGCGCCCCGCGCCGGCACCGCGACCGGTCGAGCACGCGGCGGAGGCGGGCTCGGCTCCCGAGGCGCCGGCGGGCCCGGCCGCGCCCGACCCGATGCTCGCGACGACGGCCACCCCGGTGTTCGCCCGCGGGCGCGCGGCGGCGTGGGGCGAGCCATGGGTGGAGTTCAAGTGGGACGGCATCCGCGCCCTCGCCTCCTGGGACGGCGAGCACCTCGCGCTGCGCGCACGGTCGGGCACCGACATCACCGCCCGCTACCCGGAGCTGACCGGGGGCGACCCCGGGCTCGGCGCGGCGCCGGCGGTCTTCGACGGCGAGATCGTCGCCCTCGACGGGCGCGGCCGGCCGAGCTTCCCGCTGCTGCAGGGGCGCATCCACCTCACCGGCCCGCGCGACATCGCGCGCGAGGCCGAGCGCACCCCGGTCGCGCTGTTCCTCTTCGACCTGCTGAGTCTCGACGGCTCCGACACCACGTCCCTGCCGCTGGCGGACCGGCGCGAACTGCTGGAACGGGTCACCGTCGACGCCATCCCGGCGATCACCGTGCCGCCGGTCGCCGGCGACGTCGACGACGCGCTGGCCACGGCGCGCAGCCTCGATCTGGAGGGCGTCGTGGTCAAGAACCCGGCCGCCCGCTACCGGCCCGGGCAGCGCAGCGACGACTGGCTCAAGGTCAAGCTCACCCGCACGCAGGACGTGGTCGTGTGCGGCATCCGGCCCGGACACGGCGGCCGCAGCGGCGAGATCGGCTCGCTGCTGCTGGGCATCCCCGACGCCGACGGCCTGCGCTATGTCGGGCGGGTGGGCACCGGATTCACCGACGCCGAGCTGCGGCGCCTGCAGGCCGCGCTCACGCCGCTGCGCACCGACATCTCACCGCTGCACGGCGTTCCCCGCGCCGACGCCGCCGACGCGCTGTGGCTGCGTCCCGAGATGGTCGGCGAGGTCGAGTACGCCGAGATGACCCCGAGCGGGTCGCTGCGCCACGCGCGGTGGCGGGGGCTTCGTCCCGACGTGTCGCCGGACGAGGTGCGCCCCGAGTGAGGGGCCTCACTCGTGGGCGTGGTGCTCGCGGTGACCGGCGGGTTCGAGCTGGATGGTGGAGTGCTCCACGTCGAAGTGCTCGGCCAGGCACGACTGCAGCCCGGCCAGCAGCGGACCCGCGCCCCGCGCGAGCACCTCGGGGCTGACGACGACGTGCGCCGTGAACACCGGGGCGCCGCGGGTGAGCTGCCACACGTGCACGTCGTGCACGTCGGCGACGCCGTCGGCATCCAGCAGGTGCGCGCGGATCTGCTGCACGTCGGTGCCGTGGGGCACCGTCTCCCCCAACACCGAGAACACTTCGCGCAGCAGCGTGAGCGCGCGCGGCACGATCAGCGCGGCGATCACGAGCGAGGCCAGGGCATCGGCGGGAAGCCAGCCCGTGGTGGCGATGACGATCGCCGCGATGATCACGAGCGCCGAGCCCAGCAGGTCGCCCATCACCTCGAGGTAGGCGCCGCGCACGTTGATGCTCGTGCGCTGGGCGGCGCTCAGGAGCCAGAGGGAGACGGCGTTCGCAACGAGACCGACCGCCGCGATCACGAGCATGAGCGGGCCGTCGACGTCGGCCGCTGCCGGCTCGAGCAGCCGCTGCACGCCTTCGATGGCGATGCCCACCGAGAGCACGATGAGGATGATCGCGTTGATCAGGGCGCCGAAGACCTCGGCGCGGCGGTAGCCGTAAGTGTTGCGGTCATCGGCAGGGCGGGCGGCCACGGCCGCCGCGATCAGCGCGATGACCAGCGCCGAGGCATCCGCGAACATGTGGGCGGCGTCGGCCAGCAGCGCGAGCGAGCCCGACAGGATGCCGCCGACCAGCTGCACCGCCAGCACCGTGGCGGTGAGGGTCAGCGAGATCGCGAGCAGCCGGCGGTGGCCGGCGCCGCGGATGCCGGTGGGCGCGTGATCGTGCACACCTCGAGGCTAGGGCGCCGCCGGCGCCCACGGCGCCGTGGCGGCCTAGTCGGGAATGAGTATCAGTCGGCCCCGGTCACAGCTCGGCCAGCAGCGGCACGAGCGCGGTGAACGCGCGCGCCCGGTGCGAGTGGGTGTTCTTCTCCTCGGCCGACCACTCCGCGACGGTGCGCTCGGCGCCGGCGGGCTGGCCGTCGGGGATGAAGATCGGGTCGTAGCCGAACCCGCCCACCCCGGCGGCCTCGCGGGCGAGGCGCCCGGGCCAGCGGCCCTCGACGACCGTGCCGCGCCCGTCGGGGCGCACGAGCGCGATCGACGAGACGAACTGCGCCGACCGGTGCGGGTCGGCGATGTCGCTCAGCTGGTCGAGCAGCAGCTCGAGGTTGGCGACGGCGTCTTTGCGGTGCCCGGCCCAGTAGGCCGAGAACACGCCCGGCGACCCGCCCAGCACGTCGACGCAGACTCCCGAGTCGTCGGCCAGGGCGGGCAGCCCGGTGTAAGCGCACGCGGTGCGCGCCTTGATCAGGGCGTTATCGGCGAAGGTGGTGCCGTCTTCGACCGGCTCGGGTCCGTCGTAGCCGATGACCTCGATGTCGGGGCGGGTCGCCGCGACGATGGCGCCGAACTCCTCCACTTTGTGCGGATTGTGGGTCGCGAGCACGATGCGGAGGGTCATGGGCGCCTTTCTGGAGGAGTTTCGCGGGGCGAGGCCGGAAGACCCGCCCGCGGGAGACGGGTCGGAAGGCGGGTCAGGAGGCGGCGAGGGCGGCGGTCTGCGCGTCGCGCAGGTCGGCACAGCCGGCGACACCGAGCTCGAGCAGGGCGTCGAGCTCCCGCTTGTCGAACGGGGCGCCTTCGGCGGTGCCCTGCACCTCGACGAACAGGCCGCGGCCGGTGACCACGATGTTCATGTCGGTCTCGGCGCGCACGTCCTCGACGTAGGCGAGGTCGAGCATCGGCTCGCCGTCGATGATGCCCACCGAGACGGCGGCGACCGAGTCGATCAGCGCCTGCGCGTTCTTGGGCACGTGGCCGCGGGCGCGACCCCACTCGATCGCGTCGGCGAGGGCGACGTAGGCGCCGGTGATCGCCGCGGTGCGGGTGCCGCCGTCGGCCTGCAGCACGTCGCAGTCGATGACGATGGTGTTCTCACCCAGCGCCTTGGTGTCGACCACGGCGCGCAGGGCGCGGCCGATGAGGCGCGAGATCTCGTGCGTGCGGCCGCCGACCTTGCCCTTGATCGACTCGCGGTCGTTGCGGCTGTTGGTGGCGCGGGGCAGCATCGCGTACTCGGCGGTCACCCAGCCCTTGCCCTTGCCGTTGAGCCAGCGCGGCACGCCCGCGGTGAACGAGGCGGTGCACAGCACCTTCGTCCCGCCGAACGAGATGAGCGCCGAGCCTTCGGCGTGGGCGCTCCAGCCGCGCTCGATGACGACCGGACGCAGCTGGTCGGTGGCGCGGCCGTCGGCACGGGTGATGTCGGTCATGCGATTCCCTTCGGGAGGTCGATGGCGCCGGTCTGCACCAGACGCACGGAGTCGACGCCGCGGCCCATCAGCCGCTGCGCGAGGTGGATGAAGTCGTCGGCGGAGTCGCCGGTGGCTTCGTAGACGTGGGTGGCGACGGCATCCGGCCCGGCGAGCAGGTCGCGCGAGACGAGTTGCCGGTAGACGTCCTTGGCCGTCTCGGTGTCGCTGGAGACGAGCGAGACGCCCTCGCCCATGACGTAGCTGATGGCGCCCTCGAGGAACGGGTAGTGGGTGCAGCCGAGCACGAGCGTGTCGACGCCGGCGTGGCGCAGCGGCGCGAGGTACTCCTCGGCGACGGCGAGCACGTCGGTCGAGTCGGTGACGCCCGCCTCGACGAACTCGACGAACCGCGGGCAGGCCTGGGCAACCACCTGCAGCCGCGCGTCGACGCCGAGCATGTCCTGGTAGACGCCCGAGCCGATCGTGCCGGCGGTGCCGATCACGCCGATGCGCCCGGAGCGGGTGGTCGACACGGCGGTGCGCACGGCCGGTCCGATCACCTCGACGACGGGCACGTCGTAGCGTTCGCGCGCGTCGCGCAGCATGGCCGCGGATGCCGTGTTGCAGGCGATCACGAGCATCTTCACGCCCTCGTCGACGAGCGTGTCGAGCACGTCGAGGGCGTAGCGGCGCACGTCGGCGATGGGCTTGGGCCCGTAGGGCGAGTGCGCGGTGTCGCCGATGTAGAGCACCGATTCTCGAGGCAGCAGCTGCGACACGGCCCGGGCGACGGTGAGACCACCCACCCCGGAGTCGAAGATGCCGATGGGCGCGTCGTTCACCGGTCCAGCCTACCCGCAGCACCCGGAAGGCTCCCGGTAGGGTGACCGCATGGCCCAGCGCACGACCCCGCCCGCACGAGATCGGCACGAGCCGTCGACCGCTCTGCTCACCGACCGGTACGAGCTGACGATGCTCGAGGCCTCGCTGCGCGACGGCACCGGATCGCGTCGCTGCGTGTTCGAGCTGTTCGGGCGGCGACTGCCGGGCGGCCGCCGCTTCGGCGTGGTGGCCGGCACCGGGCGGCTGCTGGAGGCGATCGCCGACTTCCGCTTCGACGACGACGAGCTGCGCTTCCTGCGCGACGGGAAGGTCGTGGATGCCGCGACGCTCGACTTCCTCGCCGACTACCGCTTCACGGGGTCGGTCACCGGCTACCGCGAGGGCGAGCTCTACTTCCCCGGCTCCCCCGTGCTCACCGTGGAGGCGAGCTTCGCCGAGGGCGTGATCCTCGAGACGCTGGCCCTCAGCATCCTGAACCACGACTCGGCGGTGGCCACCGCCGCCGCGCGCATGTCGATCGCCGCCGGCGACCGGCCGCTGTCGGAGATGGGTTCGCGCCGCGCCCACGAGCGGTCGGCGGTCGCCGCGGCCCGCGCCGCGCACATCGTGGGCTTCACCGCCACGAGCAACCTCGAGGCCGGACGGGCCTGGGGCGTGCCGACGATGGGCACCGCGGCCCACGCGTGGACGCTGCTGCACGACTCGGAGGAGGACGCCTTCCGCGCCCAGGTGGCGACCCTCGGCACCGGCACGACGCTGCTGGTGGACACGTACGACATCGCCCACGGGGTCGAGACGGCGGTGCGGGTGGCCGGCACCGGGCTCGGCGGCGTGCGCATCGATTCGGGCGACCTGCCCACGGTGGCCGCGTCGGTGCGCGAGCAGCTCGACGCGCTCGGCGCCCGCGAGACCCGCATCACGGTCACCAGCGACCTCGACGAGTACGCGATCGCCGCGCTGGCGGCCTCACCGGTGGATGCCTACGGGGTGGGCACATCGGTCGTCACCGGGTCGGGAACCCCGACGGCCGGCATGGTCTACAAGCTCGTCGCCCGCCAGGACGACGCCGGCTCGTGGGTGTCGGTGGCGAAGGCCTCGGCCGACAAGGCGTCCACCGGCGGGCGCAAGGCGGCATTCCGCACCCTGGAGCGCGGCACGGCCACCAGCGAGCTGATCGTGGTCTCCGACGGCTTCGAAGAGGTCGACACGGCCGCCTCCCACCCCGATGCCCGGGCACTGCAGGCCCCGCTCATCGTCGCTGGCGAGGCGGATGCCGCGTTCCTGGGCGCGGCCGGCGTGGCCGCCGCGCGCAGCCATCACGCGCAGGTGCGGGAGGAGCTGCCGATCCGGGCGCTTGCGCTCAGCAAGGGCGACCCGGCGCTGCCGACGGTGTTCGTCGACCGCGACTGAGCGCAAGGCGCGGTGGTGGGCGTCAGCCCATCAGGGATTCGTAGATCTCCTTGCACGACGGGCACACCGGGAACTTCTCCGGGTCGCGCCCGGGGGTCCACTTCTTGCCGCACAGCGCGCGCACGGGCTTGCCGGTGATCGCCGACTCGAGGATCTTCTCCTTGCGCACGTAGTGCGAGAACCGCTCGTGATCGCCCGGTTCGATCTGCTCTTCGCGCAGGAGCTCCTCGAGCTCGCGGTCGAGGGTGGCGATCCCGCCTTGGTCGGGGGCATCCAACGGCGTGCTCATGGTCTTCGAGTGTACCCGCGGCCGGGGACGGCGGGTCAGGTCGCTTCGACGAACTCCATGAGCCGCCCCGAGCGGCGCCGGAAGACGGCCCCGCCCACGAGGATGCCGACGACGAGCACCGCGATGCCGACGCCCAAGCCGGTCCACAGCGTCGCCCACGAGGCATCCGCGTCGCCGCCGAGGGCGAGCCAGCCGCCCCACAGGGTCGGGATGCTGAGCACGATCGCGGCGACGAGCACGACACCCTGTGCCAGTCCCCCGCCGGTGCGCTGCGGCTGCTGGAAGGCGCCGTCGCCGGGGCGCGAGGCGGCATAGGGGGCCGCGGCCGACGAGATGGAGCTGAGGCCGAGCCCGGTGAGCAGCAGCGACGCGCAGACGCCCGCCATCGCCGGCAGCAGCGACCACGCGCCGTGCACTGAGATGACGATGGGGATGGAGATAGCCAGCATGGGGATCGAGATCAGCAGCACGGGCGCCAGGCGACCGGCGCGGTCGGCGCTGCCGCGCACCGAGCTGGCCACGTGCAGCCACAGCGCCGTCGAGTCGTAGGCGAGGTCGTTGTGCGCGAGCCAGCCGAAGAACAGCGCCATCACGGGCACCGGCACGAGCACGGCGACCGGCAGGGGCACCCCGACCACCAGCAGCGGCACCATCGTGACGACGGCGGCGATCGGCACGATCACGATGTTCACGAGGTAGCGCGGGTCGCGCAGCCAGTAGGTGAGGCTGCGCGCGGCGATGACGCCGGTGGCGGTGCCGGGCATGACGAGGAACCAGCCGAGGCCGCGGCGGCCGCGCGCGGCGGCGGGGCGCTCGGTGGTGGTCAGCAGCACCTGCACGAGCCACACCCACGCGGCCACGAGCACGGCGACGGTGGCGAGGGCCACGAGCAGCTCGAGGGCGAACGAGCCGCCCGCGCCGAGGAACGCGCCGGGCAGGGCCCAGGCGGCACCGAGCGGGGTGACCGCCAGCACGTCGACGGCGCTCGTGAGGGCGGTGGGCACCCCGTCTCCCCACTCCAGCGAGGCGAGGAAGACGACGACCGGCACGACGACGACGAGGATGCCGACGAGGAAGAGTCCCGTCAGCTCGCGGGACCGACGCTCGCGCAGCACGAGGGCGGCAACGGCGAAGGCCACGCGGCTGAGCAGCACGCAGGTGATCAGCCCCAGCACCGCCGACAGCGCGGCAATGCCCACGGGCACGCCCTGGGCGGTCCACATGATCGCGGCGCACACGGCGCCGACGGCCAGGGCGAGCACGGGCACGCTGATGAGGGCGGCCGGCAGCAGCGCGAACGCCAGCGGGCGCGGCGCCGCCCCGAACACGCCGAAGCGCCGCGGATCGAGCAGGTCGTCGGCGCCCACCACGAGCGGCGCGACGAGGAAGCCGAGCGCCACGGCGGCGCCGGCGACCACCATCACCGTCAGGGCGGTCTCGGAGGCCACCCCGCGCAACCGCAGGATGCCCCACCCCGCAGCGGCGACGAGCACGACCAGTCCGACCAGCGACAGCGCGGTGCGCAGGCGATGACGACCGTCACCGCGCAGCGAGCCGAGCAGGAGATCGAGCCTCAGCCGGAGAACGTGTGCAGCCATTCGAGGCCCTCCACGTCGGCGGCGCCGCCGGTGAGCTCGAGGAAGCGCTCCTCGAGCGTGCGGCCCGCGCGCACCTCGTCGACGGAGCCCGACGCGAGCACCTTGCCGGCCACGATCACCGCGACGCCGCTGCAGACCCGCTCGACCAGGCCCATGCCGTGGCTGGAGAGGATGACGGTGCCGCCGTGGGCGACGTAGGCCGAGAGGATGTCGAGGATGACGGCGCTGGAGACCGGGTCGACCGACTCGAACGGCTCATCGAGCACGAGCACCCGCGGCGAGTGGATCATCGCGCCGGCGAGCATGACCTTCTTCGTCATACCCGCGGAGTAGTCGGACACCGGGCGGCCGAGCGCGTCGACGAGGTCGAACGCGCGTGCGAGGTCGGCGGTGCGGCTCTCGACCACGGCCGGACGGAGCCCCCGCAGCACGCCGTAGTAGTGGAGCAGCTGACGGCCGGTGAGCCGGTCGAAGGTGCGCAGACGATCGGGCAGCACGCCCATCAGGCGTTTGGCGCCGGCGGGGTCGGCGGCCAGGTCGCGCCCGCCCACCTCGATCGTGCCGGCGTCGGCGCGCAGCAGTCCGGTGATCATCGACAGCGTCGTGGTCTTGCCGGCACCGTTGGGGCCGACGAGGCCGTAGAACGTGCCGGCGGGAACCGACAGGTCGATGCCGTCGACGGCGAGGGCGTCGCCGAAGGTCTTGACGAGACCGCGCACCCGGATGGCCGCGGGCGCGTCGTCGGGGTCGACGGCGGGCAGCTCGTCGAGCAGGTCGGAGGTCATCGCGGCGGCCGCGAGCGGCGCGTCGTCCGCCGGCTCACCGGCGAGCGGCTCGTCGGTGATCGTGTCGTCGTCGATCGGCTCGCCGACGATCGGCTCGTCGGTGATCGTCTCGTCGGTGACCGGGGAGTCGGTGACCGGGGCGCTGTCGGCCGCGGGGTCTTCGACCTGCGGGTCGGCGACGACCGCGTCGTCGGAGGACGCCGCGGCGGCCTCGAGCTCCTCGAGGTCGAATCCGACGGCGGCGAGGTCGGCTTCGGTGTCGGGCACGGTGTCGACGGATGCCACAGCGTCCGGCTCGAACACGGGAGGCTCGCTCGGCGCCGAGGCGACAGCGGGCGGCTCGACGGCAGCGGGCTCGGCTTCGACGGCATCCGGCTCGACGACCGTCGGCTCGACGACCTCTGCCTCGACAGCCACTGCCTTAGGCTCGACCGCCGGCTCGACGACCTCAGCCTCGACAGCCCCTGCCTCAGCCTCGACAGCCGACTCGACGACGATCGGTGCTGCCACAGCGGCGGGTGCCGCCGGGCGCTTGGCGCGGGAGGGCCGCTTCTTCGCGGCGGGCTTCTTGGCGACCGGGGCGGGCGTGGCCGACTCCGTCGACGAGGCGGACTCCGCGGCCGTCGCCGTGGGCAGCGGCGGCACGGGAGGGACCGGAGGCGCGGGCGGGACCGTATCGGCGGACGTCTTCGCCGGCGACGCCGGGGCGGACGGGGTCCGCGGCGTCTTGGCACGCGGTGCCCGCGGCTTCGGCGAAGCGGGCTTGCGCGGCGTGGGCGCGGCGGGCTCTCGAGACGATGTCGTGAGCGTCGCGGCCACGACGGCGGCGGGCACGTCGGGCTTGGGCGGCAGCGGCGCAGCCGCGGCGGTGTCTTTCACGGTCGCGGCATCCGCGGTCGCAGCATCGACGGTCGGTACCTCTTCAGGGTCTGCGTGACCACCCGGACGCTGCGCGGCGGCCTCGGCGGCGGGGGTGGCGGGAACGGGGGGCGGCGGCGCGAGCGTGCCCACGACGCGGACCGAGTCCGAGTCGTCCTGCGGGGAGTGCAGAGCGGCAGCCACCCGTCCAACCTAGCAAGCCCGCAGGCCTCCCGACCCGGCGGATTCACAGCGTTACGACGGCCCCGCAGGTCACGAAACGGCAACTACCGGGCACTTTCCTGAAACTCACAGGGGACCCTTCGATACCATCGACAACGGCACGAAGAGGTGTCCATTGGTCGAACCGACAGTGAACAACCATCTCCAGGAGCACCCCTTGACTCTTCAGACCGTCATCCTCGCCGCCGGCATGGGCTCGCGGCTGGGGCGCAGCCTGCCCAAGCCCCTCACCGAGCTCAACGACGGACGCTCGATCATGCAGCAGCAGCACGACAACATCCGTGCCGCATTCGGCAAGCGCGCCCGCATCACCACGGTCGTCGGCTACCGCGCCGAGGCGATCGTCGAGGCCTTCCCGCGCGTCGACTACGTCTACAACGACCGTTACGACCAGACCAACACCTCCAAGAGCCTGCTGCGCGCCCTCACCGCCACCGGCAAGGGCGGCGTGCTCTGGATGAACGGCGACGTCGTCTTCGACCCGCGCGTGCTCGGCCGCGCGACCCACCTGATCGAGAACGACCAGTCGTTCGTCACGGTCAACACCGCCAAGGTCAGCGACGAAGAGGTCAAGTACACCGTCGACGCCGAGGGCTTCATCAAGGAACTCTCCAAGACCGTGCGCGGCGGCATCGGCGAGGCCGTGGGCATCAACTACATCTCCAGCGCCGACAAGAAGGCCTTCATCTCGCAGCTCGGCCGGGTCGACGACCAGGACTACTTCGAGCGCGGCCTCGAGCTCGCGATCGTCGAGAACGGTGTGCGCCTGCAGCCGCTCGACATCTCCGACCTCTACGCCGTCGAGGTCGACTTCGCCGAAGACCTCGAGCGCGCCAACCTCTTCGTCTGACCCCTTCGCCACCCCGGGGTCTGTTCCTGGGGACTGTCCCCGGGGCCACTCCCAGGGTGGCGTGGTTAGGATCGCGGTGACATGGCCAAGGTCCACCGCATCCACTCCCTTCCCGAAGACGCGCCCTGGACGGGCGGGCTGCCTCCGGAGGGCCCCAGCGAGCATCCGTTCGGCATCCGCGCGCTCGACCGCGTGCTCGCGGTGCAGCGCCCCGCCGTCATCGCGCACCTGCGCAGCATCCGGCTGCGCCACCCGGATGCCTCGACGGCGCACATCGTGCGGATGCTCGAGCGCCGCTACCTCGCGGCCGTGACCACGGGTGGCGCCGCCGTGGGAGCCACCGCGGTGGTGCCCGGCATCGGCACCGGGGTCACCCTCGCCCTCAGCGGCGTGGAGACGGTGGCCTTCCTCGAGGCGACCGCGCTGTTCTCGCAGTCGCTCGCCGAACTGCACGGCATCCGGGTCGACGACCCCGACCGTGCCCGCGCGCTCGTGCTGACCCTCATGCTCGGCAAAGAGGGCGTCGACCTCGTCTCGCAGCTCGCGCGCCAGGCGGCCGGCACCGGCGGCGCCCGCACGGCCTACTGGGGCGACCTGGTGACCAAGTCGCTCCCCCGCGCCGCGGTGGGTCCGCTCGTCGACCGCCTGAAGACGGTGTTCCTGCGGCGCTTCGCCGCGGCGGGCGGCGCCTCGGTCATCGGCAAGGCGCTGCCGTTCGGCATCGGCGCGGCCATCGGCGGGGCCGGCAACAACGTGCTCGGTCGGCGCGTGGTCGTCGGTGCACGACGCGCGTTCGGGGTGCCGCCGGTCGGCTACCCGGGCGAACTGGAGCCCAAGCCCGGGGCGGTGCGCCTGGAGCACGGCGCCGTGCGCGCGGTGCGCCGCACCGGCGGCTCCCTCGCCGGCACCGGACGCCGGGTGGTGCGCGTCGTGCGCCCGCGCCGCGCCGTCGATCCCGCCGCACCCCCGGCGCCGGTCGACCCGCCCGACGCCGCCCGCCCCGACGCCGATCGGTGACACGGGCGGCAGCGCCGCACCCGCGATCGCCGCGCCCCCCACCCCGCACGCAGGCGCGCGGGGCACAATGACAGCATGGGAATCTTCCAGCAGCGCCCCGAAGACCAGAACGAGTGGGCCGGCCTGCCGTCCGAGCCGTGGGAGCCGCGCGCCGACGCCGAGGTGCTCCCCCCGGCCGTCGACGACCTCGGCCTGTTCGCCGCCGGCACCTCGGTGTCGGTGCCGCTCGAGGTGCGGGAAGAGACGCTCGACGACGTCATCCCCGACCCCGATGCGCCCGGCACCGCCCGCACCACGGGCGTCGAGGTCATCGCGTCGCAGGCCGGCGCGGCGGAACTGTCGGCCGTCGAGGACGGCGACTGACCCGCCACCCGGCGCGCGCGTAGCCCCACACCCCGTCGACGTCCTACGCTCGGAGGATGGACAGCACTGCGGCGTGCCTCGAGGCGTGGATGCCGCAGCAGCGCTGGTACTCCGCGAAAGCGACCGTGCCCCGGCTGCGCACCCTCGCGGTGCACGAGCTCGCCTCCCCCGATCCGCACGCCCGGGTGCGCGTGCACGTGGTGGTCGATGACGCCGTCGATCCGGCGGTGACCTACCAGGTGCCCGTCGTCGCCCGCCCCACCGCCGTCACGGCCGAGCCCGAGCACATCGTCGGCACGCTGCCCGACGGCACCGTGCTGATCGACGGGCCGCACGACCCCGCCTACGCGGCCGCACTGCTGGATGCCATCGCGCCGGGCACCGCCGCACCGGGCACGGCCGCACCGGCGACGGTGCTGGCCGGGGAGCAGTCGAACACCTCGGTCATCTACGCCCCGGCGGCCGGCACGCCCGTCATCGTCAAGGTCTTCCGACGCCTGCAGCCGGGCCCGAACCCCGAGGTCGAGCTGCAGTCGGCCCTCGCCGAGGCCGGCTCACCCCACGTCCCCCGTGCCGTGGGACACCTCGAGACGACCTGGACGGATCCGGGCGACGCGCACCGCACCGCGACCGGTGTCGCCGCGTTCGCCCAGGAGTTCTTCCCCGACGTCGAAGACGCCTGGCGGGTGGCCCTCGTCGCCGCGGCCGCCGGCGAGTCGTTCTCGGCGCCCGCGCACGCACTGGGGGCGGCGACCGCCGAGGTGCACCTCGACCTCGCCCGCCTGCTCCCGGTGGTGCCCGCGGGCGAACAGGAGCGCGGCGGGGTGCGCGCCGCGTGGGCGCGCCGCCTGGGGATCGCCATCGCCGAGGTGCCGGCGCTGGCCGCGCACCGCGAGGCGATCGCCGCGGTGTACGCGCGGGCCGACGGCATCCGATGGCCGGCGCTGCAGCGCATCCACGGCGACTACCACCTCGGGCAGGTGCTGCAGGTGCCCGGACGCGGATGGGTCGTGCTCGACTTCGAGGGCGAGCCGATGCGCCCCATCGACGAGCGCCGGGCGCCGGATGCCGTCGCCCGCGACGTGGCCGGGATGCTGCGCTCCTTCGACTACATCGCGGGGGCGCTGCCGGAGATCCCCCACGTCGCCGAGTGGGCGGCCACCGCGCGCCGCGCGTTCCTCGGCGGCTACGAAGACCGCACCGGCATGCCGGCCACCGGTCCGCTGCTGGACGCGTTCGAGCTCGACAAGGCCGTCTACGAGGCGATCTACGAGGCGCGCAACCGCCCCGACTGGCTGGGCATCCCCCTGGCCGCCGTCGAGCGCATCATCGCCCGCGACTGACCGGGCCCGGCTCAGTCGTCGCCGAGGTCGGCCTCGTCGGACTCGTCGTCGTCCTCGTCACCGGTGCGGGTGTGCCACTGCTCCCACTCCGACATCAGGCGGTCGATCGCCGCATGGAACCGCGCCGTGGCGGCGCCGGGCGCGGTGTCGCCGAAGTAGTGCCGCACCCAGCCCGACAGACGGCTGACCGCCTCGCCGTCGGAGAGCACGCGCTGGGCGGCGGCGAGGATGTCGGGCGCGTCCTGCGCGGTCAGCCACTCGGCATCCGAGAGGTACCCGTGCGTGTCGACGATGGCGGCCGGATCGACCGGGCGGGTCACCATGAGCGGCTTGTCGGCGGCGAGACGGTCGTAGACCATCGCCGAGATGTCGACGATCGCCACGTCGGATGCCGCCAGCTGCCAGCCCAGGTCAGGTGTGTCGTCGAACACGTGCTGCGCGGTGGGGTCGGCCGCGTTGGCGGCGCGGATCGCGTCGATGATGCGCCGGTTGGCGGCGCCGTACTCGTGGTCGACGACGCCCGAGCGCGGGTGCGGCCGGTAGACGAGCCGGTGCTCGGGCGAGGCCAGCACGGCCGCCGCGAGGGCCTCGCCGTGACTGCGGATCGAGCCGTAGTGCGCCGAGGGGCGGTCGCCCTCCCACGTCGGCGCGTACAGCACCACGGTGCGCCCGTCGGGCGTGTAGGGCAGCACGCCGGAGTAGTGGTCGGCCTGCGGGCGGCCGATGGCGATGGTGCGCGCGTCGAGGTCGTAGTCCCACAGCACCCGCGACAGTCGCTCCCGGGCGGCGTCACCGGCGACCAGCGCGTAGTCGTAGGCCTTGAACTGGTTGGTGGTCATGTACATCTTGTCGGACTCGCCGTGGTTGATGAACACGTGCCAGCGCCGCCCGTAGCGGAACATCTGGAAGTTGCGGGTGTTCTGGTTGACGTACAGCACGATGCGGATGTCCTGGGTGGCGATGTAGCGCTCCAGGTCGCGCACCGTCGGCACGAAGGCCACCGGAAGAGCACCGTCGTCGAGCAGCGCCCGCGCGCCGGTGGCGTTGCGGCTGAGCACCACGACCGGCTGGATGCGGGCGAGCTCGGCCAGCGGGCGGTACCACTGGCGCATCTGGTACATGTTCACCGCACCGTCGGCGAAGTACACGGCGACCCGGAAGTGGTGCGACGGATGCGGGGGGCGCTGGCCGAGGCGGCGACGCACCTCCTGCACGGCCGCGCGACCGACGATCGCCTTGCGCAGCAGCGCCCCCGCCTTGCGTGCGTCACGGACGATTCCCATCCCTCCAGCCTACCCAGCGCACGTCCGCGGCCCCCGTCGTGGGAGGATCGAAGGATGCACGACACCCCGCCCCCGACCCGGGACGCCCCCGTTCCGGCGCCCGGATCCGGGGTGACCTTCGTGATGCCGGTGCTCAACGAGCGGGCCTACCTCGCCCGCGCCGTCGCCGCGGTGCTCGCCCAGCAGTTCGACGGTCCGCGCGAGGTGATCCTCGCCCTCGGGCCGTCCACCGACGGCACCACCGAGATCGCGCACGAGCTCGCCGCCGCAGACGAGCGCGTGCGCCTGGTCGACAACCCGGCCGCCGACATCCCCGTCGGGCTCAACCGCGCGATCCGCGCGGGGGCGCACCCCACCGTCGTGCGCGTGGACGCGCACTCCGAGCTCGACGCCGGGTACACGGCGCGGGCCCTGGCGACCCTGGCGCGCGTGCGGGCCGCGAACATCGGCGGCGTGATGCGCGCCGAGGGCCGCACCCCCTTCCAGCGGGCGGTCGCCCGCGCCTACAACTCCCCCATCGGCCTCGGCGGCGGCGCCTACCACGGCTCCCGCGACGAGGGCCCGGCGGAGTCGGCCTATCTCGGCGTCATGCGCCGGAGCGTGCTGGACGAGGTCGGCGGGTTCGACGAGACCATCCGCCGAGGCGAGGACTGGGAGCTGAACCTGCGCATCCGCGCCGCCGGCTACCGGGTGTGGTTCGACCCGGCGCTGGCCGTGACCTACTGGCCGCGCGAGAGCTGGGCCCGCCTCGTGCGCCAGTTCCATGCCACCGGCACGTGGCGCGGCGAACTGGTGCGACGGTTCGGCCGCCGCAACTCGCTGCGCTTCTTCGCACCGCCGCTGCTCGTGCTGGCCGTCGCGCTCGCCGTGGTGGTCGCCGTGCTGCAGCTGACCGGCGTGCTGTCGGGGGTCGCGGCGCTGATCGGCAGCCTGGCCTACGTGCCCATCGCCGCCTACCTGGCACTGCTCGTGGTCATCGCCGCGGGGCCCGCCGGCGGCCGCGGCTGGCGCGACCGACTGTGGACGGCCGCCGTCATCCCCTCGATGCACCTCCCCTGGGGGGTCGGCTTCATCGGCGGGCTGCTGCGCGGTGCCCACGGCACCGTCGACACGTCGCGGCTGGCCCGCAACACTCCGCTGCCCTGACCCGGGCGGTCAGGTGTCGGCCGTCCCGGCGGGCGGCGCTCCTCCCGGCATCCGCGGTGCCGGGAGATCCGGGGGTCAGCGGCTGACGAAGCCCTGGTCGAGCAGACGGGCCACTACGCGCTCGGCGGCGCGGCCGTCGTCGCGTGCGTTGAAGCGGGCCCGCCACTGCGCGTAGCGGGCGCTGAACCGGGCGGGCACGTCGGGGTCGGCCAGGGCCGCTTCCAGCGCGTCCTGCGTGTCGACGACCGGTCCCGGGGCGCGGGCGGCCAGGTCGAAGTAGAACCCGCGCAGCCGGCCGCGGTAGTGGTCGAGGTCGGGCACGAAGAAGTAGACCGGCTTCCCGGTGACGGTGAAGTCGAACATCACCGACGAGTAGTCGGTGATGAGCGCGTCGGCGGCGCGCAGCAGCCCCGCGATGTCGGGGAACGCGGTCACGTCGAGCACACGGGGCCCCTCGGCGTCGGCTCCGGGCGCGAGGGTGCGCGAGTGGCCGCGCACGAGCACGACGGCCCCCGCCCGCTCGGCGAGCCGGTCGAGGTCGAGGAAGTCGACCATCTGCTCGCGGTCGTCGCGCCACGTGGGGGCGTAGAGCAGCACGCGCTCGTCGGGGCGGATGCCGAGGGCTGCGCGCACCGCGGCGCCGCGGTCGCCGTCGGCACCACCCGCGCCCACCGCGGTGAGCACGTCGTTGCGGGGATAGCCCTCGACCCAGATCGGCCGGCCGAGGAAGGCGTAGGCGCGGCGCAGCACCCCCGCGGCGTAGGGGCTCTGCGCCAGCAGCACATCCCACCGGCGCGACTCGCGCGCCACGGCCACAGCGCGGCGCGGATCGAAGCCGGGGCGATGCAGCGCGAGGCGCTTGAGCGGCGTGCCGTGCCAGGTCTGCAGCACGCGCTGCCCCGGTCGGCGCACGAATCGGCGCCGCAGCCAGTCGTTGACCACCAGCAGCCGGGCCGCCGCCCGCGCCTGCCACCACTCGGGCGAGCCCTCCACCACCGGCACGGCGCCGCTGGGCACCGGCACAGACAGGTCGACGACGCTCCAGTACCGCACGACACCGGGGGCGACCCGGGCGAGCTCGCGGTCGATCGCCAGCGGGTTGCAGCCGACCGTGCGCCCGTAGAAGCTCTCGAAGAACACCGCGTTCTCGGTGGCCGGCACCGTGCGCTGCGACACGTAGGCGGCCTCCAGCGCGGCCTGACCGGGGGCGGCCAGCGTGTCGGCGGCCACCGGCGGCGCCACCGACACCACCCCGTCGGTCAGGCTCGCCCGCAATCCGGTGAGCAGGTGGTCGGGCAGCGAGTGCGCCACCGGCACGGCCGTGCCCGCGGCATCCGCCAGACGCAGCCGGTAGGTGCCGGTAGGGAGCGGCAGCGCCGGCGCGCCGAAGCGCGCCGCACGCAGCGGCAGCCGCACCCGCCACGCGCCCGCCTCGACGGTGACCTCGCCCGCCACGCGCGCACGGGCGCCGATCAGCTCGGCGCGCACGGGCACCCCGGACGCGGCCGGGTCGCCGGGGGCGGGCCCGTCGATCACCAGCGCGTCGGCGCCGTCGTCTGCCGTGAAGCGCGCGGTCATCGTCCTGCTCTCTCGGGGTGGCGGCGCGCGGTGATAGCGCGGTAGACCCGCTCGGTGGCGCCGCCGTCGCGATAGGCGTGCACCCGCGCGTCGAGCTGCTGCGCGTGGGCGGTGCGCCGGGCGCGCTCCGCATCGTCGGTGAGCACGGCGCGCAGCTGCGCGACGGCGCCGGTCCAGTCGGTCGCCGGCGCGGCGGCCACGTCGGCCAGCGTGCCGTAGAACCCGCGCTCGAGCGCGTAGGCGGCCCCATCGGGGGCCAGCAGCACCGCGGGGACGGGCACGAGCGACGCGTCGAACACGAGCGACGAGTAGTCGGTGACGAGCACGTCGAACGCGGGCAGCAACGGGGTGACGTCGGGGGTGACCGCGCTCCCCAGGGCGCGCACGCGCGGCGAGTCGGTGCGGTAGTCACCGGCGCCCAGCGGGTGCGAGCGGATGTAGAGCACGGCCCCGGTCTGCGCGAGCATCTCGTCGAGCAGCGCCCAGTCGGCGGCAGTGGGCACGGCGGGGTCGGCGGCGCCGTCGCGCCACGTCGGTGCGTAGAGGATCGCGCGGGTGTCGTCGGCGAGCGGGCCGGTCAGCGCACCCAGCTGCTCCCGCGCCGTGCGTCGGCGCCCGGCCACGTCGCCGCGGGCGAGCACGTCGACGCGGGGCTCGCCCGTGACGGGCACGCGCCCGTCGGGCAGGGCGAACGCCGACTCGAGGCGACCCCGCACGAGGTGCGAGGCGGCCGGCAGCAGCGAGATGCGACGCTGCGTGCGCCGGTAGAGCGCGCGCAGCAGCGGCTCGGTGACCGCCGGCAGGATCGGACTGCGGGTGGTGACGGGGGCGTCGAGGCCGATGCGCTTGAGCGGGATGCCGTGCCACAGCTGCACGACGAACGCGCCCGTCGTGGCGTACCGGTTGGCGTCGCCGAAGCCGTGCGTGACGACGACCACCCCGGCGCGGGCCGTCTCCCAGAATCCGCGCAGCGAGTCTTTGCGCACCGTCGGGATGCCGCGGGCCCGGGCGGCGGCATCCTGCGCGGCGTCGGCGGTGAGCCAGCGCGCGTTCTCGCCGTGCGTGTCGACGGCGCATTCCCACAGCGCCAGCGCCCCGTCGGCGATGCCGACCGCGCAGCCGAAGACCCAGCGTCCGCGCGAGCGCGGCACGAGAAGGGTGGCCAGGCGCCCCGCCAGGTACAGCGGGATCCGCGCGAGCTTGGCGACGTTGCCCGCGCCGAACGAGAAGGACGCCACCCCGCGAGCCTATCGCGGGGTGGCGTCCTTCTCTGATCAGCGGCGCCGGGGCTGCCGGCGCGCGGGGCTCACTGGGTGAGCGTGCCGAGGGTCACATCGGTCGAGGCGGTCTTGCCGTCACGGATGTAGACGACCTTCGCGTCGCTGCCGGCGGCGAGGGCGCGCACCTGGGCGGTGAGGTCGGTGGCGTCGGTGATCGGGAAGCCGTTGAACTCGGTCACCACGTCGCCGGCCTTGAGGCCGCCGTCGGCGGCGGCGCCGCCACTGGTGACCTCGGCGATGTAGGCGCCGGAGTTGGTGGCATCCTCCTGGCTCGCGGCGTTCTGCACCATCGCGCCCAGCAGGCCGTGGGTGGCCTCACCGTTCTCGCGGATCTCGTCGGTGACGCGCTGGACGACCACCGAGGGGATCGAGAAGCCGACGCCGATGGAGCCCGAGGCGCTCGAGCTGGAGCCGCCGGCGGTGGCGATGGCGACGTTGATGCCGATGAGCTTGCCCTCGCCGTCGACGAGCGCGCCGCCGGAGTTGCCCGGGTTGATGGCGGCGTCGGTCTGGATGACGGCGATCGAGATGCTGCCCTGCGAGCCCGACTGCTGCTGCTGGCCCTGCCCGAAGTCGAACTGGAAGGGCGACTGGCCCTGACCGTTCTGCTCGTCGTCGCCGCCGGTGTCGCCCTCTTCGGGGGCGGCGGAGGAGGCGATCTGGATGGAGCGGTTGAGCGCGCTGACGATGCCGGTGGTGACGGTGTTCGACAGGCCGAGGGGCGCACCCACGGCGACGGTCTGGTCGCCCACGTTGAGCTTCGACGAGTCGCCGAACTCGATCGGGGTCAGCCCCGACGCGTCGGTGAGCTTGATGACGGCCAGGTCGTAGGTGGGGTCGGTGCCGACGATCTCGGCCGCGTAGACCTTGCCGTCGGAGGTGGTGACCGACAGCGCCGCGTCGCCGGTGGCGCCGTCGAGCGTGACGACGTGCGTGTTGGTGACCACGTAGCCGTCTTCGCTCAGCACGACGCCCGATCCGGTGCCGCCCGACGAGCCCGACGAGGCGCTGATCGTGACGACGCTCGGGGTGACCTTCGCCGCGATGGCGGTGGTGGCGTTGACCTTGCCGGTGTCGTTGACCGTGACGGTGGTGGGCCCGGCGGTGACCACCGAGGAGGCGCTGGGGAACAGCGACGCGCCCGCGGCGGCGCCGCCCAGTCCGGCCGCTCCCCCGACGAGGGCGGCGGCGACGAGGATGGCCACGACCCGGCCGGCTCCGACCTTGCCCGACGGCTCGTCGGTGGCGGGGGCTGTGGCGGGCAGCGGCGCGGTGCCGAACGCGTTGGTGTGGGCGTAGGGCTGCGTGGGCTGCGTGTGGTACGCCGGGGCGGCGGGCGCCGTGTACGGCGCGTCATCGCGCACCGTCGGGGCGGCGGCGGGCAGCGGCGGACGCGGCGGGATGCCGGCGGTGGGGGCGGCCTGGCCGACCTGGTCGGCGGCGGCGGGCGCAGGCCACTGCGCGCTCGACGTGGCGGCGGAGTTCTCGGGGCGCGCCGACGTCTCGGGGGCGTCGGATCCGCCGGTGGGGACCTCGCCCTGGGGGGTGTTGTCGGTGTCGCTCATGATTGCTCCTTCTCTCAGGCCCCTTCAGGATGCCCAGCGATTCTGTGCGTTTCTTATGGCGAACCCGCGACCAGCCTATGCGTGTAGCCTGAGCGCGATGAGCGTGATCCCGGGGGCGTGGCAGCGTGCCGCGCGGGGTGCCGGACTCCTCTCCGCAGACGGGGTGCCGGCGCCGACGATCTTCGCCGAGATGAGCGCCCTGGCCGCGCGCACCGGCGCCATCAACCTCGGTCAGGGCTTCCCCGATGAGGACGGTCCGGCCGAGGTGCTCGAGGCGGCACGGGCCGCGATCGCGCACGGTGGCAACCAGTACCCGCCCGGCCGCGGCACCGCCGACCTGCTCACGGCCGTCGCCGAGCATCAGGAGCGCTTCTACGGGCTGCGCCTCGACCCCGAGCGCGAGGTGCTCATCACCGCCGGGGCGACCGAGGCCCTCGCCGCCGCGCTCCTGGCGCTGCTGGGCGACCCCGACGACGAGGTCGTCGTGTTCGAGCCGTTCTACGACGCCTATGCGGCGCTGGTGGCCCTCGCCGGTGCGCGCCTGGTCACCGTGCCGCTGCGCCGCCCCGACTTCCAGCCCGACATCGACGAGCTGCGCCGCGCGGTGGGCGATCGCACCCGCGTGATCCTGGTCAACGACCCCCACAACCCCACCGGCACCGTGCTGTCGGCGGAGGTCCGGTCCGAGATCGTGCGCCTCGCGCACCACCACGACGCGCTCATCGTCACCGACGAGGTCTACGAGCACCTCGTCTTCGACGGCGCGCACGTGCCCATCGCCACGCTGCCCGGCGCCGCCGAGCGCACCCTGACCATCTCGTCGGGCGGCAAGACCTTCGCCACCACCGGCTGGAAGATCGGGTGGCTGAGCGCACCGGCGCCGCTGGTGGACGCGGTGCTGGCGGTCAAGCAGTGGCTCACCTACGTCAACGGCGCCCCGTTCCAACCCGCCATCGCCGTCGGGCTGCGCCTGCCCGACGACGTCTTCACCGGCATCGCCGCGCGCCTGCGCGAGAAGCGGGACGTGCTGGGGGCAGGGCTCACCGCTGCGGGCTTCGAGGTGTCGGTGCCGCGCGGCTCGTACTTCACCGTCGCCGATGCCGCGCCGCTGCTGCGCACGGGTGAGGATGCCGCGGACTTCTGCCGCGCGCTGCCGGGCCGCACCGGCGTCGTCGCGATCCCGCTCACCGCGTTCGTGACGCCCGCCCAGCGGGCCGACTATGCGACGCTCGTGCGCTTCGCCGCGTGCAAGCGCCTCGACGTCATCGCCGAGGCCTCCAACCGGCTGGCCGGCCTCGGCGCCTGACCACGGGCGGGTGCACGCCCCGCGGCATCCGCCCCGCGGCCCGCGCTGCGCGTCGGGCTATTCGCGCGGCACGACCCGGAACCGGCGCAGCGCCAGAGCCGGGTTCACCCGGCGCACCCGCGCGACCGCGTCGGCGTCGACGAACGCGACGGCTGTGTCGGTGGCGGTGCCCACGGCGGCGATCTCGACACCCTGCGGGTCGACGATCATCGACGTGCCCACCCCCAGGGGCGGCGGGTGGTCGGCCGCGGCGACGAAGAGCGTGTTCTCGATGGCGCGGGCGTGCAGCAGCGTGCGCCAGTGGTGCTCCTTCAACGGGCCGCGCACCCACTCCGCCGCGACCAGCACCACGTGCGCGCCGGTGTCGGCGAGCGTGCGCGCCACTTCGGGGAAACGCAGGTCGTAGCAGGTCATGAGCGCGAAGCGAACGCCGTCGACCTCGAACGTCTCGGGTGCGACGAGGGCGCCGGGCTCGACCCAGTCCGACTCGCGCTGCCCGAACGCGTCGTACAGGTGCAGCTTGCGGTAGACCGCGCGCACGCCGTCCGGCCCCACGGCGACCACCGTGTTGCGCACCCGCGCGTGCCCCCCGGGCGCCGCCTCCCCCGCGCGCTCGAGCAGACCCGCGACGACGACGAGGTCGTGCGCGGCCGCGAGCTCCCGCAGCGCCGCGGTGAACGGTCCGTCCACCGGCTCGGCGTGCGCCGCCAGCGACGCGTCGAAGGGGTCGACGAAGAAGCTCGAGTACTCCGGCAGCAGCACCACCCGCGCGCCGCGTTCGGCGGCCGTGGCCACGAGTCCGGCGATCGCCTGCAGGTTGGCCGTGCGATCGGCGGTCGGCGCGAACTGCGCCACCGCGATCCCCAGCGGCGCCGTCATCGGCCGGCCCCCGGCGCCTGTCGGCGGCGCACGCGCAGCACCAGCGGGATGACCACCCACAGCACCAGCAGCACACCGCCCAGCACGACGGCGGCGGTGGTGGCGGCATCCGGGCTCACGACGACGTCGAAGACGAACGCGACGACCCCCACCAGCAGGGCCGCGACCGTGACGAGCGCGGTGACCAGCGCCGCGTGCCCGTAGGCGACGACGGCGCGCTTGGCGCGGTGACGGAACAGGGCGCGGTGCAGGGCGACGGGGGCGAGGGCGATGATCGCGCTGAGGGCGGCCAGCACGATCAGCACCAGGTAGAAGGTGCGCTGCGCGGCGTCGAGGTCGCCGAACCCCGACTGGAAGGCCAGGGCCAGCAGGAACCCGGTCAGGATCTGGGTGCCGGTCTGCAGCACGCGCAGCTCTTGCAGGATCTCGTTCCAGTTGCGATCGGCCCGTTCGTCCTGGGTCTCGTCGCGGCCGTCGGCGATAGCATCGGCCGTCGGATGCTGCGCTGCGACGTCGTCGGACATGCCCTCATCCTCGCCCGCGGGCACCCCGTGTCGCAAGCGCCCGAAATCCGTGCTAGGCTAACTTCTTGTGCCGCGGGGTGGAGCAGCTCGGTAGCTCGCTGGGCTCATAACCCAGAGGTCGCAGGTTCAAATCCTGTCCCCGCAACAAATGGAGAAGGCGTCCCGGAAGGGGCGCCTTCTTCGCTTTCCCCCCACGGGACGCCGAACGCACCGGTCCACGGCCCGCGCAGCGCGGATGCCGCGGCTCAGCCGGCGGCCTCGTCCCGCCCCCACTCGCGACCGGCCAGGGCGACCTCCATGTCTTCCAGGAAGCGCACCACCGCGCGCAGCTCGTCGTCGGAGTAGGGCGTCATCGCCTCCCGCATCCGCCGCATCCGCTCGGCCATGTGGCGGAAGAAGTCGGCGCGCGCCGCCGCGGTGATGGCCACCACGCGGGCCCGGCGGTCGGTGGGGTGCGGCAGCCGCTCCACGTATCCGCTCTCGGTCAACCGGTCGAGCAGCTTCGTCGTGGAGGCGGTCGTGATCGCCAGATGCTCGGCCAGGCGGTGCGGGGTGACCGGCTCGCCGCGCCCCTCCCGCACGATCAGCATCCGCAACGCCGCGAGGTCGGTCGCGTTCATGTCCATGTCGCCGCGCAGCCCGCCGTGCATCCGGTCCATGGCGTCGGTGAACGAGCGCACCGCCTCCATGGCGGCGAACACGACCCGCTCCCGATCGGTCTGCGGCCCTCGCCGTTCACTCACCTGGACACCTCCTCCGGCGCTCTTGTAGTATGGCTGAACTTCGCTAGTTTAACTAGCAATCACCGGAAGACGGTCGCGACGGATCACGTCACGGCTGGTCCCGGTGGCCCGCCCACGTCCCACAGGAGCAACAATGCCCGACGAAGAGCGCGTCGTGCTCGTCGCCGAGGACGGGACGCCGATCGGCACGGCGCTGAAGGCGGAGGTCCACACCGACCGCACGCCTCTGCACCTGGCCTTCTCGTGCCACGTCGTCGACACCGAGGGGCGCCTGCTGGTCACCCGCCGCGCCCTCGACAAGCGCACCTGGCCGGGGGTGTGGACCAACTCGTTCTGCGGTCACCCACTGCCCGGCGAACCCCTGGCGGAGGCCGTGCTGCGGCGCGCCCGGCACGAACTCGGACTCGAGCTCACCGACGTGCACCTGGCCCTGCCCGACTTCCGCTACCGCGCCGTCGACGCCGGCGGCATCGTCGAGAACGAGATCTGCCCGGTGTACACCGCCGTGGCCACCGCCCAGCCGCTCCCCCGCGCCGACGAGGTGGCCGAGTACCGGTGGGTCGACGCGGCCGACCTCGCCGTGGCCGCCCGCGCCACCCCGTGGGCGTTCAGCCCGTGGCTCGTGATGCAGGCCGCGCAGCTGTGGGCGGAGGCGCCGGCATGATCCGCGTCGACGACGACACCCGCGCGCACATCGACGCGGCGATCTCCTCGTCGCTGGCCCGGCTGGCCGCGCGCACGCAGACCCGCGGCGAGTCGGCGCAGGCGCTGGTGGCGGCCATCGAGCGTGCGGCCGCCGGCGGCAAACGCCTGCGACCGGCGCTCGTGGTGATGTCGTTCGACGCGCTCGGCGGCGACCGCGCCGCGGTGCCCGCGCTGTGGCAGGTCGCCGCGGCCTTCGAGCTGCTGCACACCGCCTTCGTCGTGCACGACGACGTCATCGACCGCGACACCGCCCGCCGCGGCGTGCCCAACGTCGGGGGCGAGTTCCGCACCCGCGCCGAGCGCTCCGGCGCCGACCGCGCGTCCTCCGCCATCGTCGGCGACGCCGCCGCCATCCTCGCCGGCGACCTGCTGCTGCACGAGGTCTCCCGCCTCATCGCCACCGCCGACCTCGGCACACGCGAACGCGCCACGGTCCTCGACATCCTCGACGAAGCCGTGCTCGTCTCGGCGGTCGGCGAACTCGCCGACGTCGAGAACGCGGCCGGTTCCGACGTGCCCGACGAGACGATCCTGCTGGGCGCCGCGCACGACAAGACCGCCGTCTACTCCTTCCGCGCCCCGCTGCAGGCCGGCGCGGCCCTGGCCGGAGCCTCCGCCGCCGACCAGGCGGCCCTCGCGGCCGCCAGCGCCCAGCTCGGCCTGGCCTTCCAGCTCGTCGACGACCTCATCGGCACCTTCGGCACGCGCGCGCAGGCCGGCCGCTCCCCCGGCGCCGATCTGCGCGAGGGCAAGCGCACCCCGCTCATCGCCTTCGCCCGCGCCACCCAGGCCTGGCCCGAGGTCTCGTCGGCCCTCGCCGTCGCCCACACCGGACCGATCGCGGTGCGGCGTGCCCAGCGCGAGCTCACCGCCAGCGGCGCCCGCACGCGTATGGTCGATCTCATCACCGACACACTCGACGAGGCTCACCACCAGGCCGCCGCGCTGCCGCCTGGCGCACGGGAGCTCCTGGACACCATCGCCGTCGCCATCCGGAAGCGCATCCCGTGACCGGCGACACACTGTACGACCGCGCCGCCTCCGACGCCGCCGCCCGGGTGATCTCGGCCTATTCCACCTCGTTCGCCCTCGCCTGCCGGCTGCTGGGTCCGCGCGTGCGGGCGCACGTGCGCAACGTCTACGCGCTGGTGCGGGTCGCCGACGAGATCGTCGACGGCGCCGCCGAGGCGGCAGGTGTCGCCGCCGACGGCCGCCGCGCCGTGCTCGACGACCTCGAAGCGCAGGTGCGGGAGGCCCGGGAGCGCGGCTTCAGCACGAACCTCGTCGTCCACGCCTTCGCCTCGACGGCGCGCTCGTGCGGCATCGGCGACGACCTCGTCGCGCCGTTCTTCGCCTCGATGCGCACCGACCTCGACACGACCAGCCACGACGACGCCTCGCACGACGCCTACGTCTACGGGTCGGCCGAGGTCGTCGGCCTCATGTGCCTGCAGGTGTTCGTCAGTGCCGGCACCGGCCGCGTGCGCACCCCCGCACCCGCCCTGATCGACGGCGCCCGCCGCCTGGGTGCGGCCTTCCAGGACGTCAACTTCCTGCGCGACCGCGGCGACGACCGCGAGCGGCTGGGGCGCGAGTACCTGCCGTCGGATGCCGTCGTGGTGCTCGACCGCATCGATGACGACCTCGACGCGGCCGCCCGTGCCATCCGCATCCTGCCGCCGGACTGCCGTCGCGCCGTCACCGCCGCGCACGACCTGTTCGCCGAGCTGTCCGTGCGACTGCGCCGCACGGTGGCGGCCGGCGGCGACCCCGCCGGCCGCGTGCGGGTGCCGACGCCGGTCAAGCTCCTCATCGCCGCCCGCGCCGCCCTCGGTCTGCCGCCGCGCCGGGTGACACGGTGACCGGCCGCGGCACGGTCGCCGTCATCGGCGGCGGCATCGCAGGCCTGGCCACGGCCGCCCTGCTGGCCGAGGACGGCCACGACGTCGAGGTCTTCGAGGGACTTCCCACCACCGGCGGCCGCGCCGGCAGCTGGGAGCGTGACGGGTTCCGCTTCGACACAGGTCCCAGCTGGTACCTCATGCCCGAGGTGTTCGACCGCTTCTTCGCGCTGCTGGGCACCTCGGCGGCGGCAGAGCTCGACCTGGTGACCCTCGACCCCGCCTACCGCGTGTACGGCGAGCCCGACCCCGGCTCCCCCGCCGACCGGGTCGACGTGGTGTCGGGGCGGGAGGCGGCGACGGCGCTGTTCGAGTCGCGCGAGCCCGGAGCCGGTGCCCGCATCGATGCCTACCTCGACTCCGCGGGCGACGCCTACGACCTGGCGGTGTCGAAGTTCCTCTACGACGACTACGCCACCCTCGCCGCCGCGCGCGACCCCGCGCTGCTGCGACGCCTGCCGCGCCTGCTGGCGCTGCTCACCGAGCCCCTCTCGCGACGGGCGGCGCGCACCGTGCGCGACCCGCTGCTGCGCCAGGTGCTCGGCTACCCCGCGGTGTTCCTCGGCGCCTCGCCGTTTCGCACCCCGGCGCTGTACCACTTGATGAGCCACCTCGACCTCGACGACGGCGTGCAGTATCCGCAGGGCGGGTTCACCCAGGTGATCGCCGCCGTCGAGCGCCTCGCCCGCGCCCGGGGCGTGCGCATCCGCACGGGCGCCGAGGTGACCGCCATCCTCACCGAGGGCGGCCGCGCCACCGGCGTGCGCCTGGCCGGCGGCGAGACCGTCGCCGCCGACCGCGTGGTCTCCACCGCCGACCTGCACCACACCGAGACCGCGCTGCTTCCGCCGGCGCTGCAGAGCCGCCCCGAGAAGTCGTGGCGGAAGCGCACGCCGAGCCCCGGGGCGCTGCTGATCCTCCTCGGCATCGATGGCGAGCTTCCCGCGCTCACCCATCACACGCTGCTGTTCGCGCGCGACTGGAAGGCCAACTTCGGCGCGATCTTCGGACGCCGCCCGCGCATCCCCGACCCGGCCTCGCTGTATGTGTGCCGCCCCAGCGCGACCGACGCCTCGGTGGCCCCCGCCGGCGCCGAGAACCTCTTCGTGCTCGTCCCGGTGCCCGCCGACCCGTCGATCGGACGCGGCGGCGTCGACGGGTCCGGCGACCCCGCCGTCGAGGCCGCCGCCGACCGCGCGATCGCCCAGATCGCCGCGTGGACGGGCACGCCCGACCTCGCCGAGCGCATCCGGGTGCGCCGCACGATCGCCCCCGGCGACTTCGAGGCCGACTTCCACGCCTGGCGCGGCAACGCGCTGGGTCTGGCGCACACCCTCGCCCAGAGCGGGCCGTTCCGACCGCGCACGTTCTCGCGCAAGGTGCGCGGGCTCTCGTACGCCGGTCAGACGGTGCTCCCCGGCATCGGCCTGCCGATGTGCCTCATCTCGGCCGAACTCGTGCGCGACCGCATCCGGGCCGGCGAGGACCTGGGGTCCTGACGTGCCGGGACTCTACCTCGCCGCCATCCTCTTCTCGGCTCTCGGCGTGGGCCTGCTCGACGCCCGCTTCCGTCTCGTGATCGCCCCGGCCCCCGGGCGCGCGGCGGCAGCGGTGGCCATCGGCACCGCGTTCTTCCTCGCGTGGGATGCCGTCGGGATCGCGGCGGGCGTGTTCGTCAAGGGTGACAGCCCCCTGCTGATCGGCGTCGACCTGGCCCCGCACCTGCCCCTGGAAGAGCCGGTCTTCCTGGCCTTCCTGTGCTACCTCGCCCTCGTCGTGCACGCCGCGGCGCTGCGTGCCGGGCGGCGCCGCCGGGGCGAGCCGGACGCCGAGGCGGATGCCGCATGACCTACGCGCTGCTGATCGTGCCCTTCCTCGTGGTGACCATCGTCGTCACGGCCCTCTCGGCCCGCGTGCCAGGATGGCCGGCGCGCCTGCGCGCCTCCCTGGTGACCGCGGCGGCACTGGTCGTGCTCACCGCCGTGTTCGACAACGTCATGATCGCGCTCGACCTGTTCACCTATCCGAAAGAGCACCTCAGCGGCCTGCGGATCGGGCTGGCGCCCCTCGAGGACTTCTCCTACCCGCTGTGCGCCGCGTTCCTGGTGCCCGCCGTCCACGCCCTGCTCCGCCGCGACCGGCCCCGCGCCGCGCGCACGCCCGCCCCGAAGAAGGCCGCATGAACACCCTCCGCCAGCTGCTGCTCGCCTCCCGTCCGGTGAGCTGGATCAACACGGCCTACCCGTTCGCCGCCGCGTACCTGCTCACCACCCGCCAGATCGACGTGACGTTCGTGGTGGGAACCCTCTTCTTCCTCGTGCCCTACAACCTCGCGATGTACGGCATCAACGACGTGTTCGACTACGAGTCGGATCTGCGCAACCCGCGCAAGGGCGGGGCGCACGGCGCAGTGCTCGACCGCCGCTTCCACCGGGTGACACTGTGGGCCGCGGGCCTGTCGTGCCTGCCGTTCGTCGTGTTCCTCGTGATCGTGGGCTCGCCGTGGTCGTGGCTGGTGCTGGCGGCGAGCCTCTTCTTCGTCGTGTTCTACTCGGCCCCGCCGCTGCGCCTCAAAGAGGTGCCGTTCGCCGACTCGATCACCAGCTCCATCCACTTCTTCTCCCCCGCCGTGTACGGCTTCGTGCTGGCCGGCACCACCTGGACCTGGCAGCTGGGGGTCATCGTGGTGGCCTTCGCCCTGTGGGGCGTCGCCTCCCACGCCTTCGGCGCCGTGCAGGACGTCGTCGCCGACCGCGAGGCGGGGATCGCCTCCATCGCCACGGTGCGCGGCGCGCGCTGGACCGTGCGCTTCGCGCTGGTCTGCTACGCCGCCTCGGGCGCGGCGATGCTGTTCACGCCGTGGCCGGGCCCGCTGGCGGCGCTGGTCGCGGTGCCCTACCTCGTGGCCGTCTGGCCCTACCGCAACCTCGCGGATGCCGACTGCACGGCCGCCACCGCCGGCTGGCGCCGCTTCCTCTGGCTGAACCAGCTGGGCGGATTCCTCGTGACCCTGCTGCTCATCTGGTGGTGGCTGCTCGGCTGACACGCCGGCCCCGCAGACGAACGCCGGTGGTGGCTCCGCATCGCGGGAGCCACCACCGGCGTTCGGTGGGAAGGGTCAGCCTCCGAGCGAGATCAGCTTCTCGACGGCGGCGGTGAGGGCCTCATCGGCCGCGGCGAAGGCGGTGAGGTCACCGGCCTTCAGTGCCGCGTCGCGGGCGGCCATGGCCTGCTGGGCCTCCTGCAGCGCCGCCTGGAAGGCCACGTTCGTGCCGTCACCGGTGCTGCCGCCCGTGCCGTCCCCCTCGCCCGTTCCCGGGTCGGGGGTCTCGGTCTCGCCGGGTGCCGGCGTCGGGGTCACGTTGTTGTCGCCCGTGCTGGCGCCGGACTCACCGCCGAAGAGGGAGTCGAGCGCTTCCTGCAGGGTGTCCTCGAAGGCGACCTCGTCACCGAAGGCGACCAGGATCTTGCGCAGGGTGGGCAACTGCGTGCCGCTGGAGGCCTGCACGAACACCGGCTGAACGTAGAGCAGACCGCCGCCGACCGGCAGGGTGAGCAGGTTGCCGTTGAGCACCTCGGACTGGCCCTGCTTGAGCAGGTTGATCTGCGCCGAGATCTGCTCGTTCGAGTTGAACGTGTTCTGCACCTGGCCGGGGCCGGGAACGCTCACGTCGGCGCTGATCTCCAGCATCCGCAGCTTGCCGTATCCCTCGCCCTTCACGCCCGCCTCGGAGCCGGCGTTGGAGTCGACGGCGAGGTAGCCCATCAGCACGTTGCGCGCTCCGTCGCCCTCGGATGCCGGGATGAACGAGGTGAACATCGAGTAGGTCGGCGCCTCCTGGCCCGGCATCTGCAGGGTCAGGTAGTACGGCGGCTGCAGCAGGTCGCGCTCGATCGGGTCGTTCGGGGTCTTCCACGCGTTGTCGCGGGCGTAGAACGAAGCCGCGTCGTCGACGTGGTAGGTGCCGAGCATGGCGCGCTGCACCTTGAACAGGTCGGTCGGGTAGCGCACGTGGCTCATCAGCTGCGCCGACATGTCGGAGACCGGCTTGACCGTGGCGGGGTAGACCTTCTGCCATGCCTGCAGCAGCGGGTCGGTCTCGTCCCACGCGTACAGCGTGACCTTGCCGTCGTAGGCGTCGACGGTGGCCTTGACCGAGTTGCGGATGTAGTTGATGTCATCCAGCGCCACCCGCGGCTGCGCGTTGGTCGTGTCGCTGATGGCGTCGCGGAGGCTCACGATCGACGAGTACGGGTAGTTGGCGCTGAGCGTGTACCCGTCGATGATCCACACGATGCGCCCGTCGACCACCGAGGGGTACGGGTCGTTGTCGAGCTCGAGGTACGGCGCGACCTTCTGCACGCGCGCGGCGGGGTCGCGGTCGTAGAGGATCTGAGAGTCGTCGTTCACGGCATCCGAGAACAGGATGTCGGTGGACTGGAACTTCAGGGCGTAGATGAGACGGCTGAAGATGTTGCCGACGTTCGGGCCGCCCTCACCGGAGAAGGTGGTCTTGGTCTGCGCCGCGCCGTCTTCACCGCGCGGGTAGTCCAGCTCGATGTCTTCACTGGCATCGCCCGCGCCCACGATCGAGTACGGCGGCGAGGACTCGCCGAAGTAGATGCGCGGCTCGTACTCCTCTTGCGTGGTGAGGTCACCGGCGGTGGGGATGCCGCGCTCGAGGAAGACCGGGTTGCCGTCGCTCGTGCGGTCGTTGCCCTTGGCGGCGACCATGCCGTAGCCGTGCGTGTAGACGAGGGTCGTGTTGTACCACGACGCCGCGGCGCCCAGCTGGTCGAGGTTGAGCTCGCGCACCGCCACGACCGTGTCCTGCGAGGTGCCGTCGATCTCGTAGCGGTCGACGTCGAGGGTCGCGGGGAACTGGTAGTACGAGCGGTACTGCTCGAGCTGGCGCACCGTGGGCGGGATGATCGCCGGGTCCATGATGCGGATCGACGCGGTGGTGTCGGCGTCGGCGCGCAGCTGACCGGGCTCGGCGTCGGTGACGGCCTGGAAGTCCTCCTTCTCGAGGCCGTCGATGCCGTACGCCGCCTTGGTCGCGTCGATGTTGCGCTGGTAGAACTCGCTCTCGTAGTTCTCCTGGTTGGGCACCACCTGGAACTGGTTCACGAACCACGGGTAGGCCACGCCCAGCAGCAGCGCCGAGACGATGAGCAGACCGGTCGCGATCAGCGGGAAGCGCCAGCGGCCGATGACGGCGGTGACGAAGAACAGCAGGGCGACGATGATCGCCGCGATCGAGAGGATCGTGAGGCCCGGGATGATCGCGTTGACGTCGGTGTAGCCGGCGCCGGTGATGCGCTCGCCCTTCTCGACCAGGGTGCGGTAGCGGTCGAGCCACAGGCTCACCGCCTGCACGAGCAGGTAGAGGCCGGCGATGATGGCCAGCTGGATGCGGGCCGACTTCGAGATGCGCAGCTCCCGCTGACCGACGCGCACGGCGCCGTAGAGGTAGGCGACCAGCACGGTCACGCCCAGGCACACCAGCAGCACGGCCGAGGCGAACCCGAGCACCGCGGTGTAGAACGGCAGCTCGAACAGGTAGAAGCCGGTGTCGAGACCGAACTGCGGGTCGAGCGTGCCGGTCATGACGCGGTTGGCCCACAGCCACGCGGTCTCCCACTGGGCCGACGAGGCGAACCCGGCGAAGAAGCCGAAGAAGACGGGGATGCCCCACATCGCCAGGCGGCGCAGCGGCTCGACGACCTCCTGGTAGTGGTCGAGCTGGGAGCTCAGCCGCGCGTAGACGGGGCGCAGGCGATAGGCCAGCTGGATGGCGGCGAACACGGGGACCGCCATGGCGAGGAAGCCGACGGCGAACATCGCCACCCGCGCCACCCACTGGGTGACGAGGACCTTGTCGAAGCCCAGCTGGTCGTACCAGAGCCAGTCGGCGAACAGCGTCGCGAAGATGAAGAAGCCCACGACCAGCGCAGCGATCACCGCGAAGGTGATGCCGACGGCGCGGCGGAGCGGACTGGGTGTGGCCGGGTTCGGTGCAGAGGTCGAGGTCACCCGTCCATCCTAGGCGGGGCCACCTGCGCAAGATCCCCGCCCGGGCATATTCACGGACTCGGTCAGCTCCCACAGGTGGGGAGGGCCGCCAGGTCGCCGTCGTCGCGCAGGGCGCTGAGCACGTCGAGTGCATCGTCGAGGGTGGCCACCGAGAAGACCTGCAGACCGTCGGGGATGTGTCCGACGACCTCGTCGCAGTTGGCCTCGGGGGCCAGGAAGTACTCCGCCCCGGCATCCTTCGCGCCGTAGAGCTTCTGGCGGATGCCGCCGATCGGGCCCACCTCGCCGGCGGCGTCGATCGTGCCGGTGCCGGCGATGTCCTTGCCGGCGTTGAGCTCGCCCTCGGTGAGGGTGTCGATGATGCCGAGCGCGAACATCATGCCCGCGCTCGGGCCGCCGACGTTGTTGAGCTGGAGGGTCACATCGATCGGGAACGTGTAGTCGTGGAGCGTCGTGATGCCCACCAGCCACGTGGTGGCGCCGTCGATCTCGGTCTCGCGGGGCGTGACCGTCTCGGTGAGGGTCTCCTCCCCCCGCTCCACGGTCAGCTCCACCGGCGCGCCGTCGGCGGCGTTGACGATGGTGCGCAGCTGATCGGTGTCGGTGATCTCCTCGCCGTGGGCGGCGCGGATGATGTCGTCGGGCTCGAGCAGGCCCTGGGCGGCGGAGTCGTCGGTGAGCGAGTAGACCCGCACGACGGGCTGCACGTCGTAGCCGAGCTCGGTCAGCGCGGCGGCGGTCGCCTCCTTCTGCGAGTCGACCATCTGGGCGGCGCTCTGCTGGCTGCGCTGCTCGGTGGTCAGCCCCTGCGGGAAGACGTCCTCCAGCGGCAGCACCGCGCGCGACGGGTCGAACCACGCTCCCGCCAGCTCGATCCACGACGGGGTGCGCTCGCGACTGCCGACGACCTGCACGGTCAGCAGGTCCAGCGCGCCCGCGGTCGGGAAGGTCTCGGCCCCCGACACCGAGATCAGCGGCACCTCGTCGCCGTCGGAGTTCTTCGCGGTGCCGAGCGTGTTGAACACCGGTCCCGGCTGCTGGATCACGAAGGAGGTGGGGAGGATCGTCAGCAGCAGCATCGCGATCAGCGCGATCGACAGCGCCCAGATGCCGGCGACGGTGCCGCGCGACAGGCGGCGGCGCGGGGCGGGACGAACCTCGACGTTCTCGTCGAACAGTGCCACTGGAGACCTCTCTGGCCGGACGTTCGCGACCGGCGTACACGGGACATCCTCGCGGACGCCGTTTCCGGCCGTTGCGAGAGAACGTGCGACTAGCGTAGAACGCGCCGTCATCTTCCTGCTGAAAGGCGCCTGACATGACCGACGACGACCGCTCCCCCGAAGACGAGTTCCAGGAGATGCTGCGCAACCTGCTCGGTGGCCAGGGCGGCATCGACCCGGCCCAGCTCGAGCAGCTGCGCGGCATGGGCATCGACCCGGCCATGGCCCAGCAGCTCATGCGCCAGCTGCAGGGCGCGTTCGCGGCCGCCGGCGACGGCGACGGCGAGATCGACCTCAGCTCCGCCAAGACCCACGCGCTGCACCTGGCCAACAAGGACGGCCACGGCATCACCACCGGCGACAAGCAGGACTTCGACCAGGCGTTCGCCCTGGCGGGACTGTGGCTGGGCGAGGCCACCGCCATCTCCGACATCTCCACGCCGCCGCGCGCGATCACCCGCGGGCAGTGGGTCGAGGCGACCCTGCCGGTCTGGGAGGAGCTCGCCGAGCCGGTCGCCGCCTCCATCGCCGACGCGATGACCGAGGCCATCGGCGCGCAGCTGCCCGAGGAGATGAAGGGCGCGACCGCCGGCGCGGGCCGGCTCATGCGCACCGTCGGCGGGCAGATGTTCGCCGCGCAGCTCGGCTCGGTCGTGGGCCGGCTGTCGCTGGAGGTCGTCTCCGGCGGCGATGTCGGCATCCCCGTCATGCCCGACGGCGAAGCGGCCATCCTGCCCCAGAACTTCGCCGACTTCGGCCGCGACCTCGAGATCGCCGACGACCAGTTGGCGCTCTACCTCGCCACCCGCGAGCTGGCGCACGTGCGCCTGTTCCGCCACGCGAAGTGGCTGCGCCTGCACGTCATCTCGCAGGTGACCGAGTTCGCCCGCGGTCTGCACGTCGACATGGACGCGCTCGAAGACCTCGCCTCCCGCTTCGACCCGTCCTCGCCCGACGAGCTGCGCGCCGCCCTCGAGAGCGGCGCCCTGCTGCCGCCGCGCACCGAGGCGCAGACGGCGGCGCTCACGCGCCTGGAGAACCTGCTCGCCACCATCGAGGGCTGGGTCGACGTGGTCACCACCGACGCCACCAGCCGCCTCCCCGCCGCCGAGCGGGTGGCCGAGGCGGTGCGCCGACGCCGCGCCGTGGGCGGCCCCGCCGAGCGGGCGATGGGGGCCCTGGTCGGGCTCGAGCTGCGGCCCCGGCGCCTGCGGGAGGCGGCGGCCATGTGGCGCGCGGTCACCGACGCCGTCGGCACGGCGGCCCGCGACAGCCTGTGGGACTACCCCGACCTCATGCCCGGCGCCGACGACATCGACGACCCCGCCGCCCTCATCGCGCGGCTGCAGGCCGCCGCGCGCGGCGACGCCCCGGTGCGCGACGAGTTCGACGACGCCCTCGACGCCCTGCTCGCGCAAGAGGCCGGCGAGACCCCGCGGGGCGACGGCGACGAGGCACAGCCCGGCGAGGCGCAGGCCGGCGAGGCGCAGGCCACGGACGGCGACGACGACGCACCCGACGACCCGCGCCCGGTCTGATCGACTCGACCGGTCGCGGCGCCGCCGGGAGTCCCGGTCGGCTGTGGACAGTCTGCGCCCGGGGGCGCGCCGGCGGGCCATGATCGCAGCATGCTGCGCCTGGCCCCCTCGCATCCGCCGTTGTGGCGCACGCCCTCGTCGCTGCAGTTCGGCGCCGACGACGTGGCGCGCATCGACGAGGTCGCCCCCTGGCAGGAGCGGATGCTCGACGCCCTGGCCGGGGGCATCGCCGACGGCCTGCTCGTGCCGCTGGCCCTCGAGTACGGGGCGCCGCCGGCCGAGGCCGCGGCGTTCCTCGAGGTCATCCGCCCCGCGCTGCAGGTGACCCCCGCCCCCACCGCCGTCGCCGTCGACCTGCCCGGCGACCTGCCCGCGCACGAAGCGGATGCCGTCGCGGCGGGCCTGGCGGCCGCCGGGCTCACTCCGGCGCCGGCGGCGGCCCCGGGCGCACCCGTGGTGCTCGTCGCCCACCGCCTCGTGCCGCCGCACCAGGCGGCGAGGCTGCTGGCCGCCGACATCCCGCACCTGCCGCTGCTGCTGGCGGGCGACGCCGCCACCGTCGGTCCGCTCGTGCACCCCGGGCGCACCGCTTGCCTGGCGTGCGACCACGCGCATCGCCGCGATGCCGATCCCACCTGGCCGCTCGTGGCCTCGCAGCTGCTCGGGCGCCCGCCGGTGCCCACCGACCGCGCCGTGCTGGCCGAGGCCGCGCTGCTGGCGGGGCGGATGCTCGCCACCGGCACCACCGGCGCGTCGGTGACCGTCAGCGTCGGGAGCGTGCGGCGGAGCTGGCGCGGGCACCGGCCGCACGCAGGGTGCCTGTGCCGATCTCCTGCAGGAACCGCGACGCCTGACGCTCGCGACGCCCGCTCGTCCGTGCGAACGACAGCGACAGCGATCGCCCGGCGCGCGTGATGCCGACGTAGGCCAGGCGCCGCTCCTCGTCGATCTGCTCGAGGGTGGTCGCGTACGAGATCGGCAGCAGCCCTTCGGCCATGCCCGCCAGGTGCACGTGGTCCCACTCCAGGCCCTTGGCCGCGTGCAGGGTCGCGAGGGTCACCGTGCGCATCGCGGGCTCGTGCTGGTTGCGGGCGCGCGCGGCCAGCTCGTCGGTGAAACGGCGCAGCGACATGTCGGCGGGGGCCTGCTCGGCCAGGCGCAGCAGTGCCGAGCGGGCCTCCCACGCGTCGCGCAGCGCGCCGCCCGCCGGCGGCGGCTCGTCGGTGAGCCCGAGCGAGCGCAGCACGTCACGGACGGCATCCACGAACCCGCCCTGCAGCGGCGCGACCGACGCACCCCGCAGGGCCAGCAGCGCCTGGCGCACCTCGGGGATCTCGAAGAACCGGGTGCCGCCCAGCACCGTGGCGGCGAGCCCCTGCGAGGCCAGGGCCCCCAGCAGCGACGCCGACTGCGCGTTCGCGCGGTAGAGCACGGCGATCGTGCCGGGGTCGACGCCGGCGGCGACCTGCGCGGCGATGCGCGCGGCGATGCCGTCGGCCTCGGCCGCGTCGTCGGGGTAGGCGGTCACCTCGGGCACGTCGCCCGCGGCGGCGTCGGAGACCAGGCGCAGCGCGCCGGGCCGGCCGCGCATGAGCTCGTTGGCGGCGGCGAGGATCGACGGCGTCGACCGGTAGTTGTGTTCGAGCCGCACGACACGGGCATCCGGATGCCGGGTCTCGAAATCGAGCAGGAAGCGCGGGTCGGCTCCGGTGAACGAGAAGATCGTCTGACTGGCGTCGCCGACCACGCACAGGTCGTGCCGGTCGCCGAGCCACAGCTGCAGCAGGTGGTGCTGCAGCGGCGAGACGTCCTGGAACTCGTCGACGGTGAAGTGGCGGTACTGCTCGCGCACCTGCGCGGTGACGCGGGGCTCGGCCTCGAGCATCCCCGCGCACGCCAGCAGCACGTCTTCGAAGTCGAGCTGGCGCCGCTCGTCCTTGATGCGCTCGTAGGCGCGCATCAGATCGATCACCGCGGCCAGCGGCAGCCCCGCCACGCCCTGGGGGCGGGCCCGTGCATAGTCGTCGAGGGAGCGCATCGTGACCTTGCGCCATTCGATCTGCGCGGCCACATCGCGCAGCGTCGCCCGGTCGAGCCGCAGGTGCAGGTCGTCGGCGGCGTGGGCGAGCACGCGCACCTTGCTGTCGGCGATCGACGGGGCCGAGTCGCCCGCCACCTGCGGCCAGAAGTGGTTGAGCTGGGCGAGGGCGGCGGAGTGGAACGTGCGGGCCGAGACGCCCTCGACGCCGAGCGCCCGCAGGCGCCCGCGCATCTCGCCGGCGGCCTTCGTGGTGAAGGTCACCGCCATGATGCGGCCGGGCGAGTAGGCGCCGGTGTCGACGCCGTGCGCGATGCGGTGGGTGATCACCCGCGTCTTGCCGGTGCCGGCACCGGCCAGCACGCACACCGGTCCGCGCAGGATCGCGGCCGCTTCCCGCTGCCGTTCGTCGAGCCCCGCCAGTGCCCCCTCGCTCACCGCACCTGCCCCGACACCCAGTCGCGGATGAGGGCATGCGCGATCGAGGCGCCGCCGGGCAGCTCGACGTCGCCGGCACCGTCCAGGGCCGCGCGCAGCTCGTCGCGGGTGAACCAGCGCACGTCGATGATCTCCTCGCCGTCGGCGCGGGCCTGCCCGGGCTCGGCGGCCACGGCGGTGAAGCCGAGCATGAGCGAACGGGGGTAGGGCCAGGACTGCGAGCCCCGATAGTCCAGCCGCGACACCGCGACGCCGGCTTCCTCAGCCACCTCGCGCACGAGCGCCGACTCCAGCGACTCCCCCGCCTCGACGAAGCCGGCGAACGCCGAATAGAGCACCCGCTCGCCCCACAGGGCGTTGCGCCCCAGCAGCAGGCGGCCGCCCGCCGGGTCGGTGACCACCACGATGACGGCCGGATCGGTGCGCGGGAAGTGCTCGCGCCCGCAGTCGGGGCACGACCGCGACCAGCCGGCAGCGCGCGGCACGAGCCGGCCGCCGCATGCCGGGCAGAAGGGGGCGTCGACCAGCCACCGGGCCAGGGCGACCGCCTCGACGAGCAGCCCCGCCTCCTCGGCATCCAGGTCGCCGCCGACCGCGCGCAGCGACGACCACTGCGCGGCCTCGTCCGTCAGCTCGACGGGCGGCTCGTCGCGGGCGCCGGTGGCCGCCAGCAGCACGGCGTGGCCGTCGTCGGCGCGCGCCAGCAGCGCCCAGTGCACCGCGCCGACGATCTCGTCGGCGGCGACCAGGTGCAGGCGGCCGGCGCGCAGCGGCGCACGGTCGCCGTGCACGGCGAGCACACGGGTGCCGGGCTCGGAGCGCAGACGCTCCAGCAGACCGGGTTCGTGACGCAGTTCTGCGGCACGATCGAGCACGGCCCGCGCCAAGGCGGGCGGCTGCGGGGTGTCCTGCGGCGACATCGAGGACCTTCCTTGCCGGGCGTGGCGCGGCGGCGCCGACGCGTGCCCGACCTACCCTGGGGGCATGGCACGCTCACCCCTCACTCTAGCCGCGACGGTGACGTCGGCCCTTCCCCGCACCCAGGTCGTGCGGGTGGCCGAGCTGACCGAGCACGCCGCCGGCCGCT
Organism: Microbacterium festucae; assembly: GCF_025421715.1. Lineage (GTDB taxonomy): Bacteria > Actinomycetota > Actinomycetes > Actinomycetales > Microbacteriaceae > Microbacterium > Microbacterium festucae. The sequence continues at coordinate 622,853 of NZ_JAOEFC010000002.1, forward strand.
ACGACAGTGCCATCGCCACGCTCGGCGACGGCAGCCAGGTCGTGGTGCGCGTGGCATCCGATGCCGAGGCGGCGGCCGACCTCGACGGCGACGCCCGCGCTTTGACGGCGCTCTCGGCGGGCGTGCGCGCGGTGCTGCCCTTCGCGGCGCCCGAGGTGCTCGGCCGCACCAGCCTCGACCGCTCCCCCGCGCTCGTGCAGAGCTTCCTTCCCGGCTACCGGGTCGACGCCGGCCATGTGCCCGCCGGCCCCGGCGTGGCCACGGCGCTGGCCGACGCCCTCGCCGCCGTGCACGCCCTTCCCGCCTCGGTCGTGCGCGACGCCGGCCTTCCGGTGCGCACCGCCGCGCAGGTGCGCGACGAGGCCGAGCGCCTGCTCGACCGCGCCGAGGCCACCGAGCGTCTGCCGTTCGGCCTGCTGCGCCGCTGGAGCACCGCGATCGGCACCGAGTCGCTGTGGCGTTTCGAGACGACCGTGACCCTCGGCGGCGCCGACCCCGCCTCGTTCCTGCTCACCGACGACGTCCACGGCATCCCCCGCGTGTCGGGTCTGCTCTCGTGGGCGGGTCTGGGCGTCGGCGACCCCGCGCAGGATCTGCGCTGGCTCGCCTCGGCGCCCGCGGCCCGCGACGACGTGCTGGCCGCCTACAGCGCCCGCACCCACCGCGCCACCGACACGATGCTCGCCGAGCGCGCGCGCCTGCACGCCGAGCTGGAGTTCGCGGCCTGGCTCGTGCACGGCCACGCCGCCGGTGCGGCCGGCGTCGTCGACGACGCGGTCGCGCTGCTGGAATCGCTCGCCGAGAGCGTGCGCGACGAGCCGCCGCTGGGCCGCGAGAGCGTGAGCGTGTCGGATGCCATGGCCGTGCTCGGCCGGGTGAGCACCGGCACCGACGTCATCGACACCTCGATGCAGACCGACACCTACGACCCGGAGCGCCTGGGCCTGTACACGACCGACGAGATCGACGCGATCCGCGCGAGCGATCCGGCCGCGGGCGGCCAGGAGACCGAGCCGATCGAGTTCTCGCTGTGGTCCGAGAAGGAGGGCGCCGACTCGCAGCGCTCCACCGACGACGACGCCGACCCCGACATCGACTCGGCGGCCCGCAACGCGCTGCGCCGCTGGACCGGCACCGACTGACGCGACCGCGCGCCCGGCGGGGCGATGGCGCGGCTTCGTCAGCTGCGCGGGCGTCAGCCCTTCGCGTTCGTCAACTGCGCAGGCGTCAGCCGCTGCGGATTCGTCGGCTGCGCGGGCGTCAGCCGCGCAGGATCGTGCCGTCGGACACGTAGTACAGCACCACGTCGATCTGCTCCAGCGGCACCCCGTGCTTCAGGTGATAGGCGCGGCGATACAGCTCGAGCTGCAGCATCCGTTCGGCGCGTTCGGCGGGGGTGCGCGGTGAGCGCCCGGTCTTCCAGTCGACGATCTCGATGCGCCCACCGCGGTCGTCGCGCAGGTACACGGCGTCGAGTTTGCAGATGACCACGTGCGAGCGGCCGTCGCCGAACAGGTCGTCGGCGGCGAAGTCGATCTCGGTCTCCACGGCGATCGGGCGGCGGTCGGCCCACTCCGAGGCGAGGAAGTTCTGCTGCAGCCGGGCGAGGTCGGCGGTGTCCACGCTCGCCGCCCCCTGCTCGTCGTCACTCTCCCACAGCGCGTCGTCGGTGACGGTGCCGGCCCCCACCAGCCCTGAGCGCTGCTCGACCCACGCGTGGAAGAGAGTGCCCAGCCGGGTCTGCCGGTAGGGCCGCTCCGGCAGGGGCCGGGCGGTCGCCGCCGCCGCGGCCGCGTAGTTGGCGGTGAACTCCTTGTAGCGGGAGGCGGGGATGCGCACCGGTGCGGGGTCGCCGCCGCCCGCCGCGCGTTCGTCGCGCTCGGCTAGCAGCAGCGCGAGGTCGCGCGAAGGGGCCGCTGCCGGTGCGTCCTGCGCCGCCTGCACCGCGGCGGCGGCCGCGGCCACCGCCGCCCGGCGGGCGCCGAGCGGATCGAGCGGCCACGACAGGTAGCGGTGGGTGTCGAGGTAGGGGTTCTCACCCGGGTCGCCGTCGAGCTGCGCACCCAGCGACAGCGCCTCGTCGATCTCGCGCAGGAAGGCGCCGGCCGCACGCGGCTTGACGGTCCCCGACCAGTGGGCGCCGGAGAGCAGCAGATGCTCGCGCGCACGGGTGACCGCCACGTAGGCCAGGCGCCGCTCCTCTTCGAGGTGGCGGTGCTTGACGCCGGCCTTGAAGTCGCCGATCCGGGTCTTCAGGTCTTGCTGGGTGGGCGCATCGTCCACGCTCCAGTGCAGCCGGGGCAGCCACGCCTCGTCGCCGCGGAAGGGGTAGGGCAGGCCGCCGAAGCCGAGCCAGCCCTGACCGTCGCGCAGGCTCGCCGGCAGCTCGCCGTCGACGGCGCGCACGACCGCGACGGCATCCCACTCCAGCCCCTTGGAGCCGTGGATGGTGAGCAGCTGCACGACGTCCTGCTCGGGCGGCTCGGTGCGCGGCGCGAACTCGTCGAGCTGTTCGGCGCGGTCGAGCCAGGCCAGCAGGGCCGGCAGCGAACCGCTCTCGTCGGTGGCGAGGAAGCCCTGCAGCTCGTCGACGAAGGCGCGCAGCTGGGCGTGCGCGATGCGCGCCGGCCCCCGCGCCTCGTTGGCGGCCAGCTCGATGTCGAGCCGCAGCTCGTGCTCGATGAGGCGCACGAGCTCGGGGATGGGGAGACCGGCTGCCTGCCGCAGGCCGGTGAACACCGCCGCGGCCTCGCGCAGGCGCTCCAGCGCTGCGGGGGTGAACCCGGCGACGAGGCCGTGCTCGTCGCTGAGCCGTGGCAGCAGGTCGAGCGCGTCGACGAGCGAGGAGCCCTCGTCGTCGCCGCCGAGCCGCCGTGACAGCTGCTGCAGCGCGCGCAGGTCGGCCAGCCCGATCGCCCATCGCGGGCCGCCCAGCAGCCGGATGAGCGGCGATCCGGCCTGCGGGTCGCTGATCACCCGCAGCGCCGCGACGACGTCGACCACCTCGGGGGTGGACAGCAGTCCGCCGAGCCCGAGGATGCGGTGCGGGATGCCGCGCCGGCCGAGCGCGTCGGCGAAGGTGACCATGTGCTTCTTGCTGCGGAACAGCAGCGCGCCGGTCGTGGTGCGTCCGGCTCCCGCACGCTCGGCGCGCACCCGCGTGAACCACTCGGCCACGGCGTCGGCCTCGGCTTCGACGTCGAGGCGGTGGTCGATCTCGACGGCTCCGGCCGGTGCTCCCGGGCGGGGGGCGAGCCGCGCGACCGGCACGGGTGAGGAGTCGGCCAGCGGGGCGAGCACCGCGTTGGCGGCGTCGAGGATGCGGGTGGCGTTGCGCCAGCTGGTCATCAGCGTGAACCGGTGCGCGTCGGAGGTCGGCGCGAACGCGCGCGCGAAGTCGCCGAGGTTGCCGGCGCTCGCGCCGCGCCAGCCGTAGATCGACTGGTGCGGGTCGCCGACGGCCATCACCGGCGCGTCGTGGAACAGCGCCGCGAGCAGGTCGGTCTGCACGACCGAGGTGTCCTGGTACTCGTCGAGCAGCACCACGCGGTAGCGCGCACGCAGCTCGTCGGCCACCGACGGGTGGCTGCGTGTCACCTCGAGGGCGCCGGCGACCTGATCGGCGAAGTCGATGAGGCCCAGGCGCGCCTTCTGCGCCCGGTACTGACGCGCCAGCCCGGTGAGCACCGACAGGCCGCCCACCTTGTCGGCGACGGCGGTGATGTCGGCCAGCTGCGGGAAGCGGGCGGTGCGCGACGGGCGTTCGGCGACGGCGGCGAACCGGGTGGCGAACCGGTCGAGGGCATCGAGGTCGGCGAGGTTGTCGACGCTGTCGCGGGCGAGGCGGAGGGCGGCGTCGATGATGGTCGACGGACGCTCGATCCGCTCCTCCAGACGGGGGTCGTCGGAGGCCAGCACGACCCGGCGCATCAGCAGCCAGGCGGCGGACTCGGTGAGCACGGCCGCCTCGGGGTCGCGCCCGATGCGCACCGCGTTCTCCCGCACGATGCCGTCGGCGAAGCTGTTGTAGGTGGAGACCGTGGGCCGGTCGATGAGGTCGTCGGCCAGCGCCTGCGGCTGGGCGTCGACCTGCGCGGCGAGGGCGTCGAGGGCTGCGCGTCGGGCGGCGTCGGGGGCGCCGCCCTGCTCGAGCTCGCCGAACACGGCGAGCTGCCCCGCGGCATGCAGGGCGCTCAGGTGCGGCAGCAGTCCGCGTCGCTCGAACTCCCCCAGCCGCTGCAGCCGGCGGTGGATGCGCTCGGTGAGCTCGCCGGCGGCCTTGCGGGTGAAGGTGAGGCCGAGCACCTCGGCGCGTCCGACCAGGCCGTTGGCCACCAGCCACACCACCCGCCCCGCCATCGTCTCGGTCTTGCCGCTGCCGGCGCCGGCCACCACCAGCGCGGGCGCCAGGGGCGCGGCGATCACGGCGGACTGCTCGGCGGTGGGCGGGAACTGCCCGAGCGCGGCGGCGATCGTCTCGGGGGCGATCAGGGCATCGGCGGTCACGAGGAGCTCACCGCCCCGACGGTGTGGATGCGGCACACGCCGTAGGTGTGGTCGTCGCGGCAGTGCGCCTCGTAGGGGGCGAGGAACCGATCGCCGCGCATGACGGTGGCGGCCGCGTCGAGGCGCGACAGGAACGCACCGCGACTCTGGTCGTCGAACGGCGCCTGCAACGCCGTCAGGTAGGGCTTGTCGCCGCTCTGCTTGAGCACCAGCAGCATCGCACCGCCGGGGACGGGATCGGGGATGTCGCCCGCCACGCCGCCGCGCTCGAAGGCCAACTGATAGGCGGCCAGCTGCGGGTGCACCGCGATGACCGGCGCGCTGGTCTTCTCGGAGCGTCCGGTCTTCAGGTCGACGATGACCACCCGGCCGTCGGGATGGCGTTCGACGCGGTCGATGTAGCCCGACAGCACGATGCCGTGGGGCTCGGCGGCGGGGGTATCGGTGTCGGGGGTGGCGGTCTCTGGGGTGGCCGTCTCGGCGGTGTCGGCGGTCTGGGTCGCGTCGGCTGAGCTGTCGCCAGTCTCGGCGGCCGAGCCGTCGGTCTCGGCGCTGGGGCCGATCTGCTCGCCGCCGGCGATCGGCAGGCGCACCTCGAAGTGGGGCTCGCTGGAGACGACCTCGACGCCGCCCCGCTCGCCGTCGCGCAGGTAGGCGGCCATCCGCGACACGAGGTCACGGGCACGCTCGCGTTCGCTGCGTTCGATCCAGGCCGCGTCGAACTCGAGCTCGCCCCAACGCTCCTCGACCGCCTGCCAGAGGCGCTGCTCGTCGGCATCCTCGGCGTGTTCCATCGCCGCATGCAGAATCGTGCCGAGCCCCGCGGTGACGGTGGAGCTCTCTCCCCCGAGATCGGCGATCACCCAGTTGAGCTCGCACTCCTCGAGGGCGTGCAGTCGCGAGGGCGAGACGCGCACGTCTTCGACGGCGAGGTCGCGCAGCGGCGCCGTCGATGTGGGTCCGGCCACGCCGTACCACTGCGACGGGTCGGCACCGGGCACCTCGGCCGCGGCCAGCAGTGCGAGCTGCGCCGCCGCATCGGTCACCGCGCGGGCGCGGGTCGCGCCGGCAGCGCCGGGGCCGGCCGCGGTCAGGGTGCGGCGGTGCTGGGCGACCAGCCCGCGCAGCGACAGCGGATGCTCGGCGGCTGCCGGCGCGGGCTGGGCGGGCGGGAGCAGCTCGAACAAGGCGCTCGGTCCGGTGTCGTCGTCGTCGACGGCGGTGACCACGAGGCGGTGGCGTGCCCGCGAGACCGCCCGCGCGAACAGCCGCAGCTCGTCGTGCAGCACGCCGCGGCGGCGGTCGAGCGGCGCCGATTGCGCCGCGTCGTCGAGGCCGAGGCGCCATGTCTCCAGCAGGCTGCCGCGGGCGCGGAGGTTCGGCCACACGCCGTCTTGCACCCCGGCGATGACGACGGTGTCGAACTCGGTGCCGAGAGCGCCGGCGGGCGTCATGACGCGCACCGCGTCGGCGGGCAGCGGCGCGCTCAGCCGGTCTTCGGCGACGTCGGCGTCGAGCACTCCCCGCAGGAACGCCAGCGGCGCGGTACCGTCTTCGCGCTCACCGTGCCGCTTGGCCGCCTGGAACAGCGCCACGACGGCGTCGAGGTCGCGCGCCGCCTGGGCCGCCAGCGGTCCGTGCCCGCGCGCGGCCTGCTCCCAGGCGCGCTCGCGACCCGACCGCTCCCAGACCGTCCAGAGCAGCTCGTGCGCGGTCGCACCCTCAGCGAGCTGACGGCGCAGCAGCGCGATCGTCTCGGCCACCCGCGCCGCGCGGCGGCCCTCTCGCGTCTCGAGGATCGTGAACTCGAGCGGATGCGCCATCGCCGAGGTGAGCAGCTCCCGCGCCGACGGCACCGGGGCCGTGCGGTCGGTGCCGGCCGGACGGGGTTCGGCACCCCCGGCGTCCGGCGCGGATACTCCCCCATGGCGGGGGGCGGCAGGCGCCGCGGTGTCCGGCGCGGATGCGCCCTCAGCCGCCGCATTCGTTCCCGACGCGGCATCAGCCACCGCATCCGTGCCCGACGCGGCATCAGCCACCGCATCCGTGCCCGACGCGGCATCAGCCACCGCATTCGTTCCCGACGCGGCATCCGCCACCGCATCCGTTCCCGACGCGGCATCCGCGTGATGGGTGGCAGTCACCGCGGGATCCGTGGCGGACGTGGCATCAGCGACCGACGCGGCGTCCGCGACACCGCCTGCCGCACTCGCCTCCGCCTCGGCGAGGGCGCGGTGGCGCAGCGCGGAGCGGAGGCGACGCAGCTCGATGGGATCGAAGCCGGCGCCGAGGAGGGCGTCGGCGGCGTCGTCGGGGCCCCACTGCTCGCGGCCGGCGAGGTCGATCAGGCCGAGGATGTCGCGCACGGCGCGCACCGCCGACAGGGTGCGGGTGGGTCCGGTGGCTCCGGTGGGCACTTCGCGGGCGGCCAGCTCGGCCTCGAGCGCGCCGACCTGGCGGGCGTCGTGGGCGATGACGGCGCACGCGCCCCATGGCACGCCCTCGTGGATGTGACGCTCGCGCAGCAGGCGCGCGATGGTGTCGTACTCCTCGGCCTGCGACCGCAGCGCGAAGGCTGCGACCGACCCGTCGTCGCCCTCCGGCTCGGCGGGGGCGGAGCGGTGGGCGACCACGCCGACGGCGCCGATGCGCGCAGTGACCTCGGCCAGCAGCGCCCGCTGCGCCGGAGTGCCGCGGTGCGCGGTGCCGAGCACATGGAGGGGCAGTCCCGCCGCGAGTCGCGCGAAGTTCTCGGCCGTGGCGCCCCGGAACGCGCCCGAGCTGACGTCGGGGTCGCCGACGGCGACGACGGCGACGCCGCGCCGTCGCAGCGCCTCGAGCAGTTCCACTCCCCCGAGGGTGAGCTCCTGCGCGTCGTCGACGAGCACGCACCGCAGGCTCGCGAGGGCGCCGAGCTGGGGGGCGGCGGGCGGCAGCGCGCGCAGCAGCGCGACGGCCTCCCGCACGAGCCCGGCCGCATCGCGATGGGCGCCGCGCAGACTGCCGCGCACGTCGTGGTATTCGCCGGCGAACGAGGCCAGCGCCTGCCACACCTCGATGCCGTCGCGCTCGGCGCGCGCCGACAGCGCGGCGGGGTCGATGCCGAGAGCGGTGGCCTCGGCCAGGAACGCGCGCACCTCGGTGCGGAACCCCTTCGCGGCGCGCACCTCGGCGGGAAGCCACTGCGGCCACCGCGACGCACCGGCGGCATCGTCGTCGGTGTCGCCGGCGAGGAGGTCCTGCACGATGCGGTCTTCGTCGGGGCCGGTGAGCAGCTGCGGCGGCTCGGCGCCGGCGTGCACGACGGCCGCGCGCACCACCTGGAACGCGAACGCGGCCACCGACCGGGCCAGGGGCCCCGCCGTCGCGACGCCGACCGCGACGGCGAGCCGGTCACGCAGGGCCGTGGCCGCCTGCCGGGTGGGGGTGAGCACGAGCACGTCGTCGAGCGGGACGCCCGCGGCGGCGAGGGCCGCGACCCGCGCGATGATCGCGCTCGTCTTGCCGGTGCCGGGCGCGCCGACCACGACCGCCGAGGCGTCGGCGTCGAGATCGACCACCGCCTGCTGGGCGGCGTCGATCGCTGCCGCGGCCGGGGGGAGGTGCATGCTCTTCACGCTAGCCGCCCCCACCGACAGCATCCTTCACCCCCTCCCTGCTTTTGTCTGGGCTCGGCGGCCTGTGCGTCCATCCCTCGTGCATTCCGGGTCCCGAACGACCACCTCCCGAGGCCTGAGCCCACCCGACGCGACCCCGATCCCCCTGTTCGTGCCTCGAGGTGAGGGTTGTTTCGCACCAGCAGGCGCGCCCCGCGATGCAGGCCAGCAGTGAGATCGGGGTCGCGTGCGACGGCATCCGGAGCGCTGAGCCGGCCGAATGAGACCCCGAACGCGTGGTGATTCAGCAGGACAACGCCTCACACGCTGCGTCACCCTGTTGGCGCATGCGGATGCTGCGGGCACAGGGCGCCTCGACACCAGAGCGGCCCGACATCGAATCGGGGTCGCGTGCGACGGCATCCGGGGCGCTGAGCCCACTGAACGAGACCCCGAACGCGTGGCGACGGGCCCCGAGAGCGCCGGTCGCCTGCGGCTCCCCCTCGGCGCGCACGGATGCTGCGGGCACAGGGCACCTCGACGCGAGCGGCCCGACATCGAATCGGAGTCGCGTGCGACCGCATCCCGGGCGCTCAGCCCACCGGACGGGACCCCGAACGCGTGGTGATGGGCCCTGAGAACGTCTGTCGCCTGCGGCTCCCCCTCGGCGCGCACGGATGCTGCGGGCACGGGGCGCCTAGATGCAGGCGGCCCGACTTTGGAATCGGGGTCTCGAGCGACCGCATCCTGAGGGCTGAGGGCGCCGGACGGGACCCCGATCCCCGAGAGGCGCCCCACCCCGGGATCGGAGTCGCGTGCGACGGGCTCTTGAGTGGTGAGGCGGCAGGACGCGACCCCGATTCGCCAGCACGCCGCAGGGCGCAGCGGGGGGCGGGTTTCGCTGTGCGCGCACAGGGGCGCGCGGAGGCGACCGTGTCGCCCGGGTGTCGTAGAGTCGGAGAGGGCCGCCGGAACCGGCCCGGAAAGGCAGTCACCCGTGGAGATCCGCATCGGCATCACGAACACCGCCCGCGAGCTCAGCTTCGAGTCGGACGAGACCGCCGAGTCGATCCGCACCTCGGTGGCCGCCGCCCTGGAGTCGAAGGCCGCGTTCGTGACCTTCGCCGACGCGAAGGGCAACTCCTACATCGTTCCCACCGCGGGCATCGCCTTCGTCGAGGTCGGCACCGACCACTCGCGCCGCGTCGGCTTCGTGGCCTGACCCCACCGATGGACATCATCATCGCGCTCGTCGTCGGGGCCGCCGCCGGTGGTGTGCTGCACTACCTGCAGCCCGGCCGCGCCTCGCGCGGTGCGGCCCTGGCCCCGGTGCTCGGCGCCCTCGTCGGCGCGCTGGTGTGGATGATCCTCACGTGGGTCGGGCTCACCACGCTCGACCCGTGGCTGTGGCTGGTGTCGTTCGCGGCGCCGTTCGTCGTCGTCCCGGCGACGCTGGCGATCCTCGCGCGCACACGCGCCTCGCACGACGCCGCCGAGCGCGTGCGCCTCGGCATCGCCTGAGGCCCGTTCAGGCCCCCGAGGCACCCGCACCCGCGGCCCCGCGCCCCCGACTCAGGCGTCGAGGCCGAGCTCGGCCATCCGGCGCGAGTGCGCGGCCAGCAGCTGCGTGAACACCGGCTCGACGCGCTTCTCCTCCGCGGCGTCCAGCGACTGCGATCGCAGCGCGCCGCGGGCGATCAGCAGCGTGTCGCCGACGAGCCGACGCCCCCACAGCGCCAGCAGCGACCGCCACTCGGGGTCGGCGGCGATGGCATCCGTGATGATCGCCGCCAGCGCCTGCCGGTCGTCGTCCTGCCGAAGGATCGCGGCCACGGTGCCCCCGGTCGAGGCGTAGCTGGCCGACAGGGCCAGGTAGAAGTCGTCGAGCATGCCGGCCGTCAGATGCACCGAGAGCATCGTCTCGAGCGGCCGGGCGCCGTGGGTGGCACGGCGGAACGCGTCGAGCGGCTCGCGGAACGGGAGCATGATCTCCAGCGCCTCGTCGCCCCGCTCGCGGATGACCGCCACGAGTGCCTGATGCTTGGCGAGGGCCGCACCGGCGGCACGCGAGAGCGACTCCTTCGAGGCGAGCTCGGGGGTCGGGGCGATCAGCGCGCTCAACGTCTCGAAGTAGCCCAGCTGCAGGTAGGCGGCCTGACCGAGGAACGTGTCGATCTCGGGCGCCAGCTCTTCGAAGTCGACGCGGCGCACGTCGCCGAAGTCGCCGCGCGAACGCAGCTTCAACGTGCCCGCCGCGGGGCGCTTGCGCTGCCAGAACCAGGTGACCACGCGTACAGCCTAGGTGCAGGCGCGCGCCCCTCCCCGGCTTCCCGGTGCCGCTCGGGTAGGCTGGTGCGGTCCCGGCGTCGGATCGGGACCACCGCGCCTGTGGCTCAGCGAAGGGCGTGGACCCACTCATCGGCGGCTTCGCCCCGCCAGACAGGCATGGACACCGTGACGACTTTCGTCGAACTCGGCGTCGACCAGGACATCGTCGACGCTCTCTCCGCCCGCGGCATCGTGGATGCTTTCCCGATCCAGGAGCAGACCATCCCGCTGGGTCTTCCCGGGCAGGACATCATCGGCCAGGCCAAGACCGGCACCGGCAAGACCTTCGGCTTCGGCATCCCCGTCGTGCAGCGTCTGGGTCTCGACCCCGCTCCCGGCGTGAAGGCGCTCATCGTCGTGCCGACGCGCGAGCTCGCCGTCCAGGTCTACGAAGACATGGACATGCTGACCAAGAACCGCTCGACCAGCGTCGTCGCGATCTACGGCGGCAAGGCCTACGAGGGCCAGATCGACCAGCTCAAGGCCGGCGCGCAGATCGTCGTCGGCACGCCCGGTCGCCTCATCGACCTCAACAACCAGCGCCTGCTCGACCTCAGCAACGCGACCGAGGTCGTGCTCGACGAGGCCGACAAGATGCTCGACCTCGGCTTCCTCCCCGACATCGAGAAGATCATCCAGAAGGTCTCGCAGGTGCGGCACACGCAGCTGTTCTCGGCGACGATGCCCGGGCCGATCGTCGCCCTCGCGCGCCGGTTCATGACCAACCCCATCCACATCCGCGCGACCGACCCCGACGAGGGTCTCACGCAGGCCAACATCAAGCACCTCGTCTACCGGGCCCACTCGCTCGACAAGGACGAGGTCATCGCCCGCATCCTGCAGGCCGAGGGCCGCGGCAAGACCGTCATCTTCACGCGCACCAAGCGCGCCGCCCAGAAGCTCGTCGACGAGCTCACCGACCGTGGCTTCAACGCCGGCGCCGTGCACGGCGACATGAGCCAGGAGGCGCGCGAGCGCTCGATGGCCGCCTTCAAGGCCGGCAAGCGCGATGTGCTCATCGCCACCGACGTGGCCGCCCGCGGCATCGACGTCGACGACGTGACCCACGTGATCAACCACACCATCCCCGACGACGAGAAGACCTACCTGCACCGCGCCGGCCGCACCGGCCGCGCCGGCAAGACCGGCATCGCGGTCACCTTCGTCGACTGGGAGGACCTGCACAAGTGGGCCCTCATCAACCGCGCCCTCGAGTTCGGCCAGCCCGAGCCCGTCGAGACCTACTCGTCGAGCCCGCACCTGTTCGAAGACCTCGACATCCCCGCCGGCACCAAGGGCCGCATCGGCAAGGCCCCCAAGACCGAGACCGTACGCGTGGCACGCCCCGAGCGCGCCGCCGACGTCGCCGAGGCCGGCACCGACGAGGGCGGCACCCGCCGTCGCCGCCGCCGCTCCAACGCGAGCAAGGTCGGCGCTTCGTTCGAGGGCACCGCCGAGGGCACGTCCACCGACGAGAGCACGACGGATGCCGCCGCCCGCGGCGCCGACGGTGCGGGCACCCACGACGGTGCCGGGTCGGAGCACCACGACGGCAAGCCGGCCCCGGCACGCCGTCGCCGCCGTCGCCGTCGCGGCACCGGTTCGGGCGCCCCCGCGGGGGCCTGAGCCTCGTCGCCGCCGCGACGCGCGTCGTCACGGTGTCGCCAGGGTGTCGCGGGGGTGCGCGCAGGCTCGCTAGTGTGCGTCTATACGGCTTCCCCCGCCGTCTCCTTTCGAGAAAGGCACACACGTGCGACTCATCGACGCGACCGTCGAATATCAGGGCTTCTGGGGCTCCTTCTGGGACCTCATCTGGTGGTTCCTGTGGGCGTTCATCTTCATCTCCTACCTGTTCGCGCTGTTCGCGATCATCGGAGACCTCTTCCGCGACCGCAAGCTCAGCGGCGGCTGGAAGGCGGTGTGGATCTTCTTCCTCATCTTCTTCCCGATCATCACCGCACTGGTGTACCTGATCGCCCGCGGCAGCGGCATGGGCGAGCGCGCGGCCACCGAGGCGCAGAAGTACAAGTCGGCGCAGGACGACTACATCAAGCAGGTGGCCGGAACGAGCCCGTCCGAGGAGATCGCCAAGGCGAAGTCGCTCCTCGACGCCGGCACGATCTCGCAGGCCGAGTACGACGCCCTCAAGGCGAAGGCCCTGGCCTGATCACGGCCCCGGCCTGATCGACCACGCGGCGCCCTCGTCCTCCCTCAGGGGAAGACGGGGGCGCTGCCGTGTGCGGCGGCGATGATCCGCTCCACCATCGCGACGTCGGTGGTGAACTCCCCCGGCAGGTTGGGCTTGCCGGCGCCGTGATAGTCGCTGGACCCGGTGACGATGAGGTCGTGCCGCTCGACGATCTCCCGCAGCACCGCCACCTGCTCAGGGCGGTTCTCGCGGTGGCCGAGCTCGAACCCGCCGAGGCCTGCGTCGATCATGCGGCGCAGCAGGCCGACCGGCAGCAGTCCCGCCCGCCCGGCGGGGTGGGCGATGATCGGCACGCCACCGGCCTCGGCCACCGCCGCCACCGCCGTGACCGGATCGGGCGCGTAGAGGTCGACGTAGTAGTCGCCGGAGGGGTGCAGGATGCCGGCGAACGCCTCGCCCCGGTCGGCGACGATGCCGCCCGCCACCAGCGCGTCGGCGATGTGGGGCCGCCCCACGGTGGCACCCACCGCGGTCTGGGCGAGGATGTCATCCCACGACACGGCGTAGTCGCGGCCGATGCGGCTGGCCATCTCCTGCGCACGCGTGAGACGCGACGAGCGGATGCGGTCGGTGAGGGCGCGCAGGGCGGCGTCGTCGGGATCGAAGAGGTAGGCCAGCACGTGGACGCTCCGCCACTCGTGCCGGGCTGAGAGCTCCATGCCGGGGAGGAAGGTCATCCCCAGCGACACGGTCGCCTCGGCCGCCTCCGCCCACCCGGCCGTGGTGTCGTGGTCGGTGAGGGCCATCGTGCGCAGGCCGTGACGGTGCGCGGCGGCCACGACCGCCGCCGGCGGCTCGGTGCCGTCGGAGTGATCGGAATGCAGATGCAGGTCGCAGGGTCCGCTCACGCGTGCGGACGGCGCGGTGCTCGGCATCCTCCGAGCGTATCCGAGGCCCCCGCGCGGTGGCGCGTCCCAGCATCCTCCAGGCTCGCTCGCCTAGGCTCGTGGGCGTGCTGCGACTGATCGGGATCCTCGTGACGCTGGTCGCGGCGATGGCCGCCGCGGTGATCACCTGGCCGCAGTTCTTCCGCCTCGAGCAGGTGGCCCCGATCGCGCAGATCGTCGCACTGCGGGCGGGCGTGGTGCTGGGAGCGCTGGCCGTGGCGGTCGTCTTCCTGCTGCTGTGCCTGGCCCGGCCGCTGCGCGCGTTCGCCGGCGCGATCGTCACCATCGCTCTGCTGACCGCGGCCGCCAACGGCGCGATCCTGCTGGTGCGCGGCACCGGCACCGACAGCCTCCCCGACAAGGATGCCGGCAGCATCCGCGTGCTCACCTGGAACACCGCGGGGGCTGCCACCGACCCGACGACGATCGCCCAGGCGGCCGTCGCCATGCAGGCCGACATCATCGCGCTGCCCGAGACGACGCTGGAAGCCGGCACCCAGGTGGCCGTCACCATGCGCGAGATGGGCCACCCGATGTGGGCGCACCACGAGAGCTATCAAGACCGCGAGGGCTACGAGGAGTGGGCGGCCAACTCGACCACCCTGCTCATCTCCCCCGACCTCGGCGACTACGCCGTGGTGCAGTCCACCTCCGACGGCACCACCGGCACCTCGCGCCTGCCGAGCGTCGTGGCCATGCCGGTCAGCGGCTCGGGCCCCGTGGTCGTCGTCGCCCACGCGGTGGCGCCGCGCCCGCAGGCGATGGGCGACTGGAGCCAGGACCTGCAGTGGCTGGCCGACCAGTGCGGCACCGACGATGTGATCATGGCGGGCGATTTCAACGCCACCGTCGACCACATGCAGCGCCTCGGCGTCGACGGCGGCACGCTCGGCCGGTGCAGCGACGCGGCCCAGCAGACCGGCAACGGCGGGGTGGGCACCTGGAACACCGCCTGGCCGAAGCTGCTGGGCGCGCCGATCGATCACGTGCTCGCGACGAAGGCCTGGCGCCCGTCGGGCTCGGTCGTGCTCTCGGGGCTCGACGACGCCGGCAGCGACCACCGCCCGCTCGTCGTGCAGCTCGAGCCGGCCGCCCCGTAGGCCGCTCATCCGACGCCTCCGCTCGGGCCGTCGCCCGCGACCCCGCACCATGAGGGGCCCGCGAGTGGAAGACTGGACGCATGAGCACGAGCGAGAGCGACACGATCGCGACCGAGGCGACCACGCAGGCGCCGCAGACCTCGAACCGCAAGCAGCCCTTCCCGCAGGGGTTCCTCGACACGATCTCGACGGGCTGGGCCGATCGCCCCGACCTCGCACCGCCCACGCGCGCGCAGGCGCCCTACGCCGCGGCGCGCCGCGCAGCCCTGTCGCGTGCCTTCCCCGGCGACCGCCTCGTGGTGCCCGCGGGCGGCTACAAGCAGCGCTCCAACGACACCGACTACCCGTTCCGCGCGCACTCCGCCTTAGCGCACCTCACCGGCTGGGGCGCCGACGCGGTGCCCGACTCGGTGCTCGTGTTCGATCCCCGCGAGGATGCCGACGGCGAGCCCGGCCACGACGTCACGCTCTACCTGCGCGAGCGCGCCGACCGCACGACCCCGGAGTTCTACGGCGACGCGACGATCGGCGAGTTCTGGATCGGCCCCCGCCCGTCGCTGGCCGGTGTGGCCGCCGAGCTGGGCATCCCCACCGCGCACATCGACGGGTTCGCCGGCGCCGACGGCGACCGGGTGCTCGACGACGACACCGACCTCACCCGCACCGTGTCCGAGCTGCGGCTCGTGAAGGACGAGTACGAGATCGCCCAGATGCGCCTGGCCGTCGAGGTCACCGGGCGCGGCTTCGACGACATCGTCGCCGACCTCCCCCGCATCATCGCCACCCCGCGCGGCGAACGCGCTGTGGAGGGCGTGTTCCACCACCGCGCCCGCACCGAGGGCAACGGCGAGGGCTACGACACGATCGCCGCGTCGGGGCCGCACGCGTGCTACCTGCACTGGACCCGCAACGACGGCGCCGTCGTGCCCGGCGACCTCATCCTCGTCGACGCCGGCGTCGAGGTCGACAGCCTCTACACCGCCGACATCACCCGCACCCTCCCCGTCTCGGGCACCTTCACGCCCATCCAGCGCACGATCTACGAGACCGTGCGCGAGGCCGCCGACGCGGCTTTCGCCGCGGCGCGGCCGGGTGTGACCTTCCGCAGCATCCACGAGGCCGCGATGGGCGTCATCGCCCAGCGCGTGGCCGACTGGGGCCTGCTGCCGGTGACGGCCGCCGAAGCCCTCGACGCCGAGCGCGGCGGGCAGCACCGCCGCTACATGGTGCACGGCACGAGCCACCACCTCGGCATCGACGTGCACGACTGCGCGCAGGCGCGGCGCGAGATGTACTACGACGGCATCCTCGAGCCCGGAATGGTGTTCACCATCGAGCCGGGGCTCTACTTCCAGATCGACGACCTCACCGTGCCCGAGGAGTACCGCGGCATCGGGGTGCGCATCGAGGACGACGTGCTGATGACCGCCGACGGCCCCGTCAACCTGTCGGCCGACATCCCGCGCACCGCCGACGAGGTCGAGGCGTGGATCGC
The DNA here is from genome assembly GCF_025421715.1 of Microbacterium festucae. Classification (GTDB taxonomy): domain Bacteria; phylum Actinomycetota; class Actinomycetes; order Actinomycetales; family Microbacteriaceae; genus Microbacterium; species Microbacterium festucae. The sequence goes on from NZ_JAOEFC010000002.1 coordinate 638,974, forward strand.
CCGGCTGTCCCCGGGCGCCGGCGCGTGAGCGGCTTCACGCCGCCGCCCGCCTTCACCACCCGCCCGCAGCTCGTCGGCACGTTCGGCGCGGCCGCCTCCACGCACTGGGCGGCCACCGCCGCGGCGCAGGCGGTGCTCGAGCGCGGCGGCAACGCGTTCGACGCGGCCGTGGCCGGCGGGTTCGTGCTGCACCTGGCCGAGCCGCACCTCAACGGCCCCGGCGGCGACCTCGTCGGCATCTTCCACGCTGCCGGCGCCGACGCCCCGCAGGTGCTGATGGGGCAGGGCCCGGCACCGGCCGGGGCCACCATCGCGCACTTCCGGGCCGAGGGCCTCGACCTCGTCCCCGGCGCGGGGGGCCTGGCCGCCGCCGTGCCCGGTGCGGTGGACGCGTGGCTCGTGCTGCTGCGCGACCACGGCACACTCGGCCTCGCCGAGGTGCTCGACGCCGCACGCCACCACGCGCGCGTGGGCATCCCGCTGCTGCCGGCAGCGGCTGCCACGATCGCCAAGGTGGCAGGCCTGTTCCGGGACCACTGGCCCTCGTCGGCGCAGCTGTGGCTCGACGACGGCGCTCCCCCACCCGTCGGCGCGCTGATCCCCCACCCCGCCTACGCCGACGTGCTCGACCGTCTCGTCGCGGCATCCGCAGCCGGTGACCGCCGCACCGGCATCGAGGCGGCCCGGGCGGCGTGGCGCGGCGAGCTCGCCGCGGCGACCGCCTTCCTCGCACAGCCGCACCGCCACTCCACCGGCACCGACCACGCCGCTGTCATCGACGACGCCGACATCGCCGCGTTCGAGGCGGGCTACGAAGCGGCCGCCACGATCGAGTTCCGTGGCCACACGGTGGCCAAGGCGGGCGCGTGGACGCAGGGGCCCGTGCTGCTGCAGGCCCTCGGCATGCTCGACCCGCTCGATGACGACCTGATCGACCCGTCGCGGGCCGCCGGCGCGCACACCATCGTCGAGGCGCTCAAGCTCGCCCTCGCCGACCGCGACGCGCACCTCGGCGACGGCGTCGACCTGGCGCCTCTGCTCGACGGCGACTACCTCGCCGACCGCCGCGCGCTCATCGGCGCCGAGGCCTCGCGGCAGTGGCGACCCGGCGCGCCCGAGGGCCGCGCACCCTTCACCCCGCCGCTGCGCCGCACGGCGCCCACCGCGGATGCCGCCGGCACGGGCGAGCCGACCGTCGACCGCACCGGGGCGACACGTGGCGACACCTGTCACATCGACGTCGTCGACCGCTGGGGCAACATCGTGGCCGTCACGCCGTCGGGGGGTTGGCTGCAGTCGTCGCCGGTCGTCCCCGCCCTCGGGTTCTGCCTCGGCACCCGCCTGCAGATGACCTGGCTCGACGAGGCCGCACCGTCGGCGCTGCGCCCCGGCGCCCGCCCGCGCACGACCCTCAGCCCGACGCTCGTGCTGCGCGGGGGCGAGCCGCTGCTGGCCCTCGGCACGCCCGGCGGCGACCAGCAGGATCAGTGGCAGCTGCCGATGCTGCTGCGGATGCTGGTGGGCGGCTACACCGCCCAGCAGGCCATCGACGCCCCCACGTTCCACACCATCGCGCTCATCGACTCGTTCTGGCCGCGCACGTGGGATCCCACCGGGGTCGTCGCCGAGGACCGCCTCGGCGACGAGGTGCTCGACGAGCTCGCCCGCCGCGGCCATGACCTCACGCGCGCCGGCGACTGGGCGCTGGGACGGCTCTCCGCGGTCGGTCTCGACCGCACTGACGGCACGCTCTGGGCCGCAGCGAACCCCCGCGGCATGTCGGGCTACGCCTCCGGTCGCTGATCCTCCTCGCCGCACTCGCGCCCATCCTCACCAGCCCCGCGCCGCCCGTCGGCGGGTTGCCGGATCTCGTCGCCGTAAGTATGTTGTCAGTCGTATGACGTTTGACCGCATACCGACAATGGAGTTGAGATCAATGAGGATTCCCCATCGCCTTCCGGCGATCTTCGCGACGGCCACCCTGGCCGCCTGCGCTCTGGCCGTCGCACAGCCCGCCGCCGCCGCCCCGGCGGCCGTGACGACGATCGTCGTCGCCCCACCGGGCGCGGAGGGTGCCCCCCAGGGCGACATCACCGTGCCCACGATCGCGGCGGCGAAGAAGGTCGCCCAGAACAAGGGCGCCCGCAGCGACGTTCGCGTCGTGCTCGACGGCGGCGTGTACGAGCTCGACGAGCCGCTGCGCTTCGGACCGCGCGACGGCGGCAGCAACGGCCACACCGTGACCTGGGCCGCCGCCGCGGGCGAGCAGGTGGTGCTCTCGGGCGGCGACGCCGTCGAAGGCTGGGAGCTGCACGACGCCGACGAAGACATCTGGGTGGCCCATGTCGCCCCCGGCACCGCCTCGCGCCAGCTCTACGTCGACGGTGAGACGGCCGCCCGCACGCAGCTGCAGCTGGGTGCCGACAAGAACGACCGCGCCCACTTGGAGTGGATGACGTCGGGCATCACGCTGCTCGACGACCGCTTCGGCGACCTGTCGGCCCTCGGCGACCAGGACGCGCTCGAGATCGTGAGCATGGGCTCGTTCACCGACCGCATCTCCCCCGTCGCCGCGATCGAGGGCGACGAGATCACGATGGTGCAGCCGGCGTGGGAGAACAACAACTTCGGCTACGACACCCTGAAGTCGCCCTACAACCGCGGCGCGCTCTACCTCGCCAACGCCTACGAGTTCCTCCACAACCCGGGCGAGTGGTACCTCGACTCCGACGACGGCCTGGTCTTCTACAAGCCCAAGCCCGGCCAGTCCATGGCCGATGTCGACGTCCGCCTCCCCCGGCTCGAGACGCTCGTCGAGATCGGCGGCACCTACGACACGCCCGTCACCGGCCTCGCGTTCGAGGGCATCGAGTTCGCCGACACCACGTGGAACCGGCCGAGCTCACAGTGGGGCTACGCCGACCAGCAGAGCGGCGCGCACATCGTGCAGGACTACGACGTGCCGGCCGATTACCTGACCTCGTGCCAGGACGGCTGCGCGCCGTTCGAGAAGTCGCGCAACGAATGGTGGCAGATCCCCGCCGCCGTGCAGGTGTCGGCGGCCTCGCAGATCGCCTTCCGCGGCAACACGTTCGAGCGACTCGGCTCGGTGGGGCTCGGCATCGGCATGGACCCCAACGCCCACGCCACCGAGGTGGGCTACGGCGCCAGCGACATCACCGTCTCCGGCAACACCTTCCGTGAGATCGCCGGGTCGGGCATCGTGGTGGGCGGCATCCAGCCCGATGCGCACCACCCGAGCGACCCGCGCATGACGGTGCGCGACATCACGATCCAGGACAACCTGATCACCCGCATCGGCCGCGGGTTCCGCGACAACGCCGGCATCCTGTCGACGTACGTCTCGGGTGCCGAGATCAGCCACAACACCCTCACCGACCTGCCCTACGACGGGATCGACATCGGCTGGGGCTGGGGCGTGAACGATCCGGGCGGCAACCAGTACTACCGGGATGCCGGTCTGTACGACTTCCAGCCGATCTACGACACCCCGACCACCTTCCGCGACAACCACGTCGCCTACAACCTCATCTACGACACCAAGAACGAGATGCACGACGGCGGCAGCATCTACACGCTGTCGGCGAGCCCCGGAACGGTGATCGAGCGCAACTACATCTACGACAGCCGCGAGACGTTCGGGATGCTGATCGATCAGGGTTCGCGCTACATCGAGACGCGGGAGAACGTCATCCTCGACTCGAGCCGCTACATCTACGTCAACGCCGACACCGCCGGCCCCGAGGTGTTCAACACCCTCGACCTGCAGTTCAGCTCCAACTGGTGGACCGGCGGGCGCGAGCGGTACGTGCGCTTCCCCGAGTACCGCACCACGTGGACCGGCGAGGTCGAGCTCAACGGCGTCGACCGGGAGGCGTGGCCGGCAGAGGCGAAGGTCGTCATGGCCGAGGCGGGCGTGCGCGGCGAGACCGGCGACCGGCCGCTGGCCCTGCTGACCTCGCCCGGGGCGGCCGGTCCGGTGTCGACGGCGACCCTGCAGGTGGAGGCCGTCGATCGCGGCGGTCTCGAGCGCATCGTCGCGAACGTGTACCAGGGCGGCACGCTCGTCAAGAGCACCCAGACCGCCTCAGGCGGCGCCACCCGCGCCACGCACACCGCCACCGTGCCCCTGGCCGACGGCGAGTACACCGTGAAGTACAACGCGCATGATCTCGCGGGCAACGTCTCGCAGACCGGCTCGGCCGCCTTCGTCGTCGACGGCACCGCTCCGACGGTGACCGTCAAGGAGGGCGCGGAGTTCACCGCCGGGGCCGACGGGGTGTATGAGCGCGTGAGCTTCAAGCTCCACGACACCGGCCGCATCGACCGGGTCGAGCTCAACGGCGTGGTGAAGGACCTCACCGACGACGCCTGGTCCGACGTGAACGGGGTCGCCCCCGGCGTCTTCGGCGCGGTGGCGGGCGTCAACACGCTCGTGACGTTCGACGTCGCCGGCAACGCCACGACGACGACCTTCACGCTCACCTGAGCGCATCCGGCCACGCGGGCGTCGCCCCGGGAGCATCCCCAGCGGGAGGTTCCGGAGCGGCGCCCGCCGTCGTGCGGCGGGTGTCTGGGCGCCGGCGCCCGGCCTCAGCCGGACGGTCGCCCCAGCCGCGTGCGCAGCCAGCCGGCGATGTCGGGCATGAGCGACGCGCCCACCTCGGCCGCGTCGCGGCGGGCGCCGGCGACCTCGAACGAGTGGCCGCCGCGGTCGATGAGGTGCAGCTGCGCGTCGGGGCACGAGGCCACGGCCGCCTCGAGGTCGGCGAGGGGCTGCACGAAGGGGTCGGCGGAGCCGCTGACGAACAGCTGCGGGGCCGTCACGGCCGGAAGGTGGGCCACCCGCAGCGCCTCGCTCTTGCCGGGCGGATGCAGCGGATAGCCGAGGTAGACGAGGGCATCGGGGGCGATCGCGCCCTCGGCAGCGGCCATCGACGCCATCCGCCCGCCGTACGACTTGCCCGCCGCGACCAGCGGCACGCCGGGGAACTCCACGGCCACGGCGGCGGCGACGGCCGCCCACGTCGCGATCGCGTGCGCGGCCGGTCCCGGCATCCGTCTGCCGGCTTCGAGGTAGGGGAACTGGAAGCGCACGACCGCGATCCCCGCCCCGGCGGCGGCCTCGGCCGCACCGGCCAGGAACGGGTGGGTCATGCCGGCGCCGGCGCCATGGGCCAGTGCCATCACGGCCCACGGCTCTTCGGGCGCCGTGACCAGGCGCGAGACGACGGTCTCCCCCGCCGGGAGGACGACCGCGATACCGGTCACGATGCGGGAGGGGCCTCGCCCGGGGTGGGGTCGATCCGCTCGCCGTAGCGGGGCGGCTCGGCATCCACCGGCGGGGCCGGCTGCGGCGCGGGCTGCGGGGCGGGCGTCGGGGCCGCCGCGGGCGGTGCGGCGGGGCCGGGCGCCGCGGGTGCGACCCGACCGCTCACGACCTCGCGCGCGCGATGGATCGAACGGGGCAGCACCGTCACCTCGTAGTGGTCGGCGACGATCTGCGTGACCGAGCTGTAGTCGCGGCGGCGCCGCAGGAAGGCGTAGACGATGAGGCTCATCAGCATGCCCAGCGCGATGCCCACGAGCATCACCCCGGCGAACAGCTGCACCGCCGCACCGGGGGTGCCCAGCACGAACAGCGCCGAGAACAGCAGACCCAGCAGGATGCCGTTGATCGCGCCCGACCGGGCGGCGGCCGCATAGCCGAGGCGTCCGGTGATGGTCTCCACCGAACGGATGCCGCGACCGACGATCGCGATGTCCTTCGCCGGGATGTCCGACTCGATCAGCCGCGAGACCGCCTTCTGCGCCGCGGGATACGAGCTGTACTCGGCGACCCTCTCGCCGTGTTCCGCGGGTGCGCCGCCCATCATGCTCATCGCTCCATCCTGTCACGCCCACCTTTGCGGCGGCCGAACGGCCCGGCACCGCCCGCGCGGATGCGACGCGGGAGAGGCTCCGGATCGGGGCGCGGCATCTAGGCTGGTGAGGTGAGTACGCAGAGGGTTTTCGTCGCACGCCTGACCGGCTGCGCGGTCTTCGACCCCGCGGGCGACCGGCTCGGCAAGGTGCGAGACGTCGTCGTCGTCTATCGAAAAGACGATCCGCCGCGCGTGGTCGGCCTGGTCGTCGAGATCCCCGGCCGCCGACACGTGTTCCTGTCCATCGGACGGGTCACCTCCATCGTCACCGGCCAGGTGATCACCACCGGCCTCATCAACGTGCGCCGCTTCCAGGCCCGCGGCGGCGAGGTGCGCGTCATGGCCGAGCTCGTCGGGCGCCGCGTCTACTTCACCGACGGCAGCGGCGACGCCGTGATCGAAGACGTCGCCATCGAGCGCAACCGGCTCGGCGAATGGGACATCGGTCAGCTGTTCCTGCGCAAGCCCAAGACGAGCGCGTCGCCGTTCGCCAAGGGCCCCACCACCTTCGTGCCGTGGTCGGACGTGCGCGAGAGCGCCGTGCCCGGCGAGGCCCAGTCGGCCGAGCAGCTGGTGGCCACCTACTCCGAGCTCAAGCCCGCCGACCTCGCCAACACCCTGCTCGACCTGCCCGAGGAACGCCTGCTCGAAGTGGCCGAGGAGCTTCCCGACGATCGCCTCGCCGACGCGCTCGAGGAGATGCCCGAAGAAGACCAGGTCGCCATCCTCGAGGCGCTCGGCGACGAGCGCGCCGCCGACATCCTCGACCAGATGGAGCCCGACGACGCCGCCGACGTGCTCGGCCAGCTGCCCGAAGACCAGCGCGAAGAGCTGCTCGAGCTGATGGAGCCCGAAGAGGCCGAAGACGTGCGCGCCCTGCTGAAGTACGGCGCCGAGACGGCGGGTGGTCTCATGACCAGCGAGCCGATCGTGCTGTCGGCCGATGCCACCGTCGCCGAGGCGCTGGCGGTGATCCGCCGCCACGAGCTGCACCCCGCCCTCGCCGCCGCCGTCTACATCACCCTGCCGCCCTACGAGACGCCCACCGGGCGGTTCCTGGGCACCGTGCACTTCCAGCGGATGCTGCGCTACCCGCCCTCCGAGCGGCTCGGGGCGATCATCGACGACACGCTCGACCCGGTGGCCGCATCGGCCTCGGCGGCCGAAGTGGCCCGCATGCTCGCCAGCTACAACCTCGTCTCGGTGCCGGTGGTCGACACCGCGCACCGCCTCGTCGGCGCCGTCTCCATCGACGACGTGCTCGATCATCTGCTGCCCGAGGACTGGCGCTCCCACGACGGCGAGGTGTCCGCGGCATCCGGATCGGCGGTGACGCGATGATGGCCCGCCCGCCCAAGGTGACCCTCGAGGCGCCCCGCGGCCGCGGTGGCATGCTCTCGCGCACGCCGCAGCCCTCCCGCGACCGATTCGGCCGGTTCACCGAGTGGATCGCGCGCGCCATGGGCACGCCGATGTTCCTGCTGCTGCTGAGCCTGTTCTGCCTGGTCTGGCTGGCATGGAACACGCTGATGCCGCCGCACCTACGCTTCGACAGCGCCGCCAACGGGTTCACGGCGCTCACGCTCATGCTGTCGCTGCAGGCCTCGTACGCCGCGCCCCTGATCCTCCTCGCGCAGAACCGGCAGGACGACCGGGACCGCGTGCAGATCGAGCAGGACCGCCAGCGCGCCGAGCGCAACCTCGCCGACACCGAGTACCTGGCCCGCGAGATCGTGGCGCTGCGGATGGCACTGACCGAGGCCACCGAAGAGGTCGTCACCCGCGACGTGCTGCGGCAGGAGCTGAAGGCGCTGATGGAGAAGCTCGACGAGCGGGGCGCGTCGGCCGCCGGCGCCCAGCCGTCGAGCCCGTCGTGACCGGCACCGCGGCGAACGCCACCGCCGTCGAGGCCGCCGTCGGCGCCGTCATCGATCCCGAGCTGCGTCGCCCGCTGTCCGAGCTCGACATGGTGCGCGCGGTGACCGTCGATTCCGGCCGCGCCCACGTGGCGATCGCCCTGACGATCGTGGGATGCCCGGCCGCCGACCGCATCGAACGCGATGTGCGCGCCGCCGCGGCATCCGTGCCCGGCATCGCGGCCGTCGAGGTCGAGGTGGGCGTGATGACGCCGGCTGAGCGCGCCGCCCTCACCGAGCGGCTGCGGGGCGGGCGGGCCGCCCGCACCTCGGCGTTCGGGCCCGACAGCCTCACCCGTGTGATCGCCGTGACCAGCGGCAAGGGCGGGGTGGGCAAGTCGACGCTCACGGCGGGGCTGGCTGTCGCGCTGGCCGCCGACGGGCTCGCGGTGGGTCTCATCGACGCCGATGTGCACGGCTTCTCGATCCCGGCGCTGCTCGGACTGGTCGACGCGCAGGGCTTCGCCCCGCAGCCCACGCGCATCGACGATCTCATCGTGCCGCCGGTGGCCCACGGCGTGAAGACGATCTCGATCGGCATGTTCCTCCCCCGCACGGATGCCGGCGGCCCCGGCGCCGGCGCGGTGGCCTGGCGGGGCCCGATGCTGCACCGCACGATCCAGCAGTTCCTCACCGACGTGCACTTCGGCGACCTCGACGTGCTGCTCATCGATATGCCGCCCGGCACCGGCGACGTCGCCATCTCGGTCGGGCAGCTGCTGCCGCACGCCGAGGTGCTGGTGGTCACCACCCCGCAGCCCGCCGCCGCCGACGTGGCGGTGCGCAGCGGCACCGTCGCCCGGCAGACCGGTCAGCAGGTCATCGGCGTCGTCGAGAACATGGCGGCGCTCACCCTGCCCGACGGCACCGTGCTCGACCTCTTCGGCGCCGGGGGCGGCGCCGCCGTGGCCGCCGCGCTGTCGGCCGCCGGGGCCGACGTGCCGCTGCTGGGCTCGGTGCCGCTCTCGCCCGCGCTGCGGGCCGGTGGCGACACGGGGGTGCCCGTCGTGGCATCCGACCCCGACGACCCCGCGGCGCGCGCGATCATCTCGGTGGCCCGGGCCATCGCCCGCCGGCCACGCGGACTGTCGGGCCGCGCCCTGCCGGTCGCGGTGCGCTGAGGGCTGGAGGCCACCGGCGATCCCGCTCACGCGGGGGTCGCGCTCGTGTGAGGGGCGCCGCTCGGGAGTGGGTCGCGCGGTCAGGTGGCTTCGGAGTCGAAGGGCACCGGGGCGTTCGGGTCGAAGGTGCGCATCGGTGTGGCGGCGGTGGCCGTCACCGCGGCGGCGACCCCGGCGGCCTGCACGGTGGCCACGGGCGCATCGTCGATGAGCGCGTCGCGGATGATGCGGCGCGGGTCGTACTGACGCGGGTCGAGCTTGCGCCACTCGATGTCGTCGTAGTCCTCGCCCATCTCCTCTTTCACGCGGTCGCGGGCCCCGTTGACCCACTCGCGCGCGCGCCGCGTGAACCGGGCGAGCATCTCGGCGTACTTCGGCAGCTTCTCGGGGCCCAGCAGCAGCGCGGCGAACACCCCGATGAGGAGAAGCTTCTCCATGTCGAGGCCGAAGAACATACGCACCAGGTTACCCGTGCGCCTGCGCGTCGCCGCGCACCCCGCCACGTAGGCTGGCCGTCAGGAGGTCAGCGCATGGGCGATTACGACGCGGTCCGCAGGTTCACCGACGAGGCGACCGTCGAACCCGACACGATCGCGCGCGCCCGGGCGGCCGCGCTCGAGATCGGGGCCGACCCGATCAGCGCGCCGGTGGGCGCGCAGTGCGCCGTCATCGCAGCGGCCACCAACGCCCTCAACATCGTCGAGATCGGCACCGGCGGCGGCGTGTCGGGCCTGTGGCTGCTGCACGGCGCACCGCGGGCGACGCTGACCACCATCGACAAGGAGCCCGAGCACCTCGCCGCGGCCCGCTCGGCCTTCGCCGACGCCCGGGTGCCGGCCGCGCGTGCGCGGTTCATCACCGGTCGGGCATCCGATGTCCTCCCGCGCATGAACGAGGCGTCGTACGACATCGTGCTCGTCGACGCCGACCCCGAGAACGTCATCGACTACGTCGAGCACGGCCTGCGCCTCGTGCGCGCCGGCGGCACCGTGCTCGTGCCGCGCGTGCTGGCCGGCGGCGGCGTGGCCGACCCGGTGCGTCGCGACGCGATCACCACCGCCTACCGCACGCTCATCCAAGAGACGCAGGGCTCGCCCGCGGTGCTGGGCGCGCTGTCGATCGTCGGCGAGGGCCTGCTGCAGCTGACGACCACCGCCATCGTCCCGCGCTGACGACGGCATCCGCCGCCCGGAAACGGAGAACGGCCGGTCCGAAGACCGGCCGTCGCCGTGAATCAGAACGAGGTCAGGCGGCGCCGACGACCCCGCCGAGGACACTGTGCAGTTCCTTGGCCTCTTCGTCGTTGACAGAGACGACCAGGCGACCGCCACCCTCGAGCGGGACGCGGACGATGATGAGGCGCCCCTCCTTCACGGCCTCCATCGGTCCGTCACCGGTACGCGGCTTCATGGCTGCCATTGGGCTCCCTTTCGTCTGAGGACTACCTGATAAGTTTACCGGTCTTGACAGGTCGCGCTCACCCGACGGCGTAGATCGCCGTCATCTCAGGGGATCTGGTAGTACGTGCTCGCCAACGCATACATGTTGTAGATCCACCACCACTGCCCGAGCAGAGACGCCGCGAGCACTCCGACACGCCACCACGTCGACTTCGGCAGCGCCAGCGCACCCAGCAGCGGCACCAGCGGCACGAGCAGGCGGAAGATGCTCGACTGCGGGAAGAACACCAGCAGCAGATAGACCAGGTAGCTGGCCGACCAGAGGCGGATCTCGACGCCCAGTCGCCGCACGTGCGGCTCGAACAGCAGCACGGCCGCCAGCCCCACGACCACCAGCGCCAGCAGGATGTAGCCGAGCACCTCGGGCAGGCCCCACAGCCGGAACCAGATCGCCGTCGCGTGCACGAACCCGTCGAAGGGCACGAACGCGGCGCCGGTGTCACCGGTCCACGAGCGGCGCCACGCCAGCTCGGTCTCGAGGTAGGCGGCGGGATCCCCCGTCGCCCAGGCCGCGATGTACTGCCACGACAGGCCCACGGCCGCGGCGAGCAGGCCGGTCAGCACGATGTGCACGATCTGCCGCACCGGCAGCGGGTCGGTGCGCCGTCGCATCCATCGCCAGATGCCGTAGAGGGCGAGCATCAGCGCGAACGCCAGCACCCCGGGTCGCGTGTAGCCCATGAGCGGGATCAGCCCGTAGAGCCAGCCGAACCGGCGCTGCTGCACGCACCACAGCGCCAGCAGCAGCAGCAGGAGGAACAGCCCTTCGGCGTATCCCACCTGGAACAGCGCCGCCAGCGGCATCGAGGCCAGGAAGACGACCGCCCACAGCGCCGCCGACTCGTCGAGACGCCCCCGCAGCAGGTGGTACAGCGCCAGGCACGCGCCGTAGCCGGCGGCCAGCGCCAGCAGCAGCGCGCCGACCCCGTACGAGCCGAACGGCAGGCCGATCACCCGCGCCAGCACCGGGAACAGCGGCATGAACGCCCACTGGTTGGTGGTGACCACGCCTGCGTCGTCGAGCGGCAGGGTCGAGGGGTAGCCGTAGTCGGAGATGAACTGGTACCACTGCGCGTCCCAGCCGAGCACGAAGGTGCCGATGGTCGCGTCGGCCCCGAACCGCGACGCCGGGGTCGACAGCTCGGCGGCGATCACCAGCAGCACCGTGGTCACCGCCCGTGCGGCGAGGTAGATGAGGGCGATGCGCGCGGCGATGGGCAGCCGCGCGACGGCGGCCCTCACGACGCGGTGAGCCAGGCGCGCAGGCCCTGCTCGACCGCCGTGATCTGCTGCAGCGGCACGCGCTCCTCATCGTGGTGGGCCAGGCTCGGGTCGCCGGGGCCGTAGTTGACGGCCGGCACCCCGAGGGCCGAGAACCGGGCCACGTCGGTCCAGCCGTACTTGGGGCGCGGCTCGGCGCCGACCGCGGCGACGAACTCCTGTGCCAGCGCGGCATCCAGCCCGGGGCGTGCACCCGCGGCGAGGTCGACGACCTCGACGTCGAACCCCTCGAGCACGTCGCGCACGTGGGCGACGGCCTCCTCGGTGGTGCGGCTGGGCGCGAAGCGGAAGTTCACCTCGACCTCGCACAGATCGGGGATGACGTTGCCGGCGACGCCGCCGCCGATGCGCACGGCATTGAGCCCCTCTCGGTACGCCAGCCCGTCGACGACGATCTCGCGCGGACGGTAGGCGGCCAGGCGGGCGAGGATGGGCGCGGCGGCGTGGATGGCGTTCTCCCCCATCCAGGCGCGGGCGCTGTGCGCGCGCATGCCGGTGGTGCGAACGACCGCGCGCAGGTTGCCGTTGCATCCGCCCTCGACCTGCCCGGCCGACGGTTCGCCGAGGATCGCGAAGTCGGCGGCGAACAGGTCGGGCCGGGTGCGCGCCAGCCGCGTGAGCCCGTTGAGCTCGGCCGCGACCTCCTCGTGGTCGTACCACATCCAGGTGATGTCGACCCGGGGGTCGACGAGCTCGGCGGCGAGCTTGAGCTGCACGGCGGTGCCGGCCTTCATGTCGACCGTCCCCCGCCCCCACAGGTAGGGCTCGCCGTCGATGTCGACGAACCGCGTGGGCAGGTTCTCGTTGATCGGCACGGTGTCGATGTGCCCCGCGATCGCGACCCGCTGGGCGCGGCCCAGGTGGGTGCGCGCGACGATCGTGTCGCCGTCGCGATAGACGTCGAGGTGGTCGAGCGCGCTGACGGCGGCGAAGATCGCGTCGGCCAGCGGGGTCTCGTCGCCCGAGACGCTGGGGATGTCGCAGATCGTGCGGGTGAGTTCGACGGCGGACTGCGACAGGTCGAGCACGGGCATGCCGCCGAGTCTACCGAGCCCCTCGCCCCGCTCCCTCTCCCCCGTTCACTGGCGCCTACATGTCGGATGCCGGGGCGAGAGTCAGCAACAAGCCGCGAGCGAACCCGTCAGTCCCGCGCCCACCCCTCGCCGCCCCCCGTTCACTGGCGCCCAGTTGCCGGATGCCGGGGCGAGAGGCAGCAACAAGGCGCGAGTGAACGGAGTGAGCTGCCCGAGCCCCCGAGCAGCACGACCCTCGCGACCTCCTCGCCCACCACCAGCCTGCTCATATACCTCGCCGACCCGACTCACACACCTCCCGACCCGATTCCCTGGCGCCCAGATGCTGGATGCCGGGGCAAAAGGCAGCAACAAGCCGCGAGCGAACGGGGCGGGAGGGCCGATCCGGCGCGAACCCATCCCCGGGCTCTCCTCGTGCTCGTCGATGCTCACGTCCCCACCACCCGCTCGTCCCCTACCTGCTCGCAGCCTCCCCGACCGGTTCGTCCACCCGCACACCCCTTCCCAACCGTGTTCACTGGCGCCCAGATGTCGGATGCCGGGGCGAGAGGCCACGTCAAGGCGCGAGTGAACGCGGGGGCGAGGGCGGGGGCGAAGCGCGCCCGCGGGGCCCCGGTAGCCTGGAGGCATGAGCGAAACGCGGTGGGTGTGGGGTGCGGGTCTGGCCACGGTGGCAGCGGACGGAACGGTGCTGGACACCTGGTATCCCTCGCCGGCGGCCGGACGGGCACCGGCCGAGCCCGACACGACGGCCCTCGACGCGCACGCCGGCGTCGACGAGCGCCGCGACGTGACGGTGACGGTCGTCGTCACCGAGATCGACCTGGATGCCGCGCCGGCCTCGACCAGCGACGCCTACCTGCGCCTCCACGCGCTCTCCCACCTGCTCGTGGCCCCGAACGACCTCGTGCTCGACGGCATCTTCGGCCACCTGCCCAACGTCGCGTGGACCAACGCCGGTCCGGTGCACCCCGACGACCTGCCGCGGCTGCGGGCGGGGCTGCAGCGCGCCGGCATCCAGGTGCAGGGTCTGGACAAGTTCCCCCGCCTCACCGACTACGTCGTCCCCGCGGGCGTGCGCATCGCCGATGCCTCACGGGTGCGGCTGGGCGCGCACCTGGCCCCCGGCACCACCGTCATGCACGAGGGCTTCGTCAACTTCAACGCCGGCACCCTGGGCGCCTCGATGGTCGAGGGCCGCATCTCGCAGGGCGTCGTCGTCGGCGACGGCTCCGACATCGGCGGCGGCGCCTCGATCATGGGCACCCTCTCGGGCGGCGGCTCGCACCGCGTCTCGATCGGCTCGCGCACGCTGCTGGGCGCCAATGCCGGCATCGGCATCTCGCTCGGCGACGACTGCATCGTCGAGGCCGGGCTCTACGTCACCGCCGGGTCGAAGATCGTGCTGCCGGCCGAGGCGCCGCTGCATGACGGCTCGCGCCCGGTGATCAAGGGCGCCCAGCTGTCGGGTCAGAACGGCATCCTCTTCCGCCGCAACTCGCTGACCGGCGCGATCGAGGCCGTGCGCCGCGAGGGCGCCGGCGTCACGCTGAACGAGGCGCTGCACGCCTGAGCCCCGGGCGCCAACCGCCCGCGCGCCGGCGGCGCTACGCTCGAGCGATGAGCAAGCGCGTGCCGAAGAAGGTCTACGAGAGCGAACTGCGTCGCCTGCAGGCGCAGCTGGTCGACATGCAGGCGTGGGTGCAGTCGACGGGCGCGCGGATCGTGGTGATCTTCGAGGGGCGCGACGCCGCCGGCAAGGGCTCGACGATCAAGCGCGTCACCCAGTACCTCAATCCCCGCGTCGCGCGCGTGGTCGCGCTGCCCTCGCCCACCGAGCGCGAGCGCACGCAGTGGTACTTCCAGCGCTACGTCGACCACCTGCCGGCCGCCGGCGAGATCGTGCTGATGGACCGGTCGTGGTACAACCGCGCCGGGGTCGAGCACGTCATGGGCTACTGCACCAACGCCGAGTACCACCGCTTCCTGCACCAGGCGCCGATCTTCGAGCGGATGCTGGTGGAAGACGGCATCCTGGTGCTGAAGTACTGGTTCAGCGTGTCGGACGTCGAGCAGGAGGCCCGCTTCCGCTCGCGCAACGACGACCCGATGCGCCGCTGGAAGCTCTCCCCCAACGACGTGCTGTCGATCACGAAGTGGGAGGACTACTCCCGGGCGAAGGACACGATGATCGTGCACACCGACATCCCCGAGGCGCCCTGGCACGAGGTGGACAACGAGGACAAGCGCCGCGGGCGGCTGAACATGATCCATCACCTGCTCTCGCAGATCCCGTGGCAGCCGGTGGAGCGTCCCGAGGTGGAGATCCCGCCGCGGCCCGCCGGCGGCAGCTACGAGCGTCCCCCGCAGGACCGCAGCGGGCTCGTGCCCGATCACGCCGCCGAGGTGGAGGCCGCCGCCCGCTCCTGACCGCGGCGCGCCCGCAGCGCGACACCGCGCCCGCGGCGCGACACCGAGCCGCGCCGCGCCCGCGGCGCGACACCGAACCGCGCCGCGCCGCCCCGCGACTCAGCCCAGCAGACCGGCGATGAACCACGTCCAGACGCACTGGAAGGCGAGCATCGCCAGGCTGTAGCCGATCGCGGCGCGCAGGATCTCGGACTCGCGCCCCACGAGCCCCACGGCACCGGCGGCGATGGCGATCGACTGCGGCGAGATGACCTTGGCGGTGGTGCCGCCGGCGGTGTTGCCGGCCACGAGCACCGCGGGGTCGAGTCCGAGCTTGTCGGCGGTGGCCACCTGCAGCGGCGCGAACAGGGTGTTGTTGTTGACCACCGAGCCGGTGAGGAACACGCCGATCCAGCCGATGATGGGGGCGATCAGCGGGAAGATCGGGCCGACGGCCGCCAGCGCCGAACCCATGGATGCCGATCCGCCCGAGTAGTTGGCGATGTTGGCGAGCATCAGGATGACCGCGATCAGCGCGAGCGCCTGCCACAGCTCGCGCACGGTCGCGGTGAAGGTCTCGCCGAGCCGGCGGGCCTTCAGGCGCGGCGTGGTCCAGAACGTGACGAGCACGGCCACGAGGATCGCGGTGCCGGTGGCGTTCAGCGGTGTGAACGTCCAGGCCGCCGTGACGGTGTCGCCCGCGGCGGTCTGCACGGCGCCGGTGAGGCCGGGCACGGGCACGGTCACCACCGCCCAGGCCAGCGGGCCGCCGGGGGCGAACAGCGCCTTGAACGCCGGCAGGCTCCACACCAGGATCGCCGCGGTGAGCACGTAGAACGGGCTCCAGGCGACGGCGACCTCGCGCACGGTGTGGCGTTCGACGGCGGGAGCCTCGCCGCCGCCCTCGCGGAAGATGCGCCGCGGCTGCCACACCCGGCCGAGCACGAACAGGGCCACCATCGCCCCGAGCCCGGCGCCGAGGTCGGCCAGCTCCGGACCGAGGAACCAGAGCACGCCGGCCTGGATGCCGCTGAAGACGAGGGTGACCACGAGCGTGGCCGGCCACGTCTCGCGCAGTCCCTTCCAGCCGTCGAGGATCGCCACGAGCAGGAACGGGATGAGGAGGGTGAGCGGCTGCAGGATCAGCACCATCGCCCGCGACAGGTCGAGCACGTCGATGCCGCTGACCTGCGCGCCGACGATGACCGGGATGCCGATGGCGCCGTAGGCACCGGCGCCGGCGTTGGCGACGAGCGAGATCATGGCGGCCTTCACCGGCCGGAAGCCCAGCTGCACCAGCAGCGCGGCGCAGATCGCGATCGGCACGCCGAACCCGGCGGCGCCTTCGAGGAACCCGCCGAAGGCGAAGCTGATGAGCAGCACCTGGATGCGCTGGTCGGGCGAGATGCCGGCGATCGAGGAGCGCACGACGTCGAAGCGGCCGCTGGCGACGGCGACCTTGTAGAGCCACACCGCCATGACGATGATGTAGGCGATCGGCCAGAGGGCGGTGAGCAGCCCGAGCAGTCCCGCGCCGGCGACGGCGGATGCCGGCATCCCGAACACCCACAGCGCGACGATCACCTGCGCGGCCAGGGCGATGAGACCGGCCCAGATGCCGCGCAGCTTCAGCACGACCAGGCAGATCAGGAAGACGAGGATCGGGACGGCGGCCACGATGGCCGACAGCCACAGCGCTCCCAGCGGGTCGGTGCTCTCGGTCCACATGTCGTCGGCTGTCCTCTCACGGCGGTCACGGCATCCGCGGTGAGGCGGCCCACGTCACACTAGCGGTTCCGCGGGGCTCCGCGGCGCGCACGCACGCGCGCGGCGCCGTTCGGGCGTCAGCGGGAGACGGGGTAGTCGCGCTCGCCCGAGCCGATGTACAGCTGCTGGGGGCGGCCGATCTTCTTCTGCGGGTCGTACTGCATCTCACGCCAGTGCGCGAGCCATCCGGGCAGGCGCCCCATGGCGAACAGCACCGTGAACATGCGCGTGGGGAAGCCCATCGCCTTGTAGATCACGCCGGTGTAGAAGTCGACGTTCGGGTAGAGCCGGCGCTGCTGGAAGTACTCGTCGTTGAGCGCGATCTCCTCGAGCTCCTTGGCGAGGTCGAGCAGCGGGTCGTGCACGCCGAGCTCTTCCAGCACGGCATCGGCCGACTCCTTGACGAGCTTGGCCCGCGGGTCGTAGTTCTTGTAGACGCGGTGCCCGAAGCCCATGAGCTTCACGCCGTCTTCCTTGTTCTTCACACGCTCGACGAAGCGCTGCACGCTCTCCCCCGAGTCGCGGATGCGCGCGAGCATGTCGAGCACGGCCTCGTTGGCGCCGCCGTGCAGCGGGCCGTACAGGGCGTTGATGCCCGCCGAGACCGACGAGAACTGGTTGGCGCCGGTGGAGCCGACCAGGCGCACCGTGGAGGTGGAGGCGTTCTGCTCGTGGTCTTCGTGCAGGATGAGCAGCCGCTCGAGGGCGCGCGAGACGACGGGGTTGATCTCGTACTCTTCGCTCATCACGCCGAAGTTCAGGCGCAGGAAGTTGTCGACGAAGCTCAGCGTGTTGTCGGGGTAGAGGAAGGCCTGCCCGATGCTCTTCTTGTGCGCGTAGGCGGCGATGACCGGCAGCTTGGCCAGCAGGCGCACGGTGGTCACCTCGACGTGCGACGGGTCGTCGGGGTCGGACTCGTTCTCGTAGTACGTCGACAGCGCGGCCGTCGCCGACGACAGCACCGACATCGGGTGCGCGGTGGGCGGCAGCGACGAGAAGAAGCGCTTGAGGTCTTCGTGCAGCAGCGTGTGACGGCGGATGCGATGATCCCACTCGGCCAGTTCGTCGGCCGTCGGCAGCTCGCCGTAGATCAGCAGCCAGGCGACCTCGAGGAAGCTGCTCGACTTGGCGAGCTGCTCGATCGGGTAGCCGCGATAGCGCAGGATGCCCTCGTCGCCGTCGATGTAGGTGATGGCCGACTTGGTGGCGGCCGTGTTCACGAAGCCGTAGTCGAGCGTGGTGTGGCCGGTCTGCTTGGTGAGCGACGCGATGTCGATGGCGGGTGCACCGTCGGTGCCCCGCACGACGGGCAGTTCGGCGGTGCGGTCACCGACGGTGAGAGTCGCCGTCTGACCGGTCGCCGGCTGGGGGGTACCCGAATCGCTCACAAAGCCTCCTTGCGGTTTGGATCTGGCGGTCGTTACAGCCTAATGGGCGGGCAGGCCTACCCAGATCCGCGCCAAAGGAACGCAGGATCCGTAGGAGGAACCCTACGAAACGGCGCCCAGGCGCGCGGCGGCGGCGGCGATGCGCTCGTCGGTCGCGGTCAGCGAGAAGCGCACGTGCTGCGGGAAGTGGTCGCCGTAGAAGTGGCCGGGGCCGGCGAGGATGCCGAGTCCGGCGAGCCGGTCCATCGACTCCCATGCGTCACGGCCCTCGGTCGCCCAGAGGTAGAGGCCGCCTTCGGAGTGGTCGATGCGGAAGCCGGCCGCCCGCACCGCGGGGGCCAGCAGCGCCCGGCGGGCCGCGTAGCGCTCCCGCTGGACGGCCACGTGCGCGTCGTCGGCGAGGGCCGCGGCCATCGCCGCCTGCACCGGGGCGGGCAGCATGAGTCCGAGGTGCTTGCGCGCGGTGAGCAGCCGGGCCACGAGCGCGCGGTCGCCGGCGAGGAAGGCGGCGCGGTAGCCGGCGAGGTTCGACTGCTTGCTCAGCGAGTAGACCGACAACAGCCCCGACACGTCGCCGCCAGTCACCCGCGGGTCGAGCACGCTCGGCGTCGAGCCTTCGGCGGCCGCGGGCTCCCACGAGCCCTCCCAGCCGAGCTCGGCATAGCACTCGTCCGAGGCCAGCACAGCGCCCAGCTCCCGCGCGCGCGCCACCGCGGCGCGCAGCTGCGCGACGTCGAGCACGCGGCCGTCGGGGTTGCCGGGAGAGTTGAGCCACACCAGTCGCGTGCCCTCGGGCCAGCTGGCAGGGTCGTCGGCGGCCACCGGGGTCGCCCCGACCAGCTTCGCGCCGACGGCGTAGGTGGGATAGGCCGCGCGGGGGTGCACGACGATGTCGCCGGCGCCCAGGTCGAGCAGCAGCGGGAGCAGGGCGACGAGCTCTTTTGAGCCGACCGTCGGCAGCACCTGGTCGACGGTGAGGCCGCTCACGCCGCGGCGGCGCGCGTACCAGTCGACGATCGCCTCGCGCAGCGCCGGCGTGCCGACCGTCTGCGGGTAGGCGTGCGCGTCGGTGGCCGCCGTCAGGGCGGCGGCGACCACGGCGGGGGTCTCATCGACCGGCGAGCCGATCGAGAGGTCGACGAGGCCGTCCGGATGCTGCTTCGCACGCGCGGCGTAGGGGGCGACGGCATCCCACGGGTAGTCGTCGAGGTGACGGACGCCCATCAGTGCGACTGCGGCGGGAGCGCCGAGATGATCGGGTGGTCCTTGGCGATCACGCCGATCTTGGCGGCACCGCCGGGCGAGCCGATGTCGTCGAAGAACTCGACGTTGGCGGTGTAGTAGTCCTGCCACTCACCGGGCAGGTCGTCTTCGTAGTAGATGGCCTCGACGGGGCAGACCGGCTCGCAGGCACCGCAGTCCACGCACTCGTCGGGGTGGATGTAGAGGGATCGCTCGCCTTCGTAGATGCAGTCGACGGGGCATTCGTCGATGCATGCACGGTCCTTGACATCCACACAGGGCAGGGCGATCACATACGTCACGCCCTCCAGTCTAGATCGTGTCGTCCTCGGTGGCCGGTGCCGGCTCGGGCACGGAGGGCCACCCGACCACGATCGCCGTGATGATCGGCACCGCGAAGGTCCAGATGAGGCCGGAAGAGATGTCGCCGTCGACGGGCGCGGGGACGACGACGGATCCGCCCGGCCCGCGGCCCGAGAATACGAGCGCGGCCAGCGTCGCCCCGATGCCGGTGGCCGCGGCCGCCCAGCGGTCGGAGACCAGCAGCCGCACGGCGACCAGCAGCGCGGTGACCCCCACGATCGCCACGACCAGCCCCACCGGCAGCGGACCCCACGTGGCCGCCTGGCCGATCGTGCCCGCGACGCCGAAGACGACTCCGATCACGAGGGCGACGAGCCAGGTGCCGATGCGTGCCGCCGAGGATGTCACCCCTGAAGTCTAGGCTCAGCGCGGTCGGGGGTCAGGCCGCCAGGCCCCACAGTCGCAGCAGGGCCGCCGTGGCCGCCGCGGCGACGACCACCGCGAGGAAGGGCGCCCGCAGCATCAGCAGGCCCGCCGCCACCAGCAGCGCCGGCACGCGCGCGTCGACGACGATGGCCTGGCCGAAGCCGAGGGTCTGCACCGCCACCAGCGCCGAGAGCAGGGCGACGGTGAGCAGGTCGGTGATGCGGGTGGGGGTGGGCGCGTCGAACCAGCGCGGCGGGATGAGGTAGCCGATCGCCTTCAGCGCCACGCAGATGATCGAGGCCAGCAGCACCGCGTTCCACAGGGTCATGCGCGCGCCTCCCGCTCGGCGAACAGGTTCGCCCAGCCCACGATGACGGCCACGACCGCCGCCACCAGCACGGGCAGGCCCGGCATGAGCACCGGGGTCAGCGCGACGGCGACGACAGCGGATGCCACGCCCACCGCGATCGGCTGCCGGCGGCGCAGCCGCGGCCACAGCAGCGCCAAGAAGGCGGCGGCCGCCGCGGCATCCAGCCCGTACTGGCGCGGGTCGCCCAGCACGTCGCCGAGGAGAGCGCCGGCGAGGGTGGTGAGGTTCCAGCCCAGCCAGATGCCGATGCCGGTAGCCCAGAAGCCCACCGTGCGGGCGCGGCGACCCGTGAGGGCCAGTGAGACGGCGGTGGACTCGTCGATGGTCACGTGCACGGCGGCCGCGCGTCGCCACGGGGTGGTGCCGACGATCGGCGCCATGCGCAGGCCGTAGGCGACGTTGCGCACCCCCAGCAGCCCCGCCGAGGCGATCGCCGCGGGGGCGGCCGCGATGCCGCCGGCGCCGATCACGCCGACGAAGGCGAACTGCGAGCCGCCGGTGAACATCACCAGGCTCAGCACGCAGGTCTGCCAGACGTCCAGGCCGCTGGCCACCGACAGGGCGCCGAACGAGATGCCGTACGCGCTGGTGGCGATGACCACCCCCAGCGCATCGCGCCACGCGCGGCGCACCTCGACGTCGTCGCCGCCGGGCGCGGGCTGGTCGGGATCCACCGCTCGATGCTATCGACGGCGCGGCCGCTCCCCCGCCGCCGTTGCGCTCCCGCCCGCGGCGCGGCATCATGGAGCCACACCCAGAAAACGCTTTCTGTTGCGCCGACCCGCGGCGTTCTCATCACGGTCCACCCGGATCACCCTCGGACGAAGGAGTCCCATGAGAACGCCCTCCCCTGCCCGCCGCCTGCGGCTGGCCCTCACCGCCGGCGCCACCGGCGCGGTCCTGGCCGCCGGGCTCGTGCCCACGGCGGCCGTCGCCGCCGCCCCCGCCGCCGACGACCTCGGCCGCCAGGTGCTGCCCGCCGGCGACGGCTGGGCCTCGTGGGCCGGCACGACCGTGCCCGAACGCGTTCCGCGCGAAGCGGCATCCGTCACCGGCGGCGCCGCCGCCGCGCCCGCCGACGTCTACGTCGCCTCCACCTGGCAAGAGCTGCGCGACGCCCTCGCCGGCGCGCCCGGCGGGTCGCAGAACGACGCCCGCTACAACCAGGCCCCGCGCATCGTCTACGTCACCGGCACCATCGACCCGTGGCTGCGCGCCGACGGCACCCGACTCACCTGCGACGACATCGCCGCGTCGGTCACCGTCGCCGGCGGCGGCGCGTTCTCGATGGACGACTACATCGCCGCCTTCGGCCCCGGCATCGACCCCACCGGCCCGCTGGAGGCCGCCCGGGTGGAGGCGGCGGCCCTGCAGGCGCGCGCCACCCTGCAGCACATCGGCTCCAACGTCACCCTCGTCGGCGTCGGCGACGACGCGCGCGTGGTGGGCGCCTCGCTGCGCATCCGCGACGCGCACAACGTGATCGTGCGCAACCTCACCCTCTCCGACGCCTACGACTGCTTCCCGCAGTGGGATGCGAACGACTCCGGAGGCAACTGGAACTCCGCCTACGACAACCTGTCGGTGTGGACCTCGACGAGCGTGTGGATCGACCACAACACCTTCGACGACGGCGAGCACCCGCCGCTGTCGCTGGAGCGGGTCTACGGCCGCCCCTTCGAGGTGCACGACGGATTCGTCGACGTCACCCACGGCGCCGACCTCGTCACGATGTCGTGGAACTGGTTCCAGAACCACGACAAGACCGACCTCATCGGCTCGTCCGACTCGCGCACGCAGGATCGCGGGCAGCACCGGGTGACCCAGCACCACAACCGGTGGACCGACATCGGCCAGCGCGCACCGCGCGTGCGCTACGGCGACGTGCACGTCTACAACAACCTCTACGAGCAGACCGCGCTCTCGCTGCAGGAGTCCACGCCGGGCTCCGACTTCTTCCAGTACTACTGGGGCGCGGGACGCGAATCGAGCATCGTCGCCGAGTCCAACGCGATCGAGCTCGTCGACGAGAGCACCGTGAACCGGATCATCGCGGGGTGGGGCGGCACCGAGCTGTCGGCATCCGACACCCTGGTGAACGGCACGGTCGTGGACGTGCTCGCCGCCTACAACGCCACCGCGGCCGCGCCGCTGTCGGCCATCACCCGGTGGAACCCGCGTGACGCGTACGCCTACGAGCTGACGCCGGTGACGCAGGTCGCGGATGCCGTGCGCTCGGGCGCCGGCGCCGGCGTGCTGGCATCGGGGTCGCCCGTGGCCACCGCCGCGCCGGGCGCCTTCACGCTCTCCGACGACAACGGCTGGGACACCGGCCTGCGCGACGGCGACTACACCGTGACGGGCAACCTGTGGTGGGGGCAGAACGCCGCGGTGGTGAAGCTCTATGAGAACGGGGTGCTCCTGGACGCCCAGGCGCTCACCGGCACCTCGCCCGCCGCCCAGCGGGTCGCCTTCGACGTGCGGGGCCGGGGTGACGGCACCTACGCGTACACCCTCGAGGCCGTGAACCCCTACGGTGTGACGACCTCGCGCACCCACACGGTCACCGTCACCGACGCCGCGCCGGGCACCGCCGTGCTGCGGGCAGGCGCCGTGCGCGGCGGCGAGGTCGTGGTGACGATGGACCTGTGGTGGGGCCAGAACGCCACCGAGTACGTGCTGCTGCAGAACGGGGTGGAGATCGATCGGCAGGCGCTGACGGCGGCGACCCCGCGCGCCCAGCACGCCGAGACCCGGGTGGCTGGCCTCACCCCCGGCACGCACGTGTTCACGGGCGTGCTGCGCGGCCCGGGTGGCGAGACCCCGACCACCCCGGTGGAGGTGAGCGTCGACTAGCCTGACCGCATGCAGCACCGCATCTTCGGCATGCCCTTCGGCACGGTCTACCCGCTCTACATCGCCAAGGCCGAGCGCAAGGGGCGCACGAAGGACGAGGTCGACGAGGTCATCACCTGGCTCACCGGGTTTGACGAGGCCGCCATCCAGCGTCACGTCGAGGCCGGCACCACCTTCGCCGACTTCTTCGCCGACGCCGAGCTGAACCCCCACGCCTCGCTGATCACCGGTGTGATCTGCGGGGTGCGGGTGGAGCAGATCGAGGACCCGCTCATGCAGAAGATCCGCTACCTCGACAAGCTCGTCGACGAGGTCGCGCGGGGCAAGGCGATGGCCAAGATCCTGCGGTGACCCGGATCCCGCGGTGACGACAGAGCCCGCGGTGACGACAGAAGGGGTGCCCCCCCGCCGGGTGGCACCCCGTCTGTGCGGGTCAGGTCAGGAGTCGGCGTCCTGGCGCTTCAGACGCGCGGTGGCGCGGGCGCGCTCGGTGGCGTCGAGGTTCACCTTGCGGATGCGCACGATCTCGGGCGTGACCTCGACGCATTCGTCGTCGCGGGCGAACTCGAGGCTCTCCTCCAGCGACAGCTGACGCGGCGGGGTCATCGACTCGAACGAGTCCGAGGTCGAAGAGCGCATGTTGGTGAGCTTCTTCTCCTTGGTGATGTTCACGTCCATGTCGTCGGCGCGCGAGTTCTCGCCGATGACCATGCCCTCGTAGACCTCCTGCGTCGGCTGCACGAAGAACGACATGCGCTCCTGCAGGGCGATGATCGCGAAGGGGGTCACCACACCCGAGCGGTCGGCGACGATCGAGCCGTTCTGACGGGTGGAGATGTGACCGGCCCACGGCTCGTAGCCGTGCGAGATCGCGTTGGCGATGCCGGTGCCGCGGGTGGTGGTGAGGAACTCGGTGCGGAAGCCGATGAGGCCGCGCGAGGGCACGACGAACTCCATGCGCACCCAGCCGGTGCCGTGGTTGGTCATGTTCTCCATGCGGCCCTTGCGGGCGGCCAGCAGCTGCGTGATCGCGCCGAGGTACTCCTCGGGGGCGTCGATGGTCAGGTGCTCGAACGGCTCGTGGGTCTTGCCGTCGATCTTCCTGGTGACCACCTGGGGCTTGCCCACGGTCAGCTCGAAGCCCTCGCGGCGCATGTTCTCGACGAGGATGGCCAGCGCCAGCTCACCGCGGCCCTGCACCTCCCACGCGTCGGGGCGGCCGATGTCGACGACCTTCAGCGACACGTTGCCGATGAGCTCGCGGTCGAGGCGGTCCTTCACCATGCGGGCGGTGAGCTTGTGGCCCTTCACCTTGCCGACCAGGGGCGAGGTGTTGGTGCCGATCGTCATCGAGATGGCGGGGTCGTCGACGGTGATCGCCGGAAGCGGGCGCACGTCTTCGGGGTCGGCGATCGTCTCGCCGATGGTGATGTTCTCGAACCCGGCGATGGCGACGATGTCGCCGGGGCCGGCCGACTCGGCCGGGTAGCGCTCGAGGGCGCGGGTCTTCAGCAGCTCGGTGATGCGCGCGTTGCTGGTGGTGCCGTCCGAGCGCACCCAGGCGACGGTCTGGCCCTTCTTCAGCGTGCCGTTGAACACGCGCAGCAGCGCCAGACGGCCGAGGAACGGGCTGGAGTCGAGGTTGGTCACCCACGCCTGCAGCGGCGCCTCGTCGTCGTAGGCCGGGGCGGGCACGTGCTCGAGGATCGCCTCGAACAGCGGCTCGAGGTCTTCGTTGTCGGGCAGTTCGCCGTTGGCGGGGCGGTTGCGCGAGGCGGCGCCGGCGCGGCCCGAGGCGTAGACGACCGGAACGTCGAGCAGGGCGTCGACGTCGAGGTCGGGCACGTCGTCCTGCAGGTCGGATGCCAGGCCCAGCAGCAGGTCGTGGGCCTCTTCCTCGACCTCGGCGATGCGCGCGTCGGGGCGGTCGGTCTTGTTCACCAGCAGGATGACGGGCAGCTTGGCCTCGAGCGCCTTGCGCAGCACGAAGCGGGTCTGCGGGAGGGGGCCCTCCGACGCGTCCACGAGCAGCACGACGCCGTCGACCATCGACAGACCGCGCTCGACCTCGCCACCGAAGTCGGCGTGGCCGGGGGTGTCGATCACGTTGATCGTCACCGGAACCTCGGTGTGCTCACCGTTGTAGGTGATCGCCGTGTTCTTGGCGAGGATCGTGATGCCCTTCTCGCGCTCGAGGTCGTTCGAGTCCATCGCACGCTCTTCGACGTGCGCGTGCTCGCCGAACGAGCCGGTCTGACGGAGCATGGCGTCCACCAGCGTCGTCTTGCCGTGGTCGACGTGCGCGACGATAGCGACGTTGCGGAGATCCGGACGAAGGGCGTGCGCCATGAAGGGTCCTCAGAGTGCAGATTGGGGCGCCACCCGGATTCGGGGGCACCCCATTCTACAAGCCCTTGCTGAGCGCAGACGTCAGGACGGATGCCGGGGCTCCCGGCATCCGTCCTGACGAGGTGCGCGGCGGCTCAGACCGCGGCGTCGCGACCGGCGGCCAGCAGCGCCGCACGCGCCTCGCGACGCACGCGCTGGGCAGCCGGGTCGGGCACCGGCACGGCGGCGATGAGGCGCTGGGTGTACGGGTCCTTCGCGCCGCGGAGGATCTGGTCGCGCGTGCCGCTCTCCACCAGCTTGCCGTGGTGCATCACCGCGATGCGGTGGGCGAGGATGTCGACGACGGCCAGGTCGTGGCTGATGAACAGGCACGCGAACTGCAGCTCCTGCTGCAGCTCCTGCAGCAGGTCGAGGAAGCGGGCCTGCACCGAGACGTCCAGCGCCGAGGTCGGCTCGTCGGCCACCAGCAGCTCGGGGGCCAGGGCCAGCGCACGGGCGATGCCGACGCGCTGACGCTGACCGCCCGAGAGCTCGTGCGGGAAGCGGTTGCGGTACGAGGCGGGCAGCTCCACCTGGCTGAGCAGCTCTTCGACGCGCTTGTCAAGGTCTTTGCCGCTGGCCACACCGGCCAGCAGGATCGGCTCGCCGATCGACTGGCCGATGGGCATGCGGGGGTTCAGCGACGACGCCGGGTCCTGGAAGACGATGCCGGTCTTGCGACGGATCGCGAACAGCTCCTTGCGCGAGGGCGCGGAGATGTCGGTGCCGACGGTGAGCAGCTTGCCCTCGGCGATGGGCAGCAGCCCGATCGCGGCACGGCCGAGCGTGGTCTTGCCCGAGCCCGACTCCCCCACCAGTCCCACGATCTCGCCGGGGTAGATGTCGAGGTCGATGTGCTCGGCGGCACGGAAGGCGGGGATGCGCCCGCGCTTGGGGTACTCGATCGCGACGTCCTGGAAGCTGAGGACGGGCGTGCGGGTCTCGGTGACGACGACCTCCGACGCGCGCTCGCGCACGGCGGCCAGCGACGAGGCCTGCTGCTCCTCGAACGCGGTCGGCTCCTCGATGACGCCCAGGCCCAGGTGCGGCACGGCGGCCAGCAGCTGCTGGGTGTAGGGGTGCTTCGGTGCGGAGAAGATCTGCTCCACCGCGCCCGACTCCACCACGAGGCCGTTCTTCATCACCATGATGCGGTCGGCGAGGTCGGCGACCACGCCCATGTCGTGGGTGATGAGGATGATGGCCGAGTCGAGGCGCTTGTGCAGGTTGCGCAGCAGATCGAGCACCTCGGCCTGCACCGTCACGTCCAGGGCCGTGGTGGGCTCGTCGGCGATGAGCAGCAGCGGGTCGCACGAGATCGACTGGGCGATCATGGCGCGCTGGCGCTGACCACCCGACAGCTGGTGCGGGTACTTGTGGAACGACTGCTCGGGGTTGGGCATCTCGACCATGCGCAGAAGGTCCACGGCGCGGTCCTTGGCGTCCGAGGGCGCGAGCGAGCGGTCGTGGGAGCGCAGCGCCTCCATGATCTGGAACCCGATCGTGTACACCGGGTTCAGCGCCGTCATCGGCTCCTGGAAGATCACGGCGATGTCGTTGCCGCGCAGCGACCGCAGGGTCGCGTCGTCGACGCCGCGCAGCTCGCGGCCGAGCATCTTGATCGAGCCGGTGACGCGGGCGTTCTCGGGCAGCAGCCCCAGCAGCGCCATCGAGCTCGTGCTCTTGCCCGAGCCCGACTCGCCCACGATGGCGAGCACCTCGCCGCGGCGCACCTGGTAGTTCATGTCGATGGCGGCCGGGTAGAACTGGCCGTCGACCCAGAACTCGACGCCGAGGTTGCCCACCTCGAGGATCGTCTCGGGCAGCGACTCGTGGGACGCCGGGGTGGTGGCGTCGATTCCCGTCGTGTCAGTCATGAGTGGTTTCCCTATCTGCAAAGCTTGAAGTCATGTCGTTCCAGGAGGTCCATTACCGGCCGGTGCTCGGCCGCGTGCTCGCTGTCTTGACCATGGTCGTGTGTGCCTTCGGCGCCGTGGCGACGGTCGTGACCGATCCCGCCGCGGCGCTGCGCTACGTGTGGCCCCTGCTGCTGGTGGGGGTGCTGGCGTGGGCCCTGTACTGGCGCCCCGGCCTCGAGGTGGCCGAGCACGGGGTCACCGTGGTCAACCCGCTGAGCACGCACTTCGTGCCGTGGCCCAACATCACCTCGATCGACACCCGCTACGCGCTGACCCTGCACACGGTGACCGCCGACGAGCGCGGCGGGACCGTGCGCGTGTGGGCGGCGCCGGCGTCGGGACGCCACCGCACCCTGGGGCTCTCGCCCAAGGATTTCGACGGCATCGGCGAGTCGGCGCGCGGCCGCCACGGAGAGGTGCGCCTGACGGATGCCACGTCGACGCCCATCGGCAACCTCGCGCAGCTGGTGCGCGGCCGCTGGGAGCGCCTGCGTGACACCGGCGCCTTCGCGAGCGGCATCGACCCGGAGGCCTCCACCGTCCGCTGGCACCGCGGCACGATCGCCGCCGTCCTCGCGCTGGGCGCGGCGACGGCGATCGGCCTGCTGGTCTAGCAGCATCACGGATCCGGTTCCTTACCGCTCGGGGTCGAGCGGCTTGTGCTGGGTGTCGCCCGGCTCCTCCGGCCGCGGGTCGTGATAGTTCACGACGTCGCCGGTGTAGATCGCCTCGCCGGCCACCGTCACCGACGGCGCGTCGGTGGAGGGGGTCGTGTCGACGACGGGGGCCACCGGACCGGCGGCGCGGCCGGCGCGGGCCATCGCGCGCTCGCTGGGCATCTTCTTCTGGCGCGGGTCGAACGCGTCGCGCAGACCGTCGCCGATGAAGTTGACGCACAGCGCGATGGCGATGATGAACACACCCGGCCACCAGAACAGCCACGGACGCGTCGCGAAGGCCGCCTGGTTCTCGGAGATGATCTTTCCGAGCGAGGTGTCGGGGTTTTGCACGCCGAAGCCGAGGAAGCTCAGCGCCGACTCGAGCAGGATCGCCCCGGCCATGAGCAGCGTCGCGTTGACGACGATGACACCGACGGCGTTGGGCAGGATGTGCCGGAAGATGATGCGGCGGTCGCGGGCGCCCGAGACGCGCGCGGCATCCACGAACTCCCGCTCGCGCAGCGACAGGAACTCGCCGCGCACGAGGCGGGCCAGCGTCGTCCACGCGAAGACACCGATCACGACGCCGAGCACCGCGGCGCCGAGGCTGCCGAACGTGTTGCCGAGCACCGAGCCGATCACGATCAGCGGGATCGTGATGATGATGTCGGTGAAGCGCATCAGCACCGCGTCGGTGATCTTGCCGTAGAAGCCGGCGATGGCGCCGACGACCACGCCGATGACGGTGGCCACCACACCGGCGATGACCATCACCATGATCGACTGCTGCGCACCGCGCATGACGACCGCGAAGATGTCACGGCCGACCTCGTCCTGGCCGAACGGGTGCTCGCCGAAGGCCGGCGGGAACAGGCTCAGCGTGGGCTCGCCGTTGTTGAGCTTGGCGGGGATCTGGTTCCAGTCGTACTTCCACCAGCCGGGGATGCGGATGTTCCACAGGTCGACACCCACCGAGGTGAAGGCCAGCACGACGATGAACGCGAGCACGAACATCGAGATGAGCGCGGCACGGTGCCGGAAGAACCGGCGACGGACGATCTGACCCTGACTGAGACCTTCGGTCTCCTTCTGCTCGATCGTGATCTCGGCCTTGGCGGCCTGTTCGGTCGATGCGGGTTCGTTGGACGTGGTGCTCATGTCAGCCCACCTTGATTCTCGGGTCGAGGGCCGCGTAGACGAGGTCCGCGATCAGGTTGAAGACGACGGCGAGCGTTCCGGTCACGACGAAGAACGCCATGACGGGGTTCGGGTCGTGCGCGCCGAGGGCGTTGACGAACAGGCTTCCCATGCCCGTCCAGCCGAAGACCTTCTCGGTGATCACCGCCCCGCCGATCAGCGCGCCGATGTCGAAGGCGATGATCGTCGTGATGGGGATGAGGGCGTTGCGGAACGCGTGACGGACCACGACCGTGCGCTGGGTGAGGCCCTTGGCGCGCGCGGTGCGGATGTAGTCCTGGTTCATCACCTCGAGCAGGCTCGCACGCGAGTAGCGCGTGTAGCTGGCGAACGAGATGAGGATGATCGCGATCGTCGGCAGCAGCAGGTGGGTGAACAGGTCGATGCCCTGCACCCAGAAGTTGCCGCCCAGGCCCGGGGTCGAGGCGCCGACGGTGGCGATCGGCCGGCCGCGCACGCGCGAGGAGGCCGAGTACGCCGCCCAGTACGACATGTACTTGTCGAGGGCGATGAGCCCGCCGACGAGCAGTCCCACGATCATCGTGGTGCGCACCACGGGGCCCCGGTCGGGCTTGCCGAGGAACCAGCCGATCACGCCGCTGACGACCAGCGCGATGGCCGCGTACAGCAGGAAGATCGGCAGCGTCATCCCGTTGAGGAGGAAGTTCATCATCGGGAAGTACAGCGCGATGCCGATCGCCGCGACGATGAGCGAGGCGTAGAGCGCCTTGCGGTTGCGCAGGCCCACCGAGATCGCCGTCACGCCGAAGGCGATGCCCACGGCGAGGAAGGCGAAGACCACGATGCCGATCGTCGGGTCGGCGAACCAGCGGGTGACCGACAGCGCGGTCGCCACGAGGCCGGTGGCCACGGCGGCGGTGCCGAACACGATGAGACGCCGGCGCCAGTGGCCGCCGAGCAGCGACATCCAGATCAGGCCCGCCAGCAGCGACAGGCCGATGATGACCGGTATCGAGATCACCGGGTTCGCCAGCCAGTTGTTCATCTGGATGGCGCCGTACTGCTTGAGCAGCACCGCGACCCAGAAGATCGGCAGCGAGAAGAACAGGAACGACATCAGCGTCACGCCGTAGTCGAAGCCGGTGTACTGGCGCAGCGCCGACACGATGCCGACGGTGATGCCGAGCACGATCGCGACCACGGTGGCAGTGGTGACCAGCGTCAGCGTCGACGTGATCGCATTGCCCAGCAGCGCGTTGACCGACTGGTTCTGGATGCTGATGCCGAAGTCGCCGCGGAACAGTCCGCCGAGCCACAGGAAGTAGCGCAGCGGCGGTGCCACGTCGAGGTTGAGGAGTTTCGACCGCGCTTCCATGAGCTCGGCCTTGTTCGGAGCGTTGCTCTGCCGCAGGTCCTCGAGGGGGTCTCCCGAGTAGGACACGAGCAGATACATCAGGAATGTCGCGGCGAAGAGCACGAAGATCGACGCGATCAATCGCCGGATGATGAATGAAGCCATGTTGTGGCGCCCTGCCAATCGATGATTCGGCGCAGGAAACGAGGCCGGCATCGGGTTCGCCGGCCTCGGACCGCACTGCGACGAGAAAGTCTAACGCAGTGAGGTGCAGGCCCCGGAGGGGACCTGCACCCCACTTAGGTTCGATGCCGTGTCATACCGGCATCACACCGTCTTGCGCTTACTCGGCGGTACCGCCGTCAGTGACCTCCCAGTCCCAGGCGTTCCAGAAGATCGTCGGAGCGAGGATCGACGGGTCGATGTTGGTCACGCGGTCGCTGAACGCGGTGACCTCGGGGAACTGGAAGATGGTGACACCGTAGAAGTCATCCCACAGGGCCTTGTCGAGGTCCTGCTGCAGGGTGATCTGCTTGTCGGCATCGAACTCCGTCTGCAGCGAGGAGACCGCGGCGTCCACGGCTTCGCTGGTGTAGAAGTTCATGTTGTTGATGCCACCGGTCTCGAACGTGGGCAGCGAGTTCGTCACGCCCAGGCTCGTGGACTGCCAGCCGAACAGCGACGCGTCGTAGGCGCCGGGGGTGCCCAGCAGGCCGCCCCACTCGGTCGAGCCGCAGTCGGTGACGTTGAAGCCGGCGAGGCTCGCCGACTGCTGGATGAGCGCGAACTCGTTGACACGACGCGGGTTGTTCGATGCGTACAGGATGCAGACGTCGGTGTTGGTGACGCCCGACTCGGCGAGGAGCGTCTTGGCGCCCTCGATGTCGACCTCGGCGAAGGCCTCCGAGCCGTTGGCGGCGACGGAGTCGTCGTAGCCCTCGGCACCGGGCACGAAGATCTGCGAGCTGCGCAGCAGCGCGTCCTCACCGGCGATCGGCTTGATCAGCTTGTCGAGGATCTCCTGACGGGGAACCGTCTTGAGGAAGGCCTCGCGAGCCTTGGGGTTCGAGAAGATGTTCTCCGGGTTCTTGCCCTGGTCGAACTGCAGGTCGAGGTGCTCGTAGGTGCCGCCGACGCCCTGGTTGACGGTGATGCCGTCGATGGCGTCGAGGGCGGTCACGATGTCGGCCGTGGCCTGCGGCTGGATGATGTCGACCTCGCCGTTCTCCAGCGCCTGAACCGCTGCGAGCGGGTCGGGGATGAAGCGGATCGTGATCTCCTCGATGTTGGGCGAGTTCTCACCCTTGTACTCGGGGTTGGCCTTCAGCGTCACGAACTGGTCGGCGACGTAGTCCGTGATGATGTACGGGCCGCTCGCGGTGACGAGGTCGGTGTCCGACGGCATCTCGGTGAAGTTGAAGCCCGAGTTCCAGAACGACGAGAGCTTCGCGAGGCTCGCGGCATCCTCGTTCTCGATCGCGTCGAGAACGGCCGTCTTGGCCTCGGCCGCGTCGTCGATGCCGAGCGACTTCTCCGCGATGATGTGGGCGGGCAGCGGCGAGGCGAAGGCGAGCTCCCAGTCGACGTACTGCGCGTCGTACTTCATGGTGATCGACTTGTTGTCGTCGCCGACGACCGGGGTCTCCGACACGAGGCCGAGGCCCGAGGTCGGGGTGGCGCCGGAGTCGAAGTAGACGACGTCGGTCGGGAACGCGTCGGTGAACTCACCGGTCTCGGGGTCGGTGAAGTCGGCCGGGTCGAAGTCCGGGGTGTCCAGCGAACGCGACAGGGCGGCCCAGTTCAGGAGGAGGTCGGCGGCGTCGACGTCGGTGCCGTCGGACCACTTCACGCCATCGGCGATCGTGTACTTGACGGTGAGCGGGTCCTCTTCGACGACCTCGTACGAGCCGAACGAGGTGTTCTTCACCAGGGCCGGGGTGTTGTCGTAGTAGTTGAAGCCGTCCAGCACCAAGTAGTTGATGTTGTTGTTGGCGGTGGCGTTGCCGAACGACGTGTTGCCGTTCATCGAGTAGAACGCCTGGTTCCACGCTGCCGTGATCGACGAACCCTCGACGAGACCGGAGTCGCCGTCGTTGTCGCCGCCGGCGGCGCAGCCCGAGATGGCCAGTGCGCCGACTGCGGCGATAGCCACCGCAGTCGAGATGCGCTTCATTCTCACTGTTCCTCCTGTGCAAGGTTGTGCGCACGCGTCGATGGAGGCCGACGGGGCGCGGATGGGAACACACTAAGCACGCCTGCGGCGCCACCAATGCCAGGTTGCCAAACCGTTACAGATCCTTTACTGAACGCAACATGGCTGTGACAATCTGACAACGTGACCGTCACTCAGACCGCGAAAACGCTCAGCTGGCATCCCTCCCGTGCGCGGTTGTGGTGGGAGGTGGCGATCGTGCTGGCGCTGTCGGTCGGGCGCTCGGCGCTGTACTCGGTGCTCTCCCTCGTGCAGGCGCTGACGCGCGATGTGGCCCTCGGCGATCAGTCCACCTCGCTGAACCCGGGCGCCTCGGCCGCGCAGTTCTGGGACGTGCTCAACCAGTTCCTGGGGATCGCGTTCGGGCTGGCCCCGGTGGCCCTGGTGATCTGGCTGCTGTGGGAGCCGGGCGTGTCGGCGTTCCGGCGCATCGGACTGGACTTCCGCATGTTCGGGCGCGATCTCGGCGCCGGCATCCTGCTCGTCGTCGCGATCGGCGTGCCCGGCCTGGCCCTCTATGCCGCCGGCCGCGCCCTCGGCATCACCGTGCAGGTGGATGCGTCGCCGCTGGATGCCTCGTGGTGGACGATCCCCCTGCTGGTGTTCGCCGCGCTGCGGGCGGGCCTGACCGAAGAGGTCATCTTCATCGGGTACCTCTTCGACCGCCTGCGGCGCCTGGGCTGGGGGGTGTGGACGATCATCCTCGCCACCGCCGCCCTGCGCGGGGCCTACCACGCCTACCAGGGCTTCGGCGCGATCGTCGGCAACATCGCGATGGGCGTCGTGTTCGGCTGGGTCTACCACCGCTGGGGCCGCGTCATGCCCCTGGTCGTCGCCCACGTCGTCATCGACATCGTCGCCTTCATCGGCTACCCCCTCGCCGCCGCCTGGTGGCCCGCCGTCTTCGCCTGACCCCCGCGGGTCGGGGCGCGGTCTGGGCTCGGTCGGGGCCTGGGCGCGGCCGGGGGCGCGCGTGGGCGGGGCTTCCTCCACAGGGGGCGGGGACGGCGTGGTGTCCACGGATCGGGGGGTGCGGGCGGATGCGGGGCGGCGGGCGCGGGCAGGCTGTGCGGATGCTGACACTCGCACCGGTCCTGACGATCGAGCCCTCGCCCGTCGCGCTTCTGCGCAGCGGCGACGTCGCGCACCCGGAGCGGGCGCTGGATCGCGGGGAGCTCGTGCGCGTGAGGCCGGGCGTCTACGCCCCGGCATCCGCGCGGCTGCGCCTGCGCCCCTGGGAGAGGTACCTCGCCCGCGTGCACGCCGTCGCGCGACTGCGGCCCGACGCGGTGTTCTGCCACGAATCGGCGGCGGCGCTGCTCGGGCTCCCGATCATCGGCGACCCGCGCACCGTGCATGTGCTCGTGTCGCCGGCGGATGCGGCGCGACAGAGCGCCGGCATCCGCTCGCACCGCACCTCACGGCTGCCCGACGTCACCAGCGCGGGCGGACTCGTGCTCACCACTCCCGGCGTGACCGCGGTGACGATCGCCCGCCATCGCCACCCGGCCGTGGGGCTGGCGACAGCGGATGCTGCGCTGCGGCGCGACATCACCCTCACGCCCGCTGAACTGCGGGCAGACAACGAGCGTCGCGTCAGCAGCCGAGGGCGCAACACCGCACGGTGGTCGCTGCTGCGCGCCGACGGTGCGCGCGAGAGCGTGCTGGAGTCGGTGAGCGCCGCGGTCATGGAGTGGCTGGGTTGCCCTGCCCCCGACACGCAGCGCGCGTTCGTGTCGGATGCCGGAGAGCTCGACCGCGGCGACTTCTGGTGGGGTGACATCGGCCTGGTCGGCGAGCCCGACGGCGAGTTCAAGTACGACGGCCGGTTCGGCGACCCCGCGCAGCTGCTGAGCGCCCGGCGGGAGCGCGACCGGCGGCTGCTGCGCGGCGAGGCACGCGCGGTGGCGCACTGGGGCTGGATCGAGGTCGCCCGCGTATGGCCGCTGCGCGACCTGCTGCTCGGCCACGGCCTGCCCCAGGTGCGCTCCACCGACCACGCCCCGCTGCTCTCGCTGATGCACCTGCTGACCCCCTACGACCGCGAGCTGACCCCCACCCGCGCCGTCGGGCGCCCGGCCGGCGAGAGAACATCGGGGCGCCGAGGGAACGGGTGAGCACCGTTCCCTCGGCGGTGAGGTGTTCTCTCGCGGCCGGGGCGGCCCGCGGCCGGGGGCCCGGGGCGACGCGCGGGGGCTAGGCGAACGCCTCGGGGGGCGGGCAGGCGCAGACCAGGTTGCGGTCGCCGTAGGCGTTGTCGATGCGGCGCACGGGGGGCCAGTACTTCGTGCGCACGAGCGATCCGACGGGGTAGACGGCGCGCTCACGGCTGTAGGCGTGGGTCCACTCGCCGACGATGACGGCCTCGGCGGTGTGCGGGGCGGCCACGAGGGGGTTGTCGGATGCCGACCACTCCCCCGCCGCGACGGCGTCGGCCTCGGCGCGGATGGCGACCATCGCGTCGATGAACCGCTCGATCTCGCCGATGTCCTCCGACTCGGTGGGCTCGACCATGAGGGTGCCGGCCACTGGGAACGACATCGTGGGCGCGTGGAACCCGTAGTCGATGAGGCGCTTGGCGACATCGTCGACGGTGATGCCCGTGGCATCCTTCAGCGGCCGCAGGTCGAGGATGCACTCGTGCGCGACGAGCCCGCCCTCCCCCGCGTACAGCACCGGGTAGTGCTCGCGCAGGCGCACCGCGATGTAGTTGGCCGCCAGCACCGCCGCGCCGGTGGCCTGGCGCAGCCCCTCGGCGCCCATCATGCGCACGTACGCCCACGAGATGGGCAGGATGGATGCCGAGCCGTAGGGCGCGGCGGAGATCGGGCCGCCGTCGAAGGTGAAGCCGCCCGCGTGCTCGGCCCGCTGGGCGAGCGGATGCGAGGGCAGGAAGGGCGCCAGGTGCGCCTTGGCCGCCACCGGCCCCACGCCCGGGCCGCCGCCGCCGTGCGGGATGGCGAAGGTCTTGTGCAGGTTGAGGTGCGACACGTCGCCGCCGAGGTCGCCGAAGCGGGCGTAGCCGAGCAGGGCGTTGAGGTTCGCCCCGTCGACGTACACCTGGCCGCCGGCCTCGTGCACGGCCTCGGTGATCTCGAGCACATCGTGCTCGTAGACGCCGTGGGTGGACGGGTAGGTGATCATCAGCGCCGACAGCGCGTCGGCGTGGGCGGCGATCTTGGCTCGCAGGTCGTCGAGGTCGACGTTGCCGGCCTCGTCGCACGCGACGACGACGACCTTCATCCCCGCCAGCACCGCGGATGCCGCGTTGGTGCCGTGCGCCGACGACGGGATGAGGCACACCTCGCGGTGCAGGTCGCCGCGGGAGTGGTGGTAGCCGCGGATGGCGAGGAGCCCGGCGAGCTCGCCCTGCGAGCCGGCGTTGGGCTGCAGCGAGACCGCGTCGTACCCGGTGACCTCGGCCAGCCACGACTCCAGCTGCTCGATCATCACGAGGTAGCCGGCGACGTCGTCTGCCGGCGCGAACGGGTGCACCCGCGAGAACTCGGGCCACGACACCGCGGCCATCTCGGTGGCGGCGTTGAGCTTCATCGTGCACGAGCCGAGCGGGATCATGCCGCGGTCCAGCGCGTAGTCGCGGTCGGCGAGCTGCTTGAGGTAGCGCATCATCGCCGTCTCGGACCGGTGTGTGTTGAACACCGGATGCGTGAGGAACTCGTCTTCGCGGCGCAGCACCGCCGGCACCGCCGAGAGGCCCTCGGCGAAGCCGAACACCCGCTGCGGGGCCCCGCCGAACACCTGCGCGAGGGCGTGGAGCTCGGCGATCGTCGTGGTCTCGTCGACCGAGACACCCACCGAGTCGTTGTCGCGGAACCACAGCTGGAACCCGCGCTCGCGCGCCACGGCGATGACCGCCTCTGCCCGGCCGGGCGTGCGCACGACGATCGTGTCGAAGAACGCGTCGTGCAGCACCTCGCCGTCGGCGGCGACGATCCAGTCGCGCAGCAGCGCCGCCTTGCCGGCGACCTCCGCGGCGATCGCGGTGAGCCCGTCGGGGCCGTGGTAGACGGCGTACATCGAGGCCATGACGGCCAGCAGCACCTGCGCAGTGCAGATGTTCGAGGTGGCCTTCTCGCGGCGGATGTGCTGCTCGCGCGTCTGCAGCGAAAGGCGGTAGGCGGGCCGGCCGGCGGCATCCTGCGACACGCCCACCAGGCGCCCCGGCAGCTGCCGCTCGAGTCCGCTGCGCACTGCCATGTAGCCGGCGTGCGGACCGCCGAAGCCCAGCGGCACGCCGAAGCGCTGTGTGGTGCCCACCGCGATGTCGGCCCCGAGCGAGCCGGGCGAGCGCAGGTGGGTGAGGGCCAGCAGGTCGGCGGCGACGACCACCAGGCCGCCCTGCGCCTGCACCGCGGCGATGACCGCCGACGGGTCCCAGATGCGGCCCGTCGCGCCCGGGTACTGCACGAACGCGCCGAACACGTCGGCGGGCACCTCGGCGCCGCCGGCGAGGTCGGTCTCGACGAGCTCGATGCCCAGCGCCGCGGCCCGGTGCGCGAGCAGCGCCTTGGTCTGCGGGAACGCGTCGGCGTCGACGAGGAACACGGCCGAGCGCGACCTGGAGGCCCGCCGTGCGACCAGCATCCCCTCGACGACCGCCGTGGACTCGTCGAGCATCGAGGCGTTGGCCGTCGCGAGCCCGGTGAGGTCGGTGACCATCGTCTGGAAGTTGATGAGCGCCTCGAGCCGGCCCTGCGAGATCTCGGGCTGGTAGGGCGTGTACGCGGTGTACCACGACGGGTTCTCGAGCACGTTGCGCTGGATCACCGACGGGGTGAGCGTGTCGTAGTAGCCGAGGCCGATCATGGCGCGGGCCGGGCGGTTGAGCGCCGCGATGCCGCGCAGCTCGGCCAGCGTCTCGGCCTCGGTGGCCGCCGGCGGCAGCACGGATGCGGTGCTCTCGCGCACGTGGATGGATGCCGGCACGGCGCCCCCGACGAGCGCGTCGACGCTGTCGTGGCCGAGTGCGTCGAGCATGCGCCGCTGGGCGGCCTCGTCGGTGCCGATGTGGCGGGTGGTGAATGCGCCGGTCATGCGTCGCTTCCGGTGAGCGCCTCGTAGGCGGCGCGGTCGAGCAGGGCCTCGACGTCGGCGGGGTCGACGCGGATTTTCAGCAGCCAGCCGGCGCCGAACGGATCGGAGTTGACCACGGCGGGGTCGGCGTCGGCGTCGGCGTTGGTCTCGACGACCTCGCCGTCCAGCGGCGCGAACAGTTCGCCGACCGACTTGGTCGACTCGATCTCACCGCAGACCGCGCCGGCGGTGGTCGCCGTGCCCGCGGCGGGGAGGTCGACATAGACGATGTCGCCGAGCTTGTCGGCGGCGTAGTCGGTGATGCCGACCGTGGCGATGTCGCCGTCGAGGGCGACCCACTCGTGCTCGGCGGTGTACTTGAGGCTGGTGAGATCGGTCATGTCGTCCTCCGGTAAAAGGGCAGGGTGGTCACGGTCACGGGAAGTCTGGTGCCCCGCACATCGACGAACAGCTCCCCGCCGGATGCCGCGTGGGCGGGGTCGACGTAGGCCATGGCGATGGGGTGGCCGAGGGTGGGGCTGAGGGCGCCGCTGGTGACCTCGCCGATCGCGTGGTCGTCGTCGGCGGTGGCGTGCACGGCATAGCCGGCGCGGGCGGCGCGCTTGCCGGCGCCGGCGAGGGCGACGAGCACGCGGGCCTCGGCGGGGGCGGCGGCCAGCGCCGCCTTGCCGACGAAGTCGGGCTTGTCGGCGACGACGACGCGGCCGAGGCCGGCCTGGGCGGGGGTGGTCTGCAGCGACAGCTCGTGCCCGTAGAGGGGCATGCCGGCCTCGAGGCGCAGCGTGTCGCGCGCGGCGAGACCGGCGGCGACGAGCCCGTGGGGCGCCCCCGCGGCGAGCACCCTCTGCCAGAGCGCGTCGGCCAGGCCCACCGGGACGAGCAGCTCGAAGCCGTCCTCACCGGTGTAGCCGGTGCGCGCCAGCAGCAGCGGCTGCCCCGCGAAGGTGGCACCGGCCCAGGCGTAGTAGCGCTGCTGCTCCCACGGCACCGTCACGTCGGTGATCTCGGGGATGCCGGCGAGGATCGCCTGCGCGGCGGGGCCCTGCACGGCGATCAGCGCGTAGTCGTCGGTGACGTCGACCACCCGGGCGTCGTGCGCGGCGGCGCGCTCGGCGAAGGCAGCCGCCACGGCCGCACGCCCGCCCGCGTTCGAGATGACGAGGTAGCTGTGCTCGGCGAGCCGGTAGACGATGACGTCGTCGACGATGCCGCCGTCGGTCGACAGCAGCAGCGAGTACTTCGCCTTGCCCACCGGCAGAGCCGACAGCCGGCCGGCGAGGGCGACGTCGAGGAAGGCGCCGGCCCCGGCGCCGTCGACGGTGAACTCGGCCATGTGCGAGATGTCGAACAGGCCGGCGGCGCCGCGCACCGCGTGGTGCTCGGCGAGGTCGGAGGTGTAGCGCACCGGCATGAGCCAGCCGCCGAAGTCGGTGAACGAGGCGCCGAGGGCCTCGTGCTGCGGGTGCAGGGGGCTCTGACGCGGGGCCGCGCCGGTGTTCTCTGTCTCGCTCATGCGGATCTCCTCAGCATTCCACCACGTTGACGGCCAGGCCGCCCAGCGCGGTCTCCTTGTACTTGTCGCTCATGTCGCGCCCGGTCTGACGCATGGTCTCGATCACCGTGTCCAGCGACACGAAGTGGGTGCCGTCGCCCCACAGGGCCATCTTGGCCGCGTTGATCGCCTTGCCCGCGGCGATCGCGTTGCGCTCGATGCACGGGATCTGCACGAGTCCGCCGACGGGGTCGCAGGTGAGCCCGAGGTTGTGCTCCATGGCGATCTCGGCGGCGTTCTCGATCTGCTCGGGCGTGCCCCCGAGCACGGCGGCCAGCGCCCCGGCGGCCATCGACGATGCCGAGCCGACCTCGCCCTGGCATCCGACCTCGGCACCCGAGATCGACGCGCGCGTCTTGTAGAGGGAGCCGATGGCGGCGGCGGTGAGCAGGAACTCGACGGCGATGTCGTCGCGCCGGGTCTGGGCGTCGGCGGCGGCATCCGCGTCGTCGGCGCCCGGGGCGGCCGACGACGCGGCGGTGTAGTGCTGGGCGTAGTGGAGCACGGCGGGGATGATGCCCGCCGCACCGTTGGTGGGCGCGGTGACGACCCGGCCGCCGGCGGCGTTCTCCTCGTTGACGGCCAGCGCCACGAGGTTCACCCATTCCTGCGAGAAGGCGGCCGAGCGGTCGGGGTCTTGCGCGAGCAGCTTCTCGTGCCACGCGGGGGCGCGGCGGCGCACCTCGAGGCCGCCCGGCAGGGTGCCGGTGGCCGCGATCCCCGCCGCGACGCACTCGTCCATGGCGTCGCGGATGGCGAGGATGCCGGTGCGCACGGCATCCGGGGTGCGGCGGGCCTGCTCGTTGCGGGCCATCAGCTCGGCGATGCCCGCACCCTCGGCGCGGCACGCGTCCAGCAGCTCCACGGCCGAGCCGAACGGATGCGGCACCGGGGTGGCGTCGACGGCGACCGCCTCGTCGCCCTCGCGGGCGATGAACCCGCCGCCGAGGGAGAAGTACCGCGCGGAGTCGACGACGGCGCCGTCGGCGTCGCGCACCGTGAAGCACATCGCGTTGGTGTGGCGCTCGAACACCGTGGCGGGTTCGCGCACGATGTCGGCGACGCGGAAGGGCACGTGCGGGCCGCCGGCGAGGGCGACCGTGCCCTCCTGCTCGATGCGGGCCGCGCGGGTGGCCACCTCGGGGGCGCGTACGCGGTCGGGTCGGCAGCCCTCGAGCCCGAGCAGCACGGCGGTGAAGGTGCCGTGGCCCTGCCCGGTCGCGGCGAGCGAGCCGTAGAGGGTGACCTCGAGAGCGGTGACGCGGGCGAGGTCGGCGCCGAGGCGCGCGACGAAGTCGGCGGCGGCGCGCATGGGGCCGACGGTGTGCGAGCTCGACGGCCCGATCCCGATGGTGAACAGATCGAACACCCCGATGTAGGGCGGGGGCCCGAGAGACACGTCATGCATGAGGAACTCCTGTCTGGCACCCCGGACGGGATGCGGCGAGTTCCTCCCGCTCTGTCATTGGCCTGAGAGTTTCCACGCGGCGCACCGCGCTTGCCCCGTCGGCGGGCGCCGAAGCACCGCTTTCCAGAGTGACCTGCCGCCACGGTACGTGGGCCTGAGAGATTCCGGGAGGGGTTGCTCCTACGGCACACCGCGCTGCGGCGGTGTTCTCCCGTGACGGGTGAGACGGTCTGTTCGATTGTGCTGCGAGTCTAGCGGCTCGTCGTCAGCCCGTGCAGCGACCGGTCGACACGCTCGGGCCCTGCGACGAGGCCGACGACAGGGCGGGGGCGAGCTCGGCGACGGTCATCGCGTAGCCGCGGCCCTCGCCCTCGGCGCCGCGGGCGAACACGACCCCGGCCACCTCGCCGGCGGCGGTCAACAGCGGTCCGCCCGAATTGCCCGGCTGCACGTTCGCAGCGAGGGCGTAGACCTCGCGCGGCGACGAGCCCGAGTCGTAGATGTCGGGCACCGGCACCGTGCCCTCCGAGAGCACGTCGGCGCCGATGCTCGTGAACGGCCCGCCGAGCGGGTAGCCTTGCACGGCTGCGCGGGCGCCCGGGGTGAGGGAGTCCGACAGCGGCAGGGCCCGGGCGGCGAGCGAGCCGACGGCGATCACGGCGAGGTCGTCGACGGGGTCGAAGTAGACCACGCGGCCCTCGGCGGCGGTGCGGCCGGGAAGCTCGACCACCGGCTCGTCGACACCGGCCACGACATGCGCGTTGGTGACGACGAGGTCGTCGGCCACGACGAAGCCCGACCCGGTGAGAGAGATGCCGCAGGCGTAGGCGGTGCCGCTGATGCGCGCCACCGAGGCGGCCGCCTCTTGCAGCGCAGGATCGTCGAGGGCGATCGGGGGTGCGGTGGGGGCCTGTTCGACGTCGAAGAGCGCGCCGAGAGTGGGGATGCCCTCGTCGACCACGAGCGCGCGCAGCTGCGCGAGGGCGGTGTCCATCGGCGGCGGGGTGAGGTCGTCGATCCAGCCGAGCACCTTCGACGAGCCGACCGCCGTCGAGATGAGTGGCGTGCCCGTCGCCGAGACCGACTGGCCGACCATGAGGAGCACGAGGGCGGCGGCCACCGTGCTGGCACCGGCGCCGAGGGCCCGGTCGAGCCAGCTGAGCTTGACCTTGTCGACGCCGCGGCGCAGCGTGGCGCCGATCGCCGATCCGAGCGCGCCGCCCAGCAGCACCAGGGCCACGGTGGCACCGATCGTCGCCGCGCCCCGCCAGGCGGCATCCGGCACCAGCGGACCCACGAGGGGCACGAGCCATACCGCGAGGAACGCGCCGACGACGAGGCCCGCGATCGTGCCGATGCTCGCGACGAAACCGCGGCCCAGACCGATCGCGAATGCGACGATCAGCGCTGCCACGACGATGACGTCGACCACGAACACGGGCACCTCCGCGATCAGGCTACGGCCGGCAGCTATGAGAACCCCGCACGGCGCCCCCGGGTTGCAGTTCGTGTCGGGATGACAATAAGATGCTTTCCGGAGTTAAAGTCATGCAGACACAAACCAGCGCTTCCCCGCCCGAGCCGATCCGCGTCGCCGTGTCGACCGTGATCTTCTCGCTGCGCCGCGACGCCGGCGCCGACCGCGCACGGGTGGTGCTCCCCCTCGTGCGCCGCACGCGCGACCCGTTCGAAGGGCGCTGGGCCCTCCCCGGCGGCTGGCTGCGCGTGGACGAGGACATGGACGCCGCCGCCGCGCGCACCCTCGCCGAGACCACCGGCCTCGCCCCCAGCTACCTCGAGCAGCTCTACGCGTTCGGCGAGGTCGACCGCTCCCCCAGCCGCGTCGTGTCGATCGTGTACTGGGCGCTCGTGCGCGAAGACGTCTCGCGGGCCGCCGAGCAGGAGAACGTCGCCTGGTACGACGCGACCACCCACCCGCAGCTCGCCTTCGACCACGACCAGATCGTGCAGTACGCCCTCTGGCGCCTGCGCAACAAGGTCGGCTACAGCCGCATCGCCCACGGGCTGCTGCCCGCCCTGTTCACCCTCGCCGACCTGCGCGAGGTGTACGAGGCGATCCTCGGGCGCCGCCTCGACCCCGCCAACTTCCGGCGCCAGGTCGAGGGCTCGGGCACCATCATCCCCACCGACGAGCACCGCACCGGCAGCCACCGGCCGGCGCGGCTCTACCGCTACAACCACGACGTCGAGCTCGCCGACCGCGGGCCGCTGCCCGATTGACCGAAAGCCGAAGCCCATGGCCGCCACCCTCATCACCCTCCAGCCGCGTCCCGCCGACCAGCCGATCGACCCGAGCGTCGACCACGGCATCCAGGCGATCGTCGCGGGAACCGTCGCCGCCGAGACCTGCAACACCGACCTCGCCGCCGGCCCGTGGGCCTTCGACGCGCGCCCCGGCTACGGACCGGGCTCGTCGATGGGCGACGTCATCCCCACCGGCGCGCCGCGGCAGGGCGAGCTGCCGGCGGCCTACCGCGACGCGAGCGAAGCCGAGCTCGACGCCCGCATCCGCGCGGCCAAGGCGGTCCTCGGCGACCGCGTCGTCGTGATGGGCCACCACTACCAGCGCGAAGAGATCATCGTCCACGCCGACCACACCGGCGACTCCTTCCAGCTGGCGGGCTTCGCGCAGCAGCATCCGGATGCCGAGGCGATCGTCTTCTGCGGCGTGCACTTCATGGCCGAGACCGCCGACCTGCTCTCGCGACCCGACCAGGCCGTCATCCTCCCCAACCTCGCCGCGGGCTGCTCCATGGCCGACATGGCATCCATCGACGAGGTCGAGGAGTGCTGGGAGCAGCTGGCCGACGTGTACGGCGACATGGATTCCGTCGACGCCGACGGCCTCGTACCCGTCATCCCCGTGACCTACATGAACTCGTCGGCGGCGATCAAGGGCTTCGTGGGGCGCCACGGCGGCATCGTGTGCACCTCCTCGAACGCGCGCACCGTGCTGGAGTGGGCGTTTGCGCGCGGCCGGCGGGTGCTGTTCTTCCCCGATCAGC
Organism: Microbacterium festucae; assembly: GCF_025421715.1. Taxonomy (GTDB): domain Bacteria; phylum Actinomycetota; class Actinomycetes; order Actinomycetales; family Microbacteriaceae; genus Microbacterium; species Microbacterium festucae. The sequence goes on from NZ_JAOEFC010000002.1 coordinate 683,223, forward strand.
ACCTCGGGCGCAACACCGCCAAGGCGATGGGGGTGCCGCTCGCGCAGATGCCGATGTGGAACCCGCGCAAGCCCCTCGGCGGCTCCGACGAAGACCAGCTCGCCGACGCGCGCGTCATCCTGTGGCACGGGTTCTGCTCGGTGCACCGCCGCTTCACCGTCGACCAGATCGCCGCCGCGCGCGCAGAGCACCCGGGCGTGCGGGTGATCGTGCACCCCGAGTGCCCGATGGACGTCGTCGACGCCGCCGACGAGGCAGGATCGACCGACTACATCCGCAAGGCGATCGCCGCGGCGACCGAGCCGACCGTGTTCGCCGTGGGCACCGAGGTGAACCTCGTGCAGCGCCTGGCCGCCGAGCACCCGCAGCACACGATCTTCTGCCTCGACCCGGTCGTCTGCCCCTGCTCCACGATGTACCGCATCCACCCCGGCTACCTCGCCTGGGTGCTCGAGGGGCTCGTCGACGGCGAGGTGCGCAACCGCGTGACGGTGCCCGCCGACGTCGCCGACCCGGCCCGCGTCGCCCTCGAGCGGATGCTGGCGGCACGGCCATGACCACCCCGCACGTGGTGGTCGTCGGCTCCGGCATCGCCGGGCTCACCGCCGCGCACCATGCCGCCGCCGCGGGGGCGCGCGTGACGATCGTCACGAAGGCCGAGCTCGCCGAGTCGAACACGCGCTACGCGCAGGGCGGCATCGCGGCGGTCATGTTCGCCGACGACCGCGTCGACGACCACATCCACGACACCCTCGTGGCCGGCGCGGGCCTGGCCGACCCGGACGCCGTGCGTGTGCTGGCCGCCGAGGGGCCGGAGCTCATCCGCGAGCTCGTCGACGCCGGCGTCGCCTTCGACCGCGACGCCGCCGGCGACTTCGTGCAGGGCCTGGAGGCCGCCCACTCCTTCCCGCGGGTGCTGCATGCCGGCGGCGATGCGACCGGCGCGGTGATCGAGGCGGGGCTCGTCGCCCGCGCCCGCCGCGACGCCGCCGAGGTCGTCGAGCACGCCTTCCTCGTCGACCTGGTGATGGCGGGCGGCCGCTGCGTCGGCGTCGACCTGCTCGTCGCGGGAGCGCCCCGCCGCATCGCCGCGGACGCCGTGATCCTCGCCACCGGCGGCGCCGGGCAGCTCTACGCCCACACCACCAACCCGGCCATCGCCACCGGTGACGGAGTCGCGGCGGCGCTGCGGGCGGGAGCGACGGCATCCGATCTGGAGTTCGTGCAGTTCCACCCGACGGTGCTGGCCGTCGGCGCGGCGTTCCTCGTGTCCGAGGCCGTGCGCGGCGAGGGCGCCGTGCTTCGCGACGCGCACGGGGTGCGCTTCATGCCCGACGTGCACCCCGACGCCGAGCTCGCGCCCCGCGACGTCGTGGCCCGCACGATCGCCGAGGTCATGGCGCGGCAGGGCGGCAGCCCGGTGCTGCTGGACGCCACAGGCCTGCGCGAGACGCCCGCCGCGACGGCATCCTTCCTCGCCGCGCGCTTCCCGACGATCGACGCCGCCGTCCGCGCCCGCGGCCTCGACTGGGCCCGGCAGCCGGTGCCCGTCACCCCGGCCGCGCACTACGTGATGGGCGGCGTGGTCACCGACCTCGACGGCCGCACCGACGTGCCCGGACTCTTCGCCGCCGGAGAGGTCGCCCGCACCGGTGTGCACGGCGCCAACCGCCTGGCGTCGAACTCGCTGCTCGAGGGCGCCGTCTTCGGCGCCCGCGCCGGCCGCGCCGCCGCAGCCGCGCGCGGGCTCTCAGGCTCCGAGCGCCCCGCACGCGTCGCCCCTTCCGCCGAGCGTCCAGAACACGCGGCATCCGCGCCGTCGATGCCGCGCGTCTTGGACACTCGGCCGCCGTTCACGCGCGCGGCGCTGCAGGCGTTGATGTGGGAGTTCGTCGGGGTCGAGCGCGACGCGGCGGGGCTCGCGCACGCGGCGGCGGTGCTCGGCGCGTGGGGCGAGGCGCCCGGCGCGGGGGCCGAGGCGCTCGGCGCGTGGGCCGAGGCGCCCGGCGCGGGGGCGCCCGGCGCGTGGGCGGGGGCGCCCGGCGCGTGGGCGGGGGCGCCCGGCAGCGCCGAGACCGTCGCCGAACGCGAGGACGCGAACCTTCTGCAGGTCGCCCGGGCCGTGATCGCCGCCGCCCTCGCGCGCCCGGCATCGGTCGGTGCGCACCTCCGTCGCGACGCGCGCCGCGACCAAACTCCTCCAATCCACGCCGGGAATGCGCGATCTGCTGCGGCCACCGCGCCCGCGGGCACGAAATGGAGGAGTTTCGCGGGGGCTCCGCCCGCACGCACCCCGCAGCTCGTCCCGGCGGGGCGCCCCGCCGCCTCCCCCACCCCCAGAACCGAAGAGGTCGCCTGATGCTCAGCCGCAGCCACATCGAACGCGTCGTGCAGGCCGCTCTCGACGAAGACGCGCCCTGGGGCGACCTGACGAGTGCCTACCTGATCCCCGCGGATGCCGTCGCCACGGCCGACCTCGTCGCCCGTGAGCCCGGCGTCTTCAGCGGGGGCGAGGTGTTCGCCGCGGCGTTCACGCTCAGCGACCCGGCGATCCGCGTGAGCGTGCCCGTCGCCGAGGGCGCGGCGTTCGCGGTGGGCGATGTGCTGGCCACGGTCACCGGGCCCGCCCGGGGCGTGCTCACCGGCGAGCGGGTCGCGCTGAACTTCGCGCAGCGCATGTCGGGCATCGCCACGCTGACCTCGCGCTACGTCGAGCAGGTCGCCCACACCGGCGCCCGCATCGCCGACACCCGCAAGACCACGCCGGGCCTGCGCGCGTTCGAGCGGCACGCGGTGCGCTGCGGCGGCGGTCACAATCACCGCTTCTCGCTCTCGGATGCCGTGATGGCCAAGGACAATCACCTCGCGGTGCTGACGGCGGGCGGCGCCTCGCTGACACAGGCCCTGCAGGCCGCGATCGCACGGCTGCCGCACACGGCGCACCTCGAGGTCGAGGTCGACCGCCTCGACCAGATCGAGCCGGTGCTCGCGGCGGGCGTCGACACAATCATGCTCGACAACTTCGGCCTCGACCACCTGCGGGCCGGGGTGGAGCGGGTGGCCGGGCGCGCGCAGATCGAGGCGTCGGGCGGGGTCGACCTCGACACCGTGCGCGCGATCGCCGAGACCGGCGTCGACGTCATCTCGGTCGGCGCGCTGACCCATTCGGCGCCGTCGCTCGACCTCGGCCTGGACGTGCGCATCGAGGCGTGATGCTCTACCTCGACCACGCCGCCACGACCCCGGTGCGCCCCGAGGTACTGCAGGCGATGCTCCCCCACCTCACCGAGGGGTTCGGCAATCCGTCGAGCCACCACACCGTCGGCGAGCGGGCGGCGCAGGCCCTGGCCGACGCGCGCGCCCGGGTGGCGGCGGTGGTCGGCATGCGTGCGGGCGACATCGTGTTCACCTCGGGCGGCACCGAGGCCGACAACCTCGCCGTGAAGGGCATCGCCCTGGCGGCGGCGCTGCGCGCGGGCGCCCCGGCCCACGTGATCACCTCCCCCATCGAGCACGAGGCGATCCTCGCCTCATGCGACTTCCTCGAGCGGGTGCACGGGTTCGCCGTCACACGGGTGCCGGTCTCGGCGACGGGGCGGATCGATCCGGATGCCGTCGCCGCCGCGCTCCGACCCGAGACGGCTCTCGTGTCGATCGGCTACGCGAACAACGAGATCGGCACCGTGCAGGACGTCGCCGGGATCGCCGCGCGCGTGGGCCGGGTGCCCCTGCACCTGGATGCCGTGCAGGCGGCCGGCTGGCTGCCGCTGGCGGGCACCGGCGCCGCGGCCCTGTCGATCGCCGGCCACAAGATCGGCGCTCCGGCGGGAACGGGCGTGCTCGCGGTGCGCGGCCGCATCCCCCTCGAGCCCCTGCTGCACGGCGGCGGCCAGGAGCGGGGGCGCCGCAGCGGCACGGAGAGCGTCGCCGGTGCCGTGGCGTTAGCGACCGCGCTCGAACTGGCCGAGGCCGAGCGCGCCGCCGCGGCCGCGCGGGTCGGCGCGCAGACCGACGCGTTCATCGCGGCGGTGCTGTCGGCCCGCCCCGAGGCGCGCCTGACCGGCGATCCCGTGCACCGGCTGCCGGGGTCTGCGAGCTTCACGTTCGCCGGCACGAGCGGCGAGGCGGTGCTGCTCGAGCTCGAGCGGCGGGGCATCGTCTCGTCGAGCGGGTCGGCGTGCGCGGCGGGCGACACCGAGCCCTCGCACGTTCTGCTCGCGTGCGGCATCGCCCCCGAGGTGGCCCACACCGCGGTGCGCTTCACGTTCGCCCACGGCGCCCCCGCCTCCTCGATCGACCCGCTGGCACTGGCGGCGGCGGTGGGCGCCGCGGTGGCGGCAGTACGATCGGGCGAGTGAGCACGCCGGTCGTCACCGTCATCGTCCCGGGGCGCGATGTCGCCGACTTCGCCGCCGAGGCCCTTGCTTCCCTGCAGGCGCAGACGCTGACTCGGTGGCGGGCGATCCTCGTCGACGACGGCTCGGTCGATGCCACCGGAGAGGTCTTCGCCGCGGCATCCGCCGCCGACGACCGGTTCGAACTCGTGCGGCACGACGTGCCCCGCGGCCTCGGCGCGGCGCGCAACGTGGCCCTCGACCGGGTGACGACCCCGTTCGTCGCGTTCCTCGACGCCGACGACGTGATGACCCCGGCGGCCCTGTCGACGCTCGTCGGCGCGCTCACGGCATCCGGCAGCGACATCGTCGCCGGCGCCTACGTGCGGCTGCGACCGGATGCCGACGGCTACCGCCCCGGCATCGTGCAGCCGTGGGTGGCCGCGGCCACCGACCCGGCGCGCACCGGCACGACGCTGGCCGAGCACCCCGAGGTGTCGGGCAACATCGTCGCGTGGTCGAAGGTGAGCCGCATCGAGCTCTGGCGCCGCAACGATCTGCGCTTCCCCGAGGGCCGCCTCTACGAAGACCAGAGCGTCGCGCAGCGGCTCTATGTGCATGCCCGCGGCATCGACGTGGTGCCCGACGTCGTCGTGCACTGGCGCGAGCGCGCCGACGGCTCGTCGATCACCCAGCACCGAGACGCCCTGCCGGTGCTGCACGACTACCTCGAGGCCATGCGGGCGGGCATCGCGGTGCTCGACGCCGCCGGGCAGCGCCGCGCCGCGCAGGCGCGCGTGCGCCTGATCCTCGACATGGACGTGCCGCCGCTCGTGCGCATCGCCCAGACCCACCCGGATGCCGCGTACCGCCGCGCGCTCGGCGGCTTCGTGCGGGAGCTCGCCGAACGCGCCGAGGCCGACGGCCTCGCCCTCGACGGCGCCGTCGCCGACCTGCGCGCCGCGGCGCGCCTGTGGTGACGGCACCGGCGCCGTCGTCGGCGCCCGCCGTGGCACCCGCGGGGCCGGACGGCACGGCTTATGCTGACGGCATGAGCGACACGTCCGAGACGCCCCTGCCCGCGACCCCGACCGGCCCCGACCTCGAGGAGCTCCGCGAGGAGATCGACGAGCTCAAGGACCAGACCACGGAGGAGCTCGTCTCGCCCACCCCCGTCGACCTCGCCGACCGCGAGCCGCAGCCCGAGCCCACCGACGCGATCGGCTCGGAGGACTGGGGCGACAAGCGCTGACCCCCGCGGGCTGAGCGGCCCTCGAGCCGAGCAGCACGCCTGACCGCGCCCGCGCCGCAAAGCCGCACACCCGCGCCCGCGTCACCCCTGCTCGGCGCGCGCGTCGAACTCCTCGATGCGCGCCGCCGCGAGCTGCTCGATCGCCAGCTGGGCGTAGAGGCCGCCGCCCGCCAGCAGCTCGGCGTGGGTGCCCGACTCGACGATGCGGCCCGCTTCCACGACGTGGATGACGTCGGCGCCGACCACCGTCGACAGCCGGTGCGCGATCGACAGCGTCGTGCGCCCGCGCGCGGCGGCGTCGAGGGCGTCTTGCACCACCCGCTCCGACACGGTGTCGAGCGCGCTCGTGGCCTCGTCCAGCAGCAGCACCGGCGGGTCTTTCAGCAGCACGCGGGCGATGGCGATGCGCTGCTTCTCCCCGCCCGACAGCCGGTACCCGCGCTCCCCCACCACGGTGTCGTAGCCCAGCGCGAACGACGTGATCACGTGGTGGATGTTGGCCGCCGTGCAGGCCGCCTCGATCTCGGCATCCGTCGCGTCGGGTTTCGCATAGCGCAGGTTCTCGCGGATCGTCGCGTGGAACAGGTAGGTCTCCTGCGACACGATGCCCACGTGGTCGATGATCGACTCCTGGGTGAGTGCGCGCACGTCCGCCCCCGCGAACAGCACCTCGCCACCGGAGGCCTCGTACATGCGCGGCGCGAGGTAGAGCACCGTGGTCTTGCCGGCGCCCGACGGGCCGACGAAGGCGATGTGCTCGCCCGGCTCGGCCACGAACGAGACGCCGTCCAGCGACGGGCGGCTGTCGGGCGCGGCATCCGGGTAGCGGAAGACGACGTCGCGGAACTCGATGCGTCCCACCGGGCCCGGCGCCTGCGCCACGGTGACCGCACCCGGCTGGTCGGAGATCGCCGGCGTCAGGTCGAGGTACTCGAAGATGCGGGCGAAGATGGCCGCCGAGGTCTGCAGGTCGAGCGAGACGCGCAGCAGGCCCATGAGCGGCTGCAGCAACCGGGCCTGCACCGTGGTGAACGCGACGATGGTGCCGGCGGTGATCGTGTCGGTTCCCGCGCCGATGAGCCAGCCCGAAACCAGGTAGATGATGGCGGGGACGGATGCCATGATCACCTGCACCACGGCGAAGAAGCCCTGCCCGCTCATGGCCCGCTTGATCTGCAGGCTCACCTGGTTGCGGTTCTCATCCTGGTAGCGGGCCGATTCGGCGGCCTGCCGGTTGAACGACTTCGACAGCAGCACGCCCGACACGCTCAGGGTCTCCTGCGTGATGGAGGTGAGCTCCGACAGCGACTCCTGCGTCTGTCCCGCGATGCGGGCGCGCACCTGCCCCACCCGCCGCTGCACGAGCACGAGGATGGGCATGATCGCCACCGAGATGAGGGTCAGTCGCCAGTCGATGATGATCATCGCCACCAGCGCCGAGATGACGGTGACGGTGTTGCCGAGGATGCTGGTGAGCGTGTTGCTGAGCACGCCCGACACCGCGCCGACGTCGTTCTGCAGGCGCGACTGGATGACCCCGGTCTTGGTGCGGGTGAAGAAGGCCAGCTCCATCGCCTGCAGGTGCTCGAACAGGCGCACCCGCAGGTCGCCGGTGACGCTGTTGCCCACCGTCGAGGTGAGCCAGGTCTGCACGACGCCGACGGCGGCGGACAGCAGGTAGAGACCGATCGTGACGGCCACCAGCTGGGCCAGCAGGGTGAGGTCGGGGCCGCCGCCGGCCACCGGGAAGAGCGCCTCGTCGAAGATGCGCTGCACGATCAGCGGCGGCACGACGGCGATCGCGGCGCCGGCGACCACGAGGATGCCGGTGACGATGAGCCGCGCGAGATACGGGCGGAACAGGGCCACGACCCGCTGTCCGAGGTGCGGCACCTCGGGCGCCTCGGCGTTGAGCCGGCGCTGGGCCTTCTCGTCCACACCCCGGAAGCCGGGGCGTCCGCCCGGGTGCCCGCCGCCCCCGCCCGGCCCGCCCATGCTCATCGCAGGCCCGCCACGAGGTTGACGACGGCGGCGAGGATCACGGCGCCGAACAGGTAGCCCAGCAGCGTCTGGGCGACCACGACGCGGCGGATGGCGCCCGAGCGCACGTTGGTGTCGGACACCTGGTAGGCCAGCCCCAGCCCGATCGCGAAGTAGGCGAAATCGGAGTACATCGGAGGCTCCTCCTGGTTGAAGTCGATGCCGCCGGCGGCGGGGCCGTCGCCGTAGTACATGCGGGCGTAGTGCAGCAGGTAGTCGACCTGGATGAGCGCCCACGAGGCGACCACGGCGACCACCGCGACGCCCGCCAGCTCGAACGCGCGCGCCGGCGCGGCATCCCGCGACAGCACCAGCATGACGATGACGGCGGCCAGGCTCGCACTGCTGCCGGCCAGCGCGATCAGCCGGGCGACCGGGCGTGCGACGTCTTCGCGGGCGGCGTGCGCGCGGGTGCGCCCGGCATCCATCGGCCACACCACCAGCAGCACCCACGCGACGTTGACCGCGGCAAGCACCGCCCAGCCGGCCAGCACCGCCGGGGCCGCCCCGAGCAGCGGGGTGAGCACCACCGCGGCGACCACTCCGGCCGCGAGGGCGCACAGTCCGCGCAGGGCGACGCCGGAACCACGCAGAGTCACGGTCATCCGCAAATCGTGTCACGGATCGGGAATGCCGGGGTCGGGCGCACCGTTGCAGTCAGCGTTCGTCCCGGATCTCGGGTACGACTTCCCGCGCCTTCACGAGGAGTCCCCGGCTTGTCCACGACCACTACCGGCACCATCCGCACGCCCGCACCGACGGCCACCGTCGGCGCGAAGGAGAACCGCGTCATCTGGCTGCTGCTGGCGGCCGCCTTCGTCGCGATCCTCAACGAGACCACGATGGGCGTCGCGATCCCGCACCTCATCGGCGACCTCGGCATCACCGCCGTCGCCGCGCAGTGGCTCACCACCGCGTTCATGCTCACGATGGCCGTCGTCATCCCGACCACCGGCTTCCTGCTGCGCCGCTACACGACCCGGCAGATGTTCGCCACGGCCATGGGGCTGTTCTCGGTGGGCACGCTGATCGCGCTGGTCGCCCCCGGGTTCGAGGTGCTGCTCGTCGGCCGCGTCGTGCAGGCCTCCGGCACGGCGATCATGATGCCACTGCTGATGACGACGCTCATGACCGTCGTCCCGCCGCACCTGCGCGGGCGCATGATGGGCCGCGTCAGCGTGGTCATCTCCCTCGCCCCGGCCATCGGCCCCACCATGGCGGGGATCGTGCTCGACACCCTCAGCTGGCGGTGGATCTTCGCGATCGTGCTGCCCATCGCCGTCATCGCCCTCGCGGTGGGTGTGCGCTGGATCCAGAACCTCGGCGAGCAGACGCGCGCACCGCTGGACGTCATCTCGGTCATCCTCTCCGCGCTCGGCTTCGGCGGGCTCGTGTTCGGCCTCAGCCAGATCGGCGGAGGCGGCCACGGCGATGCCACGGCGGCCGCCGCCGCGGCATCCGACATGGCCACCGTCACCCTCGTCGTCTCGCTCGCGGTCGGCGTGGTGGGCCTCGGCCTGTTCGTGTGGCGCCAGATCGTGCTGCAGAAGGTCGACGACGCCCTGCTCGACCTGCGCATCTTCCGCTCGGGCAACTTCTCGCTGTCGGTGGCGCACTTCGCGGTCATGTCGCTCGCGTTCTTCGGCACGATCACCGCACTCCCCCTCTACATGCAGGGCACGCTCGGCATGTCGGCCACCGAGTCGGGCCTGGTCGTGCTGCCCGGGGCCCTGGCCATGGGCTTCCTCGGACCGGTGATCGGCCGCATCTACGACCGCTGGGGCACCCGCGTGCTGCTGCTGCCGGGCACGATCGTCGTGCTGGTGATCCTCTGGTGGTTCACCACCCTCACCGAGTCGACCCCGGTGTGGGCGCTGGTGGTCACCCAGACGCTGCTGTCGATCGGCCTGGCGATGTCGTTCACCCCGCTGTTCACGGCCTCGCTCGGCTCGCTCGAGCCGCGCTTCTACTCCTACGGCAGCGCGACGGTGTCCACCGTGCAGCAGGTGGCCGGTGCCGCCGGCATCGCCCTGCTCATCACGATCATGTCGTCGGTCAGCGCCTCCGCCGCAGCATCCGGAGCCTCCGAGGCCGCCGCCGGCGCCGCCGGCGCCCGCGCCGCGTTCCTGCTCGCCGCGATCATCGGCACCCCGCTGCTGATCAGCGCGTTCTTCATCCGCAAGCCCGCCGACGCCCCCGAGGGCGTCCCCGCCGGACACTGACCCCACCGCCCCCGCACAACCGCGGGAGCGAGAACACGACACGCCGAGCCCCGGCATCCGGGCTCGGCGTGTCGCGTGTGCGGTCATGCTGTTGTGCGGGCCACGACGGGCGGATGCCGTGGGCCGCGGTGCGGGCCGTTAGGCCAGGCCGGCGATCAGGGTCGGCAGGTCGGCGACCGAGTCGGCGATGGCGTCGTGGTCGGCCCCTTCCAGCGCGGCGCGCGGGGTGAGGCCGGTGAGCACGCCCACCGCGTAGGCGCCGGCGTTGCGGGCGGCCTGCAGGTCGACGACCGTGTCACCGGCCGCCAGCACCGTGCGCACATCGTGCACCCCCGTCGCCGCCATCGCCCGGTGGATCATGTACGGTGCCGGACGCCCGGCGGGCACATCGGAGGTCGTGACGACGGCATCCAGGTGCTGCGGCACCGTCCAGCCGACCGAGGCCAGCAGCGGCTCGACGACGTCATCCGAGAAGCCCGTCGTCAAGGCCACCTTCACGCCGTCGCCGCGCAGCCGTGCGATCGCCTCGGCGACGCCCGGGATGATCTGCGGCGGATGCGTGGCGTACGACTCGGCCAGCACGACGCGGAAGCGCTCGAACGCGGCCGCCACGGTGGCCTCATCGGGCTCGAGACCGCCCAGCCGCATGAGGGCGCTGATGGCGGTGACCTTGTCGGTGCCCATCCAGGTCTGCAGGTCTTCGGCGGCGACGCTCGCGCCGGTCTCCTCCACCGCGGTGCGCAGCGCGTCGTAGACCGCGCCGTGGTCGTCGATGGTCGTCCCGGCGATGTCGAGGGCGATGAGGTGGAACATGAGAGGACGATTCTTCGTGGTGGAGACGATCACAGGGTGCCGGTGGCGGTGTTCCAGGACTGGACGTACTCGTCGAGGTTCTCGGAGATGTCCATCCAGTCCGGGTAGAGCACCGTCACGCCCGACATGATCTCCGCGAGTGCATCAGCGGCCTCGCCGGTGGGGGTGATGTCGTCCCGGGCCGGGAACCCGCCGCCGGCGGTCGTGGCGAGCTCCTGCGCCTCGGGCGTGTACAGGTAGTCGAGCAGCTTCTTGGCGGCGTCCTCGTGCGGAGCGCCGGCCACCAGGCCCGCGTAGTACGGAACCGACAGCGTCGTGGGGGTGCCGTCGGTGCCCTCGAGGAAGAAGATGCCGAGGTTCGGCATCGCCCGCGACTGCGCGTAGTTCATCTGCACGTCGCCGTTGGCGATGAGCAGCTCGCCCTTGTCGACCTTCGCCGCCAGCTGACCGGTCGAATCCGACGGACCGACGTTGTTCACCTGCAGCTTCTCGAAGTACTCGGTGCTCTCCTGGTCACCGAGCACCTCACGCGCCAGCATCAGCATCGCGGTGCCGTCACCGGCGATACCCGGGGTCGAGTACTGCAGCAGGCCCTGGTAGGCGGGGTCGAGCAGGTCGTCCCAGGTGCGGGGAGCCTCGTCGAGCTCGGCGGTGTTGCGGATGAAGCCGATGTAGTTCGACAGCAGCGCGGTGTAGGCGCCGTCGGCATCCTTCGCGTCGGCCGGCACGGTCTGGCTCCCCTCGGGCACGTAGTCCACGAGCAGGCCGTCTTCGTCGGCGCTCTGGATGAACGGCGGCAGGGTGACGAGGATGTCGGCCTGGGTGTTCGACTTCTCTTGGGCCACGCGCTGCAGCACCTCGCCGGATCCGCCCTCCACGACCTGCACCTCGATGCCCGTCTCGGCGGTGAAGGCGGCGAAGACCTGCTGGTAGTACGACTCGTCACCGTCGTTGAGGCCGTCGGCGGTGTAGACGGTGACGGTCGACGAGGAGGCGCCGGAGGGTTCGGTCGCGTCGCTGGCGGTGGGGGCGCACCCGGCGGTGACCAGGGCGGCGACGGCGAGGACGCCGAGGGTTCCGGCGGTGCGGAGGGAGGGAGCGTGGGTCATGATCATCCGTTTCTGTGGATCGTTGTGAGATGGCGAGCAGGTGGTGCGGATGGTGCGGGCGGAGCGGAGGGAGAAGGTGCGGGGTCAGCGGTGCCGGCGCGTCAGCGTGGCGCGCTGCAGCACGAGGAGGCAGACGAGGGTGATGAGCATCAGCACGACGGCGAGGGCCGCGCCCTCGTAGAGGCGGATGCCGCGGCTGGTGAACGAGAAGATCTGCAGCGGCATGGTGCGCCAGGTGGGCGGGGCGACCATCATCGTCGCGGTGAGCTCCCCCATCGACATGGCGATGCACAGCGCCGCAGCCCCCGCCAGTGCGGGACGGAGGGCGGGGAGGGTCACGGTGCGCAGCACCCGCAGTCGCCCGGCGCCCAGGGCGGCCGCCGCCTCTTCGAACGACGGCTCGAGGCGGGTCACCGCGGCCGAGATCGGCTGGTAGGCCAGCGCGAGCACGAGCACCGTGTGTGCGATGAGCACGATCACCACGGTGCCGTTGACGGTGAACGGCGGCGCCGAGAACGCCATGAGCACGGCCAGACCGACCGCCACCGAGGGCACCGCGACCGGCAGCAGGAACAGGGTGTCCACGACCCGACGCATCCGCGGTGCCGAGCGCGTCGACAGCGCCGCGACGGTCGCGACGACCAGCGCGATCAGCGTCGAGACGCCGGCGGAGATGACGGAGGCGATGATCGCGCCGACCGTCGCGGACTCGGTGAACACGGCCTGGAAGTTGCCGAGCGTGATGCCGCTGGGCACGACGCCCGACCAGGAGGTGCTGAACGCGCCCATCACGAGGATCGCGAACGGCAGGGCGAACACCATCACGGCGATGACGGCGAGGATCGAGTGGACGACGAGTCGTCCCATCCGCGACCTAACGAGCATGGCGGGCACCTCCGATGGCGCGGGCGGCGACGCCGCGGTAGACGACGTACAGGGCGAGGGAGAGCACGATGTTCACGAGTGCGGCGATGGCGGCCACGTCGTAGTTGCCGCGGGCGATCGCCTGCCCGTAGACGAGGGTGGGGAGGGTCGTCACGCCCTTGGCGCCGGTGAACATCACGATGCCGAACTCGTTCATGGTGCGCATGAGGACGAGCGATCCCCCGGCCAGCAGTGCGGGGAGAACCTCCGGCAGGATGATGGTGCCGACGATGCGCCAGCCGCCCGCCCCGAGCGACTCGGCGACCTCCACGTGGGCGCGGTCCATCACCTGCAGCGCGGCGAGCACGGGCCGCACGACGAACGGGGTGAAGTAGGTGACTTCGGCGAGGATGACGCCCCACTGGGTCTCCAGCAGCCGCACCGGCCCGAGCGCCCCGCCGGAGACGGCATCCAGCGCGCCGTTGACGATGCCGACGTTGCCCCAGATGAACACGAGCGCCAGGGTGATGAGGAACGACGGGAACGACAGGTAGACGTCGAGGGCGCTGGTGAGCAGCGCGGAGCCTCGGAACGGCACGTAGCTGATGACGATCGCGACGAACGTTCCCAGCACGAGGGCGATCGCGGTGGAGATCGCCGCGATGCGCAGTGTCGTCCAGATCGTGTCGGTGAACACCGGGTTGGCGAACAGCACGCCCCACATGTCCACCGAGAAGCCGCCGTCCTCACCCTCGAACGCGTGCACGACGACCAGCAGCAGCGGGTAGACCACGAGCACGACCAGCAGGGTGATGGGGATCATCGCGACCACGGCCGCCAAGGGGCGACGCGGCGCCCGACGGCGGGCCGGCGGCGTCTGGGTCGCCTCCTCGAGCAGCGTCACGCGCGGGCCCCCGACACTTCCAGGGCGGCCGTCACCGGCTCGGCGGCGATCGCGGCCAGCTTCGCCTGCAGCGGTTCGGGCTCCTCGTAGCGCAGCAGGATCGCGTCGGCGGCGTCGAAGCCGACCCGCACCGACGATCCGAGGGCGGGAAGCTCGCGCAGCTCCAGAGACTCCACCGCGAACGGCACGCCGTTGACCGTGCCGGCGACCAGGTGGGTGGCGCCGCGCCACTGGATGTCGCCCACGACCATCGAGATGACGTTGTCGGCGCTCTCGCCCGGCTCGAGCAGTCGCACCCGGTGGGGGCGCACCGAGAAGTGCACGCGGAGCCCGGCGGGTTGCACGGTGGGGGCCACGGTGAGCACGCTGCCGGCGCCGCCCAGCAGCCGCACGCTCGTGCGCGACACGATCTCGGCGGCGAGCACGTTCGACGAGCCGAGGAAGCGCGCGGTGAACTCGAACTCGGGGTCGCGGTAGAGCTTCGCGGCGGAGCCGAACTCGACCAGGCGGGAGTTGGCCATCACGGCGATGCGGTCGGCGAGGGTGAGTGCCTCGTTCTGGCCGTGGGTGACGTAGAGCATCGACATGTCGGGCAGCTCACGGTGCAGTCGCGCCAGCTCGGCCATCATGTCCTGTCGCAGCTGCTGGTCGAGGGCGGAGAGCGGCTCGTCGAGCAGCAGCACCTCGGGCGACGGCGCGAGGGCCCGCGCGATCGCGACCCGCTGCTGCTGACCGCCCGAGAGCGAGCGCGGCATGCGGTCGGCGAACGCGCCCATCCCCACCATCTCGAGCGCCTCGTGCACGCGGCTGCGCAGCTGCGCCCGCGGGGTGCGCTGGATGCGCAGGCCGTAGGCCACGTTGTCGGCGACCGACATGTGCGGGAACAGCGCATAGCTCTGCACCACCATGCCCAGCCCTCGCCGTCGCGGCGGCAGGTGGGTCACGTCGCGGCCGCCGAGGAGGATCTGCCCCGACGCCACCGGAGCGAAACCGGCGACCGCGCGCAACGCCGTGGTCTTGCCCGCCCCGGAGGGGCCGAGCAGTGCGACGACCTCGCCGCGTTCGACGGTGAGCGAGAGGTCGTCGAGGATGACGGCGTCGCCGTTGCCGGTGATGGAGACGCCCCGGAACTCGATGCCGGGGGCGGATGCGGTTGCTCTCATGGTCTCTTCCTGCGGTCTTCCTGCGGTCGGGCGGTGGCGGGTCGGTGCGTCAGAGTGCGGGAACGCCCGCGAGCACCTGCGGGGCGATGCCGAGGGCGGTGGTCATGCCGATTCCCGTGGTCACCACGACCACCGTCACTCCCGGCATCGGGTCGTGGATGAGGAACTCGCGGCCGGGGGCGGTGGCGTAGACGCCCTGCCAACGTTCGACGACCTCGATCTGCGCGGCGCCGAACAGGCGGCGGGTCTGATCGATGACGAGGTCGAAGCCCGCTTCGCTCTGGAAGGGGATGTCGGCGATCCCCCGTTCGTGGGTGTCGCCGATCAGCAGGCTGCCGTCGCGCTGCGGGGTGAACATGAGGTTGAGGTCGTACTCGATGCCCTGCGGCAGCTCGCGGGCGAGCTGTGCGCGCAGCTCGTCCGCTGCGGGCATGGTGGCGAAGCCCGAGTAGCGCAGCAGCGACCACCCGGTGAACAGCGGCCGGGTCAGCGGGAAGGCGAGCCCCACGCGGGCGCGCAGCATGTGCAGTCGGCAGCGGGCGGTGCCGGTGGCGGTCGCAAGCTCCGGGAACAGCTCGTCGACGTCGTGGTTGACCGCGACGATCACGCGCTCGGCGCGGATCACGCCGCGGGAGGTGCCCACCCGGCCCGTCTCGATCAGGTGGGCGCTCGTACGCCAGTGCAGCTGCACGCCGCGGGCCTCGAGCCACGCCGCGATGGCACCCACCGCCTCGCGGGGGTCGACCTGCAGGTCGGCGGGGAGCACCGCGCCGGCCACGGCGCCGGTGACGGGAACTTCGGCGGCGGCGGTGGCGGCATCCCACAGGCGGATGCCGTCGTAGGCGGCGGCGTACTGCTCGAGGAGCGCCGCCTCGGGGGCGCTGCGGGCCACGACGGCTGTGCCCGACTCGCGCGCCCAGAAGCCGGCCGCCTCGCTCAGCTCGAGCCACCGCCGCCGGGCCTCTGCGGCGAACTCCGCGGCCTCGCCGCTCTGCGGAGTGACGCAAGCGTGCCCGAAGTTGCGCACCGAGGCGCCTGCGGCCGCCGAGCGCCGGTCGACGACGGCCACGCGCAGACCCTGTCGCCAGCCCTCGTAGGCATGTGCCAGTCCGACGATGCCGGCGCCGATCACGACGAGGTCGACGTCGGCCAGCAAGGGGCCGGATGCGAAGTCTGCAGTGCTGCTCATGTGCCCAGGTTCACACAGTCGGTCGTTACCTAGGTACCCACCTGCCACCTCTTAACGGAGCTGAAACATGTTGTATATCTACGTGTCGCTACATGAACGGGAGGTTTCTTCTGGCTCCGCAGAACAATGCGGCGATCGGCGCCCGCTAGTATTCCCAGGTGGCCGACATCCTGTACCGGCAGATAGCCGACGACCTGCGATCGCAGATCATCTCCGGCCGTCTCGCACCGGGCGACGACCTTCCGTCCGAAAGCGAGCTGGGCCAGCGCTGGAGCACCTCGCGCGGTCCCATCCGCAACGCGCTGGCGCTGCTGCGCGCCGAAGGCCTGGTCGAGACGCGCAAGGGCCGCCCGGGTCGCGTGCGCTCCCAGCAGGCCGGCCAGGCCGTGGACATGTACGTGCCCTTCACCACGTGGGCACGCGGGTTCGGCCGCACCCCGGGTGCCCACACCGAGCATCTCGCCCTGCGCCGCGCCGACCAGCGCCAGTCGCAGGCCCTCGGCGTCGAGGTCGACGCGATCGTCGTCGAGCTCGTGCGCCTGCGCCTGCTCGACGGCATCCCGGCGATGCTCGAGCGCACCACTTTCGTCGAGCACGTGGGCCGGCTGCTGTTCGCCGCCGATCTCGAATCGGGCTCGATCACCGAGTACCTCGCCGAGCGCGGGCACCGCTTCGCACGGGTCACGCACGAGATCGACGCCGTCGCCGCCGACGAACTCGACGCGCGGCTGCTGCGCGTGCCCCAGGACTCCCCCGTGCTCCGGCTGCAGCGCACCTCCTACGACGCGCAGGGCGCCCCGTTCGAGTTCTCCGACGATCGGTATCGCTCCGACGTGGTGCGCTTCACCGTCGAGGCGGGCGGGCGTCAATCCGATGGCTCGCACCTCATGCAGCCCGCCGTGCGCGACTAGCGCCCCGCACAACCGCGGGAGCGAGAACACGACACGCCGAGCCCCGGCATCCGGGCTCGGCGTGTCGCGTTGGCGGTCATGCTGTTGTGCGGCCACGACCGGCGGATGCCGTGGGCCGGTGCGCGGGCCGCGGGGCCGGCGTCAGTCGGTGCCGCTGGGCGGCGGGGCGCCGAGCGCGTCGACGGCGGCGAAGAACTCCGCCGGCACGTCGGCGGTGACGAGGCCGTCGAGGGCTGCGAGGCGTGCGGTGCTGGTGATGCCGACGACGGTCGCGTCGACGAGGGGGCTCGTGAGCGAGAAGTGCAGCGCCGCGGCGGCGAGGTCGACACCGTGCTCGTCGGCCAGGGCGCGCACCCGCTGCAGGTGGGCGGCGAAGTCGGCGGGCATCTCGCGATAGCCGTAGTTACCCGAGCCGTTCGCGAGGGTGCCGCCGCCGAAAGGCGCCGCGTTGATCACGGTCATGCCGAGCTCACGCGCCAGCGCGAAGGTCGCGTGCGCGCTGCGGTCGACGAGGGTGTAGCGGTTGTGCGAGAGCACCGCGTCGAAGGCGCCGGTCTGCACGTAGCCGTGCACCTGCGCCATCGTTCCCGAGGCGATGCCGATCGCGCCGATCACGCCGTCGTCGCGGGCGCGGATGAGCGCCTCGACGGCACCGCCGCGACCCATGGCCTCGTCGTGGGTGATCGTGTACGGATCGTGCAGGTGGTAGAGCGGCAGCCGGTCGACGCCGAGACGGGTCA
Source organism: Microbacterium festucae (assembly GCF_025421715.1). Lineage (GTDB taxonomy): Bacteria > Actinomycetota > Actinomycetes > Actinomycetales > Microbacteriaceae > Microbacterium > Microbacterium festucae. The sequence goes on from NZ_JAOEFC010000002.1 coordinate 700,764, forward strand.
GCGACTCGTCGAGCGAGCGCCGCACCCGGTCGCCGTCGAAGCGGCCCGACTCGTCGGCATCCGCCTTCGAGTACACCAGAGTGCCGGCGGGAAGGCCCCCCGCACGCCGGATGGCCTCGCCGAGGCGGGCCTCGCTGCGCCCGCCGGCGTAGGCGTTCGACGTGTCGACACCGCCGAGCGGCGAGTGGATCAGGGCGTCGGCGAGTTCGTCCGCGCCGTCGCGGGAACCGAGCGACGAAGCGCCCAGAAGGATCGGGGTCAGAGGGATGGCGTGCATGCCGACCACGCTAGCGGTCGGCGCCGCTCCCCCGGCCGGCGCGGGTCAGTCAGTGCTGCAGCAGCCGCCGCCGCAGCAGGAGGCACCCTCTTCGGCCACGACGATCAGGTTCTTCTCGTCGGCGATGGGCTGCAGCGTGGGCGTGGGCAGGTTCGAGGTAGCCATGCGCTCCATGCTAGACCGCCCCGGCCGCGCGAAGGCCGGGGAAATGCCGCCCGGGTGCCGCGCCGCTCACGCGGGGCGGTACGAGGCGACGACCGGGCAGTCGAACGGGTCGCGCGCGGCGAGTCCGACGCGGTTGAGGTAGGCGATGACGATGCCGTAGGAGCGCCACAGCGACGTCTCGGCGTAGGGCACCTTCAGCGTCTCGCACTGCTCGATGACGATGGCACGGGCCTTCGCCAGGTGCGGGCGGGGCATGTTCGGGAACAGGTGGTGCTCGATCTGGTAGTTGAGCCCGCCCATGAGCCAGGTCGCCCACCAGCCGCCGCGGATGTTGCGCGAGGTGCGCACCTGCTTGCTGAAGAAGTCGAGCTTGGCGCCCGGGGCGATCACCGGCATGCCCTTGTGGTTGGGCGCGAACGAGGCGCCCATGTACACGCCGAAGACGGCCAGCTGCACACCCAGGAAGGCGAAGGCCATCCCCAGCGGCAGGAAGACGAACACCGGCACGACGAAGATCGAGAAGCGCAGGGCGATGAGGCCGAGCTCGGTCCAGCGGCCCTTGACGGGCTCGCGGCTGAGCAGGTGGCGGATGCCGATGGCGTGGAGGTTCAGACCCTCCAGCGTCAGCAGAGGGAAGAACAGCCACCCCTGCTTGCGGGTGATCAGCCGCACCAGACCGCGCGAGCGCGCGGCATCCTCGTCGAGGAACGAGATCGTGTCGATCTCGATGTCGGGGTCTTTGCCGACGCGGTTGGGGTTGGCGTGGTGACGGGTGTGCTTGGTGGTCCACCACGAGTAGCTCATGCCGACGACGCCGTTGGCGAGCACCCGGGCGAGACGGTCGTTGGCCGGGCCCGAGGTGAGGATCTGGCGGTGCGCGGCCTCGTGACCGAGGAAGGCGACCTGCGTGAAGAGGATGCCGAGGGCGGCGGCGATCAGCAGCTGGAACCAGCTGTGGCCGAACAGCACGAACCCGGTGATGCAGCCGCCGAAGCCGAGGGCGACGACGGTGGCGACGAAAGTGTAGAACCAGGGGGTGCGTCGCAGCAGCCCCGTCTCACGCACGACGGCGGAGACATCGGTGAAAGCGCGTGTCAGCGGCGGGAACTCGTCGGTGCCGGCGTAGGTCTGCCGAACGGGGCCGAGACGGGCTTCGAGAAGTGTGGCGATGAGAGCACCTGCTCTGGGATCGGGACCGCGGAGGCCGTAAAGCCAAAGGCGGGTGCCGATCGCTAAGGCCCACACTACGCGCGGCCACATGGCCGTAGCGGTATGCGCCGATACTCCCAGCATGCCGTCAGCCGGGGGCCGCGAAACGCGACCCCCGGCTGACGAGGAAACTTCAGAGCGGGCGGATGTTCGCAGCCTGCATGCCCTTGGGGCCCTGCTCAGCGTCGAACTCGACCTTCTGGTTCTCGTTGAGTTCCTTGTAGCCGCTGCCGGTGATCGCGCTGAAGTGCGCGAACACGTCGGCAGAGCCGTCGTCGGGAGCGATGAAGCCGAAGCCCTTCTCGGAGTTGAACCATTTCACGGTGCCAGTGGCCATCGTGTCTTTCCTTCTGTTGTTCGGACCGCCGAAGCGGCCATGTGTGCCACGTCGACGTGTGCGACGTGGACGGTGCCTACCGGCGGTTGCCGGAAGTGTGAGGGGCGCGTGCGATGCGTCGACGGCGCCTTGCGCCGCATCGACGGTCGCGTGGCGGCCGAGCGGGGCGCCGAGTGCGCTGTGCGCTTCGAACGCTTCGCCGTCGCCGGCGACGAAGCCGGCGTACTCGCCGTCGACCGACGCGACGAAGACGTCGTGGTCGGCCTGTCGCCAGACGAGGGGCGCACTCGTGAGCAGTGCGGAGGGGAACATGGGAAACCTTTGAAGATGAGCGCTGCAGAACGCGCGCTCTGAGAATGGGGGCGCATCGAGCAAACCATCATCAACCCGCCTGCATCTCGTCGATGAGGCCGAGGATCGGGGACAAACCGGATCGAAGCACCAATGAATCACTGTATCACGAAAAGGGGGCACGATGTGCGCCGGTCGAGCGTAGGGTGCGCGTGTGACCTTCTATCTGATCTCCTTCCCCAGCCCTGCCATGCAGATCCCCGCGGGCGAGTTCGCCCAGGTGGTCGCCGACTCCCACGCCGTCATCGACGAGGCCAAGGCCGCGGGGGTCTTCGTCTTCGGCGGCGGCATCGCCGACGTGCCGCCCGTGATGGTCTCCGGTCACGGCATCGTCACCGAGGGCACCTACCCGCAGACCCGCGAGATCGAGGGCGGCTACACGATCCTCGACCTCCCCTCGCGCGATGCCGCGATCGACTGGGCGGCCAAGATCGCCGCCGCCTGCCGCTGTGCGCAGGAGCTGCGCGAGTTCCACCCCGACGCGGCATCCTGACCCTGGTCCTCCCGCGACGCCCAGGCGCACGGCGGGGTGTCAACCCCCGTTCGGTCGGCGCGCTGGGCACGTAGCCTCGGTGCTCCGAGCGCCTGTCCCCGCCGGACGGGCGGCACCGACACCCGGTGCGACGGGACGAGGAGAGGACTGCGAGATGAGCGACAACGACGACGACCAGCGCACCGGCACGGACAGCGGCCACGACGGCGGAACCCGCAAGCCCGGCGGCCTCGGCCCCGACGGCACGATCCCGCCGAGCGACGACGGCGTGGCCGCCGTACACACCGGCGTGGCCTCCACCTTCGAGCCCGAAGAAGACGAAGCGGCTCCCGGCGACGAGCAGGCTGGGGCGGACGGGCAGGGATGACGCGGCGCCGCGCGCGCCGACGACATCCCCCGACACCCGGCGCCCCCGCGGTCACCGTGTCGGTCGTCATCCCCGTGAAAGACGACGCCGTCGCCCTGCGCAGGTGTCTGCGTGCACTGCAGCTCCAGACGCGACAGCCCGATGAGGTGATCGTCGTCGACAATGCGTCGACGGATGCCTCGGCGGCGGTCGCCCACGACGCGGGCGCGGTGGTGACCTTCTGCGGGGCGCCCGGCATCCCCGCCGCCGCCGCGCACGGCTACGATCGCGCCGGCGGCGACCTCGTGCTGCGGCTCGACGCGGACTGCGTGCCGGCGGCCTCGTGGGCGGCGGAGGTGGTCGCTGCGTTCGAGCGTCGGCGCGACGTGTCGGCGTTCACGGGCGGCGCGCGCTTCATCGACGGGCCGCGCGCCCTCCGGCGGCCGCTGGCCGCCGCCTATCTCACCGCATACGCGGTGGCCGCCGCCCCCGCCCTCGGGCACCTGCCGCTGTTCGGCTCGAACCTCGCCTTCCGCCGCTCCGCCTGGACCGATGTGCGCCACCGGGCGCATCGGCACGACCCCGAACTCCACGACGACCTCGACCTGTCGTTCCACCTGGGCGAACGCCACCGCATCCGCTTCGCCCGCCACACGGCGATGGGCATGTCGATGCGGCCGTTCACCGACGCGCGCGGATTCGTCCGCCGCGTCGCCCGCGGCGCCCGCACGGTCACGGCGCACTGGCCGCAGGACTTCCCGCCCCTGCGCTGGACGCGGCTGCTGCTGCGGCGGGTGCTGGCGCGCCTCGCCGTCCCGACGCCGGCGCGGGTGCGCTCGTGAGCGCCCTGGTGGGCGCGGTGCCGCCCCCGCACCTGCACGTGATGACCTTCAACGTGCGACGCCCCTTGCCCGTGACGGCGCGGCCGGCCGACCGGTGGCGTCGCCGCGAGCCCGCGCTGCTGCGACTGCTCGCCACCGAGCGCCCGTCGCTGCTGGCTGCGCAGGAGGTGCTGCCCCTGCCGGCGCGGGCGATCGCCGCGGCGCTGGGGCCCGGCTATCGCAGGATCGGGCACGGCCGGCAGCCCGGGCCGCGGGGCGAGGGTACCCCCCTTTTCTACGACAGCGCACGGCTCGAGCTGCTCGAGGGCGCGCAGTGGGCGCTGTCGGATCATCCCGACCGGCCCGGATCGACGGGGTGGGGCAGCCCCACTCCCCGCGTCGCCGTCGAGGCGGTGCTGCGCGACCGGGCGACCGGCGCGGTGTTCCTCACGATCGGCACGCACCTCGATGTCTTCTCGGTCCGCGCGCGCCGCTTGTCGGCGGCCGCCATCGGCGCCCGGGTCGCGGCGCGCGCCCTGCCGACGATCGTGCTGGGCGATATGAACGCGGGGCCGCACTCGGCGCCGCTGTCGATCCTCACCGCGAGCGGGCTGGGCGACGCCTGGCTCGTCGCCGAGCGCCACCTCACGCCGGAGTGGGGCACGCTCGCCGGCTATCGCACCCCGCGCGCGCACGGCCGACGCATCGACGCCGTGCTGGTCAGCGGCGACATCGGTGTGGCGCGCATCGGCATCCACGGCACGCCCACCGACGGCGTCTGGCCGTCGGATCACCTGCCCGTGCAGGCCGTGCTGCGACTGCCCGGGGGCCGCGTGTGATCGAGAACTTCCTGCGACCGCCGCGCGGCTTCGTCGAGCTGCTCGCCGACGGCATCCGACTGGTGGGGCTGGTCAGCGTCATCGCCGCGACGATCTGGTGGCAGCCGACGGATGCCGGCATCCTCGCCCTCGCCCTGCCCGCGCTGCTGCTCCCCCGGTTCCTCGGCGTGCGCGCCGGCCTCGACGTCGTCTACGGCGTCGTCGTGCTGGCGGCGACGTGGAGCAACGTGATCGACCTCTACACGCGCGTGCCGTGGTGGGACGTGCCGATGCACGTGGCGGGCACCGGCGCCCTGACGCTCGTCGGCTACCTCGGCCTGGCACGGCTGGGTGCGGTGCCCCCGCCCCGCCGCCGCGGCGCTGCGCCGACCGGCGCGGATGACGGCAGGGCGCTGGGCCGGGTGCTCGTGGCCACCGCGATCGGGCTCGCCCTGAGCGCCCTGTGGGAGATGGTCGAGTGGCTCGGGTGGCGGTTCGTCTCCGACGAGATCTTCGTGGCCTATCAGGACACCATCGGCGACATGGCCGTGGGCGGTGTCGGCGCAGCCGCCACCGGGTGGATGCTCGCGACGATGCCGGTGCTGCGCAGCGACGCCCGCTGATGCCGGGAGGCCGCGTGCGGCGTTGCTACGTTGGGGGCAACGAGCGAGGAGGCTGTGCGTGGACGAGCGCGACCGTGACCTGATGCTGGCCGTCGGCCGATACCTGCGACGCGTGAACGAGGTGGCCGAGCAGGAGTCGCGGGCCACGCGCACGCCGCTGGGCGACCTGATCAGCGAACACCTCGGTGCCGATGCCGCCGACGTGGCCGTGGTGCACGAGCAGATTCTCGACCATCGCCTCGTCGATGCCGACATCGCCCTCGAAGTGCTCGCCGACGGCGGGCGATTGATCGGCGTCTCGGGCGGAGAGCAGCGCCACCAACAGGGCCTCACCGAGCTCATCAGCAATCCCTACGTGCGCTACACCCCGGGCCCCGTCGACTACGTCGAACGCGCCACCGGCCCCCAGGCGAACCGGCAGGTCGTCTCGCTCGGGCTGCGGCTGTTCCGCTTCGAGGGGGCGCCGCTGGCGGTCGCGCAGCGCGCCGCGATGCCCCACTACGGGCGTGAGACCGCGCTCGTCGAGGTGCTCGGCGCTGACGCCGCCGTCGTCACGCGGTTCCTCGACGCCCTGCGGGCCGCGATGATCGAGCACAGCGTGCTGCGCGGGCAGGTGCTGTCGTTCGAGCCCACCGAGTACGGCCGCGGCGCCGGCGCGACCTTCCTCCCCCGCCCCGCCGTCGATGAGGACGACATCGTGCTGCCCGCCGGCGTGCTCGAAGAGACGATCGAGCACGTGGTGTCGATCGGCACGCACCGCGACGAGCTCATCCGCGCCGGGCAGCACCTCAAGCGCGGCGTCCTGCTCTACGGCCCGCCCGGAACCGGCAAGACGCTCACAGTGCGCCACCTGCTCACCATCACGCCCGGCACCACCGCGATCGTGCTCACCGGCTCCAGCATCCGGTTCATCTCGGCCGCCGCCGAGATCGCCCGCACGTTCACACCCGCCATCGTCGTGCTCGAAGACATCGACCTGGTCGCGATGGAGCGTCACTCGTCGCCGCAGCCGCTGCTGTTCGAGGTGCTCGACGCGCTCGACGGCCTCGACGGCGACGCCGACGTCGCGTTCATCATGACGACCAACCGCGTCGAGGTGCTCGAACGCGCCCTCGCCGAGCGGCCCGGCCGTGTCGACCTCGCCGTCGAGGTGCCGCTGCCCGCGCTCGACGAACGCCGGCGCCTCTTCCGCCGGTATGCGCACGCCCTCGATCTGTCGGATGCTGCGCTCGATGCGGCTGCCGAGAAGGCCGACGGGGTGACGGGGTCGTTCGCCAAGGAGCTGATGCGGCGCACCGTGCTGCGCGCGAGCCGGCGCGGCGACGCCCCCGTCGACGACGATCTCGCCGCCGAGCTGGGCCGCCTGCTCAGCGCGCGCGAGCAGCTCACCCGATCGATGCTGGGGGCCGGCGGCGACGACCGGGTCCAGACGCCGCCCGAGCAGTACACCGCCGAGTTCGGGTGGATGGCGTAGGAGTCACTGCGGGCATCGTCTGCCGTGCTGTTGACGGCGCCCCACCGCATCCTTATCGTTGATCGATAACATCGTTTATCGTTAAGGACCCCATGTTCGCTGGACTCTTCGGTTGGCACGTGCTGATCCCCCTCGCCATCCTCGTCGTGCCGATCGTGCTGATCGTGATCTTCGTGCGCCGTGCGCGCCGTGCGCGCACCACCGGTGACACGTCGCCCGTCGTGAGCCTGACGCTGTCGCTCGCGGCCATCTGGGCGGCCGTCTCGCTCATCGGTGCGGCGATCGCATTCGTGGTCGCCCTCGCCGGCACCCCGACGATCACCATCCCCGTGAACCAGTACTGGCCCACCGTTCCCGGGCTCACCGTCGACAGCGGGCCAACCGCCTCGTACGTGTCGGGCGGCTTCACCCAGGCCGAGGTGACGGTCGAGGGACTCAGCCCTCAGACGCGGTGGACGTGGGCCGCCGGTCAGCTGCTGACCGGGCTCGTGCCCGTGGCGATCGCCGGCATGATCGCCGTGGCGTGCTTCCAGCTGCTGGCCGGACGTGCGTTCGCTCCGGCGGTGGCGCGGCTGTCGCTGGTCACCGGCATCGTGGTGGCCGTCGCCGGCTGCGCCGGCGAGCTGTTGTCGGGCATCGGCGGGTCGATGGCCGCGAACGAGCTGCTCAACGTCGTCTCGGCGCACGGCACCGTGATCCCGGGTATCGACGACCCGCTCTCGCTGCTGCCGACGACCTCGCTCGACTGGTCGCTGCCGTTGTGGCCGATCGCCGCGGGGCTCGCCTTCGCCGCCCTCGCGGCCATCTTCCGCTACGGGTCGGTGCTCCAGCGCGACACGCAGGGCCTGGTCTGACCCGGATGAGTCCCGCCGACGACGACGAGCCCACCGGCATCCACTGCCGACTCGACGAGCTGCTCGCCGAGCGAGGGATGACGCTCACCCGACTCTCCGAACTCGTCGGGGTGTCGATCGTGAACCTCTCGATCCTCAAGAACGACCGCGCCCGCGCGATCCGCTACTCGACCCTCTCGGCGATCTGCCGCGCGCTCGACTGCGAGGTCGGCGACCTGCTGGTGCGCGCCGACTGACCGCCGGTCGGTCAGCTGCTGCGCGGGAGCGCCTCGGCCCCCTCGCGCCGACCGCGCTCGTGCGCCTCGGCGACGAGACGCCGCACGTGGTCGCCGCGGCGGCGGCGCCCCTGCGCGATGCCGACCACGAGCAGCGCGATGCCGACCAGCACCAGCAGCTGCGGCCACGGCAGCGCCCAGACACCCGCCGCGTGCGTCACGCTGTCGAGGTCGCGCGTCGTTCCGTCGGGGAGCACGAGCGCCTGGTCGACGACCACCGGCAGTGTCTGCCACCCCAGCGGCCAGACGTCGGCGACGCGCATCTCGAACGTACGGGTGTCGCCGGGCAGCAGCTCGACGCTGCGGTCACCGGGCGCGTCGGCATCCGGGCTCTCGTCGGCGGCAGCCAGCGCGGGTCCGGCCCCGGCGACGTGCGGGGCGACCATGAGCCGCACGTTCCCGGTGTTACGGGCGATGAGGGTGACCACCGCCGAGCCGGGGCGCAGCGGATTCCACGACGTCTCGGCGACGGCGGCGCTCGACACGTCGAGGCCGGGTGCGACCTCGCCGGCGACCCGCACCATCACGCGGAAGCCCACCCTGCTCTCGACCGCGACTGCTGTCCCTCCCGCCGCACTCGACGACGGCACCGACACCGCGACGCCCGCGGCGTGGTCGCCAGGGGTGGCGCCCGCGGGAACGGTGATCGTGAAGGGCACGATCGCCGTCGCGCCGGGGTCGACCGTCACCGCGGGCGGGGCCGAGATCCACTGCCCCGCCCCCGTCGATGCCGTTCCGCCCGGAAGCATGCTGAAGCGCCCGGCATCCGTGAAGTAGCCGTCGGCGGCGTTCACCTCGAACGACACCGGCGCGTCACCCAGATTCGTGACGGCGAGGTGTTCGGTCGCCGACGCACCGGGGTCGAGCTCGCGTTCCACCCACCGGCGGCCGTCGGGCCCGGATGCGTCGGCGGGGCGCACCGCCCACACCACCGCTGCATCGGCACCGGGGTCGCCGGGCGCGGGCGCCGCCGCGGCGGGCGCCGCGCCGACGAGGGGTGTCAGCACCGCGAGCGCGAGGGCGACGGATGCGAAGACGATTCTGGTCACGAGGCAGACCTTTCCCGGGCACGTCCGTCGGGGCCCGGGGGGGTGGGGCCGGGCCCGCCGGCGGCGCTCATTCGAACAGCGACAGCGTGATGGTGCCGGAGTAGTCTCCCGGCGCCACATCGGCGGGGGTGCGCAGCGTGAGATCGGCGTTGACCGACCACTGCCCCTCCGAGGCGATGTCGCCCGACCGGTTGGTGAAGGCGAGCAGCTCCTGGTCGACGAGACCGAACGGGGCCGGGGCGTCGCCGTCGAGCACGGTCTGCACCGGCTCACCCTCGGCCACGAGGCCCGACTCGCCCCCGTCGATCAGGTGCGGCGCCCACCCGAGGTGGCCCGCGCCGATGGCGGGCTGCCCCGCGTCGCCGGTCAGGTCGGTGGCGGTGCCGAGCACGTACCACCCGGCGCCGGCGGGGATGTCCTCGGGCGCGCGCGTGTCGGCGACCGTGACCGTCGGCAGCGTTCCCGTGAACTGGCGCACGAGCTCATCCGACCCGTCCTCCGCGAGCGTCGCCGTCGTGCCGGCCACACTCATCGCGAGCACGCCCGGCTCCTCGATCTCGGCGATGGCCACCTGCACCTCGACCGCCTCATCCCCGTACTGCTCATCGGCGGCCGCGGCGCCGGCAACGCCGACGAGCACCGCCACACCCCCCGCTACGATCGCGCCCCGCACGATGCTCCCCATCGCCCGCATGTCGCTTCCTTTCGCTTGCGTCCCAGTCGTTGTCGGCCGACACCGGCGGCGTCGGGCGCGTTGAGCCTATTGAGTTGTCTAGCTTCATCGCGGGCGGTGAGCGAACCGTTCACCCAGTCGCCCCCAACCTGTCATCTCTCCTCTCCCGCGCGGTGCGCGCATCGATACCTACGCTGACGTTCGGGGCCGAGCTGACGGCATCCGACCGCGGCTTCTGACGCAGAAGTCACGCTCGAACGGCACATAGGCACCTACCTTTGACGACGCAGGACACCCACCGAGGAGAGACCGATGACACGCAGGACCGTTGACGAGCCCCGTTCGGGAGGGTTCTCGACCAGCCGACGAGGCTTTCTCGGAGGCGCTGCGACCGCCGCGGCGGCGGCACTGCTGGCCCAGCAGGCATCGCCGGCGATGGCCGCCGACGGCACGCCCCTGCGCGCGGCCGTGCTCGAGCACCGCGACCAGTGGACGGGCGGCACGGGCCTCGCGCAGCTGCTGACCAAGGCCGGCTTCACCGTCACCACGCTCGACACGACCAAGGATGCCGCAGCTCAAGACGCGCACGTCATCGCGTTCGGCGGCTTCACGAACAACGCGCCCGCCTACGGGCAGTACATCACCGCGCAGGCCCCCTCGCTGCAGGCGTTCGCCGCGGCGGGCGGGGTGATCCTCGATATGGCGCAGTCCGACCAGTTCCACTCGTCGGTCTCGTACCTGCCGGCGGGCATGACCGCCACCCGCAACGACTCCGACTACAACACGATCTATCCGGTCGCCACCGGGCACCCGCTGGTCTCGCACCTGCGGGTGGTCGACGGCAAGGTGTTCACCGGGCGTTCGACGCAGATCCAGGTGAGCTGGGAGTCGCTGCTGAGCTGGACCAACATGCGCGTGCTGCTGGCGTGCCAGAGCTCGGGACGGCCGCCGGCGATGCTCGAGGGCGCGCACGGCAAGGGTCGCATCGTGCTGACGAGCCTCACCATCGACAAGGTGTACAACGCCACCGGCGGCACGATCCAGCCCGCCGAGGCGGTGGCAGACAGCGAGATGTTCTTCACTGCGTTCGCCGCCTATGTGCGCATGGTGCAGGACGGCACCGCGCCCGAGGTTCCCGTAACGCTGCAGCCGGTGGCCGGGCCCCTGGTGGGCGACACCGGCACGACGCACTCGCGGGTGCTGGTGCGCCCCGGCAGCGACCTGCACCACCACACGACCTGGCGACTGGAGTACGGCGAGCAGGGCGGCATCCGTCGCGCCGTCACGGCCGACATCTCGCCGGCCAACGACCACACGGTGCTCTTCGACATCGCGGGGCTCACGGCGGCCACGGCCTACACGTACTCGATCGCCCCGGCGGGGGCCGCGGTGACGGGGCTCGACATCTCGGGCTCGTTCGCCACGGCGACCGAACCCGACGCGCCGACCACGCTCACGATGGGTTTCGGTTCGTGCGTGTGGACCGAGCAGAACCACATCTGGGACACCATCCGCGCCGAGGGATGCGACGCGTTCGTGATGATGGGCGACACGCCCTACATCGACAGCACCAACCTGCAGACCGCGCGCGACAAGCACCGGGCCTTCCTGCAGCAGGCGCAGGTGCGCGAGGTGACCCGGTCGATGCCGATCTGGGGCACGTGGGACGACCACGACTTCGGCGGCAACGACGTGCACGGCGACATGCCCGGCAAGCGCAACAACCGCACCGCGTTCGTCGACTACCGCGCCCACAATCGTTACGGACACACTGCCGACGGCGCGGCGCTGACCGACCGCACCCAGGCCGGCGAGGGCATCTACACGTCGTTCCGGCGCGGGCCGCTCGAGGTGTTCCTGCTCGACCCGCGGTGGTTCAGCCGCACCGAGGACAGCTGGGCGGATGCCACCCGGCGCACGGCCATCGGGCGGGTGCAGTGGGAGTGGCTGCAAGAGAAGCTGCTGGCCAGCACCGCCACGTTCAAGTGCATCGCCACCGGCATGATCTGGGACGACAAGATGAACGGCGAGTCCGACGACTGGGGCACCTACGCCCACGAGCGCGACGCGATCTACGACTTCGTGCAGCAGCACCGCATCGGCGGGGTGTTCGTGATGGGCGGCGACATCCACGTCTCGCGCGCCCTCAACTACGGACCGCGCGTCGGCTACGACCTGTGGCAGTTCATCGTGAGCCCCATGCACAGCTCGGTGATCCCGAGCCTCAACGTGGCCCACCCCGCGCTCGTGCACAGCGCAGTCGAGCCGCACGTGTTCCTCAAGCTCGAGATGGACACGACCGTCACCCCGGCCACCATGGTGGCCACGTGGATCAACCGCGACGGTGAGCGCATCTTCGAGGTGAAGACGGATGCCGACGCGCTCACACCCCAGCCGGTGCTGGTGCAGTTCCCGTCGGCGGCGACCGAGATCCTCGCCGGCGAGACGACCACCCTCACCACCAGCGTGCTCAACCAGTCGGGTGCCGAGCTCGACCGGGCCGACGTGACGCTGGAGGGGCCCGCCGGCTGGCAGGTGACCCCGGCGACGGCGACCGAGTTCACCGACCTGGGCGACGCCGAGAGCGCCGAGACCAACTGGGCGGTCGAGCCCCCGGTGGGCACGGCGGCGGGCGCCTACGTGCTCACCGCACGCTCGCGGTTCCGCCCCGCGGGCGACGTCGCGGAGGTGAGCCGCCAGGTGGTCGTCACCGTCATCCCGCCGGGGACCGTGCCGCGCTCCCGGGTGTCGGTCGCCGGATTCAGCAGCCAGCAGGCGGGCGACCTCGCCGCCCACGCGGTGGACGGCAACCCCGCCAGCATCTGGCACAGCCGCTACTCCCCCGACGCCGCGCCCTTCCCGCACTGGATCGCGCTCGACGTGGCATCCGAGCACGTGCTCGACGGCGTCGGATACCTGCCGCGCCCGACGGGCACCAACGGCGACATCAAGAACTACGAGATCTACGTGTCGTCGGATGGCGCGTCGTGGGGCGCCCCCGTCGCCACCGGAGCCTTCCCCGAGGGCAAGGCGCTCACCCGGGTCGACTTCGCGCCGGTGACCGGCCGCTACGTGAAGCTCGTGGCCCTCAGCTCGCAGAACGGGCTGCAGTTCGCCGCCGCCGGCGAAGTGACCCCCTACGGTCGCGCGGCGGGCGTCGACCGGCCGGCGGTGACGGTGGACGTGTCGCCGCGCGTGATGGCCGGCAAGGTGGTGCTCTCGGTGACGGTGACCAACACCGAGCAGGCACCCGTCGATGTGAAGATCACGACCGACTACGGCACCAAGACCTTCACCGGCGTGCTGCCGGGGCGGAGCGCCGTGCACGGCTTCGCGACCCGCAAGACGACCATCCCGGACGGGCTCGCGACGGTCGACGTCACCGGCCGCGTGGCGGGAGTCGTGGCGAAGAACACGGTGGGGGTCCTGTACCCGGGGGTGTGACCGCGGTCCCGCCGGCCCCGCCGCGGCTTCGGCCGTGTGCGGGGCGGTGGGGCGCCCGTGGGCCGCGCGTCAGCGGCCCGTCAGACGCGCGTCAGACGTTGAAGCGGAACTCCACGACGTCGCCGTCCTGCATCACGTAGTCCTTGCCCTCGAGGCGCGCCTTGCCCTTGGCGCGGGCCTCGGCGACCGAGCCGGTCTCGACCAGGTCGGCGAACGAGATGACCTCGGCCTTGATGAAGCCCTTCTCGAAGTCGGTGTGGATGACCCCCGCGGCCTGCGGCGCCTTCCACCCCTTCCCGATGGTCCACGCGCGCGACTCCTTGGGGCCGGCGGTGAGGTAGGTCTGCAGGCCCAGCGTGTCGAACCCGATGCGGGCGAGCTGGTCGAGGCCCGACTCGTCCTGACCCGTCGACGCCAGCAGCTCCGCGGCGTCTTCGGGGTCGAGGTCGATGAGCTCCGACTCGATCTTCGCGTCGAGGAACACCGCCTGCGCGGGCGCCACGAGGGCGGCCAGCTCCGCCTTGCGCGCGGCATCCGTCAGCACCGCCTCGTCGACGTTGAAGACGAAGATGAAGGGCTTGGCGGTCAGCAGACCGAGCTCCTTGATGGGCGCGAGGTCGATCTTCGAGGCCGACAGCAGGATGCCGCGCTCGAGGGCGTCCTTGGCGGCGGCTGCCGTCTCGAGCACCGACGGATCGAGCTTCTTGCCGCGCACCTCCTTCTCGAAGCGCGTGATCGCCTTCTCGAGGGTCTGCAGGTCGGCCAGCTGCAGCTCGGCGTTGATCGTCTCCATGTCGTTCTGCGGGTTCACCGCACCCTCGACGTGCACGACGTCGTCGTCGGCGAAGCCGCGCACGACCTGCGCGATGGCGTCGGCCTCTCGGATGTTCGCGAGGAACTGGTTGCCCAGCCCCTCTCCTTCACTGGCGCCGCGCACGATGCCGGCGATGTCGACGAACGACACCGCGGCGGGCAGGATCCGCTCGGAGTGGAAGATGTCGGCCAGCGTCTGCAGACGCGGGTCGGGAAGGTTCACCACACCCACGTTCGGCTCGATCGTCGCGAACGGGTAGTTCGCCGCGAGCACCTGGTTCTTGGTCAGGGCGTTGAAGAGGGTCGACTTGCCGACGTTCGGGAGTCCGACGATTCCGATGGTGAGAGCCACGGGATACCAGTCTACGTGGCGCGCCCCCTCGCGCCGACGGGCACCTGTCCCGCCGAGGCCGACGGGAAGAGTTTCGGCCGCCCTCGGCGCGTCCGACCGCCCGAGGTCGGACCCTCGCGCGAAAGTGGAGTCGTGCCCCTGGACTTCACCGCGATCGACTTCGAGACGGCGAACTCCTCCAGCGCCTCCGCCTGCGCCGTGGGACTCGCCCGCGTCCGCGACGGACGGGTGGTCGCCTCGCAGGGCTGGCTCATCCAGCCGCCTCCCGGCCACGACCGCTTCTTCGAGCTGAACGTCGGCATCCACGGCATCCAGGAAAGCGACGTCCTCGACGCGCTCGGGTGGAGCGCGCAGCTGCCCGAGCTCACCGCGTTCCTCGGCGACGACGTGCTCGTCGCCCACAACGCCGGCTTCGACATGCGGGTGCTGCGGGCGGCATGCGAGGCCACCGGCGACCTGTGCCCGCCCTACCGCTACGTGTGCAGCCTGCAGGTGGCGCGCAAGACCTACGACCTCGCCTCGTACCGGCTGCCGATCGCCGCCGCCGCGGCCGGGCACCTCGACTTCGCGCACCACGAGGCCACCGCCGACGCGCTGGCCTGCGCGCAGATCATGATCGACGCCGCCGCCCGCGCGGGCGCCACCGACATCGTCGAGCTCGCGATGCTGCTGGGGCTGCGCGTGCCGCAGATCCCCGCGCCGGTCGCCGCGCCGCTGGCCGCCACCGCCTGACGCCGCGCCGCGGCATCCGGGCGCGTCGCCGCGCCATGTCGGAGGCCCTCGGCATGCTGTTCACATGGATGCCGTCACCACCGCCAGCCTGGCCGTCGCCTTTCTGCTCGTCGGCCTGCTCGCCGGCTGGTTCGCCGGCTCTGCCCGCGCGGCCGCTCGCGCCGCCGACGCCCGCACGGGGCTGACCGCGCGCCTCGCCGCGGCTGAGGCCGGCGCCGATGCGCTCACCGCCCAGCTCGAGCAGCAGCGCGTGCTCACCCGCGAGCTCGGGGCCCAGGCGCGCGCCGACCAGATCGCCCAGCACGAGCGCGAACGGCGCGAGCAGCAGGTGCTGCGGGCCCTCGCGCCGGTGCACGAGTCGCTGCAGGCGATGCAGCAGAAGGTCGACGAGCTCGAGCGCGACCGGCACACCCAGTACGGGTCGCTGGCCGAGCAGCTGCGCCGCTCGCACGAGTCGGGTGAGGCCCTGCGCGCCACCACCGAGTCGCTGGCGGGGGCCCTGCGGTCCACGTCGGCGCGCGGGATGTGGGGCGAGACCCAGCTGCGCCGCATCGTCGAGTCGGCGGGGCTCACCCGCTACGTCGACTTCGAGACGCAGACGGCCATCTCATCGGATGCCGGGGCGGGCCGCCCCGACCTCATCGTGCGCCTCCCCGGCGACAAGGCCCTCGCGGTCGACGCGAAGGTGCCGCTGGATGCCTACCTCGAGGCCGCCGAGATCCCGCTCACCGCGCAGGGCGCCGAGGCCGCGCGCCGCCGCCACCTCCTCGACAAGCACGTCAAGGCCGTGCGCGCGCACGTGGACGCGCTCGCCAAGAAGGCCTACTGGGCGGGGCTGTCGTCGAGCCCCGAGTTCGTCGTCTGCTTCATCCCGAGCGAGTCGCTGCTGGCCGCCGCGCTCGAAGAAGACCCGGCGCTGCTCGACTACGCCTTCGGCCGCAGGGTGGCGCTGGCCTCCCCCGTCAACCTCTGGGCGGTGCTCAAGACCGTGGCCTACACCTGGACCCAGCAGGACGTCAGCGATGAGGCCCGGCGCCTGTTCGACCTGGGCAACGAGCTCTACCAGCGGCTGGGCACGCTCGCCTCGCACACCGACGACCTGCGGCGTGCGATCGAGCGCACCGTCGACAGCTACAACCGGTTCGCGGGAGCCCTGGAGTCGCGCGTTCTCGTCAGTGCGCGCAAGTTCCCCGGCATCGACGAGACCAAGCTCGACGCCACGGCCACCCCGGCCGCGATCGACAAGACGCCGCGACGGTTGACGGCGCCCGAGCTGACCGAGGCGCTGGTGACCGACGACGACCTGCGCGCCGACGTGGGCGAGCTGCGCGGGCGTCTCGAACCCTGACGGGCCGATCGACTCCCGCGCACGTGCGGCGTCAGAACGGGCGCGGCCTCAGAACGGGAAGAGGTTCAGCAGGCCGATGACGCCCACCGAGATGACGAGGAACGAGCCGATCATCCACCACGGGCTCATGCGGTGACCATCCGGCATCCGGCGTCGCAGCAGCACGTCGGGACGGCGCGCCGGGTCGATCGGGACGGTGATCTTGCCGGTGGCGGGACGGGCGCCGCCGGCGCCTTGCGATGCTGTGGACATAACTCCCCCGGGTCGTTGAACGGCGATCGTGTCGCCGGTGACACCGGGGCCTATTGTGCCAGAGCCCACCTGTGAGGCGCCCTCCCGACCCGCCGGGCGGCCCTCAACCGATGATCACAGCCACTTCGACGTGAGGTGCTCCGAGGTGATGCGCCGGAGCGTTCCCGAGGCGCCGCGCAGCACGACGCTCTCGGTGATGAGGTAGTCGGGGCCCATGCGGCGCACCCCGCCGACGAGCTCGCCGTTGGTGACGCCGGTGGCCACGAAGATCGTGTTCTTCCCCTTGACCAGGTCGTCGGCCTCGTAGACGTAGTCGTCGAGGCGGAGGCCGGCATCGACGCCCTTCTGCTTCTCGTCGTCGTCGCGGGGCCACAGGCGCCCCTGGATGTGCCCGCCGAGCGCCTTGATGGCGCACGCGGTGACGATGCCTTCCGGGCTGCCGCCGATGCCGATGCACATGTCGGTGCGGGCGTTGTAGCGGGCCGCGTTGATGCCGCCGGCGACGTCGCCGTCGCTCATGAGGCGGGTGCCGGCGCCGGCTTCGCGGATCTCCTCGATGAGCCGTGCGTGCCGCGGACGGTTCAGCACCGAGACGACCAGCTCGTCGACGGGCTTGTCGAGCGCCTTCGCGAGCCGGCGGATGTTCTCGCCGACGGGCAGGCGGATGTCGACGACGCCCACCCCGGCGGGGCCCGTGACGATCTTGTCCATGTAGAACACGCTCGACGCGTCGAGCATCGTGCCGCGGTCCGACACCGCGAGCACCGACAGGGCGTTGTTGCGTCCCTCGGCGGTGAGGGTCGTGCCGTCGATCGGGTCGACGGCGATGTCGCACTGCGGGCCGCGCCCGGTGCCGACGTGCTCGCCGTTGAACAGCATCGGCGCGTTGTCCTTCTCGCCCTCGCCGATCACGATCACGCCGTCGAACGCGACGGTCGACAGGAAGGCGCGCATCGCGTCGACGGCGGCGCCGTCGGCGAGCTCTTTCTGGCCGCGCCCGATGAACGGCACCGAGCGGATCGCGGCCGCCTCGGTCGCCCGCACCAGCTCGAGGGCGAGGTTGCGGTCGGGGTGGAGGGGGCTCATGTCGGCAGTCAGACTCACCATGCTCCCGAGACTACGGCGAACCCGGCAGGCATCCGCGGTTTTCTCGCGCGGCGCCGGCGAAGGAATCCGATTTCTTTCGGTGCGGGTAAGTCACCGCAGGATGCCGCGGCGCCGCGCCTCGGAGACGGCGGCGGTGCGCGAGCTGACGCCGAGCTTGGTGAAGATGTGCGCGAGGTGCGACTTGACCGTGGTCTCACTGACGAACAGGTCGGCCGCCGCCTCGGTGTTGGACCGGCCGGTGGCCACGAGGTCGAGCACCTCGATCTCGCGGGCGCTGAGGCTCGCCTGCGGGGCGCGCATGCGGTCGAGCAGTCGCGAGGCGATCACCGGGGCCAGCGCACTCTCCCCCGCCGCCGCCGCACGGACGGCCGCGATGAGCTCGTGGGGCGGGGCGTCCTTCAGCAGATAGCCGCTGGCGCCGGCCTCGACGGCGCCGAGGATGTCGGCATCCGAGTCGTAGTTCGTGAGGATCAGCACGTAGGGGGCGGCATCGAGCGCACGGATGCGCCGCGTCGCCTCGGCGCCGCCGATCACGGCACTGCCGAACTGCAGGTCCATCAGCACGACGTCGGGGTTCTCGCGGCGGGTGGCCGTGAGCGCGTCGTCGGGCGTGGCCGCCTCGGCCACCACCTCGATGTCCGGTTCCGGCGCGAACAGCGCGGCGATACCGGCCCGGACGATGGGGTGGTCGTCGGCGACGATGAGCCGGATCATACGAGCGCCACCGCCTCGAGGTCGATGCGCAGGGTCGTGCCGCGCCCCGGCGCGGAGACGACGGTCATCACCCCGCCGAGCTGGGCCACGCGCTCGCGTGCCGCCTGCAGGCCGAAGGAGTCCGACGTGTCGCGCGCCACCAGGGCATCCGGGTCGAAGCCGACGCCGTCGTCGCCGATGGTGAACTCCAGCCCCCCGTCGCCGACGGCGAGCGTGATCGTCGCCGTCGTCGCGTGGGCGTGCTGGATGACGTTCGCCACCGCCCCCTGCGCGATGCGCAGCAGGGCGGTCTGCACGTGCATCGGCAGATCCACGGCATCCGACACCCGCACGGCGACCTCCAGTCCCTGCGCCCGCCACTGCCCGCCCGCAAGGCGCCGCAGCGCCCCGCCGAGCCCGCGGTCTTCGAGGTCGGGCGGCGTCAGCTCGCGGATGAACCGCCGCGCGTCGGCGAGGTTCGCCGCGGCCGTCTCCCGAGCGAGGCGGATGTGCTCGATGCCCGGCCGGTCGGGGTCGGCGCGCTCGGCGGCGTGCAGCAGCATCTGGATGCTCGACAGCCCCTGCGCCACCGTGTCGTGGATCTCGCGGGCCAGCCGGGCGCGCTCGGCGAGCACACCCGACTCGTGCTCGGTCGCGGCGAGCCTGTCGCGGGTGGCGAGCAGCTCCTGCATGAGGGCCTCGCGCGCCTGCGCCTCGCGGGACAGCGCCTGGTATCCGAGCCCGATGAGAAGGGCGACCCCCGCCCCCACGACAGGTCCGACGACGCCGCCGACCGTCCAGCCGGCGTGCACGCCGAGCGCGACCACCGCGATCGCCGTGGCGACGACGATCGCGATCGGCCCGCCCACGCGGCCGAGCAGATGCAGATAGAGGAAGAAGAGCGGGAAGACGAGGTAGGCCGCGTCGGGGGTGAGCCAGACGAGCACGACCCACTCGAGGCTGAGCACCGCGAGCCACAGATACACCCACCCGTGACTCACCCGCCGGTCGCCGCCGGCGCCCTCTCGCCGCCCGCTCGCCCCGGGCACGGCGGCGCCCGCGCCGTAGGTGGCCAGCAGCAGCACCGCCACCACGATCACGGCGGCGCTCGACGGGGTCGGCACGATGATCGCGCGCACGATCACAAGGATCGTCAGGGCGACCAGCACCGCGTGCAGCCCGGTGCGCAGGCCCACGAAGACGGGCGTGAGCGGGGTGTGGGCCATGGCCTGAATCGTACGCGCCGAGGTGGCGCTGTCATCGTCCGAAAGGACGACTCGAGGCCCCTCCTCGCGGTCGCCCGCGGCCGTGCCCGCGGCCGATGTCGCGGGCGGCGCCGCGCGGAAGAGTGAAGAGGGTCACCACTGCGGTGACGGGAAAGGACATCCATGTTCGTCGCTGTGCGCGACCTGCGCTTCGCCCGAGGTCGCTTCATCCTCATCGGATCGGTCGTCGCGCTGATCACGGTTCTCGTCGGCTTCCTCAGCGGCCTCACCGGCGGCCTCGCCACGCAGAACGTGTCGGGTGTGCTGGCCCTGCCCGGCGACCGGCTGGTGTTCTCGGAGCCCACCACGGGCACCGGGGTGAGCTTCGCCGACTCGGCCCTCACCCCGGCGCAGGAATCGGCCTGGCAGGATGCCAGCGGCGTCACCGCGGTGCAGCCGATCGGCATCAGCCAGACCCGCGCCGAGGCCGGCGACACCCGCATCGCCATCGCGATCTTCGGGATGCAGCCGGGCGCCGACGCCGACGCGCCCGTCGCCGACGGCTCGCTGACGCTGTCCACCCCCGCGGCATCCGACCTCGGCGTCGGCCTCGGCGACACCGTGCGCATCGCGGGCACCGACTACACCGTGGCGGGGATCGCCGGCGACGACTGGTACAGCCACACTCCCGTTGTGCGGATGACCCTCGCCGACTGGCAGTCGTACTCGGCCGCCACCGGCTCGCCCGACGCGTTCGCCACGGTGCTCGCCGTCTCGGGCGCGCCCGACTGGGCCGGCGCCGACGATGCGGCGCAGACCGTCTCGCAGACCCCGCTCGGCTCACTCACCGCGCTCAGCGCCTTCCGCTCCGAGATCGGCTCGCTGCTGCTGATGGTCGCCCTGCTGTTCGGCATCTCGGGCCTCGTGATCGGCGCGTTCTTCACGGTGTGGACCATGCAGCGCAAGGGCGATGTCGCGGTGCTGAAGGCCCTCGGCGCGAGCACCCGCTCGCTTGTTCGCGACGCACTCGGGCAGGCGCTGATCGTCCTCGCCGCCGGCATCGGGGCGGGACTGGTCGTCGTCGTCGTCCTCGGCGCCCTCGCCGGCTCGGCGCTGCCCTTCCTGCTGAGCCCCCTCACCACCCTTCTGCCGGGCGCGATCATGGTCGCGCTGGGCCTGGCCGGAGCGGCCTTCGCGCTGCGCTCCGTCACCTCCGCCGACCCCCTCACCGCCCTCGGGAGCAACCGATGATCCGCCTCGAACACCTCACCCTCACCTTCCCCGACGGCGACCGTCGCCTGACGGCCGTCGACGACGTCTCGCTCACGGCGCATGCGGGCACCGTCACCGGCATCACCGGCCCGAGCGGCTCGGGCAAATCGAGCCTGCTCGCCGTGGCCGCCACCCTCATCCGCCCCGACGCGGGGCGCGTCATGATCGACGACACCGACGTGACCGCACTGTCGGCGACCGAGGCCGCCCGGCTCCGGCGCGACGAGATCGGCATCGTCTTCCAGCAGCCGAATCTGCTGCCCGCCCTGACCGCCCGCGAGCAGCTGAGCGTCATGAACGAACTCGGCGCGAAGGGCAGCCGCGGCCGGCGCCGCGCCACCGCCGCCCGCGCCGACGAACTGCTGGATGCCGTGGGGCTCGCCGGCCACGGCGACAAGCGCCCCCACCAGCTGTCGGGCGGGCAGCGTCAGCGCGTCAACATCGCCCGGGCCCTCATGAACGACCCCAGTGTGCTGCTGGTCGACGAGCCGACGAGTGCGCTCGACCAGGAACGCGGGGCCCGCATCATCGAGCTCATCCTCCGACTCACGGCCGAGCTCGACACCGCCACGCTTCTCGTGACCCACGACCTCGTCCACCTGCCGCGCATGCATGCCGTCGTCACCCTCGTCGACGGCGCCCTGTCCGAGCGCGCACTCGCGGCGGCCCCGGCGTGAGCAGACCGGCGAGCGGCGGCATCCGGTCGTTTTGCCCGGTGGCCGTCCCTCGCCGGCACAGCGCCCTTCGCTAGAGTGGCCGGTGGAGACATCCGCAGACCTGAGGAGTGGAAATGCCCGTCGCAACCCCTGAGCAGTACGCCGAGATGCTGGACAAGGCGAAGGCGGGCGGGTACGCGTTCCCCGCCATCAACGCCGCCAGCTCGCAGTCGATCAACTCGATCCTGCAGGGCCTCACCGAAGCCGGCTCGGACGGCATCATCCAGGTCACCACCGGTGGCGCCGACTATTTCGCCGGCCACACGGTCAAGGGCCGCGCCACCGGCGCCATCGCCTTCGCGAAGTTCGCCACCGAGGTCGCCAAGAACTACCCGATCACGGTCGCCCTCCACACCGACCACTGCCCCAAGCCCGCCCTCGACGACTTCGTGCTGCCGCTCATCGCGGCATCCGAGGAAGAGGTCAAGGCCGGCCGCAACCCGCTGTTCAACTCGCACATGTGGGACGGCTCGGCCGTGCCGCTCGACGAGAACATCGAGATCGCCAAGGAGCTCCTCCCCCGCATCAAGAACATCAACGCGATCCTCGAGGTCGAGATCGGTGTCGTCGGCGGCGAGGAGGACGGCGTCAAGCACGAGGGCTCGAACGAGGCGCTCTACACCACGACCGCCGACGTCTCGAAGTTCGTCGACGCCCTCGGCCTCGGTGAGAACGGCCGCTACATCGCCGCCCTCACCTTCGGCAACGTGCACGGCGTGTACAAGCCCGGCAACGTGAAGCTGCGCCCCGAGCTGCTCGGCGAGATCCAGGCCGGCATCGCCGAGAAGTTCGGCACCGACGCGAAGCCGCTCGACCTCGTCTTCCACGGCGGCAGCGGCTCGACCTCGGAAGAGATCGCGCTGGCCGTGAAGAACGGCGTCGTCAAGATGAACATCGACACCGACACCCAGTACGCCTTCACGCGTTCGGTCGCCGGCTTCATGTTCGCCAACTACGACGGCGTGCTGAAGGTCGACGGCGAGGTGGGCAACAAGAAGGCCTACGACCCGCGCGCCTGGGGCAAGGTCGCCGAGACCGCCATGGCCGCCCGCGTCGTCGAGGCGACGCAGCAGCTCGGCTCGACGGGCCACTCGATCAGCATCTGATCCGATACTCCCCGCGAACGCCCCGGCCCCGTGCCGGGGCGTTCGTGCGTCCGGCCCCGGGCCGCGCCGGCTCGGCTCGGGGCGGCCACCGGCGCATAATGCAGGCAGAATCGGGTCGGCGGGGAGCCGCAGGGCCTCCGGCCGCCGGATCTGCCTGAGTTATGCGACTTGGCCGCGTGTGTCGAGGTCGACACCCGACGGACGGCGAGGTCGCAGCGGCTCGCGCCGCGAGCCCGGAGGGGGCGACCCGCGCGGCGGCCACCGGCGCATAACTCAGGCGGAACCCGCCCCACGGGCCGCTGCGCGGCACCGGAGGGCGCAAACAGCCTGAGTTATGCGACCTGGCCCGTCCCGAGCGCAGCGAGTCCGGCGGGGGTCAGGCGGGGGCGCGGTAGACGTCGAGGATCGTCGGGGCGTCGTCGGCACGGTGGGTGACGACGATCTCGTCGCCGGCGGCGATACGGCCGGTCTGCACGACGCGCAGGTACGGTCCGAGGCGGCGGGCGTCGGAGAAGCGCCGCACCCATCCGCGCTGCTCGTCGCCCCCGACCCAGCGGGCGAAGGTCTGGCACGGGGTGCGGGGCATGGTGACCTCGACCTCGACGCGGTCGCCGATGCGCCACCGCTCGCCGATGCGGGCGGCGTTGACGTCGATGCCCTCGGTGCGCAGGTTCTCTCCGAAGAAGCCCGGCTGCAGGCTGCGGCCCAGCTCGCCCTCCCAGAAGCGGGCGTCTTCGTCGGCGTAGGCGTAGAGGGCCTTGTCGAGGCCGCCGTGGTGCTTGCGGTCGGCCTGCACGTCGGCGTAGACGCCGTAGGCGCCGACCTTCACGGCGCCGTCGACAGCGCGCTTGTCGATCGCGGTGATGCCGACGGTGCCGGCATCGGGCAGCAGCTGACGCACCGCGCACACGGCCAACAGGCGCGCCATCACCGGCCCATGATCCCGGCGACGAGGGCGGGGTCGCCCATGATCGGCACCGTGAGGCAGAGGCTCACGAGCAGGAACGACAGCACGGCGCCGACCAGCGGTATCCACCAGGCACGGTGGCCGCGCGAGATCACGCGCCAGCAGATGAGCGTGGTGAGCAGCCACCCGACGGCGAAGACGAACGCCGCGATGCGGCCCCAGAGCACGCCCTGGTCGTAGTTGGTGAACTCCGCGTCGATGCCCGCCATCTGCATCCAGGTGTCGGCGAAGCCGGCGACGTCGAGCAGCTGCGGAATGGTCGTGACGACGGTCCACAGGCCGTAGACGAGCAGCGCGATGGTGACGAAACGGTCGGTGCGGCGCACGGTGGCGGCGCGCACGGCAGGATCCACCGGAGCGCCCGGCACCCGCGGCGCACCCGCACCACCCGCACCACCCGCACCGCGTCCGCCGACCCCGCTCGGCGCGGTGGGCGGCGGGGCGCCGACCGGGACCGGCGCCGAGGTGACCACGGGCGCGGCCTCGGCCGCGGGCTCCGGTTCGGGCAGCGTGCCGCCGCCGCGCAGGATGCTCTCCCGCTGCTGCTCCGGCGTCGCGTACTCGCCGTACTGCGGCGCCGGGCGCGGCCCCGCACCGGACGTCGAAGCGGCCGCCGAACCCGAAGAAGTCCCGGGCTCCGCAGCCCCCGACCCCGCCGGCGTGCTCACGGGCGCCCGCTCACGCGGCCGCCGAGGGCGCGCTCGTCGCGGCGACCGCCGGCATCCTGACGCAGTTCCTTCGGCAACGAGAACATGAGGTCCTCCTCGGCGGTGCGCACCTGCTGCACGTCGGCGTAACCGGCGCCGGCGAGCTCGTCGAGCACCTCCTGCACGAGCACCTCGGGCACCGAGGCGCCGCTGGTGACACCGATGGTCGCCGCACCCGCGATCCACTCCTGCTGGATCTCGTGGGCGTAGTCGATGCGGTAGGCGCGCTCCGCGCCGTATTCGAGGGCGACCTCGACCAGGCGCACGCTGTTGGACGAGTTCGCCGAGCCCACGACGATCACCACGTCGGCGTCAGCGGCGACCTTCTTGATGGCGACCTGCCGGTTCTGCGTCGCGTAGCAGATGTCATCGGACGGCGGATCGTTGAGCTGGGGGAAGCGCTCGCGCAGCCGGCGCACCGTCTCCATGGTCTCGTCGACCGACAGGGTGGTCTGCGAGAGCCACACCACCTTCGAGGGGTCCTTCACCACGACGCGGTCGGCGTCGTCGGGCGAGTTGACCACTGTCACGTGGTCGGGAGCCTCACCGGCGGTGCCTTCGACCTCTTCGTGGCCGTCGTGCCCGATCAGCAGGATCTCGAAGTCATCGCGGGCGAAGCGCACCGCCTCGCGGTGCACCTTGGTCACCAGCGGGCAGGTCGCGTCGATCGCGTGCAGGCCGCGGTCGGATGCCGCGGTGACGACGGCCGGCGACACCCCGTGCGCGCTGAAGACGACGTGCGCGCCCTCGGGCACCTCGTCGACCTCGTCGACGAAGATCGCTCCGGCACGCTCGAGTTCGGTGACGACGTGGATGTTGTGCACGATCTGCTTGCGCACGTAGACGGGGGCGCCGTAGCGCTCGAGCGCCTTCTCGACCGCGATGACGGCCCGGTCGACGCCGGCGCAGTAGCCCCGGGGGGCTGCCAGCAGCACGCGCTTGGGTCCCGAGACCGGGATATCCTGTAGCCGCCCGCGCGGCCCCGGAACATGGGGCACGGGAAGACGGACGGCGGTTGCACTCACGCCTCGAGTCTACGAGCACGGCCTGGATGCGGGCCGGAAGGGACGCATGACTTCGTTCGAGCCTGCACCGGGCCAGACGCCGCCGCCGGATGCCGTGCACCCGCGCGACTCGTCGCCGGAGGCCCCCACCTCGGTGTCCCGTCTGAACGAGACGATCCGCGATTTCATCCAGCGCTGGAACAGCGTGTGGGTCGACGGCGAGATCACCGCGTGGAACCTGCGCGGCGGTCACGTGTTCGGACGCCTGAAAGACGCGGACGGCGCCGCCTCGCTGAGCTTCAAGCTGTGGGCCTCGACGCTGCAGCGCCTGCCCGAGCCGCTCAAGGTCGGCGACCGCGTGGTCGCGTGCATCAAGGCCGACTTCTTCGTCAAGACCGGCGAGTTCTCGTTCACGGCATCCGCCATGCGCCCCACCGGCATCGGCGACCAGCTGGAGCGCCTGGAGCGCCTGCGGGCGACGCTGCGCGCCGAGGGGCTGTTCGACGCGTCGCGCAAGAAGCCGATCCCGTTCCTGCCGCACGTGGTGGGCCTCATCACCGGTGAGCGCAGCGACGCCGAGAAGGATGTGCACCGCAACGCCGAGCTGCGCTGGCCCGAGGTGCGCTTCCGCACCGTGCACGCGGCCGTGCAGGGTGAGCGCTGCGTGCCCGAGACGCTCGCGGCGCTGGCCGCCCTCGACGCCGACCCCGAGGTCGACGTCATCGTCATCGCCCGCGGCGGCGGCGACCCGCAGACCCTCCTGGGCTTCTCGGACGAGCGGCTCGTGCGCGCGGTGGCCGCCGCGACCACGCCGATCGTCTCGGCCATCGGTCATGAGAACGACCACCCGCTGCTCGACGACGTGGCCGACCTGCGCGCGTCGACCCCGACCGATGCCGCCAAGAAGGTCGTGCCCGACGTGGCCGAACAGCGCGCCCTCGTGCAGCAGCTGCGCAGCCGTGCCCGCACCCGCATGACCCAGCGCGTGTCGACCGAGCTGCACCACCTCGAGCAGGTGCGCTCGCGCCCGGTGCTGCGCGACCCGGAGTCGCTGCTGACCGGCCGTGCCCAAGAGGTCTGGACCCTCGCCTCGCGCGGCCGCGAGGTGATGACCCGCCGCCTGGATGCCGCGGGCCGCACCACCGCCGAGCTGCGGGCCTCGCTGCGTGCGCTCTCCCCCGGCGCGACCCTCGCCCGCGGCTACGCGATCGCCCACATCGGCGACGGCGTGATCGTGCGCGACGCCGCCCAGGCACCCGCCGGCACCCCGCTCACGGTGACCGTGGCCCGCGGCTCGATCGCCGCTCTTTCGGAGGGGGAGGTCGCGGAAGCCGAGTGAGCGCCGCACCTAGGATGGATGACATGACCAGCGACGCCGATCCCGACGTCCAGACCCTGTCGTTCGAGCAGGCCCGCGACGAGCTGATGCGCGTCGTCGCCGAACTCGAGCAGGGCGCACCGACCCTCGAGCACTCGCTCGAGCTGTGGACGCGCGGCGAGGCCCTCGCGGCCCGCTGCGAGCAGTGGCTGCTCGGCGCCAAGCGCCGCCTCGACGACGCGCGCCCCGGCGCCGCGGAGGCGTGATGTCCGCCAAGGAACCCCGCATCGTCGCCGAGCTCGGCCGCCCCGAGACCCCCGACGAGACCGCGGCGCGCAAGGCCGAGTCGTCGCGGGTGCACCGCGCGAGCCAGAACACGCGCAACCTCATCGCCGCCCTGCTGGTGACCGTCGCCGTCGTCGCCGTCATCTACTTCGGCGTCCCCCGCGGCACCCCGCCCGAGCCCGAGCCCGTCGACGTGTCATCCTCGGCCGCCGCCGCGGAGGACTCGCTCGGCCGCACCGTGATCGTCCCCGAGGCGCCGGCCGAGTGGCGGGCCAACTCTGCCCGCGTCGAAGACGGCGTGTGGCGGGTCGTATACGCCCCGGCATCCGGATTCGTGCGCATCGCGCAGGGCTTCGACGAGGCCGACACCTGGGTCAGCGGCGAGCTCGGCGGCCTCGCGCCCACCGACTCGACCACGATCGACGGCATCACGTGGGACGTCTACGACATGACCCGCTCGTCGCGCGACGACAACCTCACCTACGCCCTGGCCACGACCGCCGGCGATGACACCGTGCTCATCTACGGCGACCTGACCGCCGAGACCGCCGAGAAGGCAGCCACCGGTCTGACCGACCAGATCCGAGCCCTGCAGGAGGAGCAGCAATGACCGACACCCTGACGCCGCAGCAGGTCTGGGACGAGATGCGCGCCGGCAACGAGCGCTTCATCACCGGAGCCCCGCAGCACCCGCACCAGGACGTCGACCGTCGCCACGAGCTCGCCTCCGGACAGACCCCGCACACCGCGCTGTTCGGCTGCGCCGATTCGCGTCTGGCGGCCGAGATCATCTTCGACCAGGGCCTGGGCGACCTGTTCGTCGTGCGCAACGCCGGGCAGGTCAACTCCGACTCGGTCGTGGGCAGCCTCGAGTACGCCGTCGCCGTGCTGGGCGTGCCGCTGATCGTCGTGCTCGGTCACGACGCCTGCGGCGCCGTCGCCGCGGCGATCGACTCGACCTCGCTCGACGCGCCCACCCTGCCCCCGCACATCTGGCACCAGATCGCCCCGATCGTGCCCGCCGTGCGCCGCGTGCTGCGCGCCACCCCCGGCGCCACCGCCGAAGACGTCGACGCCGAGCGCGTCGGCCGCGAGCACCTGCGCGACACCGTCGCCGAGCTCGTGCACTCGTCGGAGGTCATCAGCCAGGCCATCGCCGAAGGCCGGCTGGCCATCGTCGGCGCGAACTACCGACTCGCCGAGGGCGCCGCGGTGCCCGACGTGGTCGTCGGCGACGTGACCCTCTGAACTCCGGCGCGCTGACGCACCGGCATCCGCACCCCCACCCATCACGAGGAAACAAGGACGTGACCCTATGACCGACGCCGAATACCGCATCGAGCACGACACGATGGGCGAGGTGCGCGTTCCGAAGGACGCGCTGTACGCCGCGCAGACCCAGCGCGCCGTCGAGAACTTCCCGATCTCGGGCTCGGGGCTGGAGTCGACGCAGATAGCCGCCCTCGCGCGCATCAAGAAGGCCGCCGCGCTGGCCAACAAGCAGCTCGGCACCCTCGACGGCGCCATCGCGGATGCCATCGCCGCCGCCGCCGATGACGTGATCACCGGCGCCTACGACGCGCACTTCCCGGTCGACACCTACCAGACCGGCTCGGGCACCAGCTCGAACATGAACATGAACGAGGTGCTCGCCGCCCTCGCCACGCGCAAGCTGGGCGCGCCGGTGCACCCCAACGACCACGTCAACGCGTCGCAGTCGTCGAACGACGTGTTCCCGACGTCGGTGCACATCGCCGTCACCCAGGCGCTCATCGACGACCTCATCCCCGCCCTCGACCACCTGGCCGTCGCCCTCGAGGCCAAAGCCGAGCTGTGGAAGGACGCGGTCAAGTCGGGTCGCACGCACCTCATGGATGCCACGCCCGTCACCCTCGGCCAGGAGTTCGGCGGCTACGCGCGCCAGATCCGCCTCGGCGTCGAGCGCGTGCAGGCCGTGCTCCCCCGCGTCGGCGAGGTGCCGCTGGGCGGCACGGCCGTCGGCACCGGCATCAACACCCCGCTCGGCTTCCCGCAGAAGGTCATCGAGATCCTGCAGGCCGAGACCGAGCTGCCGATCACCGAGGCCAAGGACCACTTCGAGGCCCAGGCCAACCGCGACGGTCTCGTCGAGACGTCGGGGGCACTGCGCACCATCGCCGTCTCCCTCACCAAGATCAACAACGACATCCGCTGGATGGGATCGGGACCCAACACGGGGCTCGGCGAACTGCACATTCCCGACCTGCAGCCGGGCTCGTCGATCATGCCGGGCAAGGTCAACCCGGTCGTGCCCGAAGCGACCCTCATGGTCTGCGCACGCGTGATCGGCAACGACGCGACCGTCGCATGGGCCGGCGCCTCGGGCTCGTTCGAGCTCAACGTCGCCATCCCGGTGATGGGCACGGCCCTGCTCGAGTCGATCCGCCTCCTCTCCAACGCGATGCGGGTGCTCGCCGACAAGACGATCGACGGCCTCGAGGCCAACCTCGAGCGCACCGCCGCCTACGCCGGCATGTCGCCGTCGATCGTGACGCCGCTGAACAAGCTGATCGGCTACGAGGCGGCCGCCAAGATCGCCAAGCACTCGGTCGCCAAGGGCATCACGGTGCGCGAGGCGGTCATCGATCTGGGCTACATCGAGCGAGGCGAGCTGACCGAGCAGCAGCTCGACGAGAAACTCGATCTCCTGTCGATGACCCACGCGGGTTGATAATCGGAGCGTGAACCGCTCGTCGCCGTCCCGATCGCGCCGCGCCCGCACCCTGGCGCTGCTCGTCGCGGTCGCGGCGATCGGGTTCGCCGTGGCGGCGCTCGGCGTGCTGCTGGTGCACGTGCTCACCGACCAGCCGCTGCCCTGGGTGGCGGTCGTCGTCTACGCGGTGGTCGCGGTCGTCACGGTGGCCGTGATCGCCGTCGCGGGGTGGGCGGTGCTGCCGCCGGATCCCATGGAGGGGCTCCCCGCCGACTCGGCCGAGACCGCGTTCGATGTGCAGCGGCGCCTGCTCGACGACGTGCGGCACGAGCTGAAGACCCCGATCACGATCGTGCGCGGACACCTCGAGGTCATGGACCCCCACGACCCCGAAGACGCCGCCGCGATCCGTGACATCGGCCTGGCCGAGCTCGACCGCATGACGCGGCTCATCGGCGACATCGACCTGCTCGCCGCCGTCGAGACCGACAAGTTCAGCTTCGCCGAGGTCGACCTGGCCGGCCTCACCCAGCGGGTCGGCGAGCTCGTCGCCGTCATCCCCGGGCACGAGTGGAGCATCGAGCACACCGCGGATGCCGTTGTGCGCGGCGACGCGGACCGCCTGCTGCAGGCGTGGCTCCAGCTCGCCGACAACGCCGCCAAGTACACCCCCGCCGGTTCCCCCATCCAGCTCGGCAGCGCCGTGCACGCCGCGGGCGCGCAGCTGTGGGTGCGCGATCACGGTCCCGGCATCCCTCCCGCCATGCGCCACCGCATCTTCCGTCGCTTCGACCGCGGCGCCGGCAAGCGCACCGTGGGCGGCTCGGGGCTGGGGCTGGCGATCGTCGACACCATCGCCAAAGCCCACCGCGGGCACTGCGCCATCGGCGACACCCCGGGAGGCGGGGCCACGTTCACCATTGAGATCCCCATCGGCACGCGCGCGGAGCTTCCCTCCCCGGTGCGCGCCGGCGACGTGCTGTTGCAGCGAGAGGCCACCGGATGACCCGCATACTCGTCGTCGACGACGAACCCCACATCGTCTCCCTCGTCACCCGAGGACTCCACTCCGAGGGCTACGAGACCGCGGTCGCCGAAGACGGCGCCGAGGCCCTCGAGCGCGGTCTGGAAGACGACATCGACCTGATCGTGCTCGATGTGGGACTGCCCAGCATGGACGGCTTCGAGGTGCTGCGCACTTTGCGCGCCCGCGGCAGCGCGGTGCCGGTGATCATGCTCACCGCCCGCAGCGGCACCACCGACACCATCGAGGGCCTCGACGCCGGCGCGAGCGACTACATGCCCAAGCCGTTCGCCGTCGCCGAGCTCCTCGCCCGGGTGCGCTCGCGGCTGCGCGAGCGGGGCGCCGCGCCGGTCACCCTCACCCGCGGACCGGTCAGCCTCGACGTGCTCGGGCGCCGCGCCAGCGTCGACGGCCGCGACGTCGACCTCTCGGCCCGTGAGTTCGCCCTCGCCGAGCAGTTCCTCCGCCACCCCGGACAGGTGCTCACCCGCGACGTGCTCCTCAGCCGCGTGTGGGGCCTCGACTTCGACCCCGGCTCCAACGTCGTCGACGTCTACGTGCGCTACCTGCGCGCCAAGCTCGGCGCCGACAACATCACCACCGTCCGGGGCGAGGGCTACCGCTGGGAGTAGGCGGGGCCGGGCGACGGCGTTTGAGGGTCTGCCTCTCGGTCCGTGTGGCGCTCGCGGGTGCCGGGCTGGCGGTATCTGGGGGTCGGTCGCCTGGGTCGTGTGATCGTCGCGGGCGCCGGCGGGCGGCATCCGGGGGTCCGAGCCTTGGTCGTGTGATCGTCGCGGGCGCCGGCGGGCGGCATCCGGGGGTCCGAGCCTTGGTCGTGTGATCGCCGCGGGCGTTGGCGGGCGGCATCCGGGGGTCGGCAGCTCAGTCGTGCGACGCGCGGGGGCGCCGGCGGGCGGCATCCGGGGGTCTGCCGCCGACTCTCAAAGCACCGCGGGCGGATGGCGAGTCCCGCAATCGGCGGGTGGGACGGCTGGTCTCCCGCACTTCGGGGGACCCCAGCGCGCACCATGTCCCGCAAACCGCGGGTGCGGCGCGCAATACCCGCAGATAGCGGGACGCGCTCGGCGGTGGCGTCCCATATTCGGCGAGTTCCGACTCCCGCACCCGCCAGGTGCGGGACATGGTCCCGGGCCCGTCCCGCGAACGGCGGATGCCATCGCTCGGGCATCACCCGGAGCCCGCGCGCACATTCCGTAACGCACCTCGCGACCGTGTTCCGCAATCGGCGACTCTTGGCCGCGGCATCCGCAGACTGCGGGACGCATCCCGCCAGCAGGTCCCGCAATCTGCGGGTGCGGAGACTCCCACCCGCACTCTGCGCGACGCGCCCCGACACCACGTCCCGCATTCGGCGGGTGCAGGCTCCCACACCCGCACATCGCGGGACATGCTCCGGAGGCAGGTCGCGCAATCAGCAAGCAAGAGACCCCACTCACACATCACGGGACGCGCCCCGAAGCCGGGTCCCATAACTGGCCAGTACGGAGCCTCCCCCGCACACATTGCGGGACGCACCCCGAGTGCAGGTCTCGCATTCAGCGGGTGCAAGACCCACCACCCACACATCACGGGACACCACCCGAGTGCAGGTCTCGCATTCAGCGGGTCCACACCCCACCACCCACGCATCGCGGGACGCACCCCCACCGCACGTCCCGCAACCACCGGGCGCCCGCCCCACCACCCGCACACTGCGGGACACGGCACGAGCCCGCGTCACACGACGCGCGCGGATGCCGTCGGCCGCACACCGCGCACGCCCGCGCGGCGGGGACACCGACCACCGGCATCCCCGCCGCGCAAGCAACCCCAAGCGCGCCCCGACTAGCTGAGTTCGCCGGCCTCCAGGAGTTCGGTGACGAGGGCGGCGATGGCCGAGCGCTCCGAGCGCTGGAGGGTCACGTGGCCGAAGAGGCCGTGCCCCTTCAGCGTCTCGATCACCGAGGCGACGCCGTCGTGGCGGCCGACGCGCAGGTTGTCGCGCTGGCCGACGTCGTGGGTGAGCACGACGCGCGAGTTCTGTCCCATGCGGCTGAGCACCGTGAGCAGCACGTTGCGCTCCAGCGACTGCGCCTCGTCGACGATCACGAAGGCGTCGTGCAGCGAACGTCCGCGGATGTGGGTGAGCGGCAGCACCTCGAGCATGCCGCGGGCGACGACCTCTTCGAGGACGTTGCCCGAGACCACCGATCCGAGGGTGTCGAAGACCGCCTGGCCCCAGGGGCCCATCTTCTCGGACTGGTCACCGGGAAGGTAGCCGAGCTCCTGCCCGCCGACGGCGAACAGTGGGCGGAAGACGATGATCTTCTTCTGCTGCTGTCGTTCGAGCACCGCTTCCAGTCCCGCGCACAGGGCGAGGGCCGACTTGCCGGTGCCCGCGCGTCCGCCCAGCGACACGATGCCCACCTCGGGGTCGAGCAGCAGGTCGATGGCGATGCGCTGCTCGGCGGAGCGTCCGTGCAGGCCGAACACGTCGCGGTCGCCGCGCACGAGGCGGTACGCGCCGTCGCCGGTGACCCGGCCGAGCGCCGAGCCCCGCTCGGAGTGGATGACCAGCCCGGTGTTGACCGGCAGTCCGCGCACGGGCTCGCCGGTGGCGACCTCGCTCTCGTACAGGTCGCTGATCTCGTCGCCCGACACGTGGATATCGGCGATGCCGGTCCAGCCGCTGTCGACGGCCTGCTCGGCGAGGTACTCCTCCGCCGGGATGCCGAGGGAGGCTGCCTTCACGCGCATGGGCAGGTCCTTGGAGACGACCGTCACCTCCTGGCCCTCCTGGGCCAGGTGCATCGCGACCGACAGGATGCGGGTGTCGTTGTCGCCCAGCCGCATGCCGGCCGGCAGCACGCTCGGGTCGGTGTTGGTGAGTTCGACGCGCAGGGTACCGCCCTCCCCCACCGGGACGGGGAAGTCGAGGCGACCGTGCTCGACGCGGAGCTCGTCGAGGTGGCGCAGGGCCTGGCGGGCGAAGTAGCCGATCTCCGGGTCGTGACGCTTCCCCTCGAGCTCGGTGATCACCACCACGGGGACGACGACCGAGTGCTCGGCGAACCGGAAGAACGCCCGCGGATCGCTCAGCAGGACCGAGGTGTCCAGCACGTAGGTGCGGAGGTCCTGGTCGAGGTGCTGCAGATCCGCGGCGGCCTGGCCGTCCGCTCCGACGTGACGCTGGTGCTGTGCTGCTCGTGTGGTCACAACCCACTCCCGCCCCGGGTGGGAACCCACCCGGCAGTCTCGAGTCGACCGTGGGCCACGAGTCAGTGGACGGCCGACTCGACCGGGCGCTTTGCCCGATGGGGCCAAGCTACGACTCCGGGGCGTCGGCATTCGCAATCGACACGCCGCGAGACGTGTCGGACGCGTTAACTCTCGATGACCCCGCGGGGCTCGTCGGCCGGTCCCGTCTCGATGATGGTCGGGCCGTCACCGGCCGCACCGCCGTCGAAGATCGATCCGCCGTCGAAGATCGAGGCGCCGTCGCCGGTGGCCTCCACCGCACCGACCGGCTCGCCCAGGGCCCGGGCGCCGGCCGCCTCGGCGAGGGCGTCGCCCAGCAGGTGCAGGGTGTCGGCGGCGGTGCCCGCGTGCGCGCTCAGGCGGATGACGCCGCCGCGCGCGGTGGCGGTGACGCCGTGGTTGGCCAGGGCCGCGGCGATCACGCCGGCATCCTGCGCCGACGGCAGCAGCGAGACGATGCCGGCGTGGGCATCGCGCGGGGTCAGCACCGGCACGTCGTACCGGTCGGCGAGGGCGAAGATGTGGCGGGCGCGGTCGGCTACCTCGGCCGCGACGGCGGGCACACCCACGTCGCGCAGCTCCTGCAGCGACGAGGCCAGGCGCGCGACGGCCAGGGTGTCTTCACCGGTGACGACGAACGCCTCGGCGCCGGGGTGGGCGGGGCCCACGCCGGTGGATCCCGGCTCGGCCAGGGCGCCGCGGAAGCCCGACAGCACGGGGCGCAGCCGCTCGCGCGCGGCGGCCGAGAAGCGGGCGAAGCCGGTGCCGCGGCCCGACCGCAGCCACTTGTAGCCGTTGCCGCAGACGACATCGGCCGCGTCGTAGTCGGCGTCGACGACGCCGAAGCCCTGCACGGCGTCGACGATGAGCAGGCGGTCGCCGATGACGTCGCGGATCGCGCCGAGGTCGGCGAGGTAGCCGGTGCGGTAGTCGACGAGGCTCAGCGCGACGGCGGTCGTCTCGTCGGTGAGCTGGTCGCGGACGGCATCCGGGGTCACGAAGCCGAGCCCGTCGGCGGTCTCGAGTTGGCACACCCGCATGGTGCCCAACGCCTCTTGCGCCCGGTGGGCGGCCACGGTGAGGGCGGGGAACTCCAGCGGCGAGAGCAGCAGCTCGCCGCTGAGGCCGTAGACGGCCTGCATCAGCCCGTAGGTGGTGGACGGCTGGAAGGTGACCTCGTCGGTCGGGCAGTCCAGCAGCTCGGCGAGCAGCCCGCGGGCCTCGTCGCTGTGGCCGGCGACCAGGTCGATGCCCGATCCGCGGCCCGAACCCAGAAGCTCGGCGTCGGCGTGCACCTCGTCGCGCACCGCCGGGGAGAGCGGACCGAAGGCCGCCCAGTCGAGATAGCCGGGTTCGGCGTCGAATGAATCGAGGTACGACTCCAGTGCGCTCACGTACTCCATTGTCTCACGCGCCTCGGCAGCAGCCTCCGGCGATACCTCCGTCGAAAACCCCGGGCGCCGCGCGGCGGGTCAGCTGCCGTAGCGCCGGTCGCGCGTGGCGTAGTCGCGGATCGCCCGCAGGAAGTCGACCTCGCGCAGGTCGGGTCCGAGCGCCTCGACGAAGTAGAACTCGCTGTGCGCCGACTGCCAGAGCAGGAAGTCGCTGAGCCGCTGCTCGCCCGAGGTGCGGATGACGAGGTCGGGGTCGGCCTGTCCGCCGGTGTAGAGGTGCTCGCCGATCTGCTCGGGGGTGAGGCTGGCGGCGAGGTCTTCGAGCGAATTCCCCTGCCCCTGATGCTGGGCGATGATGCTGCGCACGGCGTCGACGATCTCGCCGCGGCCGCCGTAGCCGACAGCCAGGTTCACGTGCAGCCCGGTGTTGCCGGCGGTGCGCTCCTCGGCGGTGCGCAGCACGCGGGCGAGCTCCGGCGGAAGCAGTTCGGCGCGGCCGACGTGCTTCACCCGCCAGCCCGGCTCGTGCGACAGAGCCTCGGCCAGCTCGGCGATGATCTCGATGAGGTCGGCGAGCTCTTCGCTGTCGCGCTTGGTGAGGTTGTCGGTGGACAGCAGATACAGCGACACCACGGCGATGCCGAGCTCGTCGCACCACCGCAGGAACTCGCGCATCTTGGCCGCGCCGGCGCGGTGTCCCTCGGCCACCGACGGGTACCCCGCCTGCCGGGCCCAGCGGCGGTTGCCGTCGATCATCATGGCCACGTGGTGCGGCACGGTCTCGGGCGTCAGGCGCCTCTTGAGCCGCGAACTGTAGAGACGATAGAGAACGCCCCTGCCTTCGGCGGATCCGCGCGCTGTCACTCCCCTACGCTATCGCGCCGCCCGCTCACGCGTATGTGTGCGGGCGCATACCCGAGCGCCTAGGCTCGTCCCGTGACCCCTGCTGCGGCCGATGACGGCGCCGAGATGCCCCAGCTCCCCCTCCTGGATGCGGCGGCCGTCAGCGCCCATGTGGAGCTGCGCCCGAGCTGGCGAGGCTGGATCCACGCGGGCACCTTCCCCGTGGCGATCGCCGCCGGTGTGGTGCTCATCGCGCTGGCCTACGACTCGGCTCCCGCCAAGTGGGCCTGCGCCGTGTTCATGGCCACATCGCTGCTGCTGTTCGGCAACTCGGCGCTCTACCACCGGTTCGACTGGGGTCCCAAGACCAAAGCGGTGCTCAAGCGCATCGACCACGCCAACATCCTGCTGCTGATCGCCGGGACCTACACGCCCATCGCGGTGCTGGCCCTGCCGCCCGGCAAGGGCGCGCTGCTGCTGACCCTCGTGTGGAGCGGGGCGCTGCTGGGCATCCTCTTCCGCGTCTTCTGGATCCACGCGCCGCGCTGGCTCTACGTCGCGCTCTACCTGCTGCTGGGGTGGGCGGCGGTCATGTACATGGGCGATCTGCTGGTGGCCAACCTCGCCATGATGATCCTGGTGATCGTCGGCGGGCTGCTCTACACCGGCGGCGCCGTGGTCTACGCGCTCAAGCGCCCCAACCCGTGGCCCGGCCACTTCGGCTTCCACGAGATCTTCCACGTCTGCACGGTGCTCGCCTTCCTCTGCCACTGGACGGCGTGCCTGCTGATCGCCCTCGAGCCGCTCAGCCCTTCGCTGGGGGTGCCTGCGTAGGAGGCTCGTCGGCGGGGCGCTGCGGGGCCTCGGCCTCGGCCGCTGCGGCGGCCTGCTCTTCGGCATCCAGCTCTTCGACGATGTCGGCGCGGTACCCGGCGCGGCGGATGCGACGGAGCATGTCGACCAGCAGGAACACCACGACGACGGCGAGGAACGCGATGCCGACGAAACCGATGAAGCCGGGACTCACCACCTGCGGATCGACCGTCATCGACGGCGTCGGAAGCGGTGTCGCGTCGGCGAGCAGCCACATCGGCAGATGCATGATTCCCCGTTCTGCGCGCGAGCGCATAGCCTGGAGTTCCAGCCTATGTCCTCCCCCACAACGCCCATGACCTCGCCCACCGCCCAGCAGCGCCTCGACGACCGCTACGGTCGCACCCGGCGCCGCCGCCTGCCGTGGGTGGTGTTCATCGCCGTCGTCGTGGGCCTCGTGGGCTGGTACGGCTGGTCGACGATCACCACGTCGATGGACACGCTCGACACGGATGCCACCGGCTACGAGGTGATCGAGGGGCAGCGCAGCGTGGTCGTGAACTTCCAGACCACCGGGCGCGCCGACGTGCCGATCGCCTGCGCGCTGGAAGCGCAGGACGTCGAGCACGGCGTCGTCGGCTGGCGCATCGTGCAGTACGAGCCGGCACCTGCGACGACGCGCAGCTTCAGCGAGACGATCCCCACCACCGCCGAGGCCACCACGGGTTTGGTGACCTCCTGCTGGATCCCGTAGGCTGACCGACACACATCCGCGCCCCGGCACGTCGCCGGGGCGTTCGGTTTAGCCCCCGGCATCCGCAGCCCCCGGCGCGGCCCTGCCCGGCAGAGACACCCCAGGAGACGACGTGTCCGACCGCACTGACACCTTCCTCACCCAGGAGGCGTACGACCGCCTCGCCAACGAGCTCGAGCACCTGTCCACGACGGGGCGCGAAGAGATCGCTAAGCGCATCGAGGCCGCCCGCGAAGAGGGCGACCTGAAGGAGAACGGCGGCTACCACGCCGCCAAGGACGAGCAGGGCAAGCAGGAGGCGCGCATCCGCACGCTGCAGGCGCTGCTGAAGGACGCCAAGGTGGGCGAAGCGCCCGAGTCGGACGGCACCGTGCTCTCGGGCACCGTCGTGACGGCCATCGTCGCCGGCGGCGAAGAGGTCTTCCTGCTCGGCAACCGCGAGATCGCGGCCAACTCCGAGCTCGACGTCTACAGCGAGGCCTCGCCCCTGGGCGCGGCCATCCTGGGCCTCGCCGAGGGTGCGAAGACGTCGTACACCGCCCCCAACGGCCGCGAGATCAGCGTCGAGATCGTGAAGGTCGAGACCTACGCGGGCCAGTGACCCGCGCCGCGCCGCGCGCTGCCGGGGTCAGTCCTCGAGCAGCCGCGGCGCGAAACCGGCCCGGTCGAGGGCGTCGATCACGAGCCGACGGTGGTCTTCGCCGCGCGTCTCGACACTCAGCTGCAGGATGACCTCGCTGATCTGCAGGCCCTGGCCGTGCCGGGTGTGCAGCACCTCGATGACGTTGGCGCCCACCGAGGCGAGCAGCTCCGACACGCGCGCCAGCTGACCGGGACGGTCGGGCAACGGGATCTGCAGGGTCATGTAGCGACCGGATGCCGCGAGCCCGTGCGACACGACGCGCTGCAGCAGCAGAGGGTCGATGTTCCCGCCCGACAGCACCGACACGGTCGGGCCGCTGGCACGCACCTTGCCGGCGAGGATCGCGGCGACCCCGACGGCACCGGCCGGCTCCACCACCTGCTTGGCACGCTCGAGCAGCACCAGCAGGGCGCGGGCGATGTCGTCGTCGCTGACGGTGACGACCTCGTCGACCAGCTCGCTGATCACCTCGAAGGGGAAATCGCCGGGTCGGGCCACCGCGATGCCGTCGGCGATCGTCGGAGTGGTCGGCACGGTGAGCGGCGCGTGGGCGGCGAGGGAGGCCGGGTAGGCGGCGGAGTTCTCGGCCTGCACGCCGATGACGCGCACGGTGCGCCCCGCCGCGGCGGCGCGGGCCTTGACGGCCGCGGCGATGCCGGCGATGAGCCCGCCCCCGCCGATGCCGACGATGACGGTGTCGAGGTCGGGAACGGCGTCCCAGAGCTCGAGGCCGAGCGTCCCCTGTCCGATGACGATGTCGCGGTGGTCGAACGGATGGATGAGCACGGCGCCGGTGCGCTCGGCGAACTCGGCCGCCAGTCGCAGCGGCGTCTCGACGGTGGCGCCCTCGAGGATGACCTCGGCACCGTAGCCGCGGGTGGCGAGGAGCTTGGGCACCGGCACGCCGAGCGGCATGAAGATCGTCGCCGCGATCCCCAGCTTCTGCGCGGCCAGGGCCACGCCCTGCGCGTGGTTGCCGGCGGAAGCGGCGACCACGCCGCGGGCGCGCTCCTCGGCGCTGAGGCGCGAGAGGCGATAGGCGGCGCCGCGGATCTTGAACGAGCCGGTGCGCTGCAGGTTCTCGAACTTGAGGTGCACGGGGGCGCCCAGCACGTCGCTGAGGTGCTCGGACACGTCGAACGGCGTCTTGGTGATGACGGCGTCGAGGAAGGCGGCGGCGTCTTCGAACTCCGCCAGGGTGGGTATGCTCACGCGGGGCTCCTCCGGGTGCGGGGCACCGTGCTCCAGATCAGGTCTTCGGGTTCGGGTCTGTCGCCGGTCTTCCACTGCCGCCGGGACAGGTAGACCGCGACGACGTTGATGAACGCGGCCAGCGGCACGGCGAACAGCGCGCCGGGGATGCCGGCGATCATCGCGCCGCCGGCGACGACGAGCACGACCGCCAGGGGATGCACCTTGACCGCCGAGCCCATGAGCAGGGGCTGGAGCACGTGGCCCTCCAGCTGCTGCACGGCGAGCACGGCCACGAGCATCCACAGCGCGATCCACGGCCCGTTGTAGACGAGGGCGAGGAAGACCGCGAGGGCTCCGGTGACGACGGCGCCCACGAACGGGATGAACGCGCCGAGGAACACCAGGACGGCGACGGGGATGGCCAGCGGCACACCCAGGAAGAACGCGGCGGCGCCGATGCCGATCGCGTCGATGGTGGCCACGAGCAGCTGCGTGCGCGCGTAGTTGATGACGGTGACCCAGCCGGCGCGGCCCGCCCCG
This sequence comes from Microbacterium festucae, assembly GCF_025421715.1. Taxonomy (GTDB): domain Bacteria; phylum Actinomycetota; class Actinomycetes; order Actinomycetales; family Microbacteriaceae; genus Microbacterium; species Microbacterium festucae. Next base: position 741,005 of record NZ_JAOEFC010000002.1, read on the forward strand.
TCGACGGCGGCCCGGGCGTCGGACGGGAACAGCCGCACCACCCAGCGCCAGATGCCGCCGCCGTCGGCGAGGGTGCACAGCAGGATGAAGACGGTCAGCAGGGTGCCGGTGGCGACGTGGCCGACGGTGGAGCCGATGGCGAGGGCGCCCGACAGCAGCAGCTCGACCTGCTGCTGCGCGAAGCTCCATGCCTGCTCGAGCATGTCGTCGATCTGGACGGCCGTGAGGTGGAGCGGGCCGTCGATAAGGTACTGCCGGAACTGCTCGATGGCGGCGCCGGTGCGGTCGCGCACCGACCCCCACTGGCGGGTGATCTGCCAGATCGCGAGGTAGAGCAGGCCGCCGACCACGGCGATCGTGCCGAAGAGGCTGAGCACGATCCCCAGCCACCGCGGCACCCGGTGGCGCAGGAGGAAGGTGAACCCCGGCCACAGCAGCGCGGTCAGCAGCAGCGCGACGAGGAAGGGGATGACGAGGAGCTTCAGCTGGATGACGATCCAGATCGCCACGCCGATGGCGGCGGCGATGACCACGAACCGCCACGCGTAGGCGGTGGCCACCCGCAGCCCGTGCGGCAGCGACTGACCGATCTCGGTGGAGACGGTCTTGCTGCGCAGGGCGTCGAGGAACGTGCCGCGCGGCCGCTGGTCGTTGCCGCTCATGCGTGCCGCCTCAGAACTGGATGCGCGGCGGCTCGGAGATGGCCGCGCCGTCGACGACCTCGAAGAACTCGCGCTCGGTGAAACCGAGGCGGCGGGCGAAGAGGTTGTTGGGGAACACCTTGATCTTGGTGTTCAGCTCGCGCACGCCGCCGTTGTAGAAGCGACGCGATGCCTGGATCTTGTCCTCGGTGTCGACGATCGACTGCTGCAGCTGCAGGAAGTTCTGGCTGGCCTGCAGCTGCGGGTAGGCCTCGGCCACCGCGAACAGCGACCGCAGCGCCTGCTGCATGTGCCCTTCGGCAACACCGGCGTCGGCGGGCGAACCGGCGGCGAGCGTCTCGGCACGCGCACGGGTGACGTTCTCGAAGACGGCCTTCTCGTGGGCCGCGTAGCCCTTGACCGTCTCGATGAGGTTCGGCAGCAGGTCGGCACGGCGCTTGAGCTGCACCGTGATGTCGCTCCACGCCTCCTCGACCCGCACATTCAGTGCGACCAGCGAGTTGTACGTCGCCCACAGGTAGACGCCCACGGCGACGATGAGGGCGACGACGAGCAGGATGGGGATCAGCAACTGCCATTCCATGGGTTCTCCTCGAGATCCTGCCCATCCTATCGGCGTCGCCGGGATGCTCCCGGGCCCCGGCGGTCACTCCCAGCCGATGCCCATCGACCGGCGCCGCCGCGGCGGCCGGCGCTCAGTCGCCGAGCACCCGACCGAGGTACGGATTGCGGAAGACCCGCTGCGGGTCGAGCCGGTCGCGCAGCGCCACGAAGTCGTCGAAGTGCGGGTAGCGGGGCCGCAGCGCATCGGCATCCAGGGTGTGCATCTTGCCCCAGTGCGGACGCCCCTCGTGGGCGAGCATCACCTCTTCCACCGCGGCGAAGTAGACGTGCGGATCGGCGCGCCAGTAGCGGTGCACGGCGATGTAGCCGGTCGCGCGGCCGTGGGCGGTCGACATCCACAGGTCGTCGCCGGCTGCCATGCGCACCTCGACGGGGAACTCGATGCGCCAGTCGTGCTCGTCGATGACGCGCTGCATGTCGCGGAAGGCATCCGCGAGTCGCTCGACGGGCACCGCGTACTCCATCTCGCGGAAGCGCACGCCGCGGCTGGTGGCGAACACGCGGTGCGACGCGTCGGAGAACGTGCGGTCGCCCCACACCTTCGCCGACAGCCGGTTGACGGTCGGCACCAGCGGCGGCACCGCGCGGCCCAGGCTGCAGACGGCCTGGTGCACGCCGTTGCCGATGACCACGTCGTCGACGAGTCGGCGACCGGGCGAGAGCGGCGCGGTCGCGGCATCCGCCGGCAGCCGCGCGTTGGTCTTGGTGAGGGCGACGTCGGTGTGGGGGAACCAGTAGAACTCGAAGTGGTCGGCGGCGGCCGCGCGCGCGGGCAGGTCGCCGATGATCTCGTCGAGCGGCTCGGGGCGCTCCAGCGCCGAAAGCACGAAGGCGGGCACGCACTGCAGGGTGACCTCGACGAGGATGCCGAGCGCGCCGAGCCCGACGGCCACCGCCGGCAGCAGCTCGGGGTTCTCGTCGGCGCAGATGCGCAGCAGCTCGCCATCGGCGGTGACCAGCACCGCACCGACGAGCTGGGTGGCGATGCCGCCGAAGCGCTCCCCCGTGCCGTGCGTGCCGGTGGACACGGCGCCCGAGATCGACTGCCGGTCGATGTCGCCGAGGTTCTGCATCGCGAGGCCGTAGGGGGCCAGGAGCGCCGGGATGCGGTGCAGGCGCGTGCCGGCGAGCAGCCGCACCTGCGCCCGCTCGCGGTCGACCGCGATGAGGCCGGACAGGTCGGCGAGCTCGAGCAGCACGCCCGGCGCCACCGCGATGCCGGTGAAGCTGTGCCCGGCTCCGACGGCCTTCACCGCGAGGCCGCGGGCCGCCGCGGCGCGCACCGACCGGCGCACCGCCTCGATGGTCGCGGGGTACTCCACCCGCTGCGGGCGCACCTGCTCGGTGCGGGCCCAGTTCTGCCAGGTGCCGCCGATGCGGGTCACAGGAAGCTCTTCCCTTCGCCGCGGTAGGTGGCGCTCTCGCCCACGAGCCGGTCGCCGCTGGTGAGGTGATACCGGTCGACGCGCTCGGCGAGCTCGCCGCTCTTGGCGTGCCGGAACCACACCCGGTCGCCGATCGACAGGGCACGCGCTGCGTCGCCCTGCAGCGGGGTCTGCACCTCGCCGGCGCCCTCACGGGCGAGGGTGTGCAGGCCCGCGGGCCACACCGGCGCGGGTTGGCGCGAGGCCACGGGCGGGCCCGAGGCGATCCAGCCGCCGCCGAGCACCGTGACGATGTCGGGTGTCGGGCGGCGCACGACCTCGAGGGCGAACGCGGCCGCGGGGGCCGGTGAGAAGGCGCGGTACCCGTCGAACAGGTGCCCGGCCAGCAGACCGCTGCCGGCGGTGGTCTCGGTGACCGCGTCGTCGGCGGAGGTGTATTCGAGCGAGCCGGTGCCGCCGCCGTTGACGAACTCCAGTTCGGCGACCTCGCGCAGCGCGGCGACGATGGCGCCGCGCCGCTCGCGCAGCTCGTCACCCGACTTGCGCTGCATCCAGCGCACGACGGCGTCGCCGGAGCCGGTGTCGTCGGGCTGGCCGGCGATCTGGGCCTCGTACATCATGAGTCCCACCAGCGCGAAGCCGGGCCGCGCGGCGATCGCGCGCCCGAGGGCGGCGACCTCGGCGGCGTCGTGCACGGGCGAGCGCCGCACGCCCAGGTGGCCGAGCACCGGGGCCCGCCACGACGCGTCGGCGTCGATGGCGACGCGGATGCGGGGGCGCGAGGCCGCGGGCGCGACGGCGTCGACGAGGTCGAGCTGGGCCAGGTCGTCGACCATGAGCGTGATGCGCTCGGCCGCCCGCGGATCGGCGGCCAGGGCGGCCAGGGCGGCGCGGTCGGCGGTCGGATAGCCGAGCACGATGTCGTCGTGGGTCTCGGCGAGCCACAGCGCCTCGGGCAGGGTGAAGGCGAGGATCCCGCGGTAGCCGGGCAGGGCGAGGGCGGCGTCGAGCACCTCGCGCACCCGGATCGACTTGCTGGCCACCCGGATGGGCACGCCGCCCGAGCGCACGACGAGGTCGAGCGCGTTGTGGCGCAGGGCGTCGACGTCGATCGTGGCCACCGGACCCGACAGGCCCGCGATGGCGGCGGTGCGCTCCCGCCAGGAGGCGGCGGGCGACGGATCGGCGGCGCGCGCGGGGGCCGGGGCGGCGAGCAGGTCGATGCTCATGGGCACACTCCTTCGGGACGGAGGCGGGGTCTTCAGCCTAGGGCCGCGGGGGCGCGGAATGACACCGCGTCGCACGGCGTGTGCGACGCGAGTTCAGCGCGGTCAGGAGCGGCCGGTGACGCGGCCGTCGTGCAGTTCGACGACGCGGTCGGCGCGCTGCACGACGAGCGGGTCGTGGGTGGCGACGACGGCGGCCAGTCCCTCGCCGTGCACGAGGTCGCCGACCAGGTCGATGACGGCGGCGGCGGTGCGCGAGTCGAGCTGCGCGGTGGGCTCGTCGGCGATGAGCACGCGGGGGCGGCCGACGATGGCGCGGGCGATCCCGACGCGCTGCTGCTGCCCGCCCGACAGCTCGCCCGGGCGCTGGGCGGCGTGGTCGGCCAGGCCCACCAGCCGCAGGGCGTCGGCCACGCGGGCATCGCGCTCGGCCGCCGGGGTGCCGGCGATCCGCAGCGGCAGCTCCACGTTCTCGGCGGCGGAGAGGATGGGGATGAGCCCGAACGACTGGAACACGAAGCCGAGCCGCTCGCGCCGCAGCGCCGCCAGCGCATCCTCCCCCTGCGCGGTCGCGTCGATGTCGTCGAACCACACCGTGCCGGTGGTGGGCCGGTCGAGCCCGCCGAGCAGGTTAAGCAGCGTCGTCTTGCCGGCGCCCGACGCACCGCGCACGACCACCAGCTCCCCCTCCGACACCTCGATGTCGACGTCGGTGCAGGCGTGCACCTCGCCCGCGCCCGACGCGTAGACCCGTCCGAGTCCGACGCCGCGCAGTGCCGCGCTCACGAGGCATCCTCGCTCTCACCGGTCGCGACCCCGGGCGCATCGGCTCCGCGGCCGGGGCGCACCTGCACGTGGTCGGGTTCGAGCGAGAGGCGCACCCGGTCGCGCAGGTCGAGGGCGGCGACGAACTCGTCGGGCAGCTGCAGGCGGCCGACGCGATCGAGCACCGCGTACTCCTCGGCCACGTGCTGCTCGGCGCCGTGCTCGTCGGTGCGGGTGGAGCGCAGCACCTCGGTGGAGGTGCGGCCGTCGCGGATCTGCACGGTGCGGGCGACGTGCTCCGAGACGCCGGGGTCGTGCGTGACGATGAGGGTCGTCACCCCCAGCTCGCGGTTGACGCCCCGCAGCGCCTCCAGCACGTGCGCGCTCGTCGTGTCGTCGAGCTCACCGGTGGGCTCGTCGGCCAGCAGCACGCGCGGGGCGTTGGCGATGGCGACCGCGATGGCGGTGCGCTGCTGCTCACCGCCCGACATCTCGCCGGGCGTGCGCTCGGCGCAGTGCCCCACCTCGAGCAGGTCGAGGAGCTCCCGCACCCTCGTGCGGCGTGCCGCGGTGCCGCTGACGGTGCCGGCGACGGCCAGCGCGGCGGCGACGTTCTCGGCGGCCGAGAGGTAGGGCAGCAGGTTGCGGGAGGTCTGCTGCCAGACGAAGCCGACGCTGTGGCGGCGGAACGAGACCCGCTCCTTCTCCTTCATGGTGAGCAGGTCGTGGCCGGCGACCCACGCCACCCCGGCGGTGGGCCGGTCGAGGCTCGACAGGATCGACAGCAGCGTCGACTTGCCCGAGCCCGAGGCGCCGACGACGGCGACGAGCTCGCCGGGGTCGATGCGCAGGTTCAGCCCCTGCAGCGCCTGCACCTCGACGTCGGGACCGCTTCCGGTCACGACGCGGAAGATCCGCACCAAGTCGGTGCAGAGGATGTCGGCGTCGGGTGAGGTCACAGCCATGGTCCTATCCTTCCTCCACGGTGCGCAGCGCCCCGGCGGCGCGCACCCGACGGGAGACGAGCAGCGACAGCGCCGTGCTCACCGCCGCCATCAGAACGAAGCCGCCGAGGGTGAGCGCGACCACGAGCGGGTCGATGCGGTAGGCGGGCGCGAGCGACGAGCCGGTGAAGGCCCGCAGGTCGACGGCCGCCATCATCACCAGGGGCACCAGGGCACCGAACACGGTGCCGGTCACCAGCGCCGCCAGCACCGGGGGTCCCACCTCCCACAGCGCCAGCCGGCCCGCGGAGCGGCGCGGAGCCCCCAGGATGCGCAGCAGCGCCGCAGTGCGGGCACGCGGGCCCGCCGCGAGCGTCAGCGTCATCGCCAGGGCCAGCGCGCCGAGCACCGCGGCCAGGGCCGTCGAGGCCAGCAGCACCGTGCGCACGCCCTGAGCAGCGGGCCCCTCGGCGAGCCGCTCGCGCACGGCATCGGCGGTGTCGATGCGCACGGTGTCGCCGAGCAGGTCGCGCAGCTGCGCCGTGACAGCGGCGGGATCGGCGTCGTCGTCGACGCGCACGAGCAGCACACGGTCGCTCGGGTCGCGCCCGAGGATCCCGTCGGCGACGGACTGGTCGACGAGCACCCAGTCGGCGCGGGCGCCGATGGGCACGGGCCCGCGCGTGATGCCCGCCACCGTCACGTCGACGCCCTCGAGGCGCAGATCGGCTTCGCCGTCGACGGTGTCGGCGACCGCGCCCGAGACGATGATGGCGGCGGGGTCCGAGCCTGCGACGGTGCCCTCCGGCGGCAGCAGGCCCGGGCCGTCGCCCTGCACGTCGCGCAGGACCGCGCCGTCGACGACGAACACCGAGGTCGCGCTGCGCACCCCGCTCACGTCGAGGGTCGCCGGCACCAGCCCCGAGACGCCGGCGGCGGCGGCCACGCCGGGCACGGACCGCACCTCGTCGAGCTGCGTCGGCGAGAACGACGCCCCGGTGACGCGCAGGTCGGCGCCCACCTCGGCGCGCGCCGCCTCGGCGGTGCCGAACTGCAGCACCGACAGCAGCACGCCGGCGGTGACGGCCACCGAGACGCCGACGGTGAGGGCGAGCACGGGGGTGAGTCCGATGGCGGGCTCGCGCAGGGCGCGCGCGGCGCCGAGGAACGTGTCGAGACCGGATGCCGCGCGGCCGCGGCGCCAGATCGCCCGCAGCGGCAGCGGGTACAGCCGCAGGGTGAGCAGGCACGCCGTGAGGGCCACGAGCAGCGGGGTCGCCGCCAGCAACAGGTCGACGCCGCCGCTGTAGCCGCGGACGAACAGCAGCGCGACGGCCACGGCGGTGACCACGCACAGGGCGACCTCGGCGATCACCCGCGCTCTGCCGGCAGCCCGTCCGAGGTCGGCCCGGGGGCGTCGCTCGGCCGCGCCCGGCGCGAGGAGGACGAGGATCACAAGCGGGGCCACCGCGAGCAGCACCACCGGCACCAGGCCCGCCGCCAGCGCTGCGGCCGTCGGCATCCCGCCCGCCCACACCGCCCCCAGCACCAGGCCCGCGATGCCGCCGAGCACGGCCGGCACCACCCCGACGATCACCGCTTCCACCGCCAGCAGTCCGCGCAGTTGCCCGAGCGACGCTCCACGCGCCGACAGCAGGCGCAGCGCGGGGCGACGGCTCTCGAGCACGAGCCGGCAGCCGAGCACGAGCACGGCGGCGGCAACGCCCACGGGGCCCGACACGAGCATCGCCAGCAGCGCGGTGGTGGCCGCCTGCTGGGCCAGGGCGACGTCGATCGGGCCGGTGATGTCGGCTTCGAAACGCACCCCGAGGATGCCGTACCCGGAGGAGGAGGTGCCGACGGTGTGCGACACGGCGGTCAGTTCGCGCAGACCCGCGGCCACGGCGGCCGCGTCGGCGGCGGTGATGGCGCCGGCATCGAGGGGGTACCAGGCGTCGGTCAACTGCGTGCTCGAGCGGGAGGCCAGCACCAGTGAGTCGGGGTGCGCGAACGCCGTCGCGATCACCCCGCGCGGGCGGTTGCCGTCGTCGTCGATCTGCGGCGTGAGCACCGACGGCACGTGCTGCCAGTAGTCGTCGTCGGGGTCGGCGGCGACGAACGTTCCGGTGAGCACGTAGGTGACCGCCCCGCCTATGCCGGGACCCGGCGACCAGGTCTCACCGACCGCCCATCCGAACTCCTGCGCCGACTTCTCCGACAGCGCGACCTCGACGAGCACGGGGTCCTCGTAGAAGCCCGTCCAGTCGCTGATCGCAGCGAGGGGCTCGGGGGCCCGACCGGCCGTGAAGCGGACCTGCTCGTCGTAACCCGGCGCGAAGGCCAGCGACATCTTGCGCGTGCCGAAAGCGGGCTCGACGCCGGTGCGGGTGATCGCCTGCGGGTCGCCCAGCAGCTCGGGAACGCCCGCGGCGGCATCGTCGCGGATGCCCTCGAGCGTGCTGAGGAACCGGGGCCACGAGTCATCGAGAGCGTCCGACAGCTGCGGCATCCCGGTCGAGGTCGACAGCACGTCGCGCTCGGTGGCGGGAAGGCCCGCGAGCCGGTCACGCAGCGACGCGTCCGCCAGCACGCCGAGGGCGAGCGGCGCCAGCGCGCCGATGAGCGAGAGCACCGCCACGAGCGCCGCGACGACGGCCACCGCGCCCGTGCGCGAACGCAGGTGATGGGCCACGAGGGCACGGGTCGACACGCGCACGCTCATCGGGCCTCCTCCCCCACGGTCGCCGCGGCGGCGCCTCGCCGCACGGCTGCACCCGCCGCCACCGCGACGACGGCCAGTGCCAGCGCGAGGGCGACCAGCGCGATCAGCAGCGTGGCCGCGTCGACGACGGGCGTGGCGGTGTCGGGCAGGATGCCGGGGGTCACCGCGACCACCAGAGCCGGCACGACGACGACAGCCGCCGCGAGCCCGGCAGCGGCGCCCACCACGAGGGCCGCGCCGAACAGCGACGTGAGCTCGGCGACCCGCATCCGCGCCTGACGGCGCGCCGTCACCCCGAGGGCGCGCAGCACGCCGAGGTCGCGGCGGCGCGCGAGGGCGAGGGTCTGCACGATCGCGATCGCGGCGATGAGGGTGAGCAGCACCGCACCCGCGGTGGCCACCCCCCACGCGGGCACGAGGGCGCCGACGACCTGAGCCGTGACGCCGGGCGTGCCGGTCGCGACGGGACGGTCGCCCAGGGCCTCGCTGAGGGCGGGTGCGGCGCCGGCGGGGCCGTCGGCCCACACCGAGGTCGCCGGCACGATGGTGGTGTCGCGCTGCAGCTGCGATGCGAGCAGCGCATCGAGCGCGGTGGCGACGGCGAGCGGCTGCGACGCGCCGGGGACGGCCTCGACGACGCCGGTGACGATGACCGCGCCGCGCCGCCCGGTGCCCTCGTAACGGAACTCGAACACGTCGCCGACGCCGATGCCCAGGCGTGCGGCCAGGGCGCGGGAGATCTGTCCGCCGACGGGGGCCGGATCGGATGCGGCGGTGTCGGGCACGCCGAGCCACAGCACGGCGGCGTCGCCGTCGGCGCCGCCGAGCGCCGCGGCACCGGAGACCGGCAGCGCTGCCCCTCCCCCCGCGTCGACGCTCACGAGCGAGACGTCGACCGCGCGTGAGACGACGCCGGGCACAAGCTCGGCGGTCACCGCGAGCAGGCGCCACGGGGCGGCGCCGCGCGGCAGCGGCGTGTCGGTGGTCATGACGGCGGTGCCGGTGGTGTCGGTGCCGGTGGCGGCGACCGGTGCTTGGGCGGTGACGGTCACCGCGGCGCCGGTGGCATCCAGCAGCACGAGGCCCAGGCGCACCTCGGCGAGCACCGGCAAGGCGCCGGCCGGGGCGGCGAGGGAGAGGGCGACGCGGATGCCGGTGGCGTCGGCACCGAGGTCGAGCGGGGCCGCGCGCAGCCCGGTGGCGGCAGGGGCGGCGGGGGCGGCAGGATCGGCAGGGTCGGAGGGGACGGACCCGGTCGCGACCAGCTCGGCGTCGGTCTGCCCGATCTCGGTCTGCGCGATGAGGGCCGGTCGTGCGCGGGTGATGTCGGGCACCGCGGCGGCGTCGGCCACCTCGGCCGGACGCGCCGACTGCGGGGGCAGGTCCACGCGCAGGTCGGCGCCCGTGCGCAGGGCGGCCGACGTGGTCGCGGCGCTCTGCCAGGTCTGGGCGTACACGGCGGCGAAGGCGATCTGCGCCGAGGCGGCCGCCACCAGTAGCACCGCCACCGCGGTCACCGTGAGGCGGCGGGCGACCTGGCGGGCCGGGAACGAGGGGGTCAGGCCGGGCCGGCGCCCGGCGAGACGGGCGATGAGTGCGGTCAGCGCGCCGCACACCGCGAGCGAGACGAGAGCCGCCGCGGCGAGCACCACGGCGGGGGCGACCGCGACGATCGGGTCGCCGGCGCCGGGCCGGGCCGACGGCAGCTGCCAGGCGACGAGCCCCGCGCCGGCGAGCACCGCGAGCACGCTCACGGCGGCGGTGGCCCGCACGCCGCGCGTTGCCGCGTCGGCGCGGGCCGACAGGCGCAGCGCCACGAGGAAGATGAGGGCCAGCACGATCGCGACCGCCGGCGCCACGGGCCACAGCGCCAGGGCATCGCCGGCGCCGGCGCCCACGAGGGGCGCCGCGGCGAGGGCCACCGGCACGCCCACGACCAGTCCGGCGAGCGCGATGAGCGCCGCCTCGACGGCATCCGCGGCCCACGCCTGGCGGGAGGAGCGGCCGCGGGCGCGGAGCGTGGCGGTCTCGTGCTCGCGCTGCACGGCGAGCAGGCGTGCGAGCTGGGCGACGGCGGTGCCGGCGACCAGGGCGATCAGCAGGCCCAGCGCGGGCGCGGCCGCCGTCAGCGCGGCGACGCCGGCCCCGATGCGCGCGTCGAGTTCGTCGGCGTCGATGCCCGGCGGGGCGGGGACTCCCGCGGTGGCCACCCCCCGCGCGAGGACCGCGGCGACGAGGATCGCGGTCGCGATGGCGACGGCGACGGTGGCCGCCGCGCCGCCGAGAAGACCTGCCCGCACCCGGGAGTGCCGCCACGAGAGGGCTACGACGCTCACCGAGGGCATCGGGCGGTCGGGCATGCGCTGATCCTCCGCGCGGACTCGTCGGGCGGGCGCCGTGCCCGTCACGCCAGCATAGGGGCCGCACGCGCACACGCCCGCGAGCCGCGGCAGCAGGACGGGGCGCCGGCCGGTCGTGGCGGGGCGCCGGCCGGTCGTGGCGGGGCGTCGCTCGCCCCCCCTTGACGAAGCACTTGCATTTTGCAAGTATCGCGACATGAGCCTCTTCATCACCTGCCCGGTCGAGAGCGTCGAACGCGCGACCGCCTTCTACACCTCACTCGGCTGGACCCTCAACGCGGAGATGTCCGATCACAACGTGTCGTGCTTCGCGATCGCCCCCGAGCAGTACGTCATGCTCGGCAGCCGCGAGATGTACGCGAGCGTCGGCGGCGTCGAAGACCTGATCGGCGGCCCCGACACCCCCTCCAAGGTCACCGTCTCGTTCGACCTCGGCAGCCGCGAGGCCGTCGACGACCTCGTCGCGCGCGCCGCCGCCGCCGGAGGGCGCGTCGGCGACACCGACGATTACCCGTTCATGTACCAGCGGCAGTTCGACGACCCCGACGGCTACCACTACTCGCCGTTCTGGATGAAGCCGGACGACGAACCGGTCGCGTGAGCGACCTCTCCGCAGCTCTCGACGTGGTCGGTGCGCGGTGGGCGCTGCTCATCGTGGAGCGCCTGCTCGAGGGGCCGCAGCGCTACGGCGACCTGCAGCGCGATCTCGGCGTGCCGACGAACATGCTCGCCACCCGCCTGCGCGAACTGGAGGCGGCCGGTGTGCTCACCCGCCTGCCCCTCCGCCACAACACCCGCGCCTACGCGCTGACAGACCGCGGCCTGGCCCTGCGCGAGACGATCGACGCCCTCGCGCGCTGGGGCGGGGAAGGCTAGGGGCGGGCGCCGTCCCCCACCGCATCCAGTCGCCGCAGGCGCAGGCGCGCCATGTCGTGTGCGCGCGGTCCGGCACCGAGCCCGCGCTGGGCGATGTGCAGCACGAGGCGGGTGGCAGTGACCACCGGCAGCCACGAGCGGCGCACGCCGAGCAGGCGACGGTACTCCCGCGGGATGGTCGCCACAGCCCCTTCGAACAGGATGCGGTAGCCGAAGCGCAGCGCGCCCTCGACCGGCACTCGCCGTAGGAACCGCACGACGTCGTCGACCCGCTCGCCCCCGCGCAGCGTGCCGTCCACGAGCAGTCGGTGCATGCGCTCGTGCAGGTCGGCCTCCGTGACCGGCGGTGCGGCGACGCCCATGAGTCGCCCGGCGGTCGCCCAGTCCGCCACATACGCGTCGGGGCCGCCGGGAATCGCGCCGCCCCAACGTTCGTGGGCGGTGAGGAAGGCGTCGGTGAACGCGAGGTGCACCCATTCGACGAGATCCGCGTCATCAGCGCTGTACCGGCGCGTGGTGCCACCGGCATCCGCGTATTCGCCCTGCACCGTGGCGTGGAACCGGCCGACGCGGCCGAGCTCGGCGTCGACCTGCTCCTGGGAGCCGAACGTGAGCGAGATGACCCAGCGCACGGTTCCCGACAGCCGCCCGAGGGGATCCTCACGGTAGCGCGACCAGTCGTGCACGCCTGCCATGGCGCCGGGGTGCAGCGCCTGCAGCAGCAGCGCACGGACGCCGGCGACGAGCGTGGGGACGCCGGCGTGAACCGTCCAGGCCGCGCCGTCTTCGGCGAACAGGCCTCGGTCGTCTCCCCGCTCGAGGCGCAGCACCCACGGCGGGGTGCCGTTCGGATCGCCCGAGAGCGGCACCAGCAGGCGCGCGCGAAGACCTCGTCGACCTCGCTGCACGCTCACGACTCCATCCTCCCCCGGCCCACCGACACACGATGCGGGCGGGGCGCCGAATCCCATCGACGCCCCGCCCGCATCACGGACGCGGTCCGGTCAGTACTTGGCCGACTGCCCGCCGTCGATCGGGATGACCGCAGCATTGACGTACGAGGAGTCGTCAGCCAGCAGGAACGCCACCACCGCGGCGATCTCGGGAGCCTCGCCGTAGCGCTTGGTGGGATTGGCCTGGATGAACTGCTCGGCCGCCTGGCGCGGGTTGTCGGGGTCGAGCTGCTTCATCGAGTTCTCGACCATCGGCGTCCAGATGGCACCCGGAGCCACGGCGTTCACGCGCACACCGAACTCGCCGTACTCCACGGCGGAGTTGCGGGTGAGGCCCACGACGCCGTGCTTGGCGGCGGCATAGCCCGACTGGTTGCCGACACCGCGGATGCCGCCGACGCTGGCCGTGTTGACCACCGATCCCCCGCCCTGCTCGCGCATGACCTTCAGGACCTTCTCGAGTCCGAGGAAGACGCCGCGCAGGTTGATCGAGACGACGCGGTCGAACTCCGCCGCAGTGAAGTTCTCGGTGAGGTTCTGTCGCCCCTCGATGCCGGCGTTGTTGAAGAAGCCGTCGATGCGACCGAACTTCGCGACGGTCTCGTCGACATAGCTCTGGGTCTCGTCGTCGCTCGACACGTCGGCCGTGATGGTCAGCACCTCGGCATCGGCCGCGGCCTCACGCACGGCATCCGCCGTTGCGGCCAGCCCCTCTTCCGAGACGTCTACGAGCGAGAGCTTCGCGCCCTCCGATGCCAGTCGCACCGCCGACGCTCGCCCCAGCCCGGAGCCTGCGCCCGTGATGAGGATGGTGCGGTCGGTGAATCGGTCGGTCATGTTCCTTGCCTTTCGTACCGAGGCGCGTCACATGTGAGTACGCGCCTCATCATCTGTTCATCGACGACAACGATCTGCGCCCGTGCGGCATTCCGTCGCACGGCCCGGTCGTGCGTGCCGGATGCCGTGCGGCGCCGCGCACGCGCTGTGGACAACTCGCCGGAGTGTCGTAGGTATGTTCTAGTCTTCTGGCATGGACGAGAACCTGCTCAGCGGCATCGCGACAGCGCTCGACGCGCTCGCGGCGGCCGGTGGGCGGCGGGCGCCGGAGGCGCTGTCGCCTGGTGAGCTGATCGCGGTGAACCAGGCGTTCGGCGCCCTCAAGCGCCATGTCGAGGCCGCGTTCGCCCCGGTGGCCGCCGAGATCGCGCGGCAGTCGCGCGTCGAGCTCGGCAAGGACTCCCTCGCCAAGAAGCAGGGCTTTCGCTCCCCTGTGGCACTCATCCAAGCCACCACCGGGTCGAGCGTCGGCGATGCGGTGAAGCTCGTGCAGGTCGGCGAGGCGACGGCGCCCCGCCTGTCGCTCACGGGAGAGAAGCTGCCGGCCAAGCACCCGCACGTCGCCGCCGCGACGCGGGCGGGCACCCTCAGCGTCACGGCCGCCTCGGGCATCGTCAGCATGCTCGACCGCATCGCCCTGCGCGTCGAGATCGGGCGGCTGCAGGCGGCCGAGCGCCAGCTCGTCGCGATGGCGCCCGGGCTGCGCGCCGACGAGCTCGCCCGGCTGCTCGCCCGGGCCGAGGCCACGCTCGACCCCGACGGACTCGAGCCGCGGCACGAGCAGGCACGGGCAGAGCGTTCGCTCGAGATCCACGAGCGCGACGGGCGGCTGCGCATCACGGGAGAACTCGACATCGAGACCGGCGCTCCCATCAAGACCGTCATCGACGCGATGGTCACCCACGCCCTCCGCGCCAACCACGAGGCCGACGACGCCACCCGCGACCAGCGCACCCCACGTCAGATGCGCGCCGACGCCCTGGCCGCGATCTGCCGGCACGCGATCGGATGCGATGAGCTGCCGACCGGCCCCTCGACGACCGTCATCGTGCGGATGACCCTCGACGAGCTGCAGACCGGCACCGGCGCCGCCGTCATCGACGGCATCGACCAGCCGCTGCCCGCCGCAGCCGCGCGGCGGCTCGCGTGCGACCTGCAGGTGATCCCCTGGGTGATGGGCGGCGACAGCGAGATCCTCGACTGGGGGCGCGACAAGCGGGGCTACACCCGGGCGCAGAAGCTCGCCCTGGCCATGCGCGACGGCGGGTGCGCGTGCTGCGCGGCCCCGGTCGCCTGGACCGAGGTGCACCACATCGACTGGTGGAGCCGCGGCGGCCCAACCGACCTCTCCAACGGCATCCTGCTGTGCACGGCATGCCACCACCGCATCCACGACGACGGCTGGCAGATCCGCATAGACGGCGTCGGAGTCGACGCCATGGTGTGGTTCATCCCGCCACCCTGGATAGACCGCGCGCAGACCCCGCGCCCCGGCGGGCGACGCAGGTACACGCTCACCGCGTAGAGCGCCGGTGGAGAGCGCCGACGAACGGCTCAGCCGTACCCCCGGTGGGACTCGAACCCACACTGAAGCGAATTTGAATCAGATCTGGCGAACCCTGCGTAAGCGGTGCCCATTTAACCCTGACCGGGTCTTTACCGCTACTCATTAGCCCGTGAGCCGCCGGCTTGCCCCGCTGTCAGAATGCTGTCAATGCGTCCGGCGGAGGGTACGAAGGCGCGCACTGCTGTCATGCCGCTGTCAACGACGCTTGTG
The DNA here is from genome assembly GCF_025421715.1 of Microbacterium festucae. Lineage (GTDB taxonomy): Bacteria > Actinomycetota > Actinomycetes > Actinomycetales > Microbacteriaceae > Microbacterium > Microbacterium festucae. Next base: position 756,136 of record NZ_JAOEFC010000002.1, read on the forward strand.
AACACGCCCAGATCGTAGCTTGAGGCCGACTCGCTTTCGGAAGGCATGTGTCGTCGCAGTCACAGGCGCGGCGTGCTCACCGGGCCTGCCTCGGGCACCTGACCAAGTCGGCCGGTCGAGCGACTGTTCTATGGGGATCTGATCGAGTCAGTTCGGTGGGGACTGGCCCGCGGGGATCCGGACGATAACGCTGGACAGAAAAGGTGAATCGCTCGCCGAGCTCGATGCACGACGCGACAGCACTGCGCGCGACGTTCTCAATTAGCGCATCGCCCCCGAAAGGCACCAACTGGCGCGGTTAGCATCTCGACATGGTAGTGACACGGCGTGACTCAAACGACGAAACCATTCAGCGTCATCAGGATCCCGATGGACTACATATCGCCTGGCGCGACCGTACAACCAGCGAGACATACGGAGCCATCCTCCGCGGTGAGGCCGCGACCGAGGCGCTGGTCGCTGAGGGTATTGACCCGGATGAGTTCTGGCCGGAGGTCAACCGCCCGTAGTCGCCTGCGAGCACCTGCGATCGCGCGGACGAGGCTTAGGCGTTCCCGAAGCCAAGTGTGGAGTGTGACAGCCCGTCGAGCTCGGCAACGACAAGGCATAGGCGACTCGCCCGCGGACCAAGGCAAGTGTGACCGCAGCGCGCCGCCGCCGATCCACCGGAGGTTGTCCCGTAGCCACCGGCGGGAACATAGGGTCGATTACTGCCCACACCTCATCGGAGACCACATCGCGAAGCACGGTTACAACGCTCGCCCATAGCAGCCTCAGAATGGGTCCAGCGGCGCCCCCTAGTCGTAGTCCTGGAGGCGCACCGCGAAACGCCTGATCGACGCGGGACTCCAGCGCCGAGGCTTCACCGTCTAGTCCGCGCCGACGGTTGGCGTGGCGCGTGATTCGCACTTGACGATCCGACACACTCGGAGGATGAACGAACGCATGACCGTGACCCTTCTCAACAGTCCTACCGGCGTCACGGAGACCGACGTGGAGGTCGTCGCCGAGGGGACGCCCGCATACGTATGGCACAGCCCATTCAAAGCGGAGACGTTCCACCTTGAAGGGGCGACGCTGAACACCGGACGCCCCGTCTACGCGTTCGTCGGTTTCCACGAATCGACGATCCCGCTCCCGGGATATCCGGGCGCGTGACCGGCGCTCTCCCGCCGCCCGCCGGAATCGACACGGTACGGAAGGCGATCGCGGACCTCGACCGTCTCTGGGATCGCGCCGTCGGCACCTCCGGCGCACCCTTCAGGCCCGACCTTGATCTTCGTCGCGCGATCGGCGTCCATACCCACGCGCACAACGCCGTGCAGCTCGCGCGGGCCCTTCTTGTCCTGGACGCGGGCGACGCCCAATTTGCTTTGGTCCCGACCGTCCGCGCGATCTTCGAGATGGGGGTTACCGCCGCCTGGCTTCTCCTCACCCCCGGTTCCGGTGACTCTCTCGTGAAGCGAGGAGTCGCCCAACGGAAGGTCGCTCAGACCGAGCTGATCGCCTACGGAGTCGACGCGACGGAGGCCCTCGACAGTTCGGTCGCCGCCCTCGCCGAGTTGGAGGACGTGCCCGGCGGAAACTTCCGGTCGACATGTCTGGCACTCGCCGACGGTCCAGGCCTCTACCTCACGTATCGCGCCCTCTCGACGGAGTCCCACGCCGGTCTTGGGATCGCCGACGCCTACTTCGTCGAAACGACCGAACACGAACTCGGAATCGCGTTCAAGCCCGACGCGGTGATCGAACCGAGAGACGCCTATCTCGGGATCGCCGCCGCCATGCTGTTCCTCGCCGTCAACGCCGACGAAACCGCCCGCGCCAAACCTCACCACTCGACCCAGCTCCGGAAGATCGCGAATCGACTAGGGGTTTCAACGGAAGTTGTCCGCGCCGACGGAACTACCCTCGGCCCACGTCCGGCCCGGTAGCACCCCACGACGCGACCGCCGCGCCCCCTGGACCGAGACTCCGTAGCCAGCCGCCGTGCGCGCGGTGGAGGGCGAGGGCGAGGGTCAAGCCGTAGCCGATCACCTCGCCGCGCACCTCGGTCCGGTACCGGATCCCGTCCGAGGTGCGGACAATTGTCACGACCGCGTAGGGCGTCGACTCGTACTGAGCCGTCAGAGTCCAGGTTCCAGGCGGCGCCTCGACGGCGGACAGGAAGGGGTGCCACGTAGGAGAAGTCATGCGGGGCCGGGTTCCTTCCTCCGGCCTGAGGATGCCGACGCTACGCCACGCCGCCGACATGCGTAATCCGCACGCAGCCGCTGGATAGTGTCCTCGGCATGGGAGTTTTCGACTCGGCAGACGTGAAGGCGCGGAAGCGAAAAGAACGGTACTCGATGCAAGCGCAGGAGCGCTGGGACGCCGGAGACCGCTACTTCGCACCATCAATGGTTAATCCCGGTCTCCCCGACATGGGTGGCGGGAGTGTCATGAACAACACAGTCTGGGTCGAGGCGCTCGAAGCGATCGAGTCCGTCGGCTGGGTCCTTCACACTTGGTCGACCGCGGTCGTCCGCCCCGCGTTGGGGCCGACCAGCATCCCGGCGTCGATCGCACAGCCCTTATTCGTCCGCCACGCCGTAGAACGCCGCGACTGAGTCTGCGACGCCCTCACTCGCCTACGCTCGGTTTATTAACCGCCTAGTTCGGGCGCGCCGCATTCTCGAACGGGCTCCCCAGCCCGCATCCAGGGCAGATGAACGCGCCGCCGCGGTTCCCATGAGGACATCATCCACGGCGACCGAGCCCGGGCGCCGTCGCCGAGAACTTCGTCGGAGATCGTGGCTCTATGGTCGTTGCTTTTGTAAGCCGACTGGCGTAAGTGACTTCGCGATGCCACTCATGATCGATAAGGGCCCCGGTCCGCACTTACTGAACGACCGTTGCGGACACCAACTGCAGGAAGCCGCCGCTCGTGTCGCCATTGATCGTCTTCTTAACGTTCTCGACAACCATCTGCACTCGGGTGCCGTCGGTCCATCCGGCAGCGTCCGCCTGATCGGCTAGGTACACCTGAAGGTCGTTCGCGCCGCCAGAGCCGAGAGGTTGACCGCGTAGTCGCCGGTCACCGTGGTCATCCAGTACTGGCTTCCAATGAGCTCGCCTGTGAATCGGAACCGCTCCCCGATCTGGATCCCACCCAGGTCAGCGGAGTTCAGCCGGTTCAGCAGGTCATCAACCGTCGCGTCCGTGACGCTGGCGGTGTCGGTCGGCGCCGACTCGGAAGGTGTCGGCGACGGCGTTGCGTCGTCGGTGGGCTCATCGCCGCCGCACTCGCGGTCGACGACTAGGCGTGGGTTCGCCACATCCTTGCCGGCAGCGGGCTCCTGCTCGCAGACCATCCAATTGGAGTCGTTGACGACACCGAACAGGCCGCCGCCGACGACCTCAACGTCGCCCCCGAACCCGGCGCGCTCGATGTCGCTCTTCGCGACATCCAGCTGCTTGCCGACAACATCTGGCATGGCGGACGGCTCCCCCGAACCGCACGCGCTCAACGCGAGCACCATCACGCCGGCAAAGGCTGCGGTCTGCACAGCACGGAACATCTTCAATCCGAACCTCCCCAGGTCAATCTGGTTCAGCATATGGCGCCCGGCGTTAGCAACCTCGTTTTGAAGACGAGCGCGCCGCTGAGCCAGTCGTCGCCCGGCGCAAGCGCACCTCGGGAATGTCTCCACGCGATGAGAATGGACAATCCACATGGAGCCTGGAGGTCTAACGCGACGCGGACCCTGTAGCGCACCACCGCCGTCGCGCCGTTTGCATAGCTTTCGACTGCACCTACCCAAATCCACCTATCTCGAAACGAATACGATCGGGGTCGATCTCCTCTCGAAGAATCCGCCCCTCTACTTCTTCGTACTCGGGGCCCAGCTCGCTGGCGGAACATGGATGATTGCTAGCAGGACGCTGCTTTGCCGGGAGCAGCGAACCAGTGTCGTCGAGCTCGATGCCATAGGGAAACTCAGCTCCGTACCCACGTCAGACTGTAAGCAGGTCCGCCTCACCGGAGGCACATCTCAATGGAAGATTCCGCGGAGTCCATCGGCCGTCGTGTAATGCCAAACCGGACTTCTGACGTCATCTCCCCCTCGTCAAAGGCACCGATACCTCGGGGCTGACCCACAAGACTCCGACCTCACCACCGTCAATTATCAGTAGTGCCTCAAGATATAGGCCCAGGCCGAGTCGAGTGGTTCACCGGTGAGTGGCAGCTTGTACCTGCGGAACAGTTGGCGAAGCTGCCGGCGGATCTCCTTCTTGGACGCATCCTTCGACGTCCAGTTCGGGTGCACGGCCTGCTTCACGAGGGCGTCCACTTCGGCGACGACTTGGGAGACGAGGGCGGTCATCCCTTCCGGGCGATGCGCTTCGAAGATGCGCGTGAGCATGCCGACGTTCGGGTCGGGCAGGTCAGCAAGGACGGTGCCGTCGTCCTCCGCTTCGGTGGTCTTCAGGTCGGCTTGAGTAGATAGAGCAGGCGTGCCTTGTCAGCCCGGAACCGCGGGCTGTCGTCGCCCCAGACCTCGAGGGCTGCCCAGACCGCACGAAACCCATCTGCTGTGAGCGCGTGCACGTCTCTCGAGCGTGGCAGGTCCCTTGCCGAAATCGCACCCGTCGCGGGGTTGGTCGGGATGGCCTCATGGATGGCGGCGGTCCGGAGAATCGCCCGAAGCGTCGCGTGCGTCTCGGTAGCCGCCGCGTTGCCGTGCTCTTGACGCGTGCGGAGGACTTCCCGACGCACCCAGCCCAAAGTCACCTTCTTGAGTGGCATCGCGCCGACACCGCCCTCGCGATTGATGACGGCGCGGCCGTCGCGCTCACCACGCCCGTCCGTAACATTGAGCGCACGGTTGCGGTACCCCGCGAGACTCGCCTCGGAGACTGTCGACTCGCTGAGCCAGACGGCTGCCGCATCCCTTATCGTGGAGTGCTTCGTGAGCGAGTGCCCCGAGGCAACGGTGGTCGCCTTCCACTCTCGTCGCAAAGCCTTCTTGGCCTCCTTCTCAGTGTCGCCCGTCGCGTAGACGGTGCGCTTAAACCCGGCGAGGTCCCGACCGTTCGCCTGCGCAGTCCATCTTTCGCCGCGCATCCGCAGAGTGATGGTGCCCAGCTCGCCCGGTGCGATGCGGACGCTCATCGAGCGTTCTCACGGGTGCGCATCCAGGCCACGATGTCATCCATCCGATACCGGACGCCCTTGGTGGCGGTGAGCCGTACGTAGCCCGGGCCGATGCCGCGGGCGCGCCAACCCTCCAGTGTGCGTGCGGAGACATCGAGGTAGACAGCGACGACGGCGGGAGTGAGGAGTCCGACTGTGAGCGGCGATGAATTAGTGCGGGTCATGGAGGCCCTATGCACCGGCCTCGGAACATTGTCCCGGCCGTAAGCCGAGGCCAACTGTCGCGTTGCCGCTACCGATTCGTCACCAACCGGAGCGCGCGTTGGCGAAAAGCGCCAGGGATGAGCGCTTTTGGGCCGCACCACTGTCACACCGCTGTCAAACGCGGCACTCGCTAAGGGACTACGGGCTGGAAAACCGCATGATTGTGTACCCCCGGTGGGACTCGAACCCACACTGAAGCGATTTTAAGTCGCCTGCCTCTGCCATTGGGCTACGGGGGCGTGCGCCCAGGCTAACCCGCGCACGGGCGCAGCCGGGAACGCACGAACCCCCACCCGGGCAAACGGATGGGGGTTCGCGATGCAGTCGTCAGGCCTCGGTCGCCGCCGCGGCGCGGGCCTTCTCGGCGGGCGCCGGAGCACCGGCATCCGGAGCCGTCGTCGTGTCGGCGCTCTTGCCGGCCTTCTCGGCGGCCACCGACTTCGGGTCGATCGCCGGCGCGGCGGGCGCCGCCTCGGGGGCTGCCGGACGCGGACGCGCGGCGAACTCCTCGAAGACGTAGCGCGGGTTCTGCACCGCCTGCAGCGACACGTTGTCGCGGCTCAGCCAGAAGTTGTGCCACCAGTCGCCGATCACGCGCCACTTGCGCTCCCACGACGGCATCGCCAGGCCGTGGTAGCCGCGGTGCGCGACCCAGGCGACGAAGCCCTTGAGCGCGATCTTGCCCGACTGGAAGACACCGTTGTAGAGGCCGAGACCGGCCACCGCACCGAGGTTGTGGTGCACGTACTCGCGGGGCAGCTCGTCGCGCAGCACGGCGACGAGGTTCTTCGCGAGCAGCTTGGCCTGACGCACGGCGTGCTGGGCGTTGGGCACGCAGTACCCGCCGACACCGGCACCGGTCAGGTCGGGAACGGCCGACACGTCACCGGCGGCCCAGGCGCCCTCGACGACCTCTTCGGCCGAGCCGACGCGCAGGTCGGGGCGGGTGCGGATGCGGCCGCGCTCTTCGACGGGCAGGTCGCTGCCGCGCACCACGGTGGGGTTGGCCATGACACCGGCGGTCCACACGATGAGGTCGGTGGGGATGGTCTCCCCCGTCGACAGCTCGACGTTGCCGTCGACGGCGCCCTTGACCTGCGTGTCGAGGTGCACGTAGGCACCGCGCTTGGCGAGGCTCTTCAGCACCCACTCGCTCGTCTTCAGCGACACCTCGGGCATGATGCGCCCCATCGCCTCGATGAGGTGGAAGTGGGTGTCGTCGAAGGTGAGCTGCGGGTAGTCCTTCAGCAGCGACGAGGCCATCGCGCGCATCTCGGCGAACACCTCGATGCCGGCGAAGCCACCGCCGACGACGACGACCGTCAGCAGGCGGTCGCGCTCGGGGCCGGCCGGCAGGTTGGCGGCGCGGTCGAAGTTGGTGAGGATGCGGTCGCGGATGGCGACGGCCTCTTCGATGGTCTTCAGTCCGATCGCGTTCTCGGCGATGCCGGGGATCGGGAAGGTGCGGGAGACGGCGCCGGCGGTGACGACGATCTGGTCGTAGCTCTCCTGCCACGGGCCGCCGTCGGTGGGGGTGATCGTCGCGGTGCGCGAGGCGTGGTCGATGCCGGTGACCTTGGCGGTGACGACCTTGGTGCGCTTGAGGTGGCGACGCAGACCCACGATCGCGTGGCGCGCTTCGATCTCACCGGCGGCGACCTCGGGCAGGAACGGCTGGTAGGTCATGTAGGGCAGCGGGTCGACGATCGTGACCTCGGCCTCGCCCTTGCGCAGGTGCTTCTCGAGCTTCCAGGCGGTGTAGAAACCGGCGTAGCCACCGCCGACGATGAGGATCTTGGGCACGGCCGTGCCGGTCGCGGTGTCAGTCACAGGGGAGGAGCTCCTTGATTCAACGACTCGACGCGCGGGGTGCGCGCGTCGATCTGATACGCCGGGCAGCTGCGGTGACGCCGAGCGCAATCATTATAGCCGCCACCGTGCCGCCCACGAGCGGCACCGTTCCGTAGATAAGGGTGTCGCGGGTCGGCAGCAGGGGCGACTGCGGCTTGGTGGGCGGTGCCGCGTCGGGCAGCTGCGGGATGACCACGGGCGTCGCGGTCGGCTGCGGAGCCGACGGCGCCTGGGCCCGGCGGTAGAGCCGCACCCAGTCCTCCAGGCTTCCCATCGGATTGGCCGACACGCTCGACACCGAGCCGTTCACGGCCGCCGCGGCATCGATCAGTCCGTAGCCGTAGAGCGGCCCCGGCACCGCCGTCTGGCCGGGCGCCGGCCGGGCGGTGCGGATGATGCGGTTGATGACGTTCGCGGCATCCAGCTCGGGATGGGCCGAGCGCACGAGGGCGGCGATGCCCGCCACGAGCGGCGCGGCACCGCTGGTTCCCTCCCAGATCACCAGCTGGCCGTCGGCCGACACGCCGAGCAGCTCTTCGCTGGGCGCGCTGACGCCGATGGTGATGCCCTGCGTCGACGCCTCGACGCTGGCCTGCCCGCTGCGGTCGACGCCGGCGACGGTGAGCACGCCGGGGATGGTGGCGGGAGCTCCCACCTCGTCGGTGCCACTCCCCTTGTTGCCGGCGGCGACGACCACCACGACGTCGTGCTGGTAGGCGTAGAGGAACGCGTCGTCCCAGCTGGAGTCCCATGTGAGCGTGTTGGTGGTGAACGACAGGTTGATGACGTCGGCGCCGTTGTCGACCGCCCAGCGCATGGCCTGCGCCACCTGCTCGACGAACGGCACGGATGCCGCGGCGCCGAACCCGATCGACGCCGACAGCAGGCTCGCCTCGGGCGCGACGCCGATCATGCCGGTGTCGGCGCCGGTGCCGCGCGAGGCGGCGAGGGATGCCACCCAGCTGCCGTGGTTGGAGTCCACCGCGCCGACGGGCTTGCGGCCGTCGGAAGACCCGGTGCCGGAGAAGTCCTTGCCGCCCACGACGGCGCCGTTGAACTCGACCGGCCCGCGGGCGATGCCGGTGTCGATGACGGCGATGGTGGCGCCGGCTCCGCGGGTGGTCTGCCACGCGGTGCGCACCCCGTAGTCGTCGAGCCAGTACTCGGCGGCGCGCGCCGGGTCGGGCGGGGTGACCTCGTGCGGGACGACGTCGACCGGCGCGGCGACCGCCGCCGGCGCCGACAGCGCCGTGACGAGCAGCACCGTCACGCCGGCGACGATGGCCGAGACGCGGGCACCCGCCCGCCTCATACGCTCTCCCGCGGCTGCGCGCACGTGCAGCGCTCGGGCGACCAGGTGCCGCGGGCCAGGGCGAGGTCGCCGATGGGGTTCACGCCGGGACCGGCGGCCAGGGCGTGGCCGGCCAGCGCGTGCAGGCACTTGACGCGGGTGGGCATGCCCCCGGCCGAGACGCCGTCGATCTCGTCGACCTGCCCGTAGACGGCGCGGTCGGCGAGGTAGCTGCGGTGGGCCGCCTGGTAGGCGGCGGCGATGTCGTCGTCTTCGTCGAGGAGGGCCGCCAGCTCCGGCATCACGTGACCGGCCTCGAGCGCCGACATGGCGGCGGTGGCCCCGGGGTGGGTCAGGTAGTAGAACGTCGGGAACGGGGTGCCGTCGGGCAGCCGCGGCTCGGTGGCCACGACCGTCGGGTTGCCGCACACGCAGCGCGCGGCGATGCCGATGACACCGCGCATGGGGCGACCGAGCTGGTCGCGCATGACGGCGAGGTCGTCGTCGGTGGCGGGGGTGAGGCTGACCGTGGACACCACACCAGGGTACCGGGCACGCCTGGCGGACTGCTGGAGCCGGTCAGCCGCCGTCGGTGGCGGTGCGGGCCAGGCCCGCTGCGGTGAGCGAGCGCACGAACTGCGACATCCAGTCGTTGCGGGTCTCTTCGACCTCGTCGCTGACCGCCGTCTGCTCGGGCGGCACGGCCGAGGCGGGCAGGTCGTCGTCGACGAGGTAGACCACCTCGCCGGGGCGCACGTAGTACAGCCGCTCACGGGCCTGCGAGGTGACGTAGGCGGGGTCGGCCCAGCGGTCGCGCTGCGCCTCGAGGCGGGCGACGTCGTCGGTGCTGACGGCCACCGACTGCTCGAGCGCGGCGATCTGCTGGCGCTGCCCCAGGTAGGTGCCGAAGGTGGGCACCAGCACGAAGGCGGCCAGCACCACCAGGCCGAGCATGATGCCGGTGAACGCGGTGAAGCGCAGTCCGCCGACCCAGTCGCGCACGTCGACGCGCGCCTCACGGGCCTCGCGACGGGGCGCGGTGGAACGGGAAAGGGGACCCGTCGATCTCGGCACGGGTCCCCTTCCTGTCAGGCGTCGGTGCGCCGTCAGCCCTGGTAGCGGGGGAAGGCCTTGCGACCGATGAATTCCGCCGCGTCACCGAGCTCTTCTTCGATGCGCAGAAGCTGATTGTACTTCGCGACACGCTCGCTGCGAGCGGGCGCGCCGCTCTTGATCTGGCCCGAGTTGACCGCGACGACGAGGTCGGCGATGGTCGTGTCCTCGGTCTCGCCGGAGCGGTGCGAGAACATCGTGGTGTAGCCCGAGCGGTGCGCGAGCTCGACGGCGTCGAGGGTCTCGGACAGCGTGCCGATCTGGTTCACCTTGACCAGCAGCGAGTTGGCGACGCCGAGCTCGATGCCCTTGGCCAGGCGGGCGGGGTTGGTGACGAACAGGTCGTCGCCGACCAGCTGCACCTTCTTGCCGATCTTGTCGGTGAGGGCCTTCCACGCGTCCCAGTCGTCCTCGGCGAGGGCGTCCTCGATGGTGACGATCGGGAAGTCGTTGACGAGGTTCGCGAAGTAGTCGGTGAGCTGCTCGGCCGACCACGGCTTGCCCTCGACGGTGTACACGCCGTCCTTGAAGAACTCGGTCGCGGCGACGTCCAGGCCCACGGCGACGTCCTTGCCGGGGGTGAAGCCGGCCTTCTCGATCGCCTTGACGAGGAAGTCGAGGCCCTCGCGGTTGCTGGGCAGGTCGGGGGCGAAGCCGCCCTCGTCGCCGAGGCCGGTGGCGTAGCCCGCGGCCTTCAGCTCGCCCTTGAGCACGTGGTACACCTCGGTGCCCCAGCGCAGCGACTCGGAGAACGACTCGGCACCCAGCGGCGCGAGGAAGAACTCCTGGAAGTCGATGCCGTTGTCGGCGTGCTCGCCACCGTTGATCACGTTGAACAGCGGCACGGGCAGCACGTGCGCGTTGGGTCCGCCGAGGTAGCGGAACAGCGGCAGGTCGGCCGCGTCGGCGGCGGCCTTGGCCACGGCCAGCGAGACGCCGAGGATGGCGTTGGCACCGCAGCGCGACTTGTTGTCGGTGCCGTCGGTGGAGATGAGGATGTCGTCGATGAGACGCTGCTCGCCCGGGTCGATGCCCTCGATGGCGGGGCCGAGCTCGTCGATGACGGCGTCGACGGCCTTCAGCACGCCCTTGCCGCTGTAGCGCGACTTGTCGCCGTCACGCAGTTCGTATGCCTCGAACGCGCCGGTCGATGCGCCGGAGGGGACTGCTGCTCGCTGGACGATGCCGTCGTCGAGCAGCACCTCCACCTCGACGGTCGGGTTGCCGCGCGAGTCGAGGATCTCGCGTGCGCCTACTGCCTCGATAAGTGCCACTGGGGACTCCTTGCTTGGTGGAGGTTGGTTCAGGGAACATCGTCGGTCCGTCTTCGAGCATAGTGACCGGGCCCTCCCGCCCGCAGGGTCGTGACCAGATCAAACAGCCCCGTCAGACCACGAGCGCCACGGCGATGCCGTCCCACCCCTTGGCATCCAGCGTCTGCAGCGCAGTCGCCTCGAAGCGGGGGTCGGATGCCAGCAGCTCCAGGGCCCGACGGGTCCCCTCCACCTGCGCGGAGGTGTCGCCCGGGTCTGCCACGCGGCCGGCGCGACCCACGTTGTCGACGACGACCACGGTGCCGGGGTGTCCGAGTCGGGCCGCCCAGTCGAGGTAGAGCGCGCCCGACTCCTTGTCGGCGTCGATGAAGACGAGGTCGAACGGCTCCTCCCCCGCCAGGGTCGGCAGCACGTGCTCGCCCCGGCCCACGCGGATGTCGACGAGGGCCCCCACGCCGGCGCGGTCGATGCTGGCGCGGGCGACGGCCGCGTTGGCGGGCTCGGCCTCGATCGTGACCACACGGCCGCCCTCCGGCAGCGCGCGGGCGAGCCAGATGGTCGAGTAGCCGCCGAGCGTGCCGATCTCGAGCACTCGGCGCGCACCGGCGATGCGGGCCAGCAGGTGCAGGAACTTGCCGTTGACCGGCGCGACCTCGATGGCGGGCATCCCGGCGTCGGCCTGGTCGCGCACGGCCTGGTCGAGTCCGGGCTCGGCGCCCACGAGGGTGTCGGTGAAGTAGCGATCGAGTGCGCGCCAGCCGTCGGGCGTCGGATCGCTCACGAGCGCACCCCCTCGACGATCGCCCGGATGCGTCGCTCCCGCGTCTCGGCGCGCTTGGCCTCGGCGACCGAGCGCGCGCGCTCTTTGCGCTGCGAGGGCGGGAGGGCGTCGAAGGCCGCGCGCAGCCCCGGCTCCGCCGCGAGGGCGGCGGCGAGGTCTTCGGGCACCTCCACGACACGCTCGGCGGTGTCGAGAGCGACTTCGACGTCCACGGTGTCGCCGACATCGACTCCGAGCTCTGCGCGTGCGGCCTTCGACAGGCCGATCACGTTGCGCCCGTCCATGACGCCCAGGCGCAGCCGCGCGCGGCGATCGCCGATCGTGACGGTGACGGCGGCGCGCTTGCCCCCGCCCAGCTCGGCGACCTCGTCGTCGGTGAGTTCGATGGCCGCGGCGGGCCCGAACGGTGTCAGCTCCGTGCGCAGTTGCAGGCTCATGCCCCGATCATGCCGTGGGCGGCGGGGTGGGCGCACCCCCCTCGGGCGCGTTGGCGATACCGGACAAACGTGGCCCGCGTGCGCCGCGAGGTCTACATCCGCGAGAAGCGCCGGGTCAGCGGCGCCGCGCTCTGACGCCCCCCGCTCACCGGGCGGCGAGCGCGGTGAGCGCCGCCGGCACCAGGGCCTCGGCGGTGCGCCGATAGCCCACCGCGCTGGGGTGGAACCGGTCGATCGAGAACATCTCGTCGGGCTGGGCCAGGAAGAACGGGCCCACCGTGCGCCGCAGCGACACCGGGTGGGCCCCGTGGGCCAGGGCGACCTCGGTCTGCACGGCGGCCAGCCGCCGCGACAGCCGCGAGACCAGGGCGCGCAGGGGCTGCGGCACGGCGCGGAGGGCCCCGAGGTCGGGGCAGGTCCCCACCACCACCGCCGCCCCGCCCCGCCGCAGCCGTGCGATGGCGTCGGCCAGCTGTGCCGCCGAGCGCGCGGGAGGGATGCGGTGGGTGACGTCGTTGCCGCCGACGACGATGACCGCGAGCTCGGGCGCGTAGTCGCGGGGCAGAGCGTCGAGCTGCCCGGCCAGCGCCGAGGTCTCCGAGCCCACCACCGCCGCCGTCCGCAGCCTCACGGGCCGTCCGAGTCGGCGGGCGAGACCTTTGGCCACACGCGCACCGAGGGTCTCTTTGCGGTGCGCCGCGCCCAGGCCCGCAGCGATCGAGTCGCCCAGCACCAGCAGGTCGATCGGCTCACCGGAGAGCCGGGGACGCCACACCCGGTCGGCGACCAGCGCCTCCTCGCCCAGCGGCTTGCCGATGCGGCGCCGGGCGATGCGCGCCTGGTGGCGCAGCGCCGCGCCCGACAGCGCGACGGCCCCGCCGGCCGCGGCGAGCGCCGCGGTGGCCGTCAGCAGGCCCCGGCGCGAGCGCACGGGGCCGCGTGTCGTCGTGCCCACCCCTCGATCGCACACGGCCCGCGTGAACGGCGGGTGAATCCGGGCGCCGGTCTCAGCCCAGCGGCTTGATCTCCAGCGCATCGGCGGGCGTCCCGGCCGACAGGAGCGCGAACGCCGTGTAGCCGTCGGCACCGGCGCGCTCGAGCAGCGCCTTGAGGTTCTTGGTGCGCTGCTCCAGCCGCACCCGCGCCCCACCGGCGATGAGCGCGGTCTTCACGGCGACAAGCTCCGCGACCGGCACGTCGCGGTCGTGCACGAGCACGATCGCCGTCGCCCCGGCATCCTCGTGGGCGGCGACGAGGTCGACGATGCGCTCGAAGCCGATCGAGAAGCCGACGGCGGGCACCTGCTGACCCAGGAAGCGGCCGATCATGCCGTCGTAGCGGCCGCCGCCGCCGAGCGAGTAGTCGACGCTCGGGTGGGCCAGCTCGAAGATCGTGCCGGTGTAGTACCCCATGCCGCGCACCAGGAAGGGGTCGAACACCAGCGGCACCTCTCCCCCGCCGCGGGCGGCGGCCACCGCGTCGCCGATGCCGACGAGGTGGGCGATGAGCTCGGGGTCGATGCCCTCGGGCAGCGCCTTGCGGATCTGCGCGTCGCCGAACGGCAGGTACTCGCGGGTCTGCGGGCGACGCAGGAACGCCTCGAACGCGGCGACGGCGGGGGCACTGGCCCCCCGGGCGGTGAGTTCGGCGACGACGCCGTCGGGTCCGACCTTGTCGAGCTTGTCGATGGTGATGAGCACCCCGGGGCGCTCGTCTGCGGTGAACCCGAACGCGTCGAGCATGCCGTCGAGCACACGGCGGTCGTTGATGCGGATCGAGCCGCCCTCCAGCCCCAGCGCGTCGAGGGTGTCGAGGCTGGCGACCACCAGCTCGGCCTCGGCGCGGGCGGTGGCGTCGCCGATGATGTCGATGTCGCACTGCACGAACTGGCGGTAGCGCCCCTTCTGCGGACGCTCCGCCCGCCACACCGGTGCGATCTGGATCGAACGGAACACGGTGGGCAGCTCGGCGCGGTGGCTGGCGTAGAAGCGCGCCAGCGGCACGGTGAGGTCGTAGCGCAGGCCGAGGTCGGACAGGTCTGCCGGGGTCTCGGCGGCGGCGCGGATGCCGTCGGCGTCGAGACCGCGCTTGAGCACCGCGAAGGCCAGCTTCTCGTTGTCGCCGCCGATGCCGGCGTGCAGCCGGTCGTAGTCCTCGACGACGGGGGTCTCGATCTCGTCGAACCCGTGCGCCCGGTAGCGCTCGCGGATGACGGCGAGCACACGCTCGCGGCGGGCCTTGTCGGCGGGGAGGAAGTCGCGCATGCCGCGCGGCGGGTTCACGGTGGGCACCGCACCATTGTTCCAGGTCCGCCTCCCCGGTCGTGGCCGCCGCCTCTCCCCGGCGGGCGTCACCGTCCGGCGGCGCGCCCCTCGGCATCCCGCACGTCGCCCTCGAGCGTGCGCAACCGTCCGCGCAGCGCCCGCTCGGCGTCCCAGCCCTGCGCCCGGGCGGTGGCCACCAGCGCCAGCAGCGCGTCGCCGAGGTCCTCCTCCGAGGCGAGCTCGCCGGCGGCCGTCGGCGACACCGGCGGAAGGGCGGGCACCTGCGCGGCGCGCGAGAGCAGCTTCTGCGCGAGGGCGAGGGAGGGCATGTGCGGCGAGACGCCGTCGAGCACGCTCGTGCGGGTGCGCTTCTCTGCCGCCTTGGCCGCGTTCCAGTGCACCAGCACCTCGGCGGGCGTGCGGGCGACGGCGCCCGCGAACACGTGCGGATGCCGGCGCACCATCTTCTCGACCAGGGCGGATGCCACGTCGTCGATGTCGAACGGGTCGTCGGGGTCGCCCGCGGCGATCTCGGCGTGGAAGAGCACCTGCCACAGCAGGTCGCCGAGCTCTTCGCGCAGGTCGGCCCGGGAGCCCACCTCGACGGCGTCGATCAGCTCGGCCGACTCCTCCACCAGGTAGGGCACCAGGGCGGCATGGTCGATCTGCTGCGACCACACGCAGCGCTCCCGCACCGCGCGCATCGTCTCGGCCGCCGCGCGCAGCGGATCGGTCAGGTCGGGGTGTTCGCCGCGGTCGTCGCCGCGAGGCGCCGGTGATGCCATGCCCGCCACGATACGAGAATCCCCGACAGCACGAGCGCGACGACCGATCCGGCGAGCACGCCGAGGGTCGCCTGGTCGCGGATGCCGGGCGCGCCGTCGAAGGCGAGCTCGCTGAGCAGCAGCGAGACGGTGAATCCGATGCCCCCCAGCGCCCCGGCGGCGAGCAGGTCGCCGAGCGCCAGCGCGGGGGCGGCGCCGCGCGGACCGACCCGCTGCGAGATCCACCCCGCGACGGTGATGCCGACGATCTTCCCCAGCGGGAGGGCGACCAGCACACCCCAGAACGCGGGCGAGAGTTCGCCGGCGCCCACCTGCGGGATCACCACGAGGGCCGCCGAGAACGCGAACAGCGGCAGCACGAGCCCGTTCACCCACGGTTCCAGCGCGTGTCGGGTGCGCAGGGCCGGGCTCTGCGGCATCACGAGTCCGAGGGCGACACCGGCGATCGTCGCGTGCACCCCCGACTCGTGCACGAAGAACCAGGTGGCGGCGGCCACGACGATCAGCAGGCCCACGACCACGGGGCGGCCCCGCGTGTCGAGCAGGCCGGTGAGGAAACGGAAGACGATGAGGCAGACCAGCGCGACTCCCAGCATCCCCAGTTGCACGTCGTCGGTGAACAGCACCGCGATCAGCACGATGCCCACGATGTCGTCGAGGATCGCCAGCGCGAGCAGGAAGATGCGCAGCCCCGACGGCAGGCCGCGGCCGAAGACGGCCAGCACGCCCAGCGCGAAGGCGATGTCGGTGGCGGTGGGGATGGGCCAGCCCGACGCGGCATCCGACCCGCCGGTGACGACCAGGTACACCGCGATCGGCACGAGCACACCGCCGGCGGCGGCGATCGCCGGCTGCAGGGCCTTGCGCGGCGAGTTCAGTTCGCCGTTGGTGAGCTCGAACTGCAGCTCGACGGCGACGACGAAGAAGAACACCGCCAGCAGGCCGTCCTTGATCCAGTGACCGACCGACAGTTCGATCAGGCCCGGCACGCCCACGACGGTGTGCTGCAGGTCGGCGGCCTGCGGGCCGAGGGCGGAGTTGGCGACGATCAGCCCCGCGGCGGCGGCGGCCAGCAGCACGAAAGCGGGGAAACGGTCGGAGCGGAGCAGCTTCATGTGCGCCTTTCGGGTACACGGCACAGGACTGCCGACCAGACTTCCCGGCTCACCGGGGCTCACCTTACCGCGTGTTACCGCGTGACGAAGCGGTAACAACGGGCCGGTAGCGTGGAGGGATGCGTGAAATGACCCCCACCGAGGCGATCGACCTCGTCGGTCGCGGCGAGGCCGAGCAGGAGCTGCCCGAGCGGATGCGCGCCGATGTGCGCCTGCTCGGCTCGCTGCTGGGCCGCGTGCTGCGCGAGAGCGGCTCCCCCGGCCTGTACGACGACGTCGAGCGGCTGCGCCAGGCCACCATCGCCGCCTACACGTTCGAGTCGGTCGAGGCCTTCGAGCGCGCCGAGCAGATCGCCGAGTCGTTCTCGGTGCAGCGCGCCGACGAGGTCGCCCGCGCCTTCACCGTGTACTTCCACCTCGTGAACCTCGCCGAGGAGTACCAGCGCGTGCGCGTGCTGCGCGAGCGCGACGGGCGCCCCGAGAAGGAGGACGTCACCGATTCGGTGGCCGCCGCCTTCGTGAGCCTGGCCGCCGAGGTGGGAGACGACACCGCCCTGGCGCGCCTGCAGGCGATGCGCTTCCACCCGGTGTTCACCGCCCACCCCACCGAGGCACGGCGCCGGGCCGTGTCATCGAGCATCCGTCGCCTGGCGCGCCTGCTCTCCGAGCACGACGAGGCCCTGCGCGGCGGCGCCGACGAACGCCGCGCCGAGCGCCGCATGATCGAGGAGATCGACACGCTGTGGCGCACCGCGCCGCTGCGCGCCGAGAAGCCCACCCCCGTCGACGAGGTGCGCGCCATCATGGCCGTCTTCGACGAGACGCTCTACACCGCCGTGCCCCACGTGTACCGCCGGGTCGACGACGCACTCCAGGGCCCCGCCGCCGGCGGCCGCGCCCCCGTCGTCAAGCCCTTCGTGCGCCTGGGCACCTGGGTCGGCGGCGACCGCGACGGCAACCCGTTCGTGACCGCGTCGATCACCAAGAAGGCCGCCGCCATCGGCGCCGAGCACATCCTGCTGGGGCTCGAGCACTCGGCCGAGCGCATCGCCCGCGGCCTCACCCTCTCGGGCGAGACCACCCCGCCCAACGAGCACACGCGCGCCCTCATCGTGCGCCTGGCCGCCGCCGACGAGGACGGCGCCGCCGATGCCGCCAAGCGCGCCGCCGGCGAGCCGCACAAGCACGCGCTGCTGCTCATCGCCCGACGCGTCTCGGCGACCCGCAAGCGCGACGCCGACCTGGCCTACCTCGACCCCGAGCATCTGCTGGCCGACCTGCGCACCGTGCAGACCTCGCTGGCCGAGGCCGGCGCCGCGCGCCAGGCCTACGGCCACCTGCAGCAGCTCATCTGGCAGGTCGAGACCTTCGGGTTCCACCTCGCCGAGCTCGAGGTGCGACAGCACTCCGCGGTGCACGCGAAGGTGCTCGACGAGATCGCGTCCGGCGAGCCGCTCAGCACGCAGGCCGAAGAGGTGCTCGAGGTCTTCCGCACCATCGCGCAGATCCAGAAGCGCTACGGCCCGCGCGCCGCGGGGCGCTACATCGTCTCGTTCACGCAGTCGGCCGGCGACCTCGCCGCCGTGCACACCCTCGCCCGGCACGCCGTCGGCGCCGGCGGCACCCTGCCGGTGCTCGACGTCATCCCGCTGTTCGAGACGTTCGCCGACCTGCAGGCGGCCCCGGCGATCATGGCCGAGATCGTCGACCACCCCGCCTTCGCGCAGCGCCTGGCCGAGACCGACCGCCGCCTGGAGGTCATGCTCGGCTACTCCGACTCCTCGAAGGACGTCGGACCGGTCGCCGCCAACCTCGCCCTCTACGAGGCGCAGGCGCTCATCGCCGCCTGGGCGCAGGAGTCGGGCATCGAGCTCACCCTCTTCCACGGCCGCGGCGGCGCCCTCGGGCGCGGCGGCGGACCGGCCAACTCGGCCATCCTCGCCCAGCCGCCGCACTCGGTCGACGGCCGCTTCAAGCTCACCGAGCAGGGCGAGGTGATCTTCGCCCGCTACGGCGATCCCGCCATCGCGATGCGCCACATCGACCAGGTCGCCGCCGCCGTGCTGCTGGCCTCGGCGCCGTCGATCGAGAAGCGCAACCGCGCCGCGGCCGACCGCTACGCCGATGTCGCCGCCACGATGGACTCCGCCAGCCGCGAGCGCTTCTTCTCGCTCGTGAAGGCCCCCGGCTTCGCCGCCTGGTTCGCGACGGTCACCCCGATGGAGGAGATCGGCCTGCTGGCCCTCGGCTCGCGCCCCGCGCGCCGCGGCCTGTCGGTGGAGTCGCTCGAAGACCTCCGCGCCATCCCGTGGGTGTTCGCGTGGTCGCAGGCGCGCATCAACCTCGCCGGCTGGTTCGGACTGGGCAGCGCTCTGGATGCCGTCGGCGACGTCGACCTGCTCCGCAGCGCCTACGAGCAGTGGCCGCTGCTGCGCACCGTGATCGACAACGTCGGCATGAGCCTGGCCAAGGCCGACCCCCGCATCGCACGGCGCTACCTCGACCTGGGCGACCGCGACGACCTGGCCGCGCTCGTCATGGACGAGCTGATGCTCACCCGCGAGTGGGTGGTGCGCATCACCGGCGGCGAGGAGCTGCTGTCCAACAAGCCGGTGCTCCAGCGCGCGGTCAAGATGCGCGACCCGTACGTCGACGCCCTGTCGCTGCTGCAGCTGCGCGCGCTGCGGGCGCTGCGCACCGCCGACGAGGGCGACGACCTCACCGGCTGGCAGCGACTGCTGCTGCTGAGTGTGTCGGGCGTCGCCGCCGGTCTGCAGAACACCGGCTGATCGGCATCCGCTTCGTCCGGCGCGCCCCGTCTCTCGCTGCGAGAGGCGGGGTGCGCCCGTTTCAGTCGACGCGGCGGTCGTGGGCGTGGCGGGCGAGCGAGGCCGTGTAGCGCTCGGTGAGCTGCACCATGAGATCGGGGGTGTCACGGTCGAGGCCGAACACGTATCCCGGGAAGTCGAGCTCCTGCTGCAGCTCCCAGATGCGCTCGTGCCGGTCGGGCGAGAGGATCTCGGCGGGGTCGCCCACCGCGATCCACCCGATCGGCACGACGCTGCCGGCGGGCAGCACGGTGCGCAGGTGCACGACCGCGTTGATGCGCACCTCGCTGCGCTCGCCGATGCGCGCGCCGTTGAAGACACGGGTGCCGGTGGCCAGGAACACCTCGTCGGCGATGACGGCACCGGCCACCGACGTCATCGGCCCGACCAGCACGTGCGAGCCGATGTGCACGGGGTGCACGGAGCTTGCCCGCACGAGCGCGTTCTCCATGACCACGACGTTCTCCCCCAGCGTGATGGGGCCGCCCTCGGCGGTGATGACCGCCCCGTGCAGCACCTGGCAGCCGTCGCCGATCGTGACGTCGCCGGAGATGACGGCGGTGGGGGCGATGACCGCCCCCGGGTGGATGCGGGGCGCTGCCCCGAGATGCTCGAACTGCATGGTGGCCTCCTGCCGCCACAGTAGTTGCGGCCTCCGAGCCGCGTCGAGGGCGGGGGCGCGGTTAGAGTGGGACCCCGTGACTGACGACCGCGCCACGGCCTCCCCCACGAAAGTCTCGACCCTCACCCTGTCGACCTTCGTCGTGGGGTCGATGGTGGGCGCCGGGGTCTTCTCCCTTCCCGGCACGTTCGCCGAACAGACCGGCGTCGCGGGCTCGGCCATCGCGTGGGCCGTGGCCGGCGGCGGGATGCTGATGCTCGCGCTCGTGTTCCATCAGCTGGCCCAGCGCCGCCCGCAGCTGGACGCCGGCGTCTATTCGTATGCGCGCGCCGGCTTCGGCCGTTACCTCGGCTTCCTCTCCGCCTTCGGCTACTGGGCCAGCGCCTGCGCGGGGAACGTCTTCTACTGGGTGTTCATCATGTCGACCCTCGGCGCGGTGATCCCCGGGCTCGGCGAGGGCAACACGCCGCTGGCGGTCGCGCTGTCGTCGGCCGGACTGTGGGTGTTCTTCCTGCTCATCCGCCGCGGCACGCGTGAGGCGGCGGCGGTCAACCGCATCGTCAGCGTCGCCAAGGTGCTGCCGATCGTGGTGTTCATCGCGCTGTGCCTGTTCGCCTTCGACCCGGCCGTGTTCGCCGCGAACCTCTCGGGCGGGGCCGACCTGCCGCTGTTCGACCAGGTGCGCGGCACACTGCTGGTGACCGTGTTCGCCTTCATCGGGGTCGAGGGCGCGAGCGCCTACTCCCGCCACGCGCGCCGTCGCCAGGACGTGGGCCGGGCGACCGTGCTCGGGTTCCTCAGCGTGCTCGCGATCTTCATGTCGGTGACGATCGTGTCGTTCGGCATCCTGCCGCGCGAGCAGATCGCCGCACTGCAGCAGCCGTCGATGGCGGGCGTGCTCGAAGCGGTCGTGGGGCCCTGGGGCGCCGGGTTCATCGGAGCGGCGCTCATCGTGGCGGTGCTGGGCGCCTACCTGTCGTGGACGCTCATGGCCGCCGAGGTGCTGCTGGTCGCCGCCCGCGACGGCGACCTGCCACCGGTGTTCGCCCGCACCAACGCCAAGGACGTGCCGGTGGGCGCCCTCACGATGTCGACGGTGCTCGTGCAGGTGCTGATGATCGTCGTGCTGTTCTCCTCCGACGCGTTCGATGTCGCCCTGAACCTCACCAGCGCCCTGGCCCTCATCCCCTACTTCCTCACCGCCGCCTTCGGGCTGCGGGTCGCCTTCGCCGACCGTCGCGGGCCCGGGACGGTGGGCTTGTGGGTGGTGGCGGCGCTGGCGACGGTGTACACCGCGTTCCTGCTCTACGCCGCGGGCGGGCAGTACGTGCTCATCGCGCTGCTCATCCTCGTGCCCGGGACGATCCTGTTCGCCCTCGCCCGTCGGCGGCAGGGTCAGCGGGTGTTCACCCCGTGGGAGTGGGTGGTGTTCGCGCTCGCCTTCGCCGGCGCCGTGGTGGCGATCGTGTTCATCGCCACCGGCGTCATCACCGTCTGAGCTCAGCCCTTCGCCACGGCATCCGTCGCGGCGGCACCCTTCTCGGCATCCTTCTCGGCATCCGGGGCGACCGGCAGCGGGAAGATCTGGTCGAGCAGCTGCGCCGTCCACGTCATGAGGTCGCCGTCGGTGAGCGGCTCGCCGCCGGCGGTCGGCAGCGGCACGATCATCGCGTCGCCCCCGGCGAGAACCTTCGCCTTGGGGTGCAGGCGCTGCAGGCGCACCCGCAGCGAGTCGGGCAGCTTCGCCGGCGCGATGCGCAGGTTCGGGCCCATCGCGACGACATCCGACAGCTGCGAGCGGGCGGCACGGCGGCGCAGGCGCGCAATGGCGAACAGCCCATCGACCTCGCGCGGCGGCTCGCCGTAGCGGTCGCGCAGCTCGTCGACGACGAGATCGATGGCGTCGTCCTTCGCGGTGGCCGAGGCGGCCGCCGAGAGCTTCTGGTAGGCCTCCAGGCGCAGCCGCTCGCTGTCGATGTACGACTCGGGGATGCGGGCGTCGACGGGCAGCTCCAGCCGCAGTTCGGTGGCGCCCTCGACGTCATCGCCGCGGAAGGTCGCCACAGCCTCGCCGATCATGCGCAGGTACAGGTCGAAGCCGACCCCGGCGATGTGTCCGGCCTGCTCGGCGCCCAGCAGGTTGCCGGCGCCGCGCAGCTCGAGGTCTTTCAGCGCCACCTGCATGCCCGAACCGAGGTCGTTGTTGACGGCGATGGTCTCGAGGCGGTCGGCGGCCGTCTCGCTCAGCGGCTTCATCTCGTCGTAGAGGAAGTAGGCGTAGGCGCGCTCACGGCCGCGGCCGACGCGTCCGCGCAGCTGGTGCAGCTGGCTGAGCCCGTACTTGTCGGCACGGTCGATGAGGATCGTGTTGGCGTTGGAGATGTCGAGGCCGGTCTCGATGATGGTCGTCGACACGAGCACGTCGGCGCGGCGCTCCCAGAAGTCGTCGACGACCTGCTCGAGCGCGTGCTCGCCCATCTGGCCGTGCGCGACGACGATGCGCGCTTCGGGCACGAGCTCGGCCAGCTGGGCGGCGACCCGCTGGATCGACTGCACCCGGTTGTGCACGTAGAAGACCTGGCCCTCGCGCAGCAGCTCACGGCGGATGGCGGCGGCGATCTGCTTGTCGTTGCGCGGACCGACGTACGACAGGATCGGGTGGCGGTCTTCCGGAGGGGTCTGCAGGGTCGACATCTCGCGGATGCCGGTGACCGCCATCTCCAGCGTGCGCGGGATGGGCGTCGCGCTCATCGCCAGGATGTCGACGTTGGTCTTGAGCTTCTTCAGGGCGTCCTTGTGCTCGACGCCGAAGCGCTGCTCCTCGTCGATAATCATCAGACCGAGGTCTTTGAACAGCACCTTCTCGGTGAGGATGCGGTGGGTGCCGATGACCATGTCGACGGTGCCGTCGGTGATGCCGGCGAGCGTGTCGCGGGCCTCTTTGTCGCTCTGGAAGCGCGACAGCGGGCGCACCTTCACGGGGAAGCCGGCGAAGCGCTCCTGGAAGGTCTCGAGGTGCTGCTTGACGAGCAGCGTCGTCGGCACGAGCATCGCGACCTGCTTGCCGTCCTGGATCGCCTTGAAGGCGGCGCGCACGGCCACCTCGGTCTTGCCGAAGCCGACGTCGCCCGACAGCAGGCGGTCCATCGGGATCGGACGCTCCATGTCGGCCTTGATCTCGTCGATCGTCTGCAGCTGGTCGACGGTCTCGGCGAACGGGAACGCCTCCTCCAGCTCACGCTGCCAGGGCGTGTCGGGCCCGAACGCGTGGCCCTTGGCCGCCATGCGCGCCGAGTAGAGCTTCACGAGCTCGACGGCGATGTCGCGCACGGCCTTGCGGGCCCGGCCCTTCGCCGCGGCCCAGTCGCTGCCGCCCATCTTCGACAGGACTGGGGCTTCGCCGCCGACGTACTTCGAGAGCAGGTCGAGCTGGTCGGTGGGCACGTACAGCTTGTCGCCGGGGTGCCCGCGCTTGGACGGCGCGTATTCGAGCACGAGGTATTCGCGCGTGCTCTTGACCGCCTTGCGGCCGCCCGATGAGACCTCGCGCTGCACCAGCTCGACGAACCGCCCGATGCCGTGGGTGGAGTGCACGACGTGGTCGCCGGCCTTCAGCTGCAGCGGGTCGACGACGTTGCGGCGCCGCGAGGCGAGCTTCTTGACGATGCGGGAGTCGGCGCCGATGGTGCGCCCGTAGAACTCGCTCTCGGTGAAGACGGCCAGGCGGGCCTCGGCCGACTGGAAGCCGGCCTCGAGGCGGGCGAGCACGGCGATGGCCACCCCCGGCTCAGGGGGCCCCGACAGCTGGGAGTCGGTGCGCGCGGCGATGCCGCGGTCGGCCAGCACGTCGCGCGCGCGGTCGACGAGTCCGGTGCCGGAGGCGGCGATGACCACCCGCCAGCCGTCGGCGACGAGGGCGCCGATGTGGGCCGTGGCCCCGTCGACGTTGCCCTGGAACGAGGGCACCGCGGTGCCCGGCATCCGCACGATGCCGCTGAGGTCGGCGACCGGGACGAGGCCTTCGGCTTCGGCGTCGGCGGCGCCGGAGTCGAAGCCGCTGAGCGTCCACCACACGCCGCCGCGCTCGTGCACGGCCTCGCGCAGCTGCGGCAGGGTGAGGAAGTCGCCCGCGCCGAGATCGACAGGGCTCGCGGCGCCGGCCGTGGCGGCGTTCCACGCCGCCTCGAGGAACTCGCGGTTGGTCTCGCCCAGGGTCAGCGCGCGGGTCACCGAGCGCTCGGGGTCGACGACGGCGGTCGCGGTGCCGGCGGGCAGATAGTCCACGAGCGGCACGACCGAGGTGAGGGCCGGCAGCAGCGACTCCATGCCCTCGACGGGGATGCCCTGACTCATCTTCTCGAGCATGCCGACCAGGCCCGGGTAGCTCTCGTGCAGCCCCGCGGCGCGCTCGCGCACATCGGGGGTGAGAAGCAGCTCGCGGGCGGGGATGAGGGTGGTCGTTCCCACCTCGCCCGGCAGCGACCGCTGGTCGGCGACCGAGAACGCGCGGATCTGGTCGATCTCATCGCCGAAGAACTCGACGCGCACCGGGTGGTCGGCCGTCGGCGGGAAGACGTCGAGGATGCCGCCGCGCACCGCGAACTCGCCGCGTCGCGACACCATGTCGACACGGTGGTAGGCCAGTTCGATCAGGCGTCGCACGACCGCGTCGAGCTCCTGGCCGCGCGCACCGACCGTGAGCTCGATGGCGCCGGCATCCGTCAGGCCGTCGGCGACGGGCTGCAGCGCGCTGCGCACCGAGGCGGTGACCACGAGCGGCACGGTGCCGTCCCACGCGGCGATGGTGCGCAGCACCTCGAGGCGGCGCCCGACGGTCTCGGCGGAGGGGCTCAACCGCTCGTGCGGAAGCGTCTCCCACGCGGGGAAATGCAGCACGCGCACCCCGGGCAGCAGGCTCTCGAGGGCGGCCCCGAGCGCTTCGGCCCGGCGGCCGATGGGCGCGATGGCCAGCAGCGCGGCGGGGCGCCCCGCGGCGCGACGCCGCTCGAGCAAGCCCGCCAGCAGCGGCGCATCGAGGCCCGCGACGGCGGAGAAGTCGGCATCTGCGACGGCGGAATCCAGCGCCGCCGCCACCTCATCGGCCTGTTCGAGGGCGCGCACGATCCCGGAAACTGTCACCCGACAAGCCTAGGCCCGGCCAGGGACATCGGCGGCTCGGTGGTGTGGGGGGGGTGCGGGGTGGCGGGTGCGGCCGGGGCCGGTTCGAGGCGCGATCTAGGATGGCGGCATGACCGACCCGCAGCAGCCGCCCCTCCCCGACGAAACCCGCGCGGGTGCGGGTGCGGGTGCGGGTTCGGGTTCGGCGGGTGCGGGTTCGGGTTCGGCGGGTGCGGGTTCGGGTTCGGCGGGTGCGGGTGCGGGTGTTCCGGCGCCCGGGACTGCGGCATCCGGACCTCTGGCGCCCGGGACTGCGGCATCCGGACCTGCGGCGCCGGGGTTCACCGCCCCGGCATCCGGGTTCACCGCCCCGGCCGGCTACGCTCCCCCGCCGGGAGTGCTGCCCGCCGCCGGATTCGGCCGCCCGCCCGTCGCCGCGCGCACGCGCACGCTCGGAGTGGTCGCCCTGGTGCTCGCCGTGGTCGCCACGGTCGGCGCGACGATCGTCGGCGCGATCGCCGGGTTCCAGATCCGCGCGGGCGCCGATCTCGACCCGCTGATGAACGGATCGGCGGATCTCGCCGCCCTCAGCCCGGTGCGCGCGTGGGTGCTCACCGGCGAACTCGCCTTCTGGATCGGCACCGCCCTCGGCGTGCTCGGCCTCGTCCTCGGCGTCATCGCCATCGCCACGCGCCGCGGCATCGGATGGGGCATCGGCGCCGTCGTCGCCGCCGCCCTCGGCCCCGTGCTGTTCTTCGCCCTGCTCACCGTCGCCCTGTCCGCCGCGGCATAGCGCGACGCCGCGGGGCCATCGGCGCCGGGGCGTCGATGGACGGCATCCGCCCGCTGTTGCCGGGCATGTGACCACGGCATCCGCCCGCTGTTGCCGGGGATGTGCCCACGGCATCCGCCCGCCCCATGTCCCGCTTTTGGTGGGTCCCCGCGGTCTGCACCCGCCATTCGTGGGACGCGCCGCGAAGCAAGGTCCCGCAAACAGCGGCTACCGGGTCTCCCAGCCACCATTCGCGGAACAAGTCCCGAAGGCAGGTCCCGCGAACTGCGGATCCCGAGATCCACACCCACCATTCGCGGGACGCGCCCCCAAGACAGGTCCCGCAAACTGCGGATGCCGAGTGCTGTCTATGTGCCGCGTGATCTGCGGGTTCCCCAGCCTCACCCGCAGACCGCGGGACGCGCGCCACGGGCAGGTCACGCAAACTGCGGATGCCGGGGCTTCGACCCGCCATTACGGGGACACGACCCGCCGCCCTGTCCCACTACCTGCGGGTCACCGGTCTCCGCACCCACAGATTGCGGGACATGCCCGCGTGTGGAGGCCACCAGCGGCGCATGCGGCGTCGTGAGCAGAGCATCCTCCCGATCGAGTACCCGGGCTCTCACCCGCCAGCCCCGGGACGCCCACCACGGTCCGGTCCCGCATTCTGCGGGTTCAGCCCTCGCAACCCGCCGATCCAGGGACATGCCCCTTGCACGCGTCCCGCAAACCGCGGATGCCGGGGCTCCTACCCGCCAGACCCGGGACGCGCCCCAGGGTGAGGTCCCGCAAACTGCGGGTGCCAGCCCGCGTACCCGCCAGCTGCGGGACACCCCGCCAGCCCGCGTCCCGCACACTGCGGCCCCGGGCGAAGCCCCCTCACGCCCGCGGGGCGTGGTGCTTCTGCTGGGCGGCGAGGAGGCCCTCGCCGACGAGGAGCTCGACGGCGTCGGCGGCGTCGCCGATGAGGAGCGGGAGCTGGGTGCGCTCGGTGGCGCCGAAGGGGTCGAGCACCCAGTCGGCGGGGTCCTGCCGTCCGGGCGGGCGGCCGATGCCGACGCGCACGCGCGGGAAGTCGGCGGTGCCGAGCGCCTTGGCGATATCGCGCACGCCGTTGTGACCGCCGTGACCGCCGCCGGTCTTGAGCTTGATCGTGTCGAACGGGATGTCGAGCTCGTCGTGCACGACGACCACGCGCTCGGCGGGGATGTCGTAGAACTTCGCGAGCCCGGCGACCGGACCGCCCGAGACGTTCATGAACGAGTTGGGCTTGGCGAGCACCAGCTTCGGCCCGCCGGGGCGCAGCCAGCTCTCGGCGACGCGGGCGTTGGCCTTGTGCGCGCGCAGCGTCTCGCGTCGACGGGCGGCGAGCTCGTCGACGACCATCTGCCCGATGTTGTGCCGGGTCGCCTCGTAGCGCGGCCCCGGGTTGCCGAGCCCGATGACGAGCCACGTGTCTGCCATGGGATTCCCTTCCCCAACCGAACAGAGCCCGCCACCGCGATGATCGGCGGTGACGGGCTCCGGATGTGCCGGTGAGTGTTACTCGGCGGCCTCTTCGGACTGCTCCTCGGCGACGGCCTCGTCGGCCTCTTCGATGGCGTCGGCCTCGGCGGCGCTGGAGGGCACCGCGATGGCGACGATCAGCGTCTCGGGGTCGGCGATGAGCGACGCGCCCTTGGGGAGCTTGAGGTCGGCGGCGGTGACGTGCGTGCCGTCCTCGAGGCCCTCGACGTCGACCTCGACGTTCTGGGGGATGTGGGTGGCCTCGACCTCGAGCGCGACCGAGGTGGCGTCGAGGTTCGCGATGGTGCCGGGGGCGGGCTCGCCGACGACGACGACGGGCACGTCGACCTGGATCTTCTCGCCCTTCTTCACCACGAGCAGGTCGATGTGCTCGATGATCTGGTGCACCGGGTCCTTCTGGACGTCCTTGACCAGCGTCAGCTGCTGCTTGCCGGCGACCTCGAGCTCGAGCACCGCGTTGGCGCGGCGGATGAGAAGCGAAACCTGGTGGCCCGGCAGCGCGACGTGCACCGGGTCGGTGCCGTGGCCGTAGATGACGGCGGGGATCTGGCCGGCGGCGCGCAGGCGGCGGGCGTAGCCCTTGCCGAAGTTCTCGCGGACCTCGGCGGTGACCTTGGTGTCGGTCTCGGTCGACATGATGATTCTCCTTCGGGCACGGTGGCCCTTGATGTGGGGTCTGTGGATTCGACTCGAACGCACGCGCGTGAGGAGGCCACGTGAACGGAGCCACAAGGCGATCACCGCGTCGATCACGGATGCCGCCGGAGCACATCCCTCGCCGAAGTCGTCCTCAGTCTACCAGCGCCGCCGCTACGATGAGGACGAAGCCCCACCCGCACGGAGGAGACCCATGGACTACGGCTGGATGTCGCACGCGCTGCTGTGGCTGATCGGACTCATGTCGGCCTGCGCCGCCCTCGGTGCGGTCGGCGCGCTCGTCGCGCTGGGACGCTCGAACTACCGCCGCGATTGACCGGCTTCCCGCGGCTGCAACAGGGCCGCGATGCGCGAGACGACCGACTCCAGGTCGGCGTCGTTGGCCACGCGCACGCCCACCTCGTCGGTGGCCAGCGGCTCCAGCAGCGACAGCTGTGAGGACAGCAGGCTGGGCGGCATGAAGTGCTCGCGCCGTCGCATCCGGGTGCGCAGCTGCGCTTCGGCGACGACCAGCTCGACGAAGATGACGCCTCCCACCCCGGCGCGGATGCTGTCGCGGTAGCGCCGACGCAGCGCCGAGCACGCCACGACCATCGAGGTCTCGCGGGCGAGGGTGGCGGCCACGGCGGCCAGCCACGGCGCACGGTCGTCGTCGGTGAGCGGCGTGCCGGCCGACATCTTGGCGACGTTGGCGCGCGGATGCAGGTCGTCGCCGTCGACGAACGGCGACCGCAGCCGGGCGGCGAGGGCGGCCCCCACCAGAGACTTCCCCGATCCACTGGGCCCCATGACGACGATGCGCATGACGGCATCCTGCCACGGCGCACCCGTCACACCCCGACACGCACGCCGGGCCGCCGCTAGGCTGGAGGCGACCCCATCGCAGACAGTCCAGGAGTTCTTTCATGCCCGAATCCGGATCCGTGCAGCCCACCGCGAACATCGGCGTCGTCGGATTGGCGGTGATGGGCTCGAACCTGGCCCGCAACCTCGCCAGCCGCGAAGGGAACACGGTCGCGGTGTTCAACCGCAGCCGTTCCAAGACCGACGAACTCGTCGCCACGCACCCCGAGGCCGAGTTCGTGCCGGCGTTCTCGTACGAGGAGTTCGCCGCGTCGCTGCAGACCCCCCGCACGGCGATCATCATGGTCAAGGCCGGATTCCCCACGGATGCCGTCATCGACGAGCTCATGAACGTGTTCGAGCCCGGTGACATCATCATCGACGGCGGCAACAGCCTGTTCACCGACACGATCCGCCGCGAGAAGGCCGTGCGCGAGCGCGGCTTCAACTTCGTCGGCATGGGCGTCTCGGGTGGCGAGGAGGGCGCACTGCTCGGCCCGTCGCTGATGCCCGGCGGCCCCGACGAGGCGTGGGTCACCCTCGGTCCGATCCTGAAGTCGATCGCCGCGGTCGCCGAGGGCGAGCCCTGCGTCACCCACATCGGGCACGACGGCGCCGGCCACTTCGTGAAGATGGTGCACAACGGCATCGAGTACGCCGACATGCAGCTCATCGCCGAGGCCTACGACCTCATCCGTCGCGGCACGGGCAAGTCCCCCGCCGAGATCGCCGACATCTTCGCCGAGTGGAACCGCGGCGAGCTGGAGAGCTACCTGATCGAGATCACCGCAGAGGTGCTGCGTCAGACGGATGCCGACACCGGCAAGCCGCTGGTCGACGTCATCCTCGACTCGGCCGGCGCCAAGGGCACCGGCGCGTGGACGGTGCAGACCGCCCTCGACCTGGGTGTGCCCGTGTCGGGCATCGCCGAAGCCACCTTCGCGCGGTCGCTGTCGAGCCACCGCGAGCAGCGCGCCGTGTCGGGCGCCCTCCCCGGCCCGTCCGACGACAGCTTCACCGTCGACGACGCCGACGCGTTCATCGAGCAGGTGCGCCTGGCGCTGTACGCGTCGAAGATCGTCGCCTACTCGCAGGGCTTCGACGAGATCCGCGCCGGTGCCGCCCAGTACGGCTGGAACATCGACCTGGGCGCCGTGTCGAAGATCTGGCGCGGCGGCTGCATCATCCGTGCCCAGTTCCTCAACCGCATCGCCGACGCCTACGCCGCCGAGCCCGAGCTGCCGGTGCTGCTGACCGCGCCGTACTTCGTCGAGGCGCTCGGCCGGGCGCAGGACTCGTGGCGCCAGATCGTGCAGACCTCTGCCGGTGCCGGCATCCCCGCCCCCGCCTTCAGCTCGTCGCTGGCCTACTACGACGGTCTGCGTGCCGAACGTCTGCCGGCCGCGCTCATCCAGGGGCAGCGCGACTTCTTCGGTGCGCACACCTACAAGCGCATCGACAAGGACGGCACCTTCCACACGCTGTGGTCGGGCGACCGCACCGAGATCGAGGCCGAAGACACGCATTGAGCGCATCCGGTCCACCGATCCGTGGCCGCGCCGGGCGCCTCGCGCTCGCCGCGGCCACGGTCGTCTATCTGGTGCTGCTGGCCTCGCAGACCCTCGGCCCGCAGCCCGAGGCCGCCGGCGGCGTGCTGAGCGCCCTGACCGCCCTGATGGCCACGTCCTCGGTGACGGCGTGGATCACCTACCCGGTGCTCGAGTTCGTCGCGAACATCGTGCTGTTCGTGCCGCTGGGCGTGCTGTGGGTGGGGTGGGCGGGGCGGCGCCGCTGGTGGTGGGCCGCCGCGGCCGGACTGCTCGTGAGCGCCGCCATCGAGGCCACGCAGGGCCTTCTCCTGCCCGACCGGTTCGCCGACGTGCGCGACCTCGTCTCCAACACGCTGGGCGCACTGCTGGGCGCGGCCGCTGTCGCTGCGGTCACGCGCCCTCGCCTGCGACGCTGACAGCCGCGCGCGCCGACCCCGGCGGGGAGGTCGACGCGCGCGGAGCGGTCAGCGGGTGATGTCGCGGATGCTGCCCCGGTCCAGGCGCAGGCGCCGACGCGCCCGCCGGGCGACGGCGGAGTCGTGGGTGACCACCACGAGGGTGAGTCCCTCCGCGCCCAGCTGCTCGAGCACCCCGAGGATCTCGTCGCGCATGTGCTCGTCGAGGTTCCCGGTGGGCTCGTCGGCCAGCAGCACGCGGGGCCGCTTGGCGATCGCGCGGGCGATCGCCACCCGCTGCTGCTGACCGCCCGACAGCTCGCCCGGCCGGTGGTCGGCGCGGTCGGCGAGCCCCACCCGCTCCAGCGCGTCCCGCACCCGCTCGGCGCGCTCGGTCGCTTCCAGGCCCGCCGGCTCGAGTCCCATGTCGACGTTCTCGGCGGCGGTGAGCGTGGGGATCAGGTTGAACCCCTGGAACACGAACCCGATCTCGGTGGCCCGCACCCGCTCGAGCTGGCCGGCCGACGCGGTCGCCAGGTCGGTGTCGCCGATGACGACGTGCCCGGCGGTGGGGCGCTCGAGCGCGCCGAGCAGCTGCAGCAGCGTCGACTTGCCGCCGCCGGTCGGCCCCTGGATCGTGACGAAATCGCCCTGGGCGATCTCGACGTCGATGCCGGTGAGCGCCTTCACGATGCGCCCCTTCTGCTGATAGGTCTTCACCACCCCCGTGAGCCGGTAGGCGGCGGGGGCGGGCGCCGCAACGGCATCCGCGGTGGCGGGGTCGACGACGGTCACGGGGTTCTCCTTCGGGGTGCGGCGTGGGGTCGGTGCCGGGGTAGAGGTAGAGGTAGAGGTAGAGGTAGAGGTCGAGGTCGGGTCGGGGGTGGGGATGCCGCCGCTCATGCGACCGCTCGCAGGGCCTCGGCGGGGCTGAGGCGCGACGCGCGCCAGCCTCCGAACGCGCCCGCGACCAGTCCGGCGGCGACGGCGAGCACGAGCGCGACGACGATGATCCACAGCGACAGCGGCGCCTGCAGCACGATGTCGGCCGCGGTCTGCCCGATCGCGCCGAAGCCGCCACCGCCCGGGCCGCCCTGTCCCCCGGGCCCGCCCTGGCCGACCTGGTCGGTCATCGCTGCGGCCGGCGCGGACGAGATCGTCGGGGCGACGAGGTTGATCACCCCCACGGCGATCACGCCGACGATCACGCCGAGCACGCCGCCGATGAGCGCCTGCACGACCGACTCGCCGGCGACCTGACCGACCACCCGGCGGTTCGACCAGCCGATGGCCTTCAGCGTTCCCAGCTCGCGGGTGCGGCGCGAGATGCCCGAGATGGTGAACAGCACCGCGAGGGCCACGGCCACGGCCAGCACCAGCACCGACAGCCAGGTGCCGAGGCTCGTGATGAGCGAGCCCGCGCTGGCGAGCGACCCCGACACGGTCGCGGCGAGGTCGGACTGCGAGCTCACGGTCGCCTCGGGAAGGGCCGCCTCGAGATCGTCCTGCACGGCGGCGATGGCATCCGACGACGACGCCTGCACGTACACGGTCGACACCACGTCGCCGGCGCCGGAGATGTCTTGGGCGACGTCGAGCGGGAGGTACACGTTGGCTGCGGTGTCGGCATCCGACGAGGTGGACGCGACGATGCCGATGACCTCGACGTCCTCGCCGCCGACGTCGATCGTGTCACCGACGGCGACCTCGGCGCCGGCCGCATACGAGGCGTCGAGAACGGCGACGAAGGCGCCCGCGTCGCTCGCCTGCAGCGCACGGCCGTCGGTCACCTCGACCGCCGACAGGGGCCCGACCGCGCTCTCAGCGGGATCGACGCCGAGCACCGTGAACGAGTCGACGTCGAACGAGCCGCCGCCGAAGCCCTGCCCGCCGCCGTCCGGCGGGGTGCCGGGCATGGCTCCCTCGCCCTCGGTGGTGGTGCCGTCGGTGGTGCCGGTGTCGTCGGGGCGCTGGGGCAGCTCGCCGTCGAAGGTGGTGTTGGTGAGGGCCAGCGCACCGGATGCCGCCGCAACGCCGTCGACGCCGGTCACGGTGTCGACGGTCGAGGCCTCGAGCGTGCCGCGCCGGACGTCGGTCATCAGCCGGGACTGGCTGATCGTGGTGGTGCCGTCGTCGGAGGTCTCGCCGCCGTCCTGGTCGAACTCGAACTGCGGTCCCCCGCCCTGCCCGGGCTCGGCCTGCGCACCCGTCACGGTGAGGTCGGTGCCGACGCCGTACACGGACGCCAGCGCCTCGGACTGCGCGTCGCGCACCCCCGCCGACAGTGCGTTGACGACGATGACGAGCGCGATCGCGATGGCGAGCCCCGCCGCGACGATCACCGTCTGCTTCTTGCGCCCCGACAGCTCTCGGCGCAGATATGTCCAGTACATGGGTTCGTGGGTCTCCTTCTCGGGCGCATCCGGCGCCGCATCGAGAGGGACGCTACGAAGCGATCCGATGCGGGAGCGAAGACCCGGTTGTGCGCCGGTTATGAGACGGGCCGGCGGGGCGGCGGCGCAGCGATCGGCCGGTGGTCGGGGCGGTTCACAGGCGCGCGCCGCCTTCCCCATAGGCGACGCATAGGAAACTGCGCAGAATAGGAACCATGGCCAGCCCCGCTCCCCTGCATCGCCCCGACGGCACCCCCCTCCGCGTCCTCGTGGTGGACGACGAGCAGATGCTCACCGACCTGCTGTCGATGGCGCTGCGCATGGAGGGCTGGGAGGTGCGCACCGCGGGGTCGGGCTTCGAAGCGCTCAGCGTCACGCGCGACTTCGACCCCGACGCGCTCGTGCTCGACATCATGATGCCCGACCTCGACGGGATGGCCGTGCTGCAGCGGCTGCGCCAGACCGGCAACGACGTGCCGGTGCTCTTCCTCACCGCGAAGGATGCCGTCGCCGACCGCGTTGCCGGACTCACTGCCGGGGGCGACGACTACGTCACCAAGCCGTTCAGCCTCGAAGAGGTCGTCGCGCGACTGCGGGGACTCATGCGGCGCGCGGGCACGGCGACCGCCGGCGGCGCCGACCCCATTCTGCGGGTGGGCGAGCTGACCCTCAACGAGGACTCCCACGAGGTGGAGCGCGCCGGCGACGAGATCGAGCTCACGGCCACCGAGTTCGAGCTGCTGCGCTTCCTCATGCGCAACCAGCGGCGCGTGGTCTCGAAGGCGCAGATCCTCGACCGCGTCTGGAACTACGACTTCGGCGGGCGCTCGAGCGTCGTGGAGCTCTACATCTCCTACCTGCGCAAGAAGATCGATGCCGGCCGCGACCCGCTCATCCACACCGTGCGGGGCGTCGGCTACATGATCAAAGCGCCGCAGTGATGGCGGGCACCGCCATCTCTCCCCCGCGCCGCGGGCACCGCTGGAGCCTGCAGACCCGGCTGATGACCGCGATCATCGGCATGGTCGCGCTCATCCTGGCGGGCGCCGCCTTCGCCACGAGCGCCATCCTCGGCGGCATCCTGCAGCAAGACCTCGACAACTCGGTGCGCGAGTCGACCTCGCAGGCCGCCAAAGAGCTCACCGACCCGTTCCCGCCGTCGCCGGTCACGCCCTCGGCGACCCAGGTGCTCAACCTCACCCGCACCGAGCCGGGCTTCCTCTTCGTCTTCCGCGGCGACCAGGGACTCGACGGCGCCTACGTCGACGCGCAGGGCTCGGTGCACGCCCTCACCGACGACCAGCTCGACCAGCTCGGCGCGCTCACGACCCAGCAGCCGTTCCTCACCGTGCCGATCGAGGGACTGGGCACCTACCGCCTGGGCATCGGCACGATGAGCAACGGCGCACCCGTCGCCGGCGGCCTGCCCCTCACCCAGGTCAACGCGACGATCACCCAGATCATCTCGACGACGCTGATGGTCACCCTCGTGGGCCTCGTCGCCCTCGCCGGGGCCATCGCGCTCATCGTGCGCCGCTCGCTGCGGCCGCTGCGCGCCGTCGCCGACACCGCGACGCGCGTGGCATCCCTCCCCCTGTCCGAGGGCGAGGTCTCCATCACCGAGCGGGTGCCCGACGACGACACCGACGAGCACACCGAGATCGGCCGGGTCGGGCTCGCTCTGAACACCCTGCTCGACCACGTCGACACGTCGCTGAGCGAACGTCAGCGCAACGAGGAGCGCATGCGCGCGTTCGTCGCCGACGCCAGCCACGAGCTGCGCACCCCGCTCGCCTCGATCCGCGGGTATTCCGAGCTGTCGCTGCGCGGCATCCACCAGCAGCGCGAGCGGGAGGGCGTCGACGCGCCCGCCGACCTGCTCACCCAGACCACCGAAGCCTCGCTGGAGCGCATCCAGGCGCAGTCGCTGCGGATGACGCGGCTCGTCGAAGACCTGCTGCTGCTGGCGCGCCTCGACGAGGGCACCGAGCTCGTCTACGGCGCCGTCGACCTCACCCGCATCGCCGTCGACGCCGTCGCCGACGCGCAGGCCCTCGGCACCGACCACGCCTGGACGCTCGACGTGGGCGATGACCCCGTCATCGTCGCCGGCGACGCGGGACGCCTGCAGCAGGTCGCGGTGAACCTGCTCGCCAACGCGCGCGTGCACACCCCCGCGGGCACCCACGTGACCGCCACCGTGACCACCGAAGACGGCACCGCCGTGCTGCGCGTGCACGACGACGGCCCGGGCATCGATCCGGCGGTCACCGACGTGCTGTTCGAACGCTTCGCGCGCGCCGACGCCTCGCGCGCCCGCAAGACCGGCGGCACCGGCCTCGGCCTGTCGATCGTGAAGGCCATCGTCACCGCGCACCACGGCACCATCGAGGTCGACAGCGCCCCCGGGTCCACCACCTTCACCGTGCGCCTCCCCGCCCGCCCCGCCGCCCCTGGCGAGTGAGGTGGGGTGGGGTGTTGTGCCCCTGTCTCCCGCTGGGCATTCGGGGTCTCGAGCGACCACCTCACCCGGGCTGAGCCGGTCGGTGGCGACCCCGAGCTGCGGCGGGGCATCGACGCCGCGGGCTTCCTCACCAGCCGCGCCGGAAGGGACGGCATCCACAGATCGGGTGAGGTGATCGCCGCGGGCGCGCGGGGGCGCGCACGATGAGCGGATGCCGACGCCACCGCATCCCCTCGCACCGGGGTTGGGCGACGCATTCACCGTCGCGCAGGCGCTCGCCGTAGGCCACACCGCGAGCCGGCTGCGGGCGCGCGATCTCGACAAGCCGTACCGCGGCGCGCGGCGCGTCGTCACCCCGCCCGCCCCGGCCGCGCCCCATGACGCCCCGCTCGCGCGCGACCGCGCCGAACGCGAGCGGGTGGTGCGCGCGGCGCGCGCCTATCGACCGGTCATGCCGCCGGGCGCCGTCTTCGTCGGGCGCACGGCGGCGGTGCTGTGGGGCCTGCCGTGTGCGCACGGCGACGAGCTGCACGTGGGGGTGTTCGCGCCCCGGCACGGGGTGCGGCGTCCCGGCATCCGGGGCGTCAAGCTCTCGCCGCGCCTCGTGGGCACGTGCACGCTCGAGCGGATGCCGGTGGCCGACCCGGCATCGACCTGGGCGATGCTGGGAGCCGAGCTGTCGGTGCGCCAGCTCATCGTGCTGGGCGACGCCGTCGTGCGCATCCCGCGCGACCAGCGGGGCCACCCGCAGCCCGCGCAGCAGTTGTGCACCGTCGCGGGGCTGCGCGCGGCGGCCGAGGCCCCGCGGCGCCGGCACCGCGACCGGCTCAGCACCGCACTGGACGGCATCCGCGTCGGGGCGATGTCGCCGCTGGAGACCGACTTCCGCCTCGTCACCGTCGCCGCGGGGCTGCCGGAGCCCGATCTCGACGTCGAGATCCGCGACGAGCGGGGCTACCTCATCGGCATCGCGGATGCCGTCTACCCTCGCGAGCGCGTGATCGTCGAGGTCGAGGGCGACCACCATCGCGTGAGCCGCACGCAGTGGCAGCGCGACATCGAGAAGCACGCGGCCTACGGCGCCGCGGGCTGGCGGGTGGTGCGCCTGACCTCCGCGCACATCAGCGGACCGCATCCGCTCGCCCCCGCCCTCCTGCGCGCCGCCCTCGGCGCCTGATCCAGCCCTGGTTCGGGGTCGCATGCGACCACCTCACGCGCCCCGGGCCCGTCGCACGGGACCCCGAATCACTTGGGGGTGGGCAGGGAGGGACCTGGCCCACACGATTCGGGGTCGCATCAGACCACCTCACGCGCGCCGGGCCCGTCGCACGGGACCCCGATTCGCGCGGTAGTGCTCAGGACCACCTGCCTCGCACGATTCGGGGTCGCATCAGACCACCTCACGCGGCCCGGGCCCGTCGCACGCGACCCCGAATCACTCAGTAGGGCGCGGGGAGCCCTGGCCCAGGCCATTCGGGGTCGCATCAGACCACCTCACGAGGCCCGAGCTCGTCGCACGGGACCCCGAATCACTTAGTGGGGCGCGGGGAGCCCCCGGCCCACGCGGATCGGGGTCGCATCAGACCACCTCACGCCCCCGGAGCCCGTCGCACGGGACCCCGAATCGCCGGGCCCCACGCCGCTCAGTAGCCCGAGAAGGCGTCGGTGGTGAGCGAGCGGGCCTTCTCGAGGGCGGGGGCGAGGTCGGCGATGAGTCCGGGCGGGCCCGAGATGTAGGCGTGCCGCGAGGCGATGTCGGGCACGACCTGCAGCAGGCCCTCGGCGTCCAGCCGCACGCCCTGGGCCCACTGCCATCCGCGGGGCAGGGCGGCGGGAGCGTTGCGGGTGAAGACGATGACCGGGATGCCGGCGGCTTCGAGGTCGTCGCGGAAGGCGAGCTCCTCGGCGTCTCCCGCGACGTAGATGAAGACCACGTCGCGCTCCTGCCCGGCCAGGCGCAGGTGCCGCAGCTGCGAGACGAACGGCGTCACGCCGATGCCGGCGGCGACCATGAGCACGGGGGCGCCCGGCGAGGCGGGGAGCACGAAGTCGCCCCATACTCCCGTCACCGACAGCCGCTGGCCGGGCTCGACCAGCGCGAGCGCCTTCTTGTAGCTGGACTGCGACCCCTCGCGCAGCGCGATCTTCACGACCGGCAGCTCTTCGGGGGCCGACACGATGCTGAACTCGCGGCGGGTGCCGCGGGCGTCGGGGTGCGGGTGGGGCACCTCGAGCTCGAGGTACTGACCGGCCGTGAAGCGGAAGCCGCGCTCGGCGCGGAAGACGAGCTCGCGCACCGTCGGGGTGAGCACCAGCCGGTCGTCGAAGCGCAGGCGCACGGCGGTGCGCACGGTGAACGCGAAGGCGACGAGGTTGCCGATCAGCAGGGCGCGCTCCTGGCCGAGGCTGACCGCACCCAGGTCGATCGGCCAGCCGGCGAGCACGCCGACGACCGCGGCGACCGTGAACTGCTGCCACCGGCGGGGCGGCAGGGTCAGCGGCTCCGAGAGCATGAAGGCGCCGAGGAACAGGAACGGCGACGACCACAGGATCTGCCAGAACACCATGCCCGAGTCCAGCTCGATGCCGGCCCCCTGCGCCTGCACCGAGGTGCGCACGAACGACACGGCCACGGCGATCACGAGGAACACCGCGATCACCCGCACCTTCTCGGTGCGCATCAGCACGATCAGGCCGGTGATGATCACCGGTGCCGCCAGCGCGGGCGCGCCCACCCACCAGGCCGAGTAGCCGAGGTCGGGCAGCCAGATGCCGAGGATCGTCACGGCGGCGGCGCCCACGGCGGCGGGGTTGAAGATGTGACGCCCCTGCCAGGCGAGCAGATACTTCGACGCCGAGGCGATCACCCCGCCCAGCGCCGCACCCAGCAGACCGCCGAGCTCGACGGTGGGGCGCAGCACGAACAGCAGGATCAGCACCGTGATGAGGCTCGACTCCCAGCGCCACTGCCGACCCAGGATGCGGTGGGCGACGGCATCCGTCGCCGCACACGCGGCTGCGAGCACCGCCCCCGTGGCGATGATTTCGAGCGGCGTCGGCGTCACGAGGCCCGCCAGCGACAGCAGCAGCGCCACCACCGCCAGCGCGGCCAGCGCGAACACCACGAGCCGGTACATCGAGAAGCGGCCGAGCACCGCATAGACGCGGTTCCACACCGCAGTGAGAGCAGTCATCACCCCTCCACGCTAGTTGCGCACGAACAGGTCGGCGTCGCACCCGGGCGACCAGTCGACGCGGCCGTCGGTGGTCATGCGCACCCACGCGACGTTCCAGCGGGCCGCCAGCTCGGGGCCGCCGTCGAAGAAGAGCGCGGTGGCCACGGCATCCGCGGTCATCGCATCGGCCGCACGTGCCCACGTCGCCGCGATGGTGCGCACCGGCTCGCCCGTGCGCGCATCGAGCACGTGGTGCAGCCCGTCGCCCCAGGCCCGGCGGTCGATCGCCGACGCGCACAGGGCGCCGCCGGCGACCTCCCACACCCCGATGGCGCGGGCGTGGTCGAACGGATGCTGCAGCGCGATGCGCTCCGCCGCATCAGGCTCCGCACCCCCGCGCACGGCGATGTCGCCACCGGCATCCACGACGATCCCGCCGGGGACGGCGGCGGCGAGCACCGCGAGCACGCGGTCGACGAGGCGTCCCTTGCCGAGCGCGCCGACGTCGATGACGGCCGGGGCTGACAGGGCGAGCCCGTCGTCCCAGGTGAGCAGCTGCCGCCAACGCTCAGGAGCGGGCTCGGCGCCGCGGTCGACGAGGCTGTAGCCGGCGTCGTAGCCGCGACGGGCGAGCGCTGCCCCGACGAGCGGGTTGACGGCGCCCGCGGTGCCCTCGGACAGGGCGACGTACGCCTCGAGCATCGGCTCGGCGTCAGGCGGCAGCGGCGCGCGGCCGCCGCCCGCCAGGGCCGACACGACCGAGTCGGACCGGAAGCGCGACCAGGTCGCGTCGAACGCGTCGATCTCGGCGGTGACGGCAGCGACGACGCCGGCGGGAAGCGGCGCGGATGTCTGCACCTGCCACCGGGTGCCGATCGCGTCGAACTCCCAGCGGGCGCTCACCTCAGGCGGCCGCCTCGGACTTGATCTCGTCGAGCGCGGCGTTGAAGCCGCCGCTGGTCAGCGACGAGCCGGCCACGCGCGAGACCGAGATGTCGTCGAGGTTCTTGCCCACGACCTCGTCGGAGATGCCGCCGATGAACTGGCTCTGGTACTGCTCCGACTCGCGCTTGGTGGGGTCGCCGGTCACCTCGACGTCGGTGACGACGTCACCGGCGAGGGTGATGGTCACGCTGATCGTCTCGACCGATTCGGGGGTCTGGTACGAGCCCTCGGCGGTGTAGGTGCCGTCGGTGTAGGCGCCGCCGGTGGTGCCGGCTTCGGCTGACCCGGTCGACGGGGTCTCGGCGGCGGGGGTCTCGGCGAGGGTGGTGTCGGCGGGTGCGGCGGTGCCTCCGGCGGCGCAGCCGGCGAAGGCGGCGATGCCGATTACGGATGCCGCGGCGACGCCGGCGCGGACGGGACGGGGTACGGCGTGGGTGCGGATCATGACGGTCCTCCTGTTGTCGTGCCCACCCGGAGCGGGGGCTGAGACCACGCTAACCCGCCGGAAGAGGGCGACTTCTCGGGAGAACCTATGCGTTCACATTGAATCCGGCGACCCGGCGCGACGCCGGACGGCTTTGATCGCCTCGACGACGAGGAAGATCGCCACCGACAGCCCCACCGGCAGCAGCCAGTCCTGCGCGGCCAGCGGACGCGAGTCGAACAGCGTGTTCATGAACGGCACGTACGTGTAGACGAGCTGCAGCACGAGCAGCGCGCCGATCGACCACCAGATCACCCGGTTGCCGCGCAGCACGTCGAGGGTGAGGCTCGAGCGCGACTGGAATCGGCAGTTCAGCAGGAACGCGGTCTGGCCGAGGGCGAGCATGGCGACCGCCTCGGTGCGGGCGTAGTCGACGTCGTGACCGGCGGCCACCACTCCCCCGAACACGCCCAGGGTCGCCCCGCCGATCAGCACCGAGACGATGAGCACGTAGCCCAGCTCCCGCAGCGAGATGATCGAGCCGCCGGTGCGGCGCGGCGGGCGCTGCATGATGCCCGGCTCGGCGGGCTCGTAGGCCAGGGCCAGCGACAGGGTGACGGCGGTGACCATGTTGACCCACAGCACCTGCACCGGGGTGAGCGGCAGGGTGAGGCCGAACACGATCGCCACGAGGATCACCAGCGACTGGGCGCCGTTGGTGGGCAGCAGGAAGACCACCGACTTGCGCAGGTTGTCGTAGATGCGGCGTCCCTCGCGGATGGCGCTGCGGATGGTGGCGAAGTTGTCGTCGGCCAGGACGATCTCGGCGGCCTCCTTGGTGGCCTCGGTGCCCTTGATGCCCATCGCGACCCCGACGTCGGCGCGGGTGAGCGCCGGGGCGTCGTTCACGCCGTCGCCGGTCATGGCGACGACCTCGTCGTGGGCCTGCAGGGCGCGCACGATGCGGATCTTGTGCTCGGGGCTCGTGCGGGCGTACACGTCGACCTGCTGCACGTGGGTCTTCAGCTGCTCCTGGCTCATCGCCTCGAGCTCGGCCCCGGTGAGCACCCGTGGGTCGGCGCCGACGATGCCCATCTCCCGGGCGATCGCCACGGCCGTGCCGGCGTGGTCGCCGGTGATCATCTTCACCCGGATGCCGGCGGTGTGGCAGTCGGCGATCGCCTCGATGGCCTCGGGGCGGGGCGGGTCGACGATGCCCCACAGCCCGAGGAACTCGAGGTCGACGAGGTCGGCCTCGTCGACGGTGTCGGCGCGGGTGGGCTTGCGGGCCGCGGCGAGCACCCGCAGGCCCTCGGCGCTCAGCTCGTCGATCGCCGCCTCCCAGAAGGCACGGTCGACGGGTTCGGCCCCGGCGGCGCCGCGCTGGGTGAGGGCGCGCTCGAGCAGCCGGTCGGGTGCGCCCTTGACGAGGATCGCCCGCG
Source organism: Microbacterium festucae (assembly GCF_025421715.1). GTDB lineage: Bacteria > Actinomycetota > Actinomycetes > Actinomycetales > Microbacteriaceae > Microbacterium > Microbacterium festucae. The sequence continues at coordinate 797,607 of NZ_JAOEFC010000002.1, forward strand.
AGCCGTCGCCGGCCTCGTCGAGGGTCGCCATGAACTTGTTCGCCGAGTCGAAGGGCACGACCCCGATGCGGGTGGCCGCCTGCCCGGCGGCGCCGCCCTTCATCGCGACGACCTTCAGCGCGCCCTCGGTGGGCTCGCCCACGAGCATCCAGCGCCCCGTGCCGGGCTCGGTCACGATGTCGGCGTCGTTGCAGAGGTCGGCCACGGCCAGCAGGGCTGCCACGTCGCCGCCGCCGGTGGGGCTGATGGCGCCGGCGGGGTCGTAGCCGAGGCCCTCGACCTCGTAGCGGGCGACCGGGGTCACCAGGCGCCGCACGGTCATCTCGTTCTTGGTGAGGGTGCCGGTCTTGTCGGAGCAGACGGTCGTGACCGAGCCGAGGGTCTCGACGGCGGTGAGCTTGCGGGTGATGGCCCGGCGCTTGGCCATCTGCTGCACGCCGATGGCGAGCGTGATCGTCACCAGGGCGGGAAGGCCCTCGGGGATGGCGGCGACGGCGAAGCCGATGGTCGCCGAGATCAGGTCGGCGAACGGCATCCCGTGCAGGTAGCGCCCGACCAGCAGCATCACCAGCGCCATCCCGAGGATCACGAGGGTGAGCACCTTGCCGAACGCGTCGAGCTGCCGCGTCAGCGGGGTCTGCAGGCCGCCGGCGTCGCCGACGAGGGTCTGGATGCGGCCGATCTCGGTGCGCGCGCCGGTGGCGGTGACGATGCCCACCGCCTGCCCCGCCGACACGATCGTGCCCGAGAACGCCATCGAGGTGCGGTCGCCGACGCCGGCATCCGCGGCCACGGCGGCGACCTGCTTGGACGAGGGCACCGATTCGCCGGTGAGCGCCGCCTCGTCGATGCGCAGCTGGTGGGCATCGATCAGCCGCACGTCGGCGGGCACCTTGTCGCCGGGCATGAGGCGCACGCGGTCGCCGGGCACGAGGTCGGCGGCCGGGATGGTCGCCCACGCGCCGCCGCGACGCGCGTGCGCGTCGGAGGAGAGCATCCCGCGGATGCCGGCGAGGGCCTTCTCGGCCCGCCCCTCCTGCACGTAGCCGATGACGGCGTTGATGATCGTCACCGAGATGATCACCCAGAAGTCGAGCCAGTCGGCCATCACCGCTTTGATGACGGCGCTGGCGAGGAGGATGAAGATGAGGGTGTCGTTGAAGTGCGACAGGAAGCGCAGCCACGCGGGGGTGCGCTTCGCCTCGGGGAGCAGATTGGGTCCGACGGCGGCGAGCCGCGAGGCGGCCTCGTCCTCGGTCAGTCCGTCGGCGCCGACGCGCAGGGCGTCTGCGACCTCGTCGGCCGGGCGCGCGAACGGCCGCTCGAGTTCGAGGGGGACGTCGGTGGGGGGCGCAGACGCAGACATGCCCCGATCGTAGCGATCGGGGCATGTGCGCGTGGCCGTCGCCGGCCGGGGAAGCACGCGGGTCAGTCGACCTCGTCGGGGTGCGCGCTGACCCGGCCCGAGCCGTCGCCCGGGTCGAGGGCGTCGATCGCCGACATCTCGGCATCCGTCAGCGTGACGTCGAAGATGTCGAGGTTCTCCTCGAGGCGCTCGCGGCGCACCGACTTGGGGAAGATGATGTTGCCGTGCTGCAGGTGCCAGGCGAGCACGATCTGCGCGGGGGTCTTGTCGTGCGCGGTGGCCGCGGCGGCCACCGGCTCGGCGCCGAACAGGTCGTACTTGCCCTGGCCGAGCGGGCCCCAGGCCTCGATGCGGATGCCCTGCGCGGCGGCGAAGTCGGTGACCTCGCGCTGCTGGTAGGCGGGGTGCAGCTCGATCTGGTCGACGGCCGGCACCACGCCGGTGGCCGAGATGATGCGTTCGAGGTGCGGCACGAGGAAGTTCGAGACGCCGATCGAACGGGTGAGGCCGCGCTCGCGGATGCCGATGAGCTTCTCCCACGCGTGGAGGAAGTTGTCGGCCTTCGGGGTGGGCCAGTGCACGAGGTAGAGGTCGACCTGGTCGAGGCCGAGCTTGCCGAGGCTCTCGGCGATGGCCGCGTCGGGCTCGTCGCCGTCGTGGCGGTCGTTCCAGAGCTTGGTGGTCACGAACAGGTCGCCGCGGGCGATGCCCGAGGCGGCGATCGCCGCGCCGACGCCCTCTTCGTTGCCGTAGATGGCGGCGGTGTCGATGTGGCGGTAGCCGACCTCGAGCGCCTCCTCGACGGCGCGCTGGGTGTCTGCCGGCGGCACCTTGAACACGCCGTAGCCGAGCTGCGGGATCTGGATGCCGTCGTTCAGGGAGATGGTGGGGATGTCAGCCATCCCCCCAGCCTAGGCCTGGTGCACGCCGCGCGGCCCGGGGTTGCGGGCCGGCGATCGGGGCGTGAAAGACCGGGTTCCGGGGTCGCCAGGTGCGGGCTCAGCAGCATCCAGGTGGTGGGTGGAGACCCCGAACTTCTGGATGCCACGCGCACAGCCCTCACAGCAGAGCCCCACAGGGAATCGGGGTCGCCGACCACCGGCTCAGCAGCAGCCGAGGGGCAGGTGGCGACCCGGGAAGCTCGGGTCAGGCGGCGCCGTCGAACATGCTGGTGACCGAGCCGTCCTCGAAGACCTCGTGGATGGCACGGGCCAGCAGGGGCGCGATCGGCAGCACCGTGAGGCCGGGGAAGCGCTTGTCGGCGGGCAGCGGGATCGTGTCGGTGACGACGACCTCGTCGATGGCCGCATCCTGCAGGCGCTCGACGGCCGGGTCGCTGAACACGGCGTGCGTGGCGGCCACGATGACCCGCTCGGCGCCGCTGGCCTTGAGCGCCTGGGCGGCCTTGACGATGGTGCCGCCGGTGTCGATCATGTCGTCGACGAGCAGGCACACGCGGCCGTCGACGTGACCGACGATCTCGTTGACGGTGACCTGGTTGGCGACGTTCGGGTCGCGGCGCTTGTGGATGATCGCCAGCGGCGCGCCCAGGCTGTCCGACCACTGGTCGGCCACGCGCACGCGGCCGGTGTCGGGCGACACGACGGTGAGCTTGGCACGGTCGTCGGGCGACAGCGTGTCCTGGAAGTGCTGCAGCAGCACCGGCTTGGCGAACAGGTGGTCGACGGGGCCGTCGAAGAAGCCCTGGATCTGCGCGGCGTGCAGGTCGACGCTCATGACGCGGTCGGCGCCGGCGGTCTTGAACAGGTCGGCGACCAGGCGGGCGCTGATCGGCTCGCGACCGCGGCCCTTCTTGTCCTGCCGGGAGTACGGGTAGTACGGGGCCACCACGGTGATGCGCTTGGCCGAGGCGCGCTTGGCGGCGTCGAGCATGATGAGCATCTCCATCATCCACTCGTTGACCGGGGGGCCGAACGACTGGATGAGGAAGATGTCACCGCCGCGCACCGAGATCTCGAACCGGGTGAGGATCTCCCCCGACGCGAAGGTGCGGTGCTCGGTGGGTGCCAGCTCGGTGCCGAGCTCGTGGGCGACCGCCGCGGCGAGCTCGGGGTGGGAGCTGCCGGCGGCCACGATCAGCCGCTTCTTGGTCTTGACGACGAGGCCGGGGGCGACGCTGTCGTGCTCGTGGTCAGCCTTCTTCTTGCGACCCATCGTCCGCTTTCTGTCCGGACCGCACCCGTGCCGCGGCTTCCGCCGCCGCCGTGCCCGGTCGGTTCTTCTCGACCCACCCCTCGACATTGCGCTGAGGGGCGACGCTGAGGGCGAGCGCACCGGCCGGGACATCCTTGCGGATGACCGCACCGGCACCCGTCTTGGCGCCATCTCCGATCCTAACCGGCGCGACGAAGACGTTGTGCGAGCCGGAGTGCACCTCGTCGCCGATCTCGGTGCGGTGCTTGGCGACGTCGTCGTAGTTCGCGGTGATCGCCCCGGCGCCGAGGTTCACGCCGCGACCGATCGTGGTGTCGCCGATGTAGGAGAGGTGGGGCACCTTGCTGCCCTCGCCGATCTGCGCGTTCTTCGTCTCGACGAACGTGCCGATCTTGCCGCCGGCGGCCAGGTCGGTGCCCGGGCGCAGGTAGGCGAAGGGGCCGACGGTGGCCCCCGCGCCGATGACGGCGAGGGTGGCGTCGGTGCGGCGCACGGTCGCACCCTCCCCCACCTCGCAGTCCACGAGCGACGTGTCGGGGCCGATGATCGCGCCGGTGTCGACGACGGTGGCCCGCAGGATGTGGGTGTTGGGGAGCACGGTGACGTCGGGGGCCAGGCGCGCGGTCACGTCGATCCATGTGGTCGCCGGATCCTGGATGCTGGCGCCGGCCAGCTGCCAGCGGCGCACGGTGCGCTGGTTGAGCAGGCGGCCCGCCTCGGCCAGCTGGGCGCGGTCGTTGACCCCCAGGGTCACCGTGATGTCGGCGGCGACGGATGCCGCGACGGTGAGCGCGTCGGCACGCAGCAGGCCGACGACGTCGGTGAGGTACTTCTCGCCCTGCGCGTTGTCGGTGCCGATGCGGGCCAGGCGCTCGCGCAGCGGCGCCGCCTGGAACACGTAGACGCCCGCGTTGATCTCGGTGACGGCGGCCTCGGCGGCGGTGGCGTCCTTCTGCTCGACGATGCGCGAGACGGTGCCGTCGGACTCGCGCAGCACGCGGCCGTAGCCGGTGGGGTCGTCGACCACCGCGCTCAGCAGGCTCGCGGCGGCACGGGCGGTGCGGTGGGAGGCGATGAGGCCCGTCAGGGTGTCGGCATCCAGCAGCGGCACATCGCCGCTGAGCACCAGCACGTCGCCGTCGAAGCCCGCGAGCCGGTCGAGGGCGACCTCGACGGCGCGACCGGTGCCGGGGATCTCGTCCTGGTCGACGACGACCACCTCGGGCGAGACGCCGAGCACGGCGTCGGCGACCTGGTCGCGCTCGTGGCGCACGACGACGAGCACGTGGGCGGGGCCCAGGTCGCGCGCCGTGTCGAGCACGTGCCCGACCAGCGGACGCCCGCCGATGCGGTGCAGCACCTTGGGCAGCGCCGACTTCATGCGGGTGCCGGCTCCGGCGGCGAGGATGACGACGGCCAGCGAGGTGTCCGAGGCGTCGGGGCGCACGTGCGTGTTCTCTGACATGCTCCGCCGCCAGGACTCGAACCTGAACCTCACAGCTCCAAAGGCTGTCGTGCTGCCATTACACCACGGCGGACCGCACGCCCGGACGGGTCCGCACGCGCCCGTCCAGTCTGCCACGACGGGGGTGCGCGGACCGGCCGCTGGTGGCGGGGCGTCGGAGGTTCGGGCCGCTCCGACGCCCCGCCGGCTTCACTTCGTGACGGCGACGATGAGGGGCGCGCTGGTGGTCGCCCCCGCCGCGTTCACGAATTCGACCCGGTAGACGTGCGAGCCCTTGGCAAGGCCCGTCACCGGCAGCACGGCGCGCTGCGCCTGCGGGGTGCGCGGCGTGAGCGCGCCCTCGGCCACGAGCGCGCCGTCCTGGTAGAAGCGGTACGCGGTGGCGTTCGTGCCCCACCACATGTCGGCGGTGACGGTGAAGGTGCCGTCGCGGTCGCCGTTGTCGTGGCTGAGCACGGGCGCTCCCGGGTTGGCGGCGGTCACCGTGACGGTGAGGGGCGTCAGCGCCGTCTCGCCCCGGGTGTTGGCCAGCACCGCGGTGTAGCGGTAGGTGCCGTTGACCTTGCCGGTGACGGGCACCGTCACGTGCTGCGCCTTCGACCCGTCGTAGGTCAGCGGCGTGGTGGCGATGAGCACGCCGTTCTCGTAGAGCCGCAGCGACGAGGCGTTCTGCCCCCACCACAGGTTCATGCGCACGTTGTAGGCGCCGTCGTGCAGCCCGGTGTCCCACCCGTTGTCGTGGGAGAGCACCCCGGCGGCGGGCGCCGCGGTGGCCGCGTCGGCGCCGACGGCCACCAGGCCCGCGGTCGCCTCGGCGAGGGCGGCGGTGGCGGCCTCGACCTGGGATGCCGCCGGCCAGTCGGCCGCGACGATCACCCGTGCCCGTTCGACGGCGCGCACCACGCGCTCGTACGACCACGCGGTGTAGGCGGCGGGGTCGAGCCCTGCGGCGGCGTCGGCGGCCGCGGCCAGCGCGTCGGTGGAGACGCGGTCGCCGGCGCGGACGAGGGTGAACGCGTCGAGCGTGCCCCACGCCCCGGCGGCCAGGCGCCCGGCCACCGCGACGGTGAGCGCGCCGTCGGCGCCGACCGTGAACACCGGGGTCGTGCCGGTGCTCCATGCGCGCCAGCCGTCGAGCCCCAGCGCGGCGCTGACCGCACCGGTGGAGGTGGTCGCGACGACGGCGAGGCTGTCGCCGGCGGCCTCGCCGTCGCCCTGCGCGGTCGCGGCCAGGGTGTAGGTGCCGGGGGTGACGCCGGTGAGGCGCTGGGTCACCTGGAAGGCGTAGGCGGCGTCCGACCAGAAGCTCACCGCGCGGGCACCGGCGGCCGCGTCGGCGGTGGCGCCGATGGAGGCGCCGGTGCCGGTGACCTGCCACATCGTGGTGTCGGCGTCTTCGAACCCGGGGTTGACGATCCACTGCCGCGCCGTGACGGTGACCGTCGCGCTGGCGGCCAGGCCTGCCGCGGTGGTGCCGGGGATCGGGTAGGTGCCGGGGCCGGCGATGTCGCCGACGGCGGCCGACCAGGTGACCTGCTGGGTGTCGACCGCGCCGTTCCAGCGCCGCACCGACACGGTGTCGGGCAGCACGACACGCTCCCCCTCGGCCACGGTGAGGCTCACCGGCACGACCGTCGGCGCAGGCTCGGGGCCGACCGGTTCGAGGGCGGCCAGGGCCGCCTGCACCCGGGCGAGGGCACCGGCGACGACGTCGGCCGCGGGGGCCGACGAGGCGAGCACGACGTCGGCGATCTCGAGGGCGGCATCGAGGCCTTCCAGCGAGGCGGGGGTCACCGCGGCGCGGTCGAGGCCGCGGGCGGTGGCGACGGCATCCTGCAGCGCCGTCGTGTCGGCGCCGGTGATCGCGCGGGTGAGCACGAGATCGTCGAGCGTGCCCCACGCCCCGGCGGGGAGCGTCGCGGTGACCGTCACGGTCGCCGAGCCGCCGGTGCCGACGGTGATCGCGTCGGTGGTGGGCACCGACCAGTTGCGCCAGCCGGTGAGGGCGAACGGCGCCGATGCGCGCTGGTCGCCCGAGGTCACCGTGAGCTGCACGGTGCCGGCGTCGCCCTCGCCGTCGCCCTGCAGCGCGCCGGATGCGGTGTAGCGGCCGGCGGCGAGCCCGGTGACGGTCTGGCTGAGCGTGTAGGTGTAGGCCGCGCCGGAGTAGAAGTGCGCCGACCGCGTGCCGGTGCGCGGGTCGTCGGTGGCGCGCAGGGTGAGCGCGGCGCCGGTGCGGGACCACATCGAGACGTCGGCGGTCTCGAACGATGCGTTGCGCAGCAGGTTCACGGCGGCGACGGTGACCGTCACGGTGGTGGCGTGCCCGGATGCCGTCACGCCGGCGATGCGGTAGGTGCCCGGCCCCGAGATGTAGTCGCCCGCCTCCGACCAGGTGACCGCCTCGTCGGCGGTGGTGTCGTCGTTGTAGGTGACGGCCACGGTGGCGGGCAGTGCCACCGGGTCGCCCGCGGTGACGGTGAGCGTCGGCTGGGCGACGGAGACGACCTCGCGCGGCGCGACGGCGCCGGTGCGGGCAAAGGAGAAGACGTTCAGCGATTCGAGGGGCGTGCCGTCGAAGGCGAACAGGGCCTGGTTGTCCCAGGCGGAGCCGCCGTACCAGTGGCCGGCGTCTTCGGGGTCGTATTCGGCCGAGAAGCTCGAGGCCCATCCCGAGCCGTCGCGCTCCCACAGCACCTTGTTCTGCTCGAGCCGGCTGGGCGGTCCCACCGGCAGCCAGGCCGGCTCCCAGTAGAAGACGCCGATGCCCCCGGCATCCGCGGTGGCCTGGATGACGTCGCGCACCGCGGTGGCCTGACCCTGCACGCTCACCGGGTACTGCGTGGCCTCGGCGGGCAGGTCGATCGTGTTGCCGTGGCCGTCGCCGTCGTCGAAGGTGTGGGCCCAGCTGGTCTCGGCGACCATGACGTCTTTGCCGTACGACTCCCGCACGTTCTTCAGCACGCTGGTGAGGTTGCCGAGGCTGCCGTGCCAGTAGGGGTAGTACGACGAGGCGAACACGTCGTAGTCGACGCCGTAGGTCTGCAGGTTCGCGGCGTAGCCGGCGTAGCGGCCCGAGGTCTCGGGGTTGGTGAAGTGCACCGCGACCTGCGCCTCGGGGAAGACGGCGCGCACGGCCGCCGACCCGGCGCTGAAGATCTGCGCCATGTTCGCCCAGCCGGTGACCCCGGCGACGGCGTTGTTGGTCTCGTTGCCGACCTGCACCATCTCGACGTCGACGCCGGCGGCGGCGAACCGCCCCAGCGCGTCGGCGGTGTAGGCCTGCACGGCCTGCGCCTTGGCGGGCACGTCCAGCGCCGCCCACGCCTTGGGCGCCTTCTGCTTGGCGGGGTCTGCCCAGAAGTCGGAGTAGTGGAAGTCGACGAGCACGCCCAGGCCTGCGGCGGTGGCGCGCTGACCGATCTCGACGGCGCGGTCGACATCGACGTCGCCGCCGCCGTAGCCGTTGCCCGCCGCGTCGTAGGGGTCGTTCCACACGCGCACCCGCACGTCGGTGATGCCGTGGGCGGCGAGCACGTCGAACAGGTCGGCGGCGGCGCCGCTGTCGTCGCGGAAGACGACGCCCGACTCCTCGAGCGAGAGCACCGACGACACGTCGACGCCGTTGATGAAGTCGGCCGGCAGGTTCTCGACCTTCTTGACGACGATGCCGGCCTCGACGGGTCCGTCCGCGGCGGCCGCGGGTGCGGCGACGCCCGTGACGGCCAGGGCGACACCGGTGAGGATGCCGGCCGCGCGGGCGGCGAGCGATCGGGGTACGGATGACATGACGCGTGATCTCCTTCGATCAGTGGAGCGCGGGCCCGATCGCGCGAGGTGCAGACGGTGGATGCTGTGACCGGTCACAGACCGGTGTCACGATTGTGACCGGTGACAGGCGGCGCGCGGAACCCGCGGCCGGGAGCCGTTACCCAACCGTTACCGCCGCTCCCCCGCCCCGCGGACCCGCCACAATGGAGCCATGACCGCCGAGCATGACGAAGTCGATCGCATCGTCGAAGCGTGGGGCACGCAGCGACCGGATCTCGACTTCTCCCCGCTCGAGGTGCTCTCCCGCGTCGACCGCCTCTCGCGCCACCTCGACCGCGCCCGACGCGAGGCGTTCCGCCGCAGCGACCTCGAGGCGTGGGAGTGGGACGTGCTCTCGGCACTGCGTCGCGCGGGCGAGCCCTATCAGCTCAGCCCGAAGCAGCTGCTGCAGCAGACCCTCGTTTCCAGCGGCACCATGACCAACCGCATCGACCGGCTCGTCGGACGCCGCCTGGTGCGCCGCGAGTCCGACCCCGCCGACGGGCGCAGCGTGCTGGTCACCCTCACCACCGACGGCCGCATCCGCGTGGATGCCGCCATCACCCGCCTGGTCGACGCCGAGGCGATCCTGCTGTCGACGCTGTCGCGCTCCGACCGCGACCGCCTCGCCGCCCTGCTGCGCAAGCTGAGCCTCGGCTTCGACGCCTGACGGCGGGGCGGGGCGGGGCTTCGGGCCGGGCCTTCGGGGTCGCGGGCGGCGCGGCGGCTGTCGGGTCAGGCTTCGAGCTGCTCGCCGAGTTCGAGCCAGCGCAGCTCGAGGGCGTCGCGCTCGGCCTCGAGCTCGCCGATCTCGCGCATGCGCTCGCCGAGGCCCTGGTAGTCGGCCTGGTCGTGGTCGGCCAGCGCCACCCGGTCGGCGTCGATGCGCCGGGTGAGCTTCTCCAGGCGCCGGTCCAGCGCGGTGAGCTCCTTCTCGGCGGCGCGGCGGTCGGCCCCCACCAGCGCGGGCGTCGCGGGCGCGGCGGCCGAGGCCGCGGCATCCGATGCCGGTGACGACGCGGCGCCGCGGGCGGCGGCATCCGCTCGCCCCACCCCGGCGGCGCGCAGCCGCAGGTACTCGTCGATGCCGCCGGGCAGGTGCCGGAGGTGCCCGTCGAGCACGGCGTACTGGTTGTCGGTCACGCGCTCCATGAAGTAGCGGTCGTGGCTGACCACCAGCAGCGTGCCCGCCCACGCGTCGAGGAGATCCTCGATGGCGGCGAGCATGTCGGTGTCGAGGTCGTTGGTGGGCTCGTCGAGGATGAGCACGTTGGGCTGGTCGAGGAGGATCAGCAGGAGCTGCAGTCGGCGCTGCTGACCGCCGGAAAGGTCTTTCACGGGGGTCGACAGCTGCGCCGACGAGAAGCCCATGCGCTCCAGCAGCTGGCCGGGGGTGAGCTCGGTCGCCTTCGACCCGGTGCCGAACTCGTAGGTGGTGCGCAGGCGCCCGACGACCACCCGCACCGGCTCGTGGAGGTGCGGGTCGAGCTCGTCCATGCGCTGGGTGAGGGTCGCGACCTTCACCGTCTTGCCGCGCTTGACCCGGCCCGAGGTGGGGGTGACGGTGCCGGCGACCAGGCCCAGCAGGGTGGACTTGCCGGCGCCGTTGACGCCCAGGATGCCGGTGCGCTCCCCCGGCGCGATGCGCCACTCGACGCCCCGCAGCACCTGCTTGTCGTCGTAGGCGACGCCGGCGTCGAGCAGGTCGACGACGTCTTTGCCCAGGCGCGAGACGGCGAGCGACTGCAGCTGCACCTTGTCGCGGATCTCGGGCTCGTCGGCGATGAGCACATTGGCCGCGTCGATGCGGAACTTGGGCTTGGCCGTGCGCGCGGGCGCGCCGCGGCGCAGCCACGCGAGCTCTTTGCGGGCGAGGTTCTGACGTCGCTGCTCGATGACCGCCGCCTGCCGGTCGCGCTCGACGCGCTGCAGGATGTAGGCGGCGTATCCCCCCTCGAAGGGCTCGACGATGCGGTCGTGCACCTCCCACGTGGCGGTGCACACCTCGTCGAGGAACCAGCGGTCGTGGGTGACGACCAGCAGCGCCCCCGAGGAGGCCGCCCAGCGGCGCTTGAGGTGCGCGGCGAGCCACGCGATCGCCTCGACGTCGAGGTGGTTGGTCGGCTCGTCGAGGGCGAGCACATCCCAGTCGCCCACCAGCAGGCGCGCCAGGGCGACGCGGCGGCGCTGACCTCCCGAGAGCGCCTCGAGCGCGCCGTGCCAGTCGAGGTCGCCGACCAGGCCCGCGATCACATCGCGCACCTGCGGGTCCCCGGCCCACTCGTGCTCGGGCCGGTCGCCCACCACCGCCTCGGCCACCGTGAGGTCGTCGGCGAGCACATCGGCCTGGTCGAGCATGCCGACCGTCACCCCGCCGCGGAACGTCACCCGCCCGGCATCCGGCTCGCGCCGCCCCGCGAGCATCGCGAGCAGGCTCGACTTGCCGTCGCCGTTGCGACCGACGATCCCGATGCGGTCGCCCTCGTCGACGCCGAGCGAGACGCGGTCGAAGACGACCTTGGTCGGGTATTCCAGGTGGAGCGCCTCGGCGCCGAGCAGATGAGCCATCGCCTTCCAGGCTAGGTGGTCGCGGCGGGGGGCGGGTGCCGGGGGGGTGGGTGGGGTGGGTGGGGTGGGTGGGGTGGGTGGGGTGTGTGGGGGGTCTGGTGCGCGGAGTGCGGGACTTGGTGCGTGAGCGGGTCCCGCAAACGGTGGGTGTTGGCGCGGGCACCCGCAGGATGCGGGACATGGCGTTGACCGGGGTCCCGGAAACCGCGAGTTGCGGCGGCTGCACCCGCAGGATGCAGGACCTGGTGTGGGCGCGAGTCCCGGAAACCGTGGGTTGCGGCGGCTGCACCCGCAGGATGCGGGACCTGGATGCGAAGGAGGTCCCGCGGACGGTGGCTTGCGGGGGCTGCACCCGCAGGATGCGGGACCTGGTGTGGGCGCGAGTCCCGGAAACCGTGGGTTGCGGCGGCTGCACCCGCAGGATGCGGGACCTGGATGCTAAGGAGCTCCCGCGGACGGTGGCTTGCGGGGGCTGCACCCGCAGGATGCAGGACGCCGTCGCCGAGGAGGTCACGCATACGGCGGCTCGCCGGTCGGCATCCGCAGATCACGGAACGGCGCGGAGTGCGTCCCGCAGATGGCGGGTCGCCAGGAGCCGCACCTGCCGATTGTGGGACATGGTTGCCAGTGAGGTCACACGAACGGCGGGCTCTGGCGCTCACACCCGCCGATTGTGGGACATGGATGCCAGTGAGGCCACACGAAGGGCGGGCTCTGGCGCTCACACCCGCCGGTTGCGGGACAGGGATCGAGAGCGGGTCCCGCAACCGGTGGGTTGCGGGCGGCATCCGCTGAATGCGTGACCCGGATGCCGTGACATCCCGCAAACGGGGCGTCGCGGCGCGCACACCCCACCGATCGCGGGACGCGGGCTCGGGATGGGTCTCCCAATCCGCGAGCTGCCGAACCCACACCCGCACACAACGGGACACGGGTGCCGGCGCGGTCACACATTCGGCGGGTCACCCCACCCGCCCCGCCGCACCCCGCCCCGCCGCACCCCGCCCGACCCCGCCGCACCGCGGCCCGGGGCTCAGTACCAGAAGCTCAGGCGCGGGGCGGCGGGGGCGGCGAACAGGCGCGCGAGGCGCTCGGGGTCGTCGGCCTGCAGCCGGCCGGCGCGGGCCAGCGTCACCGGCGAGACGCCGCCGAGCAGGAGCGCCGACAGCTCCGCGACGCCGAGACGCACCGACGGGATGCCGGGCGGCGGGGCGTCGACGGCGTCGACCTCGGCGCGGCCGTCGTCGTCGACGGTGAGCACGAACGCGCCGCCGGCGATGTCGAGCGGGTCGTCGACCTCGAGGGCGACGGCGTCGGCGACGTCGTAGCGGCGGGCGGCGAGGGCGGCGGGAACATCCAGCACCCGCAGGTACTGGTGGTCGCGCACGGTGATCTTCGCGGCGCGCTGGTCGGAGATCATCCACCACAGCGGCTCGTCGACCGCCAGCTCGCCGGCGCGGATCGTGCCGATGAGGTCCATCGAGAGGAAGAAGCGCCACAGCGCCGCGTAGGCGTCGTCGGTCGCGGCGAGCAGCATCGAGATGTCGACCGTGGATGCCGCGTAGTCGTCGTGGTTCTCAGAGACGCTGTAGACGGCGAGGCCGTCGATGTCGTCGCCCTCGGCCGACCGGTACTGCACGACGCGCAGCCGCTCGGGCTTGTCGGCGTCGGGGCGGGTGCCGAAGGCGCGGTCCCAATGGCCGCCGGGCATGTCGATCTCGCCGGGCGAGGCCAGACGGGTGCGCTCGTGCAGGCCGGGGGCCAGGGCGCGGCCGGTCTCGCGGGAGACGAAGTCGATGCGCCCCGCGGGGGTGGGGCCGATCCACCGGGCGCGGCGCACCGCGATCTCCCAGTGGGCGGCGGCGGCCGCCGGCGCGAAGCCGAACCGGCCGTAGATGCCCGACTCGCTGACGGTGAGGGCGGCCAGCGGGAAGCCCTGACTGACGGCGGTGCGCAGCTCCCCCGCCATGACCGCGCTCAGCAGCCCGCGGCGGCGATGGGTGGGGGCGACGGTGACCGAACTGATCGCGCACGCGGGCACGGTGCCGCCGGGCACGGTGAGCTGCGACTCCCACGAGGCGAAGGTCGCCACCGGGAGCGCGGGCTCGGCGCCGGCGGCGTCGTACACGCCGATCTTGCGGCGGTAGGCGGTGCGGTCGAAGAAGGCCTCGCGCTGCGTGTCGTTGCGCTCGCTGTCGAGGAACCCGCGACCGACGGCATCCAGCCACGGGTCGGTCTCGGCGCGCACGGCGTCGTCGACGCGGCGCACCTCGAGGCCCTGCCCGGTGATCGCGGCGGTGAGCTGCTCGTCGAGCGGCGCGCTGTGGAAGCCGGCGATGCCGGCGTTCTCGCTCTGGGACACGGTGTCCTCCAAGGGTGAGGGGTGGAACGGGGAGGGAAGAGGTCAGTCGACAGAGACGATGCGGGTGCCCGCGACCGCGCCATGGACGGCCAGGGCGGCGCGTCCGCGGTCGGCGAAGGCGGCGACCAGGCCGTCGGCGGCGGCCGCATCGGCGCACAGCAGCGCCACGGTGGGTCCGGAGCCCGAGACGATGCCGGCCAGCGCGCCGAGCGACACGCCCTCGTCGATGAGCGCGCCCAGCTCGGGGCGGCGGCGCACCGCCGCCACCTGCAGGTCGTTGGAGACGACGTCGGCCAGCGCGACGGCATCCGACCGGCGCAGCGCCTGCAGCACGCGCGGGTCGACCGACGGGATGCGACGGACCGGGCCGATGTCGGCGGCGGCGCGCAGGTCGTCGAGCGTGCCGTAGATCTCGGGGGTCGACAGGCCCTCGCCGCTGGGCACGAGCACCCAGTCGAGCCGGCCGCGCACCAGGGCCGGGGCGAGCTCGTCGCCGCGTCCGGTTCCCACGGCGGTGCCGCCCAGCAGCGCGAACGGCACGTCGGCCCCCAGCTGCGCGCCGAGCTCCTGCAGCTGTGCCGCGGTGAGCCCCCCGCCCAGCAGCTCGTTGACGGCCACCAGGGCGGCCGCGGCGTCGGCGGAGCCCCCGCCCATGCCGCCGGCGACCGGAACGCCCTTGTGCACGTCGAGGTGCACGCCGCCGTCCCAGCCGATCTCGGTGGCGAGCAGCCGCGCGGCCCGCACGGCCAGGTTGGTGTCATCCAGCGGCACGCCGTCGACGTCGACGTCACCGGTGACGGTGATCGTGAAGTCGTCGGATGCCGTGGCCCACACGTCTTCGTGGAGCGAGACGGCCTGATAGACCGAGGCCACCTTGTGGTAGCCGTCGGGCTCGACCGGGCCGACCTCGAAGAAGACGTTGATCTTGCCGGGCGCACGTGCGTGCACCCGGCGGGGAGGCTGCGAGGCCAGCGTCACTCGGCGTCCGAACCGGCCCAGTGGTCGCCGCCGGCGGCATCCACGAGCGCGTCGATCTGCTCGAGCTCTTCGATGTCGAGCGCGGGACCCTCGAGCGCCTTCAGGTTCTCGTCGAGCTGCGCCGGGCGGGAGGCGCCGATGAGCGCCGATGTGACGACCTCGTCGCGCAGCACCCACTGCAGCGCCAGCTGCGCCAGGGTCTGGCCGCGCTCCTTGGCGATCACGTCGAGGCCCCGCAGCATGGTGAGGCCCTTCTCGCTCACTCGCCGCGCGGGCACCGACCAGCGCTGCTGGGCGCGGTCGGCCTCGCCCCCGCCGAGGTACTTGTCGGTGAGCAGGCCCTGGGCGAGCGGGACGAACGCGATCGCCCCCATCCCCTCGCCGCGCAGCACGCCGGTGAGGCCGTCTTCGATCCAGCGGTCGAGCATCGAGTACGACGGCTGGTGGATGACCAGCGGCGTGCCGAGGTCGCGGGCGATGGCGTTGGCGCGGGCGGTCTGCTCGGCGGAGTACGACGAGATGCCGACGTACAGCGCCTTGCCCTGCCGCACCAGCGTGTCGAGCGCGCCGATCGTCTCTTCCAGCGGGGTGACCGGGTCGAAGCGGTGCGAGTAGAAGATGTCGACGTAGTCGACGTTCATGCGGGTGAGCGACTGCTCGGCGCTGGCGAGCAGGTACTTGCGCGAGCCCCACTGCCCGTAGGGGCCCTCCCACATGTCGTAGCCGGCCTTCGACGACAGGATGAGCTCGTCGCGGTAGGGCGCGAAGTCCTCGCGCATCATGCGACCGAAGTTCGTCTCGGCCGAGCCGTAGGGCGGGCCGTAGTTGTTGGCCAGGTCGAAGTGGGTGATGCCCCGGTCGAAGGCGTGGCGCAGCAGCGCGCGCTGGTTGTCGAAGGGGATGTTGTCGCCGAAGTTCCACCACAGCCCCAGCGAGATCGCGGGCAGGTAGAGACCGCTGGTGCCGGTCTGGCGGTAGGAGCCCCCGACGTACCGGTCGGCGGAGGCGGCGTAGGGGCGGTGGAGGTCGCCACCGCGGGAAGGGGAGATGCGCTCGTCGGTCACGTGTCCAGGCTAGCGAGCACCGGCGACGTGCGGGCCCCGATCAGCCGCGCGCGGCGGCGATCCGCGCGAAGTCGTCGATCGTGAGCTGTTCGGCGCGGGTGGTCGGGTCGACCCCGGCGGCGGTGAGCAGCTCGGAGGCGACGGCCGACGAGCCGCCGAGCACCTCCGACAGCGACTGGCGCAGCATCTTGCGGCGCTGCCCGAACGCGGCGTCGACGATCTGGAACACCGCGCGGCGCTGCGCGTCGGTGCCGCGGGGCACGGCATCCCGCTCGAACGCCACCAGCACGCTGTCGACGTTGGGCACGGGCCAGAACACCTGGCGCGACACGGTGCCGGCCAGCCGCCACGCGCCGTACCAGGCCGCCTTCACGCTGGGAGCCCCGTAGATCTTCGACCCGGGACCGGCCGCCAGACGCTCGCCGACCTCGGCCTGCACCATGACCACCCCGCGCTCGAGACCCTCGAAGGTCTCGAGGAAGTGCAGCAGCACCGGCACGCTCACGTTGTAGGGCAGGTTCGCCACGAGCACGTTCGGCGCGCCCGGCAGCTCGGTGACCCGCAGCGCGTCGGCGTCGACGACGGTGAGGGCCTCGGCGGGGACACCGTGCGCGGCGGCGGTGGCCGGCAGCCGCTCGGCGAGGCGGTGGTCGATCTCGACGGCGGTCACCGGCGCGCCGGTCTCGAGGATCGCGAGGGTGAGCGATCCGAGGCCCGGACCGATCTCCACCACGCGGTCGGCTGCGCTCACGCGGGCGACGTGGACGATCTTTCGCACCGTGTTGGCGTCGACGACGAAGTTCTGACCGAGCTTCTTGGTCGGGGTCACGTCGAGGTCGGCGGCGAGCGCGCGGATCTCGGCGGCTCCGAGCAGGGTCACGGTCATGCGCTCCAGCCTACTGAGCGCCGCTGCGCAGCCCCGCCGCACCGCCACGCAGCCCCGCCGCACCGCTCCCCCACCCGCCCCTCCCGCACCCCGGCCGACCGAGCCACGGCATCCAGCGGATCGTCACACGCTGTTCACACCGGCGGAATGCGGTCGTCGTGCGGGAAGGCGCATGCTGAGACCTCACAGCGTCAACGTCGCCGCGGAACGAAATCGACAGCCATTCCGGGGGGAAACATGGCCAGATCGACTGAGTCCGGCGTGGGGCGGACCAGACCAGACCGAGGGACCGAGCGCAGCCCGAGTCCCGTGATGATCCTGTTGGTGCTGATCGCGACGATCGGCATCCTCGCGTACGCGGGGTTCCTGCTGGACCCCGCCCACCGCGGCGACTGGCTGCCGTACTCGATGGTCATCGTCGCCGAGACGATCCTCGTGGCCCAGGCGCTGCTGGCGATGTGGACGATCCTGTCGGCGGGCACCGACCCGCGCGACTTCGCCTACCACGATGCGGCGGCGCGCCTGCTGCCGCTGGTCACCGACGGCGACGACACGATGCACCTGCGGGCACGTCCCGTGCTCGTCGACGTGTTCGTCACCGTCTACGGCGAGGAGATCGAGACGGTGCGCCGCACGGTGCGCGCTGCCGTCGGCATGCGCGGCGCGCACCGCACCTGGGTGCTCGACGACGGGCGGTCGGATGCCGTGAAGCTCATGGCATCCGAGGAGGGCGCCTGGTACCTGCGCCGGCTGAGCTCGCACGGGGCGAAGGCCGGCAACATCAACCACGCGCTGTCGATCGCGAAAGGTGAGTACTTCGTCATCCTCGACGCCGACTTCGTGCCCAAGCCGCACATGCTCGTGGAGATGCTGCCGGTGTTCGTGCACGAGCACGTGGCGTTCGTGCAGACCCCGCAGGCCTACGGCAACCTGCACACCGTGGTCGCCCGCGGCGCCGCCTACATGCAGACGGTGTTCTACCGGTTCATCCAGCCGGGTCGCAACCGCTTCAACGCCGCCTTCTGCGTGGGCACCAACGTCATGTTCCGTCGCACCGCCATCGACGACATCGGCGGCATGTGCACCGACTCGAAGTCGGAGGACGTGTGGACCTCGCTGCACCTGCACGAGCGCGGCTGGCGCTCGGTGTTCCTGCCCGACGTGCTCGCCGTGGGCGAGGCGCCCGAGACCATCGAGGCCTACAGCAAGCAGCAGCTGCGCTGGGCGACCGGCGGGTTCGAGATCCTGCTGCAGCACAACCCGCTGTCGCCGCGGCGGCAGCTGACCACCGATCAGCGCATCCAGTACCTGGTGACGGCGACGTTCTACCTCACCGGCATCTGCCCGCTGCTGCTGCTGCTCGTGCCGCCGCTGGAGATCTACTTCGACCTGCGGCCGATGACCCTCGACGTCACGGTGTTCACGTGGCTGCTGTACTACGCGGGGTTCTACGTCATGCAGATCGTGCTGGCCTGGTTCGCGGTGGGCTCGTTCCGCTGGGAGACGCTCACCCTCGCGTCGGTGTCGTTCCCCATCTACGCCAAGGCGCTGTGGAACGTGATGACCGGGAAGGATGTCGGCTGGCACGTCACCGGGTCGGCGTCGCGGCGCTCGCCGTTCGAGTTCATCATCCCGCAGGTGCTGTTCTTCCTGTTCCTCGCCCTCACCACCGTCGTGGGGGTGTGGCGCGACGTCGGCATCGGCGAGGTGACCCTGGCGACCATGTGGAACGCGACCAACACGGTGATCCTGGGCGCGTTCGTGGTGACCGCCGCCCGCGAGGCGCACGTGCTCGCCCACCCGCGCGCCGTGCCGGTCGCCGCCGCGCCGGTCGCGCCGGCCGCGCCGATCACGATCGTGGCCCGGCCGGTGCGGGAGCCGGAGCCGGCGACCGTGGCGATCGCGGTGGCCGCCGCAGCCCCGGCGGCACGTCGCCGCCGCACGCAGCTCACCGAGACGGGAGTGCGCTCATGACGTGGCGGTCGCGGATGCGGCTGTTCGTCGGGCTCGTCGCGACGCTCGCGGTGGTGGCCGCCTGCACGCTGCTGTTCACGCAGCGGCAGAACTCGGTGCGCAGCGACAGCGCCGCCATCGTCGCCCAGGAGTACCCGGTGGGCACCGACTACGGCGGCATCGTGACGGCGCAGTTCGCCCACGAGGGCGATGCCGTCACCGCCGGCGAGGTGCTCTTCGAGGTGCACAGTCCGCAGCTGCAGCGGGACGTCGCGCTCGGCGTCGTGGCAGGCGGGGCGGATGCCGCGGCGGGGACGACCGCGGTGACGGCGAGCGTCGACGGCATCCTCGCCGACATCCGGGTGCCGCAGGGCGGGTTCGCGCAGGCGGGGAGCGAGCTGGCGACCATCTCGCGTGACGCGTCGCTGAGTGTGGAGGGCGAGTTCGTGCTCACCCCGCGCGACTACGCGCGGATCACGGCGGGCACGACCGCCGAGATCGAGCTGCCCAACCGCTCGGTGCTGACCGGGCGGGTCACCACGATCGACGTCGCCACCGTCGACGGGCAGGCCGCCGCGACGGTCGCCCTCGACAGCGACGCGCTGGCGGTGGCCACGGCCGACTGGCTGTTCCAGCCCGGCACCCCCGTGGCCGTGACGCTGCGGCTGCGCGACGAGGGCCCGTTCGCCGGGGTGCACGAGGCGATCGCCGACCTGCTCGGGAAGATCGGACTGTGACCCGGCGGCGGTGGGCGGCGGTGGCAGTCGTGGTGGCGGCCGCGCTGACGGGGTGCGCGCCGCAGGCGGTCGCGATCACTCCCCCGACCGCCCCGCCCGCCGTCGGCGAGGCAGCGGTCGCCGTGCCCGACCTGGCCGACCTCCCGGTCGAGCCGATCGCGGCGCCGCCGGCCCTGCGGGTGGCGACGGACGTGATCCCGCCCACGAACCGCTGGTACTCGGGGCTGGCGTTCGCGGCCGACGACGTGCCGGTCTACCCCTTCCCGCTGGCCGTGCTGCCCACCGACACCGGACTCACGATGGGCGTGCCGCCGGTGCGCGCCGGGGAGGCGACCGTCGGCGCGGCCTTCGCCGGCGGCCTGGCCGTCGACCTCGGCGGTCGGGCGCCGCTCGCGCGCGAGATCGTGCGCGCCGACGAGGTGTCGGTGACGCTCGAGTACCGCGACGACGACGGCGCGGTGGCCCGCGTGACCCTGGCCGAGGGGTCGCCGCTCGTGTCGGTCGTGGCCGCCCGGCCGGCCACGCTCACGCTGCCCGTCGCACCGCGCGCGGTCGGGGATGCCGCCGTGGTCGAGACCACGGTCGACGGCGCGGCCGCCGCGTTCCTGGTCGCCGCCCCCGCCGGCGCGGTGCAGGGCGCCGCGGTGACCCTCGCTGCCGGTGAGGCCGTGCAGCTGGCGGCACTGCCGAACGGCGCGGATGCCGCGGCGTGGGCCGACGCGGTGGGCGCACCGGTGACGGGGGTGTCGACCACCGCGGCCGTCGGCGCGGAGGCGACGACCACGCTGCGCTACGACGGCACCGACACGACGGTGCTCGTGCCCTTCCCCGGCGCGACCGCCGGCGGGGCGGATGAGGCCACGTGCGATCTCGGCGGCTACGAGACGCCGTACGGCCCGGTGGCGGCGTGCGCGGCCACGACGCTCACCCGCACCGTGCCGGTGCTCACCCCGACCTCCCGCTACCCGCTCGACGGCCTGGGCGCTGATGCGCGCGGCGCCCTCGCCGCCCAGGTGGCCACCGACCTCGACAGCACCGCGCCGCTGCCGGCCGACACCTACTTCGGCGGCAAGGCGCTGGCGCGCCTGGCGGCCCTGCACGAGGTGGCCGCCGCCCTCGGCGACGACGCGCTCGCCGCGCGGATCGCCGACCGGCTCGCCGCGGAGCTCGATCCCTGGCTCGACGTCGACGGCTGCCGGCAGCGCTCCGAACGCTGCTTCGTGTACGACGATCGGCTGCGACTGGTCGTCGGCAAGACCGTCTCGTTCGGCTCGGAGGAGGGCAACGACCACCACTTCCACTAC
The DNA here is from genome assembly GCF_025421715.1 of Microbacterium festucae. GTDB lineage: Bacteria > Actinomycetota > Actinomycetes > Actinomycetales > Microbacteriaceae > Microbacterium > Microbacterium festucae. The sequence continues at coordinate 818,275 of NZ_JAOEFC010000002.1, forward strand.
GGCTACTTCCTCTCCGCCGCCGCGGTGCTCGCCACCGCCCGCCCCGACCTCGTCGAGCGGATGCGCCCCGTGATGACGGTGCTGGCCGCCGACATCGTCACGGGCGCCGCCGACGGGGCGCTGCCGGCGCTGCGCACCTTCGACCCGTACCGCGGCCACTCGTGGGCGTCGGGGTTCTCGCCCTTCGCCGACGGCAACAACCAGGAATCCAGCTCCGAGGCGGTCGCCGCCTGGAACGGGGTCGCGCTGTGGGCCGCAGCCGCCGGCGACACGGCGCTGGCCGCCCGTGCGACGTGGCTGCTGTCGACCGAGGCCGATGCGGCGCGGCGCCTGTGGCTCGAACCCGACGCCCTGCCCGCCCCGTACGCGCACGGCATCGTCTCGCTCACCTGGAGCGCCAAGCGCGACTACGCCACCTGGTTCAGCCCCGAGCCCTCGGCGATCCTCGGCATCCAGCTGCTGCCGCTGGGCCCGGTGAGTCTGCAGTACCTCGGCGACGATCCGCAGCGCGTCGCCGCCACCGTCGCCGAGGCCGGCGACGCGGCCTTCACCGGTCCGCTCGGCGACTATGTGAACGGGTACGCCGCCCTCGCCGGGCCCGCCGCGCTCGCCGACGCCGAAGCGCGCCTGGCCGCCCGCACCGAGGTCGACGACGGCTGGTCGCCGGCCCTCGCCCGGGCGTGGCTGGCCGCCGTCGCCCTGCGCGGCGGGTGAGAGCCGCGCCTCAGCCGGCGGCGGCCGCCGCGGCGGCGGGGAGCGCCGCGAACACCTCGTCGAGCACGGCCGCGTCGTGCGCGGCGGTGACGAACCAGGCCTCGTAGGCCGACGGCGGCAGCGAGACCCCGGCGTCGAGCATCGCGTGGAAGAAGCGGCGGTACGCCTCGGCATCCTGCCGCTGCGCGGTGGCGTAGTCGGGCACGCCGCCGGTGACGGCCTCGCCGAAGAAGACGCTGAACAGGGTGCCCGCGCGCTGCACGACGTGGGGCACGCCCGCCGCGCGCAGCGCCGCGCCGACCGCGGCCGAGAGCGCGTCGGATGCCGTCGCCAGACGCGCGTAGACGTCGGCGTCGGCGCAGCGCAGCGTCGCCAGGCCCGCGGCGACGGCCACCGGGTTCCCGCTGAGGGTGCCGGCCTGGTAGACCGGCCCGGTCGGGGCGAGCAGGTCCATGACATCGGCGCGACCGCCCACCGCGGCCACCGGCATCCCGCCGCCGATGACCTTGCCGAAGGTGACGAGGTCGGCCACGACGGGCTCGCCCGCGTCGCGCAGCACCTGCGCGTAACCGCCTTCGGCGGCGCGGAAGCCGGTGAGCACCTCGTCGCTGATCAGCAGCGCCCCCTCACGGCGGCACACCTCCGCCAGCAGCGCCGAGAACCCGGGCGCCGGCGGCACGACCCCCATGTTGGCGGCGGCGGCCTCGGTGATGACGGCGGCGATGCGGCCCGGGTGGGCGGCGAAGACCGCTTCGAGGGCGGCGGTGTCGTTGTAGGGGACGACGAGGGTCTGCGCGGCGATCGCCTCGGGCACCCCCGCAGATCCCGGCAGCGCGAACGTCGCCAGGCCCGAGCCGGCCGCGGCCAGCAGCCCGTCGGAGTGGCCGTGGTAGTGCCCGGCGAACTTCACGAGCAGGTCGCGGCCGGTGGCGCCGCGCGCCAGGCGGATGGCGGTCATCGTGGCCTCGGTGCCGGTGGAGACCAGGCGCACCTTCTCCACGCCGGGCACGCGCGCGGCGATGAGCTCGGCCAGCTCGGCCTCGGCCGGCGTCGGCGCGCCGAACGAGAGCCCGCGGCGGGCGGCGGCGACGACCGCCTCGACCACCTCGGGGTGGGCGTGGCCGAGCAGGGCCGGGCCCCAGCTGGCGACGAGGTCGACATAGCGGCGCCCGTCGGCGTCGACGACGTGGGCGCCGGCGGCCGACGTGATGAACCGGGGCGTGCCGCCCACCGAGCCGTAGGCGCGCACGGGCGAGTCGACCCCTCCGGGGATCACGGCCTGCGCGCGGGCGAAGAGGCGGTCGTTGGCACTGGTCATGCGAGGCTCCTGCCGTCGTTCAGCCACCCGGCGACCTCGATCGCCCAGTAGGTGAGGATCGCTTCGGCCCCGGCCCGGCGGATGCCCACGAGGCTCTCGCCGATGGCGCGCTCACGGTCGATGAGCCCCGCCGCCGCGGCGGTCTCGATGAGGGCGTACTCCCCCGACACCTGGTAGGCCCACACCGGCACGGTGGCCGCGTCGGCCACGCGGGCCAGCACGTCGAGGTAGGGCCCGGCGGGCTTGACCATGACGACGTCGGCGCCCTCGTCGATGTCGGCGAGGGCCTCGGCCACCCCCTCCCGCCCGTTGGCGGGATCGAGCTGGTAGGTGCGCCGGTCGCCCTGCAGGGTCGACTCGACGGCGTCGCGGAAGGGGCCGTAGAACGCCGAGGCGTACTTGGCGGAGTAGGCGAGGATCACCACGTCGCTGCGACCGGCGGCATCCAGCGCCTGCCGGCAGGCGGCCACCTGGCCGTCCATCATGCCCGACAGGCCCAGCACATCGGCGCCGGCGGCGGCCTGGGCCACCGCCATCCGCGCGTACACCTCGAGGGTGGCGTCGTTGTCGACGCTGCCGTCGGCGGCGAGCACACCGCAGTGGCCGTGGTCGGTGAACTCGTCCAGGCACAGGTCGGCCTGCACGGTGAGGCGACCGGCGGCGGCGGTGACGGCGACCGCGATGGCGCGGTTGAGGATGCCGTCCGGGTCGACGGCGCCCGAGCCGACGGCATCCCGGGTGGCGGGCACCCCGAACAGCATGATGCCGCCCAGGCCCGCCGCGGCGGCCTGTTCGACGACGGCGGGGAGGGCCTCGAGCGGATGCTGCGAGACTCCGGGCATGCTCGCGATGGGCTGCGCGGCGTCGATCCCCTCTTTCACGAAGACGGGCAGCACCAGCTCGCTCGGGTGCAGGTGATGCTCGGCGGCGAGACGGCGCAGCGCCGGGGTGGCGCGCAGCCGCCGCAGGCGGCGGGTGGGGAACGAGGTCATCGGAGGTCCTCCGGGTGGGGCGTGGAGCCGGGGTGACGGTCGGTGTCGTCGAGTTCGGCGACGAGGGCGTCGATCGACTGGGTCGCCGCGGTGTATCCCACGGTATAGCCGAGGGCGGTGGCGTCGGCGGTGGTGCCGGGGCCGATCGAGGCGATGAGGGTGCCGGCGGGCAGGCCCGGCACCTGACGGCGCAGCTCGCGCCCCACGCTGAGCGAGGTGAGCAGCACGACGTCGATGTCGCCGGCGGCGAGCGCGTGCTGCACGGCGGGGTCGAGGTCGACCCCCACGGTGCGGTAGCCGATGCAGACGTCGACGGCGAAGCCGCGCATCTCGAGCTCGTCGCTGATGTGGGCGGTGGCGAGGTCGGAGCGCAGCACGAGGCAGCGGCCCGTCGTGGCGGGGCTGCGTCCGGTGCGCCACTGCGCGATGAGGGCCGCGGCCGACGAGGTGCCCACCGGCACGAACGAGACCTCTCCCCCGGCGTCGGCGACGGCGCGGGCGGTGGCCCGGCCGACGGCGGCCACCTGGGTGCGGGCGGGCAGGCGGATGCCGGCGGCGACGAGCTGCTCGACGGCGGCGGCGCTGGTGACGAACAGCCATGCGTAGGCGCCGTCGGCGAGCGCGGCGAACGCACGGTCGCGGGCGGCGAGGTCGCGGGGCGGGGCGGAGGCGATGAGCGGGGCGACGACGCCCTCGGCGCCGCGGCGGGCGAGGTCGGCGGCCACGCGCGCGCCCCAGTCGCCGCCGCGCGGGATCAGTACCCGGGCGCCGTGCAGCCGGCCGGTCGGCCCGCTCACACCGTCGTCCCGGCGAGGTCGGCGAGCTCTCCCGCGCCGCGCTCGAGCAGTTCGTCGACGATCGCGGCGGCGAGCTGTTCGCGCCCGGTCACCGCCCCGCCGCGCGGCACGGTGCGCTCCACGCGCACGCTGCGTGCGCCGTCGAGCGCGTACACCTCGGCCACGGCGTGCACATCGTCGCCGGAGATGCGGGCGGCGATGCCGACGGGCGCGGCGCAGCCCGCTTCCAGCAGTCGCAGCACGGCGCGCTCCAGGAGGCTCGTGGCCTCGGCGTCGGCGTCGGTGATGCGGGACACGAGTGCGATGGTCGCCGCGTCGTCGGTGCGCACCTCGACCGCCAGCGCCCCCTGCCCGGCCGACGAGGGCCAGGCCTCGTCGTCGAAGGTGTCGGTGACGGCGCCGGTGCGACCGATGCGGGTGAGCCCGGCGCGCGCCAGCACGATCGCGTCGTACTCGCCGTCGGCGACCTTGCGCAGCCGCGTGTCGACGTTGCCGCGGATGCCGCGCACCTGCAGGTCGGGGCGGCGGTGCAGCAGCTGGGCCACCCGCCGCGGCGACCCCGATCCGACGACCGCGCCGGGGGGCAGGGCGTCGAGGGTGAGCCCGTCGCGGGCGCACAGCACGTCGCCCTGCGGCGCGCGCGGCGGCACCGCGGCGATCACCAGACCCGGCACCGGGGCGGTGGGCAGGTCTTTCATCGAGTGCACGACGAGGTCGCACTCGCCGCGCAGCAGCGCCTCGCGCAGCGCCGCGACGAACACGCCGGTGCCGCCGAGCTGGGTGAGCGGCCCGGTGAGCACGTCACCGGCGGTGGTGATGGGGACGAGCTCCACCTCGCGGCCGGTGGCGGCGCGCAGCGCATCGGCCACGTGGCCCGACTGGGTCGTGGCCAGCAGGCTCGCGCGCGTGCCGAGCCGCAGCGGCGCGGTGGCGTCGGTCACGGGGCGATCCCTGCCAGCGCCGGCTGGAAGCCGAGACGCTTGTTCTCGCAGCATCCGGGTCTGCAGACGTCGTACCACGGCCCGAGGTCGGTCAGGTGCGGGCGGTCGGCGGCGGCGTCGCCGCGCAGCCGCTCCTCGACGAGGTCGACCAGGCCCGCCACATAGGCGGGGTGCGTGCCGGGGGTCGCGGTGCGCAGCGCCACCAGTCCCAGCTCGCCGGCGGTCTCGAGCGCCTCGGTGTCGAGGTCCCAGAGCACCTCCATGTGGTCGCTGACGAACCCGAGCGGCACGATCAGCACCGCCGTGCGGCCCCGGCCGGGCAGCTCCTGCAGCGCGTCGTTGATGTCGGGCTCGAGCCACGGCACCTGCGGCGGGCCGGAACGGCTCTGGTAGACCAGCTGCCACGGCAGGTCGCGCCCCAGCTGGGCGATGATCTGCTCGGCGACGGCGGTGTGCTGGGCGACGTAGGCGCCGCCGGGCCCGAACCCGCGCTCGGCGGGACCCGACCGGTCGGCGTCGGAGGTGGGGATCGAGTGGGTGGAGAAGAGCACCTCGACGTCGTTCTCGAGGTCGGTGATGCCGCGGGCCTCGAGCTCGGCGATCGCGGTGCGCAGCCCGTCGACGAACGGCGTCACGAAGCCGGGGTGGTCGAAGAACTGCCGCACCTTGTCGACCTCGACAAGGCCCGTCAGCCCGGTCGCCTCGACGGCGTCGGCGAGGTCTTCGCGGTACTGCCGGCACGACGAGTAGGAGCTGTAGGCGCTCGTGGCGATCGCGAGCAGTCGGGTGCGCCCGGCGTCGTGCGCGTCCTGCAGCGCGTCGGCGACGTAGGGCATCCAGTTGCGGTTGCCCCAGTGCACCGGCAGGTCGAGGCCGCGCGCGGCCAGCTCGGCCGTCAGCGCCGCCTTCAGCTCGCGGTTGTGCTCGTTGATGGGCGAGACGCCGCCGAAGTGCCGGTAGTGGTGGGCGACCTCTTCGAGCCGCTCGTCGGGGATGCCGCGGCCGGCGGTGACATTGCGCAGGAACGGGATGACGTCGTCCTGGCCCTCGGGTCCGCCGAAGCCGAGCAGCAGGATGCCGTCGTAGGCGACCGGCTCGGTGGCGTGCGGCTCGCCGGCGCAGGTGGCGGCAGTGGCGGCCGGCACCCGGCATCCGTCGCCGCAGACCGGCGCCGCGGTGGCGCGCGGGGGCTTCGGGCGGAAGCCGGTGTCGATGTTCTCGGCCATCAGGCCAGCACCTCCTCGAGATCGGCCACGCTGACGCGACGGCCGGTGTAGAACGGCACCTCTTCGCGCACGTGGCGGCGGGCGCCGGTGGCGCGCAGGTCGCGCATCATGTCGACGAGGTGGATCGGGTCGTCGCTCTCGAGCGGCAGCAGCCACTCGTAGTCGCTGAGCCCGAAGGTCGACACGGTGTTGGCCACCACGTCGGTGAACTTCGCGCCCTTGCGGCCGTGCTCGGCGAGCATGCCCGAGCGCTCGTCGTCGGGCAGCAGGTACCACTCGTAGCTGCGCACGAACGGGTACAGGCACAGCCACTGGCGGGCGTGCTCGCCGCGAAGGTAGCCGGGCACGTGCCGCTTGTTGAACTCGGCCTCGCGGTGCACGCCCATGGCGCTCCACTCGCACGCGAACGCGCTGAGCACGGGGGTGCGCCGCAGCTGCCGCAGCGCGCGCTGCAGCGCCGCGGGGTCTTCGCCGTGCAGCCACACCATCAGGTCGGCGTCGCCGCGCATGCCGGTGACGTCGTACAGGCCCCGCAGGGTCACCTCCGCCTCCGGCAGCGCGTCGATCGCGCGCTGCAGCTCGGCGCGCGCGGCGGCGCGCGGCGCGACGCGGGGGCGCGGGCCGGTGAGGATCGCGAAGAGCGTGTAGCCGACGAGGTTCTCGGCGGCGGTGTCGTGCTCGCGGGTCATGGGCGTGCTCCGATCGTGGGGGTCAGCGAACTGGTCAGGGTGGCCGCCAGCGCCCGCGCGTGCGGGACGACCGAGGCCAGGCCCGTGCCGGCGACGGCGGCGCCGGCGACGTGGATGCCGCGGGCGGCGAGTGCGGCGAGGCGGTCGGGGGCGGCCGGGGCGACGGCGACGGCGTCGTCCCAGACCGCGGCGGCGGTGGCGACGACATCGGCGGCGGTGAGGGGGACGCCGGTGAGCAGGGCGATCTCGGCGGCGAGCTGCGCGGGGGTGTCGAGGCCGGGGGCGGCGGCATCGCGCGCCGACAGCCGCACGAGGTGCCCGCTGTCGCCGCGCGCCCACGCCCACTTGGCGCTCACGTGCGTGAGGGCCTTGGCCGCCGACGGCACGTCGGGCGCGACGATCACGCCGGTGCCGACGGGGTGGGCATCCAGCGCCGCGCTGCGCACGAGCGCGGCGATCACGCGCACCGGCGCCGACGGGGGTGCAGTCTCGCCGCCCAGCAGCGTCACGGCCGCGCGCGACCCGGTCGACACGACGACGTGGCGGGCGCGCAGCTCGCCGCCGCTCCACACGACGGTCGCGTCGCCGTCGCCGTCGGTGCGGATGCCGTGCACCGCGGCGCCGGTGTGCACGCGGGCGCCGTGCGCCTCGGCGGCGGCTCGCAGCGCCGCCGGCAGGCGCCACATGCCGCCCGCGATGCCGGCGACGGCCGACCCGGTCTGGGTGGCGGCGGCCACGGTGTCGGCAGCGGTCAGCAGCGACCCGGTGCGCTGCACCTCGCGCCACATCGTCGGATGCAGCCGCGACAGACGCGCGCTCGCGGCGGGCAGGGAGTAGACGCTGCGGCACAGCGGGTCGACGAGGCGCCGGGTGAGCTCGGGGCCGCACCGCGCGGTCACGAGGTCGGCGAGGCTCGGCTCGGGGTCGGTACCGCCGGCATCCCACGCGGGCAGGTCGCGTTCGGCGGCGGCGCGGGCGGCCGCGGCGGAGCCGAGGATGCGCACCACGTCCTCTGCCTGCGGATCGGCGGGGATGCCGAGCACGGTGCGGCGCGGCAGCGGCGCGCGCACGATGCCGTCGGGGGTCTGCGCGGCCAGGTGCGCGCCGCCGGGCTCGGGGGCGACGATCTCGAGGTCGAGGGCGGCGTCGGCGATGAGGTCGGCGACCCCGGTGGTGCGGGTCGCGAACGACTCGGCGCCGAGGTCGAACGCGCGCCCGGCCAGCTCGCCGCGTCGCAGCAGCCCGCCGACCTCGTCACCGGACTCCAGCAGCACCACCCGGCCGCCGGCGCGCGCCACGCCGTGGGCGACCACGAGCCCCGCCACGCCGCCGCCGATCACGACGACGTCGACGTCGGGCGCGGCGGTGACGGGCATGTCGCCGGCTGCGCTCATCCCGCCCGCCAGGCGTGCACGGTGCGCACGACGGCGCCGATCGCATCGGGGTCGGCGTCCATGGGCACGCCGTGGCCGAGGTTGAAGATGTGGGCGCGCGCGGCCGTGCCGGCTCGCAGCACCTCTTCGACGGCGGCGGTGCGGGTGGCCTCGGGGGCGAACAGGAACGCGGGGTCGAGGTTGCCCTGCACGGTCACGTCGCGGCCGATGCGGCGCACCGCCTCGTCCAGCGGCACGCGGTGGTCGACGCCGACGCCCTCGACGTCGGTGTCGGCCATGTCGGCCAGCAGCTCGCCGGTGCCGACGCCGAAGTGGATGAAGCCGAAGCGGTCGACGCCCTCGGGCACGGCGGCGCGGCGGGCGGCGGCCAGGGTGGCGCGGGAGGCGGGCAGCACCTGCGCGCGGTAGACGTCGGGGGCGAGCGAGCCCACCCACGAGTCGAAGAGCTGACCGACGCTGGCCCCGGCCTCCAGCTGCAGGGCGAGGAAGGTGCCGGCGACCTCGGCCAGCCACGCGGTGAGGTCGGCCCAGGCGGCGGGGTCTTCGAGCATGAGCCGGCGCGCGGCGAGGTGGTCCTTGGACGGTCCGCCCTCGACGAGGTAGGCGGCCAGGGTGAACGGGGCGCCCGCGAAGCCGATGAGCGGCAGCGGCTCGCCGCGGCGCTCACCCTCTTCGGCGAGCATCACGGTGGTGCGGGCCACGGCGTCGGCCACCGCGTCGCCGCGCTCGAAGATGCGCGCCGGGTCGACGGCGACCGCGGCGGAGATGTCGGCGGCGGTGCGCAGCGGGTGGGCGAAGACCGGACCGCGCCCGGGGGCGATCTCGACGTCGATGCCCATGAGGTGCAGCGGCACGATGATGTCGCTGAAGAACACGGCCGCATCCACCCCGTGGCGGCGCACCGGCTGCATCGTGATCTCCGATGCCATCGCCGGGTCGAGGCAGGCCTCGAGCATCGTGCCCGAGGTGCGCAGCGCCCGGTACTCGGGCAGCGACCGGCCCGCCTGCCGCATGAACCACACCGGGGTCACCTCGGGGCGCTCGCCGTGCAGGGCGCGCACCAGGCGCGACCGGCCGGTGTCGTGGGCGATGAGGGGATGCGCGGATGCCGAGATGACGGGCTCCTCTGGTCGGGACAGCGGGCGGAACGGGAACAGGGACGCACGGTCGATGACGGGATCGCACCGGGAGTTAATCGTTATACTAATCGCATCCGCGCTCGGCGCCCGCGCCCCGCACCCCGACCCCCTGCATCCGAAGGTCCCGCATCGTGCTCGTCTGCCTCACCGCCCACCAGCGCACGACGCCGCTCGAGTCGCTCGAGCGGCTGTCGCTGATCGGCGACGGGATCGCACCGCAGCTCAAGGCCGCCCACGACGGCATCCGCGGTGCGGTGGTGGTGTCCACGTGCAACCGGTTCGAGGCCTACTTCGATCTCGTCGACGGCTCGCCGGTGCCGGCGATGGATGCCGCGATGCAGCAGGTCGCCGACCTCGCCGGGCTGCCGTTTCGCACCGTGCGCGACACCGTCGACTTCGCACAGGGCAACCGCGTCGCGCGGCACCTGTTCGCCGTGGCCGCCGGGCTCGACTCGGTCGCCGTCGGCGAAGACGAGATCGCCGGGCAGGTGCGCCGCGCCCTCGAGGCCGCCCGCAAGGACGGCCTGACCACCGCGCCCCTCGAGCACCTCTTCCAGCGCGCCACCGAGACCAGCCGCGCCGTGAAGAACGCCACCCGACTGGGCGAGTCGGGCCGGTCGCTGGTGCGCCTGGCCGTCGAGCTGGCGGGCTCGCGGGTCGAGGACTGGGCGACGGTGCGCGTGCTCATGGTCGGATCGGGCCGCTACGCCGCAGCCTCGCTCGCGGCGCTGCGGGCTGTGGGCGCCCAGGACATCCGCGTGCACTCGCGCTCGGGCCGGCGCCGCTTCGCCGACCGCGAGCACCTCATCACCGTCGCCGCCGAGGACTACGCCGAAGAGGCCGCCTTCGCCGACGTGGTCGTCACGTGCACCTCCACGACATCCGAGTACGCCCTCACCGCCGAAGGCCACGGCGCCGCACGCTCGGGGGTGACCGCCCCGCAGGTGATCATCGACCTCGGCATGCCGCGCAACGTCGACCCCGGGGTGCGGGCCCTGCCCGGCATCGAGCTGCTCGACCTCGAGACCATCCGCGTGCACGCCCCCATCGACGAGTTCGCCACGCTCGACCAGGCGCACGAGATCGTCGGCGCCGCCGCCCGGCGCCACGCCATGGCGCGGCGCGTGCACGAGGTGGCCCCCGCCGTGGTCGACCTGCGCGCCCACGTGGTGAAGCTGCTGGCCGACGAGGTCGCCCGCCACGACTCCCCCGAGATCGAGGCGGCGCTGCGTCACTTCTCCGGTGTGCTGCTGCACGGCCTCATCGCCCGCGGTCACACCCTCGCCGCCGGCGGCGACGGGGCGGCATGGGCGGATGCCGTGCGCACGGTGCTCCCCGCCGACGAGGCCGCCGACGACGCCGCCCACGAGGCCGAGACCGGCACCGACGGGACCGCCCGGTGAGCCGGGTCACGCTGCGCGAGGTCGCCGAGCGGGCGGGCGTGTCGACGGCGGCGACCAGCCAGGCCCTCAACGGGCGCGGCAACCTCCGCCCCGAGACGCGGGAGCGCATCAAGGCCATCGCCGTCGAGCTCGGCTACATCCCCAACAAGCACGCCGCGGCCCTGCGCAGCGGCCGCACCATGTCGGTCGGCTTCGTGATGGCCGACAGCACCACCGGCGACGGGCGCCGGGCGCTGCAGCGCGCCCATCAGCTCAACGCCCTGGTGCGCGCCTGCGCCGCGCACGGGTTCACCGTCACGGTGCTGCCCGACAGCCGGCCCGACCTGCTGCCCGGCGCCGAGATCGACGTGCTCTACTTCCCCGACCCGGCCGACGACCGCAGCGTGCTGCGTGCGGCCGCGGCCCGCGGCATCCCGGTCGTGGCCAACGACCTCTACATCGCCGGGGCGTCGGGTCTGAGCGTGCGCACCGGCTACGACGCCGCGGTGCGCGCGGGCCTGGCCCACCTCGAGGCCACCGGCGCCGAGCGCATCGGCTTCCTCGTCGACGAGAGCGAGGTGCCCCGCGACCAGATCGGCGAGAGCGCCTACCTCGCGTGGTGCGCCGTGCGCGGGCGCACGCCGCTGGTGGCCCGCGTCGACGCCGGCCGTCGGCGCCTGGCCCGTGAGGTGCGCGACCTGCTCGAGCGCGGCGCCGACGCGATCTTCGCCTTCTGCGAGGAGGGGCCCGAGATCTACCTGCAGCTCGAGGTCACCCAGGCCGTGATCCCGCGCGACCTGCAGCTGATCGCGCTGTGCACCAACGACTGCGCCCTCAACACGCGCCTGGGCGTCACCCACGTGTGCGTGCACCCCGACCTCGCCGCGCAGGCGATGTTCGACGCGCTCGGCGGCGTGGTCGCCGGTGACGGCCCGCAGGTCATCGACCTGCCCTGGGAGCTCGTCGCCGGCTCCAGCACCCGCTCGCCGGCGGTGGTGGCCGCTCAGTCCTCGAAGGTGCCGTAGACCTCGAGCGTGTTCGCGGCCACCCGGGCGGCGAACTCGTCGACGTCGACCCCGAGCTCGGCGGCCAGGAAGCGCAGCGTCACCGGGATGAGGTAGGGGGCGTTGGGCCTTCCCCGGTGCGGCACCGGGGTGAGAAACGGCGCGTCGGTCTCGACCAGGATGCGCTCCGGCGGGGTGACGGCGAGGGCGTCGCGCAGGTTCTGCGCGTTCTTGAACGTGACGTTGCCGGCGAAGCTCAGCCAGTAGCCGCGGTCGGCGGCGATCTTCGCCATCTCGGCATCGCCCGAGAAGCAGTGGAACACGGTGCGCTCGGGCGCGCCCACCCGGGCGAGGGTCTCCAGCACGGCGTCGTGCGCGTCGCGGTCGTGGATCTGTATCGCGATGCCGTGCGTCTTGGCCAGCGCGATGTGCGCCTCGAAGCTCTCGAACTGCGCGGGGCGCCCGTCGTCGTCGGTGCGGAAGAAGTCGAGGCCGGTCTCGCCGATCGCCCGCACGCGCGGCTGCGCGGCGAGCTCGTCGATGACGGCGATGGCCTCGTCGAGGCGTCCCGCCGCGGCGTACAGCGGCGCCTCGTTGGGGTGGATCGCCACGGCCGCCAGCACCCGCGGGTGCGCCGTGGCCGCCCATGCCGACCAGCGGCTCGAGTCGATGTCGCCGCCGGCCTGCACGACGCCGGCGACCCCGACCGCGAGGGCGCGGTCGAGCTGCTCGTCGAGCGAGAGGCCCACGCCGTCCTCGATCTCGAGGTGCGCGTGGTTGTCGTACACCGGCACCGCCAGCGGTTCGGGCGCGGCGGGGTAGGTCACATCGCGCGTGCCCTTCTCCCGCGTGCGCACGTAGGCCGAGGGGTCGGCGCCGCCGTCCGGGTAGGGCACCGGAGGGTGGGTCATCGGGTCAGGCCTGCTCGACGCGCGGGAACAGCGGCGAGAGCCCGTTCACGTTCGTGCCGGGGCGCAGCACCCCCCACGCTCCCGCCTCGCGCAGCGGCTGGTCCTGCAGACGCCCGAGCGACTCGGCGGCGCCGAGGGCGACCCAGAGCTTCTCGGTGGCCACCGGCATGACCGGCGACAGCAGCACCGTGAGGGCGCGCAGGCCCTCTGCGGCGGTGTAGAGCACGGTGCCCAGGCGCTCGCGCTGGGCGTCGTCCTTGGCCAGCGCCCACGGCTCGTTGACGGTGATGTAGCCGTTGAGCTCGTCGACGATGCGCCAGATCGCGCCGATCGCCTCGTCGATGCGGAAGCGCTCCATCTCGGCATCCGCGTCGGCGGCGGCCTGGGCGACCACGGTCTGCACGGCACGGTCGACATCGGTGAGCTCGTGACCGGCGGGCGGCACGATGCCCTCGAAGTAGCGCTCGATCATCGCGATCGTGCGCGAGGCGAGGTTGCCGAAGCCGTTGGCGAGCTCGGCCTGGTAGCGGGCCGAGAGGTCCTCCCAGGAGAACGAGCCGTCCTGGCCGAACGCGATCGCCGACAGGAAGTAGAAGCGGTAGGCATCCGAGCCGAACACGTCGGTGATCTCGTTGGGGGCGATGCCGGTGAGCTTCGACTTCGACATCTTCTCGCCGCCGACCAGCAGCCAGCCGTGCGCGAACACGCCCCGGGGCACGTCGAGCCCGGCGGCCATCAGCATGGCGGGCCAGATGACGGCGTGGAAGCGCAGGATGTCCTTGCCGACCACGTGGTAGGCCGGCCACCGGCGCGCGAACTGCTCGGGGTCGGTGCCGTAGCCCACCGCGGTGGCGTAGTTCAGCAGCGCGTCGACCCACACGTAGATGACGTGCGAGTCGTCCCACGGCACGCGGATGCCCCAGTCGAACGCGGAACGCGAGATCGAGAGGTCTTTCAGACCCGACTTCACGAACGAGACGACCTCGTTGCGCGCCGAGTCGGGGCGCACGAAATCGGGCACGGTCTTGTAGAGCTCGAGCAGGCGATCGCCGAACTCGCTCAGCTTGAAGAAGTAGTTCTTCTCCTGCAGCAGCTCCAGCGGCTTGGAGTGGATCGCGCAGACCTTGAGGCCCTCGAACGCGCCGGTGCCGTCGACGATCTCGGCTTCGGGCTTGAACTCCTCGCAGCCCACGCAGTAGAGCGCCTCGTACTCGCCGGCGTAGATGTAGCCGCGGTCGAACAGGGCCTGCACGAACTGCTGCACGCGCTCCTCGTGGCGGGCCTGCGTGGTGCGGATGAAGTCGTCGTTGGCCACCCCGAGGGTGTCCAGCAGCGGGAACCACGACTGGGTGACGAGCTTGTCCACCCACTCCTGCGGGGTCACACCGTTGGCGGCGGCGGCGCGCAGCATCTTCTGCCCGTGCTCGTCGGTGCCGGTGAGCATCCAGGTGTCATCGCCCGCCTGGCGGTGCCAGCGCGCGAGCGTGTCGACCGCGACCGACGTGTAGCCGTGCCCGATGTGGGGCAGGTCACTCGGGTAGTAGATCGGGGTCGTGATGTAGAAGGAACGGCCGTTGCTCACCCGATGATTCTAGGCGGGGCATGCGCCGCCGCCGCGCGTGTGACGGCGCGGCCGCCGCGTCACGCCGTTTCGCGCACGACGAGGCTCGTCGGCAGCACGACGGGCTCGCGCGGGGTGCCGCCGATGACGTCGAGCAGCATGTCGACCATCTCGTGGCTGATCTGCGACCAGGGCTGGCGCACGGTCGTCAGCGGCGGGTCGTGGGTCTCCGCGAGCCCCGAGTCGTCGAAGCCGGCGACGGCGACATCGCCGGGCACCGACTTGCCCGCCTTGCGCAGGGCGGTGATGGCGCCGACGGCGATGACATCGGATGCCGCGAAGACGGCGTCGATGTCGGGGGCGCGCTCGAGCAGGCGCATCATCGCCTCTTCACCGGCGACGGCCTCGTAGCGCACCTGCTCGACGAGATCGGGGTCGAACCGCTCCCCCATCTCGCCCCGGAAGCCGACGAGCCGGAACCGGCCGCCGGGGGTGTCGTCGGGGCCGGTGATGACCCCGATGCGACGGTGCCCCTGGTCGAGCAGGTAGCGGGTCATCATGGCCGCCGAGGCGGCTTCATCGACCGACACGTTCGGCACGCTCGCCCCGCGCCCGAGCGGGATGCCGGTGCAGACGGTGGGCACCCCGGCGGCCACGAGCGAGGCCAGCAGCGAGTCGGACTCGTGCGAGGAGACCAGCAGCACGCCGTCGACGTGCCCGGCGCGCACGTACCGCTCGATCTCGGCCTGCTCCTTCGCGCCGTCGGCGATGAGGAGGACGAGGGTCATGGAGCGGGAGGCGAGGGCCTCGGTGGCCCCGCGCAGCAGCAGTGCGAACGTCGGGTCGGAGAAGAGCAGGTGCTGCGGCTCGGTGAGCAGGAAGGCGAGGGAGTTGGAGCGCCCCGTCGCGAGGCTGCGCGCCGCGTGGTTGGCGGTGTAGCCGGTGGAGCTGATGGCCGCCTCGACGGCGGTGCGCGCCTCGGGCGAGACCCAGTGCCCGCCGTTGATGACCCTCGAGACCGTGCCGTACGACACGCCGGCGACGGCCGCGACGTCGCGGATCGTCGGTTTGCGTGTGCTGTCGATGGAACCCACGCGCCGACTCTACCCCCGCCGGGGCAGCCGCTTCACGTCCTGATACTGTGGTCTGACCACATACCCTGTAACCGATCACAGTTGGGTAACACCGCGTGACAACATCGCGACCCCCGGTTACGATTCAGGAAGTCACTGTGACCGGTTACAGCCGACCGGTCCCCGACGAAGACGACGCCCGACACGACGATGAAGACGAGCACGATGACGACGCAGCACTGGCCCTCCCTCCCCGGCATCGCCTACGGCGGTGACTACACCCCGGAGCAGTGGTCGCCCGAGACCTGGCGCGAAGACGTCACCCTCATGCGCGAGGCCGGCGTCAACATGGTCAGCATCGGCATCTTCGCGTGGGGCCTCATCGAGGTGCGCGAGGGCGAGTTCGACTTCACCTGGCTCGACGAGGTCGTCGACCTCCTGCACGCGAACGGCATCGCCGTCGACATGGGCACGCCCACCGCCTCGCCGCCGGCCTGGTTCTTCGCGAACCACCCCGACGCCCGCGCCGTCACCCGCGACGGCGTCGCCCTCGGCTTCGGCGCCCGCGGCATGGCCTCGCACTCCGCCCCCGCCTACCGCCAGGCCGCGGTGCGCATCGCCACCGAGCTCGCCCGTCGCTACGGCGACCACCCCGCCGTCGTGCTGTGGCACGTACACAACGAGTACGGCGTGCCGGTGGGCGAGGACTACTCCCCGCACGCCGTGCGCGAGTGGCGCCTGTGGCTGCAGCAGCGCTACGGCAGCCTCGACGGCCTCAACCGCGCCTGGGGCACCGCGTTCTGGGGTCAGCACTACGGCGACTGGGAGCACGTCGGCGCCCCCGCCGCCGCCGCCAGCGTCGTCAACCCCGCCCAGCGCCTCGACTTCGCCCGCTTCACCGACCACCAGCTGCGCCAGTGCTTCATCGCCGAGCGCGACGCGATCCGCGCGCACAGCGACCGGCCGATCACCACCAACTTCATGGCCAACCAGCACGGCGGCTGCGACCTGTGGAAGTGGGCGGCCGAGGTCGACGTCGTCTCCGACGACCACTACCTGTGGGCCGCCGACGAAGAGGGCGAGATCGGCCTGGCGATCGCCGCCGACCTCTCCCGCTCGGTGGGCGGCGGCGCCCCGTGGATCCTCATGGAGCACTCCACCTCGGCGGTGAACTGGCAGCCCCGCAACATCGCCAAGCGCGCCGGCGAGATGGCCCGCAACTCCCTGTCGCACCTCGGGCGCGGCGCCGACGGCATCCTCTTCTTCCAGTGGCGCGCCTCGCGTTCGGGAGCCGAGAAGTTCCACTCGGCGATGCTCCCCCACGCCGGCACGACCTCCCGGGTGTTCCGCGAGGTCGTCGACCTCGGCGCCAAGCTCGGCGCGCTCGACGAGGTGCGCGGCTCGCGCGTGCACGCCGACGTGGCGATCCTGTGGGACTTCGAGTCGTTCTGGGCACAGGACCTCGAGTGGCGCCCCTCCGAAGACGTCGACCACGACGAGCGCATCCGCGCGTTCTACGAGAAGCTGTGGCGCGACGGCATCACCGTCGACTTCGCCCTTCCCGGCCACGACCTCTCCGGCTACAAGCTGGTGCTCGCCCCCGCGCAGTACGCGCTGAGCGCCGCGGATGCCGCGAACCTCGGCCGCTACGTCGACGGCGGCGGCACGCTCGTCGTCTCCTTCTTCTCCGGCGTCGTCGACGAGAACGACGCGGTGCACCCGGGCGGGTTCGCCGCCCCGCTGCAGCCGGCCCTCGGCCTGCGCGTGGAGGAGCACCTGCCGCTGCGCGAGGGCGACCGCCACGAGGTCTCCTTCGACGGCATCCGTCTCACCGCCGACGTGTGGCAGGAAGACCTCGTGCTCGCCGGCGCCGACGTGCGCGGCACCTACCTCGGCGGACCCGCCGAGGGGCGCCCCGCCATCACCCGTCACGCCCACGGCGCGGGCGCGGGCTGGTACATCAGCACGCGACCGGATGCCGACGGCCTCGCGGCCATCCTCGACGAGGTGTATGCCGACGCCGGCATCCGCCCCGCCGGTCACCCGAGCGGCCTCGAGGTCGTCGTGCGCCGCGGCGCGGACGCCGACTTCACCGTCGCGATCAACCACACCAGCGAGACCGTTTCGTTGCAGATTTCGGGGACGGACCTGCTGACACAGGCCGTCGCCGAGGGCACGCTAGAGGTGGCCGGGGGCGACGTCGCCGTCGTCCGCACGCCACACGCAGCCCAGGACCTCGATCAGCCCTGATCGAGGCCATCCCGCGACCAGGAAAGACCCTGATCGCACCGCACTGAGATCCCACCAAGGAAGGAAAATCCCATGCGCAAGATGGGCATCGGCATCGCCGCCCTGGCGACGACCACCCTGCTGCTGGCGGGCTGCTCCGGCAGCTCGACTCCGGCCGAGAGCGACAGCGCTCCCGACGCCAGCGGCGTCACCCTCACCATCTGGACCGACGAGAACCGCAAGCCGGCGATCGAGGCGGCGGCGAAGACGTTCGAGGAGGAGACCGGCGGCAAGATCGAGCTGGTCCAGAAGAACTTCGAGGACATCCGCAACGACTTCACCAACCAGGTGCCCACCGGCGAGGGCCCCGACATCACGATCGGCGCGCACGACTGGCTGGGCAGCCTCGTCGAGGCCGGCGTCGTGTCGACTCTCGACCTCGGCGACGTGGCGGACAGCTTCTCGCAGGTCTCGCGCGACGCGTTCACCTACGACGGCCAGCTCTACGCGCTGCCCTACTCGCAGGAGACCATCGCCCTCATCCAGAACACCGACCTCGTCGGCGAAGACGCCCCCGCCACGTGGGACGACGCCATCGCCGCGGGCCGGGCTGCGGGTGTCGAGCGCCCCATCGTGATCAACACCGCCGGCCAGACCGGTGACGCCTACACGATGTACGGCTTCCAGACCTCGTTCGGCGCCCCGGTGTTCGTGCAGGACTCGTCGGGCGGCTACACCTCCGAGGTCGGCATGGGCGGCGAGGCCGGCAACGCGTTCGCGCAGTGGCTGGGCGCCAACGGCGAGACCGGCACCGGCGACATCTCCACCACCGTCGACTACGACATCAACAACGAGCTGTTCGCGTCCGGCAAGGCCGCCTACACCGTGCAGGGCCCGTGGGCCGTCGAGGCGCTCACCGCGCAGGGCGTGAACATCAAGGTCAACCCCATCCCCTCGGCCGGCGGCGAGACCGCGGCACCGTTCGTGGGCGTGCAGGGCTTCTACATCAGCTCGCAGAGCAAGAACGCCCTCGTCGCACAGGAGTTCCTGACCAACTACCTCGCCACCTACGACGCCCAGAAGGCGCTGTACGAGGCCGACCCGCGCATCCCCGCGTGGACCGAGCTGGCCGACGAGGTCTCCTCCGACCCGGTCATCGCCGGTTTCGTCGCCTCCTCGGAGAACGGCGTCCCGATGCCGAACATCCCCGAGATGGGCTCGGTCTGGGACCTGTGGAACGCCGCGCAGGTGCAGATCATCAAGGGCGCCGACCCGGTCGGCACCTGGGACAAGATGGTCACCGACCTGCAGGCCACACTCGGCTGATCCCCTCCCGAGGGCGGGGGGCCTCTCCCCCGCCCTCGGGCTCACCGCTTCCCTCGAAGGAGATGCACATGTCGGTACCGCAGGGCACCGTCTCGGACACCGCGCCGGCCACCCCGGCGCTGTCCCCCCGCGGCAGCGAGCCGCACGGCCGCCGCTGGCGCGGCCTGGGTTGGGGCTTCCTCG
This sequence comes from Microbacterium festucae, assembly GCF_025421715.1. Lineage (GTDB taxonomy): Bacteria > Actinomycetota > Actinomycetes > Actinomycetales > Microbacteriaceae > Microbacterium > Microbacterium festucae. Next base: position 837,154 of record NZ_JAOEFC010000002.1, read on the forward strand.
TGAAGCTCGCCATCATGGGCGTGGTCAACGCCTTCGGCCTCATGGGCATCTTCGCGGCGGCGCAGGCGCAGTCGTGGCTGATCCTCTCGGTCGCCGTCCTCCTGCTCGTCATCGCCGACGTCGTCTACTTCACCAAGCGCGCCCTGCCGCTGAAGTACCTGCTGCCGGGCCTCGCCTTCCTCCTGATCTTCCAGGTCTTCATCTTCGGCTACACCGCCTACATCTCCTTCACCAACTACGGCGCCGGTCACGTCGGCTCGCAGGAGCAGGCCGTGCAGGCCGCCCTCGCCCAGGGCGAGCGGCGGGTCGACGGCGCTGCCACCTACCCGCTCGCGATCGTCGAACGCGGCGGTGAGCTCGGCTTCGCCATCAACGACGACGGCGACATCAAGGCCGGCTCCCCCGACGAGCCCCTCTCCACCGTCGCCGAGGGCGCGTCCTCGGGCGCCCCCACCGAGGTGCCCGGCTGGACGATCGTCTCTCGCAACGAGCTGCTGAGCGACCAGGCCCTGCAGGCAGAGGTCGTGGAGCTGCGCGTGCCGGTCTCCGACGACCCCAACGACGGCTCGATCCGCACCCGCGACGGCTCCACCGGTTCGGTGTACCTGTCGACGATGGAGTGGGATGCCGACGCGCAGACCATCACCGACACCGCCACCGGCACCGTCTACCACGCCTCCGACAGCGGCAGCTTCGTCGCCGACGACGGCACGGCCCTGCCCACCGGCTGGGTCGTCAACGTCGGCTTCGACAACTTCCTGCGCCTGTTCACCGACCCGGCGATGTTCCAGCCGCTGGCCATGGTGACCCTGTGGACCTTCGCGTGGGCGCTGCTGTCGGTGATCGTGCCGTTCGCGCTCGGCCTGCTGTTCGCGCTCATCTTCAACGACGACCGCCTCAAGGGCCGCAAGATCCTGCGGACGCTGTTCATCCTCCCCTACGCGTTCCCGGCGTTCATGTCGGCGCTGCTGTTCCGCGGCATGTTCAACGCCGAGTTCGGCGTGATCAACGAGCTGTTCTTCGGCGGCGCGAACATCGACTGGCTCGGCGACCCGTGGCTGGCCCGGTTCGCGGTGCTGTTCGTGAACATCTGGCTCACCTACCCGTACTACTTCCTGGTGTGCACGGGCGCCCTGCAGGCCCTGCCCGCCGACACGCTGGAGGCGGCCTCGATCGACGGTGCCGGCAAGACCCGCCAGCTGCGCTCGATCATCCTGCCCCTGGTGCTGGTGGCCACCGCGCCGCTGCTGATCTCGTCGTTCGCGTTCAGCTTCAACAACTTCACCGTCATCTACATGTTCAACAACGGCGGGCCGGCGATCCCGGGCGCACCGTACGCCCTGGGCTCCACCGACATCCTGATCTCCGCGATCTGGGACATCTCCGGAGTGGCGGGGGGCCGAGCCGATTACGGTCTGGCCAGCGCCCTGTCGATCCTCGTGTTCATCGTGGTCGGGGTCATCTCCGCCATCGCCTTCCGTCAGACCAAGAAGCTCGAGGAGTACCAGTGATGTCCGCTCCCGCACAGACCGCGCCGAAGATCGCCCTCGACGCCTCGCGCCGCAAGGCCGTCCGCAAGCGCTGGGCGCTCGATGTCGGCTGGAAGTACCTGCTGGCGCTGGTCATCCTCTTCTACGCGATCTTCCCGCTCGTGTACGTGGTGTCGGCCTCGCTCAACCCCAACGGGTCGCTGGCCGCCTCGAACAACCTGTTCTCGGCGTTCGACTTCGCCAACTACGCGGCCCTGGCCGGCACCCGCTACTGGACCTGGTACGCCAACACGCTCATCGTCGGCGGCGGTGCCGCCATCGGCGCCGTGCTCATGGGCGCCGCCGCGGCCTACGCCTTCTCGCGCTTCCGCTTCAAGGGGCGCCGCGCGGGGCTCACGTCGCTGCTGATCATCCAGATGTTCCCGCAGGCGCTGGCGTTCGTCGCGATCTTCCTCATGCTGCTCGCCCTCGGCGAGGTGTTCCCGGCGCTGGGGCTCAACTCGAAGATCGCGCTGATCTGCGTCTACCTCGGCGGCGCGCTGGGTGTGAACACGTTCCTCATGTACGGGTTCTTCAACACCATCCCGCAGGAGCTCGACGAGTCGGCCAAGATCGACGGCGCCACCCACGCGCAGATCTTCTGGCGCATCATCATGCCGCTGGTGACCCCGATCCTGGCCGTGGTGGGGCTGCTCGCCTTCATCGCCTCGTTCGGCGACTACATCGTCTCGAAGATCGTGCTGGTCTCCGAAGACAACTGGACCCTCGCCGTCGGCATGTTCCAGTGGGTCTCCAACCAGCTCTCCAGCAACTGGGGGCTGTTCGCCGCCGGCGCGATCCTCGCCTCGATCCCGGTGCTCGTGCTCTTCCTGACGCTGCAGCGCTACATCATCGGGGGTCTGACCGCCGGCTCCGTCAAGGGCTGAGCTCACGCCGCCCCACCGCCCGTCTCCGACACCCGTCGGCGGCGGGCGGTGTCGTGTGCGGGCGAGGCGGGTCAGCCGCGGGCGGCGAGGGCGGCCTGGTAGAGGTCGCGTGCCGAGTGCCCGGTCTGGGCCGACACCTCGCCGGCGGCATCCTTCAGCCGGATGCCGGTGGCGACGAGGCGCTGCACCTCGGCGAGGGCGTCGTCGGGCGAGACGACCCGCGCCGCCCCTCCCCCGACGACCACGACGATCTCGCCGCGCACGCCGTCGGCGGCCCACGCGGCGAGGTCGGAGAGCGCACCGCGGCGCACCTCCTCGTGGAGCTTCGTCAGCTCGCGGCACACCGCCGCCGGCCGGTCGGCGCCGAACGCGTCGGCCATGGCGGTGAGGGTGTCGGCGATGCGCGAGGGCGCCTCGAAGAACACCATCGTGCGCGGTTCGGATGCCAGGGCCCGCAGCGCCGCCCGGCGGTCGCCGGGCTTGCGGGGCAGGAAACCCTCGAACGTGAAGCGGTCGGTGGGAAGCCCCGACAGGGCCAGCGCGGTGACCGGCGCGCTCGGCCCCGGGATGACGGTGACCTGCACGTCGGCGGCCGCCGCGGCGGCGACCACGCCGTAGCCGGGGTCGCTGACGGTGGGCATGCCGGCGTCGCTGAGCACGAGCACGTCCTCGTCGCGGGCGCGGGCCACCAGGTCGCCGGCGCGCTGCTTCTCGTTGTGGTCGTGCAGGGCGATCAGCTGCGGCCGGTTGGCCACGCCCAGCGCCTGCAGCAGCCGCTGGGTGGTGCGGGTGTCTTCGGCGGCGATCACCGAGGCCTCCTCCAGCGCCCGCACGAGACGGGGCGAGGCGTCGCCGAGGTTTCCGATCGGCGTCGCAGCGAGGATGATCACCGCCCCAGCATAGGCGCGCCGTGCCGGGGCCCGACGTGCCGACGGGGCCGGCCGGCAATAGGCTGTCAGCCGTGACGACGACCGTGGAGCCGCTGCTGCCGAGCGTGCGCCCCTCGTTCTCGGATCGCTGGCGGGCACGGGTGCGTGCCGACCCGGCGCGCCTGCGGCTGTGGGGCTGGCTCGCCCCGACCCTGGTGACCCTGGTGGCGGCGGTGCTGCGGCTGTGGAACCTCGGTCAGCCGCACTCCCTCGTCTTCGACGAGACCTACTACGTCAAGGACGCCTGGAGCCAGTGGCAGCTCGGCTACGCCGCCACCTGGCCCGACGGCGCCGACGCGCAGTTCGCCGCCGGCGAGACCGACCTGTTCGGCACCGACGGCAGCTTCGTCGTGCACCCGCCGCTGGGCAAGTACCTCATCGGCCTGGGCATGGCCCTCTTCGGCGCCGACTCGTCGTTCGGCTGGCGCATCGCCGCCGCCCTGGCCGGCACCGCCACCGTGCTGGTGCTCTACCTGCTGGCGCGCAGCATGACCGGCTCGATCGTCTTCGCCGCGACCGCCTCGGGGCTGCTGGCCATCGACGGCCTCGGCATCGTGATGAGCCGGGTGTCGCTGCTGGACATCTTCCTCACCCTGTTCACGGTGCTCGCGTTCTGGTTCGTCGTTCTCGACCGCCGCGGCCATCTCGACCGCCTGGCCGCCGGCATCGCGGCCCGCCGGGCGGGGGATGCCGCCGACGGGCCCGCCCCGAAGATCGCGTGGGGCCCGGTGCTGTGGAACCGGCCGTGGGTGATCGCCGCCGGCGCCGCCGCGGGCGCCGCCACCGCCGTGAAGTGGTCGGGCGTGTGGGTGCTGGCCGCCCTCGGCCTCTACCTCGTCGTCACCGACGCCCTGGCCCGTCGCCGGGGCGGCGTCTGGTACTGGCCGATGGATGCCGTGCGCCAGGGCCTCGCATCGTTCGTGCTGCTGGTGCCGGTGGCCCTGCTGGTGTACCTCGGCTCGTGGGCCGGCTGGCTCGCCTCGGACGGCGGCTACGGCCGTCACACGCTCGACGATCAGCCCGCGACGGGGCTGTTCGCGTGGGTGCCGCTGCCGCTGCAGAACCTCTGGAAGTACCACGAGACGATCTACGGCTCGATGACCGGCATGACCACCCCGCACAGCTACGCGTCGCCGGCGTGGCAGTGGCCGCTGCTGATGCGCCCCACCTCGATGTACGCCAACGTCACCGCCGATGGTCAGGGCGGCTGCACCGGCGGCGCCAACGGCTGCCTGGAAGTGCTCTACAGCATGCCCAACCCGCTGCTGTGGTACGCCTCGGTGGTCGCCGCGATCTACCTCGTCGCCCGCTTCGTGATCGCCCGCGACTGGCGTCACGCGCTGGTGCTGGTGGGCATCGCGGCCACGTGGCTGCCGTGGCTGCTGTTCCCCGAGCGCACGGTGTTCCAGTTCTACACGATCGCCATCTGGCCCTTCCTGCTGCTGGCGCTCACCTTCGCACTGCGCGACATTGTCGGTGGCGGCGGCGTCGAGACCGCCCGGCGGCTGGCGGGGCAGCGCGTGGTGCTCGTCTTCCTCGGCGTGGCGGTGCTGCTGTCGGCGTTCTGGTTCCCGCTGTGGTCGGGGATGCAGGTGCCGTACGACTTCTACCGCCTCCACAACTGGATGCAGGGCTGGGTCTGACGGACGTGGGGCCCGGCTCACTCTAGGCTTATGCCGTGTTCAGCTACCGCGCGTCTGGGGCGGCGATGGAGACCGGGTTCGCCCTGGTGACCGATCGCTTCCTCGCTGTCGCGCGGGCAGACGCCGAGAGCACCGCCCTGCTGTGGGCGGCGCTGTCGGACACCGACGCCCCGCTCGACGCGCTGCGCGCGCGTCTGACGCAGATCACCACCGACCTCGCCGTGGTCGAGCTGGTCGACCCCGCCACCCGCGCGGTGCGCATCGCGCTGCACGGCGATGTCGGCGTGGAGGTCGCCACCGCGACCGGCAGCGCGCCGGTGCGCGCCGTCGACCGCTCGTCGTGGCATCCGCACGACACCGCCGGGGTGCGCGCCCTCACCCTGCGCGTGGGCGCCGACACCGGCACCGGACCCTGGCTGCCGCTCGGCCGCGGCGTGGCCCCGGCCGCGCGACTGGCCTGGGGCACCCCGCTGCCCGACACCGCCGCCACCCCGGCAGCTCCCGGTGCCGCCGTGCCGGACGCCCTCGTGCCGGACGCCGTCGACGCGGTCGACGACACCCTGCTGGTGGCCCGCCCGCAGCAGCGGCCGGTGACCGCCTGGCTGCGCCTGGGAGATGACCGCGTGCTCGACCTCGACCTGCCGCTCGTGCTCGGCCGCTCCCCGCAGCCGGCCGACCACCCCGGGGCGCGCCTCGTGCGCCTGGCCTCGCCGCTGCGCGAGATCTCGGCCGCCCACCTCGAGGTGCGCCGCGACGGCGACGGCCTCGTGGCCACCGACCTCGACTCCACCAATGGCACCGTCGTGCGCGCCGCCGACGGCTCGACCCGGCTGCTGCGTCACGGCACCTCGGCCCACCTCGCCCCCGGCACCGTGCTCGAACTCGGCGACGGCGTCGTCGCGCTCGTCGAGGCGGGGAGCTGATCGTGGCCGGCCGACTTCCCTCCACCCCGCCGGTGCTCGGCGGGTTCACCTACGTGCGCCCCCTCGGCACCGGCGGCTTCGCCGACGTGTTCCTGTTCGAGCAGAACCTCCCCCGCCGCCCCGTCGCGGTGAAGGTGCTGCTGCGCGACATCGTCGACGAGGGCCTGCTGCGCATGTTCAACGCCGAGGCCGACGTCATGGCCCGGCTGAGCTCGCACCCCAGCATCCTCACCATCTACGAAGCGAGCATCTCGGCCGACGGCCGGCCGTACCTCGTGATGGAGTTCTGCCCCACCTCCCTCACCACCCGCTACCGCCGCGAGGTGATCCCGGTGGCCGAGGTGCTGCAGATCGGCGTGAAGGTCTCGTCGGCGCTCGAGACGGCGCACCGGTCGGGCCTGCTGCACCGCGACATCAAGCCATCGAACATCCTCATCACCGCCTTCGGCGCCCCCGTGCTCAGCGACTTCGGCATCGCCGCCGCCGTGGGCGGCCGGGAGGGCGCCGACGAGGTGTTCGCCATGTCGGTGCCGTGGTCGGCCCCCGAGATCGTCGACGAGAAGGTGTCGGGCTCGATCGCCGCCGAGGTGTGGGGGCTCGGGGCGACGATCTACTCGCTGCTGGCCGGGCACAGCCCGTTCGAGCGTCAGGGCAGCGGGCAGAACACCCGCGAGGCGCTGAAGGGCCGCATCCGCCGCGCCACCTACACCCCCACCGGTCGCGCCGACGTGCCGCCGCAGCTGGAGGCGGTGCTCGCCCGCGCCATGAGCAAAGACCCCGCGGCCCGCCAGGCCTCGGCTGCCGAGTTCGCCCGCGACCTGCAGGCCGCCCAGCTGGCGCTGGGTCTGCCCGCCACCGCCATCGAGGTCGCCCACGACGAGTGGGCCACCGCGGGCGCGGTCATCGACTTCGCCGACGACCGTCAGCGCGGGCCGGTGCGCCCGAGCGTCGACTACGCCTCGAAGCGGCCGCGCCGCACCGTCACCCCCACCCGCCGCGCGCCCGACGACGGCACCGTGCTGGCCGGCTCCGAGCCGGCGCCGCGCAGCCGCCTGCCGCTGGTGCTCTCGCTCGTCGCGGGCTCGGTCGTCGCGCTCGGCGCCGCCGCCGTGGCCGCCGTGATGCTGTGGGGCGGCGGCTGATGGCGGCGCCCCAGCCCGAGGCGCGCCGGCGTCCGCGGGTCAGCACGATCATCGGCGCCGGAGCGGTCGCCGTCACCGCGGCGCTCGTGGTCACCCTCGCCGTGGTCTGGCCCGGCTTCGACGCGCGGCAGACGCCCGTCGACGACGGCACCGTGTGGGCCGTGCAGACCGGCGCCGCCGACGGCTACGCGCGGGTGAACCTGGAGCTCGGCGAACTCGACACCGTCAAGACCGCCGAGAACGCCAGTGCCCTGGCGCAGACCTCCGACCGCGTCTTCGTCTTCAGCGACGGCGACACGCAGTTCGCCGACGTCGACCTGACGGCGCCCATCGACCTGCTCGCCACCACCGAAGACGCCTACACGCGCACCCCGGCCGGCACCCAGGACGTCGCCTCCGGCGGCGACCTCCTCGTCTTCCGCACCGATCTCGGAGCGGTCTACGCCGCCACCCTCTCGGGCGGCGGCGACGCGATCGCCATCGACCCGTACGCCGACGCGCAGGTCGAGCCCGGTCAGGAGCGGCCCCGCTTCGCCGCCGACGCCGTCGCCGTCTCCCCCACCGGCATCCTGTTCGCCTACTCGGCGGCCGAGGCGCGCATCATCCGCGCCGACGCCCGCACCGGCCGCATCCTCGGCGACGACCCGGTCGCATCGGCGCCCGCTGCCGTGCAGCTGAGCAGCGTCGCCGACCGCTGGATCCTCCTCGACGAGACCACCGGCGACCTGCGGGTGCGCGGGCGCGACGAGCCCATCCCCACCGCCGCCCAGGCCGGGGCCCGGCTGCAGCGCTCGGCGGCCGAGGCCGGCCCCGCCTACCTCGCCGACACCGACGGCCTCGTGCGCATCGACCTGGATGCCGGCGGCGCCGAGCGCGTCGTCGACGAGAACCTCGGCACCCCCGCCGCACCGACCCCGTTCCTCGGCTCGGTGCACGCCGCGTGGCTGCGCGAGGGCGCCGGCGGCGGATCGCTGTGGTCGAGCGAGGACGGCGTGGTGCGCGGCCTCGACTACGGCGCCGGCGTGCTCGGCGATCAGATCACCCCCGAGTTCGTCGGCAACGCCACCCGCATCGCCCTCAACGAGCAGACCTCCGGGTGGGTGTGGACGGTGCCCGACGGGGCGATCATCCCGTCATCGCAGCAGTGGGATCTGCAGGAGCAGTCGGAGTCGTCGCAGGAGCAGGACACCGTCTCGGAGCGCGTGATCGACCCGAAGCCCCCGGTCGCCGTCGACGACGCGTTCGGCGTGCGCGCGGGCGCGGCCACCCTGCTGCCGGTGCTGCTCAACGACCACGACCCCAACGAGGACGTGCTGAGCATCGACCCGGCCTCAGTGACCGGTCTAGACCCCGCCTTCGGCACCGTCGGCTTCGCCGGCGCCGAGCAGCAGCTGGCGGTGCAGGTGGCCCCGGGCGCCACCGGCTCGGCCACCTTCTCGTACCGCGTCACCGACGGCACCACCAGCGACGGACTGTACTCGGCGCCGGCCACCGTCACCCTCACCGTCGCGGCATCCGACCAGAACAGCCCGCCGGTGTGGTGCGGCGTGGAGGGCTGCCTCGCCGAGCCGCCGCGGCCCACGGTCGAGCCCGGCGGCACCGTCACCGTCGACGCCCTGCAGGGCTGGGTCGACCCCGAGGGCGACCCGATCTACCTCGTCGACGCGGTCGGCCCCGGCGAGGGCAGCGTCGCCGCCCAGCCCGACGGCACCGTCACCTTCCAGCACGGCGACCCCAACGCCACGGCCGAGTTCGAGGCGCCGATCGCCCTCACCGTCGCCGACGCGCGCGGCGCGACCGCCCAGACCACCCTCACCGTCTCGGTGACCGCGGCACCCGAGTTCACCGCCGGCAGCTTCGCGGTGGTCGGGGTGGCCGGCTCCCCCGTCGAGGTCGACGTGGCCCCGCACGTCACCGGCGCCTCCGGCCCGCCGCAGCTGACCAAGACCGCCGTCCTCGACGAGGCCGGCGCCACCGTCACCCCCAACGCCACCGGCCTCACGATGGAGGTCGGCGCCGCCGCGCCGGGCTCGTACCTGGTGCAGTACACGGTGCGCGACGCGCGCGGCGAGGCGACGGGTCTGGTGCGGGTGACCATGCGCGACCCGGCCACCGCGGTCATCTCCACCCCGCCGCTGACCGCATTCGTCCGGCCCAGCGAAGACGCCGCCGTCGACGTGTTCGGACCGGTGGTGAACCCCGCGGGCCTCGTGCTGCTGCTGAGCGACCTGCGCCCCGAGAGCGACCCGCGGGCCTCGCTGTCGGTCGACCTCGTCGGGCAGAGCATCATCCGGGTCAGCGGCTCCACCGACTCCGGCGAGCCGGGCACGCTCGGCGTCGTGCGCTACACGCTCTCCGACGGGTCGGGCAGCGCCGCCGCCACCGCCGAGGGCGAGCTGACGGTCATCCTGCTCCCCGCCCCCACGGCATCCCGCCCCATCGCCGTCGACGACGCCGTCACGGTGCGCGCGGGAGCCCAGATCGACATCCCCGCGCTGCGCAACGACAGCGCACCGGCGGCGGCGCTGGTGGCGCTGGACCCGTCGCAGATCGTCAACGAGTCGGGTGCCGGCCTGGCCTTCGCGTCGGGTCGCACCGTGCGCTATCTCGCCCCCGACGAGCCGGGCACCTACGCCATCGGCTACCGCATCTTCCGGCTCGGCTTCCCCGAGGCCACCGACGACGCGCGCATCATCGTCACCGTCGTGGGCGACGAGTCCAACCGTCCGCCGCTGCCGGGCATCCTCGAGGGGCGCGTGCTCAGCGGCGAGGCGGTGCGCATCCCGTTCGACGCGTTCGCCGCCGACCCCGACGGGGATGCCGTCACCCTCGACCGCATCGTCGACCAGCCCCGCGAGGGCACCGCCGCCATCTCCGCCGAGGGCGACGCGATCATCTACACGAGCCGCGAGGGCTTCAGCGGGCAGGACGCCTTCACGTACCAGGTGCGCGACGCCGAGGGCGCCACCGGCACCGCGCAGGTGCGGGTGGGCGTGCTGGCCGCCGAGTCCGACCCCAGCCCGGTGACCTTCAGCGACTACCTGCAGCTGCAGGCCGGCAGCACCAGCCAGGCCGTGGTGCGCCCCGCCGACAACGACATCGACCCCGCCGGCGGTGAGCTGACGCTCGTGTCGGTGGCCCCCAACGCGGTGCCCGACACCGACGAGTACGCGCAGCTGCAGGCGATGCTCGGCGAGGTCGACGACGGCCAGGTCACCATCCGCGCCGGCGACGTGCCCGGCACCTACGCGTTCACCTACACCGTCACCAACGACGCCCGCGACACCTCGATCGGCATGATCGTCGTCAAGGTCGTGCGCGACCGGGTGGCCGACTACCCGGTCGTCTCCGACACCACCCTCACCATCGAGACCCGCGACGCGTTCGCCGACGGGGTCGACGTGCTCGACGGCAAGGTGGCCTGGAACACCGGCGACGTGTCGGGGCTCACCCTGTCGCTGTGGGGATCGCATCCCGGCATCCGGGTGTCGGGATGGGAGATCTCGGGCGCCGTGCCCGAAGAGTCGCTGCTCATCCCGTTCCAGGTCAGCGGCACCTCCTTCGACGGCCAGGCCGTCACCTCCTACGGGTTCCTGCGGGTGCCCGGCGACCGCGACGTGCGTCTGAGCCTGCGCGCCGACGCCAGCCGGATCGACGTGCTCGAGAACCAGTCGGCCGACCTCGACATGGCCGCCGCGGTCGCCGTGCCCGCGGGCGCGTCGCTCGTGGTCGACGCCGACGGCGTGCGCGCCGGCGGCGGCCGCCCCGCGGGCACCTGCACGGTCGTGTCGGGCACGACCATCCGCTACACCGCCGGGGCCGGCGCCCCCTGGACCGACACCTGCATCGTGCCGGTGCGCCTCGACATCCAGGACGCGCCCACCTTCCTCACGGTGCGCGTCGACGTCGAGGCCGAACAACCCGAGCCGGTGCTGCGCAGCGCTTCGCTGACGGTGAGCCCGGGGTCCTCCGCCACCTACAACCTGCAGGACATGGTCGGCTGGGCGGGCAAGGAGGACTACTCGAGCCTGCAATACGACCTCGCCTACCGCGGCGACCAGTTCACGGTGACCCGCGACGGCCAGAACGTCACCGTCACCGCCGCCGACGCCGCCCGCCCCGGCCGCGAGGAGGCGGCCGTGCTGGCCCTGCCGAGCCACCCCTCGGCGCGTCCCGCGGCCCTGAACCTCGTCGTCGGCCCCGCCCCGTCGCTGCTGCCCAAGGGCGGCTCGACGGCGCAGACCTGCTCGCAGGCCGGCGGCAACACCTCGTGCACCATCACCGTCATCGGCGCCGCCGGCGAGGTCAACCCGCTGCCGGGCACCCCGCTGACCCTGGTGTCGGTCACCGACCCGGTCGCCTGCCCCGGGGTGTCGTTCCGCCTCGCCGGCCCCGGCGTCGTGCGCGCCTCGTGGGGCGCCGAGACTCCGGGCGCCGCCGACTGCACCGGCGCGTTCACCGTCGCCGACGCGCAGGGCCGGCAGTCCAGCGGCGACCGCGACGGCCGCGTCACCCTCGACCTGCAGGGCCTGCCCGCCGCCCCCACCCGCGTCGACTGGACCGGCTACACCAGCACCGGCGTGACGCTGCGCGTCATCGGCGGGTCGCCGTCGTACCCGTCGATCGACGGCTACCGCATCACCGCATCCGGCCGCGTCGTGGCCACCTGCGACGCGTCGGGCGCGTGCCCGGCCATCAGCGCGCCCGCCGGCGAGCGCATCACCTACCAGGCCCGCTCGTTCAACGCGGTCGGCGAATCGCGCACCGCCGTCGAGGTCACCGCCTGGTCGTACGCCTCCCCCGCCGCCCCCACGTCGGGCACGTTCGAGCCGACGCCCAACGGCACCACCGGCGGCGTGGCGACGATCACCGTCAGCGGCATCGACACGTCCACCGGCTTCATCCGCCTGGCCGGCGGCTCCGGGGGCGAGGTGACCCTGCCGGTGCGCGGCGACACGGTGGTCTTCCGCGATTACGTGATCGGCTCCAACGCGCCCACCACCCTCACCGCCACCCCGCTCACCCGCTTCGACCTGCCCTCGGTGCCCGGCGGCTCGCAAGAGGGCTCGGCGCTCTCCTTCCGCGCCAACGGCATCGGGGCGCCCGGCCTCGGGCTCGAGGTCACCGCCTCGCGCAGCAGCGAAGACGGCTCGGTCACCGCCACGGCCACCGTCACCGCCAACGGCGTGGGCGAGCGCATCCTCGTCGGGTTCACCGACGGGGCGATCTGCCGCCCGTCGGATGCCGTCGCCGCCGGCGGCGGCACCGCGTCGGCCACCTTCCCCGCACCGCTGTGGCAGGAGAAGCAGGTGAAGGCGTGCGCCGTCACCGAGTACAAGGGCCGCGGCTTCGGCGTCACCGAGCAGACCGGCGCGGCGACCCCGGTCGCCACCGTCGCCACCCCGCGCGGCGATGCCACCTACACCGTGCGCGCCGATGCCCGCGGCAGCGACGGCGGCCGCACGTTCGAGTGGACCCGGGTCGACGCGCCGACGCTGTCGGCCACCCGCCCCTTCACCGTGCGCTACTCGGGCGCCGGCATCCAGACCGGCGACTTCGGGCAGCTGTTCCGCCTCGGCGCCTCGCCCGGGCCGATCACCGCGGCCGCCTGCCACCCGCTGTTCGGCTGCAGCGACGAGATCGCCGTCACCCCCACCGGCGCCGCCTACACCGCCGCGGTCACCTTCCCCGCGCAGTGCCGCAGCGAAGACGCCGCAGCGCCCCGCCCGACGGTGAGCGCCAACCCGAGCGACTACGCGCTGACGACCACGTCGGTGAAGGATGCCGACGGCGTCGTCACCTGGACGTACGAGCTGCGCTGGCAGGGCCAGCTGACGGGCCTCAACGCCCTCGTCGGCGGCGATGCCTACGTGCTCGAGTGCGCGCCCCCGCCGCCCCCGCCCGCAGAGCCGGATCCGGAGCCGGAGCCGCCGGCTCCGCCGACGACCCCCTGACGCCCCTCCGCGCACACCGCCCCGCCGACTCCCCCCGTCGCCCCTCGAGAGGACCCCGATGACCGTCACCCCCGAGCAGACCGCCTGGTTCCAGGAGACCTTCGCCAAGCTCGTCGACAACGTCGAGCAGGTCGTGCTGGGCAAGCGCCACGTCGTCGAGCTCGCCTTCACCGCGATGCTCTCCGAAGGCCACCTGCTGCTGGAAGACGTGCCCGGCACCGGAAAGACCTCGCTCGCCCGGGCGATGGGCCAGTCGGTGCAGGGCACGAGCACCCGCATCCAGTTCACGCCCGACCTGCTGCCGGGCGATGTCACCGGCATCACCGTGTACGACCAGCGCGGCGGCACGTTCGAGTTCCACCAGGGACCGGTGTTCGCCAACATCGTGCTGGCCGACGAGATCAACCGCGCCTCCCCCAAGACGCAGTCGGCGCTGCTGGAGGTCATGGAGGAGGGCCAGGTCACCGTCGACGGCGTCACCCGCCGGGTCGGTGTGCCCTTCCTGGTGGTCGCGACGCAGAACCCCGTCGAGCAGGCCGGCACCTACCGCCTGCCCGAGGCGCAGCTCGACCGCTTCCTCATGAAGACGACGCTCGGCTACCCCGACCACGCCGCGACCGTGCGCATCCTCGAAGGCACCGCCACCGCCCGCCGCGAGGTCACCCCGGTGATCACCCCGCAGGGCGTGGTGGGGATGGCCGACATCGCCCGCGACGTCTACCTCAACCCCCTCGTGCTCGACTACATCGCCCGCATCGTGGAGGCCACGCGCCTGGCCACCCAGGTGCGCCTGGGGGTGAGCGTGCGCGGCGCGCTCGCGCTCACCAAGGCCGCCAAGACCTGGGCGGTCGCCCACGGCCGCGGCTATGTGACCCCCGACGATGTGAAGGCCCTCGCCGAGCCGGTGCTCGCCCACCGCCTCATCCTCGACCCCGAGGCGGAGTTCGACGGCGTCACCGCGGGCGCGGTGATCGGTCAGGTCATGCTCGACACCGCGCCGCCGAGCCAGCGAGAGGGCGACTGACGCCCCGATGAGCCCCGACACCGAGCTGCGCTTCACCCGCACCACCGGCCACACCGGTGCCGCGGGTGTCACGCGCACCCGCTACGCCACCTCCAGCACCTCCACGGCGCTGGCGGTGCAGGGCATCCGCTCCTGGCGGCGGGTGCGGGCGGGCGCCGTGGCGGCGTGGTCGGCGGTGCGGCACACCCTCACCCCCGCCGGCTGGCTGCTGGTGGCCGGGGTCGCGTTCGGGCTCGGGCTGGGGCTCGCCTTCGGGTGGCTCGAGTTCGTCGCCGGCGGCGTCATCGCCGCGGTGCTGCTGCTGCTGTCGGTGCCGTTCCTGTTCAGTGCCCGCTCCTACGACGTCGACCTCACCCTCGGCCACGACCGTGTGGTGGCCGGCACCCAGGTGGCGGGCATCCTCAGCGTCGTCAACATCGGTCGCGGCATCACCCTGCCCGGCCGCATCGACATCCCGGTGGGCGAGGGCCTGGTCGACGTGTACGTGCCGATGCTGCGCCACGACCACCGCCACGAAGAGCAGGTCGTCGTCCCCACCCACCGGCGGGGCGTCATCCAGGTGGGGCCGGCGCGCACGGTGCGCGGCGACCCGCTCGGCATCCTCCGCCGCGAGGCGGCGTGGGAAGACGTGCACACCCTCTACGTGCACCCGGTCACCACCCCGCTGCTGTCGACGAGCGCCGGATTCATCCGCGACCTCGAGGGCAGCGCGTCGCGCACCGTCGTCGACGCCGACATCTCGTTCCACGCCATCCGCGCCTACGTGCCCGGCGACGCGCAGCGACAGGTGCACTGGAAGTCGACCGCCAAGACCGGCACCCTCATGGTGCGCCAGTACGAGGAGACCCGGCGCTCGCGCATGGTGATCGCCCTGGCCACCGCCGAGCACGAGTACGCCACCGAAGAGGAGTTCGAGCTGGCCGTCAGCACCGCCGCCTCGATCGGCGTGCGCGGCATCCGCGACGGGCGCGACGTCGATGTCGTCACCGGCGGCATCGTGCCCGAGTTCGTGCGCACGAACGTGCGCACCATCCGCGAGCTCACCACCATCAGCGCCCGCACCCTGCTCGACGACCTGTCGGGCGTGGAGACCGGGCCCCGGGTGAGCCCGCTGGGAGATGTCACGTCGCTGGCCGCAGAGACCCACCCCGACGCCTCGATCGCGTTCCTGGTGTGCGGCTCGACCCAGACCGCGCGCGCCATCCAGGCCGCCGCGCTGGCCTTCCCCTCCGACGTCGGGGTCTGCGCCATCGTCTGCAACCCCGAGGCAGAGCCCGCCATGCGGCGCCTGGGCTCGATGACGGTGCTGTCGGTGGGACTGCTCGACGACGTGCGCCAGCTGCTCTCGCGGGGAGCTCAGACGTGAGCGGGGCGGGATCATGACCGGTCCGCTGCCCGTGCGCCGGCGCTCGCGACGCGCCGAACGCCTCTCGCCGCGCTTCCTCATCGTGGGCGCGCTGCTGCTGGACGCCCTGTTCCTCGTGGGCGCGCTGGCGGTGTGGCCGCTGCACCGCGACCCCGCCCTGCTGATCGCGATCGGCGTCGCCCTGGTGCTGGCCCACCTCATCGCGCTGGCCGGCCTGCGCTGGTCGTGGAACGGCTGGTGGCTGGCGCTGGTCACCTTCGCGGCCTACGTCGTGGTGGGAGTGCCGGTGGCGGCGCCCACCATGCTCGGCAGCATGCCGCAGCTGGTGGCGGCGCTGCGGGCGGTCGTGACCGCACCGGTCACGGGGTGGAAGGATCTCCTCACCCTCGAGCTCCCCCTCGGCGCCTACCAGGCCACCCTCGCCCCCACCTTCCTGCTGTTCCTCGCCGTTCCCGTCGCGGCCCTGTCGCTGGCCTGGCGCGCGCGACGGCTGTGGGTGCTCGCGCCCCTCGTCGGTCTGCTGCTTCCCGCCTACGGCGTGCTGTTCGGGGCGGGCACGCTGCGGGCGGCGCTGCGGATCGAGGGCACCGTGCTCCCCGGCCTCGCGGAGCTGCTGGTGGGCGCCGGGTCGATCCTCCTCGCCCTCGCCTTCCTGGTGTGGCGCACCGTCGACGAGCGCCGCCGCGCCGTGCGGGCGGCCGAGGCCGCCACCGGCATCCGCACCACCGGTCGCAGCTCGTCGGCCCTCGCGGCCCGCTCCGGCATCGCGATCGGCATGATCCTCGCCGCGGTGGCGGTGTCGGCGGTGGTGGCGCCGTGGGCCCTGGCCGACCAGCCCCGCCAGGTGCTGCGCACCGCCGTCGACCCGCGCCTCACCCTCGACCGCGAGCTCAGCCCCCTCACCCAGTACCGTGCGTTCTTCACCGACGACCGCTTCGACGAGGTGCTCTTCGAGGTGCAGACCGATGCCGACGTCGACCGGGTGCGCCTGGCGACGATGTCGTTCTACGACGGCCAGGTCGCCCGCGTCACCGACCCGACCGCCCCCGGCTCCGACCAGACCACCGCGTTCGTGCGCGTGCCCTCGCGGCTTCCCGCCCCCATCGGCGGCGAACCGGTGTCGGCGCGCGTCGAGATCGCCGGCTACCGGGGC
This sequence comes from Microbacterium festucae, assembly GCF_025421715.1. Classification (GTDB taxonomy): domain Bacteria; phylum Actinomycetota; class Actinomycetes; order Actinomycetales; family Microbacteriaceae; genus Microbacterium; species Microbacterium festucae. The sequence goes on from NZ_JAOEFC010000002.1 coordinate 853,704, forward strand.
GTGTGGGTGCCCACCGTGGGCGCTCTCACCGGCATCGACTTCGGCGGTGCCGACGCCGCCGCCCGCGCCGACGGCTTCTTCTACAACGCGGCCACCCGCACCGGGGTGGAGCTCTCGGGCGGGGGGCTCGGCACCGGCGTCTCGTACGTGCAGCAGGGGGCGACGGATGCCACCGGCACGGGCCTGGCCGATCTGACCCCGGGCCGGGAGGCGCCGCAGCTGCCCGCCGAGGTGGTGCCGGCGAGCCTCGTCGAGTGGATGGCCGCGCAGAACGCCGCCACCGGCGGCGCGGGCCTGGCCCAGCTGGTGGAGACGCTGCGCGCGCGCGGGTTCCTCAGTCACTCCCTCACCGCCGACGGCGCCGCCGACTGGCGCGCCGCGCTCGGTGGCGCCGGCTTCGAACCCAGTCGCGCCGGGCACTCCACCGGCCGCATCGACGACATGTTCACGGCGCTCCTGCAGCGGCAGAACGACGTGGGCGGCGACGACGACGCGCTGCTGGTGGCCGCCGTCGGCGACGACGAGCAGTTCGCCGTGGCCACCGCGATGATCGCCGACCAGCTGGGTTTCGCCGCCCGCATCGTGCTGGGCGCACGTCTGACCGCCGGCGACGACGCGGCGATCCCGGCCTGCGTCGACGGCCTCTGCCGCGGCGGCAACATGACCGCCTGGGTCGAGGTGCAAGACGCCGACGGCTCGTGGACGGCGGTGGACGTCACCCCGCAGCACACCGACAGCGTGGCCCCCGAAGACCTGCAGCACCGCGACCCCGAGGTGCCCACCGAGGTGCGCCCCGACCACGCCGACACGGTGCTGCCGGGCGAGGCCAACCCCGCCGATGCCGGTCCGCGCGATGCGCCCGAGACGGCCGACCAAGTCGACCTGTCGGCGCTGTGGGCGGCGCTGCGCGGCGGCGGCATCGCGGTGCTGGCCCTCGTGATCGTGCTCGGTCCGTTCCTGCTCGTGCTGCTGCTGAAGGCCCTGCGTCGCCGCGGGCGTCGCGGCGCCGGCGACGTCGTCGAGCGGATGACCGGCGGCTGGGACGAGTTCGTCGACACCGCCGTCGACCACGGCCGCACCCCGCCCGCCCATCACACCCGGCAGGAGCTGGCCGCCCTCTACGGCGACGGCGCCCACAGCGGCGCGGCGACCCTCGCGACCCTCGCCGACCGCTCGGTGTTCGACGTCGCGCCGCCGCCGGCGGCCGAGGCCGACCGCTTCTGGGAGATCGTCGACGCCGAGCGCACCCGGTTCGCCGCGGCGACCACCCGGTGGGGGCGCCTGCGCGCCCGGCTGTCGCTGCGCTCGCTCTGGCGGCGCGGGCCGCGCCGACCGCGGCCGCCCGCCCCGCCCCGCCCCGCCGCGCCCCCCGCCCCGTCAGAAGGAGGACCCCGATGATCCCCCCCGTCACCACCGTCCTGCTGCTGGGTGCGTCGGTCGTCGTCGGCCTCGCGCTGTACGTCTGGACGGCGCTGGCGCTGTCGGCCCTGTTCGCCAAGGCGGGCGTCTCGCGCGGCCAGGCCTGGGTGCCGGTGCTCAACGTCTGGGTGCTGTTCGTGCTCGCGGGGCTGCCGGGGTGGTGGGCGATCGCGATCGCCGCGCTGGTGATCGTCGGCGGCGTGGCCACGGCGATCCTCGGCACGACGCTGGCGGCAGCGGCCGTCGACGCCTCCTTCGGGGGCGACGTCGCCGGCGCGCAGAGCGCCGCCACCGTGGCCACGCTCGTGCCCGCGCTCATCTGGCTCGTGCTGCTGATCCCCGTCGTCGTCCTCCACGTGCGCATGCTGCTCGGCATCGGCCGCCGCCTCGGCTTCGGCGCGGGGTACGCGGTGCTCGGCGTGGTGCTGTTCCCGGTGTGGGCGAGCCTGGCCGGGTGGGGGTCGGCGCGCTGGGACGAGCCGGCGCCCGCCGCGCCCGAACCCACGACCGAGGCGGAGGCCGCGCTTCCGGCACTGGCGCCCTTCACCCCCGGGGCCGCGCCGGTCGCCGGGATGCCGGCGGCGACGTTCGCCCCCGCACCGCCCGCCCCCGCGCCGGCGCCCCTTCCCGGCCCCGAGCCCGAGCCGGTCGCCGCACCGCCCGCCACCGGAGCGTGGGCACCGGCCGCCGCCTCCCCCGCCACCGCCGCCGCCGCCGGCGACGACGTCGACGAGCGCACCGCGATCGCCCCGCCCCGGGCCGCCTGGCGGCTCGAAGTGCCGGGGGCCGTCGTGCCGCTCGTGGCCGACGCGGTCGTGCTCGGCCGCAACCCCGCCGCCCCCGCCGGCGTCGACGGGGCGCAGCTGGTGCCCATCGACGACGCCACCCGCACCGTCTCCAAGACGCACGCGCTGCTGCGCCGCACCGGCGCGGGGTGGACGCTGGTCGACCTCGGCTCGACCAACGGCGTCTTCCTCCCCGGCGAGCGCGAGGTGACCGCCCCCACGCCGGTCACCGGCGCCTTCTTCCTGGGCGACGCCGCCCTCGCCCTGGTGGGGCCCTCGTGACGGCCGCCCTGCAGGTGACCGTCGGCAGCCACACCGACGCGGGGCTGCGCCGCGCCGTCAACGAGGATTCGGTGCTCGCCCGGCATCCGGTGTTCGTCGTCGCCGACGGCATGGGCGGTCACGACGCCGGCGACCGCGCCAGCGCCGCCGTCGTCGCCGCCTTCGCTCCGCTCGTGGGCCGCGAGGTCACCGCGCACGAGGTGGCCGCCACCGTGCAGGCCGCCCACGCCGCCGTCGCCGAGATCGCCGCCACCACCCGCCGCGGCGCCGGATCGACGCTCACCGGTGTCGTGGCCGTGCACCATGACGGGCTGCTGCGCTGGCTGGTCGTCAACATCGGCGACTCGCGCGTGTACCGCCTGCTCGACCACCGGCTCGAGCAGCTGACGGTCGACCACTCCGTCGCGCAGGAGATGGTGGATGCCGGCACTCTCGCCCGCGAGGACATGTCGACGTTCTCGGGGCGCAACGTCATCACCCGCGCGGTCGGCGAGGAGCGCAGCGCCGCCGACTTCTGGCTGCTGCCGGTGACCACCGGCGAGCGGCTGCTGGTGTGCTCGGACGGGCTGACCACCGAGCTCACCGACGAGGCGCTGCGCGCCGGGCTCACCCTGGGCGGCACCGCCGAGCAGACCGCGCGCGCCCTGGTGGCGCAGGCGGTGGCCGCGGGCGGCCGCGACAACATCACGGTCATCGTCATCGACGTGACCGCCGGCGGGGCCAACACCTCGTTCGACGAGGTGACCGGCGGCCTGTCGTCGGCCGAGTCGTCGACGGTCGAGGTGGCCACCGTGCAGTCCGCGAGACGGAGGGCCCGATGAGCACACCCGACGACACCGGCGAGACCACGGGCGACACCACCGACGAGACCACCGACGAGACGGTCGTCGTGCGGCGCGGACCGGAGCCCGACGACGCCACCGTTCTCGCCCGGCGACGGCCGCAGCCCGCACCGGAGCCCGTGCCCGACGACGCCACCGTTCTCGCCCGGCGCCGGCCGGAGCCCGCATCCGCGCCGGAGCCCGAGCCCGCACCCGAGCCCGAGCCCGACGACGCCACCGTTCTCGCCCGGCGGCGGCCGGAGCCCGCGCCGGCGGCAGAGCCCGCACCCGACGACGCGACCGTCGTGGTGCGGCGCGCCCCCGAGGATGCCACCGTCGTCGCGCCCCGACGCGGGGCCCCCGCCGCCGACCCGGCGCCCGCGGTCGAGCACGCCCCCGCGCCGCGCACCGACCCGCCGCCCACCCAGCCGCTGCAGGTCGTCGCCGCCCGGCCGCCCCTGCCGGGCGCCGCGACCGATCCGCCCACCCGCGGCGACGAGGTGCGCCGCGCCTACCGGCCCGGTGCCGACGGCATCGACCAGCGCGCCTACGGGGTGCGCAGCACCGCCGCGCCCCCGCCCGCGGCGGTGCACCGGCCCGCGCCGCAGACCTCCGCGCCGGCACCGGCGCCCGCCCCGCGACGCCGACGGCGCGGGCCCGTGACCGCGATCGCCGCGACAGCGCTGGTGCTGGTGGCCGCCGGCATCCTGCTGGTCGCGCTCGTGACAGGATGAGGAGCACCATGGACGGGCACGAGATCGGGATCGAGTTCTGCGGCGAGTGGTTCCACCCCGCGCGGGACGAGGAATACACCATCGGCCGCGACGCCGACCTCGTCGTCGACGAGAACCCCTACCTGCACCGCCGGCTGCTCTCGCTCGGCTTCGAGGGCGGCATGTGGTGGCTCGCCAACGTCGGGCAGTCGATCTCGGTGAGCCTGTCCACCGCCGACGGGGTCTACCAGGCCGTCCTCGGCCCCGGGGCGCGCGTGCCGCTGGTGTTCCCGCGGCTGGTGGTGCTGTTCACCGCAGGGCCCTACACATACGAGCTCAGCGTGCACAGCCCGCAGGCCGCCTTCCACTCCGCGCCCCTCGTCGCCGACGCCTCCGACCCCACCCAGATCACCATCGGCAACGTGTCGCTCACCCCCACGCAGCGGCTGCTGGTCATCGCGCTGTGCGAGCCGATGCTGCGCGACGGCATCGTCGGGCAGAGCCAGATCCCCTCGTCGGCGCAGGCCGCGGCGCGCCTGGGCTGGCCGCTGACCACGTTCAACCGCAAGCTCGACGCCGTCTGCGACAAGCTCGACCGCGAAGGCGTGACGGGCCTGCGCGGCGGTGCCGGACGCCTGGCCACCAACCGCCGCGCGCGGCTGGTCGAGCACGCGATCCTCTCGCGCCTGGTGACCCCGCAAGACCTCGGGGCCCTCGACGAAGCGGTCGCCGCCGCCCGCGCCTGAGCCTGCCCGCCCCCACCGTCCGCCGATCTAGGATGGAAGGCTATGCCCGCGCCCGTCATCTCCTACCCGCCCGAGCTGCCCGTCAGCGCCGCCCGGGATGAGATCGCCCGCGCCATCGCCGACCACCAGGTGGTCATCGTCGCCGGAGCCACCGGTTCGGGCAAGACCACGCAGCTGCCGAAGATCTGCCTCGAGCTCGGCCGCACCGCCATCGCGCACACCCAGCCGCGCCGCATCGCCGCGCGCACCATCTCGGAGCGCATCGCCCACGAGATGCAGGTGCCGCTGGGCGCCGAGGTCGGCTACAAGGTGCGCTTCACCGACCAGGTCTCCGCCGAGACCCAGGTGACGCTGCTCACCGACGGCATCCTGCTCAACGAGATCCACCGCGACCGCCTGCTGCGCCGCTACGACACGATCATCGTCGACGAGGCGCACGAGCGCTCCCTCAACATCGACTTCCTGCTGGGCTACCTCACCCGCATCCTGCCCCAGCGCCCCGACCTCAAGGTCATCATCACCTCCGCCACCATCGACCCCGAGAGCTTCGCGCGGCACTTCGCGGATGCCGGCGGCACACCCGCCCCCATCGTCGAGGTGTCGGGGCGCACCTACCCGGTCGAGATCCGCTACCGCCCGCCGGTGGCCGAGGGCGAAGACGCCGACAAGGACGACGAGGTCGACGCCCTGCTCGGGGCCCTGCGCGAGCTCGACCGCGAGGCCGACGGCGACGTGCTGGTCTTCCTCCCCGGCGAGGCCGAGATCCGCGACGCCGCGGATGCCGTGCGCGGCATGTACCGCTCGCACCCCCGCCCCACCGAGGTGCTGCCGCTGTTCGGGAGGCTTTCGGCAGCCGAGCAGCACCGCGTGTTCGAGCCGTCGCAGGTGCCCGGGGTGCGGCGGCGCATCATTCTGGCCACCAACGTCGCCGAGACGAGCCTCACCGTCCCCGGCATCCGCTACGTCGTCGATGCCGGCACGGCGCGCATCTCGCGCTACAGCGTGCGCTCCAAGATCCAGCGCCTGCCCATCGAGGCCATCTCGCAGGCCTCGGCGCAGCAGCGCTCGGGCCGCGCGGGGCGCACCTCGCCCGGCATCGCGGTGCGGCTCTACTCCGAAGAGGACTTCGCGTCGCGGCCGGAGTACACCGAGCCCGAGATCCTGCGCACCTCGCTCGCCTCGGTGATCCTGCAGATGCTCGCCCTGGGCTTCGGCGACATCTCCGAGTTCCCCTTCCTCACCGGTCCCGACTCCCGCGGCGTCAAGGCGGCCCTCGAGCTCCTGCTCGAGCTGCGCGCCGTCGACCGCGCCTCGGGGTCGCCGCGGCTCACCCCCCTCGGCCGCGAGATCGCCCGTCTCCCCATCGACCCGCGGTTCGCGCGCATGCTGCTCGAGGCCCGCGAACGGGGCGTCACCCGCGACGTGCTGGCCATCGTCGCGGGCCTGTCGATCCAAGACGTGCGCGAGCGCCCCGAGGAGCGCCGCGAGGAGGCCGACCGGCTGCACGCCCGCTTCACCGACCCCACCAGCGACTTCCTCACGCTGCTGAACCTGTGGAACCACCTCGACGAGCAGCAGCGCGAGCTCGGTTCGAGCGCGTTCCGGCGACTGTGCCGCTCGGAGCACCTCAACTACGTGCGCGTGCGGGAATGGTTCGACGTGCACCGGCAGCTGCGTCAGCTCACCCGCGCCCCCCGCGGCGGCGAGCGGCGCCCCGCCGACGAGGCATCCGCCGCCGGCGTCGCCGATCCTGATGCCGTGCATCGCGCGATCCTCTCGGGCCTGCTCTCCCACATCGGCGTGCTCGACACCCGCAGCGTCAGCGGCGCGGGGTCGAACCAGAAGGGCCAGAGCGGCAAAGACACCAAGCGCAAGCCGCTGCCGGTCTACCGCGGCGCGCGGGGCGCGTCGTTCGCGGTGTTCCCGGGGTCGGCGCTGCGCAAGGCGACCCCGGATGCCGTCATGGCCGCCGAGCTCGTCGAGACCTCGCGGCTGTTCGCCCGCACCGTCGCGGTCATCGACCCGGCATGGGCCGAAGACCTCGCCGGCGACCTCGCCCACCGCTCCCTCTCCGACCCGCACTGGTCGAAGGATGCCGGGGCGGCGGTGGCCGCTGAGAAGGTCACCCTCTTCGGCGTCGAGATCGTACCCCGGCGCCGCGTGCAGTTGGCGCGCATCGACCGGCCGCTGGCGCGCGAACTGTTCCTGCGCCACGCGCTCGTCGACGGCGAGTGGAACACGCACCACCTCGACAAGCGCCTCACCGCCTTCGAGCGGCGCAACCTCGAGCTGCGCCGCCGGCTCGAGCGGGTGGAGGAGCGCGAGCGGCGCCGCGACATCCTCGTCGGCGACGAGGCCGTCTACGCCTTCTACGAGGCGCGGCTGCCCGCCGACGTGTTCGATGTGCGCTCGTTCGAGTCGTGGTGGCAGGATGCCTCGCGGCGCACCCCGAAGCTGCTCGACATGACCGAGGCCGACCTCGTCGACGAGGCATCGCGCTCGGACGAGCGCGCCTTCCCCGCGCGGTGGCTGCAGGGCGACCAGGTGCTCTCCCTGGCCTACCGGTTCGAGCCCGGTGCCGCCGACGACGGCGTGAGCGTCGTCGTGCCGCTCGTGCTGCTGGCGCAGCTGCGTCCCGACGGGTTCGACTGGCAGGTGCCCGGCATGCGCGACGAGCTCATCGCCGCCCTGTTGCGCGCGCTCCCCAAGGCCATCCGCCGCCACGTCGTGCCGGCGGCCGACTGGGCGGCCACCCTCAGCGCGGAACTGGCCGGCGAGGGCCCCGAGTCGCACGACGGCCTGCCGCCGCGCACGCTGCGCGCCGCCCTGGCGGCCCGCATCCAGCGGGTGGCCAATCAGCCCGTCACCGCCGACGACTTCGACCTCGACCGGGTGCCCGGCCACCTCACCGTCTCGTTCCGCGCCGTCGACCAGCGCGGCCGGGCGCTCGGCTCGTCGCGCGACCTCGCCGACCTGCAGCGTCGGCTCGCCGGGCGCGCCCGCGAGAGCGTCGCCCGCTCCCTGCAGGCCCCGGCCCCCGCCGGGCGCGCCCGCCCGGCCGCGGGCGCCGTCGCCGCGGCATCCGGCATCCCCGCCGCCGGTGCGGCGGGCGTCACCGAGCGCACCGGCCTCACCACCTGGGACGTCGGGGTGCTCCCCGAGGTCGTCGACACCAAGGTCGCCGGCGGTGTCGTCCGCGGCTACCCGGCGCTGGTCGACGAGGGCGCCACCGTGGCGCTGCGCATCGAGGCCACCCCCGAGGGCGCCGCGCGCCTGACCCGCGCGGGCGTGCGCCGCCTGGTGCTGCTGTCGAGTCCCACCCCCGCCCCCTACGTGCTCGAGCACCTCACCGCGCCCGAGAAGCTGGCCCTCGCCGCCTCGCCGTACCCGTCGGCGAAGGCCCTCATCGAAGACGCGCGCGTCGCGGTGGCCGACGCCGTGATCGCCCGCACCGCGCCCGAGGTGCGTACGCCCGAGCAGTTCGCCGCCGTACAGGGCGCGTTCGCGGGCGCCGTGGTCGACGAGCTGTTCCAGGCCGTGTCGCTGACCTCCCGCATCCTCACCCTGCACCGCCAGGTCGACAAGGCCGTGCGGGGCCAGAACTCCATGACCCTGCTGTCGGCGCTCGGCGACGTGAAGGGCCAGCTCGCCGGTCTCGTGCACGACCGGTTCGTCTCGCGCACGGGCCTTGCCCGCCTCGCGCACCTCCCCCGCTATCTGCAGGGCGCGCTCGAGCGCGTCGAGGGGCTCGCCGACAACCCCGGTCGCGACCGGCAGCGGCAGAGCGAGTTCGAGCGCGCGGCGACGCTGTACGCCGAGGCGGGCGGCACCATCCCCGTCGACCCGGCTGCCGCGGCCGCGCTCGTGCACGCCCGCTGGCTGCTCGAGGAGTACCGGGTGAGCCTGTTCGCCCAGCGCCTGGGCACCGCCGAGCCGGTGTCGCTGCAGCGCATCACCAAGGCCCTGTCCCAGAAACCGAACGGAGCATGATGACCATCGCCATCACCCACACCGCCTTCGGCGGCCCCGAGGTTCTCACCCCCACCGAGGTCGCCCTGCCGCCGCTGGGCGCCACCGACGTGGCCGTGCGCATCGAGGCGGCCGGGGTCAACCCGGTCGACCACAAGCTGCGCTCGGGGCAGCGCGCCTCCGACCCGATCACCACGCCGCGCCACGTCGGCAACGACGGCGCCGGTGTCGTCACCGCCGTCGGCCCCGACGTCACCGGCTTCCGGGTGGGCGACCGCGTCGTCATCACCGGCGCCCTCGGCACCTACGCGTCCGAGCTCGTCGTCTCGCAGGAGGCGCTGTTCCCCCGCCCGCCGCAGGTCTCCGCCGCCGAGGGCGCCGCGCTGGGCATCCCGATCGGCACCGCCTACCAGACCGTCCGCTCCCTGGCCGTCGGTCCCGAGGACACCGTGCTCGTCCACGCCGGCTCGGGCGCGGTCGGCCAGGCTGTCATCCAGTTCGCCGTGCTCGCCGGTGCACGGGTGCTCGCCACCACCAGCGACCGCCGTGCCGACCGGGTGCGCGCCCTCGGGGCCGAGCCCGTCTCGTACGCGCCGGGTATCGCCGACCGCGTGCGCGCCGCGGCCCCCGACGGGGTCACCGTCGCCATCGACCTCGCCGGCACCGACGAGGCCCTCGACAGCTCGGTCGAGCTCGTCGCCGACCGCCGCCGCATCGCGACCCTGGTGCGCGGCGCCGACGCCGATGCCCTCGGCATCCAGGCGTTCCGCGGCGGCAGCCCGCGCCCGCTCACCGCGCGAGAAGAGGCGTGGCGCCGCGAGTCGATCCCGGTCGCCCTGCACCTGCTCGCCGTCGGCGCCTTCTCGGTCGAGCTCGGGCCCGCCCTGCCGCTGGCAGAGGCCGCCGAGGCGCACCGCGTCGTCGAGGCCGGTGTCGACGGCAAGGTCGTGCTCGTCCCCTGACCGCCCCGTACACGCAGAAACGGCCCCGTCCCAGCGGACGGGGCCGTTTCTGCAGCCGGACTCAGTTGCCCGAGCGGCGCTTGTTGTAGACGTCGAACGCGACGGCCAGCAGCAGCACGAGACCCTTGACGGCCTGCTGCCACTCGATGCCGATGCCCATGATCGACATGCCGTTGTTGAGCACACCGATGATGAGACCACCGATGATGGCGCCGCCGATGGTGCCGACACCGCCCTGCACCGCCGCACCGCCGATGAAGGCCGCCGAGATGGCCTCGAGCTCGAAGCCGTCACCGGCCTTGGGCCCTGCCAGGTTCAGACGGGCCGTGAAGATGAGGCCTGCCAGCGCGGCGAGCACGCCCATGTTCACGAACAGCCAGAAGTCCACACGGCGCGTCTTGATGCCCGACAGCTCGGCGGCGTGACGGTTGCCGCCGATCGCGTAGATGTGGCGGCCGAAGACGGTGCGGTTCATCACGATGCCGTAGATGAGCACCAGCGCGGCCAGGATGATGAGGGTCACCGGGATGCCCTTGTACGAGGCCAGCGCCCAGGTGAACCAGCCGATGACGGCGGCCACGAGCACCAGCTTGATGACGAACCAGACCACCGGGTCGACGACCTGGTCGTACTTCTGGCGGCCGCGGCGGGTGCGCACCTGCTGCACGACGAGCGCGACGATGGCGACCGCGCCGATCAGCAGCGTGAACACGTCCGGATCGGATTCACCGAAGATGCCGGTGAGGAAGCCGTTGCCCAGCGCACGGTACTCGGTGGGGAACGAGCCGATGTTGGCGTTGCCGAGCACGACCAGCGCGAGCCCGCGGAAGATCAGCATGCCCGCCAATGTCACGATGAACGCGGGTATGCCGACGTAGGCGACCCAGAAGCCCTGCCAGGCGCCCACCAGCGCTCCGATGAGCAGCGACAGGATGATCGAGAGCCACCACGGCATCCCCATCTTCACGGCGAACACGCCCGAGACGGCACCGATGAAGGCGGCGACCGAGCCGACCGACAGGTCGATGTGGCCGGCGATGATGATCATCACCATGCCGATGGCGAGCACGAGGATGTACCCGTTCTGCACGATGAGGTTCGAGATGTTCTGCGGCCGCAGCAGGATGCCGTTGGTGAGGATCGTGAACAGGGTCACCACCGCGATCAGCGCGATGAAGATGCCGTTCTTGCCGAGGTCCGACAGGACCGTGGTCAGCCACCTCGTGAAGGCGTTCTCCGGGGGGTTGATCCGCGCGCCCGCGGCGACGTCGTTCGGGAGATTGTCGTTGGACATGGTCGTGTTCTCCTGAGCCCCGTCAGCGGGGCTTCTCCATGGTCATGAGCTTGAGGACGGATTCGGGGGTGGCCTGCTCGATCGGCATCTCACCGGTGATGCGTCCCTCCGAGAGGGCGTACACGCGGTCCGAGATGCCGAGCAGCTCGGGCAGCTCGGAGGAGATCACGATGATCCCCTTCCCGGCCGCGGCGAGCTTGTTGATGATCGTGTAGATCTCGTACTTCGCACCCACGTCGATGCCGCGGGTGGGTTCGTCGAGGATCAGCACCTCGGGATCGGAGTAGATCCACTTCGACAGCACGACCTTCTGCTGGTTGCCGCCGGAGAGCTTGCCGGTGGGCACCAGCACGCTGGGCGCCTTGATGTTCATCGAGGTGCGGAACCCGTTGGCGACCTTGAACTCCTCGTTGTCGTCGACGAGTCCGGCCTTCTCGAGCTTGCGCAGCGAGGCCATCGAGATGTTGCGCTTGATGTCCTCGATGAGGTTCAGGCCGTAGGTCTTGCGATCCTCGGTGGCGTAGGCCAGACCGTTGTCGATCGCCTCCGACACCGAACGGGTCTTGATCTCCTTGCCGCGCAGGTAGACCTTGCCCGAGATGCGGGTGCCGTAGGAGTGCCCGAACAGGCTCATCGCGAACTCGGTGCGCCCCGCGCCCATGAGCCCGGCGATGCCGACGATCTCGCCCGCCCGCACCGTGATCGACACGTTGTCGACGACGACACGGCTCGGGTCCTGCGGGTGGTGGGCGGTCCAGTCCTCCACGCGCAGCAGCTCTTCGCCGATGTGGGGCTCGTGGTCGGGGTAGCGGTGCTCGAGGTCGCGACCCACCATGTCCTTGATGATGCGGTCCTCGGTCACATCGGCCTTGGCGATCGTCTCGATCGTCTTGCCGTCGCGGATGATCGTGACGGTGTCGGCGACCTTCTTGATCTCGTTGAGCTTGTGGCTGATGATGATCGACGTGATCCCCTCGGCGCGGAGGTTCAGGATCAGGTCGAGCAGGTGATCGGAGTCCTCGTCGTTCAGGGCGGCGGTCGGCTCGTCGAGGATGAGGAGCTTGACCTCCTTCGACAGCGCCTTGGCGATCTCGACGAGCTGCTGCTTGCCGACGCCGATCTGGTTGACCTTGGTGGTGGGGTTCTCCCGCAGACCCACGCGCCGCAGCAGCTGCGCGGCCTCGTGGTTGGTCTGGTTCCAGTCGATCAGCCCGCCCGGACCCTTGCGCTCGTTGTTGAGGAAGATGTTCTCGGCGATCGACAGGTAGGGGCTCAGCGCCAGCTCCTGGTGGATGATCACGATGCCGCGGGCTTCGCTGTCGCGCAGGTTCTTGAACTCGACGACATCGCCGACGAAGTGGATCTCGCCGTCGTACGAGCCGTGGGGGTAGACGCCGGACAGCACCTTCATGAGGGTGGACTTGCCGGCGCCGTTCTCGCCGCAGATGGCGTGGATCTCGCCACGCTCGACGGCGAAGTTGACGTTGGAGAGGGCCTTCACGCCCGGGAACGTCTTGGTGATGCCGCGCATCTCGAGGATGGTCTCGCTCACGGTTTCCGACTTCCTTAGGGGATGGATGGGTGGTGCTGGTGGCGGGCGGGCCCGCCACCAGCACCGTGGTGAGAGGTGTGGCCTGCTTAGAGGCCGAGCTCCTCAGCCGTCCAGTAGCCGGTGTCGACCAGCGCGGACTCGACGTTGTCCCTCACGACCGGGACCGGGGCCAGCAGGTACGACGGGACGACCTTGACGTCGTTGTCGTACGTGGTGGTGTCGTTGGTCTCCGGCTCTTCGCCGTTGAGCACCGAGACGGCCATGCCGGCGGCGACCTTCGCGAGCTCACGCGTGTCCTTGAAGATCGTCGCGTACTGCTCGCCCGACAGGATCGCCTTGACCGAGTCGACCTCGGCGTCCTGGCCCGAGATGATCGGCCACTCGTCGCCGACGCTGTAACCGGCGTCGGTGAGGGCGCCGATGATGCCGCGCGAGATGCCGTCGTAGGGCGAGAGCACCGCGTTGACCTTCGAGCCGTCCGAGTAGTTCGCCGTGATCAGGTTCTCCATACGGCTCTGGGCCTCTTCGCCGTCCCAGCGCAGCGTCGCCGCCTGCTCGATGTCGGTCTGGCCCGACTTCACGACGAGCGTGCCGTCGTCGATGAAGGGCTGGAACACGTCCATCGCGCCGTTGAAGAAGAAGAACGCGTTGTTGTCGTCCAGCGAGCCGGCGAACAGCTCGATGTTGAACGGGCCGGCCGGAGCGTCCGGCAGCGGGTTGCCCTCGAGGTCGGTCAGACCGAGGCCGTTGAGCACGGTCCAGGCCTGCTGGTTGCCGACGAGCTCGTTGTCGAACGTGGCGTAGTAGTCCACGTTCTCGGTGCCCTTGATGAGGCGGTCGTAGGCGATCACCGGGATGTCGCTGTCGGCGGCGGTCTGCAGCACCTCGGAGAGCGTGGTGCCGTCGATCGAGGCGACGATGAGCGCCTCGGCCCCCTTCGTGATCATGTTCTCGATCTGCGAGACCTGCGTGGGGATGTCGTCCTCTGCGTACTGCAGGTCGACGGTGTAGCCCTGGTCCTCGAGAGCCTTCTTGACGGCGTCGCCGTCCTGGATCCAGCGCTCCGACGACTTGGTCGGCATGGCCACGCCGATGAGGCCGCCGTCGCCGCCGCCCTCGCCGCCGCTGCCGCTGTCTCCCGAGCCCGAGCAGCCGGTGAGCATGAGCGCGCCGACGGCGAACGCCGCGATGGCGATCTTCTTGATCTTCACTGTGGTTCCTTTCCAGTGGACTTCACTGTCTTGGTGTGGTGTTGAGTTGTCCTCGATGGTGCGAGTGTGACCGCTTGATCCGCGCGCGAAGCGCGGGTCACCGGCGGTCGTCGGTGGTCTGGCCGTAGACGTTCTGGTACCGGTTGTAGAGGGCGTCGATCGCTTCCTGCGGGATCGGGACGAGCTCGCCGCCCTGCCGGGCGAGGTGGACGGTGCGCGCGACGTCTTCGAGCATCACCGCGGCCTTCACGGCATCCTTCGCCGTCGCCCCGATCGTGAACGGCCCGTGGCTGCGCATCAACACCGCCCGCGACCGGTGCCCGGTCAACGTGTCCACGATGCCCCGACCGATCGAATCGTCGCCGATGATCGCGAACGGCCCCACCGGGATCGGACCCCCGAACTCATCGGCCATCGCCGTGATCACACACGGGATCTCCTCCCCCCGCGCCGCCCACGCCACCGCATAATCCGAGTGCGTGTGCACGACCCCGCCGACCTCCGGCATGTTCCGGTACACATACGCGTGCGCCGCGGTGTCCGACGACGGCGACCGGTCACTGCCGGGCGTTCCCGCCACGACATTCCCGTCGAGATCGCACAGGATCATGTTCTCCGGCGCGAGATCGTCATACGACACACCCGACGGCTTGATCACGAACAGATCCGCATCCGGCACCCGGCCCGACACGTTCCCCCCGGTCCACACCACCAGCCCGTACCGCACCAACTCCGCATGCAACCCCGCCACCTCGGCCCGCGTCCGCGCAATCGCAACCTCGGTCTTCACACCCGCGACATAGGCGTCGGTGCGATCGGCGGCGGTGCTCATGCGGTGGACTCCTTCGTCCGACGTATCGTTCGATGCCGCGAGGTGCGGTGTCGTGTGACAGTCGATGTGACCGTTCACATTGCGAAACTATAGACCCACGGTCGACCGGGCTGTCAACTCCCGGCGTGTCCCGGTTGATATCGGGTTGGTAACGGGCCCTCAGCGGATGCCGACGGGCGCCGACGAGCTGCGCACGCGCAGCTCCGGCAGGATCACCGCCGCGGTCTGCTCCCCCGAGGCGGAGCCCAGCAGCAGATCCACGCACCGGCGGCCCAGTTCGGCGAAGTCCTGACGCACCGTGGTCAGCGGGGGCCAGAAGTGGGCGGCCTCGGGGATGTCGTCGAACCCCACGATGCTCACGTCGCGCGGACAGTCCAGGCCCTCGGCGCGCACCGCGTGCATGAGCCCCAGCGCCATCTGGTCGTTCGACGAGAAGATCGCCGTGAAGTCGCGCACCCGCAGCATCTCGCGCCCCGCGTAGTAGCCGAACTCCGCCGTCCAGTCCCCCAGGATCGGCGCCGTCGTGGGGATGTCCCAGGCGCTCATCTCGTCGAGGAAGCCGCGCATGCGCGCCTCCGCCTCGATCCAGTCCTGCGGGCCGGCGAGGTGGTAGATGTTCCGGTGCCCCAGCTCGATGAGGTGCCGCGTGGCCAGGCGGGCACCGGCGATCTGGTCGACCGAGAGCGTGTGATCGGGGTCGAGGTCGGTGGACTGCAGGGTCACGTAGGGCAGGTCGGGCTTCTGCGCAATGAGGGCGCGGATCACCCGCGACTGGGGCGCGATGACGACGAGTCCCTCGATCCCCTGGGCCATGAGGTGCGACAGCCCGTCGGGGATCGACGAGGGGTCCGTGGGGTCGATGTTGGCCGTCGACGCCCAGTAGCCGCGGGCCCGCGCAGCGGCCTCGATCGCCGCGATCGACGAGGCGGGGCCGTACTGCGTGGCCGACGCGGCGAGGATGCCGATGGTGTGCGAGCGGCTGGTGACCAGGGCCCGCGCCGCGCGGTTCGGGCTGTACGACAGGTCGGACATCACCGCCCGCACCCGCTCGCGCGTCTCGGGCCGGATGCTCGGATGGTCGTTGAGCACGCGCGACACCGTCTGATGCGACACCCCGGCGAGCCGGGCCACATCGCGGATGCTGGGCCGGCGCCCCTGGGCCTCGTCGCTCATGGTGTCTCTCCGTCACCCGATGTGCACGGTCACATCAGTCGTGCCCATTATGACCCGACAGGCCCCGGATATCGAGGAATTCCCGTGTGACAGTCACACGCGAGGCGCGGACTCCTGTGACAACGGCCCGCTTTGTCACATCGCGGGTCGCCGGCGGCCCGCGCATAGGATGCGGTCATGGACGACCTGTCGCGGCATCTGCCGCTGTCGCAGCGCTCCGGCGTCGACGAGTCGGGCGCCACCGCCGACCGCCGTGCCGACATCGCCCGGGTGCGCGAGCGCCACGCCGAGCTGGTCGCCGGAGCGCAGCCGGAGCGCTCGGTGGAGTCGGAGCGGGCGGTGCAGGAGTCGGCGCGCGCGGCGCAGCCGGAGCGGGCGGCGCAGCCGGAGCGGGCGGTGCAGGCGGAGCGGGCGGCGCAGCTGCGGGCCGAAGCCGACGGCATCCGCCGGGGACCGCGCCGCCCGATGCGCGATCTGGTGGCCGCGGTGCGCGAGCTCGCCGCCGACGCCGGCGACGCGCCGCTCGGGCTGCCCGCGCACATCACCGGCGCCGTCGCGCTCTACCAGGTCGGCCGGGCGCCGTTCCAGCGCCGTGCGGTCGTGAAGGGCCACACGCTGCGCGCGAGCGATGCCGGCTGGGAGTTCGGTCGCGGTCCGGTGCTCGAGGGCACCGCCGACGACATCGTGCGGTTCCTGCTCGGCCTCGGCGACGAGCCGCCGCGCCCGGTCAGCTCGCGGTGATCAGCGCCCGGTAGAACCCGATCCCCCGCAGCCACACCGCCACGCGGATGCGTTCGTTGTGCGAGTGCAGGGCGTCGCGCTCGGCGCGGGTGAGGTGGAACGGCGTGAACCGGTAGACGTGGTCGCTGATGGCGGTGAACCAGCGGCTGTCGCTGGCGCCCAGCTGGATGTACGGGGCGGTGATGATCTGGGCGCCGCCGGGAGCGGGCAGCGCCGCGGCCACCGCCGTCGCCAGGCGGCGCCACGGCTCGCCGCGCCAGGGCGACACCGGCGACGGGTCCGACCCGTGCCGCACCTCGACCTCCACGGCGGGATCGGCGACGATCCGGCGGATGCGCGCGGCGGCCGAGGCGACGGTGTCGCCGGTGAGCAGCCGGATGTTCACCGAGGCGCGCGCCGTGGTCGCCAGCACGTTCTCGCCGGGGGCGCCGGCGAGCTCGGTGACGACGGCGGTCGTGCGCACGAGGGCGTTCATCTCGGCGCCCAGGCGGGGGAAGACCCGGGCCAGCAGCGGTCCGGTGAGCCCGAGGTTGCCGAACACCCATCGGTAGGGCGGGTCGGCGTGCGGGGCGACGGTGGCGAACAGGGCCCGCACCGGCGGGGCGATGCGCACCGGGAACGGGCGACGGTGGATGCGCGAGATCGCCCGGGCCAGCCGCGCGGTGGCGGGGAAGGCGGGCGGCGTGGAGGCGTGACCGCCGTTCTCGCGCGCCGTCAGCAGCACGGTCATCACGCCGCGCTCGGCGACGCCGACCATCGCGGTGGGCGCGTGCACGCCGGGCACGGCCCCTTCCACGACCGCGCCGCCTTCGTCGAGCACGAGGCCGGGGCGGACGCCCCGCGCGGTGAGGGCGGCCACGATCGCGCGCGCTCCCCCACCGGCGGTCTCCTCGTTGTGGCCGAACGACAGATAGACGTCGCGCGCCGGGGTGTACCCGTCGGCGACAAGCTGCTCGACCGCCTCCAGGATCGCCACGAGCGCGCCCTTATCGTCGATGGCGCCGCGGGCGTGGATCGCCGCCTCCGCACCGTCGCCGACGATCTCGGCGTCGAAGGGGCCGTGCTCCCACTCGTCCGACACGACCGGCACGACGTCCAGGTGCGCCATCAGCACCAGCGGGTCCGCCGCGTCGGCGCCGGCCCACCGGTACAGCAGCGAGTGCCCGTCGACGATCTCGCGCTCCAGGGCCGCGTGCGTGCGGGGGTACAGGCGCGGCAGCGCCGCGACGAACGCGTCGAACGGCCCCTCATCGATCAGTGTCTCGTCGGCGTGCGAGACGGTCGGGATGCGCAGCAGCTCCCGGAACCGTTCGACCGCCGCAGCATCCCGCTCATCCACCCCCCGAGCATATTGCCGCCCGCCCCGCCCCTCACCCCCGCGAAACTCCTCCAATCCGCCCGCCGCACGCCTCGCGAGCCCCACAAACCCCCGATTCCGCGACGATCTGGAGGAGTTTCGCGACCCGCGGCCCACCACCCCGCCCCGCACCGCGCCCCACAACCCCGGCTCGCACCCCGCGCTCACGCCCGCACCCCGCCCCCGGGGCCCTCGCCCGCACCCCGGCCGCGCCCCCACCTCTCCCTCGCGAAACTCCTCCCATCCGCACGCCGCACGCCCCTCCAGCCCCGCAAACCCCCGATTCCACGACGATCTGGAGGAGTTTCGCGTCCCGCACCCCGCGAACCCGCCCCCGCGCGCGAACTGCCACGCCGCCGCGCGGCGCCGGGCCGACCGCCCGTAGGCTCGGGGGCATGACCGGACTCAGCTCAGACCCCGCTCACTCCGCCGCCGCGCCCGGCCTCCGCTGGGGGATCCTCGCCACGGGCGGCATCGCCCATGCCTTCACCTCCGACCTTCGCACCGCCGGCCGCCAGATCACCGCGGTCGGCTCCCGCCGCCCCGAGGCGGCCGCCGCCTTCGCGCAGCAGTACGGCATCGGCCACGCGCACGGGTCGTACGAAGACCTCGTCGCCGACCCCGATGTCGACATCATCTACATCGCGACGCCGCACCCGTCCCACGCCGAGAACGCCCTGCTCGCGCTGGATGCCGGCAAGCACGTGCTCGTCGAGAAGCCGTTCACCCTCACCGCAGCCGAGGCGCAGCGCGTCGCCGACCGCGCCGCCGAGCGCGGCCTGCTCGCCATGGAGGCGATGTGGACGCGCTACCTGCCGCACATGGTGCGCATCCGCGAGATCATCGCCACCGGCACGCTGGGCGAGGTGCGCGCGGTGTTCGCCGACCACACCCAGAAGATCTCCGCCGACCCGGCGCACCGCCTCAACGCCCTCGAGCTCGGCGGCGGCTCGCTGCTCGACCTCGGCATCTACCCGGTGTCGTTCGCCTGCGACGTGCTGGGCGTGCCGGATGCCGTCACCTCGGCCGCCCGTCTCGGCGAGACCGGCGCCGACGCCGAGGTCGCGACGATCGCGACCCACCCGGGCGGCGCCCTGTCGACGTCGATCTCGACCTCGCGCGCCGCCGGCCCCAACCGGGCGACCGTGCTCGGCACCGATGCGCGCATCGAGATCAACGCCACCTGGTACTGCCCGACGTCGTTCCGGGTGGTCACCGCCGACGGCACCGTGCTCGAGGAGTACGCCTCGGCGATCGAGGGCCGGGGCATGCAGTTCCAGGCGCTCTACGCCGAGAAGCTCATCGCCGCGGGCCGCACCGACAGCGACCTGCTGCCGATCGCCGAGAGCGTGGCCATCATGCGGCTGCTCGACGAGGTGCGGGCGCAGATCGGGGTCGTCTACCCCGGCGAATAGCCGTCAGCGTCGCGTGGACCACAGCGCCCACGCGACGAGCACGGGCTGGAACAGCAGCCGCACGTACCGCGCGCGGTCGTCGTCGAGGCCGAAGCCGGCGCGCTTGCCGGTGGCCTGGGCGATGTTGCCGGGGAAGATCGCGATGAAGAAGGCCGCCAGGATCGCCCCGATCCGCCGGCGCTCCTTGGGCAGCACGACCAGCGCCGCCCCGAGCATGATCTCCACGGCGCCGGATGCCACGACGACGCCGTCCTTGTCGATGGGGACGACCTCGGTGACGAGGTCGGGCACCTGCGCCTGGAACTCCTTGCGGGCCCAGAACAGGTGACTCAGTCCCGCGAACACCATGCCGGCGGCGAGCAGCCATCTCGCGAACGTTCTCATCGTCCGAGTATGTCCTGCCCGCCGCCGTGCGTCGATGCCGGCTCAGGCGGCGAAGGGGATGGAGCCCACGAGCACGCCGACGGCGAGCATCGCCAGCGACACGATCGTCGCGCGCCACAGCACCTTCTTGTGGTGGTCGCCGAGGTTGACGTTGGCCAGCGACACGAGCAGCAGGATGGCCGGCACGAGCGGGCTCTGCAGGTGCACGGGCTGGCCGGTGATCGAGGCGCGCGCCATCTCGACGGGGGCGATCCCGAAGTGCGAGGCGCTCTCGGCGAGCACCGGCAGGATGCCGAAGTAGAAGGCGTCGTTGGACATGAAGAACGTGAACGGGATCGACAGCACCCCGGTGATCACGGCGAGGTAGGGGCCGAGAGATGCCGGGATGACCGAGGTGATCCATGCCGCCATGGCATCCACCATGCCGGTGCCGCCGAGCACGCCCACGAGCACGCCGGCGGCGAGCACCATCGACACGACCCCGACGATCGAGGGGGCGTGGGCGACGATCTCGTCGCTCTGCTGCTTGAGCTTGGGGAAGTTGACCAGCAGCGCCACGGCCGCGCCGACCATGAAGACGTAGGCGAGCGGGAACAGGTCGAGCACGAGCAGCACCATGACCGCGGCCGTCAGGGCCAGGTTGAACCAGATGAGGCGGGGGCGCAGCGTCGCGCGGTTGGGGTCGAGCATGGTGTCGGCCATCGCGGTGTCGGCGGGGTCGACGGCCGCGGCGGCGACGGCTCCCCGGCCGCCGCGCACGGTGACGATGTTGCCGGTGCGCAGCGTTGCGGCGGCGCCCGGCTTGGTCTCGGCCCCGCGGAACAGGCGGGGCGCGTCGAGGCGCCCGCCGCCGCCGGCGGCACCGGCCGACTCGATGCGGCTGAGGTCGACGACGCCGGCGAGGCGGCGGCGCTCCGACAGTCCCAGGAACCAGGCGAAGGCCAGCGCGATGACGATGCCGGTCGCCAGCGACGGCAGCATCGGCACGAACACGTCGGTGGGCTGGAGGCCGAGGGCGGTGGCGGCGCGCACGGTGGGGCCGCCCCAGGGCACGATGTTGAGCGTGCCGTTCATGAGCCCGGCGACACAGGTGAGCACGACGGGGCTCATGCCCAGCCGCAGGTAGATCGGCAGCATCGCCGACGTCGTGATGATGAAGGTGGTCGACCCGTCGCCGTCGAGCGAGACCGCGCCGGCCAGCAGCGCCGTGCCGAGGACGACCTTGGCGGGGTCATCGCCCAGCAGCCGCGTGATGAAGCGGATGAGCGGGTCGAACAGGCCGACGTCGATCATGATGCCGAAGTACATGATCGCGAACATCAGCAGTGCCGCGGTGGGCGCCATGGAGCCGATCGCGTCGATGATCATCTCACCGAGCCCGAGTCCGGCCCCCGCGAACAGGCCGAACACGGTGGGCACGAGGATGAGGGCGACCATCGGGGTGAGGCGGCGGGTCATGATGAGCGCCATGAAGGCGAGCACCATCGTGAACCCGAGCACGACGAGCACGCCGTCGGAGGGCGTGAACGCCAGGTCGTAGCCCTCGTCGGCTGCTGCCGCTGCGAGGACGGCGGGGATCGGTGACATCTCGACTCCTTCGTCTGTGTCCACGTGGACCCGTGGAGGGGATGCGGAGACTCTAGGCACCGGCGGCGGCGCGCGGCGGGTATCTCGCATTGCGGGACGTTCTGCGCGTACCGTGAGTTGAGCGCATTCTGCTCACCGCGCCGAAGGGATCGCATGCGCTTCACCACCCGCGTGCTGCTGCTGCAGCTGGCGACCGTCGCCGGCGTGGTCGTGGTGTGCACGGTGGTCTTCCTGTTGCTGGGCGTGCAGCAGCTGCGCGCTGAGGCCGAGAGCTCGGCGCTGAACATCGCCCGCACGATCGCCGAAGACCCGCAGGTGCGCGCCGAGGTGACCGCCGTCTCCGCCCTGCCCGGCGACCCGACCGCCGCCGCCCTCGAAGACGGCCCGCTGCAGGCGTATGCCGGCGCGGTCACCGCACGCACCGGCACCCTGTTCGTCGTGATCGCCGACGACCGCGGCATCCGCCTCGCCCATCCGGATGCGGGCCTGCTCGGCCGGCCGGTCAGCACCGACTTCACCGAGGTGCTCGCCGGCAACGAGGTGGTCACGTGGGAGCGGGGCACCCTGGGCGTGTCGGCGCGCGCGAAGGTGCCGATCCTGCCGCCGGGCGGCGGTGTGCCGGTGGGCGAGGTGAGCGTCGGCTTCGAGCCGGCGAGCGTCTTCGACGACCTGCCCGCCCTCATCGCCGGCATCGCGGCGGCGGCGGTGGGCGCGCTGGCGCTCGGCGTGCTCGCCGCGCTCGTGCTGCGGCGCCGATTCGAGCGGCTGACCCTGGGCCTGCAGCCCGAAGAGCTCGTCGCCCTCGTGCAGACCCAGGCCGCCGTGCTCGACGGCGTCGGCGACGGCGTGGTCGCATTGAGCGGTGACGGCGTGGTGCGGGTGTGCAACGACGATGCCGCGCGGCTGCTGGGCATCCCGGATGCCGTGGGCACACCGTTCGCGCAGCTCGGGCTGCCCGCCGAGATCGTCGCCGCCGTCGCTGAGGGCACCGCCCGCGACGGCGTGGTGGTGGGCTCCCACGTGGTCTACGTCGACGCGCAGCCGGTGTCGCATCAGGGGCGCCGGCTCGGGAGCGTGCTCATCGTGCGCGACCGCACCGACCTGCTGGCCCTCAGCGAGCGCCTCGAGTCGGTGCGCGCGCTGTCGGGGGCGCTGCGGGTGCAGCGGCACGAGTTCGCCAACCGGCTGCACGCCGCGGCGGGGCTGCTGGATGCCGGTCGTCACGCCGAGGCGCGGGCGTTCCTGGCCGGGCAGCTGGAGCGCGGGCCGGTCGATCTCGCGGTGGCGGGCATCGAGCTGGTCACCGATCCGGTGCTGCAGTCGCTCGTGGGCGCGAAGGCGATCGAGGCGGCCGAGCGCGGTGTGGCGCTGCGGGTGGGTCCCGACACGCTGCTGCTGCGTCCGCTCGCCGAGGTCGAAGACGTCGCGGCGGTGCTCGGCAACCTCGTCGACAACGCCGTCTCGGCCGCCGTCGCCGCCGCCGAGCCGTGCTGGGTCGAGGTGTCGTTCTTCGGCGACGGGACCGATCTCGTGCTCACCGTCGCCGACTCCGGCGCCGGCGTCGCCACCGGCGCCGCGCCGTTCGAGCGCCGCGCCCAGCCCGACGACGACCGCCTGCACGGTCTCGGCGTCGGCCTGCCGCTCTCGCGCGATCTCGCCCGCCGCCGCGGCGGCGACCTCTGGATCGCCGATCCCGGCGGCACCGCTCCCGGCGGCGCCGATCCCGACGGTCCCCAACCCGGCGGCACCGATCCCAACGGCCCGGATGCCGACGGCCCGGGCACCGGCGCCGTGTTCGCCGCCCGGTTGCCCGGCGTGCTGCGCGCCCCCACCACGCCCGAGGAGTCCTCCCCATGACCGCACCCGTTCTCGTCCTCGTGATCGACGACGACTTCCGCGTCGCCGGGCTGCACCGCGACATCGTCGCCGAGCGCCCCGGCTACCGCGCCCTGGAGCCGGCCCGCACCCTGCACGAGGCAGCGGCGGCCATCCGCGACCACCGCCCCGATCTGCTGCTGATCGACGCCTACCTCCCCGACGGCGACGGCATCTCCTTCCTCGCCGCCGCCGACGTCGACGGGTTCGTGCTGTCGGCGGCGACCGAGGCGGCCGCCGTGCGCCGGGCGCTGCGCGCGGGTGCGCTGGGCTATCTGACCAAGCCGTTCGAGCGCCGCGCGCTGGTCGACCTGCTCGACCGGTACCTGCGCTACCGCAACCTGCTCTCCGGCGGCACACTCGGCCAGGCCGACATCGACCGCGCGCTGGCGGTGCTGCACGGCGGCGGCGAGGGCGCATCGCTGTCGCGAGGCGCCACCGAGCAGCTGATCCTCGCCGCCCTCGGCGACGGCGAGGCCTCGGCCAGCGAGATCGCCGAGCGCGCCGGCATCTCGCGGGCCACCGCGCAGCGCCACCTGTCGGCGCTGGCGACCCGCGGCGGCATCCAGGTGCGCCTGCAGTACGGCACGACCGGGCGCCCCGAGCACCGCTACGCCGCACGGTGAACGCGCTCGATAGGCTGGCAGGGTGAGCGATGCGGCACCTGTCCACCGGATGCCGGACGGCACGGTCAAACAGGTGGGACCCCTCACCGGCACATCGGTGTGGACCGTTCCGGGCCGGGCTCACCGGCCGCTGGCCCCTCCCCGCGAGCAGGTGCGGGAGCTCGTCCCGGGCGACGAGCGCCGACTGTGCGCGTTCTGCGTCGACCGCTACCTCGAGACCACTCCCGAGAAGGCACGGCTGATCGGCCCCGACTTCGACGAGGTGCGCCGCGTGCCGGCATCCGCGCTGTTCGCGCAGGACGCGCAGTTCCGCCGCTTCGCGAACCTCTTCGAGATCGTCTCGGCCGAGTACTGGCGCGAGAACCACGGCTTCCGTCAGCCGGCGGCGGTGTTCGAGTGGGCGCAGGACTATCTCACCGACCCCGTCGGCCTCGAGCACATCACCGCGCTGGCCGCCATCCGCGCCCGCGCCTCGGGCACCGAGACCTCGCTCGAAGAAGCGGCGCTCGACCTGCTCGGAGGCTCGCACGACGTGATCGTCGCCCGCCGTCACGTCGTCGACGGCGCCACCCACGACGACCAGCTCGTCTCGTCGGGCGAGCTCACCCCCGATGAGCATGCCGCCTACGTCGCCTTCACGGTGCGCTCGCTGGCCGAGATCGAAGCCGCGCAGCCGCACGCGGCCTACGTGGCCGTGTTCCAGAACTGGCTGCGCCCGGCGGGCGCCTCGTTCGAGCATCTGCACAAGCAGCTCGTGGCGATCGACGAGCACGGCCCGCAGGTCGACCGCGAGCTGCGCATGCTCGCCGCCGACCGCGGGCTCTACCAGCACCGCATCGCCGACGTGGCCGTCGAGCAGCGACTGCTGGTGGCCGCCACCGACGGCGCCGTCGCCTTCGCCGGCATCGGGCATCGCTATCCGTCGTTCGAGGTGTACTCGACCGCGGCCGAGAACCTGCCGCACGAGCACTCCGAGCGCGGCGTGCGCGCCGTCTCCGACCTCGTCCACGCGCTGCACGCGGCCACCGGGGTGCACGTGCCCACCAACGAGGAGTGGCACTACCGTCCGCGGCGTGCGCCGTGGCCGATGCCGTGGCGCGTGCTCGTCAAGTGGCGCATCTCCACGCCGGCCGGCTTCGAGGGCGGCACCAAGGTGTACGTCAACACGATCGACCCGTGGGAGCTGCGCCGGCGGGCAGTGGTCGAGCTCGAGCGGCTGCGCGGCGAGGGACGCCTGGCCCCCGGCATCCGCATCGGCGATGAGTGCGTCGCCGCCGACGCCCACCTGCGCTACGCCGACGAGGCGCTGTGAGCTTCGCGTTCGAGCGCCTGCGGCGCCGCCCCGACATCGAGGCCCCCGACCTGGTGGCCGTCGACGCCGCCGACCGGCTGATCCTCGACGAGTCGGCCGCGGTGCGTGCCGGGCTCGGCGCGGGCGAGCTGGTCGTCATCGGCGATGCCTACGGGGCGCTCACCCTCGCCGCCGTGCACGAGGGCGCCACCGATGTGCGCGTGCATCAGGATGCCGTCACCGGCGAGCTGGCCCTAGCCGCCAACGCCGTCGCGGCGGGTGGTGCGGGAGCGTTCCGCTCGCTCCCGCTCACCGCCGAGCTCGTGCGCGGTGCGCGCGTGGTGCTGCTGCGACTGCCGCGGAGCCTGGACGCCCTGGCCGACATCGCCGATCTGATCGCCGCCCACGCCCACCCGGATGTGGTCGTGGTGGCCGGTGGCCGCGTCAAGCACATGACGCTGTCGATGAACGAGGTGCTGCGCGCCCGTTTCGACCGCCTCGACGTCTCGCACGCCCGGCAGAAGTCCCGGGTGCTCACCGCCCGCGCTCCCCGTGCCGACGCGCGCGACCCGCAGCCGCGCCGCGCCGTGGTGGACGGGCTGACCGTCGTCGCGTACGGCGGCGTGTTCGCCGGCGCGCGCCTCGACGTCGGCACGCGCCTGCTGCTGCGCACCCTGCCCGAGGAGCTTCCCGGCGGCACGCCCGACGACCCGTGGATCGATTTCGCCTGCGGCACCGGAATCGTCGCGACGAGCCTGGCGCTCGGGCATCCCGACGCCGCCGTGCACGCCAGCGACACCTCGGCCGCCGCCGTCGCCTCGGCGCGGGCCACCGTCGCCGCCAACGGCGTCGGTGCGCGGGTGAGCGTCGTGCAGGACGACCTGCTCACGACCCGGCTGGATGCCAGTGCGTCGTTCATCGCGCTGAACCCGCCGTTCCACAGCGGCGCCGCCGTGACCGACCGCCTCGCGCCGCGGCTGTTCGCCGACGCCGGGCGGGTGCTGCGCCCCGGGGGCGAGCTGTGGTGCGTGTGGAACTCGCCGCTGGAGTACCGCCCGGTGCTGGAGCGGCTGGTGGGGCCGACCCGTCAGGTGACGCGCAACCCCAAGTTCACCGTCACCGTCTCCCTGGCCCGCTGACCGCACGGGTCGCCCACAGCGCCCAGGCCACCAGCACAGGCTGGAGGAACAGCCGCACCAGGCGCTTGGTGTCGGTGTCGAGGCCCGGCGCCGAACGGCCCGTGCGCCACTGGTGCACGTTGCCGGGGAAGACCGCCACGAAGAAGGCGGCCACGGCGGCTCCCACGCGCACGCGCTCGCGGGGCAGGGCGACGAGGGCGGCGGCCAGGGCGATCTCCGCGGCGCCCGAGACCACGACGATCGTGTCTTTGTCGGTGCGCAGCAGCCGCGTGGCCCAATCGGGCACGGTGATGCGGAATCCGCGGCGCAGGGTGGTGAGGTGGGCGAGGCCGGCGGCGGCGAGGAGCCCGGCCAGAAGCCAGCGTGCGACGGTGCGGAGCATCCCCTCACCCTAACGCCGTGGCGGCGCGGGTCAGCCGCGTCCGCCGGGAGGGCCCACCAGCAGCAGCACCACGTAGAGGGCGACCAGCGCCACCGCCAGCGCACCGAACAGCAGCCACGGGCGGCGCAGCAGCCACGCGAGCGGCCGGTCGTACCAGCGACGGTCGGGCGCTGCCGGGTCGGGCGCGATGCGCCACTCCCCCTCCAGCAGCCCGCGCCGCTGCACCCACATCTCGACCGGGATGGTCGCATAGGGCACGATCGCGGCGGCGAGCGCGGCCACGCTCGGTCCCGGACGCCAGCGGTTGTTCAGCATCACGAGCACGACGGTGGCGCCGTAGGAGAGGAAGACGAACCCGTGCACCGCGCCGCCGATGGTGACCGCGAGGTCCCAGCCCAGGGTGGCGCGCAGCACGAGGCCGCCCAGCAGCAGGGTCCACGACACCGCCTCGGCGAAGGCGAGCGTGCGGAACAGCGGACGAGGTCGACGAAGCATACCTTCAGCCTATCTGAAGGATCTCGGACCCCGTGTCAGACGATGCCGGCGCGGATGCCGTCGAGCGAGGCCGCGACCTTGGGCAGGCGCTGGGTGAGAGCGCCGTCGAGCTGGGCGAGGCGATCGCGCGCCTCGGTGAGCACCCGGGCGCCCTTGGGCGTGACGTTGAGATCGGATGCCGCGCCGGCGTGGGCCGTCGCATCCTGCACGAGCCCCTCGTCGACGAGCGTCTTGACCGCCGTGTGCGCGGACTGCACCGTGATGTGGGAACGGCGGGCCAGCTCGGAGAACGAGATCCCGGGCTCGGCGTAGATGTGGCCGAGCAGACCGAACTTGCGGGTGGAGATGCCGAGGTCGCGCAGCACGGCGGCCAACTGCGCCTCCCACATCGCCGACACCGCGAGCAGCGCGATCACCGGACTGAAGCGCGGGCTCTCCTGACTCATGGGCACCATGCTATCGACCCGTTCCGGATGTCCGCGGCCGGGCGTACCGTGAAATGACGACCGAGAGGACTGTGCCATGGACTGGAAGATCGAGCTCATCTTCGTGCCGGTGACCGACGTCGACCGCGCGAAGGAGTTCTACACGCGCATCGGCTTCCACGCCGACCACGACGCCACCCCCTACCCCGGCGTGCGCTTCGTGCAGCTGACCCCGCCGGGCTCCGCCTGCTCGATCGCGATCGGCACGGGCCTGGGGTCGGGGGTCGAACCGGGCGGCCTCGATGTCATCCAGGTCGTCGTGGCCGACGCCGACGCCGCGCTCGCGCAGTTGCGTGAGGTCGGTGTCGACGCGCAGGGCGTCGACGAGCAGGACTGGGGCCGGTTCGTCACCTTCACCGACCCCGACGGCAACTCCTGGACCCTGCAGCAGCTGCCGGCGCGCGACTGACCGCACGCCGACCCGCGTCAGAGTCTCCTCCGCTCAGGGGGCGGGGGCGAGCGTGGCCGCGTCGATGACGAAGCGGTAGCGCACGTCGGAGGCGAGCACGCGCTCGTAGGCCTCGTTGATCTGCTCCGCTGAGATGAGTTCCACGGCGGGGGCGATGTCGTGCGCGGCGCAGAAGTCGAGCATCTCCTGCGTCTCGGCGATCGAGCCGATGCTGGAGCCGGCGAACGAGCGCCGGTTGCCGAACAGCGTGAACACGTGCAGGGGCAGCGCCTCGGGCGGTGCGCCCACGTTGACCATGGTGCCGTCCAGGCGCAGCAGGCGCAGGTAGGCGTCGAGGTCGAGCGGAGCGCTGACGGTGTTGATGATGAGGTCGAAGGAGTTGCGCAGCTGCTTCAGCACCGACGGGTCGGCGGTGGCGAGATGGCGGGTGGCGCCGAAGGCGAGGCTGTCGGCCTCCTTCGACGTCGTCTGCGAGAGCACGGTCACCTCGGCCCCCAGCGCGGCGGCGATCTTCACGGCCATGTGGCCGAGGCCGCCCATGCCGACGACGGCGACCTTCGTGCCGGGGCCGGCCTTCCAGTGGGCCAGCGGCGAGTAGGTGGTGATGCCGGCGCACAGCAGCGGCGCGGCGGCCTCGTAGGGGATCGACTCGGGCACGCGCAGCACGAAGTCGGTGTCGACGACGATGTGCGTCGAGTAGCCGCCCTGGGTGATCGACCCGTCGCGGTCCACCGCCGCGTAGGTGCCGGTGTTGCCCTTCAGGCAGTAGTTCTCCATGCCGGCGAGGCAGTTCTCGCACTCGCGGCACGAGCCCACCATGCAGCCCACCCCCACGCGGTCGCCGACGGCGCGCGCGGTGACCTCGTCGCCCACCTCGACGACTTCGCCGACGATCTCGTGACCCACCACCTGCGGGTAGGTGATCGGGCCCCAGTCGCCGCGAACGGTGTGGATGTCGGAGTGGCAGATCCCGGCGTAGCGGATCTCGATGAGCACGTCCCGGGGCCCCACGGGGCGTCGCTCGATCGTGACGGGGACGAGCGGCTCGGTGGCCGACGGGGCGGCGTAGGCGTGGACGGTGCGCGCGGCGGTGTGCATCCGTCCAGCGTATCCGCCGCACACGCGGCGGGGCCGTTCGGAGCAGACCGTATCGCTGGGACCGGCTGACCCCTAGAGTGTGGCCATGGGCGAGGGCCGCACGGCTTCTCACGCCGCGGCATCCGGTCCGCGAGCGTCGCGGGACGAGGGGATGTCCTCGTTCGCGCGCCGCCGCGCCGCCGGCCGCGACGCCCGCGCGCAGCTGCCGAGATCGGCCCACGCCGACGCGCCGCCCGCGGCGGGTCGTCATGACCCGGTGGCGTTGCTCGAGGAGCAGGCCGCGACGCGCGTCCCCGATCTCGTGCCGGTGCGTCACGCGCGCATGTCGGTCTCGCCGTTCACCTTCTATCGCGGCGCCGCGCTGCTGATGGCGGCCGATCTCGCGCGGCTGCCGCACAGCGGGATCACCGTGCAGCTGTGCGGCGACGCGCACCTCACCAACTTCGGCATGTTCGGCACGCCCGAGCGGCGGCTCGTCTTCGACATCAACGACTTCGACGAGACGCTGCCCGGCCCCTTCGAGTGGGACGTGAAGCGCCTGGCCGCGAGCTTCGCCGTCGCCGGGCGCCACCGCGGCTTCTCCGAGGACGAGACCCGCGCTGCGGTGACCGCCAGCGTGCGCGGGTACCGCGAGGCCATGCGCGCGGCGGCCGCGGCGACCGTGCTCGACGCTTGGTACGACCATCGCGACGCTGGGCAGGTGCGACGCTGGCTGCGCGACGAGCGTCGCGCCGGACGTGCGGGCTCTCGCGAGCTCGACCGCCTCGACGCGGCCATCGCCAAGGCGAGGTCCCGCGACCGGATGAAGGCGTTCGGCAAGCTCGTGCGGCTGGTCGACGGACGCCTGCGCATCGTGGCCGACCCGCCGCTGCTCGTCCCCGTCGAAGACCTCACCGGCGGCGCCGACGAGACCGAGCTGATGCGGCGACTTCTCGACGAGTACCGCGTGACGCTCCCCCACCTCCGGCATCCGCTGTCGGAGTACACCTACCGCCACATGGCCCACAAGGTGGTCGGGGTCGGCAGCGTCGGCACCCGGGCGTGGGTGATCCTCCTCAGCGGGCGCGACGACCGCGACCCGCTGCTGCTGCAGGCCAAGCAGGCCCAGGCATCGGTGCTCGAGCGGTTCCTCGGGCCCAGCGAGTACCCGAGCCACGGCGAGCGGGTGGTGCGCGGGCAGCGCCTGATGCAGACCGCGAGCGACATCTTCCTCGGCTGGCAGCAGGTGACGAGCTTCGACGGCGTGAAACGCGACTTCTACGTGCGCCAATTGCACGACTGGAAGGGCGGCCTCGACCCCGAAGTGATGACCCCGCGCGGGGCGGCGCTGTACGCGAAGATCTGCGGCGAGACCCTCGCCCGTGCGCACGCCCGGTCGGGCGACCGGGTGCAGATCGCCGGCTACCTCGGCGCAGGCACCGTCTTCGACGACGCCGTGACCGCGTTCGCCGAGGCGTACGCCGACCAGAACGCGCAGGACTACCGCGCGTTCACCGACGCGATCGCCTCGGGGCGACTCGCCGTGTCGGAGCGCGCGTGATCCGCGCCGCCGGCACCGCCACGACCACGACCACCACCGGGGAGGCCTCATGAAGAAGTGGGCGGTCGTCATCGTGCTCGGGTTCGCGCAGTTCGTCATGGTGCTCGACGGCACCGTGATGAACGTGTCGATCTCCACGGTCGTCGTCGATCTCGACACCACGGTGGCCGCGATGCAGGCGGCGATCACTTTTTACACCCTCACGATGGCCGCGTTCATGCTGCTGGGGGCCAAGCTCGGCGACGTGTGGGGGCGGCGGCGGGCGTTCGTGATCGGGTCGGCCGTCTACGCGGTCGGGTCGCTGATCACGGCGCTGAGTCCCGACATCCGCGTGCTGTTCCTGGGCTGGTCGGTGATCGAAGGGCTCGGGGCGGTGCTGGTGATCCCCGCGATCGCCGCGCTCATCGCCGACAATTACACCGGGCGCGACCGGGTGACCGCGTATGCCGTCATCGGAGCGGTCTCCGGGGCCGCCGTGGCGGCGGGTCCGCTCATCGGCGGCTATGTGACCACTTACTTCGACTGGCGCTACGTGTTCGTCGGCGAGGTGGTGATCATGATCGGCGTGGTCGCCTGCGCGCGCCTGATCGCCGACACCACCGCCCGGCAGACGGCCCGCATCGATCTCCTCAGCGTCGTGGTCTCCGCCGTCGGGCTCGTGTGCGTGGTGCTCGGGATGCTGCAGAGCAAGACCTGGGGGTGGATCCTGCCGCTGTACCCGCCCGAGGTGGCCGGGGTCACGATCGCCCCGTTCGGCATCTCCCCCACCGCCTGGCTGCTCGCCCTCGGCGGCGTGCTGATCCACCTCTTCTTCCGCCGGCAGCGCGCGCTGGTGCGCCGGGGGCGTGCCCCCCTCGTGCACGTCGAGGTGTTCAGCATCCGCCGGCTGCGCAGCGGCCTGTCGGTGCTCGGCGCGCAGTACGCGGTGACGGCGGGCCTGTTCTTCATGGTGCCGGTCTACCTGCAGATGACGCTGGGGCTCGATGCGCTGGAGACCGGCGTGAAGATCTTCCCGCTGTCGGTGTCGCTCATCCTCTTCTCCATCGTGGGCACCCGGCTGGCGTCGATCTGGTCGCCCCGGCGGATCGTGCGCGGCGGGCAGCTGCTGCTGGTGGTCAGCGCCGTCCTGCTGCTCTCGGCGGTCACCGTGGATCTGCGCAGCGTGCTGTTCGGCGTCGGAATGTTCCTCGCCGGCAGCGCCCTGGGCCTGCTGGCCTCGCAGCTCGGCAACGTCAACATGTCGAGCGTCGGCGAAGACCGAACCAGCGAGGTGGGCGGCCTGCAGGGCGTCTTCCAGAACCTGGGATCGTCGCTCGGCACCGCCCTCATCGGGTCGATCCTCATCGGGTCGCTCGCCACCTCGTTCGCCGGCGGCGTGGCCGCCTCGCAGCTGCCCGACGACGTGCGCGCGGTGGTCAGCGAGCAGACCGAGGGCGGAGTCACCATCATCCCCGCCGCCGATGTGACCGCCATCGCCGAGCAGGCCGGTCTCGACACCGACGACGCCGACACCCTCGCGACGATCTACCGCGACTCCCAGCTCTCGGCACTGCGCGTCTCGCTGTTCGGCCTCATCGCCATCGCCCTGGCCTCGCTGCTGTTCTCCCGCGGCATCCCCGCCGACGCCCCCGTGCGACGCAAGGCGACGACCGCCTAGGGGTCGCTGTGGCAGCCCCGCCGTAGACACGGCGATCGCCGGCGCCCCGCGGGGCGTCGCGGCGTAGCGTCTGCCGCATGAGAGACGACATGCCCCGGCCCGAGCGGGCGGTCGAGCGCCGCGCGCTCCTGCGCGCGTCGGCCTGGGCTGTTCCCGTCATCGTGCTGACCACCGCGACACCGGCGGCTGCGGCGAACTCGCCGCAGGGCTCCTACTCGTTCTCCGCCGCATCCGGACTGTCGGCGGACGGCACCCGAGTGGAGCTCACGGTCACCCTGACGACGACAAGGCCGCTGGCCACGCAGGCGGTCGTGACGCTGTCGCCCGGCACGGGCGAGACGGCATCATGGGGCGATGCGTCCGGATGGTCGCACGGTCGCAGCCCGTCCGGCGACACCTTCACCTCACTGGTCAGCACGTCGTCGCAGGCCTTCACCGGGTCCGTGTCCGTCGCCGCTCTGAACGCGGCGCCGGTGACGTTGGTGGCCACACTGAACGACAGCCGCCTGCAGGGTCGCGCATTGCTGCTGCGGGTCAACCCCGACGGCACCTTGACGTGAGCGCCCGGCATACGGATCTGCGCACGTGAGACAGCACGAGGCCCCCGGCGGATGCTCGTGGGAGCACCGACCGGGGGCCTTGTCGCCGGATCAGGCGGGACTCAGAAGTCCCAGTCCTCGTCTTCGGTGGCTTCGGCCTTGCCGATGACGTAGCTGGATCCGGATCCCGAGAAGAAGTCGTGGTTCTCGTCGGCGTTCGGCGAGAGCGCGGACAGGATCGCCGGGTTCACGTTGGTGACCGTCGCCGGGAACATCGCCTCGTAGCCGAGGTTCATCAGCGCCTTGTTGGCGTTGTAGTGCAGGAACTTCTTGACGTCCTCGGTCAGGCCGACGGCGTCGTAGAGATCCTGCGTGTACTGCACCTCGTTGTCGTAGAGCTCGTAGAGGAGCGAGAACGTGTAGTCCTTGACCTCGTCGCGCTCGGCCTGCGAGATGCGCTCGAGCCCCTTCTGGAACTTGTAGCCGATGTAGTAGCCGTGCACGGCCTCGTCACGGATGATGAGGCGGATGATGTCGGCCGTGTTGGTGAGCTTGGCCTTGGCCGACCAGTGCAGCGGCAGGTAGAAGCCCGAATAGAACAGGAACGACTCGAGCAGGGTCGATGCGACCTTGCGCTTGAGGGGCTCGTCGCCACGGTAGTAGTTCATGACGATCTGCGCCTTCTTCTGCAGATTCGGGTTCTCCACCGACCAGCGGAACGCGTCGTCGATCTCGGGCGTGGAGGCCAGCGTCGAGAAGATCGACGAGTAGCTCTTCGCGTGCACCGACTCCATGAACGCGATGTTCGTGTAGACGGCCTCCTCGTGCGGGGTGATCGCGTCGGGGATGAGCGAGACGGCGCCGACCGTGCCCTGGATGGTGTCCAGGAGCGTGAGGCCGGTGAACACGCGCATCGTGAGGGTCTGCTCGTCGGGGGTGAGCGTGTTCCACGACTGGATGTCGTTGGACAGCGGCACCTTCTCGGGGAGCCAGAAGTTGTTCACGAGACGGTTCCAGACCTCGAGGTCCTTGTCGTCCTGGATGCGGTTCCAGTTGATCGCCTGCACGTGGTCGACGAGCTTCAGCGGTTCGTGGGGAGTCATGTCAGTTCCTAGATTCGGGTCTGTGAGCGAGCGAAGCGAGACGATGCGCGGCTCAGAGCATGCAGCTGACGCACTCGGCCATGTCCGTGCCCTCGAGGGCCATCTGACGCAGGCGGATGTAGTAGATCGTCTTGATCCCCTTCTTCCACGCGTAGATCTGCGCCCGGTTGATGTCACGGGTGGTGGCGGTGTCTTTGAAGAACAGCGTCAGCGACAGGCCCTGGTCGACGTGCTGCGTGGCCGCGGCGTAGGTGTCGATGACCTTCTCGTAGCCGATCTCGTACGCGTCCTCGTAGTACTCGAGGTTGTCGTTGGTCATGAACGGCGCCGGGTAGTAGACGCGACCGAGCTTGCCTTCCTTGCGGATCTCGATCTTCGAGGCGATGGGGTGGATCGAGCTCGTCGAGTTGTTGATGTACGAGATCGAGCCGGTCGGGGGCACCGCCTGCAGGTTCTGGTTGTAGATGCCGTGCGCCTGCACCGACGCCTTCAGCTCGCGCCAGTCGTCCTGCGTGGGCACGTGGATGCCGGCGAACATCTCGGCGACCTTCTCGGTCTCGGGCTGCCAGACCTGATCGATGTACTTGTCGAAGAACTCCCCCGAGGCGTACGTCGAGTCGGCGAAGCCCTCGAAGGCGCTGCCGCGCTCGATGGCGATCTTGTTCGAGGCCTGCAGGGCGTGGAACAGCACCGTGTAGAAGTAGATGTTCGTGAAGTCCAGGCCCTCTTCCGAGCCGTAGTGCACGTGCTCGCGGGCGAGGTAGCCGTGCAGGTTCATCTGCCCGAGGCCGATCGCGTGCGACCGGTCGTTGCCGTCCTCGATGGAGCGCACCGAACGGATGTGGCTCTGGTTGCTGACCGCGGTGAGGCCGCGGATGGCCGCCTCGACGGTGCCGGCGAGGTTCTTGCCGTCCATCGCCAGGGCGATGTTCATCGAGCCGAGGTTGCAGGAGATGTCCTTGCCGACCTGGTCGTACGAGAGGTCCTCGTTGTAGGTCGTCGGGGTGTTGACCTGCAGGATCTCGGAGCACAGGTTCGACATGTTGATGCGGCCCTTGATCGGGTTGGCCTTGTTCACCGTGTCTTCGAACATGATGTACGGGTAGCCCGACTCGAACTGGATCTCGGCGAGCGTCTGGAAGAACTCGCGCGCGTTGATCTTCGTCTTCTTGATGCGCGCGTCGTCGACCATCTCGCGGTACTTCTCGGTGACGGAGATGTCGCCGAAGGGCACGCCGTAGACCTTCTCGACGTCGTAGGGCGAGAACAGGTACATGTCCTCGCCGTTGCGGGCGAGCTCGAAGGTGATGTCGGGGATGACCACACCCAGCGACAGCGTCTTGATGCGGATCTTCTCGTCGGCGTTCTCGCGCTTGGTGTCGAGGAACTTGAGGATGTCGGGGTGGTGCGCCGAGAGGTACACCGCGCCCGCGCCCTGACGCGCGCCGAGCTGGTTGGCGTAGGAGAAGCTGTCTTCGAGCAGCTTCATGACGGGGATGATGCCGCTGGACTGGTTCTCGATCTGCTTGATCGGGGCGCCGGCCTCGCGGATGTTCGACAGCAGCAGCGCCACGCCGCCACCGCGCTTGGACAGCTGCAGGGCGGAGTTGATGCCACGGGCGATCGACTCCATGTTGTCTTCGATGCGCAGCAGGAAGCAGGAGACGAGCTCGCCGCGCTGCGCTTTGCCGGTGTTGAGGAACGTCGGGGTCGCGGGCTGGAAACGGCCCGAGATGATCTCGTCGACGAGCTGCTCGGCGAGCTTCTGGTCGCCGTCGGCCAGCCCGAGGGCGGTCATGACGACGCGGTCTTCGAAGCGCTCGAGGTAGCGCTTGCCGTCGAAGGTCTTCAGCGTGTAGCTCGTGTAGTACTTGAACGCGCCGAGGAACGTCTCGAAGCGGAACTTCGCGTCGTACGCCCGGTCGTTGAGGGACTGGATGAACTCGAACGGGTACTTGTCGAGCACCGCGCCTTCGTAGTACTGCTTCTCGACGAGGTAGTCCAGGCGCTCCTTGAGCGAGTGGAAGAACACCGTGTTCTGGTTCACGTGCTGCAGGAAGTACTCCCGGGCAGCGCGGCGGTCGGCGTCGAACTGGATCTTGCCGTCGGCACCGTACAGGTTGAGCATCGCGTTGAGGGCGTGGTAGTCCAGCCCCTCGAAACGCTCGTCGGTCTTGAAGGTCGTCTGAGTCACTGCAGCTTCCACCATCGTTCCAATCCGTCGCTCACGCGATCGACATCGTCCTGCGTGCCGAACAGTTCCAGCTTGTACAGGTGCGGCACGAGGCACTTGCGGCTGATGATGTCTCCGGCGGCGCAATAGGACGCCCCGAAGTTGGTGTTGCCGGCGGAGACGACTCCGCGGATGAGGTTCCGGTTGCGCTCGTCGTTGAGGAACCGGATGACCTGCTTGGGCACCGCCCCCTTCTCCTCACCGCGCCCCTGACCGCCCCCGTAGGTGGGGGTGACGAGCACGAACGGCTCGTCCACCACGAGGGGGTGGTCAGCGGGATGCAGCGGGATGCGGAGGGCGGGGAGCCCGAGTTTTTCGATGAAGCGCGCCGTGTTGCCCGACACGCTGGAGAAGTAGACGAGCAACGGCGCTCGCGTAGCGATCGCCGTGCTCATCATCACGCGAGACGCGAAGCGAGCTCGTCGATCTTGTCGGGACGGAAGCCCGACCAGTGGTCCTCGTCGGTGACGACGACCGGTGCCTGCAGGTACCCGAGCGACTTGACGCGCTCGAGGGCTGCCGGGTCTTCGGAGAGGTCGAGAACCTCGTACTCGATGCCCTTCGAATCCAGCGCGCGGTACGTCGCGTTGCACTGAACGCACGACGGCTTGGTGTAGACCGTGATCGCCATGTCGACCTGTTTCTCCCTCAAAGTTCCCGATGTGTCCCGGCAGCATCGTGCCGGGAGTCCAATACTACATATGGGTACGGACGTTGGACAGCACCACAAGGGGTAGTAGTTACATCAATGTAGTTTTCCGCCGTCCTCCACAGATACAACACAGGTTGTCCACCGTTTCATCCACAGTTGCGACGTCTTCTCCCCGGCCGGAAAAGTCCAGGATCGCGGGCGTTTCGACGGGACCGCACCCGCGTCCTCCACAGAAGCGACGTTACGAGGGGCCTCCGACATCAGGATTCCTGTGGACAGTGCGCTCCGGCGTGTCGTGCGCGTCCGACGGCCCGGTAACGTTGAGGGGTGGCGGGATATCGTGAGCTCCTGCGCGCTCCGGGTGTCGCGCGCATCATCGCGGCACAGTTGACAGCCCGCTTCCCCAACGGCATGACCAGCCTCGCGCTGCTGCTGCACGTGGAACGCACCACCGGCTCGTACGCGGCGGCGGGCATCGTGCTGGCGGCGACCTCCATCGGGCAGGCCATCGCGGGGCCCGTGACCAGCCGCTGGATGGGCGTCTGGGGCATCCGCCGGGTGCTGACGGCCACCACCGCGGTGTGCGCCGCGGCGATCCTGGTGATGGCCCTCGTGCCGATGCATCTGGCCGGCTACGTCGTGCTCGGCTTCATCGCGGGCATGTCCACCCCGCCGGTGCAGTCGGCGGTGCGCACGATCTACCCCAAGCTCGTCACCTCGCGGCAGCTGACCCCGCTGTTCTCGCTGGATGCCAGCCTCCAGGAGATCATCTGGATCCTCGCCCCCGTGGTGATCACCATCGTCGCCACCCAGGCCGGCACCGTGCCCGGTCTCCTGCTCATCGTGGCGATCCTCGTCGGCGGCGGCGCGTGGTTCATCCTCTCCCCCGAGGTCGGCCGCGTGCGCATCCCGCGCAGCCGGCGGCCGCTCGGCCGGGTGCTGGCCAAGCCCACCGTGCTGCTGGCCACCGTCATCGGCTTCCTGCTCATCGGCGCGTGCTCGGCCGTCGAAGCCGCGGTCGTGGCCAACTTCGGCCACGGGGGCCTCGAGGCCGGTCTCGTGCTGGCGATCTTCTCGGTCGGCTCGCTCGCCGGCGGCCTGGCGTTCGGCCACATCCCGATGGGCCCCTGGGCGATGGCGCGGCGCCTGGCGGTGCTGGCGGTGGGCCTCAGCCTCACCGTCTTCTCCCTCAGCTTCTGGTGGCTCGGCGTGTCGCTGGTGATCGCCGGCATCGGCATCGCCCCGGCCCTCGCGGTGATGTTCGCGATGACCTCGGCCTCGGTGAAGTTCAGCGAGACCGCCGAGGCCTACGGCTGGATCGGCACCGGCCAGCTCATCGGCGCTGCGGCGGGGTCGGCGGTGGCCGGGTTCCTCATCGACGGCGTCGGACCCATCGGCGCCTTCTGGGCGGGCGCCGGCTTCGCGCTCGTGGGCACGGTGGTGGCGATCACGTGCGTCCGCGGCTTCCCCGATCTGCGCCACCGCGACCCGAGCCCGCTGCCCGACACCGAGCCGGTCCCCGTCATCACCTGAGCCCTCCTGAGCACTCGGCGACCGCAGAGACCTCACGCGCGTCACCGGCGCGCGTCACCGGCGGCGTCACCGACGGCATCCGCGTCCTACGCTGGTCGGGTGCCCGCACCCGTCACCCTCCCCCGTCTGTCCTGGGGCGTGCCCCACGCCCGCCGGCGCGCGTTGCTGATCCACGGTCTCGGCTCCAGCGGCGCCCTGATGTGGCGCTTCGGCACGGCGCTGGCCGATGCCGGCTGGTGTGCGGTCGCCGTCGACCTGCGCGGGCACGGCCGCGCCCCGCGGGCACTGGATTACTCCATCGCCGCCTACGCCGCCGACGTGCGCCACACCGGCGCCGACGACGACGCGCCCTGGGATCTCGTGATCGGCCACTCCCTCGGCGGTGCCGCCGCCACCGTGGCCGCCGCCGACGCCCCCGCCTGGACCCGCCGGCTGGTGCTCGTCGACCCCGCCATCCACCTCGCCGCGCGCGACCGCACGATCGTCGCCAACAGCCAGCAGCGCGCCTTCGCCGACACGTCGGTGGCGGCGGTGCGCGCCGAGCATCCCGCGTGGCATCCGCACGACATCGAGCTGAAGGGCCTCGCCGCCCAGCAGGCCAGCCCGTGGGCGGTCGCGGAGACGAGCGCGCAGAACACGCCGTGGGATGTGCGCGAGGCGGTCACCCGGCTCACCGTGCCCACCCACGTCATCGGCAGCGACCCCGCGGTGTACTCGATCTTCACCGGCGACCTCGCCGCCGAGGTGCGCCGACATCCGCTGGTCACCATGTCGGTGGTCGCCGGCGCCGGCCACTCGCCGCATCGCGACGCGCCCGACGAGACGATGCGCCAGCTGCTGGCCGTGCTCGACTGAGCCCGGCGCGGAGTCAGGCCACGCGCCGCAGCACCGCCAGCAGCGCCAGCCCGTAGGCGTCTTCGGGCTGCGGGTGCTCGGTGGTGATGCGCTCCCCCGCGAACTCGATCTCGACGCGGTGGGTGTCGGTCAGGCGCGTGAGCGACCGGAAGGCGCTGCGCAGCAGTTCGCGCAGCTGGTCTTCGCGCGGCAGCCACAGGGCGTCTTCGAGCGCGACCGAATCCAGCGCCCACTCGGTGGTCCCGTTGAAGGCGAGGATCGTGCCGGTCGGGTAGGTGCGGGCCTCGATGGTCATCTCGCTCACCGTGAACACGTCGGCGTCGAACTCGGGCTCGTCGAGCTGGAAGCGATCGCCGGATGCCGGATGCCAGACGAGTCCGGCCGCACGCAGGTCGAGCGCCAGGTCGGTGGAGATCATCCCTCCATCATGGGCCCGGATCGACCGGCCACCGGCCGCCGGCGGCGATCGCGCGGGACAATGGAGGGGTGACCGCCTTCGATCCCGCCGCGTTCCTGCCCGACGACCTGCTCGAGACCATCCGCTCGCGCGCCGCGGGAGTCGACCGCGACAACGTCTTCCCCGTCGACGACCTCGCCGATCTGACCGCCGCCGGCTATCTCGGCATCCTCGTGCCCGCCGAGCTCGGCGGCGCGGGGCTGAGCCTGGCCGAGGCGGCCGTGCTGCAGCAGCGGCTGGCCACGGCCGCGCCCGCCACGGCGCTGGCGATCAACATGCACCTCGTGTGGACGGGGGTGGCCAAGGTCATGGGCGAGCGCGGCATCGACACGCTCCGCTTCGTGCAGGAGGGGGCGGTGGCCGGCGAGGTCTTCGCATTCGGCATCAGCGAGGCGGGCAACGACCTCGTGCTGTTCGGCAGCGACACCGTCGCCGAGCCCCAGCCCGACGGCTCGTACACCTTCACCGGCCGCAAGATCTTCACCTCGCTCGGCCCGGTGTGGACTCAGCTGGGCCTGCACGGCCTCGACACCACCAGCCCCGACGCCCCGCAGCTGGTCTACGCGTTCGTGCCGCGCACGGATGCCGTGATCACGCGCGACGACTGGGACACCGTCGGCATGCGCGGCACCCAGAGCCGCACCACCGAGCTGCACGGCGCGCACGCGCCGGCAGGCCGAGTGGTGCGCCGTGTGGCGCCGGGCCCGAACCCCGACCCGATCGTGTTCGGCATCTTCAGCGTGTTCGAGCTGCTGCTGGCCGCCGTCTACACCGGTGTCGCGCGCCGGGCGCTGGATGTGGCGGTGGAGACGGCGCGCGCCCGCACCTCGAAGAAGACCGGCGCCCCCTACAGCCACGACCCCGACATCCGCTGGCGCGTGGCCGAGATGGCCCTCGCCTACGACGCGCTGCCGCCGCAGATCGAGGCGCTCGCGCACGACGTCGACGCGGGCACCGACCACGGCGGGCTGTGGTTCGCCAAGCTCAGCGGCGTGAAGCACCGCGCGGTCACCACCGCCAAGCAGGTCGTCGACGAGGCGATGCTCGTGGGCGGCGGATCGTCGTACTTCAGCGGTCACGAGCTGGGCAGGCTCTACCGCGATGTGCTGGCGGGGCTGTTCCACCCGTCCGACCCCGAGTCGGCGCACGCCACCGTCGCCTCGGCGTGGCTGGGTTCGGTCGGCTGACCCGCCCCGCGGCCGGCTCAGCGCGTCTCGACGTCGTACGCCTTCAGCAGTTCGGCCACCGCCAGCTCGCGCTGGTCGCCACCCTCGGCGAACATGTGGGCGACGTGGGTGCGCAGGTGGTTCTCGATGAGCAGCTTGTCGAGGGAGGCCAGGGCCTTCTGGATCGCGCGGGACTGGGCGATGATGTCCATGCAGTAGTCCTCGTTCTCGATCATCCGGGCGAGGCCGCGCACCTGGCCCTCGAGGATAGACGTGCGGTGCAGAGCGCGCTTGCGGATGTCTTCGATCACGCCGTCAGGATACGCCGCGTGGAAGGATGAACCGCATGCCCCGCACCCCCACCGCTCTGCTGAGCCCCGCCGATCGCGAACGACGGCGCGCCCTGCGGGTGATGAAGGGGGTCGCGCTGGGCGCCCTCGGCGTGATGGCGGTGCTGTTCGTCGTGGCGTTCACCCTGCAGGAGCAGTACCCGTGGCTCGGGTACGTGCGCGCCGCGGCCGAGGGCGGCATGGTCGGCGCGCTGGCCGACTGGTTCGCGGTGACGGCGCTGTTCCGGCATCCGCTCGGCATCCCGATCCCGCACACCGCGATCATCCCGCGCCGGAAGGACGAGATCGGCCGCACCCTGGGCGAGTTCGTCGAGACGAACTTCCTCGACGCCGATGTGGTGCGCGCCAAGCTCGACTCGGCGGCGATCGCCCAGACCGCCGGGGCGTGGCTGCGCGAGCCCGACCATGCCGAGTCGTTGGCGCGCGAGGCGGCGACCATGGGCGCGGGCGTGCTGCGCGCCCTCAGCGACGACGAGGTGCAGGACCTCATCAGCGACCTCGCCCGCGAGCACCTGCTCGACCCGCCGTGGGCGCAGGCGGTCGGCGGCTGGCTCGAGCGCATCGTCGCCGCCGACGCCCACCGGGGCGCCATCGATCTCGGCATCGACAGCATCGCCACCTGGCTGGGCGGCAACCGCGACGCGTTCATCGGCCTCGTCTCGCGGCGGCTGCCATCGTGGGTGCCGTCGGTGGCGATGCGCCTCGTCGACGACACGGTCTATCACGAGGCCGTGAAGTTCGTCGCGGCCGTGCAGGCCGACCCCGCCCACCCCGCCCGGGCTGCGATCGACGCCTATCTGGGGCGCCTGGCCGGCAATCTGCAGCACGACCCGGCCACCATCGCCCGGCTCGAGGATGCCAAGAGCTCGGTGTTCGACAGCCCGCGGGTGCGCGAGCTGGCCGCCCAGGCGTGGCACACCGCCAAGGCGGGGCTGCTGGCCGCGCTCGACGACGCGCAGTCGCCGCTGCGGCGCCGGCTGACCGCGGCGCTGACCGAGGTCGGCGACCGCCTCACCACCGACCCGGCCCTGCAGCGACGGGTCGATGACCGCGTCACCGATGCCGCCGTGTTCTTCGTCACGCGCTACCGGCACGAGGCGGCCTCGCTCATCTCCGACACCGTCGCGAAGTGGGATCCCGACGAGACCACCGAGAAGATCGAGCTTATGGTGGGCCGCGACCTGCAGTACATCCGCCTGAACGGTACGATCGTCGGCGCCCTGGCGGGCCTTGCGATCTTCGCGGTCGCCCATGCCTTCCTGGGGTGAGCGGGTAGCCTGAGACCGTGACGGAGGACGCCGACGAGCTGCTGTTCACCTACGGCACCCTGCAGTTCGCCGAGGTGCAGCTCGACACGTTCGGCCGCATCCTCGCCGGCGAGGCCGACCAGCTTCCCGGCTACACCATCGACTACGTCGAGATCGAAGACCAGCGCGTCGTCGATGTGTCGGGGCTGTCGGTTCATCCCGTGCTGCGCCACACCGGCTCCGCCGTCGACAAGGTCGT
The DNA here is from genome assembly GCF_025421715.1 of Microbacterium festucae. Lineage (GTDB taxonomy): Bacteria > Actinomycetota > Actinomycetes > Actinomycetales > Microbacteriaceae > Microbacterium > Microbacterium festucae. The sequence continues at coordinate 896,338 of NZ_JAOEFC010000002.1, forward strand.
CGGCCGCGTGCTGCACCTCACCGCCGCCGAGCTGGATGCCGCCGACGAGTACGAAGTGGCGCTCTACCGCCGCGTGTCGGTGACCCTCGCCAGCGGCCGCACCGCCTGGGTGTACGTCGGCTGATGCCCGCCTCCCCCACCCTCTCCCACGACGAGCTCTGGCCGCGCGCCGGCGACTGGCCCGCGGCGCACGCGAACGCCGGGGCGGATGCCGTGCTGCTCGGGCTGCCCGCGTGGCGCACCTCGCTCTCGCCCACCGGCGCCCACGCCACCCCCGCCGCCGTGCGGGAGGCCCTCCGCCGCTACAGCCCGACGCTGATCGGCCCGCCGCCGATCGACCTCGACGTCGTGCTGCGCATCACCGACGCCGGCGACGTCGACGAGCCCGACGGCCCCGAGGGCGAAGCCCGCACCCGGGCGCGCGTGCGGGAGCTCGCGGCGGCCGCGCGACTGGTGATCGCCCTCGGCGGCGACAACTCGGTCACCTACCCCGTCGCACAGGGCGCCGGCGTGCGCGGCCTCATCACCCTCGATGCGCACTTCGACCTGCGCGACGGCGTGTCGAACGGGTCGCCGGTGCGCCGACTCGTCGCCGACGGTCTCGACCCGACCCGCATCGTGCAGCTCGGCATCGCCGACTTCGCCAACTCGGTCGCCTACGCCCGGCGGGCCGCCGATCTCGGCATCACGGTGGTCACCCTCGACGAACTGCGGGGGCAGGGCATGGCGGCGGCGATGGACCGCGCCCTGCGCATCGCCGGCGCCGACGGCGGCGCCGTGCACCTCGACATCGACGTGGACGTCTGCGACCGCTCCGCGGTGCCGGCGTGCCCCGCCGCCGTGCCGGGCGGCCTCAGCGCCGCAGAGCTGCGCGCCCTCGTGCGCCGGGCCGCGCGCGACGAGCGCGTGGTGAGCGCCGACATCGTCGAGGTCGACGCCACCGCCGACGCGGCCGACGGGCGCACGGTGCGCCTGGCCGCGCTGTGCGTGCTCGAGCTTCTCGCGGGGCTGGCCTCCCGCCCCTCCCCTGCGGCAGCGTCGCCGTCTTCGCCTGTCACCCTCGAGGAGAACGCATGACGACGCTGATCCTGATCCGCCACGCCAAGAGCGACTGGGGCGACGCTCGCCTCGACGACCACGACCGTCCCCTCAACGACCGCGGCCTGCGCGATGCCCCCGTGCTCGCGCAGCGCCTGGCCGCCACCGGGGTGCGCCCCGGTGTGCTGCTGTCGTCGACCGCGCTGCGCGCCCGCACGACGGCGGAGTTCTTCGGCGCGGCGCTGGGGCTCACCCCGCAGCTGCGCGACGAGCTCTACGGCGCGCCGGCACGCACCCTGCGCGCGGCTGCGGCTGCCGCCGGCACGCAGGCGGGCGCGGAGGGCGTGGTCGTCGTCGCGCACGACCCGGGCATGACGGTGCTCGCCGATGACCTCTCGGGCGGCGGCATCGGCCACATGACCACCTGCGCCGTGGCCACCTTCCGCTGGGACACCGACGACTGGGAGGTCGCCGCGGCGACCGATCCGGCATCGTGGGACTTCGACTCGCCCCGCTGAGCCGCCCGCGACCCTGCCGTCAGAGCGGGATGCCGTCGCGGTAGACGCGGTGAATGAGCGGCACCCCCGGGCGATAGGCCAGGTGCACCCGCGAGGGCGCGTCGACCACGACGATGTCGGCCCGGGCGCCGACGCCGAGATGACCGACGTCGTCGCGGCGCAGGGCGCGCGCGCCGCCGGCGGTGGCCGCCCACACCGCTTCTGCCGGGGTCAGTCCCATCTCCCGCACGGCGAGGGCGATCATCAGCGGCATCGAACTCGTGAAGCTCGACCCCGGATTGCAGTCGCTGGCGAGGGCGACGGTCACCCCGGCATCCCACAGCCGCCTCGCCGACGGGTAGGGCTGCCGCGTCGAGAACTCGACCCCCGGCAGCAGCGTCGCCACGACGTCCGAGCCCGCCAGCGCGGCCACGTCCTCGTCGCTCAGGTGGGTGCAGTGGTCGACGGATGCCGCCCCCACCTCGACCGCGAGTCGCACGCCGTCGCCGGCGCCCAGCTGGTTGCCGTGCACCCGCGCCTGCAGGCCCGCCGCGCGTCCCGCGGCGAGGATGCGCCGCCCCTCTTCGGCGGTGAATGCCCCCCGCTCGCAGAACACGTCGATCCAGCGGACGTGCTCCCGCGCCGCCGTCAGCATCGGCCCGCACACGAGGTCGACGTAGCCCTCGCGGTCGTCCGCGTACTCGGGCGGGACGACGTGCGCGCCGAGGAACGTGACCTCGCCGGTCACCTCGGCGGCCAGCCGCGCGAGCCGTGCCTCGCCGGCGACGGTGAGGTCGTAGCCCGTCTTCACCTCGAAGGTCGTCGTCCCCTGCGCGGCCAGCTCCGCCACCAGCCGGGCGGTGCCGGCGCGCAGGAGATCGTCGGCGGCGGCCCGCGTGGCCCCGACCGTGCGCAGGATGCCGCCGGCGGCATACGGGGTGCCCGTCATGCGCGCGGCGAACTCGTCGGCCCGGTCGCCGGCGAACACGAGGTGCGTGTGACTGTCGACGAACCCCGGGATCACCGCGCGCCCACCCACGTCGACGCGCGTCGCCCCCGCCGGGGCCTCGGCCTCGGGCCCCGACCAGACGACCCGGCCCGCGTCGATGAGCAGCGCGGCATCGACCACGGTGCCGCACGGATCACCGGCGCGGGCCACGTTGGTCGTCAGCTCGGCGATGCCGGTGAGCAGGGTGGCCGTCATGCGCGCGGCACCATCGGCAGCGTCAGGCCGCGCTCGCGCGCCACCTCGAGGGCGCGCTCGTAACCGGCATCCGCGTGCCGCATCACCCCGGTTCCCGGGTCGTTGACCAGCACGCGCGCGAGCTTCTCGGCGGCCAGCGCCGTGCCGTCGGCCACGGTCACCTGCCCGGCGTGCAGCGACCGGCCGATGCCGACGCCACCGCCGTGGTGCAGCGACACCCACGACGCCCCCGACGCGGTGTTGAGCAGGGCGTTCAGCAGCGGCCAGTCGGCGATCGCATCCGACCCGTCGGCCATTGCCTCGGTCTCCCTGTAGGGCGAGGCCACCGACCCGGCGTCGAGATGGTCGCGCCCGATGACGATGGGTCCGGCCAGCTCGCCCGAGGCGACCATCTCGTTGAACGCCAGGCCCGCCAGGTGCCGCTCCTGGTAGCCGAGCCAGCAGATGCGCGCCGGCAGCCCCTCGAACTGCACGCGCTCCCCCGCCTGCTGCAGCCAGCGGTGCAGGGCGGCGTCGTGCGGGAACAGCCGCGCCACCGCCCGGTCGGTCTTGGCGATGTCGTCGGGATCTCCCGACAGGGCCACCCACCGGAACGGGCCCTTGCCCTCGGCGAAGAGCGGGCGGATGTAGGCGGGCACGAAGCCGGGGAACGCGAACGCGCGGTCGTAGCCGCCGAGCTCGGCCTCGCGGCGGATCGAGTTGCCGTAGTCGAACACGGCGGCACCGGCATCCTGGAAGCCGACCATCGCCGCCACGTGCTGTGCCATCGATGCCCGCGCCCGGTCGGTGTAGCTGTCGGCGTCGGCGGCGGCGGCCTGCGGGGCCTCGGCCACCGCGACGCCGACGGGAACGTAGGCGAGGGGGTCGTGCGCGCTGGTCTGATCGGTGACGATGTCGATGGGCACGCCGCGGGAGAGGAGCGCCGGGAAGACCTCCGCAGCGTTGCCCACCAACCCCACCGACAGCGCGCGGCCCTCGGTCTTGGCGGCCAGGGCCCGGGCGACGGCGGTGTCGAGGTCGGCCGTGTACTCGTCGAGGTAGCCGCGTTCCACCCGCCGTGCGAGCCGCGACTCGTCGACGTCGACGATCAGCACCGCGCCGCCGTTCATGGTGACCGCCAGCGGCTGCGCGCCGCCCATGCCGCCGCACCCGGCGGTGAGGGTGAGCGTTCCCGCCAGCGAGTCGCGGCCGAGCGAGCGGGCCACCGCCGCGAACGTCTCGTAGGTGCCCTGCAGGATGCCCTGGGTGCCGATGTAGATCCACGATCCCGCGGTCATCTGGCCGTACATCGTGAGCCCGAGGTGCTCGAGGCGACGGAACTCGGGCCACGTGGCCCAGTCGCCGACGAGGTTCGAGTTGGCGATCAGCACCCGCGGCGCCCACTCGTGGGTGCGGAAGACGCCCACCGGCTTCCCCGACTGCACGAGCAGCGTCTCGTCGGGCTCGAGGTCGTCGAGGGTGCGCACGATCGCGTCGTAGGCCTCCCACGAGCGCGCCGCGCGGCCGGTGCCGCCGTAGACGACGAGGTCTTCGGGGTGCTCGGCGACGTCGGGGTCGAGGTTGTTCATCAGCATGCGCTTGGCAGCCTCGGCGCCCCAGCTCTTCGCGGTGCGTTCGGCGCCGCGTGCGGCCCGGATCGTGCGTGTCATGTGTCTGCTCCTTCGCTGACGGGGGCCAGGGTGCGCGCGACGGCACCCGAGAGCACGAGCGCGGTGACGGCGGCGAGGTCGGGCGCGACGAACCGGTCGGGCCCGGGGCCGGCGGCCACGGTGCGCACGAGCGCACGCGCCGCGTCCGTGCCCGGCGCCGGGGTCAGCGGCGCGCGCAGGTCGAGGGCGCGCGCGGCGGTCACCAGCTCGATGGCGAGCACCCGGGCCAGGCCGTCGATGCCGCGGCGCAGCTTGCGCGCCGCCGACCACCCCATCGAGACGTGGTCCTCCTGCATCGCCGACGACGGGATCGAATCGACGGATGCCGGCACGGCCAGGCGCTTGAGCTCGGAGACGATGCCGGCTGCCGCGTACTGGGCGATCATGAGCCCCGAATCCACGCCGACCTCGTCGGCGAGGAAAGGGGGCAGCCCGTGGCTGCGGGTGCGGTCGAGGGCGCGATCGGTGCGCCGCTCCGAGAGGGAGGCGACGTCGGCGACCGCGATGGCGAGGAAGTCGAGCACGTAGCCCACCGGCGCCCCGTGGAAGTTCCCGTTCGACTCGACGCGGCCGTCGCCGGTGAGCACCGGGTTGTCGACGACGGCGGCGAGCTCACGCCCGGCCACGAGGGCGGCGTGGGATGCCGTGTCGCGCGCGGCCCCGTGCACCTGCGGCGTGCACCGCAGCGAGTACGCATCCTGCACGCGGGTGCAGACGGCCGGGTCGCGGTGGCTGGCCATGATGTCCGACCCTGCCAGCAGCCGTCGCAGGTTCGCGGCCGACGCGCCCTGCCCCACGTGGGGGCGCAGCGCCATCAGGTCGGCGGCGAAGACGGCATCCGTCCCCAGCTGCGACTCGATCGACATCGCCGCGGCGACGTCGGCGGTGGTCCACAGTGCGTCGAGGTCGTACAGCGCCAGACACAGCATGCCCAGCATGCCGTCGGTGCCGTTGATGAGGGCCAGGCCCTCCTTCTCCTCCAGCACGAGCGGCACGATGCCCGTAGCCGCGAGGGCGTCGGCGGCGTCTGCGGCCTCGCCGTCGCGCCCGCGCACCGTGCCTTCGCCGAGCGTGGCGAGGGCCACATGCGACAGCGGGGCGAGGTCGCCCGAGCAGCCGAGCGAGCCGTACTCGTGCACCACGGGGGTGATGCCGGCGTTGAGCAGCGCGGCATAGGTCTCCACGACCACGGGGCGCACACCGGTGTGGCCGGAGGCCAGAGTCTGCAGGCGCAGCAGCATGAGGGCGCGCACCACCTCGCGCTCGACCTCGGCGCCGGTACCGGCGGCGTGCGAGCGGATGAGGCTCGCCTGCAGCTGACGACGGCGCTCCGGCGCGATGAACGTCGTCGCCAGCGCCCCGAAGCCCGTCGAGATGCCGTAGTGCGGTGCGGGGTCGTCGGCCAGGTGCTCCACGAGCGCCCGGCCGCGGGCCACGCGCTCGAGTGCGTCGGCCGCGATCGCCACGGGTGCCTCCTGCCGCGCCACGGCGACGACTTCGGCGACGGTGAGCGGGCGCGCGCCCACGGTGATGGTGTCCATCCTCCGATTCCAGTGCGTCCCCTCCCCCGGCGCGAGGGCTTCGTGGCATCCTGTGTCTGTGATCCCAGACATTCCCGTCGCCGCCTCCGCCCAGGTGCCCGCGGCCGACCAGACGCTGCGGATCCTCACGTTCCTCGCGCGGCAGCGCGGACCGGTGCCGGCCCGCACCATCGCCGAGCAGCTCGCCGTCCCCCGCTCGAGCGTCTACCACCTGCTCGCGGCGATGGCCGCCCATGGCTTCGTCGTGCACCTCGAGGGCGAGAAGCGCTGGGGTCTGGGCACTGCCGCCTTCGAGCTGGCCGGCGGGTTCTCGCGGCAGCAGCCGCTGACCCGGCTCGGCCGTGCGCTGGTGGCGGGCCTCGCCGATCGCACCGGTGAGAGCGCGCACCTGGCGGTCATGACCGGCCGCGACGTGCTCTACCTCGTCGAGGAGCGTGCGCCCCGCCGCCCCGCCCTCGTCACCGACGTGGGCGTGCGCCTGCCTTCGCACCTCACCGCCACCGGCCGCGCGATGCTGGCGGCGCTGCCGCGCGAGCAGGTGCGGGCGCTCTACCCGGATGCCGGGGCGTTCGCCGACCGCACCGGGCGGGGCCCCGCCCGGCCGGGAGAGCTGCGCGAGCTGCTGCGCCGGGTGCGTGCCGACGGCTTCGCCACCGAAGACGGCGAGGTCTCGATCGGCTTCCGCTCGGTGGGGGTGGCCGTCACCGATCACGCGGGGTGGCCGGCTGCCGCGTTCGCGGTGACCTGGCCCGAGGGCTCCCCTCGCGATGTCCGCGAGATCGCGGGGCTGCTCGCCGAGGCCGCGACCGAGCTCGCCCGCCGCATCCGCTGACACGGTGTGGGGCGCAGGCTCCGCGCCGGTGATCGACTGCGGGCTCAGTCCACCTTGCCGACGGTGCCGCCGGTGAGCGCCACGAGCTCGTCGAAGGTCAGCGGGAAGACCGTGTGTGGGGTGCCGCCGGCCGCCCAGATCTCAAGGTAGCCGGCCAGATCCTCATCGACGATCGTCGTGAGAGGCACCGGATGCCCCGTCGGGGCGACCCCGCCGATCACCTGCCCCGTGGCCGCGCGCACCTGTTCGGGCGTCGCCCGCCGGATGGGTCCCCGACCGAGCCGCTCGGCCAGCGCCACGGTGTCGACCCGGTGCGCGCCGCTGGTCATCACCAGCAGCGCCTCGTCGTCCGACCAGAACACGAGGCTGTTGGCGATCGCGCCGACCTCGACGCCGACCGCCTCGGCGGCGAGCACCGCGGTGGCTGCGGAGTCGGGCAGCACCACGATGTCACCCGCGATGCCGGCGGCACGCAGCGCATCGTGCACGAGCTGGGAACGAGGAGGCAGATCGATGGCCATCCCCACAGCCTAGGGATCGCACGCACGCGATCCGTCGCGTTAACGAGAGAAAGCCACCCCAGCACTGGGGTGGCTTTCTCACAGAAGAAGTCCGGCGGTGTCCTACTCTCCCACAGGGTCCCCCCTGCAGTACCATCGGCGCTGTGAGGCTTAGCTTCCGGGTTCGGAATGTAACCGGGCGTTTCCCTCACGCTATGGCCGCCGAAACACT
>NZ_JAOEFC010000003.1 GCF_025421715.1 Microbacterium festucae
CCCCCCCCCCCCCCCCCCCCCCCCCCCCCCCCCCCCCCCCCCCCCCCCCCCCCCCCCCCCCCCCCCCCCCCCCCCCACGGGCGGGGGTGCGGCTCAGTACCAGCCGGTGGACTGCGAGTGGCTCCACGCGCCGCAGGGGGTGCCGTAGCGGCCGGCGATGTAGCCCAGGCCCCAGGTGATCTGCGTGGCCGGGTTGGTCTCCCAGTCGGAGCCGGCGGTGGCCATCTTGCTGCCCGGGAGGGCCTGCGGGATGCCGTAGGCGCCCGAACCCTTGTTGTGGGCGGCCGGGTTCCAGCCCGACTCCTTCTGCCAGAGGCGGTCGAGGCACGAGAACTGGTCGGAGCCCCAGCCGTACTGGCTGGCGGCCAGCTCTGCGCCGATCGCGCGGGGGTCGCCCGCCATGATCGGGCGGGCCGGCGCCGACGAGGCGGCGGGGCGCGACGAGGTGCTGGCCGCCTGCGCGGACTCGGCGGCCTCGGCTGCGGCAGCTGCGGCGGCAGCGGCCTCCTCGGCGGCCTTCTTCTCCTGCGCGGCGGTGAGGCGGCTGCGCAGGTCGGCGGTGGCGGCGACCACGGTGCCCATGTCGGCCATCGTCTGGTCGGTGGGGTCGGCCATCAGCAGGTTCGCGTTGTCGGCGACGGCATCCAGGCGGGCGATGCCCTCGGCCAGGGCCGTGGTGTCGATGGTGGTGGCGCCCTCGACGGTCACGCCGGCGGCGGCGACCTCCTGCTGGGCGGCGCCAGCGTCGTCGAGCGCGGCCTGCGCCTGCGCGCGGGCGTCGGCGTCCTTGGCGGTGGTGAGGGGGGCCTCGGCGTCGGCGGCATCGGCGGCGTCGGCCGAGAGGAAGGGGGCGAAGCTCGCCACGGGGGTGACCTGCGCGGCCCGCACCATGGTCGTCCCGGCCGGCTCGGCGGCGTAGGCGACACCCACCCCGCCGATCATGCAGGCGCCGACGGCGACGGCGACGGCGGTGGACAACAGGGCGCGGCGGGCAGGGCGTGAGGAAGCGGGCATGACGTCTTTCGGGTCAGCGGAGCCGGCGGAAATGCACCGGCGCGTGCCCTCGGGTCGGACACAAGTTGCCGAGTCTGTCGGGCGGTTCTGGACGAAACCTCCGCTCTTCCTGGACGCCCGGTGTGAACGGCCGGTCGGAAAAGTCCTGATCCGGGGCTTGTCGGCCCCCGCGCGACGGGGCCCGGATGCCAGTGAGGGAGCGGGATCGGGGCCGATCCGGCGCGCCGGCGGCCGCCGAAGATGGACTACATTCGATCCGGTTGTAAAAACACGGCGTCGCGTTCGGAGATTCTCCGGAACCGGCGCCATACTCATGTGGTCAGGCCATAAGTCCGACCACCTTACGCCGCCGGATCGCTCGGTATAGAGTCGCGATCACAGGCGATACCCAGACAAGGGAGCACAGGGAGCACAGCGATGGCATCCAATACCGCATCTGAGATCCTCGACGCCGTCGGCGGCGCCGAGAACGTCGTCAGCCTCACGCACTGCGCGACGCGCCTGAGGTTCCAGCTCGCCGATGGCGAGAAGGCCGACAAGGCCACCGTGGAGAAGATCCCCGGTGTCATGGGCGCCGTGCCGCAGGCGGGTGACCGCTTCCAGGTGGTCATCGGCGGCGCCGTGCAGAACGTCTACAACGAGATCAACGCGCTCCCGGCCATGGCCGGCGGCGGTGCCGCCTCGGCGGAGTCGATCGACGACATCAAGAAGCGCGAGCGCGAGAAGGGCGTGCGCGGCAAGGTCGCGTGGATCGACTCGCTCTTCGAGTACCTCTCCGACTCGTTCCGCCCGATCCTGGGCGCGCTGCTGGGCGCCTCGCTGTTCATCACCTTCATGGCGCTGATGGCCACGCTCGGGGTCATCCCGGCCTGGAACGCGCCCGGCGTGACCCTCGACCCGTCGTGGGCGTTCGTCAACCTGATGTGGCAGTGCGTGTTCGTCTTCCTGCCGCTGATGGTCGCCTACAACGCCTCCGCCAAGATCGGCGCCGACCCGTGGGTCGGCTTCGCGATCATGGCCGTGCTGATGCTGCCCGGCTTCACCGGGCTGGGCGCGGGCGTCGAGAAGACGGCCCTGTTCGGCTTCGAGCAGGCGCAGGTCGCGATCGTCACCGTGTGGGGTCTGCCCATGCCGATCGCCGACTACTCGTCGCAGGTGTTCCCGCCGCTGCTGATGGCGGCCGTGCTGGGCCTGGTCTACAAGGGCCTGAAGAAGATCATCCCCGCCAACCTGCAGCTGATCTTCGTGCCGTTCCTGGCGATGCTCGTCATGATCCCGCTCACCGCGTTCCTCATCGGCCCGATCGGCGTCTACGTCGGTGCCGGTCTCGCCAGCGCCCTGGCCGCGATCAACAGCTTCTCACCGTTCATCTTCGCGATCGTCATCCCGCTGGCCTACCCCTTCATGGTGCCGCTGGGTCTGCACTGGCCGATCAACGCGATCATGCTCCTCAACATCCAGACCCTCGGCTACGACTTCATCCAAGGCCCCATGGGTGCGTGGAACTTCGCCTGCTTCGGTGCCACCGCCGGTGTGCTCTTCCTCGCCTGGCGCGAGAAGGACAAGGACATGAAGCAGACCGCGACGGGTGCGCTCGCGGCGGGTCTGCTCGGCGGTATCTCCGAGCCCTCGCTCTACGGCATCCACCTGCGGTTCAAGCGGATCTACCCGCGGATGCTGGTGGGCTGCCTCACCGGTGGTCTCATCATCGGCTTCGGCAGCCTCATCCTGGGCCTGCCCAACGGCATCACGACCAATGCGTTCGTGTTCACGTCGCTGCTGACCATCCCCGCCTTCGACCCGATCGGCCTCTACACGATCGCCGTGCTGGCCGCCTTCGCCGTCGCGATGTTCCTCGTGATCATCTCGGGCTACAAGGACAAGGAGCCTGCGGGCGAGGCGGCCGTGGCCGCCGCGACCGCCGGTGACACCGTCGTCGGCGCGAACGCCGCCACCCCTGCCTCGGTGTCCACCGTGGCCGGTGGCGCGGCCGTGGCCGGTGCCGCGACGGCGACCGCGGTCGCCGAGCGCACCGATGCCGTGGGCGAGCTCGTGCAGATCGCGTCGCCGCTGGACGGCACCGTCGTCGCGCTCGACCAGGTTCCCGACCCCGTCTTCGCCGGCGGCGTGATGGGCCCGGGCGTCGCGATCGAGCCGACCGGCGACACCGTCTACGCACCCGGCAAGGGTGTGGTGGTGGCCGCGCAGCCCACCGGACACGCGTTCGGCCTGCAGCTGGACAACGGCGCCGAGATCCTCATCCACGTGGGCATCGACACCGTCAACCTGAAGGGCGAGGGCTTCGACGTCAAGGTCAAGAACGGCGACCAGGTCGACGTCGGCACCCCGCTGGTCACCTTCGACCGCGCCGTGATCGAGAAGGCGGGCTACCCGCTGATCACCCCGGTCATCGTGCTCAACGGCGACTCGTTCGACACCGTCGACCCGGTGGCGCTCGGCCCCGTCACCAGCGGCAGCCCGCTTCTGGACATCCAGAAGAAGGCCTGACCTCCGCAGCGTCCGACCCCCGTCGCCGCGCCCGCGTCGGTTCCTCCGGGAACCGGTCGCCGGGCCGGCGGCGGGGGTCTTCGCTGTTCCGGGGCGTGGGGTGCGGGCGCGTGGTGTGTGCGCGTGGGCGCGTGTGGTGCGGGTGGGAGGCGTCGCGGGGTCAGCCGCGGGCGGCGATGATGGCGCTCCACAGCGCGTCGGCGACGGCGCGCTTGCTGCCGGCGGCGTCGACGGCGACGGCGCCCTGGGCGTCGAGCAGCAGCACGCGGTTGTCGTCGGCCTCGAACCCGGCATCCCACGCCACGCGGTTCACCGCGAGGAAGTCGACGCCCTTGCGGCGGAGCTTGCGCTCGCCGCGCTCCCGCAGCTCGGCCTCGTCGGCCGCGGTCTCGGCCGCGAAGCCGATGACGGTCTGCCCGGCTCGGCGGCCGGCCACGAGCCCCGCGAGCACGTCGGGGTTCTCGACCAGGTCGAGGGCGGCCAGTCCCTCCTCCTTGCGCAGCTTCTCGTGCGAGAGCGCCGCCGCCCGGAAGTCGGCGACCGCGGCCACCATCGCCACGATGTCGGCGGTCGCCGCCGCGGCGGTCATCGCCGCGCCCAGCTCGGCGGCGGTCGAGACGCGCGTGAGGGTGATGCGCGGATGCCGCTGCGCCGCGCTCAGCACGCCCTCGTCGACGTGCGCGGCCACCAGGTGCACCTCGGCGCCGCGCTCGGCGGCGGCCACGGCCAGCGCCGCGCCCTGCCGGCCGCTGGAGCGGTTGCCGAGGAAGCGCACCGGGTCGATCGGCTCGCGGGTGCCGCCGGTGGAGACGGCCACCCGCAGCCCCGACAGATCGCCCCCGGCCGAGGTGACCGCCAGCGCGGCCGTCGCGAGATCGTCGGGCTCGACCATGCGGCCCGGGCCGCTGTCGCCGCCGGTGAGCGCGCCGTCGGCGGGGCCGACCACGTGCACCCCGCGGGCACGGAGCGTGGCGATGTTGGCCTGCGTGGCGGCGTGCTCCCACATCGCGGTGTGCATGGCCGGGGCCACCACCACTGGCGCGGTCGTGGCCAGGAGGGTCACCCCCAGCAGGTTGTCGGCGATGCCGGCGGCCATCTTGGCCAGGGTGTTGGCGGTGGCGGGGGCCACGATCACCAGCTCGGCGCGGGTGCCGAGGGCCACGTGGCGCACCTCGGCGACGTCGTCGTGCACCGAAGTCGTGACAGGATTGCGGCTGACCGCTTCCCAGGTGGCGGTCCCCACGAACCGCAGCGCGTCGCCGGTGGGAACAACGTGCACCTCGTGCCCGTTCGTCACCAGAGTGCGGACGAGCTGGACCGTCTTGTACGCGGCGATGCCGCCCGTGACACCGATGACGACGAACATGCTCCGATCCTCCCACGCGAGCAGGAAGGCCCACCCATGTGCACCGTGATCGTCCACGTCCCCGAGATCGCCGGGCGCCCCGTGCGCCTGCTCGCGGTGCGCGACGAAGACCCCGGCCGGGCGTGGGACCCGCTCGGCGAGGCGTGGCCGGCCGAGCATCCCGGCATCGTCGGGGTGCGCGACCGCCGCGCCGGGGGCGCCTGGCTGGCCGCCGACCGGGCCGCGGGCCGCGTCGCGGTGATCCTCAACCGCGCCGATGTGCTCGGCGCCGAGCCGCTCGCCTCGCGCGGCCACATCGTGCTCGACGCCATCGCCGGCCGCCCGCCGGCCGGCATCCCGCGCACCCACGGGTTCAACCTCGTCGAGGCCGACGCCGGCGGCGCCCGCGTGACCATGTGGGACGGCGCCGCGGTGCGCACGGTGGGCCTGGCCCCCGGCATCCACATGATCGCCCACGACGACGTCGACGACCCGACCACTGCGCGCATCATCGCGTGGCGGGCGGCGTTCCCCGAGCCCGGCGAGGGCGACCGGTGGTGGGAGCCGTGGCTCGACACCCTCGAGCGCACGAGCGAGGTCGGACCGGTCGACGACCGCGCGATCGTGCGCGACAACCGCCCGTTCGGCTACCCGACCCTGTCGCTGCTGGCCTGCGCGGCCTCGATCGACGCCGACGGCGCGCGCGTCGTCTACGGCGAGTTCGACGAGCCCGGAGCGTGGAATCGCCTCACGCTGACGTGACGCGGCGGCGCGCATGAGGCGGCGCGGCGGGAGTGGAGTGCCGCGGTGTCGGGGCCCGCTGCTAGCGTCGCCGACATGAGCGATGCCGAGCCGACGGTCGTCTTCTTCGCCGATGCGGCGCAGTTCCGCGCGTGGCTGGAGGAGCACCACGACTCCGAGGTCGAGCTGTGGATGGGGCTCTACCGCAAGGGCGACCCGCGCCGCGGCATCACGTGGGAGGAAGCGGTCGTCGAGGCGCTCTGCTTCGGCTGGATCGACTCCACGAGCTACCGCATCGACGACGCGGCCCGCCGCCAGCGGTGGACGCCGCGCAAGGCGCGCTCGATGTGGAGCGCGGTCAACATCGCCCACGTCGAGCGGCTGATCGCCGAGGGGCGCATGCGGCCGGCGGGGCTCGCCGCCTACGAGCGGCGCGATCCGGGTGTGGCCGGGTACTCCTATGAGACCCAGCGCGAACTGGGCGACGACCAGCTCGCCGCCCTCGCGGCCGTGCCCGCGGCGCAGGCGTTCTGGGATGCCGCCACCCCGTCGTACCGTCGCACCGCGGGGCACTGGGTGCAGTCCGCCAAGCGCGAGCAGACCCGCGTCGACCGCCTCGCCACGCTCATCGCCGACTGCGCCGCCGGCCGCCTCATCCCCCCGCAGCGCTACGGCACCCCGCCGACCTGGGTCACCCGCGCCGCCGCCGCTGCCGCCGCGAGCGGCTGACCGGGCCCGTTCCGGCCCGCGCGCCGGCGCCGCGGCGAGCTGACTCGGCCCGCGCGCCGGCGCTGCGGCGAGCTGACTCGGCCCGCGCGCCGGCGCTGCGGCATCCGCTCGCCGCACAAGTGCGGTGCCGCGAGCGCGACACGCGGGTGGATGCCGGTGGGTGCGCGGCGTGTCGGGCTGGCGGCACCGGCGTTGTGCGGGGGTGGGGCGTGTCAGGCGCGGCGGCGGAGGAGCAGCACGCCGTCGTCGAGATGGGCGGGGTTGCCGTCGGGGTCGACGGCGTCGCGGGGGCGCACCTCGGCGGCCTCGACCGTCCAGTCAGCCGGGTCGAGGGCGAGGAGCGCGAGCTCCTCGGAGGGCGTGCGCATCGGGGGCAGGTGCGCGGGGAGCTCGCGCGCCCACGGCGGGGGAGCGGCGTGCGAGACGGCGAGCATCCGCCCGCCGGGGGCGACGCGGGCGGCCGCCGCGCGGAGGATGCCGATCCGCGGGAAGTCGGTCTCCCAGGAGTGCAGGAAGCTCGACACGACGAGGTCGAAGCTGCCCGCGGGCAGGTCGGCGTCGGCGTCGGCTGCGACGAAGTCGATGTGCAGGCCCCGGTCGGAGGCAGCCGCGCGGGCGCGCGCGATGGCGGTGGCCGACACGTCGACGGCGGTAACCGTCCAGCCGTGCTCGGCCATCCACACGGCATCCGCGCCCTCGCCGCACCCGATCTCGAGCACCGATCCGGCAGCGAGCTCGGCGACCACGGCGGCCGTCGTGGCGTTGACCCGGCCCGACCAGAACCGGGTGTTCTCGGCGTAGCGCTCCTCCCAGTGCGCGTTGCGCTCGGCGCGGCGGGCGGCGACGGCGCGCGCGGCATCGTCGGCGACGAGCGCGGCGTTCGCGCCCGCCCCGGCCATCGAGCCCGACCCCATCGCCAGCGGCACGTTGCCGAACGGCGCGACGAGGTTGCCCGCCGCCCACACCCGCGGGTGGCTGGTGGCTCCGGCGGGGTCGATGACCAGCGGGGCGCCGGGCTGGTCGCTGCGGGCGAGGCCCAGGGCGGCCGCGAAGTCGAGCGGCAGGCGCGGGGTGGGCGCGGTGAACAGCGCGTCGAGCTCGTGGCGCTCGCCGTCGGCGGTGACGAGGGCGGTCAGCGTGTCGCCGTCGACCTCGACGCGTGCGGCCGGGCTCGAGACGATGCGGATGCCGCGGGCGACGAGCCGCGCGCGCACCGCGTCGTCGAGGGGCTCGGCCGCCGCGGTGAACGCGGTCACCTCGTCGCTCCACTGCCGCACGAGTTCGATCTGGTGGATGCCGGCGGGCGAGGTGGCCAGCACGCCCAGGCGCCGGCCGGCGACCTCGTAGCCGTGGCAGTAGGGGCAGTGCAGCACATCGCGGCCCCAGCGCTCTGCCAGGCCGGGGAGCGCCGGCAGGCCGTCGACGGCCCCCGCCGCGAGCACGACCGCCCGGGCGGCGTCGACCGTGCCGTCGGCCCGGGTGAGGCGCAGCCGGTCGCCGAGGTCGTCGATTCTCGTCACGAGCCCGGTCTCGATCTCCACGCCGTAGTCCGCGGCCTCGGCGCGTCCGCGGGCCAGGAGCTCGGCGGGGTCGACGCCGTCGTGCCCCAGCACGCCGTGCATGTGCGACGCGAAGCGGTTGCGCGGCGCGCCCCCGTCGATCACGAGCGTGCGGCGACGCGCGCGCCCCAGCATCTGTGCGGCCGAGAGGCCCGCGGCTCCGCCGCCCACGACGACGGCATCCCATTCACGTTCTTCCATGCCTCACAGCATCCGATCGTGTGGCGACTCTTGCAAGCAGACTTGCAATAATGGCAAGCTGTCGTCATGGCGGGCGTGGATCAGGTGGGGGCGCGGCTGCGCGCCGCCCGGCAGGCGAAGGGCTGGACGCTCGATGACCTCGCGGCGCGCGCGTCGATGTCGGCGAGCACGCTGTCGCGGCTGGAATCGGGCAAGCGGCAGGCCAACCTCGAGCTTCTCGTGCCGCTGACCCGGATGCTCGGCATCCGCATCGACGACCTCGTCGCGGAGCCGGCCGATCCCCGGGTGCGGCGCCCGTCGACCACGCGTCACGGCTACGTCGTGGCCCCGCTCACCCGCGAGGACTCGCCGGTGCAGACCTACAAGGTGACCTTCCCGCCGCTCGCCGAGGCCCCCACGCTGCGCGTGCACGAGGGGTTCGAGTGGTTCTACGTGCTCAGCGGGCGCGTGCGCCTGGTGCTGGGCGAGAGCGAGCTCGTGCTCGAGCGCGGCGAGGCCGCCGAGTTCGACACCCGCACCCCGCACTCCATCAGCGCCCTCGGCGACGCGCCGGCCGAGGTCGTGAGCATCTTCAGCCCCGACGGCCACCGCCTCCACACCCGCACCTGACGGCCCCGGGCCCCCGGGCCCGGCCCCTGACCGCGAGAGAACACGGGGGCGCCGAGGGAACGGTCGACACCCGTTCTCTCGGCGCTCCGTTGTTCTCTCGCGGCCAGGCCGGCCGGGCCAGGCCGGGCCGGGCCGGCCCGACCCGAGCCGGGGCTCAGGGCTGGCGGTGGGTGCGGTAGTAGTCCAGGAGGGCGCGGGTGGAGGCGTCCTGGGCGGCGTAGGCGGCCTCGTCGCCCTCGATGGCGGGGGCGATCTGCAGGGCGAGCTGCTTGCCGAGCTCGACGCCCCACTGGTCGAAGGAGTTGATGCCCCAGATGACGCCCTGGGTGAAGGTGATGTGCTCGTAGAGCGCGATCAGCTCGCCGAGCACCTTCGGGGTGAGGGCGGGGGCGAAGATCGACGTCGTCGGGCGGTTGCCGGCGAAGGTGCGGGCGGCCACGAGGGCCCCCGTCGTGCCCTCGGCCTCGACCTCTTCGGCGGTCTTGCCGAACGCGAGGGCCTTGGTCTGGGCGAGGAAGTTCGCCAGGAACAGGCCGTGCACGTCGCGGTCGCCGTCGGTGAGCGGGTAGGCCGGCGTCGCGAAGGCGATGAAGTCGGCCGGGATCAGGCGCGTGCCCTGGTGGATGAGCTGGTAGAACGCGTGCTGCCCGTTGGTGCCGGGCTCGCCCCAGAACACCTCGCCGGTCTCGGTGGTCACCGGCGACCCGTCCCAGCGCACCGACTTGCCGTTGGACTCCATGGTGAGCTGCTGCAGGTACGCGGCGAAGCGGCTCAGCTGCTGCGCGTAGGGCAGCACCGCGTGCGACTGCGCGCCGAGGAAGTTGGTGTACCAGACGTTGAGCAGGCCCATCAGCACGGGCACGTTCTCGGCCAGCGGGGCGGATGCCACGTGCTCGTCGACCGCGTGGAAGCCGGCCAGCAGCTCGCGGAACGAGTCGGGGCCGAGCTCGAGCATGAGCGAGAGGCCGATGGCCGAGTCCACCGAGTAGCGGCCGCCCACCCAGTCCCAGAACCCGAAGGCGTTCGCGGTGTCGATGCCGAAGGCGGCCACCTTGTCGAGCGCGGTCGACACGGCGACGAAGTGGTGGGCGACGGCATCGGTGCGCTGGGCCTCGGAGTCGTCGATGGCGCCCGCGGTGCGCAGGCCCGCCCACAGCCAGTCGCGCGCGAGGCGCGCGTTGGTGAGGGTCTCGAGGGTGGTGAACGTCTTCGACGCGACGATGAACAGCGTCGTCTCGGGGTCGAGGTCGGCGGTCTTGTGCGCGAGGTCGAACGGGTCGATGTTCGAGACGAACCGCGCCTGGATGCCGGCGGTGGCATACGGCTCGAGGGCGGCCGAGATCATCGCGGGGCCGAGGTCGGAGCCGCCGATGCCGATGTTGACGACGGTGGCGACCTTCTTCCCGGTGATGCCGGTCCACTCGCCCGAGCGCACCCGCTCGGCGAACGCGGTCATCGCTGCGAGCACGCCCTGCACGTCGGCGTCGATGTCCTGCCCGTCGACGACCAGCTTCGGCTCGCTGCCGGCGGGGCGGCGGAGGGCCGTGTGCAGCACCGCACGGTCTTCGGTCGTGTTGATGTGCTCACCGGCGCGCATCGCGGCGTAGCGCTCGGCGACCCCGGTCTGCTCGGCGAGCGAGACCAGCGAAGCGAGGATGCCGGCGTCGATGAGGTTCTTCGACAGGTCGACGCGCAGGTCGGCCAGGTCGAACGTCAGCCGCTCGACGCGACCGGGATCGGCGTCGAACCAGGCCCGCAGATCCGGGGCGAAGACGTTCTTGTGGGCGGCGAGCTCGGCCCAGGCGGCGGTGGTGGTGGCATCGATGGGAGTGGTCACCAGGCCACGCTAGCGCGGGGCGGCGCGGGTGTGCAGTCGGGTGGGCCGGAGATAGCGCCCAGCCGCCCGTCGGCGAGCGTGGCGACCGCGTCGACGCGGCCGAGCTCGGCGAGGTCGTGGGTGACGACGACGACGGCGGCGCCGGCGGCGGTCAGGGCCGAGATCGCGGCGGCGGCATCGGCGCGCGCCGCGTCGTCGAGGCCCGTCATGGGTTCGTCCAGCAGCACGAGCGTCGCCTGCTGCGCCAGCGCCTGAGCCAAGAACGCGCGGCGGCGCTGCCCGCCCGACAGCTCGCCGATGCGGCGGCGGGCGAGCGCGGTGAGCCCCACCGCGGCGATGGCCGACGCGATGGCCTCGCGGTCGACCCGTCGCAGCGGGCGCCAGAACCCGCGCTGCCGCCAGCGCCCCATCGCGACCACCCCCTCGACGTTGAGCGGCAGGCGCTCGCCGGTGGTGGTGTGCTGCGGCACGAGGGCCACGGCGGTGCCGGGTGCCCGCCACGCGCTGCCGGCGGTGGGCGCGGTGAGCCCCGCCATCACCGACAGCGCCGTCGACTTGCCGCTGCCGTTGGCGCCGACGACGGCGAGCACCCGGCCCGCCCGCGCGTCGAGATCGACGCCGCGCAGGGCCGCGTGCCCGTCGATGTCGACGCCCACCTGCCGCAGCCGCGCGATCACGGGCGCGCCGGGCAGGGCGGCGCCGGAGCGAGCTGTGCCGGGGAGCGCTGCGCCGGGGAGGGCTGCGCGGGGAAGGGGGGCGTCGAGCGGATGCGAGGGCGACATGCCCGCCAGTATCGCAAATGAAAACCATTCTCAATAACTGCTAGGGTCGTCGACCGTGTCCCTCCTCCTCGACCCGTTCACCGTCGCCTTCGTGCAGCGCGCCCTGCTCGGCGGCGCCCTCGTGGCGCTCGTCTGCGGGGTCGTGGGCACCTGGGTGGTGCTGCGCGGCATGGCCTTCCTCGGCGAGGCGATGGCCCACGGCATGCTCCCCGGCATCGCGGTGGCGACCCTCACCGGCATCCCGCCGATGGTGGGCGCCGCCGTCAGCGCCGGGGCCATGTCGGTGGGCATCGGTGCGCTGCAGCGCCGCGGGCGCCTGTCGGCCGACACCAGCATCGGGCTGCTGTTCGTGGCGAGCCTGGCGCTGGGCGTCATCATCGTCTCGTCATCGCGGAGTTTCGCGACCGACGCGACGGCCATCCTCTTCGGCGACATCCTCGCCATCGGCACCGCCGACCTCGTCGCCCTCGCCGTGGCCGCGGCGGTCGTGCTCGTCGTGGCCGCCGCCGGCCACCGGGCATTCGTCGCGCTGACCGTCGACCCGCGGCAGGCGCAGCTGCTGGGGCTGCGGCCCCGCCTCGCGCACATCGTGCTCGTCGCCCTCGTCACCCTCGCCGTCGTCGCCGCCTACCAGGCAGTCGGATCGCTGCTGGTGGTCGGGATGCTGCTCGGCCCCGCCGTCGCCGCCGGTGCGTGGACCAGTCGCATCGTGTCGACCATGGCGCTGGCGGCGGTCATCGGCACGGCCGCCGTCGCGGTGGGGCTGCTGCTCTCGTGGCACCTCGGCACCGCCGCGGGGGCGACCATCGCGTTCACCGCCATCTGCTCCGGCGCCCTGTCGACCGGCATCCGCGCCCTCGTCCGGTCGCTGCGACCGGCCGCCGCCCTCTCCGGAAGGACCGCATGACGACCCGCCCCCTCGCACTGCTCGGCGCCGCCCTGCTGCTGCCCGCCCTGCTCGCCGGCTGCGCCGCGACCCCCGCGACACCCCCGCCGCCCAGCCCGACCGCGGCCCCCGGTCACGGGGCCGTCGCCGGGGCGGTGGAGCTCGCCGAGCCCGCGCTGCACCTCGCCTCGATCTCCCCGGATGGCGCCGTGCACCACCTCGACCTGCTCGACGGCGAGAGCACGTCGCTCGGCGACATCGCGCCGGCGGCGACGCTCGACAGCGAGGGCCGGTTCCTGTTCGCCGGACGCGACGGGTCGGTGTCGATCGTCGACAGCGGGGTGTGGACCTGGAACCACGTCGATCACTTCCACTACTACGAGGCGCCCTCCCGCCTGCTCGGTGAGCTGACCGGCGACGGCACGCCCCGCACCGTCGTCAGCGACCTCGGCGCCGGGGTGCACTTCGACGGCGGCGAGGCGGTGCTGCTCGACCTCGGCGCGCTCAAAGACGGCGAGATCGTCGCGGCACTGCGCCTCGAGGTCGCCCCCGGCGACGGCATGATCGTCCCCCTCCCCGTCGGCGCGCTCGTGACCACCGGTGAGGGGCTGCGTCGTGTGGATGCCGACGGCACGGCGCGCGAGACCATCCCGTGCGCCGCGCCGCAGGGCTCGATCGCGACGGTCGAGGGCGTGGTCGTCGGCTGCGCCGACGGGGCCGTGCTCGTCACCGGCGCGGGCGATTCGACCGCCGTCGAGCGGATCCCCTACCCGGAGGGGGCGGGGGAGCGGGCGGTGTCCTTCGCCGCCCGCGAGCACCGGCCCACCGTGGCCGGCGTGACCGGCGGGACGACCTTCTGGATGCTCGACACCCGCGCCCGCACGTGGACCGAGGTCGACGCCGGCGAACCGCTCGAGCGGGTCGTCGCCGTCGACGACACGGCCGGGCACGTGGTGGCCCTCGCCGCCGACGGCGCCGTGCAGGTGTTCGCCGGCGGTGCGCCGGTGGCCCGCACCGCGCCCCTCGTGGCCGCGTCGCTGGCCGACCCCGCCCTCGCCGCCGGGGTCTCCCTGACCGTCGACGCGCACCGCGTCTACCTCAACGGGCCCGCCGAACGGATGCTGTTCGAGCTCGCCCCCGCCGACGGCGCGCGGATCGCGCGCACCTTCCCGACCGGCCACGTGCCGCAGCTGACCACGGAGACGGGCCGATGAGCCGCCGCACCACGACCCGCACCACCGCCCTCGCGCTCGCCGCCGCGCTGTGCCTCACGGCGCTCACGGCGTGCACCGCGCCGGCCGCCGACGAGCGCCCCTCGGTCGTGGTGACCACCAACATCCTCGGCGACGTGGTCACCGCCCTGGCCGGCGACGCGCTCGCGGTCGCCACGCTCATGCCGCCGGGCGCCGACCCGCACGCCTTCGAGCTGTCGGCGCAGCAGGCCCAGTCGCTGCGCACCGCCGACCTCGTCGTCTCGAACGGGCTGGGGCTGGAGGAGGGGCTGCAGCGGCACGTCGACGCGTCGGCCGCCGACGGCGCCGACCAGTTCGTCGCCGGCGACCACGTGCAGGTGCTGGGCTACGCCGATGCGGATGCCGACGACCCCCACTTCTGGACCGACCCCGGTCAGATGACGCGCGTCGTCGAGGCGCTGCTGCCCGAACTGACCGCTCTGGCCGGGGCGGGGGCCGGGGCCGGGGCCGGGGCCGAGACCGCCGTCGAGACCGTGCAGGCGGCGGGCCGGCAGTACCTCGCCGACCTCGCGGCGCTCGATGCCGAGATGACGGCGGCGTTCGCGGCGATCCCGGCCGACCGCCGCGCCCTGGTGACCAACCACCACGTCTTCGGCTACCTCGCCGCCCGCTACGACGTGCGCATCCTCGGTGCCGCGATCCCCGGGGGCACCACCCTCGCCGCGCCCAGCGCCGGCGATCTGCGCGACCTCGTCGACGCGATCGACGCCGCCGGGGTGCCGACGATCTTCGCCGAGTCGTCGCAGCCCGACCGCCTCATGCAGGTGCTCGCCGACGAGGCCGGCCGCGACGTGCAGGTGGTGTCGCTGCCCACCGAGTCGCTGGCCGCACGCGGCGAACCCGCCGACACCTACCTCGACATGATGCGCGTGGTCACTCAGCGCATCTCCCACGGGCTCGCCCCCTGAGCCCCCCCGCAGAAACCCCCACAGAAAAGGAAGCACATGAAACGTCTCCTCCCCGTCGGCGCCCTCGTCGGCGTCGCCGCCCTCGCGCTCACCGCGTGCGCCGGCACCAGCGCACCGGCCGGCACCGCCGACCCCGCCGCCACCGACCCCGCCGCCACCGACGCGGCCGCCTCCGACTCCGGCTCCCGCGTGGCCGTCGGCTATGAGGGCGGCGTGCTCGTGCTCGACGGGCAGTCGCTCGACGAGCTCGGCGACTTCGCCTCCGAGGACTTCATCCGCCTCAACCCCGCCGGCGACGGCCGCCACGTGCTGGTGACCACCTCGGCGGGCTTCCAGTTCCTCGACGTGCAGCAGCCCGAGCTCACCGACCTCGTCGTGCCCGCCGCCACCGCCGGGCACGTCGTGAGCCACGCCGGCACGACCGTGCTTTACGACGACGCCACCAGCGACACCACGATCTTCGACTCGGCCGCCCTCGCCGACCGCGGCGACGCGCTGCCCGAGGCCACCGTCATCGAGGGCGTCGAGGCGCATCACGGCGTCTCGGTGCAGCTCGAGGACGGCACCGTGCTCACCACCGTCGGCGGCGAGGCCGGGCGCACCGGCATCCGCGTGCTCGACGACCACGGCCACGAGGTCGCCGTCAACGCCGAATGCCCCGGCGTGCACGGCGAAGGCGCGACCCACGACGAGGCGGTCGTCTTCGGCTGCGAGAACGGCGCCCTGCTCTACCGCGACGGCGAGATCACCAAGCTCGCCTCGCCCGACGCCTACGGCCGCATCGGCAACGCCTACGTCTCCGACACCAGCCCGCTGATCGTCATGGACTACAAGGACGACCCGGATGCCGAGGGCTACCTGCTGCACACCGTCGCCCTCGTCGACACCGAGGCGGCCACCCTCACCACCGCCGCCCTGCCGGAGGGCATCGCGTACACCTACCGCGGTGTCGCCCGCGGCCCGGCCGGCGAGGGTGTGCTGATCGGCACCGACGGAAGCCTGCACTCCCTCGACCCCGCCACCGGTGAGATCACCTCGTCGCTGCCGGTGATCGACGCGTGGGAGGGCCCCGCCCAGTGGCAGGAGCCGCACCCGACCCTGCGGGTCGCCGGCGACATCGCCTACATCACCGACCCGGCCGACAGCGAGCTGGTGGCCGTCGACCTCACCACCGGTGAGATCATCGCGACCGCGAAGCTCCCGCAGGTGCCCAACGAGATCGCCGCAGTGTCCTGACCCGAGGGCGCACATGCGGCAGGGCCGGTCGGGGAAGCCACCCGACCGGCCCTGCCGTGTGCGTGCTCAGCGCACCGGGCGCAGCACGACCTGACCGGCCGACACCGTCACCGAGATCTGCGACGATGCGGCAGCCGAGGTGTCGAGGCGGTTGTCGAAGCCGCCGGCCTCGACGTCGGAGACCACCCGGTAGGTCTCGTCGGGCAGCTCCAGGGTCACCCGGCCGGCCGACACGTCGATGGTGAGGGCGTCGGGGGCCCGCCGCAGCCGGCCGTCGAGCGCGCCGGCGCTCACCTGCATCTCGGCGGTGCGCACGCCCGCCAGGTCGAGGCTCGTGCGCCCCGCGCTCACGTCGACGTCGAGCTCGGCCGCGGTGCCCGACACATCGATCGCGCCGGCATCGAGGTCGACGTCGAGCTCGCCATAGGTGCCGTCGGCGGTGATCGAGCCGGCCGACAGCGACAGCGAGGCATCCAGCGCACCCCGCTCGAGGGCCGACGGGAGGGTCAGCACGGCGCTGTCGCCGCCGTCGCGCCCGAACGACCAGCCGCCGAACCACGAGCGGTCGGTGCGCACCGACAGCTCGTCGCCGTCGCGCTCGAAGCTCCAGTCGCCGGGGGTGCCCTCCACGACCAGCTGCGCCTGGTCGACGTCGCCGTAGATGATCGTCAGGTCGGCGGCGCTCACGTCGACGTCGAAGCCGGTGATGCCGTTGACCGCGGCGGTGAAGGTCTCGGTGCGCACCGCGGTGCTGCGCACGGCCGCGAAGGCCGAGCCGGCGATCGCGCCGACGATGAGCACCGCCCCGGCGACGATCGCGATGATCGCCACCACCGTCGACGAGGTGCGTCGCGGCGGGGTGGGCGCGCCCGCACCGGGGGGCGGTGCGGCGGGCTGAGGGGGCAGCGGGGGCGGGGTCATGGTGGTGGTCATCGGTCTGCTCCGTTCGGTGACGGGGTGGAAGTGGGGGTCTGCGCGGGGGTCTGCCCCGTGGTCTGCTCCAGGTGCACGAGGGCGGCCAGCACCCGCCGGTTGCCGTGCTCGTCCTGCTCGAGGTCGAGCTTCTGGAACAGCGAGGTGATGTGCTTCTCGACGGCGGCCTCGCTCACGTGCAGGGCCGCGGCGATGGCCTGGTTGCTCTTGCCCTCGGCGATCAGCGCCAGCACGGAGCGCTCCCGCTCGGTCAGCCGCGCCATCCGGTCGTCGCGGGCGCGGCGGGTGAGCAGCTGCGCGACGACCTCGGGGTCGAGCACCGTCGCGCCCTCGCCGATGCGCTGCACCGCGTCGAGGAAGTCGGCGACGTCGGCCACCCGGTCTTTCAGCAGGTAGCCCAGCGCCGCGCGCTGCCCGGCGATGAGGTCGCTGGCGTAGCGCTCCTCGACGTACTGGCTCAGCACGAGCACCGGCAGCGTCGGGTTGTCGGCGCGCAGCCCCAGGGCCGCCCGGATGCCCTCGTCGGTGAACGTCGGGGGCAGGCGCACGTCGAGGATGCACAGCTCGGGAGAGGTGCCCGCCACCTGCGCGGCCAGCTCGTGCGCGTCGGGGAGGGCGGCAACGATCTCGTGGCCGGCGTCTTCGAGCACGCGCACCAGGCCGGCGCGCAGCAGCGCGGAGTCTTCGCAGATCAGGATGCGCACGGGACGCTCACCTCCAGGGCGGTGGGGCCGCCGATCGGACTGTCCAGCCGCGGCGTGCCGCCGGCGGCGAGGATGCGGTTCATGATGCCGTCCAGGCCTCCGCCGGGCTGCACGTGCGCCCCGCCGATGCCGTTGTCCTCGACGCGGGCCCACAGGCTCCCCGAGGCGCCGTCCACGCCGTCACGGCGGCGCACGGTCACGCGGGCCTCCGAGCCGCGCGAGTGCTTGGCGGCGTTGGTGAGCGATTCGGCGATGGCGAAGTACACGGCGGCCTCGGCGGTCGCCGAGCAGCGGCCGTCGATGCGCACGTCCAGGCTCACCGGGATGGGGGAGCGGGCGGCCAGCGCCGACAGCGCGGCATCCAGACCCCGGTCGTCGAGCACGGACGCGTGGATGCCGCGGGCGAGCTGCCGCAGTTCGGTGATGGCCGCCTTCGTCGAGGTGTGCGCCTCGTCGATGAGCGCCTTGGCCGCGACCGGGTCGGTGTCGATCTTCTGCTGGGCGAGGCCCAGGGTCATGCCGACCGAGACCAGCCGCGGCTGGACGCCGTCGTGCAGGTCGCGCTCGATGCGGGTGCGCTCGACCTCGCTGGCACGCACGGCCCCTTCGCGCTGGGCGCCGGCGGTGCGGGCCTGCTCGGCGGCGGTGAAGGCCTGCTCGGCGAGGATGGCCTCCCGCGAGGGCACGAGGATCGCACGGGTGAGCACACCGTGCAGCAGCGCGATGCCCAGCAGCAGCGCGAGGCACACGACGATGCTGAGGAGGCCGATCCCCACGGCCCAGCCGGGCTCGACGGTCAGCCCGGTGGTGGGCAGGCGCACGAGGTCGCCGCCGCGCAGCGGGGCGAACAGCAGGCCGATGCTCGTGAACAGCCACGAGATCGTCGGCAGCACGATCAGGCCCAGCACGGTGGCGATCGCGACGCTCGCGACGCCGCGCCACATCGGCCCGTCGGTGAACTGGCGCCACAGCGACCGCAGCCACCCGCCGAAGCCGGGGCGTTCGCGGCGGCGCAGGCGCAGCGCGGGGAGGCCGTAGTGGTAGAGGCCCTCGACGCGCTCGTACTCGATCCACGCCGCCGCCCACAGGGCGTAGACGAAGCCGACCAGCAGCACCAGGCCGATGCCGAAGACCAGAGCGGTGCCGAGCCCCACGCTCAGCAGGGTGAACAGCACGGTGAACGCGATCGAGCCGGCGACGCCCAGGGCGGCCAGCTGCGCGATCGCGCCGAGATGGATGAGCGGGCCCGGGCGACGGACGGTCGCGGGGGCGGCAGTGGTGGTCATGACTCCACGGTAGGACCGGGGGCGACCCCGCGCCCCAGAGTCATCCGTACACCTGGGGTGGGGTTTTCCCTACCTTCGCGGGCGACGGCTGGGCGGGGCTGCGCGAGGATGGAGGGGTGCCCCGCCCCGACTCCCGCCCCGACTCCCGCCCCGACATCCGCCTGATCGCCGTCGACATGGATGGGACGCTGCTCAGCCCCGAAGGCGAGGTGCCGGCCGCGCTGTGGGGCCTGCTGGAGCGTCTGCACGCCCGCGGCATCGCCTTCGCGCCGGCCAGCGGCCGGCAGCTGGCCACCCTGCAGGCGATGTTCGCCGCGGTGCCCGTGCCGCTGGACTACATCGCCGAGAACGGCGCGTTCGTCGTCAAGGGCGACGTCGAGGTGAGCTCCGACGCGATGGACCCCGAGGTCGTCGCCGACGTGGTGCGGCGCGTGCGCGCGGCGGTGGCCGCCGGAGAGCTGCGCACCGGCGTGGTGGTGTGCGGCAAGCGGTCGGCCTACATCGAAGACCCCGATCCCGACTTCCGCATCGAGGTCGACAAGTACTACCGCGCGCTGAGCGTCGTCGACGACCTCACCGCGACCGGCGACCAGATCCTCAAGGTCGCCCTCTACGACTTCGACGGCGGAGAGACCCGCACCGCGCCCCGCTTCGCCGACCTCACCGCGACCCACCAGGTCGTCGTCTCGGGCGAGCACTGGGTCGACATCATGAACGCCGGCGTCGACAAGGGCGTCGCCCTGCGCGCGCTGCAGCGAGGGCTCGGCGTCACCGCCGCCCAGACGGCCGCGTTCGGCGACTACCTCAACGACGTCGAGATGCTGCGCGCGGCGCAGTGGTCGTACGCGATGGCCGACGCGCACCCCGACGTGGTGGCCGTGGCCCGCCACCGGGCCCCCTCCAACGCCGAGGCCGGCGTCATCCAGGTGATCGAGCAGCTCATCGCCTGACGGGCGACACCCCGAGCCCGCGGCCGGTGAGCGGGCGTAGCGTGGAGCACATGGTCACGATCCCCACGGTCACCCTCTCCGACGGCACGACGTTCCCCGAACTCGGGTTCGGCACCTACAAGCTGCGCGATGCGGAGGGAGTGGATGCCATCGTCTCGGCGATCGACAGCGGCTACCGTCTGCTCGATTCCGCCGTCAACTACGAGAACGAGGCGGAGGTGGGCGAAGCGGTGCGCCGGTCCGGCATCCGCGACGAGCTGATCGTCACCACCAAGGTGCCCGGCCGCGACCACGGCGCGCAGAAGACCCGCCGCAGCGCCGAGGCGTCGCTGCAGCGCCTCGGTCTGGAGCGCATCGACCTCTACCTCATCCACTGGCCGAACCCGTCGCAGGGCGCATGGCTGGATACCTACCGCGAGATGCTGCGCCTGCGGGACGAGGGCCTGGTGGGCTCGGTGGGTGTCTCGAACTTCACGGCGGCCATGCTGACCCGCCTGATCGACGAGACGGGGGTTGCCCCCGTGGTCAACCAGGTCGAGATGCACCCCTACTTCCCGCAGCAGTCGCTGCGCGAGTTCCACGCCGCCCACGGCATCCGCACCGAGAGCTGGAGCCCGCTGGCCCGGCGCAGCGAGCTGCTGGGCGAGCAGGTCGTCACCGACATCGCCGCCGCCCACGGGGTCACCCCGACGCAGGCGGTGCTGCGCTGGCACACCCAGCTGGGTTCGACGCCCATCCCGAAGTCCGCCGACCCGGCGCGGCAGATCGAGAACGCCGACGTGTTCGGCTTCACCCTCGCCGGCGACGAGGTCGCGGCCCTCTCCGGCCTCGAGCGCGGCCGCCTGTGGGACGGCGACCCCGACACCCACGAAGAGATGTGAGCCCGCGCGCCGATCCGGCGCCGCGTCAGTGCGGCGCGTGGTACTCCGCGGCGCCGCGCTTCCAGTAGCCCTTGACGACGAACCGGCTCGGGTCGAGCCCCCACCGCCCCTGCAGCAGCGCGCGGCCCGGCGCCACGATGGCCTGCTCGGCGGCGATGAAGCAGAACACGTCGCCGGTCGGCCGATCGGCCGCGCCCAGCGCGTCGAGGGCGGCGGCCAGCACCGATCCGGATGCCGCGTCGTCGCGGTGCAGCTGGGTGACGCGCACGCCGGGCGGCGCGGTGATGGGCAGCTCGTGGTCGGCGTCCGGCACCTCGACGAGGATGCGTCCGACGGCGTCGGCATCCATCAGGTGCGCATAGCGGCGCATCGCCGGCACGGCCGTCTCGTCGCCCGCGAGCAGCCACGCGTCGGGCCGTCCCTGCAGCACCGCCGAGCCGCGGGGGCCGCCGATGCCGGCGACGCTGCCGATGTCGGCCGTGGCCGCCCACGGCGCGGCCACGCCGTCGGCCCCGTGCACGGCGAACTCGAGATCGAGCCACCCCGACTCGGCATCCCACGCCAGCGGCGTGTACTCGCGGCTGGGCGCCTGCCGCAGCTCGTCGATGCCGGCGGGCGCGGTGTCGGGGAAGAAGATGCGGATGTGGTCGTCGCTGCCGGGTGAGTCGAAGCCGACGAGGTCGGCGCCCTCCAGCCGCACCCGCACGTACCCCGGGGTGAGCCACTGCCGCGCGGCGAGGTGCACGGTGCGCAGCACCAGCTCGAGGGGGCGGCGCTCCAGCCGGAAGGAGGTGGGCGACGGGGCGGAGTTGACGGCGGTCATGAAGGTTAGGCTAACCTACCTTCGCGATGGGCTCCACGTGTCGTGGCGCCGATCGCCCTCCCTGCACACATCACCGGAAGAGACATCACTGCGCATGAAGACGACACGCCCGCTCCTGGTCCTCCCGCTCGCCGCGGCCCTCGCCCTCGCGGGCTGCGCGCAGACGGCCACCCCCGCCGCCACCGCGTCGCCGGCCGCCGAACCCACCTCGGTCACCGTGACCGACAACCACGGCGAGCAGACCATCGCGCTGCCTCCCACCGCCGTCGTCGCCACCGACAACCGCACCATCTCGGTGCTCGACAGCTGGGGTGTCGACGTCGTCGCCGCGCCGCTCGACATCTTCCCGGCCGGTCTGTCGTACAAGGAGGAGGGCTCGGGGGTCATCAACCTCGGCAACCACGGCGAGCCCGACCTCGAGGCCGTCGTCGCCGCCGACCCCGACCTCATCATCAACGGCCAGCGCTTCTCGTCGTACTACGGCGACTTCCAGACGCTGGTGCCCGATGCCGCGATCGTCGAGCTCGACCCGCGCGAGGGCGAGCCCTTCGACGACGAGCTCGTGCGCCAGGTGACCGTGCTGGGCGAGATCTTCGGCAAGCAGGACGAAGCGGCCGCCCTCGTGGCCGACTTCGAGGAGGCCATCGAGCGGGTGCGCGCGGCCTACGACGACGAGCAGACCGTGATGGGCGTCATCACCTCGGGGGGCGAGATCAACTACGCCGCCCCCACCACCGGGCGCACCCTCGGCCCGGTGTTCGACATCCTCGGGCTCACCCCGGCGCTGACCAGCGACGGCTCCACCGACCACCAGGGCGACGACATTTCGGTCGAGGCGATCGCCGCCTCCGACCCCGACTGGATCCTCGTGATGGACCGCGACGCCGGCGTGAGCGTCAACACCGACGAGGCCTACACCCCGGCCGACGACCTCATCGGCGCCTCGGAGGCGCTGCAGAACGTCACCGCCGTCACCGAGAAGCACATCGTCTACATGCCGCAGGGCACCTACCTCGACGAGGGCATCGTCACCTACACGACGTTCTTCAACGACCTCGCCGACGCGCTCGAGAGCTGAGCCCGCACGACGCGCACCGCAGCCCCCGCGGCATCCCCGGCACCGGGATGCCGCGGGGCCGCGGTGGCGTGCCGGAAGGACGTCGCATGACCACCACCCCGCATCCGCTCGCCGCGCCCCGCCCGCCCCGGCGCCGGCAGCGCCTGTTCACCTGGCCGCTGCTGATCGGCCTCCTCGTCGTGGCTGCCCTGGTCGCGCTGTCGCTGTTCGTCGGCGTCTACGACGTGTGGGGCGCCGCCGACGGCGGCGAGATGTTCCTCATCACCCGCATCCCCCGCACCGTCGGCCTGGTGCTGGCGGGGGCGGCGATGGCGATGTGCGGCCTCGTGATGCAGCTGCTCACCCAGAACCGGTTCGTCGAGCCCACCACCACCGGCACCACCGAGTGGGCCGGGCTCGGACTGCTGCTGGTGATGCTGCTCGTGCCCGACGCGCCGCTCATGGTGCGCATGGTCGGCGCGGTGGCGATGGCCTTCATCGGCACCATGCTGTTCTTCCTGTTCCTGCGCCGCGTGATGCTCACCTCGTCGATCATCGTCCCCATCGTCGGCATGATGCTCGGCGCCGTCATCGGGGCGATCTCCACGTTCCTCGCGCTGTCGACCAACATGCTCCAGAGCATGACCATCTGGTTCACCGGCTCGTTCACCTCGGTGCTGCGCGGGCAGTACGAGCCGCTGTGGATCGTGCTGATCGTGGTGGTGGCCGTCTTCCTCGCCGCCGACCGCTTCACGATCGCGGGCCTCGGGCACGACGTGGCCACCGGGGTCGGGGTGGACTACGAGCGCATCGTGCTCATCGGCACAGTGCTGATCGCCCTGTCGTCGGGGGTCATCACCGTCGTCGTGGGCAACCTCCCCTTCCTCGGGCTCATCGTCCCCAACATCGTCTCCCTCATCCGCGGCGACGACCTGCGCTCGAACCTGCCGTGGGTGGCGCTGGGCGGCATCGCCCTCATCACCGTCTGCGACATCCTCGCCCGCGTGATCAACATGCCCTTCGAGGTGCCGGTCTCCCTCATCCTGGCGATGATCGGGTCGGTCGTGTTCATCACCCTCCTGCTCCGGCAGCGGCGCCGTGGCTGAGCTCGTGATGCCGGCCGCGCCGCCCGCCCGCCGCTCGGGGCCGTTCCCCACCGCTTCCCACGCCCGGCGCTACGCGGCCACGATCGTGGTGCTGACGGTGGTGGCGGCGCTCGTGGTCGTCGGCATCCTCGTCTGGGACAACCCGGCACCGGCCGGCAGCGACGGGTTCTGGCGCATCGCGCAGCTGCGCGTGACCAGCGTCGTGGTGATCCTCGTCGTCGCGTGCTGCCAGGCGATCGCGACGATCACGTTCCAGACCGTCACCGGCAACCGCATCGTCACCCCCTCGCTCATGGGGTTCGAGTCGCTCTACACGGCGATCTCGACCTCGGCGATCTTCTTCTTCGGCACCGCCGGCGCGCTGATGGTGCAGGGGGTGGGCGCGTACCTGCTGCAGATCGCGGTGATGCTCGTCTTCTCGGGCATCCTCTACGGATGGCTGCTGTCGGGGCGCTACGCCAACGTGCAGATCATGCTGCTGATCGGCATCATCCTCGGCGGTGCGCTCGCGGCCTTCTCCACGTTCCTGCAGCGGATGCTGACCCCCACCGAGTTCGATCTGCTCACCGCGCGCCTCATCGGCTCGGTGGCCAACGCCGACGTCACCTACCTTCCCGTCGCGGTGCCGCTGGCGGCGGCGGCCGTGGCCGCGCTGTGGTGGGGCGGCGGGCGGCTGAACGTGCTCGCCCTCGGCCGCCCGGTCGCGCTGAACCTCGGAGCGCAGCAGCAGCGCGATGTGATCCTGTCGCTGCTGATGGTCTCGGTGCTCATGGCGGTGTGCACCTCGCTCATCGGGCCGATGACGTTCTTCGGCTTCCTCGTGGCGATGCTCACCTATCAGCTCGTCGACTCCTACGACCACCGGCGCATGTTCGCCATGTCATGGCTGATCGGCTTCGTGGTGCTCGGCGGCGCCTACTTCGTGATGAAGCACATCTTCTATGCGGCGGGCTCGGTCGGCATCATCGTCGAGATCGTCGGCGGCACGTTCTTCCTCATCCATCTGCTGCGAAAGGGGCGCCTGTGATCTCGCTCACCGCCGTCGAGAAGCGCTACAGCACGCACGTGGCCATCGGCCCGGTCGACCTCGAGCTGCCGGCCGGCGGCATCACCGCCCTCATCGGCCCGAACGGCGCCGGCAAGTCGACGCTGCTCACCATGATCGGGCGGCTGCTGGCCGCCGATGCCGGCACGATCTCGGTCGCCGGGCACGACGTGGCCGCCACCCCCTCGCGCACGCTCGCGAAGGTCGTGGCCATTCTGCGGCAGGAGAACCACTTCGTCACCCGGCTCACGGTGCGCCAGCTGGTGGGGTTCGGCCGCTACCCGCACTCGCGCGGCCGGCTCACCGTGGCCGACGAGGCGATCATCGACCGGTCGATCGACTTCCTCGGTCTCGACGGGCTCGAGGGCCGCTACCTCGACGAGCTGTCGGGCGGGCAGCGCCAGCGCGCCTACGTGGCGATGGTGCTCGCGCAAGACACCGACTACGTGCTGCTGGACGAGCCCCTCAACAACCTCGACATCCAGCACGCGGTGCAGATGATGAGCCACCTGCAGCGGGCCGCGTCGGAGCTCGGCCGCACGATCGTGGTCGTGCTGCACGACATCAACTTCGCCGGCCACTACGCCGACCGGGTGTGCGCCATGAAGGACGGCCGGGTCGTCGCCGTCGGCGCCCCGGGCGAGATCATCCGCGGCGACGTGCTCTCCGACATCTTCGACACCCCGGTCGAGGTCGTCGAAGGGCCGCGCGGGCCGCTGGCCGTGTACTACTGACGCCTTCGGGGCGTCGGCGGCATCACACCTGGGCGCCGTCGTCCCACGGGTCGTCGAGGCCCGGCGTCTTGCCGCGCCACGACTCGTAGGCGATGAGCCAGACGATCGAGATCATCACCGCCAGGGCGATCCCCAGCCACACGCTGTCGAGCACGAGACCGACCACGATCCCCACGGCGAACAGCACGACGGTGCCGGCCGCCCAGCCGATGCGCCCGCGCGGCCAGCCGCGGTGCGAGGCCGGCGCGCCCGCGTCGCTCGGGCGGCGGTCGGCGGGGTCGTCGTCGAAGGAGGCGCTCATGCCCCCAGCGTACGAAAGTCAGGCCGCGTTGAGGGCCACCATCCAGTCGACGCCGAACGCGTCGGTGACCATCCCGAACTTCCCGCCCCACGGCGGGGTCTCGTAGGGGAGGGTGATCTCGCCGCCCGCGGCCAGTCCGTCCCACACCTGCTGCAGCCGGTCGGCGTCGTCGCCGCTGACCGACACGGCGAAGCCGGCCGGCTTGTCGTAGGGCATCGTCGAGGGCACATCCGATCCCATCAGCACGAGACCCTCGGGGGTGGTGAGCTGCCCGTGCATGATGAGGTGCTCCTCGCCGGCGGGGATGCCCATGTCGGGGAAGCCCGAGAAGTCCGACAGCTCGAGCTCGCCTCCCAGCACCGACCGGTAGAACTCCATCGCCTCGCGCGCGTTTCCGCGGAAGTTGACGTACGGGTTGAGGTTCATCGTCGCTCCTGTCTTCGCCTGCCGACAGTGTGAACCCGGCCACCGACACGCACAAGGTCTCAGCGCGAGCGGTGGTCCTCCGGGCTCAGCCGCGGCCCGCGCCGGGCCTCCCGCACGCCGCTGAGCCCGATGAGTCGGATCACGCGCTGCCGGTGGCCGCGCCACGGCTCCAGCAGCTCCAGCATCCCGTCGTCGTCGACCCGGTGCCCGGTGAGGGCGTGACCCACCTCGTGGGCGACGTGGTAGTCGCCCACGCTGACGGCATCCGGGTCGCCGTACGCGCGGATGCGGGTCTCGGCGCTCGTCCACACGCCGACGCCGGGGAGGCTCGTGAGCACCCGGTCGCGCCCGTCGCCGTCGGCGGCGGCATCGGCGGCGCGCTCGATCGACGTGCGCCGGGCGGCGGCGGCAACGATGGTGCGCGACTGCGGCGGCTCCAGCCCCGCCCGGTGCCACGTCCAGCTGGGGATGGCGCGCCAGTCGGCCGGCGGCGCGAACATCGGGGTCGGGGTCGGCCCGGGCGCGCGCTCGCCGCACCAGGTGACGATGGCGCGCCAGGCGCCAAAGGCCTGCAGCCCGGTGACCTTCTGCTCGAAGATCGCGCTGACGAGGGCGTCGAAGACGAGATCGGTGCCGCCCAGGCGCAGGCCGGGGTGGCGGTGGTGGGTGGCGGCGATGAGCGGATGCCGGGCCGCGTCGAACCCGGTCGGGTCGTCGTCCGCGCCGCACAGGCGCGGCAGCTGCGTCAGCGCCCAGTCGGCGCCCGGACCCCAGGCGGCCGCGCGCACGCCGTGCCGGTCGGGGCGCAATGCGACGGTCGCGATGCCCGCGGGGGTGCGGCTGGCTCGCCAGATGATCCCGGCCGCCGTCGTCATCGTCGGGTCGTGCGCGCCGCGCCGCTGATCCCCGATGGCCCGTGCCGCGTCGACGGGCACGCGCGGGTGGTACACGGCCTCGAGCGGTCGTTCGGACACCGGACGCGGGTCGCGCGTGGGCGTCGCGGGGCGCTGGGCCCCCGCGGAGCGCTTGGCCCCGGGGAGTTGGGCCGACGCGGGGCGCTGGGTCGCGGGGAGTTGGGTCGTCGCGGGGCGCTGTGCCCCCGGCATCCGCCCCCGCAGTCCCGACGTCATGCCGTCACCCTACGTCAGGGGCGCCGACATCCCCCCCGCGTTCACTCGCGCCCAGTTGTCGCCGCGCCGTGCTCAACACAGCAACACGGCGCCAGTGAACCGATGGGAGCGGGTCAGAAGCGGTCGGGCGAGGGGGTGCCGTGGCCGTAGCGGATGACGACGTCGGCATGCCGGTCGAAGCGGTAGCCGATGCCGCGCACCGTGCGCACGATGTCTTCGTAGCGGCCGAGCTTGGAGCGCAGGCGACGCACGTGCACGTCGATCGTGCGCTCGCCGGGCACCTCGTCGTCGTCGGCGTGGCTCCACAGCGACGAGACCAGCTCGGTGCGCTCGATCGTGCGGCCCTCGCGCAGCACGAGGTACTGCAGCAGCTCGAACTCCTTGAAGGTCAGCGCGGCCGACTCGCCGTCGATGTGCACGCGGCGACGCGAGATGTCGATCTCGACGCCACCGGGCGCGCGGTCCTCGTCGGGCCGGTCCTGCTTGGTGCGGGCCACGGCACCGGGCTCGTGGAGCGCGAGGCGCACGACGTCGACGTCGCGGCCGCCGGCGCCCACGGGGGCCAGGGCCACGGTGGCGTAGGTCTCGGCCTGCGGGGCGAGGTCGGCGATCGTGCGGCGGAGGGCCTCGACGATGGTCGACAGCGAGACGCCGTCGACGGCGGCCTTCACCTCGTCGAGTCCGACGTAGAGGGCGAAGCCGCGCGGGGCGGTGCCGGCGGGCAGCTGCCGCGACGCACCCTGCGAACTCGGAGTCAGGTCTTCGACGGCGTGCAGGTGACGGGCGGCGGTGGCGGGCTGGGAGAGGAGCGCGGTGTGCGACATGGGAGAAAGTCCTTGGAGGAGGGAACCCGGGCGGTTCGCCAGAAGCGGGTTCGATGTGTTGCGGTCGGGCCCGATCGGGCCGTGGTGTGCGAGCTGGCCGGCATCCACGTTGTGGGCGGTGCGGTGCTCGGGGGTGCGTGGTCCGTACTTCGAGCGATGGCTCAGAAGCGGACGCACCCGGCGGGGTTCACCGTCAGTGGCACATTCGGCAACACATGGCAACGCGCGGCATCATGATGCCGGCAGTTCCGTTCGCCTCCCGGGCGGACAGAGTGCGTGCGTTGTCAGTCATGGGGCGATTATGACGAACCGTGTCGGCGCGTGTCAAACGCGGCGACGGGCTCGATCCCCCATATGACGCCGTGTGACGGCCCTGGATGTCGGTGGTCGGGCGTACCGTGAACACATGAGCGGCTTCACGTTCGCGAACGAACCCGATGCATCCCGGTACACCCTGCACAAGGGCGGTGACCTGGTGAGCGTGCTCGATTACCGCGACGACGGGCGCACCGTCGCCATGACGCGCGCCTACACGATCCCCACCTTCCGCGGCCACGGCTATGCGGGTGAGGTGGTCGCCCGCGCGGTCGCCGAGATCTCCGAGCGCGGCGACCGTGCCGTGAGCCCGGTGTGCTGGTACGTCGCCGACTGGTTCGAGGCCCACCCCGAGCATCGCGGGCTGCTGCGCGCCCAGCGCGCAGGCTGACCGCGCGGGGCGGCGTCGCCGGGCCGGTACCGGCGGGCGACGCGTCCGTCAAGCCCCGCGACGCTTCCGCGGTCGGCGGGTGACACTGGTGCCCCGACCGAAGGAGGAGCCATGTCCCACGACATCCCCGAAGAAGTGCCCGACGGCATCGTCGACGCCGATCCCGCCGGCGGCTGGGGCAGCGCCGGCACCTCGGAGCATTCCGACGACGAGCAGCCCACCCTCGCTGCGCACGAGGTGGACGACGAGGCCGCGCGCGAGCGGGGCGCCGACGCGCAGCCGTCGGCACCCGACGGCGAACCGGCGTCCGACCCGTTCGTCGAGAGCGCCGAGATCCAGCAGGGCCTCGACCCCGACCTCGCCGTGCACTCCGAGACCTCGGGCGACGCCCCGGGCGGCGACGAACAGCCCTGACGGGCGAACAGCCCTGACGGGCGAGCAGCCCTGACGGGCGAGCAGCCCTGACGGGCGAGCAGCCCCGAAAGAACCGCCCTGAGCGCGGCGTCGGCCCCCGCGGGGCCGGCGCCGACTCAGTCCACGAAGCGCAGGATCTCGCGCGCCGCGGGCTCGGCATCGCGGATGAGGGTCTCGTGACCGTGGCCCGCGATCAGCGCGGTGCGCGCATCGGGCAGCAGCGCGACCACCTCGTGGAACCACCGCGGCGGCACCGTGAGATCGTGCTCGCCGCGCACCACGAGCGTCGGCATCCGCACCGCCGGGTACACCCGCTCGGGCCGGTGCACGAGCATGGCGTGCACCTTGCGCCGCAGGTGCGGGCCGGCGCGCACGTACTCACGCGCCCCCAGCAGCAGCACCTTGGGGCTCTCGTTCAGCAGGTCGAGGGCCAGCCGCCACAGCTGCGCGCCGGCGTGGCGGTGCCGACGGTCGACGGTCGGCC
Source organism: Microbacterium festucae (assembly GCF_025421715.1). GTDB lineage: Bacteria > Actinomycetota > Actinomycetes > Actinomycetales > Microbacteriaceae > Microbacterium > Microbacterium festucae. Next base: position 29,413 of record NZ_JAOEFC010000003.1, read on the forward strand.
CGACCAGCACCACCCGGGCGACGGCGGCGGGGTGGCGCACCGCCAGCTCCACCGCGACCTGGGTGCCCATCGAGTGACCGATCACCACGACCTCGCCCAGGCCGCGGCTGCGCAGCATCGCCGCGACGAAGTCGGCCATGCGCTCCATCGTCGGGGTGCGCGCGGGCTCGGGCGCATCGCCGTAGCCGGGCAGGTCGAGCGCGATGACGCGGCCGTGCGGCGACAGGTGGGTGATGAGCTCGGCGAAGACCTTCCGTCCCATGCCGATGCCGTGCAGCAGCACGAACACCGTTCCCGCGTCGGCGGCCCCGAACTCCTCGACCACGAGGGTCGCCCCGGCGTCGTGGAACTCGGAGACGATGCCGGCAGAACCCATCCGACGAGGCTACGTGCTCGGCGGGGGTGGTGCCGACCGGCATCCGGCGGGCCCCGCCCGACCCGTGCGGCCCGGACGGGCATAGCCTGGAACCGATGAACGCGCCCGAGACTGCCAGCATCCCGCTCGACCACGGCCAGCGCTGGCGCGCATTCTGGGTGTGCGTGTCGGTGGCGGCGCTCACGATCCTCGACCTCAGCAAGGTCAATGTCGCCCTGCCCTCGATCGAGAACGCGCTCGGGGCCGCCTCCACCGAGCTGCAGATCGTCGTGTCGGGCTACGTGCTCATGTTCGGTCTGGCCCTCGTGCCGTTCGGGCGCCTGGGCGACCAGCGCTCCCGCCGGATGCTGTTCCTCATCGGGCTGAGCCTGTTCACGCTCATGTCGGTGGTGTGCGCGCTGGCGCCCACCATCGAGGTGCTCATCGCCGGGCGCCTGCTGCAGGGCCTGGCCGCCGGCATCCAGATGCCGCAGGTGATCGGCACGATCCAGCAGATCTTCACCGGCAAGGAGCGCGGGCGCGCCTTCGGCCTGTTCGGTGCGACGATCGGCATCGCCACCGCGTTCGGTCCGACCCTCGGCGGCCTCATGATCGCCGCCGGCGGCGACCAGGACGGCTGGCGCTGGATCTTCTGGATCAACGTGCCGCTGTGCCTTGCGGTGCTGGCCGGTGTCGCGTTCATCCTGCCGCGCACCCGGCAGTCGACGCCCGGAAAGCTGCAGCTCGACCCGGTGGGCCTCACCCTGTTCGCGGTGATGATCATCACTCTGATGTGGCCGTTCCTGTTCACCACCGGCTCGCCCGACGACGACCCGCGCCGCTGGTGGACCCTCGTTCTGTTCGCCGTCTTCGCCGCCGGGTTCGTGGCCTGGGAGCGCCGCTACGCGGCATCCGGCAAAGCGCCGCTCGTGCCGTTCGGGCTGTTCCGCATCCCGTCGTACCGCAACGGCACGCTCATCGTGACGGCGTACTTCACGGCGATCCCCGCGATGTTCCTGCTCACCACGCTGTTCCTGCAGCTGGGGGTGGGTCTCGCGCCGGTCTTCGCGGGCATGGTGTCGATCGGGTTCGCGGTGGCCAGCGCGGTGACCAGCTGGTTCGGCGGCAACCTCGTGATGCGTCTGGGACGTCCGCTGGTGGTGTGGGGCCTGGGCATCGTGCTGGTCTCGGCGGTGGGGCTCGCGGTGGTCGCCTACCTCGCCCCCGCCGACGTCGTGGCCTACCTGATGGCAGCGGTCATGCTCGTCGCGGGCGCCGGTGCCGGCCTGGTCGTCGCCCCCAACCAGACCCTCACCCTGGCCGAGATCCCCACCCGCGAGGGCGGTCTGGCCGGATCGGTCGGCCAGCTGGGGCAGCGCATCGGCACGGCGGTCGGCTCGGCGGTGGCCCTGTCGCTGTTCTACGCCGCGATCTACCGCGACGCCGCCGCCGACAAGCACGGCCTCGACGTGTACCACGACGCCTACGCGTACGGCATGGTCGCCGTCGCGCTGTTCGTCGCGCTCGCCTTCTTCCTCGGGGTCGTCGACCTGGCCTCGCGCCGCCGCGCGTCGCGGCGCGGATAGCCCGGAGCGGGCCCACCCCGGCGGGGCGGCCGGGCGATGTCGGGGGCCGCTCGTACCGTGGGATCATGCGGATCCTGCACACCAGCGACTGGCACATCGGGCGCACCTTCCACGGGCACGCGACCCTCGATGCGCTGCGCGGCGTGCTCGAGCAGCTGACCGCCGAGGTGCGCGCGCACGAGGTCGACGTGGTGATCGTCGCCGGCGACGTGTTCGACTCCGCCACCCCCGCGGCTCCCGCCTACGCGCTGCTCAGCGACACGCTGCGGGCCCTGGCCGACACCGGCGCGCACGTGATCGTCACCAGCGGCAACCACGACTCCGCGGCCCGACTGGGCTTCCAGGCGGGGCTGCTGCGCGACGGCATCCACGTGATCACCGACCCCGGCACCGTCGGCACCCCCGTCACCATCGACGACGTCGACGGGCCCGTGCACGTCTACGGCATCCCGTTCCTCGAGCCCGCGCTGCTGCGCCACCTCTGGCCGGGCGTGCGCACCCAGCACGACGCCCTCGGGCACGCGATGCAGCTCGTGCGCGCCGACCTCGCCGCCCGCGGCGGCCGCTCGGTGGCCGTGGCGCACTGCTTCGCCGCGGGCGTCGAGCCCACCCCGCACCTCGAGCGCGACATCCAGCAGGGCGGTCTCGACATCGTGCCGCTGACGGTGTTCGACGGTGTCGACTACGCCGCGCTCGGCCACATCCACGGCCGCCAGCAGCTCTCGCCGCACGTGCGTTACGCCGGCGCGCCGCTGCACTACAGCTTCGGCGAGGGCGACAAGCCGCGCGGCGCCTGGCTGGTCGACCTGGATGCCGACGGTCTCGCAGCGGTGCAGTGGCTCGACCTGCCCGTGCCGCGCCGGCTGGTCACGCTGCGTGGCCCGGTCGACGAGCTGCTGACCGATCCCGCGTACGACGACGCGCGTGAGGCGTGGGTGTGCGTCGAGTACACCGACCCGCTGCCGCAGCGCGATCCGCTCCGTCGCCTGCAGGAACGCTTCGCCCACTGCGCGAAGGTCGTCCACGCGCCGGTGGGCGCGCCCGTCGCCGAGGCGCGCTCCTACGCCGAGCGCGTGGCGGCGGCGCGCACCGACCACGAACTCGTCGATGCCTTCCTCGTGCACGTGCGCGAGGGGGAGGGGCTCAGCGAGGCCGAGGCCGAGATGCTCACCGAGGTGCAGGGCGAGCGCGTGCGCGCGGAGGCGCTGGCGTGAAGCTGCACCGGCTCGAACTGACCGGCTTCGGCCCCTTCCGCGGCACCCAGTCGGTCGACTTCGACGCGTTCGACGCCGACGGGCTGTTCCTCATCTCGGGGCGCACCGGGGCGGGCAAGTCGAGCATCCTCGACGGCGTGAGCTTCGCCCTCTACGGCACCGTGCCCCGCTACGACGGGGGCGACCGGCGGCTGCGCAGCGACCATTGCGGCGACGGCGACCCCACCTGGGTGCGCCTGGAGTTCACCGTCGGCGACCGCCGGCTGCGCGTCACCCGCGCCCCCGAATACGACCGGCCCGCCAAACGGGGCACCGGCACGGTCACCGAGCCCACCGCCGCCGAGCTCGAAGAGCTGATCGGCGAGGTGTGGACGGGCATCGCGGCCAAGCCGCGCGAGGTCGGCATCGAGCTCAGCGAGGTGCTGGGACTCACCGCCGTGCAGTTCCAGCAGGTCATCCTGCTGGCCCAGAACAAGTTCTCCCGCTTCCTGCTCGCCGGCAACGACGAGCGCCAGGCGCTGCTGCGCACCCTGTTCGACACCCGCCGTTTCGCGCAGTACGAAGACGCGCTCGACCAGCGCCGCCGCGACGCGCAGAAAGACCTGGATGCCGCGGGCACACGCGCGGCCCTCCTGCTCGACCAGGTCGAGACGCTCATCGCCGACGCGGGCCTCGGTCATCCGGACGATGCGCCGGTGCCGGGTGAGCTCGCCGCGCGTCGTGCGGCCGCCGATGCGGCCCTGGCCCGTGCCGCCTACCGCGTCGACACGACGGTCGATGCGGTCGTGCGTGCCGAGGAGGCCGCCGTCGCCGCCACCGTGGCCCATCAGCAGCTCGTCGGCTGGGCGAAGGCCGCCGCCGAGCTCGACGCGGTGCGCGTCCAGTTCGCCCAGCACGAGGCCGAGGCCCCGCAGATCGCGGCCGACCGCGACCGCGCCGCGCGAGCCGTGGCCGCCGAGACGCTGCGCGCCCCCCTGGCCGCCCTCGCCCGCGAGCAGGGTGCCCTCGCCGCCGCCGAGGCCGTCGCCGACAGCGCCGCCACCGCCTGGCACGCGCTCGCCGATGACGAGGGGGCCGACGCGCCCGAGGCGGCCGTCGAACGACTCACCGGGGCCCTCGCCGTCGCCGCGGCGGCCGCCGACGCCGAGAAGACGCTGGTCGCCGCGGCCGCCGCCGTCGTCGCGCACACCGCGGCCGTCGAGGCGGCCGACGCCGAACTGGCCGCGCTCGAGACGGCCGCCGCCGGCATCCCCGCCGAGCGCGCCGACCGCGACGTCGAGCTCGCGGCGGCACGATCGGCCGCCGGCGACCGCGACGTCCTCGCCGAGCGCCGTGCCGCAGCCGCTGCCGCGCTCGCCGCGGCGGAGGAGCGCGATGACCTGCAGCCGCGACTGGTCGCCGCGGAGCGGGCCTACCTCGCCGCCGCAGAACGCGCCGCCGACGCCGCGCGCGAGGTCACGGCCCTGCTGCAGCGCCGGCTCGACGGCATGGCGGGAGAGCTCGCCGCCGACCTGATCGACGGCGCGCCCTGCGCGGTGTGCGGATCGACCGCGCACCCTGCGCCCGCGCCGCGGGTGGTCGCGCCCGTCACCGACGACGACGTGAGTGCCGCCGAACGGGCCCGCGACGCCGCCGTCACCGCAGAGCGCGCCGCCGCCGACGCCGCCCGCACCGTGCGGGAGCAGCACACCGCCGCGGCCGCCCGTGCCGGCGGCGACGACGCGACTGCGCTCCGCACCCGGGTCGACGAGCTCACCGCCGCCCTGACCGCGGCCGAGCACGCCCAGCAGACGCTCGAGACCGCCACCCGTGCCCTCGCCGCGCTCGACGATCGGGCCGCGGCCACCGCGGCCGCCCGCGACGAGGTGGGCGCCCGCCGCACCGGCATCCTCGCCGACCTCGCCGCCGCGCAGGCGCGCGTCGAGGCCGCGCAGACCGAGGTCGACGACGCGCGGGGCGCGTTCGACACCGTCGCCGAGCGCGTCACCGCCCTTACCCGGCGCCTCGAGGCTGCCCGCGCCGCCCACCGCAGCGCGCAGCAGCTGGCCGAGCGCCGGCGGGCGCGCGAGGTGGCAGCCGACGACCTCGCGGCGCACGTGGCGGGCTCGGAGTTCGCCGACGCCGCCGCCGCCGAGGCGGCGCTGCTCGACACCGCCGTCCGCCGCGACCTCGAGGCACGCGTCGCCGCCCACGCCGCGGCGCTGCACGCCGCCCGCGAGCGCCTGCTCGAACTCGAGCTCGAACTGAGCGGGCGCGAGGTCTCGTCCGCCGCGCTGGCCGCGGCCGCCGACGCCGCCGCGACGGCCGACGCCGAACGCACCGCCGCCATCACCGCGCGCAGCGGCGCCGAGCACACCCGCGACCGGCTCGCCGCGCAGTTGGCCCAGGTCGCCGTCGCCTACGACGCCGTCGGCGACCGTGCCGCCGAGACCGCCGCGCTCACGAGGTTCGCCGACACCATCGCCGGGCGCGCCCCCAACACCCGCAAGATGGACCTCGAGACGTTCGTGCTCGCTGCCGAGCTGGAAGAGATCGTCGCCGCCGCCAACCTGCGGCTCACCGAGATGTCGGCCGGCCGCTACACCCTCCACCACAGCGACGCGAAGGCCTCGCACGGTCGTGCCTCCGGCCTCGGCATCGAGGTGCTCGACGCCCACACCGGGCGTCGCCGGCCGCCGCAGTCGCTGTCGGGCGGCGAGACCTTCCTCGCCTCGCTCGCCCTCGCGCTCGGCCTCGCCGAGGTCGTCACCCACCGGGCCGGCGGACTGCGCCTGGACACCCTCTTCGTCGACGAGGGCTTCGGCTCGCTCGACCCCGAGACGCTCGAGCTGGCGATGCGCACCCTCGACGAGCTGCGTGCCGGCGGGCGCACCGTCGGTCTCATCAGCCACGTCGAGGCGATGAAGGAGCAGCTGCCCGCGCAGCTGGTGGTCGAAGCCGACGCCCACGGCCCGAGCCGCATCCGGCAGGAGGTGCGCGTCGGCTGAGCCGCACGCGCCGGTGACGGCGGTCGGGGTCAGCTGCCGCCGGAGACGATCCCGATGATGCCCGAGACCAGCAGGTAGACGCCGATACCGCCCACGACCACCCAGATTGCGACGCGGGCGGGGCTGGGCCGCTTGTCTTCGGGCTCGAGGCTCATGTGTCCGAGCGTACCGGCCGCCCGGCGGCAGGTTTTCCACGACCCGATCCGTGTCGCGAAGCCGGGCGGTGGGCCAAGATGGAACCACGCTGTCGGATCGAGGGAGTGCCATGACTTTGAACACCGTCGCCCTGGAGATGCCCACCGGGATCACCGCCCGGCTCGGCTGGGACCCGGGGACCACGATCCACGACCGCCGCCGCATCCTCGCCAAGGAGCTCATCGCCGCGAAGCTCGGATGCGACACCTCCGCGATCCGCATCGAGCGCGAGGCCCCGCGGGGCTTCGGCTACCACACCCGCCTCATCGCCTCCCGCGACGGCGCCGAGCTGCCGATCGCCATCGTCACGGCCAGCTACCGGGCTGCCACCGTCGCCGCCATCGCCGACCCGGGCCTGCCGCTGGGCATCGACATCCGCGACAGCACGCCCGACCCCGCCGACATCCGGCAGATGCAGAAGCACTCGCACCTGCCCAACGAAGAGAACATCCCCGACCTGCTCAACCACTGGGTGTGCGTGCAGGCGGTGCTCGAGGCCGACGGTCGCGGCGTGCGCGTCGCGCCGCAGCACGTGCGGCTGGATGCCGGGCGTCACCGCGGCTGGCTGCCCGACCGCAACATGAAGTACTCGCTGGTCGACGCCTCGCGCGACGGCTGGCTCATCACCGTCGCCTACGGGGCGCTGCCCGCGGCCTGACCCGCCCGGAAGCGGCCGCGCCCACCCGGGCGGTGCCGCTCAGCGCACCGGGAAGACGGCATCCAGCTCGGCCAGCCACGCGGCGGCGTTGCCGTCCGACGGGGCGCGCCAGTCGCCGCGCGGCGACAGCGAGCCCGCCGGCAGCACCTTGGGGCCGTTCGGGATGGCGCTGCGCTTGAACTGCGCGAAGCCGAAGTAGCGCCGCAGGAACACCCGCAGCCAGCGCACGATCTCGGCCCGGTCGTACCCGAACCGATCGTCGGCGGGGAACCCGGGCGGCCACGCCCCGGCATCCGCGTCGCGCCACGCCTGCTCGGCGAGGAACGCGATCTTCGACGGGCGCATCCCGAAGCGCAGCACGTGGAACAGCGTGAAGTCGTGCAGGGCGTAGGGGCCGATGGTGTCTTCGGTGGACTGCACCTTGCCGTCCTGCCCGGCCGGCACCAGCTCGGGGCTGATCTCGGTGTCGAGCACCGACTGCAGCACCCGCTTGGCCTCGTCGGTGAGCGTCGTGCCGGCGCCGTCGCTGTGGGCGATGACCCAGCGGATGAGGTGCTGGATGAGCGTCTTGGGCACACCGCTGTTGACGGCGTAGTGGCTCATCTGGTCGCCGACGCCGTAGGTCGCCCAGCCGAGGGCGAGCTCCGAGAGGTCGGAGGTGCCGATGACGATGCCGTTGTGGCGGTTGGCCAGGCGGAACAGGAAGTCGGTGCGGGCGCCGGCCTGCACGTTCTCGAACGTCACGTCGTAGAGCGGCTCGCCGTCGGCGTAGGGGTGACCGATGCCGCGCAGCAGCTCCCCGGCCATCGGGCGGATGTCGATCGTCTCGATCGTGGCGCCGATCGCCTCGGCGAGGGCGAGCGCGTTGGACTTCGTGTGGTCGCTGGTGGCGAACCCGGGCATCGTGTAGGCCAGGATGTCGCTGCGCGGACGCCCCATGCGGTCCATCGCGCGCGCCACGACCAGCAGCGCGTGCGTCGAGTCGAGCCCGCCCGACACCCCGATCACGGGGCGGGGCGAGCCGATGGCGCGCAGCCGCTGCTCGAGGCCGGAGACCTGGATGCTGAACGCCTCGTAGCAGTCCTGATCGAGGCGGGCCGGGTCGTCGGGCACGAACGGGAACCGGTCGAGCGGCCGGCGCACGCCGATGTCCTCGGCGGGCGGGTCGAGCTGGAAGTCGATCGTGGTCGCCGTGGCGGCACGATCGGCGCGGTTGTCGTCGAACGTGCCCTGCCGCAGCCGGTCCTGCCGCAGCCGGTCGAGGTCGACGTCGGCGACGCTCCGGCGCGGGCCCTCGGGGAAGCGCTCCGTCTCGGCGAGGAGCTGTCCGCCCTCGTAGATCATGGTCTGGCCGTCCCACGACACGTCGTTGGTCGACTCGCCCTGCCCCGCCGCGGCATACGCGTAGGCGGCGATGCAGCGCAGCGACTGCGACTGGGCCAGCAGGTGCCGGTCGTCGGCCCTGGCCACGGTGATGGGGCTTCCCGAGAGGTTCACCAGCACGGTCGCCCCGGCCAGCGCGGCCGTCGACGAGGGCGGCACGGGCACCCACATGTCCTCGCACACCTCGGCGTGCACGACGAGTCCGGGCACGTCGCTCGCGGCGAACAGCAGGTCGGTGCCCACCGGCACCTCGGTGTCGCCGAGCATCACCGTCGCGGGGGCGTCGGCGCCGGGGGCGTACCACCGGCGCTCGTAGAACTCGCGGTAGGTCGGCAGGTAGGCCTTCGGCGCGACACCGAGCACCCGCCCGCGCTGGATCACCACGGCGCAGTTGTACAGGCGGGAGCCGATCCGCAGCGGAGCGCCGACGACCAGCAGGGGGCGCAGCCCCGCCGAGGCGATGCGCACGGTGTCGATGGCGGCGAGCACGGCATCCAGCACGACGTCCTGCATCACCAGGTCGTCGATCGCGTAGCCGGTGAGGCACAGCTCGGGGAAGACGGCGACGGCGACACCGTCGTCGTGGCATCCGCGGGCCGCCTCCAGCACCGCGGCGGCGTTGCGCACGGGGTCGGCGATGGCGACGGGGATCGTGCAGGCGGCGACACGGGCGAACCCGTGACGGTAGACGCTCTCGAACGGCAGGCTCTCGCTCACGGTCCCAGTCTGTCAGGCACGACCGGCCGGTCGGGGGTGTCGGGGGTCCCGGTTAGGGTCGGAGAGCGAAAGGGGACCAGTGCGGTACATCGAGGACGAAGGCCGGATCGTCTGGAGCGCGAGCGATCTGAAGGCCGCGGCCGAATGCGAGTTCGCGTGGCTGCGGGCGATCGACGCGAAGCTCGGCCGGCTGCCCGCCGTCGCCGAGCCCGACGACCCCACCCGCGAGCGCGCGGGGCGGCTGGGCACCCAGCACGAGCTGCGCGTGCTCGCCGACTACCGCGCCGAGCGGGGGGATGCCGTCGCCGAGATCCCCGAGACGCGCTCCTCGGATGCCGTGGCTCTGGCCGCCGCCGTCGCCCAGACCGCGGCGGCGCTGGCAGACCCCGACGTCAGCGTCGTCTACCAGGCGGCGTTCTCGTCCGACGAGTTCGTGGGGTTCGCCGACTTCCTCGTCCGCGACGAGGCGGGGGCCTGGCTCGTGCAAGACACCAAGCTCGCCCGTCACGCGCGCGTCACCGCGCTCATGCAGCTGGCGGCCTACGTCGACCAGCTCGACCGCCTCGGGATCGCCCGCGCCGACACCGTCGAGCTGCTGCTGGGCGACGGCGAGCGGTCGGTGCACCGCGTGCGCGACCTGCTGCCCGTCTACATGCTGCGGCGCGCGCGCCTGCGTGCCCTCATCGCCGACCGCGACATCGCCGCCGGTGCGGCGGGGGCGCCGCTGGCGTGGGGCGACGAGCGCGGCGCGCTGCGGGTCGTGGCGTGCGGGCGGTGCGCCACCTGCGACCTCGAGGTGGTGGCCCACCGCGACCTGCTGCTGGTGGCCGGCATCCGCCCGGTGCAGCGCGAGCGGCTGCGTGCCGCCGGCATCCGCACCGTCGACGAGCTCGCCGCCGCGCGCGAGGCGCCCGAACGCATGTCGGGGGACACCTTCTCCGGGCTGCGCACGCAGGCCTGGCTGCAGCTGGAGTCGCCGGCCGGCGGGGTGGAGGCCGCCGCCGAGGGCGCCCCGGCGCCGGTGCCCACCTACTCGGTGTTCTTCCCGAAGGCGTTGGGCGCGCTGCCGCGCCCCGACCACGGCGACCTCTTCTTCGACTTCGAGGGCGACCCGCTCTACATGGAGGGCGCCGCCGCCGACGGGGCGCTGTGGGGTATCGACTACCTGTTCGGCTGGGTCGACACCCGCGAGCAGTACTCGGCGCTGTGGGCGCACAGCTTCGCCGACGAGAAGCAGGCGCTCATCGACTTCATCGACGTCGTCACCCTGCGACGGCGCGCGCATCCCGGCATGCACATCTACCACTACGCCCCCTACGAGCCCACCCACCTGCTGGCGATGGCCGCGCGCCACGGCGTGTGCGAGGGCGAGGTCGACCGACTGCTGCGCGACGGGGTCTTCGTCGACCTCTACCCCATCGTGCGCCGGGCGCTGCGGGTGGGCTCGCGGTCCTACTCGATCAAGAAGCTCGAGCCGCTGTACATGGGCGACGAGGTGCGCACGAGCGACGTGCAGCGCGGCGACGACTCGATCGTGCGGTACGTCGAGGCGCGCGCCCTGCAGGACGCCGGCGACGACACCGGCGCGCGGGCGATCCTCGACGACCTGGCCGACTACAACCGCTACGACTGCGTCTCGACGCTGCGGCTGCGCGACTGGCTGGTCGAGCGGGCGCGTGAGGCGCAGCTGCGCCCGACGATCGACGGCGAGCCCGACGAGCGCGCTTACGAGCCCTCGCCGCGCGCCGAGACCCTGTCGCGGCTGGCGGCCGCGGTGCCCGCCGGCGATGAGGCCGCGGCGACCGCGCTGCGCCTGGGAGCCGCGGCGATCGACTACTACCCCCGTGAGGTGAAGACCTTCTGGGCGACCCACTTCCTGCGGCTGCGCGAGCCCGTGTCGGTGTGGGAGGAGACCCGCGATGTCGTGGTCGTCGACCGCGACCGCAGCCGGGTGCTCACCGACTGGCACCTGCCCGAGGGCGGCCGAGCGCAGCGGCGCGTGGTCGAGCTGCGCGGCGAGCTCGCCCCGGGCACGCGCCTGAGCGTCGACGGGCAGCCGTTCGCGGTCTACGAGCTGCCGACGCCGTTCCCGTCGGAGCCGCGGGCGCGGTGGATCCACGGCGCCCGCACCGTGCGCGTGGTCGACGTGCTCGACGACGGCGCCGTGGTCGAAGAGACCTCGGTGCAGGGCTTCACGTGGAGTGAGCTTCCCCTCGCCCTCACCCCGCCCGCCCCGCCGCAGGCCGGCAGCCAGCAGGCCGCGATCGACGAATGGGCCGACCGCGTCATCGCCGCCGCGCCGACCCTGCCGGCCGACCCGGCCACCGACCTGCTGCTGCGCCGGCCGCCCCGCACCTTCTCGGGTGCGCTCGCCCGTGGCGGCGCCGACGACGTGGCCGACATCGCCGCCACCCTCGCCGACCTCGACCGCAGCTACCTCGCCGTGCAGGGTCCGCCCGGAACCGGCAAGACCTACGTCGGCTCGCACGTGGTCGCCCGGCTCGTGCGCGAGCGGGGCTGGAAGGTCGGCGTCGTCGCGCAGTCTCACGCGGTCGTCGAGCACATGCTCGAGCGGATCGTGGCGGCCGGGGTGCCGCGCGAGCAGGTCGCCAAGGCGCCCAAGGGCGCGGCCACGGGTGCCGAGAGCTTCACGCCGATCGCCAAGACCGCCATGGCCGGCTACATCGCCGAGCAGCCGGCGGGGTTCGTCGTCGGCGGCACCGCGTGGGATGTCAGCCATGCCGGGCGCATCGCCCGCGGCGGCCTCGACCTGCTCGTCATCGACGAGGCGGGGCAGTTCTCGCTGGCATCCACGATCGCCGTCTCGGTCGCCGCATCCCGGCTGCTCCTGCTCGGCGACCCGCAGCAGCTGCCGCAGGTGAGCCAGGGCACCCACCCCGAGCCGGTCGACACCTCGGCGCTCGGATGGGTGATGGACGGTGCCGCAGTCATCGCCGACGACCGCGGATACTTCCTCGCGCACACGCGCCGGATGCGGCCCGAGGTCGCCGGCCCGGTGTCGCAGCTGTCCTACGAGGGACGCCTCGACGCGTGGCCGGGAACCGCCGACCGGCACCTCGAGGGCGTCGAGCCGGGCGTGCTCCCCGTGCCACTCGGGCACACCGGCAACGCCACCCAGTCGCCCGAAGAGGCCGCCGTCGTCGTCGACCTCGTGCAGGGGCTGCTCGGACGCACGTGGAACGGCGGGCCGGGAGAGACCCCGCGCGCGCTCGAGCAGCAGGATGTGATCGTCGTCACGCCCTACAACGCCCAGCAGGTGCTCGTCGAAGAGGCCCTCGCGGCCGCCGGCCTCGCGCAGGTGCCCGTCGGCACCGTCGATCGGTTCCAGGGGCAGGAGGCCGTCGTCGCGATCGTCTCCCTCGCCGCCTCGTCGGGGCGCGACGCCCCCCGGGGCCTGGAGTTCCTGCTGCTGCAGAACCGCCTCAACGTCGCGATCTCCCGCGCCATGCACACCGCCTACGTCGTGCACGCCACCGGCCTGCTCGACGACCTGCCCCGCACCCCCGAAGGCGTCGCGCGCCTCTCCGCCTTCGCCCGCCTCGTCCACGCCTGACGGCGGGGGTGGGGTGGCGCTGGGGACGCCTCGGTGAGTGCGGCTGGGCGGGTGCTCGGCCCGCGGTTCGTGGGACGCGCTTGGGGGCTGTGTCCCGCGGTGTGCGGGTGAGTGGGTGGCTGACCCGCGGTTTGTGGGACGTGCCCGGGTGGCGTGTCCCGCAGTCTGCGGGTGATGGGGGCGTGACCCACCCTCTGCGAGACGCGCTCGGCGGGGACGTCCCGCAACGTGCGAGTGGTGAGTGCTCGACCCGCAGTTTGCGGGACGTGCCCGGGGGGCGTGTCCCGCAGAGTGCGGGTGGTGGCTGTTTGACCCGCGGTTCGCGGGACGTGCTCGGGTGGCATGTCCCACGATGTGTGGGTCCTAGGCCGCTGAACCCACCGTTCGCGGGACCTGCACGTGTGGCGCGTCCCGCCGCTCCGCCGAGCGACCGGCATCCGCCATCAGTGGGACGCCACCGGATGCTATGTCCCGCAATGCGCGGGACGAGGGCGCGTACCCGGCATTCTCTGTGACCCCACCGGATGCCATGTCCCGCGATGTGCGGGTGCCAGGCCCCTTGACCCGCCGTTGGCGGGACCCGCCTGAGAGCCATGTCCCACAAACTGCGGGCGAGCGGAACACCCCACCCGCCATCTTCGCCACCCCACCGAATGCCGCGTCCCGCAACACGCGGGTGCCACACCCCCGGCTCAGTGGTGGGCGACGCCTGCGGGCGACTCGCCGCCTTCGGTGAAGGTGGGGCGACGCCCCACGAGCTTGCCGATCAGCAGCACGATGCCGACCACGACGAGTCCGAGCGCGAGGCCCGCGATCGCCGAGACGATCGTGTCGCCGATCCAGACGATCACCGCGCCGAGCGGCTCGAGGGCGTGCTCGACGGCGTGGATGAGGTCTCCCGTGAACGCGACGCCGACCTCGGCGAGGTTGGCGAGCACGAGGTGCCCGCCGACCCACAGCATCGCGACGGTGCCGATGATGCTGATCACGCGGAAGACGGCCGGCATCGAGCGGACGATCCGAGTGCCGGTGTGGCGCACACGCTGCTCGGGGCTCTTGGCCATGCGCAGCCCGATGTCGTCGAGCTTCACGAGCAGCGCGACCGCGCCGTAGACGACGCCGGTCATCAGCAGGGCGATGACGGCGAGCACGGCGAGGGTCATCCAGATGCTCATACCGGCATCCAGGCTCGCCAGCGAGATCAGCATGATCTCGGTCGAGAGGATCAGGTCGGTGCGCACGGCGCCCCACACGAGCTTCTTCTCGTCGCGCGCGCCCTCGTCGTGTCCGTGCGCGAAGCCGAACCACTCGAGCACCTTCTCGGCACCCTCGAAGCACAGGTACGTGCCGCCGATGATGAGCAGGAACGGCAGCACCCACGGCGCGAACGCGGTCAGCAGCAGCGCGATCGGGATGATGATCAGGAACTTGTTGGCCAGCGAGCCGAGCGCGATCTTGGCGACGACGGGCAGTTCACGCGCCGGCGTGAGCCCCTGCACGTACTGCGGGGTGACGGCGGCGTCGTCGATGACGACACCGGCGGTTTTGGCGGATGCCTTCATCGCCGCACTCAGGATGTCGTCGACGACCGCGAGCAGACCAACCGACATGTGCGACTCCCAAAGCTGTGCGGATGCGTGGATCAGACTCGTCAGGTTATCGGCGCGCGGCGAAGAAGTCGCGCAGCAGGGCCGCGGCCTCGTCGGCGGCGACCCCGGCGACCACCTCGGCCCGCACCGGCAGGCGCCGGTCGCGCAACACGTCGTAGACCGATCCGGCCGCGCCGGCCTTGTCGTCCCAGGCGCCGAACACCACCCGCGACACGTGCGACTGCAGCGCCGCACCCGCGCACATCACGCACGGTTCCAGGGTGACGGTGAGGGTGCACCCGGACAGGTTCCAGTCGCCGACGGATGCCGCGGCGGCGCGGAGCGCGACGACCTCGGCGTGCGCGGTGGGATCGCTCGTGGCCTCGCGCAGGTTGCGGCCTTCGCCGATCACCGTGCCCGCGGCATCCGTCACCACGGCACCCACCGGGATGTCGCCGTGCGCAGACGCCTCGGCGGCCAGCTGCAGCGCGCGGTGCATGGCGTGCCGGTCGCTTTGTCCGGTCGGGAGGCTCACGCGCCCAGCGTAAGCCCCGGTAGCCTGTCATCATGCGTGTTCACGTCGCCGATCACCCGCTCATCACCCACAAGCTGACGGTGCTGCGCGACAAGCGCACCCCCTCGCCGGTGTTCCGTCAGCTGACGGAGGAGCTCATCACCCTGCTGGCCTACGAGGCCACCCGCTCCGTGCGCGTCGAAGAGGTCGAGATCCAGACGCCCGTCACGACCACCGTCGGTGTGCGCATCGCCGACCCCAAGCCGCTCGTCGTGCCGATCCTGCGTGCCGGTCTGGGCATGCTCGAAGGCATGGTCAAGCTGCTGCCCACCGCCGAGGTCGGATTCCTCGGCATGGCGCGCAACGAAGAGACCCTCGAGCCGACGACCTACGCCGAGCGCCTTCCCGAAGACCTCAGCGACCGCCAGTGCTTCGTGCTCGACCCGATGCTCGCCACCGGCGGCTCGCTCGGCGCCGCCATCGAGTTCCTGTTCGCCCGCGGTGCGCAGAACGTCACCGCGATCTGCATCCTCGCCGCCCCCGAAGGCCTCGCGGCGATCGAGAAGCAGATCGGCGACCGCGACGTCACCCTCGTGCTCGGCTCGCTCGACGAGCGCCTCGACGAGAAGGGCTACATCGTGCCCGGACTCGGCGACGCCGGCGACCGCCTCTACGGCACCGTCTGACCCCCGCGCCCCGCCCGCGCGGCATCCGGGGTTTCACGAGCGCGGCGGCTGACCCGCGAGTTGCGGGACGTGCTCCGGTCGGGTGTCCCGCATTCTGCGGCTTGAGGCGTGGGTGACCCGCGGGTTGTGGGACCCGGTTCTGTCGGGTGTCCCGCATTCTGCGGCTTGAGGGGCGTGTGGGACCCGCAGGTTATGGGACCTGGCCCGGTGGGGTGTCCCGCATTCTGCGGCCCGAGGCGTGGGCGACCCGCGGGTTGTGGGACTTGGCCCGGTCGGGTGTCCCGCATTCTGCGGCTTGCACGCCCGCGGCCCGTCGTTTGCGGGACGTGCTCAGACGGCGTGTCCCGAACCTGGCGGCTCGTGGCGCTCTGAGCGACCGTTTGTGGGACCAGCCCCCTCCCGTGTCCCGCAATCCGCGACCACGCGCGGCGACCCGATATCTGCGGGACCCGCCCCCTCATCAAGTCCCGCAATCCGCGACCCGCGGCGCACCGATCAGCCGTTCGGGGGACCTGCCTCGGCGCCGCGTCCCGCAATCCGCGACCCGCAGCGCACCGATCATCCGTTCGTGGGACCTGCCGCAGCGCCGCGTCCCGCATCCTGCTGCTCGCGGCCTGCGAAGTCACCGTTCGCGGGACATGGCCCGGCATCGCGTCGCGGAAACTGATGGATGCCAAGGGTCGAGGCTCGGCCACCGCCAGGCCCTCGCGTCAGGCGCCGCAGGCCCCTGCCCGCCGCAGGCCCCTACCCGCCGTGGGCCCCTACCCGCCGCGCGAGCCCCTCGAGCCCCTCGAGCCCCTCGAGCCGCGCGAGCGCCTCGAGGGGCTCCAGCCCCTCCAACCCGCCTCAGTCCGAGGAGCTGATGATGATCGCCTCGGTGGGCGGCGCGGGGGAGGCGGGGGTGCCGATGTAGCCGATCGCCGACAGCAGGGCGCGGCGGAAGCGCGCGGGGCGCTCGATGTGCGGGGTGTGCCCGATGCCGTCGAGCACGAGTTCCACGACCTGTCCGCCGGCGGCGCGATAGGCGTCGAGCACGTCGCGCGTCTGCGAGACCATCGGCTGCGCGGGGGCGACGTCTGCGCCCGGCCAGCCGGGGATCACGCCGAGCGCGCCGAGGTGGTTGACGTCTTGGAACGAGGCGTCGGAGACGACGGCATCCTCGCTGCCTCGCACCCACAGGATGGGCGGCTTGGGGGAGATGTCGACGATGCCCGACACGTCGAAGTAGCGGGGTGCGAGGGCGTTGAGCACGCCGACGGTGCCGGCGGCGAAGCCGGGCCAGTTCTCGCTCGGGGTGCTGTCGCCGGGGTAGCCGCCGGTGGCGGTGGAGGTCGTGAGCATGGCCTCGACCCAGACGTCTTCGCCCGGACCCGGCTCGGCGTCGGCGACATATGCCGTGCGGAGGATGCTGCGCGGCGACGACGGCGCCTCGTCGGTGGTGTCGCCGTCGATGAGCCGGCGCACGAGCTCGGCGTCGCCGGCCCCGCCGCCCACACCGGCGTCGTCGTCGGTGAGGCGCGAGCCGTCGCGGCGGGTGCCTCCGAAGCCATAGGGCGAGATCGGCGACTCGAGGGTGAGCGAGAGCACCGGGTGGTCGAGGGCGTACTGCAGGGCGACGGCCCCGCCGAGCCCCCAGCCCACGAGGTGGGAGGTGGGCAGGCCGAGCTCTTCGAGTGTCGCGTGCACGTCGTCGCTGAAGTCGCGCACCCCGCGGGTCGCGTCGACGGGGGCGTGCTCGGTGCCGCCGAAGCCGCGCAGGTCGACGGCGATGACGCGCAGATCGACCGGAAGGTCTTGCATGAGCTCCTGCCACACCAGGCTCGACGAGACCGCGCCGTGCAGCAGCACGACGGTCTGCTCGCCGGGCGTGGCCGGGTCGTCGCCGTCACGCTCGAGGACGTTGACGCTCAGGCGTTCGGTGTCGACGCGATGCGATCGGATGCCGTCGAAGAGGGTCATGACCCGATGATAGTCGGGGGGTCGCAGGCCCGTTCCGAGGTGCCTCTCAGCGTCCCGCGTCGCCGCTGGGATGGGAGGATGGAGCCATGGCGATCACCACCCTGCCCCCCATCGCGATCCTCGGAGCCGGCTCGATGGGAGGGGCCATCCTGCAGGGCCTCGTCCGCTCGGGCGCCGCGCCCGAGGTCACGGTGACCAACCGCACCGCCGTCAAGGCCGCCGAGCTCGACGGGCTCGCCGGGGTGCGCAGCCTCGCGCTCGAGAACGCCGCGGATGCCAACGCCACCGCTGCCGCCGGCGCCGACGTCGTGCTGGTCGGGGTCAAGCCGGGGATGGTCGCCGACCTGCTGCGCGAGATCGCTCCGCACCTGCGCCCGGGCGCCATCGTGGTGAGCCTGGCCGCCGGGGTCACCCTGACGACCTTCCAGGACATCCTCGGCGACGAGGTGAGCGTCATCCGCTCGATGCCCAACACCCCCGCCGTGGTCGGCAAGGCCGTCACCGGACTCGCGGCAGGACCCTCGGCATCCGCGGACGACGTCGCCCTCGTGCGCAGCCTGTTCGAGACGTGCGGCGCGGTCATCGAGCTGCCCGAAGAGCGCATCGACGCGCTGTCGACCATCTCGGGCTCGGGCCCGGCCTACGTGTTCCTGCTGATCGAGGCGCTCACCGAGGCCGCCCGCGGCAAGGGATTCTCCGAGGCCGACGCGCGGCTCATGGCCGAGCAGACCTTCATCGGCGCCGCCGCACTGCTCGACGCGTCGGGGGAGGACCCGGCCGAGCTGCGCCGCCGGGTGACGAGCCCTAAGGGCACCACCGAGCGCGCGATCGCGGTGCTGCAGGGCGCCAACCTCGACGGGCTGTTCGCCGAAGCGACGGATGCCGCGCTCGCCCGCGCCCGGGAGCTGGCACAGGGCTCCTGAGCCCTCAGGGCGCGGAAGCCCACAGGGCTCGCGAGCCGCGGCATCCGGCACGCGCCGCGACCGTGCGCGTCAGCGGTCGAGCGAGGCGAAGCGCTCGATGTCGGAATTGGTGCCCGACACGATGATGAGGTCGTGGTTGGTGACGACCGTGTTGGCCTCCGCGTAGCGGAACGGCTTGCCGGGGCTCTTCACGCCCACGACGGTGACGTTGTAGCGCGAGCGCACGCCCGACTCGTTGAGGCCGACGCCGCGGATGAACTTCGGCGGATACATCTTGGCGAGTACGAAGTCGTCGTCGAAGCGGATGAAATCGAGCATGCGGCCCGACACCAGGTGGGCGACGCGCTCGCCGGCCTCGCGCTCGGGGTAGATCACGTGGTTGGCGCCGACGCGGGCGAGGATCTTGCCGTGCGACTGCGAGACGGCCTTGGCCCAGATCTGCGGCACCTTCAGGTCGACGAGGTTCGCGGTGATGAGCACCGACGCCTCGATCGATGAGCCGACGGCGACGACGGCCACCTGGAAGTCCTTGGCGCCGATCTGCGTGAGCGCGTCGATGTTGCGGGCATCGGCCTGCACGGCGTGGGTGACCCGCTCCGACCACTTCTGCACGAGTTCGAGGTTGTCGTCGACGGCGAGCACCTCGCGGTCGAGCCGGTCGAGCTCGCCGGCGCAGGCGGCGCCGAAGCGACCGAGGCCGATGACGAGGACGGGCGCGTCGTTCCGCAACTGCTCAACCAACGATGGGCCTTTCCACGGGCAGCGAGTAGTGCTGCGATCGGCTGGTCGCGGCCACCGCCGCGGCGAGAGTCACTGTACCAACGCGTCCCATGAACATCGTCGCCGCCAGCACGTACACGGCCGGATCGGCCATCTCGGCGGTGAGGCCGGTCGACAGGCCCACGGTCGCGAACCCCGAGATGACGTCGAAGAGCACCTGTTCGACGGGCGCCTTGGTGATCTGGGCGATCGTGATGGTGGCCATGGCCACGATGGTCGCGCCCCACGCCACAACCGACAGCGCCACCCGCTGCACGTCGCTGGGGATGCGGCGGCCGAACGCCTCGACGCTCGGCCGCCCCTTGGCCTCGGACCACACCGCCAGCGCGAGGACGGCGAGGGTGGTCACCTTGATGCCGCCCGCGGTGGAGGCCGAGCCGCCGCCGACGAACATGAGCATCGAGGCGACGACCAGCGACGACCCGTGCAGGTCGCCCATCTCGACCACCGAGAAGCCGCCCGAACGGGTCATCGCCGAGAGGAAGAACGCCTGGAAGGTCGTGTCCCAGGCTTCCATCGAGCCGAACGTCTTCGGGTTGTCGTACTCGAGCAGCAGGAACACGCCCGCTCCCACGAAGAACAGGATGACGGTGGTGATGAGGGTCAGCTTGGCGTGCAGCGACCAGCGGCGCACGTGCCACTGGTGGCGCCACAGCGCGAAGATCACCGGGAAGCCGATGGAGCCGAGGAACACACCCGCCATCAGCACGGTGAGCATGAAGTAGTCGGTGGCGAACGGCTGCAGCCCGCCCGCGTTGGGGGTGAAGCCGGTGTTGGTGAACGACATCGCCGCGTAGTACGGCGCCTCCCACAGGGCGGTGATCGGGTCGACACCGCCCACCAGCAGCGACGGGTAGAGCAGCACCGCGAGGACGGCTTCGATGACGAGGGTCGAGATGGCGACGGTGGCCAGCAGCTGACCGACCTCGCCCAGGCGCACGGTCTGGCCCTCGTTGACCGGGCCGCCGTGCACGCGCAGCGGGTTGGAGTCGCCGGCGGCGATGAGCTTGGCGCGCAGCCCCAGCCGCTTCGAGATGACCAGGCCCAGGATCGAGGCGAGGGTCAGCACGCCGAGGGCGCCGACGTTGACACCGACGTAGACGAAGACGTGTCCGAGCGGCGACCAGTGGGTGGCCATGTCGACGGTGGACAGACCCGTCACGCAGATCGTCGACACCGCGGTGAACAGGGCGTCGGCCAGCGGCGTCACCCGCCCGTTCGAGGCGGCCGCCGGCATCGAGAACAGCCCCGTGAACAGCAGGATGAGCGCCGAGAAGACCAGCACCGCGAAGCGTGAGGGCGAAGAGGTGGTGAGCTCGCGGAAGTTGTGCAGGAAGCGCCGGAAGGAGCCGCTGACGTCGGCCCGCATGCGCCCGATGACGGTCTCGCCCGCCATATCTCGCGCCCCTTCCGCCGTTCGGACCCTGTCATGGTACTCCGGCCGCGGAGCGGGCTACCCTAAGGGCATGGCGGACATCTTCGACGTGATCGCCGACGGCACCCGTCGGGACATTCTGCAGCTTCTGCGCGAGCACGGCGAGACCGCCCGCGGAGGCACGAGCGTGTCGCAGATCGTCGCCGAGCTGGGCATCAGCCAGCCCACCGTCTCGAAGCACCTCAAGGTGCTGCGCGACGCCGAGCTCGTCTCGGTGCGCGAAGAGGGTCAGCACCGCTACTACAGCGTGTCGCCCGCGCCGCTGGATGCCGTCGACGACTGGCTCGTGCCGTTCCTGGTCGACGAGGACGGGCTGTCGGTCGGGTCGGGCGCATCGCTGCCGCAGCCGGCGGCGCAGGCCGCCGAGATGGTCGGCCGCGCCGCGGCATCCACCAAGCACGCCCTCGAGAGCGTGCTGAAGAAGATCCCCGGCCGCTGACCCCGCGCGGCGCCCGCGCCGCCCGAACGCCCGACCGGCCTCAGTGCCGTCGGCCCGCCTTGCGGCGGAAGAGCCACGAGCCCCAGATCACGGCGACCGCGAGGATCGCCAGGCACCACCCCACCGCCCACCACGGCGCCGTGCCCGACGAGGTGCCCATGAGCAGCCCGCGGATCGTCTCGATGATCGGGGTGATCGGCTGGTTCTCCGCCACCCACCGCAGTCCGTCCGGCATGGTCTCCACCGGCACGAAGGCGCTGGACAGATAGGGCGCGAACAGCAGGATGAAGCCGTACCCGGTCGCCGCTGCGGGGGAGCCGGCAGCGATGCCGATCGCGGTGAACAGGTAGGTGATGGCGAGGATGTAGAGCGCGATCACCGCGATCGCCGCAGCCCAGGAGAGCGCGTCGGCGGAGGGTCGGAACCCGACGATGAGCGCCGCGACGACGACCACCCCGGTGGCGACGAGATTGCGCAGCAGGCTGGCGATGGCGTGACCGGTGAGCACGGCGCTGGAGCGCAGCGGCATGGTGCGCAGGCGCGAGATCATGCCGCTGTTCATGTCGGTGGCGACGGTGGTGGCGGTGCTCGACGACCCGAATCCGGCGCAGAGCAGGATGATGCCCGGCACGACGTAGTCGACATATCCGCCGCTGGGGTCGATGGCCCCGCCGAAGACGAACGTGAACAGCACCATCATCAGCACCGGCAGCAGGATCGCCATGAGAAGCGACTCGACGTCGCGCAACGACTGGACGAGGCTCCGTCGCACGAAGACCGCCTCCGCAGTCAGCCCGGTGAGGGGGCGGCGCAGCCCGGGGGTGTCGAGCGCGCTCATGCCGCTTCCTCCTGGGTCTGCGGTGCCGTGGCGCCGGTGAAGGCGAGGAAGACGTCGTCGAGTGTCGGCCGACGCACCAGCACCATGCCCTCGAGGTCGCCGAGTTCGTCGAGTGCCGACCGTACGCCCGCGACGGTGCCGTCGGTGGGGATGCTGCCCACCAGGGCGCCGTCAGCGCCGCGGACCTCGACGGTGTCGGTGCCGACATGGGCTTTGAGCTCTGCGGCCGTGCCCAGCGCCACGATCCTCCCCGCGTCGAGGACGGCGACGCGATCGGCGAGGATGTCGGCTTCTTCGAGGTACTGGGTGGTGAGGAAGACGGTCGTGCCCGAGCGGGCCAGTGCGCGGATCGCCGACCAGAGCTCGCGCCGGCTGCGGGTGTCGAGCCCGGTGGTGGGCTCGTCGAGGAACAGCACGTGCGGGGCCACGACGAAGCTCAGGGCCAGATCCAGTCGCCGGCGCATGCCGCCGGAGTAGGTGGCGGTGCGGCGGTCAGCGGCGTCGGTCAGAGCGAACCGCTCCAGGAGCTGTGCGGCGCGTGCCCGGGCCTCGCGGGGCGACAGTCCCGACAGTCGCCCCATCATGACGAGATTCTCGGTGCCGGTGAGGATGCCGTCGACGGCGGCGGCCTGGCCGGTGAGGGCGATGCGGCTGCGCACGCGATCGGGGTCGCTCGTCACGTCGAACCCGGCGACGCGGGCGGTGCCGGCGTCGGGCGGCAGCAGGGTGGTCAGGATCGAGATCATCGTGGTCTTCCCGGCGCCGTTGGCGCCGAGGAGGGCGAAGATCTCACCCTGTGCGACCTCGAGGTCGATGCCCGCTAGCACCGGTGTGCCCGCGAAGCTCTTGCCGATTCCGGACAGGGTGAGCGCGGCGTCCATGGCATCCCTTCTGTGTATGTCAGAAACTGTTTATGAAAATAACACACCGTTTACACCGTATACAGATCTAATCTGGACGAGTGGTGCACACATGACCGACCAGGCCGAACCCGAGCTCTCGCGCGCGGTCGCCCTCGCCTGGGGGGTCGCGGTCAACCCGCAGCGGGGGCCGAAACGCGAGATGAGCGTGGAGCGCATCGTCGATGCGGCCATCGAGATCGCCGACGCCGAGGGCCTCGGGGCGGTCTCCATGGCGGCGGTGGCTGCGCGCCTCGGCTACACCGCGATGTCGCTCTACCGCTATGTGAGCGCGAAGGACGATCTCGTGCTGCTCATGCAGGAGGCCGGCGTCGGGCTTCCGCCTGCGCCTCCCGCCGAGGGCGGGCACTGGCGTCAGCGCATCGAGACGCTGTACGCCGCGCAGATGGGGCGCTACCTCCAGCATCCGTGGCTGCTCGACATCCCCATCAACGGGTCTCCGACGACGCCGAACAGTGCCGCGTGGATGGATGCCGGCCTCGCCGCGCTGTCATCGACCGCGCTCTCGCACGCCGAGCGACTCGCTGTCGTCCTCGCCGTCACCGGACTGGCGCGCTGGTGCGGCGTCGTCTACGCCGGGTATGCGCGCGCCGCCCAGGCGACCGGCCTGAGCGACGAGGCGCTCGCGCAGCGGGAGGACCAGCTGTTCCGGGCGCTCATCGACGTCGACGCGTTCCCGGCCCTGCGCGCCGCGATCGATGCCGGCGTGTTCCTCGACGAGGGCGACCCCTTCGCGTTCGGCCTCGCCCGACTGCTCGACGGGGTGGTCGCCCATGCCGAGCATCGCGCCTCCGGCCGGCCGGTGGAGGCGCCTGCGGCACCGGAGGTGTCGCCTCTGCCGGTCGCCGACAAGCGGGTGCGCGAGGCGCAGAAGGCCGTGCGCGCCGCCGAACGGCAGCTGCGCGACGCCCAGCGTGACCTGCGGCACGCGTCGCGGGAGGCGCTCGACCGGGCCGAGCGGGCCGGCGGACGCCCCTGAGCGGGACACCGTCGACTCATCCCCGCGCGTCACACGTTTCCCAGATGTTTACACGCGTCCCGCCGACCCCGTAGGCTGTGCGTCAATGCAAGCCCGGGGCAATTCCGCCCAGGGGCTTCGGGTACCGGGGACAAAGGGGATTCGATGTCGGAGCTCGCTGATGTGCGCTTCCTCACCGTTGCGGAGGTCGCCGACCTCATGCGCGTCTCGAAGATGACCGTGTACCGCCTCGTGCACTCGGGTGAACTGCCCGCGGTGCGCTTCGGACGCAGCTACCGTGTGCCCGAGACGGCCGTCACAGCAGCCCTGCAGCGGCCGATCGCCGACGTCGGCTAGACTGCTCTGAGGCATTTTTCCGATTTGCCCGATCCCGGGTGCGGTCATCCGCGTCCAGACCCCTGACATGTGAGGTTTTCCGTGGGTTCTGTCATCAAGAAGCGCCGCAAGCGCATGGCGAAGAAGAAGCACCGCAAGCTGCTTCGCAAGACTCGCCACCAGCGCCGCAACAAGAAGTAAGCTGCGGCACAGACACCGAGCGCCTGTCCGAACGGACGGGCGCTTCGTGTTTCCGCGCCCGGACGCACCTCCTCGCGCCACAGCGACGCCCCCGCGGCACCCCGGCGACGCCGCCCGGTGCGCGGCGGTGGAAAGATGGGAGCGTGACGACGCTGACGATCATCTCCAAGCCCGACTGCCATCTGTGCGACGTGGCACGTGAGGTCATCGAGACCGTCGTGGCCGATCTTCCCGACGATGCCGTCGAGATCGAGGAGTTCTCGATCCTCGACGATGCCGCGCTCTACGCGCAGTGGTGGGAGAAGATCCCCGTCGTCCTCGTCGACGGTCGACTGCACGCCCACTGGCGCCTGTCGCCCGACCGGCTGCGCACGGCGCTGACCGAGGCCGCGCACGCCGCCACCGCGCACAACGACACCGCGCACACCGAGTCGTCGATCGCATCGATGACCGAGAAGGAGAGCTCCCGATGACCATCCGTCACATCGTCGCCTGGAAGATGGCCGCCGAGGATGCCGGCACCCGCGCCGAGCAGGCCGCCGAGGTCGCTCGTCGCCTGCACGCCCTCGTGGGGGTCGTGCCCTCGATCCGCACGCTGTCGGCCGGCCCGAACGTGGCCTACCCGGAGGGCAACGCCGACGTGGCGGTCGTCATCGACTTCGACGACCTCGCCGGTCTCGACGCCTACCAGACCCACCCCGCGCACCAGGAGACGGCCGGGTACATCCGCAGCGTCGCCGGCGGCCGGCTGGCCGTCGACTTCGAGGTCTGACCCGGCTCCGGCCGCGGATCGCCGCCTCGCCGATCGCGCGGGCGGTCCGGCTCAGCGCTCGTCGGCCTCGCGATCGGGCGTGATCACCGGGATGGCCTGGGTGAAGTGGCGCGCACGCTCCTCGGCCTCCTCCGACCCGGTGAACAGGCCGACCGCATCGGTGTCGGCGGCCGGCGCCGCCGGCTCTGCCGACCCCGGCGGAGACGCGGACTCGCCCATCAGCACCCGCTGCACCGGCAGCGCCGCGGGGGTCTCGCGCTGCACCCAGTCGACCAGCCGCTCGCGCACGATGCAGCGCAGGTCGAACAGCGTCGGGGCGTCGTGCGCGGTCACCAGCACCCGCACGCGCACGAACCCGCCGGTGGCCTCGGTCACCTGCAGCACCGAGGCCCGGCCGTCCCACAGCGGGGTCTGGGCGAGCACCCGCTCCAGCTCCTCCCGCATCCGCGCCGGCGAGACGCGCCAGTCGAGGTCGAACTCCACCGCGCCCAGCAGCTCGCTGCCGGTGCGCGTCCAGTTCTGGAACGGCTTGGTTGTGAAGTAGGTGCACGGCAGCACGAGGCGACGGTCGTCCCACAGGTCGACGACGACGTAGCTGAGCGTGATCTCGCCGATGCGCCCCCACTCGCCCTCCACGACCACCACGTCGTCCACGCGGATCGCGTCGCTGAAGACCAGCTGCACCCCGGCGAACATGTTGGCGAGCACCGACTGCGCGGCCAGGCCCGCCACGATCGAGGCGATGCCGGCGGATGCCAGGACGCTGGCCCCCACGGCGCGCACCGCGTCGAAGGTGAGCAGCATCGAGCCGATCGCGAGGATGACGATGAG
Organism: Microbacterium festucae; assembly: GCF_025421715.1. GTDB lineage: Bacteria > Actinomycetota > Actinomycetes > Actinomycetales > Microbacteriaceae > Microbacterium > Microbacterium festucae. Next base: position 55,263 of record NZ_JAOEFC010000003.1, read on the forward strand.
CGCGATCGCCAGCCGCCGCAGGATCAGCACCTGCGTGCGCATGCGCCGCGCCACGCGGTTGTCGGGCACGTCGATGCGGTAGCGGGCCAGCGCCAGATCGCCCGCGAAGGAGACGAGAGCCGACAGCAGCCACGCCCCGGCGGCGATGGCCACCAGCACGAACGCCTGCGTCACCGCGCCCAGCCACGGCGCCCCGGCCGGCGCCACCGCCAGCACCGCGATCCAGACCGCGATCACCACGACGAGCGTGCGAAACGGCGGCCGTGCCCGGCCCACGAGGGCGCTCGGCCACTGCGCACGCCGGGCGATCAGACGGAAGACGAGCGAGACGATGACCGTGATCAGCGCGGCGGCGGCCACGGCGATCGCGATCGATACAGCCAGGGCGATCCAATCCTCCCACACGGGGCGACTCCTTCCTGTCGGAGCGACCCAGGCTAGGCGCCGACCCCCACCGCAGCGCAAATCGAGCGGCGGCGCGGGGCGGTGCCGGCGGTGCCGGAGGCGGCGGGCGCGGCGGAGGTCAGGCGCGCAGGCGCGCGCGCAGCGCGGTGAGCTCGTCGCCGGTGAGCCCGCCCGCCTGCTGCAGGTAGGCCGCCGCGCCGCCGTGCTCGGCATCGAGCCAGCCGAGGGCGTGCGTGATCGCGGCAGCGGGGGAGCCGGTGACCAGCTCGACGATCTGCGGGGTCAGCGGCGCCCCGAGGCGCTCGACCATGGCGAGCATCCCATCGGCCCACGGCCCGGCGAGGTTGTCGGCGCTGGCGGCGTAGTCGGCGGTGATCGCCGCGCGGTCGACGCCCACGGCATCCAGCAGCAGCGCGACGGCCACGCCGGTGCGGTCTTTGCCGGCGGTGCAGTGCACGACGACGGCCGTCGGCGCCTCGTCGGTGGAGGCGGCCACGAGCCGGGCCACCTCGGCGAAGGCGGGGCCGCTGTGCTGCAGCATCCCGACGTAGAGCTCGCCCAGCGTGGGCAGGGAGGCCATGGCCTGCGCCAGCACGGCCGGGTCGGCGCCGCCGGCCTTCATGAGGTCCTGCGCCATCGACGACATCGCCCCCTCGAGGATCGACAGCTCCACGACGTGGAACGGCCGGTCGCCGGGGAGCAGATCGGGGGCCATCGCCCGCTCGGTGGGCGTGCGGAAGTCGACCACCACGCCGATCGGGCTCGCCGACAGGGCCGCCAGGCCCGCCGGGGTGAGCGACTGCAGTCCGTCGGAGCGCAGCAGCACGCCGCTGCGCACGACCCCGCCGCCCACCAGCGGCAGGCCGCCGGTGTCGCGGAAGTTGTGGGTGCCCTCTATCACGATCGCCATGGCGCCGGGCTGGGCCTCACGGCGCCAGACGCGTCGGGCCGCGGAACAGGAAGGTGACCTCGCGGATCGACGACTCGCCCAGCAGCAGCATCAGCAGGCGCGCCAGGCCCATGCCGAACCCGCCGTGCGGCGGCGCGCCGAAGCGGAAGAAGTCGAGGTAGAAGTCGAGGTGCTCGGGGTCGAGCCCCTTCTCCTTGGCCTGCTCGATCAGCACGTCGACGCGGTGCTCGCGCTGGGCGCCGGTGGTGATCTCCACGCCCTGGAACAGCAGGTCGTACGACTTCGTCAGCCCCGTCTCGGCGTCGCGCATGTGGTAGAACGCACGGATCTCGGGGTGGTAGTCGGTGATGAACACGAACTGGTGCCCGTAGGTCTCCAGCGCGTGCGCGGCGATCTGACGCTCGCCCTCGGGGTCGAGGTCGCCGTCGGTGCGGGGGATCTCGTAGCCGCGGGCGGCGACGATCTCGCGCGCCTCGGCCAGCGGGATGCGCGGGAACGGCACCGCCGGCACCACGACGTCGACGTCGAAGAGCTCCTTGATCTCGGCGCCGTGCTTGTCGGCGACGGCCTGGATGGCGGTCTGCAGCAGTTCCTCCTGCATCCGCGCGACGTCTTCGTGCGAGTCGATCCAGCTGATCTCGGCGTCGATCGAGGTGAACTCGGTGGCGTGACGGCTGGTGAACGACGGGTCGGCGCGGAACGCGGGCGCGATCTCGAAGATCTTGCCGAAGCCGGCCGACTGGGCCATCTGCTTGAAGAACTGCGGGCTCTGGGCGAGGTAGGCGGTCTTGTCCTCGAAGTAGTCGAGGCTGAACAGCTCGGCGTTGGACTCCGACGGGCTCGCCATGAGCTTGGGGGTGTGGATCTCGATGTAGTCGCGCTCGATCCAGTAGGAGCGCATCGCGTGCTCGAGGGTCGTCTGCACGCGGAAGATGAGGTTGTTGCGGCGCTGACGCAGGTCGAGGAAGCGCCAGTCCATGCGCTTGTCCAGACCGCTGTCGGCGGCGATCGGCGTCTCGGGCAGGGCGGATGCCGCCACGTCGAGGCCCGAGATCTTCACCTCGACACCGCCGAGCTTGACGCGCTCGTCGTGCTTGAGGGTGCCGGTGACGGTGAGGAAGGTGCCGGTGGTCAGCTCGGAGATGAGCGACGTGAGCGCGAGCGCGTCGGCATCCTGAGCGGCCGCATCGGCCTCGTCGACCGCCGGGCGCGTGGCCGGATTGACCAGCTGCACGGCGCCGGTCTCATCGCGGAGGATGACGAACTGCACCTTCTTCTGATCACGGACGGTCTCCACCCATCCGGACACCGAGACGGGGCCGTCTTCACGGGACTGCAGCTGGCTGACGAGAACGCGTTCACTCACGGGGGAACAGTCTACGTTCAGGTTCCCGTTACCTCGGGTCCGTAGCCTCGGGCGTTATGACGACCGGTACCGACGGCTCCTGGCTCACCACGCTCGTCGACGCCGTCGTCGGCCTCATGCACGTGATCGGCGCCCCCGGCGCGGGGCTCGCGATCGCGCTCGAGAACCTCTTCCCGCCGCTGCCCAGCGAAGTGATCCTGCCGATGGCGGGACTGGCCGCCAGCCAGGGCACCTTCACGCTGTTCGAGGCCATCGCGTGGACCACCGCCGGCTCGGTGGTGGGCGCCCTCGCCCTCTACGCCCTCGGCGCGTGGCTCGGCGTCGCACGGCTGCGCGCGATCGCCGCAAAGGTGCCGCTGCTGCACCCGGAGGACATCGACCGCACCGTCGCGTGGTTCACCAGGCACGGGAGCAAGGCCGTGTTCTTCGGCCGCATGATCCCGCTGTTCCGCAGCCTCATCTCCATCCCCGCCGGGGTCACGCGCATGCCGGTGTGGCGCTTCACGCTGCTCACCCTCGCCGGCAGCGTCGTCTGGAACAGCGTGTTCGTCGTGGCCGGGTTCCTGCTGGGCGAGTCGTGGCACGTCGTCGAGCAGTACGCCGACATCCTGCAGTACCTCGTGATCGCCGCGGTCGTCGCCGGTGTCTCGTGGTTCATCGTCGTGCGGGTGCGGCAGGTGCGCGGGCGCCGTCCCGACCTCGACGCCGCCTGACCGCCGACGCACGCCGGTCGGGCGCCGGGCGCCGGGGCGGACCGGGTTCGGGGTCCCTCCGAACCGGGGGTCTCCCAGGCTGTCCATAGTCCCCCCGCCCGTAGAATCGAGGGGTGCCTGCCGACCGTCTCCACCTCGTGCGCCATGGAGAGGTCCACAATCCCGAGCGCGTGCTGTACGGCCGCCTCCCGAACTACCGGCTGAGCGAGCCCGGGCGGGGCATGGCCCGCGCCGCGGCGGAGTACGTGCACGGGCTCGAACGTCCCGTCACCGCGCTCTACGCCTCGCCGCTGCAGCGCACCCGCGAGTCGGCCGAGCCGTTCACCGAGCTGTTCGGCCTCGACCCGGTGATCGACGAGCGCGTCATCGAGCCCACCAACGTCTTCGAGGGCACCCAGATGCGCCGCGCGCTGCGCGATCCGCGCAACTGGCGCCACCTGCGGGCGCCGTCGATCCCGAGCTGGGGCGAGCCCTACCTCGACGTCGTCGCGCGCATGGACGATGCGATGGACGACGCCTGGGATGCCGCGCCGTCGGGCGACGTCGTCGTCGTCTCGCACCAGCTGCCGATCTGGATCACCCACCTCTCGGTGGCGGGGCTGCCGCTGCGGCACGACCCGCGGCGGCGCCGGTGCAGCCTGTCGAGCATCACCAGTTTCGAGCGCGTGGGCGACGTGTGGCGCGAAGTGTCGTACGCCGAGCCGGCCGCCACCGGCGGCGCCGTGGATGTGGGGGCGGTATGAGAATGCGCAAGATCACGGCATCCGTCGCGGCGGTGCTGCTCGCGGTGGGCCTCGCGGCCTGCACGAGCCCGAACGACTCGCTCGCCGACCAGTACAAAGAGGGCAGCAACAAGGGCTTCGTCTCGGGTGACGGCCGGGTCGAGGAGATCCCCGCCGATCAGCGCGGCGAGCCGATCGTGTTCGACGGGGTCACCGTCGACGGGTCGCGCCTGTCGAGCGACGACTACGCCGACGAGGTGCTCGTCGTGAACTTCTGGTACGCCGCGTGCGGTCCGTGCCGCGCCGAGGCCCCGATCCTCGAGGGCGTCGCCGGGGCCACCGCCGAGGCCGGTGCGTCGTTCCTCGGCGTCAACATCTACGACGGCTCCGAGCAGGCCGCCTCGTTCGAGAAGACCTACGGCATCACCTACCCGTCGCTGCTGGCCGATGAGGATGCCGAGCTCAAGCTCGCCTTCGCGTCGGTGACGACCGTGATGGCCGCGCCCACCACGCTCGTGCTCGACCGGCAGGGGCGCGTGGCCGCCCGCTTCGTCGGCGCCGTGCAGAGCGAGTCGATCCTGCGCACGGTCATCGAGGACACGATCGCGGAGGATTCGTGAATCCGGGCGCGATCGTCTTCGACGGCGCGCTGTGGGTGGCGATCCCGATCGCCGCACTCGCCGGCCTCGTCTCCTTCCTCTCCCCGTGCGTGCTGCCGCTCGTGCCCGGCTACCTGGGCTTCCTCGGCGGCGCGGCGGCGCCCCGCACCGGCGGCACGCGCACCCGCACCCGCTCCCGGCTGGTGCTCGGGGTGCTGCTGTTCATCGCCGGTTTCACGCTCGTGTTCGTGTCGATGGGCATCTTCGCCGGCACCGTGGGGCGCTTCTTCATCCAGTACCAAGAGCTCATCACGCGCGTGCTCGGCGTCGTGGTCATCGCGCTCGGTCTCGTCTTCATCGGCGTCTTCGGCTTCGCTCAGCGCACCTACAAGCCGCAGGTGCGCCAGAACCTGGGACTCGTCGGCGCCCCCCTGCTGGGCATCGCGATGGGCGTGGGCTGGGCGCCGTGCATCGGCCCGACCCTCACCGCCATCCTCTCGATGGGCATCAGCCAGGCCGACCCGTGGCGTGCGGCGCTGCTCGCCGTCGCCTACTCGCTCGGCCTGGGCATCCCGTTCCTGCTGCTCGCGGTCGGTTTCGGCTGGGCGACGCGCTCGGTGAGCATCCTGCGGCGCCACATCCGCGCCGTCAACATCCTCGGGGGGATCCTTCTCATCGTGCTCGGCATCCTGATGGTCACCGGCGTCTGGACCGCGATCATGTCGCAGCTGCTGGGGGTGATCGGCGGTGTCGAACTCCCGATCTGACGGCTCGTCGGGCCGCACCGACCCGTTGCGTCCCTCCGACCACGCGGATGCCGCCGCTCCCGCCGCCGACGGCATCACCCAGCCGGCCCTCGGCGTCGTCGGCTGGCTGCGCTGGGCGTGGCGTCAGCTGACGAGCATGCGCACCGCCCTGGTGCTGCTGCTCATGCTGGCCGTCGCCGCGATCCCCGGATCGATCGTGCCGCAGCGCAGCGCCGACCCCAACGGCGTCAGCCAGTTCCGCGTCGACAACCCCGACCTGTTCCCGATCCTCGACGGCATGCAGCTGTTCGACGTGTACACGTCGGCGTGGTTCTCGGCGATCTACATCCTGCTGTTCATCTCGCTCATCGGATGCGTCATCCCGCGCACCAAGCACCACTGGCAGGCCCTGCGGGCCCGGCCGCCGCGCACCCCCGTGCGCCTCGCGCGCCTCGACGACCACGCCGAGGTCGTCGTGCCGGTGGCCGCCGGCGATGACGCCGTCGTCGCCGCCGGCCGCGCCGTCGATCTCGCCCAGGCCCAGCTCAAGCGCGCCGGCTACCGGGTGGAGCGCTACGACCGCGGCGACGTGGCATCCGTCTCGGCGGAACGCGGATACCTGCGCGAGACGGGCAACCTCGTCTTCCACGGCGCCCTGGTGGGCGTGCTCATCGCCGTCGGCATCGGCGGCGGGCTCACCTACACGGGGCAGACAGTCATCACCGAGGGATCGAGCTTCGTCAACTCGCCCGGCCTCGGCTACACCTCCTTCAACCCGGGACGCTTCGTCGACACCGGCGCCCTGCCGCCCTACACCGTCACCCTCGACAGCTTCGACGTCACCTACACGCCCCTCGGCGAGCAGGGCCAAGGGCAGGCCGGCGACTTCGCCGCCCACGTGACCGTGCAAGAACCCGGCGAGCAGCCCGAAGAGGGCAGCATCCGCGTCAACCACCCCCTCGGAGTGGCCGGGGAGCGGCTCTATCTGATGGGCAACGGCTATGCGCCCTCGATCACCGTGCGCAACCCCGACGGCGAGGTCGTCTACCGCGAAGACGTCGAGTTCCTGCCGCAGGATGCCAACATGACCTCGCTCGGCGTCGTGAAGGTGCCCGACGGGCTGGCCCAGCAGGTGGGCCTCGTCGGCTTCTTCTATCCGAGCGCGGCCAACCTCGCCACCGGGGCGATCAGCTCGGCCTTCGGCGACCTGCTCAACCCGCTGCTCACCCTCGACGTCTACGTCGGCGACCTCGGCATCGACGACGGCACGCCCCGCAACGTCTACGCCCTCGACACCGGCGACATGACCCAGCTCACCGGTCGCGCCATCGACGTCGACTCGATCGAGCTCGCGCCCGGGCAGACCAGCGACCTGCCCGACGGGCTCGGCACGATCACGTTCGAGGATGCGACCCAGCAGGGCGCCCCCGAAGCCGTGAAGCGCTACGTGTCGCTCTCGGTGCACCGCGACGTCGGCGCGCCGTGGGTGCTCGGCTTCGCCGTGCTCGCCCTGGCGGGCCTGCTGGCCGCCCTGTTCGTGCCGCGGCGACGCATGTGGGTGAAGGCGACCCCCACCGGCGGCGCCCTGCACATCGAGTACGCCGGACTCGCCCGCGGCGAGGACCCCGCCATCGCCACCGCCGTCGCCCAGCTGGCCCGCGAGCACGGGGAGGCGCTCGCGGGCGCTGGTGCGGGTGCTGGTGCTGGTGCTGGTGCTGGTGCTGGTGCTGGCGCTGGTGCTGACCGTGAGGGGCGCCCCGGCGACCCCGCCTCCGAGACCCCTCCGAAAGTAGACTGACCCGCATGCCCGACACCGGCCTCTCGCTCGACGACATCTCCAAGCTGCTCGTATGGACGGCCGTCGCCATCTACACGCTGGCCTTCATGGCCTACGCGATCGATCTGGCCCGACGCTCCGACCAGGCCGCGAAGATGAAGGACGTCGCCACCGCCCGCACGCTCGTGGGCGTGGCATCCGGTGGCCGCTCGCAGACGATCGACGAGGTGCGCGCCGAGGAGGCCGACGCCCAGACGCAGCTGGAGGCGGGGCTCGGGTCGCGCCGGCGCTACCTGTGGGCGCGCATCGGCACGTCGCTGACCGTGCTCGGGTTCCTGTTCCACGTCGGCGGCGACGTGCTGCGCGGCATCGCCGCCGAGCGTGTGCCGTGGTCGAACATGTACGAGTTCGCCCTCACCGGCACCATGCTGATCGTCGCGGTGTACCTCGTGGTGCTCTTCCGCTACGACCTGCGCTTCCTCGGATCGTTCGTCACCGGGCTCACCATCGTGCTGCTGGGCGGGGCGATCCTCGCCTACTACGTCGAGGTCGTGCCGCTGGCCGATCCGCTCAAGAGCGTGTGGCTGGTCATCCACGTGTTCGTCGCGTCGCTGGCCACCGCCTTCCTCGCGCTGGCGTTCGCCCTGTCGGTGCTGCAGCTCATGCAGAGCCGCCGCGAGCGCCTGGCGATCGCGGCCCTCGACGCGGACGAGGGTGACAAGCCCCGCCGGCAGGGGCCGCGCTTCCTGCGCACCCTGCCCTCCGCCGACGCGCTCGAGTCGCTGGCCTACCGCTTCACGATCATCGGCTTCATCTTCTGGACGTTCACCCTCATCGCCGGGTCGATCTGGGCCAACGACGCGTGGGGTCGCTACTGGGGCTTCGACACCAAGGAAGTCTGGACCTTCGTCGTCTGGGTGCTCTACGCCGGCTACATCCACGCCCGCGCCACCCGCGGCTGGCGCGGCACCCGCTCGGCCTGGCTCTCGATCGTCGGCTTCTCGGCCGTGATGTTCAACTTCACGATCGTCAACCAGTTCTTCAAGGGCCTGCACGTCTACAGCGGCCTGAACTGAGGTTTCGGGGGCCTCGGGGGTTCTCGGGGGTTCTCGGGGTTCCGGGATCCTGGGGGTCCCGGTTCTTGCCGAGTGTCCAAGACACGCGGCATCCGTCGCGCGCGTACCGCGTGTCTTGGACACTCGGCGGGGTGTTGAGCGCCTGACGTCGGGTGAGCTGCGGGCAGCAGGGGTCTGACCGATCCGGCCGGCCTCTGCCGGGTCGCTGGGGCGGCGCCGCCTGCCGGCGCGTGCCCGGATGCCGAGTGTCCCGGTTCTTGCCGAGTGTCCCGGTTGATGCCGCGTGTCCCGGTTCTTGCCGAGTGTCCAAGACACGCGGCATTTGTCGCGCGCGTGCCGCGTGTCTTGGACACTCGGCCCGGTGGGGACGCGCGGAGCGCGACGGCGTGCCGAACGCGGAGGCTCAGGCGCGCCAGCCGTGGGCCGCCAGCGCGCGGCGCACGCGCGGGACGATCGTGCGGTGCGGGTCGTCGAGGTGGTGGGCGAGCACCCGCACTATCGCCCAGCCCTCGTTCTCGATCTCGGCCCAGCGGTCCGCGTCGCGGCGGAACTGGATGCCGTCGGCGTGCTGGCGCCCGTCGTACTCGATGCAGGTGCGCCAGCGCGGATAGGCGAGGTCGAGGCGCGCCACGAAGCGGCCGCCGGGCGTGCGCAGCGTCCAGTTGAGGTCGGGTTCGGGCAGCCCGCTGCGCACGAGGACCAGTCGCGTGCGGGTCTCCTGCGGCGATTCCGCGCCGGCGCGCGCTTCCTCGAGCGCGAGGGTCAGCGCGACCGCGCCGCGCTGACCCGGCCTGATCGCCGCGGCGAGCTCCTCGGCGGGCAGCCGCAGCGCGCCGAGCAGATGATCGGCGGCGATCACGAGGTCGTCCTGCCGCAGGCGCCAACCGAGCTGGGTCCAGACGGTCACGGCATCCGGCACGGGCATGCCGTCGATGAGGGTGAGGGCGGACGGGTCGAGTCGCAGGCGATGTCCCTGCACGCCGTGGGTGCGCGGCTCGCGGGTGGCGAGGATCGCGCCGACGTGCAGCGGCTCGTGGGTCGCCGACGCCGGCAGCGGGATGCCGTGGATCGCCGCGGCGGTCGAGTGCGTGAACACCTGTGTCGGGGTGAGGCGGGGCAGCAGCAGCCGCGCGCGTTCGACGATCGTCGTGTCCGCGGCATCCAGCGGCGCCCGCACCGCGTGGAACGGCGCGACGAGGTCGCGTGCCCGCAGCCTGCCCGCGGGCACCTCGAGCGCGCGGGCGTCGGCGGGCGTGAAAGCCACGCCGCGCAGGGCGACGGGAAGCGGAGTCGGGTGCATCCCGGCATCCCACCGCACGCGGCGCGCGGATTGTTCCCGGCATCCGCGATCTGTGGAGTGTTGCGCGAATCTCGGCGTGGGGGAGGAAGCTGCGGCCCCCACGCGAGGGCGGGACGATGCCGCACGCACCCCCGCGAGTGCGAGTGTCCAAGACACGCGGCTCGGGGCGAGTGGATGCCGCGTGTCCTGGACACTCGGCAGGCGCAAGCGCAGGCGCAGGCCCAGGGGCAGGGATATTGGGGCGGGGCCGGGCCGTGCACCCCCGCGAGTGTCCAAGACACGCGGCTCGGGGCGAGTGGATGCCGCGTGTCTTGGACACTCGACAGGGACAGGGGCAGGGACAGGGGCAGGGGCAGGAGCAGGCGCGCGAGCAGGGTATGGGGTGGGGCCGGGCCGTGCACCCCCGCGAGTGTCCAAGACACGCGGGTGGGGGCGAGAGGATGCCGCGTGTCTTGGACACTCGGCAGGACGGCGACCCGCCGGCGCCAACACCCACACGGCACCCGCGGGCCAGACGGGAACGGGGGAGGGGGCGGGATGCCGTGGCATCCCGCCCCCTCCGGAGCGCAGCGCGCGCGGGTCAGGCCAGGGCGGGCGAGGCCTTGAGCAGGGCGGCGGCGCTGGTCGTGCGGCGGCGGGCGACGGCGATCACCGTGACCACGAACGCGAGCGCGCCCCACACGATCATGCCGATCAGGCCCGCGGCCACGCCGGTGGCGGGGGTGAGGGCGGCGAGCATCGCGTTGTAGGCGGGGGTGGTCGGCATGAGGCCGGCGACGGATGCCAGCACTCCCGGCGCGGTCGAGACGATGCCCGTGGCGACGGCGAGCACACCCACCAGGGCGGCCAGCCACCGGCCCGCGCCGCCGAACACGGCGACCAGGGCCTGGTTCACGGCGGCGAACACCATGCCGGCGACCACGCACAGGGCGGCGAAGACCCACCAGGTGCCCGCGTCGTATCCGGCGGCGATCTGCACGATGCCGGCCACCAGGGCGCCCTGGGCCGCACCGATGCCGGCGGCGGGCAGGAGGCTGCGCGCGGCCAGCGCGATCGACGGGCGGCGCGAGGTGAGCGCCCCGCGGGGCACCGCCTGCAGCGCGACGAACGAGGCCAGGCCGCCGAACCACAGGGCGAGCATCGTCAGGAGCGGGATGGCGGAGGCGCCGAAGAAGTCGGATCCGATGCCCTCGGCGGCCACCGGGTCGGCGACCACGCCGGCGAGGTCCGTGGCCTCGGCGTCGGTGTAAGAGGGCACCTGGTCGACGGCCTGCGACAGCCCGTCGGCCAGCGACCCGGTGCCGTCGGCGACCTGCGCGACGCCGTCGGAGAGCTGCGTCGCGCCGTCGGCGAGCTGGGTGGCGCCGTCGGAGAGCTGCGTGGCGCCGGTCGCGATGCCCGAGGCTCCGGTCTGCAGCTGCCCCGCCCCGTCGGCCAGGCGATCGGCGCCGGTGGCCGACTGGTCGATGCCGCCGGCGAGCTGGCCGAGGCCGCCGGCCAGCGTGCCCACGCCCGCGCCGAGCGCGTCGAGCTGCCCGGCGATCTGCTCGGTGGCCTGCGTGTCGAACTGCGTGAGTCCGCCCTGCAGGCCCTGGGCGAGCGCCTGGGTGCCCTGCGTCGCGGCGACGAGACCGCCGGCGCCCTGCATGTCGGTCACGTCGACCGCGGCGGTGAGCTGGTCGCAGTAGGCCGGGGCGGCACCGGATGCCACGCAGCCGTCGGACAGCAGCTTCAGGCCCGCGAGGTACTGCGTCGTGCCCGACGCGGCGGCGGCCGCGGTGGTCGCGGTGCGGTCGGCGACGTCGGACAGTTCGGCGGGAACGAGCCCGGTGGCGCGCAGCTGCGCGGCGCCGCCGGTCGCGCCGTCGGCGATCTGCTGGGCGCCCGCGGCGGCTTCGCGGGTCTTGCCGGCGATCGTGCCGAGGCCCCCCGCGAGCTGGGTGGCGCCGTCGCCCAGTCCGCCGACGCCGTCGGCGATCTGCGTGGCGCCGTCGCCGAGCTGCGACGCCCCCGACGCGAGCTGGGTCGCGCCGTCGGGCAGCTGCGCGGCGCCGTCGGCGGCCTGTGCGGCGCCGTCGGCGAGCTGGTGGGCGCCGTCGGCGGCCTCGCCCAGCTGGTCGCCGAGCGTGGTGAAGCCGAGGAAGACGTTCTCGAGGTAGACCTCCGACAGCTGCCGGCCCATGAGCGCGGCGGCGGCCTGGGTGACCTGGGCGGTGATGGCGTCGTCGACGATGAGGCTGTCGGGCGAGGTCGAGACCTCGATGGTCGCGCGCTCGGGCGTCGATCCGGGCGCCGTGGAGGTCGCGGCGGCCGAGAAGTTCTCGGGGATGGTGACGACGGCGTTGTAGGTGCCGTCGGCCAGTCCCTCGGCCGCGTCGTCGGCGTTGGAGATGGTCCAGGTGAGGTTGCTGGGCACCTCGTCGGACCCCTCGACCAGGCCGGCGGTGAGCTGGCGGCCCAGCGGCGCGGTCTGCCCGTTGATGGTGACCGGCTCGTCGTCGTTGACGACGGCGACGCTCATCGCGTCGAGACGCTCGGTGGGGTTGTACAGCGCGGCGATGAGGATGCCGCCGATGACGACGGGCAGCAGCAGCACGCCGACCAGGGTCAGCCAGGTGACGGGCTTGCGGGAGCGGGCGCGTTCGATGGGGAGGGTCATGAGGAGATCACCTGCGAGTCGATGGAAGTCTCGGTGGGTCGGGTGCGCAGCGCCAGCGAGGTGATGCCCGGGCGGTGCGCGTCGGAGAGGATGTCGAGGGCGGGGCCTTCGCGGCGGGCCGACACGACGAGGGACAGCGGCACCGCGGCATCCCCGCGGCGCGTGCGTGGCGACGCGGCCGCGTCGCGCAGGATGGCGGCGGCCTGGTCGCGCTCGGCGCCGGTGAGGGTGTCGAGCCCGTCGATCACGGCGAGACGGGTGCGCCCGCCCACCGCGCGGCGCAGTTCGCCGAGGGGGTCGGCGGCACCGTCGAGCAGAGCGACGCCGACGTGGGCGCGCACCCAGGCGGCGCGACCGGGCAGCAGGTGCCCGCCCACGCGCAGGCGCCCCGCGCTCGGGTCGACGCGACCGGCGACGGCGAGCACGAACGCCCGCCCGGCGCGGGGATCTGCCGCCGTGACCAGCAGCGTGCCGCCGTGGTCGATGCGGAAGTCGGCATCCGAGAACAGTGTGATGTCGCCGGTGCGCGACCCGCCTTCGGCCGCGACGCCGACGCCCTCGCCCACGAGGGGTCCGGTGTAGCCCGGCTCGGGCCACTCGGCGAGCTTCAGCTCGCGCTCGACGGCCTCGCCCTCGATGTCGAAGTGCGGCAGCACCCGGTCGAGCCAGCGCGGCATCCACCACGCCTTCTCGCCCAGCAGCGCCATGACCGCCGGCACCAGCGTCATGCGCACGAGGAACGCGTCGACGGCGATGCCGACCGCGAGTCCCAGCGCGATCGGTTTGATCGAACTGTCGCCCTCGGGCACGAACGCGGCGAAGACGGCGAACATGATGACGGCGGCGGCGGTGACGACGCGGGCGGATGCCGTGAAGCCGCTGCGCACGGCGGCGATGGCGGTGGCGCGGTCGGCGCGGCCGCCGCGGGCGCGGCTGCTGTGCACGTAGTCCTCGCGCATGCGCGAGACGAGGAACACCTCGTAGTCCATGGCCAGGCCGAACAGCACGCCCATGAGGATGATCGGCATGAAGCTGATGACCGGCCCGGTGCGGGTGACGTGCAGCGCCTCGGCGAACCAGCCCCACTCGAACACCGCAGCCACCACGCCGAAGGCGGCGAGGATCGACAGCAGGTAGCCGAGCGTGGCCTTCAGCGGCACCCAGATCGAGCGGAACACGATCATCAGCAGGACGAACGAGAGCCCGACCACGAACAGGCCGAAGGGGAGCAGGGCGGCGCCCAGCCGGTCGGAGATGTCGATGCCGACGGCGGTGAAGCCGGTGACCTTGAGGTCGACGCCGTACTTCTCCTGCCACTCGTCGTGGTGCGAACGCAGCTCGCGCACGAGGTCGGCGGTGGCGGGGTCGTCGGGCGCGGTCTCGGGGATGATCTGGATGAGCCCGGTGTCGGCGGTCTCGTTGGGGGTCGCCAGGGCGACCTCCTTGACGCCGGGGATGTCTTCGACCTCGGCCTTGAGATCTGCCATGAGGCCGAGCGGGTCGGTCGAGGTGACGATGGTGCCCGCCATCACGAGCGGTCCGTTGGAGCCGGGGCCGAAGTACTCGGCGTTCAGGTCGTAGGCCTGGCGGGCTTCGCTGGAGGTGGGCTGCACGCCCGCGTTGGGCAGGGCCAGGTGCAGGCTCGCGGCGGGGATCGCCATCACGCCGAGGGTCACGATCACCGCGATGGTGGTGACGATCGGATGCCGAGTGACGAGCATCACCCAGCGGTTGGGGCGCTTCGCCGCGGCCGCCGGTGCGGCCACGGCATCCGCGTCGGTGTCCGTCGCTGCGGCATCCGTCGCGACGGCCTCGGTGCCGGTGCTGTCGGCGGCGGGGGCGGCGCCGCGACGGGGCGTGCGCACCCCGCGGCGCAGCATCCCGTAGCCCCAGCCGACGACGCGGCCCTTCGAGAAGCCGAGGAGGGCGGGGGTGAGGGTGACGGCCACGAGCACGGCGATGGCGACGGCGACGGCCGCGGCGATGCCCATCGTGGTGAGGAAGGGGATGCCGGCGAAGCTCAGCCCGATGAGGGCGATGAGCACGGTGACGCCGGCGAAGACGACCGCCGAGCCGGCGGTGCCGGTGGCGCGGGCGGCCGATTCCTCGGGGTCCATGCCGGTGCGCACCTGGTCTTGATGTCGCGCGACGATGAACAGCGCGTAGTCGATGCCGACGGCGAGGCCGAGCATGATCGCGAGCATCGGGGTGGTCGAGGAGATGGTGGCGAACGCCGTCGACACGTAGATGAGGGCGATCGCGAGGCCCACGCCGATGAGTGCGCTCACGAGCGGGAACCAGGCCACGGCGAACGAGCGGAACGTGATGATCAGCACGAACAGGGCGATGAGCACGCCCACCGCCTCGATGATCGACAGCGCCGGGATCGAGGTGGAGAACAGGTCGCCGCCCAGCGCCGAGCGGGTGCCCTCGGGCGCTGCGGCGCGGAAGTCGTCGGCGGCGGCGGTGACCGCGTCGATGGTCTCGTCGGAGACGCTCGTGGCCTGCCCGTCGAACTGCAGCTGCACGATGGCGGCCTGGCCGTCGTCGGAGATGAGACCCTGCACCATCTCGTTGTAGGGGTCGGTGACGGCGGTGACGCCTTCGATGTCGCCCAGGGTGCTCGCGACGGCCTCGATGTCGCCGCGCAGCGGCTCGTCTTCGACCGAGGTGCCCTCAGGGGCGACGACCACCAGCTGCGCGCTGGCGCCGCTGGCCTGCGGGAAGGTGCGGTCGAGCAGCTGGATGCCCTCCTGCGCCTCGGTGCCCGGGATCGAGAACGAGTTGTCGGTGCTGCCGGCGAAGAGCGCGACACTGCCGCCGGCGATGCCCAGGAGCACGAGCCACGAGACCAGCACGCGCCAGGAGTGGCGGTAGGACCAACGGCCGAGGGAGTACAGGAGTGTGGACACGGGCGCTCCGGGGTGGGTGGGTCACGGACGATCGATACAGCGCTGTATCCAATACATAGATGTATCCTAAGGGCGTCACGCCGTGCAAGTCTGGGCAGTGGGTGTGAACATGGGCAGCAGGAAGGAGCCGCGATGACGGAGACAGCCACCCGCGCCGGGTCGCGCCGCCGCGAACAGACGCGCGCCCGCCTGCTCGACGCCGCGCACGAGGTGTTCGCCGAGGTCGGCATGG
Organism: Microbacterium festucae; assembly: GCF_025421715.1. GTDB lineage: Bacteria > Actinomycetota > Actinomycetes > Actinomycetales > Microbacteriaceae > Microbacterium > Microbacterium festucae. Next base: position 70,680 of record NZ_JAOEFC010000003.1, read on the forward strand.
ATGCCGCGTCGGTGGAGACGATCTGCGAACGTGCGGGCTTCACCCGCGGCGCGTTCTATTCGAACTTCGAGTCGAAGGACGAACTGTTCATCGCGCTCGTGAGCCAGCTCACCGAGGCCAAGCTCGAAGAGGTCGCCGTGCGCGTGCGCGACCTCGGCCCCCGCGACAACGTCGACCCCGCCCTGCTCGTGCACGAGGTGATCGGCCGCGGCGTCGGAGCCGACCTCGAGCCGCACCTCATCAGCGAACTGCGCACCCAGGCCCTGCGCGACGCGCGTCTGGCCGCCGCCTACCTCGGCTGGCAGGATGCCATGGCCGGCCGGGTCGGCGAGATCATCCGCCTGGTGGTCGACGCCTACGGCCTGCGGATGCGCCTGCCGCTGGACGAGGCCGCGCGCCTCCTCGTCGACGTGGCCGACGACACGTGCACGCGCGCGCTGCTCGAGGGCGCCGACGCCGACGAGGTCACCGTGCAGCTCAATGCCCGCATGGAGCGCGTCGCGGCGCTGCTGTTCGACCCGCCCGCGGCCTGACCGCGGGTCGCGACCCGGGGTGGCGTCAGTCGCGGCATCGCGACCCGGGGCCGACCATGACGGCATCCGAACGCCGGCGGATGCCGCGGCGTCAGGGCGTCTCGAGGGCGTCGATGCGCCGCGGCTCGGGGATGCGCCCCGGCTCGGGGAACAGCAGGAGCGCGAGCCCGACCGCGACGGCGGCGCCCACGAGCTGCGCGCCGATGAACGGGACGGCGGAGGCGGGCGCGATGCCGGCGAAGGTGTCGGTGAAGATGCGCCCGACGGTGACGGCGGGGTTGGCGAAAGAGGTCGAGCTGGTGAACCAGTAGGCCGCGCCGATGTAACCGCCGACGGCGGCGGCGATCACCGGCACGCTGCGGTGCGCGCGGGTGAGCCCGATGATCAGCAGCACCAGGCCCGCGGTGGCCACGACCTCGGCGAGGAAGGTCGCCGGGGTGGCCCGCTCGGTGCGGGAGATCGCGGAGGGGACGGCGAACATGGCGTCGGCCAGCACCGCGCCGCCGACCGCGCCGATGAGCTGGGCTGCGACGTAGACCAGCAGTGCCGTGGGCGCGAGGCCGGTGCGGTCGCGGCGGCCCAGCACGGCGTCGGCGAGCGAGACGACCGGGTTGAAGTGCGCACCCGAGACGGGTGCGAGCAGCAGGATCAGCGCCCCGAGTCCCAGTGCGGTCGCGGCGGAGTTCTCGAGCAGTTGCAGCCCGGCATCCGTCGACAGCCGCGACGCGGCGATGCCCGAGCCGACGACGACGGTGACCAGCAGGCCCGTGCCGAGCAACTCGGCCAGCGCCCGTCGCCACAGGGGCGTGCGGGTGAGGGCGGGGGAGTCGACGGTCACCGCGGGCCGGTCACGACCGGTCGCCGGCGGGCGCCAGCTCGCCGATGAGAGCCTCGACCCGACGGCGGATGTCGTCGCGGATGCGCCGCACGGTGTCGGCATCCTGACCGGCGGGGTCATCGAGCTGCCAGTCCTCGTAGCGCTTGCCGGGGAAGATCGGGCACGCGTCGCCGCAGCCCATCGTGATCACCACGTCGGACTCCTTGACCGCGTCGACGGTGAGCAGCTTCGGGGTGTTCGCGGCGATGTCGATGCCTTCTTCGGCCATCGCCTGCACCGCGACCGGGTTGATCCGGTCTTTCGGCTCGGAGCCCGCCGACAGCACCTCGATGCGGTCGCCGGCGAGGTGCTGCAGGTAGCCGGCGGCCATCTGCGAGCGTCCGGCGTTGTGGACGCAGACGAACAGGACGGTGGGCGTGTCGCTCATGGTGGTCTCGTTTCCGTGGTCGACAAAAGCATAGATGAAGATCTATGGGTCACGACGCGACGGATGCCGCATCGCCGGGGAACAGTTCGTCGAGGAGCGCACGCACGCGACCGTCGATGTCATCGCGGATGCCGCGGACCACGCTGAGCGGCTTGTCGAGCGGGTCTTCGAGATCCCAATCGAGGTAGCGCCGGCCCGGATAGACGGGGCACGCGTCACCGCATCCCATCGTCACCACGACGTCGGCGGCCCTCACGGTGTCGTCGGTGAGGGGCTTGGGGAACTCGGCTCCGACGGCGACGCCGATCTCGTCGAGGGCGGCGAGGATCGCCGGGCGCACCTCGGTCGCCGGCGCCGACCCGGCACTGCGGACGATCACGCGGTCGCCGGCGAGCCGGCGCAGGATCGCTGCCGCGAGCTGAGAGCGCCCCGCGTTCTGCACGCAGACGAACAGCACGGTCGGCACCTCGGAGGCGGGGTGGGCGGTGCGCTGCAGGTCGTCGAGGCGGGTCGCGGCGAAGGTCGCGGTGCGGGAGGCGAGCAGTGGTGCCGTCCCGGCGGCGGCGAGCAGGTCGCGCGACTCGGCGACGCAGCGGGCGACCGTCTCGCGGCTGACGGTGCCGCGATAGCGCGCGGCGAGATCGTCGACCACGCGTCGCCAGTCGGGCTCGTCGACCGTGGCCGGGGCCGTGCCCAGCAACGCACGGATGCGGCTCTGACGGTCGGGGTGGAGCGAGTACCAGGTGCGGCGCCCCTCGCGCTGGCGCACCACGAGACCCTCAGCGTGCAGGGCTGCCATGTGGTGGCTGACCGTGGGTTGGCGGAGGTCGAGGTGCTCGGCCATCTTCCCGACCAGCGCGCGCCCGTCGGGGGCGTCGTCGATGAGGCGCAGGATCCTCGTGCGCGTGGGGTCGGCCATCACGCCGAGTCCGGCGCCCCGCGCCTGCGAAGTCATAGACGCGAGTCTATGTCTCGGGGTCGACGGGGTGGTCGTGCGGCGGCGGGCGCGGGGTGGGCGCGGGGTGGGGCGGGCGGGCGGGTCAGCGTCCCGCGAGGCCGCTGCGCCGTTCGACCAGGATCGTGTCGCGCCACCGCCCTGCGTGCGGACCCCGCGTCGACTGTGCGATCCGCTCCCGCCGCCCGACCACGCGGAAGCCCGCCGACTCGTGCAGGCGGAGGCTCGCGACGTTCTCGGGGAAGATGCTCGACTGGATCGTCCAATACCCCGCGCCGTCGGCCGCGGCGATGAGCGCGACCAGCAGCGTCCGACCGATGCCTTGGCCGTGATGCGACGGGTCGACGTAGACGGAATGCTCGATGACGCCGCGATACGCCGAGCGGGTCGACACGGGGGAGGCCGCCGCCCAGCCGCGTACGGCGCCGGTGTCGTCTGCGGCCACCAGCCGGAGATCTGCCGCCTTGCCGGCGTCGAACTGCTCCCAGGTCGGCGTGCTCGTCTCGAACGTCGCCTCGCCCCCGGCGATCCCGGCGGCGAAGATCTCCTCGACCCGGGGCCAGTCGGCTGCGGTGAGGGGCCGGATGCGCGTCATGAGCAGCACGCGCCCGTGCCGACCGGGTCGACTGAGCACACTCCGGTCGCCGGCAGGGTCAGCTGCACCCGCGTCGCGGCGCTCATGTCACCGTCCAGCCACGCCACCACGGAGCGCACCTGCTCGTAACCGGTCGCCAGCAGGAACGTCGGGGCGCGGCCGTACGACTTCATGCCGACGACGAACAGCCCCGGTTCCGGGTGCCGGAGTTCATCGAAGCCGTGCGGGGCCACGGTGCCGCAGGAGTGGAGGTTCGGGTCGATCAGCGGTGCCAGGCGCACCGGCGCCTCCACGATCTCGTCCACCCCGAGGCGCACCTCCCGCAGCATCTCGAGATCGGGACGGAAGCCGGTGGCATTGACCACGAGATCGGTGTCGTGGGCGGCCGGTTCGCCGCGCCGCCGTCCGATCAGCTGCGCTCTGCCGTCGCGACGCCGCACGTCGGAGATCTCGAACGAGTCGATCCGTTCGATCGAGCCGGCGGCGACCAGCTGATCGACGCGAGACCCGAGCCGGGCCCGGTCGGCGAGCTCGTCGTCGGCAGAGGACGACACGCGCGCGGCCGCCGCGTTGCGGATGAGCCAGCTGACCCGGGTGCCCGGGACCGCTTCGGCGAGCTCGGTCAGTGCGATGAGGGTGTTGGCGGCCGAGTGTCCGGCACCGACCACGGTGGTGTGGCGCCCCGCGAACCGCGCCCGGTCGGCGCCGCGCACATCGGGGAGGGCCTGCACGATCAGCCCGTCGAGGTCGGCGACTCCGAGCGGGTCGAGGCCGGAGGAGGTGAGCGGGTTCGGGGAGGTGTACGTGCCGGATGCGTCGATCACCGCGCGCGCGGTGATGTCGTCGCGCCGACCGCCGGCGGTCTCGATCCGCAGCAGAAAAGGGGCCTCGGCCCGCCCCGCGGTGCGGGTGCGATCCATGCCCTCCCGTGAGACGGCGACCACGCGGGTGCCGAACGCGATATGCGGTGTGATCGCGGCCAGGCCCGCCAGCGGCGTGAGGTATTCGTCGACGAGCTCGTGCCCCGTCGGCGCCCGCCCCTCGTCGAGCGGAGGATGCCAGTCGGCCGCAGCGAGCAGGCGGCGGGAGGCGGGGTCGATGAGATGGCGCCACGGGGAGAAGAGCCGCGTGTGTCCCCAGCGGCGCACCGACGACGCCACGGCGTCGCCGGCTTCCAGCACGGTGAACTCGATGCCGCGCTCGACGAGGTTCGCCGCCGCGGCGAGGCCGATGGGCCCCGCTCCGATGATGACCACCGGCAGCGTCGCGAGACGGTCGGTGAGCGCCGCGCGCGGGGTGAGGTCGATCAGTGTCATGAGGTCCTCCGCAGGATATCGACGAACATCGATGTCAGTATGGGCGGTCTATCGATCACTGTCAATATCGACTAGTATCGATGCATGGTCACGATGCTCGAGGTCGCCGACGTCTCCGCGAGGCCTGTCGCCTGCTGTGCACCGCTGGTGCGCGAGCCGCTCGGGCACGACGACGCGGAGCGGCTCGCCGCCACGCTGAAAGCGCTCGCCGATCCCGCTCGGCTGCGACTGCTGTCGATCGTCGCCGCCTCCGAGGGGCAGGAGGCGTGCGTCTGCGACCTCATCGCCCCCATCGGGCTCTCGCAGCCGACGGTGTCGCACCATCTGAAGGTGCTGACCGAGGCGGGGTTCCTCTCCCGGTCCAAGCGCGGCACCTGGGCGTACTACCGGCTGCAGCCCGAGGCGCTCACCGGGGTCGCGGGCGTGCTCGCCGGCTGACCGGGCGCTGGGGCCGTCGACGGCGCGCGATCTCGTTCCGGGTGCGATCTCGGTCCGGGTGCGATCTCGTTCCGGGTGCGATCTCGATCCGGGGTGCGGTCTCGTTCCGGGTTCAGGGGAGGAGGGCGTGGCAGCGGCGCAGGCGCTCTAGCCACCACTGCTCCCGCTCGGGGGCGGCGCGGTGCGCATCGAGCAGCGCCGCATCGGCGGCGGGGCGCTCGAGGGGGAGCACGCCGCCGCGCGGCCGCAGCGGCGCCGCGGTCACGTCGGCGGCCAGCAGGGAGGCCGTGCCCAGCCCGCAGTCGTAGTCGAGGCGGGGGAGGGCAGCGGCCAGCGCGACGCCCATCGACAGTCCGATGCTGGTGTCGAGGGCGCTCGAGACGACGGCGGGAAGGCCCGCCTCGGCGACGATCTCCAGCGCGCGGCGGATCCCCCCCAACGGCTGCGCCTTGATGACGAGCAGGTCGGCGGCCCCGGCGCGCGCGACGGCGAGCGGATCAGCGGCCTTGCGCACCGACTCGTCGGCGGCGATCGGGATGTCCCAGTCGGCCAGGCGCTCGCGCAGGTCGGCGAGCTCGTCGATCGTCGCACACGGCTGCTCGGCGTACTCCAGATCGAACTCCGACAGCGCGTGGAGGGCGCGCTCGGCCTCGTCGACGTTCCAGCCGCCGTTGGCGTCGACGCGCACCCGACCCTCGGGGCCCATCTCGCGGCGCACCGCCCGCACCCGCTCGACGTCGTCGGCGAGCGACTGCCCGCGTTCGGCGACCTTCACCTTGGCCGTGCGGCATCCGTCGAACAGGGCGAGCACGGCGGGCACATCGGCGGCGGCGACGGCGGGCACGGTCGCGTTGACCGGCACCGCGTCGCGGTGCGGCGCCGGCACGGCATCCCACCCGTACTCGATGGCGGCGGCGAGCCAGGTGGACGCCTCGGCATCCTCGTATTCGACGAACGGCGAGAACTCGGTCCAGCCGCGGGGGCCCTCGAAGAGCACGGCTTCGCGCACGTCGACCCCGCGGAAGCGGGTGGTGAGCGGCAGCGCCACCACCCGCGCGGTGGCGAGGATGTCGGCGAGCGGGGGGATGTCGATCGGTGCGGCGCTGCTCACTCACCCATCCTGCCTGCCCGCACCGCGATGCGCCATCGACGATGAGTCGCGATGGCGCACCATCCGTCGGATCGGTGGGGCTGCTGTATTCCGGGCGCCCGGCCGAGTCGACACGTGTCACACCGATCCGACGGATGGTCACGTCATCGACGCCGGGCGCCGTCGCCCGCCGCCGTAGAATCGCGCCGTGACTTCGCCTCGCTTCGCCCTCGACATCGACGGCGTGCCCCGCCCGCCCCGCGCGCAGGCGCTGCTGGATGCCCTCGCCGAACGCGTCGTCGTCGCCGACGGGGCCATGGGCACGATGCTGCAGCGTCACGAGCTGTCGATCGAGACAGACTTCGCCGGGCTCGAGGGGTGCAACGAGATCCTCAACGAGACGCGCCCCGACGTCGTCGCCGCCATCCACGACGCCTATTACGCGGTCGGCGTGGATGCCGTGGAGACCAACACCTTCGGAGCCAACTGGTCGAACCTGTCCGACTACGGCATCGACGACCGCATCGCCGAGCTCGCCGAAGCCGGCGCCCGCATCGCGCGGGAGCGTGCCGAGGCGGCGGAGGTCGCCGACGGGCGGATGCGGTGGGTGCTGGGCTCGATGGGTCCGGGCACCAAGTTGCCGTCGCTGGGCCACACCACCTATGCGCACCTGCGTGACACGTTCGCCCTGCAGGCCGAGGGGCTCATCGACGGCGGCGCCGACGCCTTCCTCGTCGAGACCTCGCAAGACCTGCTGCAGACCAAGGCCGCCGTCAACGGCTGCAAGCAGGCGATCGTCGCGCGCGGCATCCGCCTGCCGATCTTCGTCGAGGTGACCGTCGAGACCACCGGCACCATGCTCATGGGCTCGGAGATCGGCGCCGCCCTCACCGCGCTCGAGCCGCTCGGGGTGGATGCCATCGGCTTGAACTGCGCGACCGGCCCTGCCGAGATGAGCGAGCACCTGCGGCACCTGTCGAAGCACTCCACCGTCACGATCGCCTGCATGCCCAACGCGGGTCTGCCGGTGCTCACCGCCGACGGCGCGCACTACCCGCTCTCGCCCGACGAGCTCGCCACCGCGCACGAGCAGTTCGTGCGCGAGTTCGGCATCGGCCTGGTCGGCGGATGCTGCGGCACGACGCCCGAGCACCTCGCCGCCGTCGTGGGGCGGCTGCGCCCGTCGCGGTCGTTGAGCGAGGGGGACGCGGGGGACCGAGACGCCTCGGGGGCGGTGGGGCGTTTCGACTCGCCTGCGGCTCGCTCAACGACCGGAGGGGCGGTGGGGCGTTTCGACTCGCCTGCGGCTGGCTCAACGACCGGGGGTGCGGCTCGCTCGACGACGGGGCGGGGCGGGGGTGCGGAGGTGGAGCCGGGGGTGGCGTCGCTGTACCAGCACGTGCCGTTCGCGCAGGATGCCTCCTACCTCGCCATCGGCGAGCGCACCAACGCCAACGGATCGAAGGCGTTCCGCGAGGCGATGCTCGAGGGCCGGTGGGACGACTGCGTCGAGATCGCGCGCAACCAGACGCGCGTGGGCGCGCACCTGCTCGACGTGTGCGTCGACTATGTGGGCCGCGACGGTGTCGCCGACGTGCGCGAGGTCGTGTCGCGGTTCGCCTCGGCATCCACCCTGCCGCTCGTGATCGACTCGACCGAGCCCGGCGTCATCCAGGCGGGTCTGGAGCTGGTCGGCGGGCGCCCCGTAGTCAACTCGGTCAACTACGAAGACGGCGACGGGCCGGCATCCCGGTTCGGACGCATCATGCCGCTCGTCAAGGAGCACGGCACCGCGGTGATCGCCCTGACCATCGACGAGCAGGGGCAGGCGCGCACCGCCGTCGACAAGCTGCGCATCGCGTCGCGGCTGGTCGATGAGCTGGTCGGCGACTGGGGGATGCGCGTCGAGGACATCGTCGTGGACTGCCTCACCTTCCCGATCGCGACCGGCCAGGAGGAGACCCGCCGCGACGCGATCGAGACCATCGAGGCGATCCGCGCACTCGTGGCGAAGTATCCCGGCATCCAGACCACCCTCGGCGTCTCGAACGTGTCGTTCGGGCTCAACCCCGCCGCCCGCTCGGTGCTCAACTCGGTGTTCCTGCACGAGGCGACCCAGGCGGGGCTCACGAGCGCGATCGTCGACGCGGCGAAGATCGTGCCCCTGGCCTCCCTGCCCGACGAGCAGCGCACCGTCGCGCTCGACCTGGTGTGGGACCGGCGGCGCTACGACGACGAGGGCAACCTCGTCTACGACCCGCTCGCGGTCATGCTCGACCTGTTCGCGGGCGTCGACACCGCCGCCCTGCGCGACCAGCGCGCCGCCGAGCTCGCCGCCCTCCCGGTGGGCGAGCGCCTGCAGCGCCGCATCATCGACGGCGAGCTGAAGGGCCTCGAGGCCGACCTCGACCTCGCTCGCGCCGACGGCATGACGGCCCTCGACATCATCAACGAACAGCTGCTGGAAGGCATGAAGGTCGTCGGCGAGCGGTTCGGCTCGGGGCAGATGCAGCTGCCGTTCGTGCTGCAGTCGGCCGAGGTCATGAAGACGGCCGTCGCCCTGCTCGAACCGCACATGGAGAAGGCGGATGCCGGGGGCAAAGGCACGATCGTGCTGGCCACCGTGCGCGGCGACGTGCACGACATCGGCAAGAACCTCGTCGACATCATCCTCACCAACAACGGCTACGACGTGATCAACCTGGGCATCAAGCAGCCGATCGCCGACATCATCGCCGCCGCCGAAGAGCACGACGCGGATGTCATCGGCATGAGCGGTCTGCTGGTGAAGTCGACCGTGGTGATGAAGGAGAACCTCCAAGAGCTGCAGGCGCGCGGGCTCGCCGGCAAGTGGCCGGTGATCCTGGGCGGGGCCGCCCTCACCCGCGCCTACGTCGAGTCCGATCTCGCGGGGCTCTTCGACGGCGAGGTGCGCTACGCGAAGGACGCGTTCGAGGGGCTCGCGCTGATGGAGCCGCTCGTGCGCATCGCCCGCGGCGCCGACCCGGCATCGGTGGGTCTTCCCGCGCTGAAGCAGCGCATCCACCGCGAAGGCTCGCTGCTGACGGTCACCGAGCCCGAGCACATGCCCGCGCGCTCCGATGTCGCCGCCGACAACCCGGTGCCGTCGCCGCCGTTCTGGGGCACCCGCATCGTGCGGGGCATCGCCCTGGCCGACTACTCCGCCTACCTCGACGAGCGCGCCACGTTCATGGGCCAGTGGGGGCTCAAGCCGGGGCGGGGCGAGGACGGGCTGTCGTACGAGCAGCTCGTGCAGACCCAGGGCCGGCCGCGGCTGCGCTACTGGCTCGACCGCATCCTCGCCGAGGGCATGCTCGACGCGTCGGTGGCCTACGGCTACTTCCCGGTGGTCTCCGACGGCGACGACCTCGTGGTGCTGCACCACGGCGACGACCCCACGGGGCTGCTCGGCACCCCGGGCCTGCTCGCTCCCGACGGCGGATCCGTCGCCGGGGCAGCCGGTGCTGCCGGGGCCGTGCTGGGCGGCGACCGGCTGCGCTTCCACTTCCCGCGGCAGCGCCGTGACCGCCACCTGTGCCTGGCCGACTTCGTGCGCTCCCGCGACGCGGGCGTCGTCGACGTGCTGCCGGTGCAGCTGGTGACGGCGGGGGCGGCGATCGACCAGGCCACCGCGAAGCTGTTCGCCGAAGACCGCTACCGCGACTACTACGAGCTCAACGGACTGGTCATGCAGCTCACCGAGGCGCTGGCCGAGTTCTGGCACGCCCGTATCCGCGACGAGCTCGGCTTCGCCGCCGAAGACCCGACCGACACCGCCGGCCTGTTCAAGCTGGAGTACCGCGGCGCGCGCTTCTCGCTCGGCTACCCGGCCTGCCCCGACATGGAGGACCGTCGGAAGGTGGTCGAGCTGCTGCGCCCCGAGCGCATGGGCGTCGAGCTCAGCGAAGAGCTGCAGCTGCACCCCGAGCAGTCCACCGACGCGTTCGTGTTCCACCACCCCGAGGCCAAGTACTTCTCGGTGTGACCTCGCGCCTCCGCGCGCCCGGTGGAAGGATGGCGGGAGCGAAGGCGTGCGAGGGAGGCTCCATGCGACGGCGGGACGGGCGGCGTGACCGGCGGCGCGACATGCGGATCGGCGGGGCGGTCGCCCTCGCCGCGGTGACGGCCGCGCTCGCCGGATGCGGGGGCATGCAGGTGTTCGGCATCGGCGAGACCCAGGCATGCGCGTCGTGGGTGGAGTACCTCACCGACGAGCAGATGGCCGAGGATGCCGACGTCGTGGCGGTCGTGGGCGAGGTGCGCCCCGACGGCACCGAGAAGCTGATGGGCTTCGACATGAACGCCTACGCCGTGACGGTCGAGAAGGCCGTGGCGGGAGAGGTCGACGCGGGCGAGGAGCTGCGGGTGGTGTCGACCGCCGACACGTGCGCCGCCCAGCCCTACGGCGAAGGCGACCCCATGCTCACCGGGGGCACGCTCACGCTCTACCTCACCGAAGACGGCGAGGTGCTGCGCACGCTCACTCCGTTCGCCGGCGTGGTCGTCGCCGACGACTGAGCGCGGCGCGGGGCGTCAGCCGACGCGGGTGCCGCACATGCCGCAGACGCCGCTCGGGGGCACCTCGACGAAGCACTCGGGGCAGAGGGCCGCGACGCGTTCGGGCACCTTCGGCGCGGCGGGACGGCGCTCGGCACGCTCGGCTCGTGCCCGACCGGAGGGTGCGCGCGCGGCACGCACCGGCGCGACCGGCGCCGACTTCACGGCGGGTCGGTGGTCGAGGCAGTAGAAGCGCACGAATCCGGCGGGGTTGTTGGGATGCCGGTGCTTCAGGGCCCACAGCTCGGTGCGCGGCAGAGCGACGGCATCCGCCCCGCATCCCGCGCAGCGGGTGGGCTCACCGGGCACGGCCTCGGAGGCGAGCACGGGGGTCTCGAAGGGGAGGGCGTCTCGCCAGTCTGAGGAGTTGGTGATCTTCACGGCGAGGCCCTTCCGTGGCGTCCGTCGGGAAGGATGCCACCCTTCCAGCATCGCACGTGAAGAGGGGCGCCGGGAGCCGTCCCCCTGCCGCGGAGGGTCATCCTCACGGTGAGGTTCAGCCTTCGCGGTGAGCCGACCAGCCCGCCCATCCGGCCGCATCGACGACGCAGAACCGGTTGCCCTCGGGGTCTTCGAGGATGACGTAGTCGGCGTCGGCGGGCCGCCCGTCCCAGTGCACCTCGCGCGCCCCCAGCGCGATCAGCCGGGCGACCTCGGCACCCTGATCGTCGGCGTAGAGGTCGAGGTGGATGCGCGGCGGCAGCGCGCGCTCGGACGCGACGGCATCCAGCGACACGCTCACCCCCGCGCCCTCCCGCGGGCGCAGCAGCACGAAGTCGTCGGAGCGATGCCCCGCGACGTAGTCGAGCGCCGCGCTCCAGAACGCCTCTTGGCGGGCGCTGTCGCTCACGCGGATGACGATCGAGCCGACGGCGAGCATCGTCAGCGCCCGCGTCTGGCGGATGCCGGGCGCCGGGCGATCACGCCCAGCCAGCGGTCGGCGGCGCCGGGCGCCGTGATGTCGGTGACCTCGATCTCGCGCCAGCCCGCCGCGCGGAACGCCTCGCCCAGCGCCTCGGCGCGCCAGTAGGTGTAGTGGCGCGGGGCGGCGAGCTTGTGGGTCGACCACCCGTCGCCGTCGCCCTCTTTGAACGAGGCGGCGATCGCGCCACCCGGGACGGTGGCGCGCAGGGCGGTCGCGAGCACGCCGCGCAACTGCGCGCGGGGCACGTGCAGTAGCACCGCGTTGGCGAACACCGCATCGTACGGGCCGCCGAAATCGGGGGCCCGCACGTCGAGCAGGCGACCGGCGTGCCCCGCGGCGCGCTGCAGCGTGACGAAGGGCGCCGCCGCGTCGGTGCGGTCGACGACCAGCCCGGCCGCCTCGAGCGCATCGGCGTCGCGGCCCGGCCCGGTGCCGAGTTCGAGCACGCTGCCGCCGGGTCGGGCCTGCGCCACCAGCGCCGCCGCCAGCGGGGAGAGGCCGCTGCCGATCGGCGTGGTCTGGATGTAGAGCAGCGCCCCGGCGCGGTAGGCGGCCAGGGTGAGGTCGGCGGGGTCGCCGAGCGGCGGCGCCGTGCAGGCGTAGCGGGGACGGTCGGCGGGGCCCACCGTCTCGAACTCGAAGCCGACGTCGGCGTAGAAGCCGATCGCCTCCGCGTCGGCATCCGTGCGCACCGGCAGGGCGCTGTGCGCGCGGCGCACGGCATCGATGAGCTTCTGGCCGATCCCCTGGCCGCGACGGTCGGGATCGACGGCGATGTAGCGCAGCACCACGGCGCCGCCGGTGACCGTCGAGGCCGCGAAGCCGACGATGCCGGGATCGAAGCATCCGATCACGTCGAGCCGGGGCAGCTCGACGTCGCGCACCCACGGCAGCGCATCGGCCTCGACGCCGGTCGCCTCCCACAGCAGCGGCCACAGCTCTGCAGAGCCGATCTCGTCGCGGGTGAGCGGCCGGATCGTGGCGGTCATGTCGTGACTCTAGCGAGCGGCGCCGACGTTGTCAGGGGTGCCGCCACCGGTCGGGCGCGGCGCAGCGACGACAGGGCCACGCGGCCGAGCACCAGCACGCCGATCACGGTCGTGATCGCGCGGAGGGTGTCCCACCCGGCCGTCGAGGTGACGAGCGAGTAGACGAGGAAGCTGCCGACGTTCTGCGCGAGCGGCGCGCCCGCGACGTAGGAGATGCTCGCCTGGCCGCCCACGGCGAACGGCCAGAACCATAGGTTCATCAGCAGCCCGAACAGGTACGACGCCGCGATGCCGTAGACGCACAGCATCGCGATCTCGCCCGCCCCGCGCACCCGGCGCGGCAGCAGCCCCGCACCCGCGCCCACCCAGCCGCACGCGAACATCTGGAACGGCAGCCACGGCCCCACCCCGCCCCACAGCACGGCCGACACCGCGATCGACGCCGCCCCCAGCAGCAGCCCGAACCGCGGGCCGAACGCCCGGCCGGCGAGGATCAGCAGCACGAACAGCGCTTCGACCCCACCCACGCCGGTGCTCGCGATGCGCACTGCCGCGCCGAGCGCGGCCAGCACCGCGAGGTGGGCGAGGGTGTGCGCCGACCGCACCGAGGTGTCGAGGGCGGCGAGCACGACCAGCACGGCGAGCGGCGCGATCGCGAGGGCGATGTAGGGCACAGCGGCCTGCGCCTGCGCGGGCACGGCGCTGGCCACCAGCGGCCAGCAGAACGCCGCCAGCGCCGCGACGTTCGCGGCCACCAGCGCGGCGGTGCGCCAGCGCGGTGCGGTGGGGGTGGGGCGGTGGGAGGCGTCGGGTGCGGGGCGGTGGGCGGCGCCGGGGGTGGGGCGGTGGGAGGTGTCGGGGTTGGGGGTGCGGCCGGGGGCTGGCGGAACCTGGGCATCGGGTCGATGGGCGGGCGGGGCCGCGGCGTGCGGGGTGCGGCCGGGGGTTGCCGGAACCAGGGCGTCGGGTCGATGGGCGGGCGGGGCCGCGGCGTCGGGGGTGCGGCCGGGGGCCGCCGGAACCTGGGCATCGGCTCGATGGGCGGGCGGGGCCGCGGCGTGGAGGGCGTCGCCCGACCCATCCGTCGGGCCCGTGGGGCGGGAGTCGTCTCGGCGGTCACGCGAGTGACCACCAGCCCCACCGATCCGACGGATGGTGTGGAAGAGGACGTGAGGGCGGGTGGCGCCGCGGCGCTCGGAGGGTGGCGTCTCGGGTTCGACGGGCGGGGCGTCGGGGGCGTCGGACGTGTCCAGGGAGTCGGCCGTGACGGCGCCGTCGGGGGCGTCGGTTACGGCTGGGACGTCGGTCGTGGTGGGGGCGGCGGCTGGCCCATCCGTCGGGCCGGTGGGGCAGCAGTCGCCTGGGCGGCCACAGGAGTGTTCATCAGCCCCACCGATCCGACCGATGGTGCGAAGGTCGGCCGGTGGGAGCCCGGTCGGGGCCGCGGTGCCGGCGCCGGAAGGGGCGACGGCGGGGGCGTCGGGGACGGGGTGGGAGGGCGCGATGGCGGGGGCGTCGGGGACGGGGTGGGAGGGGGAGAGGGAGCCGGCGGCGAGGGGGAGGACGCGGTCGACGATGGACGAGACGAACGCGGCGTCGTGGGTGGCGATGAGCACCGCGGCACCGGCATCGGCCTGGGCGACCAGTGCGTTCGCCACGAGCGCGCGGGCGGCGGGGTCGAGGCCCCGTGTCGGCTCGTCGACCAGCAGCACGGCGGGGTGCCGCGCGGTCTGCAGCGCGATCGCCAGACACCGGCGCTGCCCGGCGGACAGGTCGCGCGGATGGGTGTCCAGCAGGCGGGTGAACGTCGCATCGGCGGGCGCGAGCCCCAACAGCCCGGCGAAGCGGCCGGCCGTCGAACCGGCCGCCCTCGACCCGGCGGCGCGGGCGGCGCCGGGTCCGTGGTCGCCGGTGACACGGTGGTCGCGGGCGGCGCGGCGGTCAGCGCGGCGGCACTCGGCGCGCACGGTGTCGCGCACGAACAGGTCGTCCGAGGCGTCGGGAACGAGCGCCGCCGTGCGCTCGCCCGTCGCCAGAGCGATCAGCAGGCTCGATTTGCCGGCGCCGTTGGGCCCGGTCAGAGCGACGATCTCGCGGGGGAACAGCGTCACGGCCGCGTCGCGCACCGCCACATGCGCGCCGTGGCGCACCGTGATGCCGGCCCGGTCGAGCACCGCGGGCTCCGCCCCCGGCGCGGATCGGGAGGAGCGGGTGCGTGTGGCATCCGAGGGATCGCCACCGTGCGCCGCGGCCCCGTGCCCCAACCCCCCGGACGGCAGCCCTCCGGGCGCCACGGCCCCGTGCGCCGCGGCGCCGTGCCCCAACCCCCCGGACGGCAGCCCTCCGGGCGCCAACCCCCCGGACGGCAGCCCCACAGGCGCCACGGCCCCAGGCGCCACGGCCCCGTGCGCCGCGGCCCCGTGTCCCAAGGCCCCGTGCCCCAACCCCCCGGGCGGCAGCTCGCCAGGCTTCAACCCCCCGTGCCCCAACCCCGCGGGCGCCACCCGGCCGTCGGCGACGCGCAGCAAACCGTCGGCGATGCCCGCGAAGGCGTCGGCGCGGTGCTCTGCGACCACGACGCACACGCCCGCGGTGTGCGCCAGGGCGTCGAGCGCCGCCACGATGCGCGCGCGGGCCTGCCGGTCGAGGTCGGCCAGCGGCTCGTCGACCAGCAGCAGGATCGGGTGGTCGACGACGGCCGCCGCGATCGCCACCAGCGTCGCCTCACCCGCCGAGAGGCCTCGCAGGTCGCGGCCGAGCAGCGCCGTGATGCCCAGGCGCCCCGCCACCTCGGCCACGCGCGCGGTGCGGATGACGGCGGCGACCCCGCGCAGCTCGAGGGCCAGCGCGATCTCGTCATCGACGCGCGCTGTGGCGAACCCCTCACGCGGATGCTGGAGCACCACGCCCACCGTTCGGGCGGTGTCACGCGGGGGTGTGGCCGCGCGGTCGACGCCGACGATCTGCATCCGGCCGGTCAGCCACCCGCCGTCGAGGTGCGAGTGCAACCCGCTGAGGGCGCGCAGCAGCGTGGTCTTGCCCGACCCGGTGTCGCCGGTGAGCAGTGTCAGCGTGCCCGGAGCCAGCGCGAGGTCGTCGGCGCACACCGTCGCGGCGGAGCCTGCCGAGCCGAAGCCCGCCGCGGCCTGCTGCAGCACCACGGGGTGCGTGCAGTCGCCCTCGAGCCCCCGCCCCGCATACCCGCGCAGCTCGAGCGCGGCCGCGACCGCGGTGGCGCGCTCGATCGCCCGCTGCAGCACCGGCGCCAGCAGCCGCACCCCCGCGCGCTCGCCGCGCAGTCGGGCGGCCAGTCGCGCCGCGCGCACGGCATCCGCCAGCGACGGCAGCGTCGCCCACGCCACCGCCAGCGCCCGGGCGAGCCCGCGGAAGGGACCGGAGCGGGCCGCGCGCGAGAGCAGGCGCGCGATGTCGATCACCGAGCTGAGCAGCCCGAACGCGAGGATGGTCAGCGCGATCGGCACCGCGCTGACCGCGGCCGTCCACAGCCCGTCGACCGTGGCCGGCCCCAGCAGCTCGACGTGCGCGAACGGCGCGGGCAGGCGCCACAGGGGGAGGGGCAGCACCACCGCGCCGGCGCCGTCGGCGCCGTGGAAGAGCACCCGATAGACGACCCGGACGGCGATGAAGGCCGCGGCGAGAACCGCCGCGGCCTTCATCGGTCCGGATCGGAACCTCACGGGGCGGCCGGCGCCCCATCGAGGGTGAACAGCAGCTCGACGCTGTCGCCGGGGGCGACCTGTTGGGTCGCGAGGCCCTCCTGGGCGTAGTCCCAGTCGCCGCCGGCGGGCTTGACCCACAGCGACCAGTAGGCGAACGCGGCGGGCATCGCCTCGCAGGCCTCCACGTAGGCGGGGTCTTCGGTCGAGCCGACCGGCTCGGTCGCCGACGGCAGACCGTCGACACGGCACACGACCTGGTCGCCGTACTCGGTCGTGCCCTCGGTCTCGAAGCCGGCGGTGGTGAACGCGTCGCCGGCGGTGACGGCATCCGACGTCGCCAGGCAGTGCTCGGTCTTCTCGCCGCCCTCGAGCGCCGATGCGTCGACGACGAGCGTGACGCCCTCATCGTCGGTGCACGCGGCGTCGGTGACGACCGACGCCGCAGTCGTCGGCGACGGCGTGGTGGTGGCGGAGCCGGCGGGGGCCGCCGAACCGGAACAGGCGGACAGGCCGAAGGCGAGGGCCGCCGTGGCGGCGAGCGTCAGGATGCGGGAAGTCGTGGTCACGCGTCCCAGGCTAGAGGCAGGCCCGAGCCCCCCGTGCGCGTGTGACGCCCGCGTAGGCTGGGCGGGTGACCGTCTCCGACCTGTTCGACCCCGCCGAGTGGGTGCTCGCGCCCGGCGCCGAGGACTACACCGACATCACCGCGCACGTCTCCGTCGACGGCGGCGTCGCCCGCATCGCGTTCGACCGGCCCGAGGTGCGCAACGCGTTCCGCCCGCACACGGTCGACGAGCTGTACCGCGCGCTCGACATCGCCCGGCAGAACCCGCGCATCGGCGTCGTGCTGCTCACCGGCAACGGGCCCAGCGCGAAGGACGGCGGCTGGGCGTTCTGCTCCGGCGGCGACCAGCGCATCCGGGGCCGCGACGGCTACAAGTACAGCGACGACGAGGCATCCGTCGCCGACCCGGCCCGTGCCGGGCGCCTGCACATCCTCGAGGTGCAGCGACTCATCCGCTTCATGCCCAAGGTCGTCATCGCCGTCGTGCCCGGGTGGGCGGCCGGCGGCGGACACTCGCTGCACGTCGTGTGCGATCTGACCGTGGCATCCGCCGAACACGGCCGTTTCAAGCAGACCGACGCCGACGTCGGCTCGTTCGACGCCGGGTACGGCTCGGCGTACATGGCTCGGCAGGTGGGGCAGAAGTTCGCGCGCGAGGTGTTCTTCCTCGCCGAGGAGTACTCGGCCCAGCGCGCCTACGAGATGGGCGCCGTCAACCGGGTCGTGCCCCACGCCGACCTCGAGCGCGAGGCGCTCGCGATGGCCCGCACCATCCTCACCAAGTCGCCCACGGCGATCCGGATGCTGAAGTTCGCGTTCAACGCCGTCGACGACGGCATGGTCGGCCAGCAGGTGTTCGCCGGCGAGGCCACGCGCCTGGCCTACGGCACCGACGAAGCCGTCGAAGGGCGCGACTCGTTCCTCGAGAAGCGCGCCCCCGACTGGTCGGCGTTCCCGTACCACTTCTGAGGCCGACGATGCACGCCACCGAGGTGCTGCGCGGACTGCGCGCCGTCATCGACGGAGCCGGGCCCGCGCTGCGACTGGGCGCCTCCGACGACGACGCGCCGCTGCCGGTGCCGCCCGGCACCGCCGTTGTTGTGACCACCTCGGGCTCGACCGGCTACCCCAAGAGCGTCGTGCTGAGCCGGTCGGCGCTCATCGCGAGCGTGACCGCCACCGCCGAGCGCATCGGAGAGGGGCGGTGGCTGCTGGCGCTGCCGGCCACCTACATCGCCGGCGTGCAGGTGCTGGTGCGGAGCCTCATGGCCGGGCACGAGCCGGCGCTGCTGTCGGGCTCGTTCACCGCGGGCGGCTTCGCCGCGCTCGCCGCGACCATGCGCTCGCGCATCGGCGACACCGCCGTGCCCACCTACACCTCCCTCGTGCCGGCGCAGATGCAGACCCTGCTCGACGCCGAAGACGCCGGCACCGACACCGGGTTGGCCGGCTTCGCCGCCGTGCTCGTCGGTGGGCAGGCCCTTCCGCCTGCCCTCGCCGAACGCGCCGCCGCCGCGGGCGTGCGCATCGTGCGCACCTACGGATCGAGCGAGACCGCCGGCGGATGCGTGTACGACGGCGTGCCGCTGCCCGGAGTGCGCGTGCGCATCGCCGACGGCGAGGTGCAGCTGACGGGGCCGATGCTCGCCGACGGCTATCTGGGCGATTCCGAGCGCACCGCCGCCGCGTTCGTGCCCGATGCCGACGGCATCCGCTGGTATCGCACCGGCGACGCGGGAGTGCTGGATGACGGGGTGCTGCGGGTGACCGGGCGCCGCGACAACGTGATCGTCTCGGGCGGCGTCAACATCTCCCTCGACCGGGTGGAGCAGGCCGTGCGGGCGCTGCCCGGCCTGGCCGGCGCCGTCGTGGTGCCCGTGCCCGACGAGCGGTGGGGGGAGGCGTCGGTGGTGGCCCTGGATGCCGCCGCGCGCGCCGCGCACACCGACCCGCTCGCACTGGTTCGCGAGGCCGTCGGAGCCGAGCTCGGCGCACCCGCCCGCCCTCGTGCGGTGCTGCCGGTGGACGTGATCCCGGTGCTCCCCAACGGCAAGCCCGACCGCGTCGCCCTGCGCGCCCTCGCCCTCCGGGCCTGAGCTTCGGCGGGTCGGGGCTCCGGGGCTCCGGGGCCGCACCATCCGTCGGATCGGTGGGGCTGGTGGTTGCTCCTATGGCTGCGGACGCTACTTCTGCCCCACGGTCCCGACGGATGGTGCGCCGCCGGGGCCCGGGCGGGTGGGCGGGCGGTGGCTGGTGGTCCGACCCCGGGTGGGCCGGGTACGCCGCCCGACCGGGCTCGCGGCGCCCGCCTCCGAAGCGCCGGGCGAACCATCCGTCGGACCGGTGGGGCTGGTGGTTGCTCCTGTGGCCGCGGACGCTACTTCCGCTCCACGGACCCGACCGATGGTGCGGTGGCTGCGCCATCGAGTCCCACCGACCCACCGACCCACCGCCCCACCGGCCCACCGCCCGCCCGACCCACCGCCCCGCCCGCCGCCCGCCCCATCGGCCCACCGCCCCACCGCGCCCACGGGGGCGGGGGCGGCGGGCGGGGGCGGCGCGCGGATCTAGGATGAACCTTCGTGGCAGGACGCACGAAGAAGAAGCACGGGCCGAAGAAGCAGCGGCATCACGGCAACCCGCAGAAGGCGCACGAGTCGCAAGACCCCAGCCGGGTCGAGCCGGCGACCCTGGGTGACTGGATCGGCGCGGCGCGCCTGCGCACCCTGCCGCTGGCGATCACGCCCATCCTCATCGGCACCGGCGCGGCCCTGATCGTCGAGGGCCCGTTCCACTGGGTCATCGCCCTCTGCTGCCTCATCGTCGCCCTGGCGCTGCAGATCGGCGTCAACTACGCCAACGACTATAGCGACGGCATCCGCGGCACCGACGACCACCGCGTGGGCCCCGCCCGCCTCACCGCGTCGCGCAAGGCGTCGCCGCGCGCCGTGCTCGCGGTGGCCCTGGCGTTCTTCGGCATCGCGGCCGTCACGGGCCTGGCGATCGTCGTGCGCACCGGGCACTGGTGGATGCTGGCCGTCGGGGCGGTGTGCATCGTCGCGGCCTGGTTCTACACGGGCGGCAAGCGCCCCTACGGCTATTACGGCTTCGGCGAGGTCGTGGTGTTCGTCTTCTTCGGGCTTGTCGCCACCGTCGGCACCACGTTCGTGCAGGTCGGGTTCGTGCCCGACGAGGCGTGGGTGGGCGGTGTCGCGGCGGGCATGTTCGCGTGCGCCGTGCTCGTGGCCAACAACCTGCGCGACATCGACCAGGACCGCGTCGCGGGCAAGCGCACGCTGACGGTGCTGATCGGCCGCCGCTGGTCGCAGATCCTGTTCACCGTGCTCGTGACGGCGCCCTTCGCCCTGGTGCTGCTGCTGGCGCCGTTCTACCCGATCGCCTGGCTGGTGCTGCTGGGGCTCATCCCCGCCGCGGCGGCGGTGCTGATCGTGTGGACCTACCGGCTGCCGCGCGAACTGGTCGTCGCCCTGTCGGTGACCTCGCTCACCTCGGTCGCCTACGGCGCGCTGCTGTTCTGGGCGTTCGCGGGCTGACCGCGACCCACGCCCACCAGACCGCGTCGGCGGGCGATCAGGCGTCTTCGGCGGCGGCGTCGTCTTCGGCGACGGTGCGGCGGGTGCGTGCCGCGCGGCGCTCTTCGAGGTCGCCGGCCATCTCTTCGCGCGGGCGGCGCAGCAGCAGCATCGACAGGCTCAGTCCGATGAGGGCGGCGAAGATCGCCGCCAGCCAGTAGTACTCGCGCAGGATCGGGAACAGCATCATGATCCCGAACGGCACGAGGAAGGCGAGCAGACGCAGCACCGTGAACACGGCGGTCGAACGGATGCGCATCATTCCAGTCTAGGCGGGCTCTCGGATGCCGTTCCCGCGCACCCCCGCGCGCCCGGCGGATGCCGTTCCCGCGCACCCCCGCGCGCCTGGCAGGCCCCGTTCCGCGCACCCCCGCGCCTGGCAGGCCCGCAGCGCGCCTAGGATGGAGCCGTGGCGCGTGTGTATCTCATCTTGGCGCTGCTGGCGATCACGTTCTGGGTCTACAGCATCGTCGACTGCGCGTTGCAGCCGCCCACCCGCCACCGCGGGGTGAGCAAGCCGGTGTGGGTGCTCATCGTCGTGCTGCTGCCGGTCGTCGGCGGCATCCTCTGGTTCGTCATCGGCCGCTCGTCGCGTCGGGTCGCGCCGGTCTACCGCGCCCCCGACGACGACCCCGACTTCCTCGGCACGATCGGCTCGGTCTCCGACCAGGACGAGCGCATCCGCCGCCTCGAGGAGGAGCTGGCCGCCCTCGACGCCGAAGACGAAGACCCGCGCACGCCTCCCGCGACCGGCGACGACGACCGGCCCACCCGCAGCTGATGTCGGCGACGCCTGATCCCGGGCGCGCGCCGGCGACCGACGCCGCGGCGGCGCTGCTGGGGCGCCTCGTCGAGCTGGGCGTGCGGCATCTGGTGGTGAGTCCCGGCTCGCGTTCGCAGGCGCTCGCACTGGTGGCCGCCGAGCTCGATGCCCGCGGGCTGGCGCGGGTGCACGTGCGCATCGACGAGCGCGTCGCCGCCTACACGGCGCTCGGCATCGGCCGCGAGACGGGGATGCCGGCGGCCCTCATCTGCACGTCGGGCACCGCCGCGGCCAACTACCTGCCCGCCGCCCTCGAAGCCCACCACTCCGGCGTGCCGCTGCTGCTGCTCACGGCCGATCGTCCGCCTGAGCTGCGCGGCGTCGGCGCGAACCAGACCACCCGCCAGCCCGGCATGTTCGCGCCGAACATGCGCCTGGAGGCCGACCTCCCCGTGCCCGACGAGGTCGATGCCGACGGCACCGGCGAGGCCTCGGGAATGCTGCGCACCGTCGCTGCGGATGCCGTGGCCGCCGCGCTGGGCGCCGGCACCCGCCCCGCCGGCCCGGTGCACGTCAACGTGCCGCTGCGCGAGCCGCTGGCGGGGGTGCTGCCGCCGTGGCTGGGCGCACCGGCGACGGCGCTGACGGCGCCGGAGCCTTCGCTCGACGAGGTCGCCGACCCGCTCGTCGAGCCCGAGCCGTCGGGCGCGCTCTACCAGGGCGGCGGCGGCATCGGCGAGGCCGACGTCCCCGCCGACCCCGAGAGCGACCCCTTCGTGCTCGAGCGCGGCCCCCGCACGATCGTCGTCGCCGGGGCCGATGCCGGCCCGGCCGCCGAAGCGCTCGCCCACGCCGGCGGGTGGCCGCTGGTCGCCGAGATCGTCAGCGGCGCCCGCTTCGGCCGCAACATCGTGCACGGCTACCGTGCGCTGCTGTCCGACCCCGAGCTGGGCGGACGGGTCGAGCGTGCGGTCGTCTTCGGCCACCCGACCCTCAGCCGCGAGATCGTGCGGCTGCTCTCCCGCAGCGACGTCGAGGTGCTGGCGGTGCGCGGGCCGGGCGAGCCGCTCAACCTGAACGATGC
Source organism: Microbacterium festucae (assembly GCF_025421715.1). Classification (GTDB taxonomy): domain Bacteria; phylum Actinomycetota; class Actinomycetes; order Actinomycetales; family Microbacteriaceae; genus Microbacterium; species Microbacterium festucae. The sequence continues at coordinate 93,049 of NZ_JAOEFC010000003.1, forward strand.
GACCATCGCCGTCGATGAGGTCGTCGCCGCCGTCGGCCCCGCCGACCGCGACTGGTTCGGCGACTGGATGCGCGCCTCGCGCGCGGCATCCGTCGATCTCAGCCCCGCCGCCCCCGACGGCGCGGGGCTCGCCTCCGCCGACCCGCAGGCGCGTCTCGGGGCGATCGCCGCCGAGCTCGGCGCGATCCGCGCACCGATCGACCGTGCTGCGCTCGTGGATGCCGTGTGGCGGGCGACCTGGCCGCACGACCGGCTGCTGTTCGCGTCGTCGCGCCTGGTGCGCGTGGCCGACGAGCTGCTCGGCGGCAAGAAGGTGCCGGTGCACTCCAACCGCGGGCTGGCCGGCATCGACGGCACCGTGGCCACCGGCATGGGCATCGCGATCGCCAGCCAGGAGCGCGGCGCCCCCGGCGTCACGCGCGTGCTCATCGGCGACGTGGCCTTCCTGCACGACGTCGGCGCCCTGCTGCTGCCGCCCGACGAGACGGCTCCGCGCATCCAGGTGATCGTCGGCAACGATCACGGCGGCACGATCTTCGACGGACTCGAGGTGGCGCAGGTCGCCCCGCCGGCCGCGATGGACCGCGTGCTGTACACCCCGCAGGCCGTGCAGCTGGAGCCGCTGGCCCGCGCCTACGGCTGGGAGTACGTCAGCGTCACCGGTCGCGCCGCCCTCGACCAGGCCCTCACCGGTCAGGTCGCCGGGCGCCAGCTCATCGAGGTCGTGCTCGACCGCTGAGCCCGCGAGTCGCCCAGGGGCCGATCGACCTCTCGCCCGCGCGGCGCCGCGGCCCTAGAATCGGCGGATGCCCGAGGTCATCGTCGACCCGTCGCGCCCCCGCTGGGACGGCGACGGCGCCCGCCCGATCCGTGTCACCGTCTGGGAACCGCCCGGTGACGGCCCGCATCCGGTGGTGCTGCTCTCGCACGGCACCGGCGGACGCGTGAGCGACCTCGCCTGGCTGGCCGAGCCGCTCGCCGCCGACGGCATCCTCGTGGCGGGCGTCGACCACCACGGCAACACGGCCGCCGAGCCCGCCTATCTGCCCGAGGGGTTCGCGCTCGTGTGGGAGCGACCCCGCGACCTCTCGTTCCTGCTCGGGCATCTGCTCGCCACGCGGGGCGATGTGGATGCCGGTCGCGTCGGCGTCGCGGGCTTCTCGCTCGGCGGCTACACGGCGATGGCGCTGCTCGGCGCCCGCATCGACCCCTACGTCGCCACGGCCGTGCTGACCGGGGAGGCACCGCTGCCGCCGCTGCCCGAGTTCCCCGATCTCATCGCGAGCCTGCACGAGCGCGCCCCGGTGCCCGAGCTGCTCGCCCACGCGCGCGACGGATCGGTGTCGCTGCGCGACGACCGCGTACGCGGGGCGTTCGCCATCGCGCCGTCGATCGGACCGCTGGTCGAGACCGCGAGCCTCGGCGAGATCACGGCGCCCCTCATGCTGTGGTGGGGCGACGCCGACGACAACGCCGTGCCGGCCGACAACGCGCGGCGCTACCTCGACGCGGTGCCGACGGCATCCGGTCGCAGCCTCGGTCCCGAGGTCGGCCACTACGAGTTCCTCGGTGCGTCCGCCGACCCGCACCGCGCGCGCGATCGGGTCGCCGCCGACGCCACGGCGTTCTTCGCCGGGCTCTTCGCCGCCGGAGACGGCAGGATGGGCGCATGACCGCACGAAGCCAGAAGGACTGGACCGCCGACCCCGCCGTGCTGCTGCGCGTGGGCGAGGGTTTCCGACTCGACGACGTCGACCCGCACGCGACCCCCGGGTACGACCACGGCAAGAAGCACGCCGCCGCCGACCTCGAGGCCGGCGCCGCGCAGTTCGACGAGCTGCAGGAGCGGCTGTTCGCGCAGAGCCGCGAGAACCCCGACGCCCCGTCGCTGCTGCTCGTGCTGCAGGCGATGGACTCGGCCGGGAAGGGCGGGATCGTCCGCCACGTCATCGGCGCGACCGACCCGCAGGGCATCCACCTCAAGGCGTTCAAGAAGCCCTCCGACGAAGAGCTCGCCCATGACTTCCTGTGGCGCATCGAGAAGGAGGTGCCCAAGGCCGGGTACATCGGGGTGTTCGACCGGTCGCACTACGAGGATGTGCTGATCGGGCGGGTGCGCTCACTGGCATCCGACGAAGAGATCGAGCGGCGCTACGGCGCGATCGTCGACTTCGAGAAGCGACTGACGGATGCCGGTGTGCACATCGTCAAGGTGATGCTGCACATCTCGCACGACGAGCAGAAGGCGCGCCTCATGGAGCGGCTCGACCGCGCCGACAAGCACTGGAAGTACAACCCGGGCGATGTCGACGAGCGCAAGCTCTGGCCCGACTACATGGCCGCCTACCAGACCGTGTTCGAGCGCACCTCCACCGACCACGCGCCGTGGTTCGTGGTGCCGGCCGACCACAAGTGGTACGCGCGGCTGGCGGTGCAGGCACTGCTGCTGGATGCCCTCGAAGGCATCGACCCGCAGTGGCCGGTCGCGTCGTTCGACGTCGCGGCCGAGCGGGCCCGGCTCGCCGCCACCTGAGATCGGGGTCTCGACGTGCGGCATCCGCAGGGTTGAGACCGCGTGTTGCGACCCCGATTCTGCGCACGCGCGAAATCGGGGTCCCGACAGGTGGCATCCGAGTGGCTGAGGCCGCGTGCTGCGACCCCGATTCGCCCAGGGCGCGAGGCGATGGGGTCAGGCCAGGGCGTCGACGATGGGCCGGAACTTCACCCGGGTCTCGAGCAGCTCGGCTTCGGGGTTGCTGCCGGCGACGATGCCCGCGCCGGCATGCGCCGTGAACGGGATGCGGTCGGCGGCGTCCGCCCCGGCGGTGCGGAGGTCGAACTGCGCGCAGCGCAGCGCGATCGCCCACTCGCCGTCGCCGTGGCCGTCGATCCAGCCCACCGGGCCGGCGTAGTAGCCGCGGTCGAAGGGCTCCAGCTCGTCGATGAGGGCGAGGGCGGCCGGGGTCGGGGTGCCGGCGACCGCGGCGGTCGGGTGCAGGGCACTGACGAGATCGAGCGCCGACCCGGCATCGGCGAGTGTGCCCTCGACGTCGGTGGCCAGGTGCCACACGTTGGGCAGCTTCAGCATGAACGGCTGCTCCTGCGCGACGATCGCGCTGGTGTGCGGGCGCAGCGAGGCGAGCACGCTCTGCACCGCGTACTCGTGCTCGTCGAGGTCTTTCGCGCTGGTGGCCAGGGCGACCGAGGCTGCGGTGTCGGCGTCGGCGTCGGCGCCGCGGGCGATCGTGCCGGCGAGCACGCGCGCGGTGACCGTGCCGCCCGAGACGGTCACGAGAGTCTCGGGGCTCGCCCCGATGAGGCCGTCGTAGGCGTAGGTCCACGTGTCGGGGTACCCGGATGCCAGGGCGCGCACGAGCCGGCGCAGGTCGGAGCCCGCCGGGATCGAGCCGACGAGGTCGCGCGCCAGCACGACCTTCTCCACCGTGCCCGCGGAGATGGCATCGAGCGCGGCGCGCACGGAGGCCTGATACCCCTCGGGGCTCTGCGTGCCCGGCGCGATGGTCGGCGCCCAGTAGGTGCCGTAGGGGGTCGGCTGGGGGGCTGCGGGGGCGAGGGCGTCGGGCGCGGCGGCGTCGAGATCCCGCGCGGCGGCGTCGGGCTCGGGCGCGCCGGGCTCAAGAGCCCCCGACTCAGGAGCATCGAGCCGGCTGATGCGGGTGACCCAGTGGCGGTCGCCGCGACGACCGATGACGATGCTCGGGATCGTCAGGCGCGCGGTGCGCGCTGACCCGGACGCGAACGGCAGCGCGCCGAAGGCGATGAGGCCGGTGCCCGGCAGCCCGATCGGGTCGTCGACCTCGGCGGCGTCGGCCACGCCGCGCCACCAGTCGGCGATCTCGGAGATCGGCGCGCCAGGAGTGCCCGCGTACTCGTGGATCGGGTCGCACCCCACCAGCACGTCGCCGCGACGCGACCAGACCGTCGGATCCGCCGGCGAAGCGAACTCGAGCATGTCGTCGACGGCATCCGTCTCTCGGGTGACGACGCGCAGACGCAGGGGGGCGAGCGGCGAACGGGTCACCGCTCCAGCCTAGACTCGCAGGTGTGACCACTCGCCCCGCCGCCGGAACCGCGCTCGAGTTCCGTTGGCGCAAGTGGGACGGCTCGCCCCACTGGGTGCACGAGTGCGTGTACCTCGGCTCCGACCGCTGGGGCGACTGGTTCGGCCAGCGCGTCGGCATGCGCAGCGCCCGCACCGGCCGCGAGATGATCGTCGAGCACCCCAACGTCAGCCTGCTGCCGCCGTCGGGTGAATGGGTGCTGACGATGAACGACACCGGGCACCGCACCCGCGTCTACATCGACCTCGCGTGGGATGCCGTCTGGGACGGCGCCGAACCCACCGGCATCGACATGGACCTCGACGTCATCGACCAGCAGCCCCGCGGCATCTGGATCGACGACCGCGACGAGTGGGACGAGCACCGCGTCGCCTTCGGGTACCCGCTCGACATCGTCGCCCGGCTCGAAGAGGTCGCCGTCGACCTGGAGCGCCGCGTCACCGCCCACGAGGCGCCGTTCGACCCCCGCACCGCCGCGCACTGGCTCGACGTGCTCGCACGTCTCGCGCCCGAGGCCCCCGCATCCACCACCCCTGTTACCGCTTCCGAGGAGGCATCCGCCGATGGCCGCTGACGACAACCGAGCCGACCTGCACAAGGATGCCGCACGCGTGAGCGGCATGTTCGACGAGGTCGCCGAGGCGTACGACCGCACCAACACCGTGCTGAGCCTGGGCAACGACCAGCTGTGGCGCATCGCCACGACGCGCGCCGTCGCCCCCAAGCCCGGTCAGCGCGTGCTCGACCTGGCCGCCGGCACCGGTGCCAGCTCGGTGAGCCTCGCCCGCAGCGGCGCCGACGTGGTCGCCGCCGACTTCTCGCCGGGCATGCTCGCCGAGGGGCGCCGCCGCCACGGCGACCTGCCCAACCTCTCCTTCGTCGAGGCCGACGCGACCGCGTTGCCCTTCGATGACGATTCGTTCGACGCCGTGACGATCTCGTTCGGGCTGCGCAACGTGAACGAGCCGAAGAAGGCGCTCGCCGAGATGCTGCGGGTCACCGCCCCCGGCGGCAAGCTCGTCATCTGCGAGTTCTCCCACCCGCAGAACCGCACCTTCGCGTCGCTGTACCGGTTCTACAACGACCGGGTGCTGCCCGTGGTCGCCAAGACCGTCAGCTCCAACTCGCCCGCCTACGACTACCTCAACGAGTCGATCCAGGACTGGCCCGACCAGCGCACCCTGTCGGGCTGGATCCGCGAGTCGGGCTGGGGCGAGGTCGCCCACCGCGACCTGACCTTCGGCATCGTCGCGCTGCACCGTGCCCGCAAGCCCCTCGCCGTCTGAGCGGGGCACGTCCGCTCCCCGGCTGTCCCGGTAGGCTGTGACGGTGACTGCGAGCCCCTCCGCGCCCGGCGCGCGCCTGACTGCGAACCTCGGTCTGACCGAGCGTGTTCTCGCGGGCCCGCGCATGCGCAAGCTGCTCGCGATCGTCGAGGAGGGCCTCGACCGCGTCGAGGAGAACCTCGCCGCCGAGCTGCGCGTCACCGATGCGCTGGCCGACTCCACGACCCGCTACCTCTATGAGGCCGGCGGCAAGCGGGTGCGTCCCATGCTCACCCTCCTCACCGCGCAGCTGGGCACCGGCGTGACCGACCAGGTCATCGCGGGAGCCACGGCCCTGGAGATGACCCACCTCGGCTCGCTCTACCACGACGACGTCATGGACGGCGCCGACAAGCGCCGCGGCGTTCCGAGCGCCCACGTCGTCTGGGGCAACAGCGTCGCCATCCTCACCGGCGACCTGCTCTTCTCGCGCGCCAGCCAGCTCATGGCCCAGATCGGCGAACGGGCCATCCGTCTGCAGGCCGACACGTTCGAGCGGCTCGTGCTCGGCCAGATGCACGAGACCGTCGGCGCCCAGGGCGGCGACGACCCCGTCGACTTCTACCTGCAGGTGCTCGCCGACAAGACGGGGTCGCTCATCGCGGCATCCGCGCAGGCCGGCGTGCTGTTCTCCGACGCGCCCGCCGAGCTCGAGGCGCCGCTGCTGGCCTACGGCGAGCGGATGGGCATCGCCTTCCAGCTGCTCGACGACGTGATCGACCTCTCCAGCGACCCCGCCGAGACCGGCAAGGTGCCCGGCACCGACCTGCGGGCTGGTGTGCCCACCATGCCCTACCTGCTGCTCGCGCGCGCCGCCGACCCGGCATCCCGCGCCCTCAAGGCCACCATCGACGACGGCGTCGCCCGCATCGCCGACGGCGCCGACCCGGCCATCCTCGACGAGGCGATGACGCAGCTGCGCGACCACGCCGTCACCGAGGCCACGCGCACCCGCGCCTACGAGTGGTCGGATGCCGCGATCGCCGCGCTCGCACCGCTGCCGCACGGCGCCGTGCGCGACGCGCTCGAGAAGCTCGCCCACGTGGTCGTCGACCGGTCCAGCTGACCGCGCGCCCACGCACCGCCCCACCGAAGGAAGCACTCCCATGACCAAGCTCAGGCTGGCCATCGTCGGCGCCGGACCCGCCGGCATCTACGCCGCGGACATCCTGCTGAAGGCCGAGCGCAAGTTCGACGTGTCGATCGACCTGTTCGACCACCTGCCCGCCCCGTACGGGCTGGTGCGCTACGGCGTCGCCCCCGATCACCCGCGCATCAAGGGCATCATCAACGCCCTGCGCGACGTGCTCGACCGCGGCGACATCCGCATCTTCGGCGGCGTGCGCTTCGGCGAGGACATCACCCTCGACGACCTCAAGCAGCACTACAACGCGGTCATCTTCGCCACCGGCGCGATCCGCGACGCCGACCTCGACATCCCCGGCATCGACGCGATCGGCTCGTTCGGCGCGGCCGGCTTCGTCAGCTGGTACGACGGGCACCCCGACTTCCCCCGCGAGTGGCCGCTGGATGCGGCATCCGTGGCTGTCGTCGGCGTCGGCAACGTCGCCCTCGACGTGGCCCGCGTGCTCGCCAAGCACGTCGAAGACCTCATGCCCACCGAGATCCCCGCCAACGTGCAGGCCGGTCTCGAGGCGTCGCAGATCACCGACGTGCACGTGTTCGGTCGCCGCGGCCCCGCCCAGGTGAAGTTCACGCCGCTCGAGCTGCGCGAACTCGGCGAGCTGCGCGACGTCGACATGGTCGTCTACGACGAGGACTTCGACTACGACGAGGCCTCCAAGGCCGCGGTCACCTCCAACAAGCAGGTCATGGTCATCGACCGCGTGCTGCAGTCGTGGCGCAAGCGGCCGTCGGTCAACGGCGAGGGCGGCGAGGCCTCGCGCCGGCTGCACCTGCACTTCTACGCCAAGCCCGTCGAGATCGAGACCGACGACACCGGACGCGCCAGCGCCATCGTCTACGAGCGCACCAAGCCCGACGGCCAGGGCGGAGTCGTCGGCACCGGCGAGCTGCGCCGCATCGAGGTGCAGCAGGTCTACCGCGCCGTCGGCTACTTCGGTTCGCCGCTGCCCGGCGTGCCCTTCGACAAGAAGCACGGCGTCATCCCCAACCACGAGGGACAGGTGCTGCACAAGGACTCCAACGAGCGCGTGCCCGGCGTCTACGCCACCGGCTGGATCAAGCGCGGCCCCGTCGGCCTCATCGGCCACACGAAGTCGGATGCCATGGAGACCATCAGCCACCTGATCAACGATCAGGGGTCGTGGTGGACCCCCGCCGACCCGTCGCCCGAGGCCATCACGCGCCTGCTCTCCGAGCGCGGCGTGCGCTGGACCGACCTCGACGGGTGGCACCGCCTCGACCAGCACGAGGTCGCCCTCGGCGAGCCGCACGGCCGCGCCCGCATCAAGCTCGTCGAGCGCGACGAGATGGTCCGCGTCTCCCGCGGGGAGTAGGGGCCCCGGGGGTCTCGGGGGCGGGGGCTTCCGGGCTTGGGCTCTGGGCCCTTTGGGTTGTTGCCCCCCCCAGGTCGAGTGTCCAAGACACGCGGCATCGGCGTGACGGCATCCGCGTGTCTTGGACACTCGGCGGGGTGTAGGCGACGCGGGGCGTCAGGAGCGCTCAGGGTGCGGGGCGTAGGCAGCGCGGGGCGGCGCGTGCTCGGGGTGCGCAGTGCGCGGGGTCTCGTTCCCTCCGGGTGGCCGGTGGTCTGGCTCGACCCACAGGTCGAGTGTCCAAGACACGCGGCATCGGCGCGACGGCATCCGCGTGTCTTGGACACTCGGCGGGGTGGCAGCACGAGGTGCAGGGAAGCACGAGGCGCGGGGCGCCGGGCGGAGCACCGGAGTGCGGGGGTGCGGGGGCGGCCGTAGGCTGGCGTCATGTCTGACGGCTGGGGTCCCGATGTGCTGGGGGCGCCGTTCGAGCAGCGCACCCTCGACCTCGGGACGGATGCCGAAGGGCCGGTCGTCGCGACGCTCGTGCGCTCGGTGGCGCGGGGCATCGCGGCGCTGACCGGTCCGCTGCGCGACGTCGACGTGCTGCACGTGCACGGCTGGTCGGATGCCTTCTTCCAGACCGACCTCGCGCGGTTCTGGAACACCCTCGGCGCGCGGTTCTTCGCGCTCGACCTGCGCAAGTACGGGCGCAGCATCCGCCCCGGGCAGACCCCCGGCTACATCGCCTCGCTCGACCAGTACGACGACGACATCGCCGCGGCCCGCGCGGTGATGGGAGACGGCCGGCGGCTGGTGCTGCTGGGCCACTCCACCGGAGGGTTGACGCTCACGCTGTGGGCGTCGCGGCATCCGGGTGCGGCGGCGGCACTCGTGCTCAACAGTCCCTGGCTCGAACTGCAGGTCGGCGGCTTCGGGCGGCAGGCGCTCGCGCCGCTCATCCAGGCGCGCGCCCGCTTCGACCCGCTGGGCGCGCACCCCGACGTCGACCTCGGCTTCTACACGCGCGCGCAGCGGGAGCTCGGCACGCTGCCCGACATCCCCGACGGCTGGCGCCCCGAGCGCGGGTTTGCCACGCATCCCGGCTGGCTGGCGGCCGTCGTCGCCGGACAGGCGAAGATCGCCGGGGGAGTGGATGCCGGTGCGCCGGTGCTCACGTTGCTCTCGACCGGCTGGACGCCCCCGCTGCAGTGGACGCCCGCGATGACGCAGACCGATTCGGTGCTCGTCGTCGACGACATCGCCCGCGCGGCCACGCGTATCGGCACCGATGTGACCCTCTCGCGCATTCCGGGCGCGATCCACGACGTGTTCCTGTCGGCGCCGCAGCCGCGCTCCACCGCCTACGCGGCCATGCGGCGGTGGGCCACCCGCGGTGCCCTCGCGCGCTGACGACCCGCGGATGCCAGGGGCCGCGCCCCCGCCGGGCTCAGCGCCCGGCGACCCCGTGCCGGGTCAGCGCCCGGCGACCCAGCGCGCGAACTCGTCGACGCGCGCGTCGTCGGGCACGGCAACACCCGTCTGGGAGAACCGCTGGCGCAACACGCGCACGATCTCGTCGTGGTCGGCGCCGGCGAGGTCTTGACGGGTCTGCTTCACGATGCCGTCGATCTTCTCGTCGTCGGTCGCGTTGTTCTGCGACATCGCCGGCACGTTCTGCTCGGCGTCGCCGGCGGCCTGCTGCTGCGCGCCGCTGACGGTGAGGGTGTCGCGGCCGCCGTCCTGCCCGTAGTGGTCGGGGTCGCCGGTCGCGGCCGCGGTCGTCTCGTCACCGGACGGCGCGGGGGTCGCGACCGCGTCGGGCGTCTCGGGGGAGTCGGCGGGGTCGTTCTGGTGCTCGGTCATGGCGAGTCCTTTCCTCACACCAGAGTCTGGGCGCGATCGCCGCGTCGGGTGAGCCCCTTGACGTGGCGGACTTCCGCCTCCCGCTGCCCCGCATCCGCGTGTTCGGCACCCACGGCCACCGGACCCCCCGGCACCGCCTCCGACCGACCCGCAGCCCTCGACTCGGCACCCACCGGCACCGCCCCCGCCCCCGCACGCCCACCCGCGACCGCATCCACGGCCTCGGCGACGGCACCGGCGATGCGGTCGGTCTGCCGCAGCGACAGCGAATCGGCGCGGGGGCGGGTGAATGCGCCCGCCTCGGTGAGCGAGGTGAACGGTCCGATCGCGAAGAGCCGGTCGTGCGGGGTGCCGTCGGGGCCGCGGACGCGTCCGCTGTCGTCGACGTCGATGCGGCCGAGCGATCCGCGGAACTGCGCGTCGGCGACCTGCAGTTCGCGGCCGTGCCGCAGGGCGAGTTCGCGCAGCACCAGGTTGTCGCTGACGGCCGCCCCCGACCCGGGCAGCCACGCGTCGACGAGGTATCCGGCGGTGACCTCGCCCGGCACGCGCGGTGAGGCGGCGACGAACCCGCGGTCGGGATCGAGCCGCACCGTGACGTCGGGCCCGAGAAAGCGCACCACTCCGGCGCGGGCGAGCGCGAGCAGCTCTTCGAGGCGGTGGGCGGGCGGTCCCGAGGCGACGTAGCTGAAGAACGTGTGCCAGGTGACGGGAAGGTCCACAGCCCGCGACCGCGCGCTCCAGCGCTCGGTCGGGATCTCGGCGAGCGCCATGAACGACAGCAGCACGGTGAGAAACAGCGCCTGCGCGGTGCTGCGCTCGGCCTGGGTGCGCAGCACCAGGTCGTCGCCGATGTGCCGACGGATGCGGTCGTGCACGGCATCGGCATCGGCGAACACCTCGTCGCCGAGCGGGCGGTCGAGGGCCGGCACGTCGAAGCGGTCGAGCGGATCGGGGACGACGGCGGCCACGGCACGGCGGAGGGCCTCGACGTCGCCCGCGGTCTCGCGCAGAACGGGGCGGAACTGCTCCCACGTCACATCCACCCGCGTGGGGTGCCCGGTGAACAGCTCGCGGTAGTGCCCCCAGACGAGCTCCTGCGCGATGAGCGGCCAGACGTCGACGGCGAAGTCGATCGTGCCGGGCCGAGCCAGCAGCGCAGCGATCGCCTCGGCGGTGAGCACCTCGCGCGCCGGCGGATCGCCCTGGATCGTCGACGACACCTTCGAGCGGTAGGGCACGCCGCGACGCGACCCGAGGTGCAGGCGCGGCTCGCGGCCCGACGGCGCGTAGTGCAGCGTGCCGTCGGCGGCGGGGGAGAACCGCCCGCCGCGGCCTTCGGCCAGCAGCACGATGGCATCGACGGCAGCCAGCCCCATCCCGCGCACGATCACGTCGCCGCCGGCCGGCAGGGCGCTGAGGTCGGCGTCGGCGGTGAAGGCGGGCGGCACATAGGTGAGGCCGGCGCGCGCGGCCGCGGCGATCAGCTCGCGGGTCTGCCCCTCCGGTTCCCGTCCGTTGTGCCCGACGGCGTACACGACGAGGTCGGCGGGCAGCCGGATGCCGTCGTCGACGGCCACCGTGAACCGTGCGGCCCCGCCCGGCCGCTGCCCCTCATCGGCCCAACTCGACCCCGCCCCGCCAGTCCCGCCCGCCCCGCCCGCACCCCGGCCGCCGGCATCCGCCGATTCGGTCACCCCGCGGACGGTGCCCCGGTGCCAGCGCACCACGACGCCGTCGGGCGCGGCGGCGACGGTGGTGCGCCAGAACCAGTCGAGGTAGCAGCTGTGCAGGCGTCGGGTGGGGAAGCTGTCGCCGCGCAGCTGGGCGAGCTCGGCCGCGATGCCCGGGTCGTCGATCACGGCTCCGGGGAGCGCGCCGCCGCGCACGAGCTCTGCCCATTCGATGAGCGACGGACCGGGGCGCACCGGCCCGTCGATGGTGGAGGTCTCGTCGGTGAAGACGGTGACGTCGCGCGCCATCGAGTTGAGCTTCAACAGCGGCGACTGCTCGCGCCGCCAGATGCGGCCGGCGCCGGGCGGGTGCGGGTCGACGAGCGTGATGTGCAGGGCCCCGGTGTGCGGGGTGCGGCGGGCCAGCAGGCGCTCGAGCAGCATGACGGCGCGCGGACCCGCGCCCACCACCACCAGGCGCACCGGCGCCTGCGCACCGGCACCCCCGCGGCCGCTCACACCCGGCCCCGCCGACCTCACGCCGCCGCCCCGCTCACGACCCGGCGGGTACGGGCGTGGCCGCGTCGACCGGCGGCAGACCCAGCAGGTCGTGCAGCGTCGCGCCGTCGTCGTACGACTCGCGGTACGAGCCGCGCTCCTGCAGCAGCGGGATGACCCGGTCGGTGAACTCGTCAAGGCCGTGCGGGCTCAGGTGGCCGACCACGGTGAACCCGTCGGTGGCGCGCTGCTGCACGTAGCGGTCGATCTCGGCGGCCACGTGCGCGGGAGTGCCCACGAAGGTGTGGTTCGCGGTGATGCGGATGATGAGCTCGCGGATGCTGAGGTTCTCGGCCGTGGCGATGCCGCGCAGCTGGTCGATGCGGGCGCGCACCGCCGCGTGCCGGTTGGCGAAGCCCTGCGCGCTCTCGGGCCCGGTGTCGGGCTCGACGTCGGGCAGGGGCCCGTCGGCGTCGTAGCCGCTGAAGTCGCGGTTCCACACCTGCTCGAGGTAGGTGATGGCCGTCTCGGGCCGCACCTGCGCCAGCGCGATCTCGCGGGAGCGCTCGGCGGCCTCGGCGGCGGTGTCGCCCAGCACGAAGGTGGCGGCGGGGAGGATCTTCAGCGAGTCCTCGGTGCGCCCGTGTGCGGCCAGCCGTCCCTTCACGTCGCGGTAGAACTGCTGCGCCGCGTCGAACTCGGTGTGCATCGAGAAGATCACGTCGGCGTGGGCGGTCGCGAAGTCGCGCCCGTCGGCCGAGTCGCCGGCCTGCACGATCACCGGGCGGCCCTGGGGGGAGCGGGGCACGTCGAAGACGGCATCCACGTCGAACAGGCGCGAGTCGTGGCGCACCCGGGCGATGGCGTCGGGGCGCAAGAACTCGCCGGTGTCGGCGTCGGCGGCGATCGCGTCGGGCTGCCACGAGGCCCACAGCGCCTTCGACAGCGCCGCGAACTCGGCGGCGCGAACGTAGCGGTCGGCGTGGGCGAGGTAGCCGCCGCGGCGGAAGTTGGCACCGTGGAAGGCGTCGGAGCTCGTCACCGCGTTCCAGCCCGCCCGGCCGCCGGAGAGCAGGTCGAGGGTGCCGAGCTGGCGGGCCAGCTCATAGGACTCGTTGAAGGTGGTGCTGAGCGTGCCGACCAGGCCGATGTGCTCGGTCACCGCCGCCAGCGCCGTGAGGATCGCCAGCGTGTTCGGCCGCCCCAGCACGTCGAGGTCGTGGATGCGGCCGCGGTGCTCGCGCAGCCGCAGCCCCTCGGCGAGGAAGATGTAGTCGAACAGGCCACGCTCGGCGTTGCGGGCGAAGTGCTCGAACGAGGCGAAGTCGATCTGGCTGCCCGAGGTCGGGTCGGTCCAGACGGTGGTGTTGTTCACACCGGGGAAGTGGGCGGCGAGGTGCACCTGGCGGGTCATGCCGAGACCTCCTGTCGGGCGTAGCGACTGGCGCGCACCGGCAGCCCCAGGCGCTCCCGCAGCGTGCGGGGGTCGGCGTCGTTCGTCGGGTCGGCGGCGAGGATGCCGGCGGCCGCGGCGCGCGGCACCACCTGACCGGCGATGGCGTCGAGGTCGGCGGGAAGGCGCGCGGGGCGCAGCCGCACGCCGTCGACGCCGGCGGCGGCGAGCTCGCCGATCGCGGCCACGACGCGCTCGGCGGTGCCGACGAGCACGCGGGCGTCGGTGGTGAGCGGGGCGCGCTGCTCGAGACGCGCCCACGCGGCCTGGGCGTGCTCGTCGCTGTCGTCGACGAGCACGAGCAGGTCGGCGAACACCTGCAGCGGTTCGGGGTCGGTGCGCACCAGGTCTGACGCGGCCCGCACCTCGGCGATGATGCCGGCGGCCGCGGCCGCGTCGGCCGGGGTGATGAAGACGAGGTCGGCGTGGGCGGCGGCGAACCGGTAGGGGATGCTCTGGTGGGCCAGGGCGGTGATGAGCGGCTCGCCCTGCGGGGAGCGCGGCACGATGGAGGCGCCGGTGACGGAGAAGAACTCGCCCTCGAACTCCGCGTTGTGCACGCGGTCGCGGTCGAGGAAGCGGCCGGTCTCGACGTCGCGGATGATGGCGTCCTCCTCCCACGAGTCGGCGAGCCGGCGGATCACGTCGACGACCTCGCCCGCCTCGCGGAACGCGGCCTCCCAGGCCCCGTCGTCGTCGACGCCGTCGGCGGGGAACCCGGCGGGCCCGTCGGTGCGCCGCCCGAAGTTGGCGCGCTCGGCGGGGAAGGCCCCGGCGACGATGCGCGCCCCGGCCCGGCCGTGGCTGGCGTGGTCGAGGGTCTGCAGCCCGGTGGCCAGGTGGAACGGCTCGGTGTGGGTGGTCGTCACCGTCGGCACCAGACCGATGCGGGTGGTCAGCGGCGCGAGGTAGGAGGCCAGCAGCACCGCGTCGAGGCGGCCGCGCACGCGGTCGCGGCGGGTCTCGGCGTCGGGCTCGTACGACCGGCCGCCCAGCGACAGCGCGTCTTCCAGCGTCGCGAACACGATGCCGGCGGCATCGGCGGTCTGCACCAGGTCGCGCCAGTAGGCGGCCGTGGTGAGGGCCGCAGGCCGGGCGGTGGACTCCCGCCAGGCGGCAGGATGCCAGCCGGCGCCGTCCAGGGCCACGGCGATGTGTACACGCTCCGACACGGCGTGCTCCCTTCCTCGATGCGGCCGGGTGGCCGCGGTCTCACTGTCGCCGCGTCGCGGCGGCGGGACAATTCGCGTCGTAACCTGGCGCCGCGAAACGCCCGCTCGTGTCGGAGACGGAAAGGCCCCCGGTCAGACGGGGGTGCGCACCGCGGCGAACTGGTTGTGCCGGCGCAGCACGAAGCCCAGGCGCTCGTAGGCGGCGATCGCGCCGACGTTCGAGGCGGCCGCGTGCATCAGCGCGCTGTCGCCGCGCTGCTGGATGTGGAAGGCCACGTCGAGCACGAGACGCGACGCGAGCCCCTGGCGGCGGTGGTCGGCGTCGACGGCCACGGCGCTGATCTCGGTCCAGCCCTGCGGATGCAGGCGCTCGCCGGCCATCGCGACCAGACGCCCGTCGCGGCGGATGCCGATGTAGCGGCCGAGCTCGTAGGTGCGGGGCCGGAAGGGGCCGGGCTGGTTGCGTTCGACGATCGCCATCATCTCGGCGGCGTCATCGGCCCCGAGTTCGATCGCCTCGTCGTCGGGACGCGGCTGCAGGGCGTCGGTCTGCACGAGCTGCACGCCGTCGCCGCGACCGAGCACCTCCCAGCCCGGCGGCACCTCGCCCTCATAACCCGACAGCCCGATCTCGGCGCCCGTGCCGACGAGGTCGATGAGCGCGTCCCACACGTCGGGGTGCTCCCACGTGCGCACCCCGACGAACGGGGCGACGTCTTCGGGGTAGCGGCGCACCAAGTCGCCGCCGAGGGCGAAGGTCGCGTGGGGTCCGGCGAGCGAATGCCAGGCGGCGTTGTCGAGCACGCTCTCGTCGGCGCGCACGACCTCGCGTGCCGCGGCGACGGAGGGGACGGTGGTGAGGGTGCCGGTGGCGGGGGAATCGGGCATCGCTCCACTCTGCGCCCCGTCACCCCCGGCGGCAACATCGCCCGTCACCGCACGCAACAGCCGCCCGCACCCGCGCGCCACCCCGCCCCGGCCCGCGCGGCGAACCGTGGCATCCGCCCGGCGAACCCGCGCGGTATGTATCGCCGCGTGACGCGACACGACGGGGGATGACGTGACACGACGTCGCGTGTCACGGCCGGTCGCCGCGCCGGCTTCGCGGCGCGCATCCTCGCTCAGCGGCACCTCGCCGCACCGACATCCCCCCGACACGAATCCGGAAAGGAGGCGCCGATGTCCGCCGTCACCCCGCGCCGCGCCAGCCGCGGCGCCGCCGTGCGCTACATCGCCTCGCGTCTCGGTCAGGCCGTCGTGGTGCTGTGGGCCGCGTACACGGTGTCGTTCATCGTGCTCTATGCGCTGCCCAGCGACCCGGTCGCCCTGCTGGCCGGCGGCGACGCCACCGACATCTCGCCCGCGCAGCTCGACGCGATCCGGCAGCAGTACGGCCTCGACCGTCCGCTGTGGGTGCAGTACTTCGCGCAGCTGGGCGGCATCCTCACCGGGCAGTTCGGCTCGTCGATCAGCCTGGGGAGGCCGGTCGCCGAGGTGATCGGCGAGGCCATCGGGCCCACCCTGCAGCTGGCGGCGCTCGGCTTGCTGCTGGCGGTCGTGGTCGGGGTCGGGGTCGCGGTGCTCGCCACCTTCGTGCGCTCGCCGTGGCTCTCGTCGGTGCTGCTGGGCCTGCCCCCGCTCGGGGTCGCGATCCCCTCGTTCTGGTTCGGGCTCATGCTCATCCAGTGGTTCTCGTTCCAGCTGCCGCTGTTCCCGGCGATGGGCGACAAGGGGTTCGTCTCGCTGGTGCTGCCGGCCATCACTCTCGCCCTGCCCACCGGCGCCACGATCGCGCAGCTGCTGGCCAAGAGCCTGTCCACGTCGCTGCGCGAGCCCTACATCGACACCGCGTGGGCCAAGGGCGCCGGGCGCGCCCGCGTGCACTTCCGTCACGCGCTGCGCAACGCCGCGCTGCCCGCCCTCACCGTGACCGGGCTCGTCATCGGGCAGCTGCTGTCGGGCACCGTCGTCACCGAGACGGTGTTCTCGCGCCCCGGCATCGGACGGGTCACCGCCATCGCCGTGCAGCAGCAGGACATCCCGGTCGTGCAGGGAATCGTGCTGTTCGCCGCCGCGGTGTTCGTGCTGGCCAACCTCGCCGTCGACCTGGTCTACCCCCTGCTCGATCCGCGCATCGTGCTGGTGGGTCCGTCGCTGCGTCCGCGGCGACGGCTGGCGCAGGCGGATGCCGCGGCGACGACGCCCGACGAGGCGCCGCCCGCGGTGGATGCCGCATCCGAAGAAGAACTGACGGCGGTGCGCTGATGTCCGAGACCACGGCCCTCCTCCCCGACACTGCGCAGCGCCCCGCCGACACGTTCGGCGCGACCGCCGGCAACCGCTTCGCCGACGCGGTCTCGCAGCGCTCCGCCGGGCGCCCCGCGCTGCGCGTGCCTGCGCTGCTGCGCCGGCCGCTCGCGGTGGTGGCGCTGCTGTGGCTGCTCGTCGTGCTCGTCGCGGCGCTGTGGCCGGGGCTGCTCGCCCCCGGCGATCCCCTCGTGGGCACGCCCGCCGACAACCTGCAGCCGCCCTCGGCGGCCCACTGGTTCGGCACCGACCAGATCGGCCGCGACCTCTACACGCGCGTCGTGCACGGCACCTCGCTGACGCTGTCGGCCGCCGCCATCGCCGTCACCGTGGGCCTGGTGGCAGGGTCGCTGCTGGGTCTTCTCAGCGGCTTCGCCGGGGGTCGCACGGATGCCGTCATCATGCGCATCGCCGACGTGCTGCTAGCGATCCCCGGGCTGCTGCTGTCGCTGGCGATCATCACCGCTCTCGGGTTCGGCACCGTCAACGTCGCCGTCGCGGTCGGCATCGCCAGCGTCGCGTCGGTCTCGCGCATCATGCGCTCCGAGGTCATGCGGGTGCGCGGGTCGGCGTTCATCGAAGCGGCGCGGGCCTCGGGCAACAGCCGGCCCCGCATCCTCGTGCGCCACGTGCTGCCCAACTCGGCCGGCCCGGTGGTGGTGCTCGGGGTGCTCGAGTTCGGCACCGCGATCCTCGCCGTCTCTGCGCTGAGCTTCCTCGGCTACGGCGCCCCGCCGCCGGCCCCCGAGTGGGGCGCCCTGGTCTCGGGCGGGCGCGACTATCTGCGCACCGCCTGGTGGCTGACGACGCTGCCCGGTCTCACCATCGCCCTCACCGTGCTCGCCGCCAACCGGCTGGCCCACGGGCTCGACACCGAAGGACGGTCACGCCGATGAGCGAGAACCTGCTCGAGATCGACGGACTGTCGGTCTCGTACCGCACACCGCAGGGCCCGATCGACGCCGTGCGCGATGTGAGCCTGACCGTCGCCCCCGGCGAGACGGTGGCCATCGTCGGCGAGTCGGGCTCGGGCAAGTCGACCACCGTGCACGCCGTCATCCGGCTGCTGCCGGGGGCCGCCGCCATCAGCGACGGCGCCGTGCGCTTCGAGGGGCGAGACCTCGTTACCGCATCGGCGGCGGCACTGCGCGCCGTGCGCGGCGGGCGCATCGGCTTCGTGCCGCAAGACCCCACCGTGAGCCTCAACCCGGTCGTGCGCATCGGCGCGCAGGTGGCGGAGGTGCTGCGCGTGCACGGGCGGGCCGATCGCCGCACCGCGGCGATCGAGGCGGTGGCGGCGCTCGAGCGGGCGGGTCTGCCCGACGCGCACCTGCGCGCCCAGCAGTACCCGCACGAGCTGTCCGGCGGCATGCGCCAGCGCGTGCTGATCGCGATCGCGATCATCGCCGACCCGCCGCTGATCATCGCCGACGAGCCCACCAGCGCCCTCGACGTCACCGTGCAGCGCCAGATCCTCGATCACCTCGACGCCCTCAAGCGCGAACGCGGCACGAGCCTGCTGCTCATCACCCACGACCTCGGCGTGGCCGCCGACCGCGCCGACCGGATCATCGTGATGTCGCAGGGCGGCATCGTCGAGCAGGGCACGCCCGCGCAGGTGCTGCTCGACCCGCAGCATCCCTACACGCGGCAGCTGATCGCCGCGGCGCCGAGCCTCAACGCCCGCCAGGCGCTCCCCGCCGTCGTCACCGCCCCCGCCGTCGCCGCGTCGGCGGGCGCGCCGGCCGTGCTCGAGGTCGACGGGCTGGTCAAGGAGTTCGCACTGCCGGGCGGCGGCGGCGTGCAGCGCGCCGTCGACGGCGTCGGCTTCCGCATTCAACGCGGTCGCACCCTCGCCCTCGTGGGCGAGTCGGGGTCGGGCAAGACCACCACGGCACGCCTCGCCCTTCGCCTGGCCGACCCCACCGCCGGCCGGGTGCTCTTCCACGGCGACGACGTCACCCGGCTGGGCGGATCGGCCCTGCGCACCCTGCGCCGCCGCATCCAGCTGGTGCAGCACAACCCGTATGCCGCGCTCAACCCGCGCCTGAACGTCGAGGCGCTCATCACCGACCCCCTCGTCGCGCTGCGGCTCGGGTCGCGCGCGCAGCGCCGGGCGCGCGCGGCCGAGCTGGTCGACCTGGTCGCCCTGCCCGCCGGCACCCTGCACCGCAAGCCCGCCGAGCTCTCGGGCGGTCAGCGTCAGCGCGTCGCGATCGCCCGGGCGCTGGCGATCGAGCCCGAGCTGCTCGTGCTCGACGAGCCGGTCTCGGCGCTGGACGTGTCGATCCAGCATCAGATCCTCACCCTCCTGGCCGACATCCAGCGCGAGTTCGGCCTCAGCTATCTGTTCATCTCGCACGACCTCGCCGTGGTGCGCCAGATCGCCCACACCGTCGGGGTGATGCAGCGGGGCCGCCTCGTCGAGATCGGCGATGTCGACGACGTGTTCGAGCGGCCCGCCTCCGACTACACCCGGGCGCTGCTGGATGCCATCCCCGGCCGCGCCGTGCTGCACCCCTGACCGCCCCGTCCCACCCGACCCACCCCACCTCACCGACCGTCCCCTCACCAGGAGCATCATGTCCACCAGACGCCTCACCCTCGCCGCGGCGCTCGCCGCCGCGGCGGGCCTCATCCTCACCGCCTGCGCGAGCGGCGCCGCCCCGGCCGGCACCACCGCCGCCGACGACGCCACGCCCGTGGCCGGCGGCGACCTCACCTTCGCGATCGCCAACGACCCCATCTCGCTCAATCCGTCGGGCACGGGCTCGGGCAACGACACCCTCTACGTCACCCGTCAGCTCGTCGACTCGCTGCTCTACCAGAACCCCGACAGCGGGGCGCTGGACCCCTGGCTCGCCACGTCGTACACGGCCAATGACGACGCCACCTCGTTCACGTTCGAGCTGCGCACCGACGTCACCTTCTCCGACGGCACGCCGCTGACCGCCGCGAACGTCAAGGCCACCTTCGACGACATCGTCGCCGCCGGTGCGCTCAGCCAGGCCGTCAGCAGCTTCGTCGGCTACCAGGGCACCGAGGTCGTCGACGAGCACACCGCCCGGGTCGACTTCGCCAGCCCCAACGCCGCCTTCCCCAACTCCACCGCCGCCGTCGCCCTGGGCATCGTCGGCGATGCCACCCTCGCCGTGCCCTACGACCAGCGCGCCGACGGCGCCGCGGTCGTCGGCACCGGGCCGTTCACCCTCGAGGCCTACACGAAAGACGTCGAGACCGTGCTCACCGCGCGCGACGACTACGCGTGGGCGCCCGGGGCGCTCGGCAACGACGGCCGCGCCCACCTCGACTCGGTCACCTTCCAGATCGTGCCCGAGGCGAGCGTGCGCACCGGCAGCCTCACCTCCGACCAGGTCGACGTGATCGGCGGCGTGCAGCCCACCGACGTCGACGCCCTCGACCAGTCCGGCTACCCGCTGGTGTGGCGCGGCAACCCCGGCGTCACCTTCGGGCTCTCGTTCAACGTGTCGCGACCGCTGGTGGCCGACGTCGCCGTGCGCGAGGCGATCTCGGCCGCCATCGACGCCACGGTGGTGCGCGACACCGCGCTCAACGACTACTTCAACGTCGCCACCAGCGCCCTGGCCAAGACCACCCCGTCCTACGCCGACCAGAGCTCGTACTTCTCGTACGACCCCGAGCGCGCCGCCGACCTGCTCGACGAGGCCGGCTGGCGCGAGGGAGCCGACGGCATCCGCGAGAAAGACGGCCAGCCGCTGGCGCTCGACCTGCTCTGGATCACCAACTTCGGCCCGAACCAGACCTCGCTCGAACTCATCCAGCAGCAGCTGAAGCAGGTCGGCATCGACCTGACGCTCAGCGGCAGCACCGTGCCCGAGTTCCTCGAGAAGCAGTCGGCCGGCGACTTCGACCTCGCCTGGGGCAACGTCTCGCGCGCCGACGGCGACATCCTGCGGGTCTCGTTCTCGAAGGCCACCACCCGGTACGACATCGACGACCCCGAGCTGGAGGCGCTGCTGCAGGGTCAGCTCGCCGCCGGCGACCCGGCCGCACGCGACGCGCTGCTGGCCGACGCCCAAGAGCGGCTGGCGAGCCAGTACTACCAGATCCCGGTGCACGAGCTCACGTCGATCCTCGGCACGCAAGAGGTCGTGCACGACATCACGCTGGGCGCCGACTCCCGGCTGAACCCGCTCGTGGCCGCCTGGAAGCAGGCCGACTGATGCCGATCACCGACACGACCACGCTCATCAGCGAGGCGGGGTTCACCCTCGCCGGCACCTACCCCGAAGACGACCCGCGCGCCGGGCTGGAGGAGACCCTGGGCCTGTTCGAGTACGCCGAGGAACTGGGCTTCCAGCTCGCCGGCATCCGACAGCGCCACCTGGAGCGGGGTGTCTCGTCGGCGCTCACCTTCCTCGCCGCCGCCACCCAGCGCACCTCGGTCATCCGGCTCGAGACCGCCGTGGTGCCGCTGGGCTACGAGACGCCGTTCCGATTGGCCGAAGACTTCGCCACTGTCGACGCCCTCTCGGGCGGCCGCATCAGCGCGGGGATCAGCACCTCGGCGCCGCACGGCGCGCTGCTGCGCCCGCTCGGCCGCACCGACGGCGCCGCCGACGTCGACGCCTACACGCTGATCGAACGGTTCCTCGACGCGCTCGAGGGGAGGCCCCTCGCGGGCGAGCCCATCGCCACCCCGTACGGCCCGCAGACGCCGCGCGTGCAGCCGCACGTGCCGTCGCTGCGGGAACGGGTGTGGCTGGGCGGCGGATCGCAGCGCTCGGTGCGCTGGGCCGCCGAACGCGGCCTCAAACTGCTGCTGGGCAACCTCGCCTCCAGTGCCGGCGGCGACGTGTTCGAGCCGGCCCAGCGCGCCCACATCGACGAGTACTACGACGCGTTCGCGGGCACCGCGCCGGCGGTCGGGGTGGAGCGGGTGATCGTGCCCACCGACAGCGCCACGGCCGCGCAGCGCGCGCACTACGCCGACTACGCCGCCGCGCGGGAGGCGCGCACGCACGTTCCCACCGGCGGGCTGGTGTTCCAACGCGACCTCGTCGGCACGTCCGACGAGATCGTGCGCCGGCTGCGCGACGACCCCGCCATCGACGGGCGCACCGAGCTGCGCATCGCGCTGCCCTACGCGTTCGCGCAGGCCGAGTACCGCCAGATCCTGTCCGACATCCGACACGCGGTGCTGCCGCAGCTGGGCTGGCGCCCGGCCGGGCAGACCGCGCCGGTGGCCGCCTGAGCCCCCGGCGTTACCCCGCGTGACGGCCGGTGTCGGTGCTTGACGTCACGCCCGACGGCGCCGCCGCGGATGCGGGAGCCTCGAGGCATCCGCCCATCCGAGGCATCCGCAACAGACCACGACCGCATCAGATCATCGAAGGAGAACCCCATGACCGCACCGGTCCGAACCTCAGCCGAACGACTGCGCATCGGCGTGGCGCTGGAGGGCGCCGGCTGGCATCCGGCCGCCTGGCGGGAGCCGTCGTCGCGCCCCGCCGAGCTGTTCACCCCCGACTACTGGGTCGACCTCGTGCGCACCGCCGAGGCGGGACTGCTCGACTTCGTCACCATCGAAGACTCGCTGGCGCTGCAGTCGGCCGAGCCCTTCGCCGGTGACGAGCGCACCGACGAGGTGCGCGGCCGTCTCGACGCGCTGCTGATCGCCTCCCGGGTGGCCCCGGTCACCTCGCGTATCGGGCTGATCCCCACCGTCACGGTGACCCACACCGAGCCGTTCCACGTCTCGACGGGCCTGGCGACCCTCGACTACGCCAGCGAGGGCCGTGCCGGCTGGCAGGTGAAGGTGTCGGCCCGCCCCGACGAGTCGGCCCATGTCGGCCGGCGGGAGCAGCCGCAGCTGGTCGGCCTGGACGACCCCGCCCTGCCGGGCCTTGTCGCCGAGTACTTCGACGAGGCCGCCGATGTCGTCGAGGTGGTGCGCCGGCTCTGGGACAGCTGGGAGGACGATGCCGAGATCCGCGACGCCGCCACCGACCGCTTCCTCGACGCCGAGAAGGTGCACCGCGTCGACTTCGAGGGCCGGTTCTTCAGCGTCCGCGGGCCGTCGATCACCCCGCGCCCGCCGCAGGGGCAGCCCGTCGTGGCGGCCCTGGCCCACGCCGAGGTGCCCTACCTGCTGGCGGCGCGCTCGGCCGACGTCGTGTTCGTCACGCCGGCCGACACCGCCCACGCCCGCGGCATCCTCGACGAGATCGCCGCCGCCGAACGCGCCGCCGACCGGGCGGGCGAGCCGCTGCGCGTGTTCGCCGACCTCGTGGTGCTGCTCGACGAGCCGGGCGGCGAGCGCGCCGCCGAGCGCCTGGCCCGCCTCGACCGGCTCGGGCGCCCGCTCGTCTCCGATGCCCGCATCGTCGCCGGGTCGGCGGCAGAGCTCGCCGATGTCATCGCCGAGCTCGACGCCCTCGGCTACGCCGGCGTGCGCCTGCGCCCCGCCGTCGCCACCGACGACCTGCCGCGCATCGCCGGCGACCTCGTCGCCGAACTGCAGCGCCGCGGGCTGCTGCCCGCCGAGGCCGACCAGGCCGCCACCCTGCGGGGCCTGCTCGGGCTTCCCGAGGGCATCCCCAGCCGCTATGCGGCATCCGTCGCCTGAGAACACCGACCGCGCGAGATCCCTGAGAGAGGACGCAGCACATCATGACCGGACGCAAGCAGATCATCCTCGCCGCCTATGTCGGCGGCGTGAACGAGCACACCGCGTGGGAGCACCCGGATGCGGGCAGCCAGATCGCCTTCTCCACGTTCCGCCACGTCGCCCAGACCGCCGAGCGCGGCCGCTTCGACTACTTCTTCCTCGCGGAGGGACTGGCCCTGCGCGCCCGCGACGGCGTGATCTTCGACCACGACATCGCCGGGCGCCCCGACACGCTCTCGGTGCTGGCGGCCCTGGCCGCGGTGACCGAGCACCTGGGCCTGGTGGGCACGCTCAACGCCACGTTCAACGAGCCCTACGAGCTGGCCCGCCAGATCGCGACCCTCGACCACCTGTCGGGCGGCCGGGCCGGCTGGAACGTCGTGACCTCGTTCGACGCGTTCACAGGTGCCAACTTCCGCCGCGGCGGCTTCCTGCCCCACGCCCAGCGCTACGTGCGGGCGGAGGAGACGGTCGCCACGATCCGCGAACTGTGGGACTCGTGGGCCGCCGACGCGATCGTCGCCGACAAGGATGCCGGGGTGTTCCTGCGCGACGGCCAGGCCGGCCGGTTCGCCCACCACGGCACGCAGTTCGACATCGAGGGGCGCTTCACGGTGCCGCGCAGCCCGCAGGGGCGGCCGGTGGTCGTGCAGGCGGGGGTCTCGCCGCAGGGCCGCGACTTCGCCGCCTCCACCGCCGACGCGATCTTCTCGCCCTACTCGACCCTCGCCGAGGGCAAGGCGTTCTACGCCGACATCAAAGACCGGGTGGCCCGGTTCGGCCGCAACCCCGATCACGTCAAGATCCTGCCGTCGGCGGGCTTCGTGCTGGGGGACACGACGGCCGAGGCGGTGGAGAAGGCGCGTTTCATCAAGGAGCAGCAGCTGAGCGACCGCACCATCCAGGTGACGTTCGAGCAGGTGTGGAACCGCGACCTGTCGGCGTTCGACCTCGACGGCCCGGTGCCCGATATCGACCCCGATCCCGCCGCGGCGCCGTTCATTCAGGGGCGGGCGTTCATCTTCCAGGACCGCTTCGAGACGGTGCGCACCTGGCGGGAACTCGCCGCCGAACGCGGGCTCACCCTGCGCGGGCTCGCTCACGCCGTGGCCCGCGAGGCGACCTATGTCGGCACCGCCGCCGAGGTCGCCGACCAGCTCGACGCCTTCGTGCAGGAAGACGGCGCCGACGGTGTCGTCATCGGGTCGCACGTCGTGCCGTCGGGCCTCGACGAGTTCGTCGACAAGGTGGTGCCGCTGCTGCAGGAGCGCGGATCGCTGCGCACCGAGTACGAGGGCACCACGCTCCGTGACAACCTGGGACTGCCGGCTCCCGAGTCGGCACCCGCGCTGGCCGCACCGGCCCGCGCCTGAGCCGTCCCGCATCCGCCCCGCCCTGCCCCGCCCCCTGAGGAAGAAGCCATGAGCACCGTTCCCGCATCGACCACCGCCGCTCCGGCCGCCGCGACGTTCGCGCGCGACTGGCAGCAGTGGCACCGCGACCACGAGACGCGGCGCGCCGATGCGCACGGCTTCCTCGCCATCACCGGGCTGCACTGGCTCGGCGACGAGGCCGCCCGCATCCCCGGGGTGCCCGGCAGCTGGTCGAGCGGGGCGGGCGGGCCGGTCGCCGCGTGAGCGGCGAGGTGATCGACGTCGCCGTGATCGGCGGCGGCGCGATGGGAGCGGCCACCGCGTGGCACCTGGCCCGCGCCGGGCGGGCGGTGACCGTGTTCGAGCAGTTCGAGCCGGGCCACCGCCACGGCGCCTCGCACGGCGCCTCCCGCAACTTCAACGTCGCCTACACCGAGCCCGACTATCTCGCCTGGCTGCGCGACGCGCGCCTGCTGTGGCGCGAGCTCGAAGCCGAGTCGGGCGCGCCGCTGCTGCAGCAGACGGGCATCGTCAACCACGGCCCCGGCCGCGACCTCGCCGCCGCCGCCGAGGCCATCGCGGCGGGCGGGTTCGCCACCGAGCTGCTCGACGCCCGCGCGGCCCAGGAGCGGTGGCCGGGGTTCCGGTTCGCCGGCACCGTGCTGCACACCCCCGACGCGGGCCGGCTGAACGCCGACGCCGCCGTCACGGCGTTTCTCGCCGGGGCACAGGCGCGGGGTGCCCGGGTCGCCTGGCGCACCCGGGTGACCGGCATCGACGTGCGCGGCGACGACGAGGTGCACCTGCAGGTGGAAGACGCCGACGGCGCCCGCACCGTGCGCGCGCGGCGGGTGGTCACCACCGCCGGCGCGTGGACGGGCAAGACCCTCTACGGCGTCCCCGGCCCCGCCCTGCCCGTGCTGCGGGTGACCCAGGAGCAGCCCGCGCACTTCACCCCTCTCGACCCCGCGGCGCCGTGGCCCGGCTTCAACCACATCCCGGCCGCCGACGACCCGGCGACGGCGTGGTTCGCGGCGGGGGTCTACGGCATGGCAACCCCCGGCGAGGGCATCAAGGCGGGCTGGCATGCCGCCGGCCCCGAGATCGACCCCGACCGGCGCAGCTACCTGCCCGACCCGGCGCTCACCGCGTCGCTCGTGCGCTATGCCCGCGAGTGGCTGCCGGGCGTCGACAGCACCCGGTTCACCGAGGTGACCTGCACCTACACCTCCACGCCCGATGCGCGCTTCGTGCTCGAGCGGGTGGGGCCGGTGGTCGTCGGTGCCGGGTTCTCGGGACACGGCTTCAAGTTCACGCCCGTCATCGGGCGCACGCTCGCCGCGCTCAGCGCCGACTGAGCTCGGGCTCGGCGTCGGCGACCGCGGCGTCGTCGTCGAGGTCGAGCCCGAAGGCGCGCAGGTCGAGCCATCGGCCCGGCTCCACCTCGATGGGCGCCTCGCGCTCGGTGAGCCGACGGAAGCCGAGCTTCAGGTACAGCGCGTGCGCGCCGGTCATCTCGGGGCCGCTGTTCATCACCACGCGCCGGGCGCCGCGCGCGCGGGCCAGCCCGATCACGTGCCGGGTCAGCGCGTCGCCGATGCCGCGGCCGCGGGCGGCGGGGGCCACCGCGAGCTGGCGGAAGTCGAACTCGTCGTCGCGGGCGAGCTCCGACAGGCGCTCCCCGGGCCGCGGCACCCACACCGATCCGACGACCGTGCCGTCGGCATCCACCGCCACCCACACCTCGCCGGCGGCGACCCGTCCGGGCACGTTGCGCAGCGACGCCAGGTACTTCTCGCTGAGCCCGCGGTAGCTGTGCTGGTAGGCCTCGACGGTGATGCGGGAGGTCTCGTCGTGCTCGTCGGGGCGCACGAGGCGGATGGTGAGACCGGCGCCGCTCACGCGTGCGCTCCTGCGGCCACCGGCGCGGCGGCCGCCGGCGGTGCGTCCCACGCGGTGGCGAGCAGCTCGAACGAGCGCTCGCGGTCGGCGGGGTCGTGGGTGATCGTGGTCACGAGCAGCTCGTCGGCGCCCGTCACCCGCTGCAGCGTCTCGAGCCGTTCCACCACCCGGTCGGGGGCGCCGACCACCCGCGTGTCGAGGCGATCGCGCACGACCGCCAGCAGGTCGTCGGGGTAGGGCGTCGGCAGGGCCGCTGCCGGGGCGGGGTAGGCGATGGCGCCCTGGCCGGCGCGGATGCTGTGCACCCATTCACCGTAACCGAGCGCGAGCCGGTGGGCCGCGGCCTCGTCGTCGGCGGTGAGCACGTCGACCGACACGATCACGTGCGGGGCGGCGAGCACCCCGGGGCGGAAGGCGCGGCGGTAGGCGTCGACGGCATCCGTCACGAACCCGCCGGCCACGTGGTAGTTCGCGCCGAACGGCAGCCCGAGGCGGCCGGCGAGGGCGGCGCTGGGCCCGGCGGTGCTGCCGTGCAGCCACACCTCGATGGGCTGCCCTTCGGCGGGGGTGGCGTGGATCGGCACGCCCTCGGGCGCGACGTATGTGCCGCGCAGCAGCGCGAGGATGTCGAGCACGTCCTGCTCGAAGCGCTCGGCGTCGCCGGGGGTGCGGCGCAGCAGCCGCGCCTGCGCGGCGAACCGGTCGGAGTCGAACGCGAACGGGCGGGCCGCGGGCAGCACCAGCCCGTCGACGACGCGGTCTTCGCTCACGGCCGGCGCGGCGGGCGGGGTGCTGGTGGTGCCCGAGCGGCCGATGCCGAGATCGAAGCGGCCCGGATGCAGCGCCGCGACCGTGCCGGCGGCCTCGACGACCTGCAGGGCGGAGGAGTTGCCGATGATCGTGGCGGCGGTGCCGACGCGGATGCGGTCGGTGGCGGCGGCGATGGCGGCCAGCAGCACGTGCGGCGCCGAGCCGGCGACCCCGGGGTTGAGGTGATGCTCGGCGAGCCAGAAGCGCCGGTAGCCCCACTCCTCGGCGCGGCGGGCGAGGGCGATGGTGGCGCGCAGCCCGTCGGCCGGGGTGGCGCCGGCGCCGAAGGGGGACAGGTCGAGCACGGAGAGCGGGGCGCGGGTGGTCATCGGGGTCCTTCGCGGGTGCGGGCGGGCGGATGCGGGGGCGAAACGGGTGCGGCCCGGTCGCGCACGACCGGGCCGCACCTGCGAGGTCACGACTTGGGCAGACCCTCGGGGTTCACGACCGACTCGTCGATGCCCTCCGACTCCAGGCCCCACACCTTGAGCACCTCGTCGTAGCTGCCGTCGGCGATGAGCGCGTTGATCACGATGCTCACCGGCTCGATGAGGCCGTTGCCCTTGGCGGTGCCCGCCGCGATCTCGGCCTGCAGCGGCCAGCCGCCGGGGATGATGCCGACGAGCTTGGTGTTGCCGGTCTCGCGGGCCGCCCACGCCGAGGTGGCGTTGGGGCCGAAGTTGGCGTCGGCGCGGCCCGACTCCAGCGCGAGGGTCGCCGCCGCGTTGTCGTCGAAGTACTGCAGCTCGGCGGGAGCCTTGCCGGCGGCGGTGAGCTCCTCGTTCCAGCTCAGCAGCACCTTCTCCTGGTTGGTGCCCGAGCCGACGATCACCTTGAGGCCCGAGATGTCGTCGGCCTTCTCGATGCTGTCGATGTCGCTGTCGGCGCGCACGTAGAAGCCGAGCAGGTCTTGCCGGTAGCTGGCGAAGTCGTAGAGCTCCTTGCGCTCCTCGGTGACGGTCACGTTCGAGGTGATGAGGTCGTACTTGCCCGACTGGATGCCCAGCGGCCAGTCGGCCCACGCGACGACGACGGGGTTGTACTCCAGCCCCAGGCCCTCGGCGATCAGCGAGCCGAAGTTCGGCTCGGTGCCGGCGGGAAGGGTCTCGCCGTCGGGCACATAGCTCAGCGGCGGCACGAACGCGCCGACGGCCACGGTGAGCTTGCCGGCCTCGATGGGCTCGAAGCCGCTCGCCTTGAGCGCGGCCACGGCCTCGGGCACCGCCTCGGTGTGCACCCATTCGATCTCGTCGGTGGCGATGTTCTCCGCGGCGGCGTCGGTGGATGCCGGCGCCGGTTCGGACGCCTCGGCCGGGCGGTTGAGGGTGAGGGCGGCGGTCACGCCGACGATCGCGGCGACCGCGACGGCGGCCACGCCGATCACGATGCCCTGCTTCTTGCTGAGTGCCATGCTGTGTGTCTCCTTGGTGGATGCGGGGGTGCCGCGGTTCGGGTCGTGCGGGGTCAGCCGAGCACTTTGGCCAGGAACTCCTGGGTGCGCGGGTTCTGCGGGCGGGTCAGCACCTGTTCGGGGGTGCCTTCTTCGACGACCCGGCCGTGGTCGAGGAACACCACGCGGTCGGCCACTTCGCGGGCGAAGCCGATCTCGTGGGTCACGATGATGAGGGTGGTGCCCAGCTGGGCGAGGTCGCGGATCACGTCGAGCACCTCGCCGACCAGCTCGGGGTCGAGGGCGCTGGTGGGCTCGTCGAACAGCAGCACCTTGGGCTTGAGGGCCAGGGCGCGGGCGATCGCGACGCGCTGCTGCTGCCCGCCGGAGAGCTGCCGCGGGTAGGCGTCGGCCTTGTCTGCCAGCCCCACCCGGTCCAGCAGCCCCAGTGCCAGCTCGCGCGCATCCGCTTTGCCCAGGCGCTTCAGGGCGAGGGGCGCTTCGGTGATGTTCTCGAGCGCGGTGAGGTGGGGGAACAGGTTGAAGTTCTGGAAGACGATGCCCACCTGGGTGCGTCGCTGCAGGATCTCGCGCTCACGCAGCTCGTGCAGCTTGCCGCCGCGCAGCTCGTAGCCGATCAGCTCGCCGTCGACGGTGACCGAGCCGCTGTCGACGCTCTCGAGGTGGTTGATGGTGCGCAGCAGCGTCGACTTGCCCGAGCCGCTGGGGCCGAGCAGGGCCACCACTTCGCCGGGGGCGACGGTGAGGTCGATGCCCTTGAGCACCTCGAAGCCGCTGTAGCTCTTGTGCACGTTGTGGATCTCGACGAGGCCGCGGGTGGCGGCCGGTGCCAGGGTGCTCATGCGCCTGCTCCTCCGAACTTCACGTCGTTGCGGTCGCCGCGGGGGGCCGTGGTGTCGTCGCCGGCCGTGCCGGCGCCATCCGTTCCCGGCAGGGGAGGCGGCGGTGCGGGGGCGTCGCCCAGGCGCGCCCACTGCACGCTCGTCCAGTGCCGCAGCCGCTGCAGCGGGGTCGGCGGCAGCGATCGGGCTGAGCCCCGGGCGTAGTGCCGCTCGATGTAGTACTGGGCGATGCTCAGGATGGTGGTGATGATCGTGTACCAGACCACGGCCACCAGCAGCAGCGGGATCACCCGGCTGTTGCGGTTGTAGATCACCTGCACGGCGTAGAACAGCTCGGGGATCGCGATGACGAACACGACCGAGGCGCCCTTGACCAGCCCGATGACCTCGTTGGTGGCGTTGGGGATGATCGAGCGCATCGCCTGCGGCAGGATGATGCGCAGCAGCCGCCGAGAGGCGGGGATGCCGAGGGCGGCGGCCGCTTCGGACTGGCCGGCGTCGACCGAGATGAGCCCGCCGCGGATGATCTCGGCCGAGTAGGCGGCCTGGTGCAGGCTGAGGCCGAGGATGGCCGCGGCGAACGCGCTGATCAGCTGGACGGTGGGGAACTCGACGAGCCAGAAGTCGGTGGTGAACGGGGTGCCGAGGCCCAGCGTGGGGTAGAGGTAGCCCAGGTTGTACCAGACGATGATCTGCACGACCAGCGGCACCGAGCGGAAGAACCAGATGTACGCCCACGCCGCCGAGTTCAGCAGCGGCGACTTCGACAGGCGGCCGAGGGCGATCACGGTGCCGAGCAGGAACCCGATCGCGGCCGAGATCGCGGTGAGCGAGAGGGTGTAGCCGATGCCGATCAGCACGGGCTCGGAGAAGAAGTACTCGCCGAACGTGCCCCACATGTAGCGGTCGTTGGTGACCAGACTCCACGCGAACTGCGCGATCACGAACACGACCAGTGCGCCGATGATCCAGCGCCACCAGTGGCGCGTGTGGACGACGGTCACCGTGCCGAGGTCGACTTTGCCGGTCGTCGGCGCCGCGGCGGGCGCGGTGTCGACGGGGGCCGTCACGATCTGGGTCATGGGGTGCTCCTCGAGCTTGAGGGGGCGCGGGCGCGCCGGGGTGAAGGTCACGCTAGGGCGGCGTGCGAGGGCGCCACGACCGGGTGTTTCACACGCCGCAATGGGCCGATACGTGCCGACGCGCGGGGATACCGGGCGTAACATTCCGCGCGCCGGTGCGGCGCGGCGGCTACGTCAGGCGCTGCGGAGGATGCGCGCGGTCACGCGCGTGCAGAAGTGCAGCGACGCGACGGGGATCGCCTCGTCGGCGGTGTGGAACTGCCCGAACACGTCGAAGTCGTCGGGCACCTGCAGTGGGATGAAGCCGTACCCGCGGATGCCGAGGCGAGCCAGGTGCTTGTTGTCGGTGCTGGCCGGCAGCAGGTAGGGGATGACCGTGCCGCCGGGGTCTTCGGCCGAGATGGCCTGCTGCAGCACGCCCAGCAGGTCGGCGTCGACGGGCGACTCGATCGCGCGCAGCTCGCGCCCCCACGCGATGTCGATGTCGTCGCCGACGACGGCGGCGAGCTCTGCCCGCAGCGCCTCGTCTTGGCCGGGGAGCACGCGGATGTCGAAGCGCGCCGACGCGGTCGCGGGGATGACGTTGGTCTTGCCGCCGGCCTCGAGCACGGTGGGGGAGACGGTGTTGCGCAGGCCCGCCCCGATGAGCGGGGCGGCGAAGCCGAGTCGGGCGAGCTCGTCGGGGCCGGGGTCGTCGCCGAACGGCCGGCCGGCGGCCGCGCCGAACAGGGTGAGGAAGCGCTCGAGCGTGGCGGTGCGGTGCACCCGGAAGCGGTGCGCGCCGACCGCGGCCACCGCGCGCGCGAGGCGCACCACGGCGTTGTCGGAGGTGGGGATCGAGCCGTGCGCGGCGTGGCCGCGGGCGGTGAGGGTCGCCCAGGTGACGCCCTTCTCGGCGGTGGCGACGAGATAGGCACGGCGCCCGGGGGTGCCCAGCGGCAGCGAGAAGCCGCCCACTTCGCCGATGGCCTCGGTGGCGCCGGCCAGCAGGTCGGGGCGCTGCTCGACGATCCAGCGCGCTCCCCACACGCCGCCGGCCTCTTCGTCGGCGAAGAAGGCGAAGATGAGGTCGCGCCGGGGCACCACGCCCTCCCGGCGGAAGGCGCGGGCGATGGCGAGGATCGTGCCCGCGTAGTTCTTCATGTCGACGGCGCCGCGTCCGTAGAGGATGCCGTCGTGGATCTCGGCGCCGAACGGGGGATGGGTCCAGTCCGCCGCCGTCACCGGCACGACGTCGAGGTGGGCGTGCACCACCAGCGCCCCCGCATCCGGGTCCGACCCGGCCAGTCGTGCGATCACGCTCGCCCGGCCGGCGCGCGGCTCGACGAGCTCGGTGGTGTAGCCCACCTCTTCGAGGCGCTCTTGCACGAACCGTGCCGCTCGCGTCTCGCCGTCGCCGATGGTGGCGGCGTCGCCCGTGTTGACGCTGTCGATGCGGATCAGCGCCCGGATGAACTCGAGCGCCTCGGCTTCCAGCGGGGACGGAGCGGACACGGTCGTCGTATCAGTGCTGGTGCGCAGGCCGCGCGTCGTCGGCGAGTTTGAAGGCGAGGCGGCCGTGGGCGTAGCCGCCGCCGGCGCGGATGGCGGTGGCCACCCACGCCGTCTCGGCCAGCTCGGCCTCGGTCGCGCCGGCCTTCACCGCGTTCTGGGAGTGCCCGTCGATGCAGTACACGCACTGGGTGGTGATGCCCACCGCCAGCGCGATCAGCTCCCGGTACTTCAGCGGGATCTCGCGGCCCTCGGCGGCGAAGACGGCCTGGTCGAACGCGGCGAACGCGGCGAGGATGTCGGGCGTCTCCGACTTGTACACGCGGGTGTACGACTTGTCGGCGGCGCGGTCGAAGTACTCGGACATTGCTCTCCAGATGACGGGGTCAGCGGTCGGATGCGGCGAGGATGCCGTCTTCGACGCTAGCCATGCCCGCCGCCGCGCGCCCCCGCCGCCGACGCGCGGCGTCATGCGGCGCGAGCGGGGTGAGGCTGCCTCAACTTCGGTGGTGCTGATCGCACGCTCATCACCCGGGTGGTCGCCGGCGGAACTCGAGTCTGAGATGCGGCAGGTGCTCTCTCGGCACGACCGTGGTGAGGACGCCGCCGCTGGGGAGGTTCGCGCCGATCGCATAGACGAAGGGATCAGTGTCGATTTCGGCGCCCACCACGGGAGCGCCATCGATCATCACGTCGACGCCATGGTGGACGACGCGCTCGGATGCCAGTCCGGGTGCGCTCCAGTCGTGAAGGTCCAGCCCGGCTTGCTCGCGGAAGTGGTTCATGAGGATGTGATTGACGTGGTGCACCAGCAATGCGTCGAGCGTGCTGCGCTCCGACTGCTCGCGGTGCCAGGTGGTCTGCACCGCTTCCCACAGCATCGGGTACCTCATCCGCTCCACGGATTCGATCAGCCAAGCAGGGCGTGGCCAGGGAGGAACCTCGTCGAGTGAGCGCCGCGTCACGTCGTCGAGGTCGGCGAGGTTGACGGGGTCGGATTTGTCGGTCGGGTTGCGCCACAACGTCGACGAGACCGCCACGGACATGTGGTCGACGGCCGTCCCACTGCCGCTGGTCGAGACGCTGAAGCTCGCGAACTCGATGGATGGCTGCGTCGCGAACTCGATGATCGGCACGGGCATCGCTTTCGCGAGTTCCTCGCGCTCGAACCGCGGATCGGGTGCATCTTCGGGCAGAACTCCGGCATAGCGCACATCTCATCGTGACCGAGCCCGTCGGCTCGCGCCAGACCCTCAGCGGGCAGTGAGAGGCAGCTCCGGCGGAGCTTGTTCGATCAAGGCCAACTGAGTGCCGTCGAGGTCGATGAGGTAGCCGGCGCGCAGCCCCCACGGCTGCGTCCGCACGGCGTGAAGTCGTGGCACACCGATCGAGCCGACGTTGACCCCTGCCCGGATGATGGCCTCGAAGAGCTCATCGACGTTTGCCACGCGGAGTGAGCACATGAAGTCGCTCTTCGCCGGGTCTAGCGCGGGGTGTGGGAAGAACTCCAGTTGCAGGCTGCCCCGGACGAGGATCATCCATCCGTCGTCGCGGAACGCGCGCTCGAACCCGAAGCTCGAGTAGAACGCTTCGGTGGCGTCGAAGTTTCGCGACGGAAGGTTGGGAACTGCGCGGTCCCATTCACCGGGCGATGACATTCCTCCATCGTGCCAGTGCCGACTTGTGTCGCACACGATCCTCATGCGGGCGATGCTCGATGAAGGACGTTGGCGGGGCAGCACATGCCGTCAGACACACCGAACGAGGACGCCTGAGGTCGCGTCGACCGCGCGTCGAAAGTGTCGTGTCAAGTGTGATGATCATGTTCTCGGTAGTACCTCGGCGAATCTAGGCTTCTTGGTGGTGTCGCGAACGAGCGTTGTGTCGTCGTCTGCGGCGCTTGATACACGCTCAGGGTCGCGGTAGACATTTGCTGACCTCGGAGGCGCATATGGGACAAGTTGGTTTCGCCGCAGGATTCGTTCAGCAGACAACATTTGGACCGGGGAATGTCGAGGTCTTCATCCCGTGGCCGTCGGGCGGGTTTGCCCAGTACTACCGTGACGCGGAGTCAGGTATCTGGCACGGGCCCCTCGAGTGCACGCCGGAGTATGACGGTCGCGTGTACTCACTTAGCTGGGTTGAAGGCGACTATTCCACCGGGAGCAACCACGGCCACTACAACTACGAGATGCTCTGCGTCGAGGACCATGGCCTGTCCTATTGGTTCAGGGAGAACGTGGCGCCCTTTACGTGGCACCTGATCACAAATCTGATGAACGCCGCGGGGCGCGAACAGGTCGACGCATGGGCAAGTGTCGCACTCGCTCGTAGCCACAACGCATTTCACCGGTCGGGTGAGCCCAAGAACGAGGATCACGAGTACCTTTCAGCGTTCGTGACAGCGCCCGGTCTGGCAAACATCCCCCTGCTACTTCGTGACCCCGAGAGAGGCGACACTTGGAGCACGTCGGCAGCCACAGAGTTTTCGGGGGGCGGAAAGCAGGGCTATCCGCCCATTTCCGGAAAGCAAATCGAGAACCGGCTCGGTTTTCTAGGCGCAGGGTGGGCCCGGGGCACGGTGGGGACGCCGTCGAGTGACTTCTCCGACTTCCGTGAGGACAAGACCGGGTACGCGGATGGCGACGACATCATGGTAGTCGTGCGCGGCGATGGGCTCTTCGTTGCATACGAGGAACGCCGGACTATGCAGATCATCGGGGCCGGCCTCCGAGGCGTCCCTAGCGTCATCGAAACGGATCGCGGGGCGGGTTCCCGGCCATTGCAATGGGATGACCACGGCAACTACGAGGCATTCGCAGCTCGCCGCAACGGTGGCATCGCCCACTTCTGGCGAGCAAACCCCGCGCAGCAGCACGAGCAACTCACCTCCGTCTGGAAACTTGGCGCCACATTCGGGTCAGAACTCTACGACGAGATATCCGCGGTCCAGGTAAGCGACGACCAAACGCCGGCGCAGGATAAGTCGGGATCCGTCTGGGTCTTCGCGCGCGTGCATGGCGAGACGTGGGTCGACGTCTTCATCCAGCGCAACACTGCCGACGACGACTTCGCCTGGTCTCAGAGCACAACGCTCGGCCACAAGCCCGAATCACGGATCTACCGAGTCGACTGCATCGAGACAGCCTTCGACCCTAAGAAGGTCGGCCCCGGTGCGCTGCTCGCACTGAACGGTGGCGACGCTGACGCACGCTGGCGTTTCACTGTCGAGGAAGCCATGGATCTCATCGCCAGCCGGAAAAGGCGCTTCCTTATCGCCCCACCCGACGAGGACCCAGCATGGCTGCACATTCAGTCGAACCGATGGGGCGACTCCCTCACCGCCGACTGGGGCAACACGAAGGGGTACCCCCTGGAACTGCTCCAGATATGTGGGCAGCCACCCCAACCGTCCCGCGCGCCCGGCGGCATCATCGGTCGCAAATGGAGAGAGCTCGGCGGCCGAGAAGCACTGGGATGGCCGACGTCAGACGAATACAGCTTCACCGGCGGCACAGACCGGCGGAGGGATTTTGAACGCGGGCAGATCGCCTACTGCCCCGATCAAGGACCCATGATGCTCACATGGGCGTACCTTAACTCGGGCGGCGGGGTGGAATTCGGATGGGGCGACTCCGACCCCTTTTCGTACGACAAATGGATCGTGCGGTACGCACACAGCGACACAGGACCCATGGTCCCAAACCAGCAGCACGAACAGAACGGCATTCGCACCCGCGGGGAAATGCTTTGCGGACTCCCCGATGGTCGCTGGTGGAGCTTCGTCGTCGAAGGTGCCGACGAACATTGGGATGGCACCGTTGCGCGCCAGGGATTCACCATCCCACTGGAGGTCCAGTTCGATCCGCCAAGTCCCTGAGGATCACTACGCCCCGCGGCGCGAGGTGATCGGCGAATGCCACATCAGCCGCACCCCGGACGATCCTTCCGCGCACTCCGGGTCGGACGCGACGCGCGACGGAGCTTTGCTGGGGTACGCCCTGTTATGCGCCGGCCACTGCACACGCCAAAGCGGGTGCCTCCCGCGCGCGCAACCCATCTAAGATCCGGACGTGCTCGTCGGTTAAGTAGCGGAAGCTCTGAGGGGGTTCGATGCCTAGACGCAGACGCAGGTCATGGAGGGGCACGGGGTGGCTCCATCGGTGGAAGTTGTTCACGCGCAGGATCGCGGCTGCATCGAGATCAGAGAGGTAATCGCCGAGCGCCGCCTTCTCGATTTCGATCTGATCTCGGTATAGATTCCAGACCCGGTCAACACGGGGGCGGTCGATCGAGTCCAGCTGCGCGGTGCCCATGATTGCCTTATCGGGCGTGCTCGAATACAGGTAAAGCGTCGTTCCCGGAGGCTGGTAGGGGAATCTGCGGCGAACTTCGGCGGTCTTGGTGCCAGCCAAGATCGCGTGGGCATATCGGGGTCGGACCGACAGTAGAACGGCGGTCATCGAGCTCCAAGCTGCTGCTGTCGTCGGAGAATGCTGTCGAAGAACTGCGGATCTACGCGACGCATCGACATTAGGGGGTGCCTCACGCTGTGGTTTCTCATCAGTTCCTCCAGCTCTTGTCCGCCCAACGGGTGATCCAGGATTTCAGTGTCCTCGAACCGTACGACAGTCACCATCCCGTCGCGGGAAGCCGCACCCTCGATGTGCCGGCGTGTAAAGACGCCTAGGTGCGCGTTAGCTTGATGAGCTGCCGTGGGGGGCAGGCGGGTAACGTCCAACGTTCGCGAATGGGCCATCACTTTGCGCACCGTTCCGCTGCGGTCGCTTGTGACGTACCAAAGAATGCGCGACCCCCGCTCGGGCACCGGCCGGCTGGATCCGCTGTAGTAGACGTGCTCTCTTGAGAGACCGAGTCCACGTTTCCGGTCGCTCCAGAGCGCGCCGCGATCGATACCGAACAGGAGCTCGGCGAACCCAGGTTGTACGGGAATCACGTAGGTGGGAACGGCG
Source organism: Microbacterium festucae (assembly GCF_025421715.1). GTDB lineage: Bacteria > Actinomycetota > Actinomycetes > Actinomycetales > Microbacteriaceae > Microbacterium > Microbacterium festucae. The sequence goes on from NZ_JAOEFC010000003.1 coordinate 130,420, forward strand.
AGATCTATGAGCACCAATGGCCAGAGCCGGCGTTCGAGCTCGCGTACGGCCTGCAGATCAGGTTCATCGCCGAGCATCGGTATGTCGTACTTGGTTCCACTGACGCGACCGTCTACGAGAGTTGCGCGAGGGGGGTCACTTCCGACGTAGCCGTCTTGAGCAAGTGCCGACTGAATCACGGGGCCGCTTTGAGCGTCGGTGATCTCGATGGTGGTGAGGCTGTTCTGCCGAGCGACGGAACGCAGGTGTCGGGTGAGCTGTAGCGCAATTGTCGTAGACGACTCACCGCGGCCGGTCCGAAGGATTGAGACCCGCATCACCGGTCCAACGCTTTCCTCCGCGACTAATGCGAGCGGGCGGCCCGATGTATCCGACAGCACTCTCGTTATCGTCGGGTGCTGCGAGATCGCGGCGCGGAGCCGCCGAGCCAGTGTTGATGCCCGCTCTTGAGTCTCGTGTGTAACGAACTTGGTCGCGAGTTCCTCGACGGACCAGGCAGATGCGGGGCGCCATTCCAGATCGAGGGACTCGATAAGGCGGGACCGGAACGTAGGAAGATCCAAGCGTTCGAGCATTTCAGCCACGAGTTCGTGTGGTCGGACGACGCGCACTCCGGCGCCGTCTGGCAGAGCGCGAGTTGCGGCGTGTATGAAGTTCTCGTCGTTGGTCACGACGAACGAGGCCCCAGCAGTGATCGCGTCTACGAGGTGGCAGAAGTCGTTGCGCAGTGACTCGTCGGCGGAAAGGGCGGAGTCGCCAACTTGGCCGAGCAGCTGCGTCAGCAAGGTGTTATCGTCAGCTCGGGTCGAGCGCAGCCTCATCAGCTCTTGCGAGCGCTCGCGTTGCAGTTCGCGCTCGCCGCGATCCGAGATTGCGTTGAGTTCTACATCGACGCGTGGGGACACAACTGGAACGATCGCGGCCTGGAGCCAACCCGCGAGCAGGCCGAGCGATGACTCCCGATCAGGACGGCTCACACTCGGGGAAGCGTAGAGATCCGACACAACATTTGTGTCGTATGCGACGAGCGGTAGTCCCGCCCCCATCGCGGCTTCTTCAAGCAAGTCGAGGCCACCAAGGGGCCTCCACCAAGCGCACAAGATCGACCCTGCGACTGCTCGCCCGGCCTTTTCTCCGCGTGGCGAAAGACCTGCGGATTCCCAAAAGCGGTCGAGGCCTTCGTAGTCTCGCCGACAGTAGGCGAGAACTCCGATCGCCGACGGGTTGCGGCGGATGGCCTCATCGATCAATGCCTTTCCAGCTCCGAGGCCGCGCGCGTCCCCAGCAACGCAAACGTGCACGAGCTTGATGTGGCCCGCTCGCGGTAGGTCATACAGGCAATAGCCGACAACCTCGCCGTCGACCCTTGCCGCGATCAACGTGCGTTTGCGAAGTCGGTCGGCGAATGCAGAATCGGGAAGAAACCCCAAGGTGCCGCTGTGCGTCTTCGCAAGGCGGAGAATCTGGCGCCAGTTCTCTAGCTGCACCACGCTGGGCTCGAGGTGCTCTACCGTGAGCTCAGGGATGGGCATACTACATACCTAGTGGACCCAGCAATGTCACCGCGGTACCGGCGCGCGCATCACGCCGAATGCGGCTAAAGGACTGGTGCACGATCCGCATTCGCTCAAGCGTGAACCCGGGAACCCTGTGCGCACTCGGCACGATTGAACTCCGCGATCACGCGCCGTTCAACCCGCGCATCGACTTCACTGTCTGTGGCCGGGACGAACGACTCGATCGTTGGACTTAGACCGGAGACGATCTTCGCATGATGGCGGGTAGTGCCGTGAGCGGTTCGACGCCCGAAGTTGGCAGAGTTTCAGGGCTCGTCGTAGCGGAAGTCGCCGCCTGGGCCGCCATCCTCTTCCGCATCCCGGTTGTCGGACGCACCAGTCGTGCCTTCGATTGCTGAGCCACGACCAGTAGCGCGTGACGAGTCCGTCGGGCGCCTAAGTCGACGGAGCAGTGCATCGTGACGAGCAGCGGCCTGTTCTTCCGGGGTGAGAGTGTGAGCGAGGTAGTTGGAGAAGTTCGACCAGTCGATGTTAGGGACCTTGATGTGCGCGAGGTACTCGGCCATGGCGCGACCCACGGCGGCAGCTGCTGCTGGATCGATGTTTGGCATCGTTATCTCGCGGAGCGCCTGACGCAGTGCTTCCAGTTGCTCGGGGGGGATGTCGGCGATCACTCGATCCATCGATGCGCCTGTGCCTGAAGGTGGGGGGGGCGGCACGAGCCGAGCGCGGGACACCTGTTGCACTTCCTCGACCGCCTCGTCGCCGATGTCTGAACCCTTTCTCCTCGCCGTCTCCAGGAAACGATCTGGCGTATAGAAGTGAATCCGCTTGCCTGTGGCGGAAGAGAATTCGTCCACGAGTTCGACGCGCGCACCAAGACGTTTGCCTCCCACGATGCGCCACCAGTCCTCTTTCAGATCGTCTGTGACAAAGATCACCGCCCGACCGGACTCGGTTGCATGCTCAATGATCTGCAGCCAGATGACGAGGTCGCCATACTGATCGTTTCCGGGCTTGTCCGAGTCCTTGAACCCAGGCGGCACCTTGTTCTCGAACCGTGCCGCGCCGTCCACGTAGACCTTGGCGAGTTCCTCTTCGCTCCAGCGTCTCCCGACGTGTCCCTCGTATAGGGCCGTGACGGCATCGAAGGTCTTCTCGTGGCCCTCGTGGCTCTCGGCGAACTCAGTGTGCGCCTCTCGAGCTTCGCGGAGTGCTTTTCGGAGGCGCTTCGAGGACTTCTTGAGATGCTTCGGAAGATCGGCCGTGCTGAGCGAAGGGTGTCGCTTGAATCTGTCGACTGCAGTTCGGACCTTGGCCTCAGCCTCCTCAATGGCTTTCTCAATCTCGTCGAACGCTTGGTTCTGCGAGGAGAGGACCGTGAGGTGATTGCGGTGATACTCAACACCCACGTGGAACGGGATCCACAGTTGGTCGGACTTCTCGTTCAGAAGCTTCAGGTACTCGGTTCGCGTGTGCCCGGAGTAGCGAAACAGGCTGAGAAGTGCGCTGGAGTCGAAGACGATGAGGCCGCTCGACCAAAGCTCGGCGTCCTCCTCTTCCGTGGGCGGGTAGTAGCCCGGAAACTCTTTGCGCATCTCGCGACCTCCTCCTGCCACCGTAGCGAACCGCCGCACGCGCCAAGACGTGCGCCAAGGTGCGCGCGAATCGAACAATCGGAGATGCGACCTGCTCGTCGCGGGTGAGAGTCCTCAGGGGGTCGTCGTAGCAGCCGGCGTCCACCCCGAGAGTGGTCTCGAGCGCCCTGTTGGGCGACACCCATGCGGATCGGTCCGCTCTCGCGTTCATTCTTGGTGCTGGCGATCGTGCGCGGTCCCCGAACGGGCTCCGTTGGCGCGCCGATAGGGTCGCGCCATGCAGGAGATGACAACGATCGTGACCATGGTTTCCGCGATGTGGCTGACGGTCGCTATCCTCGCGGGCGGACTCGCACGTACCCGCAACCATTCGGCCTGGGCAAGGTTCCTGCTAACCGTTCTCCTTGGACCAATCGCCGCATTTCTCGTGGTCGTCTGGCCGTCGGCGCCAAATAGGCAGGTAGCGCTATCGACGACGCTCTAATCGTTGTCGCGCGTCGGCAGCACTCATTAGTGCGCGAAGGCGGTTGGCACACGTCCCGTCGCGCACCTGCATCGAGTGATGCGATGCCGCGGGAACCCCGTCGCGTATAGCCCGCCCGTACAAAATCTCAGTGAGCGCCCGCCAAACGCGACAACCGAGCCTCGCGGGTTCTGCATCGGCATCAACGCAGGGGAGGCGTGGTGACAGGAGCGTGATTTGGCGGGGAGGGCCAGCCGGACACCACACCCTCCTCAAGCTGCGTCACAGCTCGTCGCATCCGATCTCCGAGTACGATGCGACGTCGTCACGGGGCTAGCGCGGCAGCCGCCCCAGCCCCGCAGGCGCCTCATCGGTAGTTCGTGAACCGCAGGTCGCCGTCGAGGTCGGCGAGGTTGACGGGGTCGGACGTGTCGGTCGGGTTGCGCCACAACGTCGACGAGATCGTCACAGATCTGGTCGACGGACGCCCCACTGCCGCTGGTCGAGATGCTGAAGCTCGCGAACTCGATGGATGGCTGCTTCGCGAACTCGATGATCGGCACGGGCATCGCTATCGCGAGTTCCTCGCGCTCGAGCCGCGGATCGGGTGCATCTTCGGGGAGAACTCCGGCATAGCGCACTAGGTTCGACGCATGGCGGACTTCGCATTCGACACGGTGCTCTCCCGCAGCGACGCCGATGACGTGGTCCGTGCCGTTGCGGCTCTGTACGACGTGCGTCGTCTGTCGGGGAGGGGCGTGTCCCAGAGCAGGGGAGAGGGACACCGGTTCCAGTTCGCGGTGGACGAAGCGCAGCAGTGGTGGGTGCTGGTCTCCGACAATGGTCGTCGCCAGACCTATCGAAACGGCTTCGTCGACCTCGGCGGCGTGGAGCCGCCGCGCGAGAGCGAGTTCTTCGCATCGATGCCGAAGTCGCTGCGGATGCTGTGGCCGCTGCGAATGCTCACCTGGGGGCGCGGGCGAGAGAGCTTCTCCCCGGTGCTCGTTCAGCCCGTCGGCCGGCGCTCGCTGCTGTTCACCTTCGAGCACGTCGACGACCCCGCGTTCCGACAGACGCTCGTCATCGACCGGCACACGGGGATCGCCAAGCGCATGGTCGGGTACGACCAGGCGATCATCGTGACCGCCATCGACGACCTCGACGCGTGGTCGCCCGATGAACTCCCGCACTTCGAGCCCGTCACGGGCCCCGTGCCGACCGACTACTGACGGCCGCGGGGCCGGCTGCGTCGAGCCACCCGGCATCCCCGCGGCGGGCCCGTCGTTCGAGGTGTGGTCCCGTTTCTCCTGCCCGGCAAGGGTTCGCAGTCTGGCAAGGTGGGAAGGATCCGTAGCGGCCGAACGACAGGTGTGTCAGGCATGAGTGAACCACGAAGGCTCAAGATGGCCGAGGTCGCCGAACTCGCTGGCGTCTCGATCTCGACGGTGTCGAAGGTCGCCAACGGCAGCGCCGATGTCGGAGAAGAGACCCGCGCGCGCGTCGCAGAGCTGCTGCAGCGATACGAGTACGTCCCTCGCCGCAAGCGCAGGACCTTCCTCACCGTCACAGTACTCGTCAGAGACATCTCCCTCGCAACGAACGTCGAGTTCCTGGCGGGTGCGATGGCGGAGGCGCAGAGTCAGCGGGTGCAGCTCGCGCTCGAGCAGCATAAGGACGACGAGCCCGAGGAAGGGTGGATCGAGCAGTTCACTCCGCAGGTGACTCGTGCGGTAATCGCGCTGAGCTCCGCGCTGCGGGCGGAGCACCACGAACAGCTCGCGTCGCGTGGTATCCCGCTCATCGTCGTGTATCCGCAGGACACAGAGAACCTTGTCGCGCCGAGCATCGGGGCGACCGACTGGGCGGGCGGCGTCTCCGCGGCCAAGCACCTGCTCTCCCTCGGCCATTCGCGGTTCGCGATGCTCGCCGGACCCCACCACACCCTCGTTGCTCGCGCACGCCTTTCGGGGTTCCGTGACGCGCTCGAATCCGCGGGGGCACCGCTGGCACCCCAGCATGTAGTCGAGGGGACGTTCGACTACGAGTCCGGCATTCGTCAAGCCCTCGAACTGCTGCGCGGTCCGGACCGACCGACCGCGATCTTCGCAGCGAGCGACCGTCAGGCAATGGGTGCGCTGGAGGCCGCCCGCAGGCTGGGCCTCAGGGTGCCAGAAGATCTCAGCCTTGTCGGGTTCGACGACATCGCTCCCTCGTCCATGACCGCGCCCCCGCTGACCACCGTGGCGCAACCGCTCAAAGAGATGGGTGCGCTCGCCATCACGATGGCGCTGAGCCTCATCGAGAACCAGCCTCTCGCCGTGCGCGATGCCGTGCTGACCACCTCCCTGGTCGTGCGTGGATCGACCGGAACGCCCCCTGCGTGACGAAGAACTCAGCCGATTCACGAAACTTTTGTATTGAGTTTCGTTAAAAGTATCGAGATTCTCCATTGCAATTTTCGGGCTGCCGCGTTACGTTCGTGTCAGCAGAGCCGCGACGGTTCGGTTTCGACCGGACCGGCCCGTCGCGGCAACGGCCGCTGTGACGTGCGCTCAAGCGCCGAATCGGTGGCCACCCGAGGCTCGACCCACCCAATCAAGGAGAATCATGGGCACCACTACGAGAGGCCGCAAGGTTGCTGCCCTCACCGCCGGGATCGCCGCGCTCGCTCTCACCCTCGCGGGCTGCGCAGGAGGCAGTGAGGCCGGAGCGCCGTCCGGCGAGCTCGATCCCGACGCGCCGCTGGATCTGAGGATGACCGTCTGGACCGCCGACGAGCAGCAACTGGCGCTGTTCCAGGAGATCGCCGACGGCTACATCGAGGCTCACCCCGAGCGGGTGGCGTCGGTCTCTTTCGAGCCGATCGGATTCGACGACTACATCCAGACCCTGACCACGCAGCTCGCCGGCAACAACACCCCGGACCTCGGATGGGTGCTGGAGAGCTATGCGCCGGAGTTTGTGGAATCTGGCGCCCTGGTCCCCCTCAACGAGACACTCGAGAACAGCGAGGGGTACGAATTCGACGACCTCCTGCCGTCCTCATTGGCGTTGTGGGAGAAGGACTCCGAGCTCTACGCCTACCCGTTCTCGAACAGCCCGTTCGCGGTCTTCGTGAACACCGACATGCTCGCGGCCGCGAATCAGCCGATGCCCGCCGACCTCGTTGAGAGTGGCGAGTGGACTTTCGACAATGCGCGCGAGATCGCAGCCGCCACTGCGCAGCAGAGCGGCAAGCAGGGCCTGGTCGTGCGTGACTTCGAGTATCGCGTCTGGGAGTTCCTCGCCACGGTCTGGGGTGGATGGGGCGCTTCGCCATGGAGCGAAGACGGCTCCCAGGCGCAGTTCTCTTCTCCGCAGATGGTCGAGGCGCTCCAGTGGGTGCACGACGCAGCGTTCGTCGATGGCGCAATGCCCACGCCGGGTCAGACCGCCGACTTCTTCGCAGGCGAGTCCGCGATGACGATCACGCAGATCTCCCGCGCGTCCGCGCTCGACGGCAGCTTCGAGTGGGATCTCGTGCCACTGCCCGCGGGCCCGGAAGGAAAGCAGAACGTGATCGGACAGGCCGGGGTGGGGGTCTTCGCCAACGGCCAGAATCCCGCGGTCGCCGCCGACTTCCTGGCCTACTTCACGAACCCGGAGAACGCGGCGAAGCTCGCGACGTACTTCCCGCCGCCGCGCGAGTCACTGCTGAACGCCGAGGTCCTGGCGACGGCCAATCCGAAGCTGACCAAAGAGCAGCTGCAGGCCGTCGTGATCGAAGGCATCGAGGGTGCCGTCACGAAGCCGTCGCACAAGAACTTCGCGCGGCTCCAGGAGCAGGTGCGCATCCAGCTCGATGCCCTCTGGCAGCCGGACGCCGATGTGCAGGGCGTGCTGGAGAGCACCGACGAGGCGATCCAGCCGCTGCTGGAGGGCTAGTCCGCCCGATGAGCACTGCTGTTCGAACGAAGAAGCCGGTGGTGCGACGCGACCGATCGCGCCGCACCACCGGTGCGCTCGCCCGCCAAGACTGGCTCACCGGCTATGCAATGGTCGCTCCGGCCGTGCTCGGCTCGATCTGCTTCGTCCTCATCCCGCTCGCCGCGGTCGTCTTCTACTCGCTGCATGACTGGAACGTGCTGTCCAACACCTTCAACTGGACAGGGCTGAGCAACTACGAGGCAATGCTCAACGACCAGGGTCTCAAGGACTCGCTCTTGGCGAGCCTCTGGTTCTCCATCGGGCTCGTGGGGCTCAACATCACGCTGGCGCTGCTCCTGGCTGTGCTGCTCAATCAGAAGCTCCCCGGGACGACCACCTTCCGCACGTTCTTCTTCTCGCCGGTCGTCGTGACGCTCGTGGCGTGGACCATCGTGTGGAGCTTCCTGCTGCAAGCCGACGGCGGCATCAACGGGTTCCTTGCCACGCTCGGTATCGAGGGGCCGAACTGGCTGCGCAACGACGTCACAGCGATGCTCTCGGTGATCATCGTCCAGGTGTTCAAGAACGTTGGACTCAACATGATCCTCTTCCTCGCGGCGCTGCAAGGGGTGCCCGAGGAGCTCTCCGAAGCAGCACGGATCGACGGAGCCGGCGCATTCCGCCGCTTCCGGTCGATCACCCTGCCGATGATCAGCCCGACCGTGCTGCTGGTCAGCATCCTGACCATCGTCGGCTCGCTCGAGGTCTTCGCGCAGATCGCCGTACTCACCGGGGGCGGCCCGGGCAACAGCACGACGGTCCTCGTCTACTACTTCTACCAGCAGGCGTTCATCTACAACGACTTCGGCTACGGTTCCGCGGTCGCCGTGCTGCTGTTCATCATTGTCCTGATCCTGACGCTCGTGCAGTGGCAGACGAGGAAGCGGTGGGTGCACCATGAGAACTGACCTCGACGCGGCGAAGCCGGAGATCGCGCCGGTGCTCGACCTGCAGAGCACGAAGGCGGTACTCCCGCCCCCCAAGACGCGTGAGCGCCGGCGTCGCGCGAACGGCACGCCGCGCATGACGGTGGGGCGATGGCTAGTGGTGCTGCTGCTTGCCGTCCTCAGCATCCCGTTCGTCTTCCCGACGCTGTGGATGGTGACGTCGAGCTTCAAGCCGATCAGCGAGATCCTCGAACGCGTCCCGAGCATCCTCCCCCGCAATCCGACTTTCGACGCCTACCGTCAGGTGTTCGAGCTGCAGCCTTTCGCGCAGCAGTACTGGAACAGCCTGTACATAGCGGCCATCGTCACCATCGGAACGATGCTGGTGGCCGCCATGGCCGGATACGCCTTCGCCCGCATCTCCTTCCCGGGGCAGAACGCGCTCTTCCTTTTGGTGCTCATCGGGATGCTCGTGCCCACTGAGGTCACGATCGTGCCGCTCTTCCGATTCGTCGCCGGCGTCGGCCTCAACGACACTCACTGGCCGCTGATCGTCATCCCGATCTTCGGGGCGCCGGCGGTGCTCGCGATCTTCATCATGCGCCAGTTCTTCGTCGCGCTTCCGGCAGAGCTGGAGGAGGCGGGACGGATGGACGGCCTCACGCGGTGGGGGATCTTCCGACGGATCGCACTGCCTCTGGCGGGCCCCGCACTCGGGGCCGTCGCGATCTTCACCTTCTTGAAGAGCTGGAACCTCTACCTCGAGCCGATCGTCTACCTGTCGACGAAGACGAACTTCACCTTGCCCCAGGCGCTGACACAGTACGTCGACGCCTACGGTGGGCCGATCTGGAACGTTCAGCTCGCGGCGACGACACTCACCGTCGTGCCGGTGCTGCTGGTGTTCCTCTTCGCCCAGCGGCAGTTCGTTCAGGGCCTGGCGAACACCGGTCTGAAAGGCTGAGCACGACCAAGAAGCGGGGGGGGCCGGGGTGGCGCGCCCGCTTCTTCGTGCCTCACGGCGCGGTGGCCGCCGACGCCGCAACCGTCTCATGGGCGACCGACCGGGTGACGAGGTCGTTCGCGCTGATGAGGGCTGCCTCAATGGCTTCGATGCTCGTCGGCCCTGCCCCCCGCACGACGAACGTGTGCGTGTCGCTGGGGAGCAGCGTCACGAGCGCGGTGTCGACCACTGCGTCGGGACCGAGCATGTCGGCGCGAAGCGTCAGATCGACGCAGACGGTATCAGAGCGCACGGTCACGAGCAGCTGGCCCGACTGCGATGCCGCCGAGACGGCCAGCCGAGGGGAAGTCAACGGGCTCTCTCGCGGTTCGCGATCGAGCCGATACTGGCGCCCGAACGGGCTGTCGAGCACGACGATGCCGACGGCGTCACCTGTCGCGTGGAAGATCTCGGGCAACGGTCGGCGTTGCCGCGATCGCGCCGGCGCATGCAGCGCGATCGGGGCGGTCGCGACCACCATGCCATCGAGCGTGAACCGCGTGACCGTGACCGTCGACTCTGCGTCGATCGCCGTATCGTTCACGAAGGTGAGCTCGCGATCCCCGAGGATGACGGTGACGGGCTCGAAGTCGGCGCGAACGGCGTACCAGGCGGGCTTGCGCCTGCCGGCGCTGTCGACCAGCGACCATGAGACCGCGGGCCAGCAGTCGTTGAGCTGCCAGATGAGGATGCCGCCGCAGCTGATCGGCTGGCTCCTGAATCCACGGACGGCGTGCCGCAATCCGTGCGCCTGGTTCAGCTGCGTGGTGAAGATCCAGTCCGAGACGTCTGCCGGGGGCGGAAGGTGCGGCGCGAATGATCGCTCCATCTTCGCGAGCCCGTCGATCGCCTTCTGATGCGCGGCCAGTTGGCCCGCTGAAGGGTCGAGCGGGCGCTCATCGAGCGCGTCGAGCAGCGTTCGCTCGGCCGCTGCGCCCTGAATGCCGAACTCCGAGACGAACCGCGGCATCGTGTCGGTGTAGTGACGGTAGTCCAGAGCGTTCCATACGTCCCAGAGATGGCTGAGTCCGTCTTCGGGTGCGTTCTGGTCGTCGGATGCCCACGAGAACGGGCTGCTGGGAACGTATGCGCGCGCAGGGTCGAGCTCGGCGACAACGGCAGGCAGCAGTTCACGGTAGTACCGCTCGCCCCACGTGCGATCGCCGATGGTGGCGTTCCATCCCCACTCGGTCATACCCCAGATGTTCTCGTTCGAACCGTTCCAGAGCATGAGGGAAGGATGGTGTGCAAGTCGGTTGACCGCGTCGACGGCCTCGGCGCGCACCTCGGACCATAGCGGTTCGTCTTCGGGATACGCGGCACACGCGAACAGGAAGTCCTGCCAGACCAGCAGGCCCAGACGATCGCAGAGATCGTAGAAGTCGTCGGACTCGTATACGCCGCCGCCCCACACACGCAGGGTGTTCATGTTCGATTCCGTCGCGTCGTGCAGCGAGCGCTCCAGGCGTGTCGTGTCGAGTCGGCTGGGGAAGACGTCGTCTGGAATCCAGTTCGCGCCGAGCAGCGGGATGCGGGCCCCGTTCACGACGACCGTGAACGGGTGGCCGTCCGCATCCGGCGCGCTGTCGATCTCGATTGTCCGAAAGCCCAGGTTGCCCGACCAGCGGTCGTCTCCGGCGCGGACGGTCAGCTCGTAGAGATGCGCATCGCCCGACCCCCGCGGCCACCACAGGCGCGGGGCAGCGACCTGCAGCTGCAGGTGCGCTCGCTGCTCGGCAGCGACCTCGACGGCGACCCCGGCGACTTCCGCGTGTATCGAGACGGGGCCGGGGACCCCGGCATGCTCGAGGTCGACGTCGATGCGCACGTGACCGCTCGCATCCGCTGTCGGTCGCACCGCGGCGATCCGTGCTCCCGACCACGACTCCAGACGCACGGGCCGCCAGATGCCCGCTGTGATGACGTCCGGTCCCCAGTCCCAGCCGAAGTTGCAGGCGGCCTTTCGAAGGAAGGCGAACGGATGCGGGTAGATCTTGGGCAGCTCTCCGAGACGTGCCGCCGCTTCGCGAAGGTAGGCCGGCGCCGAGGCGAAGTCGACGACGAGCTCGTTCTGTCCGCGGCGCAGCGCGCCTCTGACGTCGAACCGGTGCACGCGATGCTGGTTGCGGGTCGACCCGATCTCGACGTCGTTGAGGACGATGGTGGCGATCGTGTCGAGCCCGTCGAAGACGAGATCGTGTCGCTCGTGGCCGGTGTCATCCCAGGCGAAGCTCGTGCGATAGCGCCACGTCGCCTCGCCGACCCAGTGCAGTTCGGCTTCGTTCGCGCCGGCGAGCGGGTCGTCGATGAGGCCCGCTCGCATCAGATCGGTATGGACTACGCCCGGCACGATCGCCGGGATCAGTCGACCGCCGATCTTCGTGGGCACGCGACCGTCGAGAGCTTCCAGCGTCCAAGCGTCGTGAAGCGTCCGCCTGATCACCGCTCCCAGCCCCAGCGCGTGCCCTCGGGCCAGTGCAGTTGCACGCCGCGGTCGACAAGCGTCTGCTGGTAGGCGTCGACGAGATCCGCGTCGGCGTACAGCTCGTGGCTGTCGATACCCCGATCAATGCAAAACGCGGCGAGCGCGCCGGCGGCCTCGCCGATCGACCACTCGACAGGATGTAGTCGATAGCAGCCATTCGTGATCTGGGTCGTGCCGATGTTCTTGCAGGCGGGCAGAAGATTGCGCACGCGCTGGGGGATCAGGGCGCCGAGCGGGATCTCGAAGGGCTGGGGGAGATCGCTCTGGTGTCGTCCGCTCACGGTAGACGGGTGTCGGTCGATCCAGAAGTAGTGGCCGACTCCGACGCTGTCGGGGTAGACCGGTGCCGGCTGGTCGCCGCGCACGCTCAGAGCGACCTCTTGCTCCACGATCGTCTGCTTCGCGACGATGCGGCGCGATTCGCGGATGTAGGGGTACTGAGCGAAGCCGTCGGCCGTGCCGGCGATGTCGGCCCGCAGTCGGATGCCGGGGTAGCCCTTGCCCCCGTCAGGGCGCGGCACATCCGTCTGCAGCCAGTAGAGCAGCGACTTGGCGAGCTCTTTCGCCTGCTCCCAGTGGTGCGCGGCGTCGGGGACGTCGAACAGCGCGCCGCCGACGTAGTCGTTCATCGGCCAGTTCACGATGGTGATGTCGCTGGTGTAGAAGCCGGGGGCGAACTGATGGCGCGCCGCGATGCGGCGATAGGTCCAGAGGTCGGGCGAGTTGCCCATGTTCCGGTGATCCAGATCCACGTCCGGGAAAGGATAGGCGTCGTCGGGGTTCAGCTCCAGGCGCCACAGGCGGTCGGGCTTCTGGCCCGGCTCGATCGTGTCGCCGAGGCTGAGGAGTCGCTCGTGGTCGAGTTGCTCCGGCTCCCAGTCTCGGAACTTCTCGTACTCCGCCGGGCGCTCGATCGTGTGATCTTCGCCCTCCCGGTAGTCGATCGCGAAACACCATGTCGCGCCCTGCATATCGGTCGGGTCTGCGGTCTCCGCAGCGTGTGGCTCGCCCGTCATCTCTCTCGACTCGCGCCCCGAGACGTACTCGACGCCGCCGAGGGCCAGTAGGTCGCCGAGCTCGGTGGCATCGATGACGAACGGAGCGCGCAGCTGCGTGACCTGACCGTCCTCTCCCCGCACGGTCACCTCGGTGACCCGGTCGCCCTCGGTGCCGACCGCGATGGCTCTCGTTCGAGTGAGGACTGTCAGTCGATCCGCGCTTTCGTATGCCATCAGCATGTTCGAGATGACGCTCACCGCCACGCGCGGATCGACGCTGATCGGGCTCACCCACGCCGCACCGGGGTTGAGAAGCGGGTCGCGGCGCGCATCTTCGGTGAGGGGAAAGTGGTCGCGGTAGTACTGACGCAGCGCTTCGCGGAAGCTGCGGTAGGAGCTGTTCGCGCCGGTGGTCTCTATGAAGAGGTGCTCGTCGGTGGGGACGAGCTGGCTGGTGAGCTGACCGCCGAGCCAGAGATTCTCCTCTGTGAGGATGACCGATCTGCCGGCTTCGAGCGCCGCCTGGGCGGCCGCAACGCCGCCGAGGCCCCCGCCGATGACGATCAGATCCGACGTGAGCGTCTTCGCTTCCATGCTGCTCCTCTTCCTGCGAGGTTCGCCGCATCGAGCGACCTCGCTTCTGGGATCCTAGCAATTCCCTCGAATAATTCCTTCAAGTTTCGCCATGAATCACGAAAATTATGCGAAAAAGACTAGACGGGCACGGATGCGGTGCCTAGCTTTTGAGTACAGGTGCCCGCGCCGTTGCGGGTGCCCAGAGCAAAGGAGCCAACATGAGACTGCGCCCTCAATGGGTCGCGATGGTTGCTGCCACTGCGTTGTCCGCGGGCGGGATCGTCCTTGCAGACACCTCCTCACCCGCACTCGACGAGGGCGGAGAGCTTCCGATCTTCACCTCGACCGGACCCATCCTCGACCCGATGACGACGGAAACCTGGAACCCCACCCAGGAGTTCATCTTCCCGACGATCTTCCACGCCGGCGAGCACCTGGCGGATCCGCTGGGCGAGTGGTACTTCTACTTCGGACCGCACGACGCCCCCGGCGGCATCAACATGATGTACGCCGACTCGCTCGACGGGCCGTGGACGTTCTATGAGAACAATCCGATCGTGACCAGAACCTGGGAGCCGCATTACGACGTGTCGCACGTGGCAGCGGCGGACGTCGTCTACAACGATGAGCTCGACAAGATCGTGATGTACTTCCACGGCGAGAACGACACTGCCCGGTACGCGACGAGCGACGACGGCGTCACGTTCGAGTACGGAGACGTCTTCATGACGACCGACACTTTCGGCCAGAACTCCACGGAGACCTCCTACCATCGCGTCTTCGAGAACCCCGAGATCGACAACCCCGACTCAGCGGTCTTTGGCTACGCATGGGCCCAGTACTTCATGGTGAACGACCGGGACAACACCCGTCGCGTCGGGCTTGCCGTCTCCCACGATGGCCTCACGTGGGAGCCCCAGAGCGGGTGGGTCGCCGAGCCGAATGCGCAGACGGGTCCGAACATCGCGCCTTCCGGCTTCTGGCAGTACGAAGGCCAGAACTACGTGCTCTTCCACGGCAGCGTGGGAACGATCTTCGCCAAACGCGTCGACGAGGACCTTCGGTCGTACGGAGAGACCGAGGTCCTGTACGTGCCCGATGTCATCCCCCCAGAGGCAGGACGCTCGTCGTCGCCTCGCATCATCGAGTACGAGGGCGAGACGCGGATGTTCTACGAAGCGGGCGTGCGCGGGCACACGACGATCTTCCAGGCAGTGCTCGATCCCGAGGGCACGCGTGATCCGTTGAACCGCCGCCCGGCCGACCCGATGTATGAGGAGTGTCAGGCGGAGGGCTCGGACGAGTTCGATTCGACGGAACTCGGCGAGCAGTGGACGGTCGTGAACGGCGACCAGGCCGACGCGCGGCTCGAGAACGGCTCGCTGGTGCTCGACACGGCGGTCGCCACCACGGCGAACTTCGGGCTCGCTCCGAGCGTGCGGCAGAACCTGCCGACCGACCGTGCGTGGGAGTACACGACCGAACTGGAGTTCGACCCGACTCAGCTGCATCAGCAGGCCGGGATCCTTCTTCACCGCGACGACCGCAACAACGCACGAGCGACGTTCGGGTATGCGCGGCGTGGGGGCGAGAACTTCCAGTTGCGGTTCGACTTCACCTGGAAGCGCAACGGCACCGATCGGTTCGACACATGGGTGTGGGAAGACGCGTACTTCCCGGGCGACACGACCGGCGACCGCGTCTGGCTGCGGGTGACGAACCAGGGCGAATACATCACCGCCGCGCTCTCGCTCGATGGGCAGCGGTTCCTGAAGCTCGGTCAGCCGATCCCCACGGCACAGCTCGCGCCGACGACCGTTGGGCTCGGCGCGGCACGCAGCTCGGAGAGCATCGCGGAGATTCCCGCGGCGTTCCACTGGTTCCGCGGCTCGCCGAACGTCGCGCAACCTCTCTCGTGCGATGAGCCGCCAGTGCACGAGGCTCCCACCGTGACGGGATCGGTCTCCGGGCGCACGGTCACCCTGGAGGCGCGGCCGTTCGGCACGGCGACGATCGCGAACTTCGGCTACGTGATCAACGGTGGACGGTTCATTCCCTACACCGGTCCGTTCGACGTGCCCGGGACCGAGGCTGCCACGATCCGGTTCAGTGCGCGGGACTCGTTCGGGGCGAAGTCGGAGGACGGCGTCCTCGAGATCCCGGCGGTCGTCGAACAGGACAACGCGCGGCCGGAGGTGAAGTTGGCGGCTCCCGCGACCTCGGATGCCATGCAGGCGCTGGATGTTGTCGTCGAGGCGACCGACGCCGTCGGGCTCGCCAAGGTGATCGCCAATGTCTACGACAACGCCACTGGGAAGCTGGTGAAGTCGACGCAGTCGACCGCGGGCGGAGCAACGGCGTTCACGCACAAGGCGTCCGTCGCGCTCCCGGAGGGCGCGTACACCGTGCGCTACAACGCGCACGACACGTCGGGAAACGTCTCGCAGACGGGGTCGTTCGCGTTTGTGATCGACACCACACCGCCGCGTGCGACCGTCAAGGCGGACGGGCCGGGCGGCTACACGGTCGCCACCGGGGAAACCTACGACGTGATCTCGTTCAAGCTCTACGACGCACATAAGATCGACAGGGTCGAGCTGAACGGGAAGGTGAAGGACCTCACCGACAACGTGTGGTCGGACGTCAACTTCATCGCTCCGTCGACGTTCGGTGCGGTGGAAGGGGAGAACACCCTCGTGGTGCACGACGTGGCTGGCAACACCGCCGCTGTGTCGTTCACCCTGAACTGACGGTCAACGGGAGTGCGCGCCCGGGCCTTGCCTGGGCGCGCACTCTCGTGTTCCCGCTGATCCGCTGCAGAGCGAATCGGACCGGCGACGGGGTTCCGGTCGCAGGGCTGGTCTTGAGGCGAGGATCAGCCCGTGATTAGCATCGAGGAATGGGGCGGGTAGACCGAGCAAGTGTGTTGGTGCACGTGGCTCCTGAGCTGGTGTTTCGGGCGTGGACCGATTCGGCTGCCCTGCTGCAGTGGTTGCCGCCGAAGGGCATGCACGCGCGGTTCGAGCGGTTCGACATGCGGGAGGGTGGCTCCTACCGCCTCGCGCTCGTGTACGACGATGCGTCGGAAGCGCCGGGAAAGACGACCGCTGATGCTGATGTCTCCGACGTTCGGATCAGTCGGATCGTGGAGGGCTCCCGCATTGTGCAGGAGGTTGATTTCGAATCTGACGATCCTGCGTTCCAAGGGACGATGACAATGGAGTGGAGGCTGCGCGCCGACCGCGAGGGAACCACGGTGGAGTTTGAAGCGCGGAACATCCCCTCCGGAATCCGAGCTCGAGACCACGCCGAGGGTCTCACGTCATCCTTGGCAAACTTGGCCGGCTACCTCGAGCCCTAGCGGGGCGCCGCGGAGACTGTCTGATGGGGTCGGTCAGCGCGCGGCCTCGATCTGCATCCTCTCGCCGGTCGCACGCCGGCTCGCTGCGCGCGACTTCGCGGCTCAGGACGTGAATGCAAAGAGGTAATTCGCCTGAGCGAACCCGAACGCGCTCACGAACACAACGCCTCCCAAGATGGCCGATCCGACGAGCGCGACCAGAGCCCAGAGCCAGCGCGCCCCGCCCGCCCGACGGGGCGGCCAGATCGCGACGGCGGTGGCTCCCATGAACGCGACCGCGAATCCTCCCCATTCAAGCCCGCTCGCGGTGCGGTACACCGTCTCCTCCGCCTGGGTCGCCGGCCATGGGATATCGCCTTGAACGGTTCCGAAGAGAAAGCCACTCGCTCCGAAGAGAAGAACCACCAGAGCGGCAGTGACAACTAGCGGCCTCCAGGAGATGCGCGCGGTGCGCGGAGCCGCATCGAGAACTGACGTCGTCTGCTCCGCAAGCGTGCCCATGGGGACATCGTCCCCCGTGACTCTCGAGCAGGCAAGATGGTTGCCTGCGAAGTCCGCATGACGAGCCTCTATCGCGCGTGACGCTTGGGTGAACGGAGGCTCGAGTCGAGTTCCGCAATGCCGACTCTCAGCGATGTGTGAGCGGCTCGAGCGCCGAGCCTCGGCGATTCATGAACTGTAAGAGCGCCGATCCAATGGTGCCGACCCCTAGGCCAACAGCGAGCCCGATTGCGGCAAAGGCGATCGATCCGATCGCTGGCGCGGGCCCTGGAACAAACTCGCCGTTCAATCCCGCTGTGGAATCGGGGATCTGCGAAATGATCCCCGCTGCGGGAAACGCTAGCCCGAGAGCCAGCCCGATGAGCCCGACCAGAACCGATGGGCGATAGCGCGCGAGGCGAGAGTCCGACTTGTCAGCACCGACAAGGCTCGCGATCAAGAATGCGCACCCGCACACCGACGCCCCGAGCGGCACGGTCAGGAGCCAGCCCAGCGCAACGGCGCGACTTTCTGACTGAACCAGCGCACCGACGGAGACGACGAGCATCCCGCCTAATAGCAGCGCTACGCCAAGGGCGAAAGAGAGCCGTCGCATGAGCCGAACGTACAGCTCGCCCGCCGCGATGAGAAGAGTAAGCGCTCGCTGAGGTCGCATGCACGCCGGTCCTGTTCTGGCACGCTCGTATCACCGAGAGGAGCCATGCGATGTCGAGAGAACATCGGGGAGCGCCCACCGCTTTCATCGCGTTGACGGTGTTCGCCATGATCGCCTTGCCTGGTTGCGCCTCTCTTCTGTCTGCGCCCGGTGCGGTCCCTTCCCCTCGACAGCCGGAATGCGCGGTCGCCGAGGATCCCCATGGGGAGCCGCCGCCTGAGGGTTGTGTCGTTTACGACCCCGAGCAGAACATGGCCGACAACCAGCGCTGGCGTGAGCGTGTCGCGATCTCGGCTGACGCCCACGCAGCGGGAGATTCGCACGTCGAATCGGTCACGCGGGGCCTGACTGACCTGCGAGCCTCTGGCACAGTCACCGCGGAGTCAGTCCGACAGGTCTTCCTCGACGAAGGGTTCCCCGCCCAATCGATCGCGACTCTCGGGGATCGGGGAAACGTAGGCTTCGGAGTGACCGTCAGTTCTCCCAGCCAGGAGTCCACCGCGTGTCTCTTTGGGGTGGTGGGACCGAACGGCGTCAGCGTTGACGTCGGCGGCCCCATCATGGACGGTGGGTGCCTCGAAGGCTTAGGAGGGCACTAGGTCGCTCGACGGTCCCTCCGCGGGCAGCCGAGATCTGCGGTCCGGAAACGTGCACTGTCGGGCGGCGTGAGCTGAGTGACTCTCGTCCAGATCGTTGGTTGCCGTTGCGGCCGGCGCAGGGTTTGCAGATTGTGGGCTTTGAGGACTGATGCTGTCCGGATTGTCGGCGAGCATTGAGCAGATACGCGAAGGAGTACCCATGTCCACGTTGCCGTCTCATCCCATTCCGCCGGCCCCAGCCGGCTCGAACACCGTGAACTCGTTCATCATGACGGATGACGCGCCCGGCCTCATCGCGTTCGTCGGCGCCGTCTTCGATGCCGTCGAGAACACCGACGCCCGTACGGGTGATACCGACGGACTCGTCCTCCACTCCGAGATCCACATCGGCGACTCGCTCCTCACCATCGCCGACCGCAAGCCGACCTGGCCCTACACCCCCGCGTTCACGCGGGTTTACGTCGTAGACGCGCGAGCGACTCTCGAGCGGGCGGTCGAGCACGGTGCACGAATCGTCACAGAGCCGACCGAATTCTGGGGTGACGTGTTCGCGCGTTTCGCCGACCCGTTCGGTCACCTGTGGTGGGTGTATCAGCACACCGCCGCAGCGCAGGAATGGGATGCGGCATCCGACACCTCCGACGCGTCTGACCACACCGGCGAGTGGAGTGCCGCAGATCCCTCCGATGCCAGCGGCTCGTGGGAGGACTTCGCCACACCCGAACTCGACTACATCCACTCCACGCTCATCGAGGCCATGGGCAGCTTGCGCGACCCGCGAGAGAAGAGCTGACCGCTGGCGGCGGACTATTCGGGCGCCTTGCGCCCTGAAGCCGGTCTGCTAGTGGGCGTCCTCGAGGATCATTTGGGCTGCCTCAACGGCGAGCGTAGCGGCGCTTTCGATGCTCATCATGGTGCCGTCAGCGATCACCCATAGGTCGTCTTTGATGGCATACGCGATGGCCGTGCCGATCCCGTCTTCGACGTAACGAGCGAACACAGAGACGTCGCCCTGCGGTGTCGCGGTGTACTCGGCGGACTGGTTGAGCGCGGAGGTCAGCTCCTCGAGCGACTCTGCTGGTACGACAGCGACGTCTACGAACATGAGCCCGTCCGATCCGGGGATGCCCCACCCGCAGTTGATCGTGTCGGTCGCGCCGCGGTACGTCTCGTTCGCGAGCGGGCCGGGTAGCCAGTCCCGGTTGCGGTCAGCGGTCAGGTCGAACATCGGTTCCACCTGCGGGCTGGTCTGAGCGCGGACCTGCTCAACGGTGAGCATTTCATCGCAGGCGGGGATCGCCGCAACACCCCGGTCGACCATGGGCGGAATGGGGCTCTGGGTCCCGGTCGGTGTGGAATCGGGCGTCACTTCCGCGGTGACTGTCTTTGTCGGTAGTGGTGTGACTGAATTTCCTCCGGCGCACCCGGTGAGCATGACCACTAAGCCAGCGGCAGCGACTGGCCCTCCGATGCGAAGAACGATCAGCTCGTGTCCTGTTCGAGCACTCTGCTTGAGGGGTTGCTGGCGCAGTGCTTTGACGAGTCGGGAGAACCGTGCGGCCGGGAACGCTGCGTCGATCATGATGTCACCGTATCGGCACTCACCGGAAGGATCGGCGCGCCGAAAGGACCGCCAACGTTCGCGAGCCGACGTCAGCGATTTACTGCTCTCAATCCGGTCTGACCGATAACTTGAGCGGATGACCGCCAAAGCTGATAGGAGCGCAGCGGGGGCGGTTGTCGTCGTCGCGGTCGTGCAGGTGTTCGTGTTTGTTGTGACCACGGCGGTGTACGGCTGGAGCACGATCTTTGCAGGCAACGCTTGCGATCCGAACTGCGACTGGGCCGGTGCCGAGCGTGCTGGCCTGACGTACTTCTTCGTCTCGCTGGTCATGTTCCTGTGCACAGCGGTCGCTGTGGTCTACGCCTGGCGAACCGGAAAAGCACTCACATGGGTGCCAATGCTGGCAAGTGTGGGTGTCTTGGCCGGCCTGCTGATCTCCCTCGGCCTTTTCCGTGCTGCGATGGGCTGATTGGCACGTGCGCCGCAGCTACAAGCCGCCGCGGCCATCGTGATCGAACGCGCCGACGGGCTGATCCCATCCGACTTCAGCCTCGGGAGCACCACAGATTGCTCCGGGCGCGTCACCTGACGGTGGGTGCTCGGGCGTCTACCTCAGGCGCCCGCTCGATGCGCTCGGCGATCGAACGTGAGAACGCGAACGCCGCCGTCAAGCAGGATCTCGTCCACGGGTTGGAAGAGTGTCGGAACGAACGGGCCGTCGAAGAGGGGCACGCCGGAGCCGATGACAGAGGGATTCTGTTTGAGGATGAGTCGATCGATCTCGGGCAGCAGCGCCGCGGCGATGGCTCCGCCCCCGACGAGCCAGATATCGCTGCCCGGTTGCGATTTCAGCTCACGCACGTAGGCGGTGGGGTCGGAGGACACGATCTCGACCGCCGGGTCTGGGCTATCGGTCACGGTGCGTGAGAACACGATGTGTCGAAGGTGCGGATAGGCGTTGGTGATGCCCGCGGCCAGACCGATCTCGTAGGACTTTCGGCCTTCCACAACAGTGTCGAAGGTCAGGGGCGGGCCCACGATGCCGAGCGCGTCTCTGGCTGGCGCCGGCAGCGTTTCGGCGTAGTTCTCGGCGATATAGGCGACGAGATCGGGAGTGATCGGAAAGTACTCCTGGCCGCTCGGGTCCCCACGGTCGGGCGCTGCGATGAATCCGTCCAGAGTCGTCGCGACAAAGTAGACAAGCTTGCGCATGTGTTCCTTCTGAGGTGGCCGGGCAGGTCGTCTCGAGTCTCTCAGTTCGCGTCGTACCCGCGCACGCCGCCGTACCCGCTGTCAGCGGTTAGCACGCGTCCTGTCGCGCTCTTGCGTCGACCAAAGCGATGCGCGCGGAAGCCGCCCCGGCCCCGCAGGTGCCTCAGCGGTAGTTCGTGAACTGCAGGTCGACGTCGAGGTCGGCAGCCTTCAGCAGACGCTGCACTTCCTGCAGGTCGTCGCGCGACTTCGAGCTGACCCGCAGCTCGTCGCCCTGAATCTGCGACTTCACCGACTTGGGGCCCTCGTCGCGGATGATCTTGCCGATCTTCTTCGCGCTCTCCTGCGAGATGCCCTCCTTGAGCGAGGAGGTGATGCGGTACTCCTTGCCGCCCGCGACCGGCTCGTCGGTCTCGAGCGACTTGAGCGAGATGCCGCGCTTGATGAGCTTCGTCTGGAACACGTCCAGCACCGCCTTCGCGCGCTCCTCGGAGTTCGCCTTGATGAGGATCTGCTCGCCGCTCCACGCGATCGACGCGTCGGTGCCCTTGAAGTCGTAGCGCTGCTCGACCTCCTTGCGGGCCTGGTTGAGGGCGTTGTCGGCCTCCTGGCGGTCGATCTTGGAGACGATGTCGAAAGAGCTGTCAGCCATGCCCGCGATTCTAGCCGCGGGGCGTTCGGCCCCGGCATCCGTTCGGTCTTTCTAGACTGGCGGGATGCGGGCACTCACCGAGCACCAGCTGCGCGAGACGCTGGTCAACGCGTCGGCCGAGGAGCGACAGCGGCTGGCGCTGCCGGCTGACTTTCTCTTCGTCGACTGGGATCACCTCGACTTCTACGCCTGGCGCGACCCGCGCACGAAGGGGCGCGGATATGTCGTAGCAGAGGTCGGCGGCACAGCCACCGGCATCGTGCTGCGCGCCTCTGACAGCTCGTCGCATGCGCGCGCGGCGATGTGCAACCTGTGTCACACGATGCAGCCCGGCGATCAGGTGACGATGTTCACCGCGCGCAAGGCCGGCGACGCGGGGGAGCGGGGCGACAGCGTGGGCACGATCGTGTGCGCCGATCTGTCGTGCCACGAGAACGTGCGCCTGGCCGCGCCGCTGGCTCCCAACGAGTACCGGGCCAGCGTCGACCGGCGCATCGACGGCACCCGACACCGCATCGAAGCCTTCGTCGAACGCGTCTGGGAACCCTGATTTCTGCCAACGGTTCTGACCGGGTAGCATTGTGGATCGCGCCTCCGGTCGACTGTACAAGCTGGGCGGGTGCGCACTTGGCGAGTTACCCAAGCGGCCAAAGGGATCTGACTGTAAATCAGACTGCACTGCATTCGGGGGTTCGAATCCCTCACTCGCCACCACGTGAAAGCCCCCGGACCGGGGGCTTTTCGCGTCCGACGGAGGAGCGACCATGAGCGAGCCGATCACCTCACCCGCCTCGAGTCGCGTGCTGCGCGCGTCGGTCTGGATCGCCATCGGCGCCCTGATCGCCGCGGCGCTGGTCTGCGTCATCTGGGTGCTCGTCGGCGATGAGAACGGCATCGTCGGCCGCGCGTTCCTCACCGTGCTGCTGCTGGCGGGCTTCGCCGGCATCGCGGTGGCCGAATCGCACCTGGCCTCACGCCGGCCCGCGTGGTTCGCGCTGGCGAGCATGGTCGTCTGGGTGCTGACCCTGCTGCTGGCGGCCGTGTTCATCTGGATGCCGTTCGCAGGATCCAGCTACGGCCAGGGCATCGAGCGGTTCGCCCGCTTCTTGCTGGTGGTGCTCATCCTGCAGGCGGCGCTGCTGCACGCGCGCCTGTTCGTGAAGGCCTATGAGCGGCACCGCACCACGTTCACCACGATCGTGGCGTACGTGACGATCGGGCTCGTCGCCATCCTCGCCTTCATGCTCGTGCTGCCGCTCACCCTCGAAGAGCACGTGCGCTTCCTCTCCTTCTACTGGCGCGTGGTCGTGGCCCTCGCCATCCTCGCCGCCGTCGGCACCGCACTGCTGCCGCTCGTGAACGCGCTGTCCGCGCCGAAGCGGCCCCGACCGGCGCGGCCCGAGCCGGCGCCCTACGGCGCTCCGGCGCTCGGCTACGCCGCCCCGGCCGCCTGGCCGACCTATGCCGACGGGCGCACGCCCCTGCCGGTGCTGCCCGACGGCACCCCCGACTGGAACGCCTACTACACGGGCCAGCCGACCTACCCGCATGGCTTCCTCGCCCCGAGCAGCGCGGCGCCCGCACCGGCACCGCAGCTGCCCCCGCCGGCACCGCACGCGGCCGCCCCGCAGGCGTCCGCACCGGCACCGCAGCAGCCCGCTCCGGCGCCCGCTCCCGGGCACCCGGCACCGGGCCAGGCTCCCGGCTACGAGAGCTTCCCGCCGCCGCCTCCGCTGCCGCGCTGACCGCCAGCGCCGCGCTGACCGCGTGACGCGCGCTGACCGCCCGCGTCAGCCCAGCAGCTCGAGTGCCGCCGCGGCGGCGTTGTGACCGCCGATGCCGCTGACGGCGCCGCCCCGCCGCGCGCCCGATCCACACAGCAGCACCCGGTCGAACGCGGTCGACACGCCCCAGCGCCGCGCCGGGGTGTCGAGCGGCTCGTCGTCGTCGGCCCACGGCCAGTCCAGGCCGCCGTGGAAGATGTCGCCGCCGCGCATCGCCAGACTCGACTCGAGGTCGGCCGTCGTGCGCGCCTCGATGCACGGGCTGCCGTCCGGGTCCTCATAGATGCAGTCGGCGATCGGCTCGGCCAGCACACTGTCGAGCGACCGCTGGGCGGCCGTCAGCAGCGCGGCGCGTGCCGCGTCGGCATCCGCGTGCGCGACGAGCCGATGGGGCACCTGCAGGCCGAAGAGGGTGAGGGTGTGGGCGCCCGACTGCTGCAGCTGCGGCCCGAGAATCGACGGGTCGGTGAGCGAGTGGCAGTAGATCTCGGCGGGCAGCGGGTCGGGCACGGCGCCGGCGACGGCCGCGGCGTGCGCGGCGTCGAGCTGGGTGAGGGTCTCGTTGATGTGGAACGTGCCGGCGAAGGCGGCCTCGGGCGCCACATGCGGGTCGCGCAGCCGCGGCAGCCGCCGCAGCAGCATGTTCACCTTCACCTGCGCACCCTCGGGAGCCGGTGCCGCGGCGACGTCGGCGCCGCCCGCACGCAGCAGATCGGCCAGCACTGCGGGGGCCGCCCCGCACAGCACCAGCCGACCGGCGACGACCTCGCCGCCGGCGAGCGTGACCTCGCCGTCGGGTGAGATGGCGGTGACCTCGGCATCGGTGCGCAGGGTGGCGCCCGCGGCGCGGGCCGCGCGTTCGAGCGCGCCGCTCACCTGCCCCATGCCGCCCACGGGCACGTCCCAGTCGCCGGTGCCGCCGCCGATCACGTGGTAGAGGAAGCAGAGGTTCTGCCGCAGCGACGGGTCGTCGGCGGTGGCGAAGGTGCCGATGAGCCCGTCGGTGAGGGCGATGCCGCGGGCGAGGTCGGAGTGCAGCGACCGGCGCACCAGGTCGCCGAGCGGCCGCTGGGTGAGCTCCTCCCACAGGTCGCCTCCGAACAGGCCCGACACGTCGCGCGCGCGCCGCAGCGGCGCGGTGACCGTGGGGAACAGTGCCGCCGCCATCGGCAGCAGCCGGTCGGAGAGGGCCGCGAAGCGCTCGGCCTCGCGGGCGTCGCCGACGGTGCGCGCGAAACTCGCCACCGTCGCCGCGGCATCCCCGTTGTCGACCAGGATGCCGCGTGAGGGGTCGGCCGGGTCGGGCGTGTACGACGAGTAGCGGCGCCGGCGCAGATCGATGCGCAGATCCAGATCGTCGATGATCGTGCGGGGGAGCAGGCTCACCAGGTAGGAGTAGCGCGAGAGGCGCGCGTCCACCCCCGCCCAGGGGCGTTCCGACACCGCCGCGCCGCCGAGATGGTCGGAGCGTTCGAGCACCACCACCGAACGGCCCGCGCGGGCGAGATAGGCGGCGGCGACCAGGGCGTTGTGGCCGCCGCCGACGATGACGGCATCCCAGGCGTCTCTCATGGGTTCACCGTAACCGCGTAGCGTGGTCGACATGGTGGATGCCGTGAACGCAGACCTTCCCGCACCCGACGAGCTGCTCGCGCTCGCCGTCGAGATCGCCGAAGAGGCGGGTGCGCTGGCCCGCCGGCGACGCACCGAGGGGGTGGCGATCGCGGCGACCAAGACGGCGCTGGCCGACATCGTCACCGAGGCCGATCGCGAGGTCGAAGACCTCGTGCGGGCGCGACTGGCGCAGGCGCGCCCCGGCGACGGGTTCCTGGGGGAGGAGTCGGGCGCCGAGACCGGCACGAGCGGCATCACCTGGGTCGTCGACCCGATCGACGGCACCGTCAACTACGCCTACGGCATCCCGCAGTACGCCGTCTCGATCGCCGCGGTCACCGGCGAACCCACGCCCGAGACGTGGGAGGCGCTCGTCGGCGTCGTGCACAACCCCGCCGTCGTCGAGACCTTCCTCGCCCTGCGCGGCGGCGGCGCCTGGCTCGCCGGTCGCCGCCTGGCCGTGTCGCAGAGCGGGGATGCCGGTGCGCTGCTGGCGACCGGGTTCGGCTACGACCCCGCCACCCACGCCGGCGACCTGGCGCGCCTGGCCGAGGTGATGCCGCTGGCCCGCGACATCCGCCGCGCCGGCGCGGCATCGCTCGATCTCGCCTTCGTCGCCGCCGGGCGCCTCGACGGCTACTTCGAGCGGGGGCTCAACCCCTGGGATCACGCGGCCGGAGCGCTGCTGGTCACCGAAGCCGGCGGCGTCGTCAGCGGCCTCCCCGGCGGCCGTCCGGGCCGCGACATGACCATCGCCGCGGGCGCCGAACTCCACGATCGGATCGCCGAGACGGTATATCGGCCGCGTTGATGACACTTTCAGGTCGATCCGGGTAATGTGTTTACCCGATCGTTACTTTCGCCGCCCGAACGGCGGATGACGATCATCCCCCCGAAGTAACAGCCCCCCGAAGTAACAGCGCTGTGCAGTGCGACCGCACTCCTGCGCGCCCGACCCGAGAGCTCCACCGCTTGTCCCACGAAGCATCCCCGGCCGACGTCGCGCTCACGCGACGCTCCAGCCGTCCCGCCGCGCCTGCCGCGGCGACGGGCGCGCCCGGGATGACGCGTGCGCAGTGGCGCCTGCTGCAGGCTTCCGCCGCGGCCGGTGCAGCCGAGACCGAGGTCGTCGCATCCGCTCCGGCCGCAGCCCCGCAGCCGACCGTGATCGAGTTCGTCGACGAGCAGGCCGCCGAAGAGGCGATCGAGCCGTCGCACCAGGCATCCATCGCCGAGGCCATCCTCGCCGAGGCGGCCATCATCGCCGAGGCCACCGTTATCGCCGGCCCGCCCGCCGCGGCCCGCCGCCGCGACCGTCGCACCGCGGCGCCGGTCGTCTCGGTGACGGGTGAGGGTGTCGCCACTGCGGATGCCGGTGCCGTCGGCATCCCGGCCACGTTCGCCGCCGCGCCTTCGGCCTCCTCTGGCCACGACGACGAGTTCGAGCGCGTCGCCCGCCTCTTCTCCTTCACCGGTCAGACGCCGGTGCAGACCCCCGCCTCGCGGGCCAGCGAAGCCGTCTTCGCCGAGCCCCGCCCCGCCGCCGCACCCGCGCCGGCCGCATCGCGCCGCCGCATCAGCCGCCGCGACCTGACCGCGCGCATCGCCGCCGGCTCGTTCTCGATCGGTGCGATGGCCATCGTCGGACTGCTCGCGATCGGCACCACGTCGCCCGCGATCGCCGCCGCGGTGTCGTCCGACGCGACCTCCGACATCTCGCTGGCCGCCACCACCGCGACCGCGTCGACGACCAAGCAGACCAAGGACATCCAGGCCTTCGTCTCGGCGCCGGGCACCGACGTGACCATCGAGCGCTCCGACACCTACGACGTCGCCTCGATGGCCGATGTCGCCGCCGACTCGGGCGTGACGATCTTCGCCGGCACGTGGGTCAACGACCCCACCGCCGAGGTGCAGTGGCCGTTCCCCGTCGGCGTGCCGATCTCGGCCGCGTACGGCTCGCAGAGCTACCTGTCGAAGTTCTCCTCGCCCCACCGCGGCGTCGACCTGACTCCCGGCCTGGGTGCCGAGGTGCACGCGATCGCCGCGGGCACCGTGCGTCTGGCCACCGAGGCCGGCGGCGACTACGGCGTGACCGTGATCATCGACCACGTCATCGATGGGCAGATGGTCTCGAGCCGCTACGCGCACATGCTGCGCGGCTCGCTCGACGTGAAGCAGGGCGACACCGTCACGGCGGGACAGGTGCTCGGCAAGGTCGGCCAGACCGGCAAGGCCACCGGACCGCACCTGCACCTCGAGGTGCTGCTCGGCGGCACCGCGAACACCGACCCGATGGCCTGGCTCGAGGAGCACACCTCGAGGTAGGCGCCGGTTCGGAGAGGGGCCGGGAACCTGGTATCCTCTTCTAGTTGCCCGCATGCGGGCAGCACGCCCCGATAGCTCAGTGGCAGAGCACTTCCATGGTAAGGAAGGGGTCGTCAGTTCAATCCTGACTCGGGGCTCGCAAGCACCATTCGGTGTCTCGCGGCAGGGTAGCTCAGTTGGTGAGAGCGCACGACTCATAATCGTGAGGTCGCGGGTTCAAGCCCCGCTCCTGCTACAGATCAAATCCTCGGCATCGCCGGGGATTTTTTCGTTTCCTGGGTGGGTCTGTTGCCGGGTGTCCGGCGCGGGCTGCCCGTCCCTGGATCACATCGTCGCGGGGCGCGCAAGGCACTGCGGAACGCGGGGACCGCGTGGTGGACTGTCGTTCCATCGTCCCCACGACCCTCGGAGCACGCCATGACCGATCCGTTCCCCGGCGCCCCCTCTCCCGCGCCCGGCGCCCCGACGCCCCCGGCTCAGACCCCGCCCGGCGAGATCCCGCCCGGGCCCGACCCGGCCGTCCCCGACGAGACCCCGCCGGGCCCTGCCGTGCCGTCGACACCCGGCGAGCCGATGCCCGCCCACCCCGAAGAGCCGCTGGCTCCCACCCCCGAAGAGCCGCTCGCCCCGAGCCCCGACTTCTCCGCCCCGGCCTGACCCGGACAGCCGGTCACCAGCGCACGCTCTGCAAGGGCCGCAGCAGCGGCGGGATGCCGACGGCACCGGCATCCGTCGGCGCCTCCCAGCCCGCATAGGCCGAGAAGTCGACCCCCGTCGCCGCGGTCAGCCGCGCCAACGGGTAGCGGTAGGTGCGCCAGCGCTCGTCGGGGAAGGCCCCGGGGCCGAGGTCGTCGAGCGACTGGCGCAGCAAAAAGGCCTGGGCGCGCGGGCGCCCCGACAGGCTGTAGACGAACATCTTCCAGAACGCGGTCGGGATCGCGGCGCCCCGGTAGGCGGGGTCGGCGTCGGTGAACAGCGGACCGCCGAACACGCTGATGCGCTGACGGTCGAGCGTCGCCAGAGCCAGCAGATCGTCTTCGAGCCTGCCCCACAGCCCGCCGCGTGACGCCTGATTGAAGTCGTTCATCTGCGGGGTGATGTTGGTGAAGAAGAACGAGTCGCGGTTGGCCTGCGCGGCCGCCTCGCCCCACAGCAGATCGGCGCGACGGGCGACGTGCCCGCGGTCGAGGTCGTTGCGGGCGTAGAGCTCGTCGCCCCACTGCCCGTCGGCCGGCACCCGCGGATCGAGGCGGAACGGGATGCCCGCGCGCGAGATCGTGTCGCCCGAGACGATCGTCGGGCCGTCGATGTTCCACGCCACCACCCGGGCCATCCGCCGCTCCCGGCTGAGGGCCAGCGAGAAGTGGGCGTAGTCGAGCCAGGGGGTGCCGTCGATGCGGCGCGTGTCGTCGTCGGCGGCGCCGGTGAAGCCCGGCAACGGCGTGGTCTCGGAGAGGAAGGTCGCGTCGAATCCGGTCATACCGGCACGCTACGGGGCGTCGCCGACACGGGCGGGTGCGGCGCCGTGCGTCGCGGATGCTTGCCCCCGTGGCATCCGCTCTGGTATCTCTGGTTCATTGAGGCGGGGGCCTCGACGCGGGATGTGGGATCCCGCACGATCGATCTCTGGGGTTGTCGATGAGTACGCTCACGCTCGTTCCTGCTGTGTACCGCTGTCCCGACCACGACAATGTCGAGGTCATCACCGCCCGCGTGCTCGAGCGCGTCGGCCGCGAGGCGCTGGTGCGCGCCGACGTGGGCCGCGCCCCGTTCCGCGTGAGCGTCACCTGCCCCGGGCGCCGGGGAGATGACAGCACCGCGCACACCCGCGTGTGCGAGGGCACGTGGGAGAGCGCGCTGCAGCACGCCTCCTGACAGGGGCGCCGGCCTCGGCGCGGGCGGCCCGCTGACGATGTCGGCGGCGGCGGATACGATGAACCGTTCCCTCTGAGCGGTGTGATCGGAGATGCCCCATGCTCGGAAAGCTCCTCGTTCGCTATCTCAAGCCCCATCTCGGGCTGCTGATCGGCGTGCTGGTCTTCCAATTCGCCTCAGCGATGGCCTCGCTGTACCTTCCGCGACTGAACGCCGAGATCATCGACAAGGGCGTCGCCACCGGCGACACCGCGTTCATCTGGTCGCAGGGCGTGACGATGCTCGCCATCGCGTTCGGCCAGATCGTCGCGTCGATCATCGCCACCTACTTCGCCGCGAAGGCGGCGATGGGCATGGGCCGTGACATCCGCCGCGACGTCTACGGCAAGGTCAGCGGGTTCTCCGAGCGCGAGGTGTCGCGATTCGGCCCTGGCACGCTCATCACCCGCAACACCAACGACGTGCAGCAGGTGCAGATGCTCGCGATGATGGGCGCGACCATGCTCGTCACCGCACCGCTGCTGGCCATCGGCGGCGTGATCATGGCCGTCCAGCAAGACGTCGGGCTCAGCTGGCTCATCGCCGTGTCGGTGCCCGCGCTGCTGGTGGTCGCCGTGATCATCGTGGCGCGCATGGTGCCGCTGTTCCGCAGCTACCAGACCAAGCTCGACAACGTGAACCGCATCATGCGCGAGCAGCTCACCGGCGTGCGCGTCGTGCGCGCCTTCGTGCGCGAGCGCATCGAAGAGGGCCGCTTCCGCGTCGCCAACACCGACATCATGGTCGTCGGCCGCAAGGTGGGCTCGCTGTTCGTGCTCATGTTCCCGCTCGCGATGCTGGTGCTCAACGTCACCGTCGTGGGCGTCATCTGGTTCGGCGGCATCCAGGTCGATGCCGGCAATGTCGAGATCGGCACGCTGTTCGCCTTCATGCAGTACGTCGGCCAGATCCTCATGGGTGTGCTCATGGCCACCTTCATGACGATCATGATCCCGCGGGCCGCGGTGTCGGCCGACCGCATCGGCGAGGTGCTCGACTCCGACGACGCCCTCGAGCGCCCCGCGCAGCCGATCACCACGTTCCCCGCCCCCGGCACCGTCGAGTTCGACGACGTGAGCTTCACCTACCCGGGCGCCGACGCGCCGGTGCTGCAGGGCATCACGTTCACCGCGGCCCCCGGCGAGACCGTCGCCGTGGTGGGCTCGACCGGTTCGGGCAAGACGACGCTCGTCTCGCTCATCCCGCGCCTGTTCGACGTCACCGGCGGCGCCGTGCGCGTCGCGGGCGTCGACGTGCGCCAGGCCGACCTCGACGGGCTCTGGCAGGGCATCGGATTCGTGCCGCAGAAGGCGTTCCTGTTCACCGGCACCGTGGCCTCGAACCTGCGGTTCGGGCGAGAGGATGCCACCGACGACGAGCTCTGGCACGCCCTGGCCATCGCGCAGGGGCGCGACTTCGTCAGCGAGATGGAGGGCGGGCTCGGCGGCCGCATCGCCCAGGGCGGCACCAACGTGTCGGGCGGGCAGCGCCAGCGCCTGTCGATCGCGCGGGCCATCGTGCGCCGGCCCGACATCCTCGTGTTCGACGACTCGTTCTCGGCGCTCGACCTCACCACCGACGCGCGACTGCGTCAGGCGCTGTGGCGGGAGCTTCCCGCGGTGACGAAGATCGTCGTCGCCCAGCGCATCTCCACCGTCACCGAAGCCGACCGGATCGTCGTGCTCGACGACGGCCGCATGGTCGGGCTCGGCACGCACGCCGAACTGCTCGCCACGAATGAGACGTATCGCGAGATCGTCGAGTCGCAGCTGGGAGTCGACGCATGAGCACCCTCAACACCACCGAAGAGCTGACCGAAGAGGAGCGGCTCGAACTCGAGCTCGCCGAGCAGGCGCGGCAGAACTCGGGCGACTGGGACAGCGTCGCCCCCGGCAAGGCCGCCAACTTCGGCCCCAGCTTCCGCCGCATGATCGGTCTGCTGCGGCCCCACGCCGTCGCGTTCGGGTTCGTCTCGCTGCTGGGCGCGATCGGCGTCGTGCTCGCCGTCATCGCCCCCAAGGTGCTCGGCGAGGCCACGAACATCATCTTCGAGGGCGTCGTCTCCGCCTCCCTCGGCGACACCTTCCCCGCCGGCACCTCGCAGGCCGACGTGGTCGCGGCGCTGCAGGCCGCGGGCCAGACCGACATCGCCAACATGGTCTCGGCGATGCCGAACTTCCAGGTCGGCGCCGGCGTCGACTTCGAGCGGCTGCGCTGGGTCGTGGTCGCCGTTCTCGCGATCTACGTGGTCTCGGCCGTGCTCACCTGGCTGCAGGGCTACGTCATCAACATCATCATGGTGCGCACGATGTGGCGCCTGCGCGAAGACGTCGAGTCGAAGATCAACCGCCTGCCGCTGGCCTACTTCGACCGCGTGCAGCGCGGTGAGCTCATCTCCCGCGTCACCAACGACATCGACAACATCACCCAGACGATGCAGCAGTCGCTGTCCACGGCGCTGACCAACGTGCTCACCGTCGTCGGCGTGCTCATCATGATGTTCTCGATCTCGTGGCAGCTCGCGATCGTCGCCCTCGTGGCGCTGCCGCTGATGGGTGTCATCTTCGGCATCATCGGGCCGCGGTCGCAGAAGGCGTTCCAGATCCAGTGGCGCAAGGTCGGGCGCCTCAACGCCCGCGTCGAGGAGTCGTTCTCCGGTCACGCGCTCGTGCGCGTCTACGGTCGCGAGCGCGACATGGCCGACAAGTTCGCCGTCGAGAACGACGAACTCTACGACGCCGCGTTCAAGGCCCAGTTCCTGTCGGGCATGATCATGCCGGGCATGATGTTCATCGGAAACCTCACCTACGTCGGCATCGCCGTGCTGGGCGGGCTCATGGTCGCCTCCGGCCAGCTGCGCCTTGGCGATGTGCAGGCCTTCATCCAGTACTCGCAGCAGTTCACCCAGCCCCTCAGTGAGCTGGGCGGCATGGCCGCGGTCGTGCAGTCGGGCACCGCCTCGGCCGAGCGGGTGTTCGAGCTTCTCGACGAAGACGAGCAAGACCCGGATGCCGGTGACGCACCCGCGATCGCCGGCGGCTCGGGCGTCATCGAGTTCGAGCACGTGCGCTTCGCCTACACCCCCGACCGACCGCTCATCTCCGACCTGTCGTTCCGGGTCGAGCCCGGTCAGACGGTGGCCATCGTCGGCCCGACCGGCGCGGGCAAGACCACGCTGGTCAACCTGCTCATGCGGTTCTACGAACTCGACGGCGGTCGCATCCTGCTCGACGGGCAAGACATCGCCGAGCTCACCCGCGACGACGTGCGTGCGCGCACCGGCATGGTGCTGCAGGATCCGTGGCTGTTCGCCGGGTCGATCCGCGAGAACATCCGCTACGGCCGCGAGTCGGCCACCGACGACGAGATCGTCGCCGCCGCCGTCGCCACCCGCGTCGACCGGTTCGTGCACTCGCTGCCCGAGGGCTACGACACCGTCCTCGACGAAGAGGCCTCCAACGTCTCGGCCGGTGAGAAGCAGCTGATCACCATCGCCCGCGCGTTCGTCGCGCAGCCGAGCGTGCTCATCCTCGACGAGGCGACGAGCTCCGTCGACACCCGCACCGAGCTGCTGCTGCAGCACGCCATGTCGGCGCTGCGCGAAGGCCGCACCTCGTTCGTCATCGCGCACCGCCTGTCCACCATCCGCGACGCCGACCTCATCCTGGTGATGGAGCACGGCGACATCGTCGAGAAGGGCACCCACGACGAGCTGATCGCGGCGGAGGGCGCCTACTGGCGCCTCTACCGCTCGCAGTTCGAGCAGGCCGCCACCGACGGTGCGGCTGCGGTCGACGGCGCGGTGCCTGTCGACGGTGCGGAAGAGACCGACACGACGGATGCCGCGGCCAACGCGGCGCCGGCCGATGCGGCATCCGTGCGTTCTGCTGACGCGGACGCGTCGGAGTCGACCCGGTGAGCGGCGCGACACAGCGCGCCGCGCGCACGCCCCGGTTCATCCTGTCGTGCGTGGGCATCGGCCTCGCGGCGGGTCTGCTGTCGGGCCTGTTCGGCGTCGGCGGCGGCACGGTCATCGTGCCGCTGCTGGTGCTGCTGCTCGCCTTCGACCAGCGTCTGGCCGCCGGCACGTCGCTGGCCGCGATCGTGCCCACCGCCGCCGTCGGCGTGATCTCCTACGCCGTGCACGGGTCGGTCGCCTGGATCCCCGCCGTCATCCTCGCCGTCGGCGCGGTGATCGGCGCCCAGATCGGCACCTGGCTGCTGGCCAAGCTGCCGCAGAGCCTGCTGCGCTGGGGTTTCGTCGGGTTCCTCGTCATCGTCATCGTGATGCTGTTCGTGGTCGTCCCCGAGCGCGGCGAGGGCATCCCCCTCACCTGGTGGTCGGGCGCGGGGCTGCTGGTGCTCGGCCTGTTCACCGGTGTGATGGCGGGCCTGCTCGGCGTCGGCGGCGGCGTGATCGTGGTGCCCGCCCTGATGATCCTGTTCGGGTCGGACGACCTCATCGCCAAGGGCACCTCGCTGCTCATGATGATCCCCACCGCCATCTCGGGCACCATCGGCAACCTGCGCCGCGGCAACGTCGACCTGCTGGCCGCCGCGTGCATCGGCGTCGCCGCGTGCACCACCACCGCCGTCGGCGCGTGGATCGCGACGCTGCTCACCCCGCTGGTGGCCAACATCCTGTTCGCCGCGTTCATGACCTTCATCGCCGTGCAGATGTCGGTGAAGGCCATCCGCCAGCGCCGCAAGGAGTCCTGAGCGCCGACCCGTGCCGGCCGGCCCGGCGGCACGGGCCGACCCCCTCGGTAGGATGGAGGGGTGTCCGTGAACCCCGAGCTGGTCGGCCGAGAGTTTCCGCCGACCGCCCCCTACCTCGTCGGGCGTGAGAAGGTGCGCGAGTTCGCGCGCGCCGTGCTCGCGACCGATCCGCAGCACACCGACCCGGCGGCCGCGCAGGCCCTCGGCTACGCCGACGTGGTGGCCCCGCCCACCTTCGCGATGGTCGTGCAAGACCTCACGCTGCAGCAGCTGCTCGCCGAGCCCGACTCCGGCATCGCGCTGGAGCGCACCGTGCACGCCGAGCAGCGGTTCCGCTACTCGCGGCCCATCGTCGCGGGGGATGAGCTGGTCGCGCAGCTGCGCGTCACCGGCATCCGCCCGTTCGGGAAGGGCGCCATGGTCACCAGCGAGGCCGAGGTGGCAGACGCCGCCGGCGCGCACGTCGTCACCGCCACGTCGGTGCTGCTGATCGGAGGCGAGGAATGACCGCGATCGAGATCGGCACCGTCGTCGCCGAACGCACCGTGCACCTCACCCGCGAATCGCTCGTGCGCTACGCCGGCGCCTCGGGCGACTTCAACCCCATCCACTACCGCGACGACGTCGCCACCCGCGTCGGGCTGCCCGGGGTGCTCGCCCACGGCATGCTGACCATGGGCCTGGCCGTCGAGACGATCGTCGAGTGGCTCGGCGATGCGGGCCGCATCCTCGAGTACGGCGTGCGGTTCACTCGCCCCGTGGTCGTCGACGCCGAGGCCGGTGCCGACGTCACCGTGGTCGCCAAGGTCGGCGCCGCCGACGACGAGACGCTGCGCATCGACCTCACCGTCAGCAGCGGCGAGACCACCGTTCTCGGAAAGGCGCAGGTGCGCGTCCGCGCCTGACCGCATGCCCGAGATCGCCCCCGTCCCGCTGTCGCGGCTGACCACCCTGCGCGCCGGTGGTGCGCCCACCCGACTCGTCGAAGCCCGCACCACCGCCGAGCTCGTCGACACGCTGCGTGAGCTGTGGGCCACCGGCGAGCCGTGGCTCGTGGTCGGCGGCGGCTCCAACCTGCTCGTCGGCGACGAGCCGTTCGACGGCACCGTCGTGCTCGTGCGCACCGAGGGCATCGAGCAGCTGCCCTCACCGCACGAGGGGCGCACCCGCCTGCGGGTGCAGGCCGGCCACAACTGGGACGCGCTGGTCGAATACGCCGTGACCGCGGGACTGTCGGGCATCGTCGCGATGTCGGGCATCCCCGGCACCGTGGGCGCGGCGCCCGTGCAGAACGTCGGCGCCTACGGGCAGGAGATCGTGCAGACCCTCGTCGAGGTCGACTTCCTCGACGAAGACACCGGCGAGGTGTCCACCGTGCCCGCCGCCGACCTGGGCCTGGGCTTTCGCACCTCGGTGCTGAAGAACCACTACGGGTCGGTCGCCGAGCGCCGCGGCGTGATCTTGTCGGTCACCCTCGACCTGCGGGTCGTGGGACACGGCGAGTACCTCCTGCAGAGCGCGCAGCTGCGCACCGCCCTCGGCGTCGAGGCCGGTCAGCCCGTCACCCTGCGCTGGGTGCGCGAGACGGTGCTGGCCACCCGTGCCCGCAAGGGCATGGTGCTCGACGACGCCGACCCCGACACCCACAGCGCCGGATCGTTCTTCCAGAACGCGGTGGTGTCGGCATCCTTCGCGCGCACGCTGCCCGAGGCCTGCCCCCGCTGGCCCGTCGCGCCCGACCTCGACCCGGTCACGGTGATCCCGCTCGACCGGTACGACGGGGTCGTGCCGCCGCCCGCGCAGGGATCGCCCGACGTCAAGGTCAGCGCCGCGTGGCTGATCGAGCACTCCGGACTGCGCAAGGGGTTCGCGCTGCCGCGCTCGCGCGCCGCACTGTCGACCAAGCACGCCCTCGCCCTCACCAACCGCGGCGACGCGACGGCCGCCGAGCTCGCCGAGCTGGCCCGCTTCATCCAGGGCCGCGTGCAGTCGGAGTTCGGCCTGATCCTGCAGCCCGAGCCCGTCCTCGTCAACGTCGAGCTCTGACCCGCTCCGGCGCGCGCCGGCGCCGCGCGGCGCGCGTGCGCCGGGCGGCCCGGGAGCCCCGGGTCAGGAGAAGAGGCGCTGGATGCGCTGCACGCCCTCGAGCAGGGCGTCGTCGCCGAGCGCGTACGACAGGCGCAGGTATCCCGAGGGGCCGAAGGCCTCGCCGGGAACGACCGCGACCTCGGCCTCGTCGAGGATCAGGTCGGCCAGCTCGAGCGACGTGTTCACGGTCTTGCCGTGCCACTCGCGGCCGAGAAGCCCGCGCACGTCGGGGTACGCGTAGAACGCGCCGAGCGGGTTGGGCACGGTCACGCCCGGGATCTTCGACAGCTCGGCGACGATCAGGCGGCGGCGGCGGTCGAACGCTGCGCGCATCTGCTCGACCTCGGTCTGCGGCCCGGTGAGGGCGGCCAGCGCCGCGCGCTGGGCGACGTTGTTCACGTTCGAGCTGAGGTGCGACTGCAGGTTGCCGGCGAGCTTGATCGCGTCGGCGGGGCCGATCATCCAGCCCACCCGCCAGCCCGTCATCGCGTAGGTCTTGGCGACGCCGTTGACAAGGATCGTCTGCTCGGCGAGGGCGGGGACGGCCTCGACGATCGAGACCGCACGGGCACCTTCGTAGACGAGGTTCTGGTAGATCTCGTCGCTGATCACCCAGATGCCGTGCTCGAGCGCCCACTCGCCGATGGCCTTGGTCTCCTCCAGCGTGTACACCGACCCGGTCGGGTTCGACGGAGAGACGAACACGAGCACCGTGGTCTTGTCGGTGCGGGCGGCCTCGAGCTGCTCGACGGTGACCTTGTACTCCTGCTCGGCTCCGGCGAACACCTCGACGGGGATGCCGTCGGCCAGCGCGATCGCCTCGGGGTAGGTGGTCCAGTACGGCGCGGGCAGCAGCACCTCGTCACCGGGGTTCACCACCGCCTGGAACGCCTGGTACACGGCCTGCTTGCCGCCGTTGGTGACGATGATGCGGGACGCCGGCACCTCGAGGCCCGAGTCGCGCGAGGTCTTCGCGGCGATCGCCTCGCGCAGCACCGGCAGGCCGGCGGCGGGCGTGTAGCGGAAGTTCGCCGGGTCGTGCAGCGCCTCGGCCGCGGCATCCACGATGAACGACGGCGTCGCGAAGTCGGGCTCGCCGGCGGCGTACGAGACGACGGGGCGGCCGGCGGCCTGCAGGGCCTTGGCCTTGGCGTCGACCTTGAGCGTCGCCGACTCGGCGATGGCGGTGAGTTTGCGGGACAGAGGAGCGCGTTCGGTCACGCTTCGAGCGTAGTGGCCGCACCCGGCCCGCACAGCGTGATGACGTCATCACGCGACGGTCGGATGCCGTCAGTTCCCGGCGAACACTGGCCGGGAAGCCGCGGGGAAGGCACGCTGGTGCATATGGATGACAAAGCCGTGCAGGTCACCGACCTGCGCAAGACCTATGGCGACCGCACCGTCGTCGACGGCGTGAGCTTCGAGATCGCCCGGGGGGAGACGTTCGCGCTGCTGGGTCCGAACGGCGCCGGCAAGTCGACGACCGTCGAGATCCTCGAGGGGTACCGCCGGCGCAGCGGGGGAGAGGTGCGGGTGCTCGGCACCGACCCCGGTGCCGGCGGTCGCGCGTGGCGCGCCCGGCTGGGGGTCGTGCTGCAGTCGACCGGACAGTCGCAGGTCTACACGGTGCGCGAGCAGCTGACGCAGTTCGCGGCCTACTACCCGCGTCCGCGCGAGGTCGATCAGGTCATCGACGCGGTCGGACTCGGACCGCAGGCCGGCACCCGCATCGCCAAGCTCTCGGGCGGCCAGCAGCGGCGCGTCGACGTCGCCCTCGGCATCATCGGGCGCCCCGAACTGCTGTTCCTCGACGAGCCGACCACCGGGTTCGACCCGCAGGCGCGGCGCGAGTTCTGGCAGCTGATCCGCTCGCTGCAGGACGAGGGCACCACGATCGTGCTGACCACCCACTATCTCGACGAGGCGGCAGAGCTGGCCGACCGGCTCGGGGTGATCACGCGCGGCACCATGCGGGCGATCGGACCGGTCGCCGGCTTCGGCGGGCCCGACGCCCACACCCCGCGGGTGCGCTGGCGGGAGGACGGACGGCTGCGGGAGGAGAGCACCGACCGGCCGTGGGCGTTCACGCAGGCCCTCGCCGCCCGGCTCGGCGCCGAGCCCGACGAGCTCGAGATCCGGCGGCCCACCCTCGAAGAGGTGTACCTCGACATGGTCGACGAGGCCCCGGCGGCGTCGGTGGAAGCGGGGGCGCGATGAGCGTCGTCGCCCTCGGCGCGCACCGCGCCGGCTACGAGATCCGGGGCTACTTCCGCTCCGGCGACACGATCTTCTTCACGTTCCTGTTCCCCGTGTTCATGCTCGCGCTGTTCTCCACGATCTTCGGCGGCAGCGGCGACATCACCGGCGGCCCGGGCGTGCCCGCGCTGTCGGCGGCCGAGCTGTACCTGCCCGGCATGCTCGCCGCCGGGCTGCTGCTGTCGGGCTTCCAGAACCTCGCCGTCGACATCGCGATGGAACGCTCCGACGGCACCCTCAAGCGGCTCGGGGGCACGCCGCTGTCTCCGGTGAGCTACTTCGCGGGCAAGATCGGGCAGGTGCTGGTCACCGGCGCCTTCCAGGCCGCGATCCTGCTCATCGTGGCCGCCCTCGTCTTCCAGGTGCCGATGCCCGACACCCCCGAGGCCTGGGCGACGTTCGCGTGGGTGTTCGTGCTGGGGCTGATCGCCTCGGCGCTGCTGGGCATCGCCGTCTCGGCGCTGCCGCGCACCGGCAAGAGCGCCACCGCCGTGGTGGTGCCGATCGCACTGGTGCTGCAGTTCATCTCCGGCGTCTACATCTTCTTCTGGCAGCTGCCGGAGTGGCTGCAGAACGTCGCGGGCATCTTCCCGCTGGCGTGGATGGCGCGCGGGATGCGGGCCGCGTTCCTCCCCGACGAGTACGCCGTGCTCGAGCCCGGCGAGACGTGGGGCCTCGGCTGGGTGGCGCTCGTGCTCGTGGCGTGGCTCGTGGTCGGGCTCGTGCTCAGCCGCCTCACGTTCCGCTGGATCCGCCGCGACGCCTAGCCGGCCACCCGCCGGTGCGCGCACGGGGCGCGCACCGGCGGTGACTCGTCACAGGTCGAGAGGCCAGGCGGGGTGCAGCTGGATGACGCCGGCGCTGGCCATCGGATGCCGCGACGCGATCTCGATCGCCTCTTCCGGCGACGCGGCTTCCAGCACGTCGAAACCGCCGATCAGCTCGTACCCCTCGGCGAAGGGGCCGTCGCTGACGATCACCTCGCCGCGGCGGCGACGCACCGTCTTGGCCTCGGCGGCCGGGCGCAGCCGGTCGCCTTCGACCGCACGGCCCGCGCCGTAGGTCTCGTCGACCCACTGCTCGATCGTGATCGGCCCCTCCTCGGCATCCGAGAGTGCGGGGTCGGTGAGCACCAGCATCAGGTAGCGCATCGTCGTGTCCTTTCCGTATGCGAACGACGTTACGAGGAAGCGTCGATCGGCGGCCACCGGAATCGACATTCCGGCGACAAGGGACTTTCCGGCGGGGCCGAGTGTCAGGGCAGCAGCGGCAGGGCGGCGCAGTTGCCCGAGACCGGTCGGCTCTGCAGGCGGTCGACCAGCCACTGCTGGCTGAACACCCCGCGCGTGATCGCCGGGCCGAGGTGGTTCAACGCGGTGCCGCCGGTGCCCACGGGCTGCACGACGGGCACATAGGTGACGTTGACGCCCTGGGCGCACCAGTCCTTGGCGAGCTGCTTGGCCTGTGCGTGGGCGACGATGTCGTCTTTGGTGCCGGTGAGCACCTGCACGGGCACCGCGGGCTTCAGCCGCCCGATGCGCTGGGCGTCGACGGCCTCGCGCACGGCGGGGATGTCGTCGGCGAGCTGACGGAACGAGCGGCCCGTCGTGGTCCAACCGGAGGTGTGCGTGAACGCGGTGCCCGTGGTCAGCAGCGCGTCGCCGATGCAGGCGTTCGCCAGGCGCGCCAGCGTGTCGCGCCCCTGCGGGGTGAGCTCGGTCTCGAACACCGCGGCCAGGCCGGGTTCGTACTGTGCGATCGCGTTGAAGGCGAAGCCGACCACGCCGGTCAGCGAGCTGCCGTCCGCCGAGTTCATGACCTCGAGCAGGTCGGCCGGTGGCGCACCGGCGAACGCGCCGCGGATCGGCAGCTCGGGGGCGTAGCTCGGGGCGAGCTCGGCTGCGGCCGCCACGGCGCCGCCGCCCTGCGAATAGCCGTACAGCCCGATCGGCGAGGCATCGGTCACCGACGCCGGCTCCAGGCCGCGCGCGGCGCGGGCGGCGTCGAGCACCGCGTGGCCGGAGTCGAGGCGCACGACATAGGAGTGCACGCGGTCGGTCATGCCGAGCCCGATGTAGTCGGTGACGACGACGGCGATCCCGCGCGCGAGAAAGCTGTAGATGCTGGGGATCTCGTAGCCGATTGCGATGGCATCCGACGACACCACGATGCCCGACTGCAGCGTGCGCGACGGCGCGCACGCATCGCCCTGGCCCTGGGTGCCGGCGGCGAACGAGACCAGCGGGCGGTCGCCGGCGCCGGTCCAGCGCTTGGCGGGCTCGATGTAGACGCCGGTGGCGGCTGCGGCCCGGCCGTCGGCATCCGTCGTGCCGTACATGATCTGCGTGGCGGTGCCGGGGAGCGGGGTGACCGACCCGCCGAACGACACCGACGCCGCCAGGCGCATCGGCGCGGTCTTGATCAGGGCGCCGGGCGCCGCATCGAAGCTCGTTGGCGGGTCGTAGAACGATCCGGCCGCGTGGGCGGGGGCGGCCACCAGCAGGGAGAGGGAGAGTGCTCCGAGTACGGCCAGCGCGAGGGGGCGACGCATAAGTCCTCCATTGGGCTCATGTGGGTGGGTGGGAACACGCCGCACGTTAATGAGAGTTCACGTGCCGTCAGACGGATTGTGGGGATGTCGACAAGGCGCGGCGGCTCGGAGCGCTCCCACTTGTGGGGAACCGGGTGTCGTCATACGTGGCATCCGGTTTCATTGTTCGGCGCCGCCGTGTGCCGCGCCCAGATGCACGGATGCCCCCGATCCGGGGACCGGGGGCATCCGCAGGGTCGTCGAGGCTACGCCGACTCGACGAGGTACCGGCTGTAGGCGCCGAGGGTGAGGAACGTCGGGAAGTCCTCGCCCAGCGCCACCTCGCGGAACACCTCGGCGGCATCGTCGAAGCGGTCGCCGTCGTGGCGCTGCACCTCGTCGAGCACCTGGGCGATCAGGTCGTCGATGTACGCCCGGGTGATCGGCGTGCCCTCGGCGGTGGTGCGGTCCTGGTGGATCCACTGCCACACCTGCGAGCGGCTGATCTCGGCGGTCGCGGCGTCTTCCATGAGGTTGTCGATCGCCACCGCACCCAGCCCCCGCAGCCACGCCTCGATGTAGCGGATCGCCACCGACACGTTGCCGTGCACGCCCGCCGCGGTGATCGGGCTGCCGATGTGGCAGTCGATCAGCTGGTCGGCGCTCACGTGCACGTCCTCCCGCAGCCGGTCGACCTGGTTCGGCCGGTCGCCGAGCACGGCGTCGAACTCGGCGCGCGCCACCGGGATGAGGTCGGGGTGGGCCACCCACGTGCCGTCGAAGCCGTCGCCGGCCTCGCGCTTCTTGTCGGCGGCCACCTTCTCGAACGCCTGCGCGGTGACCTCGGGGTCGCGGCGGTTGGGGATGAAGGCGCTCATGCCCCCGATCGCGAACGCGCCCCGCTTGTGGCAGGTCTGCACGAGCAGCTCGGTGTAGGCGCGCATGAACGGCACCGTCATGGTGACCTGGCTGCGGTCGGGGAGCACGAAGCGCGCCCCGCGGCCGCGGTAGTTCTTGATCATCGAGAAGATGTAGTCCCAGCGGCCCGCGTTCAGGCCCGCGATGTGGTCGCGCAGCTCGAAGAGGATCTCCTCCATCTCGAAGGCGGCCGGCAGCGTCTCGATCAGCACGGTGGCGCGGATCGTGCCGTGCGCGATGCCGAGGCGCTCCTCGCTGAAGGTGAACACGTCGTCCCACAGCCCCGCCTCTTCTGCCGACTCGATCTTCGGCAGGTAGAAGTAGGGGCCGCGGCCGCCGTCGATGAGCGCCTGCGCGTTGTGGAAGAAGTAGAGGCCGTAGTCCACGAGCGAGCCGGATGCCGCGAGCGTGCGGCCGTGGCGGTCGGTGTAGCGCAGGTGCTCCTCGACCAGGTGCCAGCCGCGCGGACGCATCACGATGGTGGGGGTCTGCTCGGCGGTGACCGCGTACTCCTTGCCCTCGGGCGAGGTGAAGCTCAGCTGCCCGCGGATCGCGTCGAACAGCGACAGCTGGCCCTCGATCACGTTGCGCCAGGTCGGGCTCGTGGCATCCTCCTGGTCGGCCAGCCACACCTTCGCGCCCGAGTTGAGCGCGTTGATGGTCATCTTCGGGTCGGTCGGGCCGGTGATCTCGACGCGCCGGTCTTCGAGGCCGGGACCGGGCCCGGCGACACGCCAGCCGGCATCCTCGCGGATGTGCGCGGTGTCGGCGCGGAACTGCGGGTCGTGCCCGTTGCCGATCTCGAAGCGGCGGCGCATGCGCGCGGCCAGCCGATCGTGGCGGCGGCCGGCGAAGCGCGTGTGCAGCTCGGTGAGGAAGGCGAGAGCCTCGGGGGTGAGGATCTCGTCGTAGCGCTCGCGCAGCGGGCCGGTGACCTCGATGCGCGGCTCGACGGTGGGGATGGGGCCGGTGGTGGGGCGGATGGTGGGCGCGATGCCCATGGTCGAGAGGGACATGGTGATCACTTCCTGTCGTTTCCGGATGCCGAGTGTCCAAGACACGCGGTTGGCCGCGGTCGCGGACGGCGTGTCTTGGACACTCGGCGAAGGGGGTGGGGGTGTGGAGGTCAGTGGAACTGGGCGGTCTCGGTGGAGCCGGCCAGGGCCAGGGTCGCGCTGTCGGGGTTGAGCGCGGTGGACACGAAGTCGAAGTAGCCGGTGCCCGCCTCGCGCTGGTGCTTGGTGGCGGTGTAGCCGCGGGACTCCGCGGCGAACTCGGCTTCCTGCAGCTCGACGTAGGCGCTCATGGCGCGCTCGGCGTAGCCGCGGGCGAGGTCGAACATCGAGTAGTTGAGGGCGTGGAAGCCCGCCAGCGTGATGAACTGGAACTTGTAGCCCAGCGCGGCCAGCTCGGCCTGGAACGTCGCGATCTGCTGGTCGTCGAGGTGGCGCTTCCAGTTGAAGCTCGGCGAGCAGTTGTAGGCGAGCAGCTTGCCCGGGTACTGGGCGTGGATCGCCTCGGCGAACGCGCGCGCCAGCTCGATGTCGGGCTCGCCGGTCTCGACCCAGATGAGGTCGGCGTGGGGAGCGAAGGCCAGACCGCGGCTGATGACCGCGTCGAGGCCCGGGCGCACCCGGTAGAAGCCCTCGCTGGTGCGCTCGCCGGTGGTGAACTCCTGGTCGCGCGGGTCGACGTCGCTGGTGAGCAGGTCGGCGGCGAGGGCGTCGGTGCGGGCGATGATCACGGTGGGCACGCCCGCCACGTCGGCGGCCAGGCGCGCCGCGTTGAGCGTGCGGATGTGCTGCTGGGTGGGAACGAGCACCTTGCCGCCGAGGTGACCGCACTTCTTCTCGCTGGCCAGCTGGTCTTCCCAGTGGATGCCGGCGGCACCGGACTGGATGAGCGACTGCGCCAGCTCGTAGGCGTTCAGCGGTCCGCCGAAGCCCGCCTCGGCATCGGCGACGATGGGCGCGAGCCAGTCCTGGGTGAGGTGGCCCTCGGCGTGCTCGATCTGGTCTTGCCGGATGAGCGCGTTGTTGATGCGGCGCACGACGGCGGGCACCGAGTTGGCCGGGTAGAGGCTCTGGTCGGGGTAGGTCTGCCCGGCGAGGTTGCCGTCGGCGGCCACCTGCCAGCCCGAGAGATAGATCGCCTTGAGGCCGGCGCGCACCTGCTGCACGGCCTGGCCGCCGGTGTAGGCGCCCAGCGCCCGGATGTACTCCTCGGTGTGCAGCAGGTTCCACAGGTTCTCGGCGCCGCGGCGGGCGAGCGTGTTCTCTTCG
Source organism: Microbacterium festucae (assembly GCF_025421715.1). Lineage (GTDB taxonomy): Bacteria > Actinomycetota > Actinomycetes > Actinomycetales > Microbacteriaceae > Microbacterium > Microbacterium festucae. The sequence continues at coordinate 174,890 of NZ_JAOEFC010000003.1, forward strand.
CGCACCGAGCCCCGCAGCCGGATGACGTCTTCGGCGGTGAAGGTGCGCTCGACGCCGTCCCAGCGCGGGTCGGTGTCCCAGATCTCCTGCAGCTCGGCGGCGGTCTGAACCTGGTCGCCCGCTCGCAGCGGTGCGTTGCTGGCCTGGATGCTCATGTCGTCTCCTTCTCGGATGCCGGTGCGTCGTCGCCCGGCCGGGTCGTGGCATCCACTCTGTGAGAAGAATCACCGTCGAAACCGCCATTTGCGGGGAGAACTTTGACGGATCTTCTGCATTGGTGACAGACTCCCCGTCATGACGAACGTCGATGTTCTGCACGCCGCCCCGTCGGACGACGCCGAAGAGGCCGCCGACGCGCTCACGATCGGGCGGCGCATCCGCCAGCTGCGCACCGCCCGGGGGATGACCCTCGACGAGCTCGCGGCGGCGGTGGGCCGCGCCCCCAGCCAGCTGTCGATGATCGAGACCGGCAAGCGCGAGCCGCGCCTGAGCATGCTGCAGGCCATCGCCCGGGCGCTGGAGACGACGCTCGACGCGCTGCTGGAGGCGGACCCGCTCGACGAACGGGCGACGCTGGAGATCTCGCTGGAGCGGGCCATGAAGGGCGGCACCTTCCAGGCGCTGGGTATCGCCCCCTTCCGCATCGGCAAGACGGTGCCCGACGAGGCGCTGCGCGCGATGCTCGCCCTGCAGTCCGAGATCGAGCGGCTGCGCGACGAGCGCTCGGCCACCCCCGAAGAGGCCCGGCGCGCCAACGTCGAGCTGCGCGACCTCATGCGCCGGCAAGACAACCACTTCGCCGAACTCGAGCAGCGCGCCGCCGACATCCTCGCCGCCGTCGACCACCCCGGCGGTCCGGTGACCCAGCGCACCGCCAGTGATATCGCCGCCCACCTGGGCTTCTCGCTGCGCTATGTGCCCGACCTGCCGGCATCCACCCGCAGTGTCGCCGACCTCAAGAACGGGCGGCTCTACCTGTCGAGCACGGTGCCCGCGCGCGGCGACTCGCGCACCGCCGTGCTGCAGGCGCTCGGCAGCCTCATCCTCGGGCACACCGAGCCCCGCTCCTACGCCGAGTTCCTGCGGCAGCGCGTGGAGACGAACTACCTCACCGGCGCGATCCTCGTGCCCGAAGCCCACGCCGCGCCGTTCCTGCAGGATGCCAAGGCACGCCGTGCCATCTCGATCGAAGACCTGCGCGATGCCTACTCGGTCAGCTACGAGACGGCGGCCCACCGGTTCACGAACCTCGCCACGCGCCACCTCGACATCCCGGTGCACTTCCTGAAGGTGCACGAGTCGGGCACGATCACCAAGGCCTACGAGAACGACGACGTCAACTTCCCCGCCGACCGGCTGGGGTCGATCGAGGGGCAGCTGTGCTGCCGCCGCTGGACGAGCCGGGTGGTCTTCGACGAGCCCGACAAGTTCAACCCCTATTTCCAGTACACCGACACCGGCAACGGCACCTACTGGTGCACCGCGCGGGTGGAGCGTTCGAGCGAGGGTGCGCACTCGGTGAGCGTGGGTGTGCGCTTCGACGACACGAAGTGGTTCATCGGGCGCGAGACGACCAATCGCGGCGTCTCCCGCCACGCGGTGGAGGTGTGCTGCCGGCGTGCGCCGGCCGAGCTCGAGACGCAGTGGCGCAACCAGGCATGGCCCAACGTGCGCACGCCGCGCACCCTGCTGGCCACCCTTCCCACCGGATCGTTCCCCGGCGTCGACACGACCGACCTCTACGAGTTCCTCGAGGCGCACGCCCCGGCTTGAGCTGGCGGGGAGCCGCGACCACTTGGTCACGTTCCGGTAACGAAACGATACGCACCGTTTCGTAAGTGGGGCGGGACTGATTAGCGTCATGCCATGCCGGAGCCGCAGCGGATCACCAGAGGTCGCCCCCAGGACGAAGACCTGACGGGGCACATCCTCGCCGCGACGTTGGACGAGCTCATGGACCAGGGCTACGCGGCGCTGCGCATCGAGCGGGTCGCCGCCGCCGTCGGCTGCGGCAAGACCGCCATCTACCGGCGGTGGGCGACCAAGGGCGAACTCGTCGCCGCGGCCATGAACCACGGAACGACGATCGGCGCGATCCCCGACACCGGCTCGATCGCCGAAGACCTCGTCGCCCACGCCCGCCAGAACGCGAAGAACCAGGGTCAGCACGCGGGCAACCACAATCCGTACACCGCCATGGTCGCCCCCGAGGTCCACGAGATCCTCTGGGACGGCGGCTTCCTGGCGCAGCGGCGCGACATGGGGCGAACGCTCCTCGCGCGCGCCATCGAGCGTGAGGAGCTGCCCGGCGATACCGATGTCGACGCGATCCTCGACACGCTCGCGGGATTCGTCCTGTACCGAAACACGATTCGGCGTGAGCCGGTGTCGGAGCAGGACCTGCGCGAGCTCGCGCAGGCGCTGACCGCCGCCCCGCCGCGTCGTGGACCGTCCGCGCAATGACGCGCGCCCACTGAGAGAGCACACCATGTCAGAAACGTTCACGGCCCCCATCCGGGTCAAAGTCGGGGCGGTCGTCGGCTTCCTCGTGTTCGTCGAGTTGACCAGCGGATTCATCCAGGGCTACTACCTGCCGCTGATCGCCGCGATCGCGGGACACCTGTCGGTGAGCGATGCCGACATCACGTGGTTCGCGACCCTGCAGACCCTCGCGGCCGGCGTCAGCGTGCCGATCCTGTCGAAGCTCGGCGACATCTTCGGCCACCGCCGCGTGCTGCGCATCGCGATCGCCGTCGTGCTCGTGGGGACCCTGCTCATCGCCCTCGCGCCGAACTTCACGCTGGTGCTGGTGGGCCGCGTGCTCATGGGGCCGCTGGCCGTGTGGCTCCCGCTCGAGGTCGCGCTCGTGCACAACCGCATCACCGGCGAGACCGCCCGCAAGGCGATCGGCATGCTCGTGGCCGCGCTGACGATCGGCGCGCTGATCGGCGGGCTGGCCGCCGGCGCGCTCGGCACGGCGATCCCGAACCTGCTCGTCGTGCTGATGATCCCGGCGGTCATCGTCGCGGTCTGCCTCGTGATCGTCTGGACGCTGGTGCCCGAATCGACGATCCGCACCAACCCGAAGATCGACGTGCTCGGCTTCGTGCTGCTCGCACTGTTCATGCTCGCCCTCCTCTCGGGCCTGCGCCTGGCCCAGACCGTCGGCTTCGCCGATGCCGCCACCGTCGCGCTGCTGGTCGGTGCGGTGATCCTCATCGTCGTCTTCGTGGTGTGGGAGCTGCGGGCCAAGGTGCCCGCCGTCAACATCCGCCTGATCGCCTCGCGCGCGCTGTGGCCGGTGTACCTCACGGCGTTCGTCTTCGGCATGGTGCTGTTCGGAACCCAGACCCTCATCACGACCTTCCTCGCCGCCGACCCCTCGGTGAACGGCTACGGATTCGCCCTGGTGCCCGGAACGCTCAGCCTGTTCACCGCCGGCAGCGCCCTGCTCGGCGCCATCGGCGCCTCGACGTTCGCCTTCCTCGCACGGGGGATCGGCATGCGCAACGTGCTGCTGGCCGGCGTGCTGCTGAACATCGTCGGCAACGGCGTGCTCGCGCTGCTGCACGACTCGCTGCCCGCCGTCATCGCCGCGTTCGTGGTCAACGGCCTGGGATCCGGTCTGCTGCTGGGCGCCCTTCCCGCGCTGGTGGCCGAACTCGCCCCGGCCGATGAGACCGGGATCGCGGCGGGCGTCTACAACTCGCTGCGCACGCTGGGCGGCGCCGTGGCCGGCGCGGTCTTCGGCGTCGTGCTCGCCTCGTTCCTCGTGCCGGCCACCCACGCCTCGAGCGTGGGCGGGTACGCGACGGTGTGGACCGTCTGCGCCTCGCTGTTCGTGCTGGCCTTCATCGCCCTGCTGTTCCAGCGTTCGCCCCAGAGACACGCCGCCGGTGCGCCCGCGCGCGTGGGAGAGAAGGTGTCGGCATGACCGCCCGCCTGCCACTGACCCCGCCCACTGAGGGGCGCCTGCGCCTGATCGGCGGCGTGCTCATCGACGGCACCGGATCGGCTCCGATCGTCGACGCCGAGATCGAGATCGACGGGGATCGCATCGTCTGGGCCGGACCCCGCCGCGGCGACGGCGACGCCGACCCCGACGTCGTGACGGTCGACCTGCAGGGCGCGACCGTGCTCCCCGGCTTCTTCGACACCCACGTGCACCTCGCCCTCTCGCTGGAGGCCGACCCGCGGGTGGTCATGGCCGAGTTCCCCAGCGAACGGGTGCTCGGGGCGGCCACGACGATCCGTCAGACCCTGATGGCGGGGATCACCACGGCCCGCGACCTCGCCGGGCTGGATGCCGGGTACCGGTCGGCCATCGCCGCCGGCACCATCCTCGGGCCGCGCCTCCACCTGGCGCTGCAGGCGCTGTCGCCCACCGGCGGACACACCGACTTCCATCTGCCCAACGGCACGCCGGTGCAGCCCGCCGCCGGGCCGGAGATCAGCCCGATCATCGACAGCGACGACGATGTGCGGCGCACGGTGCGCCAGCTCGTGCGCGCCGAGGCCGACGTCATCAAGGTCTGCACCACGGGCGGCGTGTCGAGCCCGTCCGACACCCCGCACGATCTCGGCGTGCCCGAGCGTCACGTGCGCATGATCGTCGAAGAGACGGCGCGGCGGCAGGGCCAGCCGGTCGCCGCGCACGCGCAGGGGGCAGAGGGCATCAAGGAGGCCATCCGCGGCGGCGTGGCCAGCATCGAGCACGGCTACGAGATCGACGACGAGGGCATCGACCTGATGCTCGAGCGGGGCACCACCCTGGTGCCGACGCTGAGCTCGGCGCTGCGGGTGCCCGATCCCGCGCGCGTGCCCGGCTACCTCTACGAGAAGAAGGTGCGCTGGTCGAAGATCGCCCGCGAGCACGTCGCGAAGGCCATCCAGGCCGGTGTGCCGGTGGCCCTCGGCACCGACTCGGGCGTCTGCCCCCACGGCCGCAACCTCACCGAGCTGGGGCACATGGTCGACCTCGGCCTGTCGCCTATGGCGGCGATCCAGGCGGGCACGATCAACGCCGCGCGGCTGCTGCGTCTCGAAGAGCACCTCGGCACGATCGAGGCCGGCAAGCTCGCCGACCTCGTGATCACCGACATCGACCCGCTCGCCGACATCCACGGGCTGGCCGATCCCGTCGCCATCGACGCCATCGTGCAGGGCGGGCGGGTCGTAAAAGACACCCAGGGCCGCTTCCCCTCCCTCCCCGCCGTCACCGCGCTGGGCTGAACCCCACTGGGCTGAATCACCGTGAAAGGAACCGCGATGGACTTCCGCGCCGAGGGCGAGGCCCTCCTTCCCGACCTGCAGGCGCTGCGGCGGCAGCTGCACCGCGACCCCGAGGTGGGGCTCGACCTGCCCCGCACCCAGCAGACGGTGCTCGACGCGCTCGCTGACCTCGATCTCGAGATCGCGCGGGGAACCGACACGACATCGGTGGTCGCCGTCCTCCGCGGCGCGCGGCCGGGGCCGGTGGTGCTGCTGCGCGGCGACATGGACGCGCTGCCGATCGTCGAGCAGACCGGGCTCGACTACGCGTCGCACAACGGTGCGATGCACGCCTGCGGCCACGACCTCCACACCGCCGGTGTGGTCGGCGCCGCCCGCATCCTGGCAGGTCACCGCGATGAGCTGCCCGGTGCGGTGGTGTTCATGTTCCAGCCGGGTGAAGAAGGCTGCAACGGCGCATCGATCATGTTGCGCGAAGGCGTGCTGGATGCCGCGGGCGAGAAGCCCGTCGCCGCGTACGCCGCACATGTCGCCCCCGGCGAGTTCGGGGTGTTCGGCACGCGGCCGGGCACGGTGATGGCGGGGTCGAACGCGCTGTCGATCACCGTGAACGGCAGGGGCGGACACGGGTCGATGCCGCACACGGCGACCGATCCCGTCCCGGCCCTCGCCGAGATCGTCACGGCCCTCCAGGTGATGGCCACGCGCGACTTCGACGCGTTCGACCCGGTGCTCATCTCGGTGACGATGCTGCAGGCGGGCAACGCCCAGAACGTCATCCCCGAGAAGGCGTCGCTGCGCGCCACGGTGCGTGCGCTGTCGGATGCCGCGGTCGAACGCCTCATCGCCCGCACGCGCGAGCTGGCCGAGGGCATCGCGGCGGCGCACCAGTGCACGGCGGATGTCGACTTCGAGGTGCTCTACCCGGTGACCGTCAACGACCCGGCCGAGACCGAGGCGTCGGTGTCGGCGCTGCGGGAGCTGTTCGGCGACGAGCGCGTCGCCGTGCTGCCGAACCCGGCCATGGGGTCGGAGGACTTCTCCTTCGTGCTCGGCGAGGTGCCCGGAACGTTCGTCATGCTCCAGGCCTCCCCGCCCGAGCTCGATGCCGCCACGCTGGCCGTCAACCACTCGCCGTTCGTCGTGTTCGACGACCGCGTGCTCGGCGACCAGGCGGCTGCGCTCGCCCACCTGGCGTGGACGCGGCTGCACGCCACGCGCGACTGACCGCCTGAGAGCGCCGGCCTGCACCGGCTGAGGCGCCGCAGCGTCGCCTCAGCCGGTGGCGACCAGGGCCGCCCACAGCTCGGCGCGGGCCGGGAACGCACCGAGATCGGTGCCGAGCAGGGTCTGGGCCTGGGCGACGCGGGCGCGCACGGTGTGGCGGTGCACCCCCAGGGCGGATGCCGCGGCGTCGATGCGCGCGTCGTGCTGCAGCCACACGCGCACCGTCTCGACCAGGGCGCTGCCGTGCGCGGCGTCGTGGGCGCGCAGCGGCGCCAGGTGCGCGTCGGCGCGGGCGCGGGCATCGGGGGAGTCGAGCCCGGCCAGCACGCCGGTGGCGGCGACCTCGGCGAAGGCCACGGCGCTGCCGGGTGCGGCGCGGCGCAGGGCGGTGACGGCCTGCGCGTGCGCGCGGGAGACGGCGCTGTAGGGCGCCGGGTCTGCCACGCCCACCGCGGCCTCGAACAGCTCGGCGAGCTGGGCGGGCACGGGGGAGCCCTCGGCGGTGACCAGCACGAGGCCGTCGGGCCCGCGCCCGTGGAAGAGGCTCGCCCGCGTCTCGGTGGCCTGCAGTTCGAGCCACCCGGCGGCGGCATCGGCGCGACCGCTCGGGATCTGCGCGACGGCGACCACGACGGGCGCCGGCGGCAGGGCGCCCCAGATCTCGCGCCCGACCCGGCGGGCTAGGGCGGGGTCGTCGGTGAGCAGGCTCTGCACCAGCCCGGCGCGCAGCGCCGCATAGGCGCGGTCGAGGCCGACGTTCTGCTCCAGCGCGAGCCCGGCCATCGCGATCACCGAGGTGACCACACCGCGGCCCTCCAGGTCGAGCCCGGCCCCGGCGATGACGATCGCGCCGCGCAGATGCCCGCCGCGGCCGAGGGTCTGCAGGGTGAACCGGGCGCCGTCCCGCTCCAGCGTCGAGCCGGCGCGGGCGCCGCGCCGCAGCACGGTGCCGACCTCGGCCGCGAGCCCCGCGAGCACCTCGTCGGACAGCCCGCCGGTGTGGTGGGTGAGCAGACCCGCCGCGTCGTAGAGGCCGACCCAGGTGTCGAGCTGCTTGGCGAGCTCGGCCACCGTGGCGGTCAGGCCGTCGGGGCGCAGGGCCGCCAGCGACAGGGCGCGCTGCGCCGACAGCGCCCACGTGCGGCGCGCATAGGCCTCGGCGGCGATGGCTTCGGCGTTGGCGCGGGCGAGGGCGATGAACGGCGTGCGGTACGGCACCTCGAACAGCGGCATCCCCGCCTCGCGGCACGCGACGGCCAGCGCGGGCGGGATGCCGTCGCGGGCCACCTCGGTGCCGAACCCGAGGCCGCGCACCCCGCGGGTCTGCAGGCGGGCGACGTAGGCGACGTAGCGCGCGTCGTCGTCCTCATCGCCGTCGCCCGCGGCGAACTGCGTGCCCGTGGTCAGCAGGAGCAGGTCGTCGGCCAGGAACGGCGTCGGATCGACGAGGTCGGAGCTGTGCACCCAGCGCAGCGGGGCATCGAGGGCACCCGCGGGCAGGTCGGGGTCGGCCAGGGCCAGGCCCAGGTCGCGTCGACTGAGCAGCGAGCGCAGCGTGGGGGCGGGTTCGGTCATCGGATCCTCCGCCGGCGAATCTACCCGATCGCCTGTACGCGGTGTACATGCACCCCGCGAGGACATACGTCGCGAACAGTGCCGGCCGCCGGGAAGGCCTCATACGATCGCCGCATGAGCCTCGCCCCCGTCACCGTCCCGCTCGGCGGACCTACCCTGCCGCAGGAGCGCCGCCTGGTCACCGCCATCCCCGGCCCCCGCTCGCAGCAGCTGCTCGACCGCAAGGCCGCCGCGGTCGCGGCCGGAGTCGGCCACACCGTGCCCATCGAGGCGGTCGCCGCCGGCGGCGGCGTGGTCGTGGATGCCGACGGCAACTCGCTCATCGACCTGGGCTCGGGCATCGCGGTCACCACCGTGGGCAGCGCCCACCCGCGCGTGGCCGAGGCCATCGCCGCGCAGGCCGCGCAGTTCACGCACACCTGCTTCATGATCTCGCCGTACGAGTCGTACGTCGCGGTGGCCGAGGCCCTCAACCGCCTCACCCCCGGCGACCACGCCAAGAAGTCGGCCCTGTTCAACTCGGGCGCCGAGGCGGTGGAGAACGCCGTCAAGATCGCCCGCAAGTACACCAGGAAGCAGGCGGTGGTCGCCTTCGACCACGGCTATCACGGCCGCACGAACCTCACCATGGCCCTCACCGCCAAGGCGATGCCCTACAAGTCGGGCTTCGGGCCGTTCGCGTCAGAGGTCTACCGCGCCCCGATGTCGTACCCGCTGCGCGACGGACTCACCGGCCCCGAGGCGGCCGCCCGTGCGATCTCGATCATCGAGAAGCAGGTCGGCGCCGACAACCTCGCCGCCGTGCTCATCGAGCCCATCCAGGGCGAGGGTGGCTTCATCGTCCCCGCCGACGGCTTCCTCCCCGCCATCGTGGAGTGGTGCCGCGCCAACGACGTGGTCTTCATCGCCGACGAGGTGCAGTCCGGGTTCGGACGCACCGGCACGATGTTCGCCAGCGACCTGTTCGGCATCGTCCCCGACCTGATCACCACCGCCAAGGGCATCGCGGGGGGCATGCCCTTGGCGGCGGTCACGGGGCGCGCCGAGATCATGGACGCCTCGCACGCCGGCGGCCTCGGCGGCACCTACGGCGGCAACCCCGTCGCCTGCGCCGCCGCGCTCGCCGCGATCGACGCGCTCGAGAACGACGGCCTGCTGGGGCGCGCCCGCGAGATCGAGGCGCTGCTGCGCGGCCGCCTCGAGCAGCTGCAGTCCGCCGACCCCCGCATCGGCGAGGTGCGCGGCCACGGCGCCATGATGGCGGCCGAGTTCGTCGACCCCGCCACCGGCGCACCCGACGCCGCCCTCACCGCGGCCGTCGCCAAGGCGGCCATCGCCGAGGGCGTGATCGTGCTCACCTGCGGCACGTACGGCAACGTCATCCGCTTCCTCCCGCCGCTCACCATCGGCGACGACCTCCTCGGCGAAGGACTCGACGTCGTCGCCGCCGCCCTGTCCCGCGCCTGACCGCCGGGCCACCGGCATCCGAACCCGCGCAAGCGCACCCTCTGCAAAGGAGCACCATGACCGACCTGACGCGTGATGTCGTGATCATCGGGGCGGGAGCCGCCGGGCTCACCGCCGCCACCGAGGTGAAGAAGGCGGGCCTGTCGGTCGCGGTGCTCGAGGCGCGCGACCGGGTCGGCGGGCGGCTGTGGACCGACACGATCGAGGGCGCCATGCTCGAGATCGGCGGCCAGTGGGTCTCGCCCGATCAGGAGGCGCTGAAGGAGACGATCGCCGAACTCGGTCTCGACACCTTCAGCCGCTACCGCGACGGCGACTCGGTCTACGTCGCACCGGACGGCGAGGTGCACCGCTTCCGCGGCGAGATGTTCCCGGTGGCGCCCGAGACCGAGCAGGCGATCGCCGAGATCACCGCCCGGCTGGATGAGATGGTCGCCGAGATCGACCCCGACCGGCCGTGGGCGCACGAGAAGGCCGCCGAGTGGGACGCGATCACGTGGGACGCGTGGCTGCGCACGCAGACCGACGACGACGAGGCGGTGCGCAACCTCGCCTTCGCCACCGGCTCGGCCATGCTCACCAAGCCCACCCACGCGTTCTCGCTGCTGCAGTCGCTGCTCATGGCCGCCAGCGCCGGCAGCTACTCGAACCTCGTCGACGCCGACTTCATCCTCGACAAGCGGGTCGTCGGCGGGCTGCAGCAGGTGCCGCTGCTGCTGGCCGAGCGCCTCGGCGACGACGTGTTCCTCAGCCAGCCGGTGCGCACCATCGAATGGTCGGATGCCGGTGCCACCGTGATCTCCGACGGGATGCGGGTGCACGCCCGCCACGTCGTGCTGGCCCTAGCTCCCGTGCTCTACGACCGCATCTCGTTCGTGCCGGCCCTGCCGCGCCTGCAGCAGCAGATGCACCAGCACCTCTCGATGGGGTTCGTCATCAAGGTGCACGCCGTCTACGACCGCCCGTTCTGGCGCGAGAAGGGCCTCTCGGGCACCGCGTTCAGCCCCTACGAGCTCGTGCACGAGGCCTACGACAACACCAACCACGGCGACGAGCGCGGCACCCTGGTCGGCTTCGTCAGCGACCGCACCGCCGACGACCTCTTCCGCCTCGACGCCGACGAGCGCAAGCAGCGCATCCTGACCTCGCTGTCGCACTACTACGGCCCCGAGGCGATGGACACCGTCGTCTACTACGAGAGCGACTGGGGCTCGGAGGAGTGGACCCGCGGCGCGTATGCGGCGAGCTTCGACATGGGCGGGCTGCACCGCTATGGCGCCGACCTGCGCGCACCCGTCGGACCGATCTCGTTCGCGTGCAGCGACCTGGCCGGCGCCGGCTACCAGCACGTCGACGGCGCGATCCGGATGGGGCGCCTGGCCGCCGCCGGCATCCTCTCCCCGGTGCGCGGATGACCTCCCCGGCCGCGGACACGCACGGCGCGTCGCCGGCGCGCCGCGTGGTGGTCGGCTACTCGGCCACCAAGGCCGGGCGCGACGCGCTCGCCTTCGCCGCGCGGCTGGCGCAGGCCACCGATGCGGTGCTCGATGTCACCGTCGTGCTCCCCGGCGAGGGCCGCAGCGTCATCACCCCGCACGACCCGTCGTACACCCGCTACCTGCGCGAGCAGGCCCAGCAGTGGATCGCGACGGCCATCGACCGCATCCCCGCCGACGTCACCGCCCACGCCCACGTGCGGCAGGCCGACTCGTTCGCCGAAGGGCTCATCGAGGTGGCCGACGCGCTCGAGGCCCGCTGCATCGTCGTGGGCGCCGCCGACGGCGCCAGCCGCGGCCGGCATCGCCTGGGCGCCACCACCGACGAACTGCTGCACTCCTCCGACGTGCCGGTCGTGCTCGTGCCGCGCGGCACCCGCAAGATCCCGGCATCCACCGGCATCACCCGTCTCACGGTGGGCATCGGCGTGCGCCCGGGCGCCGACGCGCTGCTGCACGACACCGCGTCGCTGGCCGACGCCACCGGCGCCCCCGTGCGCCTGCTGTCGCTGCTGCCCGTCGATGTGCCCGTCGGCGCCGACACCGGCACCATCCGCCTGGCCGGCACCACCGAGATCGCCGAGGTGCTCGCCTCCGCGCGGGCCACGCTCCCGGGCACGCTGGACGCGGAGGTCGTCACGGCCGAGGGAGACAGCATCCAGGATGCCGTCGCACGTCTGGACTGGGAGCCGGGCGAGGTGCTGCTGGTGGGGTCCAGTCGCCTCGCCCAGCCCCGCCGGCTGTTCCTCGGCTCGACGGCGGCGAAGATGCTGCGCGAGGTGCCCGTTCCGGTGATCGTCGTCCCCCGCACCCGTGCCCACGCAGGAGGTGCGCGATGAGCGCTCCCGAGACCACGCCCACCGGCGAGGCGCCCGAGACCGGAGGCCTCAGCAAGAAGGGCCTCGGCGCCGGCACCGTCGGGCTCATCGGCGCCATCGTCATCGGCATCTCGTGCATCGCGCCGGCCTACACCTTCACCGCCGCGGTGGGCCCCACGGCCTCGGCGGTCGGGTCGCAGATCCCCGCGGTGATCCTCGTCGGCTTCATCCCGATGCTGCTGGTCGCCTTCGGCTACCGCGAGCTCAACAGCCGCATGCCCGACGCCGGCACGAGCTTCACCTGGGCGGCGCGCGCGTTCGGACCGTGGATCGGCTGGATGGCCGGCTGGGGCCTGGTCGTGGCGACCGTGCTGGTGCTGTCGAACCTCGCCGGGGTCGCCGTGGACTTCCTGTTCCTGCTGCTGTCGCAGCTCACCGGCAACGCCGACATCGCCGCCCTGGCGGGGGAGACGTGGATCAACGTGGGGGTGTGCCTGCTGTTCATGCTCGGCGCCACCTTCGTCTCCTACCGCGACATGCAGACCACCCAGCGCCTGCAGTACGTGCTGGTCACCTTCCAGCTGCTCGTGCTGGTGTTCTTCGCCGTCGCCGCCATCGTCGAGGCGGTCTCGGGCGACGGCTTCGACTACACGCCGTTCACCCTGTCGTGGTTCAACCCGTTCGCGATCGAGTCGTTCGGGGCGCTGGTGGCGGGGCTGTCGCTGTCGATCTTCATCTTCTGGGGGTGGGATGTGACCCTCACCATGAACGAGGAGACCACCGACCCCGAGCGCACCCCCGGCCGCGCCGCCACCATCACGGTGGTCACGATCGTCTCGGTGTACCTGCTGCTGGCCGTCGCGATGATCATGTACGCGGGGGTGGGAACCGGCGACCTGGGCCTGGGTAACGAGGAGATCCAGGAGAACGTCTTCTTCCACCTGTCGGGACCGGTGCTGGGTCCGCTGGCCTTCCTCGTCTCGCTGGCCGTGCTCACCAGCTCGGCCTCGTCGCTGCAGTCGACCTTCGTCGGCCCCGCCCGCACCCTGCTGGCGATGGGGCACTACGGCGCCCTCCCGAAGGCCTTCGCCCACGTGAGCCCGCGGTTCTTCACCCCCGGGTTCGCCACGGTCGTCTCGGCGGTGGTCGCCTCGGCCTTCTACGCCGTGATGCGCGTGGTCAGCGAGAACACGCTGTGGGACACGATCCTCACCCTCGGCATGATGATCTGCTTCTACTACGGCATCACCGCCTTCGCGTGCGTCTGGTACTTCCGCCGCCAGTGGTTCGACTCGGTGCGCAACGTCTTCTTCACGCTGCTGTTCCCGCTCGTGGGCGGGGTGATCCTCGCGATCCTGTTCGTCACGACCCTCATCGACTCGATGGACCCGGCCTACGGCTCGGGCGCCGAGGTCGGGGGCGTGGGCATCGTGTTCGTGCTCGGCATCGGCATCATCGTCGTGGGCATCATCGTGATGATCGTGCAGTACTTCCTCCGTCCCGACTTCTTCCGCGGTGCGACCCTCTCCGTCGACGCCCCGCCCAGCCTCAGAAAGCGAGCACGCCGATGACCTCCGCCCCCTCCGCAGCCTCCGCCGCAGAACGCGAGCGCACCCTGCTGGATGCCGTCCCGACCGGGCTGCTCATTGGCGGGGAGTGGACGGCCGGTGCCGACGGCACCTTCCCGGTGTCCGACCCGGCCACCGGCGACGTGCTGGTGCGCATCGCCGACGCGTCCGCGGCCGACGGCATCCGCGCCCTCGACGCCGCCGTCGCCGCGCAGGAGGAGTGGGCGGCGACCCCGCCGCGCCGTCGCTCCGACATCCTGCGCCGCGCCTTCGACCTGCTGCAGGAGCGCAAGGAGGACTTCGCGCTGCTGATGACCCTCGAGATGGGCAAGCCGCTGGCAGAAGCGCGCGGCGAGGTCGCCTACGGCGGCGAGTTCCTGCGCTGGTTCAGCGAAGAGGCGGTGCGCATTTCGGGCCGCTACGGGCTGAACCCCGAGGGCACCGGGCGCATGATCGTCTCGCAGCGCCCCGTGGGGCCGTGCTACTTCATCACGCCGTGGAACTTCCCGCTGGCGATGGCCACCCGCAAGATCGCCCCGGCGCTCGCCGCCGGCTGCACGGTGGTCGTCAAGCCCGCCGAGCTCACCCCGCTGACCACGCTGCTGTTCGCGCAGCTGCTCATCGACGCGGGGCTTCCCGCTGGGGTGCTCAACGTCGTCACCACGACCCACTCGGGCACCCTCTCCGAGCCGATCATCGCCGACCCGCGGCTGCGCAAGCTCTCGTTCACCGGCTCGACGCCGGTGGGGCAGAAGCTCATTGCCCAGTCGGCGCAGGGCGTGCTGCGCGTGTCGATGGAGCTCGGCGGCAACGCCCCCTTCGTCGTGTTCGACGACGCCGACCTCGACCAGGCCGTCGAGGGGGCGATGCTCGCCAAGTTCCGCAACATCGGGCAGGCCTGCACCGCCGCCAACCGCTTCATCGTGCACGAGGATGTTGCCGAGCAGTTCGCGGCGCGCCTCACCGACAAGGTCGCCGCCCTCTCGGTGGGCCGCGGCACCGACGACGGGGTGCAGATCGGTCCGCTCATCGACGACCGCGCCGTCGCCAAGGCCGACGAGCTGGTGACCGATGCCGTGCAGCGCGGCGCCCGCGTGCGCACCGGCGCCCATGCCATCGACGGCGCCGGCACGTTCTACGCGCCGACCGTCATCGACCGCGTCGCCGCCGGCAGCGACATCCTGCGCGAAGAGATCTTCGGTCCCGTGCTGGCCATCGCCACCTTCGCCGACGAAGACGAGGCGGTGCGGCTGGCCAATGACACCGAGTACGGCCTCGTCTCCTACGTCTTCACCCGCGACCTCGCCCGCGGGCACCGGATGATCGACCGCCTCGAGACCGGCATGATGGGGCTCAACGTGGGCGTCGTCTCCAACGCGGCGGCCCCCTTCGGCGGTGTCAAGCAGTCCGGCATCGGCCGGGAAGGCGGCGCCGAAGGCATCCACGAGTTCCTCGAGACCAAGTACACCCTCCTCCCCGTCGACTGATCCCTCGCCACGAAACGGAGCATCACATGAGCGACTACGCCGTCACCGACCCCGCCACCGGTCAGACCCACGCCACCTACCCCGTCGCCACCGCCGACGAGCTCGAAGCGGCCGTCGCCGGCGCCGCCGAGGCCGCGCGCGGCTGGGGGCGTTCCTCGACGCCGGCCGAGCGGGCCGCCCTGCTGCGCCGAGTCGCCGAGCTGCACCGCGAGCGCCGCGACGAGCTGGCGGCCATCATCGTGCGCGAGATGGGCAAGACCCTCGCCGCCGCCGAGGGCGAGGTCGACTTCTCCGCCGACATCACCAAGTACTACGCCGACCACATCGACGAGATCACCGCCGACCAGCCGGTGGCCATCGACGGCGACGGCACCGCCGTCATCCGCCGCGCTCCGCTGGGCGCGCTGCTGGGGATCATGCCGTGGAACTTCCCCTACTACCAGGTGGCCCGTTTCGCGGCGCCCAACCTCGCGATGGGCAACACGATCCTGCTCAAGCACGCCCCGCAGTGCCCCGAGTCGGGTGCGGCGCTGGAGAAGATGTATGCGGATGCCGGGTTCCCGGCGGGCGCCTACACCGACGTGCGCCTCACCAACGAGCAGGCCGCCGAGGTCATCGCCGACCGCCGCGTGCAGGGCGTCTCGGTGACCGGCTCGGAGCGCGCGGGCGCGGCCGTGGCCGAGATCGCCGGTCGCAACCTCAAGAAGGTCGCCCTCGAGCTGGGCGGGTCCGACCCGTTCGTGCTGCTGAGCACCGACGACCTCGACGCGGTGGTGGCCCAGGCCGTCGACGCGCGCCTGGACAACACCGGGCAGTCCTGCAACGCCGCCAAGCGGTTCATCGTCGTCGACGACCTCTACGACGCGTTCGTGGAGAAGTTCACCGCCGCCATGTCGGCGGCCACCGTCGGCGACCCCAACGATGAGGACACCGTGCTGGGCCCGCTGTCGTCGCTGACGGCCGCCGAGCGCCTGCAGGAGCAGGTCGACCGCGCCGTCGCCGGCGGCGCGACGCTGGTGACCGGCGGCACCCGTGACGGCGCCTTCTTCACGCCGACGGTGCTCACCGACGTGACCGCCGACATGGACGCGTACCGCGAGGAGTTCTTCGGCCCGGTGGGCGTGGTGTACCGCGTGGCCGATGAGGACGAGGCCGTCGAGGTCGCCAACGGCACGCCGTTCGGGCTCGGCTCGTACGTGTTCACCACCGACCCGGCCCAGGCCGAGCGGGTGGCCGACCGCCTCGAGGCGGGGATGGTCTACGTGAACCTCGTGCTCGCCGACGAGCCCGGGCTGCCTTTCGGCGGCGTCAAGCGCAGCGGCACCGGCCGCGAGCTGGGCCTGCTGGGCGCCGACGAGTTCGTCAACAAGAAGCTCGTGCGCATCGGGGCGTGAGCTGCGGCTCAGTCCTTCTTGCGCACGATGTCCAGACCCGCCCGGGCGAACTGGCCCAGGGTCGCGTCGGGCAGGAAGGCGCCGGTGAGCGCGCGCCCGATGCGGGGGAGGTCGCCCGCGTCGCGGTAGAGCAGGAAGAGCGTCTCGTGGCGCGGATTGAACTTCTGCTTGAAGCGGTGCAGCGACTTGAAACCGTAGACGGGCTCGAGCATGTCGGCCAGCCGCGTGCTCAGGGTGGCGATGAGGTCGGCCTCGGGCGGGTACTCGTGGGTGAGGGGAGCGCCCGACAGCGACATGATCTCGGCGCCCTCGTCGCGGAAGGCGACCGCCGACATGCCGATCAGGTACTCCATCACCGGCGGGAACGTGCCGCCGTCGCGACGCCGCATGAGGTCGAGGGTCCAGCCGCGGATCGCGCCCTCGCCGTAGATGGGCAGCCACGAGAGGAACCCCTCGACGTCGCCCTTGGTCGTCTTCGCGATCGCCACGCGCGCCTCGCGGTCGGCGGCCTCGTCGAGCGTGCCCAGCGTGAAGCGCATCTCGGGGAGATCCTTGTCGCCCACCCACTGTCCCGAGATCACGTCGAGCTGCGCCTGCACACCCCACGGCTCGTCCTTCAGGGTGCCCAGGTGGAAGTCGATCTCGTCGCGCCCCGCTCGGTTGATCGAGGTGCGCACCGAGTTCCAGCGCTTGCCGGTGTAGGCCAGCCCCGGCAGATCGACGATGGTGTCGTCGGCGACGATCAGCGCACCCCACGGCTCGGGCAGCGCTGCCCGCGTGGGTTCGCTCGCGCTGAAGAAGCACGGCACGAGCCCGGCGTGCTCGACCATCTCGATGAACTCGCGCGCCGACTGGGCGCGGGTGTCGGCCGGTCCGAGCGGATCGGCCAGCGCCAGGGCGACCCCGGCGCGGCGCTGATAGGCGACGATGCCGTGGGTGGTGCGGGCGTATGCCATCCCCTCCCACGTCGTCATCCATGACAGGGTGCCGCCGCCATGCTGACGGATCATGTCGGCGACCTCGTCGCGGGTGGGGGAGGGAGCAGCGCCCAGCGGGCTCTTCCGGCGCCAGCGGAAGGCGCGCCGGATGACGATGAGGTAGACGAGCAGGCACAAAGCCAGTACACCGGTCGCGATCTCGGTGGTCACCCCGAGCTGCTGGGCGGTCTCCGAGACGACGCTGTCGTCGGCGAGGAGGTACAGCACATAGAGCAGGAGGGCGGCCAGCACGTTGAGCCCCAGCTGCACCATCGCCACCAGCCAGGCCCACCGCCTGGCGCGGCGGATGCCGTCGGCCACGATCAGCACGAGAACGGTGTTGATGACGTTGTCCCAGGGCGTCGAGTCTTCCAGCGCCACAGTCGATCCCACCGGACCGACGATCGGCACGACGGCCGCGACGATCGAGATCGCACCGAAGGCGAGCAGTCCCACGAACGCGATGAGCCGCTGTTCTCGCACCGTCGTGCGTCGCGGCTGGAAGCTGCGGTCGACGACGAGCACGAGCAGGACCGCCAGCAGGTGTTCGACGTCGGCGAGGCTGCCGATGAACAGGAAACCGACGATCACGACGCCCAGCAGCACCAGCCACGCGCGCAGCCTCCAGGGCGACGGCAGGCGCCCGGCCAGTGCCGCGAGGCACGCGAAGGCGCCGCCCGAGGCTCCCACGTCGAGTATGGTCGCCATGTCCTGCGCCCAGTCCCAGTCGGTCACGAACGAGGCCAGCCAGATGAGCAGCGCCGCGCCGAGCACCGCGAACAGCTGCCCCACCCAGAAATAGCCGAGGGCCACGCGGGCGCCGCAGCGGTACTCGAGCACGAGCATGCCGACCAGTCCCAGCAGCATCGGCACGTAGACCCACGGCGCATCGACCAGGAACGTCCCTGTGACGGGCGTCCACCAGCGCCCCTCCTCGAGGGCGGGAAGGCCGTAGCCCCAGATACCCAGCGCCGGGCTGTCGGCGAACGGGCTCCACAGGGCGCCCGAGATCACGCCGACCACGAGGATCGCGACGATCAGCGTCCAGGTGGCGGCCGTGCGCCGCAGCACGCCGAGCGTGCGGGCAACGCGAGAGGGTCGGGTGGGGGCAGCTGCGGCATCCGGGAGGGTGTCGGTCTCCATGACGCCCACGATAGGGGCCGAGCCCCCTCCCGCGCAGGCGCCGCACCCGAATCGCCGCGGACCGCTGTGCGCGGCGGGCCCGGGAGGAGGAGGATGGGGTCATGCAGAACGATGCCATCACCTACCTCACCGATGAGCTGTGCTGGGAGAACCTGGCGGTGCAGCAGCTGGGGCGGCTGGTGACCCACGCCGGCGATGTGCTCGACATCTTCCCGGTGAATTACGTCGTCGACGGACAGTCGATCGTGTTCCGCACCGCGGAAGGATCGAAGCTCACCGAGCTGACGGTCAGCGACGAGGTGCTGTTCGAAGTCGACGACTACACCGACACCGACGCGTGGAGCGTCGTGGTGCGCGGCCACGCCCAGCGCCTGCAGACCGAGGTCGAGGTGCGCGCCGCCGACGACCTGCCGCTCACCCCGTGGGTTCCCACCCTGAAGTACAACTACGTGCGGGTGGTGCCCACGTCGGTGTCGGGGCGCGAGTTCCGGCGCGGCCCCGAGCCGGATCGCTACGGCGTGCAGCAGTACTGACCCGGTTCGCGTGCCCGGTCGGGCATGACGTACACTGGGAAGTGCAGTCGAAGTCTGCATTCTTTCGCCATGCCCGGGGCCGGATCCTCCGATCCCGACACGGCGGAAATGCAGGCTCGCCGAGGTCGTCAGACCTCTAGGGCGGTAGCTCAATTGGCAGAGCAGCGGTCTCCAAAACCGCAGGTTGCAGGTTCGATTCCTGTCCGCCCTGCGCGTCAGCACTCGCTGGCACGAAGTACGTCACACAGGTGGGTCAATGGTCCAGGATGAAGCATCCGGCGAGGTCGTCGCGTCAGGCGGCGCCACCCGCGAGAAGAAGCTGAACTTCTTCCAGCGGATCGCCCTGTTCATCCGCCAGGTGTTCGCCGAGCTCCGCAAGGTCGTCACCCCGACCCGCCAGGAGCTGCTGAAGTTCACGGCGGTCGTGCTCGGTTTCGTCGTCGTCATGATGGCGGTCGTCTACGGCCTCGACCTGCTGTTCACGTGGGTCGTCCAGATCGTGTTCGGTGTGCCGGGCGGCACCGTCGGCTGACGTCCCGCTCCGAAGTGCCGTTTCGCACCAGGAACCGATGGAAGAGAACGAAGTGTCAGAACGATATTCCGACGACGCCGATTGGGCGACCGCTGCCGAGCAGTCCAGCGAGGACGACGAAGCCCAGGAGGGCAACATCCTCGCCGCCGAGGAGCGTGCCTCGCAGTCGGCCGAGACGGCCGCGATCCACGTCGTGGACGAGGACGGCGCCGATGAGTCCGGCGATGACCTCGAAGACATCGACATCGACGACCCGGAGGCGGATGCCATCGTGAACGACGCGCTCGAGATCGACCAGGCCGCCGAGGCCGAAGCCGCCGCCGAGGTGCTCACCGACTCGCTCGCCGAAGAGCAGGCCGAGCGCGCCGCCGAGGCCGCCGACGAGGTCACCCCCTACGACGGCCCCGACGTCAACGGCGAGGAAGACGACGCCGACGCGTCCGACGACCCCTACGAGGCCTTCCGCACCGAGCTGCGCTCGCTGCCGGGCAAGTGGTACGTCATCCACTCCTACGCCGGCTTCGAGCGCAAGGTGAAGGCCAACATCGAGCAGCGCAAGTCGACGCTCGAGGTCGAAGAGGACATCTACCAGGTCGAGGTCCCCATGGAGGACGTCGTCGAGATCAAGAACGGTCAGCGCAAGATGGTCACGCGCGTCCGGATCCCCGGCTACGTGCTCGTGCGCATGGAGCTGACCGAAGACACCTGGTCGGTCGTGCGCCACACCCCCGGCGTCACCGGCTTCGTGGGCAACGCCCACAACCCGACGCCGCTGCGCTTCGAAGAGGCGTTCACCATGCTGCAGTCGCTGGTCGAGGTCAAGGAGGCCGCCGCGCCCGCCAAGGGTGGAGCCCCCGCCAAGGGCGGCGCCACCGCGCGTGCCATCCCGGCCGAGGTCGACTTCGAGATCGGCGAGACGATCACCATCAAGGAGGGCTCGTTCGCGGGTCTTCCCGGTTCGATCAGCGAGATCAAGCCCGAAAGCGGCAAGCTCACCGTGCTCGTCTCGCTCTTCGAGCGCGAGACCCCCGTCGAGCTCTCGTTCGACCAGGTCACCAAGCTCTGACGCGGAGCGCGTTTCTACTCGCTGCGCTCGCTCAACGACCGGGTGGTGGCGCGTTTCGATTCGTGATGTGAGAAGAGCGGATGCCGATGGCATCCGCTCTTCTGCGTGTGCGGCGTGCGCGTCGCGCACGTTGCTCGTGCAGGCGGCGGATGCCGCGGTTTGCGGGACATGGGTTCGGGGCGCGTCCCGCGAAGCGTGAGTGCGCGCGGCGGATGCGACGGTTTGCGGGACATGGTTTCGGGGCGCGTCCCGCGAAGTGTGAGCGCGCGCGGCAACGGCGACAGATTGCGGGACATGGCTTCGGGGTGCGTCCCGCGAATGGTGGGTGCGGACGCCAACGGTCGCGGTTTGCGGGACATGGTTTCGGGGCGCGTCCCGCGAATGGTGGGTGCGGACGCCAACGGTTGCGGTTTGCGGGACATGGTGCCGGGGCGGGTCCCGCGATTGGTGGGTGTGGCCTGTGGATGCCGCGGTTGGCGGGACGCGGTCGGCGAAGCCCCGGCATCCGCCGATCGCGGTTGCCGCCATCGGCCAGCGCGCGGCATGAGCGCCACGTGTCACGCAGACCGCTCGAGCGGGTGTCAGATGTCGCTGTTGACGTGACATGGCCTCCGGGCATGTCCCGCGAATGGTGAGTGCGCGAAGCGGATGCGACGGTTTGAGGGACATGGTGCCGGGGCGGGTCTCACGAGTGGCGGGTGTGGACGCCAGTGGCGACCGTTTGCGGGACATGGTTGTGGAGCGGGTCCCGTCAATGGTGGGTGCGCGCGGCGGATGCGACGGTTTGCGGGACACGGTTCGTGAGCCGGGTGACCCGGGGCGCACGCGCCGGGGCGCACGCGCCGGGGCGCGGGAGCGCGCGGCATCCGGTAGACTTGTCGATTGGTCCGCACTCCGGACCGAAACCCACCACATCCAGGATCCGCCTGGCACGTGGCAGCGCGCCCGCTGAGCTCCGGCACGGCGGCGCTCGACCAAAGGAAGAAGTATGGCACCGAAGAAGAAGGTGACCGGCCTGATCAAGCTTCAGATCAACGCCGGTGCAGCCAACCCGGCGCCGCCGATCGGCCCCGCGCTCGGTCAGCATGGCGTCAACATCATGGAGTTCTGCAAGGCGTACAACGCCGCGACCGAGTCGCAGCGCGGCAACGTCATCCCCGTGGAGATCACCGTCTACGAGGACCGCAGCTTCACGTTCATCCTGAAGACCCCGCCCGCCGCGGAGCTCATCAAGAAGGCCGCCGGCGTGGCCAAGGGCTCGCAGACCCCGCACACAGTGAAGGTCGCGAAGCTCACCAAGGACCAGGTCCGTCAGATCGCCGAGGCCAAGATGCCCGACCTGAACGCGAACGACATCGAGGCCGCCTCGCTGATCATCGCCGGCACCGCCCGTTCCATGGGCATCACGGTCGAAGGCTGAGGGGGAGACGACAATGGCTAAGTCCAAGGTTTACGAAGCAGCAGCGGCGAAGATCGACCGCGACAAGTTCTACTCGTCCACCGAGGCGGTGAACCTGGCGAAGGAGACCGGCTCGAAGAAGTTCGACTCCACCGTCGAGGTCGCCCTCAAGCTCTCGGTCGACCCGCGCAAGGCGGACCAGATGGTCCGTGGCACGGTCATCCTGCCCCACGGCACCGGCAAGACCGCCCGCGTCATCGTCTTCGCGACGGGCCCGGCCGCTGAGGCCGCCATCGCCGCGGGCGCCGACGAGGTCGGCGGCGCCGAGCTCATCGAGAAGGTCGCCGCCGGCTGGACCGCGTTCGACGCGGCCGTCTCGACGCCCGAGCTCATGGGCCAGGTCGGTCGCCTCGGCAAGGTGCTGGGTCCCCGTGGCCTCATGCCCAACCCGAAGACCGGCACCGTGACCCCCAACGCGGCCAAGGCCGTCGAGGAGATCAAGGGCGGCAAGATCGAGTTCCGCGTCGACAAGCACGCCAACGTGCACTTCGTCGTCGGCAAGGCCTCGTTCACGGCCGAGCAGCTCGACGAGAACTTCAAGGCCGCGCTCGAAGAGATCGTGCGTCTGAAGCCCTCGAGCTCGAAGGGCCGTTACATCCAGAAGGGCGCCGTGTCGACCACGTTCGGCCCCGGCATCCCGCTGGACGTCAACGCTCTCGCCTGATCGCGCTGAGACAGCAAGGGGCTCCACCTTCGGGTGGGGCCCCTTCGTCGTCTCAGCCGCGCGGTAGCGTCGGATCATGACCGTGCAGCGCGCCCTCGGCATCGACGTCCCCCTCGTGCTCGGACCGTTCGGCGGGCTCTCCTCGGTGGGGCTGGCCGCCGCCGTGTCGGATGCCGGAGGCCTGGGCTCCTACGGCCTGTACGGGTACGACCCCGACCGCATCACCGCGACCATCGCCGCCCTGCGCCAGGCCACGACCCGGCCGTTCGCCGTGAACCTGTGGCTGCCGACGGGCGATGAGGTCACCCCCGACGCCGTGGATGTGACCGCCGCCGCCGCGACCGCCCAGCCCCTCTTCGACGCGGTCGGGGCGACGGTTCCCGCGCTGCCCGACCGGTTCCTCCCCGACATCGACGCGCAGCTGGATGCCGTGCTGAGCGCGGCCCCGCCCGTGCTGAGCGTCGTCTACGGCGTGCCCTCGGCGCGGCTGCGTGCGCAGACCGCCGACCGCGGCATCCGGCTGGTCGGCACAGCCACCAGCGTCGCCGAGGCGCGGGCGCTGGACGAGGCCGGCGTGGATGCGATCGTCGCCTCGGGCGCCGAGGCCGCCGGGCACCGCGTGTCATTCCTCGCGCGCGCCGAGGACTCGCTCGTGGGCACGATGGCCCTCGTGCCGCAGGTGGTCGACGCCGTGACGGCCCCGGTGATCGCCGCGGGCGGTATCGCCGACCGGCGCGGTGTGGCCGCTGCCTTCGCCCTCGGCGCCACCGGTGTGCAGGTCGGCACCGCGTTTCTGCGCACCCGGCAGTCGGCGGCGCCGGCCGGTCACCGCGCGGCCATCGCCGCCGCCGGCGACACCGACACCGTGCTCACCCGGGTGATGAGCGGACGCCTGGCCCGCGGCATCCCCAACGAGGCGACGCGCACCCTCGGCGCCGGTGCGAGGCTGCCCTTCCCCGCGCAGAACTGGCTCACCGGCCGCTTCCGCGCCGCCGCGGCCGCGCAGGACCGTGCGGAGTACCTCTCGCTGTGGGCCGGGCAGGCCGCGGCACTGGCGCGATGGGACGACGCGGCCGACGTGTTCGCCGAGCTGGCCGCCGGGCTGCCGCGCTGACGGCGGGCCGACGGGAGCGGGGGCGCCTCAGCCGTCGCGGCGCACGTCGAACCCGGTGCCGCCCGCCGCAGGGATGTCGGTGACCTCGGCGCCGGTGACCCGGCCGCCCCGCGGCCCCTGCGACATCCACGCCAGCACGGCCTCGACCTGCGCCGGGGCGCCCTCGACCTCGGCCTCGACGCGGCCGTCGCGCAGGTTCCGCACCCAGCCCGCCACGCCCTCGCGCTCGGCGACCGTCCGCATCGTGTACCGGTAGCCGACCCCCTGCACGTCGCCGTCGACGATCACATGCACGCGTTTCATGACTCCATCCTGTCGTGGCCGCGGCGCAGATGACAGGATGCCGCCATGGGAACCATCGACGACTACCTCGCCGGGCTCGACGAGACCGACGCCGCGATCATCGCCCGCGTGTACCGTGTGGCCACCGAGGTCGTGCCCGAAGCCGAGCAGGGCCTCGGCTACGGCATGCCGGCCCTCGTCTATCGCGGCTCGTCGCTGCTGTCGGTCATGCGCGCCAAGAAGCACTTCGGCGTGTACCCGTTCAGCCCCGCCGCCGTCGCCGAGGTGGTGCCGCTGCTGCACGGCTTCGACCACGCCAAGGGCACCATCCGCTTCACCGCCGACGCGGTGCTGCCGGACGACGTCGTGCGCCGCCTGGTCGCCGCGCGCCGCGCGCAGATCGACGGCTGACCCGCCGGCCTCAGCCGGGCAGCACCAGGCCGACGCCGAGCGCGATCATCACGACGGCGATCACTCCGTCGAGGATGCGCCACGCCCGCGGGGTGGCCAGCACTCGCCCGAGGTACCGCGCGCCGAAGGCCAGCCCCGAGAACCAGGCAGCGCTCGCGATCACCGCCCCGGCGGCGAACCACCAGCGCTCCGCCCCGTAGGTGCTGGCCACCCCGCCCAGCAGGAACACCGTGTCGAGGTAGACGTGCGGGTTCAGCCACGTCAGCGCGAGGCAGGTGAGCAGCGTCGGCGCCAGCGCGGTGCGCGTGAGGGTCGAAGCGGGCCCGCCCTCACCCCGCGTCGGGGTGTCGGCTGCCAGGGCGGCGCCGCTCGGGCGCAGCGCCCGACGGGCCGCGAGCAGGCCGTAGCCGACCAGGAACACGCATCCCGCCCACCGCACCGCCACCAGCAGCCACGGCACCGCGTGCACCACCAGGCCCACCCCCGACACGCCCAGCACGATGAGCACCGCGTCGCTGGCCGCGCACACCGCCGCCACCGCCGCCGCGTGCTCGCGGCGCACGCCCTGGCGCAGCACGAAGAGATTCTGCGCGCCGATGGCGATGATGAGCGAGAGGCCGAGTCCGAGACCGGCCAGTGCAGCGGTGATCACACGACGACGGTACGGTCGGCGTTCCCCTAAGGCCAGTTCAGGTTTCTTCCGCACCCTAAGCTGTGCTCATGACGCGCCTGCCGGCCGACCTCGTCGCCACCCTCGCCGCCGTCGTCGACGAGGGATCGCTGGAGGCCGCGTCGCATCGGCTGCACATCACCGCGTCGGCGGTGAGCCAGCGCCTGCGCGCGCTCGAGCAGGCGGTCGGCCGCGTGCTGCTGGTGCGCTCGAAGCCGGTGCGCCCCACCGACGCCGCGCTGCCGATCCTGCGCTACGCCCGCCAGCTCGCGCTGCTCGAACACGACGCCCTCGACGGCCTCGGCATCGGGGTGGGCGGTGCCGAGGGTGCGGATGCCGCGGCGGCGGCCGCGACGCGCGTGTCGGTGCCCCTGGCCGTCAACGCCGACTCGCTGGCGACCTGGTTCCTGGCGCCGTTGGCGCGCGCCGCCCGCCGGCATCCGGTCGTGTTCGACCTGCATCGCGACGACCAGGACTTCACGGCGGGACTGCTCGAATCGGGCACCGTGATGGGTGCGGTCACCTCGCGCGCCGACGCGGTGGCCGGGTGCCGGGCGAGCCCGCTCGGCGTGCTGCGCTACGAGGCGGTGGCCACGCCCGAGGTGATGGCCACGTGGTTCGCGGGCGGCGTCGACCCGGCTGCGCTGGCCGCAGCCCCGCTGATCGACTTCGACCGGCGCGACGATCTGCAGACGCGCTGGCTGCGCGCGCAGGGCGCCGACCCGGCGGCGCCCCCGCGTCACCGGGTGCCGGCCTCGCACGACTTCGCCGCCGCCGTCGAGGCCGGCCTCGGCTGGGCGCTGCTGCCGCGCCTGCAGTCGGCGGCGGCGCTGGCCAGTGGAGCGCTCGTGCCGCTGGGCGGTGCGCCGGTGGACGTGGCGCTGTACTGGCAGCAGTGGAACCTGCGCTCGCCGCTGCTGGATGCCGTCGCCGACGAGATCATCGCCGAGGGGCGGCGGGTGCTCGAGGGGTGATCAGCCCTCGGCCACCCGCAGCACGATCTTGCCGCGGGCGTGGCCGCGCTCGATCTCGCGGTGGGCCTCGGCGGCGTCGGAGAGCTCGAACACCCGGTCGACGAACACCTGGATGGCGCCCGAGTCGAGGAGGCGGGCGAGCGTGGCGAGCACGCCGCCGTCGGGCACCACCTTGTACGACGTGGCGCGCACGCCGGCCGCGGCGGCCGCCTCGGCGTAGTCGGGCCAGGCCCCCGACGGGACCATGATGTACAGCCCGCCCGGGCGCAGCACGCCGAGCGAACGGGTGCCGGTGTCGTCGTGCACGTTGCCGACGAGGTCGATCACGACGTCGACGTCGCTGACGATGTCTTCGAAGCGGGTCGTCGCGTAGTCGATGGTCACCTGCGCGCCGAGCTCGCGCAGCCACGGCAGGTTGCGCTCCGACCCGGTGGCCACCACGTGCGCGCCGAAGTAGGCGGCCAGCTGCACCGCGAAGTGCCCCACCCCGCCCGAGCCCGCGTGGATGAGCACGCGCTGGCCCTCGTGGGCGTGGGCGGTCTCGACCACCAGGCCCCACGCCGTCAGCGCCGCCAGCGGCACCCCGGCGGCCTCGACGTGCGAGAGGGTCGCGGGCTTGCGCGCGACCGAGAGCGAGGGCACCACGGCGAACTCGGCATACGACCCGCCGGTGCGGGGGAAGGGGAGCATGCCGAACACCTCGGTGCCCGGCGGCAGCGGATGCGCCTCGTAGGGGGTGGAGATCACGACGCCGCTGAAGTCGAAGCCGGGGGTGGCGGGGTAGGCGGCGATCGCGCCCGAGACGCCGCGGCCGGCGCGCGTCTTGGCGTCGATGGGATTGGTGCCCGCCGCCACGATGCGCACGAGCAGTTCGCTCATCACCGGCTGCGGCACCGGCGTGCTGGCCTCGTGCAGCACGCCCGGATCGCCCGGGGCGTCGAAGACGATGGCGCGCATGTCGGCGGGCGGTTCGGAGACGGGCAGGAGTGTGGCACCCTCGCGGGGTGCGGTGCGCAGCGGCCGGAATCTCATCGGTCGCTCCCTTCGCGTGCGTGTCGACATCGGCAGCACTCGTTGCTGATGAGGCCAGTCAACCCTGCGATTGTGTCGTACGTGTGACACGGCGGTCACTATGCCGCTACGTCGCCGTCACCGCGTCGCACCGCCCCCTGTGGGGCACCGTGGGGCCTCACCCGCGAGCGGTGCGCGCCTCGACGGCCGCGGGGGAGAGCACGAGCTGGGTGACCATGATGGCCGCCCCCAGCACGCCCGCCGTCGACCCGGCACGCGACTGCACGATGCCCAGATGCTGGGTGGCGAGCGGAATCGAACGCCGGTAGACCACCTCGCGCACACCTGCCAGCAGGTGCTCTCCGGCGCGCGAGATGCTGCCGCCGATGACGATGATCGACGGGTTGAGCAGGTTCACTACCGTCGCCAGCACTTCGCCCACCTCCCGCCCCGCCTGGCGGGTGGCGGCGATGGCGGCGGCGTTGCCGGCGCGCACGAGCTCGACCACCTCGGTGCTGCCGGCCGCGTCGATGCCCTGGGCGCGCAGCTCGGCGGCGATCGCGGTGCCGCTGGCGACCGCCTCGAGGTCGCGCTCGTCTTCGGGCGGCCGGGGGGAGTCGCGGCTGTAGGGCACCTGCACGTGTCCCATGTCGCCCGCCGAGCCCTGCGCGCCGCGCTGCAGGGCGCCGCCCGAGATGATGCCCGAGCCGATGCCGGTGGACACCTTCACGAAGACGAGATCGTCCACGGCGGGCCAGCTGAGCGCCTGCTCGCCGAGGGCGAGGATGTTGACATCGTTGTCGACGAGCACCGGCACATCGCACAGCCGCTGCACGTGGCCGGGGATGTCGAAGCGGTCCCACCCCGGCATGATGGGCGGGTTGGTGGGCCGGCCGGTCTCGTGCTCGACGGGGCCGGGCACGCCGATGCCGATGCCGACCAGTCGATCGGCGCCCCCGTCGGCCGACTCGAGCAGGCTCAGCCCCTCGGCGATCACGGCATCCAGCACGACCTCGGGACCCTCGGCGATGTCTTGCGTGCGCGTGCGGGTGGCCAGCAGATGCCCGGCGAGGTCGGCGACGGCGACGGTGGCGTGCGTGGCACCGAGGTCGATGGCGAGGATGACCCCCGCCCGCGGGTTGAAGGCGATGCGGGCCGGCGGGCGGCCCCCGGTGGAGGCGGCCTCGCCGGCGGGGGCGACGAGCTCGGCGGCCAGCAGCGCGTCGACGCGCGTGGAGACGGTGGAGCGGGCGAGCCCGGTGATCGCGGCCAGTTCGGCTTTGGTGCGTGCGGTGCCGTCGCGCAGGATCTGGAAGATCTCCCCGGCGCCGGGGGTGGGCGCACCGGCGGTGCGGACGACGTCGACCATGCGGTCAGTCAACCACAACGGTGATCGTGGGCAACCAACTTCGTCACGATTTGCAAACGACTTTTGACAGACCTCTAGCAAAAGTCATCGCGGCCGTGTCATCATCGCCGCATGACAACGGATGTCACCGACATCGGCGTCGGCACCATCCGCCAGGGGATCATCGGCGGCGGGTTCATGGCGCGGGTGCACGCGGGAGCGGGCCGCACCGCAGGGGCCGCGCTGACCGCGGTCGCCACCTCGACCGCCGACGGCGCCGCGCGGGCCGCGCACAGCCTCGGCGCCCGGCGGTCGGCCGAGGCCCTCGCCCTCGTCGCCGCGGGCGACGTCGACGTCGTGCACATCTGCACCCCCAACGCCACCCACGCGGCCCTCGCCACGGCGGCGCTGGCGGCCGGCAAGCACGTGGTGTGCGAGAAGCCCCTCGCCACGACCGCCGCGGCCGCCCGGGTGCTGGCCGCCGCCGCCGACGAGGCGGGCGTCGTGGCCGCCGTGCCGTTCGTCTACCGCTACCACCCGATGGTGCGCGAAGCGCGCGCCCGCATCGCCCGCGGCGACATCGGCGCCCTCCTCAGCATCGACTGCGCCTACCTGCAGGACTGGCTGCTGCAGCCCGGCGACGACGACTGGCGTGCCGATGCCGACGCCGGCGGCCCCTCGCGGGCGTTCGCCGACATCGGCTCGCACCTGTGCGACCTGGTCGAGTTCGTCGCCGGTGAGCCGATCGTGCGCCTGGCCGCCCGCACCCGCCGCGTCTTCGACGAGCGGGGAGGTCGTGCCGTGGCCAACGAAGACATCGCGGCGGTGCTGTTCGAGACGGCATCCGGCGCGCTCGGCACCGCGCTGGTGTCGCAGATGGCCGCCGGCCGCAAGAACGCACTGACGCTCGAGGTGCACGGCAGCGCCCGCAGCCTCGCGTTCGCACAGGAGCGGCCCGAAGAGCTGTGGGTGGGCGACCGGGCCGGTTCGCAGCTGCTGCTGCGCGACCCGGCCACCGGCGCACCCGACGCGGTGCGACTGCAGACGGTGCCCGCCGGGCACCCGATGGGCTATGTCGACGCGTTCGCGGCGTTCGTCGCCGACGTGTACAGCGCCGTACGCGGCGAAGACGTCGACGGTCTTCCGACCTTCGCCGACGGCCTGCGCGCCGCGGTGCTGACCGAGGCCGTCCTGGAATCGGCGCGGATGCGCGAATGGGTGGAGGTGGCACCGTGAGCGGCACGATGCTGGAGGGGACGGCCGCCGCGGCGGGCACGGGTGAGATCGTGCTGCGCGCGGTGGGTGTCGGCAAGTCGTTCTTCGGGGTGCGGGTGCTCTCGGGCATCGACCTCACGGTGCGCCGTGGCGAAGTGCACGGGCTCGTCGGCGAGAACGGCGCCGGCAAGTCGACGCTCATGAAGATCATGGCGGGGGTCCACCAGGCCGACGAAGGCCACGTCGAGTTCGACGGGGAGCGCACCGCGTTCACCCACCCGCGGCAGGCGATGGATGCGGGACTGGTGACCGTCTTCCAGGAGTTCAACCTGCTGCCCGAGCGCACCGTCGCCCAGAACGTCTTCCTCGGCCGCGAGCCGCGGCGGGCGGGCTTCCTCGACACCGGCGCCATGGTGCGCCGCACGCGCGACCTGCTCGACGACCTCGGGGTCACCTTCATCGACCCCACCGCCCGGGTGGGATCGCTCACCGTCGCCGAGCAGCAGATCGTCGAGATCGTCAAGGCGCTCTCGTTCGATGCCCGTGTCATCTCGATGGACGAGCCCACCGCCGCCCTCAGCGACCCCGAGGTCGAGCTGCTCTACGCGATCATCCGCCGGCTCACCGCCCGCGGGGTGGCCGTGGTCTACGTCTCGCACCGGCTGAAGGAGATCTTCGACCTCTG
The DNA here is from genome assembly GCF_025421715.1 of Microbacterium festucae. Taxonomy (GTDB): domain Bacteria; phylum Actinomycetota; class Actinomycetes; order Actinomycetales; family Microbacteriaceae; genus Microbacterium; species Microbacterium festucae. The sequence goes on from NZ_JAOEFC010000003.1 coordinate 205,238, forward strand.
CGACACCATCACGATCCTCAAAGACGGGGCGCTCGTGTCCACCGACCCGGCCGGCGCCCTCGCGCCCGCCGAACTCGTGCGCCGCATGGTGGGCCGCTCCATCCAGTCGTTCTTCCCCACGGCGGTGGCCGGCACCGCGGTCGGCGCCGAGCGCCTGAGCGTCGCCGGCGGCGGCAACGGCTTCGTCACCGAGATCGACCTCACCCTGCGCGCCGGCGAGATCGTCGGCATCGCGGGGCTGCAGGGCGCCGGGCGCACCGAACTGGTCGAGGCGATCTTCGGCGTCGAGCCCTTCACCCGCGGCGAGCTGCGCCTCGACGGCGCCGCCACCCGGATCGGCTCGCCGCGGGCGGCCGTGAAGGCGGGGCTCGCGCTCGTCACCGAAGACCGCAAAGCCCACGGGCTCGCGCTCGGCCAATCGGTGCTCGACAACGCCCTGCTGGTCATCCGCAGCGTCTTCGCGGGCCGCACCCGCGCCTCGCGCGCCGCCGTCCCCGGCATCCTGAGCTCGCTGGAGGTGAGCTCACGCGGCCTCGACCAGGAGGTGCGCTTCCTCTCCGGCGGCAACCAGCAGAAGGTGGTGCTGGCGAAGTGGCTGGCCACCGACCCGCGCATCGTGCTGTTCGACGAGCCCACCCGCGGCATCGACGTCGGCGCCAAGATCGCCGTCTACCAGCTGATGCGCGACCTGGCCGCCGACGGCAAAGCGGTGCTCATGGTCTCCAGCGAACTGCCCGAGATCATCGGCATGAGCGACCGCATCCTCGTCATGCGCGACGGCGAGATCGTCGCCGAGCTTCCCCCCGGCACCGCCGAGCACGAGGTGCTCGCCGCGGCCACCGGGGCCGATGCCGGCGGCCGCGCCGGCGGGGAGGAGCAGCGATGAAGCGCTTCCGGGTCGATTCGACCCTCATCGTCCTCGGCATCCTGCTGCTGGTGATCGTCATCGGCGCGATCCTCGTCTCCACCGTCGGGCGCAGCTTCTTCAGCCCCGGCAATATCCGCGACATCCTCACCGGCATGAGCGTGCTCGGGCTCGTCGCCATCGGGCAGACCCTCGTGATACTCGGGGCCTCGCTCGACCTGTCGGTCACCTACGTGATGAGCCTGGCGAGCCTGCTGGCGGCCACGACCATGGCCGGCAGTGCGGCGAACATCCCCGCCGCGGTGGGCCTCACCCTCGTGGTGTGCGCCGGCATCGGCCTGGCCAACGGCCTCATCGTCACCGTGCTGAAGGTCAACGGCTTCATCGCCACCCTCGGCACCGGCCTCATCCTGCAGGGCGTGCTCAACACCAACTTCCAGGGCAGCGCCGGGGCGGTGCCGTGGGAGTTCCAGGTGATCGGCGCCACCGGCGTCGGCCCGGTGCCGGTCTCGACGATCATCATGCTCGCCCTGGCGGTGATCGTCTGGTTCCTGCTCGGCCGCACCCGCACCGGCGCGCACCTGTTCGCCGTCGGCGGCGACCCCGACGTGGCCCGCCTGTCGGGGCTGCGCACCCGCCCGCCGATCATCGTCGCCCACGTGCTGTGCTCGCTGTTCGCGGGACTGGCCGGCCTGCTGCTGGCCAGCCGCCTGGGGGTCGGAAGCCCCACCGTCGGGCAGCAGGGCGGCTATGCGCTGCTGTCGATCGCGGCGGTGGTGCTCGGCGGCACGCTGCTGCTGGGCGGCCGCGGCTCGGTGTGGGGCACGATCGGTGGCGTCGCCATCTTCGCCGTCGTCGACAACGTGATGAGCGTGCTGCAGGTGAACCCGTTCCTCAAAGACGTCGTCCGCGGCGTCGTGATCGTCGCCGCCGTCGGCGTCTACAGCCGCCGCGCCATCGTGCGCCGCCGGCCGCGGTTCGGTCCGGGCGGCACCCGGATGCGCGGCGACGAGGCCGCCGCCGCAGCGGCCCCCGCGATGGTCGCCGCCGCCTCGTCGCTCGATCCGGGCGCACCCGGTCCGGGGCCGGGAGCCGCGGCATCCGCCTCAGCCGACCCCGCGAAGGGAGAGACGCGATGAACGTCGTGCGCACGCTCGTGAGCCCCCGGGGCGCCGTCTTCCTGCTGCTCGTGCTGCTGCTGGTGGCCGTCACCGTGCTCAACCCGAACTTCGCCGAGCCGGGCCAGATCATGCGGTTCATCCAGCGCGTGGCGCCCATCGCCATCGTCGCCATCGGACAGTTCTTCGTGATCATCGCCGGCGAGTTCGACCTGTCGCAGGGATCGCTCATCACCGCGCAGGTGATCATCGCGGGAAACCTCGTGGGTCAGGACGACAGCCGCACCGTGCCGGTGCTCGTGCTGATGGCGGTGTTCGGCGTCGTCGTCGGCATCGTCAACGGTCTGCTCACCACCCTGCTGAAGATCCCGTCCTTCATCGTCACGCTCGGCATGATGCTCGCCCTGCTGGGCGGGGTCATGTGGTGGACCGGCGGGGCGGCGACGGGCAACCCCGCCGACAGCTTCCGGCAGATCGGCCGCGGCGGCATCCGCGATCTTCCCGTCATCGACCTGCTGCCGTGGTCGGTGCTGGTGCTGGCCGGGTGGCTGGCGCTGGCCATCTGGCTGACCAAGCGCCCCTACGGCAAGGTGCTCGTCGCCCTCGGCGACAACTCCCGCGCCGCCGCCTACGCCGGTGCCCGGTCGTGGTGGATCGTCACCCGCGCGTTCGTCATCTCGGCCCTGTCGGCGACCCTGTCGGCGGTGCTGCTGGTCGGCTACGCCGGCGTGCACCCGTCGGTCGGCCGCGGCTACGAGTTCGTCGCCATCACCGCCGTCGTGCTCGGCGGCGTCGTGCTCGGCGGTGGCCGCGGCTGGATCGTCGCCGCCGTCGCCGGTGCCTTCGTGCTCGAGGCCCTGTTCCTGCTGCTGAACATCGCCGGGGTCCCCTCGACCCTGCGCGACGCGGTGCAGGGCGTCATCATCATCGCCGCCGTGGCCTACTCCGGCGTCGCCTTCCGCGTGCGCCGCCGTCGCGGCGACGACGCGCCACCTGCTTCTCCCGATCCGGGGAAGGAACCGCCGGCGCAGGGACGCCACGCGGTTCGCCCGTCCGCACCACCAGCCCTCGTCGCCGAGGGGAACACAGAAACCAGAGGAGACTAGCTATGCGACGATCAGTGAGGATCGCCACCGCCGGGGTGGCGCTCGTCGGCCTCTTCGCGCTCGCCGGGTGCACGACCGACCCGAGTGTGGCGCCGCCGGATGCATCCGGCTCAGCCAGCGCCCCCGCCGCCGAGGGCAACGAATGGTTCGACCAGGCGCTGTTCGACAAGCAGGACGCGGAACGCGACGTCGTTCCCGAAGGGCCCGAAGACGAGCCCTACCTGCAGTACATCAACGCCGAGATGGTCGACACCGCCGCGTACGCCAGCGAGGGCGCCAAGAAGGCGTGCTTCGCCAACGCGTCGATCTCCAACCCGTGGCGCCAGACCGGCTGGATCACCATGAACCAGCAGTTGAAGGTGCTGCAGGAGCAGGGTGCGATCAGCGAGATGGAGACCCGCGACGCGCAGGACTCCGACGACACGCAGATCGCCGACATCGACTACTTCATCTCGGAGGGCAACTGCGACGTCTTCCTCATCTCGCCCAACAGCACGGCCGCGATGACGCCCGCCGTCGAGCGCGCCTGTGAGACCGGCAAGCCGGTGATCGTGTTCGACCGCGGTGTCAACACCGACTGCCCGGTCACGTTCATCCACCCCATCGGCGGGTTCGCGTGGGGCATCGACACGGCCGAGTTCCTCATCGAGAACCTCGACGAGGGCGCGAAGGTCGTCGGGCTGCGCATCCTGCCGGGCGTCGACGTGCTCGAGCAGCGCTGGGCGGCCGCCGAGCACCTGTTCGACGAGGCCGGCATCGAGGCGGTGGACTACTTCACCGGCGCCGACCCGGCCGAGATCAAGAGCATCATCGCCGACGAGCTCGCCAAGGGCGATGTCGACGGCATCTGGATGGATGCCGGTGACGGCGCCGTGGCCGCCATCGAGGCGTTCGAGGACGCCGGGGTGGACTACCCGGTGATGACCGGTGAAGACGAGATGAGCTTCCTGCGCAAGTGGAAGGACACCGGCCTCACGGGTCTGGCGCCCGTCTACTCGAACTTCCAGTGGCGCACCCCGCTGCTGGCGGCGGCGAAGATCTTCCAGGGTGAAGAGGTGCCCAAGGAGTGGGTGCTCCCGCAGAGCCCCATCACCGCCGAAGAGGTCGATCAGTACCTCGAGGCCAACGACGGCATGCCCGACGGTCACTACGCGAAGTTCGGCGGCGAGAACCTGCCCGGCTACCCGCAGGTGTGGCAGCAGCGGCAGATCCCGTAACCGGCACGCAGGGGCGCACGAGCCGTCCCGCCGGGCGATCGGTGGTCTGCCACCGGTGGCCCGGCGGGCGGCCCGTCACGGAAGGAGCGCGATGAGGCGCACGATCGGCGTCAACACGTGGGTGTGGACCTCGCCGCTGCGGGACGACACCCTCGACACCCTCGCCCACCGGGCGGCGGGCATGGGGTTCGGGGCCCTCGAACTGCCGTGGGAGAACCCCGGCGACTGGAACCCGCGCCGCGCCCGCGACCTGCTGGGCGGCCTCGGGCTTATCCCCGTCGTCATCGGCGCGATGGGTCCGGGCCGTTCGCTCGTGGCCCGGGCGGGCGACGTGCCCGCCACCCAGGACTATCTGCGCTCCGCGATGGCGGCGGCGCGCGAGGTCGGGGCGACGATCGTCGCCGGACCCTTCTACGCCCCCACCGGCGTCACCTGGCGCATGGACGACGCCGAGCGCGCCGACGTGGTCGCCGAGCTGCGCGCGAACCTCGCCCCGCTGGTGGCGGAGGCCGCCGCGGGCGGCCTGACCCTCGCCGTCGAACCCCTCAACCGCTACGAGACCAGCATCCTCAACACCGTCGACCAGGCGCTCGACGCCCTCGGCCCACTGCTCGGACCGGGTCTCGGGCTGGCGCTGGACACCTACCACCTGAACATCGAGGAGAAGCACCCCGCGGATGCCATCCGCCGGGCCGGCGCGGCGATCGCCCACGTGCAGGTGTGCGGCTCCGACCGCGGCGCCGTCGGCGATGATCACACCGACTGGCCCGGCATCCTCGCCGCCCTCGACGATGCGGGATACCGGGGAGTGCTGGGCCTGGAGAGCTTCACGGGAGAGAATGCGACCATCGCGGTCGCCGCCTCGGTGTGGCGGCCGCTCGCGCCGAGCCAGGACGAACTGGCCACACGCTCGCTCGCGGCCCTCACCGCGCTGCAGGACCACCGGCCTCGAGGAGGAGACCATGGCTGAGCATCCCGTCACGCTGTTCACGGGGCAGTGGGCTGATCTGCCGTTGGAGGAGGTGGCGCGGTTGGCGGCGTCGTGGGGGTATGACGGGTTGGAGATCGCGGCGTCGGGGGATCATCTGGATCTGGCGCGTGCCGACGAGGACGACGCGTATCTCGCGTCGCGGGTGGAGATCCTGGATCGTCATGGGTTGGGGGTGTTCGCGATCTCGAACCATCTGGCGGGGCAGGCGGTGTGCGATGCGCCGATCGACTTCCGGCATCGGGCGATCCTGCGCGAGTACGTGTGGGGGGATGGTGAGGGCGAGGGGGTGCGGCGGCGTGCGGCTGAGGACATGATGCGGGCCGCGCGGGTGGCGCGGCGTCTGGGTGTGGATACCGTCGTGGGGTTCACGGGGTCGTCGATCTGGCCGTATGTGGCGATGTTCCCGCCGGTGCCGGCGGAGGTCATCGAGGCGGGCTTCGATGACTTCGCGGCGCGGTGGAACCCGATCCTCGACGTGTTCGACGGGGAGGGGGTGCGCTTCGCGCACGAGGTGCATCCGGGGGAGATCGCGTACGACTACTGGTCGAGTGTGCGGGCGTTGGCCGCCGTCGATCATCGGGGTGCGTTCGGGTTCAACTGGGATCCGAGTCACATGATGTGGCAGCACATCGATCCGGTGGGGTTCATCGTCGATTTCGCCGACCGGATCTATCACGTGGACTGCAAGGACACCCGAATGCGGCCGCGTAACGGTCGTGCCGGGGTGATGGGGTCGCATCTGCCGTGGGGGGATCCGCGGCGGGGGTGGGACTTCGTCTCGACCGGGCACGGGGATGTGCCGTGGGAGGACGCGTTCCGCGCGCTCGACGCGATCGGGTACGCCGGCCCGATCTCGATCGAGTGGGAGGACGCGGGCATGGACCGTCTGCACGGGGCGGCCGAGGCAGTGGGCTTCGTGCGGTCGCTGCTGTGGCCCGCGCCGACGGCATCCTTCGACGCCGCCTTCTCGAACCAGGAGCGCTAGGCGGGAACCACGCCGGTGGTCAGGGCGTGCAGCAGCCGGGTGAGGCTGTGGATGTCGTCGACCGGCCAGTCCTCGAGGGCGTCGAGCAGGGTGTTCTCCTGCGGGGCGCGCGCCTCGGCCAGCCGCTCCAGCCCGAACGGGGTGGGGAACAGGATGCTGGCGCGTCCGTCGGCCGGGTCGGGCTCGCGCCGGATGAGTCCCAGCTGCTCGAGCTCGCGCACCGTGCGACTGAGCTGCCCCTTGTCGACGATGAGCGTGTCGGCCAGGGCCGACTGCGAGATCGACTCGCGCCGCGCGATCGTCGTGAACACCTTGTATGCGCCGGGGAGCATGCCCGGGCTCACCCGGTTGGCGTTCTCCGTCAGGATCCGCCGCATCCGGGTGATCAGCTCGCTGAACTCCGCCTCGAGGGCGCGCACCGCGTCGGTGCGCGCCTCTCGAGTGTCGGTGGTCACGATCCGAGCCTAACGGGCGTCCGTCGCGTCGCCGCGGCGGCCGGTCTCGGTGGTGGGGATCGTGCCGGTGGCGGCCAGCACCGCCATGCCCTCGGGCGCCGAGACGGTCGCGAGGTCGGCCCCCGAGGCCTCCAGGCGCTCCGAGGTCGTCATGCGGGTCAGCGGCTTGTTGGGCAGGAACACGATCGCGATGAGGCTGATCACGGCGAACGGCACCGCGATGAGGAACGAGTGCGAGATGCCCTGGGCGTAGATGTCCTCGAAGATCACCCGCAGCGAGTCGGGCATCGCCGACACCTGGGGCAGCGCCCCCGACTGCAGCTGCTCGGCCCAGTAGCCCGCCTTGTCGCCGAGGCCGGCGATCGCCTGGCCGATGGCATCCTTCGCGCCGCCGACGAGGTCGACGACCTGCGAGGCCAGTGCCGCACCCATCACCGAGACGCCGATGGTGCCGCCGAGGCTGCGGAAGAAGGTCACGCCGGAGCTGGCGACGCCGATCTCGGTGGGGGAGGTGGTGTTCTGGACGACCAGCACGAGGTTCTGCATGGTCATGCCGACGCCGGCGCCGAGCAGGAACATGTAGAGCGAGACGAGCGCGAAGTTCGTGTCGTAGTGGATGGTCGACAGCAGCGAGGCGCCCGCGATGAGCGAGATGCTGCCCACGATGAGGTAGGGCTTCCACTGGCCGTACTTGGTGACCAGGCCGCCCACGCCGACCGAGGCCAGCAGCAGACCCGCGATCATCGGGATCGTCATGAGACCGGCCTGCGTCGGGGTGGCGCCGCGGGCGAGCTGCATGTACTGGCTGAGGAACACCGAGGCGCCGAACATCGCGATGCCCGTGGCGATGGAGGCCACGACCGACAGGGTGAAGGTGCGGTTGCGGAACAGGGTCAGCGGCACGAGGGGCTCGCGCACCTTGAGCTCGGTGAACACGAACGCCACGGCGGCGATGAGCGCGCCGCCCACCATCAGCACGGTCTGGGTGCTCCACCAGTCGAAGTCGGTGCCGGCGTTGGTGACCCAGATGAGCAGCAGCGAGACGGCCGTGGACAGCAGCACGATGCCGATGTAGTCGATCGAGACCTTGCGCGAGGCGCGGGCCGGGATGTGGAGGGTCTTCTGCACGAGCAGGAGGGCGGCCACGGCGAAGGGGAGGGCGACGAAGAAGTTCCAGCGCCAGCCCCACGCGTCGGTGATGAGTCCGCCCAGCAGCGGACCGCCGACGGTGGCGACGGCCATCACGGCGCCGAACAGGCCCATGTAGCGGCCGCGCTCACGCGGGCTGATGATGTCGGCCATGATGACCTGGCTGAGGGCGGCGAGGCCGCCGGCGCCGATGCCCTGCACGGCGCGGAAGGCGATGAGGGTGCCCGGGTCCTGCGCGAAGCCGGCCGCGGCGGTGGCCAGCACGAACACGACGATGGCGACCTGGAAGAGCACCTTGCGGTTGGTGAGGTCGGCGAGCTTGCCCCAGATCGGGGTGGAGATGGCGGTGGTCAGCAGCGTCGCCGTGACGACCCACGTGAAGGCGGTCTGGTTGCCATCGAGGTCGTGGATGATCACGGGCAGCGAGGTCGAGACGACCGTGGAGGCCAGCATCGACACGAACATGCCGAGCAGCAGGCCCGACAGGGCCTCGAGCACCTGCCGGTGCGTCATGCGCGGTGTGTCTACCGCAGCGGGGGTGGAGGACATGCGTACTTCCTTAAGGCGTGGAACGAATCGTTGATGTTCGTCAATGGTTGATCGACGTCAACTATAGGTCTAATCGTTGAGGCGCGTCAACTATTCCCAGAAGTCGGGATGTGGATGCCGGGAGGTCGGCGGGGCCGGGGCGGGGGCTGGGTCGGGGCGGGGCCAGCGCGCGGGAGTGTCCGGGCGCGCGGAAGCGCCCGCTCGCGCGGGTTAGGGAGGACGCGGGTCAGTCGCTGAGGGCGAGGGCGCGGTAGGGCTCGCGGGGCCGCGCCGGCGCGGCATCCGGGCGCTTGCCGCGCTGCGTGCGCAGGTAGAGCTCGTCGATCAGCTCGGTGGCGAGGTTGACGAGGCCGCGGATCTCGCGCTCGTCGCGGTCGACCCAGGCGCAGCGGGGCTCGTCGCCGACGGGCACGAAGCCGTCGTGCTCCTCCCAGACGACGAGGGTGCGCTCGGCGCCGAGCACGTGCTGCTGCCACCAGATCTGACGCAGGTAGGTGCGGGGGATCGAGCGCCAGGTCTTGTTGGTCGTCTTGATCTCGCACAGGGTCACCCGGCCGGCCGGGTCGACGGCGATGCCGTCGGGGGTGGCGAGGTGGCGCTTCTCGACGACGGCGTGGAACAGCGCCGACGAGGGCTGGATGCCGTGGGTCGCGGCCACCCAGGCGGCGATCTCCGGCTCGCGCCGACGGCCGTGCGCCGTGTAGGCGTTGCCCGAGAAGCCCGAGCCCTGCAGCTTGGCGTCGGCGGCGCGGCCGATGGCGGTGTGGCTGGTGAGCTGGGCGACGTCGGTGGCGGTGATGCCGCGCGAGCGGGCCCGCATCCAGGCGACCCGGTCGCGCGAGTCGGCGACGATGCGCGCTGCCAGTTCCGGGGTGACGCCGGCGCGTGCGAGATCCTCCGGAACCATGTCTTCGAGGCTAACCCTCCCCGGCGATCTCTCGCGCCGCGACACCCGCCACCCCCGCATCCGCTCCTCGTCGCGCGCCCGTCGGGCGCTCGCCTATCGCTGTCCGCCGAGTGCACGGCGTGCCGCCGAGACCACCGGATGTCGGCGCGCCACAGGCCGTGCTCTCGGTGCGAGGTCGTGCACTCGGCATCCGCGGGGCTTCCTCACCCGGTGCGCCGCCGGGCGATCGCTCCCCAGATCGGGGGTGGGGAGGCCCGACGGCGGCGGGGGCGGGGCAGGGTTCCGGCATGACCGGCAGGCATGAGAGAGGGGCGGACATGGGGGAGCGACTGTCGCTGACGGCGCTGGGCGAGCTGCTGACCTCGCGGCGGCACCTGCTGGCGTGGGGGAGCACCGAGCGCGAGGTGGCCGCGCGGGTGCGGGCGGGCGAGTTCGTCGTCGTGCGGCGCGGCTGGTACGTGGAGCAGCAGGCGTGGGCGGCGCTGTGGCCCGAGGATCGGCACCGCCTGCACGTGCTGGCGGTCGTGCGTGACGGCTCCGGGGCGGGCGTCGTCTCGCATGCCTCGGCCGCGACGCTGTGGGGCCTGCCCGCCTACCGGGTGCGCGCGGAGCGGGTGCACCTGACGCTGCCCGCGGCCGGACGGATCTCGAGCGGCCCCGATGCGCTGCGCCATGTCGCCACGCTCCCCGAGGCCGATGTCGCGCTGGTCGACGGCATCCGCTGCACCTCGCTCGCGCGCACCGTGTTCGACGCCCTGCGCACGCTGCCGGTCGAGGCGGCCCTCGCCGTCGCCGACGCCGCCGAGCGGTCGGTCGCCGTGCGCGGATGGGAGTGGGACGCGGATGCCGGTGACGCGTGGCGCCACGACCTCGCCGCGCGCATCGACCGCGCGCCCGGTGCCCGCGGCATCCGTCGGGCGCGGTGGATCGCCGAGTTCGCCGACGGGCGGGCCGAGTCGGTGCTCGAATCGGTCAGTCGTGTGCAGCTGTGGCGCGTCGGGTTCCGGCGGCTGCGCCTGCAGGTGCCGGTGCGGGCGCCGTTCGGCGGCGAGTACCGGGTCGACCTCGGCATCGACGACGTGAACGTGCTGGCCGAGTGCGACGGCCGGCAGAAGTACGAGGACGAGGCCCTGCGCGCCGGGCGCAGCATCGACCAGGTGCTCCTGGACGAGAAGCGCCGCGAGGACTGGATCCGCGGCGTGACCCAGTGCCGACTCGTGCGGTGGGAGGAGCCACACGCCCGCACCCCCGGCGCCCTCGCCGCGCGCCTGGCGTCGTTCGGCATCCGCCCGCCGGGATGAACAGTCCAGCCGATTGCACGACCTCGCGCCGAGTGCACGGGGTGCGACGCGCGCAGAGCCCGTGCGCTGGGCGACAGGTCGTGCACTCGGCGGATGCCGGGACGATTTGGGGGAGCGGGGGGTGAGCGGGTACAGTGGTCGGAGCCAAAGACCGCTGGTCTCGGTGTGCGCGTGAGCGGACATCGACGAAGAACTGCACTGCAGGGGCCCGCGCAGGTGACACCGAATGTATCCCGGGAGACCGGAATCCAGCTCCGTGCGCTTGCGCCGGAGCTTTTTTCATGTGCGGGGGTCGAGGCTGACGCTCCGCCACCGCGGCGCGTCACGTACACACAAGGAGTGACCATGGCGCACAAGGATGCATCGGTCGCCGAGCTCACGAAGAACTTCGAGGACTCGAACGCCGTTCTGCTCACCGAGTACCGCGGTCTGACGGTTGCCCAGCTCAAGCAGCTGCGCAACAGCATCCGTCAGGACGCGGAGTACGCCGTGGTGAAGAACACGCTGACCAAGATCGCGGCGCGCAACGCCGGGGTCGAGGGACTGGACGAGGACCTCAAGGGCCCCTCGGCCATCGCTTTCGTGCACGGCGACTTCGTCGCCACCGCGAAGGCTCTGCGTGACTTCGCCAAGGCCAACCCGCTTCTGGTGATCAAGGGCGGTGTGTTCGAGGGCAACGCTCTCAGCGCCGACGAGGTCAACAAGTACGCCTCCCTGGAGAGCCGTGAGGTTCTGCTGGCGAAGGCGGCGGGCATGATGAAGGCGACGATGGGCAAGGCTGCGGCCACCATCGACGCGCTTCGCGAAAAGCTGGAGACCGCCGAGGCCGCGTAAGCGTCCGGCGACAGGCTCCCACAACCCCATCTATCTAGGAGATACATCATGGCGAAGCTCACCACTGAGGAACTGCTTCAGCAGTTCGCCGACCTCACCCTCGTCGAGCTCAGCGAGTTCGTGAAGGCGTTCGAGGAGAAGTTCGACGTCACCGCTGCTGCTCCCGTCGCCGTTGCCGGCGCCGGTGGCGCGGGTGCCGCTGCCGAGGCCGAGGAGGAGAAGGACTCGTTCGACGTCATCCTCGAGGCTGCCGGCGACAAGAAGATCCAGGTCATCAAGACGGTCCGCGAGCTCACCTCGCTGGGCCTCGGCGAGGCCAAGGCCGTCGTCGACGGTGCCCCCAAGGCCGTCCTGGAGGGCGCCAACAAGGAGACCGCCGAGAAGGCGAAGGCTGCCCTCGAGGAGGCCGGCGCCACGGTGACCCTGAAGTAATTCAGGTTCCTCTTCTCGAAGGCCCCCGGGTTCGCCCGGGGGCCTTCGTCGTGCCCGGCTGACGACGACGACACGGCCCGGCATCACCCCGAACACCCTCGGATGCCGTCCGCTGAGACTGCGCATTCTCCGCATGATCACGCGGTTTCGCATTGATTTCCCGCGGATGCTTGCATCCTCTGGCCCTTCCGTGTAGACATGGGGAAGCGCATTCCAGAAAGCGCATTCTCAGACATCGAAGAAGATGAAGGGGTCGACGGTGACCAACCAATGAGCGCGCTCAGCGAGCTCGGCAAGCTCAAAACCCAGGGCGGTGCCGGCAAGAAGCAGAACAAGGTCGCGTACCTGTTCCTGCTGCCGTGGTTCGTGGGACTGCTGCTGGTGACGATCGGGCCGATGATCGCCTCGTTCGTCCTGTCGTTCACGCGGTACAACCTGCTGAGCCCCCCGAAGTTCACCGGCCTCACCAACTGGGAGCGGATGATCGAGGACGAGCGCCTGCACAAGGCGCTGGAGGTCACCTTCCAGTACGTCTTCATCTCGCTGCCCATCCAGCTGGCGGTGGCGCTGCTGCTGGCGATCGTGCTCGATCGCGGCATGCGCGGCCTCTCGTTCTACCGCTCGGCGTTCTACCTGCCGTCGCTGCTGGGCGCCAGCGTCGCCATCGCGATGCTGTGGCGCCAGCTGTTCGGCGTCGACGGGCTCATCAACCAGGTGCTCGCGATGTTCGGCATCGAGGGGCAGGGCTGGATCTCGAGCCCCGACACAGCGCTGGGGACCCTCATGATCCTCAACGTCTGGACCTTCGGGTCGCCGATGGTGATCTTCCTGGCGGGCCTGCGCCAGATCCCCACCATGTACTACGAAGCGGCATCGGTGGACGGCGCCTCGCGCTGGCAGCAGCTGTGGAAGATCACCATCCCGCTGCTCACGCCGATCATCTTCTTCAACGCCGTCCTGCAGCTGATCGGCACGTTCCAGTCGTTCACGCAGGCCTACATCGTCTCGGGCGGCTCCGGCGGCCCGGTCGACTCGACGCTGTTCTACACGCTGTACCTGTATCAGCAGGGCTTCGGCAACCTCAACATGGGGTACGCCTCGGCCATGGCCTGGCTCCTGCTGATCATCGTGGCGGTGCTCACCGCCCTCGCCTTCTGGACCTCGAAGCTGTGGGTTTTCTACGATGACCAAGATTGAGTACACCGAGGCCCCGGCCTCCCTCGCCACCGAAGCGATCGTCACGGGGCGCCCCTCGCGCCGCCGCCGCGACCCGTTCCGCAAACCCGTGACGAGCATCATCCGTCACGCACTGCTGATCGCCATGGCCGTGCTGATGCTCTACCCGATCATCTGGATGGTCGTCAGCTCGCTGCGGCCCAACGACGAGATCTTCCGCGAACCCGGCATCGTGCTGGACAGCTTCGAGTTCTCGAACTACACCGACGGCTGGAACGCCCTGGCGAACCCCTTCGGGCTCTACATCTGGAACTCGGCCGTCATCGTGCTGGGGAGCATCGTCGGCAACCTGGTGTCGTGCTCGCTGGCCGCCTACGCCTTCGCGCGGCTCGAGTTCACCGGCAAGCGGCTGTTCTTCGGGCTGATGCTGCTGAGCATCATGCTCCCGATCCACGTGATCATCGTGCCGCAGTACGTGCTGTTCTCGCAGCTGGGCTGGGTGAACACGTTCCTGCCGCTGATCCTGCCGAAGATGCTCGCCACCGACGCGTTCTTCGTCTTCCTCATGGTGCAGTTCATCCGCGGCGTGCCGCGGGAGCTCGACGAGGCGGCGCGCATCGACGGCGCCGGCCACCCGCGCATCTTCCTGCAGATCATCCTGCCGCTGATGGTGCCGGCCCTGGCCACCACCGCGATCTTCACCTTCATCTGGACGTGGAACGACTTCTTCGCCCAGCTGATCTACCTCACGCGGCCGGAGCTGTACACGGTGCCGCTGGGGCTGCGCTCCTTCGAGGATGCGCAGTCGGCCACCAACTACGCGCAGATGTTCGCCATGAGCGTCGTCTCGCTGGTGCCGATCTTCCTGGTCTTCCTGTTCGGGCAGAAGTTCCTCATCAAGGGCATCGCCACGACCGGGATCAAGTGAGTCCGCACCGCAGCGGACCCACGCACCCTTCGCGGACCCACCGGCGGGTCCACCCTCATCACACGCACCACACCCATACCCGACTCCGGTCGAAAGGAAGCAAGACATGCGAACCACACCCGCACGACGCTGGTTGATGTTCACAGCCGCCGGCGCAGCGACGGTGCTCGCGCTGACGGCGTGCGGCGGCTCGTCCACGCCCGAAAGCACCGGCCCGACGCTGTCCACCGAGCCTGTGACCCTCAGCTTCACCTGGTGGGGCAACGACGTCCGCCACGAGATCACGCAGCAGCTCATCGACGCCTTCGAGGCCGAGCACGAGAACATCACCATCGAGCCGCAGTTCACCGACTGGGCCGGCTACTGGGACAAGCTGTCGACGACCGTCGCCGCCGGTGACACCCCCGACATCATCCAGATGGACGAGAAGCAGCTGTCGACGTACGCCGCCAACGGTGTGCTGCTCGACCTGGGCTCGCTCGGCGAGGCCCTTCCCACCGGCGACTTCCCCGACGGCACGCTGGGCACCGGCGCCCTCGAGGGCACGCAGTACGGCATCCCGGTCGGCATCAACACCTACACGATCATGGCCAACCTCGACCTGCTCGAGTCGCTGGGCATCGAGGCCCCCGACGACGAGACCTGGTCGTGGGACGACTTCGCCGCGCTGGCGGAGGAAGTGACCACGAAGTCGGGCGGCGCCACCATCGGCTCGCAGTCGTGGGGCTTCGAAGACGGCGGCCTGAACAACTGGCTGCGCCAGCAGGGCGAGTCGCTGTTCGCCACCGACGGTTCGCCCGAGGTCGCCGCCACCGAAGACGCGCTGGCCGGCTTCTGGCAGTTCCTGCTCGACACAACCGAGGCCGGCGGCACCCCCGACCCGTCCGCCACGATCGAGCGCGAGTCGGCGGGTCTGGCCGAGTCGTTCACCGCGACCAACGCCTCGGCGTTCGGCCCGTGGTGGTCGAACCAGGTCTCGGCGCTGCGCTCCGCCAGCGGCCAGAACCTCGTGCCGCTGAAGGTGCCCACCCCCGATGAGGGCGCCGACAAGGCCGCGTACTACAAGCCGTCGATGTTCTGGTCGGCCTCGGCCAAGACCGAGCACCCCGGTGAGGTGGCGCTGTTCCTCGACTTCCTCGCCAACAGCGAAGAGGCCGCCGACCTGCTGCTGGCCGAGCGCGGTGTGCCCGCCAACGACAAGATCCGCGAGTACATCACCCCGAAGCTCGACGAGACCAACCAGGAGGTCGTGACCTTCCTCGACTCGATCAGCGAGCGCGTCGGCGACGCCCCGCCGGCCACGCCCCCGGGCGGCGGCGCGATCGAGACGATCGTCGACCAGCACACCCAGCAGGTGCTGTTCGGCGAGCTCACCCCCGAAGAGGCGGCGGCGAGCTTCATCAAGGAACTGCAGCGGGCGCTCGACGACGCTGCGATCTGACCGGACGAGGGGCGGCGGCACCCGAAGCCGCCGCCCCCACGTCCGCCAGGCCCGTGGGACCGGGCCGAAGTGATGAGGGGTCCGGTCCCACGCGGTACCCGCATGTCACCGAGTAGATTCACATCCCGCGAAAGGGGAGTCCGTTGGTCGAGGTCACGTCCCGTCCGATCACGATGGCGCAGGTCGCGCGCCACGCCGGAGTGTCGCAGGCATCCGTCTCGCGCGTGCTCAACGGCGTCTCGACGGTCGACCCCGCGATCGTCGCGAAGGTGAACCGGGCCGTCGCCGAGCTCGACTACTCGCCGAGCGAGACCGCGCGCAGCCTCGTGCGGGGCCGCAGCCACACGATCGCCCTGCTGGTGCCCGACCTCGAGAACCCCATGTTCCAGGGGGTGCTGAAGGGGCTCACGGTGGCCGCCGCCCGCGACGGATACCGGGTGCTCGTGGCCGACAGCGCCGAGGCCGTCGACATCGAGGCCGACATCGCGCTCGAGGCGCGCACCAAGGGAGACGCGCTCGTGCTCGTCTCGCCGCGCATGCCGGATGCCGTGCTGGAAGACCTCATCCGCCGCGCGGCCCCCGTGGTCGTCGTCAACCGGTCGATCACCGCCTCCGGCACCGGACAGCTCTCGGTCGACTACGCCTCGGCCGCGAAAGAGCTCGGCGAGCACCTGGTGGGCTTCGGCCACACCCGCATCGCCTACATCGGCGGGCCCGCCGGCAGCTACGCCAACCACCTGCGGCTGCAGGGCCTGGCCGATTTCACCCGCGCCCACCCCGATGTGGAGCTGCTCACCATCACCGCCGGATCGTCGATGGAGGCCGGCTACGATGCCGCCGACACCGTGCTCGAGACCGGGGCCACCGCCGCCATCGCCTTCAACGACCTCGTCGCGCTCGGCGTGATGTCGCGCCTGCGCGAGGTGGGCGTCGCGGTGCCCGACCAGCTGTCGATCGCCGGCATCGACGACATCCCGCAGGCCCGCTTCGCCGCGCCGCCGCTCACGTCGATGTCGGTGCCGCGCGCCGAGATCGGCCGGCAGGCCTGGCTGCGGCTGCGCGACCTCATCGACGGCCACGACGCGGCATCCGGGCTCTTCTACCGCCCCACGATCATCGCCCGCGACAGCACCGGACCCGCCTCGCACGCCAGCGGCTGGCTGGGACCGGCCCGCCCCGTGCTGCGCCTGGGCTCGACCGTCGTCGCGCACTACGTCGACGGCGCCGCGGTCGACTCGGTGCTCTCGCCGCGCCCCTACCTGGATGCCGTCGTCTCGCGCGCCGGCACCCCGCTCACCGTCACCGAGCCCACCGACCACCCGCACCACCTCGGGGTGAGCCTGGCCATCGCCGACGTCAACGGCACCTCGTACTGGGGCGGTCGCACCTTCGTGCGCGGCGAGGGCTCGATCATGGTGCCCAACCACGGCCGCCAGCGCCGCGACGACCTGAAGATCGACGATCACGCGCTGCACGAGCGGCTGAGCTGGGTCGACCACCACGGCACCACCCAGCTCGTGGAGGTGCGAGAGATCCGCACCGCCGAGTTCGACGGCGGCTGGGCGCTCAGCTGGCGCAGCCACCTGAAGGCGACGCTGGATGCCATCACCTTCGGCTCGCCGGCATCCAACGGACGCCCGGGTGCCGGCTACGGCGGCATCTTCTGGCGCTTCGCCCCTGACATCGCGAGGGTGTACAGCCCGGCGGGGAGCACCGAGAAGGATGTGCACGGCGCCGCGACCCCGTGGGTGGCCTTCGCCTTCCCGGAGCGGGGGACCACCGTCATCCTGCACCAGGCACGCGAGCCGCTGCCCTGGTTCGTGCGCTTCGGCGAGTACCTCGGCGCCGGCCCCGCCGTCGCGTGGGACGCGCCGCGCCGCCTGCCCGAGGGTGGGTCGCTCGACCTCGAACTGGGCGCCTTCGTGCTCGACAGCTACCTTCCCGGCGCCGACGAGGTGGAGCAGCTGCTCCCCGGCCTGCGCGCACGGACGGGCCTGTGAGCACGGACGGGACTGTGAGCGCGGACGGGCCGGTGAGCACGGACGGGCCGGTGCGGATCGGCCTGGCGGGGGTGCACGGTCACGGCCGCACCCACGTGGAGGCCGCCCTCGCCCTGCAGCGGGACGGCCGCGCCGAGATCGTCGCCGTCGCCGACCCGCGCGGGCCCGGCGACGTGCCCGACGGGGTGGCGCACTTCACGGCCGCGGAAGAGATGATCGCCGCCGGCGGGCTCGACATCGTCGTGCTGTCGACCCCCATCCCCAGCCACGCCGCGCTCGCCGAGGCGGCGCTGGAGGCCGGTGCCCACGTGATGCTCGAGAAGCCGCCGGTGGTCTCGGTCGCCGCGCACGAGCGGCTGCTGGCAGTCTCCGCCCGCACCGGACGCGCCGTGCAGGTGGGCTTCCAGTCGCTCGCCTCCGACGGGGTGGCCGCCACTGCGGCAGCCGCCGCCGGGATCGGCGAGATCCGCCACATCGCCGCGGTCGGGGTGTGGTCGCGCTCCGAGGAGTACTGGCGACGCGCCCGCTGGTCGGGGCGCCGCGTGCTCGACGGTCAGGTGATGGCCGACGGCGTGGTCACCAACCCGCTCGCCCATGCGGTGGCCACCGCGCTCGTCATCGCCGGCGCGCGGGGAGCGGCGGACGTCGCCGCCGTCGAGACCGACCTGCGCCGCGCGAACGACATCGACGCCGACGACACCTCGACGGTGCGGGTGCGCCTGACGGGCGGCCCCGACGTCGTGGCGGCGCTGGCCACGACGGGGGAGCGGCGGCACGAGCCGTTCGTGCTGGTGCGCGGCACGGGCGGCCACCTGATCTACCACTACACGCTCGACGTGCTGAGCGTCTTCGCCGACGACCGGCCGCTGCCGCGCACGTTCCACTTCGCACGCACCGGCGTGCTCGACGACCTCGTGCGCCACGCCGCCGACGGCACCGCCGTGCGCGTGCCGCTGGATGCCACGGGCGCGTTCACCCGGGTGCTCGAAGAAGTCGTGGCCGCGCCTGCCCCGACTGCGATCGAGCGGTTCGAGGTGCACGAGCGCGCGGGGGAGCGCTACCGGGTCGTCCCCGGTATCGGCGCGGCGATGGAACGGGCCGCGTGGGACGGGCTCCTGCTGCGGGAGTTCGACAGCGGCATCGGCTGAGGCGCCCCGGCCCACCGTTCGCCGGCAGGCTCAGCGCGACGGGCTCAGCGGGGTGGGCCGGCCGTGGAGGTGCGGACGATGAGGCGCGCCCGCGTGTGCAGCACGGTGCGAGGCCGCTCGGGGTCGTCGATCTCGGCCAGCAGCGTCGCCACCGCCGCCGCGCCCTGCTCGCGCGGCACCTGGCGCAGCGTGGTGAGGGAGAACATGTCGGCGTACTCGTGGTCGTCGATGCCGACGACGCTGAGGGTGCCCGGCACCTGGATGCCCTGCCGGCGTGCGGCGATGATCGCGCCGACGGCGACCTCGTCGCACACCCCGACGATGGCGGTCGGGCGCTCGCGGGCGTCGCCGAGGATGTCGGCGGCGGCGGCATAGCCGCCGGGCAGGCTCACCTCGGCCGGCACATGTCGGATGAGGGCGGCCAGGCCCGCCTCGGCCATCGCCGAGCGGTAGCCCTGCAGGCGCTGCTGGTCGACGAACGCCGCGTGGGGACCGGCCCCGCCGATGAACGCGATCGCGGTGTGCCCGAGACCGATGAGATGCTCCGTGGCCAGCCGGGCGGCGTGGTCGTCGTCGATGGCGATGACGCTCGTGGACTCGCCGGTGCCCACGACGCTCACGATCGGGCGGCCGATGCGGGTGAGCTGGTCGAGTTCGTGGTCTTCGGGCTCCAGGCCCACCGCGATGAGCCCGTCGAACCTCTTGCGGGCCAGGAAGTCGTCGAAGATGCGGCGTCGGCCGTCGGTGCCCGGGCGCGCGTCGTAGAGGGTGAGATCGAGGCCCTCGGTCAGCAGGGCCGCCTGCACGCCCTCGAGCACCTCGGCGAAGAACCAGCGGTTCAGATAGGGCATGACCACGCCGATGTTCTTCGTGCGGCCGGTGGCCAGGCTCACCGCGCTGGTCGAGGCGACGTAGCCGAGTTCTTCGGCCACCTCCTGCACGCGGGTGCGGGTGGCGGCCGAGACGTATCCCGTGCCGGTCAGGGCGCGACTGGCGGTGGCCTTCGAGACTCCCGCGCGTGCCGCGACATCCGCGATGCCCGTCATGCTCCTCCTCATCGAGTGGTCACAGGATACCCGACCGTCCGCGCAAATGTGGAACCGCTTCCTTCTCCGTGGGTGCGCTCTCATAGACGCTGAAGGACGTTATGGGGCCGTAATGAGTGAAATCTTGTGTGTTCGCCGGGAGTCGCCTACCGTGGGTGTGGAATCGGTTCCCTACGGGAGCCATGTGCATCAGGAACAGCCGAGCACTCAACGAGGAGGATTCACATGGGGATGTCACGGCGGCGCTGGATTGCGCCGATCGCGCTGATCGGAGCGACGGGAATGGCGCTGGCGGGTTGCAGCGGCGGCCCGGGATCGACCGGCGGTGGTGACGACGCCAGCGGCGGCGGCGACAACGTCGTCACGGTGTACGGCACGATCGCCGACACCGAGGCCGAACTGCTGGAGCAGTCCTGGGCCGACTGGGAAGAAGAGAACGACATCGACATCCAGTACGAGTCGTCCAAGGAATTCGAGGCGCAGATCGCGGTGCGCGCACAGGGCGGCAACGCCCCCGACCTCGCGATCTTCCCGCAGCCGGGCCTCATGGCCGACATCGCGAACCGCGATTACCTGAAGCCGGCCCCGCAGGCCGTCGCCGACAACGTCGCCGAGGGGTGGACCGAGGACTGGGCCAACTACGGCACGGTCGACGGCACCCTCTACGGCGCGCCGCTGATGGCCAGCGTCAAGGGCTGGATCTGGTACTCGCCCTCGATGTTCGCCGAGAAGGGCTACGAGGTCCCCACCGACTGGCAGGGGATGCTCGACCTCACCGCGAAGATCCAGGCCGACTCCGGCAAGGCGCCGTGGTGCATCGGCTTCGGCTCCGACGCGGCCACCGGATGGCCGGGCACGGACTGGATCGAAGACCTCGTGCTGCGCCAGTCGGGCACCGACGTCTACGACCAGTGGGTGGCCAACGAGATCCCGTTCACCGACCCGCAGATCAAGTCGGCCTTCGACGAGTTCGGCAAGATCGCGCTCAACCCGCAGTACGTCAACGCGGGCTTCGGCGACGTCGCCTCGATCGTGACCACGCCCTTCGGAGACACGGCCACGGCCCTCGCCAGCGGCGAGTGCGCGCTGCACCACCAGGCCTCGTTCTTCGACGGCTTCATCACCGACGCCGGCGCCACCGTGGCCGAAGACGGCGACATCTGGGCCTTCCTGATGCCGCCCTTCGAGGCCGGCGGCGAGGCCGAGGGCGACGTCGTCACCGGTGGTGGCGAGATCGTCGCCGCGTTCGACGACTCCGAGGCGACGCAGAAGGTGCAGGAGTACCTCTCCAGCGCCGACTGGGCCAACTCGCGCGTCAAGCTCGGCGGTGTGATCAGCGCCAACAAGGGCCTCGACCCGGCCAACGCCTCCAGCAAGATCCTGTCGGCGGCCATCGAGATCCTCCAGTCCGACACGACCACGTTCCGCTTCGACGCCTCCGACCTCATGCCGGGCGCCGTGGGTGCGGGATCGTTCTTCAAGGGCATGATCGACTGGGTCAACGGCTCGTCGACCGACACCGTGCTCGAGCAGATCGAATCGGGCTGGCCCTCCAGCTGACCTGATCGTGAGCGGGGCCGTCCCTGAGGGGGCGGCCCCGCTTCTCACCCGCGGCACCGCCGCATCCGCGTTCCCCGCCGTGCTCGAAAGGCCCGTGCATGACCATCCAGAACTTCTTCCGATGGCTGGCGACGCTCAACCCGTGGCTGGAGATCGTCGTCATCGTCGCTCTCTTCCTCGCCGTCGTCGGTCTCATCCTCTTCTTCATCGAGATCGCCCCGCGCGAGGGCAAGATCTACACGTGGATCCGCCTGGCCGCCTGCGTCGTCGGCCCCGCTCTCGTCTTCATCATCATGGGCTCGTGGCTCGAGGCGGCCATCGCCGCCGGCGTGCTGGGCCTGCTCTTCTTCTTCCTCGACAAGCGCGCCAAGGGCGGCGCGGGGTCGATGTTCCAGCTCATCGGCTTCCTGACCCCCGCGCTGGCGCTGCTGGCGGTGGGCCTGGTGGTGCCGACCATCCAGACGATCGTGCAGGCGTTCATGAACTCCCGCGGTACCGAGTTCGTCGGCGCCGACAACTTCATCTGGATCTTCACCCAGCCGCAGAACGTGCGCGTCATCGTCAACACGATCATCTGGGTGCTGGTGGCCCCGATCGTCTCGACGATCGCGGGTCTGGCCTACGCGTACTTCATCGACAAGACCCGCGGTGAGAAGTACTACAAGATCCTCGTGTTCATGCCGATGGCGATCTCGTTCGTCGGCGCGTCGATCATCTGGCGCTTCATGTACACCGCCCGTCCCGAGGAGATCGGCCAGATCGGCTTCCTCAACCAGGTGATCGTCTGGTTCGGCGGACAGCCGTACAACTTCCTGGCCGACGACCCGTGGAACACGCTCTGGCTGATCGTCGTGTTCATCTGGATCCAGACCGGTTTCGCGATGGTCGTGCTCTCGGCGGCGATCAAGGGTGTGCCCGCCGAGCAGCTCGAAGCCGCCGAGCTCGACGGCACGAACGCCTGGCAGCGCTTCATCAACGTCGTCGTCCCCGGCATCCGGCCCGCCCTGATCGTGGTGCTCACCACGATCTCGATCGGCTCGCTGAAGGTGTTCGACATCGTGCGCACCATGACCGCCGGAGCCAACAACTCCTCGGTGCTGGCCAATGAGATGTACACCCAGTTCCGCAGCTTCGAGGCCGGACGGTCGGCGGCATTCGCGCTCATCCTGTTCGTGCTCGTGATGCCGATCGTCATCTACAACGCCGTGCAGCTGAAGAAGCAGAGGGAGATCCGCTGATGACCGTCGCACCCGCAGCACTCGCCGTCGACGACCAGTCGGCGCGCCGCTCCAAGCGCGGCGAGAAGAAGATGCTCGCCGACACCAAGAACCGCCTGAGTTCGCGCTGGGCCACGGCGGCCGCGCTGATCATCGCCGCCGTCTGGACGGTGCCGACCTTCGGCCTGTTCCTCACCTCGTTCCGCCCGCCCGAGCTGATCAACACCACCGGCTGGTGGACGATCTTCCAGAACTGGGGCTTCACGCTCGACAACTACGCGACCGCGCTGCAGACCGGCAACAGCCAGCTCGACATGGCGGGCGCGTTCGTCAACTCGATCGCGATCACCATCCCCGCCGTCGTGCTGCCGATCTCGGTGGCGCTGCTGGCGGCCTACGCCTTCGCGTGGATGGACTTCAAGGGCAAGAACGTGCTGTTCGTGTTCGTGTTCGCCCTGCAGATCGTCCCGATCCAGATGGCCCTGATCCCGCTGCTGCAGCTGTTCTCGCAGGGCACGATCTTCGGCTTCCCGGTGTTCGAGGCGTTCGGGTCGGCCGGGTACGCGCAGGTGTGGATCGCGCACACGATCTTCGGCCTGCCGCTGGTGATCTACCTGCTCCACAACTTCGTGTCAGAGATCCCCGGCGACGTGATCGAGGCCGCCCGCGTCGACGGCGCCGGTCACGGGCAGATCTTCTTCCGCATCATCCTGCCCCTCACGGCGCCGGCGATCGCGTCGGTCGCGATCTTCCAGTTCCTGTGGGTGTGGAACGACCTGCTCGTGGCGCTGATCTTCGCCGACGGCAACGTGGCGCCGATCACCAAGCTGCTCGCCGAGATGACCGGCAGCCGCGGTCAGGACTGGTACCTGCTCACCGCCGGTGCGTTCATCGCGCTCGTCGTGCCGCTCATCGTGTTCCTGTCGCTGCAGCGCTTCTTCGTGCGCGGCCTGCTGGCCGGCTCGACGAAGGGCTGACACCGGCGCACGGAAGGCGGGCGGGGCGCGGAGCCTCGCCCGCCTTCCGCTTTGGCCCTAGCCTGGGCGTATGGAGCAGACGGATGCCGCGGCGGCGGCGGTCACGACCGGCACCGACCCCGAGGTCGGTCTCACCGCGGCAGCCGTGCAAGAGCGGGTGGCGGCCGGCGAGGTCAACGCCTACCGCGGCGGCACCAGTCGCAGCGCGGGGAGCATCATCCGCGCGAACGTGTTCACCCTGTTCAACGGGATCGTCTTCGCCTGCTTCGCCGTGCTGTTCGCCCTGGGGCGCTGGCAGGACGCGCTGTTCGGGTTCTCGGCGGTGGCCAACGCGATCATCGGCTCGGTGCAGGAGTTCCGCGCCAAGGCCGCGCTCGACAAGCTGGCGCTGCTCAACGCCGCTCCCGCGCGCGTGCGCCGGGACGGCCGTGAGGCCGAGATCGCGCCCGGCGAGGTCGTGCGCGGCGACATCCTCGTGCTGCGTGCCGGCGACCAGCTGCCCGCCGATGCGGTGATCGTCGCCGCGCGCGGACTGCAGATCGACGAGTCGATGCTCACCGGCGAGTCGGAGGCCGTCGACAAGAAGCCGGGCGACGAGTCGCTGTCGGGCTCGATCGTGGTGGCCGGCGAGGGGGCGGCCGAGGTCGTGCGGGTGGGTGCGGACTCGTATGCCAACAAGTTCGCCGACGAGGCCAAGCGCTTCTCGCTCGTGGGTTCCGAGCTGCGCGACTCGATCAACCGGGTGCTGCGCTGGGTGGGCTGGGGCATCGGTCCGATCGGCCTGCTGGTGCTCAACGCCCAGATGCAGGTGGCGGGCGGCTGGGCGCGGGCGTGGGAAACGGGCAGCTGGGTGCAGGCGACGGTCAACACGATCGCATCGCTGACGGCGATGATCCCGCTCGGTCTCGTGCTGATGACCTCGATCGCCTTCGCGGTGGGGGCCGCCAAGCTCGCCGGCCGCCAGGTGCTCGTCAACGAGCTGCCCGCGGTGGAGGGCCTCGCCCGCATCGACGTCATCTGCCTCGACAAGACCGGCACGCTCACCGTCGGCGAGATCGCCTTCGCCGACGCCGAGCCGCTGGTCGAGGTCGACGGCTGGCGCGACGCGCTGGCCTGGTACGGCGCGGCCCCCGAGGCCAACGCCACCGCCCGCACCCTCGCCGGCGCCTTCCCGGTGGGCGTCGCCCGCACCGCGGCGCAGGCCGTGCCGTTCTCGTCGGCGCGCAAGTGGAGCGCGGTGTCGTTCGCCGAGGCGCCGGGCACCTGGGTCATGGGTGCCCCCGAGATGATCTTCGGCGACGAGGCCACCGACACCGGACAGGCCCTCGGCGCCCTGGTCACCGCCCGCGCCTCGGCCGGGCGGCGCACCCTCGTGCTCGGCTACGCCCCCACCGCCCTCACCGACGCGCAGGCCCGGGCCGAGCAGCTGCCCGGCGACGTGCGACCGGCGGTCGTGCTGACCTTCCGCGAGCAGGTGCGCCCCGACGCCGCCCAGACCCTGACGTACTTCCGCGAGCAGGGGGTGGGCATTCGCATCATCTCGGGCGACAACCCGCGCACGGTCGCCGCCATCGCCCGCGAGGTCGGCGTCGAGGTCGACGAGGGCTTCGACGCGCGGTTGCTGCCCACCGACGAGGCAGAGCTGGGCGCCGTGCTCGACGCCCACGCCGTGTTCGGCCGGGTGACCCCCGAGCAGAAGAAGAGCATGGTCACCGCCCTGCAGGCCCGAGGGCACACCGTGGCGATGACCGGCGACGGCGTCAACGACGCCCTCGCGATCAAGACCGCCGACATGGGCATCGCCATGAACTCCGGCTCGCCGGCCACGAAGGCCGTCGCGCGCCTCGTGCTGCTGGACGGGCAGTTCTCGCACCTGCCCGACGTCGTCGCCGAGGGGCGCCAGGTGATCGCCAACATCGAGCGGGTCTCGATGCTGTTCCTCACCAAGACCGTCTACGCGACGGCGCTGGCCATCCTCTTCGGGGTGATGGTGCTGGAGTTCCCGTTCCTGCCGCGGCAGCTGTCGATCACCGACGGGCTCACCATCGGCATCCCCGCCTTCTTCCTGGCGCTGCTGCCCAACGCGCGCCGCTACGTGCCCGGGTTCCTGCGCCGCTCGCTGAGCTTCGCCATCCCCGCTGGCATCATCGTGGCCCTCGCGCTGACGGTGTACACCCGCGCCGCGCTGGCCCTCGGGGTCGAGCAGGACGCGCTGCGCACTGGGTCGACGATCATGCTCGCCGTCATCGGCATCTGGATCCTCGCGGTGCTCGCCCGCCCCCTCAACCGCTTCACGGGGGCCGTGGTCGGCGGGATGTTCATCGCGCTGGTCGTGCTGTTCTCGGTGGGGCTGGCCCGGCAGTTCTTCGTACTGGTCGACCCGGGCGGGGACGCCGCCTGGGTGCTGGCGCTGGTGACGGTCGTCGCCATCGTGCTGATCGAGGTGCTGCGGGTGTTCCACAAGCGCTTCGTGCAGCGTGAGCTCGCTGCCGGCGGGTCGCCGGCCATCATCGATCGGCCGCTGCGCCGGCCCATCACGATCACCGTGGCCGTCGCGCTGGTCTACCTGGCGGGCCTCGTGAACGCGCTGTACGGCCTGCTCGTGCTGCTGCTGCGCTACGACGTGCCGGGCGATCTGGTCTTCGCGTTCTCGCTGATCGGGGCCGGCACCATCCTGTTCGGCCTGCTGTCGATCGGCGCGGCGGCGGGGCTCTCCCGCGGCAGCGGACTGTCGCGGCTCTACGTCACGGTGCTGGCGGTGGCCCTCATGCTGCTGCAGGTGGCCTCGCTCGTGGCCGCGCAGACCTGGAGCACGGTGTCGATCGTGCAGATCGTGGTCTACCTGGCGGTGCTCACCGTGCTGTGGACGCCCCCGGGCGCGCGCTTCTTCCGGCCCGTCCGCACCGCGGGCTGAGCGCCCGGGTCACCCGGCGCACGACAGCTGCGACTGCAGCGAGCGCATCAGGTCGATTTCGGCCGACTGCGTCGCCAGCACTCCGCGGGCCACCTGCAGGGCGCGCGGCTCGGAGCCGAGGTCGATGAGGGCCTGCGCCATGGGCAGCGCGCCCTCGTGGTGGCGGATCATCAGCTCCAGGAACAGGCAGTCGCCGGCGGTGCCGGTGGCCTGCTGCAGCTGCTGCATCTCGGCGGCCGAGGCCATGCCCATCTGCGTCATCAGCTCGGCGTCGGTCGCCGTCTCGCCGGCCCCGCCGTGCGCGTGGTCGGTGCCGGCCATCCACGCCATCAGCGGTCCGCCCGCCTGCGGCAGGTTCCACTTCACCAGCCAGTCGTAGAACTCGCCGCGCTGGGCCGACTGCGTCGTGGCGATGTCGTAGGCGAGCACCCGGATGCCGGGATCGTCGGTGGTGCGGTAGGTCTGCATCGCCATCTCGACGGCCTGACCGTGGTGCACCTGCATGTCGCGGGCGAACCCCGCCTCGGCCGACGTGCTCAGCGGGGTGGACGGGGTCTGCCCGAACGTCGAGAACCGGCCGATCGCGAAGGCCACCGCCACGACGCCGACCGCCACCAGCAGCACCGCCCACCAGGGCGGCAGGGCGCGGCGGGGCTGGTCGCCTGTCATGCGGGTGCGTCGGTCACGACTGCTTGCCGGGGCCGTCGATCGCGCCGGCGCAGCTCGCGCCGGGCTCGGGCACGTTCTGGCTGCGCCAGTACTCCTCGAAGAACTCGGGGATGCGGGTGTCGGAGGCGCTGTCCAGCTGCAGCTGCGAGTTCCAGCCGCTCAGCACGATCGGGCTCGGCAGGCCCTCGTAGGGGGAGAGGATCACGTAGCTGCTGGGGAGGTGGCTCCTGAGCGTCGCCAGTTCGTCGGCCGAGACGGCATCCGCGTCGTAGGTGACCCAGATCGCGCCGTGCTCGAGCGAGTGCACCGCGTTCTCGTCGGTCTGCGGCTGGTCGTAGACGCCGCAGTTGAGCCAGTACTGGTTGTGCGGGCCGCCCGCGGGCGGCGTCTGGGCGTAGTCGACGGTGCCCTCGACGTGGGTCGTCTCGTTGGTGAACGTCTCGACGCCCTCGATCTCGGCGCCCGAGCTGTCGCCGGCGGTGTAACTGGCGGCGCGGGGGGTGAAGGCGATCGAGGCGACGACCACGGCGATCACGACGAGGGCGGCGGTGGATCCGACGATCCACCACATGAGCTTGGTGCGCCGGCGGCGGGCCAGCTGGCGCTGGTACTCGGCGAGCTTCTGCTGCTTCTGCTGCTCGCGCTGCTGCTTGACGGTGAGGGTGATGTCGGCCTGCGTGGCGGGGTTGCCGCTGGTGCGCTTGCCGGGGGAAGTCGGGGTCATGATGAGTGATCTCGGCTCTCGATGCGGGCCGCGCGGGAAGAGTGCGGCCCTTTCATCCTATGCAGGCGCATGGGAGCGGCGGCTGGGAGAGCGCTATGATCGTGGAGGCCCTCGAATCGTTTCGGGCCCTCTCGCCGGTCTCTCGGCACACCCCCCTCACTTCGTCTGGACATCGTGCGCGACACTGCCTCCATCCGTCTGCCCGCCGCCGGTCGCCCCGCGACCGGCGCGATCCGCACCCTCGGCGCGAACCCCGCGACCGCCCCGATCGTGCTGCACCCGGGGGATGCCATCCCGGGGCGGCGCCGCGTGCTGTACATCATCCTGCTGGGCGCGCTGACGGCCCTCGGCCCCTTCACCATCGACCTCTACCTGCCGGCCTTCCCGGTGCTGCAGGAGGACTTCCAGACCACCGCCGCCGCCATCCAGCTCACCCTCACCGGCACGATGATCGGCTTCGCGCTCGGTCAGCTGATCGTCGGTCCGCTCAGCGACAAGGTCGGCCGACGCCTGCCGCTGCTGGCGGTCACCGCACTGCACGTGGCGGCGAGCATCGCCGCGGCCCTGGCCCCCGACCTGCTGCTGCTGAGCCTGGCCCGCGTGCTCATGGGCATCGGCGCCGCCGCCGGCGGCGTGGTGGCGATGGCCATCGTGCGCGACCTGTTCGGAGGCCGGCGCCTGGTGGTCATGCTCAGCAGGCTGGCGCTGGTGTCGGGGGTCGCCCCGGTGCTGGCCCCGCTGGTGGGCTCAGCACTGCTGGTCGTCATGCCCTGGCGCGGCATCTTCATCGTGCTCGCCGCCTACGGTGCGGTGATGCTCGTCTCGGCGATCGTCTTCATCCCCGAGACGCTGCCGCGCGAGCGCCGGCAGGAGAAGGGCACCACCACGGTGCTGCAGCGCTACAAGAACGTGCTGTCGGACCGCGTGTTCATCGGTGTGCTCATCATCGGCGGCATGACCTTCTCGGGCCTGTTCTCCTACCTGTCGAGCTCGTCGTTCCTCTTCCAGGAGTCCTACGGCTTCAGCGCGCAGGAGTACGGCGTGCTGTTCGCGGTCAACTCGCTCGGCGTCGTGCTGGGCGTGCAGACCGCCTCGCGACTGGCCGCCCGCTTCGGCCCGCAGTGGGTGATCGCCTTCTCGACCGCGGCGCTCGTCGTCGCCGCCGTCGCCATCGTCGTCGCCGACCAGGCGGGCCTCGGGCTGTGGGGCACGATCGTGCCGCTGTTCTTCTTCATCACCGCGTGCGGGTTCACCTTCCCCTGCGTGCAGGTGCTCGCCCTCGACCGCCACGGCAAGGCCGCCGGCACCGCCGCCTCGCTCATCGGCGCCTGCAACTTCGGCGTCGCCGGCATCATCAACCCGGTCGTGGGCTGGGTGTCGCAGGGGTCGGGCATCACCGCCACCACGATGGCCGCCGTCATGGCCGGCTGCGCCGTGATCGCGGTGCTCTCGCTCTGGCTCGTGGTGCGCCCGCGCACGGTGGAGCGCCTCGCCCCCTGACATGGGGCACAATGGCCCGATGACCGCGCGCGCCACCGATCCCGAGATCACCGCGGCGCTGCGCCTGCTCGTCGTGGGCGTCGTGCTGCTGGTGATCGGCCTGACGCTGGGCGTCGTGCTGGAAGCCGGCGAGACCGACCTCATCGACGTCGACGCCTGGTGGAACTCGGTCGTGGGCACCTTCGCGCCCGGGCTGCTGGGGCTGTCGATGTTCATGAACACGATGGGCGGCGGTGTCATCGCCACCTACGTGATCCCGCTGGTGGGGGCGCTCGTGCTGGTGCTGGTGCGCCGGCCGTGGGGCGCGCTCTACTTCCTCACCGCGTCGGCGGTCAGCGCCGGCACCGTGCAGGTGCTGAAGTCGATCTTCGGGAGGGTGCGCCCCGAAGAGATGCTCGTCATCTCCGACCACGGCTCGTTCCCCTCGGGCCACACCGCCAACGCGGCGACGATCGCCGTGGTGGCCGTGGTGCTCTTCCCCCGGCTGTGGGTGGCGCTGCTGGGGCTCGGCTGGCTCTCGCTCATGGGCTTCAGCCGCACGCAGGTGCACGCGCACTGGCTCACCGACACGCTGGGCGGTGCCATCATCGGCGCGGCCATGGCCCTCATCGTCGCCGCCGCCTACGGCATCCCGCTGCTGCGCGAACGCGAGCGCGCCCTCGGACCCTGACCGCGCGACACCCTTGCGTCGACGGGGTGCGGGCTGGCTAGGCTGACCGCATGAGCGCCGCCGCCGAGCCGTCCGATCCCGCCGCTGCGGCCGAACTGGCGCGGCTGCGCGCCGAGGCCGAAGCCGCCGAAGCCGCCCTCGCCCTCGCGCAGGCCAAGGCCGCGCTCGCCGCCGCCGAGGCCGCCGCCGCCCGTGCCGCACAGGCGCCCGCGCCGACGTCGCCTGCGGCGGATGCCGCGGCCACGGCGCCCGAGCCAGCAGCGCCCGAGCCCGAGCCGGCCGCGCCGACGGCATCCGCCCCTGCCGCCCCCGCACCGCTCACCGCCGACGAGGTCGCGGCCGTCACGGCGGGCTACACGTTCGAGGGGGCCACCCTCGACCTGGGCGCGCTCGTCAACGGAGATCCCGTCGCCGAGGCGCAGGTGCGCATCCCGCTCGCGATGCTCAACCGCCACGGGCTGGTGGCCGGGGCCACCGGCACCGGAAAGACGCGCACGCTGCAGGGCCTGGCCGAGCAGATCGCCGCCCAGGGCGTGCCGGTGTTCGCCGCCGACATCAAGGGCGACCTGTCGGGCATGGCCACGCCGGGCGAGCCCAGCGACAAGCTGCGGGCCCGCACCGCCGCGATCGGCCAGGACTGGGCGCCGGCCGCGTCGGCCGTGGAGTACTTCGCCCTCGGCGGCATCGGCACCGGGGTGCCGGTGCGGGCCACCGTCTCGGGCTTCGGTCCGCTGCTGCTGAGCAAGGTGCTGGGGCTCAACGCCACGCAGGAGTCGAGCCTCGGCCTGGTGTTCCACTACGCCGACGCGCACGGCCTCGCCCTGGTCGACCTGTCGGACCTGCGCGCGGTGCTCGGCTACCTCACCAGCGACGAGGGCAAGGGCGAGCTCAAAGAGCTCGGCGGACTGTCGGCGGCCACCGCCGGGGTCATCCTGCGCGAACTCATCACCTTCGCCGACGGCGGGGCCGACGTGTTCTTCGGCGAGCCCGAGTTCGACGTCGCCGACTTCCTGCGCACCGCCGCCGACGGCCGCGGCATCGTGAGCCTGCTCGAAGTGCCCGGCATCGCCGACAAGCCGGCCCTGTTCTCGACCTTCCTCATGTACCTGCTCGCCGAGCTGTTCGAGCTGCTTCCCGAGGTGGGCGACACCGACAAGCCGAAGCTGGTGTTCTTCTTCGACGAGGCGCACCTGCTGTTCCGCGACGCGTCGAAGGACTTCCTCGCCGCCATCACCCAGACCGTGCGCCTCATCCGCTCCAAGGGGGTGGGCGTCTTCTTCGTCACCCAGACCCCCAAAGACGTGCCCGCCGACGTGCTCGCCCAGCTGGGCTCGCGCGTGCAACATGCGCTGCGCGCCTTCACCCCCGACGACGCCAAGGCGCTGCGGGCGACGGTGGGCACCTACCCCAAGAGCGGATACGACCTGGAGCGCACGCTGCAGGAGCTCGGCACCGGCGAGGCGATCGTCACCGTCATGAGCGAGCGCGGGTCGCCGACGCCGGTCGCCTGGACGCGGCTGCGCGCGCCGCTCGGGCTCATGTCGCCGACGCCCGAACCGGCGATCGTCGCCGCGGTGACGGCATCCCCGCTGCGGGCCCGCTACGGCACCGCGCTCGACCGCGAGTCGGCGCGCGAGATCCTCACCGCCAAGATGAACGCCGCCGCCGCGGCAGACGCCGCTGCCGAGCAGGCGGCGCAGCAGGCGAAGACCGATGCCGAGTTCGCCCGGCAGCAGGCCGCTGTCAAGAAGCAGGCCGACGCCGAGGCCGCCGCCCGCCAGAAGGAGTACGAGCGCCTCATGAAGGCGACCTCGGGGCGCTCGCGCACCAGCCGGGCCGCGCAGAAGAGCCCCCTCGAGCAGGTGCTCAGCTCGAAGACGACGCAGACGATCCTCGGCAGCGTCATCCGCGGCATGTTCGGCAACGGCCGCCGCTGACGGGTCGACCCACGGGCAGGTCACCGGCTGCCTGTCAAGGTCCTCGGGCGTGCCGGGATGCGCGCCTAGCATCGGGAGCATGACCGAGCTCACCGCACCCACCGGCCGCGAAGACGCCCTGCGCGCGCAGCCCCGCGCCGACGGGTCGGCGCCCCGGGCGCTCGTGCTCGGGGCCACCGGCTACATCGGCGGACGACTCGTGCCGCGGCTGCTGGCCGCCGGCTACCGGGTGCGCGTGCTGGCCCGCGACGCCGCCCGGGTCGCGGCTTTCTCATGGGGGCCCGAGGTGGAGATCGTCGAGGGGGCGGCCGAAGACCCCGCCGCCATGGCGCAGGCCGCACCCGATGTCGACGTGCTCTACTACCTCGTGCACTCGATGGCCGCCGGGGCCGGATTCGAGGATGCCGACCTGCGCGCCGCCGAGACCGTCGCCGCCGCGGCGGCCGAGGCCGAGGTCGCGCGCATCGTGTACCTCGGCGGACTGCACCCGGACGACGCCGCCCTCTCGCCGCACCTGCGCTCGCGGGTCGCGGTGGGCGAAGTGTTCCTCGCCTCGGCTGTGCCCACCATCGTGCTGCAGGCCGGTGTCGTGATCGGTTCGGGGTCGGCCTCGTTCGAGATGGTGCGCCACCTCACCGACGTGCTGCCCTACATGCCGGCGCCGCGGTGGGTGCGCAACCGCATCCAGCCCATCGCCGTGCGCGACGTGCTGCACTACCTGCTCGGCGCCGCGCGGGTGCCCCGGGACGTCGACCGGGCCTTCGACATCGGCGGACCCGACGTGCTGCGCTACGGCCAGATGATGAACGGGTACGCCGTGGAGGCGGGCTTGCGGCAGCGGGCGATCGCCGCCCTGCCGGTGTTCACCCCCGGGCTCGCCTCGCACTGGGTGAACCTCGTCACCCCCATCCCGCGGGCGATCGCCCGGCCGCTGGTGGCCTCGCTGCAGAACGAGTGCGTCATGCGCGACCACGACATCGACGACGTCATCGCGCCCCCCGAGGCCGGGCTCACGCCCTACCGGCGCGCGGTCGCGCTGGCGCTGGGGCGCGTGCGCGCCGACGACGTGGAGACCAGCTGGCTCGACGGCGAGGTGAGCGGGGTGCCCTCCGACCCCCTGCCCAGCGACCCCGACTGGGCCGGGCGCACCGCCTTCACCGACCTGCGCACCGCCGAGACGACCGCGTCGGCCGAGAAGCTGTGGGCCGTCATCAGCGGGATCGGCGGTGAGAACGGGTGGTACTCGTCGCCGCTGCTGTGGGCGGCGCGCGGCTGGATGGACCGCCTCGTGGGCGGAGTGGGGCTGCGCCGCGGCCGCCGCAGCCGCACCCGCATCGTCGTGGGCGACGCCATCGACTTCTGGCGCGTCGAGCAGGTCGAGCCCGGGCGCCTGCTGCGCCTGCGCGCCGAGATGAAGGTGCCGGGACTGGCGTGGCTCGAACTGCGCTGCACGCCCACGGCGGACGGCGCCCACTACGAGCAGCGCGCCGTGTTCTTCCCCACCGGGCTGGCCGGCCGGCTGTACTGGCTGGCCGTGCTCCCCTTCCACGGCTTCATCTTCCGCGGCATGGCCAATCGCATCACCGCGACGGCGGAGGCGACCGGCGGGGGAGAATAGGGGCGTGCCCACCATCCGCCCCGTGCGCCCCGGAGACGAGCCCGCCCTCGCCGAGATCTGTCTGCGCACCGCCGACGCCGGCGCCGACGGGACGGGGGTGCTCGACGATGACGCGCTGTGGGCGGAACTGTTCGTGCTGCCCTACGCCGCACGGCATCCCGAGCTCGCCTTCGTCGTGGTCGGCGACGACGACGTGCCGCTGGGCTACGTGGTGGGCGCTCCCGACACCGCCGCCTTCGACCGCTGGTTCGCCGCCGAGTGGTGGCCGCCCCGCGCGCACCGCTGGCCCCGCCCCGACGGGCCCGCCCGCACGCGGCAGGACGAGATCGCCGCGATCGGCCACGACCGCGGCGGCGCACCCGCCCCCTACGCCGACCACCCTGCGCACCTGCACATCGACCTGCTGCCCGTGCTGCAGGGCCAGGGCTTCGGCCGCCGCCTGATCGACCGGTTCGTCGCGGCGCTGCGCGCCCAGGGGGTTCGCGGGGTGCACCTGGTCGCCGACGCGCGCAACGCGGGCGCGGTGGCCTTCTACGAGCGGCTCGGCTTCACGCGTCTCCCCGCAGACGACGGCGCCGCCGCCTTCGGGCTCACGATCGCGCCCGACACTCCCACCGATGCCCCTGCGGATGCCGACGCGCACGCTGCGCCGGATGCCGCACGTGCGGCCGCGGTCATCACGGTGTCCGACCGCAGTGCGGCGGGGCTGCGCGAGGACCGCAGCGGCCCGGTGGCCGTCGCGGCGCTGCGCGAGGCCGGGTTCGCCGTGGCCGACGCCACCGTCGTGCCCGACGGCGCCGGCGCGGTGGCCGCGGCTCTGCGGGCCGCCCTGGACGGCGGTGCCCGGGTGATCGTCACCACCGGCGGCACCGGGGTCGCCCCGCGTGATCGCACCCCCGAGGGCACCGCCGAGGTGCTCGACCGCGAGCTGCCCGGCATCGCCGAAGAGCTGCGCCGCCGCGGTGCCGCCGAGAAGCCCGCCGCCGTGCTCAGCCGCGGGATCGCGGGCGTGGCCGGCCGTGCCCTCATCGTCAATCTGCCCGGGTCGACGGCCGCCGTGGCATCCGGCATGCCGGTGATCCTCGCCGTCGCCGGTCACGTGATCGACCAGCTCGAAGGAGGAGACCACTGATGCGCGAGGTCAGGATCGCCCGGATCAGCCAGGCGCCCCTCGATGTGGCGGCCCATCTCGCCGCCGTCGAAGACCCGCGGGTCGGCGGGGTGACGAGCTTCATCGGCACCGTGCGCGACCACGACCCCGACGCCAGCGACGCGGTGGTCGCCCTGGAGTACTCCGCCCACCCGGATGCCGAGGCGGCGCTGCGCGAGATCGCACTGACGGCCATCGGGTCGGCGTCGGCCGTGGTGGCCGTCAGCCACCGGGTCGGCCGGCTGCAGGTCGGCGAGGCGGCCGTGGTGATCGCCGTCGGGGCCGCCCACCGCGGCGATGCGTTCGCGGTGTGCCGCGAGGTGATCGAGGCGATCAAGCGCGACCTGCCGGTGTGGAAGCGCCAGCACGCCGCCGACGGGTCGGCGGCGTGGAAGGGCATCGGGGGCTGAGACGCCCCCGCCGTTCGCGGCGGGTCAGCCGCCCGCGAACGGCGGCAGCACGTCGACCAGCGCGTCGGCGCCCAGCGGCTCGCCGTCGTCGGCGCGGCGACCGTCGACGAGCACCGCGCACCGCGGCAGGATCCGGCCCAGCTGCGGGTAGTCGGCGGTCAGGGCGCTGCGCAGCGCCCCGAGGTCGGTCTCCGGCCGCACCTCGTCGGCGCGGCCGGCGAACTCCTCGGCCGCGGCGAAGTAGCGCACGTGGGCCATCAGGACTCCGGCTGCCAGTCGGCGGCCCGGGCGGTGACGGTGGCCACGGCCGCGGCGATGTCGTCGGGCGATCCGCCCGCGCGGCCGGCGGCCAGGCCCGCGGCGAAGGCGCTCAGCGGCGCCGCGGGGCGCGCGACCCCCTGCGCGACGTCACGCGCCAGATCCAGCACCAGGGTGATGGGCAGGTCGCCGGGTTCCAGTCCCAGCGCCGTGCGCAGCTCGGCCGCCCACGCGTCGAGGGCCTCGGGGGGCAGTGTGCGCTCGCTCATGCTCGTTCCTCCTCCATGTGTCGGCGCGCTCGCGCCAGGTCGTCCCAGGTGTCGACGTCGTCGGTCTCGTGCGCGGGGGCGGCGACGACGGCCACCGCCACATCGTCGAGCAGGGCGCGCATCGAGGCGCCCCGTCCGGCATCCGGCAGCGCGGCCGCCGCGCGGCGCAGGGCCGCCGTGCGGTAGACCCCGATGAGCCACTGCGGGCGGGAGGCGGCGTCGGCCAGGCACAGTCCGTCGGTGTCGGCGGGCAGCAGCGCCCGGTCGCGGCGCAGCCGCGCGACGGCGTCGGCGATGCCGGGCAGGTCGCAGGCCAGCAGGTAGGTCCACGTCGGGTCGGCCCCGGCGCCCGGGGCGGGGGCGAGCGCGGCGAGGGCGGCGACCACCGCGGCGGCGGGGCCGGCGAACGGCGGGTCCTCCCGCGTCCAGCGCACGCCACCGGCGGCGGGCTCGGCAGGTGCGGCGGGTTCGGCGGGCGGCGGATCGCCGACGACGATCACCGGCGCGCAGTCCGACACGGCCACCAGCGCGCGCTGCAGCAGCGTCGCCCCGGCCACCTCGAGTGCGGGCTTGTCGGTGCCGCCCATGCGCGACCCGCGGCCGCCGGCGAGCAGGATCGCCCCGTCGACGCCGTCACCGCCGGTCACGGTGCTCATTCCGGCCGGGTCCACGCACCCGACTTGCCGCCGGTCTTCGCGGTGATGCGCACGTGTTCGATCGAGGTGGCCTTGTCGAGGCCCTTCACCATGTCGACGATCGCGAGGGCCGCCACCGACACGGCGGTGAGGGCCTCCATCTCCACGCCGGTGCGGTCGGCGGTGCGCACCGTGGCGCGCACCTCGACGCCGTCGTCGACGAGCTCGAGGTCGACGGTCGCGCCGTGCACGCCGATGACGTGGGCCAGGGGCAGCAGCTCGGGGGTGCGCTTGGCGGCCTGGATGCCGGAGATGCGGGCCACGGCCAGCACATCGCCCTTGGGCACGCTGCCGTCGCGCAGGGCCGCGACCACCTCGGGGGAGCAGCGCACGAAGCCGGCCGCGCTGGCGGCGCGCACTGTCGGCTGCTTCTCGGTGACATCCACCATGCGGGCGTGGCCCGCCTCGTCGAGGTGCGTGAAACTCATGCGCCCCATCCTTCCAGCAGCATGACGTCGACGTCGTCGCCCGCGGCGACGGCATCCGTCTCGGCGGGGACGACGGCCAGCGCGTGGGCGCGGGCGAGGCCGCCCGCCAGGTGCGAGCCCGACCCGCCCCCGGTGGCGGGGCGCACCGTCAGGCCGCCGGGGCCGGTCTCGACGACGGCGGGGAGGTACTGGCGACGGCCCGGCGGGGTGCGCCAGCCGGTGCCGGCGGCGACACGCAGCGTGGGGCGGTGCAGCTGCGCTCGCCCCTGCAGGGCCAGTAGCGCCGGGCGCACGAACACCTCGAACGAGACGGCGGCGCTCACGGGGTTTCCGGGGAGGCCGAACAGCAGCGTGCCGCCGGGCAGCACCCCGAAGCCCTGCGGTTTGCCGGGCTGCATGGCCACCTTCGTGAAGGACATGGTGCCCGCCAGCTCGATGCGCACGACCTCGAAGGCGCCGGCGCTGACCCCGCCCGAGAAGACGACGACATCCGGCGGTGCGGCGTCGGCGGCCACGCGCGCGAGGGCGTCGCGCAGCGCGTGACCCTCGTCGTCGACGCTCAGCCGTGCGACGACCTCGGCGCCCGCGGCGACGACCATGCCGGCCAGCAGCACGCTGTTGGACTCGGGGATCTGCCCGCGGCGGAGCGGGGATCCGGCGGGCACCAGCTCGCTGCCGGTGGAGATGACGGCCACCCGCGGGCGGTGCGAGACCACGACCTCGGCGACCCCGGCGGCGGCCGCGGCCGACACCTGGAACGGGCCGAGCAGGCTGCCTGTCTCGATGATCACCTCGCCCGTGCGCACGTCGTCGCCCGCGCGGCGCACGTGCGCGCCGGTGGCGGCGGGCGCCTGCTGCACGACGACGGTCACCAGCGAGTCGGCCAGGCCCCCCGCGGTCGCCTCGAACGGCACGACGGTGTCGGCGGCGGTGGGAACGGGGGCGCCGGTCATGATGCGTGCGGCCTCGCCGGGGCCGAGGGCCGGATCGGCGTCGGTGCCGGCCGGCAGATCGGCGACCACCCGCAGGTGCACCGGATGGGCGGCGGTGGCGCCCTCGACATCGGCGCCGCGCACGGCGAAGCCGTCCATCGCCGAGTTGGCGAACACCGGGATGTCGACGGCGGCGTGCACGTCTGCGCGGAGCGTCGCCCCGAGCGCGTCCGGCACGGCGAGGGTCTGCGTGCCCAGGGGGCGCACCGCGGCGAGCACCTCGGACAGCTGCTCTTCGACGGTGCGCAGCGCGCTCATCCCTGCGTCCACGCGGCCAGCCCACCCGCCAGGATGTCGGCGTCGACGCCGTGACCGCGCAGGGCCATGGCGGCCTGACGCGCGCGCACGCCGTGCGCGCAGATGACCACGACGCGGTCTTCGCCGAGCTGCGCTGGGTCGGCCAGGAACGTGCCGAGGGGGATGACCACAGACCCCGCGACGACGCCGCGCTCGGTCTCCCACGGCTCGCGCACGTCGAGCAGCACCGCGCCGCCGGCCTGCGCCTCGAGCATCTCGGGGGCGCTGAGCTCGCGCGGTCCCGTCGCGGCGGGGGCGGGTGCGGGGGCGGATGCGGGTGCGGCAGGGGCCGGTGCGGCGGGCGCCGCGGTCGCGGGGGCGGTCACCGGGTGCAGCGCCACCTCGCGGGTCGTGGCCTTCAGCGCGTCGATCAGCAGCACGCGGCCGAGCAGCGTCTCGCCCACACCGGTCACGAGCTTGATCGCCTCGACGGCCATCAGGCTGCCCGTCTGCAGGCAGAGGGCGCCCAGCACCCCGACGGCCGCGCAGGTGGGCGGCTCGCCGACCGTCTCGGGCGGGTGGAGGTCGGACAGCCGGGTGGCGGTGGCGCCGGCGGGCGGGTCGCTCCAGAACACGGTCACCTGCGCGTGGAACTCCTGCACGACGCCCCACACCAGCGGCACGCCCGCGCGCTCGCACGCGGCGGCGACGTCGGCGCGGGTGGCGAAGGTGTCGCTCGAGTCGACGACGAGGTCGGCCCCAGCCAGCAGATCGTCGGCATTGTCGGCGGTGAGGCGCTCGCGGCGGGCGATCACGCGGGTCTCGGGAGAGAGGTCGGCGGCTGCGCGCACCGCCGAATCGATCTTGTCGGCGCCGATGTCGCGCTGCCGGTGCAGCACCTGACGCTGCAGGTTGCCGGCATCCACGACGTCGTCGTCGATGACGGTGAGCGTGCCCACCCCCGCGGCGGCGAGGGCGAGGATCACGGGCGAGCCGAGACCCCCTGCGCCGACGACGGCGATGTGCGCGGCGGCGAGGCGGCGCTGGGCGAGGTCGCCGAAGCCGCCGAGGGCGGTATGGCGGGCGGTGCGCTCCTGCTCGGGGGGGCTGAGCGCGGCGACGGGGGCGACGAGAGGGGGGAGGGGCACCCGACCAGGCTACGCCCGCGCGCGATCGCCGGGTCGGTGCACGACCGGGGGAACCGTCGCATCGGCCGCGTTCCGCTGATGCGCGTCTTTGCGCCCTCTTTCTCCGCGGATGCGGTGATAGCGTGGGCGCCATGACGAGTTTCCGGATCTCCGAGGCCGCCCGGCTGCTCGGCGTGAGCGATGACACCGTGCGGCGCTGGGTCGACCAGGGGGCTCTCCCGGTCACCGACGCCCACCCGGCCGAGATCCCCGGCGACGCGCTCGCCGCCCACGCGGTGCGCCTCGCCGACGCCCCCGACGCCGACGGCCGGTCCAGTGCCCGCAACCGCTTCGTCGGGCTGGTCACCCGAGTGCAGATCGACGGCGTGATGGCGCAGGTCGACATCCAGGCCGGGCCCCACCGCGTCGTCTCGCTGCTGTCGGCTGAGGCCGCCCGCGAGCTCGACCTCGAGGTCGGGTCGCTGGCCACCGCGGTCGTCAAGGCCACCGCGGTCATCGTGGAACGGCCGAAGGCATGACCGCCCGCCGCCTCGGCGCCGCCGCGCTGGTCACCGCCGCGCTGCTGCTGGCCGGATGCGCCTCGGCCGCCGATCCCGCACCCGCTCCCTCGTCGACACCGACCGCCGCCGGCCCCACCGGCGAGCTCACGGTCTTCGCCGCCGCCTCGCTCGCGACGGCCTTCGACGAGCTGGCCGCGCAGTTCGAGCAGGCCCACCCCGGCCTGGACGTGCTGCCGATCAGCTACGACGGCTCATCGACGCTGGCGACCCAGCTGATCGAGGGCGCGCCGGCCGACGTATTCGCCTCGGCCGACGAGAAGAACATGCAGAAGGTCGTCGATGCGGACGTCGCCACCGGCCCCGAGCTGTTCGCCACCAACGTGCTCACCCTCGTCGTTCCCGCCGGCAACCCCGCCGGCATCAGCGGCCTCGACGACCTCGCCGCCGCCGACCGCACCGTCGTGCTGTGCGCCGCCGAGGTGCCCTGCGGGGCGGCATCGGCCACCCTGCTGCAGAACGCGGGCGTCACCCCCAGCGTCGACAGCTACGAGCAGAACGTCACCGCCGTGCTCACCAAGGTCGCCGCCGGCGAGGCCGACGCGGGCCTGGTGTACGTGACGGATGCCGCGACCACCGACGACGTCGAGACGGTGGACACCCCCGGTGCCGACGCGGTCGTCAACCGCTACCCGATCGTCGCCCTCGACGCCGCCCCCAACCCCGAGGCGGCCGCCGCCTTCGTCGCCTTCGTGCGCGGGCCGGAAGGGCGCGCCGTGCTGACCGGGCTCGGCTTCGGGTCGCCGTGACCTCGGCCGCGCCGCACCGCGCGGCATCCGCGCGACGCGTGCGCAGGCAACGGCGGGGGGCGGGGGAGCGCGGCTTCGTGCCGCAGATCCTCATCCTCCCCGCCGTGCTCGCCCTGGCGCTGCTCGTGGTGCCGCTGGCGGCCCTCGTCGGGCGGGTGGAGTGGTCGACCCTCGGCGCCGACATCACCTCGCCGGCGGCGCTGTCGGCCCTCGGGCTGTCGCTGCTCACGGGCCTCATCGCCACCGTGGTGTGCGTCGTGCTCGGGGTGCCGCTGGCCCTCCTCATCGCGCGCACCGGGCCGCGCACCGCGGCGCTGCTGCGCGCGGCGGTGACCGTGCCCCTCGTGCTGCCGCCGATGGTCGGCGGCGTCGCGCTGCTGTTCCTGTTCGGGCGCACCGGCTGGCTCGGACCGGTGCTGGCCGATCTCGGCATCCGCATCCCGTTCACCACCGCCGCGGTCGTGCTCGCGCAGACCTTCGTCGCGCTGCCGTTCCTCGTGCTCGCCCTGGAGGGCGCCCTGCGCTCGACGGGGGTCGGCTACGAGCAGGCCGCGGCGGCGCTCGGGGCCGGCCGCTGGCGCATCCTCTTCCGGGTCACCCTGCCGCTGGCCGCGCCGGGGCTGATCGCCGGCACCGTGTTGTGCTTCGCCCGCGCGGTGGGCGAGTTCGGGGCGACCGCGCTGTTCGCCGGCAACGCCCCCGGTGTCACCCAGACGATGCCGCTGGCCATCTACACCGCCTTCAACGGGGCCGGGGTGTCGCAGGGCACCGCGGTGGCCCTGGCGCTGCTGCTGCTGGTCACCGCCGTCGCGGTGCTGCTGCTCGTGCGCGCCTGGCGGCCCGGAACGGTGCGGGAGGGCGCCCGATGACCGGCGCACGGCTCGACGCGCGAGTGGTGCTCACCCGAGGCCCACTGGACATCGACGTGGCCGTCACCGCCGACCCCGGCCAGACTCTGGCGGTGATGGGCCCCAGCGGCGCGGGCAAATCGTCGCTGCTGGCCGCGATCGCCGGGCTCCTGCCGCTGCGGGGCGGGCACGTGCGGGTCGACGACCGCGAGCTCTCGCGCCGTGGCCGCACCACCGCGCCGCCCCGACGCGGCATCGTGCTGCTCGGGCAGGACCCGCACCTGTTTCCGCACCTCGACGCCCGCGACAACATCGCGTTCGGGCTGCGCGCCCGCGGCGTGCCGCGCGCGCAGGCGCTGACCGAAGCCGACGAGTGGCTGTGGCGCATCGGCATGTCGGGCTCGGGCGGCCACCGCCCCGCCGAGCTGTCGGGCGGGCAGCAGCAGCGTGTGGCCCTGGCCCGGGCGCTGGCCACCCGCCCCGCCGTGCTGCTGCTCGACGAGCCGCTCACCGCGCTCGACCCCGAGACCTCGTCGGGGGTGCGCGCGGTGCTCGCCGCGCAGCTGGCCGCGGCCCGCACGACCACGGTGATGGTCACCCACGACGCCATCGACGCGGCCGCCCTCGCCGACGCGCTGCTGATCGTCGAGGGGGGACGCGTCACCCAGCACGCGCCGGTGCGCGAGGTCTTCGCCGCCCCGGTCACCCGCTTCGGCGCGGCGATCTCGGGCGTGAACCGCCTGGTGGGCGACGTCGCCGACGGCACCTGGCGTTCGGGGGCGCTGGCACTGCCGGCATCCGCCCTCGCCGACGGACCCGCCGTGGCCCTCATGCGCCCCGAAGACATCGCCTTCGCGCCGGTGCCCGAGACCACCTGGACGGCCGCGCTGCGTCTGCAGGATGCCGACGGGCCGCCGCACCCGGGGGAGTGGCTGGCGCGCATCGAGCGGATGGAGCCCACCCCCTCGGGGGTGCGGGTGCACACCGCCGACCCCGACCTGGCGGTGGCCGTGCCGCTGGATGCCGTCGCCGCGCACACCCTCGCCATCGGGCGCCCGGTGCGTCTGCGCGTCGACCCCGCCGCCGTGCGGCTGCACGCCGCCGGCGCGGCGTGACGCGCGCGGGGGCGACGGGCGCTCAGGCGATCGTGCCGTGGTCGAGCCGCACGACCCGGTCGACGAGTGCGTCGGGCACGCTCACGTGCGAGATGAGCACCACCGCCTGATCGGGGCCCACGGCCGTGAGCAGGTCGGTCAGCAGCGCATCCGACGCGTCGGCGTCGACCCCGGCGGTGGGCTCGTCGAGCACCAGCACCGGGAAGCCGTGCAGGATGCCACGGGCCAGCGCGATGCGCTGGGCCTGCCCGCCCGACACCAGCGCGCCGCGCTCGCCGACGCGGGCGCCGAGACCCCCGCGCTCGGTGAGCCACGCGCCCAGTCCGACGCGCCCCAGCACCGCGACGAGCTCGTCGTCGGTGGCGGTGTCGCGGGCGAACAGCAGGTTCTGGCGGATGTCCTCGTCGAAGAGCATCGGCTGCTGTTCGCACAGCCCCACCGTGCGGCGCACGTCGTCGGCGGCGAGGGTGTCCACCGGCGTGCCGCCGATCGTGTAGCTGCCGCCGGCGGGGAGGAACCGCACCAGCACGTGGGCGAGGGTCGTCTTGCCGGCGCCGCTCGTGCCGACCACCAGCAGCCGCTCCCCGGGGTGCACGTCGAGGTCGATGCCGTGCAGGGCGGCATCGGCGGTGCCCGGCCACGACGCGGTGACCCCGCGCAGCCGCAGGCCGTCGCCGAGGGCGGGACCGGTGCCGGTGGGGGTGCGCAGCTCGCCGGTCGGGTCGGCGGTGTCGGCGGGCGGCACCGCGTCGGCGATGCGCTCGGCGGCCGCGCGCACTTGCCGCCACGAGGAGGCGGCCAGCGGCACCGCGGCGAACACCTCGAACACCGCCATCGGCACGAGCACGACGACCGCCAGCGCCGGGCCGTCGAGCGCGCCCGACAGCACGCCGGGGGCGGCGACCAGCACCGCCAGCAGCGTCGCGGCACCGGCCAGCAGCGACACGACGGCGCCGGTGGCGGCCTGCGCGCTCGCGCGGCGGGTGACGGCGCGGCGCAGGGCCTCGTCGGCGGCGCGGATGCGGGCGGCACTGTCACCGGCGGCCCCGCACGCCATGAGCACGTCGAGGCTGCCGAGGTGGTCGAGCACGGCATCGGCGAGGCGGCCGCGCAGCGGCGCGATCGCGCGCTCGGCGCGCGCGCCCCACACCCACCCCGATGCGGTCGCGAGCACCGCGGCCATCGCGAGGCAGGCCAGCAGCGTGAGTGCCGCCGGCCACCACAGCGCCGCCACGAGTGCGACGGCCGCCAGTGCCACCGTGGCCGACGAGACGAGCGGCAGCACGACCCGCAGCGGCAGGTTCTGCAGCTCGTCGACGTCGTCGACCAGCGAGCCGAGCACCGACCCGCCGCGGGTGCGGGTCAGACCGTCGGGGGCGGGCGGGATGAGGCGGCGCACCATGTCGGTGCGGGTGGTGGCGAGCTGACGCAGTGCCGCGTCGTGGCTCGTCAGACGCTCGAGGTAGCGGAACACGGCGCGCGACAGGGCGAAGGCGCGCACGCCGACCACCGCCGCGGTGATGTACATGACGGCGGGCTGCTCGGCGGCGCGGACGATCAGCCACGCGCTCACCGCGAGGAGGGCGACCGCCGAGGCCTCGGAGAGGAAGGCCGAGGCGGCGCCGGGCCAGAAGCGGCGGGCAGAGGGCATCGCGCCGCGCAGCACGTCGGCGGTCGTCACCCGTGCCGATGCCGGACGGGGAGGGGCGACGGGGGCGCTCATGCCGACACCTCCGCGGGCACCAGGTCGACGGTGCGGTCGGCGATGGCTGCGGCGCTGGACCGGTGC
The DNA here is from genome assembly GCF_025421715.1 of Microbacterium festucae. Lineage (GTDB taxonomy): Bacteria > Actinomycetota > Actinomycetes > Actinomycetales > Microbacteriaceae > Microbacterium > Microbacterium festucae. Next base: position 249,317 of record NZ_JAOEFC010000003.1, read on the forward strand.
GAGACCAGCAGCACGGCCGCGCCGTCGTCGGCCAGACGTCGCACCGACTGCCACAGGGCCGCTTCGGTGACGGCATCCAGCGCGGCGCTCGGCTCGTCGAGGGCGATCACCGGTCCGGTGCCGCGCAGGTGCCGGTAGAACGCGCGGGCCACCGCCACGCGCTGGGCCTGGCCGCCGCTGAGCCCCGCGCCGAGCACCCCGAGCTCGGCGTCGGGGTCGATGCCGTCGGCTTCGGCCAGGGTCAGGGCGCGGGCGACCAGGTCGCGGTCGGCCTGCCGGTCGCCGAGGGCGACGTTGTCGGCGACGGTGCCCGACACCAGTCCCGGCTGCTGGCCGGCCCACGCCAGCCAGCGCGACGCGTCGAGGGTGTCGACCTCGTGGCCGCCGAAGGTCGCCGTGCCCTCGTGGGCGGCCGCGCCGCGCAGCACCGCGAGCAGGCTCGATTTGCCGGCGCCGCTCGGCCCCCGCACCAGCACGACCTCGCCGGCGGCGACCCGCAGCGAGACGGGCGGCAGCAGCCGCTCACCGCGGCGCACGCGCACCCCGTCGACCACCAGGTCGCCGGTCGCGGGTGGGGCGGCGACGGCGCGCTCGGGGGCGGCGCGGGCGGCGTCGAGTACCGCGAACACGTCATCGGTGGCGGCCACGCCCTCGGCGGCGGCGTGGAACTGCACGCCCACCTGGCGCACCGGCAGGTAGGCCTCGGGCGCCAGCAGCAGCACGAACAGGCCCACCGTCAGTGCCAGCGTGCCGTCGAGCAGGCGGAACCCGATGGTCACCGCGACGATGGCCACCGAGATGGAGGCGAGGAACTCCAGTGCGAAGCCGGAGAGGAACGAGACGCGCAGCACCCGCATCGTCTCGCGCCGGTAGCCGGCGGTCACCCGCTCGATCGAGTCGACGGCGCGGTGCTGGCGGCCGAACACCTTGAGGGTCGACAGGCCCCGCACCGTATCGGCGAAGCGCGCCGCGAGGCGGCCGAGCGTCTGCCACTGCTTCTGCTGCACCGTGCGGGTGGCCAGGCCGATGAGCACCATGAACAGCGGGATCAGCGGGAGGGTGAGCAGCACCGTGAGCCCCGAGATCCAGTCCATCCACCACATCACCGCGACGAGGATCGGCGTGGCGATCGCCGTCTGCGCCAGCTGCGGGAGGTACCGGCCGAAGTAGGCGTCGAGGGCGCCGAGCCCGCGTCCGGCGGTCACGGCCAGCCGCGCGGTGCTCGCCCCGGCCAGCCAGCCGGCGCCCAGCCGGTCGACGGCCGTCATCAGCTGGGCGCGCAGCTGCCCCTGCACGCGGGCAGCGGCACGGGCGGCGATGTCTTCGCGCAGCCACAGCAGCGCGGCGCGCAGCGCGATGACGCCGAGAAGGGGGAGCACGACGGGTGCGAGGTCGTCGCCGGCGACGGCGCGCACGACCGCCTGGGTCACCAGCCACGCGAACGCGACGATCGTGAGGGTCTGGGCGAGGCCCAGCAGCGCGATCGCCACGACGAACCGGCGGGATGCCGACGCGTAGCGCAGCAGCCGGGGGTCGACCGGTCCGGCGAAGCCTTTCGGCTTGGGCGGATCCGTCGAAGCCATGCTTCGATGATGCCACCCCGCCGCGGCCCCTCCTCGCCCGCGGGCCGGAACTTTCAGCCTGCCTGCAGGCGCCGTTGTCACGGCCGTCTCCGCGCCGACCGGTGGTGGCGCAGGTACCCTCGAACCATGCCCGCCGTCAACCTCTCCCTCACGCCCCGGCCCGCCGCCGTCGCGGCGCCGGAAGAGGGGGCCCTGGTCGACCGATTCGGGCGCGTGCACCGCGACCTGCGCATCTCCCTCACCGACCGCTGCTCGCTGCGTTGCACCTACTGCATGCCCGAGCAGGGCAACGAGTGGCTGGCGCGCAACGGCATCCTCACCGCCGACGAGATCGAGCGCGTCGCCACCATCGCCGCGGCCGCGGGCATCACGACCTTCCGTCTCACTGGCGGCGAACCGCTGCTGCGCACCGACCTGATCGACATCGTGGCGCGACTGGCGCGCATCGCCGGGCCCGCCGGGCCGGTGGAGATCGCGATGACGACCAACGGCATCCGCCTGGGCGAGAAGCTGCCGGCGCTCATCGACGCGGGCCTGTCGCGCCTGAACATCTCCATCGACACGCTCGACCGCGAGCGCTTCCACGCCCTCACCCGCCGCGACCGCCTCGACGACGTGCGCGCCGGCATCGCGGCCGCCGCCGCCTCGGGCCTGCGCCCCCTCAAGCTCAACGCCGTCGCCATGCGCGGTGTCAACGACGACGAGCTCGTCGACCTGGTCGAGTTCGCCCTCGCCCACGACGCGCAGATGCGCTTCATCGAGCAGATGCCGCTGGATGCCGGTCACACCTGGGACCGCAACACCATGGTCACCCGGGAGGAGATCCTCGCCGCCCTGGCCACCCGCTGGGACATCGAGCCGGTCCCCGCCCGCGGCGGCGCCCCCGCCGAGCGCTTCGTGCTCGACGGCGGTCCGGCCACCGTCGGCGTCATCGCCTCGGTCACCGCGCCGTTCTGCGGCGACTGCGACCGGCTGCGCCTCACCGCCGACGGGCAGCTGCGCAACTGCCTGTTCTCGCTCGACGAGTACGACCTGCTGCCTGTGCTGCGCTCGGGGCAGGGCGACGACGCCGTCGAGGCGATCCTGCGCAGCTGTGTGCACGGCAAGCTCCCCGGTCATGCGATCGACGACCCCTCGTTCCTCCAGCCCGCCCGCGGCATGAACGCGATCGGCGGCTGACGGCCGCACCTCGCGGGTGCGGCGGCGTCGACCGCCGATCGGCTCTGCTGGCTGCAGGTCGGGTGCTCCCGGTTCAGTGCGCGTCGGCCGCGGCCTTCTCGATCGTCGAGCGGGTGACCCGTTTGCGGAAGATCCAGTAAGTCCAGGCCTGGTAGGCGAGCACCAGCGGCAGGAAGATCACCGCGGCCCACGTCATGATCCCGAGCGTGTAGTCGGTGCTCGAGGCGTTCTCGATCGTCAGGCTGAAGGCCGGGTCGGTCGACGACGGCATCACGAACGGGAACAGCGCCAGCCACAGCGTCAGCACGGCGAACACGATCGACACGGCGCCCGCGGCGAAGGCCCGGCCGTCACGGTCGATCCAGTTGAAGACCACGGATGCCAGCAGCGCCACGGCGGCCACCACGCCGCATCCGATCACGGCCCACAGCAGCGGCGCCTCGCGGCCCGCGGCGATGAAGATCGTCCACACCACGGTGCCGGCGGCGAAGACGACCGTGGGGAGGGCGAGCTTCTTGCCCAGCGCCTGGGCGTCGTGGTGCACCTCGCCGTCGGTCTTGAGCCCGATGAAGTACACGCCGTGCAGGAAGAACAGCAGCAGCGTGGTCACGCCCACCCACAGGCCGTAGGGGTTCAGCAGCGTCAGCAGCGACCCGGTGAACTCGTGGTCGGCGTCCAGCGGCACGCCCTGCACGATGTTGCCCACCGCGACGCCCCACAGCAGCGCCGGCAGCGCCGAACCGATGACGATCATCCGGTCGTAGCGGCGCCGCGAGCGCTCGTCGGTGGCACGGTGGCGGTACTCGAACGAGACGCCCCGCAGGATGAGCGCCAGCAGGATGAGCAGCAGCGCCAGGTAGAACCCGCTGAACAGCGTCGCGTACCACTCCGGGAACGCGGCGAACAGGCAGGCGCCGGCGACGATGACCCAGGTCTCGTTGAGATCCCAGACCGGGCCGATCGTGTTGATGATCTGTCGGCGGGCGACGTCGGTCTTGCCCAGGAAGGGCAGCGACATGCCCACACCGAAGTCGAAGCCGTCGAGGACGAAGTAGCCGACGAACAGCACGCCGACGATGAAGAACCAGAGGTACGCGAGATCCATCGTGTGCTCCTAGTAGACCGTGGCCAGGGTGTCGTCGTGCGGTGCGGAGTCCTCGCCGGGCGGCGCGATCTCTTCGGGGCCCTTCTGGGCGGCACGGACGATGAGTTTGAACTCCACCACCGCCAGGACGGCGTAGATGGCGGTGAAGGCGATGAGCGAGATGAGCACGTTCCAGCCGGGCACCGAGGGCGAGACGCCGTCTTCGGTGAGCATGAGGCCGAACACGATCCAGGGCTGGCGGCCCATCTCGGTGAACACCCAGCCGACGAGGCTGCCGAGCATCGGCAGCGGCGCCGCCCAGATCGCGACCCGCCAGGCCCACTGCGGCACCGGGCGCTTCGCGTTCTTGCGGGTGAGCCACAGGCCCGCGACGGCGATGAGCGCGGCGAGCCCGCCGAAGCCCATCATCCAGCGGAACGACCAGTAGGTGACCCAGATGGTGGGGGCGAAGCTCAGGCCCTCGCCGCCGAGCTGGTCGGCCCACGCCGGCCACTGCGCGGCGTACTGGGCGTTGAGGTCGTTGATGCCCTCCACGCAGCCGTCGAGGGTGTGCGTCGACAGGAACGACAGCAGGTAGGGCACGCGCAGCGACCAGATCTCGCTCGTGCCGTCGGGGGTGCCCAGCGAGAAGATCGAGAACGAGGCATCCGCGCCGCACGCGGTGTTGTAGAGCGCTTCGGCGGCGGCCATCTTCATCGGCTGGGTGGCGACCATCTGCAGGCCCAGCAGATCGCCCGACACGGCGACGCCGGCGAACGAGATCACCAGGAACCACAGCCCGAACCGCAGCGCCTTGCGCATGCTCTCCAGGTGCTGGCCGCGGCGCAGGTGCCAGGCGGCGGTGGCGATGACCACGGCCGCGGCGAACATGAACGCCGCGAAGATCGTGTGCGGGAATGTGGCCAGCACCACCCGGTTGGTGAGCACCGCGAAGAAGTCGGTGAGCTCGGCGCGCCCGCCGTCTGCGGCCATGGTGTAGCCGACCGGGTTCTGCATGAACGAGTTGGCGGCGAGGATGAAGTAGGCCGAGAGGGTCGCGCCGATCCAGGCGACCCAGATGCTCGCCAGGTGCAGGCCGCGGGGCAGGCGGTTCCACCCGAAGATCCACAGGCCGAGGAAGGTGGCTTCGAGGAAGAAGGCGAGGAGGCCCTCGAAGGCCAGCGGCGCCCCGAACACGTCGCCGACGAAGCGCGAGTAGGCCGACCAGTTCATGCCGAACTGGAACTCCTGGACGATGCCGGTGACCACGCCCATCGCGAAGTTGATGAGGAACATGCCGCCGAACAGGCGGGTCAGCTGCAGCCACTTCACGTCGCCGGTGCGGTGCCACACCGTCTGGAAGATGGCCACGACCAGGCCCATGCCGAGGGTGAGCGGCACGAAGATGTAGTGGTACAGCGTCGTCAGGCCGAACTGCCATCGGGCGAGGATCAGCGGATCCAGGAACTCCATGCTCGTCTTCCCCTCGGTCGGGCGGGTCTTCCTCGGGACTGAAGGTACACAGAGTGCTCCCAGCCTTCCAGGGGCCCCGCGCCGTGTTTAATCGGTCGGCGGACTCGTGTTGCTCGGTCGGTGGATTCAGGCGCGCTGTCGGTGGGCTCAGGCGCGCGCGGCGAGCATCAGCTGGATCACGCAGTCGCGCGGGTCGCAGGAGGTGCGCATCCCGTCGATCGCCAGCGGGCCGCCGGCCTGGTTGAGGACGGACTGCATGAGTCCCAGGTGCACGGCGCACAGCACCTCGCGGTGGGCGGCCTGTGCTTCGGCCTGCGCGCAGGGGGTCAGTTCGACGGTGAGGTTCGTCTCGTCGATGATCGGGTCGAACCCGGCGTCGATGAGGTCTTCGACCAGCGCGTCGACCTGGTGCAGCGCGTCGGTCTCGAGCACGGGCGGAGCGCCGGGCAGCACGCGGCGCATGAGGTCGCCGCGCTGGGCGGCGTCTTTGACCTTGCGCTCCTGCACCGCGCTGAAGGTGGCCTCGCCGTCGGCGGCGCTGTAGAGCACGCGCGGCCGGCCCCGCGTGGTGCGGTGCTCGGTCTCGGCGACGACGTAGCCGTCTTCGATGAGTCGCTGCAGGTGCTCGCGGACGGTGTTGGGGTGCAGGTCGGTCGCGCCGACCACATCGGCGACCGTGCGCTGGGGCTCACGCTGGATCAGATTGAGGATCTCGACGCGGGAGTAGCTGGAAATCGCGCTGTAGGTGAGCGGTCGTCCTGAGGTCATACCACTCATTATTCACGTTTTTCACGGTCAGTCCAGTGGTCTGAGCACATCGGTTCTTCCGGTCCCCTGGCAGGTCTTTTCCGACGGTGCGTCGGGGTGGGATTCCGCAGGTGCCGCGCCGTACTCTTCTGCAAGGAGGCATGATGAACATCTGGCAGCTGCAGGTCATCGACGGACCGTTCCCGTGGGCGGTCTACGCCCTGGCGGCCGTGCTCGTCGTCATCCTCGTCGTGCGGCGGTGGCGCCGGCGGGCGCTGCGCTGGGCGCTGGTCGGCGCGGTCATCGGCGGCCTCATCGCCACCGCGGTGTGGGTCTACGCCAACGTCTCGCTCGTCTTCGGCGACCCGCTGCCGCTGGCGGCCCTCGCGTGGGCGGGCGCGGCACTGGCCGCCTCGGGGTTCGCCCTGGGCGGGCTCGTCGGCGCGCGCGTGTGGCGGCGCATCGTCTCGATCCTCGCGGTGCCGGTGTTCCTGTTCACCGCCATGCTCGGCATCAACGACTGGTACGACCTCAACCCCACCCTCGGCAGCATCTTCGGCATCTCGGGATTGAACGAGCTCGACCTGCCCGACGGTGCGTCGACCGCCGCGGCGCCGGCACCCGACGCGCAGATCTATCAGACCTGGCAGGCGCCGGCGGGGATGCCTGCCAAGGGCACGCGCGGCACGCAGAAGATCCCGGCGACCGCGTCGGGTTTCGATGCGCGCGACGCCGGCATCTACCTGCCGCCCGCCGCCCTGGGCGCCGACGCCCCCGCGCTGCCGCTGGTCATCATGATGATGGGCCAGCCCGGCAACCCCGATCCGACCGCCATCGGCGACGTGCTCGACGAATTCGCCGCGCAGCACGACGGCCTGGCGCCCATCGTCATCGTCGCCGATCAGCTCGGTCAGGACGGCGCAGACCCGGCCGGCAACGACCCCGCGTGCGCCGACTCGCAGGGCTTCGGCAACGCGCGCACCTACATCACCACCGACGTCGTGGCCTGGGCGAAGCAGAACCTGCACATCATCGACGACCCGCGCTACTGGGTGATCGCCGGCTACTCCAACGGCGGCGGATGCGCCATCACCTACGGGGCCGCCTTCCCCGAGAAGTGGAAGAACATCCTCGACGTGTCGGGCGAGGAATTCCCCGGGTCGGAGCGGGTCGACCAGACCCTCGCCACCGTCTACGGCGGCGACCAGAGCGCGTTCGAGGCCTCCAAGCCCGTCACCATCATGCAGAAGGCCCCCGCCGGCGCCTACCGCGGCATGACCGCGGTGTTCACCGCCGGCTCCGACGACCCCGGATTCTCTGCCGCCTCGGTCAAACTCGCCGACCAGGCCAAGGCGGTCGGCATGACCGTCACCCAGTACGAGGTCCCCGGCGCCGGCCACACCGGCCCCGCCCTCGCCGGCGGCCTGGAGGAGGGCTTCTCCGTGCTCTACCCCGTGCTCGGTCTCTCGGCCGGGTAGGCGGGTGGCGGCATCCGCGGGCCACGCATTTCGGAGGGTGCGATCCATCTCGGAGGATGCGCCCGGAATCCTCCGAGTCGGGTGCTGCGCTCCGAACTCGATGCTGCGGAGGGGACGTTGTCGGGGCGGGACGGCCCCGGGATCGCCGCTGCTGTGGTGCGGAGGGCGCAGGGGAGGCGCGCGCCGCAGCGAACGATCTGCGCGGCTCGGCATCCAAGGTTAAGCATTCTCGGAGTGCGCGATCTGTCTCGGAGGATTCGCCCGGAATCATCCGATCCCGGTACTGATCTCCGAAACGGATGCTGGGGAGGCGGAGTTCTCGACCGCGGGCGAGTCCTCGGGGCCGCGCTGTTGCGGTTCGAGGGGTGGCCGATGCGCGCCGACGTTCGCGGGTGTCCGGGTGGCGGCATCCGCGGGTGGCGCATTTCGGAGTGTGCGATCCATCTCGGAGGATGCGCCCGGAATCCTCCGATCCCGGTACTGATCTCCGAGACGGATGCCGCGCGTCGGGCGGCCGAATGCCGACCGTATGCCGCGCGTCGGGCGGCCGGACGCCGACCGGATGCCGTGCGTCGGACGGAAGAACCGCGACCGGATGCCGCGAGCCGGCGACCCGCACCCCCCGCACGGATGCCGCAGCACCCGGCATCCGGTCAGGTCACGCGGTGGAGGGCTTCCAGCCGAGCGCCGGGGCGACGTGGGTCGCGAACGACTCGATGACCCGCAGGTTGAACGCGACGCCCAGCTGGCTCGGGATGGTGAGCATGAGGGTGTCGGCGCTGGCGATGGCGGCGTCCTGTCTGAGCTGCTCGACGAGCACGTCGGGCGCAGCGGCGTAGGTCTTGCCGAAGGTCGAGCGGAAGCCGTCGATGTAGCCGATGCCGTCGCCCTCCTGGCTGTGGCCGAAGTAGAGCTCGTCTTCGGCGGTGGTGATCGGGAAGATCGACCGGCTCACCGAGACCCGCGGGGTGCCGGGGTGTCCGGCATCCGCCCAGGCGGCGCGGAACGCGGCGATCTGCTCGGCCTGCAGCACGTCGAACGGGCGGCCGTCGGCTTCGGTGACGAGCGTCGACGACATGAGGTTGAGGCCCTGTGCGCCGGCCCACTCGGCCGTGCCGCGGGTGCCCGACCCCCACCAGATGCGCGAGGGCAGTCCGGGGGACTGGGGTTCGATCTGCTGCAGTCCGCTGCCGCCGCCGAAGGGGCTGTCGGCATCGCGCTCGGCGAGGCCCTCGCCGTGGATGGCGCGCCAGAACAGCTCGAAGTGCTCGCGGGCGAGGTCGGCCCCGCGCGGGTCGTCGGCGGCGTAGCCGAACGCCTCGTAGCCGCGCACGACGGTCTCGGGTGAGCCGCGGCTCACGCCGAGGGCGAGGCGTCCGCCCGAGATGAGGTCGACGGCGGCGGCCTCTTCGGCCAGGTAGAGGGGGTTCTCGTAGCGCATGTCGATCACGCCGGTGCCCATCTCGATGCGCGTCGTCTTGGCGGCGATGGCCGCCAGCAGCGGCATCGGCGAGGCCTGCTGCCGGGCGAAGTGGTGCACGCGGAACGAGATGCCGTTGACGCCGAGGTCGTCCATGCCCTGGGCGAGGTCGATCGCCTGCAGCATCGAGTCGGCGGCGGTGAGTTGGCGTCCGCCGCCGAGGGGGCCGTAATGGCCGAAGGAGAGGGTTCCGAAGCGTTCCATGTCGTTGGCAACCGTACGCCCGTCCGGTTCATTCCAGTGAATGGATGCCGTCGGCGGAATACCCCGCGGTCGGTCAGACTTGACCTCATCATGACCCGCATCGGAAACAGCGACCTCGACGTCTTCCCCCTCTCCCTCGGCGGCAACGTGTTCGGCTGGACGGCCGACCGCGACACCTCCTTCGCGATCCTCGACGCGTTCGTCGCCGGCGGTGGCGACTTCATCGACACGGCCGACTCGTACAGCGCCTGGGTGCCGGGCAACACCGGCGGCGACAGCGAGCGGATCATCGGCGCGTGGCTGGCCGACCGCCGCCCCGCCGGGGTCACCGTCGCCACCAAGGTGAGCCAGCACCCCGACTTCAAGGGTCTCGCGGCCGCCAACGTGCGCGCCGCCGCCGAGGCCTCCCGCGAGCGACTCGGCGTCGAGTCCATCGACCTGTACTACGCCCACTTCGACGACGCCGAGACCCCGCTGGAAGAGACCGTCGCCGCCTTCGGCGCGCTCGTGGCCGACGGCATCGTGCGCCACACCGCCGTCTCGAACTACTCGGCCGACCGCATCCGCGAGTGGGTGCGCATCGCCCGCGAGCTGGGCGTGGCGGAGCCGGTGGCGGTGCAGCCGCACTACAACCTCGTGCACCGCGAGACCGAGAACGACATCATCCCCGCCGCCGAAGAGCTCGGCCTGGGCGTCGTTCCCTACTTCTCGCTGGCCAAGGGCTTCCTCACCGGCAAGTACCGCTCCACCGACACCGAGGGGCAGTCCTCGCCGCGTGCCGCCGGCGCCGCCCAGTACGCCACCCCGCAGGGCCTGCAGATCATCGACACCCTCGAGCGCATCGGCTCGGCGCACGGCGTCTCGATCGCGGCCACCGCGATCGCATGGCTGCGCGCCAAGCCCGCCGTCGTCGCGCCGCTCGCGTCGGCCTCGCGCCCCGATCAGCTTCCCGACCTGCTCGCCGGTGCGTCGACGCAGCTGACGGCCGACGAGGTCGCCGAGCTCGACGCCGTGTCGGAGTGGACCCCCGCCGACATGTGAGCGCGGCGGGGCGCCCGCCCCGCCACAATGAGTGCATGGCCGACGACTACACCCACGGACATCACGAGAGCGTGCTGCGCTCGCACCGCTGGCGCACCGCCGAGAACTCGGCGGCGTACCTGCTGCCGCACCTTCGGGCGGGCCTCGACCTGCTCGACGTGGGCGCCGGGCCGGGCACGATCACCCTCGACCTCGCCGCGCGCGTGGCTCCGGGGCGGGTGCGGGGCATCGACGCGTCGGCGGCGGTCGTGGCCGAGGCCGAGGCCGCGCGGGCAGCGGCCGGGGTCGCCGGCGTGGAGTTCGCCGTCGACGACGCCTACGCCCTGTCGGATGCCGACGCCACCTGGGACATCGTGCACGCGCACCAGGTGCTCCAGCACCTCACCCGGCCGGTCGAGGCGCTGCGCGAGTTCCGTCGGGTCGTGCGCCCGGGCGGCGTGGTCGCGGTGCGCGACGTCGACTACGAGGGGGCCATCTGGTGGCCGCGGCTGCCGGGACTGGACGAGTGGCGCGAGGTCTACCTCGCGGTGCACCGCGGCACCAGCGGCGAGCCCGCCGCCGGGCGCCGGCTCAAGGCGTGGGCGCAGGATGCCGGTTTCGCGCGCATCGACGCCACGGCATCCCTCTGGCTGTTCGAGACGCCCGCCGACCGCGCCTGGTGGGGAGGCGCGTGGGCCGACCGTGCACTGCACTCGTCGTTCGCCGACAACGCGCGCCGGCTCGGGCTGGCCGACGACGCCGCGCTGCAGCGCATCAGCGACGCGTGGCGGGAGTGGGCGGCCGCCGACGACGGCTGGCTTCTGATGCCGCACGGCGAGGTGCTCGCGCGCGACTGACCCGATGTCGGGGCCGGCGGCGCGCGCCGCGCTCCGCCGCGCCGCGCCGCGCCGCGCCGCGCCGCGCCGAGGCTCAGGGGAGCAGGCGCTCGATGCCGGCGACGAACGCGTCGAGGTCGAAGGCGAGCTGCTCCTCGCCGAAGTTGTCGACCCGTTCGTCGACCAGGCGCCGCAGGGCGGGGTAGCCCTCGTCGGTCTGGGCCAGCGCATCGCGCAGCGCCTCGATCTGCGGGTGGCCGCCGGCGCGGGCGCCGATGATCGCGTCGCGGGCGAAGCCGGTGCAGGTAGTCACCAGCAGGTGCATGGCGCGGCTGGTGGTGACCGGGTCGAGGCCCGCGGCCAGCAGTCGTTCGGCGACGATCTCCGAGCCGTCGGCCACGACGAGGTCGCGCGGGCTCGTGAACCGGAAGTGGGCGACCCATTCGCCGGTGTCGACGGTGCTGCGCCACATCGCCCGGCCGTAGGCGCGGCAGGCGTCCTGCCAGGTGACGCCGAGGTCGAGCTCTTCGTCGGCGAGGCGGGAGCGGTAGGCGTCGATGGCCAGCAGCTCGAGCAGGCTCTCGCGGTCGGTGATGTGGTGGTTGAGCGCTTTGCGGTCCACGCCCAGCGCGTCGGCGACCCGTTGCATGGTGACCTCGGCGGGCGGGATGCCGCGGGCGGCGTCGACGATCGCATCCAGGTCGATGCCGGCGCGGATGCCGCGTCCGCGTCGCGGAAGCTGTGCCTTCGCCATGGGTTCCCCGTCTCTTGCGTCGTGCCCCTTGGCATTCCGACGCCCCCGAGCCTATTCTTTCCCGCGCGGGAATTGTTTTTCCCGGTCGGGATTTGGAGTATCGGACCCGCCCGAGGTCCGAGGAAGCGAAGCATCATGTCAGCGAAGAAGCTCACCGCCGCGAGCCCCATCGGCGAATGGCTCGATGACGAGGTGGGAGGCCCGCTCGTGGGCGGTCTGCTCGCCGCCAGCGGCGCCACCGCCGAGACCCTCGCGCCGCTGCGCGCCCTGCCGCTGCAGCAGCTGGTGGCCCTCAGCCAGGGGCAGCTGCCGCAGTCGGTGGTCGACGACCTCGTGCGCCAGGCCAACGGCGGCGAGATCCCCGACGACGAGGCGCCGTCGGGCTGGGTGGAGAAGATCACGGCGGGGCGCTTCGCGGGGCAGACGGTGGTCGTCACCGGCGCCGCCAGCGGCATCGGGCGCGCCACTGCGGCCCGCGTGGCGCGCGAGGGCGGCCGGGTCGTCGCCGTCGACGTCTCGGCCGACAAGCTCGCCGAGTTCGCGGCATCCCTTCCCGAAGCCGACATCGTCACGGTGGCCGGCGACATCACCCGGCAGGAGTCGATCGACGAGATCGTCGCCGCCGCGGGGGAGCGCATAGACGCGCTCGCCAACGTCGCCGGCATCAACGACGACTTCTCGCCCCTGCACGAGACGACCGACGCCATGTGGGACCGCGTGATGGGCGTCAACGTCACGGGCGCCTTCAAGCTCACCCGCGCGGTGCTGCCGGCGATGATCGCGGCCGGCCGCGGCTCGGTCGTGAATATCGCCTCCGAGGCGGGCCTGCGCGGCAGCGCCTCGGGCAACGCCTACACGACCAGCAAGCACGCCGTCGTCGGGCTCACCCGCTCGGCCGCGTTCATGTACGGACCCCACGGCATCCGCGTGAACGCCGTCGCCCCCGGCGGCGTGGCCACCGGCATCCCCTTCCCGCCGCACGTGTCCGAGGCCGGCTCCGCCCGGCTGCAGCCGTTCCAGTCCGCGATCCCGACGCTCGCCACGGCCGAGCAGCTGGCCGCCTCGATCACGTTCCTGCTGTCGGATGACGGGGTGAACCTCAACGGGGTCATCCTGCCCAGCGACGGCGGCTGGTCGGTGCAGTAGGTGCGGGGCCGGCGGCCAGAGGCGCGGGGGCGCCGAGGTCAGGGCGCGGGCCGCAACCCGGTCTCGATGATGATGCGACCGCCGTCGATCACGCCGGGGCCGTCGCCCGGGATCGGTGCGGGTGCGGGCATGATCTGCTCCGCCTCCCACACCGCCTGCGCCTCGGCCGCCGACGGCCGCCACACCTCGTCGAAGCCGACGATGCCGCCGCTGGAGAGGGCCCGCGGGCGCCCCTGGCGACGGGAGCGGCGCGCGTCCCACCACAGCCACACGCCGTAGACGGGGAACAGGGCCAGCACGGTGAGAAAGCCCCACATCAGCGCGCCGCCGAACCCGTCCATGCGCACAGGATACGTCCGTAGGCTGGAGTGATGGCATCCGTGCGCTCTGTGCTGTCCGCCCTGCTCGTCGACGTCGTGCTGGTGGTCGTGTTCGCGGTGATCGGGCGCGCCAGCCATGCCGAAGACCTGCTCGCGGGGCTGTGGACCACCGCCTGGCCGTTCCTGGCCGCGCTCGCCGTCGGCTGGCTGGTCGCGCAGGCCTGGCGCGCCCCGCTCGCGCCGCTGCGCACCGGACTGCCCGTGTGGGCCGTCACCCTCGTCGGGGGCATGCTGCTGCGCGCCGCGTCGGGGCAGGGCACCGCCGTCGCGTTCATCGTGGTCGCCGCCCTCTCGCTGCTGCTTCTGCTGGTGGGGTGGCGTGCGCTCGCGTCGCTCGTGACCCGGCGGCGTGCGATGCTCGAGGCATGACTGTGCGCACCCTCCCCGGCGACGCGACCCTCCGCGCGGCCCGGCCGGGCGACGAGCCCGGCATCCTCGCCATGATCCAGGCGCTCGCCGACTACGAACGCGAGCCGGATGCCGTGCAAAACACCGCATCGATGCTCACCGACACGCTGTTCGGCGCCGATCCGCGCGCCTTCGCGCACGTCGTCGAGCGTGACGGGCGCATCGTGGGCATCGCCGTCTGGTTCCTCACCTACTCCACCTGGACCGGGCGTCACGGCGTCTGGCTCGAAGACCTCATCGTCGACGAGGGCGAGCGCGGCCGCGGCTACGGCAAGGCGCTCATCGCGTCGCTGGCCGAGGTGTGCGTCACGCGCGGCTACTCCCGGCTCGAATGGACTGTGCTCGACTGGAACGCCCCGTCGATCGCGTTCTACCGCTCGCTCGGCGCCGCCCCGCAAGACGAATGGACCACCCAGCGCCTCGTCGGCGACGACCTCGTGCGCCTCGCGGGGGTCGGCGCCCGCTGACCCGGAGCCGCTGGCCCGGGGCGCGGGGCGCGGGGCGCGGGTGCGGGTGCGGCACCGGATTCGGAGGTCGGCACCGGACTCGGAGCTTTTCGCCCGGATCCTCCGAACCCGGTGGCGTCCTCCGATCCGGATGCGGGGCGGCACGCCCAGGGCCGCCGCCCGCACGGATGCCGGGGCACCGGCCCGCGGCATCCGGCCGCCCGTGTCGGACGGGGCCGCTACGCTCTCCCCATGCATCGGCTGACCCGCGACGAGGCGCGCCGCATCGCCGTGCGCGCGCAGCTGCTCGACGCCGACCGGCCGGGTGGCATCGTCGAGGTCGCCGAGCAGCTCGGCGCGATCAAGATCGACCCCACGGCCACCATCGCCCCGGCCGAGCAGACCATCCCGTGGACGCGCATCGGCTGGTCCTACGAGCCCGGCCAGCTCAAGAAGGCCGTCGAAGACGACCGGCAGCTGTTCGAGCATGCGGGGCAGTTCCGGCCGGCGTCGCTGCTGCCCCTGATGGCGGCGCGGATGCGGGGGCGCGAGCTGCGCGCGTCGACCGTCGAGTACCTCGACGCCAACGCGCGGTTCCGGCGCGACATCACCCGGCGCCTCCAGAAGGAGGGGCCGCTGCTGGCCTCCGACATCCCCGACACCAGCGTCGTGCAGCGATCGAACGAGAGCGGCTGGTACGGGTCGAACCAGGTGCCGCGCATGCTCGACCTGCTCGAAGCCATCGGCGAGGTCGCCATCGTCGGGCGCGAGGGGCGCCTGCGGCGGTGGGACGTCACCGAGCGCGCCTGGCCGGCGAACCTGCCCGCCCCCGGCTACGACGAGGCCGAGCGGATGCTGGAGGCACGGCGCCTGCAGGCCCTCGGCATCGCGCGCCGCAAGACGTCGTGGTCGGGCGTCGGCGACGCCGGCGAGCCCGCCGAGGTCGAGGGGAGCGCCTGGAAGTGGCGCGTCGACCCCGAGGCGCTCGCCGCGCTCGATGACGACCCCGGCGGCCGCGTGGCGATCCTCAACCCCTACGACCGCATGCTGTTCGACCGGCCGCGGCTGGCGGAGCTGTTCGAGTTCGACTTCGTGCTCGAGCAGTTCAAGCCCAAGGCGCAGCGCCGCTACGGCTACTTCGCGCACCCGATCCTCATCGGCGACCGCTTCGTGGGGCAGCTCGACGCCGAGCTCGACAAGAAGAAGGAGAACCTCGTCGTCACCGCCGTGCACGAGATGATCCCCTTCGACGACGAGGAACGCGAGATGGTGGATGCCGAGATCCGCGATCTCGCCGAGTGGATCGGCGTGCCCGTCGTCTTCGCCTCGGGTCGCGCCTGACGGGTCGCGCCTGACGGGTCGCGCCTGACGGGTCGCGTCTGACGGGGACGCGCCCGACGGGGAAGCGCCCGACCGGGCCGGGCCTGCCCGGTGGACTCGCGCGCCGAACCCCCTCGCGCGGTGTCGGAGGGGCGTCCTACGGTGGGCGCATGACCGACACCGCCGTCCTGGACTGGCTGCTCGACTCCGACCCCACGCTGCGCTGGCAGGTCGAGCGCGACCTCGCCGGGGCGCCCGAAGAGGTGTGGCGCGCCACGCGCGCCCGCATCCCGCGAGAAGGTCACGGGGCGCAGCTGCTGGCCCATCAAGACCCCGACGGCCAGTGGGCCGGGGGTGCGTTCTTCCCCGCCGGGTGGGAGAACGAGGATCACTCCGACGAGGCCGGCCAGCCCTACACCGCGACCACGTGGACGCTCACGACACTCCGCGAATGGGGGACGGATGCCGCCGCCCTGGCGGGCACGGGTGACAAGCTCACCGCCGCCCGGTGGGAGTACGACGACCTGCCCTACTGGGACGGCGAGGTCGACGTGTGCATCAACGCGATGACCCTCGCCAACGGCGCCTGGCTCGGGCGCGACATGAGCGCCCTGGCGGCCTGGTTCGGCGAGCACCAGCTGCCCGACGGCGGCTGGAACTGCGAGTGGGTGGAGGGGTCGACGCGCTCGTCGTTCCATTCCACGATCAACGCGGTGCGCGGGCTGCTGGCCTACGAGCAGCTCACCGGCGACGACGCCACCGCCGAGGTGCGCCACCGCGGCGAGGAGTACCTGCTCGAGCGGCGCCTGCGCTACCGGCTGTCGACGGGCGAGGTCGTCGGGCCCTGGGTGGGGATCGGCGTCTACCCCTTCCGTGCGCCGTTCACCGCCGTCAAGGCGGTCGATCACTTCACCCAGGCCGCCGTCCACGACGGGCGCCGACCCGACCCGCGCATCGGCGAGGCGATCGAGGGCGTGCGCGCCGACCGGCAGCCCGACGGCCGGTGGCTGCAGGAGCACCGGTTCGAGGGGCGGGTGTGGTTCCCGCTCGATGTCGACCCGGGTGAGCCGTCGCGGTGGGTCACCTTCTTCGCCCAGCGCGCGCTCGACATCTGGGACGCGTGACCCACGCGGGCCACCTGCGAGACTGGACCCATGCCGCAGACCACACCGTCCACACCCGGCGACCTGCTCGCCGTGCTCATCGACGCCGACAACGTCTCGCCGTCGCGCATCGGCGCGGTCCTCGCCGAGATCGCGCAGTACGGCACGGCATCCGTCAAGCGGGTCTACGGCGACTGGACATCGAACCAGCTCGCCAAGTGGAAGGTCGCCGCCAGCGAGCACGTCATCCAGCCGATGCAGCAGTTCGCCAACACGACGGGCAAGAACGCGACCGACTCGGCCCTCATCATCGACGCGATGGACCTGCTCTACACCGAGCGCTTCCGCGGGTTCTGCATCGTCTCCAGCGACAGCGACTTCACTCGCCTGGCCTCGCGCATCCGCGAAGACGGCGTGACCGTCTACGGGTTCGGTGAGCGCAAGACCCCCGAGGCGTTCCGCAACGCCTGCGACCAGTTCACCTACCTCGAGGTGCTCGAAGCGCCCGCCCAGCCGGATGCCGTCGCCGAAGACGCCGCGCCCGCCCCGCGCCAGGAGCGCCTCCCCGCCGCGAAGCTCAAGCAGGACGCGCGCCTGGTGGGCCTGCTGCGCTCCAGCGTCGAGGCCGCCGCCGACGACGAGGGCTGGGCCGGGCTCGGTGCGGTCGGCCAGCTCGCCCGCAAGCAGCAGCCCGACTTCGACTCCCGCAACTGGGGGTACGCGAAGCTGTCCGACCTCGTGAAGACCATCGGGCTGTTCACCGTCGAGGTGCAGCCGGTGGGCGTGCGTCTGCGCAACAAGAAGACCGCGAAGTAGCCCGGTCTCCGGGGGTCGCCGCGCCGTCGACGCCTGTCCCGCCGCCCGCGCCGATCCGTAACAGGGCGACTCCGATCCGGGGATCGCGCCGGGCTCGTTGCACCATGGGTGGACGAGTTCTGGGAGGACGGTCATGGGGCGAGGATTCACGACGCGGCAGGTGCACGACCGGGTGCGCCTGCATGGGGCGACGCCGCGGGCGACGCCGATCCACCTGACGGCCGGGTTCGAGTTCGACGAGTACGGCGCCGCCGCCGCGCACTTCGGTGCCGGCGAAGGCTACGCCTACACGCGCATCGGCAACCCCACCGTCGAGACCGTCGAGTCGACACTGGCCCGGCTCGAGGGCGGGTCGCAGGCGCTGCTGCTGGCCAGCGGCCAGGCCGCCACCACCGTCGCGCTGCTCGCACTGGCCGCCGCGGGCGATCACCTGGTCGTATCGACCCACATCTACGAGGGCACCCGCGGGCTCATCCGCGACAACCTGAGCCGGTTCGGCATCACGGCATCCTTCGTCGACGACATCGGCGACCCCGCCGCGTGGGAGGCGGCCATCCGCCCCGAGACGCGGGCGCTGTTCGCCGAGTCGATCTCCAACGCCACCAACCGCATCCTCGACATCGAGGCCGTCGCCGCCGTCGCCCACGCGCACGGCATCCCGCTGGTCATCGACAACACCTTCGCCACGCCCTACCTGCTGCGGCCGATCGAGCACGGCGCCGACGTGGTCGTGCACTCGGCCAGCAAGTTCCTCGCAGGCCACGGCAATGTGCTCGGCGGCGCGATCGTCGACAGCGGCACCTTCGACGCCGAGCGTTCGGGTGCCCTCTTCCCCCATCTGGTCGAACCGGGTCGCGGCGGCACGCCGTCGATCGCCGAGCGCACCGGCGGTGACGCCCGCATCGCCTACGCCCGCGAGTCGGTCGCGCCGCGACTGGGACCGACCCCCTCGCCGCTGAACGCCTTCTTCATCGGGCAGGGCATCGAGACGCTGAGCCTGCGCGTCGACAGGCAGAGCCGCGGCGCCCTCGCCGTCGCCCAATGGCTGCAGACCCGGCCGGAAGTGGCCGCGGTCGACTACGCCGGTCTCGCCTCGCACACCGATCACGCGCTCGCGGCGAAGCTGCTGCCCGACGGATACGGCGCCGTGTTCACCTTCACCCTGCGCGGCGACGCCGACACGGCGCGGCGCGTGGTCGAAGGGCTCGGCACCTTCACGCACATGACCCACCTGGGCGATGTGCGCTCGCTCGTGCTGCACCCGGCCACCACCAGCCACGTCGCCCTCACGCCCGAGGAGCGCGCCGCGCTGGGGGTGTTCGACGGCACCCTGCGCCTGTCGATCGGCATCGAAGACGTCGTCGACCTCATCGACGATCTCGAGCAGGCCTTCGAGGCCGCCGGGATCGCGCGGATCGCGCCCGTGCACGACACGGTGGTCGTCACGGCATGAGCCGGCCGCAGCATTTCGGCTGGTTCCTCGCGCGCGGCTTCGGCCCGCACGGGTGGGGGTATCCCTCCCTCGACTGGGATTACGACTGGACGCGCCCCGACCTCTACCAGCAGTCGGCGCGTGAGCTGGAGCAGGCGGGCTTCGACTTCCTGCTCATCGAAGACGCCCCCTCGCTGGGCTCGGAGCGCACGATCGACCTGCGGGTGCGGCACGCGTTCGGCGGGCCCAAGCACGATCCGCTGCTGCTGGCGCCCTACCTTTTCCAGGCCACACGCACCCTCGGCGTCATCCCGACGGTCAATCCCGCCGCCTCCCTGCCGTACACCGCCGCGCGCCAGTTCGCGACGCTGCAGCACCTGAGCGGGCACCGCCTCGGCCTCAACGTCGTCACCGACACCGGCAGTGCGCGGCACTTCTCGGATGCCGCGCCGCTCGCACACGACGCCGCCTACGACCGCGCCGAGGAGTGGCTGGCGGGTCTGCGCGAGCTGTGGCACTCGTGGGGCGACGGCGCGCTGGTCGCCGACCCGGCATCCGGGGTCTACGCCGACGGCGGGCGCATGGATGCCGTGCGTCACCGCGGCGAGCACTTCTCGTTCGACGGTCCGCTCAACGCGCTCCCGTTCCCCAGCGGCGACCCGGTGATCGCCTCCCCGGGCGGATCGGGCCGGGGGCTGGCATTCGCCGGCGCCAACTCCGATATCCAGCTGGCGCTGGCGCCCCTGCACGAGAAGAGCGTGCGCGAGTATCGGGCGCGCATCCACGAGGCGGCCGTCGCCGCCGGTCGGGCGCCCGAAGACATCCGCATCATGTTCGCGATCCAGCCGACCATCGTCTCCAGCCGCGACGAGGCCGACCGGATCGTCGCGGCATCGGCGGCCCCCGACGACGCCACGCTCGTGCAGGTGGCCCGCAAGCAGTCGAGCGACCTCGAGACCGACCTCACCGCCCTCGACCTCGACAAGCCGCTCGATGTCGCCGTCTTCGGCGACCACGTCTCGCACGGCTCGATCCGCCGGCTCACCGGTGACCGCGACGTGGACACCACACCGCTGCGCGTGCACCTGACCGCGCTCGCGCGCCTCGGACGTCTCTCCGACCGGTCGGGCTTCGTCGGCACCGCCGACGAGTTCGCCGACCTCATCGAAGAGCTCGGGGGCTGGGGCAACGACGGCGTGCTGCTGTGGGGCGACCTGCATCCGGTCACCGTGCACCGCACGCTCGACGAGCTCGTTCCGGTGCTCCGCCGCCGCGGCATCCTGCGTCGTGAGCAGATCGACGGCGGTCTGCACGCGACCCTCCGCGCTTTCTGAGGCGGGGGTAGGGCGGCGCTCGGGTGGCGGCTGGGCGCGGGGGCACCTGGTTGCGGCGGGGCGTGTCCCGCAGAGTGCGGGTGTGAGGCCTGGAAGTCGCTGTTTCCGGGACGTGCTCGGGTGGCGTGTCCCGTGATGTGCGGGTGCGGTGGCCGGTAGTCGCTGTTTGTGGGACGTGCTCGCGGGCCGTGTCCCGGGCTGTGCGGGTGTGGTGGCCGGGAGGCGCCGTCTGTGGGACGTGCTGGGGTGGCGGGTCCCGCAATGTGCGGGTGTGGTGGCTGGGAGTCGCTGTTTGTGGGACGTGCTCGCGGGTCGTGTCTCGGACTGTGCGGGTGGGTGGCCGGGAGTCGCTGTTTGTGGGACGTGCTCGCGGGCCGCGTCCCGCGATGTGCGGGTGCGGTGGCCGTAAGTCGCCGTTTGTGGGACGTGCTCTCGGGCCGTGTCCCAGATTGTGCGGGTGTGGTGGCCGGGAGTCGCTGTTTGTGGGACGTGTCCAGTGGCGGGTCCCGCAATGAGCGGGTGGGGGCGTAAGTCGCCGTGTGCGGGACCTGGTGGCCGGCCCGGTACCGAAGACTGCGGATGCGGCGGCGGTCGCGCACTCGTGGCATCTACCTCCGATTCGTCCCGCCGACGGCAGCTGTGACGGCGGCATCCGACTATCTGCGGGACATGCTCGGGGCGCGGGTCCCGCGAACGGTGGGTGCGGGCCTCGCGACTCGCGCTTTGCGTGACAGGCTCCGGAGCCGGGTCCCGCGAACGGCGGGTGCGGGCCCTGCAACCCGCACATTATGGGACACGCACCCGCGGCCCGTCCCGCACACAGTGGGTGCAGGCCCCCGCAACCCACCGATTGCGGGACATCCCCCACCCCCACCGCCACCCCCACCCCCACCGGCACCTCGAAAACAACACACCCCCCCCCAACCCAAAGCCCCCGCCTCCCCAGAGTCGGGGCGGCGGGGGCTCGGGTGCGCGAGCGCGGGTGTCAGTCGAGCAGGCCCTCGTCGGTCAGCCACTGCGTCGCGATCTTGTCGGACGAGAGCTGGTCTTCGGTGGACTGCACGTTGAGGGCGACCAGGCCCTCGGGGGTGAGGGCGGCCGAGACCTTGTTGATGACGTCGGCGATCTCGTCGGAGACGGAGGCGCTCACCAGCGGCACCACGTTCGACGCGAGGAACAGGCCCTCGGGGTCTTCGAGGGTGACGAGGTCGTTCGTCTTGATCAGCGGGTCGGCCGAGTAGACGTTGGCGAGCTGGATGCTGCCGGCGACGAGCTCGTCGACGGTGGTGTCGGCGGTCGCCTCGAAGGTGACGTCGACGCCGTAGGTCTCCTTCAGGCCGGCGGGGCCGTAGGGGCGCTGCTCGAGCTCGGGCGCGCCGCCCAGCACCAGCGGCGAGATGCCGGCCAGGTCGCCGATCGTGGTGAGGTTGTTCTCCTCGGCGAAGGCGGCGGTGACGTTGTAGGAGTCCTGGTCGGTCGCGGGCGACTGGTCGAGCACGGCGAGGCCCTCGGGGAGGGCGTCCTGCAGTGCGGCGTAGACATCGTCGGAGGTCGTGGCGGTGGTCTCGGGGTCGAAGAACTGCAGCAGGTTGCCGGTGTACTCCGGCGTCAGCTGGATGGTGCCGTCTTCGAGCGACGGGATGATGGCGTCGCGCTGACCGATGTTGAACTGGCGGTCGACGGTGAAGCCGGCGTTCTCGAGCGCCTGGGCGTAGATCTCGGCGATGATCTCGTTCGAGTAGTAGGCCTGCGAGCCGATCGTGATCGTCGACGACGAGCCCGACGGGGCCGTGGTGGCCTCGCCTTCGGTGAGCGAGCCGCTCGAGCCGCAGGCGCTCAGGGCGAGGGCGGTGGCAGCGGCGGCGCCGACGACGAACGTCAGGCGGGTGCGGGTGCGGGACATGGCGGGTGCCTTTCTGTGGATGCTGTGTGGTGCGGGAGGGAAGGGTCAGGCGGGGGCGGGCTGGGCGGCGGGCGCGGATGCCGGTGCGGCACGGCCGCTGACCCCGCGCGGCACGACGAGACGCTGCAGCAGCGCGAACAGCCCGTCGAGCACGAGGGCGAGGGCCACCACGAGGATCGAGGCGCCGAGGATCTGGTCGGTCTGGCGCAACTGGATGCCCTGGATGATGTAGAAGCCCAGGCCGCCGAGGCCGATGTAGGTGGCGATGGTGACCGTCGCCACCACCTGCAGCGTCGCAGAGCGGAGCCCGCCGATCAGCAGCGGCAGGCCGAGGGGCACCTCGACCTTCCAGAGGATCTGCCACTCGGTCATCCCCACGGCGCGCGCGGCCGAGATCACCGATCGGTCGATAGCCTCGAAGCCGGCGTAGGCCCCGGCGAGGATCGACGGGATGGCGAGGATGACGAAGGCGAGCACCGCCGCCTCGCTCTTGTAGACGACGCCGAAAACGAGGTACAGCAGCACGACCAGGCCCAGCGTGGGGATGGCGCGCGCGGCGCCCGAGAGGGCGACGGCGAACTCGCGCCCCCGTCCGGTGTGCCCGATCGCCCAGCCGACGGGGATGGCGATGAGCGCGGCGATCAGCACCGACCCGAACGTGTAGGCGAGGTGCTGGGCGATGGCCTCGGGCAGCGGCAGCGAGCCGGTGAGCCGGTCGGGGGAGAAGATCCACGCGAACGCGTCGACGAAGAGGTTCATGCCACCCCCTCCGCGGCCAGCCGCTGCATGGCGCGACGCTCACGACGACTGTTCTCGCGGCGCGGCACCCACGGCATCAGCACGCGGCCGGCGAGCACCAGCAGCAGGTCGACGACGAGGGCGATGACGATCACCAGCAGCACGCCGGCCAGCACCTCGGGGATGATGCGCCGCTGCGACCCGTTGGTGAACAGGTAGCCGAGGTTCTGCACCCCGATCAGGATGCCGACGGTGGCCAGCGAGATGGTCGAGGTGGCCGTCACGCGCAGCCCCGCCAGCAGCACCGGGCCCGACAGCGGCAGATCGACGGTCCAGAAGCGGCGCCACGGGCCGTAGCCGACGGCGACGGCGCTGTCGCGGGTGGCCGGGTCGACCGAGTCGAGCCCGTCGGCCACCGAGCGCGTCATGATCGCGACGCCGTAGATGGTCAGCGCGATGATGAGGTTCGTCTCGGACAGATAGGGGATGCCGAACACCGCCCACAGCAGGGCGAACAGGCCCAGCGACGGGATCGTGTAGAGCAGGCCGATGGTGGTGAGCACCGAGCCGCGCAGCTTCGTGAACCGCCACGCGAGCCAGCCGATCGGCAGGGCGATGACGAAGCCCAGCACGATCGCGATGACGCTCTGCCGCAGGTGCGCGACGGTGAGCTCCCCGATCAGGTCGAGGTTGTCGAGCACCCAGTTCACGGGCCGGCCTTCTCGCCACCGCCACCGGCCCCGACGCCCGCAGCCCCCACGCCACCGACCCCCACGCCCGCGCCACCGGCGCCGGCACCGACGGCATCCGCCTGGCCCGGCACGAGCACGCCCTGGGTGCGCCCGTCGCTGTCGACGAGCACCTGCCCGCGGGCGGTGTCTTTCAGGTGCAGCGCACGGGCACCGCGCTCCGAGCCGATGAAGTCGGCGACGAAGTCGCTGGCCGGGTTTTCGAGGATCTCGCTGGGGCTGCCCACCTGCGCGATCTTGGCGCCCTTCTCGAGGATGACCACCTGGTCGCCCAAGAGGAACGCCTCGTCGATGTCGTGCGTGACGAACACGACGGTCTTGTCGAGGTCGCGCTGCAGGCGGCTGGTCTCGGCCTGCAGCTCTTTGCGCACGATGGGGTCGACGGCGCCGAACGGCTCGTCCATCAGCAGGATGTGCGGGTCGGCCGCGAGTCCGCGGGCCACGCCCACGCGCTGCTGCTGACCGCCGGAGAGCTGCCGCGGGTAGCGGGTGGCGAGGGAGCGGTCGAGGCCCACGACGTCGAGCAGCTCGAGCGCACGGGCGCGCGCCTGCGCACGCGGCACGCCGCTGAGCACCGGCACCGTGGCGACGTTGTCGACGACGGAGAAGTGGGGGAGGAGCCCCGAGTTCTGCATGACGTAGCCGATGCCGCGGCGCAGCTTCACGGGGTCGCCGGTGGTGATCGGCTCGCCGTCGATGCTGATGACGCCCGACGACGGCTCGACGAGTCGGTTGATCATGCGCAGCAGGGTGGTCTTGCCGCACCCCGAGGAGCCGACGAACACGGTCGTGCGGTGCGCGGGGATCACGAGGCTGAAATCGTCGACGGCGAGGGTGCCATCGGGGAACTGCTTCGTGACGGAGCGGAACTCGATCGCCAATGTCACCTCCGGGTCGGGGTTCCACCCAATCACAGCCCTCCGACACCCTCGCAAGGGGGTGGTTTATTGCGTCACAGTCGGATAGAGGTGGAGACCATGGATGCAGCCCTCTACGACCTCATCGTGATCGGTGCCGGACCCGTCGGCGAGAACGTCGCCGACCGTGCCGTGCAAGGCGGACTGACCGCCGTCATCGTGGAGAGCGAGCTCGTCGGCGGCGAGTGCTCCTACTGGGCGTGCATGCCCTCCAAGGTGCTGCTGCGCGCCGGCGCCGCCCATCACGCGGCGCTCGACGCGCCCGGGGCCGGCGAGATCGGCGACATCGACGTCGCCGCGGTGCTGCGCCGCCGCGACGAGATCGTGCACGAGTGGGACGACTCCGGCCAGGTCGGCTGGCTGCAGAGCGCCGGCATCGACCTGGTGCGCGGCCACGGGCGGCTGAGCGGCCCGCGTGAGGTGACGGTGACGGATGCCGGGGGCACCGAGACCGTGCTGCGCGCCCGGCACGCGGTGGCGGTGTGCACCGGATCGGCCGCGCTGCTGCCCGACGTCGACGGCCTGGCCGAGGCATCGCCGTGGACGAGCCGTGAGGCCACCGGCGCGCCGGAGGTGCCGGCGTCGCTCGTGGTCGTCGGCGGCGGCGTCGTCGCGTGCGAGATGGCCACCGCCTACGCCTCGCTCGGATGCCGGGTGACGGTGCTCGCGCGCACCCGCCTGCTGGGCGGCATGGAGGAGGTGGCCGGCGACGCGGTCGCCGACGCCCTGCGCGCCGCGGGCGTGGACGTGCGCCTGCGCACCGAGCTTGCGGCCGTGCGCCGCGACGGGGAGAGGGTCGTGGTGACCCTGGCCGGCGGCGACGAGGTGGAGGCGGCGGAGATCCTCGTGGCGACCGGGCGCGTGCCGCGCACCGGAGACCTGGGACTGGAGACGGTCGGGGAGGAGCCCGGCGCGTGGCTCGAGGTCGACGACACCCTGCGCGTGCGGGGCAGCGACTGGCTCTACGCCGTCGGCGACGTCAACCACCGGGCGCTGCTGACCCACCAGGGCAAGTACCAGGCCCGCGCGGCCGGCGACGTGATCGCCGCCCGGGCTTCCGGCGCCCCGGTCGACGACGCGCCGTGGGGCGTGCACGTGGCCACCGCCGACCACGACGCCGTGCCGCAGGTGACCTTCACCGACCCGCAGGTCGCCTCGGTCGGGCTCACCGCCAGGGCGGCGGAGGAGAAAGGGCTGCGCGTGCGCGTGCTCGACATCGACCTCGCGCAGATCGCGGGCGCGTCGACCCAGTCCCGCGACTATGTCGGGCACGCCCGGGCGATCGTCGACGAGGACCGCGAGGTGCTGGTCGGGGCGACGTTCGTCGGCCCCGAGATCGCCGAGCTGCTGCACAGCGCCACGATCGCGGTCGTCGGCGAGGTGCCGCTGCGGCGACTGTGGCACGCGGTGCCGTCGTACCCGACGGTGTCGGAGGTGTGGCTGCGCTGGCTCGAGCAGTACGGCCGGCCCGCTCAGTCGGCGTCGTAGCGCAGCAGGTCGCCGGGCTGGCAGTCCAGCGCCCGGCACAGCGCCTCGAGGGTCGTGAAGCGCACCGCCTTGGCGCGGCCGTTCTTGAGCACGGCGAGGTTGGCCGGGGTGATCCCGACCAGCTCGGCGAGGGTGCCCACCGACATCTTGCGGCGGGCGAGCATCACGTCGACGTCGACGACGATCGGCATCAGATGACCTCGTCCAGCTCGAGTCGCAGCTCGGTCGCCTGCCGCAGCAGTCGCTTCATGACCACCACCAGCAGCGCCATGCCGCCGAGGGTCAGCGCGCCGCCGCACAGAAGGGCCACCACCCCCGGCGCGGTCCGACCGGGCGCGAGGGCGACCGCCAGGCCCGCCGTCAGCACCGCGGCGGCGGCCACCGCGCCGACGATCACGTCGACGTCGCGGAACGCCGCGGGCGAGAACACCGCGCCGCGGCGCACGAGCGTGAGCAGGCGCCAGACGCACACCGCGAACACCTGCAGGCACGCCACCCCGAGCACCACGGTGGCGCACACCCAGATGCGCCCCCACAGCGCCTCCGCCGACAGGTCGAGCCACAGCAGCGGCACGAGCACACCCTGCACGACCAGCGAACCGGCCAGGCTCACGGCGATGATGACGCGCAGGATCACGATGGTGGCCGCATGCATGGCATCCTCCGTTGTTCGATGGGAATCTATCGAAAAACGATAGCATCGGGCGGGGCGATGCGACAGGGCGGATGCTGATAGCGTCGGTGTCGACAGCGCCTAGGGTTCCGGGGCCTCACCGCCCGCCTGGTCCGAGCGGCGCCACGCACGACCCCCAGCGGTCGGGCGTCATCTGACAGGACAAAAGCCCGGAGGACCCCGCTCGTCGCGCCTCGCGCCGGGCCGAAGGGTCCCGCATGTCCGCTCTCGCCATCGTCCTCGTGCTCGGCGCCGCCGTGGCCCACGCCGCCTGGAACGTGCTCGCCCACGGCAGCAGTCGCCTGGGCCTGCCCTTCCTGTGGTGCGGGGCGCTGGTGAGCACGCTGATCTGGGCGGTCGCGCTGCCGTTCACCGGCGGCATCGGCGACGACCTCGCCGGGTTCCTGCTCGGGGTCGGCGTCTCGGCGGTGCTGCACGTGGCCTACATGCTCGTGCTGCAGCGCGGCTACGCCGCCGGGAGTCTCTCGACCGTCTACGCGATCGCCCGCGGCACCGGGCCCCTGCTGGCCGTCGTCGCCGCCATTGTGCTGCTGGGCGAGCGCCCCGCCCCCGTGGCCCTGGTCGGCGTGGTCGCCGTCATCGTCGGGGTCGTCGGCATCGGCCTCGTCGACCGCGGCGGCGAGCGGCCGGCGGGGCGGCGCGGACTCGACCCGGCGATCGTGTTCGGCCTGCTCACCGGCGTCGCCATCGCCGCCTACACGATCTGGGACGCGCACGCCCTGCGCGCCTGGCAGGTGTCGCCGGTGGCCTTCATGGTCGGCTGCACCGCGCTGGAGGTGCCGCTCTTCTCGATCACGCTGCTCGTGCGCCGCCGTCACCGCGAGGTGGTCGCCGTGGCCCGTGCGGCGTGGCGGCCGCTGATCGCCTTCGGCATCCTCTCGCCGCTGTCCTACATTCTGGTGCTCACCGCGATCACGATGGCCCCGGTCGCCCTCGTCGCGCCGATGCGTGAGCTCAGCGTCGTGCTGGTGAGCCTGTTCGGCGCATTCGTGCTGCGCGAGCCGCGCCCGGGCGCGCGCATCGCGGCGTCGGTCGTGGTCGCCGGCGGCATCGTGCTGCTGGCGCTGTGAGCGGCCCGCTGTGAGCCGCCCGCACCGAGCCGCCCGCACCCGCCGCCCGCACCCGCGGCGGCGTGCCGGGGTCAGGACGAGCCGCGCAGCGCCCGCACGTAGTGCTCGCCGGTGCGCGAGCGACCGGATGCCGAGACGGTGAAGCGCACGATGTCGCTGCGGTAGCGGTCTTCCGAGGCTTCGAAGGTGCGCCCCTCGCCGTCGCGGGAGACGCGATGCAGGCGCAGCACGGGGGAGCCCTCGGCGATCGCCAGGTGGCGGGCGTCGAGCTCGTCGGCGGCCACCGCGTCGATCTCGTGGTCGACGTCGTGCGAGCCGAACCCGTGGGCCTCGAGCACCTCGGTGATC
Organism: Microbacterium festucae; assembly: GCF_025421715.1. Lineage (GTDB taxonomy): Bacteria > Actinomycetota > Actinomycetes > Actinomycetales > Microbacteriaceae > Microbacterium > Microbacterium festucae. Next base: position 277,447 of record NZ_JAOEFC010000003.1, read on the forward strand.
GACACCGCGTCGAGGTCGACGCCGAACAGCACCCGCCCGGCGGCCTCGGTGTAGCAGAGCCGCTCCAGCATGGTCGGGATGCCGCCCAGCAGCCGCAGGCGCAGCACCTGCACGATGGGGTCGCCCTCGGCGATCTCCAGGAGCGCGGCGCGTTCGGCATCCGCCCGCCGCAGCGACAGTTCGTGGGTGACCGCTCCCGGGGCGGCGCCGATCTCGCGCGCCCAGCGGGTGAACGGGATCGACACGTCCACCGCCTGCTGCGCCTTGCGGTCGAGCACGCGGGCCGGGCGCCCGCGGGTGGTCTCGATGAGGCCCTCGTGGCGCAGTTCGGCCAGGGCATTGCGGATCGGGCCGCGCGAGGTCTGCCAGCGCTCGGCCAGCTCCGCCTCGGTCGGCACGTCTTCGCCCGGTGAGAACTCTCCGTTGACGATGCGTGCGCGGAGGTCGTCGGCGATCTGCTTGTACATCACGTCAGCCACATAGGAACACTACTCATGACGGGCCTCGACGGTCCAGAACGCACCGATTGTTCACCTTGCGGAGACATAGGTGAACAACGTTTGAACATTGCAAAGGTAGGTAGTTTTCTCCGGCGAACGGGTGCGAGAGTTCTCGAGGTTCGTCCCTCACACCACCCGAAAGGCACTCATGAACCTCCGTGCACGCAAGGCGTCTCTGGCTCTGGCCGGCGCCGCGCTCCTGGCCCTCGGCCTCTCCGCCTGCTCCGGCACCGCCGACGCCGCCGAGCAGTCCGGCGCCGCCGACGCGAACGCCGGCTACGCCGTCGACGCGAACACCCTCGTCTTCGGGGTCGTCCCCGACTCGGCCGACACCGAGACCAACTACCAGCCGCTCATGGACTACATCGCCCAGGAGACCGGCAAGACCGTCGAGTACCACGAGTCCACCGACTACGCGGCCCTCATCGAGGCCGCCATCGCCGGCAAGGTCGACGTCGCCTCGTTCTCGGGCTTCACCTACATCACCGCCACCAACAACGGCGCCCAGCTCACCCCGATCTCGTCGATCGTCACCGCAGAGGGCCAGGAGCCCGGCTACTACTCGCAGGCCATCGTCCCGGTGGACAGCGACATCACCTCGCTCGCCGACTTCAAGGGCAAGAAGGTCTGCTTCGTCGACCCGTCGTCGACCTCGGGCTACCTCTTCCCGACCTACAACCTGCTCGGCGAGGACATCGACTCCGAGACCGACGTCACCCCCGTCTTCGCGGGCAAGCACGACGTGTCGGTGCAGAAGGTCGGCGAGGGCGTCGAGTGCGAGGCCGGCTTCGCCGAGGACAGCGAGGTCGAGAAGAGCGACAAGGTGAAGGTGATCGCCGAGACCATGGTCCCCGGCGCCCCCATCGTCGAGTCGGCCACCCTGCCCGACGAGCTCAAGCAGCAGCTGCGCGACATCCTCTCCGAGGTCACCATCGACGAGATCATCGCCTCGGGTGTCACCAGCGCCGACAGCGACGGCTTCCGCAGCGTCTTCTACGCGACCAAGCCCGTCGACGATGCGTACTACGACACGATCCGCGACATCTGCGAGAAGACCAACGCGAAGCAGTGCCAGAGCTGAGCCCGGCTCGGCCCTGACCACCGCACCCGACAGCCCCTGATCCGGAGAACAGCATGAGCAGCACGACGAACACCATCGTCCGCCTCGACGGCGTGACCAAGCGCTTCGGCGTCACGACCGCACTGGAAGACGTGTCGCTGAGCGTCGAGCGCGGCGAGATCGTCGTGCTGCTCGGCCTGTCCGGATCGGGCAAGTCCACCCTGCTGCGGCACCTCGACGGCCTGGAGGTTCCCACCTCCGGCGCCGTCGAGGTGCTGGGCGAGCAGGTCACCCGCCTCTCCGGGCGGCGCCTGCGGGCCCTGCGCGGCCAGGTCGGCTTCATCTTCCAGCAGTTCGAGCTGGTGCCCTCCCTCACGGTGCTCGAGAACGTGCTCACCGGCGCGCTCGCCGGCATCCGCGGCCCGCGCCTGGGGCTCTTCTCCTACGCCAAGGCGCGCAAGCTCGCCGCCCTCGGCCACCTCGACCGCGTCGGCCTGCTCGACCGGGCCTACCAGCGCGCCGACACCCTCTCCGGCGGGCAGCAGCAGCGCGTGGCCATCGCCCGCGCCCTCATGCAGAACCCCAAGGTGCTGCTCGCCGACGAGCCGGTCGCCTCGCTCGACCCCGAATCCAGCGACCAGGTGATGTCGCTCATCCGCGAGATCGCCGCCGACGAGGGCCTCACCGTCATCTGCTCGCTGCACCAGGTCGACCTCGCCATCTCGTGGGCCGACCGCATCGTGGGCCTGCGCCACGGCCGCGTCGTGCTCGACACCCCCACCGAGCAGCTCAGCAAGGCCGAGGTCATGGAGATCTACGGCCGCGTGGCCACCTCCACCGCCGAGCTGCGCGTCGTGCAGGACGAGCTGCTGGCCGCGGAGGTCGTGCAGTGACCACCCTCGCCAGCCCGCCCCGCGCCGGCGCCCCCGCCGCGAGCGTCGCCGAGCGCGCGCCGCGGCGCCGCGTCTCGCCCGAGCGCATCGCCGCCGGGCTCACCCTCGTCGCCATCCTCGGCCTGTCGGTGGCCGCCCTGCAGGGCGTCGAGATCTCGATCCCCAACATGCTCGCCAGCTGGGAGAACGCGGAGCGCTTCTTCGCGCGCGTCGGCGGCATCGAGTTCCCGCCCGCCGACGAGCTGTGGAACCTCATCTGGCTCACCCTCGGCCTCGTGCTCACCGGCACGCTGCTGGCCGCGGTCATCTCGGTGCCCGTCGCCTACCTCGCCGCCGCCAACACCACCCCCGGCAACGGCTGGCGCGCCGCCGCCCGTTTCTTCGGCGTCTTCACGCGGGCGCTGCCCGACGTCGTGCTGGCGATGGTGTTCGTGCTGATGTTCTCGCTCGGCGCGCTCCCGGGCATCCTCGCCATCGGCATCCACTCGATCGGCATGATCTCGAAGATGTTCGCCGATGCCATCGAGCAGATCGACGAGGGGCCGCGCCTGGCCATCCGCGCCGCCGGCGGATCGAAGCTGCAGGAGTTCACCGGCGGCGTGCTGCCGCAGGTGATGCCCTCGTGGGTGGCCACCGTGCTGCACCGCAACGACATCAACCTGCGCGGTTCGGTCGTGCTCGGCTACGTCGGCGTGGCGGGCCTGGGCCTGGAGATGTCGTACGCGTTCAAGTCGCTCGACTACGCGCTCGGCCTCGGCATCGCCGTCGTCGTGTTCGTGCTGTGCGTCGTGATGGAGATCGTCTCGTCGCTGGTGCGCGCGGCGATGCTCGGCGAGACCGGCAACCGCGGCTCGTGGGCCGACCGGATGCTGCGCCGCGGGCGCCGCGGCGGCGTCGCGGCCGCCGTCGCCCCGCGCACCGGCGAGAAGCACACGCCCGCCTGGGCCGCGAGCCCCGCCGCGGCGCTGCGCCGCCCGTGGACGGTGCACCGGGTGCGCAACGTCGTCGCCGGATGGGTGGCCGCCGCCCTCGTCGTGGCCGCCGTGTGGGTGTGCGACATCACGTGGAGCGACTTCGTCACCTTCTGGGCGAAGATCCCCGCCGTGGCGGTGCAGTTCTGGCCGCCCACCTTCGGCGTCTACGGCGCCGAGCGGATGCTGGGCGCCATGGCCGAGACCGTCGCCATCGCCCTGGCGGCGACCCTGCTCACCCTCGCGCCGTCGATGATCATCGGCTCGTTCGCCGCGCGCAACGTCGCCCCGAACGGCGGCATCCGGGGACTGGCCCGCTTCCTGCTGGTCGGGGTGCGCGGGGTGCCCGAGATCATCCTCGCCATCGTGCTCATCGTCATCACCGGGCTCGGCACCCAGGCCGGCGTCATCGCGCTCGCCTTCGGCAGCATCGGCCTGCTCGGAAAGCTCGTCGCCGACTCGCTGGAAGAGGTCGACCGGGGACCCGAGCGCGCGCTCACCGCCGCCGGCGCCACGCGTCTGCAGGTGTACGCCGGCGCCACGGTGCCGCAGGGCACCCGCGCCCTCATCGGCCACTCCTTCTACGTGCTCGACACCAACATCCGCGCCGCGACGATCCTCGGCGTGGTCGGCGGTGGCGGCATCGGCTACTACCTGCTCAACGCGAGCCAGGGCTCCAACTACGGCATGGTCACCGCGATCGTGCTGATGATCCTCGTCACCGTGCTCGCGGTGGAGGGCATCGCGATGTGGATGCGCAAGGTGTTCCGTTGAGCGCCGCGCACGGCCCGGTCGACGTCCTCGTCATCGGCGGCGGCATCGTGGGGCTCGGCGCCGCCTACGCGGCCCACCGCCGCGGGCTGAGCGTCGCCGTCGTCGAGCGGCAGCAGCGCGCCACCGGCGCCAGCATCCGCAACTTCGGCCACCTGTGCGTCACCCCGCAGACCGGCCAGGCGCTGGCCTACGGCACCGTCGCGCGAGAGCTGTGGCGGCAGCTGGCCGCCGAGGCGGGGCTGTGGCTGCGCGAGACCGGCACCGTCGTCGCCGCGCGTCACCCCGACGAGCTCGCCCTCATCGCGGCGCTGCGCCGTGAGCGCGAGACGGCCGGGCGCCCCGGCGAGGTCGTGGAGCTGGGCGCCGACGAGGTGCGCCGGCTCACCGGCATCACCGCCCCCGAGCTGCAGGGCGGCGCGCTGCTGCCCCGCGACCTGCAGGCCGACCCGCGCGAGGCCGTGCCCGCCGTCACCGCCCACCTGCAGGCCCAGGGCGTGCGCTTCCACCTGCGCACCGCCGTCACCGGCATCCGCTCCGCCGACGGCGGGGTGCGCGTCGAGACGACCCGCGGCCCCCTGTCGGCGGGCACCGTGGTCGTCGCCGTCGGCCACGACATCGATCAGCTGCTGCCCGAGCTGGCCGAGAGCGCCGACGTGCAGCGCTGCACCCTCGACATGCTGCGGGTCGCCATGCCCGCGGCGGTGCGGCTGGAGGCGCCGGTGCTCACCGGCTGGTCGCTCATCCGCTACGGCGCGTTCGCGTCGCTGCCCGAGGCCGCCCCGGTGCGCGCGCGGCTGCACGGCGACCGGCCCGACCTCGCCGCCATCGACCTCAACCAGATGTACACGCAGCGCCCCGACGGCACCCTGCTGGTCGGCGACACCCACGCCCGCGACATCTCGCCGTCTCCGTTCCAGACCGAGGTCGCCGCCGACCTCATGCTCGCCGAGACGCAGGCGCTGTTCGGCGCGGCACCGCGGGTGATCGAGCGCTGGCAGGGCGTCTACGCCTCGGGGCGCGGCGACTACCTCGTCGCCGAGCCGCAGCCGGGCGTGCACGTGGCCGTGGTCACCACCGGCATCGGCATGACCACCGGCCTGGGCCTGGCCGAGGCCACCATCTCGCGGGTCTTCGGCCCGGCTCCCGCCCTCTCCCACGAAGGAACATCATGACCACGACGCTCGTCTCCGCCCCCGTCGCCACCGTCCCCGCACTGATCGTGCTCGACATGGCCGGCACCACCGTCATCGACGACGGCATCGTCGAGCAGGCCTTCGCCCGCGCCGCCGAGCGCTCGGGGTTGCCCATCACCGACCCGGATGCCGCGCTGCAGTACGTGCGCGACACGATGGGCCAGTCGAAGATCGACGTGTTCACCCACCTCGCCGGCGGTGACCGCGCCGCCGCCGAGCGTGCCAACGCCGCCTTCGAAGCCGCGTACCGCGACCTCATCGCCGAGGTCGGCGTGAGCGAGATCGACGGGGCCGGCGAGGTCATCGCCGGGCTCGCCGCGGCCGGGGTGCCGGTCGTGCTCACCACCGGCTTCGCCCCCGACACCCGCGACGCCATCCTCGCCGCGCTGCCGTGGGCCGGCGCCGTCACCGCCGCGCTGTCTCCGGTTGACGCCGGGCGCGGCCGCCCCGCACCCGACCTGGTGCTCACCGCCGTCGTGCGCGCGCAGGCGCCGTCGCTGGCGGCGACGGTCGTCGTCGGCGACACCGCCAGCGACGTCGAGAGCGGCCGCCGCGCCGGCGCCGGGCTCGTGGTGGGCGTGCTCACCGGGGCCCACGACCGGGCGGCCCTCGAGGCCGCCGGTGCCGACGCCGTCATCGACGGCATCCGCGACCTGCCCGCCCTCCTCGCCGCGCGCGGTCTGTGATGCCCGCCGGGACGGCTCTGCGCGGCGCCGCCTACCGCTACCGCTTCGCCCCCGAGGCGGCCACCGCGATGGTCTGGATGGGGCAGGGGCGCCCCTTCGAGGCGGTGGCCGTGCTCGACATCGAGTTCGGCCCGCGCGACGTGCTCGTCGAGATCGAGCTCGCCACGGTGTGCGGCTCCGACGTGCACACCATCGACGGCCGCCGCTCGTCGCCGGCGCCCTCGGTGCTCGGCCACGAGTACGTCGGCCGGGTCGTGGCCGCCGGCGTCGACGCGCGGCTGGCCGACGGCTCCCGCGTGCAGCTGCGCGACCGCGTGGTGTGGTCGGTGACCGTCTCGTGCGGGGTGTGCGTCACCTGCCGCCGCGGCATCCCGCAGAAATGCGTCGAACTGCTGAAGTACGGGCACGAGCGCTTTGACGGCGACTGGCCGCTGTCGGGCGGCTTCGCCACGCACGCGCACCTGCGCGCGGGCACCGCGATCGTGAAGGTGGCCGACCACGTCGCCGCCGAGGCGCTGGCGCCGGTGTCGTGCGGTGTCGCCACCGCCGCTGCGGCCCTCGCCGCCGCCGAGCAGCTGCACGACCTCGACGACGCGACGGTGCTCGTCAGCGGCGCGGGCCTCATCGGCCTGGCCGCCGCGGCACTGGCCGCCGACGCCGGCGCGCATGTGGTCGTCGTCGACCCGGTGCCCGCCCGGCGCGAGCTCGCCCTGCGCTTCGGCGCGGCGGCGGCCGTCGACCCCGGCCGCGGCTCGTCGGCGCGCACCGTGGCCGCCGCCTGCGACGGCGGGGCGCCCGACGTGGTGATCGAGGCCTCCGGCTCGCGCCGCGGCGTCGAGCTGGCCCTCGCGGCTCCCGCCGTCGGCGGCACCGCCGTGCTCGTGGGCAGCGTGTTCCCCGACGACCCGGTGGGACTCGACGCCGAGCGCGTCGTGCGGGGCCTGCTCACCGTGCGCGGGGTGCACAACTACACCGCCGCCGACCTCGCCCGCGCGGCGCGCTTCGTCACGGCATCCGAACGGCGGATGCCGTGGGCCGAGCTCGTCGGCGCGACCCTGCCGCTGTCCGACCTGGCCGGCGCCGTCGCCCTCGCCCAGACCGGCCGCCACGTGCGCGTCGCCGTCCGCCCCTGACCCCCCGCCTGGCCCGGCGGGGCGCTCGCCGAGACGGTGCACCATCTCGGTGAGAGAAGGTGCACCATCTCGGCGAGGTGGGCTAGGGGAGCGGCTCCCAGGGGCCCCAGGGGGTGCCGGGGGCCTGGCCGCGCGTCCACCACTGGGCGCGCCACAGGGTGCCGTCGGCGTCGGTGACCACGTCGCCGGCGGTGAAGATGCGCGACGCCGTCCAGCGCGCGACGCCGCTGGGGGCCGCGTCGACCTCCTGCCACGGGCCGGTGCTGCCGCCGGGGCGCTGCCCGCGGGTCCACCACGAGGCCACCCACACCGCGCCGTCGAAGCCGACGACCTCGCCGGTGTCGTAGGTCGCCGACGACGACCACTGCGCCGGGGCCGCGGCGGCCGTGTCGTCGCCGACGATGATGCCGCGGCCGTTGGTGGCCACGTACACCCGCCCGAACACGTCGGGGTCGCCCTCGATGTCGGCGCCGATCCAGCCCCACTCGTGCTCGTCGTCGTTGATGCGCAGCCACGTCGCGCCGTCGTCGGTCGACCGCCAGATGCCGCGGATGCCGTCGCGCTCGGCCGCCGTGAAGATCGTCGGCGACCCGGCACCCGGTGCCGCCTTCCCGAAGCCCACGGTGTCGGCCTCGTCGAAGCCGTCGACCGCCGTCCAGGTGCTGCCGGCGTCGCCCGAGCGCCACAGCCCGTAGGCGCCGTCGTCCTCGCCGCCGGCGAGCCAGACCTCGCCGGGAGCGCCCGGGGTCGCCGCGAAGCGCACCGGCCCCTCGGACGGCAGGCCCGTGCCGACGGCGGCGAAGGTGGCCCCGGCATCCGTCGAGCGGAAGAACCGCCCGCCCGAGAACCCGTAGACGAGGGAAGCGTCGACCCGGTCGGCCTCCACGCGCGCGCCGTCGGGCAGCCCCGTGACGCTCGCCCACGTCGCGCCGCCGTCGCCGGTGCGCCGCGCGGCCGCGCCGGCGGGGGCCCACACCGCCGCCGCCCCGTCGGCGGTGACGGCGATGGTGCCCGAGTCGGTGGCGCCGTCGGCGGCCGGCGAACCGGTCCAGGTGGCGCCGCTGTCGGTCGAGACGGCCGCCACCCGCGCGCCCGCCCCGTCGGTGCCGGCCCGCGCCAGCACGGCGGGGGCGAGGCCCGCGGCGTCGACACTGGTCGCGCCGCCGAAGTAGGGGCCCTGGAAGGTGTTCGTGGCGACGGTGATCTCCTCATGCACGAACCCGCCCAGGTCGAGCATCGCCGAGACGAGGTCGACGTCGCCGGCGGGGGCGACGAGGTCTTGGATGGCGGTCTCCTCGATGCCGTCGGCCGCCGGCGCGATGTGGATGACGCCCTCCTCCTCGTCCCAGGCGGTCAGGTCGGAGGCGCGGTAGATCGTCGCCCCGGTGCCGTAGAGCAGCTCGTCGGGGTCGAACGGGTCGATCTCGAGCGCCGACACCATCCAGCCGAGCTTCGGCGTCGGCTCGGCCCACGGGTCGGGGCCGGAGACGGGCTTGCCGAACGCGAGCCAGGGCGCGCTGTCGATGGACTGCTCGTAGCGCGTCTGCACGCTGGTGCTGCCGTCGGCGCCGAAGACGTAGTCCCACGCGGGGGTCCAGGTGGCGCCGCGGTCGGTGCTGCGGAAGAAGAGGATGTCAGGCCACCACTGGATCTGCGCGGCGACCATGATCGTGTCGGGATGGGTGCGGTCGACGGTGAGCCCGCCGAAGCCGAAGTCGCCGCCGACGGGGCGCTGCGGGGGCGTGATCTCGGTCCAGGTGCCGTCGTCGATGCCGTAGCGCCACACCTGGCCGTCGGAGCCGTCGTAGGGGCCCGAGGTGTTGCTCGTCGTCAGGTAGAGCACGCGCCCGGCCTCGTCGATCACCCCGCGGTGGGGGAGGAACCCGGTGGGCGCCCCGGCGACCGGCTGCCAGGTGGCGCCCGCGTCGTCGGAGCGGTAGAGGATGTCGTCGGTGTCGGCCACGGCGGTGAACAGGGTGCCGGTGGCCTCGCCCGCCGACCCGGATGCCGTGTCGAAGGCCGTCCACAGCACGCCGAGGTTCTGCGAGAGGTAGGAGTTGCCCGACGCGGCGTCGGGAACGAAGTCGCCGGCGTTGGGGAACGGCGACACCTGGGCGAAGGTGGCCCCGGCATCCGTCGATCGCCACAGCCCCTGGCCGCCTTCGGCGCCGAAGTAGACGACGTCGTTGTCGTTGGGGTCGACCTGCAGGCGCTCGCCGATGCCGCGGCCGGGCATGTTGCCGCCGACCTTGAAGGGGAGCGGTGTGGCCTCCCACGTCTCGCCGTAGTCGGCCGAGCGCAGGATGGCTCCGTTGTTCGGATCCCAGTCGTTCGTGTACATGCCGACGGCCGCATAGACCCGCGCGGTGTCGACGGGGTCGGTGGCCAGGCTCAGCACGCCGAGGCGGTTCCAGTCGTCCCAGCCGACGTGGTCGAGCAGCGGCACCCACTCGTCGGCGGCGCGGTCGAGGCGATAGGCGCCGCCGATGTCGGTGCGGGCGTACACCAGGCCCGGCTCGGTCTGGTTGTAGACGATGCCGGGAACGTACCCGCCGCCGCCGATGGCGACCCCCGACCAGTCGTAGGCGGGGGCCGCGGCGTCGTCGGCGCCGGATGCCGGCGGAATGCCGAGCGGCATCAGCATCGCGGCGGCGGCGATGCCCTTGATCGTCTTGGTCGTCTTGCGCACCTGCACACTCCTTCGTGTCCCGGCGGACCGCTGCGGCCACCGGCGGCTCGTCGCCTGCCGCGAGGTTATCGAAGCGTTTCGAATTCGACAACGGGCGGGCATGAGAATCGCCTCATCCGAGACCGGGGCGCCGAACTACGATCGAAGGACCGTCGTCCCGAGGAGTCCCGCTGTGACCGCTGCCCGCACCCATGCCGCCGATCTCGCCGAGTTCGTCGCGGCCTCACCGTCGAGCTTCCACGCGGCCGCCGAGGTTCTGCGCCGGCTGACGGATGCCGGATTCGTCCCGCTCGACGAGCGCGAGCCCTGGCCGTCCGCTCCCGGCGCTCGTCGGATCGTCGTGCGCGACGGCGCCGTGATCGCCTGGGTCGTTCCCCCCGGCGCGACCGCCGACACCCCGGTGCGCGTGTTCGGCGCCCACAGCGACTCGCCCGGGTTCAAGCTCAAGCCGCGGCCGACCACGGGGCGGCTGGGCTGGCTGCAGGCCGGGGTCGAGGTGTACGGCGGGCCGCTGCTGAACTCGTGGCTCGACCGCGAGCTGCGCCTCGCGGGCCGGCTGACCCTCGACGACGGCTCGAGCGTGCTGGCGGCGACGGGGCCGCTGCTGCGGCTCCCGCAGCTGGCGATCCACCTCGACCGCGAGGCCAACGACCACCTCGCCCTCGACAAGCAGCGCCAGACCCAGCCGGTGTGGGGGTTGGGCGAGGCCGACTCCGCCGACCTGCTGGCCGAGCTCGCCGGTGTCGCCGGCGTCGACGCGTCCCGCATCCGCGGATACGACATCGTCACCGCCGACGCCGCGCCCGGGGCCGTGTTCGGGCGGGACGACGTGTTCTTCGCGTCGGGGCGCCTCGACGACCTGGCTTCGGTGCACGCCGGTGTGGTGGCGCTGCAGGCCGTCGCCGACGACGTCGCTGCCGACCACATCGCGATGCTCGCCGTCTTCGACCACGAGGAGGTGGGCTCGGGCACCCGCTCGGGGGCGGCCGGGCCGTTCCTCGCCGACGTGCTCGAGCGCGTGTGGGCGGGGCTGGGCGCCGACCGCGAGCAGCAGTTGCGCGCCCTCGCCGGCTCGTGGTGCGTCTCGAGCGACGTCGGCCACGCCGTGCATCCCAACTACGCCGAGAAGCACGACCCGGTCGTGCAGCCGCGACTGGGGTCGGGCCCGATCCTCAAGATCAACGCGAACCAGCGCTACGCGACGGATGCCGTGGGTGCGGCCGCCTGGAACGACTGGTGCGCCCGGGCGGGGGTGAGCTCGCAGGAGTTCGTGTCGAACAACGCCGTGCCCTGCGGGTCGACGATCGGTCCGATCACCGCCACCCGCCTCGGCATCCGCACGGTCGACGTCGGCATCCCGATCCTCTCGATGCACTCCGCCCGCGAGCTCGCCGGCGTCTCCGACCTGCACGACCTGTCGCTCGTGGCCCGCGAGTTCTTCGGCGCCTGACCCGGGCTCGCCCCACCCAGGCGCCGCGCAGGAGGGCGGCGTAGAATGGGGGAGTGCGTTCGCGGGTGCGGACGCGCAGAGGTGCATCTACCTGCTCGACCGGAGCAAGGCGGCACGTGAGAACGAGCCGACTGTTCCGGGAGAGTCCATGGCATCCGATTCCCTCATCCGCACGACCGGGTGGGCCTACTGGCCCATCGCGTTCCTGGCACGACTGCCGTTCGCGATGATGACCGTCGGCGTGCTCACCCTCGTCACCTCGGCGACCGGCTCGGTCGCCCTCGGCGGACTGACCTCGGCGGCCGTCGGCATCGGCGTCGTGGGCTCCGGCCCCGTCATCGGCGACCTCGTCGACCGGTTCGGCCAGCGCCGCGTGCTCGTGCCGGTGGGCCTGGCCAACGGCGTGCTGCTGGCCATGTTCCCGCTCGTGGTGACCCTCGGCTTCGGCGCCGACCTGCTGCTGGCCACCGCCCTGTTCATCGGCCTGACCGCCCCGCAGGCCGCCGCCATGTCGCGCAGCCGCCTGATGGCGCTCATCCTGCTGCGCCTGGCGCCCGAGCGGCGCTCGCGCACGTTCACCCGCGTGATGTCGTACGAGTCGGCCGCCGACGAGACCGCGTTCGTCATCGGCCCGTTCCTCGTCGGCATCTTCGCCGCCCTCATCGCGCCGTGGGCGCCGATCGCGATCGCCGCGGTGCTGAGCTTCGCCTTCGTCACCGCCTTCGCCCTGCACCCCACCGCCTCGGCCGCCGGGCGGGCGACGGATGCCGGCGCGCGAGCGCCGCTTCGTGCGGTGCTCAGCGGCCCGGTGCTCGTGCTGGTGGCCGCCACCTTCGCGGTCGGCCTGTTCTTCGGCTCGACGCTCACCTCGCTCACCGCGTTCGCGCAGAGCCTGGGGGGCGGCGTGGAGGCGGGCCTGCTCTACGGCCTCATGGGCATCGGCTCGGCCGCGCTCGCCCTGGCCGTCGCCGCCCTGCCCGACCGGTTCTCCCTGCGGCTGCGCTGGCTCGTGTTCGCGGCGGTGCTGCTGCTCGGGGCCGTGGGCTACACGGCATCCGCTTCGGTGGGCACCGTGACCGTCTGGCTGCTGCTGATGGGCCTGGGCGTCGGCCCGACGCTCGTGACGCTGTTCAGCCTGGCCGGGCGCCGCGCGCCGGCCGGGCGCACCGCCACGACCATGACGCTGCTCGGTTCGGCGCTCACGCTGGCGCAGGCGCTGGCCTCTGCGGTCACCGGATGGGTCGCCGAAGACGTGTCGCTCACCGTCGCGATGGCGCTGCCGGCGGCGGCCGCGCTGCTGGTGCTGATCTTCGGCGGCGCCAACGCGCTGGCCGAGCGACGCACCGCCGACGTGCTCGTCACCGCCTGAGCGCGGCGCACAGCGCGCCGCACACCGGCGCGGCGCACCCGCGGGTCAGAAGACGAAGAGCTGCCCGAGGATGACCACGGCGAGGAAGAACACGCCGACGATCACGGCGATCGCCGCGAGGGTGCTCTTCGACATCTTCGCGACGCCCCAGCCCACGAGAACGGGCGTGGCCAGCAGGCCGAGCGCGACGATCCACCAGAACGTCACGTAGCCGCCCGTGGTGGCCTCTTCGAGCCGGCCTCCGAACAGCTGCTGCGACAGCGGGTGGGTCGCGAAGCGCACCGCTGCCGAGATCGGCACCGCCACGAACGCGAAGACGATCAGACCGAGCAGGGTCCCCCACATCGCGGGGCTGCCGTCGCCGCTGAGCACGCCTCCGCGCAGCGGGGTCTCGTCGTGGTGCTTGTCGCTGGATGCCATACGACAGAGCGTATCGGGTGCCCGGGGTGCGGCCACCGGTGCGACACTGGGGAGAACACGTCAACGCGGCGGAAGGGGTGAGGTCATGGTCCAGGTCATCGTGGGCGGCATCGCCCTCGACGCGGCCGGCGAGCACGTCATCCTGCTGCGCCCGGTGGGCCAGCTGCCCGGCGCCGGCAAGGTGCTGCCGATCTGGATCGGCGCGCAAGAGGCCACGTCGATCCTCATCGCCGTCGAGGGGGCCGTGGCCCCGCGTCCGCTCGCGCACGACCTGATGCGCACGATGCTCACCACCGTCGGCGCCGTCGTCGAACGTGTCGAGGTCACCCGCATCGACGAGGGCACCTTCTACGCCGAGGTCACCCTTCGGCACGGCGGCGGCGTGCACCGCGTCGACGCGCGACCCTCGGATGCCATCGCGCTGGCCTCCCGCACCGCCGCTCCCATCTTCGTGGCCGACGACGTGCTCGACACGGCCGGCATCGTCGACGTCATCGGCGACGACGACGAGACCCCCGAAGAGGTGGAGCGCAGCGTCGAGGAGTTCACCCGGTTCCTCGACGACGTCGACCCCGAAGACTTCAAGGGCTGAGGCCGGCCGCCCATGGGTCGCACCGCCACCGACAGCGCCCGCGCGCAGCTGAGCGCGCTGGCCGCCGGCGCGCCCGCCCTCGTGCCCGCCGCCGCCGGTGACGCCGCGCCGGGCCCGTCGGGCGCGCCGGCGCGACCGGCCGCGGTGCTGATCCTGTTCGGCGTGCTCGACTCCCTGCCCAGCGACCACGACGCCCAGTCCCACGCGGTCTCGCGCGACCTCGACGTGCTGCTGCTGGCGCGTGCGACGACGCTGCGCTCGCACCCGGGGCAGGTCGCCTTTCCGGGCGGGCGGGTCGATCCGGGGGATGCCGACACCGTCGCCGCGGCGCTGCGCGAGGCGCGGGAGGAGACGGGTCTCGACCCGGCGGGCGTCGACGTGCTGGGCGCACTCGACCCGGTCATGCTCGACTACTCCCAGCACCGCGTCACTCCGGTGCTCGGCTGGTGGCGGCATCCGTCGCCGGTCGGCGTCGTCGATGAGGCCGAGTCGGCCGACGTGTTCCGCGCGCCGGTCGCCGACCTGCTCGACCCCGCCAACCGCGGCGTGACGGTCATCCACCGCGACGGCCGCAGCTGGCGCGGGCCGGGCTTCCTCGTGCGGCACGCGACCGGCGAGCACCTGGTGTGGGGGTTCACCGGCATGCTGCTGGACGGACTGTTCGACCGCCTCGGCTGGACCGAGCCGTGGGACCGGCGCCGCGAACTGCCGCTGCCGACCCTGTGACGCGGATGCCGGTCGGGTCAGTCCTCGCTCGGTGAGGGCGACACAGTCGGTGCGGGCGCCGGTGTCTGCGCCGCCCGCCGCCGGGCGATCACCCCGCGCAGCAGCAGGCCGAGTGCGGCGGTGATCACGGTGGCGAGGATCGGACGCAGCGCGAGCTCGGGGGTCAGCAGCGCCAGGCCGAACACGGTGAGGCCGAAGTCGAGCATCTCGCCGGGCGCCGTGGCGTACACGCGGGTGCCGAGCGCGTTGGCGATGCCGGTCATCGCCGCGGGGGCGACCCACACCAGCAGCAGCGCGCCGACCGCCGCGACGATGCGGCCGGGGGTGCCCACCCCCGCCCACGCGATCGCGACGCCGGTGAGCACCGGGGCGATCCACTGCACGAGGGTGAGCAGGAACGGGTAGTCGGTCGGCACCGAGCCGAACGGCACGATGAGGGCGGCCACCCACGAGCCGAACGCGATCGCGCCGGCGGTGAGGCCGATCACCGCGCCGCCACGGGGCGCGCGGGCGATGAGCACGGTGGCGAGCACACCCAGCAGCACGGTGACCACCGCGCCCGCGGTGAGACCGGCGAGGTAGATGATCGCCTCGTCGGTGTCGGGCAGCAGCGTCGAGAGAACGAGCGCGGTCTGCACGACCGCGAGCAGCTGGATGACGACGACGCCCGCGACGAGCGTGGTCGTGCCGGCGCGGGCGCTGCGGGCGCGCAGGGCCCGGCCCGCGATGCCGGCGGCGGCGGAGCCGACCATCAGCAGCGCGAAGATCAGCGACACCGCGTACTGGCTGAACGGCAGCAGCACCACCGGCAGGGCGCTGGGGATCTCCGACCAGAAGTTCTGGATCGGCAGGCGCGCTCCGGTCAGCAGCCACGGCACGAGGGCCACGACGGCGGCCACCGCGCCCACGCCGAACAGCAGCCAGCGCGACTGCGGCGGTGCGGTGACGGCATCCGGCGAGGAGGGTGCCGTGGTCTGCGGTGTGCTGGCCGCCGCGTTCTCGGCTGCGCCGGCCGAGCCCTTCGCGGTGTGGGCCCGGCGCTTCGGTGTGCTCATCGTGCGGCCTCCACAATGGCGTCGGCGATGGGGCCCACCGCATCGGGGGCGACGTGCAGGTTCAGGGCCGGCTCGATCAGCTCCACCTCGATGACGACCAGTCCGAACGCGGCCGAGTCGACGGTGTCGACGCGGGCGTAGAGCGGCACGTCGCCGCCGGTCACGGCGGCCACGGCGCGCAGCACGTCGTCGGCGAAGGCCCGCTCGGCGTCGGTGGTGGCCACCGGCACCGGGTTCTCCTGGTAGACGCCGCCGATCAGTCCGCCGCCGCGGGCCAGGAGCGCCCCCTTCGCGATGGCGTGGCTGAAGTGCCCCGACATCGCGTACAGCGCCTTCTCGGCCCCGGCCGACAGTTCGGGGATCTCGGGCTGGATCATCGCCACGCCGCCCGTGGCGATGATCCGCTCGGCGAGGGCCTGCGCGGCGGGGTCGTCGGCGTGGAACAGTCCGGTGTCGCGGGCCGCCGCCGACACGGCCGGCTTGACGACGACACCGCCGTCGGCGTGCGCGGCCAGCGCGCGGCGCGCCTCGTCGCTCGTGCGGCAGTACGCGGTGGGCACGACCGCCACGCCCGCCTCGGCGAGCTGGCGCAGGTAGTGCTTGTCGAGGTTCCACCGCACCACCGCGGGGGTGTTGCGCACGCGCGTCAGCGCCTCGGCGCGGTCGAGCCAGGCCTGGAACTCGTCGAGCCGATCCGGGTAGTCCCACGGGGTGCGGATGACGAGCAGGTCGAAGGCGGCGAGGTCGACGGCTGCGTCATGCCACACCACCGCTTCGGCGCGTGCGCCACGGGCGATGAGGGCGGCCACCAGCGGTGCGGTGTCCTGGTCGGGGTCTTCGGGGGCGTAGAAGCCGGCGTCGGTGACGACGATGCCGATGCGGGGAGACACGGTCACCGAGCCTACTCGGACCCGGCCGATCCGCTCCCGCCGCGCTCTTCCTCCAGCAGTCGTCGCAGCTCGGCGGCCGAGGCCTCCGTCTGCGCGAGCAGCGCCTGCAGCTGCGCGGCGCGGTCGGTCTCGGTGCCCACCGCGGCGGGCTCGGTCGTCTCGGCCTCGGCGGCGGCGGCGTGCGCGCGCTGGCGCGGGGTGAGGAAGAAGTTCGCGAGGAAGCCGGTGAAGGTGCCGAAGATGCCCACGCCCACGATGATGATGAGCGTGCCGACGATGCGCCCCGCCGCGGTGACGGGGTACTGGTCGCCATAGCCGACGGTCGAGATGGTCACGAGCGTGTACCAGAGGGCATCGGATGCCGTGGTGATGTTGGCGGTCGGATCGGCCGCCTCCGCGTACAGCACGACGAGGCTGCCGAACTGCATCACCAGCACGCCCGCCAGCAGCAGCAGCAGCAGCGCGCTGTTGGCGCGATCGCGCACGACCGTGAGGAGGATGTGGCGCGCGCCGGTGCGGTGGAACAGGTGCACCACCCGGCGCAGCCGGAACACGCGCAGGATGTTCAGCTGGGTCGCCGGCACCGCCGACAGCAGGTCGGCCCACCCGAAATCGCGCCAGAAGTAGTGCGCGCGGGCGGGCGCCGTGAAGAACCGGTAGAGGAAGTCGACGAGGAACACGACGGTGAACAGCGCGGTCATGGTGGTGAGCACGGTCTGGATCTGCGGGTCGTTGTAGAACACCCACCACAGCACGATGTTCACGATCGACAGCACCGACAGCAGCCCGATGAAGACCTCGTACGGGATGTTCTTCAGTTCGTCACGCTGTCGTGGGCGCACGAGGCGTCTGGCCATCGGGATCCTCTCGTCGGCTGCGCCCATCGTCCCACCGCACCCTGTCGGGCGGTGGCGGCGCGCGATAGCGTGTCCGCCATGTCGACCGTGATCGCCACCATGTCCCTGTCGCTCGACGGCGTCGGGGCGGGCGAGAACCAGACCGAGCAGCGTCCGTTCGGCGACATGCCCGAGGGCGTGCTGCACCGGTGGATGTTCGAGACCCCCGACGAGAACCGGGCCGAGATGGACGCGATCGTCTCGGCGGGCGCCTATGTGATGGGCCGCCACATGTTCGGCCCGGTGCGCGGCGAGTGGTCGAGCCACCCCGGCCCGTGGCGCGGCTGGTGGGGCCCGAACCCGCCGTACCACGCGCCGGTGTTCGTGCTCACGCACCACCCGCGCGAGAGCCTCGAGATGGAGGGCGGCACCGTCTTCCACTTCGTGACCGACGGCATCCACGCCGCCCTGGAGCGTGCCCGCGAGGCCGCCGGCGAGCGGAACGTCCACATCGCCGGGGGCGTGTCGACCACCCGCGCCTACCTGCAGGCGGGGCTCGTCGACGAGCTGATGCTGCAGATCGCGCCGGTGGTCGTCGGCGACGGGCTGCGGCTGTTCGAGGGGATCGACGGGCTCGCGCTCGAGCAGCTCTCGGTGCGGGCCGCGTCGTTGGTCACGCACGTGCGCTACCGCGTCGTGCGCTGACGGCGCGCCCGTGACCATCCGTCGGAGCCGTGGGGCAGGTGTTGCCTCCCGGGTCACGCCCGTGCACACCTGCCCCAGCGGTCCGACGGATGGTGCCGGTCAGGCCAGCGCGGCGCGCAGTCCGTCGACGAACGGCGTCGTCGGGCGGCCGATGAGGCGCGAGAGGGTGCCGTCGGTGTCGGCGAGCACGCCGTCGCGGATGCCGGTGTCGATGCCGGCGACGAAGCCCGCCACCTCGGCGGGGAGCCCGGCGCCGACGAGTGCGGCGACGTGCTCGTCGGTGGTGAGGCGCACGTACGAGACCTCGCGGCCGAGCACCTCGGCCGCCGCCGCGGCGATGTCGTCGTAGCCGAGGACGGTGTCGCCGGCCAGCTCGTAGACCTGGCCGATGTGTCCGTCGCCGGTGAGCACGACCGCGGCCGCCTCCGCGTAGTCGCGGCGGGTGGCCGGTGCGATCACGGCCTCGCCGACCGAGGCGGCGATCACGCCCGAGTCTGCCGCGCGCTGCACGTCGGCCACGTAGTTCTCGACGTACCAGTTGTTGCGGAGGATCACCGCGGGAAGGCCGGCAGCGGCGATCGCCTCTTCGGTGGCCTTGTGCTCGCCGCCCAGCGCCCAGTCGAAGGTGGTGGCCTTCGGGGCGCTGGTGTAGACGAACTTCGCCACGCCGGCCGCGACGGCGGCGTCGATGACGTTCTGGTGGCCGGCGAAGCGCGCGCCGGGCTCCGAGCCCGAGATGAGCAGCACCGTGTCGACGCCCTCGAGGGCGGCGGCGACGGTGGCGGGGGCGTCGTAGTCGACGTGCGCGGTGCGCACCCCGCGGTCGGCGAGGTCGGCGACCTTGTCGACCGAGCGGGCGCCCGCGACGATGTCGGATGCCGGTGTGCCGCGCTCGAGCAGGGCGTCGACGACGAGGTGGCCGAGCTGTCCGCTGGCGCCGGTGACGAGAATGGTCATGAGGGGAGTCCTTTCGATGGGATCACCGGTCAGAACCTCCCCCGCCCGGGTTTACATTCCTTCTCGGGGGTACCCACTTTTCGGTAAGGTACCCACATGGCAGTGAGTTTTGCGGAGATCCGGGCGTCGCGTGACAAGGTGTTCACCGAGAACTGCCCGACGCGGGTCGTGCTCGATCATGTGATGAGCAAGTGGGGCGTGCTCGTGCTGCTCGCCCTCACCGACGGCACCCTGCGCTGGGGCGAGCTGCGCCGCACGGTCGACGGCATCAGCGAGAAGATGCTCGCCACGACGCTGCGCACGCTCGAGGCCGACGGCATCGTGCAGCGCACCGCCTATCCCGAGGTGCCCCCGCGCGTGGAGTACGCCCTCACCGCACGCGGCGACGCCCTGATGGAGCGGATGCTGCCGCTCATGGCGTGGATCGCCGACGAAGCCGACGACATCGTCGCCCGCTGACGGGCCCGCTCAGACGAAGCGCACCCAGTTGGCGCCGTTGCCGGTCTCGGCACGCTGGCGCAGCTCGAGGCGGTCGCCGCCCACCGCGTACAGCGACACGGTGGTCGACTTCTCGCCGGCGGCGACGAGCCAGGCGCCGTCGGGGCTCACCGCGAAGCCGCGCGGCTGGGTCTCGGTGACGGTGAAGGTCTCGGCCGGGGCGAGCGTGCCGTCGGCGGCGACGGTCACGGCGCCCAGCGTGCTCTCGGTGCGCTCCGAAGCCCACAGGCGGTCGCCCGCCAGGTGCAGGTCGGCGCCCCAGATGTAGTGGTGATCGAGCGGGTTCGCGCCGAACTCGCTGTGCCCGAGTCCTGCGGCGGTGTCGTAGACGGTCGCCGCGTCGGCGGCGGTGAGCACGCCCGTGAAGGTGTCGCGCACGTAGCGCAGCACCTCGCCCGAGAACTCGGTCATCACGTACACGGCATCCTGCGCCTCGCTGAGCACGAGGTGGCGCGGGCCCGATCCGGCGGGGGCGGCGACGGTCGCGGGCTCGAGCGGCACCAGGCCCAGCTCGTCGGCGATCGCGTACTGCGCGATGAGGTCGGCGCCCAGCGACACGAAGTACGCGAAGCGGCCGTCGGCGCTGGGGAGCACCGAGTGCAGGTTGGGGAACTCGACGGTCGACACCGGCTCGCCGACCTCGCCGTCGGTGACGGGGGAGAGGATGCCGTAGCCCGCGCCGTAGGCGGCGCCCAGCAGGGCCGTGCCGCCGCGGGTGAGGGCGAGGTAGTTCATGCCGCCGCGGGGCAGGTCGCGGCGCGAGAGCGGGGTGAGCACGCCCGTCGCGCGGTCGAGGGAGAGGGTGACGATGCCGGCCACGTCGCCCTTGACGGCGGCGTAGACGAGGTCGCGGTCGGCGTCGACGGCGAACGTCGACGTGCCGGTGAGGCCGTCGGTGGTGGCGAGGAGCTCGAGGGCTCCGTCGTCGAAGCGGAAGACCGAGATGGAGCCGTCAGTGGCGTTGGCGACCAGAACGAGGGAAGCGGGAGAAGTCACCCTTCGATCGTAGGCGCCGTGGCCGCGGCGGGGCCGCTCACCACCCTCCTCGGGTGGGGGTGTGACCGTCGCGGGCATCGGCGGGCATCGCCATTTCGGCGCGCACGCCGAGCAGGCGCACGGCTCGGTCGGCGTCGATCTTGTCGACCAGCCGCAGGAGCTCCGCGGTGACGGTGGCCTCGTCGCCGGTCTCGTCGATCTTGTGCACGAGGTTCTTCGTCGTGAACGGCGCGTAGCGCACCTTGATCCCCACCCCGACCACGGGGCGGCCCTCGGCGGCCACATCGGCGAGCACCTGGCCGATGAGCGCCCGTGCCGCCTCGACGATGTCGGCGCGGTCGGTGAGGTCGGTCTGGAACGTCGTCTCGCGGCTGTGCCCGCGGGCCACCCACGGGGTGTCGTCCACCGTGGCCGACCCGTCACCGCGCCCCAGCTGCCGGTACCACGGCCCCATCTTCGGGCCGAACTCGGCCGCCAGCGGCGCCGTGTCGGCGGCGGCCAGTTCGGCGACGGTCGTGATGCCCAGCGCCGCGAGCCGCTTCGAGACCTTCGCCCCCACGCCCCACAGCGCCGCGGTGGGCCGCGCGCCCATGACGTCGAGCCAGTTGTCGGCGGTCAGGCGGAACCGGCCCTGCGGCTTGCCGAAGTCGGTGGCGTTCTTGGCGCGGATGAGCGTGTCGCCGATCCCCACGCTGCAGTGCAGCCCGGTGCGGGCGAGCACGGCGGCCTGGATGCCGCGGGCCGCGGCATCGGGATCGGCGGTGCGCAGGCCCACGAAGGCCTCGTCCCAGCCGAGCACCTGCACCACCGCGCCCGGCTGCGCGCGCAGCGTCGCCATCACCTCGTCGGATGCCGCGGTGTAGGCGGGCGCGTCGACGGGGAGGAACACGGCGTCGGGGATCTTGCGAGCGGCGATCTTCAGCGGCATCCCCGAGCCCACGCCGAACGCGCGGGCCTCGTACGACGCGGTCGACACGACGGCGCGCTCGGTGGGGTCGCCGCGGCCGCCCACGATCACGGGAAGGCCGACCAGCTCGGGGCGGCGCAGCAGCTCGACCGCCGCGATGAACTGGTCGAGGTCGACGTGCAGCACCCAGCCGGGCGGCTTCGCGCCGGCCGGATCCGCCGCCGCCTCCGCGTCCGGTTCCGCGGGGGTCGACCCCGACGAGGGCACGGCGTCGTCGCTCATGCGACCAGTGTGCACCCGGGCGGCGACAGCGGGCGAGGCCTCAGGCGGCGACCTCGGCGGCCACCGTGAGCGCGCCGACCACCGAGCGGTACTCGTCGACCATGCGTGCACGGTCCAGGCGCGGGCGCGCGGCGAGGGCGAGCACCCGCAGGCGGGCGCGGTCGGCAAGCACCGCCGCCCATGCCTCGGCGATCGCCTGCTCGTCGTGCGGGGTGACCACGCCGATGCCGGCGACCACCGACGGGGCGTCGCCGACGGCGGTGGTGACGGGGGTCGCGCCGCACGCAGCCCCTTCGATGAGGCACAGCGGCGAGGCTTCGCCGAACGCGCTGGTGAGCGCCACGATGTCGGCGATCCCGTAGACGGCGGGCATGTCGTCGCGGATGCCGAGGGGGTGCAGTCGTGCGTCGTCGGGGTCGAGCCCGGCGTCGGCGATGAGATGGCGCAGCGGGGCGTTGGCGGGGGTCATGCCGGCTCCGCACAGCACGTAGTGCGTCTCGGGGGCGCGGCGCAGATGCCGGGCGACGGCGCGCAGGAACAGTCCCGGGTCTTTCATCGCGTCGAACCGCGCTGCGAAGACGACCACGGGCGCACCCGCCGGGATGCCCAGGGTGCGACGGGTCTCGGCGCGCTCGGCGGCGCCGGCCGGACGGAACCGGTCGGTGTCGATGCCGTTGGCCACCACGTGCCGCCGGCCCGGGGTCGTGCCCAGGCGCGAGTAGGCCTCGTCCGTGGCATCCGCGCACGAGATCGTCGCCGTCAGCAGACCCGTGGCGGTGGCCTCGGCCAGCCACGACAGGGCCGCGCCGGAGTGCACGGGGTCGGAGCGGTGCAGGCACGCCGCCACCGGCACGTCCGGCATCCAGCCGCGGCGCTGCAGCGCCACCAGCAGTCCCAGCGGCTGCTCCTTCAGCGACAGCACGACGTCGACGCCGGTGAGGGCGGCGCGGGCGGTGAGCAGTTCGCGGATGCTGTAGGTCTCGGGGTCGAGGGGGCGGTCGCCGGCGGTGCGGTCGAGCGTGTGCACCGCCACCCCCGCCGCCGTCAGCCGACGGAAGCGGGGGTCGTCGGTCATCTCCTGCACCGACGCGTCGCGCACCGCGCGCGAGGCGAGGGCGAGCACGCTGTGCTGCTGCGAGGCGCCGTCGTGCAGTCCCGCCACGACGTCGCTGTGGAGGATGCGGGCACCGCCCGCGAAGAAGCCTTCGTAGAGCGACAGGACTCGCAGCGGTCGGGTCATCGTCATCCTTCGGTCGGGGGCCCGGTGGGGGAGGCGGTGTCTGGCTTCAGCCAGTGTCATCCGTGGGCCGCGACGGCGGGTGAACGTGGTGTTACAGGGGTGTGACCTTTGCCTCAGCGGCCGTCGCGCACGGCGCGGGCGAACGCGGCGACGTTCTCGCGCAGGGCGTCGATGCGTCGATCGCGGGCGGCTTCGCGGTCGAACCCCAGATAGGCCGACGGCGGCAGCTTTCGCACGTTGGCCGAGCACTCGAAGTTCTCGCACACGAGCACCCCGACGGTGTCGCCGCGGCGTCCCGCCTCGCCGGCGCGCTTGGCGATGTACATCACGACGTCGTTGGGCAGCGTGATGTCGGCGCACCACGAGCACTGCGCGCGTCCGCGCGGCTTCGCGTCGGCGCGGCGCAGCATGAGCGAGGCGGGCGCGCCGTCGAGGTCGACGGTGACGTAGGCCACCTGGGCGAGCTTGCGGTCGTGCCAGCCGAGGTAGTCCAGCGACTCCCAGGCGGTCTCATCGAGATCGTCGGGAAGCAGTGCGGCTTTGCGCTCGCGCAGGCTGGCGTTGAGGAATGAGGCGCGGATGTCGGCCTCGGAGAAGGGTCGCATGTGAATCCTGTCGTGACGGTGCGGCCGAGGCCGCGAAGAGGGGCGCGTCGATGACGCGGAGAAGCTGACGGATGCCGTCAGGCTCTGACGCCGGCGCGTGCAGCGCCGACGACCTCCTCTCGCCCCGCGAGGCGGGACCGGACCGGGATGTTCACGCCGTCCAGGCTACGCCTGTGCGTCGGCCTCGGGGCGCACGAGGAAACGCCGGACGCCGCCGCGAACGACTCCCTCAGCCGAAGACGGCGTAGCCCTCGCCGAACACCCGGAGGGCCGCGGCCGCCAGGAGCCCCGCGCCGACCACGAACGCGGCGCCGCCCACGATGCCGACGGCCGGGCGCGGCCTCGCCCGCCATCGCAGCATCCCCACCCCGATGAGCGCGAACACCGCTCCGACGATCAGGTTCAGCCCCACGTCGCGCTGCAGCGCGAGCGCCGATCCCGCGATGAACACCCCGAGCGCGACCCACACTGCCCCGGCCGCGCGCAGGAGCAGGAGCGGGGTTGATCGCGATGAGAGCATCGTTCTACGATATCTGAGTATCGAAAAACGATAGGGGCATCATGCAGAGCAGCACCGTCGTCGCCGCGAAGATCGCGCTCGCCCTGATCGCCCTGGTCACCGTCGTCGCGCAGCTCGTCGTCATCCCGGCACTGGCCGACAGCACCGTGTCGATGTACCCCGAGGCCGCGCACCTCCGGGTGCCGGGGATCGTGGGATGCGTCGCCCTCGTGGTGTGCGTGCAGGTCGCGGTCGTCTGCGTGTGGCGCTTGCTGACGATGGTCGACACGGCCTCGATCTTCACCGACGCCGCATTCGTCTGGGTAGACGCTCTGATCGCCGCGGTGGCGTCGTTCACCGGGCTGCTGGCGGCCGCCTTCGTCGTGCTGAGCCTGTCGGCGGCGCTGAGCCCCGGGGTGATGCTCCTGCTGATCGCCGGTGGTGCTCTCGCCCTGGGGGTGACGCTGATCCTCGTCGTGATGAAGGGGCTGCTGCGCAAAGCGAGCGCGCTCGAGCACGAGCTCGCCGAGGTCGTGTGATGCCCGTCGTCATCAACCTCGATGTCGAACTGGCCAAGCGGAAGATGAGCGTCGCCGAGCTCGCCGCGGCGATCGGCATCACTCCCGCGAACGTGTTCGTACTCAAGAGCGGGCGTGCCAAGGCGGTGCGGTTCAGCACCCTCGAGGCGATCTGTCGCGTTCTCGGCTGCCAGCCGGGCGATCTCCTGGCCTACGAGCCGGCCGAGGCGACAGCATCCGAGACGCCGGTCACCTGACCATCCCCGGCCCGCACGGATCCCCGGCCCGCACACACCCCTGGCGTGAGAGGGTGGGCGCATGCGGCATCCGAAGCCCGATCCCGTCCGTGCCGGCCAGGAGTCGGTGTGGGATTACCCGCGCCCGCCCCGTGTCGAGCGGGTCGCCGCCCGCGTGACCGTCGACCTCGGCGGGCAGCGCATCGTCGACACCGATGACGTGGTGCGGGTGCTGGAGACGAGTCATCCGCCGGTCTACTACCTGCCCGTCGACGCGTTCGTCGCCGGCGCGCTGCGCCCCGCGGCGGGATCGTCGTGGTGCGAGTTCAAGGGCCAGGCGTCGTACTTCGACGTGGTCGGGGGCGCCGTCGAGCGCCCCAAGGCCGCGTGGGGGTACCCGTCGCCGTCGGCGGGGTACGCCGATCTCATCGGACGCGTCGCGGTCTACGCCGGGCCGATGGACGCGTGCACCCTGGCGGGTGAGACGGTCACCCCGCAGCCGGGCGGCTTCTACGGCGGCTGGGTGAGCGCCGCCATCGCCGGTCCGTTCAAGGGCGGCCCGGGCTCGATGGGCTGGTGACGCGAACCGTAGGCCCTCGTGGGGCGTCTGTCGACCCCGGCCCCGGCGCGGGGCGTGCGACATAGGCTCGATGAGACGGAAGGAGCCCCCATGGCCCGCATCCTGCTCATCGGCGGTCACGGAAAAGTCGCCCTCATGCTCGAGCCGCTGCTGGTGGCAGCCGCCCACCACGTGACCGCGGTCATCCGCAACCCCGACCACGAAGCCGACGTCGCCGCGACCGGTGCCACGCCGCTCGTGGCCGACGTGGCCTCGTTCGACCTCGACCAGTTCACGAACCTCGTCGGCGGCAACGACGTGGTCATCTGGTCGGCGGGCGCCGGCGGGGGAAGCCCCGAGCGCACGTACGCCGTCGACCGGGATGCCGCGATCCGCTCGATCGACGCCGCGGTGGCGGCCGGGGTGCCGCGCTACCTGATGGTGTCGTACTTCGGTGCCGGACCCGACCACGGCGTCGACCCCGACGACGCGTTCTTCGCGTACGCAGAGGCCAAGGCCGCCGCCGACGAGCACCTGCGCGCCACGCGCCTGGACTGGACGATCCTGGCGCCGTCGGCGCTCACCCTCGACGAGGGCACCGGGCGCATCGACGTCGACGCCGTCTCGTCGGGGTCGGTCGCGCGCGCCGATGTGGCCGCGGTGCTGGCGGCCGCCGTCGACGAGCCGGCCACCATCGGCCGCACCGTCTCGTTCAACACCGGCGACGAGCCGATCGTGCAGGCGCTGCGCCGCTGAGCGCCCCGCGCACATGACACGCTTCGCGATCGATGCGCCCACCGCGCTGCGGCTGGTGACAGGCGATCGCGCCGTCGGCGAGGGGCACGCCCTGGTCGGCCCGGCGGTGCTGCGCTCGCACGCGCTGGGACTTCTCTACCGCGACGTGCGCACCGGTGTGCTCACGGATGCCGTGGGCCGCCGCCGGCTCGAAGGTCTCGCGTCGCTGAAGATCCGGCTGCTGGGCGACCGCGTCTCACGTGCCACGGCGTGGCGGATCGCCGGCGACCTCGGGTGGGACGATCCGGCACCGGCGGAGTATCTGGCGGTGGCCGTGCTGCAGGCCGACGCGCTCATCACCGACGACCCGCTGCTGCGGGCCGGGGCCGCCGGGCTCGTTCCCCTCGCCGGGATCGACGCCCTCACGGCCTGACCGGCCCGCGGCCGGCCAGGCTCAGCGCTCGGCGCGGGCGAGGTTGGCGCGCAGCTCGTCGGCGTCCTGCCGCACGACGTACGCGGGCCGGTCGCGCTCGACGCGCCAGCTCTCGTCGACCGAGCCGACGTCGACGGTGTCGAAGCCGAGTTCGTCGTAGACCGCCGTGGCGAGGGCGGCGGCGTCGGCGTGGTCGCTGGCGATGGCGAGGGCCCGGCGGCCCTCGGTGCCGGCCGGGGTGCCGTCGGTGAGGATCTGCGCGGCGGCGATGTGGTTGAACGCCTTCACGACGCGCGCGCCCGAGAGGTGCTCCTGCACGAGCCGCGTGGTGGTGGTCTGCTTGTCGTCGAGCGCGGCGATCCGCCCGTCGCGCTCCCAGTAGTAGTTGTTGGTGTCGAGCACGACCTTGCCGGCCAGCGCCGCAGCCGGCAGCGCGTCGACCGCCTTCAGCGGCACCGTGACGATCGCCCAGTCGGCGGCCTCGGCCGCCTCGACGGCGGTGGCGGCGCGCACGCTGTCGCCCAGCCGGGCGACGAGGTCGGCCAGCGTCTCGGGCCCGCGCGAGTTGGCGATCACGACGTCGTAGCCGCGGGTGGCGAGGCCCTCTGCCAGGGCGCTGCCGATGTGTCCTGCTCCGATGATTCCCACTGTTGTCATGACGGGGGCAACCGGGGGCCGCCCCGCACGATTCCCGCCGCGCCGACTGTGACGCCGGATGTCGCCACGGCGGGGCAGGATGGGAAGCACCGTCGATCCCCGAGGAGACCCATGACCCGCACCATCGTGATCACCGGCGCGAGCGACGGCATCGGCGCGGCCGCCGCGCGGCAGCTGCACGAGGCCGGCGAGCGGGTGGTGGTCGTGGGGCGCGACCCGCGCAAGACGGATGCCGTCGCCGACAGCCTCGGCGTCGACCGCTTCGTCGCCGACTACGCCGAGCTCGACCAGGTGCGCACGCTCGCCGCCGGGCTGCTCGAGCGCTACCCCCGCATCGACGTGCTCGCCAACAACGCCGGCGGCATCTTCGGCGAGCGCCGGGTCACCGCCGACGGCAACGAGCTCACCTTCCAGGTGAACCACCTCGGCGGGTTCCTGCTCACGAACCTGCTGCGCGACCGGCTCATCGAGAGCGCGGCGACGGTCATCCAGACCTCCAGCCTGGCCGCCCAGCGCTTCTCCCGTTTCGACATCGACGACCTGCAGGCCCAGCGCCGCTACTCGGCATCGTCGGCCTACGGCAACGGCAAGCTCGCGAACATCCTCTTCACGAAAGAGCTGCACCGTCGCCACGGCGACGCCGGGCTGTCGGCGGTGGCCTTCCACCCCGGTGCCATCGCGTCGAGCTTCGCCTCGACCTCGCGCGGGGCGTGGCGCTGGATGTACACCAACCCCATCGCCACGCGGCTGCTCACCTCCACCGAGGTGGGCGGATCGCGCCTCACGTGGCTCGCTCTGGGCAAGCCGGGCGTCGACTTCGCGCCGGGGGAGTACTACGCCGAGAACAAGCGCGCCCGCACCCACCGCATCGCCGCCGACCCGCTGATCGCCAAGCGGCTGTGGGATGCCAGTGCAGCGCTCACCGGCATCACCGAGGCCGGCGTCGCCGAGGCCGACAAGGCCGAGGCCGGGACCCCCGAGGCCGAGGCCGACCGATGACCTCCCGCCCGGCGACCTCGACGCAGCGCACCTATCGTTACCTGCGCATCGCGATCGCCGGGTCGGTGGTGGCGGTGTTCGCCGCGATGGTCACCGCGATGCCGATCGTCGGGCTGCTGCCCTCGCTCAGCCACTACTACTACACGCCCGCCCGCACCGTGTTCGTCGGGGCGGTCATGTCGGTGGCGGTCGGCTTCTTCGCGCTGTCGGGGCGGGGTCCCGAACGGGCGCTGCTCGACGTGGCGGCGGTGCTCGCCCCGCTGGTGGCGATCATCCCCACCGTCATCTCGCCCCATTCGGTGCCCGGGCTCGATTCCACCTGCCCCGACGGCCGGCTCACCTGCATCCCCGCGGCCTTCGACGCCGACGTCGACAATGGCGTGGCGACCTATCTCATCGTCGGCGCCCTGGTGCTCGTGCTGGCGGTGGCCCTCGCCGTCGCGGGTCAGGTGTCCCGCCCCGCAACGGCACTGTCGGTGGGGATCGCGGGCGCGCTGCTGCTGGCGGTGTGGCTGAGCTGGTGGCTCGCCCACGACTGGTTCCTGCAGTGGGCGCACGTGGCCGCCGCCGTCGGTTTCTTCGCGGTGATCGCCGCCGTCGCCGTCGTCACGGCGGTGCGCCCCTCCGACGGGCCGCGGCCGCCGCGCTGGCTGCAGGTGGCCTACGTCGTCATCGCCGTGCTGCTGGGGGTGACCGTGGTGGGGATGCCGCTCTACGGCGCGCTGCACGTCGGCGACGTGTTTGGCGTGTTCGTGGGCGAGATCGCCGCCCTCGTGCTGTTCGCCGCGTTCTGGGTGCTGCAGTCCATCCAGTACTGGCGCACCGACGACCCGGCCCTGCGTTGACCCGCCGCAGCTAGAGGATCTGGCCGATCGGCTCGCGCTTCTCGGCCTGGAAGCGGTCTTCGGTGCGTCCGCGTGCCCAGTAGCCCGACAGTGACACCTGCCCGCGATCGAGCTCCCGCTCGTCGAACAGCACCCGCCGGATCGCCTTCATCGACTCGCGCTCGCCGTGCGCGAACACCTGCACGCGCCCCTCGCGCCAGGGGAGGGTGCGCAGGGCCGAGGCCAGGCGCTCGGCGTCGTGCTCGGGTTCCACGAGCCACAGCACCGCGACCCCGGCGGGGGCGGTGAGGGGCAGCTCGGCATCGGGGGCGTCGATCTCGATGACGGCGACGCCCTCGGCATCCGCCGGCAGCGCCTCGAGGGCGGCGGCGATCGCCGGCACCGCCGACAGGTCGCCCGCCAGCAGGTGCCAGTCGGCCTCCGGGTCGGGGCGGTAGCCGCCGCCGGGGCCCATCAGGCTCACCCGGTCGCCGGGCTGTGCGGCGGCCGCCCACGGACCGGCCAGTCCTTCGTCGCCGTGCACGACGAAGTCGATCTGCAGCGTGCGCGCGTCGTGGTCGACGCGGCGCACCGTGTAGGTGCGGGTGACCGGATGCCCGTCGGGCGTCGCGAACTTGAGCTTGGCGTACTTGTCGGTCTCGGGACGGTCCTCGAACTGCGCGAAGGCGTCGCCGCCGAGGGTGATGCGTACCAGGTGCGCGCTCAGCCGTTCGGATGCCACGACCTCGAACTCGAGGGTGGGGCGGGGCGGACGGGCTGTCGTGCGGGAGGAGAGGGCCACCGTTCCACGGTAGTCGCCGCCCGGGCGGCCGGGCGCGTGCTGGTACGTTACGGAGCATCGACCCTCGATCCGCTGGAGGACCTTTGTCAGAGCGCACCACGTGGGTGCTCGTCGACGGCGAGAACATCGACGCCACCCTCGGCGGATCGATCCTCGGCCGTCGCCCGCAGTCCGACGAGCGTCCCCGCTGGGACCGTCTGCTGGCCTTCATCGAGGAGCGGTGGGGGCAGTCGGCCCAGGGCCTGTTCTTCCTGAACGCCTCCACGCACCTGCCGATGCCGTTCGTGCAGGCGCTGCTCGCCCTCGGCTACCGGCCGGTGCCGCTGTCGGGCCCCGCCGAGGCCAAGGTCGTCGACATCGCCATCCAGCGCACCCTGCGGGCGCTGCGCGACCGCGACGCCGACGTGGCCCTGGTCAGCCACGACCGTGACTTCGTCGACGACCTCGCCGCGCTCGCCGACGGCCGTCACGTCGGGCTGCTCGCGTTCGCCGAGTTCCGCAGCTCCGAGTTCGCCGCCGTGCCCGGCGTCGAGTTCTTCGACCTCGAATACGACGCGCACGCCTTCGACGTGACCCTGCCGCGCGTGCGGGTCATCCCCATCGAGCAGTTCGACCCCGCCGAGTTCCTCGGCTGAGGCGGCGCCCGGCTCGGCTCGCGTCGCGCCGATACGATCGGGCCATGCCTCCCAGAGACGTCACCGCCGCCACCTCGACCCTGCTCACCGGGAAGGTCGTGCTCGTCACCGGCGCCGGCCGCGGCGCCGGGGTGGGGATGGCCCGCCGCCTGGCCGCCCACGGGGCGACCGTGGCCGTCAACTACGCCGCCAGCCGTGCCGGTGCCGACGCGCTCGTCGACGAGATCCGCTCGGCCGGCGGCACGGCATCCGCCTTCGCCGCCGACGTGCTCGACCCCGCCGCGGTCGACGGGCTCATCGCGGCCGTCGAGGCCGAGTTCGGCCGCCTCGACGCGGTCGTCAACAACGCGATCGCCGGCGATCAGCAGAAGGACTTCGACCAGGCGACCACCGCCCACTTCGACCGCATGTACGACTTCGCCGTGCGCGCCGTCGTGCACACCGCCACCGCCGCCCTGCCCGCGTTCGACCGGGCCGGCGGCGGGCGCATCGTCAACATCGTCTCGGAGCTGTGGAACGACGCTCCCGCGGGCTGGTCGCCCTACGCCGCCGCCAAGGGTGCGATGGTCGGCCTCTCGCGGAGCCTCTCGGCAGAGCTCGCCCCGCGCGGCGTCACCGTCAACATGGTCGCCCCGGGCTGGATGATCGCCGACGCCGCCGACGAAGCATCCGAGGGTTCGCGCTCGTACACGGCCGGCCTGCCCCTCGGTCAGCGCCCCTACCCCGAAGACATCGGCGACGTGATCGCGTTCTATCTCAGCGACCTCGCAGCCGGGGTCACGGGGGCGTATCTGCTGGTCAACGGCGGGCGCATCACCCAGGCCGGACTCTGAGGGCCACGTCACAGTTCGACACCGATGGGAATTCCCGGCTGAGCATTCCGCTTAGCCTTGGGGTGCGCATTCGCGCAGGACACACAGCTGAGGACAACATGCACAAGAGACGATTCGGCCTGGCCGCGGTCATCGCCGCCGCCGCGCTGGCGATCACCGCCTGCGCTCCGAGCACCGGCACGACGAGCGAGCCCACGACGAGCGCCGCCACCGGCACCTTCACCTACGCGATCTCCAGCGACCCGAGCTCGCTGAACCCCATCAACGTGGGCGACCGCTGGGGCCTGACGGTCACCAACCTCATCTACTCGCCTCTCGCCCGTGTCGAAGGCGACGGCACCGTCGTCAACGAGCTCGCCGAGTCGATCACCCCCGCCGAGGACGGCCTGTCCGTCACCGTCGTGCTCAAGGACGGCCTGCTCTGGTCGGATGGCGAGCCCGTCACCGCCGACGACGTCGTGTTCACCTACACGAACAAGGCCGTCAAGGCCAACGGCAACGCCGACCTGCTGTGGGTGGGCGACCAGCCCATCACCGCCGAGGCCACCGACGAGAAGACCGTCGTCTTCCGCCTGCCCTCCATCAGCGCCGCCGCCCTGAGCAACATCGCCACCGAGACCTACATCATCCCGGAGCACATCTACGGCCAGGTCACCGACTTCTCGGCCGCCGAGCTCGACCCGATCGCGGTCGGCTCGGGCCCCTACAAGCTCACCAAGTACGAGCGCGGCCAGTACCTCACCTTCGAGGCCAACGAGAACTACTTCGGCCCGAAGCCCAACATCCCCGAGCTGACGCTGCGCATCGTGGCCAACGCCGACACCGTCAAGACGGCGCTGCAGACCGGCGAGGCCGACGCCTCGTTCGTCACCGCCGACCAGATCGACGAGCTCACCGCCTCCGGCCTCGACATCTACCCCTACGCCGAGGGCCGCGTCGCCTACCTGGGTCTCAACGCCGCCAAGCTCACCGACCCCAAGGTGCGCCAGGCGATCTTCTACGCGCTCGACCGCGAAGAGATCGACACCGCCGCGTTCCTCTCCGACGAGTACTACCAGCCCGCCTACACGATCCTCCCGCCGAGCAACCCGTTCGCGACCGAAGACGTGAACACCTACGAGCAGGACACCGACGAGTCGGCGAAGCTGCTCACCGAGTCGGGTGTGCAGGACGTCGACTTCACGCTGGCCTACGCCGGCGCCGACCCGGTGCAGACCACGCAGGCCACGATCATCCAGCAGCAGCTGCAGGCCATCGGCATCCGCGTGCAGCTGGCCGGCATCGAGCCGCAGGCCGTGTTCACCGAGATCGAGAAGGGCGCGGCGTCGCAGTACGACGCGTTCCTCGGCGGCTACATCATGGGTCAGGACCCCGACGCGTACAGCCTGCTGTACCGCAGCGGAGCCTCGTCGAACTACTTCGGCTACTCCAACCCGGCCACCGACGCCCTCTTCGACCAGGGCGTGACCGAGCTCGACCCCGACAAGCGCAAGGCCATCTACGCCGACCTTCAGGCGCAGATCGCCGAGGACGCCGTGGTGTACCCGCTGGCCGACAACCTCAAGATCCTCGCCGTGAACTCGCGCATCGGCGGCGTCGACGAGGCGCGCACCGTGCCGATCTACACCCTGGAGAACTTCGGTCTGCTGACCGAGAAGTGATCCGCCGGATGCCGTGGGCCGCGCCGCGCGCGTGACCCACGGCATCCGCATGCCCCACCCCGACAGACACCCCCGACCGACACCCCAGGAACGCCGTGACCCGCTTCATCCTCCGTCGCCTCGCACAGGTGATCCCGATGCTGCTGGTGCTCACCTTCGTGGTGTTCTTCCTCATCCAGCTGGCGCCCTACGACGTGGTCGACTCGATCACCACGCCGAACATGTCCGACGAGACCGTCGCGATCATGCGGGAGCGCTACGGCCTCGACCAGCCGGTGATCGTGCAGTACCTCTCGTGGCTGGGCAACGTGCTGCAGGGCGACCTGGGCTACTCGCTCACCAGCCGCCAGCCCATCACCGCCGAGCTGGCCGCCCGGGTGCCCAACACGATCATCCTCGTCGCCCCGGCCTACCTCGCCGCCCTCGTCATCGCCATCGTGCTGGGCCTGGTCGCCGGCTCTCGCCGCGGCAAGCTCGCCGACCGGGTCATCGACTCGCTGGCCGGCGTCGGCATCGCCACCCCGTCGTTCTGGTTCGCGCTGCTGCTCATCTACCTCTTCGGGTACGTGCTGCGCTGGTTCCCGATCATCGGCATGCACTCGGTGGGCAAGGAGGGCGACCCCGTCGACTTCCTCCTGCACTTCATCCTGCCGTTCACGGTGCTCGTGGTCGCCTTCTTCCCCGAGCTGGCCCGCTACGTGCGCTCGGCGACCATCACCCAGACCTCGCAGGACTACGTGCTCGTGCAGCGGGCGTACGGCGCCTCGCGCAGCCGCATCCTCGGCTTCCACGTCAGCCGCAACGTGCTGCTGCCGATCATCACGCAGCTCGGCCTGGCCCTGCCGCTGCTGGTGACCGGCGCCATCGTCACCGAGTCGGTGTTCGCCTGGCCGGGCATCGGCCCCTACTTCCTGTCGGCGACCAAGAGCCTCGACTACCCGGTCATCCTCGCGGTGCTCATGCTCTCGGCGGTGCTGGTGATCGTCGGCAACCTCATCGCCGACATCCTCTACGTCGTCGTCGACCCGCGCATCCGCATCGGGGGAGCCTCATGACCGCCCCGATCACCCTGGCCAGCGTCCGCCAGCGCGGCCGGTCGCTGCGCTCGCTCCCGGCCATTGCCGCGGCGGTGTTCCTCGGCATCGTCGTCGCCGTCAGCGTGCTCGCGCCGCTGCTGCCGTTGGACCCCACCACCACAGACCTCACCGCGCGGTGGCAGCCGCCCAGTGCCGAGCACCTGTTCGGCACCGACGACCTCGGTCGCGATTACTTCTCACGCGTGGTCTACGGCGGTCAGATCTCCCTCACCGTGGGCGTGCTCGCCATGCTCGCCGCCACCTCGATCGGCGTGGTCGTGGGGCTCGTCGCCGGCTATGCCCGCGGCTGGCTCGACGAGACCCTCATGCGCCTGGTCGACTTCCTCTCGTCGATCCCGTGGATGGTGCTCGTCATCGTCGCCAGCGTGTTCCTGCGCCCCGGGCTGTGGACGATCATCCTCGTCATCGGCCTGTTCGCCTGGATGCCGACGGCACGACTCGTGCGCGCCGAGACCATGTCGCTGCGCGAGCGCACCTACGTCGGCTACGCGCGCTTCCTCGGTGAGAAGCCGCGCAGGGTCGTCTGGCGCCACGTGCTGCCCGACGCCGCCCCGACGATCATCGTGGCCGCCGCCGCGACCATCTCGTCGGCGATGCTCACCGAGTCGGCCCTGAGCTTCCTCGGGCTCGGCATCCAGCCCCCGATGGCCTCGTGGGGGTCGCTGCTGGAGACCGCGCAGGGGGCGCTCGCCCGCAACCCGTGGCTCGCGCTCATCCCGGGTCTGCTCATCACCGGAACCGTGCTGTCGTTCAACGTGCTCGGCGACGCGCTGCGCCGCACCATCGTGGAGAGGTCGGACGCATGACCGCGCTCCTGCGCATCGACGACCTCACCGTCGACCTGCCCGCCGCCGGCGGCACCTTCCGCGTGCTCGACGGGCAGCGGCTCGAGGTCGAGGAGGGCGGCATCCTCGGCATCGTCGGCGAGTCGGGCTCGGGCAAGACGATGCTGCTGCGCACCATCATGGGCATCCTGCCCGAGGGCGCCACCCGCACCTGGACCGCCGCCTTCGACGGCCGTCCCATCGACGACGTCGCGCGCCTGCCGATCGCCATGGTCTTCCAAGACCCCATGACCTCGTTCAACCCGCTCGCGCGCATCGGCACCCACCTGGTCGAAGTCGCCCGCCGTCACGCCCGGCTCTCCCGCGGCGAAGCGCGCCGCCGCGCGGTCGAGGCGCTGGCCGCCGTGCGCGTGCCCGACCCCGAGCGGGTGTTCGGCCGCTACCCGCACGAGCTGTCGGGAGGCCTGCGCCAGCGCGCCATGATCGCGATGAGCCTGCTCGCCGAGCCGCGCCTGCTGCTGGCCGACGAGCCCACCACCGCGCTGGATGCCACCGTGCAGGCCGAGATCCTCGCGCTGCTGCGCCAGCTGCAGGCCGAGCGGCGCCTCACCGTCGTCGTGGTCACCCACGACCTCGGAGTCGTCGCGGCCCTGTGCGACACCGTCGCCGTCATGAAGGACGGCGCGATCGTCGAACGCGGACCGGTCGACGACGTGTTCTCGCAGCCCCAGCATCCGTACACGCGGTCGCTGCTGGATGCCGCGCCGGAACGGGGGACCCTGTGAGCGACGACGTCCTCGTCTCCGTCTCGGGGGCGCGCAAGACCTACCCGGTGCGCAACGCCTGGGGCCGGGTCACCGGACACCTCGACGCCGTCGCGGGCGTCGACCTCGACGTGCGCGCGGGCGAGACGCTCGGCGTGGTGGGGGAGTCGGGGTCGGGCAAGTCGACCCTCGGACGGCTGATCCTGCAGGTCGAGAAGCCCACCGCGGGTGAGATCGTCTTCGCCGACGATGTGCCGGGAGCCCTCGCGCGGCGGATGCAGGTCATCTACCAAGACCCCTTCTCGTCGCTGAACCCGCACCGCACCGCGCTGCAGAACGTGCTCGAGCCGCTGCAGGTGGCCGCCGACCTCGACGCCGCCGCCGCGCTCGAGCGGGCCCGCGAGTCGCTGGCCGCGGTGGGCATCGAAGGCGACGCGGTGCACAAGCGCCCCCGCGCCTTCAGCGGCGGTCAGCGTCAGCGCATCGCCATCGCGCGCGCGATCGCCCCGCGCCCCACCTTCATCGTCTGCGACGAGCCGGTCTCGGCCCTCGACATGCAGGTGCAGGCGCAGGTCACCGAGCTGCTGCAGAAGCTGCAGCGCGAGTTCGGCCTCACCTACCTGTTCATCTCGCACGACCTCTCCGTCGTGCGCGAGATCGCCACCCGCACCGCCGTCATGCGGCGCGGACGCATCGTCGAGCTCGCCCCGACCGCCGCGCTGTTCGACGACCCGCGGCACCCCTACACGCAGCGGCTGCTCGAGGCCGTGCTGGTGCCCGATCCCGCGCGCGCCCGCGAACGCCTCGCGCAGATCGCGACCCGCCCCGCCGAAGACGCCGACACCGGCGCCCCCGAGCGACCCCTCGTCGAGGTCGCCCCCGCCCACTTCGTCGCCCTCTGACCCGGGGTCGGGTGCGGTCGTTCGCTGGCTGGCTCGCTGGCTCGTTCATCGCCGAGTGCACGGCTTGGCGCCCAGCGAACGGCTTGCGCACCCGCAGAACCCCGTGCACTCGGCGGGAGGTCGTGCACTCGGCATCCGATCGGCGCTGCGCGGGTCGGCGGGACTCGGTCAGCGCTAGCTGGGGCGGCCTCGCTCGCCTCGCGCACGCTTGAGCCCGCGTCCATCGCCGAGTGCACGGCTTGGCGCCCAGCGAACGGCTTACGCACCCGCTGAACCCCGTGCACTCGGCGGGAGGTCGTGCACTCGGCATCCGGTCGGCGCTGCTGTGAGCGCGGGGCTCGGGCGCTGCCGTGGGTCAGGCGCCGTGCTTCCGGCCGGTGTCACTTGGCCGGCGGCGGTGGTTGCGGTCGGCCGCGGTCGCCTCGCGCACGCCTGAGCCCGCGTCCATCGCCGAGTGCACGGCTTGGAGCCCAGCGAACGGCTTACGCACCCGTTGAACCCCGTGCACTCGGCGGGAGGTCGTGCACTCGGCGACAACCACGGGCGCACAAGCGACCCGGGGCACAACCCCGGAGCGCAACCACGGGCCCCCAGACGCCCGGGGCGCAGCCCCGGGGCGCAACGCCGCTCAGGCGCCGGCGCGGAGGGCGCGGCGCTCGCCGGCGGGGATCGGGAAGGCGAAGCGGTTGCCGGCGGGCGGCAGCGGGCAGACGTACTCGTCGCTGAAGGCGCAGGGCGGCAGGTAGGCGCGACCGAAGTCGACCTCGACGGTGCCGTCGGCGGCGGGCAGGTCGATCGGCAGGAAGCGGAAGCGGTACGCCCCGTCGGATGCCGTGGCGTCGGCGATCACGGCCGAGAGGCCGTCTTCGTCGGCAGCGACCGACAGGTGCACGGGGGTGCCCGCCACCTCCAGGTCGATCGTGCCGCCTGCCGGGGCCACCCGTTCGTGACCGTCGACGCTGCGCACGGTCACGGTCGCCCCGTCGGGTGCGGGGGTGAAACGGCCGCGCACGCGCCACGCGTCGTCGGCGGGGAAGGACTCGATGCCGGTCAGCGCGAGGCGCCCGGGGGCTTCGGGGTCGAAGACCCGCAGCGCGTGGGCGCCGTCGCGCGCGAAGGCCCGCAGCAGCAGGCGGCCCTCGCGGACCTGCTCGAACGGCGCGAGGACGACCGCGCCGCTCTCGGGCAGGTCGGTGCCGTGCACGCCGTCGGCGTCGGCCCACCAGCGACCCGGTGCGCCCTCGAACTCACGGGGGGTGGCGTCGAGCCAGTGGGTGTGGCGCAGCGACGCAGTGCCGAACGGGGCGGAGACGGCATCCCAACGGGACGCGACGGGCGCGGTGGTCATGCCTTCACGCTACCCGCGCGGGAGGCCCCGGGCGCCGCCCGGCGACGCACGACGACATAGGCTGGATGCCGTGAACAAGAACACCGTCTGGACCGTCATCGGCGTCATCGTCGCGGTCATCATCGCGTGGTGGCTCGTCAACGTGCTGTTCGCGGTGCTGGCCTTCGCCTTCAAGCTGCTGGTCGTCGCGGTCGTCGCCGTCGTCGTCTTCTTCCTCATCCGGATGCTGGTCGGCCGAGGCAGCAGCGACTGATAAACTCGTCTGTTGGAAGTGTGTCCGAGCGGCCTAAGGAGCATGGCTGGAATCCATGTAGGCGGGGTAACTCGCCTCGCAGGTTCAAATCCTGTCACTTCCGCCACCAGATGAGCGTCGTCCCCCACCGGGGCGGCGCTCATCGCTTTCCCCCGCCCAGCCCGCCCTCCCCGCCCTCCCCGCCGAGCCCGTCCAGCCCGCCGAAGCCCCGCCAAGCCCCCGCCGGTCACCCCGAGGCGAAGGCCGACCCGGGCCGCACGACCAGCGAGCGGGGGAGCAGCAGCGCGCGGGCGCGCACCGCGCCGTCGGCGGCGGCGAGCATGGCGGCGCGCACTGCGACGGCGTCGTCGACCGGAGCGGCCGAGACCGCGCCGGGCCGGGCGTAGCTGGCGCGTTCGACGGCGGAGACCAGACGCGCGACGGCCGCGGCATCCGCCCCGCCCTCGGCCACCAGGCGCACCCCGAACGCGCGCGGCGATTCGGCAGCCGGCACGTGCATGCCGATGTCGAGCGCGGCATCCTGCACGAGGCGCCACGCCGCGGTCACCCCGGCGGCCCCCGCGAGGCCGCCGCGGCG
Organism: Microbacterium festucae; assembly: GCF_025421715.1. Taxonomy (GTDB): domain Bacteria; phylum Actinomycetota; class Actinomycetes; order Actinomycetales; family Microbacteriaceae; genus Microbacterium; species Microbacterium festucae. The sequence continues at coordinate 315,991 of NZ_JAOEFC010000003.1, forward strand.
GCGCAGCCACAGCCGCCGCACCGCTCCGGCCAGCAGCGGCAGCAGCGCCACGAGCAGCACGGTGCCCAGGGTCGCGAAGTAGGGGCCGAAGTCGACGGCGGGGGTGGTCGGGTTCAGCGGGTCGGCGTCGATGGGCCGGTCGGGGGCGGTGGTCGCCTGCGTCGGCGCCGCGCTCGGGGTCGCGCTGGGCGTCTGACCCTCGGCCACGTCGACCCCGCCGTCGTCGGGGACGGGCTCGGTCTCGGCGGCGAACTGCGTGGCCACGCCCAGGCTCTTGGTCGGCTCGAAGGGCACCCAGCCGATGCCGCTGAAGAACACCTCGGGCCAGGCGTGCAGCTGGCTGGTGGTCACCTCGCCCACCCGCTCGTCGTCGATGCGCTCGCCGGTGTAGTTGCCGGGCAGGAACCCGATGGCGATGCGCGAGGGCATGTCGAGGGCGCGGGCCATCAGGGCGAACGCGCCCGCGAAGTGCACGCAGTAGCCCGACTTCACCTCGAGGAAGTCGGCGACGGCGTCCGAGCCGGTGCCGTCGAAGCCCTCCTCGACGGGGGCGTTGAGCGAGTAGCTGAACTCGGGCCCGCGGAACCAGTCCTGCAGGGCGACGAGCTTGTCGTAGTCGGTCTCGGCTGCCGCGGTCACCTCCCGCGCGGTGTCGGTGATCGACTCGGGCGTGCCGGCGGGCAGGCTGTACACGCCGATGCGCGACTCGCTGAGGGTGGCCTCGGATGCCTGGATCTGCTCGCGCGTGGGCCGGGGGACGTGCGAGATGATCTCGTACTCCTGGCCCTGCGTGTTGGACTGCCCGGTGCGCACGGTGCGGCTGAACGGCACCGCGCGCCACTGCCCCTCCAGCCCCGTCACCGACACCGCCGGGTACGACACCGGCAGGTAGACCGAGTTGAGCTGATCGATGCGCACGTCGGTGCGGTATTCGGTGACCCGGATGCCGTCGGTGACCTCGACCGGGTCGAACCCGCCCTCGTCCAGTGGCACCGAGCGCAGCCGGTCGGGCTGCCACACCGCGCCGTCGAAGGTCGACAGGGTCGTCACGCGCAGGTAGGGCAGGGTCGGCGCGTCCGAGCGCACCGACAGCACCTTCGCGTCGCTGCGCTGGCGCAGGTCGTCGCCGAGCTCGAGGGTCGGGTCGATGCTGGCGGGAAGGCCCGCTCCGGCGGCGACGTTGGGCGCCGGCAGCGCCGAGCCGCCGATGAGGGCGGCGACGATGGCCACGACGCCGATCGTGGCGGCCACGGCGGTGACCCCCGCCGACCGGCGCTCGAGGGTCGGCGCCTCGCGGGTGCGGGTCTCGGCGCGGATGAGGAACAGCAGCGCCGCGGCCATCAGGGCGAAGCCGATCACGTTGACGGTGGCGGGCACGGCGATGGCGGGGATGAGCCACACCGCGATCAGGGCGACGGCGGCGAGCAGCGGCATCCGCGCGGTGATGACCACGTGGTCCAGTGCGATGGTCAGCAGCCCCATCGCCGCGACGATGACGAAGCTCACGGCGGTCGTGGGCTCGAGCGGGGCGACCCCGACGAGGATCTCGTTGGATGCCTGCTGCACGAGCTGCGGTGCGGTGTGCAGCACCCCGCCGGTGGGGATGATCAGCAGCAGCGCCTGGTCGGCGAAGAACGTCGCGGTGACCCCCGCCACCCAGGCGGCGAGCTCTGCGGCGGTGGCGATGCCGGCGGCCAGCCCCGCCCGGCGCAGGCCGTAGCCGAGGCCCAGCAGCGCGGCGGCGCCGGCGAAGACCGCCAGCAGCCACGCGCCGGTGCCCACGACGGCCAGCAGCGGTGAGACGGCGGCGACCACCGCCAGCCACAGGGCGACCGTCAGTCGGCCGTCACCGCGGCGCCACGACTCACGCCTCCACACGGGTCGCCCCCCGATCGACGGCCGCGGCCCACGCGGCGGCGAGATCGCCGCCCGGATGCACGGCGGCGGTGTGCCAGCCGGCGCGGGCGGCCAGGTCGAGGGCGTCGTGCTGCGGCGCGACGGCCAGCAGCACCGGCAGGGCGCTGTGGTGGGCCAACGGTGCGAGCACCTCGGCATCGGCCTGGTCGACGCGACCGGTGATCAGCACGAACGGGCCGGTCATCGAGCCGTGGAAGCGCCGCACGAGGGGCTCCAGCGGCAGGTCGCGGCGGGCCACGGTGGTGGCGAGGTCGGCGGCCAGCGCTTCGACGCCGGCGGTGTCGTGGGCCTGCACGCTCTCGCCGATCTCGGTGCCGTCGACGTCGATGAGGTGCACGGCGAAGCCCTCGTGCACGAGGCGCGCGACGACCGAGATGGCCGCGCTCACCGCCTCTTCGAAGCCGGGGTCCTCGCCGGGGGCGCGGAAGGCCTCGGCCGTCCAGCGGTGCACGCCGCGGTCGAGCACGACGATCGCCTCGGGCGTGGTCTCCTGCTCCTCCTGGCGCACCATCAGCTGGTCGCGGTGGGCGCTGGCGCGCCAGTGGATGCGGCGCATCGAGTCGCCGGGCACGTAGTGGCGGGGCACGAGGTTGTCGGCGCCCTGACCGAGCTGGTTCGTCGAGGTGTGCACGCTGCCGCCCGCCTCGCCGGGCAGGTCGGACACCGCGCCGAGGTCGACGACCGCGGGGGCGACGGTGACGGCCACCGGCGCGCCGACGGTGTGGCGGCGCCGCGCGAAGCCGAACGGATCGGTCGAGGTGACGGTGAGCGGCCCGACCGAGCGGATGCCGCGGCGCACCGCGTCGATCTCGTAGTCGAGCTCGACGGCCTCGAAGCGGGTGCCGGTGGCCGACGACAGGGCCGGGAACACCCCGGCGGCCTCGCCCTCGAGCCCCGCCGGCAGGTGCTCGCGCCACACGCCCTGCGCGGTGGGCAGCGCCGAGCGCACGGTGACCTGCAGACGCACCCGCACGGTGCGCCCGACGGTCACCCCGTCGGGGGAGAAGGAGCGGGTCACCGACTCGGAGCGGCCCACCAGATACACCGTCAGCACGCTGGCGGCCACGACGGCCAGCAGCAGCACGCACACGTAGAGCAGCTCGGCGATCTTGAACTCGTGCGCCAGCAGGAAGCACGCGATCGCGAGGATCACCGCGCCGGTGCCCCGCAGCGTCAGCGGCCACTTGCTCATCGGTCCACCGCCTCCCGTCCCGGCCCGCCGCTCAGCGGGTGGCCAGCGGCACGCGCACCGAACCGGCGATCGACTGCAGCACCGCGGCGATCGCCTCCGGCGCCGATCGCCCGCGCGAGGCCGACGAGCGGGCCGCGATCACGCGGTGGGCGAAGACCGGCTCCAGCAGCACGGCCACGTCGTCGGGGATGACGAACTCGCGCCCGTCCAGCGCCGCCCACACCTTGGCCGCGCGCACGAGCTGCAGCGTCGCCCGCGGGCTCGCGCCCAGGCGCAGGTCGGGGTGGGAGCGGGTGGCGCGGGCCAGGCCCACGGCGTACTCCTCGACGGCGGGGGACAGGTGCACCCCGCGCGCCCACGCGATGAGCGCGCGCACGCGCGTGGCGTCGATCACGGGCCGCAGCGCATCGAGCGGGTTGACCGCGTCGCGCTGGCGCAGCATGAGCGCTTCGGCGCCGGCATCCGGGTAGCCCATCGAGATGCGCATCATGAACCGGTCGCGCTGGGCCTCGGGGAGCGCGTACGTGCCCTCCATCTCGAGCGGGTTCTGCGTGGCGACCACCAGGAACGGGTCGGGGAGGGGGCGGGAGGTGCCGTCGACGGTGACCTGCCGCTCCTCCATCGCCTCCAGCAGCGCCGACTGCGTCTTGGGGGAGGAGCGGTTGATCTCGTCGGCGATGACGAGGTGGGCGAAGATCGCGCCCGGCTTGAACTCGAACACGCGGTCGACCGGGTTGTAGACGCTCACGCCGGTGACATCGCCCGGCAGCAGGTCGGGGGTGAACTGGATGCGGCGCACCGTGGCATCCACCGACGCGGCCAGCGCCCGCGCCAGCATGGTCTTGCCCACCCCGGGGACGTCCTCGATGAGCAGGTGCCCCTCGGCGAGCAGACACACCAGCGCCGCGCGCACCGCGGCGGGCTTGCCGTCGATGACCTGCGAGACCGAGGCGGCGATGGCGGCCGTGTCGCGCGCGAACGTGTCGGCGTCGACCGGCGCGCTCTCGTCGATGTGTGCGTTCGGGCTGACGGACTGCGTCATGCGACTCCCTCGTTGCGCGTCGGATCCGCGTCGTTTCAGATGCTAACCCGCGCACGCGCGCCCGTGGCTGAGGATCTGCCACGGGCGGGGGAGCTCCGCCGATCCGGTAGACTCGTGTCAGCTCTCCGCGAGGCGGCACCCAGGCCAACTCCCCCAGGACGGAAACGTAGCAAGGGTAACCAGGCTCTGCCGGGTTCGCGGAGAGTCTTATTCTTTCCGGGCGGATGCCGGTGGGACGGCGAAGGGGCCGTCGAGCACCGCCCACTGCAGCAGCATGATCGTCTTGGCATCCTGGATGCGGCCGCCCCGCACCATCGCCAGCGCCTCGTCGATGCCCACCTCGACCAGCTCGATGTGCTCGCCCTCCTCGGCAAGACCCCCGCGGTCGCCGTGGCGGGCTGCGCCGTCGTAGGGCGCGGCGAAGAAGTGGATGCGCTCGGTCACCGACCCGGGGCTCATGTACACGTCCCACACGTGGGTGAGCTCGCCCACCTCGACCCCGGTCTCCTCGGCCGCCTCGCGCCGGATGGCGGTGGCCGGGTCGTCGTCGTCGAGCAGTCCCGCCGCCGTCTCCAGCGGCATCCCGTCGGGGTGGTCGTTGACGTAGACGGGGTAGCGGAATTGACGGGTCAGCAGCACGCGACGGGACTGCGGTCGTAGAGCAGGATCGTCGCGCCGTTGCCGCGGTCGTACGTCTCGCGCTGCTGGGTCTCCCACTGACCGGTCGGGGTGCGCACCTCCAGCGTGGTGCGCCGCAGCACGTGCCAGGCCGAGGCGACCAGCTCGACCGCGCTCACCCGCACGTCGGGATTGCGGTCGAGTCCGATGCCGGTGCGGTGCAGTCCGGTGCGTCCGCGGTGGTCGGGGATCTCGGCGCCGGGGCGCGGCGGGGTGGGGTCTGTCATGGTGACGAGCCTATGCAGACGGCATCCGCATGCGCCCGGATGCACCCGGTGCCGGGGGTGCGGCAGGTTTTCTCCCGGCCGCTCCCTGGCCGCTCGCAGGACCGCGAGCCTAGGGTGGACCCGTGGCACAGAGCATCTACATCACATCGGTGGAAGGACTCTCGGGGAAGTCGACGATCGTGCTGGGGGTGCTCGACGCACTGGGACGCACCACTCCCCGCGTCGGCGTCTTCCGGGCGATCGCGCGTTCCACCGTGGAGCGCGATTACGTCCTCGAGATGCTGCTCGACCACGTCGGCGTCGACCTCGACTACGAGGAGTGCATCGGCGTCACCTACGACGAGGTGCGTCGCGACGCGGATGCCGCGCTGTCGAAGATCGTCGAACGCTTCAAGGCCGTGGAGGCCCAGTGCGACGCCGTCGTGATCGTCGGCAGCGACTTCACCGACGTCGGCTCCACCTCCGAGCTCGGCTACAACGCCCGCATCGCCGCCAACCTGGGCGCGCCCGTGCTGCTGGTGGTCAACGGCCGCGCCAGCCAGGGCGACCGGCTCGGGGTGAGCGTGGCCCGCACGCCCGAGCAGCTCGGCCAGCTCACCGCACTGGCCCTGCCCGAGCTCGCCCACCAGCGCGCCGAGCTGTTCGCGGTGATCACCAACCGCGCCGATCCCGAGCGCCTCGACGAGATCAACGCCGCCATCCGCGCGGTCGTCACCGACGTGCCCGCCGCCGACGGCCACCGCGAAGCCGCGGTGGGGGTGTGGGCGCTGCCCGAAGACCTCTTCCTCGTCGCGCCGTCGGTGCGCGACGTGATGCTCAACCTCGGCGGCCGCCTGCTGCGCGGCGACGACGAGCTGCTCGACCGCGAGGTGCTCGATGTGATCGTGGCGGGCATGTCGCTGAACAACGTGCTGCCGCGACTGAGCGACAGCGCGGTGGTCATCGTGCCCGCCGACCGCACCGAGGTGCTGCTGGCGATCCTGCTGGCCCACTCGTCGGGCACCTTCCCCTCGGTGGCCGCGATCGTGCTCAACGGGCCGTTCGAGCTGCCCGAGGCGGTGCAGCAGCTGATGGCTGGCCTGGACTCGACCCTGCCGATCGTGCAGACCGACCTCGACACCTACGACACCGCCCTGCGGGTGATGAGCACCCACGGCCGCCTCGCCGCCGGCTCGCAGCGCCGCTTCGACACCGCCATCGCGCTGTTCGAGCAGAGCGTCGACACCGTCGAGCTCACCGCGTCGCTGGGCCTGGCCCACTCGAGCGTGGTCACCCCGCTGATGTTCGAGTACCAGCTGCTCGAGCGCGCCCGCAGCCACCGCAAGCGCATCGTGCTGCCCGAGGGCGGCGACGACCGCGTGCTGCGCGCGGCGGCCACCGTGCTCGCCCGGGGCATCGCCGACCTCGTGATCCTCGGCGACGAGGCATCCGTACGGGGACGGGCCACCGAGCTCGGTCTCGACCTGTCGGCGGCCACGGTGCTGAGCCCCCACGACCCCGAGTACGTCGACCGGTTCGCCACCGAGTACGCCGAGCTGCGCAAGCACAAGGGCGTCACCTACGCCCAGGCCGCCGACACCGTCACCGACGTGTCGTACTTCGGCACGCTCATGGTGCACCTGGGGCTGGCCGACGGGATGGTCTCGGGCGCCGCGCACACCACCGCGCACACCATCCGGCCCGCGTTCGAGATCATCAAGACCCGCCCCGGCGTCTCGGTCGTCTCCAGCGTGTTCCTGATGGCGCTCGCCGACCGCGTGCTCGTCTACGGCGACTGCGCCGTCATCCCCGACCCCAAGGCCGAGCAGCTCGCCGACATCGCGGTCAGCTCCGCCGAGACGGCCCACCAGTTCGGCATCGACCCGCGCGTGGCGATGCTGTCGTACTCGACGGGGGAGTCGGGCTCCGGCGCCGACGTCGACAAGGTGCGCACCGCCACGACCCTGGTGCGCGAGCGCGCCCCCGAGCTGCTCGTGGAGGGTCCGATCCAGTACGACGCCGCCGCCGACGCCGCGGTGGCCGCCACGAAGATGCCGCAGTCGCAGGTGGCGGGCCGGGCGACCGTGTTCGTCTTCCCCGACCTCAACACCGGCAACAACACCTACAAGGCGGTGCAGCGCTCGGCGGGCGCCGTGGCCATGGGCCCGGTGCTGCAGGGGCTGAACAAGCCCATCAACGACCTGTCGCGCGGCGCCCTCGTCGACGACATCGTCAACACCATCGCCATCACCGCCATCCAGGCCCAGGGCCCGCAGCCCGGGCAGGACCAGCAGGGAGTCTCCGCATGACCGTCGTCCTCGTCATCAACAGCGGCTCATCGTCGTTCAAGTACCAGCTGATCGACGTCGAGACGCAGATGCCGCTGGCATCCGGCCTCGTGGAGCGCATCGGCGAGCCCGTCGGCGCCGCCAGCCACAAGAACGTGGAGGGCGACACCAAGAGCGAGACCGAGCTGCCGATCCCCGACCACACCGCCGGGTTCGCCGTCATGCTGCGCGCCTTCGAGCAGCACGGGCCCTCGCTCACCGAGAACCCGCCCGCCGCGATCGGCCACCGGGTCGTGCAGGGCGGAGCGCGCTTCTTCCACCCGACGCTCATCACCGACCTCGTCGAGATCAACATCGACGAGCTGTCGGTGCTGGCCCCGCTGCACAACCCCGGCGCCGTGCAGGGCATCCGCGCCGCCCGCGCCGCCTTCGCCGACCTGCCGCACGTCGCGGTGTTCGACACCGCGTTCCACCAGACGCTGCCGCCGGCCGCCTACACCTATGCGATCGACCGCGAGATCGCCCGCAAGCACCGCATCCGCCGCTACGGCTTCCACGGCACCAGCCACAAGTTCGTCAGCGAGACCGCCGCCGACCACCTCGGGCGGCCGCTGCGCGACCTCAAGCAGATCGTGCTCCACCTCGGCAACGGCGCGTCGGTCACGGCCGTCGACGGCGGGCTGTCGGTGGAGACCTCGATGGGCCTCACGCCGCTGGAGGGCCTGGTCATGGGCACCCGCTCGGGCGACATCGACCCGTCGGTGCTGCTCGTGCTCGCCCGCCGCGAAGAGATGTCGCCGGCCGAGCTCGACACCTTCCTCAACAAGCGCTCCGGCGTGCTGGGGCTGGCCGGCGTCTCCGACATGCGCGACATCGAAGACCGCCGCGAGGCCGGCGACGGCGCGGCCATGCTCGCCTTCGACGTCTACGTGCACCGGCTGCGCGCCTACATCGGCTCCTACATCGCCCAGCTGGGCGGCGTCGACGTCATCTCCTTCACCGCCGGCGTCGGCGAGAACTCGCCGCTGGTGCGCGCGGCCGCCCTCGAGACGCTCGGCTTCCTCGGCATCCGGATCGACCCGGCCCGCAACGAGGAGCGGCGCCGCGACACCCGCGTCATCTCCACCGACGACTCCGCCGTGACCGTGCTCGTGGTCCCCACCAACGAAGAGCTCGAGATCGCGCGCCAGACCCTGTCGGTGGCCGGAGTGACGCTCTGACCCCGGCCGGTCGGCCGTCCTTCACCCGCCCGTAACAGCATCCGACTACGCTGGCGAAGGTGGCTTCCGCACTCCCCGACCTGACCGCCTACGACGCGGTGCTCTTCGACCTCGACGGCGTTCTCACGCCGACCGCCGAGGTGCACATGCACGCCTGGGCGACGATGTTCACCGAGCTGTTCGCGGCGTGGGGCATCGAACCCGCCTACACCGAAGAGGACTACTTCGTGCACCTCGACGGCAAGAAGCGCTACGACGGCGTGGCGAGCCTGCTGCGCTCGCGCGACGTCGAGGTGCCGTGGGGCGAGCCCGCCGACCCGCCCACCGCCGACACCGTCTGCGGCATCGGCAACCGCAAGAACGAGGTGTTCTCGCGGGTGCTGCGCGACGAGGGCATCGCGCCCTACCCCGGCTCGCTCGCCCTCGTCGACCTGCTGCAGGCGGCCGGTGTGCCGATCGCGGTGGTGTCGAGCTCGAAGAACGCCGAAGAGGTGCTGCGCGTGGCGGGCCTGCGCGACCGGTTCCCGGTCGTGATGGACGGTGTCGTCGCCGAGCGCGAGAACCTGCCCTCCAAGCCCGACCCGGCCGTCTTCGCCGAGGGCGCGCGGATGCTGGGCGTCGACCCCGCCCGCAGCGTGGCCGTCGAAGACGCCCACTCCGGCGTGCAGTCCGCCGCCGCCGCCGGCTACGCGCTGGTGGTCGGCGTCGATCGCGGCGCCGGCGCCGAGACGCTGCGCGCATGCGGCGCCCACGTGGTCGTCGACGACCTGTCCGAGTTCGTGGCCTGACCCCGGCCACTCCCTCACCCCTCCTACCCGAGATCTCCCGCCCCACCCCCGAGAGGACCGCATGATCGATCGCGACCGCTTCCCCGTCGACCCCTGGCGGCTCGTCGAGACGCGCGCCTCCCTGGAGGATGCCGGCGTCACCGAGACGCTGTTCTCGTTGGGCAACGGCTACCTGGGCCTGCGGGGGAACCACTGCGAGGGGCGCCAGGCGCACGAGCACGGCACGTTCATCAACGGCTTCCACGAGGTGTTCCCCATCCGTCACGCCGAGCAGGCGTTCGGGTTCGCCGAGACGGGCCAGACGATCATCAACGCCCCCGACGCGAAGGTGATGCGCGTCTACGTCGACGACGAGCCGCTCGCCTTCGACGTGGCCGACGTGCGCGAGTACGAGCGCGCGCTCGACTTCCGCGCCGGTGTCGTCACCCGTCACGTGCGCTGGGTCACCCCCAGCGGCAAAGACGTCGTCATCGACGTGGACCGCATGGTGTCGTTCGAGGAGAAGCACCTCGCGATCATGCGGCTGACGGTCACCGTGCTCAACGCCGACGCCCCCGTCACCGTCAGCTGCCAGCTGATCAACCGTCAGGACGGCGAAGACGTCTACGGCGGCGCGCGCAGCGCCAACAAGGGCGGCAACGGCTTCGACCCGCGTCGGGCCGAGAAGATCCACGAGCGCGTGCTCGAGCCGCAGGAGTACTGGCAGGACGGCATGCGGTCGGCCCTGTCGTACCGGGTGGCCGAGTCGGGGATGACGCTGGCCGTCGTGGCCGACCACGTCGTCGAGACCGAGAACGAGTACTCGGCGCGCACCCTGGTCGAGCCCGACATCGCCAAGAACGTCTTCCGCGTGCAGGCCAAGGCGGGCGTGCCCATCTCGGTGACCAAGCTCGTCAGCTACCACACCTCGCGCGGCGTGCCCGCCCGCGAGCTCGTCGACCGCGGCCGGCGCACCCTCGACCGGGTGCGCGCCGAGGGCGTGCAGGTGCAGTACGACCGCCAGGCGGCGTGGTGCGCGGCGTTCTGGGAGCGCTCCGACGTCGAGATCGAGGGTCACGACGACCTGCAGCAGGCCACCCGCTGGTGCCTGTGGCAGCTGGCGCAGGCCGCGGCGCGCGCCGACGGCCAGGGCGTGCCCGCCAAGGGCGTGTCGGGCTCGGGCTACTCGGGCCACTACTTCTGGGACACCGAGATCTACGTGCTCCCGTTCCTCATGTACACGACCCCGCAGTGGGCGCGCAACGCCCTGCGCATGCGCTACCTGATGCTGCCGGCCGCCCGGCGCCGTGCCGCCCAGCTCAACGAGGCCGGCGCGCTGTTCCCGTGGCGCACGATCAACGGCGAAGAGGCTTCGGCCTACTACGCCGCCGGCACCGCGCAGTACCACATCAACGCCGACGTCAGCTTCGCGCTGGCCAAGTACGTGCGCGCCACCGGAGACGAGGAGTTCCTCCACCGCGAGGCCATCGACATCGCGGTGGAGACGGCCCGCCTGTGGGCCACCCTCGGCTTCTGGCGCTACAACGAGAACGGCGAGCCCGAGGTCTTCCACATCCACGGCGTCACCGGCCCCGACGAGTACACGACGGTCGTCAACGACAACCTGTTCACCAACGTCATGGCCCGCTTCAACCTGCGCTTCGCGGCGCGGGTGGTGCGCCAGATGGCCGACGAGAACCCCGCCGAGTACACGCTCATGGCCGATCGGCTGCGGCTCGACCCGGCCGAGCCCGAGGCGTGGGAGGCGGCGGCCGAGGCCATGCACATCCCGTTCAGCGAGGCCCTCGGCATCCACCCGCAGGATGCCGTGTTCCTCGAGCGCGAAGTGTGGGACCTCGACAACACGCCCGCCGAGCAGCGACCGCTGCTGCTGCACTTCCACCCGCTGGTGATCTACCGCTACCAGGTGCTCAAGCAGGCCGACGTCGTGCTCGCGCTGTTCCTGCAGGGCAACCACTTCACCGACGAGGAGAAGCTCGCCGACTTCGACTACTACGACCCGCTCACCACGGGGGATTCCACCCTGTCGGCGGTCGTGCAGTCGATCCTCGCGGCCGAGGTGGGCTACCAGGACCTCGCGCTGGAGTACTTCCGCGAGTCGATCTTCGTCGACCTCGGCGACCTGCACAACAACGCCGCCGACGGCGTGCACGTGGCCTCGGCGGGTGGGGTGTGGACGGCGCTGGTGTCGGGCTTCGGCGGCATGCGCGACCACGTCGGCGAGCTGTCGTTCGACCCGCGGCTGCCCGCCGACTGGCCGTCGCTGGCGTTCACGCTGCACTGGCACGGCACGTCGCTGAAGGTGCACATCACCGCCGACGCGCTGCGGGTGACCGCCGGCCCCGGCGAGGCGGTGCCCTTCTCGGTGCGCGGCGCCGCCTACACCGTCTCGGCGGGGGAGACCGTCGTGGTCGCCCTCGACGGCCGCGGACCGCTGCGGGCGGGACGGCCGACCCTCGACGACATCGGCGAGCAGCTGCGCGAAGACGGCACGATGCTCTCCGCCTCGGTGCCGGTGTCGACCGCGACGACGCCGATCCCGGTGATCACCGGCACGATGCCGGTCATCGGCCACCCGGCCGACCAGGGCAACCTCGGCATCGACAGCTGACGCGCGTGCCGCCGTCGCCGCTCAGCCGGCGGCGGCGGGCTCGCGTGCGGCCATGATCTGGCGCACCGCGTCGCGGCCGGCGCGGTTGGCGCCCACCGTCGACTGCGACGGCCCGTAGCCGATGAGGAACAGGCGCGGCTCGTCGGTGCTGCGCCCGTCCGCCACGCGGATGCCGCCCGCCGCGGTGCGCAGCCCCAGCGGGGCGAGGTGGCCGATGTCGGCGCGGAAGCCGGTGGCCCACAGGATGACGTCGGCCGGCTCGAACGCGCCGTCCGGCATCCGCACCCCGCCCGGCTCGATCGCGCGGAACATCGGATGCCGCACCAGCACGCCCCGTCGCTGCGCGGCGCGGGCCCACGGGGTCCAATGCTGACCGGTGACCGAGATCACGCTGCCCGGCGGCAGGCCCCGCCGCACCCGCTCTTCGACCCCCGCGATCGCCGCCACGCGGGCGGCGGTGTCGAACTCGGCGGCCTCCCACGTGATCTCGCGCCGGGTGGTCCAGAACGTGTCGGCCACGTGGGAGATCTCCTCGAGCAGCTGCACCGCCGAGATCCCGGCGCCGACGACGACCACCCGCCGACCGGCGAACTCGTCGGCCGAGACGTAGTCGTGCACGTGCAGCTGCCGGCCGCCGAAGCTCTCCGCCCCCGGGTACACCGGCCAGAACGGCCGGCGCCATGTGCCGGTCGCGTTGATCACGTACCGGGCGTCCCACGTGCCGGCATCCGTCTGCACCCGCAGCCGCCCGCGCGGGTCGTCGTCGACGCGACGCACCGCCGCCACGCGCACCGGGCGGCGCACCCGCAGGTCGAAGCGCTCCTCATAGGCGGCGAAGTACGCCGGCAGCACGTCGCGGGCTGGGGTGGCGGGGTCGGCCGGGGGCACCGCGAAGCCGGGCAGCTCGTGGATGCCGTTGACGGTGGCCATCTTCAGTGACGGCCAGCGGTGCCGCCACGCGCCGCCGGGGGCGTCGTCGGCGTCGAGGGTCACCAGCGAGGCGGCCGCGCCCGGATCGGGCTCGAAGCCGCGCCGCCGCAGATGGTAGGCCGCCGACAGGCCCGCCTGCCCCGCGCCGACCACGGCGACGTCGACGAGGGTGGGTTCCACGGTGCGGTGCAACGCCGCGGCGGGGTGCGCTGTTCCCGCCGGGCGCGGGTGCATGCCGGGGTCGCCGCCGTGCCGCCGGAGCCCCGCGCCGGGGGCCGATGTCGCACGCACGCCGTAGTCTGTTCATCGTGACCACCGCCCTGTATCGCCGCTACCGGCCCGAGACGTTCGGCGAGATGATCGGGCAGTCGCAGGTCACCGATCCGCTCATGACGGCGCTGCGGGGCGACCGGGTGGGTCACGCCTATCTGTTCTCCGGCCCGCGCGGCTGCGGCAAGACCACCTCGGCGCGCATCCTCGCCCGCTGCCTCAACTGCGCACAGGGCCCCACCGACACCCCGTGCGGCACGTGCGACAGCTGTGTCGAGCTCAGCCGCGGCGGCGGCGGGTCGCTCGACGTCGTCGAGATCGACGCCGCCTCGCACAACGGCGTCGACGACGCCCGCGACCTGCGCGAGCGCGCCGTGTTCGCCCCCGCCCGCGACCGGTTCAAGATCTTCATCCTCGACGAGGCGCACATGGTCACCGCGCAGGGCTTCAACGCCCTGCTCAAGCTCGTCGAAGAGCCGCCCGCGCACGTCAAGTTCATCTTCGCGACGACCGAGCCCGAGAAGGTCATCGGCACGATCCGCTCGCGCACCCACCACTACCCGTTCCGCCTCGTCGCCCCCGGGCCGATGCTCGAATACGTCGAGCAGCTGTGCACGGCCGAGGGCGTGCAGGTCGAGCCGGGTGTGCTGCCGCTCGTGGTGCGCGCCGGCGGCGGGTCGCCGCGTGACACGCTGTCGCTGCTCGACCAGCTGATCGCCGGGTCGGAGGCGGGCGCGGTCACCTACGCCCGCGCCGTGGCGCTGCTGGGCTACACGCACGCCGAGCTGCTCGACGAGGTCGTCGACGCCTTCGGCGACGGCGACGCCTCGGCGGCGTTCGCCGCGGTCGACCGTGTCGTGCAGACCGGCCAAGACCCCCGCCGCTTCGTCGACGATCTGCTCGAGCGGCTGCGCGACCTCATCATCGTCGCCGCCACCGGCCCCGGCGCCGCCGCGGTGCTGCGCGGCATCCCCGACGACGAGCTCGAGCGGATGAACCGCCAGGCGTCGCTGTTCGGAGCCGCGCGCCTGTCGCACATCGCCGACATCGTCGCCAAGGCCCTCGACGACATGGGCGGTGCCACCTCGCCCCGCCTGCAGCTGGAGCTGCTCGTCGCGCGCGTGCTCGCCTCGACCGGCCAGCCGCTGGCACCCGCGGCCCCGGTGTCGTCGGGCGCGCCGGTCGCTGCGGCAGGTGCCGCGCCGGCTGCGGCGCCGGTCGCCTCGGCGCCGGCAGCGCCGGCCCCGAGCGTCCCGGCCGCCAGTGTCCCGGCCCCGAGTGGTCCGGCCGCCGGAGCCCCGGCATCGGGCGGTCCGGCATCGGGTGGCCCGGCATCCGGCGGTCCGGCACCCGGTGGTCCCGCCGCGGGCGGTCCGGCCGAGGCCGCGGCGCCCGCTCCCGTGGTCGCCCCGTCCGGGCCCATCACCTTCACGCAGCTGCGTGACGCGTGGCCCGAGATCCTCAACCGGCTCGAGCCGGTGAGCCGGTCGTCGTGGATGCTGGCCACCGCGGCCCGCCCGGTCGCCTTCGCCGACGATGTGCTCACCCTCACCTTCCAGAGCCAGACCGACGTCGCCTCGTTCAAGAAGCTCGCCGGCGGCAAGGGTCCCAGCGAAGACCTCCGCGGCGCGATCCGCGAGGTGCTCGGCATCCGTGTGAAGTACGTCGCCCGCCACGACGGCGACGGCGCTGCCGGTGGTGGCGGTGCAGGCGGTGCCGGCGGCGCGCCCGCGCCCGCGGGCCCCGCGCCGACTTCGTCTGCACCCGCCTCGTCGGCTCCCGCGTCGTCGGGCCCCGCGCCCGCCTCGTCGGGCCCGGCCCGCACCGGGGGAGCACCGGCCGGCGCGCCGTCCGGATCGGCATCCGCCCCGCCTGCCGGCGGCCCGCGGGCGTCGTCGGCTGCCGCCGCCCCCGTCACCGAGTGGGCGGTCGCCCCGATCCCGACCGACGACGCCGCGCCGCTGGCCATCGACGACGAACCCGAAGACGCGCAGGCCGCGCCCGTGCGCACCCTCACCCGGGTGCACGACGGCGACGTGCTGCCCGCCGAGCCCCCGCCCCTCGACGACGAAGACGCCCCGCCGCCGCCCTTCGACGACGACGCGCCGATCCCGGCACGCGTCGTCGTCGAAGCGCCGACGCCGCCCCGCCGCCCCGGCATCGAGCGGGTGGGGGAGTCGGTCGTGCGCCAGGTGCTCGGTGCGACCTTCGTGCGTGAAGAGCCCCACACCGCGCCGACGAGGTTCAACTGATGTACGACGGCATCGTCCAAGACCTGATCGACGAGTTCGGCCGCCTGCCCGGCATCGGCCCCAAGTCGGCCCAGCGCATCGCGTTCCACATCCTGCAGACGCCGTCGTTCGACGTCGCCACGCTGTCGCGCCTGCTGGGCGAACTGCGCGAGCGGGTGCGGTTCTGCGAGGTGTGCGGCAACGTGTCCGAGCAGGACCGGTGCGCCATCTGCCGCGACCCGCGGCGCGACCAGACCCTCATCTGCGTCGTTGAAGACGCCAAAGACGTCTCCGCCATCGAGCGCACCCGCGAGTTCCGGGGGCTCTACCACGTGCTCGGCGGGGCGATCAGCCCGATCGCCGGCATCGGCCCCGACGACCTGCGCATCGCCCAGCTGATGCAGCGCCTGGCCGACGGCACGGTGCAGGAGGTGATCCTCGCCACGAACCCCAACCTCGAGGGCGAGGCGACCGCCACCTACCTCAGCCGGCTGCTGCACACCCTCGAGATCCGCGTGACGCGCCTGGCGTCCGGCCTCCCCGTCGGCGGCGACCTCGAGTACGCCGACGAGGTCACCCTCGGCCGAGCCTTCGAAGGGCGCCGCACCCTCTGACCGCACGGCGACACCCGCCACCCGCGATGTCGGTGCCCCGCGCTAACGTGAGCGCGTGACCACGGCATCCGGCCCCGCGACGACGCGGGGCTTCACAACACGAGGGTGGATCCTGTTCGCCGTGATGGCGGTGCTCTGGGGCGTGCCCTACCTGTTCATCAAAGAGGCCGTCGAGTCGCTGTCGCCGGCGGCCGTCGTGTCGGGCCGCACACTGCTGGGCGCCCTCATCCTGCTGCCCGTCGCCCTGCACCGCCGCGCGCTCGGGCCCGCGCTGCGCCTCTGGCCGTGGGTGCTCGCGTTCGGGGCCATCGAGATGGCGGGGCCGTTCCTGCTGCTCAGCCACGCCGAGCAGACCCTGCCGTCGGGGCTCACCGGGCTGCTGGTGGCCACGGTGCCGCTGTTCGCGGCGATCATCGCGTTCACGCGCGGCGACCGCGGGGCGCTGCGCCCCGCGCGGGTGGTCGGGCTCGCGGTCGGCTTCGCCGGGCTGGTCGTCATCGTCGCCGGCCCCGGGCTGGCCGTCGCCGGGGCGCCGGGGCTCGTCGCGGTCGGCGAAGTGCTCGTCGTCGCGCTCTGCTACGCGATCGCGCCGTTCATCATCGCCACCAAGCTGCGCGACGTGCCCTCGCTCGGCACCATCACCCTTTCGCTGGCGGCGGTCGGCCTGTTCTACCTGCCGATCGCCCTGCTCACCCAGCACGAGGTGCCCACCGTGCGCAGCACCGTCTCCCTGGTCGCCCTCGCGGTGCTGTGCACCGCGCTGGCGTTCCTCGCGTTCTTCGCCCTCATCGCCGAGGTCGGACCGGTGCGCGCGCCGCTGTTCACCTACGTCAACCCGATCGTGGCCATCCTCCTCGGCGTCATCGTGCTGGGCGAACACCTCAGCCCGGCGCTGCTGGTCGGGTTCCCGCTCGTGTTGGCCGGTTGCTGGCTGGCTGCCACGGGCGGCTTCACGCGTCGCCGCCGCGACGCCCTCCCGCCCGTCGCCCCGGGCTGAGGCCGCCGTCTCGGTCGCGCCCGGGCGGCGCCCCGGTCAGCGCAGCACTTCGACGAGCACGACCCACGAGACGAACAGAGCCGCCACGATCGCCGCGATGGCACCGGCGGCGAGCCAGACGAGGCCGCTCGTGCTCCCCGACGCCAGCAGCACCCCTCCCACGAGGTAGACCACCGGAGTGAGGAACGACACCGCGGCCTTGCCGGCGCGCAGCCGGTTGGCGGGGTGCCGGTTCTGGAAGATGCGCACCGACGCGTCCACGGCGAAGGCGGCGGTGAGCGCGGCCGCCACGATGACGATCACCCCGAACGTCACGGCATCCAGACCCGGGATCAGCCCCACCGCGCACACCACGATCGCCAATACCAGTCCCGCGATCGCCGAGGCCAGGCGCGCGGTGAGCGCGGGCGCCTTGATGATCACCTCGATGTTCACACTCGCCGCGACGATCACCAGGCCCGCGAGGGCGGCCGTGGCCCCCAGCATCGCCACATCGAACTCGTGCCACGACTCGAGCGCGTCCATGGCCGCATCGTAGCGGCGGGCGTTCAGCCGCGCAGGCGTGCGCGCGAGCGCAGCACCGAGTCCAGCGACGCCCGCACCGGCTGTCCCAGGTAGATGCCCAGAGACGCGCCCACCGCCAGGGCGGCGCCGATCGTCCCCGCCCCGGCCAGGGTGGCAGCCCCCGCCAACAGCAGCGAGGTGTCATCGCCGGCCTCGACGACGGTGAGCAGCCCCCGGAACACGGCGGCACCGGGCACCATCGGCAGGATGGCCGCGGTGGTGATCGCCACCGACGGCACATGCAGGCGGAAGGCGAGCAGGATGCCGACGAGGCTCGCCGCGAATGCACCCACCGCCGCTCCGGCGGCCGGGTCGAAGCCCGCCGCGACCACGCCCAGATAGCCGAGCCAGCCGATGAGGCTCAGCACGATGCTCACCACGACGATGCGCAGCCCCGCCCCGTTGAACACCGCCACGGCCAGGGCGATGAGCGCCGCGCCGGCGAACTGCGCGGCCACGGGGCCGAGGGGGAGGGCGTCGCTGGGCGGATCCATCCCCAGGCCGAACACGCGGGCGACCTCGAGCCCGGCGAGGATACCGACCACGACCCCCAGCGTGTTCGTGGTCAGTTCGAGGATGCGGCCGACGGCCGTCAGCGCGAACCCGTCGATCGCGTCCTGCGCGGCGCCGACGACCGTCAGGCCCGCCAGCATCAGCACGATCCCCGCCGCCACGATCACCGACGGCCGCACCGACGCGGCGGCATCCCAGCCGGTCGCCGCCAGCAGCGGCGCCGCCGCGGCGAACAGTGTCAGCACGAACGCCCCGGCGATCTGGCTGAAGAAGTACGGCACGGATGCCTTCGCGAGGGCGAACTGGGTGACGGCGGCCAGCGCGGCGGCCACGAACGACAGCAGCAGCACCAGCCAGTTGCCGCCGAACATGACCGCCACGCCCACGGCCAGCAGCGCCTGGGCGGCGACGATCACCAGCGGGCCGTAGCGGAACGGCATCCGTCGGATCACCCTCGCCCGCGCGACGGCGTCGTCGAGCGAGGCGCCCGCGGCGATGTCGGCCACGAGCGCCTGGATGCGCTGCAGCTTGGTGTGGTCGGGAACGGCGCCGCGCACGACGCGCAGCAGCGTCAGCGGGCGGTCGGCGTCGCTGCGGTGATGGGCGACGGTGATGGCGTTGTAGGTGACGTCGACGTTCACGGGGCGCAGCCCGTAGGCGCCGGCGACCCGCACCACCGTGAGGGTCACTTCGCTGGCGGGAGCGCCGGCGACCAGCATGGTCTCGCCGATGCGGATGGCCAGGTCGAGCACCCGCACCGCGAAGGCGTCGTCGATGATCGGCAGCGCCTCGGTGAGCGCCCCGTCGCCGGTGGGCTGCACGAGTCCGCGCAAGGATGAGATCAGGCGTCTGGATGGCGTCATGGTGCGTTCCGCTCCCGGTGGATGGGCCCCTCACGATGGTAATCGGGCACCGCCGCGGCCCCGTCACATGACCGTGGGCGCATGGGCCGCTCCGTATGATGGGGCGTTGGGCGCGGCATCGGCCCGCCCGCGGGTCGCCGCGCGACCGCACATCACCCGGGAGTACGAAACGTGGCGCTGATCGTCCAGAAGTACGGCGGATCATCCGTCGCCGACGCCGAGAGCATCAAGCGCGTCGCGAAGCGGATCGTCGACGCGCGCCGCGCCGGCCACGACGTGGTCGTCGCCGTCAGCGCCATGGGCGACACCACCGACGAGCTCATCGACCTCGCCCACCAGGTCGCCCCCATCCCCGCGCCCCGCGAACTCGACATGCTGCTCTCCAGCGGTGAGCGCATCTCGATGGCGCTCGTTGCGATGGCCATCCACTCGATGGGCTTCGAGGCGCGCTCGTTCACCGGCAGCCAGGCCGGCATGATCACCACCGCCGACCACGGCAGTGCCCGCATCGTCGATGTCACCCCGGTGCGCGTGCGCGAAGCGCTCGACGAGGGCGCGATCGTCATCGTCGCCGGCTTCCAGGGCTTCAACCGCGACACCCGCGACATCACGACCCTCGGTCGCGGCGGCTCGGACACCACCGCCGTCGCCCTCGCCGCGGCCCTCGAAGCCGACGTGTGCGAGATCTACAGCGACGTCGACGGCATCTTCACCGCCGACCCCCGCGTCGTCCCCAACGCGCGCAAGCTCTCGGTCGTCGGTGCGGAGGAGATGCTCGAGCTCGCCGCCAACGGCGCGAAGGTCCTCTACATCCGTGCCGTCGAGTACGCTCGCCGCCACGGCGTCATGATCCACGCCCGCTCCACCTTCAACCCCGGCGTCGGCACGTACGTGCTCGGCCCCGGGATGACGGTGCCGGGTGATGCAGAAGGAGAAGAGATGGAAGAGCCGATCGTCGCGGGCGTCGCGACCGACCTGAGCCAGGCCAAGATCACCGTCGTCGGTGTGCCCGACGTGCCCGGCAAGGCCGCCGAGATCTTCAAGATCGTCGCCAAGAGCGGTGCGAACGTCGACATGATCGTGCAGAACGTGTCGGCGGCCGCCACCGGCCGCACCGACATCTCCTTCACGGTCCCCAAGACCGACGCCGCCACGGCGCTGCGCGCCCTCGCCGGCGAGCAGACCGAGGTCGGCTTCGAGAGCCTCATCCACGACGACCAGATCGGCAAGCTGTCGGTGGTCGGCGCGGGCATGCGCACGCACTCCGGCGTCTCGGCCACCCTCTTCGAGGCGCTGTCCACCGCCGGGGTGAACATCGAGATGATCTCCACCTCCGAGATCCGCATCTCGGTGGTCGTCCGCGGCGACGACCTCGCCGGCGCCGCCCGCGTGGTCCACACCGCCTACGGCCTCGACGGCGACACCGAAGCCGTCGTCCACGCCGGCACCGGCCGCTGACCCCCGCCACCGCCCCGCCCTCGTTCGTTGAGTGAGCGCAGCGAGCCGAAACGCCACCCCCGGCGCATAACTCCTGCAGATTCGCGCTCCCAGCCCCCGCGCACCCCACGTTCTGCCTGAGTTATGCGCCCTGGCCGCCGCCGCACCTCCGTTCGTTGAGCGAGCGCAGCGAGTCGAAACGCCGCGCCCCGCTCCGTTCGTTGAGCGAGCGCAGCGAGTCGAAACGCCCCGCCCCCGGCGCATAACTCCTGCAGATTCAAGCCCCGAGCCCCCGCGCACCCCACGAGCCGCACGTTCTGCCTGAGTTATGCGCCCTGGCCGCCGCCCTGGCCGCCCACCCCACCGCCGCGCGCCGCGCGCCTCGCCACCCGTCGCGGCACGTCACACCGCGGCGAGGGGCCCCACGGGGCCGGTAGAATCGCGGAAACCCGCCGCCGGCACCACCCCGTTGCCCGCAGTCCCACGCCGCTTCACGCAAGGATTCACCATGACCCGCATCTCAGACTCCGGACTCTCCGTCGCCGTCGTCGGCGCCACCGGCCAGGTCGGCACGGTCATGCGCGAGATCCTCGCCGAGCGGGCGTTCCCGATCGGCGAGCTGCGCCTGTTCGCCACGGCGCGCAGCGCCGGTCAGGCGGTCGAGTTCGGCGGCGCGACGATCATCGTCGAAGACGTCGCCACGGCCGACCCCGCTGGCATCGACATCGCCCTGTTCTCCGCCGGCGCCACCGGCTCGCGCGCCCACGCGCCGCGCTTCGCCGAGGCCGGCGCGGTCGTCATCGACAACTCCAGCGCCTGGCGCATGGACCCCGAGGTGCCTCTGGTGGTCAGCGAGGTCAACCCCCACGCCATCGAGAACCTCCCCAAGGGCATCATCGCCAACCCCAACTGCACCACGATGGCCGCGATGCCGGTGCTCAAGCCCCTCCACGAGGCCGCCGGCCTCGAGCGGCTGATCGTCTCGACCTACCAGGCGGTCTCCGGTTCGGGGCTGGCTGGCGCCCAGGAGCTGCTGGGCCAGGTCGAGGGCGTGCTCGCACAGAACAACACCCTCGCGCTCGTGCACGACGGCTCGGCCGTCGACTTCCCGCAGCCCGAGAAGTACGTCGCCCCGATCGCGTTCGACGTCATCCCGTTCGCCGGCAACCTCGTCGCCGACGGCGACAACGAGACCGACGAAGAGAAGAAGCTCCGCAACGAGAGCCGCAAGATCCTCGAGCTCCCCGACCTGCGGGTGGCGGGCACCTGCGTGCGCGTGCCGGTGTTCACCGGCCACTCGCTGTCGATCCACGCCGAGTTCGCCGGTGACATCACCCCCGAGCGCGCCCGCGAGATCCTCGCGGCGGCGCCCGGCGTCGTGCTCGAAGAGGTGCCCACGCCCCTGCAGGCCGCCGGCGCCGACCCGAGCTTCGTCGGCCGCATCCGCGCCGACCAGTCCGCGCCCGAGGGCAAGGGTCTCGTGCTGTTCATCTCGAACGACAACCTGCGCAAGGGCGCGGCGCTCAACGCCGTGCAGATCGCCGAGCTCGTCGCCGCGCGCCTGAGCGCGGCGGTCTGATCGTCGCGGTCCGACGGGCCGCGTTTTCGCCCCGCGGAAAGAACCGCGGATGTTGACGGATGCCGGGCCGTCCCGGCGCGGCAGCACCACCTTCAGGGCCGCTTAGACTGGAACACCGTGACCACTCCCACCTACGACGCCGTGCTCATCGGTGGCGGCATCATGAGCGCCACCCTCGGGACCCTGCTGGCTGAGCTGCAGCCCGACTGGAAGATCCTCGTGCTGGAGCGACTGAGCGACGTGGCGCAGGAGTCGTCGAACGCCTGGAACAACGCCGGCACCGGTCACGCGGCCCTCTGCGAGCTCAACTACATGCCCGCCGCGGCCGACGGCTCGGTCGACCCGGGCAAGGCGGTGGCGATCAACGAGCAGTTCCAGCAGAGCCGGCAGCTGTGGACGTCGCTGGTGGAGCGGGGCGTGCTCGACGAGCCGTCGACGTTCATCAACGCCGCCCCTCACATGACCTTCGTGCGCGGCGAGGGCGATGTCGCCTATCTCAAGAAGCGCTACGAGTCGCTCAAGCAGCAGCCGCTGTTCGCCGGCATCGAGTACTCCGAGGACTCGCGCGTCATCAACCAGTGGGCGCCGCTGCTCATGCAGAAGCGCCGCCGCGGCGAGCCGTTCGCGGCCACGCGCGTGCCGGCCGGCACCGACGTCGACTTCGGCGCGCTGACCCGGCAGATGTTCGCCCACCTCGAGAAGCAGGGTGTGGAGGTGCACACCAACACCGAGGTGCGCCGGCTGCGCAAGCAGAAGGACGGCACCTGGAACATCGGCTTCCGCCGCTCGCTGGGCCGCACGCCCGGCGTGATCTCGAGCCGCTTCGTCTTCGTGGGCGCCGGCGGCTGGGCGATCAAGCTGCTGCAGTCCTCCCGCATCCCCGAGATCTCCGGCTACGGCGTGTTCCCGATCGGCGGCCAGTTCCTCAAGACGACGAACCCCGCCATCGTCGCCCAGCACAAGGCGAAGGTGTACTCGCAGGCGTCGGTGGGCGCCCCGCCCATGTCGGTGCCGCACCTCGACACCCGTGTCGTCGACGGCGAGGCATCGCTGCTGTTCGGCCCGTTCGCCACGTTCAGCCCGAAGTTCCTCAAGACCGGACGCATCACCGACATCGTCGCGCAGGTGCGCCCCGGCAACATCGGTCCGATGCTGAAGGTCGGCGCCACCAACATCGATCTGGTGAAGTACCTGGTGGGGGAGCTCACCAAGACCCACCGCAAGAAGGTCGACTCGCTGCGCGAATTCATGCCCACCGCCAAGGACGAGGACTGGGAGCTCATCCAGGCCGGTCAGCGCGCGCAGGTCATGAAGCGCGACCCCGAGAAGGGCGGCGTGCTGCAGTTCGGCACCGAGGTCATCACCTCCGCCGACGGCTCCCTCGCGGGGCTGCTGGGTGCTTCCCCCGGTGCGTCGACGGCCGCGTCGATCATGATGGGCCTGCTGAAGACCTGCTTCCCCGATCGGATGCCGGAGTGGGAGCCCATCCTGCGCGGCCTCGTCCCCAGCTACGGCACGACGCTCAACCCGGATGCCGCGGCGGCCGACGCCTCGATGACGCGCACCGCCGACGCGCTGGCCATCACGCGCTGACGCGCGGCACTTCGGACGACGACAGTGGCGAAGCTCTATTTCCGCTACGGCGCGATGAACTCGGGCAAGTCGACGGCGCTGCTGCAGGCGGCGTACAACTACGAGGAGCGCGGGCAGCACGTGCTGCTGGCCAAGCCCGAGATCGACACCAAGGGCGCCGATCAGATCTCCAGCCGGCTCGGCGTCTCGCGCGAGGTGGACTTCCTGATCGGTCCCGACGACGATGTGCGCGCGCTCCTGGCCGAGCATCGGCGGCGCCTGCCCGACCTCGCGTGTCTGCTGCTCGACGAGGCGCAGTTCCTGACCCCGTCGCAGGTCGACGATCTGCTGCGGATCGTCGTCGACGACGGCATCCCGGTGCTGGCCTACGGCATCCGCACCGATTTCCAGACCCGCGCCTTCCCGGGGTCGGCGCGGCTGATGGAGCTCTCGCACAGCCTCGAAGAGCTGAAGACGATCTGCCGCTGCGGGCGCAAGGCGCTGTTCAACGCGCGGCTGGTGGGTGGGCGCTTCGTCTTCGACGGCGACCAGGTGGCCATCGACGAGCTCGCTGCCGATCGGGTCACGTACGAGTCGATGTGCGCGCAGTGCTATCTCACCGCCTCGGGCGGCCGCCTCTCTTAGCACCTCCGTCACATGACGGCTACGGGTTTGCAAGGTCTGACCACCGGAGATAATGTGGTCTGACATTTGAGAGGACAGTGATGTCGGAAAGCACGACCCCCCGCGCCTGGCGCGTGGTGCTCGAGAAGATCGAGTCTGACCTGCTGGAGGGCCGCCTCGGCCCCGGCGACCGGCTGCAGCCCGAGCGGGAGCTCGCCACCACCCTCGGGGTGGGGCGATCGAGTGTGCGCGAGGCGCTGCGCGTGCTGGAGGTCATGGGCCTCATCCGCACCGCCACCGGCTCCGGCCCCACGTCGGGCGCGATCATCATCGCCACCCCGCACGGTGGTCTGGCGCAGCTGCTGCGCCTGCAGGTGGCCGCGCAGGGCTTCCCGATCCCCGACGTCTACGAGACGCGGCTGCTGCTGGAGGAGTGGGCCGTCGCCCACCTCGCCACCCGGTCGGATCCCGCGCTCGACGAGGCCCGCGCCACCCTCACCGCCATGGACCAGGACGGCCTGTCGGTCGAGGACTTCCTCGCCCTCGACGCGCAGTTCCACACCCGCCTCACCGACGCGGCCGGCAACGTCGTCGTCGCGGCGACGATGGCGGGCCTGCGTCCCACGATCGAGGGGTACATCCGTGCCGGTGCCGAGCGCATCGGCGACTGGGAGGCCACCGCCGAGCGCCTCCGTCATGAGCACCACGACGTGCTCGACGCCATCGAGGCGGGCCAGGCCGACCGCGCGCGCGACCTCGTGCGCGCGCACATCAGCGGCTACTACGGCGACGCCGGCCTCACCGACCCCGCCCGACAGAACTGAGAGAAGCTCCCATGGTCCAGCGTCAGCTCCCCAAAGTCCCCGAGCTGCTCGAGCTCATGCAGTTCAAGAAGCCCGAGTTGGATGCCACGAAGCGGCGTCTCGAGTCGGCACTCACCATCGCCGACCTGCGCACGATCGCCAAGCGTCGCACCCCGAAGGCCGCCTTCGACTACACCGACGGCGCCGCCGAGGGCGAGCTCTCGCTCGCACGGGCGCGCCAGGCCTTCGAAGACATCGAGTTCCACCCCGACATCCTGCGTCCCGCCGCCCACGTCGACACCTCCACCGAGATCCTCGGCGGTCCGTCGGCGCTGCCGTTCGGCATCGCCCCGACCGGCTTCACCCGCCTGATGCAGACCGAGGGAGAGGTCGCCGGCGCGGGCGCGGCCGGTGCCGCCGGCATCCCGTTCACCCTGTCGACCCTCGGCACGACCTCGATCGAGAACGTGCGCGCCGCCAACCCCGGCGGCCGCAACTGGTTCCAGCTGTACGTCATGCGCGAGCGGGAGATCTCCTACGGCCTCGTCGAGCGCGCGGCGGCGGCCGGGTTCGACACCCTCATGTTCACCGTCGACACGCCCATCGCCGGTGCCCGCCTGCGCGACAAGCGCAACGGCTTCTCGATCCCGCCGCAGCTGACCCTCGGCACGATCGTCAACGCCATCCCGCGGCCGTGGTGGTGGATCGACTTCCTCACCACCCCGCCCCTCGAGTTCGCCTCGCTCACCACCACCGGCGGCACGGTGGG
This sequence comes from Microbacterium festucae, assembly GCF_025421715.1. Taxonomy (GTDB): domain Bacteria; phylum Actinomycetota; class Actinomycetes; order Actinomycetales; family Microbacteriaceae; genus Microbacterium; species Microbacterium festucae. The sequence continues at coordinate 341,699 of NZ_JAOEFC010000003.1, forward strand.
GGAGCTGCTCAACGCGGCCATGGACCCGACGATCAGCTACGACGACCTGCAGATCATCCGTGACCTGTGGCCCGGCAAGATCGTCATCAAGGGCGTGCAGAACGTCGCCGACAGCACGCGCCTGGTCGACCTGGGCGTCGACGGCATCGTGCTGTCCAACCACGGCGGGCGTCAGCTCGACCGTGCGCCGATCCCGTTCCACCTGCTGCCGCAGGTCGTGCGCGAGGTCGGCAAGGACGCCACCGTGATGATCGACACCGGCATCATGAACGGCGCCGACATCGTGGCATCCGTCGCCCTCGGCGCGAAGTTCACGCTTATCGGTCGTGCCTACCTCTACGGCCTCATGGCCGGCGGCCGCCGCGGCGTCGACCGCACGATCGCGATCCTGCGCACCGAGATCGAGCGCACGATGGCCCTGCTGGGGGTCTCGTCGCTGGCCGAGCTCGAGCCGCGGCACGTCACGCAGCTGCAGCGCCTCGCGCCGATCGCCCGCCCCGAGGCTGCTCGCACTGCCGCCGTCACAGCCTGACGCCCGGCATCCGGTGCGCTCCTGACTCTGCCGCGCACCGATCTCGGAGATCGCCACCCAGCTCGGAGCATTCTCCCCGAATCCTCCGAGCCGGGTGGCATCCTCCGAGGTGGGTGACGCGTCGGCGCGAGCTGGGTGACGCGTGGGCTCCGCGTGCGTGCCGCGTGGGCTCCGCTCGGGGTCGGGGAGTGTCACGCTCGGGCTGGCGTCCTCTGCCCGGATGCCACGTCACCGACGTCGGAGATCGTCGCCCACGTCGGAGGTTCCAGCCGGAAAGCTCCGACCAGGATCGCATCCTCCGAGCGACGCCGCGCCCGGCCCGACCCGGCCCGGGCCCTCAGCGAACGGGGAGCGTCGGGATCAGGGCCTCGAGGTGCACGGCGGTGTCCTCCCAGCCGGTGACGGCGTGGCAGGCCACGCCCATGGCCAGCACGGGGTAGTCGTTGCCGTGCTCGTCGAGGCGGTCGCCGACGAAGAGCATGTCGTCGAGGTCGATGCCGGTCTGTTCGGCGAGCTGGCGCATGCCGTAGGCCTTGTCGATGCCCTGGCGGGTGATGTCGACCGAGGTCGAGCCGCCCGAGCGCACCTCGAGGTCGGGGATGCGGGCGGCCACGGCGTCGCGCAGCGCGTTCTTGCGGGCACCGGTCGGGTCCCACGCGGTCTTGGCGGCCACGGGCGCTGACTGCCCGAGGGCCGAGAAGGTGATCTGCGAGCCGCGGTCTTCGAGGATGGGGCCCCAGGTCTTCGACTCCCACAGGTCGAGGCGGCGCGCCTCCTCCTCGACGGCGGTCAGCGCGCGCGACTTCTCGTCGTCGGTGAGGGCGTGGGCGTAGACGGTCTGGGCGCCGTCGGCGGTGAGGCGGTAATACTGCGTGCCGCACGTGGGCATGAGGTGGAAGCGGGCGAGGATGCCGGCATCCGTGCCCGCGGGAAGACGGTCGACGACCTGCATCTGGAACTGCTGGAGCTGCCCGCCCGAGATGATCGCCACCTCGACGCGCTCCGCGAGGGCGACCAGCAGCTCACCCATGCGCTCGTCGATGGGGCTCTTCGACGGGGCCAGCGTGTCGTCGAGATCGAAGGCGACGAGGCGCGGAGCGGGCATGGGTTCTCCGATTCTGTAGTGAGACACGAGAGGCTCCACCGTGGCGGTGGAGCCTCTCTCTGGTCGGGGTGACAGGATTTGAACCTGCGGCCTCTTCGTCCCGAACGAAGCGCGCTACCAAGCTGCGCCACACCCCGTGGCAACCCCCCGAGTCTACCCTGTTCCGAGCCTCGACACGAATCGGGTCATGCCGCGGCGACCGGATGCAGCGTCAGCACGGTCGCCTCCGGACGGCATCCGAATCTCACGGGCGCGTAGATGGAGTGTCCGAGCCCGGCGCTGACGTTCAGGGGCACGGTGCGCCCGTCGGCGGTCCAGTGCGAGAGGCCCCGCGCCTGGTCGAGGGGGATGTCGCAGTTGGCCACGAGCGCCGAGCGGGAGAACGGGACGCGCACCTGTCCGCCGTGGGTGTGGCCCGCCAGCACCGCGTCGGCGCCCAGCTCGACGAAGCGGTCGAGCACGCGGCGGTAGGGGGCGTGGGTGACGCCGAGGGTGAACGGGGCGGATCCCCGCTCGCGCAGGCGCGCTCCGCGGCGCACGGCCTCGAGGGCGCCCGGCAGGGCGTAGAGGTCGTCCCACGAGCGGTGGGCGTCGTTCACGCCGAACGTGTCGAGGGTGATCCCCGCCACCCGCACGCGGGCGGCGGTGTTGTTGAGGTCGGTCCAGCCGAGCTCGTCCTGGAAGTAGGCGTCCATCGCGGGAGTGTCGAGCCGGTCGCCGCGCTTGGCGCGCTCGGACGGCCCCGAGAAGTAGCGCAGCGGGTTGCGCGCCGACGGGCCGATGACATCGTTCGAGCCGTGCACGAACAGTCCGGGCACCCCGCGCAGGGGCTCGAAGGCGGCGCGGATGCCGGTGAGTCCGTCGACATGGCCGAGGTTGTCACCGGTGTTGACGACGAGGTCGGGCTGCACGTGCTGGGCGACCCGGGCGATCCACTGCTGCTTGCGGTGCTGCCACGGCGCCATGTGGGCGTCGGACAGGTGCAGCACCGTCAGCGGGGGAGAGCCCGCAGGCAGCACCGCGAGGTCGTGGCGCCGCAGGGTGAACAGGTAGCGCTCGATGCCGATGCCCCACACCGCACAGGCCGCGCCGACCGCCCCCACTGCCGAGAGGGCGGTGAGGGCGGTGCGAGTCCCATCTGGCACGGTCAGCCGCGGCCGCCGCCGCCGACGCGGCTGCAGTCCTTGGCCTGGAACTGGATCGCGATGGCCGCGCCGCGGTTCGTGATCGTTCCGGCCGCCGGGTTGGTGCCGGTGACGACGCCCTGTTCGGGGGCGCCCTCAGATGCCGTGCACTCGGCGGTCAGCGAGGTGAACCCGGCCCGTTGCAGCTGCTGCGCCGCTTCCTGCGGGTTGCCGCTGACACCGGGGACGGCCACACCCGCGCCGTTGCTCGGGGAGATGACGACGTTCGTGCCGCCGGCGACCTTGCCCGCGCCGGGGCTCTGGGCGACGATCGTGCCGGCCGCCTCCACGCCGTCGACGGGGTCGCCCACGGTCACGCCGAAGCCGGCGCCCTGCAGCGTGCGGGTGGCCTGATCGACGTTCTGCCCGATCACCGAGGGAAGGTCGACGAGCACCTGCTTCGTCAGCTCGCCGTCGGGTGCGGCGAAGGCATCCCCGCCGTACTTCGAGTTGGCGGCGCGCTGCATCTCGGGCCAGATGCCGTTGCGCAGGCGCGAGAGGGTGTAGCCGGACTCGCGGTGCTTGTCGAGCTTGACGTGACCCTCGACGTTGCCGACCCAGACCACGGTGGTCACCTTCGAGCTCGAGCCGTCCATCCAGGTGTGCTCGAACTCGTGGATACCGGTCTTGCCGAAGATCGGGGTGCCGTCACCGGTGCGGGCGCCGGAACCGGTGCCGTCGGCCTGCATGACGCTCTGCAGCGTGTAGGCGGCGGTGGAGGCGACGGCCTCCGACAGCTGACGCTCGCAGGTGGTCGCCGGGATCGGCTGCTCCTCGCCCGCGCTGTTGACGACGCGGTCGATGGCCTTCGGCTGGCAGTAGATGCCGTTCGACGCGATGGCGGCGTAGGCGGCGGCCATGTCGATCGGCGCGACGTTCTTGTCGCCGAGCACGTTGTAGGGCAGGTTCGACGAATCCAGCGCCGAGCCGTCGCCGTACGTGACGCCGAGCTTGCCGGCGAGGCGGTTGGTCGAGCACACCGAGATGGTCGAGGCCATCGAGATGAAGCCGGAGTTCAGCGAGTCCTTCGTGAAGCGGTAGATCGAGCCGTTGTAGCCCGGGTTGCTCTCGAAGTTGCCGATGCCGCCGCCGCCGTTCTTCAGCTTCACCTTCTGGGTGGCGCCGTCGCAGGTCTGCACCGTCTTGTCGCCGATGCGACCGTTGATGTTCTCGTTGACCGAGTGGCCCTGCTCGAGCCAGTTCAGCAGGCTGAACGCCTTGTACGTCGAACCGGCGGGGTGGCCGATGCCACCGCCGTTGGCCTCGCGCACGTTGTAGTTGACGGACGTGGTGCCGCCGGACTCGTCGCCCTGCACGCTGTAGGGACGGTTCTGCACCATCGACAGCACGCGGCCGGTGCCGACCTCCACCTGCACGCCCGACGCGCCGAAGTCCATGTACGACACCGTCGCTGGCGCGATTGAGATCGCCTCCTGGGCGGCGGCCTGCAGGTCGGGGTCGAGGGTCGTGTAGATCTTCAGACCGCCACGGCGCAGGGCCGCGGTGCGCTCTTCGCTGGTCGCGCCGAACGCGGGGTCGGACTTCACGATCGACACCACGTACTCGCAGAAGAACTCCGAGCCGGCGGCCTGGCTGCAGCCGGTGGCGCGGGTCTGCACGTTGGGGGTGACCTCCGAGGCATCCGCCTCGTCGTACTCGGCCTGGGTGATCTTGCCGTCGGCGAGCATGCGACCGAGCACGTAGTGGCGGCGGTCCTTGGTGAGCGCGTAGCCGTCGGCGGCGCTGTTGATCGCCTCGCCGGCCTTGTTGGTGGCCGAGCCCTCGGGCTTGTCGATGCGGTAGGTGTTGGGCTCCTGCACCATGCCGGCGATGGTCGCGGCCTGGGCGATGGTGAGGTCCTTCGCGCTGACGCCGAAGTAGCGCTGCGCGGCGGCGCCGATGCCGTAGGTGCTGCCGCCGAACGAGGCGATGTTCAGGTACCCGAGCAGGATGTCGTCCTTCGAGTACTCCTTCTCGAGCTGGATCGCGTAGCGCATCTCCTGCAGCTTGCGCTGGTAGCCGTCGGTGCCCTTGGAGACGGTGGTCTCCTTGAAGCAGGTGGCGACCTCTTCGGAGTTCTTGGCCTGCGCCTCGCAGCTCTGCTGCAGCACGTTCTTCACGTACTGCTGGGTGATCGAGGAGCCACCGCGGTTGGAACCGGAGCTGGCGTTGCCCACGAGCGCCTTCACGGTGCCCATGAGGTCGACGCCGCCGTGCACGTAGAAGTTCTTGTCCTCACTGGAGAGGATCGCGTCGTACATGACGGGCGCGACTTCGTCGTAGGCGACGGGGATGCGGTTCTGGTCGTAGAACTCCGCCATCAGCGCGTCGCTGCCGTCGCTGGCCTTCTTGTAGATCTCGGTCGGAAGCATGAGCTTCTCGGGCTGCAGATAGCTCGGCATGTTGTCGAACATCTTGATCGCCGACGAGGCCGCATAGCCGGAAACGGCGATGGCGGGGGTGACCGTCGCAGTGATGAGGAGACCGGCGATGGCGCTCAGGCCGACGAGGCCGAGCAGTCCTCCGAGCACACCGGTGGCCGTCCGTTTCGAGTGGGGCATAGGGTTGATGCTAGGGGAGATAGCTGAGAGGAACCCTCCGGCGCCCCGTGCCATGTCGACCTCCGGGAGCCCCTCATGACCACGTGGGAATACCTCACGACCCCCCTGCTGATCCACAACACCGCCGCCATCCTCAACAACTGGGGGAAGAAGGGGTGGGAGCTGGTGCAGATCGTCCCCGGCCCCGAAGGCGGCCTCGTGGCCTACTTCAAGCGGCCCCTCGGCGCCGGCGAGACCAACGTCGGCATCGACGCGGCCGCCCAGGCCGCCCAGCAGTTCGAGCAGGCCTGATGACCGTCTCCGCCCGCCTGGCCGAGCTCGGCATCGAGCTGCCCGCCGTCGTGCCGCCGGTGGCCACCTACATCCCGGCGACCGTGCACGGCGACCTCGTCTACACCTCCGGCCAGCTGCCGATGGTCGACGGGGCGCTCCCCGCGACCGGCAAGGTCGGCGAGGGCGACGGGCTCGTCCCGCCCGCGGATGCCGCTGCCTACGCGCGCCGGTGCGCGCTCAACGCCCTGGCCGCCGCGGCGGGCGTCGCCGGCGGCGTCGACCGGATCACCCGCGTCGTCAAGGTCACCGGCTTCGTGGCATCCGTCCCCGCCTTCACCGGTCAGCCGGGTGTCATCAACGGGGCCAGCGAAGTGCTCGGCGAGATCTTCGGCGAGGCGGGCCGGCACGCCCGCTCCGCGGTGGGCGTGCCGGTGCTGCCGCTGGACTCGCCGGTCGAGGTGGAAGTCGTCTTCGCCTTCGCCTGATCCGGCTCGTCCGAGCGGATGCTCCGCCCGGCCTACTTGAGCTGGGCGGAGATGACGCTCATCACCGCGGTGTCGGCCAGCGTCGTCGTGTCGCCGACCTCGCGGCCTTCGGCGACGTCGCGCAGCAGGCGCCGCATGATCTTCCCCGAGCGGGTCTTGGGGAGCTCGCCGACGATGTAGACGTCGCGCGGGCGGGCAATGGGGCCGATCTGCTCGCCCACCCATCCACGCAGCGTACCGGCCAGGCCCTCGGGGGAGTGCGCGTCGAGGTAGCTCTGCTTGACGATGACGAAGGCCACCACCGCCTGGCCGGTCGTCTCGTCGGAGGCGCCGACCACGGCGGCCTCGGCCACCGCTTCGTTGCCGACGAGCGCCGATTCGATCTCGGTCGTCGACAGCCGGTGGCCCGAGACGTTCATGACGTCGTCGACGCGCCCCAGGAACCAGACGTCGCCGTCGTCGTCGAGGCGCGCGCCGTCGCCGGCGAAGTAGTAGCCCTGGGCGCGGAACTTCTCCCAGTACGTTTCGACGAAGCGGTCGGGGTCGCCCCAGATGCCGCGCAGCATCGAGGGCCACGGCTCGGTGACCACGAGCAGTCCGCCGTTGCCGTTGCCGACCTTCTTGCCGTCTTCGTCGACCACGTCGATCGAGATGCCGGGGAGGGGCACCTGCGCGCTGCCGGGCTTGGTCTCGGTGACGCCCGGCAGGGCCGACACCATGATCGATCCGGTCTCGGTCTGCCACCACGTGTCGACGATCGGCGCGGTCTTGCCGCCGATCACCTTGCGGTACCACATCCACGCCTCCGGGTTGATGGGTTCGCCCACCGACCCCAGCAGGCGCAGCGACGACAGGTCGAACTGCTGCGGGATCGCGCGCCCCAGCTTCATGAACGAGCGGATCGCGGTGGGGGCGGTGTAGAGGATCGTGACGCCGTACTTCTCGACGAGCTCCCACCAGCGGCCCGGATGCGGGGAGTCGGGGGTGCCTTCGTAGAGCACCTGGGTCACGCCGTTGGCGAGCGGCCCGTAGGCCACATAGGAGTGCCCGGTGACCCAGCCGATGTCGGCCGTGCACCAGAACACGTCCGTTTCGGGGTGCAGGTCGTGGACGACCTTGTTGGTGAAGGCGGTCTGGGTGAGGTAGCCGCCGGAGGTGTGGAGGATGCCCTTGGGCTTGCCGGTCGTGCCGGAGGTGTAGAGGATGAACAGCGGGTTCTCGGCGGGGAAGGGCTGCGCCTCGTGCTCGGCGGATGCCGTGGGCACGACCTCGTGCCACCAGAGGTCGCGCTCGTCGTTCCAGCTCACCTCGTTGCCGCCGCGGCGCACCACCAGCACGTGCTCCACGGTTCCCTGCACCCCGGCGCCGCGGTCGCCGAGCGCCTGGTCGACGGCGGGCTTGAGCGGCGAGACCTTGCCCTTGCGGTAGCCGCCGTCGGCGGTGATGACCAGCTTCGCCCCGGCGTCGTCGATGCGGGCGCGCAGGCTGTCGGCGGAGAACCCGCCGAAGACGACGGAGTGGATGGCGCCGAGGCGGGCCACGGCGAGCATCGCCGCGATGGCCTCGGGGATCATCGGCATGTAGATCGCGACGCGGTCGCCGGCGACGATGCCGAGGCCGGTCAGCACGTTGGCGACGCGCTTGACCTCGTCGGTCAGCTCGGCGTAGGTCACGCGGCGCTCGTCGCCGGGCTCGCCCTCCCACAGCAGCGCGACGCGGTCGCCGTTGCCGGCCTCGACGTGGCGGTCGAGGCAGTTGTAGGCGACGTTGAGCTCACCGTCGGCGAACCAGGTGGCGAAGGGCGGGTTCGACCAGTCGAGCACCTGGGTGAAGGGGGTGTGCCAGTGCAGCTCACGCGCCTGCTCGGCCCAGAACCCCTCGCGGTCGGCACGCGCGCGGGCGTACAGCTCGGCGTCGGCGACGGCCGCCGCGGCGAAGTCGTCGGACGGGGCGAAACGTCGGGTCTCGTTCAGCAGGTGGTCGATCTGGCTGCTCATCGGGCGCGCTCCTTTGCGGCGGGACGGGGGCGTCGCTGACGGCGCGACGATGCCGGAAATCTAACGGTGCGGTGCCCCCGGCACTACCGCCGTTAGTAGGGGACGGACAAGTCGCCCGCCCCGACTGATATATCGCGCCGCGACGCGCCGGAGGGGTTTTGGCGCCACGCGCGCGGATGCGTATGCTCGGTCGCGGCCGAACTTCGATTCTGGCATCGCAGCATCCGCACACCCCCCGATCGTCGGATGCTGCGCAGGGTGGCATCCCGTTCCCCCCATGGGATGCCACCCTCTTCCTTTTCTTGGGACCGCTCCCGGCGGAGCGGGTGCGCTCCGGATGCCACGGGTGCCACTTCCTCACCAGGTGCCCACCTGCGCGGTCCGTCCCCGGATCGGCCGGCTGCCGGTCACCGGCGCCCGCCGCGCTCGTAGCGTCTCGTGCATGTCCGAGCCGTTCGTCGTCCGCCCCCGCGGGGCGCCGTCGTCGGTGCCCGGGGCCGTGGCGCCCGCGCGACGCCGCGTGCTGCCCGACCATCCGGCGCTCGCGTCGCTGCGCCCGCACCTGGCCGACCCCGACGTGACCGACGTGTTCGTCAACGGCGGGGGCGCCCTGTTCATCGACCGCGGCCGGGGCGCGGAGCGCGTGCCCGGCTGGGCGGCCACCGAGGCCGAGGTGCGCGAGCTGGCGGTCACCCTCATCGGGCTCGGCGGCCGGCACCTCGACGATCTCGCTCCGCTGGTCGACGTGCGCTGGGAGCACGGGGCGCGGGTGCACGCGGTGCTCCCGCCGGTGGCGGTGGGCGGCGCGGTGATCTCCATCCGGCTGCCGTCGACGCGGCGACTCGACCTCGACGCGCTCGGCCGCCAGGGCATGTTCGACGCGGCCACCGGCGCCGTGCTGGAGCGGTTCGTCGCCGACCGCGAGAACGTGTTGGTGAGCGGGGCCACCGGCACCGGCAAGACGACGATGCTCGCCGCGATGCTCGGGCGGGTGCCCGCGGCGGAGCGGATCGTCACGATCGAAGACGTCGCCGAGCTGGCGATCGACCACCCTCACCACGTGCGCTTGGAATCGCGCCAGCCCAACCTCGAGGGCGCCGGCGCGGTGGGCCTCGCCCGGCTCGTGCGTGAGGCGCTGCGGATGCGACCCGACCGGCTGGTGGTCGGCGAGTGCCGCGGCGAAGAGGTGCGCGAGCTGCTGTCGGCGCTCAACACCGGGCACGACGGTGGAGCCGGCACCATCCATGCCGGCGGGATGGACGACGTGCCGGCGCGGCTCGAGGCGCTCGGCGCGCTCGCCGGGCTCGACGACCGGGCGCTGGCCCGGCAGGTGGCCAGCGCCGTGGGTGCGGTGGTGCACCTCGCCCGCGGCGCCGACGGCATCCGGCGCGTCGCCGCCATCGCCCGACCGGTGATCACCCGGGACCGCCTGGAGATGGCGGAGCGCACATGAGCACCGCGGGCGCCGTGCACCGGCTGGCGGTGCTGCTGGAGGCGGGCCTCACGCCGGGACGGGCGTGGGAGCATCTGGCCGCGGGCGGCGACGCCGATGCTGCGGCCGTCGTCGCCGGGGCCGCGGATGGGCGGCCGGTGGCCGCGGTGCTCGCCGCGCGCGCCGACCCCTGGCCCCAGGTGTCGCGGGCGTGGCAGGTGGCGGCCGAAGTGGGGGCGCCGCTCGCGCCCAGCCTGCGCGGCATCGCCGACGCGCTGCGCGATGCCCAGGCCGCCCGCGACGAGGTGCGGGTGGCGCTGGCCGAGCCCGCCACCACCGCGCGGCTGGTCTCCTGGCTGCCGCTGCTGGCGGTCGTCCTGGTCGTCGCCTTCGGGTTCGACGTGGTGCCCGTGCTCACCCAGCCCGTCGGCATCGCGTGTCTGGTGGCGGGCCTCGCCCTCATCGTGCTCGCCCGACGGTGGACGGCGCGGCTGGTCGCCCGCGCGCAGCCCGACCCCCGCATCCCGGGGCTCTCGTGCGACCTGGTGGCGATCGCACTCAGCGGCGGCGTGGCGATTCCGCGGGCGCTCGCCGTGGTCGGCGACGACGCGGCGGCCGAGACGGCGACGGTGCTCGAGCTCTCGCGCGCCAGCGGTGCCCCCGCCATCGAACTGCTGCGCGCCACCGCCGTCGACGCCCGCCGCGACGCGCGCACCGAGGGCCGGCTGCGCGCCGCGAAGCTCTCCGGCGCGTTGTTGCTGCCGCTCGGGGTGTGCACGCTGCCCGCCTTCCTGCTGCTGGGGGTCGCCCCCATGCTCCTGTCGGTGCTCACCGCCACCCCGCTGACCCTGTGACCCAGGCCCCGTGATCCTTGCGACCCGTGACCCCGTGACCCCGTGACCCCGTGACCCCGCGACCCGTGCCGACCATCCGTGCCGCCGAACGAAAGGAACACCATGTCCCACCCCATCCCCGCCCTGCCGCCCCTGACCCGTCGCCGCGCGCAACGCCTGTTCGCCGTCCACCGCTCCGCCGATCTGGCCGACGAGACCGGCGCCGCCACCGCGGAGTACGCGATCGCCACGATGGCGGCGGTCGCCTTCGCGGGACTGCTGGTGGTGATCATGCGCTCCGACGAGGTGCGCGGCATCCTCACCGACCTCGTGCGCCGAGCGCTGACGGTGGCGTGAACCTGCGCAGCCGCCGGCTCGGCGAGCGGGGAGCGGTGACGGCCGAGTTCGCCGTCGCCCTCCCCGCGGTCGTCGCGGTCGTGGCGCTGTGCATCGGCGCGCTGGCGACCGTGGGACGGCAGGTGCGTCTCGAGCAGGCCGTCGCCCAGGGGGCCCGCCTCGCGGCGCGAGGCGAGCCGGCCGACGCGGTGCACGACGTCGTCGCGCGCATCTCGGGGGCGGGGTCGGTCGCCATCGCCGGCGAGGGCGACCTCGTCTGCGTCAGCGCGGCGGTGGCCATCGCCGCGCCCTTCCCCGAGATCCGGGCCCGGTCGTGCGCGCTGGCCGGTGACCCCTGATGCCGGGCACGATCCTCGCCCTCGGCGCGGTGGCCGCCACCGCCGTGTTCGCCGTCGGCCTCGGCGCGGCCGCGGCGGTCTCGCTCGGGGCGACGCGCGCGGGCGTAGCGGCGGATGCCGCGGCCCTGGCCGCCGCCGACACGGCGGCCGGGTTCGCGGCCGGCGAACCGTGCACGCGTGCGGCCGAGGTCGCCGCCCGCGGGGGAGCGCGCATCGTCTCGTGCGACCTCGACGGGCTGGTCGCCACGGTCGAGGTCGCCGGGACGGCGGGGGTGTACGCGGTGCAGGCGCGCGCCCGGGCCGGGCCGCCGCCGTGAGGGTCGGGCGCCGCCGCGCCACGGGCAAGCCCCGGCCGCTCCCAGCATCCTCATGTGGCGGCGGTGTGTATGGTGTGCAACGAAGAAAGGACGGCCACGTGGCACAGGTCAAGGGCGGCAAGGTCGAGGGCAAGAAACTCGTCATCGTCGAGTCGCCGACGAAGATGCGGTCGATCCAGGGCTACCTGGGCGACGGGTACGAGGTGCTCAGCTCGGTGGGTCACATCCGTGACCTCGCTGACAAGAAGGACATCCCCGCCGAGTTGAAGAAGACCTCGGTCGGCAAGTACTCCATCGACATCGAGAACGGGTTCACTCCTCTTTATGTGGAGAGCGAACGCGGCAAGAAGACCGTCGCCGAGCTCAAGCGCGCCCTCAAGACCGCCGACGAACTGCTGCTGGCCACTGATGAAGACCGCGAAGGCGAAGCCATCGCGTGGCACCTGCTCGAGACCTTGAAGCCGAAGGTCCCCGTCAAGCGCATGGTCTTCCACGAGATCACCAAAGACGCCATCCGCGCCGCCGTCGACAACACCCGCGAGCTCGACCTCGCCCTCGTCGACGCGCAGGAGACCCGCCGCATCGTCGACCGCCTCTACGGCTGGGACGTCTCCGACGTCACCCGTCGCAAGGTCGGCCAGGGCACCTCCGCCGGCCGTGTGCAGTCGGCCGCCACTCGCCTCATCGTCGACCGCGAGCGCGAGCGCATGGCGTTCGTCTCGGCGTCGTACTGGGACGTCGAGGCCGCCGCACGCCGCGCCGAGGCCGGCGCCGACGCCTTCTCGACCCGCCTGGCCCGCCTCGACGGCGCCGCCCTGGCGCGCGGCACCGACTTCGACGACCGCGGCGCGCTGCGCAAGGCCGTCGTGGTGCTCACCGAGGCCGAGGCCCGCGAGATCGCCGCCGCCCTCGAAGCCGACGGCGCCGCCACCGTCACCTCCGTCGAGGCCAAGCCGGGCACCCGCAGCCCGAAGCCCCCCTTCACGACCTCCACCATGCAGCAGGAGGCCGGACGCAAGCTCTCGATGAGCGCCAAGCACGCCATGGGCGTCGCGCAGCGGCTCTACGAAAAGGGCTACATCACCTATATGCGCACCGACTCGACCTCGCTGTCGACGCAGGCGATCGCCGCCGCCCGTGCGCAGGCCGTCGCCCTCTACGGCGACCGCGCCGTGCCGGCGAGCCCGCGCAGCTACCGCAGCAGCAGCAAGAACGCGCAAGAGGCGCACGAGGCCATCCGTCCGTCGGGCGAAGACTTCCGCACCCCCGCGTCGGTGTCCTCCGGCCTCGACCGCGACGAACTGCGCCTCTACGACCTCATCTGGAAGCGCACCGTCGCCAGCCAGATGTCGGATGCCACGTACGAGACGACCACCGTCGTGCTGGAGACCACGGTCACCGGCCGCGTCGCCGCGTTCACCGCCTCGGGCACCGTCTACACCTTCAAGGGCTTCCTGGAGGCCTACGAAGAGGGACGCGACGAGAAGCGCTCCGACGCCGAGAAGGCCGACGACCAGTCGCTGCCCCAGCTCACCGTCGGCGACGCGGTGCGCCTGAGCGAGATCGAGCCCAAGGGCCACTCCACCAGCCCGAAGCCGCGCTACACCGAGGCGTCGCTGGTGAAAGCCCTCGAAGAGAAGGGCATCGGTCGCCCGTCGACCTTCGCCTCGATCATCGACGTCATCCTCGACCGCGGCTACGTGAGCAAGCGCGGTCAGGCGCTCGTTCCCAGCTGGCTGGCGTTCAGCATCGTGCGCCTGCTCGAGCAGCACTTCGCCGAGCTCGTCGACTACGACTTCACCGCCGGCCTCGAAGACGACCTCGACGCCATCTCGCGCGGCGAGGAGAACCGCGCCGAATGGCTGCGCGGCTTCTACTTCGGCTCCGAGGGCCACGTGGGTCTGCGCAACGTCGTCGACAACCTCGGCGACATCGACGCCCGCGAGATCAACTCCACCCCGATCGGCGACGTCGCGGTGCTGCGCCTGGGCCGCTACGGCCCGTACCTCGAGGTGCCGGGCGATGACCCCGAGACCCCGCGCCGCATCAATGTGCCCGCCGACCTCGCGCCCGACGAGCTCACCCCCGAGCGCGCGCAGGAGCTCGTCGACGCCCCCGTCGGCGGCGACCGCGTGCTCGGTCAGAACCCCGAGAACGGCCGCGACATCGTCGTGAAGGACGGGCGTTTCGGCCCCTACCTCGAAGAGGTGCTGCCCGAGACCGAGCCCGAGCCCGAGGCCGCCCCGAAGAAGCGCGGCGCGAAGAAGGTCGAGCCGGCCAAGCCCAAGCGCGCGTCGCTGTTCAAGAGCATGTCGCCCGAGACGATCGACCTCGACACCGCGGTGAAGCTGCTGTCGCTGCCGCGCGTGGTGGGGGTCGACCCCGAGACCGAGCAGCCCATCACGGCGCAGAACGGCCCCTACGGCCCGTACATCAAGAAGGGCACCGACTCGCGCTCCATCGCCAGCGAAGACCTCATCTTCGACCTGACGCTCGAGCAGGCGCTGGAGATCTACGCCCAGCCGAAGTACGCCAACCGCGCGGCCACCTCGCTCAAGGAGTTCGAGGCCGACCCCGTCAGCGGCAAGCCGATCCGCATCAAGGACGGCCGATTCGGCGCCTACGTCACCGACGGCACGACCAACGTGACGATCCCCAAGGGGCAGACCCCCGATGAGATCACCTTCGAGGTCGCGGTGCAGATGCTCGCCGACAAGCGCGCCAAGGGTCCCGCCCCCAAGCGCACGACCCGACGCGCCCCGGCCGCGCGCAAGGCGCCGGCGAAGAAGAAGTGACCGCCCCCGTGCCCCACGGCGCCGACGCCCCGCGCGCCGGCCTGTGGATCACCATCGAGGGCGGCGACGGCGCCGGCAAGACGACCCAGTCGCGGATGCTGGAGGAGTGGATGCGCGGCGAGGGCCGCACGGTCGTGCGCACCCGCGAGCCCGGCGGCTCGGAGGTCGGGGTGCTCGTGCGCGACATCGTGCTGCACCACCGAGGCGACATCGCCCCGCGCGCCGAGGCGCTGCTGTACGCCGCCGATCGGGCCCACCACGTGGCATCCGTCGTGCGCCCCGCCCTCGCGCGGGGCGAGGTGGTCATCCAAGACCGCTACCTCGACTCGTCGGTGGCCTACCAGGGCGCCGGGCGGGTGCTGGATGCCGGTGAGATCCGCGATCTGTCGCTGTGGGCCGCCGAAGGCGCGCTCCCCGACGTGACGGTGCTGCTCGACCTCGACCCGGCCCTCGCCCGCGCGCGGCTCGACGCCGACGACAAGCCCTTCGACCGGCTCGAGTCGGAGCGCGCCGAGTTCCATGAGCGGGTGCGCGCCGCCTTCCTCGCCCTGGCCGCCGCCGAGCCCGACCGCTTTCTGGTGCTCGACGCCTCGCGGCCCGCCGCAGAGCTGGCCGCCGCCGTGCGCGCGCGCGTCGCGCCGCTGGTGGCGCCCGGCCACGTCGGCGGGGCACCGTAGGCTGTTCGGCATGACCTCGATCGCCCTGCAGGAACTGCCGTGGGGTCAGGTGTGGGGGCAGGACGACGCGATCGCCCAGCTGCAGGCCGCCGCCGCCGATCCGGCGCTGCTGGCGCACGCGTGGCTGATCACCGGGCCGCCCGGCTCGGGCCGCTCCACGATCGCGACCGCCTTCGCCGCCGCCCTCATCGCCGACCCCGGTGACGAGACCGCCATGCGCCAGGTCATCGCCGGCACCCACCCCGACCTGACCACCCTGCGCGCCGAGGGCGTGATCATCTCGATCAAAGACGCCCGCGCCCTGGTCGAGCGCTCCTACTTCGCACCGTCGCTGGGCCGCCACCGCGTGATCGTCATGGAAGACGCCGACCGCATGGTCGAGCGCACCAGCAACGTGCTGCTCAAGGCGCTCGAAGAGCCGCCCGACCAGACCATCTGGATCCTCTGCGCCCCGAGCGACGCCGACCTGCTGCCCACGATCCGCTCGCGGGTGCGCACCCTGCGGCTGCGCGAACCCGAGGTCGCCGACGTGGCCCGCCTCATCGTCGAGCGCACCGGGGTCGACCCCGCCGTCGCCGAGCAGTCGGCCCGTCTCGCGCAGCGGCACATCGGCATGGCGCAGCGCCTGGCCACCGACGACGTCTCCCGCGCCCGGCGCGCCGAGACGCTCGCCGCCTCCCTCGGCGTGCGCGGCGTCGGCGATGCCGTCGAGACGGCCGCGCGCATCGTGCAGCTGGCCACCGACGACGCGAAGGCCCTCACCGCCGAGCGCGACGAGTCCGAGCGCACGGGCCTGCTGCGCACCCTCGGCATCGCCCCCGGCGGCCCGGTGCCCCCGGCGGTGCGCGGCCAGGTCAACGCCCTCGAAGAAGAGCAGAAGCGGCGTGCGACCCGCAGCCTGCGCGACGGCATCGACCGTGTGCTCACCGACCTCGAGTCGATGTACCGCGACACCCTCATGCTGCAGCTGGGCCGCGGCGGCGACCTCATCAACCTCGAACTGACCGCCGAGCTCACCACGCTGGCCGCCGCGTGGACCCCCGAGCGTACGCTCACCGTGCTCGATCAGATCGCCCTCACCCGCACGCACCTGCAGGGCAACGCCGCCCCCGCGCTCGCCCTCGAGAGCCTGCTCATCACCGTCGCCAGCGGAAGGACCCCGTGACCCTCACCCGTCGCCTCGTGACCGCCGTGGCCGGCATCGCCGCCGCCACCCTCGCCCTCACCGGGTGCATCGCCGCGGCGATCCCAGCCGAGTCGGGCGCCCCCGGGCCCACCCGCACGCCGGTCACCGACGGCGCCCCCGCCGGCTTCGAGGAGTACTACGGGCAGACCCTCATCTGGGAGGGGTGCACCGGGGCGGATGCCGGTGCGTACGACTGCACCGAGGTCACCGCGCCGCGCGACTGGTCTGACCCGGATGCCGGCGACCTCACGCTCGCCCTCATCCGCCGCGCCGCCGACAACGGCTCACCGCTCGGATCGCTGCTGACCAACCCGGGCGGCCCCGGCGCCAGCGGGTACGACCTCATCGCCGACTCGGCCACCTACGCCGTGGGGCAGCCGCTGCTGCAGAACTACGACGTCATCGGGTTCGACCCGCGCGGGGTCGGCCGGTCGTCGGCGGTGTCGTGCCTGGCGCCGGCCGAGATGGACGACTACCTCTTCGACATCCCGGAGAACCCGCGCGGGTCCGACGGGTGGCGTGCCGAGCTCACCGAGCGCAACGCCGGCTTCGTGGCCGCGTGCGAGGCGGGCAGCGACGGCCTGCTGCCGGCGATTACGACCGACGATTCCGCCCGTGACATGGACCTGCTGCGCGCCGTGCTCGGCGACGAGCAGCTCAGCTACCTGGGCTACTCGTACGGCACCTTCCTCGGGGCGACCTACGCCAAGCTGTTCCCCGAGCGCGTGGGCCGGCTCGTGCTCGACGGCGCGATCGACCCGTCGGTGTCGGGTCTCGACGTCAGCACCACGCAGGCGGTCGGGTTCGAGTCGGCGCTGCGCGCCTACATGGCCGACTGCCTCACCCAGCGCGACTGCCCCTTCACGGGCACCGTCGACGACGCCATGGCCGACCTCGGCACGCTGCTGGCCGGTGTCGACCGTGCACCGCTGCCCGCCGCCGACGGGCGCGACCTCGGCGCCGACTCGCTGATGACCGGCATCATCGCCGCGCTGTACTCGAAGGACAGCTGGCAGTTCCTCACCGTCGCCCTCACCCAGGCGCTCAAGGGCGACCCGTCGGCGGCGTTCCAGCTCGCCGACTTCTACTACGGCCGCAATGCCGACGGCACCTACGCCGACAACTCCACCGAGGCGTTCCGGGCCTACAACTGCATGGACTACCCGATGGACACCGACCAGGCCGACCTCGACGCCGCCGACGCGCGGGTCGCCGCTGAGGCACCGACGATCGCCCCCTACTGGGACGGCGTCGACGTGTGCGCATCGTGGCCCTACCCGCCGACGGGCGTGCGCGAGCCGATCGCCGCCGACGGGGCGGCGCCCATCGTCGTGGTCGGCACCACCAACGACCCCGCCACGCCCTACACGTGGTCGGAGTCGCTGGCCGCCCAGCTGTCGTCGGGCGTGCTGGTCACCCGCGTGGGCGAGGGGCACACCGGCTACAACAAGGGCAACTCGTGCGTCGACGACGCCGTGAACGCCTACCTCGTCAGCGGCACGGTTCCCGACGACGGTCTGCGCTGCGGCGGCTGACTGGGTCGCGGCCCGCCGCCGGCCGAGGCTCATGCCGCCGCTCGATCGGGTCGCGGCAGGGGCCGCGGCCGGGGGTCAGCGGCGCAGCACGCGCCGGGCGAGAGCGTTGCCGAGGAACTGCACGCCCTGCACCAGCACGATGATGATGAGCACGGCCGCCCACGTGACCACCGGGTTGAACTGCTTGAACCCGTAGACGATCGCGAACTCGCCCAGGCCCCCCGCGGCCACCGCGCCGGCGATGGCCGTCATGTCGACGAGGGCGACGACGATGAAGGTGTAACCGAGGATCAGCGGGCCGAGGGCCTCGCGCGGGATGAGGCGGAACAGGATGCGGCTGCGGCTGGCGCCGGCCGCTCGTGCGGCCTCGATCACGCCGGGGCGCACCGTCAGCAGGTTCTGCTCCACGATGCGGCTGATGGCGAACATCGAGGCGATCGTGATGGCGAACACGCCGAACTCGGGCCCGATGCCGGGGATGCCGAGCCCGCGCGCGAACGGCTGCACGGCGGCGAGGAGGATCACGAACGGGATCGGGCGGAAGAAGTTGACGACCACGTTCAGCACGCCGAACACGACCCGCTGCGGGTAGAGGCTGCCGGCGCGGGTCGCATAGAGCGCGAGGCCGAGCAGCAGCCCCGCCAGCCCGCCGAACACGAGCGCCAGGGTGACGACGTAGAGGGTCTCGGCCGTGGCCGACCACAGTTCGGGCAGCAGATCGATGAGCCTATCCACGGGCGTCCTCCTCGATGAGCGGGGCGATCTCGGATGCCGCGGCGATGGCCCGGCCGACGGCATCCGCCTCGCCGGTGAGGGCGAGGGTGAGGTGGCCGAACACGCGGCCGCGGATGTCGTTGATGCCGCCGTGGATGAGCTCGAAGCGCACCCCGTGGGCCGAGAGCGCGGCGAACACGTCGGCCTGGGTCACGTCGCCGTCGCGCACGGTGAAGGTGACGATGCGACCCGGATGCCGTCGGCGCAGCGTCTGCAGCTGTTCGCCGACCGGCACGTCTTCGATGATGCTCGCCACGAACCGGCGGGTGGCTCGGTGCTGCGGCGCCGAGAGCACGTCGAACACCTCGCCCTGTTCGATGATGCGGCCGTGCTCCATGACCACGACGCGGTCGGCGAGGGTGCGGATGACGTCCATCTCGTGCGTGATGACGAGGATCGTGATGCCCAGCTCGGTGTTCACCCGCTTGAGCAGCGTGAGCACCTCGTGGGTCGTGTCGGGGTCGAGGGCGCTGGTGGCCTCGTCGGCGAGCAGGATGCGCGGGTCGGTGGCCAGGGCGCGGGCGATGCCGACGCGCTGCTTCTGGCCGCCGGAGAGCTGCTCGGGGTAGCTCTTGGCCTTGTCGGCGAGGCCGACGAAGGCGAGCAGCTCGCTCACCCGGGCGGTGATCTCGGCGCGCGGGCGGCGGGCGACCTCGAGCGGGTAGGCGACGTTGCCGGCCACGGTGCGCGAGTCGAACAGGTTGAACTGCTGGAAGATCATGCCGATGTCGCCGCGGAGCGCGCGCAGGTCGCGCTCGCGCAGGCGGGTGATGTCGCGGCCGTCGATCTCGACGGTGCCCGAGGTCGGCGCCTCGAGGGCGTTCACGAGGCGCAGCACGGTGCTCTTGCCGGCCCCGGAGTAGCCGATGATGCCGCAGATCTGCCCCGCCCCGACGACCAGGTCGACGTCGTCGACGGCGGTGACCGGCGCGGCATCCTTTCCGGCCGGAGGGAAGGTCTTCGTCACGCCGGAGAGGCGGATGAGGGTCATGTGCGGCTCCTTGCAGACAAACGTGTGCGGCCCGCTCGGAGGAACGGGCCGCACACGCAGGGTATTACTGGTTGGCGCGGATGTCGTCCTCGACTGACTTCAGCGACGCGGTGAGCTCGTCGACCGGGGTGGTCAGCAGCACCGCGGTGTTGCCCGAGGCCTCCTGCACGCCGTCGAGCACGTCCTGGGTCTGCTGGTAGATCTCGACGAGCTTCTGGTACGTCGGGTTGTCGGCGTCGTCGGCGCGGGCCGCGAAGATGTTGACGTACGGCAGCGCGTTCGGGTCGGACGGGTCGTCCTGGGCGATCGCGTCGTCGAAGCTGAGGCCGGCGTCCTCGACGAAGTCGTTGTTGATGATGGCGGCGGCCACGTCGGGCAGCGAGGTGGCCGTGAAGGCGGCGTCGAGCGCCTCGACCTTGACCTTCGACTCGGGCAGCACGTCGGCGACGGTCGAGAAGATCGAGCCGCCGTCCTTCAGCTCGATGAGCCCGGCCGACTGCAGCACGAGCAGACCGCGGGCCTGGTTCGACTCGTCGTTGGGCACGGCCACCGTCTCGCCGGCGGGGATCTCGTCGGGCGAGGCGTACTTCGACGAGTAGAGACCCAGCGGGTAGATCGCCGTCGCGCCGATCGGCACCAGGTCGTCGTCGGCCTGCACGTTGTAGGTGGCGAGGTAGATGATGTGCTGGAACTGGTTGAGGTCCAGCTCGCCCGCCGAGAGGGCGGGGTTGGGCTGCGTGTACTCGCTGAAGTCGACGAGCTCGACGTCGATGCCCTCGGCGGCCGCGGCCTCCTTGTAGGTCTCCCAGTACGGGTCGCCGGCGCCGACGACGCCGATCTTGACGGTCTCGGTGCTGGCGGCGTCCCCCGACGCGGCGGGCTCGGACGAGCCGCTGGCGCAGGCGCCGAGCAGCAGGGCGAGGGGGAGCGCGAGAGCTGCTCCGACGATCGTCTTCTTGGACATGGTGGTGCTCCTTGTGTGTCGGGGCACCGCGGGCGCGGGGCGCCGATCATGGTCCGTGGACCGCGATCGCCTCATCGCGGTGCCTGTTCGACGCTACGCGGGATGCCGTGCGGTTCCGATTCGGCTGTAACACGGCGTCGCACCGGCCGGTCGGCGGTGGTTCGCGGGGGTGACGCCGACACTGTAAGATCGTTCTTCGTGCACGGCGCTCGCGCCTTGCGCCGCCTTAGCTCAGACGGCAGAGCGATTCACTCGTAATGAATAGGTCAAGGGTTCGATTCCCTTAGGCGGCTCCAACTCACCTCCCACGTCCACGACCGAGGGGTCCCCATGGATCACGCACTGGACGCGGTGCTGGAGATCTTCTCGTGGATCGGCTTCGCCGGCGCCGCGTTCTTCGGCGCCCTGTGGCTCGTGCTGTGGGCGGCCGACGGGTCGTGGCTGCCGGTGCAGGCGATCGTCGACCGCGACGGCGAGCACCCGGCGGTGCGCTGGTTCGGCACCGACGGCGCCCACCACGCGTTCCTGGCGCCCCACGACGCCGCGACCCTGGACGGGGCCGACGAGGCGACCGTGTGGCACCGGGTGGGCCGCCCCGAGCAGGTGCGCCTCACGCGGCGTCCGCCGGCGCTGGATGCCGTCGGCTGGGGCGCGGTGGGCCTGGCGGCTCTGGGCGTCGTGACCCTCATCGGGTCGTGGGTCGTGCTCTTCGTGCGCGGCTGAGCCGCTCAGGGGGCGATGCCGAGGATCGCGCCGGCGACGAGGGCCAGCACCAGACCCGCCCATTGGGCGGGGGCGATGCGCTCGCGCAGCACGAGAGCGGCGAGGATGACGGTGCCGGCCGGATAGAGCGCGGTGAGGGCGGCCACGACCGACAGGTCGCCTCCCGAGCGCAGCGCGGTCAGCAGCAGCAGATTGGCGACGGCGTCGACCAGGCCGCACGCGACGGCCAGCAGCCACGCGCGGCGCACCACTGAGGACGTGGCGGTGGATGTCGTGGTGCGGGCGATCAGCGCGTCGCGGGCGCGGGCACCCCGTCGGGCCGCGATGACGATCAGCGCGACCACGACCGCGCCGGTGATGAGCGCGTTGACGGCGCGGTTCATGATCAGGGGCACCACGCCACTGGCATCCGATGTCTGATCGATGAGGATCAGGAACGCGCCGATGGCCAGGCCCGACCCGAACGCCATCGTCAGCCCCAGTGCCGACGGTCGCGAGAAGCCCGCGGTCGGCAGGAAGGCCACCAGCACCACCGCCACGATCGCCAGGGCGATGCCGAGGATGCCGAGCGGGGAGAGCGCCTCGCCCTTGACGAGGGCGGCCCACAGGATCGGTGCCACCGCCGAGACGACGGCGGTGACGGGGGAGAGCACGCTCATCGGGCCGATCGCGAGGCACGCGTAGAGCAGGCCGATCGCGACCGCACCGGTGACCCCCGACAGCGCGCCCCACAGCACGTCGCGCGGGGCCCACACCCCGCCGAGCACGGGGAGGGAGACCAGCAGCACGGCCAGTCCCGACGTCGCCGCGGTGGCGGTGACCACGACCGCACGGAGGTGGCGGGAGGCCAGTCCTCCGAGGAAATCGGCCGATCCGTAGACGAGCGCGCCGACGAAGGCGAGGGCGGCCGAGAGCATGCGGTCAGCCTAGTGAGCGGCGTGCACAGATCCGGAGGTGACGAAACGGGTTATTGCTAGATAAGCTAGCAACATGAAGAACTACCGACCCTCCCGGTGGCTGCGTATCGGCATCCCCGTCCTGCTCGTGCTGATCTGGCTCGTGGGCGGATCCATCGGAGGGCCGTACTTCGGCAAGATCGACGAGGTCGCCACCAACGACCAGTCGTCGTTCCTGCCCTCGAGTGCCGAGGGCACGCAGGTGCAAGAGCGCCTGGGCGACTTCCTCGGCAGCGAGACGATCCCCGCCGTGGTCGTGGTGAGCTCGGACACCGCCCTCACCGACACGCAGCTGAGCGAGCTCACCGCGCTGTCGGAAGACATCGCCGCCATCGACGGCGTGGGGGAGGTGTCGCCGCCGATCCCGTCGGACGACGGCGAAGCGGTGCAGCTGTTCGTGCCGATCGACGCGTCGGGCGAGGTCAGCGACATCGTCGCCGAGGTGCGCACGCTGGTGCAGGACGAGGTCGGTGACGGGCTCGAAGCCTGGGTCACCGGTCCCGCCGGGTTCACCGCCGACCTGGTGAAGGGCTTCCTCGGCATCGACGGCCTGCTGCTGATCGTCGCGCTCGGTGCGGTGTTCGTCATCCTGGTGATCGTCTACCGCTCGCCGCTGCTGCCGGTGCTCGTGCTGCTGACATCGACCTTCGCGCTGTGCGTGGCGCTGCTGACGGTGTGGTGGCTGGCCAAGGCGGGCATCTTCCTGCTCAACGGCCAGGTGCAGGGCATCCTGTTCATCCTGGTCATCGGCGCCGCCACCGACTATGCGCTGTTGTACGTGGCCCGATTCCGAGAGGCGATCGGCACCGGCCAGAGCCGCTGGACGGCCACCGTGCAGGCGTGGAAGGGCTCGTTCGAGCCGATCATCGCCTCGGGCGGCACCGTGATCGCGGGCCTGCTGTGTCTGCTGCTGAGCGACCTCGCCTCCAACCGCGCCCTCGGGCCCATCGCCTCGATCGGCATCGCGTTCGCGGTGCTGTCGGCCCTCACCTTCCTCCCCGCACTGCTGGCGCTGTTCGGGCGCGTCGCCTTCTGGCCGTTCATCCCGAAGGATGCCGGTGTGGTGCTGCCCGAGCGCTTCGACGCCGACCCGGCCAAGGCCATGGACGCCCACCCGGTGAAGGGGCTGTGGGCCCGTCAGGCGCGCTTCGTCGCCCGGCGCGCACGCACCGTCTGGATCGTGTGCACCGTCGTGCTGCTGGCCGCGAGCGTCGGCGTGCTGCAGCTGAAGGCCGACGGCGTGCCCGCCAGCGACCTCGTGCTCGGCGCCTCCGAAGCGCGCGACGGTCAGGTCGCCCTCGCCGAGCACTTCCCGGCCGGCTCGGGCAGCCCCGTCTACGTGATCGTGCCGCAGGACGAGGTCACCGACGCGCTCACCGTGCTCGACGACAGCGACGGCGTCGACACCGTCGCCATCGCCTCGGCCGACTCGCCCACCGGCCAGGCCGGCATCGCCCTCGAGGGCGGCGAGCCGGTGATCTCGGCGCAGGGCCCTCCCGGAACCCCGGCGCCCGAGCCCACCGTCGTCGACGGCGACGTGATGCTCGTGGGCACCCTCACCGACGCGGCCGACTCGCTCGCCGCCGAAGACACGGTGCGCGATCTGCGGGCCGCCTACGCGGATGCCGTGCCGGATGCGCTCGTGGGTGGTTCGACCGCTCTCGACGTCGACACCAACGACACCTCGATCCGCGACCGCAACGTGATCATCCCCGTGATCCTGCTGGTGATCCTCGTGATCCTCATGCTGCTGCTGCGGGCGATCGTGGCCCCGGTGCTGCTGATCCTCAGCGTGGTGCTCTCCTTCGGTGCGGCCCTGGGGGTGAGCGCCCTGGTCTTCAACCACGTGTTCGGCTTCCCGGGTGCCGACCCGGCGGTGCCGCTGTACGGCTTCGTGTTCCTCGTGGCGCTCGGGGTGGATTACAACATCTTCCTGATGTCGCGGGTGCGCGAGGAATCGCGCGCGCACGGCACCCGTCCCGGCATCCTGCGCGGGCTCATCGCGACCGGAGGTGTGATCACCTCGGCGGGGCTGGTGCTGGCGGCCACGTTCGCCGCGCTCGGAGTGATCCCGATCCTCTTCCTCGCCCAGCTCGCGTTCATCGTGGCCTTCGGTGTGCTGCTGGACACCTTCGTGGTGCGCTCGCTGCTCGTGCCGGCGGTCGCCTACGACATGGGCCGGGTCATCTGGTGGCCGTCGAAGCTGTCGCGTCGGGATGCCGAGGCCACGACGACCGGCACCGACGGCGACGACGACATCGCCGTCGACCACCTCACGCGAGCGGAGTACCGGGCTACGCTCGACACATGAGCACCGCACTGTTCATCGTCGACGTCCAGAACGACTTCACCGAAGGGGGAGCGCTCGCCGTGGCGGGCGGTGACGCCGTGGCATCCGCGATAACCGCCTACCTCGCGCGCAACGCCGACCGGTACGCCCTGGTCATCGCCTCGCGCGACTGGCACGACGCCGAGGGCTCCAACGGCGGGCACTTCGCCGGGGTCGACTCCGACGCGGCCCCCGACTACGTCGACACCTGGCCGGTGCACTGCGTCGCCGGCACCCCGGGCGCCGATTACGACCCCGGGCTCGACACCACCGCCGTCACCCACCACGTGAAGAAGGGGCAGGGAGTGCCTGCCTACTCGCTGTTCGAAGGGGTGACCGACGACGGAAGCACCGTGGCCGACCTGTTGACCGCCCACGGGGTGGTCGACGTCGACGTCACCGGCATCGCCACCGACCACTGCGTGCGGGCCTCCGCCCTCGACGCGCTGGCCCACGGCCGGCACGTGCGCATTCTGACCGATCTCGTCGCGGGCGTCGCCCCGCAGACGAGCGAGGCCGCCCTGGCCGAACTCGCCCACGCGGGCGCCGATCTCGAGGAGAGCAAATGACCACCCCGACCCCCGCCGGATGGTACCCCGACCCCGCAGACCCCTCCCGCACGCGCTGGTGGGACGGTGCGCAGTGGACCGAGAACGTCGCGGGCGGCCAGCCCGCCGCACCGGCAGCCCCCACGGCACCGGCCGCACCCGCCTACGGTGAGAACCCGACGACGCCGGCCTACGGCGCCTACCCGACGGCTGCCGGCTACCAGGCCGCGCCCGCCTACCAGGGGGCGCCCGCCTACCAGTCGGGACCGTCGGCCCCGGGCGCCTCGGGCGACACGCTCTGGATCTACCTGTCGATTGCGGCATCCCTGCTGCCGGTGTTCAGCATCTTCTTCATCGACTGGACCCCGTTCCTGGCGATCAGCGCGACGCAGTCGCCCACCGATGCCGACGTGGCCGCGCTGATGACGGGCTTCTTCGCCCAGACGCTGCTGATCAGCGTGTTCTCCTACGCGATGATCGCCCTGTCGATCGTGTTCGCCTGGCTCGACTGGCGCGAGCTGAAGCGCCGCGGCGTGGCGCGCCCCTTCCACTGGGCGTTCGCGTTCTTCGCCCTCGTGATCTCGATCGGCGTCTACATCATCGGGCGCACCGTCGTGCTCAAGCGTGAGACCGGCAAGGGGCTCACCGCCCTGTGGGTGTGGATCGCCACCATCGTGCTCGCGATCGTCATCTCGATCGTGTGGACGGTCGGCCTGTTCGCCCAGATGGCCGAGTACATGCAGTACATGCCGTACTGACCTCACCCGTTGCCGCGGCCGTTGCCCTTGCCGTTGCCGTTGCCGTTATCGGAGTTCCCCGAGTTGCCGTTGCCGGAGCCGGAGTTGCCGGAGTTGTTGCTCCCGGAGTTGCCGTTGCCGGAGGTCCCGTCGCCCTCGTCGGTGCTCGCGCCGTCGTCGGTGGGCTGATCGACCACCACGGTCTCCGGTGCCGGCGGCTCGGATGCCGGTGCGGCGGGCACCTCGACGGTGGGCGTGGTGCTGGGGGTCGGCTCCGCGGTGGGGGAGACGCCGGCCGCGAGCGACCACGCACCGGTGACCAGCAGGGCGGCAGCCGCAGCCGAGGCCACCCAGACCCCGACGCGCCGTGCCCGGCGCCGCCGGCCGGTGGCGGCGGGCGCTGCGACCGGTGAGGAGGCCGCTGCCGCGGCGGCCGCGGCGGCCGGGATCGCCGGTGGCAGCACCATCGTGCGCGTCGGGTCGTCGGCATCCGCCATGGTCGGGGTCGACGCCGGCGGCGCCATCGCCGCCGTGGCGCCCCAGGCGGCCGTGGCCCCCATGGGGAGGATCGTCACGGGCGCCGTGGCCTCATCGAGGTCGGGGGCGCCGGCGGGGATCGCCGCCAGCAGGGTGAGCAGCTCTGCGGCATCCGGACGGTCGGCGGGAGTGCGCGAGGCCATGCGGGTGAACAGTTCGCGCCGGTGCGCACCGAGCGATGCGGGCACGAACGGGTCGCTGGTGAGGCGTGCGAGCATCTGGGCGCGAGGGTCGGTCATGCCGAACGCGCGGCGACCGGTCGCGGCCTCGATCAGCACGAGTCCGAGCGCGTAGATGTCGGACGGCGGCGCGGGGTCGGCGCCGTCGAGCAGCTCGGGAGCGATGTAGGCGGCGGTGCCGACGGTGAGCCCGGGGGAGGTCACCCGCGTGGCATCCAGCAGATGGGCGATGCCGAAGTCGGCGAGCTTGGCGCGGTAGGGACGCGAGGGCACCGGGGTGCGCGCGAGCAGCACGTTCGAGGGCTTCACGTCGCGGTGCACGATGCCCGCCGCGTGCACGATGTGCAGGGCTTCGGCGAGGTCGGCGGCGAGGGCGTCGAGCTCGGCGACCGGGAGGGGACCCTCGGCGATGCGCTCCGACAGCGTCGGGCCCGTGACGAACTCCATGACCAGGTAGGCCGGGCCGGTGCCGGTGCCGGTGCCGGTGCCGGTGACGCGGGCGTCGTAGAGGGTGACGAGCGAATGCCCGCCGACCGAGGCCAGCAGACTCACCTCGGCGCGCAGTCGTTCGGGGCCCGACTGCTCTTCGGCGTGGGCGTGCATCACCTTCACCGCGACCACGCGCCCGAGCGCGAGGTCGTCGGCCCGGTACACGTGGGCCATCCCACCTGTGCCGACGAGTTCGACCAGTCGATAGCGCTCATCGAGGGTGTCGCCGACGCCCGGCCGGTGCGAGTCGGTCATTCTTCGACCGTACGCCGGACCGGCAAGATGCGAGATCCCCTTGACAGGGGCGCCGTGTGGTGCCGTCAGCTGCGGTAGGCCGCGACGAGCAGCGGCCCGCGGATGTCGGTCAGCACGTCGACGAGGCGCTCGACGGTGCGTCGGCTCGTCGTGGCGGCGGTGACATCGTGCGGTCCGAGCGGGGGCAGCGCGCCGGCGCGCAGGCGCACCACCTCCCAGCCCGCGGCGCGCAGCAGCCGGTCTTTGCGGCGGTCGGCGTCTTCGCGTTGCCCGACGTGCTCGAGCCCGAACCTGCCGGTGGTGTCGTATTCGACGGCCACGCGCAGTTCGGGCAGCAGCATGTCGGGCCACACCTCGAGGTGCTCGAAGAACGGGCGGGCCACGCGCACCGCGTTCATGCCGCTGGTGACGGCGAGGGCGTCGAAGATCGCCGCGCGCAGCTTCTCTTCGGCGGCCGAGGCGGGCCGGGGCGCGCAGGCGCTCACGAACGCCGTGCCCACCGCGACGTCGGGGGTCTTGCCGCACAGGCGGCGGCGGGGGCGGGCGCGGGCGCGCGTCGCGGGCGTCGGTGCCGCCGGACTCGCGGCCGGGGTCGGCATGGGGGCCCTGACGATGCGCGGCGGCGCCGCCCCGGCCGTGCAGTCGGGGCACCACGCCGACCGCCGCCGACGCCCGGTGGGACGGGCACGCTGCTCGCTCGGGGTGGCCACGAACAGGTGGCCGACCTCGCACTGCCACAGCAGCAGCACGTCGGCGGCGGGCGGGATCTGCGAGAGCACGATCCCCGCGTTGAGGTCGGGGTGATACTGCCGCACGAGCATCGGGTACGACGACCATGCGTCACGGTAGGTGCCCACTTCGTAGGGCACGGCGCGGTCTCGGGAGAACTGTCGCCGCGCCCACCAGTCCTCGATGCGCTCCGCCACGCTCCGAAGGGTACGAGCGGCCTCCGACGTCGCCGCCCCGGTGTCGGCCGTGCGTGCGACGATCCACCCCACCGGCCCGTGACGGCGCCGGCGATCCAGGCGCGGGCGAACAGGAGGCGACATGCGGGGCGAGGCGACCGTGCTGCACGCCGACCTCGACGCGTTCTACGCGTCGGTCGAGCAACGCGACGCGCCGGCGTTGCGCGGCCGACCGGTGATCGTGGGAGGCGGGGTGGTGCTCGCAGCGAGCTACGAGGCGAAGGCCCGGGGCGTGCGCACGGCGATGGGTGGGCGGCAGGCGCGCGAGCTGTGCCCGGATGCCGTGGTCGTTCCGCCCCGCATGGAGGCCTACACGGCGGCCAGCCGCGCGGTGTTCGCGGTGTTCCGCGACACGACGCCGCTGGTGGAGGGGCTCTCGATCGACGAGGCGTTCCTCGAGGTCGGCGGGCTGCGGCGCCTCGCGGGATCGCCCGAGCAGATCGCCGTGCGGCTGCGCGAGCGCGTGCGCGTCGAGGTGGGACTGCCCATCTCGGTCGGGGTGGCGCGCACCAAGTTCCTCGCCAAGGTCGCCAGCGCCGTCAGCAAGCCCGACGGGCTGCTCGTGGTCGAGCCCGACGGCGAGGAGGACTTCCTGCTGCCGCTGCCGGTCGAACGGCTGTGGGGAGTGGGCGCCGTCACGGCCGAGAAGCTGCACCGTCTCGGCATCCACACCGTCGGCCAACTGGCAGAGCTCGAGACCGAGGCCGCGCAACGGCTGCTGGGCCGGGCGGCGGGAGCCCACGTGCATGCGATGGCACGCCTGCTCGACCCGCGGCCCGTGGTCACCACCCGCCGTCGCGGCTCGATCGGCTCGCAGCGGGCGCTCGGCAGCCGCCCCCGTAGCGCCGACGAGCTCGACGTGATGCTGACGCAGATCATCGACCGTCTCGCCCGGCGGCTGCGCGACGGCGGCCGCGGATGCCGCACCGTCGTGCTGCGGCTGCGCTTCGGCGACTTCACGAAGGCCACACGCTCGCGCTCGCTGCGGTCGGCGACCGACCGCACGGCGGTGCTCCTGGCCGTGGCGCGCACCCTGCTGGTCGCCGCGCAGCCCGAGATCGACGCACGCGGCATCACGCTCATCGGCATCTCGCTCTCGCAGCTGGTGCGCGCCGAGGAGATGCCGCCCGAGCTGCCCCTCGACGAGCCCGACGGCGCCCGCCTCGACACGGTGTTCGACAAAGTCCGCGACCGCTTCGGCGCGGCATCCCTCGCGCGGGCGACGCAGGTGGGGCGCGACCCGGGCTGGTCGGCCCCGTTGCTGCCGGAGCACGAGTGACCGAGGTCTCGTAGGCTGGAAGCATGAGCGGGCGTCCCGCATACCCGCAGGCCTGCCCCACCTGCGGTGACCCGTTGTCGTTCGAGATCCTCGACGACGAGAGGTTCCTCGTGGCGTGGTCGTGCGTGACCTGCGGGCTCATCCGCACGACCGAGCCGGTCTAGCGCGCCCTGCCGTGTGAGGGTGTTCCGGTGTCGTAGCGTCGTGGTGTGGCGCGCCGAGGCATCTATGTGGAGACGGTGGTCCGCGCCGACCTCGATCGGGTGTGGGAGGCCACGCAAGACCCCGTCCAGCACGTGCGGTGGGACGTGCGGTTCAGCCGCATCTCGCCGACCGGGGTGACCGATGCCGGTGCCACGACGTTCGGGTACGAGCGCCGCGTGCCGCTGCACACGGTGCGGGGCACCGGGGTCAGCATCGGCGAGCGGCACAGCACGGGCGGCGTCCGCACGTCGGCGCTGCGCTTCCACACTGCAGACCGGCTCTCGCCGATCGCCGCCGGCCGCGGCTACTGGCGTTACGTCCCTACCGCCGACGGGGTGACCTTCATCACCGGGTACGACTACACGCCGGGCTGGGGACCGCTCGATGTCGTCGTGCGGCCCGCCCTGGGATGGGCGACGGCGTGGAGTTTCGACCGCCTGCGCCTCTGGCTCGAGACCGGGGTGCCGCCCGAGCGGTGGCCGCTGTGGAGCGTGCTGTGGTGGTGGCGCCGCGACCGTCCGCGTGCCGCCCGATGCCGTCGCATGCCCGTCGGAGGGTCACGCCGCGGCGACCAGCTCGCCGCCGCCCCGGCATCCCTCGCTGCTCTTCCCGATCCGAAAGGCACGCGGTGACCTCGATCTTCGCGCAGGCGCTCGGCGCCGACTTCGACCGCCTGCACCCGCAGATGCAACGGCGCTTCGGCGTCGGGCTCGACTCCGGCGAGGCGTGCGTCGGGCGCGGTGTGATGACCAGCATCCGCCGCGGGCCGTGGTGGACGGTGCCGTTCTTGCAGATCGGGCGGCTGCGGAACATCCTCATTCCCGACACCGGCACCGACGTGCCGTTCGTCATCGAGAACTTCCCCTACGTCGACCCGTTGGGACGCGAGACGGTGACCTTCGTGCGGGAATACACGATCGGCCGCAAGCGGCGACGCTTCGACGCGACGATGGTGCTCGATCAGGGGCGCATCGTCGACTACCTCGGCACGCACCAGCATCTCGCCGTCGATCTCGAGCTGCGCGTCGACGACCGCGGCGGGCTCGTGCTCACCTCGCAGGCGCAGCGCTTCTACGAGGGGCCGGTCGGCTTCCGCTTCCCGATGATCTTCAGCGGTCGCGCACACCTGCGCGAGTACTACGACGATGCCGACCAGAAGTTCCACATCGACCTCGAGGTGCGCAACCACCGGTTCGGGTTCCTGTTCGGCTACCGCGGTTCGTTCACCCCGGAGTGGATGCCGGCCGTCGACGCACCGGCACGGCTCAAGCCGCGGCGCCACGAGCGTCGCACGTGAGCTGCACCGTTCCGGTCAGTTGAGGATCTCGCCGCGCTCGTCGGCGCGCAGGTCGGCGATGCGGCGTCGCCACTCCTGCAGGGCCTCGTCGGTGAGCCGCGTCCAGTCGTGCACCTCGGCGACAACGCGCAACGGTGCGGCCGAGCGGAACGACCGCGTGGGGTTGCCGGGGAACTTCTTGTCGGTGACGTTCGGGTCGTTCTCGAAGTCGCCCGTCGGCTCCACGAGGTAGACCCGCGGTGCGGCGTCGCCGGCGGCGAGCTCGGCCGCCAGCCCGGCACCGTCGCGAAGCGCCGTGAAGTAGACGTGGTTCATCACGACCTCGGGGCGGTAGTTCGAGCGGAACCCCGCCGTCAGCAGGTCGCCCTCACGCAGGTCGGCCTTCGTGCCATGAAAGAAGGGGCCGGGATCGAGCGGGGCGTCGGAGGCAGCATCCACGCCGACAGCGTACGCCGGGTGGGGTGGCCTCGTGAGCCGCTCCCTGGCGCGCGCAGGCAGACCCGCCGGGTCAGTCGGTCTCGCGTGAGGCCCCGGAAGACGGGCGATAGAAGGCGCGGGCGATGAGCGCGGCGCCGCCGAGCAGGCACAGCCAGGCCACCCCGAGTGCGGCGAACCCGAGAAGCTGATGGGAGTCCACCCAGGCCCGCACATCGGGGGTGCCCTTGACGAGCATCCACGTCAGGAAGAACGCGATGAGAACACTGCCGCTCAGCACGAGCCCGATCTTGTTCGCCATTCTTCGAGGGTAGGGGGCGGCGCGACGCTACGGTGAGCGGGTGCCCTTCGCTCTCGTCTTCACCGTGGTGCTGGTGCTGTTGGCGCTGTTTCAGCTGGCATTGGTGCTGGGCGCGCCGTGGGGGCACTTCGCGTGGGGCGGGGCAGACCGCGTGCTGCCCGCCGGCAAGCGCATCGGCAGCGTGATCTCGATCCTGATCTACGCGCTGATGGCGCTGATCGCGTGGGATCGCGTCGGCGTCATCGACGTCTTCCCCGACCTGTTCTCGCAGATCGCGATGTGGGTGGTCTTCGGATACTCGGCGCTCGGCATCCTGATGAACGCGATCTCGCGCAGCAAGCCGGAGCGCTACACGATGGTGCCGGTGTCGATCGTGCTCGCGGTGCTGTCGCTGCTGATGGCCCTCGGGTACGGCGAGATGGCGACGGCGATCTGACGGCGGTCGTCGCCCAGAGGCCCTCCGCTCAGCCGGTCGGGCGTCGGCGACCGAGCAGGAACCCGCCGATCACACCGAGCCCCACCAGGCCCGCCACCGCGAACATGCCCGCTGCCGCCGCGAGCGGCGTGAGGATGACGAGGGACTCGGGCACGAAGGTCGCCGCCGCCAGCGGCTGGTAGGCGAACCAGCCGAAGGATGCCGTCTGCGTCGGCCCGGCGGTGAGGAGCACGATCGCGCCACCGAGGAAGAACAGTCCGGAGACGACCGCGGCGATGACGAGTCCGATCGGGGTGCGGCGCATGACGTCACCCTACCGAGACGTCGACCGCCCGCCGCCTGCTGCCGGAGGAGAGAATGTCCTGTGATCGATCGCCTGACGCTTCCCGCTTCCTTGTCGACCCGCGACTTCCGCGTGGTTCTGCGCAGAGCGACGAAAGACGATCTGCATGCGATCATCGGGCTGCTCTCCGACGACCCCATCAGCGCGGGGCGTGGCGATGTCGCCGGCGCCGACGACGAGCAGGCCTACGGGGTCGCGCTCGACCGGATCGTCGCCGACCCGAGCAATGAGCTGCTCGTCGCCGTCAACGCTGCCGGCGCCGTCGTGGCGACGCTGCAGCTGACGGTCATCCCCGGTATGGCGCGGCGGGGGAGCACCCGGCTGCTCGTCGAGGCGGTGCGGGTGTCGAGTGCGGAGCGTTCGTCGGGAATCGGCTCCGCCATCATGCGGTGGGTCGTCGACCAGGCCGCGGTCGAGCTGGGCGCGCCGCTGGTGCAGCTCACCTCGGATGCGGCCCGGGTCGACGCGCACCGGTTCTACCTGCGGCTCGGCTTCGTCGACTCCCACATCGGCTTCAAGTACTCGGTGCCGCAGACTCCGGATGCCGCTCCGCCCGGCCCCACTGCGCACGAGGCCACGGGGTGACGCGCCCCGGCGTCCCGTCGGTCAGCGGACGTCGAGGAAGTCGCGGAGCGCGTCGATCCACTGGTCGAACGCGTCGAGGTGCGCGTCGTGCGAGGCGCCCGAGAGGTCGGTCCGGGTGACGGTGCGGCCGCGCGAGACGAAGGCATCCTTCTGCGCATCGGTGAACATGCCGCCGTCCGCATAGACGACGAGCGTGGGTGCCGTCACCCGCTCCCACTCGTCCCACCGGGGCTCGGCGACGGCGCGGATCGTCGCGACCATGGCATCCGCATCGAAGCGCGGGTGGAAGCCGTCGGGTCGCTCCTCGAGGTCCGCCGCCCACGCGGCGGCGAGCGGCCCGCCGCCCAGCGACGCCTGCGCTTGCGCGCGTGTGGCGAAGGGCACCTCCCACGACCGGAAGAAGTCGCCGAGCGCGGCGTGATCCGCCGCCGATCCGCCGCCCTCGTTCCCCTCGAGAAGCACCAGCCGACGCACGAGGTCGGGGCGAGCGGAGGCCACGAGCATCGCCGTGTGCGCACCCATCGACTGGCCGACGAGGTCGACCGGCGCCGCGCCTTCCGCCTCGATCACCCGCACGACGTCGCTCACGAACGAGGCCCGGGAGGTGTCGGCGGGCAGACGCGTGCTGCCGCCATGGCCGCGCTGGTCGATGAGGATCACGCGCCGCCCCGAGAGCGCTTCGGCGGTCGGCACGAACTCCCGGCTGCTGCCGGCCAGGCCGTGCAGGATCACCACGGCGGGGTGCGCCCCGTCGCGCACGGCATATGCGATCGTGGTGCCGTCGTCGGCGCGGATCTCACGTGCATCCAGGGTCACCCGGCGATCCTATCGACGGGCGACTCGGCGCCGACGCGACCGCGCGTGCGGGCGCGCGTCGTCAGCCGAAGAGCAGATAGGGCGCCGGCTTGTCGGGCTCGCGCAGTTCGAACTGCAGGGCCAGGTCTGTGCCGCGGATGAGCTCCAGCTGTCGGACGAACGGCTCACTCGCCGCGTACACGGCCGTGTCGAACCGCCACTCCTCGCTGAACCACGCGCGCAGCGCCGCGAGGAGGCGCTCGTCCATCCCCGTGGCGACCCGCGAGGCGCGAGCCCAGAAGTAGACCACGGCGTCGACGTCCGCCCACGCGGCATCCGCTACCGCGATGACCTCACACTTCGCCAGGAACCCGGCCGTCGTGGGGAAGATGTAGACGCATCCCAGGCACTCGGTGTCGTCGGGGTCGAGCACCGTGAAGGTGAACGCGCGATGTGCACGATGACGCTCTTCGAGGTCGACCAGGTCCACCCGGTTCTCCTCCACCGTGAACCCATCCGCGGGCCAGGTGGACTGCTCCCACAACCGCAGGTCGTCGGTGGTCTCGACCACGGCGGCGTGGTCGCGCTGCGCATCGGTGGCGAGGATCGGGCGCAGAACGAACTCATCGGCGACCAGGCCCGTCGGCACGACGGCGCTCGGGTCGGTGAAGACGGTTGACACAGAGGTTCCTTTCATCGGGTCACCCGCCCGGCCCGGTGGGGTCGATCGGTGCGCCATCGCCGTTCTCGGGCAGGTCGCCGCGTTCCACCGGACCTGTCGACGTGTCGGGAAGGTCGGAGAAGAGATGCTCGAGCTCGGCTTCCGAGGGCGTGCGTGCCGCCTGCGCGGCGGCGAGAAGGTCGGCCTGCGGGGCGCCATCCATGCCGATGACCTGAATCCACACGCCATCTCGCACGGTGACGTACTCGTGGATCGGGCCCGCCGATCGGTGCCAGAGGCCGCCCTCGTCGGTGCAGGTCACCGGTGCGTCCGGTGACTCCCACACCGGCGTCTCGGCGCACGACGCTGCCGTCATCTCGCCCCACTCGGTGCGGATGCTCAGCATGGCGTGTGTGGTCGCGTTGAACCACGTGGCGGACATGCCGTCATCGGCAGTGGGTCCCACAGACTGCGGTGCCACGTCGTAGCCCGCCACCTCGGTGGTGTAGACGAGCTCCGGCGCGATGCCGGCGGCGTCGGCGTAGGCGGCGATCGAGTCGGCGCTCGCCGCAGTGCCGGCGGATGCCGTCGCGCACCCGGCCAGCGAGAGCACGACCGCAGCGGCCGCGGCCGGCCCGGTCACGGTGACGGTCACCGTCGAGCTTCTGCGAGGCACGAGGGCATTCTTTCGCACGCGCCGGTCTTGCGCACGTGCGTCGCCGCGGTCGGGGAAGCGGGGGAGTCCCGATCCAATGGGGCGACGCCGGGCCACCTCCCAGGTGCCGGCTGTAGACTGATAGGGATAGGCGGACTTCTCATTCGTCTCGCCCCGGCTGTGTGGTAACAGTCGGGGCTTTTTCTTTGCCCTGGACGTCGAGTGGTCGCGGGCGCGATCGCGCCATGGCGGGGCGCTCTCCTTCTTACGACGCGGGTGCGGTGGAGGCGCGGAGGACGAAGCGGGGTTCGATCTGGATCTGAACGGGGGGCTCGGAGCTGGGCTCCCGGATGAGGTCGAGGAGAAGCTGCGTCGCGAGGGCTCCGACGCGGCGCCTGTCAGGTGCCACTGCCGAGATCGGGGGATCGGCGCGCGCCGAGACATCGTCGTCGTACGCGACGATCGAGAGGCGATCGGGAACAGAGAGTCCCCGAGCTCGAGCGTTCTGGAGGAGACCGAACAACGAGTTCTCATCGCCGTGGCAGAACAGTGCCGTGGCGTCGATGCGTTCAACGGCGTCGAGCACCACGTCCGCGCTCCCGCGCTCCCAGCGAGGGCCGGCACCGAGCTCGTCCGGCCCGAGAATCATGCTGTCAGGGTGCAGGCCGAGCCGATCGACGGCATCGCGCCAACCGCGTCGGACGAACTCGGCACTCTGCGAGCGGCCCCTGCTCACCATGATCAGTCGACGATGCCCGAGCTCGTAGAGGTGATGGAGAGCCCCGAGGGCCCCGCGTTCGTGGGCGGAGCGCACCGATGAGATCGATCCCAGCCCGCCGCCGGGCATCTCGCGCTCGACGAAGACCAGCGGCACTTCGATTCCTTCGACCTTCTCGCGGAAGCCCGACGGCGCGCCGCGCTCGGACACGGTGGGCACCCAGAGGAGCCCGTCCACGCCCTCGCGCACGAGTTCGTCGATGAGTCGGTATTCCTCTTCGAGGTCGTACTCGGAGATCACGAGCTTCATCTCGCCGCCCGAAGCGAGCGCATCGTCGATTCCTTCCACCACGTAGCGGTAGTAATACGAGGTGGGAACGACGACGCCGATCGTTCCCGTGAATGCTCCTCGTGCCGGAGCGGGGGAGTGATCGCCGCGGAGAACGGCGCCGCCGCGGACTTTGTCGAGGATCCGTTCCGCGACAAGCGCGTCCAGGTCTCGCCGGATGGTGACGTGGGACACGCCGATGTCGTCGACCAGGGAGGCGATGCGGACCGCGCCGTCCTGTTGGGCGCGGTCGATGATCATGGCGCGCCGCTCTGCTGCGAGCATCGGGTCCCCCTTCCGAGTGGCGTGGTGACCGTGTGACTCTCGTCGACGCCGGTCTTGCCGTTGCCCCTCTCGTATCGGAGGAGTCGGTTTAGAATACTTTCTCTTCGTTTCGAAATGTGAAATTCGTCGAAGCCGGTCAGGCGATGATCCCCAACGACGAGCGTTCCACGCGGTGCAACGGGTCGTGGCCGTCGATCAGACGCTGGATTTCGTCGAGTGCGGAATCGGCGAGCCTGCCAGTCTCTGCATGCATCGCTCCGGCGATGTGGGGGCTTAGCACCACCCCTGGAGTCTGGAACAGTTCGGAGTCCGGTGGCAGGGGCTCCGGGTCGGTCACGTCGAGGATCGCACGGAGAGTTCCCGTGCGACAGCGCTCAATGAGCGCGCGGGTGTCGACCAGCGAGCCTCGAGCCGTGTTGATCAGCACCGTGTGAGGTCGCATGAGGGCGATTCTGCGCGCGTTCAGCAGGTGGTGCGTGTCGGGCAGCTCAGGGGCATGGACGGTCACGATGTCGCTGAAGGCCAGCATCTCGTCGAGCTCGACCAGATGGGCGCCGAAGGCGGATGCCTCGTCGGCCGTGATGTGCGGATCGGCGACGAGCACATCAAAGTCGAACGGCCGCAGAAGCTCGGCGACCCGCCGACCCACTCGGGAGAGTCCGATGATGCCGACGGTGCCGCCGAAGTTCACGGCAGGGGGGATGACATCGCGCCAGGGGCCGCCGACCGAGCGGGTCTTGCGGTAGCCCTCGATGTATGTGGCGACGCGCTTGCCCTCGAGGAGGATCGTCGCCAAGGTGAACTCCGCGACGGGGATCGCATTGGCGTCGGCGGCACTGGTCACGACGATGCCCCGGTCCCAGAAGTCGGGTGACACGTGCTGCTTCACCGAGCCGCCGGTATGGATCACCGCGCGCAACGCCGGCGCGGCAGCGAGCACTTCGGGTCCGAGCGTGGGTGATCCCCACCCCGTCACGACGATCTCGGTGCGTGCGAGCCGGTCCATCGCCGCCGCGCCGCGGAGGTCATCCAGACGCGGCGGGTCGGCGATGTCCACCATGCCGCGCAACCGGGTCAAGCGGCGGGTGTCGAAGAGATCCGCATACGCACGAGACCCCATCAGGAGGAGTGCGGTGGGCCGGGCCGCTTCGGCGCGGTTCTCGACGACGGATGCCATGGACAAATAAGATCACGAATAAGCCAAACTTCACAAGTTAGAAACCCAAATGTGAAGAAAGCTTCAAAAACCTTGCAATGTGTGATTGCCGTCTGCATACTGGGCGAGACGCACGACGAGGTGTGACCGGATTCCCCGGATCCAGCTTCCGTCAGCGACCATCGCGACCGCAGCGCGCGGCCGTATCCGAACGGAGGAATCATGCACCAGCGCACCCGACGTGCCCTCGCCGCACTCGTCGTGGTCCCGCTCCTGGCAGGCACGGCTGCCTGTAGCAGCGGATCGAGCGGGGATCCGGAAGAGGCGGGTGACGAAGAGGTCACCATCTCCATCATGGGCAAGCCCGCTGCCACCAACACGGCGGCAGTCGAGCTGTTCGAACGGCAGGTCGCCGCCTTCGAAGAGGCGAACCCGAACATCACCATCGAAGCATCGGATGTGCCGTGGGACGCGAAGACCTTCGCAACGCGCCTCGCCGGCGGCAGCGCACCCACTCTCCTTCGCGTTCCTCTCACCGAGCCGCCGTCGTTGATAGAGCGCGGCCAGGTCGCCGACATCTCCGTCGAGGCCAGCGAGCTCGACAGCTTCGCCGACCTCAACCCCCGAGTGATGCAATTCCTCGAGCGCGACGGAGCCGTGTACGGCATCCCGGAGAAGAGCTACGCGTTCGGACTCGTCTACAACCGAGATCTGTTCGAACAGGCCGGTCTCGATCCCGACAGCCCGCCCGCAACCTGGGATGAGGTGCGCGAGTACGCCGACCAGATCGCAAAGGCCACGGGGAAGACCGGGTTCGGTGAGATCACCACGAACAACAGCGGCGGGTGGCATCTCACGGGGTACGACTACACCTTCGGCGGAAAGATCATCGATCAGGACTCCGACGGCACATGGACCGCGGCCTTCAACGATGACGCGGCCCGCGACGTGCTCGAGCTGTGGAAAGCAATGCGATGGGAGGACGATTCGCTCGGCGACAACGTGCTCGGCAAGCAGGAAGATCTCGTCGCGGACTTCACCGCCGGCAATGTGGGGATGTGGGTCTCCGCTCCGCCGGACGTCTACCCCAACTACATCGCGGCCGGGGGAGACCCGGGAGCATTCGGCGCCGGCCCCATGCCCCAGGGCGGAGGCGACGCGACCCTCGCGGGGGCGACGGTGCTCATGGTGAACGCTCAGGCCAGCGACGCGGAGAGAGCGGCGGCGGTCAAGTGGATCGACTGGCGTGCACTGCGCCCCAACTACGACCTGGAGGTCGCCGCGGAGACGGCGAAGGCGTCGGCAGCCGACGGGCTCCCCGTAGGTGTTCCCGTCGCCCCCATCTTCAGCGACTCTTCAGCGACGAAGCATATGCGGCGTATCGCGAAGCGATCGACGAGTACGTCAACTTGCCGGTCGAGAACTTCGCCCCGTACGTCGAGTCGCTCACTGCGTTCGAGTATGTGCCCGAGCCCGCAGTCGCATCGCAGGAGATCTACGCGGCGCTCGATCCGATCGTGCAGGCGATCCTGACCGATCCCAACGCCGACGTCGACACCCTCCTCACCGACGCCGAGGCTCGGGTGAACGCCATTCTGGCTCAGTACGCGTCATGACGATCACCTCCGAACGCCTGAGCGGTACGGTCGCCGACCGTGCCGCTCAGGCGGTGGCGGCCCCGCCTCGTCGGCGCAACTCGCAGCGTCACCGCGCCGCGCTCGCCGCCCTGCTCTTCCTCATCCCTGCGCTTCTGACCTTCGGCTACTTCGCCTGGTGGCCGATTCTTCAAAGCGCTGTTCTCGCCTTCCAGCAGACCAATCTCGTCGACCCGCCGGAGTGGGTGGGGCTCCGCAACTTCGAGCTCCTCTTCGCCGACCCTCTGCTGCCCAGAGCCGCACTGAACACCCTCTGGTTCACCGTTCTTTCGCTCGCGATCGGCTTGCCGGTACCCCTGCTGTGCGCTGTGCTCATGTCGGAGCTTCGCCGGGGTGGGGCGATCGCCCGCCTGCTCGCGTACCTGCCCGTCGTCGTGCCGCCGGTGGTCGCCGTGCTGCTCTGGAAGGTCTTCTTCAGCCCCGGCGAGTCGGGAGTCGTCAACGCCCTGCTCGCACTGGTGGGCATCGGACCGTTCCCGTGGCTGCAGTCGCCAGAGCTCGCCATGCCGAGTCTGGTGATCGTCGCCACATGGTCCGGCGCGGGTACCGCGGTCCTCATCTACCTCGCGGCGCTCGCGGGGGTGAGTCCCGAGCTCTATGAAGCCGCGGAGCTGGACGGCGCCTCGGTCTGGCAGCGCGTGCGATACATCACGTTGCCGCAGATGCGCGGGATCATCCTGGTGCTGCTCCTCCTGCAGATCATCGGGGCGATTCAGGTGTTCACCGAGCCCTATGTGATGACCGATGGCGGTCCTGCGAACGCGACCGTCACGATCCTGCTCATGGTCTATCGCTATGCGTTCCTGTTCGGCAATTACGGCATCGCGACGGCACTCAGCGTGCTTCTCGCCGTCGTGCTCATCATCGTGTCGGCGGTCTACCTCCGGTTGACCAGATCCTGGAGCTCCCGATGAGCGTCACCTCAGCCTCCCCGCGCGAACGACGCCGTGAGCCCCGCAGCCGCGAACGCGGCCTGCTGTCGTCTTTTGACTGGCGTCGGCCGCGCATCTTCGTGGGCTGGCGCGCCATGCATGTCGTTCTGTTCGGCGGCCTCATCGCATTCGGCGCCATCCCCATCGTCTGGATGCTGCGCGCCGCGATCTCGACGACCACCGACCTCGTGCAGCACCCGCTCAGTCTCGTCCCCGAACCCGCGCGCTGGGAGAACATCCCCACCGCGTGGAACCTCCTCGACATCGGTCACTACCTCATGAACACCGTCGTCCTGGTCG
Organism: Microbacterium festucae; assembly: GCF_025421715.1. GTDB lineage: Bacteria > Actinomycetota > Actinomycetes > Actinomycetales > Microbacteriaceae > Microbacterium > Microbacterium festucae. The sequence goes on from NZ_JAOEFC010000003.1 coordinate 382,117, forward strand.
GAGGGTCGTGGGCGGTGCAGCTGCTGGTGTCCGCCACGGCCGGCTACGCGTTGGCCGTCATCCGTCCGTGGTACGGGAAGTATGTCTACGGCGCGTTCCTCGTGACGCTCTTCGTGCCCGCGACCGTGACGCTCATTGCCCTGTACCTCACGGTGCTGGACATGCCGCTGCTCGGGATCGGGCTGACCGACACACCCTGGGCGGTATGGCTCCCCGCCGGAGCGAACGCTTTCACCATCCTTCTGGTCAAGCAGTTCTTCGAGGAGATTCCACGCGACCTCTTCGAGGCGGCCCAGCTCGACGGCGCTGGATGGTGGACGATCTTCTGGCGCATCGTGCTTCCCATGTCCCGGCCCGTCCTCGCTGTCGTCTCGCTCCTGGCGATCATGAGCGCGTGGAAGGAGTTCCTGTGGCCGTTGATCGTGCTCACAGACCCCACCACGCAGCCGCTGGCCGTCGCGCTGCCGCGTCTCGCGCAAGCGACCGACCCCGCCTTCCTCATCGCCGGGATGCTCATCGCGAGCATCCCGCCCATCCTCATCTTCCTGATCTTCCAGCGCTCCATCGTGCGCGGAGTCGGATTCTCCGGCCTCAAGGGCTGACTCCCGAACCGAAAGGACCAGCGTCACCATGCCCGCAAAGCTCACCGGCGACGTATCCGCCGCACATCTCACCTGGCGGGATCTCAACGGCAACGGACGCCTCGACCCCTACGAGGACCCGCGCCTGACTGCCGCCGAGCGCACGGCCGATCTGCTCGCGCGTCTGAGCCTCGAAGAGAAGGTGGGGCTCATGTTCCACACCGTGATCGAGGCCGGGCCCGAGGGGACCCTTCTCGAGGAGCCCGGCCTGCTGAGTAAGTCGCCGACGAGCACGGTCGTGCTCGACAAGCGCATGAACCACTTCAACATCCATGCGCTCGGGCGGGCTCGAGACGCGGCGCGCTGGGCCAACGCCCTTCAGCACCTCGCCGCTCGCACGCCGCACGGGATACCCGTCACCATCAGCACAGACCCTCGGCACGGCTTCTTCGAGAACGAGGGGGCATCCTTCGCGGCGGGGTCGTTCTCACAATGGCCCGAGCCGCTCGGGCTGGCCGCGATCGATGACGACGACATTCGCGAGTTCGCCGAGATCGCGCGCCGGGAGTATCTGGCGGTGGGAATCCGGATGGCCCTGCATCCCCAGGTCGATCTCGCGACCGAGCCGCGCTGGGGCCGACAGTTACACACCTTCGGCTCCGATCCGAACCGCACGTGCCGTGCGCTCGCCGCGTACATCGACGGCTTCCAGGGATTCGATCTCACGCCCCACTCGGTCGCCTGCGTGACCAAGCACTTTCCGGGCGCGGGACCGCAGCAGGACGGCGAGGACGCCCATTTCCCCTACGGTCGTGAGCAGGTGTACCCCGGTGGGGCCTTCGACATCCACCTCGAGCCGTTCCGCACCGCGATCGCGGCCGGCACCGCGGGAATGATGCCCTACTACGGCATGCCGGTCGGACTCGAACGCGACGGCGTTCCGATCGAGGCGGTGGGATTCGGCTACAACCGTCAGATCATCACCGGACTGCTCCGCGAAGAACTCGGGTTCGACGGGATCGTGGTCACGGACTGGGAACTCGTCAACGACAACGTCGCGCAAGGGCAGGTGCTTCCGGCGAAAGCATGGGGTGTCGAGCACCTCGACCCCGCCGAGCGCCTTCTCGCCCTGCTGGGCGCCGGGTGCGATCAGTTCGGCGGTGAGGAGTGCGTCGACCTGCTCATCGACCTGGTGCGCGTCGGCCGCGTCAGTGAGGAGCGAATCGACGAGTCTGCGCGGCGCCTCCTCGAGCTGAAGTTCCGACTCGGTCTGTTCGACGACCCCTTCGTCGACGAAGATGCCGCCGAGGCGATCGTGGGCCGGCCCGACCATCGTGCGGCGGGACTTCGAGCCCAGGCGGCTGCGGTGACGGTGCTGCGCGTGACCGATTCGGGCGACCTCCCGCTGCTCCCGCTGGTCGCGCGCTCCGACCGACGCGTCTACGTCGAAGGGATCGATCCCGCCCAGGCCCGCGCGCTCGGTGTGATCGTCGACCGACCCGAAGACGCAGACCTCGCCGTCGTCCGCATCGCCGCGCCGTTCGAACCGCGCGATGACCTGCTGTTCGAGTCGCGGTTCCATCAGGGGTCCCTCGATTTCCGCCCCGGGCTCGTGGCACGCCTGGCGCGCATCAGCGCGGTCACCCCCCTCGTGCTCGACGTCGCCCTGGATCGACCGGCGATCCTCACGCCCCTCGTGCCGTTGGCGAGCGTGCTCGTGGCCACATTCGGGGCGAGCGATGCCGCACTGATCGCAGCGCTCACCGGCGCCGTCGAGCCGCGTGGTCGCCTGCCGTTCGAGATCCCTCGTTCTATGCATGCCGTGCGCCAGTCCCAGGAGGACGTCCCCAACGACACGGTCGACCCGCTCTACCCCGTCGGCTTCTCGCGCGCGGCGGCGGGCGTGCCCGCCCACCCGGCCGTCGTCACGCCCCGATGAATCGAGGCATCGTGCACTCCGATCCCCGCCGCGTCCGCGACCGGCTCACCCGTTTCGTCGAGGAGAGTCTGCGCGGCGCGGTGCACACCCGCGTCGCCCCGCTGACCATCACCGGCTGGGAGGTGCCCGGCGAGCCCGTGCCGTTCGCAGAAGCGCAGCGGCAGGCCTTCCAGCCGTTCGCCGTCGGCACGTGGTGGGGCACACCGTGGAGCACGCACTGGTTGCGCATCGAAGGCGCGATTCCGAAGGACTGGGTGCGCGACGAACGGCACCACGCGGAGGTGGCGATCGACCTCGGCTTCAACGGGCTCGCCCCCGGCTTCCAGGCCGAAGCGTTGGCCTTCCGGCCCGACGGAACGATCGTCAAGGGAGTCTCGCCCCGCAACTCGCACCTTCCGGTCGCCGCCGACGGCGTCGTCGACTTCTACCTCGAACTCGCCGCGAACCCGACCATCCCGCCCGAGTCGCATTGGGTCACCACCGGGCTCGGCGACAAGACAACCGCAGGTTCTCGCGCCTCGTACCGCCTGGAGCGACTCGAACTCGCGCTCGTCGATCGACAGGCCTGGGAGCTGCTGCAGGACATCGAGATCGTCCGCGGCCTCGCCGACAACCTGCCCGCAGACCTTCCCCGCGCTGCGCAGCTGTGGGCGGCGCTCGACGCCATGCTCGACACCGTCGATCCGGATGCCGTCGGTGCGACGGCATCCGCGGCGAGGGCGGCGCTCGCGCCTGCGCTCGCCGCGCCTTCCGTGCGGAGCGCACACACCTTGATGGCCACCGGGCACGCCCACATCGACTCCGCCTGGCTGTGGCCGGTGCGCGAGACCGTGCGCAAGTGCGCGCGCACGTTCTCCAACGTCGTCGCCCTCATGGACGAGCACCCGGACTTCCGATTCGCCTGCTCGTCTGCGCAGCAGCTCGCGTGGGTCAAGGAGAGCTACCCCGATCTGTTCGCCAGAATCCGCGAGAAGGTGGCGACCGGCCAGTTCGTGCCGGTGGGCGGGCAGTGGGTCGAGCCTGACACGAACATGCCCGGCGGTGAATCGACCGTGCGGCAGCTCGTCTACGGCAAGCGGTTCTTCCTCGAGGAGTTCGGTGTCGAGACCACCGAGGTCTGGCTCCCCGACACGTTCGGCTACACGGCGTCCTTGCCGCAGATCATCCGGCTGTCGGGATCGGACTGGTTCATGACGCAGAAGATCTCCTGGAACCAGACCAACGCGATGCCGCATCACACCTTCTGGTGGGAGGGCATCGACGGCACCCGCATCTTCACCCACTTCCCGCCGATCGAGACGTACAACGCCGAACTCTCGCCCACCGAGCTCGCTCACGCCCAGCGGACGTATCGCGATCACGGGGCCGGGTCCGTGTCGCTCGCCCCGTTCGGCTGGGGGGATGGCGGCGGGGGTCCGACGCGCGAGATGGTCGCGGCGGCGCGTCGCCAGGCCGATCTCGACGGCTCACCGCGCGTGCACCTGGGCACACCACGTGAGTTCTACGAAACGGCGCGGGCCGAGCGTGACGACCTGCCGGTGTGGTCGGGGGAGATGTACCTCGAACTGCACCGAGGAACCCTCACGAGTCAGTTGCGCACCAAACAGGGCAATCGCCGAGTCGAGCGCCTTCTGCGCGAAGCCGAGCTCTGGTCGACCACGGCAGCGCTCATACGCGGCCGCGAGTACCCGTACGACGAGCTCGCGCAGATCTGGCGCAGGACGCTCCTCCTGCAGTTCCATGACATCCTTCCTGGCAGCTCGATCTCGTGGGTGCATCGCGAGGCGGAAGCCGATCACCGGCGCCTGGCAGGCGAACTGGAACGGATCGTGGACGACGCGGTGCGCGCCCTGACGGGAGAGGGCACGCGGCGCCTCATCGCCAACTCCGCCCCCATCGCATTCGCGGAGACGGCCGCGGGAGCCATCGTGGCAGCGCCGGCAGAGCCGGCGACGTCGACGACGATGCGGCGCGCAACCCCCGGCGACGAAGCAACGGGGGGATGGGTTCTCGACAACGGGCGCCTGCGGGTCGTGGTCGATGCCGATGGACTTCTGCGGTCGGTGCGCGATCAGTCCGGACGCGACGCGATCGCTCCGGGAGAGCGCGGTGCGCTGCTGCGGCTTCACCGGGATGTGCCCGACAAGTGGGACGCGTGGGACATCGACCGGCACTATCGACGCGTGGCTGTCGACCTCGACGCGGCGGAGCAGGTCTCGTCGTCCATCCGCGACGGCGTCGCGGTCATCGAGGCCACACGGCGCGTCGGCCGATCCGTGATCACCCAGACGGTGGCACTCGGCCCGGGGCGGGATGCAGTCGACATCACCCTCGATGTCGACTGGCGCGAACGACACAAGCTCCTCAGGCTGTCGTTCCCGTTGGACGTGCACGCCGACCGTTCGACGTCCGAGATCCAGTTCGGTCATGTCGACCGGCCGACGCACGCGAACACCTCCTGGGACGAAGCGCGATTCGAGTTCGTGGCGCATCGATGGATTCGAGTGGCGGAAGACGGCTACGGGGTCGCTATCGCGAACGACTCGACCTTCGGCCATTCCGTCACCCGTGACACCCGTCCCGACGGGGGGACCACGACGTGGGTCGGGTTGTCGGTGCTGCGCGCCCCGACGTTCCCAGATCCGGAATCGGATCAGGGGCGGCATCTTCTCCGCTTCGCTCTCCGGCCGGCCGCGTCTGCTGCGGACGCAGCCGCAGAGGGCTACCTGCTCGATCGGTCCCTGCGCGATGTCGCCGGGGGCGAGGAGGTCGCGCCGGTGGTCTGCTCGAGCGAGCCGGATGTGCGCATCGAGGCGGTGAAGCTGGCGGAGGACCGCTCCGGCGACCTGATCGTGCGCGTCTACGAATCCAGCGGTGGGCGCCGGTCGACAGTGGTTGCGACCGGCGTCAAGGTCGAGGCGGTGCAGATCGTGGACCTGCTCGAGCGCCCGCTCCGCGACGCTCCCGTGCTCGACGGCGCGCCGAGTCGCCTCACACTCCACCTGCGGCCGTTCCAGATCATCACCCTGCGCTACAGGAGGGCGCGCATCGATCAGGTCGGGCGGTAGACGTCCACGCTTCCGCTGCGCACCCGCGCCGCGAGCACGAGGGCGATGATCCCCAGACCGAGAGTTCGCGCGAGGAACCCGACCGCGCCGATCAGGATGGCGATCTCGGCGTACCCCTGCGCGCCACCGGGACGGGAAGCCGCGAAGAGGAGCTGCGGAACGACTCCGGCGGCGACCGATGCGATCAGCGCCCACAGCGGCGCTCGATTCCACGGCGCCGGCACGACCCCGGCGCGGGCGATGCGCACACAGGCGAGCAGTGCGGCGGCGAGGGAGACCAGCAGGTTCACGTAGAACACCGCGGTCAGCGTGCCCTCGGCCGCGCGGTACGCCTCCAGGCCCGCATCGAAGGTCTCCGCGCCCATGGGGGGAAGAAAAGCCGCCACCACACGCATGACGAGTGGCCACACCGCCACCACCACGAGAGCGACCATCCCCAGGGGTTCACGGCGCACGACGCTGGCCGCACGCGACGACCCGATCGCGAAGACGAGCACCGACGACGCGAAGAGCGCGTCGAGCACGAGTCCGCTGGCCTGGGCCATGCCGACCACCGAATACTGCAGCATCCCGATGACGCCGCACACCACGAGGCCGATGCCGCCGATCATCCACGTCGATCGCTGCCGCCTCAGGCGCTGCCCGGAGTCGTCGGTCATACGGCGCATGCCGGACGCGAGGAGTTCTCGATCATTCGGGCGGTGTCTTGCGTGATGCCGTTCCGACGTGGTCGCATGCCACGATCGTATCCGGGGCCGACCCGGCTATCCCGGTGCTGACACAGATCCAGAGGTGGGCCCCGTGGGGCTCGAACCCACGACCCGCGGATTAAAAGTCCGATGCTCTACCGACTGAGCTAGAGGCCCTCGGCATCCAGCCTAATGGCTGAGTGTCGAGGGCCTCTGTCACGCGAGGGTGCCGCGGATCACATCGGGGGCATGAGCACCGTGTCGATGAGGTACACCGTGGCGTTGGCGGTCTGCACGCCGCCGCAGATCACGGTGGCCTGGTCGTTGACCATGAGGTCGTCGCCCGATCCGGTGACGGTCAGGTCGGCGCCGTTCACGGTCGCGTGGGTGCCGTCGATCTCGTCCGGAGCGATCTGGCCGGGCACCACGTGGTAGGTGAGGATCGAGGTCAGCGTGGCGCTGTCGGTCTTCAGCGTCTCGATGGTGGCGGGGTCGATCTTGGCGAAGGCGTCGTCGACGGGGGCGAAGACGGTGAACTCGTCACCGTTGAGCGTGTCGACGAGGTTCACGTCGGGGTTGAGCTGTCCGCTGACGGCCGCGACGAGCGTCTTCAGCAGCGGGTTGTTCGACGCGGCGGTGGCCACCGGGTCCTGCGACATGCCCTCGACCGAGCCGGCGCCGTCCGGCACCTGCTCTGCATACGCGGCGCAGCCGGCACCGACGAGGTTGGCGGCCGGGTCCATGGCCTCGGGGGTCATCTCCTCGGTGGGCGATGCGGGGGCGGGAGTCGAGCTGGTCTCCGAGCCGCTGGTCGAGCCACCCATCGAACATGCCGACAGGGCGAACGCGCCCGCAATCGTCAGAGTCAGAGCGGCGGTGATCTTCTTCTTGGTGCTGAGCATGATGTCCTCCAGTGCTGGATGCCGCGGGGGTGCGGCGTCAACAGTCCTTCGGAGCCGATGCCCGATCGGATGGGACGACTTTCCGAACGCGCATCATTGCGCGGCATCCGCCCCGCAATACGGCATGCTGGAAGGGATGGTCATCGATGGCATGGACGTACCCGAGGACGCGCCGGCGCGTGATGCCGTCGCCGACCTCCTCGTCCGCACGGCAGCCGGCGACCAGCAGGCGTTCGCCACTCTCTATGACACGCTGTCGTCGCGCGTGTTCGGACTGCTGCTGCGCGTGATCGTCAACCGCTCGCAGGCCGAAGAGGTGCTGCAAGAGGTCTTCCTCGAGATCTGGCAATCCGCCGGCGCGTTCGCTCCGAACAAGGGGCAAGGGAGATCTTGGGTTCTCACGATCGCTCATCGGAGGGCGGTGGACCGGGTGCGCGCGTCGCAGTCGGCCGCCGATCGCGACGTGAAAGCGGGGATGCGAGACCTCGGGACTCCCACCGAACGGGTGGACGAGATGGTCGAGACCGCGATCGAGGCGGAGAAGGTGGTGCGGGCACTGGCCGCGCTTCCCGAAGCGCAACAGGAAGCACTCACCCTCGCGTACTACGGTGGCTACTCGCAAAGCGAGATCGCCGCCCTCGTCGGGGCCCCGCTGGGGACGATCAAGACACGGATGCGGGACGGTTTGTCTCGCCTGAGGACGGAGATGGGGGTGACATCGTGACCGTGGAGGAGTTCGCCGAACTGTCGGCAGGCCATGCGCTGGGTGCGCTGTCGCCCGACGACGAGCGCGCCTTCCAGGCGGCGCTCGTCGCGCACCCCGAGTGGGCTGCGATCGCCACGATGGATGCCGACACGGCGGCCGCGCTCGCCGACACCGCGCCCCCGGTCGCCCCGCCCCTGAACCTGCGCACCAGCATCCTCGCCCAGGTCGCGGCCCAGGCCGCCGCCGAGGCGACCGCCGACGACCCCTCAGACGACGAGCCGGTGCGCGAAGCCCCGACCACCGACACCGCCCAGACCGTGCAGCGCCGCACCTGGACCAAGGCCCTGTTCGGCCTCGTCGCCTCGATGGTGCTGCTCGTCGGGCTCGGCTGGGGCGTCGGGTCGCTGTCGAACCTGTGGCAGACCCCCGCCGACGTGATCGCCCTCGAGCAGATCGAGGCGGCCCCGGATGCCGACTCGGCGACCATCGAGCTCGACTCGGGCGCGACGGCGACGGCGCACTGGTCGGCATCGCTCGGCTCGGTCGTCATGGTCATGAACGGCATGAGCGCGCTCCCCGAAGACCAGACCTACGAGCTGTGGTTCGTCCGCGGTGAGACCCCGGTCTCGGCCGGCACCTTCGCGGTGTCGGGGGACACGACCACGGCCGAACTCGACGGCGAGATGCAGCCCGGCGACACCATCGCCGTGACGGTCGAGCCCGCCGGCGGCGCCCCCGACGGCGTGCCGACCTCGGCGCCCATCCTCGCCATCGCCACCGCCTGAGCGCCCCTCCCGCGAGCCCGACGGCCCGAGCGCGGGTAGCCTGGATCGGATGAGCGACGCCCCTCGCGAGTTCCACAAACCCGTCCGCCGCCCCGGCGAGGTGTTCGACCGCGCCTTCACCTCCACCGACCCCGCCGAGGTCTCACGGGCCGCCCACGCCACGGCGACGGCCCTCGTCTCGCGGGTGCGCGAGAACCCCTCGGATGCCGTCGTCGACCGGCTCATCGACTTCACTGACACGCATGGCATCGACACGCTCGCCGAACTGTGGTCGCGGTCGCCGGCACGGTCGCTGCCGGGCGCGCTGTGGCGCATCTACCTGCTGCAGCTGATGGTGCACGACGATGCCCGCACTGCGGCACTGCAGTACGAGCGTGGGCGTCACGCCCTGGCATCCGCCGACGACGTCGTCGCCGGCGCACCGACCCCGGCCGGTCCCGACGAGCTCGTCGAACTGTCGGATGCGATTCTGCGCGGCGTCTTCACGGGCGACTTCGCCGTGGCGCTCGACCGCGCCGCGTCGTTCTGCCGGGTCGAGGCGGCCGGCGCCGCCGACCTGGCCGACGACGCCGACGACGTCGACCCCGAACGGGCGCGCGGGTACACCGCACGCGCCCTGCGGCTGGCGACCTACGCCGACGAGCTGACGGCGGCGGCCGGGCTGTGGCGCCGCGACGCACTCACCTGACGATTCGGTGAACGTTCGCACCGGCGAGGTCACCGCCGGTTCACCTGCGGTTCGCGCGGGGCGGGGAGGGTGGGCCACGCCCCATCGGGCGCTCTCCCGTATACAGAACCGAGGTATTTCCGCGTGTCCGCAGCTCATCCCCGCCCCCGAACACCGCGCGTCGTCGCATCCGTCGTCGGACTGGGGGTGTTCCTCACCGGCGCGTTGACGGCCGCCCCCGCCTATGCGGCCGACGGCTTCACCGACGCGCAGAAGCAGGCCGTCTACAGCTCCGACACCACCGCCGGCACCGGCAGCCAGTCGGCGCCTGACCCCGCCAACTGGTCGGTGGCGATGATGGACGTGTTCACCGATCTGCGCACCGACCGCGGCGAAGGCGGGAACGCGGCGGTGATGGACGTCAACGACCAGCTCACCAGCAGCATCAACCTCGGCGCCACCGACGCTCAGCGCGAGCGCGCCATCGTCGACCAGTACGGCGACATGGCCCTCACCATGGCCGACGGCCTGGGCGCGCGGCTCGGCGACATCTACGCCACGGCCTGGGAGGCGGGCGAGCTGCCCAAGACCCGCTGGCTGCTGAGCAAGAGCGGCGGCAAGGTCGGCTCGGTCTCGTCGACCAACCCGCCGAAGAACTTCTTCGACTTCGACCGCCCCTATCTGCGGCTCGACCCGCAGACGCAGCTGCGCTACGTCGACCGCGAGGGCGGCGACGCGTGGGGCTCCACGAGCGGCGCCTTCCCGTCGGGGCACACCTCGCAGGCCTACTGGCAGGGCGTCTCGCTGGCGACGCTGCTGCCCGAGCTCGCACCGCAGATTCTCGCGCGCACGTCGGAGGCCGGTCACAACCGCATCGTCATGGGGGCCCACTACCCGCTCGACGTCATCAGCGGCCGCATGATGGGCGAGAAGATCGTGCAGCTGCGCCTGGCCGACGACGCCTTCCGTGCGCTCATGGACGAAGCCTCGGCCGAACTGCGCTCGGTGCTCGCCGCCGGCTGCGGCGCGACGCTGGCCACCTGCATCGCCGACGACACCCCGTACCTGCCCACCGACGAGGCCCTCGCCGTCTACGCCGACCGCCTGCACTACGACTTCCCGACCACCGGGCCGGCAGACGCGGCCGTGGTGGTTCCCGAAGGTGCCGAGACGCTGCTGCTGTCGAGCCACCCCGAGCTGACCGCCGACCAGCGCCGCCAGGTGCTCGCCCTCACCGCCGCGCCGTCGGGTCACCCCCTCGACGTCGGAGAGCAGGAGAGCTGGCAGCGCCTCGACCTGGCCGCGGCCATGAGCGCCCAGGTGACCGTCGCCCCCGACGGCACCGTGTCGCTGGGCTCCGGCACCGGCCAGCCCCCGGTCGACCCCGAGCCCACGCCCGAGCCGACCCCCACCCCCGGCCCGACCACCCAGCCCACCCCGACCCCGGCTCCCACCACTCCGGCGCCGTCGGCGACCACCCCGGCCGCCCCGGTGGCCGACGGCGACGACCTTCCGGCCGCCGCCGAGGGTCGCATCACCGCGACGCTCTCGGGCAGCACGGTCTCGCTCGGCGGCCTGACGGCGGGTGAGCGCTACTTCGTCTACGCCTACTCGACGCCCACCGCGCTGGGCTGGACGCAGGCGGATGCCGCGGGCACGGCATCCGTGTCGCTGCCGGCCGCGCTCGCACCGGGGGCGCACCGCATCGCCGTGCTGAGCGCCGACGGCACCCTCGTCGGCTGGGCCGCGATCACCGTGCCCGCCGCCACACCGGCCGGGTCGGCGCTGCCGGCCACGGGCGGCGACGCGGCAGGCCTGTGGGTGACCGGACTGACCGCGTCGATGGTGCTCGCGGCGGGCATCGTGCTCGCCCTGCGCCACCGCGCACGTCGCGCCTGATCCACGGCACCCGCTGTGCGTGGGGGTGGCGTCGCGGGGCGTCGTCAGGCGGGTGAGAGCACGCGGGTCGTGCCGGCGGGGTGGCGGCGCAGCGCCTCGGCGGGGCGCACCGGCCGCAGCTGCAGGTCGCCGCCGCAGTTCGGGCACGCCCGCCCGGGAAAGCCGGCGACGCAGTCGGGGCACCAGGTGCACTCGAACGAGCAGATGAGCGCCGCGTCGTGCGGGGCCAGGTCGCGGTCGCAGCGTTCGCAGTTCGGACGGATCTCGAGCATGCCCCCACGGTAGGGGCGGGCGGAGGCGCCGGCGAGCAGGCGCCCGGCCACAGGTCGTCGCGTTCCTGCCAGCATGCGCAGACGCGGCGCCGGAGCGGGAGCGGCGCCCGGGCAGAGAAGTGCCGGGCCGCAGAAACGCCTCTCGGCGCAAGGCCGCTCGAAGCGGCAGAAGATGGAGCCCGGGGTTACTGCGGCCCGGCTGTTCCATTCTAACCGGCGCCGCCGCCGTGGCATTCCCTGAGGCGTCCCGGGGGCGTGGCTGAGGCGTGCCGGGGGCGTCCCGGAGGCGTGGCGGAGGCGTGGCTTTCGCGCGGCGGCGCCGTAGGCTCGACCCATGGCTTGGCGCTTCGCCCTCATGATCGACCCCGCGGCATCCGACGACGGCCGCACCGACTACGACGCGACGTTCACGCAGGTGGACCCGTCGGCTCCGGCTCTGACGGTGGGGGAGTTGAGCACGCAGCGCGGCGACGGCATCTTCGAGTCGATCGGCGTCGTCGACGGCCACCCGCAAGAGGTCACCGCGCACCTCGAGCGCCTCGCGCACTCGGCGCGGCTGTGCGACCTGCCCGTTCCCCACCTGGGGCAGTGGCGGCAGGCTGTGGCCCGCGCCGCCGCCGCGTGCGGTGAGGGGGAGGCGGTCATCAAGCTGATCCTGAGCCGCGGCGTCGAGCACGGTCCCACGCCCACCGCGTGGGTGACCGCCGCGACGGCGGCCGACTTCACCGCGCCCCGCACCGACGGCATCCGCGTGGTGACCCTCGACCGCGGCTACGGGCTGGCGACGCCGGCGCAGGCGCCGTGGCTGCTGCTGGGGGCGAAGACCCTCTCGTATGCGGTCAACATGGCCGCGCTGCGCGAGGCCCACCGTCGCGGCGCCGACGACGCGATCTTCACGACCAGCGACGGATTCGTGCTGGAGGCCCCGACCGCCAGCCTCATCCTGCGGCGCGGCGACACGTTCGTCACCCCGGCGCCCAACGCCGGCATCCTGCACGGCACGACGCAGCTGAGCCTGTTCGAGCACCTCGAGGCGCAGGGCCACGAGGTCGCCTACGAGACCGTTCCCGTCGCCGCGCTCGCCACCGCCGACGCCGCATGGCTGGTCTCGAGCGTGCGTCTGGCAGCGCCCATCACCGCCGTCGACGGCACCCCCGTGCCCCACGACGCCGCCCTCACCGCGGCGATGAACGCCTACCTGCTGAGCCCCCGCGACTGAGCCGCCGCCGCGCGCGCCGCGCGCCCGCCGCACAAGTGCGGTGCCGTCAGGCCGACACGCCGGCCCACGGCATCCGTCGGCGGCGTGTCGCGCTGCGGCTCACCCCGTTGTGCGGCCGGTGAGGTGCAGCCCCGCGTCGACGAGGCCCATCACGGCGGCTTCGACGGTCGGCCAGTCGTGCACGACCAGCGCGTAGTCGAAGCGCACGGTCAGGTAGCCCCACGCCGCCGCGTGGGCATCGCGCACGAGGTCTTTGTGCCGGTGCGAGGCGTCGTCGTGGTTGCCGCGGCCGTCGACCTCGACGATCAGCCGGTCGCTGATGAGCACGTCGACCACCCCGACTGAGGTGATGCGCACCTGCGTGCGCACGGTCAGCCGGCGATGCCGCAGCCGCCAGCGGAACAGCGATTCCAGCCCGCTGTCGGCGTCGTCGCGCGACAGCCGCAGCGCCTCGCGTGCCTGCGGCCCCACGCGCCCGTGCAGCCACTGACGTGCAGCGCCGCTCAGGATGCCGAGACGGCGAGCAGACTCGACGGCGACGAAGAACGCCTCGACGCCGCGGCACCGCAGCAGCTGCTCCAGCACGCGCGGCACCGAGGGCAGGCCGAAGCCGTCGGTGCGCCGCCGCGGCGACATCGGTGGACAGAGACGAAGAACGGATGCCGGGGGAGGAACCCCCGGCATCCGTCGTCAGCTCGCGGTGATCACCCGAAGCGGCCCGAGACGTAGTCCTCGGTGGCCTGCACGGTGGGCGTCGTGAAGATCGACGTGGTGTCGTTGTACTCGATGAGCTTGCCCGGCTTGCCGGTGCCGGCGATGTTGAAGAACGCCGTCTTGTCGGACACGCGCGAGGCCTGCTGCATGTTGTGGGTCACGATCACGATCGTGTAGTCGGCCTTCAGCTCGCCGATCAGCTCTTCGATCGCGTAGGTCGAGATCGGGTCGAGGGCCGAGCAGGGCTCGTCCATGAGCAGCACGTCGGGCGCGACGGCGATCGCACGCGCGATGCACAGACGCTGCTGCTGGCCGCCCGACAGGCCCGAGCCGGGCTTGTCGAGGCGGTCCTTGACCTCGTTCCACAGGTTGGCGCCGCGCAGCGACTTCTCGACGAGCGCGTCGGCGTCGCTCTTGGAGATGCGCTTGTTGTTGAGCTTCACACCTGCCAGCACGTTCTCCTTGATCGACATCGTCGGGAACGGGTTGGGGCGCTGGAAGACCATGCCCACCTGGCGGCGCACGAGCACCGGGTCGACGCCCGGGCCGTAGAGGTCGTCGCCGTCGAGCAGCACCTGACCCTCGACGCGGGCGCCGGGGATGACTTCGTGCATGCGGTTGAGCGTGCGCAGGAAGGTCGACTTGCCGCAGCCCGAGGGGCCGATGAACGCGGTGACGCTGCGGGGCTGGATGTCGAGGGAGACCCCCTCGACGGCGAGGAAGTCGCCGTAGAAGACGTTGAGGTCGTTGACTTCGATGCTCTTGGACACGTCGGTTCTCTCTGGTTCTTGATCGGATGCCGCGGGCTCAGCGGCCGAACTTGGGGGCGAACTTCTTCGCGATGAAACGGGCGAGCAGGTTCAGCACCATGACGAGGATGATGAGGGTCAGTGCGCCCGCCCACGCGCGCCCGAGGGCCGCGTCGATGTTGGTGCCGGGGTTCTGGAACTGCGTGTACACGAACACCGGCAGCGTCATCATCGGCTGGTTGGTGAGGTCGAGGTTCAGCGACGTCGTGAAGCCGGCCGTCAGCAGCAGCGGCGCGGTCTCGCCGATGACGCGCGAGATCGACAGCATGATGCCGGTGGTGATGCCCGCGATGGCGGTGGGGAGGACGACCTTGGCGATCGTGAGCCACTTGGGCACGCCCAGCGCGTAGCTGGCCTCACGCAGCTCGTTGGGCACCAGGCGCAGCATCTCTTCGCTGGAGCGCACGACGACGGGGATCATCAGCACCGTCAGCGACAGTGCGCCCATCATGCCCATGTACTTGCCGGGGCCGATGATCATGGTGAACAGGGCCACGATGAACAGACCCGCCACGATCGAGGGGATGCCGGTCATGACGTCGACGAAGAACGTGATCGCCTTGGCGAGACGGCCGCGACCGTACTCGACGAGGTAGATGGAGGTCAGCAGGCCGATCGGCACCGAGATGATCGCCGCGACCAGCGTGATCAGCAGGGTGCCCCAGATGGCGTGCAGGGCGCCGCCGCCCTCGCCGACGACGTTGCGCATCGTCCAGGTGAAGAAGGTCGCGTCGAAGCGGGCGATGCCGTTGACGATGACCGTGTACATCAGCGAGATGAGGGGGAGGAGGGCGATCGCGAAGGCGATGCTCACCAGCACCGTGGCCAGGCGGTCGACGGCACGGCGGGGCGTCTCGATGACGGCCGAGAGCACGACCAGGCCGATGCCGAACAGCACGATGGCGATGATGACGGCGGCGCCGATGTTGAAGGCGGCCGCGTCACCCCCGGCGAGGATCGCGAAGACCGCGCACGAGAGCACCAGGGCGATGCCCAGCAGGGTCCACGGCAGCCACTTGGGCAGCTGGCCGGCGGTGAGGCTGTTCGAGACGCGCTCGGGCGCCGGGGCGGGGGCGGTGGTCGTGGTGGCCATCAGTTGGCTCCCGAGAACTCGGCGCGGCGGCTGACGATCCAGCGCGCGAACGCATTGACGGCGAAGGTGACGATGAACAGCACGAGACCGGTGGCGATCAGGGCGTTGACGCCGCTGCCGTGGGCTTCACCGAACTTGAGGGCGATGTTGGCCGGGATGGTCGTCGGGTTGGTCGAGGTGAGCACCTCGAAGGTGACCGCGCTCGAGGCCGACAGCACCATGGTCACGGCCATCGTCTCGCCCAGCGCCCGGCCGAGGGCCAGCATCGCGGCCGAGACCATGCCGCCGCGGGCGAACGGGAAGACGGCCATGCGGATCATCTCCCAGCGGGTCGAGCCGAGGGCCAGTGCCGCCTCTTCGTGGAGCTTGGGGGTCTGCAGGAACACCTCGCGGCAGATGGCGGTCATGATCGGGAGGATCATCACGGCCAGCACGATCGCGGCGGTGAGGATGGTGCGGCCGGTGGCCGAGACCGTGCCGCTGAACAGCGGGAACCAGCCGACGTTGGCGTTGAGCCACACGTAGAACGGCTGCACCCAGCCGGCGAGCACGAGTGCGCCCCACAGGCCGAAGACGACCGAGGGGATCGCGGCGAGCAGGTCGATGATGTAGCCGAGCACCGCCGCGATGCGGCGGGGGGCGTAGTGCGAGATGAACAGCGCGATGCCGATGCTCAGCGGCGCCGCGAAGATGAGCGCCAGCAGGGCGGCCCAGATCGTGCCGAACACGAGCGGCCCGACGTACGCGAGGAAGGTCTGCCCGCGCAGGATCGAGTTGTCGGCGGGGTCTTCGGTGAGCGCGGGGATCGACTGCGCGACGAGGAAGACGGTGACGGCGACGAGGATGAGCAGGATCAGGATGCCGGAACCGAGGGCGGTGCCGGAGAAGACGGCGTCGCCGAGACGTCGCTTGGCGGCGACCGTCTGGGGTCGCACCGGGGTGGTGGCGGTGGTCATGGTCTCCTCGAACCTTGTCTCATCGAGTCGGGTCTCATCGAGTCGGGGCTTCCGGGCAGGTGCCCCGGCCTGAGTTCAGACCGGGGCACCTGCGGACGGGAGTGATCAGCCGATCAGCGAGATGGCGGCGTTGATCTGCTCACGCAGGTTGTCCGACAGCGGGGCCGAGCCGGCAGCCTCCTGGGCCACGTCCTGACCCTCGGCGCTGACGACGTAGCTGAAGTACTCGCGCACGAGCTCAGCGGTGGC
Source organism: Microbacterium festucae (assembly GCF_025421715.1). Lineage (GTDB taxonomy): Bacteria > Actinomycetota > Actinomycetes > Actinomycetales > Microbacteriaceae > Microbacterium > Microbacterium festucae. Next base: position 398,665 of record NZ_JAOEFC010000003.1, read on the forward strand.
CTCGTCCTCGTAAGCCTCGCACCCGATGAGGTAGCTCACCAGGGCGATCGGGTACGAGCCGGCCGGAGCGGCGGCGGGGTCGACGTCGAAGACGAGGTCGCCCTCGCCGCGGCCCTCGACCAGCGGCGACGCCTCGACGAGCGCGGCAGCGGCCTCGGACGAGTACGAGACGAACTCGTCGCCGACCTTGATCGCGACGGTGCCCAGGTCACGCGCCTGCGAGGCGTCGGCGTAGCCGATGGTGCCCGCGCCGCCCTTGACGGCGGCGACGACACCCGAGGTGCCCTGCGCGGCCTCACCCGATGCCAGCGGCCACTCGTCGGAGGCCTCGTGCGGCCACGCCTCGGGGGCGACCGCCTCGAGGTAACCGGTGAAGATGTCGCTCGTGCCCGAGGGGTCGGAGCGGTGCACCGGCGAGATGGCGGTGTCGGGCAGGGTCACGTCGGTGTTGAGGTCGGCGATGGCCGGGTCGTTCCACGTGGTGATGTCGCCGTTGAAGATCTTCGCGATGGTGGCCGCGTCGAGGTTGAGCGACTCGACACCCTCGAGGTTGAAGATGACCGCGACGGGGGAGATGTAGGCGGGGACCTCGACGATGGCGTCGCTGGTGCACGAGCCGAAGCCGCCGGCGGCGATCTCCTCCTCGTTGAACGCGCGGTCGGAGCCGATGTACGACTGGCCGCCGGCGAGGAAGTTGTCACGGCCGACGCCCGAGCCGGTGGCCTGGTAGTTGATGGTGACGCCCGGGTTCGCGGTCTGGAACGCGGCGACCCACGCCTGCTGCGCGGCGTCCTGCGACGAGGCGCCGGTGGCGTTGAGGGTGCCCTCGAGGGTCGAGGCGCTGGCGTCGCCGGAGGGGGTGCCGGAGGGCTCGTTGGCCGCACACGCGGTGAGGGCGAGAGCGGCGACGGCGCCCAGGGCGCCGATCTGGGCGAAACGGGAAAGCTTCACGGGGTGATTCCTTCGGGTGTCAGGGAGGTGCCCTGTCGTGCAGGGCGAGGATCTGCCCTTGGTGCAGGGCTCGTCCGAGACGGTAGACACCGACTCTTACGAGAGTGCGCTGCGGCGGTGAACGGGAGGTGAACGACTTCCCGCGTCACCCCGGTGCGGCGTTCATCTGCGGGCGATACCCTCACCGGCATGACCAAGCCCACGAAGGCCGAGCGCGCCGCGCGCGAGGCGACTGCCACCGCCGCCGACGCCGCGTCCCGCGCGAAGAAGACCGCTCGCACGCTGAGCAAGAAACTCGCCGGAGAGCTGGACGACTACATCGAGGAGGCCCGCGAGGCCGCCGACGTCTCCAAGAAGAAGCTGCGCGCCAAGCCGAAGAAGGTGGCCGCGCGCGCCGAGCGGGCCGCCCGCCGCCTCGAGCGCGCGGTGGCCAAGACCGTCGCCAAGGCCGAGCGCAAGTCGCGGCTGCGCGCCGAGGCCCGTCGTGCCGCCGAGGACGCCGCCCGCGCCGAGGCCGAGGCGGCAGCGCGTGCCGCCGAGGCCAAAGCACTGAAGAAGGCGGCCCGTCAGGCCGAGCGTGCCGCGGCCCGCGCCGAGCAGGAGTCGGCCGCCGCCGACGAAGAGCTGGCCGTCGCGCTCACCGCCCCCGCCGAGCCCGAGGTCGAGGTCGTCGAGACCCCGGCCTCGAAGACCCCGGCCCCGAAGACCACGGCCCCGAAGACCCCGGCCCGCCGAACCTCGAAGCAGACCCCGAAGCAGGCGCCGAAGGCTGCCGCCGAGCCCGTCGAGACCCTCACGGTGGCGCAGCTGCGCCAGCGCGCCCGCGCCGCCGGTCACACGGGCTACTCGCGACTGACCAAGGCGCAGCTGATCGATCTGCTGTCCTGACGTGCCCGCCCCCGCAGCCCCTTCGCCCGACGCCGCTTCCGACGCCGGCGCGCAGGCGGTGCTCGACGCCGCGCGCGTCGCGCCGCCTGCGCGCACGCTGCTCGACATCCTGCGGGAGACCGCGACGCGGCATCCTCAGGAGTCCGCCCTCGACGACGGCTCGGGGGCGCTGAGCTACCGCGAGCTGCTCGCGCGGGTGGGGCGCACGGCGGCGATGCTCGTCGAGGCGGGGGTGCGGCGGGGCGACCGGGTGGGCATCCGGATGCCGTCGGGATCGAAGGAGCTGTACATCGGCATCCTCGGCACGATCGCCGCGGGGGCGGCGTATGTGCCGGTCGACGCCGACGACCCCGAGGAGCGGGCGCGGCTGGTGTTCGGCGAGGCGGCCGTGGCCGGGGTGATCGAGGGCGCCGGGGTCTTCCGCCCCGCCGCCGCAACCGCCGAGCGCGCGCTCTTCGACGGCGAGAGCGCGCACCCGACGACCGCCGCCGTGCGCGCCGTGCCGCCGCCGACCCCCGACGACGACGCCTGGGTGATCTTCACCTCGGGGTCGACGGGGGTCCCCAAGGGCGTCGCCGTCAGCCACCGCTCGGCCGCGGCCTTCGTCGACGCCGAGGCGCGCCTGTTCCTGACGGGTGCCCCGCTCGCGCCGGGCGACCGCGTGCTGGCGGGGCTCTCGGTGGCCTTCGACGCCTCGTGCGAGGAGATGTGGCTGGCGTGGCGCCACGGCGCCTGCCTCGTGCCCGCGCCCCGCTCGCTGGTGCGCTCGGGCGAAGACCTCGCCCCGTGGCTGCTGCGGCAGGGCATCACCGTCGTGTCCACCGTGCCGACGCTGGCGGCGATGTGGCCGGGCGAGGCGATCGAGAACGTGCGCCTGCTGATCTTCGGCGGCGAGGCCTGCCCGCCCGAACTGGCCGCCCGCCTCGCGGCGGACGGTCGAGAGGTGTGGAACACGTACGGTCCGACCGAGGCGACCGTCGTCGCGTGCGCCGCGCTGCTGGGCGGCGAGGGACCGGTGCGCATCGGCCTCCCGCTGGACGGCTGGGCCCTGGCCGTCGTCGACGCCGAGGGGGCGCGCGTCGAGCCGGGCGGCATCGGCGAGCTCATCATCGGCGGCGTCGGGCTGGCGCGCTACCTCGACCCCGCGAAGGATGCCGAGAAGTACGCGCCGATGCCCTCGCTCGGCTGGGAGCGGGCCTACCGCTCCGGCGACCTCGTGCGCTTCGACCCCGAGGGGCTCGTCTTCCAGGGGCGCGCCGACGACCAGGTGAAGGTCGGCGGCCGCCGCATCGAGCTGGGCGAGGTGGAGGCCGCGCTGCAGGAGCTCCCCGGCGTCACCGGCGCCGCGGCGGCGGTGCGCACCACCGAGGCCGGCGTGCCGGTGCTCGTGGGCTACCTCGCCGCCCCCGCCGACTTCGACCGCGCCGCCGCCCGCGCCGACCTCGCCGGGCGGCTGCCCGCGCCGATGGTGCCCCTGCTGGCCGTGGTCGACGACCTGCCGGTGCGCACGTCGGGCAAGGTCGACCGCGCCGCGCTGCCGTGGCCGCTGCCGGGCATCGAGCCGGCCGCCACCGACTTCACCCCGGGCGAGGCGTGGCTGGCCGCACAGTGGCAGGCGGTGCTGGGCCTGCCGGTCACCCGCCGCAAAGACGACTTCTTCGACCTCGGCGGCGGCTCGCTCGCCGCCGCCCAGCTGGTCTCTCGCATCCGCGTGCGGGTGCCCGAGTTCTCGGTCGCCGACATCTACGACGTGCCGCGGCTGGGCGCGATGGCCAAGGCGCTCGGCTCGGCGCTCACCGACGACGTCGCCGACGGCTACCGGCGGCCCGCGCCCACGCCGCTGCGCATGCAGTGGCTGCAGTCGCTGCTGGCGGCGCCGCTGTTCGTGCTCACCGGCATCCGCTGGCTGCTGTGCCTGCTGACCGCGTCGGCGATCCTCGGCACCGTGCCGGGGTTCGAGGTGCTGCCGCAGGCCCCGCTGTGGCTGCTCGTGCTCGGCCTCGTGGTCTTCGCCACCCCGTTCGGGCGCATGGCGATCGCCGCCGTCGCCGCCCGGGTGCTGCTGCGGGGCCTGCGCCCCGGCGACTACCCGCGCGGCGGCTGGGTGCACGTGCGGCTGTGGCTGGCCGAGCAGATCGCCGACCAGGTGGGCGCCGTGGGGCTCGCCGGCGCGCCCTGGGTGAGCTACTACGCCCGCGCGCTCGGCGCCCGCATCGGCCGCGGTGTCGACCTGCACGCCCTGCCACCCATCACCGGCATGCTCCAGATCGGCGACGGGGCGGCGATCGAGCCCGAGGTCGACCTCAGCGGCTATTGGATCGACGGCGACGTCGTGCGCATCGGCGGCATCCGCATCGGCGCCGACGCCTCGATCGGCGCGCGCAGCACCCTGGCCCCCGGCACCCGCATCGGCCGCCGCGCCGAGATCGCCCCGGGCTCGGCGGTCTTCGGGCGCGTGCGGGCCGATCAGACGTGGGCGGGCTCGCCCGCCGTGCGGGTGGGCGGCGTCTCGACGCACTGGCCCGCCGAGCGCGCACCTGCGCCGCACCGCTGGCTGTGGGCGTATGGCGCCTCGGCGGCCGGGCTCGCGCTGCTTCCCATCGTCGCCTTCGCCGCCGGCGCCCTCGTCGTCGCGCAGGGGGTGCGCGGCGCTGCGACGCTCGGCGAGGCGCTGGCGGGCACGCTCCCGTGGCTCGTGCCGGGGGTGCTGGTGACCGGTGTCGTGTTCGCCGGTGCGGTCGTGGCGGCCGTGCGGCTGCTGTCGATCCGCCTCGACGAGGGCGTGCACCCGGTGCGCAGCCGCGTGGCCTGGCAGGCGTGGACCATCGAGCGGCTGCTCGACTCGGCCCGCACCATCCTCTTCCCGCTCTACTCGAGCCTGTTCACGCCGGTGTGGCTGCGGATGCTGGGCGCCGAGGTGGGGCGCGACGTCGAGGCGTCGACGGTGCTGTTGATCCCCTCGCTCACCCGCATCGAAGACGGGGCGTTCCTCGCCGACGACACGATGGTCGCCTCCTACGAGCTGCACGGCGGCTGGATGCGGCTGGGCACGGTGCGCCTGGGCAAACGCGCGTTCCTCGGCAACTCGGGCATGGCCGCCCCCGGGCACCGCGTGCCCAAGGACGGCCTGGTCGCGGTGCTGTCGTCGGCGCCCGCGAAGGCGAAGGCCGGCTCGTCGTGGCTCGGGTCTCCGGCCGTGCGGCTGCGCCGGGTGACCGCCGACGGCGATCAGGAGCGCACCTACCGCCCGGCCACCCGCCTGCGGGTCGCCCGCACGCTGTGGGAGCTGTGCCGCATCGTGCCGGTGATCGTCACGTGCGCCCTGGGGGTGCTCGTGGTGTTCGCGCTGGCCGCGCTCGTGGATGCGGTGGGCGTCGGCTGGGCGGTGCCGGTGTCGGGTGTGGTCGTGCTGGTGGCCGGCGCGCTCGCGGCGGGTGTCTCCACAGCCGCGAAGTGGCTGATCGTCGGGCCGATCCGCGCCGGCGAGCAGCCGCTGTGGTCGAGCTTCGTCTGGCGCACCGAGGTCTCCGACACCTTCACCGAGATGGTCGCGGCGCCGTGGTTCGCCCGTGCGGCGGCGGGCACGCCCGCCCTGGCGGTGTGGCTGCGCAGCCTGGGTGCCAGAATCGGGCGCGGCGTGTGGTGCGATTCATACTGGCTGCCCGAGCCCGACCTCGTCACCCTGGGCGACGCCTCGACGGTGAATCGGGGCTGCGTTGTGCAGACCCACCTGTTCCATGATCGAATCATGAGCATGGACACCGTCGAACTCGAGGCCGGCGCCACGCTCGGCCCGCACAGCGTGATCCTGCCCGCCGCCTCGATCGGCGCCGACGCCACCGTGGGACCGGCCTCGCTCGTGATGCGCGGCGAGTCGGTGCCGGTCGGCTCGCGCTGGAGCGGCAACCCGATCGGCCCGTGGCGCGCGGTCACCGTGCGCGCCTACCAGTCCACCACCTGATGGGCGGCGGCGACCCCTACGTCCCCGAGAGCGGCGACGCCTCGTTCGACGTCGACGGCTACGACCTGACGCTCGACTACACCGTGCGCACCAACCGGCTCGAGGGCCGGGCGGTCATCACCGCGACCGCCGTCGCGGCGCTCTCGGCGTTCAGCCTCGACCTGGTGGGGCTGCGCGCCACGCGCGTGCGCGTCGACGGCGAGCGGCGCACCGCGTTCCGCCAGGGGCCGCGCAAGCTGCGCATCACGCCGGCACGGCCGATCGCCGCGGGGGAGGCCTTCTCGATCGAGGTGACCTACGGCGGCGCGCCCGCCCCGCGCCGGTCGCGGTGGGGCACGATCGGCTGGGAAGAGCTCGAAGACGGCGCGCTGGTCGCCTCGCAGCCCACCGGCGCCCCCACCTGGTTCCCGTGCAACGACCGGCCCGACGCGCGCGCGCAGATGCGCCTGTCGGTGACCACCGACGCCGGCTACACCGCGGTGCCCACCGGTCGCCCGGTCTCGTCGGTCGCGGCCCGGGGCCGCACGACGGTCGTCGCCGAGAGCCGTGTCCCCGTGGCCACCTACCTCGCTGCCGTGCACGTCGGCCGCTATCGCGAGAGCTGGCTCGCCGCCGACCCGCGCGTGCGGGTGTTCGCACCGCCGGCGCTCGCCGCCGACGCGGCCCGCGGGTTCGCCCGGGTGCCCGAGATGATGGCCCTCTTCGAGTCGGCGTTCGGGCCCTACCCGCAGGAGGACTGCGCGCTCGTGGTCACCCCCGACGAGCTCGAGATCCCCCTCGAGGCGCAGGGCCTGGCCGTCTTCGGGGCCAACCACCTCGCGTTCGAGCAGCAGCGCCTCATCGCCCACGAGCTCTCGCACCAGTGGTTCGGCAACAGCGTCGGCATCGGCCGCTGGCAGGACATCTGGCTCAACGAGGGCTTCGCGTGCTTCGCCGAGTGGCTGTGGTCGGAGCGCTCGGGCGGTCACACCGTCGCGCAGAAGGCGGCGCGTCATCACGCCCGGCTGCACGCCCTGCCGCATGACCTCGTGATCGCCGACCCCGGGCCCGATCTGATGTTCGACGACCGCGTCTACAAGCGCGGCGCGCTCACCCTTTATGCCCTGCGGTGCGCCGTCGGCGCCGACACGTTCGCGCAGATCGTGCACGCGTGGGTGGCCGAGAACCGGCACTCGCTGGCATCCACCGACGACTTCCGCGCCTGCGTGGCGCGGGTGGCGGGCGAGGGGGCGGCTGCGGTGCTCACGCCGTGGCTGGATGCCGCGCCGCTGCCGCCTCTTCCCGCACCGCGACGCTGACCACGAGCCCCGCCGGTGCCGCCGGCTCCCACCCCGCATAGGTGTGCGCCGATCCCGGCACGCGCGCCGTCCACCCGTCGGCGTGCGCGGTGACGCGCACCGTCTGCGGCGCGACGGCGAGGCCGCGGCCGTCGGCCTTCAGGGCCGCCTCCACGCGCACCCACTGCGTCAGCCCGCCGGTGACCACGCCCTGCCAGCCCGCGGCGTCGCGCACCGCATCGTCCACCGGCTCGGCGTCGATCCCGAGGGCGGCGATCCCCGTCGCCGGCGCCACCGCGACCACGGCGAGCCCGCCGGCATAGCTCGCTGACGCCCGCCACGCCGCACCGGCCACCGTCAGCGCGCCGTGCCCGTCGCTGCCGCACCGACCGCAGCGCTGCGCGATCACGGCATCCGGGTGGCCCGTCTGGGCGAGCAGGCCCCGCAGCAGGGCGCGCGAGGTCTCGCGGCGGGCAGTCCCGTCGGGCACGGGTGCCCACGCGAGCAGCACGCCCCGGCCGGCCCCGGTCACCGGTTCGTCAGACCTTCGGCTCGTGCGTCTCGATCATGACGATGCCCGACCCGGGGTTGGTCGCCGACAGGTGCACGACCGAGAAGGCGCCCACCTCCAGCGCCGACGCGCTGCCGAGGTACGAGCCGCGCAGGGTGCCGGTGGCCAGGGCGAGCTCGGCGAGGATGTCGGGCAGCACCGGTCCGTGGCTGCACAGCACGGCGGGCTTGCGGGTGCGCACGCGCTTGCCGACCACCGCGCGCACCTGGGCGTCGCCGGCCTCCCAGGCATCCTGGCTCAGGCCGGGCTCGCGGGTGATGCGCTTGCCGAGGGCCGCCGCCAGCGGCGTGACGGTGGCCACGCACCGCACCGCACCGCTGGAGATGATCTTGCGCACCCCGAACGCGCGCAGCGGGCCCACCGCCGCGGCCGCCTGCTTCACGCCGCGGTCGGTCAGCGGGCGCGCCGCGTCGGCGCCCTTCCAGTCGTCGCGCGAGACCGCCTTGCCGTGGCGCAGCACGACGATGGGGAAGGTCGAGAGGATGCCGTCGCCGACGAGCTTCAGGAAGTTCTCGAGGATCTCGATGTCGACCGGGTAGCTCAGCCGCGACAGCGCCTTGCGCGGGCTCACCCACTCCAGCCCCGCGATCTCTTTGTTGGGCACGAACGCCGAGTCGCGGATGGCCTCGTCGCTGGCCTCGGCTGCCCAGTAGTGCACGATCTTCTGGCGCTTGTTGGGCATGCGGTAGCGCGAGACGCCCACCGGCACTCCGAGGGACACCCGGATGCCGGTCTCTTCGAAGATCTCGCGCACGGCGGTCTCGGCGAGGGTCTCGCCCGGGTCGACCTTGCCCTTGGGCAGGGTGACGTCGACGTAGGCGGTGCGGTGGATGAGCAGCACCAGCAGGCGCCCCTCCACCATCCGCCACACCACGCCGCCCGCGGCGAAGACGGCGGTGTCGCTCATCGCACCGCCCGCGAACGCCGCCGGCGCTGCACCTGCGCCATCGTCTTGTCCTGCAGGTCGATGAGCGGCTTGCCGTCGGCGCCGACCGAGTGGCGCGTCCACACGCCCTCGTCGCCCAGGTGCCACGAGCTCGTGGTGTCGGCCATCGCCAGGTCGAACAGGTCGACGAGCTCCTTCACGTGCGCCGGGGCGACCACGCGCACGAGCGCCTCGACACGGCGGTCGAGGTTGCGGTGCATCATGTCGGCGCTGCCGATGTAGACCTGCGGGTCGCCGTCGTTGTCGAACGCGAAGATGCGCGAGTGCTCGAGGTAGCGGCCGAGGATCGATCGCACAGTGATGTTCTCGCTCACCCCGGGCAGGTCGGTGCGCAGCGAGCAGATGCCGCGCACCCACACGTCCACGCGCACCCCGGCCTGGCTGGCCCGGTACAGCGCGTCGATGATCTGCTCGTCGACCATCGAGTTGACCTTGATGCGGATGCCGGCGGGCTTGCCCTCCTGCGCGTTGCGCCGCTCCTTGTCGATCTGCCGCAGCAGCCCCTTGCGCAGGTGCAGGGGCGCCACCAGCAGACGCTTGAACTTCTTCTCGATCGCGTAGCCCGACAGCTCGTTGAACAGGCGGGTGAGGTCGCGCCCCACCTGCTCGTCGGAGGTGAACAGGCCGAAGTCCTCGTAGAGGCGGCTGGTCTTGGGGTTGTAGTTGCCGGTGCCGATGTGGCTGTAGCTGCGCAGCATCCCGTCTTCCTCGCGGATGACGTGCAGCAGCTTGCAGTGAGTCTTCAGCCCCACCATGCCGTAGACGACGTGCACGCCCGCCTTCTCGAGCTTGCGCGCCCACACGATGTTGGCGGCCTCGTCGAAGCGGGCCTTCACCTCGACCAGCGCCAGCACCTGCTTGCCGTTCTGGGCGGCGTCGATGAGCGCCTCCACGATCGGGCTGTCGCCCGAGGTGCGGTAGAGGGTCTGCTTGATGGCGAGCACGTGCGGGTCGCGGGCGGCCTGCTCGAGGAAGGCGACGACGCTCGTGTTGAACGACTCGTAGGGGTGGTGCACGAGCACGTCGGCCTTGCGGATCGCGGCGAACAGGTCGGCGCGGCCGTTCTGCTCGGCGGGCTGGAAGGCGGTGGCGGTCGTCGGCACGTGCGGCGGGTAGTGCAGCTCGGGCCGGTCGATGCGCGACAGGTCGAACAGACCCCGCATGTCCAGCGGCCCGGGCAGGCGGTAGACCTCCTGCTCGGTGATGTCGAGCTCGTTGATGAGCAGCTCGAGGGTCACCTCGTCCATCTTCTCGGTGACCTCGAGGCGGATCGGCGGGCCGAACCGGCGCCGCAGCAGCTCGGCCTCGAGGGCCTGGATGAGGTTCTCGGTCTCGTCCTCCTCGATGACGACGTCTTCGTTGCGGGTGAGGCGGAAGCTGTGGTGCTCGAGGATCTCCATGCCCGGGAACAGGTCGCCGAGGTTCTGCGAGATGAGCTCTTCCAGCGGCAGGTAGCGCGCGGAGCGGCGCTCGCCCGACAGCTCGACGAAGCGGGGGAGCATCGGCGGCACCTTGAGGCGGGCGAACTCCTGGCGGCCGGTCTTGGCGTTGCGGATGCGCACCGCGAGGTTCAGCGAGAGTCCCGAGATGTAGGGGAAGGGGTGCGCCGGGTCGACGGCCAGCGGCATCAGCACCGGGAACACCTGCGCCTGGAAGTAGTCGTACATGCGCGACTTCTCGTCGGGCGCCAGGTCGTCCCAGTGCACGACCTCGATGCCCTCCTTCGCCAGCGCGGGGCGCACCTGCTCCTTCCACGCCAAGGCGTGACGCAGCTGCAGGGCGTGCGCGCTGGCCGAGATGTCGGCGAGCACCTCCTGCGGCGCCCGGCCGACGTTGGTGGGCACGGCCAGACCGGTGAGGATGCGGCGCTTGAGGCCCGCGACGCGCACCATGAAGAACTCGTCGAGGTTACTGGCGAAGATGGCGAGGAAGTTCGCCCGCTCCAGCACCGGCACGGTCTCGTCCTCGGCCAGCTCCAGCACCCGCTGGTTGAACGCGAGCCAGCTGACCTCGCGGTCGGTGTAGCGGTGGTCGGGCAGCAGCGAGTCGAACGCCTCGACGATGTCGTCGAAGTCGTCGTCGGCGTCACCCAGTCCGGAGTCCAGCGGCTCGATGTCGATCATCCCCTCATCATTGCAGGGCGAGGTGACGCGATTGTGAACGGCGTGCGCGTGTGGACGCTCAGGCGTCGGTGCGTTCGCGGCCGGCGCTGACCTGGTCGTCGTCGTACACGTTGAAGCGGTAGCCGACGTTGCGCACCGTGCCGATGAGCTGCTCGAGGTCGCCGAGCTTGGCGCGCAGGCGCCGCACGTGCACGTCGACGGTGCGGGTGCCGCCGAAGTAGTCGTAGCCCCACACCTCGCTCAGCAGCTGCTCGCGGGTGAACACGCGCGAGGGGTGCGTGGCGAAGAAGTGCAGGAGCTGGAACTCCTTGTAGGTGAGATCCAGCGGCTTGCCGTGCACCTTCGCCGAGTACGACGACTCGTCGATGGTGATGCCCGAGGTCTGGATGCGCGAGGACACCGGGTCTTTGGTCATGCGCCCGATGGCCAGGCGGATGCGTGCGTCGACTTCGGCGGGGCCGGCGCCCACCAGGATCACGTCGTCCACGCCCCAGTCGGTCGACACGGCGGTGAGGCCGCCCTCGGTGACCACGAGCACCAGCGGGGCGTCGAGCCCGGTCGTGTTGAGGATCTTGCACAGCGACTTCGCGCCGACCAGGTCGATGCGCGCGTCGACGAAGATGACGTCGGCGCTGGGGGCGTTCACCAGCTGGGCGGGCTCGGCGGGAATCTGGCGCACCCGGTGGCTGAGCAGCTCGAGCGAAGGCAGGACGGGACCGCCGCCATGCGCGGAACTCAGAACGAGCAGCTGTGCCAAAGGGGATCCTCCCGGTGCGAGACGCCGGAGTCGTGCCCCCATCTTAGGACCACGCTCAGGTGCGCCCAGGTCGGGTGGTGGGTCACAATGGACCCGTGACCCTTCCCGAGCTCGCGCCGCGCCGCACCTACACGGCCGTCATCGCGACGTGGATCCTCGCCGCGGTGCTCGCGCTCGCCGTCGGACTGCTCGCTCCCGAAGACTGGCGTGCCGCCTGGATGCCGGTGGCGATGGGCGTCTGCTTCATCGCGGCGTTCGCGCTCAACCTCGCCTCGGGCCGGTCGCAGGGCTTCATCCAGCGGATCGCGGCGAGCGTGCTCGGCGCCCTCGTGGTGATGGGTCTCATCGGCGCGGGGCTCGGTCTTGCCTCCCTGTTCGGCGGCGCCGTCTAGACTGGGCGCCATGGACCTCGTCGCACTCGAACTGTTCTTCGTGGGGCTGCTCGGGCTCGCCTCGCTCGCGATCGTCTTCGTGTCGGGAGTCGTGCTCAAGAACCTCTACCGCGGCCAGCGCTGAGCCCGTGTTCGATCTGCCCACGGATCTGCCGGCCGACCTCGTGCCGCTGTCGTGGCTGCTCGGCGTCTGGGAGGGCACCGGGGTCATCGACTACGACACCGGCGACCACCACTACACGGGTGAGTTCGCGCACCGGGTGAGCTTCAGCCACGACGGCGGCGACCACCTCAACTACGCCGCGTCGGCGTGGCTGCTCGACGCCGACGACGAGGGCGCCCGCACTGCGCTGGTGGCCGAGACCGGGTTCTGGAAGCTCTCCCGCCCCGCGGGCGACGACGACGCCGGCCCGGGCCTGCTGCCCCCGCGCACCGCGCGGGTGGCGCGCCGCACCGCCGACGACGTCGAGGCGCTGCGCACCGACGCGGGCGGCTTCGAGATCGAGGCCGCGATCGTGCACTCCGACGGCATCAGCGAGCTCTACCTCGGCCAGGTCACCGGGCCCCGCATCGATCTGGCCACCGACGCCGTCGTGCGCCCCGCCGGCGCGAAGGTCTACGGCTCGGCCACCCGCCTGTACGGCCTCGTCGACGGTCACCTGCTGTGGGCCTGGGACATCGCCGCCGTGGGCGGCGAACTCGCCTCGCACGCCTCGGCGCGCCTGGCGCGGGCCGAGTGATGACCACCGCAGCGGCCTCCCGCGTCTTCGCCGATGTGCCCGGCGCCGTCGTCGACGACGAGGGCCTGGCCCACCTCGGCGCACCGCTGCGCGAGCAGCGCCTGCTGGCCGAGGGGCGCGCCGTGGCCCCGCTCGGCGATCGCGCCGTGCTCACCGTGGCCGGCGACGACCGCCTGTCCTGGCTCGACTCGCTGTCGTCGCAGGCCCTCACCGCCCTGCCGCCCGGCGTCTCGACCGAGATGCTCATCCTCGACCCGCACGGGCACGTCGAGTACGCCGCCTCGGTGGTCGACGACGGTGAGCGCACGTGGCTCATCGTCGACGCCCCCGCCGCCGAGGGACTGCTCGCGTGGCTGCGTCGCATGCGCTTCCGCCTGCGCGTCGACCCGCAAGACGCCTCCGCCGACCACGTCGTCGTCGCCGGCACCGCCGCCGCCGTCGCGGGCCTCCCCGCCCTCGCCCGCTGGCAGGACCCGTGGCCCGGTGTCTCCACCGGCGGCTGGGGCTACGCCGAGCAGACCGGGCACGCCGCCGCGGGCCGCGACTGGACCGAGACCGTCGTCCCGGCATCCGCCCTCGACGCGCTGGCCGCGCAGGCCGCGGCGGGGGAGCGCGCGCTCGCCGGGCGCCTGGCCGCCGACGCCCTGCGCGTGGCCGCGTGGCGCCCGCGCGGCGCTGCCGAGGCCGACGGCAAGACGCTGCCGCACGAGGTCGACTGGCTGCGCACCGCCGTGCACCTGGCCAAGGGCTGCTACCGCGGGCAGGAGACCGTCGCCAAGGTGCACAACCTCGGCCACCCGCCGCGCCGGCTCGTCGCGCTGCAGCTCGACGGCAGCGACGCGCTGCTGCCGGCGCCCGGCGACGAGGTGCACCTGGGCGAGGCCGTCGTGGGCACGGTGACCTCGGTCGCCCGCCACTACGAAGACGGCCCCATCGCCCTGGCGCTCGTGCGCCGGTCGACCCCGGCCGACACCGACCTGCAGGTGGTCACCGCCGACGGCGTCGTCACCGCGACGGCGCAGACGATCGTCCCCGCCGATGCCGGGGCCACCGCCGACGTGCCGCGGCTGCCGCGTCTGGGTCGCCGCACGTCGTCGTGACGGTGGGGCGCACCCGGTGAAGCCCGGCCTCGCGCGGCTGCGCGAGTCGTGGCCGGCCATTGTGCAGATCGTCGTGGCGGCCACCGGCGCCTACGCGTTCTCGGTGTTCGTGCTCGGCCACAGCGCCCCGCTGCTGACGACGACGGTCACCATCTCGAGCCTGGGGCTCGTGCGCGACGCGCGCCCCCGCGTGCTGGCCGAGACCCTCGCCGGCATGGTGTTCGGCGTGCTCGTGGCGGAGGTGCTGCGCTTCGTGTTCGGCGCGGGGTGGTGGCAGCTGGGCCTGGCGCTGGCCCTCACCCTCGCCGTGGCCCGGTTCCTCTCGCCGCAGCCCTGGTTCGCGATCGCCGCGGCCATCCAGTCGGGCATCGTCATCGTCATCCCCGGCAACGAGCCGTTCGCCCGCCTGGCCGACGCGCTCGTCGGCGCGGTCGCGGCGCTGCTGGTGACCGCGCTGCTGCCACGGTCGGCGCGCAGCGTGCAGGCCCGCGACGGCCGGGCCCTGTTCGCCGCCTTCGACCAGGCCGCCGGCACGCTGGCCCAGGCGCTGCGCCGCGGCGACCCGCTGCGCGCCGCGCGCGGGCTCGAGACCGCCCGCGCCACCAACGAGCGCGTCGACACGTGGCGGGCGAGCCTGGACTCGGGCCGCGAGATCGCGCGCATCTCGCCGTTCCTGGCGCGGGAGCGCTCCGAGCTGGCACGGCACGCCGACGTGCTCGCCGCCATGGACCTCGCGGTGCGCAACCTCCGGGTCGTCGCCCGGCGCGTGGTCTACGTCGTCGACGACGGGCAGGCCCGGCCGGTGGCGGCCGGCATCCTCGGCGAGCTGCAGCGCGGTGCGGCCCTCGTCTCCGACGCGCTCGACGACATCTCGCTGCAGCCGGTGGCGCGCGCCGTGCTGGTGGCGGTGGCCCGCCGCCTCGACCCGGTGGCCCTCATGCCGGGCGCCTCCCACAGCGACCAGAACGTCATCGCGGCGATGCGCCCCCTCGCCGTCGACCTGCTGACGGCGACGGGCATGAGCTCCGCCGAGGCGCGCGCGGCCTTGCCGAGGGTGTGAGCGCGGCGCCGGTCAGCCCGGCGCCACCGACGCCCACGGCACGGTCAGCTCGCCCAGGCGCCAGCGGCTGCGGCCGCGCACCGACAGGCCGGCATCCGTCATCGCCTGCAGCGCCGCCTGCCAGCGCTGCTGCGGACCGAACGCGGATGCCGCCACCGCACGGGTCCACTCGGTCTCGAGCGCGGTCAGCACGTCGTGCACGCGCTCCCCGTCGACGTTGCGGTGGATGAGCGCCTTCGGCAGACGCTCGGCGGCGATCGCGGGCGATTCCAGCCCCGTGAGGCGCAGCGAGACCGTCAGCGTGCGCGGCACGGCGTCGGCGCCGACCTCGATCCACGTCGACACGCGACCGATCTCGTCGCAGGTGCCCTCGACGAGGATGCCGTCCGGCTGCAGGCGCGCGCACATGCGCGCCCAGGCGTCGGGCACGTCGGCCTCGTCGTACTGGCGCAGCACGTTGAAGGCGCGGATGACCGCGGGGCGTCGCCCGCCCGGCGCCGGCACCTCGAAGCCGCCGCGGGCGAACGACACGCGGGCGTCGGGGGCGAACGGGCCCTGACCTGCCCGCACGGCCTGCAGCTGCTCGCGCGCGCGGGCCACCCGCTCGGGGGCGATCTCCAGGCCCAGCACCTCGACGTCGGGCCGCGCCCGGCGCAGCCGCGCCTCCAGCTCCAGGGCCGTCACCCCGCTCGCGCCGTAGCCGAGGTCGACGACGAACGGGTCGGCCGTGCGGCGCAGCACCGGGTGCCGGGCGATCCAGCGATCGACCCGGCGCAGGCGGTTGGTGCCGGTGGTCCCGCGGGTGATCCGACCGACCGCCCGCCCGGGGGGTTTCTCCGGCGACATCCCTCCATGATGGCAGGGCCGCCCCGGTAGGCTGGCGACATGACTGCGCCGTACACGCTCATCCTCCTCCGCCACGGTCAGAGCGAGTGGAACAAGACCAATCAGTTCACCGGATGGGTGGACGTCCGCCTCACCGAGCAGGGCAAGGGCGAAGCCCAGCGCGGCGGCGAGCTGCTCAAGGAATCGGGCCTGCTGCCCGACGTGCTGCACACCTCGGTGCTCAGCCGCGCCATCCAGACCGCCAACATCGCCCTCGACGCCGCCGACCGCCTGTGGATCCCGGTGAAGCGCTCGTGGCGCCTCAACGAGCGCCACTACGGCGCCCTGCAGGGCAAGGACAAGGCACAGACCCTCGAAGAGTTCGGCAACGAGCAGTTCATGCTGTGGCGCCGCTCGTTCGACGTGCCGCCGCCCCCGCTGCCCGCCGACGACGAGTACAGCCAGTCCGGCGACCCCCGCTACGTCGGCATCGACGGCGAGGTGCCCGACACCGAGTCGCTGAAGATCGTCATCGACCGGATGCTGCCCTACTGGGAGTCCGACATCATCCCCGACCTCGCCGCCGGCAAGACGGTGCTCGTCACCGCGCACGGCAACTCGCTGCGGGGCCTGGTCAAGCACCTCGACGGCATCAGCGACGCCGACATCGCCGAGCTGAACATCCCCACCGGCATCCCGCTGGTCTACCGCCTCGGCGAGGACTTCCGTCCTCTCGGCCCGGGCGAGTACCTCGACCCCGAAGCCGCCGCCGCCGGCGCCGCGGCCGTGGCCAGCCAGGGCAAGAAGTAACCGCGACCCGCTCGCATACGACTGCGGCCCGGACCAGAAGGTCCGGGCCGCAGTCGTATGTCGTCGTCAGTTCTTGGTGATCGCCGGTCCGGCGATGACGGCGATCTCGTCGGTCTGGGTCGTCCACTCGCCGGTGGCGAGGTAGGAGACCTTCTTGGCCACCGACACCGCGTGGTCGGCGAAGCGCTCGAGGTAGCGGCTGGCCAGGGTGGCATCGACGGTGGCCGCCGCCTCGCCCTGCCAGTTGTCGCTGAGCACCTTCTCGAACACCGACAGGTGCAGGTCGTCGAGCTGCTCCTCGAGGGCGCGCAGCTCTTCGAGCAGGCCCAGGTCTTCGGTGCGCAGGATCTCGGTGAGCTTGCGCGCCGCCTCGACGTCGAGCTCGCCCATCTTGGTGAAGGTGCTCTTGAGGCCCTTCGGGATGGCCCGCTCGGGGAAGCGCATGCGGGTGAACTGCGCGATGTGCTCGGCGATGTCGCCCATGCGCTCCAGCGACGCGCTCACCCGCAGGGCGGCCACGACGATGCGCAGATCCCGGGCGACGGGCTGCTGACGGGCGAGGATCTCGATGGCCAGCTCGTCCAGGGCCGCGGCCTTGGCGTCGATGACGGCATCGGCCTCGATGACCTCTTCGGCCAGCGCCACGTCGCTGGTGCCGAAGGCGCGGGTGGCGCCCTCGATGGCGACGGTGACGAGCTCGGCGATCTCGACGAGACGTGCCTGCACGTCCTCGAGCGACTGGTGGAACACTTCGCGCATCGGAAACCTCTCATTCGCGGGAAGGCGCGCCGCGATCGGCGCCGCGGCGATCCTCCCCCGAGAAGGTTAACGAACGGTGCCGAAGGTGTGAACACTGCACGGAGGGCCGCGGGGAACGGGCCTCGGCGACGGGGGAGTACCTGCACGGCACTCTACGCTGGAGGCATGAATGCGACGCTGACGGCGCTCGTCATCCTCGCCGTCGGCATGATCCTCGGCGCTGCGGTGACCGCACTGGTCGTCTTCGCGATCAGCTCGCGCCAGCGCACCCGCATCCAGTCGTCCACGACGCTGCCCGATGGCGCGCGTGCCGTGCTGCAGGGGATGGACGAGGTCGCGGTCGTCGTCGACAACTCGCTGTCGATCGTGGCGGCCTCCGCGCCGGCGTCGGTGTTCGCCATGCACGAGGGCGGGGTGCTCCCCGACGACCAGCTGCGCCAGCTCGTGCGCGCGGCCCGCCGCGCCGACCGGCCCGAGGCGGCCACCCTGCGGCTGCGCCGCGGCATCGAACCGCGCCTGGTGGCCGCCCGCGCCAGCGTCATCACCCCGCGCCTCACCCTCATCGTCATCCGCGACATCACCGAGGCCGAGCGCGTCGAAGAGATGCGCCGCGACTTCGTGGCCAACACCAGTCACGAGCTGAAGACCCCGGTGGGCGCGGTGAGCCTGCTGGCCGAGGCCGTGGCATCCGCCGCCGACGACCCCGACCAGGTGCGCCACTTCGCCACCCGCCTGGGCGCCGAGGCGACCCGCCTGGGGCAGCTGACCTCGCGCATCATGCACCTGTCGCGCCTGCAGGCCGCCGACGACCTCACCGACCTGCGCGACGTGTCGATCGACGAGGTCGTCGCCTCGGCGATCGAGTCGCAGGCCCTCACGGCCGAGTCGGCGGGCATCCAGATCGTGCGCGGCGGCGTGCGCGGAGCCTACGTGCGCGGCGACGTGCAGGTGCTCACCGAGGCACTCTCCAACCTCGTCGCCAACGCGGTTGCCTACTCGCCGGCCGGCGCCCAGGTGGGCGTCGGGGTGAAGGTGGCCGACGACGTCGTCGACATCGCCGTCACCGACCGCGGCATCGGCATCCCCGAGTCGGAGCAGAACCGCGTGTTCGAGCGCTTCTACCGCGCCGACCAGGCCCGCTCGCGCCGCACCGGCGGCACCGGGCTCGGCCTGTCGATCGTCAAGTACGCCGTGCAGCGCCACGGCGGCGAGGTCGTGCTGTGGTCGCGCCCCGGCCGCGGCTCGACCTTCACGGTGCGCCTGCCGGCCGTCGAGGGCCCCCTCCCCGGCGAGAAGCCGAAGAAGCGCAAGAAGAACAAGCCCAAGAAGAAGCTCGCCGCAGCACCCACGCCGGCAGAGGGAGTACAGCCATGACCCGCGTCCTGATCGTCGAGGACGAGCCCGATCTCGCAGATCCGCTCGCCTACCTGCTGCGCCGAGAGGGCTTCGAGGTCGAGATCGCCGAAGACGGCCCCACCGCGCTCGAGGCCTTCTCCGCCCGCGGTGCCGACATCATCCTGCTCGACCTGATGCTGCCCGGGATGCCGGGGACCGAGGTGTGCCGCGTCGTGCGCACCACCTCGAAGGTGCCGATCATCATGCTCACCGCGAAGGACTCCGAGGTCGACATCGTCGTCGGGCTCGAGCTCGGCGCCGACGACTACGTCACCAAGCCCTACTCGTCGCGCGAGCTGCTCGCCCGGATGCGGGCGGTGCTGCGCCGCTCCGAGACCGACGACGTCGAGGTCGAAGACCGCATCCTCGAGGGCGGGCGCGTGCGCATCGACCTCGACCGCCACACCGTCGAGGTCGGCGGCGGCGAGATCGCGATGCCGCTCAAGGAGTTCGAGCTGCTCGAGGTACTCATGCGCAACTCGGGGCGCGTGCTCACCCGCGGCCAGCTGATCGATCGGGTGTGGGGGAGCGACTATTTCGGCGACACCAAGACGCTCGACGTGCACATCAAGCGCATCCGCTCGCGCATCGAGCAGAACCCCGGCGAGCCGACGATGCTGCTGACCGTGCGCGGCCTCGGCTACCGCTTCGAGGGCTGAGCGCCCCGCACGAACGACGAAGGGGGCCGAGTCGACTCGGCCCCCTTCGTCATCGCATCCGCTCAGCTGTCGCCGGCGCGCGGCACGAACTCCTCGTACTGCGGCAGGGTGCCGTCGAGCACCGGGATGGCCGTGGCCACGCCCTCGCCGTCGCCGGACTGGAACGAGATCTCCACGTCGGAGCCGGGCTTGCTGTCGAGGTTCTCGATGAGCAGCGGGTCGACGTCGACGCCGAGGCTCACCGTGGTGCGCGCGGGCACGCGCAGGGTCTGGAAGTCGCCGGCCACGCCGATGTTGAGCGTGACGCCGTCGTCGGTGTCGTTGATGACGGCGGCGAGCAGGTTGCCGGCCTCACCGCTCTCGTCGGCGATGACGAGGGCGTTGCGCACGATGAGGGGGCCGGAGTCGGGGACGTTCACGCCGTCGGACGGCGAGTACGAGATCGTCGTCGCCTGCGGCGCGACCATGCTGCAGCCGGTGGCTCCGAAGGTGAGGGCGAGGCCCAGGGCCAGGGGCGCGATCAGACGCGATTTCACGGATCCTCCAGGGTGACGATGCGGGGCGATCTCATTCTATGGTCACGACGGACCTGCGCACGGGGCCGGGCGCGAGGAGGGGCGGGCCGCGCGAACCGGCGAACCTTAGCGTATGTACGCTGTGGTATCCTTGAGGTTGCCGAAAGGACATAACTGCATGCTTTTTGAGGTTGGCGAGACGGTCGTCTATCCGCACCACGGCGCCGCGACGATCATCGAGGTCAAAGACCGGATCATCAAGGGCGAGACGAAGAAGTATCTGAAGCTGAACGTCACGCAGGGCGACCTCATCATCGAGGTTCCGGCAGACAACGTCGACCTGGTCGGCGTTCGCGACGTGATCGGCAAGGACGGACTCGAGCGCGTCTTCGACGTGCTGCGCGCGCCCTTCACCGAGGAGCCCACCAACTGGTCCCGCCGGTACAAGGCGAACCTCGAGAAGCTCGCCTCCGGCGATGTCATCAAGGTGAGCGAGGTCGTGCGCGACCTCTGGCGCCGCGACCAGGACCGCGGCCTGTCGGCGGGCGAGAAGCGCATGCTCGCGAAGGCCCGTCAGATCCTCGTCTCCGAGATCGCGCTCGCGCTGAAGACCGAAGAGGAGAAGGCCTCGGCCGTCCTCGACGAGGTCCTCGCGTCCTGATCGCGCCCTCGCGCTGACGGTACGCTCGCTGTCGTGAGCGCACCGATCCTTCCCGTTCCGCGCGTCGCGGTGATCGTCGTCGCCGCGGGCTCGGGCACCCGGCTGGCCGCCGGCGCGCCCAAGGCCTTCGTCGGCATCGACGGGCGCAGCGTGCTCAGCCACGCGCTCGACGGCGTGTTCGCCGCGCCGCTCGCGCAGGTGGTCGTCGTCGCCCCGCACGATCGTGTCGGCGACGCGCTCACCGAGACCCGGCAGATCGCGGGCGCACGCCACGACCTCGTCACCGTCGTCGCCGGCGGTGACACGCGCCAGGCCTCGGTCGCGGCGGGGCTCGCCGCCGTCTGGGCCGACGTCGAGCTCGTGCTCGTGCACGACGCGGCACGCGCCCTCACCCCGCCCGAGGTGTTCGCGCGGGTCATCGCCGCGCTGGATGTCGGCGCCGACGCGGCCCTGCCGGTGCTGCCGGTGATCGACACGCTCAAGCGCGTCGACGGCGACCGCGTCGTCGAAGCCGTCGACCGCGCCCCGCTCACCGCCGCCCAGACGCCCCAGGGCTTCCGTCGCAGCGTGCTGCAGGCCGCGTACGCGGGCGCCGCCGCCGACTTCACAGACGACGCCGCGCTCGTGCAGGCGGCCGGGCACGAGGTCGTGACCGTCGGCGGCGACGAGCGCGCTTTCAAGATCACCACCCCCGGCGACCTCGACCGCGCGCGCCGCCTGCTCGCCCCGGCAGCCACCCCGACCCCCGCTCCCGTGCCGCTCACGATCGGCGTTCCGCGCGTGGGCGTCGGCACCGACGTGCACGCGGTGGGCGGCGAGGGTGCGCTGTGGCTCGCCGGTCTGGAATGGCCGGGGGAGAGTGCGCTGTCGGGCCACTCCGACGGGGATGCCGTCGCCCACGCGATCGTCGACGCGCTGCTGTCCGCGGCGGGCCTGGGCGACATCGGCACCCACTTCGGCGTCGACCGCCCCGAGTACGCCGGCGCCCACGCCGAGGCGTTCCTGGCCCGCACCCGGGCGCTGCTGGCCGAGGCCGGCTGGCGCGTGGGCAACGTGTCGGTGCAGGTGCAGGCCAGGCGCCCCCGGTTCGCGCCCCGGCGCGCCGAGGCCGAGCGGGTGCTGTCGGCGGCGCTGGGCGCTCCGGTGTCGGTGGCGGCCACCACCACCGACGGCCTCGGTTTCACCGGCAGCGGCGAGGGCGTGCAGGCCTTCGCGGTGGCCGTGATCGTCCCTGCCTGAGCGGGCTCCCACGTCGGGCGGCGGTGCCGCCGGTAGGCTGGTGCAGTGACGATCCGGCTCTACGACACCAAGGCGCAGACACTGCGCGACTTCGTGCCCGGCGACCCCCGCAACGTCACCGTCTACGTGTGCGGTCCCACGGTGCAATCCGGCCCGCACATCGGTCACGTGCGCGCCGCGCTGGGCTTCGATCTGCTGCGCCGCTGGCTGCAGCACCGGTTCGGCCGGGTGACCTTCGTGCGCAACGTCACCGACATCGACGACAAGGTGCTCGCCGGGGCCACCGCCGACGAGCCGTGGTGGGCGCTGGCCTACCGCGTCGAGCTGGAGTTCTCGCGCGCCTATGCCGCCCTCGGCATCCTGCCGCCCACCTACGAGCCGCGCGCGACCGCGTCGATCCCGCAGATGCAGGAGCTCATCGCGCGCCTCATCGATGCCGGCCACGCCTACGCCGCCGCGGGCGACGTCTACTTCGACGTGCGCTCGTGGCCGCGCTACGGCGAGCTCACCCGCCAGTCCATCGACGCCATGGAGCCGGCCGCCGACGCCGACCCGCGCGGCAAGCGCGACCCCCGCGACTTCGCACTGTGGAAGGGCGCCAAGGCCGACGAGCCGGCGGATGCCGCATGGGACTCGCCCTGGGGCCCCGGCCGCCCCGGCTGGCACATCGAATGCTCGGCCATGAGCCGGCGCTACCTCGGCGCCGACTTCGACATCCACGGCGGCGGCCTCGACCTGCGCTTCCCGCACCACGAGAACGAGCTGGCCCAGTCGGCCGCGGCCGGTGACGGCTTCGCGCGCTACTGGGTGCACAACGGGCTCGTCACCGTCGGCGACCAGAAGATGTCGAAGTCGCTCGGCAACTTCCTCCTCGCCGCCGATGTGCTCGCCGACCACGACCCGCTGGTCGTGCGCTACGCCCTCGCCGCCGCGCACTACCGGTCGAGCCTCGACATCACGGCATCCTCGTTCGACGAGGCCGAGGCGGCGCTGGAGCGCATCCGCATCTTCCTCGCCCGGGTGCGCCGCACCGGCACCCCCGACGCCGGCGACACGCTCGCCGTGCCCGAGGCGTTCGCGGCCGCCCTCGACGACGACCTCGGCGTGCCCCAGGCCCTGGCCGTGCTGCACGAGACCGTGCGCGCCGGCAACGCCGCGCTCGACGACGGCGACCTCGACACCGCCCGCGCCCGCTGGCGCGACGTGACCGCGATGACCGGCATCCTCGGCATCGACCCGCACGACCCCGCATGGGCGACAGGGGGCGCCGGCGCCGAGACCGCCGCGCTCGACGCGCTCGTGCAGACGATGATCACCCAGCGCGCCCAGGCGCGCATCGACAAGGACTGGGCGTCCGCCGACCGCATCCGCGACGCGATCGCAGCGGCCGGCATCGCCCTCGAAGACGGTCCCGATGGGACCCATTGGAGTTTGAGCAATGGCTAAGCCAGGACGCCCCGGAGCGGGCAACAGCAAGAAGAAGGGCCCCACCAAGGGCACCGGCGGCAAGAACAAGCGCTCCCTCGAGGGCCGCGGGCCGACCCCGAAGGCCGAAGACCGCGCCTGGCACCCCGCCGGCAAGCGCAAGGCCGCCCAGGAGCGGTTCATCGCCGCCGGCGGCCGGCCCAAGACCTCGTCGGGCGGCAACCGCGCCCCGAAGTCGAAGGCGGGCGACGACACCGAGACCGTCACCGGGCGCAACTCGGTGCTCGAGGCCCTGCGCGCCAAGATCCCCGCCACGGCGTTCTACATCGCCCAGCGCGTGGAGATGGACGACCGCGTCAAGGAGATGCTCTCCATCGCCACCCACCGCGGTATCCCGGTGCTCGAGGTGACCCGTCAGGAGCTCGACCGCATGGCCGGCTTCGACGGCGTGCACCAGGGTGTGGCGCTGAAGGTGCCGCCCTACGAGTACGGCCACCCGCAGGACCTGCTCGAGGAGATCATCGACCGCGGCGAGGCGCCGCTGCTGGTGGCCCTCGACGGCGTCACCGACCCGCGCAACCTCGGGGCGATCATCCGCTCCACCGCCGCCTTCGGCGGGCAGGGCATCATCATCCCGCAGCGCCGCTCGGCGGGCGTGAACTCGGCGGCCTGGAAGACCAGCGCCGGGGCGGCCGCCCGCATCCCCGTGGTCATCGCCCCCAACCTCACCACCACGCTCAAGGAGTTCAAGAAGCAGGGCGTGTTCGTGCTGGGCCTGGACGGCGGCGGCGACGTGGAGCTGCCCGCCCTCGAGCTGGCCGACCGCCCGATCGTCGTGGTCGTCGGCAGCGAGGGCAAGGGCCTGTCGCGCCTGGTGACCGAGACGTGCGACCAGGTCGTGTCGATCCCGATCTCCGCGGCCACCGAGTCGCTCAACGCCGGCATCGCGGCATCCGTCGCGCTCTACCAGGTGTCGACCATGCGCGCCGCGCGCTGACCCACCCCGCCCGACCACACGCCCGACCACACCGAGGAGCACGCATCATGGCCCGTATCGCCGTCATCGGAGGCTCCGGCTACGCCGGGCGCCACATCGTCGCCGAAGCCGCCGCGCGCGGCCACGCCGTGCTCTCGGTCGCCCGCCGCATCCCGGCCGAGCGACACACCGGCGCGCTCTACATCGAGGGGTCGCTCGCCGACGTGCCCTCGCTGGTGAGCGAGCTGGAGGGCGTCGACGTGGTCGTGTCGGCCGTCGCCCCCCGCGGCGACATGGCAGGGCTCGTGCGCCCCAACCTCGCCGCGCTGGCGGCCACCCTCCCCGAGACGGTGCGCCTGGGAGTCGTGGGCGGCGCCGGCGGCAGCCTCGTCGCCCCGGGCGGTCCGCGCCTGGTCGACGAAGGGTTCCCCGAGGCGTTCCGCGACGAGGCGCTCGAGATGATCGGCGTGCTCGAAGACCTGCAGGCCGGCGTGTCCGACCGCGACTGGTTCTTCATCCACCCCGCCGGCGGCTTCGGAGCCTTCCACCCGGGGGAGCGCACCGGCACCTACCGCGACGGCGGCGACGTGCTCGTGACGGATGCCGACGGCGAGTCGTTCATCTCGGGCGAGGACTTCGGCATCGCGGTGGTCGACGAGATCGAGTCGCCCCGGCACGTGCGCGGCCGCTTCACCGTCGGCTACTGAGCCTGCGGCGCCGCGGAGCCCGCGGGCGGTCAGACCAGGTCGCGCCAGTTGAGCGCGGCGGTCTGCGGCGACGGCTCGGCCACCTCGTCGTCGTCGAAATCGCCCTGCAGCACCTCGATGGAGGTCGTGTCGGTGGGCGGGCCGGTGACGGTGGCCTCGTCGCGGCGGTGACGCAGCACGTCGTCGACGTACGACGAGAGGGCCTCGGCGATCGGCACCGAGCGGCCGCGCGCCTGCGAGGCGTACCAGCGGTGCTCGAGCAGCTGGTGGAACACCTCGGCGGGCTCGAGCTTGGCGCGCAGGTCGAACGGGATGGCCTTCACGACCGGCTCGAACACGCGGGTGAGCCACTCGTGCGCGACCATCTCCTCGTCCGAGCCCAGGCGTGAGACCCGGGCGCTGAACTGGTCCATGTCGTTGAGCAGGCGGCGGGCCTGGTTCTCCTCGACGTCGAGCCCGGTCAGCCGCAGCAGACGCCGCTGGTGGTGCCCGGCATCCACGACCTTCGGCTGGATCGACACGCGCGCGCCGTCGGGGGTCGCGTTGATCGACATCTCGCCGATGTCGAAGCCCAGCTCGTTGAGCCGGCGCACCCGCTCGGTGATGTGCCACGCCTCGTCGGCGGCGAAGGTCTCCTCGTCGCGCAGCGCGCCCCACAGCGAGTGGTACGACGAGACGATGCCGTCGGCGATCGCGACGGCGTCCAGGCCACCCTCGAGGCGGCCGCCGGCTTCGAGGTCCATGATCTCGCCGGCGATGTTGGTGCGGGCCACGTCGAGGTCGTGGGCGCGCTGACCGGGCGTGAGTCCGCGGCCGTGCAGCTCGCCGGTCTCGGCGTCGACGAGGTAGGCGGCGAACGCCCCGGCATCCCGTCGGAAGAGCGTGTTCGACAGCGACACGTCGCCCCAGAAGAAGCCGATGTTGTGCAGGCGCACCAGCAGCACCGCCAGCGCGTCGACGAGGCGCGTGGCGGTGTGCGGACGCAGGGTCTGGGTGAACAGGGCCCGGTAGGGCAGGGAGAAGCGCAGGTGGGCCGTCACGAGCGCGGCGGGCAGTTCCTCGCCCTTGGCGTCGCGTCGCCCCTCGATCACCGCGACGCGCTCGACGCACGGCACGTCGAGCTTGGCGAGCTGACCGAGCATCTCGTACTCGCGCCGGGCCATCGTCGAGGTGGTCTCCTTGACGGCGATGGTCTTGCCGGAGAGATTCGCGAAGCGCACCAGGTGGCGCGAGATGCCCTTGGGGAGCGAGACGATCGTGTCGCTCGGCCACGACCCCAGCGGAGTGGACCAGGGCAGGGCCAGCAGCCCCGCATCGATGCTGGATGCCGTGATGGTCAGCGATGCGCTCACGCCGTTGCCCTCCTGGATGCTGATGGATGCCACGGGCCGATGCCCCGTGGATGCGCCGCGGCGCGGGTGGTCAGATGACCCCCCGCGCCGCGTTGCTCTCGATCGGTGATCAGGCCGAAGCGATCGCCTTGTCGGTGAGACGCTCGCCCGACTCGCTGTCGAAGACGTGCACGTGGCCGGGAACCGGCGCCAGCACGACGCGGTCGCCCGCGTTGGGGTGACGGCGGCCGTCGACACGGGCCACGACGTCGGTGCGCTTGCCGCCGACCTCGGTGTGGCCGTACAGGTAGCCGTCCGCGCCGAGCTCCTCGACGAGGTCGACGTCGACCGTGATGCCCTGGCCGTCCTCGGGGTTGACCACGATGTCCTCGGGGCGCACACCCACGGTGACCTCGGAGCCGTGCGCCTTGCCGAGCGTGTCGGCCTCGACGCCGACGACCTTCGTGCCGAACTGCACGCCGCCTTCGGCCAGGCCCGCCGGGAACAGGTTCATGGCGGGGGAGCCGATGAAGCCGGCGACGAACACGTTGTTCGGCTTCTCGTACAGGTCGCGCGGGGTGCCGACCTGCTGCAGCAGGCCGTCCTTGAGCACGGCGATGCGGTCACCCATGGTGAGCGCCTCGGTCTGGTCGTGCGTGACGTAGACCGTGGTGACGCCCAGGCGGCGCTGGAGCGACGCGATCTGGGTGCGGGTCTGCACGCGCAGCTTGGCGTCGAGGTTCGACAGCGGCTCGTCCATGAGGAACACCTGGGGCTGACGCACGATGGCGCGGCCCATGGCGACACGCTGACGCTGACCACCCGAGAGGGCCTTCGGCTTGCGGGCGAGGTACTGCTCGAGGTCGAGGAGCTTCGCTGCCTCTTCGACGCGCTTGGCGCGCTCTTCCTTGCCGACGCCGGCGATCTTCAGGGCGAAGCCCATGTTCTCGGCGACGGTCATGTGCGGGTAGAGCGCGTAGTTCTGGAACACCATCGCGATGTCGCGGTCCTTCGGCGGGATGTCGGTGACATCGCGGTCGCCGATGAGGATGCGGCCGGCGTTGACCTCTTCGAGGCCGGCGAGCATGCGCAGCGAGGTGGACTTACCGCAACCGGAGGGGCCGACCAGAACCAGGAACTCGCCGTCGGCGATCTCGAGGTTCAGCTTGTCGACCGCGGGGCGGGTTCCGCCGGGGTAGAGGCGGGTTGCGTTGTCAAAGGTGACGGACGCCATTTGTTCTTCTCCTTCACCGGCAGGTACGTGCCGGACGATCCGTAGTGATGGAATGAGCGGGGGCTTGGCCCGCACGTCCCGGGAGGACGCGCGTTCAGTATCTCATGCCCGGCCGGTGTTCTGGCACGACGTGCGCAGGCTCCGTCTGGCCATTTCCCAGCCTGCTTCATTAGCATCGTCCTCGGTCGCAATACCCGTGCGCCAGGCCGATTTCTTCCGGCCGTTGTCTGTGTCGAGAGGTCCCATGTCCAACGACGACTCCACGAACGAGCCGGAGCGCGATCGCCGCGAGGTGCTGCGTGAGAAGGCGAAGCTCGTCCACGTGAAGCAGTCGCGCGCCCGCCTGGCGCGTCGCTCGGCGCTCGTGGTCACCGCCGTCGCCGCCGTGGCCGTGGTCGCCGTCGTCGTCTCGTGGGCCATCGGCTCGGCCGCCGACCGTCCGCAGCTCTCGCCCGAGAACACCGCCGACGACGGGTTCGCCGTGTCGTCGATCAGCGGTGCGGTGCAGGGTGCCTCCGACGAGACCCTCGACATGCAGGCCGCTCCTCCCGCCGACGATGAAGCGCAGGGTGAGGCCACCGCCCCCGCGCCGACCGCGACCGCCGAGCCGCCCGTCGACATCCGCGTCTACGTCGACTACCTCTCGCCCGCCGCGCGCGAGTGGCAGATCGCCAACGTGCAGCAGCTGTCGTCGTGGGTGGGTCAGGGCGCCGTCGCCCTCAGCTACCACCCGGTGTCGATGCTCACCGCCAAGTCGAACGGCACCAAGTACTCGCTGCGCGCCGCCAGCGCTGCGGCGTGCGTGGCGACCTACTCGCCCGACACGTTCTTCGCCTACAACAACGAGCTGCTCTCCAAGCAGCCGGCCGTCGACTCCGACGGCTTCACCGACAAGGAGCTCGCGACCCTCGCGATCGCCTCGGGTGTGGGCGACCCCAAGAAGGTGCGCTCCTGCATCGAGGAGGAGTCGTTCTCGACGTGGGTGAAGTCGGTCACCGAGCGCGCGATCTCCGGCATCCCGGATGCCGACGGCGTCTCGCTCACCGGCACCCCGATGGTGCTCGTCAACGGCGAGCAGTACGTCGGCTCGCTCAGCGACCCGGCCGAGTTCTCGCAGTTCGTGCTCACCAGCGCCAGCGACGCGTTCTACAAGACGCAGAGCCCCACGCCGACGCCGACCCCCTGACGTCTCCGTCGCAACGGGGCGGCGGCAGCGGCCCCGATAGACTGGGCGCTCTTGCCGGCTTGGCGCAATTGGTAGCGCACCGTACTTGTAATACGGGGGTTGCAGGTTCAAGTCCTGTAGCCGGCACCGTTCCGCCGTCGTCCCGCGACGACGTGCCCCGTCATCCCGGAGCGCCCGCGCTGTCGTCGTGACGCGCGTAGCGCGCCTTCCCCCGGTCGCGCATCCGCTTCCAGATGAGGTCGAACACCACCGCGGCGGCGAGGATCACCACGAGGGCCAGCGCGGTCTTCGGCTCGGCGACGAGGGTGGTCATCGTGAACACCACGAAGGTGCCGAGGGTCGTGATGAGCGCGATGACGAGCACCACGAGCCGGGCGTGCGTCTCGCGATATGTGCGGAAGTGGGCGACGGTGACCGCCGAGAAGATCAGCAGGGCCACGGCGCTGCCCAGCGACGCGATGCTGTTGAGGTCGAGCGCGACGATCATGAAGATCGTGAGCACCGCCATCACGACCAGTCCCACCGGTGCGCGCCGACCGATGTTGCGTCCGAACGCTCGGGGGAACTGACCGACCTCTGCCAGGTGCCGGGTCATCCCCGCCGAGGGGTAGAGGCTCGCGTTGACCGCTCCGGCGGTGGACAGGAGCGCGGTGATCACCATCAGCACGTACCCGGTCTGACCGAGCGTCGGCTTGGCCGCCTCGGCGAGGGCGGTGGCCCCGTACGCCACGACCTCGTCGGCGGTGAGGGTGGCGAACACGCCCACCGACACGGCGACGTAGATGGCGGTGGCGATGCCCAGGGCGAGGTACATGGCGCGCGGGAGCTGCCGCACCGGCTGCGGGAGGTCTTTCGCGGTGAAGGTGATGACGCCGAACCCGAGGAAGGCGAAGAAGGTCAGGGCGACGCTGGAGATGATCTCGCGCACGCCGGGGTATCCGCCCGGGTCGAGCATCGCCGCATCGCCGTTGGCGATGGTGACGACGGCGAACAGGGTGAGGATCGCCAGCACCACCTTCACGATCACCGACTGCACGCGGGCGACCGCGGTCGATCCGACGATGTTCAGCCCCGTCATCACGACGACCAGGAGCACGGCGAACACCACGGCCCACAGCGGGTCGTCGCCCGTGACGACCGCGCTGGCGTAGCCGCCGAAGGAGGTGGCGACCATCGCGGCCACGATCGCGCCGGTCATGTAGAACAGCCACGAGACGATCCCGGTGATGCGCCGTTCGCCGAAGCCCTTCGCCAGGTAGGTGAGCATCCCGCCCGACGACGGGTAGGTGGAGCCGAGCTTGGCGAACGAGTAGCCCTGCAGGGCCGCGATCGCCCCGGCGATGACGAACGACAGCCAGACGGCCGAGCCGGCCACCGCCCCGGCGGCACCGAGCAGCGCGAAGATCCCCGCACCGACCATCGCCCCCACGCCGATGAACGAGGCCTGCGTGACGCTCATCGGCTTCTTCGCGGCGGCGGCCGCGGGGGACGGACCCTGCTCGGTGCTCATGGGGGCCGTTAGGCGTCGTCGCGCAGTTCGCGCCCGTGCACGATCAGCGCGTAGATCACCAGGACGTCGATGGAGATGACGATCAGCGACCACCACGGCTGCGCCGGGACGAGCAGCAGCTGGCCCACGGCGCTGAGGATCGCCAGGATCACGGCGACGACCCGCCCCCAGGTCTGCCCGGCGAACAGCGCGAAGGCGACCAGCACCAGGAGCAGTCCGATGATCAGGTTCCACCACCCCCACCCGGCGACGTCGAAGAGCCACAGGCCGCCCTCGGTGCGCAGGTAGTAGGTGTCGGGGCCGATCAGCGCGACGATGCCCTGCACCGCGCTGAACAGACCGCTGAGCAGAAGGATGATCCCGGCGAACACGACCCATCCGGCCCATCCGGTCCTGCGTGCTGTCGTCGTGCCACTGTCTGTCATGTCACTCTCTCTTTCCGAAGGGCTCACGGCCGGAGCGCCGCGTAGCGCTGGAAGAAGTACGCCTCGGCGAGTGCGCACCGTTCGATCTCGTGGGGATCGACGCTTTCGTTCGGGGCGTGGATGAGCGCGAGCGGCTCTTCGACACCCATCAGGATGATCTCGGCCTGCGGATAGAGGTCGGCGAACACGTTGCACAGCGGAATCGAGCCGCCCTGGCCGAGCGTGGTCATCGGCACGCCGAAGGCCTCGCCCATCGCCCAGGTGAACGCCCGGTAGGCGGGGCCCGTGCTGTCTGCGAGGAAGGGCGCGCCCATCGCCTCGGTCTCGACGCTCACGCGCACGCCCCAGGGCGCCGCCGCCACGAGGTGCGCCACCAGGGCGTCGCGCGCGGCCTCGGGGTCGGTCCCCGGGGGGATGCGCAGGTTCAGGCGCGCGGCGGTGCGGGGGAGCAGCGCCGCAGTCGAGCCCAGCACCGGCGCCGCGTCGAGCCCGAGCACGGTCAGCGCCGGGCGTGCCCACAGCATGTCCGACACGCTGCCGTCGCCGATGAGCTCGACGCCCTCGAGCAGCGCGGCGTCGGCGCGGAACTGGTCGGGCGGGTAGCTCTCGCCGGTCCACGTGCCGGTGCGATCGAGCCCGTCGACGACGGTGTTGCCGGCGTCGTCGCGCAGCGAGGCGAGGATCTTCACGAGCGCGGCGAGCGCATCGGGCACCGGGCCGCCGAACATCCCGGAGTGGATCTCTGAGGTGAGCGATTCGACCGTGACGATGACGTTGACCATGCCGCGCAGGCTGATGGTCGCGGCCGGCTTGCCGACGGCGGCGTTGCCGGTGTCGCACACCAGGATCGCGTCGGCGCGGAACAGGTCGGGCCGCGCCGCGACCAGGGCCTCCAACCCGCCGGTCCCCGCTTCCTCCGAACCTTCCACGACCAGCCGGAGGTTGACGGGGATGTCCGCCCCGAGGCTGCGGAGGGCGACCAGGTGCATGAGGATGTTGCCCTTGCAGTCGGCCGCGCCCCGGCCGTACCAGCGCCCGTCCACCTCGTGCAGCTCGAACGGCGGCGTGCGCCAGGCGGCGTCGTCGAGGGGTGGCTGCACGTCGTAGTGCGCATAGAGCAGCACTGTCGGGGCGGCCGGATCGGCGCACGGCCGGGAGCCGACGACGGCCTGACTGCCGTCGGGGGTGAGTTCCAGCCGCACGTCGTCGAACCCCTCCGCGAGGAACTTGTCGCGCACCCACGCGGCGGCCCTTTCGCAGCCCTCCGGCGGGAACTGCCGGGGGTCGGCGACCGATCGCAGGGCGATGAGCTCGGTGAGCTCGTCGCGCACGGTGCCCATCAGCGCATGGCTGCGTTCGCGCAGATCCGCGCTCATGTGCGGTTCACCGACCCGAGCTCGTCGAGGAACTTCTCGTAGTTCGGGAACTCGTCGGGGCAGTAGACGCCGATGATGAGCAGCTGGCTCTTCAAGACGCGGTCTTCGACGATGACCGGGCGTCGGCCGGGACCGGCCGCACCGTTCATCAGCTCGCTGAGCACGAGACCGCGGGTGAGGGCGCCGTTCGGGTTCTCGCAGACGATCCCGCCGTCCTCGCCCAGCACCCGGGCGATCTGGTCGGGCGACGGGGCGGCCATGCCGACGGCATCCATCGCCTGCACGAGCTCGAGGGCCTTCTCGTCGGCCGCCTCGTTCTGACGATTCGTGCGGAAGGTGAACAGGGCGATCACCGTGAGCACGACGACCACGACGATCACGACGATGTAGATGACGGAGCGTTCCCGACCGCTCTGCGGCTGCGATTCGCTCATGACGACACCTCCGAGTCGGATTCGTCTGCCGGCGCGTTCGCGGGCTGCTTCCACGAGGGCTTGCGGAACTTGTAGAACAGGAACGGCACGAGCAGTCCGAGCCCGAGCGCCCCGCCGGCGACGATGAAGAAGTAGACGATCGGGTTGCCGCCGCCGAACTGCGACGGCGGGATGAAGCCGACCAGCAGCGCCATGAGCGAGGCGGTGAAGCCCACGCCGCACAGGGCGACCAGCATCGGTGCGCGAAAGCCCCGCGGATGGTCCGGCTGATGCTTGCGCAGTCGCACCGCCGCGACGAACATCAGCAGGTACATGATCAGGTACACCTGCGTGGTGATCACCGAGAAGATCCAGTAGGCGCTGGACACGTCGGGGATGAGGGCGTAGCCGAGGGCGATCACGGTCGTGACGACACCCTGCGTGACGAGCAGGTTCTGCTGGATGCCCTGCTTGTTCATCTTCTGCAGGAACGGGGGCAGGTAGCCCTCTTCGCGGGAGATGAGCAGCAGGCCGCGCGAGGGTCCCGCGAGCCAGGTCAGCATTCCGGCGAGGGATGCGGAGACCAGCATGATGCCGATGATCGGCGTCAGCCACTGCCACCCGAACGTCGCGAGCACCATGTCGAAGGCCTGCATCACGCCCGCGGTGAGCGAGAGCTCGTCGGCCGGCACGATCCAGCTGATCGCCAGCGCCGGGAGGATGAAGATCAGCAGCACCAGTCCCATCGACAGGAACATCGCCTTCGGGAAGTCCCTGCTCGGATTGCGCATCGACGACACGTGCACCGCGTTCATCTCCATCCCGCTGTACGAGAGGAAGTTGTTCACGATCAGCACCAGGCTCGCCAGGCCCGCCCACTGCGGCAGCAGGTTGTCGGCCGTCATCGGGGCCGCCGACGGGTTGCCCTGGCCGAGGAAGACCGCCCCCAGCAGGATCAGGATCGCTCCCGGGATCAGCGTGCCGATGATCAGGCCGCCGCTGGCAAGCCCGGCGACCGCCTTGGTCCCGCGGGACGAGATGAACACGCCCGACCAGTAGCAGACGACGATCACCAGCGCCGTCCAGACGCCGTTGCTGGCCAGGGCCGGATTGATCACGTAGGCGAGCGTGCTCGCCACGAACCCGAGCAGGGTCGGGTAGTAGAAGATCGTCATCGCGAACTGGCACCACACCGCGAGGAAGCCCATCGGCTTGGAGATGCCGGCCGCCACCCACTTGTAGACGCCGCCCTTCCAGCCCGAGGCGAGCTCCGCGGCCACCAGCGAGGTCGGCAGCAGGAAGACGATCGCCGGAACGATGTAGAGGAAGACGGATGCCAGGCCGTAGACGGCCATGGTGGGCGCCGGCCGCAGGCTCGCCACGGAGCTCGTCGTCATCAGTGCGAGGGCGACCCACGAGATGAAGACGGCCTTGGGCACCTTCGCCCGGGTCGGCGCGAGGGGCGTGGCGGCCGATCCGCCCGCGCTCACGACTGCACCCCGTCAGAGGAGGCCTGACCGTGTCGGCCGGTCGTGAGGGCGGTGCGCGGCGCACCCGCCCGGAGAGTGATGACTGCGATGCACATCGTTACTCCTTTGAACGGCGCCGATTCCGTCGACGACCCGGTGTCGGACTGCGACGAAGGGCCGGGCGGTGGGATGGAGAGTTCTGGCGCGCCTTGATCGCATTTCTAGAACCGCCGCCCAGCGTGGGCATCACCCGGATCGAATGAGATCCGACACGCCCCCGTTTCCGGGCCGCACGCCGATGCGGGGCGCGGCACGAATCACTCGGCGGGGGTGATGGCCGCCGACCCGCGGCGCGTCACCATGTCAGCGACGACATGATCCGGCGGGTGGGAGGCATCGCGCGTGTGGCAGCCAGCAGCGGGGCGACTGATCGGTCTCGCCGTGGTGCTCGTCGCCCTCTCCGGCGCCCTCAGCGGCCCTCTCAGCGGGCCCCTGGGCGACCAACTGAGCGCGCCGCTGGGCGCGGATCCGTCGGCCGACCCGTCGCCGACGCCCAGCCCGACGGGCGCGGTGGTGCCGACGCCCCCGGTCACCCCGACGGCCGAGCCGGTGCCGACCCTGCCGGTGACCCCCACGCCCACGCCGACGCCGGCGAGGTCGGCATCGCCCACGCCCACCGCGACCCCGACAGCGACGGCGACGGTGGTCGCGGTGCCGGCGGTGCCCCCGGCGATCGCGACGTCGGCCATCTCGCCGACGGCCCTGTTCATCGCCGTCGGCGTGCTGCTGGCCGGGGCGATCTTCCTCTGGTGGCTCGTGCGCCGCCGCCCGCCGTCGGCGCCGGCGATGCCGCCGACGGCGCAGCCGGTGCCGACCCCGGTGCTGCTGGACTCGATGGCCACGCTCGGCACGGCCATGATCGACAGCGGCTATCCGGTCGGCCTCATCCACGATGCCCTCGGCGACCTGGCCACGGCCAGCGGCAGACCGACGGTGCAGGCGGTGGTCTTCCCCACCTCTATCCTCGTGTCGGCGGCCGACGACGACGGGGCGCAGACGCGGGCCGTGGCGGCGGGGGAGTCGTCGTATCTGCTGTATCAGATCGACATGGTCGACCACATCGTGGCGGTCGCCCGGCGACGCCCGGGAGCAGCGCCGTGGGTCGGCCGGCAGGCCGCTCGGGTCGCCGATGCGCCGCCACCGTTCTCCCGCGCGCAGCGCATCGGCGCCTCGGGCCTGCTCTCGGCCGCGCTGAGCGTGCTGCTCGGCGCGTCGTGGCTGGGGGTGCTGGTGGCGGGTGTCCTCGGCGTCGCGGTCGGGGTGGTGCTGCTGACCACCGAGCGCGTCGCGGCGGGGTCGCAGGCGCTGGTGGTCGTGTCGGTGTCGCTCGGCGTCGCCCTCGCGGTGCTGCTGGTGGCACACACGGTCGATCCGGGTGTGCTGCCGGCGATGGTCGCCCCGCTGGTCATCCTGCTCCCCGGCGGGTTGCTGACGATCGCGGTCATCGAGCTGGCCACCGGCCAGATCATGTCGGGCGCCGCCCGAGCCGCCGCCGGCGCGATGCGGCTGCTGCTGCTGGCGACCGGGATCGTCGCGGCATCCGCGCTGATCGGGATCCCCGCCCGAGACCCTTTGCAGCTGAATCCGCTCGGCCCGGTGGCGCCGTGGATCGCGGTCGCGGTCTTCGGCATCGGCATCACCGTCTATCAGTGCGCCCGGCGCTCGTCGGTGGGGTGGATCCTCGTGGTGCTCTATGTGGCGTACGGCGCGCAGGTGGTCGCCGACGTGTTCTTCGACGGGGTGCTGTCGGCCCTCGTCGGCGCGGCCGTGATGACCCCCGTCGCCGTCGTCATCGCCCGGGAGCGCACCGGCCCCCCGGCCATCGCGAGCTTCCTGCCGGCGTTCTGGCTGCTCGTCCCGGGTGCCCTGGGGCTCGTCGGCGTGGCCGGCGTGCTCGAGGGTGACCTGGATGCCACGAGCACGATCATCACCACCGTCGCGACCATGATCGCCATCGCGCTGGGAGTGCTCGTGGGCCTCGCGATCGCCGGCACGTTGTGCGGCTCTGCGAGCGGCGACGACCCCGTCGACGCCGACGAGCTGATCCGGGGATCGGATGCCGGGGCGTAGCGCCTACGCGACGATCGCCATCTCGCGCGACGTGCGGTTGAGGCGCCTCCCGCCGTCGGGCGTCACGGTCACGATGTCTTCGATGCGCACACCGAACCGGCCCGGAAGGTAGACGCCGGGCTCGATGGAGAAGCACATGCCGGGCTCCAACTGCTGGTGCTCGCCCTCGACCATGTAGGGCGGTTCGTGGGTCGTGAGCCCGATCCCGTGACCGACGCGATGGATGAAGTACTCGCCGTACCCGGCGGCGGTGATCACCGCGCGCGCGGCGCGGTCGACGGTCTCGCACGGCGCACCCGGGCGCACCGCCGCGAACCCCGCCTGCTGCGCGTCGCGCACGACGTCGTGCACGGCCCGCTCTTCGGCCGTGGGCTCGCCGACATGCACCGTGCGGGTGGTGTCGGAGCCGTAGCCGTGCTGCAGGCCGCCGAAGTCCAAGACCACCATGTCGCCGTCCCGGATGACCCGATCGCCCATCTCATGGTGCGGGTTGGCCCCGTTGGGGCCCGAGCCGACCACCGTGAAGTCGACCTGGGAGTGCCCGAACCGCCGCAGCAGGTCCGCCAGGTCGGAGCCGACCTCGGTCTCGCTGCGGCCGGCGAAGCGCACCCCGAGGATCTCGGCGTAGGCGGCATCGGCCGACGCGCCCGCCGCGGTCAGCCGCTGGATCTCGTGCTCGTCCTTCACCGCGCGCAGCATCGGCAGCGCCGTGGTCATCGCGGCGTACGTCGTCGCGGGGAGGTGCGCCTGCAGACCGAGCAGGTGCATCGCCCATGCCGAGTCCGACAGCGCGTACCGGCCGGGCTGCAGCAGCCGCGCCGTCGCCGCATACGGGTCGCTGCCGTCGGTCCAGTCGACGAGTCCGACGGCGGCGGCCCCCGGGGCCTCCTGCGCGTCGGGGAGTTCGAGTCGCGGCACGACCATGGTGGCCTCGCCGCCGACGGGCACCACCAGCATGGTGAGCCGCTCGGTGATCGCCACCGGGGCGTAGCCGGTGAGGTAGAGCAGGTCGGGCCCCGGGGTCAGCACAAGCCCCGCCAGCCCGGCCGCCTCCGCCGACCGGGCTGCGCGTTCACGGCGGGCGGCGTAGTCGGCCGCAGTGAACGGGGGCGGTGCGACGGGCGTCGTCGGCTCGGTCATCGCATCCTCTTCCCCTCGAGGCCGCCCCCGCTCGGCGTGGTGGCCTATTCGTACGCTCCGTCGACCTCGTCGTCGAGCTCGCTGTCGTCGACGGAGAGATCGCGTTGCGTGACCGCCGTCGCGTTGCCCAACAGCGTCTCCAGCTCGGCGGTGTCGGCGGGATCGATGACGA
The DNA here is from genome assembly GCF_025421715.1 of Microbacterium festucae. Taxonomy (GTDB): domain Bacteria; phylum Actinomycetota; class Actinomycetes; order Actinomycetales; family Microbacteriaceae; genus Microbacterium; species Microbacterium festucae. The sequence continues at coordinate 435,788 of NZ_JAOEFC010000003.1, forward strand.
ACACGATGCCGGCGCTGCCCGCGTGCAGCGTCTCGCTGATCGCCTCGAGGTCCTTCGTCGGGGTCTTGCGGCCGATGTGACCGGCGATGGCCCCGATGCCGGCCCCCGACCCCCCGGCCACCAGCAGCGCGCCGCCGAGGGCGACGGCGGGGAACAGGGCGACGGCCAGCCCGCTCGCGAGCCCTACCGCCAGGCCCTTGCGTGCCCCGTGGCTCTTGTTGCCGTCGTCGCGGCGCACGATGGTGAGCTTGCCCTCGAAGTCGCGGGCGATCACCGCGGCGTCCAGCGGCGCATGGTCGTGCCGGTCGTCGTCCTTGTAGTGCGCGCGGATCGCGTCGAAGTCGGCGACGGCGCTCTCCTCGCTCGGGTACTGCGCTGCCACCGCGACATAGGTCTTGTCCGCCATGATCTGACTCCTTGTGGTCGTGAGCGGCGTCGTCGTCGACTCGCCGCGCCGGAATGGCCGGTCACGCGGAGCCTAGAATCGCCTTCCGCGCGTCGGCATCATCCGATGCAGGTGACTTCTGCCGTGCGCCGCCGTGCGCGCCGCATCAGGAGATGCGGGAGAAGTCCCGTGGGTCGATCAGCCCCGCTTCGACGGCGCGCTCGATCGCCTCGTCGCGCCCGCGCACGCCGAGCTTGCCGTAGATGTGGCCCAGGTGGGTCTTCACCGTATTCGTCGACACGAAGCAGCGTGCCGCGATGTCGGGGATCGTGAGCCTGCTGGGCAGGTAGGCGAACAGCTCCCGCTCGCGGGGCGTCAGGTCGTCGAAGGGGCTGGCCGTCCGTGGCGACGTGTCGGCGCGCAGGCGATCCTCCACCCGTCGCACGAACTCCGACCGCCGCCCGGGCACCCGGTCGAGCAGATCGAGCACGTGCGGCCCGACGCGCACGAACGGGTGCACGAGACCCTCGGGCTCTGCCACCGCCAGTGCCGCCGCGACGTGCTCCTGCGACTGCACGCGGTGCCCCTCCAGCGAGCTCTCCCAGCCCGCGAGCAGGGCGAACTCGACCGTGGTGAGGGGGCTGCGCGCCCTGCCGCGGGCCCCGAAGTGGGCCAGCCGGCCCTGGGCTGCCACCAGGTCGCGCGAGGCCAGCAGCGAGGCGATCTCCTCGAACGCGAGCGGCGACCATGACGACGCGGGTCTCGGCGGCGCGCTGGGGGTGCCGCGCAGACGCGAACGGCGCAGCACCAGCGCGGTCAGCGCCTGTCGCACGAACGGCGGCGGCGGCCCCGTCGGCCCGGCGGCGGGCGCCGCGTCGCCGGGTTCGATCAGCTGAGCGGCGAGGTGGGCGAACCACAGCAGCTGGGTGCGGTGGTTCGACGCGGCGCGGATGCGGCCTTCGGTGAGGGCGATCGCACCGGCCTCCGGGTCGCCGCGCTGGATCGCCATCACGGCGCGTGCAAGGTATGCGTCGGCCGGAGCGGGATGGGAGAGCAGCCCCACCTCTTGCGCGGCCTCGAGGGCTTCGTCGGCGTGGTCGGATGCCGCACCCAGGCGCCCGGTGAGGGCCTCGACCAGCGCGAGGCTGCCCAGCGCCTGCACCCGATAGGGCGGATACGACAGGCTGCCCGCGTCGTGCGCGTCGACGAGGGCGTCGTGGGCCTCGTCGAGCTGCCCGAGCATCAGCAGCGCACGCCCGAGCGAGAGCCGGCTGATGAGCAGGAGCATCGCACGGGAGGTGAGGCCCATCAGGTCGGGCAGCACCGCGTCGGGGTGCTGTTCCAATGCGGCCAGCGCCTGACGCGACGCCTCGAGGAACACCTCGGGGCGCGGCTCGAACTGCACCCCCGCCGCCGCGTACGCCAGCGCCACCTGGCGGTGTCCGTCGCAGAGGTCCGCGTGGGAGAGCACCTTCTCGAAGGCGTCCGCCGAGCGCGCGGCATTGCCGCCCATCCCCTGGGCGATGGCCATGAGCAGCTCGGCGTCGGGACGGGTGGCGAGCACCTCCGGCGGCACGAGGGAGAGCCAGTGGGCGACCGTCGTGGTGCGCATCTCCTCGTAGACCTCGCGGCCGGTGCTGAGCATCGCATCCATCACGCGCTCCCACTTGTGGGCGCGCTGCAGGCACTCCACGGCGGCGTCGAGGTCGCCTTCTTCGAGATGCCAGTCGGCGGCGGCTTCGAGGATGCGCGCCTCCGCATGGTCATCCGAGGCGCGCAGGCGGTAGAGCAGCAGGTTCCGGAAGAGCCGGTGCAGTCGGAACCAGCCGGCCCGTCCGGTGACGGGCACGAGGAACAGCGAGTCGCGTTCCAGGCGCGCGAGGAACTCGGCACCCGGGGTGTGCGCGACCGCCGTGATCAGGCCTGCCGAGACCTCGTCGAGCACGGCGAGCACCATGAGCGCCTCCCGGCGCCCGGGGTCCATCGCATCCAGCACCTCTTCGCTCAGGTAGTCGACGATGAGGCGGTCGCTGTCGGTGATCGCGGCGACGAGTTCGCCCGGGTCGTCGACCGACCGCAGGCGCAGTGCGGTCAGCTGCACCCCCGCGGCCCACCCCTCGGTGCGCGCGGTGACCGCGGCGGCGAGGTCGTCGTCGACCGGGCGGCCGGTGATCGCCGCGAGCACCTGCGCTGTCGTCTCGCGGTCGAACGCCAGTTCGCGCTGGCGGATCTCGACGAGACCGTGCTGCAGCCGGTGCCGGCTCCACCCCAGCTTGAGGTCGACCCGCGATGCGAAGATCGCGTGCGCGTTGGGTGGCAGCAGGTCGACGAGCCGCCACAGATCGGTCAGCAGGGCGCCGCCGGGGAGCCTGTCGAGATCGTCGAACACCAGCACGATCGTGCCGGCGCCCGCCATGCCCGCCGCCAGGCTCTCGAGGAACGGCTCGCCGAGCCGCTGGTCGGCGAGCTTGGCCGCCGCCGCCGGCGGCTGGAAGTCGGGCGCCACCGCGGCGATCTGCTCGACCAGGCGCCGGGCGAACGAGGCCGCGGGGGCGTCAGCCGCGGTGATGTCGAACCATGCCACGGCCACGTCGGGGCGGGCGTGCGCCCACTGGCTGAGCAGCACCGTCTTGCCCGAACCGGCGGGCGCGACGACCAGCGACAGTGGGCAGTCCAATCCGCGATCAAGCTGGCTGCGAAGGGCTGGTCTGTCGACGGCGTGCTGTGGAACCTGGCGAGGTAAGGCCATGGTCTGCTCTGCCCTCGTTGTGGATGCCTGCGTGGGCGAATCATCCCACACGGGTGACGCCGCCGCGAGAGGGGCGGAGCACGATGCGTCAGACAGGTCGATCGCAGACCTCGACCCACGCGACGACGGCGGGAGGTTGCCGATGGACAGCCAGGAGATCGAGTTCGTCGTGCGGGGGCGGATCGGCCCTGATCTCATCGCCGCCCTCGACGGGTTCTCGGTGTCACACCACCTGCTCGGCCGCACGCGCGTCGTGGGTGCGGTGCTCGACCAGTCGCAGATGCTCGGCATCCTCGCGATGTTCGACGAGATGCACATCGACGTCATCTCGGTGAACCCCGTGGCGGCCGACCCGCGGTGATTCTCACCCCCACCGGGTGACGTGGCGGGCGTGGGGGTCCTCGTAGCTTTTCGTCACACGGGCGATCGACTGGTACGCCCCCGACGATGGGTGGTTCGTATGGACATCTGGGCCTGGATCGCATGGTTCTTCTGGATCTTCGTGTTCGTCTCCTGCCTGATGGTGGTCTTCTCGATCATCGGCGACATCTTCCGTGACGACTCCATGAACGGCTGGGTCAAGGCGCTGTGGATCATCCTGCTGGTGTTCCTCCCGCTGTTGACGGCGCTGGTGTACCTCATCGCGCGCGGGCCGAAGATGCGGGAACGCTCGATGGAGCGGGCGCGGGCCATGCAGGCCGAGCAGGTCGCCTACATCCGCGCCACGGCCTCCACCGCTTCACCGGCCGAGGAGATCGCCAAGGCGAAGGGGCTGCTCGACGCCGGCGCCATCTCGCCGGCCGAGTTCGACACGCTCAAGTCGCGCGTTCTCGCCGGCTGAACCGAGGAAGGGAACACGACGATGACGACATTCGACTACGGTCCGATCGAGTTCTACGCGATCGGCTTCGACGGCGACAGGCCGGGCCCGGGCGTGCTGCAGGCGATCGACGACCTGGTGGAGTCGGGCACGGTGAACCTGCTCGACCTCGTGTTCGCCACCCGCGCGGCCGACGGCGAGCTGAGCGTCGTCGAGCTGAGCGACACCACCGACGACGGTGGGGCGCCCGCGCTGGATCTCATCGGCCTCACCGGGCACGACGACGTCGAGGCGCTCGCCGAGAACCTGCCGCCCGGATCGTCGGCGGCCATCCTCGCCGTCGAGCTGCTGTGGGCCAAGAAGTTCGCGGCGGCGCTCTATGACGCCGGCGGTGCGGTGATCGCACGCGAGGGCGTGCCCGCCCCGCTCGTGAACGCGTTTCTGGCAGCCCACGACGAACCAGAAGGAGACTGACATGCTTCGCAGAGGAGGACGGCCGGGCCTGCTCGGCATGGCCGCGCGCACGGCGGTGGTGGCCGGTACCGCCACGGCGGTCTCGGGGCGGGTGGCCCGCCGCCAGCAGGACCGCGCCGACCAGCAGTCCGAACAGCTCGCGTGGGAGGCGCAGCAGCAGCAGGCCGCGATGGACGCCTCCGCGGCGCAGGCCGTGGCCAACGCGCAGGCGGCGGCGCCACCCGCGCCGGCGCCCGGCGGCGGCTCCGACCTCATGGCGCAGCTGACCCAGCTCGCGACCCTCCACACGCAGGGCATCCTGTCCGACGACGAGTTCGCGTCGGCCAAGGCGAAGCTCCTGTCCTGACGGTCGTCCCGTCGTCCTGATGCCATGAACGCGCCGGAACCGGCGGTGCCGCCGGTGGAGGCTGTGGCCGCCCAGAGTCCGCGGGCCGAGTCGGAGGCGGTGTACGCCGCCCTCGGCGCCGGCGTGATCGGCGCCGTGTACGGGTGGATCGTCTCGCTGGTGGCGGGGTCGCTGGGCCTCGCGAACGAGGACCCCTTCGGGGTGTGGGCGGCGGCGGGGGCCGCCGTCGTGGCCGCGATCGCCGCGACGACGGGCTACTGGCGCGCCCGCGGCGATCCGGGGCAGGAGTGGCGGCGCACGCTTCCGGCCTGGAAGTTCACGATCAACACGATCTCGGTCGTCATCGTGCACACCGCCCTGGCCTTCCTGGGCACCTACGCGCTCTATCGGCTGCTGGCGCTGGGCTTCATCGGCCTGCCGGTGATCCGGTTCTGGGCGGTCGTGCTGATGGCGGTGACCCTGGGCATCACGACCTATCTGGTGTACCTGTCGGCCTCGAGCATGTCCACGCAGCGCACCTCGTCGCTGCTGATGGCCTTCATCGTCGCCGGCACCCTCACCGCGATGGTCACCACACCCGACCCCGACTGGTGGCGGGTGCACTTCAGCCAGCTCGGCACCTTCGACGAGCTGTCGAGTTGGGTCTTCAACGCCACCCTCATCGCCGGCGGACTGCTCGTCACGACGTTCGCCGTGTACATCGAGAACGAGCTCACCGCGCTCGTGGCGGCCGGGGTGCTTCCCGACCCGCGCGAGCCGGCGATCGTCTCCCGGCTGTTCGCGATCATGGGCATCATGCTCGCCTGCGTCGGCGTGTTCCCCGTCGACGTCAATCTGCTGCTGCACAACGTCTCGGCATCCGGCATGGCGGCGATGTTCCTCGTGCTGCTGATCGGCGGGCCGAAGCTGCTCGCCGGGATGCCGCGGACGTACTTCGTCGCCTCGTGGACGTTCTTGGCGGGGCTGCTGGCATCGGTCGTGCTGTTCGCCGTCGGGTACTTCTCGCTCACCGCGTTCGAGATCATCGTCTTCGCGCTCATCTTCGGCTGGATCGCCGTCTTCATCCGCTTCCTCGGGGTCGCCGGCAGAACCGACTGAGACCCCCGACACCGCGCGGCGGGGCGGGGAGCGGGGGTCAAGATCACCCCTCTCGGGTGAGTGCGCGCCGAGTACCGTCTGGCCATGAGCACGATCGTCGACACCCCTGCCCACCCCTGGCACACGCAAGACGCCGGCAGTGTCATCGCCGAACTCGGCACCGATCCGAGCACCGGATTGACGCGGGCCGAGGCTGAACGTCGCCTGGCCGAGCACGGGCCGAACGCGATCGCAGCCGAGCCGTCGCCCTCGGTCTGGCAGGTCTCGCTGGCCCAGCTGGCTGACCCCATGAACGTCATGCTCGTCGCCGTCGCGGTGATCAGCCTGTTCATCAACCAGGTCAGCGTCGGCATCCTGATCGGCGCCCTCGTGGTGCTCAACGTGGTGCTCGGGGCGCGGCAGGAGCTCAAGGCGAAGGCATCGGTCGACGCCCTCGCGAAGATGCAGATCCCGCAGGCGCGGGTCGTGCGCGACGGCATCCTGGAACAGGTGGATGCCACCACCCTCGTTCCGGGCGACATCGTCGCGCTCGAGGCGGGCGACATCGTGCCGGCGGATGCGCGCATCATCCGCTCGGCCACCCTCGAGACGCAGGAGGCGGCGCTCACGGGGGAGAGCGCGCCGATCGCGAAAGACGCCGCCGTGATCGACAAGGCCGACACGACGCTCGGCGACCGCACCAACATGGTGTTCCAGAACACCCAGGCCACCCGCGGCACCGCCTCGGTGGTCGTCGTCGCGACCGGCATGGACACCCAGATGGGCGAGATCGCATCGATGCTCTCGGCGATCCGGCCCGCGAAATCTCCGCTGCAGCGCGAGCTCGACGCCCTCACCGGCGTGCTCGGCTGGATCGCCTGGGGCGCGGTCGCGGTGATCGTGGTCACCGGGCTGCTGCGCGGGCAGGCGATCGCATCGGTCATCCTGCTCGGCATCTCGATGGCGATCTCGGCGATCCCCACCGGCATGCCCTCGTTCGTGCAGGCCATGCTCTCCTACGGCTCGCGGCAGCTGGCCGAGCACAAGGCCGTCGTCAAGAACCTCACCGACGTCGAGACCCTGGGGGCGACCAGCGCGATCAACTCCGACAAGACCGGCACGCTCACGATGAACGAGATGACGGTCGAGTCGCTGTACTTCGACGGCGAGTGGTTCACCGTCGGCGGCACCGGCTACGAGAAGTCGGGGGAGATCCTGCACGCGGCGGGGCGGCCGAACCCCGATTTCAGCCAGCTCGCGCTCGGGCTCACGCTCTGCAACGACGCGACGGTCTCCGACGAGGGCGCGGTGATCGGCGACCCCACCGAGGCGGCTCTGGTGGTGCTCGCCGCCAAGATGGGCGCCGATGCCGCGCTCACACGCACGCAGCATCCGCGCACCGCGGAGGTGCCGTTCGACTCGGCGTACAAGTTCATGGCGACCTTCCATGAGCTGCCGGGCGAGACCGGCGGGCAGTCCCGCGTCGTGGGGCTGGTGAAGGGCGGGCCGGATGTCGTGCTCGACAGGTGCTCGGCTGTGGCGACGCCGACGGGAACGGCGCCGATCGAGGAGCTTCGGCAGACCGTGCTGGATGCGAACCGGTCGCTGTCCGAGCGGGGGCTGCGGGTGCTCGCCTTCGCGGTGCGCCGCTTCGCCCCCGGAGAGGCGCTTCCCGCCGACCCGATGAGCGCCGTGCGCGACCTCACCCTCGTGGGGCTCGTGGGGATCATCGACCCGTTGCGGCCGTCGTCGGCCGAAGCGGTCAGGATCGCGCAGGAGGCGGGGATCGTCGTGCGGATGATCACCGGCGACCACGCGATCACCGCCGCCGCGATCGGCAAGAAGCTGGGGCTCGGCTCCGGCGCCGCCAGCGGCGCGGAGATCCAGGCGATGACCGACGAGCAGCTGGCTGCCGCGTTGCCGGGCCTCCACGTGTTCGGGCGGGTGACGCCCGAAGACAAGCTGCGCCTGGCCCGCATCATGCAGGAGCAGGGCGCGGTGGTCGCGATGACCGGCGACGCGGTCAACGACGCCGCCGCCCTCAAGCAGGCCGACATCGGCGTGGCGATGGGGTCGGGCAGCGAGGTCACCAAGCAGGCGGGCAAGATGATCCTCGTCGACGACAACTTCGGCACGCTCGTCACGGCGGTGCGGCTCGGGCGCTCCATCTACGACAAGATCGTCAGCTACGTGCGCTACCAGATGGCGCAGCTGTTCTCGCTCGTCCTGCTGTTCCTCGTCGCCAGCATCTTCGCGATCAACGACGGCGTGCCGCTCACGCCGATCATGGTGCTGTTCCTCAACTTCTTCGTCTCGATCTTCCCGGTGATCGTGATCCTGCTCGACCCCGTGTCGGATGGCATCATGCTCAAGCCGCCGCGCGATCCGAAGGTGACCATCGCCAATCGGGGCGCGGTGACGCTGTGGTTCGTCTACGGCGGTCTCATCTTCCTCACCACGCTGGTGCCGCTGCTGATCTACCCCGACCTGCTGAGCTCCACCGCGCCGAACGCGCCCGTCACGATGGCGTTCGTCGTGTGTGCGCTGGGGTCGATCTTCGGCGGCCTGGTGATGCGCCGCGATCCCGAGTCGGGGCTGAGCGGACCGCTAATCGTCGCCGTCAAGTGGCTGTCGATCCCGCTCGCGCTGACGGTCGCTGCGGTCGAGGTCGACTTCATGCAGCGACTCATCGGCACGACCTCGCTCGACGGAGGACAGTGGCTCGTGTGCCTGGGACTGGCCCTCCTCGTGCCGGTGCTGATCGAGCTCGAGAAGTGGCTGCGCCGCGCGCGGCTGCGCAGGCGCAGCAGAGGCGGCGCCCGACGGTGACCGTCGATCCGCAGCAGGAGACGCCCCGCCTGGTCAGGATCCTGATGACGGAGGAGGCCATCTACGGCCTCATCCTGATCTCCGGAATGATCGTGGTGAGCGGGACGACGGTGGGGACGGCGATCGATGCGCTGGTCACCGTGGCGATCACGGTGGTCATCTTCTTTGCGGCCCACGTGTACGCCGGCACGCTCTCCCGCCTGGCCGAGACCGCCGGCGCCTCGGGGCTGCGTGCCAGCCTGGGCGCTGCGGCGCTGCAGTCGTCGGGCCTGCTCGCGGCCAGTGTCGTGCCGCTGACGATCCTCGTGCTCGGCACGACGCAGGCGCTCGCCGACGACACCGCACTGTGGACGGCGTTGATCGCGAACACGGTGCTCCTCGCCGGGCTCGGCTGGGTCGCGGTGGCCCGGTGGAGCTCGCACTGGACGGCGCGGATCCTCGGCGCGCTCATCGCCGCGTGCTTCGGCGGCGCACTGACCCTGTTGAAGGGGCTGGTCTCGCATTGACCGGTGGGCGCCGGTTCACGTCCGGTCGACGCCGCCGCCCGCGTTCGCCGCGACGGTCGTGCGCATCACCGTCTTGCTCTTGCCGATGTGCCGTTCGAAGGTGAACCCCGCCTTCTCGAACATGGCGCGCGTGCCGTTGTGGAGGAACGACGACGACGTGCGCGTGCCGGGGACGAGCTCGTTGGGGAACGAGACCACCTCCCCGCCACCGGCCTGGGCGATCAGCGCGAGCGCCCCGTCGAGCGCCTCGCGTGCGACGCCGGAGCGACGGTGGTCGCGATCGACGAAGAAGCAGGTGATCCGCCACGGGGCGGGCCGGGTCTCGCCGGCGTCGTACTGCTTGCGGTGGTAGATGCCGGGCAGCTCGAGCGGCGACCCGTACTCGCACCACGCGATCGCGTCGTCGCCGTCGAACACGAGCGCGGCATGGGCCACGCCCTCGGCCACCAGGCGCTGCTTGAATGTGGGGCCGTCGTACTCGCTCTTCACGGTGTGCGCGGTGTCGCCGTGGAAGTAGGAGCAATAGCATCCGCCCCACACGCCGTTGTGCTTCTGCGCGAGCGCCAGCCACGCGGGGAAGGTCGCGGTCGTCAGCGGCTTGATCACGTGCCGCGCGGTCGCCTCCGCCATGGCGCCTCCTCCCGTCGGTGGCCCCAGTATGCTCCGCGGTCGCCGCACGCTGTAGACCCCCACCCATGCCGCGTGCGGCACACGTGCAGGCGCGGGGTAGGGAAGATCGGTAATCTTCGCTCATGACTCTGGGTGTGGGGATGGGGTGGGGGCGGCTGGGGCAGTCGCTCGCACACAACGGCAACGCGTGGCGACGGGTGACCGTGGCGGTGCGACTGACGCCGGAACAGCGTGTGCATGCCGCTGCGCCGATCGTCGCGTTCGACGGCGCGCGGCTGCGCCCCGACGGCGTGGTGCTCCCCGGACTGGGTGTCGTGCGGCACCGGCATCCGGCCGTTCTCAGCCCCTGGCTGCGCACGGTGCGCCTGCTCACCCTCAGCGACGGCAGCCACGCCGTGGAGTACACGGCGCGGTCGCTGGCCTCGGTGGTCACCCCGGTGCGCCTCATCATGCTGGCCATGACCGTGCTGGCTTCGGCCGTCTCGCTGTCGGCGCTCACCACGCGCGACCGGTTCTGGTGGATGCATGCCTTCAGCCGACTGGGCGTGTTCGACGACCTGTCGTCGCTCGCCTTCAACGGCGGCCTGATCGTGTCGGGCATCGTGTCGGGGCTGTTCGCCACGCGGCTGTGGCTCGACCTGGCGCGCCTGTCGCGGCGCGGCGCGCGGCCGGCGGCGGCCGTGGTGGTGCCCGCCCTGTGCATGCTGGCCAGCGTCGGCATCGTGTCGGTGGGGCTGTTCACCGAGTACGCCAACAAGGTCGTGCACGACATCTCGGCGGCCACGCTCGCCCTGGCGTTCGCCGGCATGATGATCACCGCGCCGTGGATGCTGAAGGGCCTCGGCCGCCGGCCGCGCCTGGTCACCCGCATCTGCTCCACCGGGCTGGTCGTGGGCATCACCCTGCACGTGCTCGAGATCATCAACCTGGCGCTGTTCGAGCTCGTGATGTTCGCACTGTTCTTCCTGTGGCTGGTGACGGTGTCGGTCGCCGCCCACAGCCGCCTCCACGCGCACGCCCTGGCCCGCGTCGGCGCTTCGCAGCCCGCCGCGCCGGAGCCGGTCATCGCGGTGCCGCAGACGCCGGTCATCGCGGTGCGTCACGCCGCGCCGCGCCGCATCGCGCCGGTCCGCCCCATATCGATGGCGCCGCGCCGCGTGTCGGCCGGTCGCGCCACCCGTGCCGTGCGCGTGGACCGCGCCCGCCCGCGCGTGCGCCGCACGGTCGCCCCGCGCCCGCACCGCAGAGAGCTCGCCCGCCGGCCGTAAGCTCGACGGGTGTCCCACCCCCGCATCTCCGAAGCCGCGCGGATGCCGGTGTGGTTGGCCGTCGGCGGCGCCGTGCTGGTCGGCGTGCTCACGGCGCTGCAGGCGCGCATCAACGGTCAGCTCGGCGGCATGCTCGGCGACGGCTTCGTCGCCGCGGCGATCTCGTTCGGCTCGGGACTGATTGCGCTGATCGTGCTGTCGACGGTGCTCCCGGCCGGGCGGCGCGGGTTCGCGCAGCTGTCGGCGGGCGTGCGGGAGCGCCGCATCCCGTGGTGGATGCTGGGCGGCGGCGCCGCCGGTGCGCTGACGGTGGCCACCCAGGGGCTCGCCGTCGCGGTGATCGGCGTCTCGCTGTTCACCGTCGGCGTCGTGGCCGGGCAGACCCTGCACGGGCTCGTTCTCGATCGCATCGGCTACGGCCCGGCCGGCGTGGTGGCCGTCACCGTGCCGCGCGTGATCGGCGGGGCCCTCGCCCTCGGGGCGGTGGTGGTGTCGCTGCAGGGCGGCGCGCTCGAGCGCGTGCCGCTGTGGATGCTGCTGCTCCCGTTCGCCGCGGGCGCCGGCATCGCCTGGCAGCAGGCCACCAACGGTCGCCTGCGTCAGCGGGTCGGCACGCCCCTCACGGCGACCCTCGTGAACTTCATCGGCGGCACCGGCATCCTCGTCGTGCTGGCCGCGGTGAGCGTGGCCGTCTCGGGGATGCCGGCTGCCCTGCCGACGCAGCCGTGGGTGTACCTCGGCGGGGTGATCGGGGTGACCTACATCTTCTTGTCGGCGGCGCTCGTGATGCATACCGGCGTGCTGCTGCTGGGCCTGGGCACCGTCGTCGGGCAGCTCGTCACGGCCTTCGTGCTCGACGCGCTGTGGCCGGCGCCCGCCTCACCCGGGTGGGTGCTGCAGCTGATCACCATCGGGATCGCGCTCGCCTCGGTGGTCGTGGCCACCGCGCCGCGCCGGCGCTGAGCGCTTACAGCGCGATGTCGCCGCCGGCGTGCGCGCCGCCCTGATGCTTCTTGCCGCCCTTGTCCTTCTTCTTCTGCTTCTTCTTGCCCTCGGCGGCGGGCAGGCGGCTGAGGTGCTTTCCCGCGTCGACGGGCTTGCGCCGGCTCGGGCGGGAGCGCACCGGCTTGCCGCCGACGTACAGCCACCCCAGCAGCGCCTCGTCCTTGCCCAGGCTGTGGAGCTTCGCCACCGCCTTCGAGCGGGTCGCCTCGCCGGTGCGCCAGAACACGCCCCAGCCGGCATCGTCGAGCAGCAGGCTCAGCATGTGGGCGACACCGGATGCCACGGCCTCCTGCTCCCAGTGCGGCACCTTGCTCTTGCGGTAGCTCGCCACCACCGCGATCAGCAGCGGCGCCCGCAGCGGCTTCGTGGATGGCTTCTTGTCGCCCTCCGCCTTGGCGATGGCCTCGCCCAGCCGCCGGCGGTCGGCGCCGCGCAGCTCGATGAGACGCCAGGGGCGCAGCGACGAATGGTCGGCCACCCGCCCCGCGGCACTGACGAACTCTGCGAGCTCGTCAGTGCTGGGGGCCTCGTCGGTGACCTTCGACCAGGAGCGGCGGTCGCGGACGGCCTCGAAGGCGCCCGTCATGCGTCCGTCTCGGCCGGGGTGGCCTCGGCGCCCTCGGGCGCGAACGACAGCGACAGCGAGTTCATGCAGTAGCGGTCGCCGGTGGGCGTGCCGAACCCGTCGGGGAAGACGTGGCCCAGGTGCGAACCGCACGCCGCGCACCGCACTTCGGTGCGCTGCATGCCGTGGCTGCGGTCGTCGATCAGCTCGACGGCCTCGGGACGCACCGACTCGTAGAAGCTCGGCCACCCGCAGTGCGAGTCGAACTTGGTGCCGGAGCGGAACAGCTCCGCCCCGCACGCGGCACAGGTGTACAGGCCCGCGCGGCTCTCGTCCAGCAGCTCACCGGTCCAGGCGCGCTCGGTGCCGGCCTGGCGCAGCACCGCGTACTGCTCCGGGCTGAGCTCCTCGCGCCACTGCTGGTCGGTCTTGTTCACTCGATATGTCATGGGGATGTCCCTCCTGATCCCATTCAACATCAGCGCGCCGCTCGCTGTTCCTGCCCGTGTGCGACGTAGCGTGGACGGATGGCCCTCTCCGCGCGCGATCTGACGATCCTCGACTTCGAGGCGCGCTGGGATCGGCACGGCGCGGCCAAGGAGGAGGCGGTGCGCACCGAGCTCGGTCTCACCCCGGCGCGGTACTACCAGCTGCTCACCCGGCTGCTCGACGACGCCGACGCCCTCGCCCACGACCCGCTGCTCGTGCACCGGCTGCGACGCCGACGCGACGTGCGCCGCAGCGCCGTGGCATCCGGCGTCGAGCAGGCGCTCATCTCCGGCCGGTAGCATTCTCGGGTGCCCCACACCCCCGCCGCACCGGACCGCTTCGACGACCTTCCCGCCGACTCCGCCCGTGTCGGGGCGCACCGCGCCGAGAACCCCCGCATCCGCGCGGGCGTCGTCTTGGTCTGGACGATCGTCTCGATCGTCGTGCTGGTGACCGCGGGCATCGTGGGCACGCTCCTGGCCACCGGCAAGATCGCCCTGGCCCCGTCGCCGGCGGTCAGCGTCGCGCCCTCGCCGAACGTCGACCCCGTCGTCGACCCGTCGTACCCCGTGCTCGTGCTCAACGCCACCACGCGCGACGGCCTGGCCGGACAGGTGCGCGAGCAGCTGGTCGGTGCCGGCTGGGCGGCCGGTGACGTCACCGCGGGGGAGGCCGGGTCGCAGGATTTCGCCCACACGACCGTCTACTACTCCAACGACGCCGACCAGGCGGCCGCCCTCGGGGTCGCCGAGGTGCTCGGCGGTGCGCGCACCGAGCAGAGCGAGGCCTACGTCCCCGCCGACGACCCGAACACCGGCGACGTCGACGAGAGCCAGGCCAAGCAGCTGGTCGTCGTGATCGGCGCCGACTGGGCGGGCGAGGGCGTCACTCCCTGACGCATCGGATGCCGCGTGTTTCACGCGTGTGAACACTTCGGTGCGCGTGTGTCAACACTTGCGGCATCGGCGAATCCGCCGCTCCGGCCGTGGTTAGCATTGCCACGTTCCGCCGCAGCATCAGGAGATTCACATGGCCCAGGGCACCGTCAAATGGTTCAACGCCGAGAAGGGATTCGGCTTCATCACCGTCTCCGACGGCGAGGACGTCTTCGTCCACTACTCCAACATCGACATGTCGGGATTCCGCGTGCTCGAAGAGGGACAGGCGGTGGAGTTCACCGTCGGAACGGGCCAGAAGGGCCCGCAGGCGGAGTCCGTCCGCCCCCTCTGAGCGCCCCGCTCGTCAGCGCCTGTGGCGCTGTGTGTCGTGCCCTCCCCGGCGGCTTGCACTCTCCAGGGTCGAGTGCCAGAATGGCTTAGCACTCCATCTTGCTGAGTGCTAAAGACCATCGTCTACGTCCGGGAGGGACGACACACATATGGCTAAGATCATCGCTTTCGACGAGGAGGCCCGCCGCGGCCTCGAGCGCGGCCTGAACATCCTCGCCGACGCCGTCAAGGTGACCCTGGGCCCCCGCGGCCGCAACGTCGTGCTCGAGAAGAAGTGGGGCGCTCCCACCATCACGAACGACGGTGTCTCGATCGCCAAGGAGATCGAGCTCGACGACCCGTTCGAGAAGATCGGCGCGGAGCTCGTCAAGGAGGTCGCCAAGAAGACCGACGACGTCGCCGGTGACGGCACCACGACCGCCACGGTGCTCGCTCAGGCGCTCGTGCGCGAGGGCCTGCGCAACGTCGCGGCCGGCGCCGACCCCATCTCGCTGAAGAAGGGCATCGAGAAGGCCGTCAAGGCCATCTCCGACGAGCTGCTCGCCTCGGCCAAGGAGGTCGAGACCAAGGAGGAGATCGCCGCCACGGCATCCATCTCCGCCGCCGACCCCGAGATCGGCGCGCTGATCGCCGAGGCCATCGATAAGGTGGGCAAGGAAGGCGTCGTCACCGTCGAGGAGTCGAACACCTTCGGCACCGAGCTCGAGCTCACCGAGGGCATGCGCTTCGACAAGGGCTACCTGAACCCCTACTTCGTCACCGACCCGGAGCGTCAGGAAGCGGTCTTCGAAGACCCCTACATCCTGATCGCGAACCAGAAGATCTCCAACATCAAGGACCTTCTGCCGATCGTCGACAAGGTGATCCAGGACGGCAAGGAGCTCGTCATCATCGCCGAGGACGTCGAGGGTGAGGCTCTCGCGACCCTCGTGCTCAACAAGATCCGCGGCATCTTCAAGTCGGCTGCCGTCAAGGCCCCCGGCTTCGGCGACCGTCGCAAGGCGCAGCTGCAGGACATCGCGATCCTCACCGGTGGCCAGGTCGTCACCGAAGAGGTCGGCCTCAAGCTCGAGAACGCGACGCTCGACCTGCTCGGTCGTGCCCGCAAGGTCATCATCACCAAGGACGAGACCACCATCGTCGAGGGTGCCGGCGACGCCACGCAGATCGAGGGTCGCGTGACCCAGATCAAGCGCGAGATCGACAACACCGACAGCGACTACGACCGCGAGAAGCTCCAGGAGCGCCTCGCGAAGCTCGCCGGCGGCGTGGCCGTCATCAAGGCGGGCGCGGCCACCGAGGTCGAGCTCAAGGAGCGCAAGCACCGCATCGAGGACGCCGTCCGCAACGCGAAGGCTGCCGTCGAAGAGGGCATCGTCGCCGGTGGTGGCGTGGCCCTCATTCAGGCCGGCTCGAAGGCGCTCGGCGCCCTGGAGCTGACCGGTGACGAGGCGACCGGTGCCAACATCGTGCGCGTCGCGATCGAGGCCCCGCTCAAGCAGATCGCCCTCAACGCGGGCCTCGAGCCCGGCGTCGTGGCCAACAAGGTCTCGGAGCTGCCCATCGGTCACGGCCTGAACGCCGCGACCGGCGAGTACGGTGACCTGTTCGCACAGGGCATCATCGACCCGGCCAAGGTCACCCGTTCGGCGCTGCAGAACGCCGCGTCGATCGCGGGCCTGTTCCTCACCACCGAGGCGGTCGTCGCCGACAAGCCCGAGAAGGCCGCCGCGCCCGCCGGCGACCCGACGGGTGGCATGGACTTCTGAGTCCGCAGCGATCCACGGAAGGGCCCCTCTTCGGAGGGGCCCTTCCCCGTTTCTTGCGGGTGATGGCGGCCGTGTCCGGGGGAAGCCGCCGCGTCAGCGGAACAGACCGGCCGCGGTCAGCTCGGTCTGCGCGTATTGCGCGCCGACGTGGCCGAGGGCCGCGCCGATATCGGCCAGGGCGGCGTCGAGGTCGCGCTGGGCGGCGCGCCAGCGCTCCACCACGCCCTGGAAGGCCACCGAGGCGGTACCGGTCCAGCTGCCCTGCAGCTGCGTGAGCTGGGCGAGCATCGCGGCGGTGTCGGCCTGCAGCCGGTCGCCGGTGGCGCGGATGCCGGCCGTGGCGACCATGACCTGGTCGCTGTCGACGGAGAAGACGGCCATGAGGGCTCCTTTCGAGAGGGTGCGCCCCACGGTAGGCCGCCCCGCGGCATCCGCCGGCGCGGCCCGACGCATCGGGGGAGCGATCGTGCCCGCGGCGGAATGGTGAGGAAGCTGCCACGGGCGCCCGCCCCGCCGCGCAGAGCCCGGCCTCTCAGAGCCCCGGTGCCCGGTCGCTCAGGGCTCAAGAGCCCCGGGGCTCAGCTGCCGGGGCGGAGCCGGGGGAGCGGCTGCGTCGCGATCGACAGGTGCTCCTGCGGGTCGCGGGTGCGCGCCAGCGGGAACGCGACGCGGAAGGTCGCGCCGCCGCCGGGGGTCTCGACGACCTCGATCGACCCGTGCAGGGCGTCGACGATCGACGCGACGATCGACAGCCCCAGTCCCGATCCGCCGGTCTCGCGGGTGCGGGAGTTGTCGGCGCGCCAGAAGCGCTGGAAGATCTTGTCGCGGATCTGCGCCGGGATGCCCTCGCCGTGGTCGACGATCGCGATCCAGCCCATGCCGCCGGTCTCGTCGACGCCGACGGTGATCTCGATCGGCGAGCCCTCGGGGGTGTAGCGGCGCGCGTTGGCGAGGAGGTTCGCGACGACCTGACGGATGCGGTGCTCGTCGCCGAGCACGATGGGCGCCCACCGCAGCGGCATCGTGAGCGGGCCGGTCTCGGTGCCGGCGGTGTCGGCCGCGCCCTCGCCGGCGCCGTCGCCGGTGCGGGGGCGGCGGCGCAGCAGCGAGCGGGTCGCCCCGGCCAGCCCCGCCGTCGCGGGACGCCGGCGCCCGGTCTTGGCGGTGCCGGTCACCGGCTGCGAGGCGGTGATGGTCGCCAGCGGGCGGGCGATGCTCTCGTCCACGAACCGGACGGTGCGATCGGGCGCGGTCACCCCCATGTCCATCGCCGCGTCGCGGCCGATCGGGCGCAGATCGATCTCGGTGATGGCGATATCGCGACGCTCGTCGAGGCGGGCCAGGGCTAGCAGGTCTTCGACCAGCGCGCCCATCCGCACCGCCTCTTTCTCGATGCGCTCCATCGACTGCGCGGTCTGCTCGTCGCCCGAGATGGCGCCCATGCGGTAGAGCTCGGCGTAGCCGCGCACGGTGACCAGGGGAGTGCGCAGCTCGTGGCTGGCATCGCCGATGAAGCGTCGCATCTGCTGCACGGTGGCGTCGCGCTGGGCGAGCGCTTGATCGACGCGGTCGAGCATCGCGTTAATGGCGTGGGTGAGCCGCCCCACCTCGGTGGTGGGGGAGTTCTCGCCCATGCGCTGGCTGAAATCGCCCGCCGCGATCGACATGGCGGTGCGCTCGACCTGCCCGAGGCTGCGGAAGGCGAGGGTCACCGCGCCGCGGGTGAGCAGCGCCCCGCCGAGGATGGTGAGCAGGGCCAGAACCGTGTAGATGCCGATGTAGGTCGCGACGGTCTGGTTGACCGAGGTCAGCGGCAGCGCCACCATCTGCGTGTACTGGTTGTCGACGACCCCGTCGATGGGCGGCAGGAAGTCGACGCCGACGTGGAACGTCGCCCCGCCCTCGGCGGCGGGAAGGGTGAACGGCTCGCCCAGCCGCATGTAGGTCTTCTCGAGGGTGAAGCTGTCGGGGAAGTCGGGTTCCGAGACCCCGCTGCCCCCGGCCGATCCGAGGAACTGCCCGTCGGGCCCGTAGACGGCCACGAGGTACTGCGTGGCCGGAGCCGACTCGTCGGCACGGAACTGCGGCACGCCGTCGGTGACCGTCACCGTCATGAGGGTGCTCGCCACATCGGTGGGGGCCAGCTGCATGAGGTAGTCGTCGAGCGCCTGGATCTGCGCGTTGCGCAGGAACACCATGGTGCCCACGCCCGCCGCGACCAGGCCCACCGCGAGCACGCCGACGGTCACCCCGGTGATCTTCGCGCGCAGGCTGATGCCGCGCCACCACGAGGTGACACGGTCGGTCTTGCGACGCGGTGCGGTCAGGAGCGGCCCTCTCGCCCGGTCAGGCGGACTTGGCCGTCTTGAGCATGTAGCCGAAGCCGCGCTTGGTCTGGATCAGCGGCTCGCTGGAGTGCGGATCGATCTTGCGGCGCAGGTAGGAGATGTAGCTCTCGACGATGCCCGCGTCGCCGTTGAAGTCGTACTCCCAGACGTGATCGAGGATCTGCGCCTTGCTCAGCACCCGGTTGGGGTTGAGCATCAGGTAGCGCAGCAGCTTGAACTCGGTGGGCGACAGGTCGATGGGCACATCGCCGACGATGACGTCGTGGGTGTCCTGGTCCATCGTCAGCTCGCCGGCCTTGATCGTCGACTCCTCGTCGGACTGCATCGTGCGGCGCAGGATGGCCTGGATGCGCGCGACGATCTCATCGAGGGAGAAGGGCTTGGTGACGTAGTCGTCGCCGCCGGCGTTGAGGCCCTCGATCTTGTCCTCGATCTCGTCTTTGGCGGTGAGGAAGAGGATCGGCGCGGTGTAGCCGGCGCCGCGGAGGCGCTTGGTCACACTGAAGCCGTTCATGTCGGGCAGCATGACGTCGAGGATGATGAGGTCGGGTTCCTCCTCGAGCACGGCCGAGATGGTCTGCGCACCGTTGGCCACGGCGCGCACCTGGAATCCCGCGAACTTCAGGCTCGTCACCAAGAGGTCTCGGATGTTCGGCTCGTCGTCCACAACGAGGATGCGCGGTGCAGTCATAGGTTCATACTGGCACCGGATGCCATGTGTCCGCTGGATATCGGCGGGCGTGGGCCCACCACTGCGAGGATGGGACCATGACGCCGACCCGCGCCCTGCCCGCCGACGCCACCTCTCCGGGGCTCGCCTTCCACCGCCTCGTGTTCGCCCGCCGCCGCAGCGCCTGGTGGACGCCGCTGCTGACCGGACTGCTCGGCGTGGCCCTGTACGCCGTGATGCTGCTGATCGTCGTGGCCGTCGTCATCGTCGCCTCGCTGCTCGTGCCCGGCGCCGCCGGCTGGATGATGTCCATCACCGAGACGGCCGCGTTCGACCTCACCGACCCGCTGTCGATGCTGCTGCTGCTCGGCACGATCGTGCTGATGCTCCCGGCCTACGTCATCGCCTCGCGCATCGTCAACGGGGCCCGCGTGGGACTCGTCTCGTCGGCGGCCGGACGGCTGCGGTGGGGCTGGATGCTGCAGTGCACGGCGCTGGCGGCCGTGCTGGCCACCGTGCTCACCGTCGCCACGTTCCTCCTGCCTTCGGATGCCGACGCGACGGGCGCCGGCGTGGTGCCGCCGTCGCAGAACCCGGCGCTGTGGGCGAGCCTGGCCGTCATCGTGCTGGTGGTGCCGCTGCAGGCCGCCGCCGAGGAGTACGTCTTTCGCGGGTACCTGCAGCAGGCGATCGGCCGGTGGCTGCGGCATCCGCTGTTCGCGATCCTGCTGCCGGTGCCGCTGTTCGTGCTCGGTCACCTCTACGACCCGCTCGGTCAGGCCGCCGTCGGACTGTTCGCCGTCGTGGCGGGCTGGCTCACCTGGCGCACCGGCGGGCTGGAGGCGGCCATCGCCCTGCACGTCGTGAACAACCTGTCGGCGTTCCTGCTGGCGCTGATGGGACTGTCGGACGTCAACGAGAGCGCGCCCGGGGTGGCCAGCTTCGTGTTCTCGTTCGTGATCACCGTCGGCTTCGCCGCGCTCGTGGAGGTTCTGCTGCGCCGCCGCCCGCTGCCGCGCACGCTCGTGCTGACCGCGCCGGTGGTGCCGGTGGCGCCTCAGGTGCCCGTGGCGGTTCCGGCGGGGAGCGCCTCGACCCCGTAGGTTTCGGCTCGCTGCGCTCGCTCAACCTTGTCCCGCAAGGGATCAACGCCGCTATGCGGCATTGATCCCTTCCGCGTCAAGAATCGTGTAGCTGTAGCCCTGCTCGGCGAGGAAGCGCTGACGGTTCTGCGCGAAGTCCTGGTCGACGGTGTCGCGGGCGATGAGGGTGTAGAAGCTGGCGGTGTGCCCGTTGGTCTTCGGGCGCAGCAGGCGGCCGAGGCGCTGGGCCTCCTCCTGGCGGGAGCCGAACGACCCCGACACCTGGATGGCCACGGAGGCCTCGGGCAGGTCGATCGAGAAGTTGGCGACCTTCGAGACGACCAGCACGCTGAGCTCACCGCTGCGGAATGCGCCGAACAGCTGCTCGCGCTCGTCGACGGGGGTCGCACCGGTGATCTTCGGGGCGCCGAGGGCGTCGGCGAGCACGTCGATCTGGTCGAGGTACTGCCCGATCACCAGGATCTGCTCGCCGGCGTGCCGCTCGACGAGGTCGCGGACGACGCCGATCTTGGCGTGCGCGGTGGCCGCCAGTCGGTAGCGCTCGTCGTCGGCGGCCGCGGCGTACTCCAACCGGTCGGATGCCGGCAGGTCGACGCGCACCTCGTAGCAGACGGCCGGTGAGATGAAGCCCTGCGCTTCGATCTCCTTCCACGGTGCGTCGAACCGCTTGGGGCCGATGAGGCTGAACACGTCGCCCTCGCGGCCGTCTTCGCGCACGAGGGTCGCGGTGAGGCCGAGGCGGCGGCGGGCCTGCAGGTCGGCGGTGAGCTTGAACACCGGGGCGGGGAGCAGGTGCACCTCGTCGTAGACGATGAGCCCCCAGTCCAGGGCATCCAGCAGCGCCAGGTGGGCGTAGTTGCCCTGCCGCTTGGCGGTGAGGATCTGGTAGGTCGCGATCGTGACCGGCTTGACCTCTTTGACCTGGCCGGAGTACTCGCCGATCTCCTCGGGGGTGAGGGAGGTGCGCTTGAGCAGCTCGTCGCGCCACTGCCGGGCCGAGACGGTGTTGGTCACCAGGATGAGCGTCGTCGTCTTGGTGTCGGCCATCGCGGCCGCGCCGACGAGGGTCTTGCCGGCGCCGCAGGGGAGAACCACGACGCCCGACCCGCCTTGCGTGAAGATGTCGACCGCCTGCCGCTGGTAGGGGCGCAGCGTCCAGCCGTCTTCGGCGAGGTCGATCTCGTGCGGGGTGCCGGGGGTGTAGCCGGCGAGGTCTTCGGCGGGCCAGCCGATCTTCAGCAGCTCCTGCTTGATGTGCCCGCGCGCCCACGCGTCGATCTCGTGGGTGTCGGGGGAGGGGCGGCCCACCAGCAGCGGCTGGATGCGCTTGTTGCGGGCGACCTCGGCGAGCACGGCCGGGTCGGATCCG
Source organism: Microbacterium festucae (assembly GCF_025421715.1). Taxonomy (GTDB): domain Bacteria; phylum Actinomycetota; class Actinomycetes; order Actinomycetales; family Microbacteriaceae; genus Microbacterium; species Microbacterium festucae. The sequence goes on from NZ_JAOEFC010000003.1 coordinate 457,419, forward strand.
CGCAGGATCAGGCGCTCCTCGGCGTCGCGCTCGATCACCAGGCGCCCGTAGCGGCCCACCGTCTCGCGGATGTCGAGCGACACCGACGGCGGCACCGGGAAGCGCGACCAGCGGTCGAGGGTGGCGAGCATGTCATCGGCCTGATGCCCCGCTGCGCGGGCGTTCCACAGTCCCAGCCGGGTGATGCGGTAGGTGTGGATGTGCTCGGGGGCGCGCTCGAGCTCGGCGAAGATCGCGAGCTCGTGGCGCGCGTTCTCCGCGTCGGGGTGCGCCACTTCCAGGAGCACGGTGCGATCGCTCTGCACGATGAGGGGGCCGTCAGCCATAACGGACCAGTTTACCTGTGCTGCGGTGACCGGCGGCCCGGACGGGTGGCCGGCGGAGCGGTCGGGCGTTCGCGCGGGTGTCAGGCGGGGCGGATGCCGGTGATGCTGGTCACCGGCAGGGTGCGCTCGACGTCGGCGGCGCGGTCGAGGCCGCGCAGGCGCCCGCCGCCCAGGCCCGCCGCCTCGACGGTGAACTCCCGCTCCGACCCGTCGGGCAGGCGCACCGCGACGACGATGGTCGAGCGGGCGCGCACGGCGAGTTCGAGCTCGCGGCTGAGCCAGCCGGCGCCCGAGTCGCGCTGCTGCGCGGCGCGCAGGCGTGCCAGCAGCGCGGAATGGTCGGGGCGGCCCGCGGCATCGAGGGCGCTGGCCAGCCGGTGGCGGTCGAGGGTGACCCGCTCGCCGGCGGCGTCGAGGGCGATCACCGGATAGCGTGCGTCGGCCAGCATCCAGAAGGTCGTCTCGCTGCTGGCGCGCGAGAGCAGCGCCGCACCGTCCGCGTCGTCGTCGAAGCGCAGACCCAGCGGCCGCAGCGCCTGGTCGACGGCGATGGTGCGCAGCAGATCGGCATCCGTACTGGTCACGCGGGTGCCGAGCACCGGGTCGGGCGCGACGCGCACGGCGCCGTGCCGGGCGGCGGTGCGCTCGATCTCGTAGGCGAGGGGCTGCGGCAGGCCGGTGAGGGAGAGCGACTGCAGGAAGTCGCGCAGCGAATCGGCCGTCTCGCCGGCGGTGAGGGCGGCATTGAGGGTCTCGGAGGTGAACCGGTAGCTCGAGGCCTGGGCGCGCGATTCGCGCCGGGCCATCGTGCGCAGCCGCAGATCGAGGGTCGGCTGCAGCGGACCGGGCGCGATCGCGGTGAGATCGTTCTGCAAGAAGACGCGGTCGACCTCGGGCGGCAGCAGGGCGCCGAGGGCCTCGGTGTCGGCGTCGGCGCCGGCCGCCAGCGGCGCGGCGAACGCGGCCGGGGTGCCCGTGGCATCGAGCATCGCCCAGCGCCGCAGCAGCCGTCGCAGGCGCGCGGCCTGGGCGGGCCAGGCCGCGTCGAACGGGTGCACGCCCGGCCAGTCGGCCGCGGCGACCCAGCCGCCGTCGGGCGTGCGCAGCGCGGGCGGAAGGGCCTCGCGCAGGTGGCGGGCCACGACGTGCCAGCGCTCGAGCGTGCCGGCGGCGAGCCAGTCGCGCCCGGCGGGCGTGACCAGCCACAGACGCTCGGCGGCGGCGACGAGCCCAGCCGCCTCGGCGATGCCGAGAAGGTCGTCGGCCGCGTCGGCGTCGTCGGCGGCGCCGCTCTCGACGAGGCGGCGGCGGTCGGCGGCGCCCAGCGCGCCCGAGCCGATGCGGGCCGGGGGTGCGGTGAGCGCGGTCTGCAGGATGTCGGCGAGCGAGGCCGATGCGGCGAACGCCCGCTCGGCCGCGTGCGCGTCGCTCTCGCGCTCCGCGGCGCCGACGGCGGCAGCGTCCGCGACCGCGGTGCGGGGCAGGGCGGCGAGGGCATCGGCGACGGGGGCGTAGGGGTGACCGTCGGCGTCGACGAGCGCCGCGGCGGTCAGGCGGGCACGCACCTCCTCGGCGACCGGCGCGCCGGTGCGGGCGGCGGATGCGAGAGCATCGGCATCCGCGGCACTCAGGCCGGTGAGGAAGCGGGTGAGGGTCGTCGGGTCGAGGAGGCCCTCGGCCACGTCGAAGAAGTCGGCCCACGAGACGCTCGCCGGCACGCGGCGCACGGCCAGCAGCGACGTCAGCGCGTCGTCGTCGGAAGCCGCCAGCTGTTCGGCCAGAGCGCGTGCGTCCGAAGCTGCCACGACTCAGCGGCCTCGGCCGGCCCGAGCCTTTCGGATGAAGGTCATGATCAGCACCGTCAGCAGCAGCGCGAAGGCCAGCAGCGGGGCGAAGTAGACGACCACGCCCACGGTGGGCCATGCGCCCGACTTCATGTCGGCGCCGGACGACGAGCCGATCATGATCGCCAGGAACGCGGCGATGGACAGCACGAGCAGTCCCAGCGACATGAACGCCAGGATGCGGTCGATGCGGCGGACCGGGAGGTCTTGGCCGGAGGACGGTGTGCTCATCCGTCCCAGCCTAGTGCGTCGGGGCGGGGTCTCCGGGTTGGTGGTGCCCTAGTGTTGAGGTGGGGCCGACGGGCCCCGGTTCCACTCTGCCCGCCGGTCGCGGGCGTACTCCAGCGAGGTTCAGCAATGCCCAGCGGCAAGGTCAGGTACTACGACGAGGCGAAGGGCTTCGGTTTCATCACCGCCGAAGACGGTCAGGACGTGTTCCTGCACGCCTCCGCCCTCCCCGCCGGCGCGGTCGTCAAGCCCGGCGCGCGGGTGGAGTTCGGTGTCGCCGACGGCCGCAAGGGCCCGCAGGCCCTGTCGGTGCGCGTGCTCGAGGCTCCCGTGAGCCTCGCCCAGCGCAACCGCATGAAGGCCGAGGACATGGCGATCGTCGTCGAAGACCTCGTGAAGCTGCTCGACGGCATCGGCGGCGACCTGCGGCGCAACAACTACCCCAAGGGTGCGCAGGCGAAGAAGATCGCGGCGATCCTGCGCAAGGTTGCCGATGACCTCGACGCCTGAGCCGGTCGACGAGCGGCTGCTCAACGCCCACGACCTCGCGCGCGCCGCGCTGCGTGAGATCACGCCCGACGCGACGGTCGGCGATGTCGCCGGCCACACCGTCGAAGAGGGCGGCGTCGTGTCGCTGCGCTTCCACAACCGTCTGGCCGCCTACCCCGGCTGGTTCTGGACGGTGAGTGTCGCCGTCGTCGAAGACGCCGAGCCCACCGTGCTCGAAGTCGAACTGCTCCCCGGTGAGGGCGCGCTCGTCGCCCCCGACTGGGTGCCGTGGGCCGTGCGCCTGGCCGACTACCAGGCCGCGCAGGCCGCGCTCGCCGAGACCGCGGATGTCGACGACTCAGGCGACGACGAGGATGACGACGACGAGGACGACGACGAGCTGAGCGATCTCGACGACGTGGACGCCGACGACTTCGACGAGGACGGCTCGCCGATCCTCCACGCCGGCGACCTCGACGGCGTCGACATCGACGAACTCGACGACACGGAGGACGACGACTCCGACGAGGACGACGACACCGTCTGACCCAGCGGTGCCGTCGTCGCGCTGATCGGCGGGATCAGCCCTTCAGGCCGTCGATGATGAACTCGATGCACTTGACGAGCTGACGCACGTCGTCGGGCTCGATCGAGACGAACGTGGCCACGCGCAGCTGGTTGCGGCCGAGCTTGCGGTAGGGCTCGGTGTCGACGATGCCGTTGCCGCGCAGGCTCGCCGCGACGGCGGCCGCGTCGACGGTGTCGTCGAAGTCGATCGTCGCGACCACGGGCGAACGGTGCTCGGGGTCGGTGACGAACGGGGTCGCGTAGGCGACCGACTCGGCCCAGTCGTACAGCACGCCCGACGACTCGCGGGTGCGCGCCGACGCCCAGCCGAGGCCGCCGTTGCCGTTGATCCACTCCAGCTGCTTGTCGAGCAGGTGCAGGGTGGCCACGGCGGGGGTGTTGAGCGTCTGGTTCAGACGCGAGTTGTCGAGCGCGTTCTTCAGGCTCAGGAACTCGGGGATGTACCGGCCGGATGCCGCGATGCGCTCGATGCGCTCGATGGCCGCCGGCGAGACCGCCGCGAACCACAGGCCGCCGTCGGAGCCGAGGTTCTTCTGGGGGGCGAAGTAGTAGACGTCGCACTGCGAGACGGCGAAGTTGATGCCGCCCGCCGCGCTCGTGGCGTCGATGATCGTGAGCGCGCCCTCGTCGCCGGCCACGCGGGTGACCGGGGCGAACACGCCGGTGGAGGTCTCGTTGTGGGGCCAGCCGTACACGTCGACGCCCTCGACGGGCTCGGCGGTGGTGCGCGAGCCCGGGTCGGCCTTGCGCACGTCGGGGGCTTCCAGCCACGGGGTCTTGGCGGCGGCGGCGAACTTGCCGCCGAACTCGCCGAACACGATCGCCTGGGCGCGGTTCTCGATGAGGCCGAACGCCGCGGCATCCCAGAACGCGGTCGACCCGCCGTTGCCGGCGATGATCTCGTAGCCGTCGGGCAGGCGCAGCAGGTCGGACAGTCCGGCGCGCACCTGGCCGACGAGGTTCTTGATGGGCGCCTGGCGGTGCGAGGTTCCCATCAGCACCGAACCGGGCCCGGCGAGCGAGGCGATCTGCTCGGCGCGGATCTTGGACGGGCCGCAGCCGAAGCGTCCGTCGGTGGGCAGGATCTCGCGAGGCAGCGTGACGTGGGCCATGCCCCGATTGTAGGGGTGACCCCGCACCTCTCCGGGCATCGCAGCCGTCACAAAGGATAGGCTGGCTTTGCTTTCCGACACCCCGTATCGAGGCCTCACATGACCGATCTGATCGACACCACCGAGATGTACCTGCGCACCGTCCTCGAACTCGAGGAAGAGGGCATCGTGCCCCTGCGCGCCCGCATCTCCGAGCGGCTCGGCCACTCCGGGCCCACCGTGTCGCAGACCGTCGGCCGCATGGAGCGCGACGGACTGATCGTGGTCTCCGAAGACCGCTCCCTCGAACTGACGGATGCCGGACGGCAGAAGGCTGTCGACGTCATGCGCAAGCACCGTCTGGCCGAGCGCCTGCTCAGCGACGTGATCGGGCTCGACTGGGCCTACGTGCACGACGAGGCCTGCCGGTGGGAGCACGTGATGAGCGAGCACGTCGAACGCCGCCTGATCGAGCTGCTCGACCACCCCACCGAGTCGCCGTACGGCAACCCGATCCCGGGCCTCGACCAGCTGGGCGATGCCCCGGCGCGCACGTTCGACGAGGGCGTGGTCGGCCTGGTGCGGCTGCTGGGCACGCTCGACGGCGCCGTCAGCGCGACGGTGCGCCGCCTCGCCGAGCCGGTGCAGGTCGACCCCGAGCTGCTCGGCCAGCTGCGGGGCGCGGGCGTGCTCCCCGGAGCGCCCGGAACCTTCCAGTTCAGCGAGGGTTATGTGCTGGCCCAGATGGACGGTCACGACGAGGGACTGGAGCTGCCCGTGGAGGTGGCATCCCACATCTTCGTCGTCGATGCGCGCGTCGAAAACTGAGGATCCGCGCAAAGAGATGCCCTGCAGGGGGCCGTTACGTGACTTATTCGTTACCTTCCGGTAGCCTCTGAGAGTCCGTCGGCGAGAAGCCCGCCACAGGACCGCCACCCGAATTGCCTCTCCGGTTCGTCGTTCGTGCGGTGAAGCCCTACGCCTGCGTCCGCGCACGCGACACACATAGTGCCGACGAACCAGTGCCCTCGGGCGCGGAGGCGCCGGAGGAACTATTGGCTGAAAAGTACGACCCGTCCGAAGACGCACCCGAAACGTCGACGACGGCCCCCACTCGGCGAGACCGCGCCCAGCGTCCCTCGGCACAGCGCTCGCCCGCCCGCCGTCCTGCCGCGAAGGCGCCCGCGACCACGTCGCCCGCCCGCCCCACCCGCGGTGCCGCGCACCACGTGCGCAGCTTCTTCACCGTCGCCGCCGTGGCCGGTCTCGTGGCCACCGTCGCGATCCCGGCGTTCGCCGCGACCAAGACCGACACCGCCGAGGCCGTGACGATCCAGCAGGTCGCTGCCGACAACGCGCAGTCGCTCGTCGTGGCCTCCGAGGCCTCGCCGGCCGCCTTCGACCGCGGCGGCTACAGCGCCACCACGCCCGAAGAGATCGCCAAGGTCAAGGCCGAAGAGGCCGCAAAGGCCGCGCTGGCCGCCCGCGTCGCCGCGCGCAGCGCGTCGTCGTCGTCGTCCTCTTCCTTCGCCGGCACGATCGCCCAGTCGATCGCCGCCTCCGGCGAGGTCGTGCGCCCGCTCACCTCGTTCAACAACTTCGGCACCCCCTACGCCGGCCACAAGGGCACCGACTACATGGCCGACCGTGGCACCCCGATCTACTCGATCGCCGACGGCGTCGTGGTGGCCTCCACCGAGAGCGGCCCGGGCTGGGGCGTCTACGTGAAGATCGCCCACAACATCGGCGGTACGAGCGTCACCTCGCTCTACGCGCACATGCTCTACGGCAGCCGTCAGGTGCAGGTGGGCGACACGGTGCACGCCGGTCAGCTGCTCGGCCAGGTCAGCGACACCGGTCGCGCCTTCGGCACGCACCTGCACCTCGAGATCTACGTGAACGGCGCCTGGACCAACGCCGAGTCGTGGCTGCAGGCCAACGCGCGGTGACGCGCGGCATCCGTTTCCTCACGCGTTGCGCCCCGGTCGGTTCCGGCTGGGTTACTCTGATCCCGACGCTCGCATGAGCTGAGGGGGAGCAGATGGACGCACGACCCCGCATTCGAACCCTGGATGCGCTAGGCCGTCATGTCCTTCGGCATCGTGTGCACGACACCCGCGGCTTCGGCCGTGGATGTGAAGGCGCTGTCATTTCGACAGCGCCTTTTTTCGTGCCCGCGCCCGCTCGTCACGCGCAGCGCCGCAGTCGGACAACCGCTGAAGCCGTCACGGCAGTTCGAGAGGAATCTCATGCGCACTCTGGTGCTGAACGCAGGATATGAACCCTTGGCCATCGTGTCGTTCAAGCGGGCCCTGGTGCTCGTGATGAACGACAAGGCCACCGTCGTCGAACGTGTCGACGGCGACCCCGTCTGGGGCACGCGGGGCAGACACGATCGACCCGCCGTGATCCTGCTGACGCGCTATGTGCGCGTGCCGGGCGCGCGTCGGGTGCCGGTGACCCGCCGCGGGGTGCTGCGCCGCGACGCCCACCACTGCGGCTACTGCGGGAAGGCGGCCAGCACGATTGACCACGTGCTGCCGCGCTCGCGTGGGGGCGCCGACTCGTGGGAGAACCTCGTGGCCTGCTGCCTGCGGTGCAACAACGTCAAGGGCGATCGCACCCCGCAGGAGATGAACTGGGAGCTCCGCTTCCTGCCGCAGCCGCCGCACGGCGCGCACTGGACGGTGCGGGGCACCGAGCGCAGCGAGCCGTCGTGGGAGCCGTATCTCGGGATGGCCGCCTGAGCGACCGCTGACCTTCTCGCGCCCGGCTTCCGCCGATGTCGGAAGTCGAGCGTATCTTCGACACGCACGCCTTGAAGGCGTCGTACAGATGTTCTAATCTGTCACGGTGAAGGTCGGAGTGAGGTCGTTCGTGGGCAACACTGCTGTCGCAGAACTGCGCGCCCGCGTCGAGCAGCTGCAGGGGCGGCGGCTCGATACGCCGGTGCTGCCGACCCATCCCGCCCTGGCGGGGCTGCTGCCCGGTCGGGGGTTGCGCACCGGATCGAGCTACGCGCTCGGGCCGTCGATGTCGCTGCTGTTCGCGCTGCTGGCCGCACCGTCGCAGGCGGGCTCGTGGTGTGCCGTGGTGGGGATGCCGGGGCTCGGCGCCGAGGCGGCCGCGCACGCGGGGGTCGACCTCTCCCGCCTGGTGGTCGTGCCCGAGCCCGGGGCGCGGTGGCTCGCGGTGACGGCCACCCTGGCAGATGTGCTGCCGGTGGTGGCGGTGCGTCCTCCCACCCGCGCCAAGGATGCCGAGATCTCGCGGCTGGCGGCACGCATGCGCGAACGGGGGTCGGTGCTGCTCGTGCAGGGGCCGTGGCCGCAGACCGAGGCGATGCTCGACGTCGACGCGCCGCAGTGGTCGGGGCTCGGCGACGGGTACGGCATCCTCGCCGAGCGGGAGATCACGGTGACCGTGTCGAGCCGGCGCTTTCCGGTGCCGCGGCGCACGCGGGTGCTGCTGCCCTCGGCCGGCGGCGAGGTGGCCGCGACGGTCGAGAGCGACGTGGCCGTGGGCGACCGGCCGCGCATGCGGGCGGTGAGCTGACGTGGCCGGCTCCCCGATCCCCGGCGCGCCGACATCCGGCGCCCCGATCCCCGGCGCTTCGATCCGCAGCCTCGTGGTGTGGGTGCCCGACTGGCCGGTGGTCGCCCTCACCCGTGACGGCGAAGACCCGCCCGACCCGGCCGCGCCCATCGCGGTCTTCGCGAAGGGCGCCGTCGTGGCGTGCTCGGCGGCAGCGCGCGACGAGGGGGTGCGTCCCGGGCAGCGGCGCCGCGACGCTCAGGCACGCTGCCCGCAGCTGATCGTGGCGGATGCCGATGCGGTGCGCGACCATCGGGTGTTCGCGCCCCTCATCGCACGGCTCGAGGAGCTGGCCCCGGGGGTGCAGCTGCGCGAGCCGGGGCTGTGCGTGCTGCGCGCCCGCGGTCCCGCCCGCTACTACGGGGGCGAGGCGGCGGCCGCCACGGCGCTGGCCGGCGCCCTGGCCGACGACGGCCTGGATGTGCGGGCCGGGGTGGCCGACGGTCCGTTCGCGGCCGAGCAGGCCGCCCGCATCGGCACCCGCGCCGGCGACCCGCTGCGCATCGTGTCGCCGGGGGAGACCCCCGCCTTCCTCGCCCCGCTGTCGGTCGCGGTGCTCGACGACCCGTCGGTCGACCTGTTCGCCCGGTTGGGGCTGCACACCCTCGGTCAGGTCGCGGCGCTGCCGCCGGAGCGGATGAGCGAGCGCTTCGGCCCGCGCGGGCTGCGCCTGCACGCCCTGGCCTCGGGGGGCGATGCGGCGCCGGTGACCCCGCGCACCCCACCGGCCGAGCTGCACCGCGAGATGTCGTTCGAGCCGCCGCTCGAGCTGGCCGAGCAGGTGGCCTTCGGCATGAGGGTGGCCGCCGAGGAGTTCATCGCCGGGCTCGGCGCGGCCGACCTGGTCTGCACCGCGCTGCGGGTGGTCGTCACCGGGGAGCGCGGCGAGCAGAGCTCGCGGGTGTGGCTGCATCCGGGGGCCTTCGACGCGTCGGGGGTCGTCGACCGGGTGCGCTGGCAGCTGGCCGAACGGGCGGTGCGCAGCGCGGTGGAGCGGGTGCGCATCGAGCCCGAGCAGCTCGACGACGCGTCCCATCACGTGCGGGCCCTGTTCGGCTCGGGGCCGGAGGAACGCGTGCACCATGCGCTCTCGCGCGTGCAGGCGATGCTCGGCCACCGCGAGGTGCTCACCCCGGTGGTCGGGGGCGGGCGCTGGCTGGCCGAACGGCAGGTGCTGGTGCCGTGGGGCGACCGCCCGGTGGCCGCACGCGACCCCGCCCAGCCCTGGCCGGGGAGCCTCCCCGACCCGCTGCCGGCCACCGTGTTCGCCACGGCGCTGCCGGTGGCGGTAGTCGACGCCGACGGCGACATGGTCGCCGTGGACGATCGCGGCGAGCCGACCGCGGCGCCGCAGGCGCTGATCGTCGACGGCCGTCCCCGCCGGGTCGACGGCTGGGCCGGGCCGTGGCCGGTGATCGAACGCGGGTGGGACCCGTCGCGCGCCCGTCGCGCGCACCGCTTTCAGGTGGTCGACGCCCAGCAGACCGCGTGGCTGCTGGTGTGCGAAGAGGGCGTCTGGCATGCCGAGGGGAGGTATGACTGATGGGCTTCAACAACCCCTCGGTGACCTGGGGGCAGATGGAGAAGCTGCTCAGCGGCAAGCCGCCCGGCAAAGAGCCCGACGGCGGTGACGGTCCGGCCTTCTCGCGCAAACGCGGAAAGTACGTGCGGCCGCCCATCGAGCGGCCCGACAACCCGGTGCCCTACGCCGAGCTGCACGCGCATTCCTCGTTCTCGTTCCTCGACGGCGCCTCCAGCCCTGCCGAGCTCGCTGAAGAGGCCGAGCGGCTGGGGCTGCACGCGCTGGCGGTGACCGACCACGACGGGTTCTACGGCATCGTGCGCTTCGCCGAGGCCGCCGAACAGCTGCAGGTGAAGACGGTGTTCGGTGCCGAGCTGTCGTTGGGGCTGCCGGGGCCGCAGAACGGCGAGGCCGACCCGGTCGGCTCGCACCTGCTGGTGCTCGCCCGTGGCGAAGAGGGGTATCACCGGCTGGCGGCCGCGCTCACCCACGCGCAGCTGTCGGGGGAGCAGAAGGGGCGCCCGGTCTACGACCTCGACACGCTCGCCGATCAGGCCGGCGACCAGTGGGCGATCCTCACCGGCTGCCGCAAGGGTGCCGTGCGCCAGGGGCTCGCCGCCGCGGGGCCCGGCGGCGCCGCCCGTGCGCTCGACGGGCTGGTGGCGCGGTTCGGGGCGGGTGCGGTGACCGTCGAGCTGATCGACCATGGCAACCCCACCGACACCCGCGACAACGATGTGCTCGCCCGCCTCGCCGCCGAGCGCGGGCTGCCGGTGGTGGCCACCGGCAACGTGCACTATGCGGTGCCGGATCGCGTGCACCTGGCGGCGGCGGTGGCCGCGGTGCGCGCAGGCCGCGGCCTCGACGAGCTCGACGGCTGGCTGCCCGCGCACGCCGGCGCGCATCTGCGTTCGGGTGCCGAGATGAGCCGCCGCTTCCGCCGCTATCCGGGCGCGGTGGCCCGGTCGGTGACGCTCGCCGACGAACTGGCCTTCCCGTTGCGGCGGGCAAAGCCCGCGCTGCCCAAGACGGCCGTGCCGGAGGGGCACACGCCGATGTCGTGGCTGCGGCACCTGGTGTGGGAGGCGGTGCCGCGCCGTTACCCCGACCTCGCCCCCGACGACCGGGCCCGCATCGAGCGGGAGCTCGCCGTGATCGAGCAGAAGGACTTCCCCGGCTACTTCCTCATCGTGCACGGCATCGTGCAAGAGGCGCGGCGGCGCGGCATCCTCTGCCAGGGGCGTGGGTCGGCGGCCAACAGCGCCGTCTGCTATCTGCTCGACATCACCGCCGTCGACTCGATCTTCTACCGGCTGCCGTTCGAACGGTTCCTCTCGGCGATGCGCGAGGAAGAGCCCGACATCGACGTCGATTTCGACTCCGACCGGCGCGAGGAGATCATCCAGTGGGTGTACGCGCAGTACGGCCGTGACCGCGCCGCCCAGGTGGCCAACGTCATCCAGTACCGGCCCAAGAACGCGGTGCGCGACATGGCCAAGGCGCTGGGGCATTCGCCGGGGCAGCAGGATGCCTGGTCGAAGCAGGTCGACCGGTGGGACGGCGTCTACGAGACGGTCGACACCGACATCCCCGACCGGGTGCTCGCCTATGCGCGCGAGCTGATGAAGGCGCCCCGGCATCTCGGCATCCATTCGGGCGGCATGGTGCTCACCGACCGGCCCGTGGGGGAGGTCGTGCCCATCGAGCACGCGCGCATGGAGGATCGCACCGTCATCCAGTGGGACAAAGACGACGCCGCCTGGATGGGGCTCGTCAAGTTCGACCTGCTGGGGCTCGGGATGCTCGCGGCCCTGCAGTACTGCTTCGACATGATCGCCGAGGCCACGGGGGAGAGGTGGGAGCTGGCGACCCTGCCCAAAGAGGAGCAGGGGGTCTACGACATGCTGTGCCGGGCCGATTCGATCGGGGTGTTCCAGGTCGAGTCGCGGGCGCAGATGGGGCTGCTGCCGCGGTTGCAGCCGCGGCGGTTCTACGACCTGGTGATCGAGATCGCCCTCATCCGGCCGGGCCCCATCCAGGGTGGCGCCGTGCACCCCTATGTGCGGCGCAAGCTCGGTCGCGAAGAGGTGACCTATGCCCACGAGAAGCTGCGGCCGGTGCTGGAGCGCACCCTGGGCATCCCGGTGTTCCAAGAGCAGCTCATGCAGATGGGCATGGCCATCGGCGACCTCACCGGTGAGGATGCCGATGTGTTGCGGCGCGCGATGGGATCCAAGCGCGGCATCGAGCGGATCGACTCGCTGCGGCAGAAACTCTATGACGGCATGGCGCGCAACGGTCTGGTGGGGGAGGCCGCCGACGACATCTATACGAAGATCCAGGCGTTCGCGAACTTCGGGTTCGCCGAGAGCCACTCGCTGTCGTTCGGGCTGCTCGTCTACGCGTCGTCGTGGTTGAAGCTGCACTATCCGGCCGCGTTCCTCGCCGCGCTGCTGCGCGCCCAGCCGATGGGGTTCTACTCGCCCGCCTCGCTCTCGGCCGATGCCCGCCGGCACGGGGTGAGCGTGCTGCGCCCCGACCTGCACGCCTCGGGCGCCGATGCCGTGCTCGAGCCGGAGCAGGAGGGGGTGACGGCGGCCACCGGCCGCGACACCTGCACGCACCGGCATCAGCCCCCGGTGCCGGGCTTCGACGCCGACGCGCCCGACGAGTCGGCGGCGCACCGCCGCGACGGGGCGTTCGCGGTGCGGCTGGGCCTGGCGTCGGTCACCGGCATCGGCACGCCGCTGGCCGAGCGGATCGTCGCCAGTCGCACCGCCGAGGGGCCCTTCCACGACCTCCGCGACCTGGTGCGGCGCACCGGGGCGACGGCCGCGCAGGTCGAGGCGCTGGCGACGGCGGGGGCGTTCGAGAGCATGGGAATCAGCCGACGCGAGGGCATGTGGCTGGCGGGGGATGCCGCGCAGGACCGCGCCGAGTTCCTGCCGGGCACGCTGGTGTCGGTGCAGCCGCCGCTGTTCCCCGACCAGTCCAGCTACGACATCCTCGCCGCCGACCTGTGGGCCACGGGGATCTCCGCCGACGACCACCCGCTCACCCACTACCGGGCCCAGCTGGATGCCCGGGGGGTGCTCACCTCACGCGAGCTGCGCGCTCACGAGACGGGGCGGCGCATCGAGGTGGCGGGTCTGGTGACGCACCGGCAGCGGCCGGCGACGGCATCCGGGGTCACGTTCCTCAACCTGGAAGACGAGCACGGCCTGGTGAACGTCATCTGCTCGGTGGGGGTGTGGAACAGGTATCGCCGGGTGCTGCGCGACAGTCCGGCGCTCATCGCCCGCGGCATCCTGGAACGTTCGCCGGAGGGGGTGACCAACGTGCTCGCCGACCGGTTCGACGACCTGCGGGTGGGGGTGCAGCATCGCTCGCGCGACTTCCGCTGACCCGACCGGCCGCTGACCCGACCGCCCGCGCGCGGGCCGCGTCGGCGACCCGCCCGCACATGCCGCGACGCCCCGGGAACAGGTCCCGGGGCGTCGCGGAAGTCGTGCGGTGGCTCAGCGCTGCTGGGCGAGGGCGAAGCCGATCGATCCGTCGTCGGCGACGCGGGCGTCGAGCACGCGATCGTCGAGCTGCACGGTGGCGACCGGGTCGACGAAGACGCGGGCTCCGGAGTTCTCGACCACGACATCGTCGGGCTGCGGGGCCGTGGCGAGGCTGACGGCGTAGCCGGCGCCGGGCTCGACGGCTTCGCTGATGCGGATGCCTCCGGTATCGGTCGGAAGCTGAGCCGCGAGGTCCTTCACGGCGGTGGCGGCGTTCTCGGTGAGTGTGAGCATGGGTGCTCCCCTTCCGTGGATTGCGTGCGGACCGGCCACGATTCCGAGAATCGGCGGCACACGCAACCTGAGGCCTCGACTCACACCGAACGCCAAGGTTCGGGGTGGGCGTAGCGTGGACGGCATGGCCAACGTCGCAGAGTTCTTCATCGACACGCTCAAGGCCGCCGGGGTGACCCGCGTGTGGGGCCTGCCGGGCGACTCGCTCAACGCCTTCACCGACGCGCTGCGCCGAGACGGCGACATCCGGTGGATGCACATGCGTCACGAAGAGGCGGCGGCGTTCGCAGCGGGGGCGGATGCCGAGCTCACCGGCGAGCTGGCCGTGGTCGCCGGCTCGTGCGGTCCCGGCAACCTGCACTTCATCAACGGGCTGTTCGATGCCAACCGCACGCGCGTGCCGGTGCTGGCGATCGCCTCGCACATCCCGTCGGAGGAGATCGGCAGCGCCTACTTCCAGGAGACCCACCCGCAGGAGCTGTTCCGCGAGTGCAGCGTCTACTGCGAGATGGTGAGCGACCCGGCGCAGCTGCCGTGGGTGCTCGAGATCGCCATGCGCACCGCCGTCGAGAAGCGGGGGGTCGCTGTGGTCGTGGTGCCCGGCGACGTGTTCTTCGCGCCGGCCCCCGGCCGTCGGGCGTCGGCGCCCATCCGCGCCACGGTGTCGTCGACCGTTCCCGCGCCCGAGACGCTGGCCGAGGCAGCCGCCCTGCTCAACCAGGCGCGGCGTGTGACGATCCTCGCGGGGGCGGGTGTCGCGGGTGCGCGCGACGAAGTGATCGCGCTCGCCGAGCGTCTGCAGGCGCCGATCGTGCATGCGCTGCGCGGCAAGGAGCACATGGAGGGCGACAACCCGTACGACGTCGGCATGACGGGGCTGCTCGGCTTCGCATCCGGCTATCGCGCGATGGAGCACTGCGATGCGCTGCTCATGCTCGGCACCGACTTCCCGTATCGGCAGTTCTACCCCGACAAGGCGAAGATCGTGCAGGTCGACATCCGCGGCGAGCAGCTCGGTCGTCGCACACCCATCGATCTCGGCATGGTCGGCGGGGTGAAAGAGACCGCGGCGGCCCTGCTGCCGCTGATCGCCGAGGGCCGCGACGACGCCCACGTGACCGACAGCGTCGAGCACTACCGCAAGACCCGGAAGGGGCTCGACGCGCTCGCCGTCGACGACGGCGATGCCCCGATCCACCCGCAGTACGTCGCGCGTCTGCTCGACGAGCTGGCCACAGGCGACGCCGTCTTCACCGCCGATGTGGGCAGCCCCGTGATCTGGGCCGCACGCTACCTGACCCTCGGGGGCGGGCGCCGGCTGCTGGGGTCGTTCCTGCACGGCTCGATGGCCAACGCGATGCCGCAGGCGCTGGGCGCGCAGGCCGACGACCGGTCGCGGCAGGTCATCGCGCTGGCCGGCGACGGCGGGCTGGCGATGCTGATGGGCGATCTGCTGTCGATCCGCCAGAACGACCTGCCCGTGAAGATCGTCGTGTTCAACAACTCGTCGCTCAACTTCGTCGAGGTGGAGATGAAGGCGGCCGGCATCGTGAACTTCGGCACCGAGCTCGACAACCCGAGCTTCGCGGCGGTGGCCGAAGCGGTCGGCATCACCGGCGTCCGCGTCGAGCAGCCGGGCGACCTGCGCCCCGCCCTGGAACGCGCGCTCGCGACCGACGGCCCGGTGCTGGTCGACGTCGTCACGGCGCGTCAGGAGCTGTCGATGCCGCCGGCGATCACCGCCGCGCAGGCGAAGGGCTTCACGCTGTGGGCGCTGCGCACCGTGCTGTCGGGGCGCGGCGACGAGCTGCTCGACCTCGCCGACACCAACCTGTGGCGGCGCATCTTCCACTGACGCGGTGAGAGCCCCGGGTAGGCCACACTGGGCGCATGAGAGCTGTGGTCTATGACCGGTACGGCGGCGTCGACCGGCTGCGGCACATGGAGCTGCCCACGCCCGACCCCGGCCCCGGCGAGGTGCTCGTCGAGGTGCTCGCCACGTCGCTGAACCTCAGCGACTGGGAGACGCTGCACGGGTCGCCGGCCTATTCGCGCATCGGCGCACCGCTGCGGCCGCGCCGCAGGATTCTGGGGTCTGACATCGCCGGGGTCGTGGCCGCCGTCGGCGCCGGGGTCACCCGCTGGCGGGTCGGCGATGAGGTCTACGGCGACAACCTGGCCCGCAAGGGCGGGTTCGCCGAGTATGCCGTCGCGCCCGAAGGGGTGCTGGCCCGCAAGCCCGAGACGCTGACCTTCGAGCAGGCATCGACCATCCCGCAGTCGGGAGCGATCGCCGCGCAGACGGTGGCGCGGGCGCAGCCGGGGGAGCGGATGCTGCTCAACGGCGCCGGCGGCGGCGCCGGGGTGTTCGCGATTCCGCTGGCCGCGGCGGCCGGCGTGCACCTCACCGCCGTCGACAACGCGAGCAAGCTCGCCTTCATGCGGGGGCTCGGGGCAGCCGAGGTCATCGACTACCGGCAGACCGACTTCACGCGCACCGGCCCCTATGACCTGGTGGTCGACCTCGTCGCGCACCGGTCGGTGTTCGCCTATCGCCGCGCGCTGGCCCCGGGCGGCCGCGCCCTGGTCGTCGGCGGCACGACGCGCACCCTGCTGCGGATGCTGACCCTCGGTGCGCTGGTCGGCTGGGCGAGCGGGAGGCGACTGGGCGTGATGGCCGTGCGCGAGGGGCCCGCGCACTTCGCGCCCGTCGCGGATGCCGTCGCCTCCGGCGCGGTGACCGTCGTGATCGATCGGGTCTACCCGCTCGCGCAGGTCGCCGAGGCGCTCACTCTCCACGGCGAGGGACGTGCGCTCGGCAAGGTCGTCGTGCGGGTGCGCGACTGAGCGGGTCGCCGGATCGTCGGACGCGCGGGTCGGGCGTTCGGGGCGGGCGTTTAGAATCGGAAGGCCAGCCTCTGTAGCTCAGTGGAAGAGCCACTCCGTCCTAAGGAGCGGGTCGGGGGTTCGAATCCCTCCAGGGGCACTTTTGCTTATTGCCTTTGACCAGGGTTTTCCTTCTTTCAACCAATCTCAGGATTGCCTTTTTGGCCGCTTTCTGGCCGCATTCTCGAATGCTGCGTGGTGAACTGGAGTCTTCAGAGGCCTTCATTCGGCTTCTCAGAGAGCCGATAACGGGCATTTCGAGCGTCTCGCTGCGGGCGAGAAAGTGAGCACTCTGCTCTCGGCGGTCAGTGTGGGCGGCGGTAGCGGGTCTGCGGCCCCGCGGGGAGCGCCACAAGCGGCATCGCGTCGTTCAGGCGCGCCGCGACGGCATCCAGATCGTCGTCGAAGAGGTCGGCATAGGTGTCGAGCGTCATCGCCGCCGACGCGTGCCCGAGCATCCGCTGCACGGCCTTCACGTTGGCGCCGGAGCTGATCGCGAGGGACGCAGCGGTATGACGGAGATCGTGCGGAGTGAGTCGCGGGATCGATGGATCGACAGCATGCGCGCGCTTCACGGCGTTAGCGAACCATCCCTGCGCACCCGAGTTGCGCATGTGGTTGACGCCGTCGCCGAAGAGCAGCCCTTCCAGACCCTTCCCTGCGCACGCCTGCTCGATCATCGGCGCGAGGCGCTCTGGGTAAGGGACCGAGCGCTTCTTGTGCGTCTTGGGCGTGCCGACGTGGATTTCGTAGCCGATCATCACTGCGTTCTCCTCGATGACGAAGCGTCGGCGCAGTCGGTTCACGGCGCGTACTCGCAGCGCGGTCGCCTCGCCCCAGCGCAGGCCGGTGTACG
This sequence comes from Microbacterium festucae, assembly GCF_025421715.1. GTDB lineage: Bacteria > Actinomycetota > Actinomycetes > Actinomycetales > Microbacteriaceae > Microbacterium > Microbacterium festucae. The sequence goes on from NZ_JAOEFC010000003.1 coordinate 474,643, forward strand.
CCAGCGTCAGAACGAGCGTCGGATGCGCCGAGCATGCCGCCAGCGTCGCCACCTGATCATGCGTGAGGTAGACGCGGCGTTTGCCGGGCCCGTTCCGAGGGAGATTCCGGACATGGCGGGCCGGATTGTTCGTGAGGCGACGATCATCGATGGCGACATCGAGGATGCCGGCCAGGACTCCCAGAGCGCGAACGACGACAGTGCGCGACTTCTCCGTGGCGAGCTCGGATACCCAATCCTGGACTTCCGAGCGCCGGATCGACCAGATCTCTCGGTCAGCCCATACCGGAGCGACGTGGTTCTTCCACGCGCGCTCGAGCGTCATGTAGTACGAGGGCTTCGACATCGGCGGCTGCTTGGACCGCAGCCAGCTGTCGGCGAACATCCGGACCGGCACCCGCGACGCCGCGGGATCGATGTACTCGCCTTTCGACTTCGACACCGTGACCATGGAGAGGTAGAGCTGCGCTTCGCGCATGGTGGTGAAGCCGCGCTTCTGCGTCTCCGAGCGATCCGGCTTGTAATAGCGCACGCGGTAACGGCGGCCCTTCGCGGTCTCGTATGAGGTGATGGTGCCCACCTTGACCTCCGTTCGTGCTGGCTCGACGGCCAGCATCGGCCCAGTGTCGGACACTGATCGGATGCCGTCAACGCGGCGGACGACGGATGTGGATAGATGGCGGAAGACGTCGTCAATTGCCGTTGAGTTGAGGGCGCCTCCCTCCGACGCCGAGAGTGTAGCAATCGGCCGCGCCTCCGTTCTCGCCGCTCACTCCTTGCAGACTCCGCGCTGGCGCGCCTCGCTTAACAGCCGTTCGACGACGAGAATTGCGTCACGCCCGGTCGCTGAGTGGCCGCATGTCGGAGGAAAGCTGACCTTGGTCGCGCGTCGCTTCTTCGGATCCGCAGCGGCGTTGTGGCGTCACCGCGACGGCGGCGGTCGGATGACACTCTTGGACATTCGACTGAATCCGTTCTACTGCAATAGCCGCAGGATCACCGTGGTTTCCCGCCCCATGCCGACCTAAGGGGGATCACCATGGCGCGAATCGTGTCGGTTACGGCTGGGCATCAGGACGTCCGGCTGCACCAGTCGGAGGTCGAGTGTTTCGTGCAAGAGCTCCGCGGCCTGGACGACGAGAAGCTCCTTCACATCAGCGCCTTTGGGTCGACTCAGCGACAGTCTCGTCCGAAGGGCAGTCAGTCGATGCAATTCGACGAGGCGATGGCATTTGCGCTCGTCGAACAGTTCGTAGCGGTGTTTGGTGAGGACGTGGTCCCACGGCATCTGTGACGGGCTGCTGGGGGCGTCGAGCGGTCGCGGCGGGCGCGGTGCGGCCGTCCGATACGCCGACGGCACGAAGCACATACCGCGGGCACGCGTCAGCCATGCTGACGTGCCGGGGAAGAGCAGTCCGCGATCGGGTCCCGGATCCGGCCGAGGTCGACCCGTCACGACCCTCGCGCTCAGCGAAGAGGCGCATGATGTCGCGCTTGCGGCGCTGCTCTAGGCTCGACGCGTCCATCCATGTGAAGACGGACGGCACGGCTATTCGAAGAAGTCCTCGTCGATCTCGACGATCTGCACCGTTTGCCTGGTCTGCACGCCGATTCCGAATCGGATCATCAGCGAGGTGAGACGCTCGCCATCAATCAGGATGATTCGCGTTGGTACAGCGTCCGCATACTGTCGAGCGCCAGGGCTGAAGCGTCCCGTCGTGATGAACACTCCGCCGTCGGCTTTGCCGCTCAGCGCGCCGACGAAGCCCTGAACTTCCGGTCTGTTGACAGCGTTGTCGGGCGAGTATCTCTTGGCCTGAACGTAGACGCGACTGAGCCCAAGGGTGTCCTGATCAATGACTCCGTCGATGCCGCCGTCATTCGACGCGGACGTCACGCGCGCCTGTCCCTCCGCACCGCCGTAACCCATCGCGACGAGGAGGTCAACTACGGTCTGTTCGAAGAATGTCGGCGACTTCGCCATGAGACGAGTGAGAAGCTCGGCGGCAACCTCTGCCTGAATCTGCTTGATCCCCTGATCAATCAGTTCGGCAGGATCCAGGGATTCGACGTCTTCCGCCAGGTCTGCCGATGGTTGCGCGGCGGGGCGCGACCGACGATACCCCGTGACGGCTTCGACGTCGGCGCGGGTCACCGCTGGGCGCTGGGTCAGGAGCATCTGGCCTTGTTCGCCGATGACGTATCTCCCGCGCTCGGGGCGGAGCAACGCCCCAGCCTTGGTCAGGTGTGAGATCGCCCACCCGACGCGGTTCGCGTACATCGGCTGCCCGGTCGTCAGCGTGACTTCACGTTCAGCTTCCGTCAGGGCAACCTCATCCGCGGCGGCCTCCGTGATCTCACTGCGATCACGGGTTGCCCCGTCGCTCATGGCGCGCAGCACCGGCGCCATGAACTCATGCCACTTAGGTATCGACAACGTCAAGCTCCTTACGTCTTCTGGTCCAAACTCGAGGCTTTGCGATTCCTGCTCGGCCGACATTGCGGATTACGTCGAGGAGGACAGAGTTTCCCGAGGATACGTTGACCGTGGCGGGGCGGATCTTACCGGTGTACACCTGCCCGCACATTCGGGTCACGCCGGCGCCTGTCGTTTCGAGACCAGCGGTTGTCGTCGGAGCGCACTGCGCGGCCGTGGTGGTCAGTGGGTGTATCTCTCCAGGCGCATGCGACGGTGCAGTCCTGTGAATCTATCCGGTAGCGGCGTTAATCGCTGTTTGCGCGCAGCTGCTCTCACCGTCAACAGATCGTGAGGGGCGGCTGGCGTCGACACCGGGCGACAAGGTCGCGCCGCGTCACGTCGATAGGCCAGGTTTCGATACTCTGACGGCATGTCAGCCGATGATCGACTCCCCGCCGAAGCGCGGGCGAGGAAGCTCATTGACTCCCAACTCGAAGCCGCTGGTTGGGTTGTGCAAGACCGCAAGGCGTTAAACCTCTTCGCCGGGCAGGGCATCGCCGTCCGCGAGTTCATTATGGCGACGGGGCACGGCCGCGCAGACTACCTTCTGTACGTTGACAAGAAGGTGGTGGGCGTCATCGAGGCGAAGCCCGTCGGCACGCCGCTGTCGGGGGTCGAGTGGCAGTCTGCGATGTACGCGACAGGACTGCCCGAAGTTCACGCCAAACGCGCCATCGTCGCAGACGGGCGGCTGCCGTTCGTGCTCGAGGCGTCCGGAGTCGAGACGCACTTCACGAACGGCTACGACCCGCACCCACGCGCCCGCCGGCTCTTCGCCTTTCCCCAGCCCGCGACCCTGGCACGGCAGGTTCGCGAGGCGACCGAGAGACCGGATGCCCCGGCCTGGCGTGCGCGCGTGCGCTCCTTGCCTGCGCTCGACACGTCGAGTCTGCGTCCGGCGCAGATCGACGCGATCCAAGGGGTCGAGCGGTCGCTGCGCGAGCAGCGGTTCTCGCGATCGCTCATCCAGATGGCGACCGGCGCCGGCAAGACCTTCACCGCCGTCACCGAGGCGTATCGCCTGCTCGCGTTCGGCGGTTTCACTCGCATCCTGTTCCTCGTCGATCGGAACAATCTCGCCGATCAGACGCTCGCGGAGTTCCAGAACTACCGAACGCCCGGAGACGGGCGCCGGTTCACCGAGCTCTATCCCGTCGCGAAGCTCTCGAGCGCCGGGATGCTTCAGTCCTCGAGCGTCGTCATCTCGACGATCCAGCGCGTGCATCGGGCACTCCAGGGCAAGCAGGTCGATGACCGCGACGACCCGGGCATCGACGGGTATGTGCCGGACGAGCCGGTATCGGTGGCGTACAGCGCGACGCTCCCGCCCGAGGCGTTCGACCTTGTGATCGTCGATGAGGCGCACCGTTCGATCTACGGAGTGTGGCGCGGAGTGCTCGAGTATTTCGACGCGCACATCGTCGGTCTTACCGCGACGCCGGGCAAGCAAACGTTCGGCTTCTTCCAGCAGAACCTCGTCTCGGAGTACACCTACCCCGAGTCGATCGCCGACGGCGTCAACGTCGACTTCGACATCTACCGGATCAAGACGCGGGTCAGCGAAGAGGGCGGGCTGATCGAGGCCGGCACCGTCGTGCCGAAGATCGACCGGCGCACGCGACGACAGCGGCTCGAGGCGCTAGACGAAGAACTCGACTACACGGCATCCCAACTCGACCGCGCCGTGACGAATCTGTCGCAACTGCGCACCATCCTCGAGACCTACCGCGATCGCATGCCCGAGATCTTCCCTGGGCGCCGCGTCGTGCCCAAGACCCTCATCTTCTGCAAAGACGACAACCACGCCGAGACCGTCGTCACCCTCGTGCGAGAAGTGTTCGGCAAGGGCAACGACTTCGCAGCCAAAATCACCTACATCGCAAAAGACCCGAAGGGGCACCTGCGGGCCTTCCGCACATCGCCCACGCTCCGCGTCGCGGTGACCGTCGACATGATCGCGACCGGCACCGACGTGAAGCCGCTGGAGTGCGTCTTCTTCCTACGCGACGTGCGCAGCGCCCAGTATTTCGAGCAGATGAAAGGTCGTGGCGCACGCACGATCGCGTCGGCGGACTTTCAGGCGGTGACGCCGGACGCTCCGGAGAAGACGCGCTTCGTCATCGTCGACGCCGTCGGAGTGACGGAGCATGACTTCGTCGAACCGCCACTCAACCGCGATCGCGGCATCTCGCTGCAGAAGCTGCTCGCGAAGGTGGCCGACCTTTCGATCACCGAGGACGAGACCGCGACCCTCGCCTCGCGTCTTGCCGCCCTCGAGCTGCAGCTGACGCCCGGGGAGCGCACGGAACTCGACACGGTGGCCGGCGCATCAGTCCGCGACATCGTCCGCGGGATCGTGGATGCTGTCGACCCCGACAAGCAGGCCGCCGCGGTGTCCTCCGCTGTCGACCGGGAGGGAGCTGTCGCGGCGCTCATCGAGCGCGCCATCGAGCCGCTCGCGGCGAACCCCGACCTTCGCTCACGCATCCTCGAACTACGCCGTGCCCACGACCAGGTGATCGACGAGGTCACCATCGACGAGCTCGTGGACGCGTATGGCGTCGTCGACACGGGTCGCGCGCGCTCGATTGTCGAGTCCTGGCGCGCGTACCTCGCCGAGCATCGCAGCGAGATCAGCGCGATCCAGCTGCTCACCGACGCGAGTAACCGTCGCGTGCCGTTCGCCGCGATCTCGGAGCTCGCCGATCGCATCGCACGCCCTCCGCACAACTGGACTGTCGACCTCATCTGGCATGCTTACGAGACCCTGCAGATCGAGCGCGTGCGTCCCAATGCGCACGCGCGGCTGACGGACCTTGTCTCGCTTTTGCGTTACGAGCTGGGGGAGGATGCGGACCTCGTGCCTTACGCGGATGTCGTGCGCTCACGCTACAACGAGTGGCTCGGTCAGCAGCAACTCGCAGGTGTGACGTTCACCGAGTCCCAGCGGTGGTGGCTCGACCGAATGGCGGACGTCATCGCAAATTCGGCAGGATTGACGGATGCCGATCTCGACGCCGCACCCTTCACCGAGCGCGGCGGGGTCGACGGCGCCGTTCGTGACCTGGGAGCGGGTACGGGAATGCTGATCGAGGAACTGAACGCGGAGCTGACCGCGTGAGCCCGCCCAGTGGCTGGAAGCTGGCGCGGCTGGGTGACATCCTGATCGTGCGATACGGCAAGGCACTGCAGGCTGATTCCCGCTCGCAGGACGGCGAGTTCCCCGTCCTCGGGTCGGCTGGCCGACTCACGGGAACGTCGCAAGCGCTCACGAGGCAGCCGGCGGTGGTCGTTGGGAGAAAGGGCGCGGTCGGCGCTGTACACCTCGTTGAGGGTGGAAGCTGGCCGCTGGATACGACGTACTACATCAACGTGCCCCCGTCCTTCGAACCCCGCTTTCTCGCCTGGCAGCTTCGGGCACTTGACCTCGCGCAGCTCGACAGTTCGACTGCAGTTCCCAGCCTGCGGAGACAAGATCTCGAAGCTCAGTCGCTGCTTCAGCCGGAATTGCATGAGCAGCGGCGAATCGTCGACATCCTTGAGGACCACCTCTCTCGCCTCGATGCTGCTGGGTCTGGACTCGCTTCGATCACAGCCCGTGCAGAGGCACTACTCGCGAGCCAGGCCGCAGTCTCTCTCGCCGCAGCAGGTGGTCAGATGACGACGATCGGGACTGTCTCGACGAACGTCAAGAACGGCGTGTTCGTCTCGCGTTCGACCCAGCAAGCCACAGGAGTCCCGATTCTCCGCATCGGAAGCGTTAGGCCGATGAAGATCGACTTTTCGAACAGTGGTCGATCGGGCCTCACGGACGCCGAGGTCGATGCAGCGGGAGGTCGACTTGCGGAAGGCGACGTACTGTTTACCCGATACAACGGAAACCCCAAACTTGTGGCGTCCGCCGCGGTCGTCCCAGCGATCGGTCGAACCTTCACCTACCCCGACAAACTCATCCGGGTACGTGTGCGGCAGGATGTGGTCCGTTCAGAGTTTCTCGCCGTTGCTGCGCGGTGGGGAGCCACACGCACGAACCTCCAGTCCCGCGTCAAGACGACATCGGGGCAGGCAGGGATCTCGGGTGCCGACTTGAAGGCAACGCCATTGATTCTTCCGTCGCTGGCCGAGCAGGATGCGATTATCGCGCGGATCGGCGAGGTCGCACATGGTGCAGCGGCTCTGATCGACTCGGTTTCTCGCGCACACCGGCGATCGCATGCGCTTCGCCGGGCTCTGCTCGCGGCGGCGTTCTCCGGCCAGCTCGCGGGCGTGGCCTCCGATTCCGATCGCATTGAAGAGCTCGCGTCAGCGCTGTAACAGACTCGACTCAAGCCCTACCGAAGACCTGGAGCCCACTTCATGATCGATCCCCGCCGCCTCGTCGACAAGCTGTGGGCGTATGCGAACGTGCTGCGCGACGACGGTGTCGGCACCATCGACTACACCGAGCAGCTCACCTACCTGCTGTTCCTCAAGATGGCCCACGAGCGCGCGACGCGGCCGCTGCGTCCGGAGCGAATCGTGCCGGAGGGGTACTCGTGGCAACACCTGCTTGATGCCGACGGGATCGAGCTCGAGACCGAGTACACGCGCATCCTGCAGGGACTCGGCCGCGAGCCGGGCACGCTCGGCGTGATCTTCCGCAAGGCGCAGAACCGCGTGCAGGATCCCGCGAAGCTGAAGCGCCTCATACATGACCTCATCGACGCCGAGCAGTGGTCGCAGACGGGCGTCGACATCAAGGGCGACGCCTACGAGTCGCTCCTCGCCAAGGGCGCCGAAGACGTGAAGTCGGGCGCCGGCCAATACTTCACTCCGCGGGCGATCATCGATGCGATCGTGGACTGCGTCCGCCCGACGGTTGACGACACCGTCACCGACCCCGCGTGCGGCACCGGCGGGTTTTTGCTCCAGGCCTTCGAGTTCGCGTCACGGGAGGCGGCATCCTTCACTCCTCCCCAGCGCGAGCACCTGCAGAAGAAGTTGATCCACGGCGTCGAACTCGTCGACGGCACAGCACGTCTGGCCGCGATGAACCTCCTTCTGCACGGAGCGGGCGAGCCGAACGGTCCGTCGCTCATCGAAGTGAAGGACTCACTCATCGCCGATCCGGGGCGTCGCTGGAGCGTCGTGCTGTCGAACCCGCCGTTCGGGCGCAAGTCCTCGCTGACCATGGTCGGCGCCGACGGGCGCGAAGCGCGCGAACACCTCGAGATCGCGCGTCAGGACTTCGTCGTCACGACCTCGAACAAACAGCTCAACTTCCTGCAGCACATCGCTACGATCCTCGACATCAACGGCCGCGCCGCCGTCGTGCTTCCCGACAACGTTCTGTTTGAAGGAGGCGCCGGTGAGACATTGCGCCGCCGCATGCTGAAGGACTTCGACCTTCACACGATGCTGCGCCTGCCGACGGGCATCTTCTACGCGGGTGGCGTCAAGGCCAACGTGCTGTTCTTCGACAAGAGGCCGGCGGGCGAGCGCCCGTGGACTTCGAAGCTCTGGATCTACGACCTGCGCACCAACCAGCACTTCACGCTTAAGCAGAACCCACTGACCCGCGCGCATCTCGAGGACTTCGTCCAGTCGTTCGGAAGCGACCATGGCGCGCGCGTCGAGACCGAGCGGTTTAAGGCGTTCGATTACGCCGACGTGATCGCACGCGACAAAGTCAACCTCGATATCACCTGGCTCCGGGATGAGTCGTTGGAAGGTCTCGACAACCTCCCGGCACCGGAAGTCATTGCGCGCGAGATCGTTGACGATCTCGCCGCCGCCCTTGCCGAATTCGAGGCCGTGGCAGCATCGCTCGAGTCGAGCTCAGCTCCCGGGCACGCCTAGGTGTTACCAAGAACCGCACGGATATCGCCTGGGGCTGCTCGCCCTCACTCAGCCGGCCCGCCTTTCACACCACTTCCCGAGAGTCCACCCTCGATGGCTAGGCTCCCGGGCTTGATGCGCTGCAGCCCACCCGACCAAGTAGCGATCCAGGTAGCGATGCACGCAGGCACCAGCGGTGAGCGACCCCCTTTAGAAGCACTCCGCAACAACTACCTGCATGCCACAAAAATACCTGGATAACGGGTAAAAACGCTCGTACTCTGGCGCCATGCGAGGAGGCCTCGAGCGCTGGAAGCGGGGTGTCGAATCCCGAGGGGTTCGGCAGGCCATCGCGTACGCACTCGAGGGCACATGCGACGCCCACCTGCAGCAGGCGACGGGCCTGGCAGCGCTCGAGGCCTACAGCACCGCATCCGATTCCACCGTCTCTCGGTTCATCGTCGACAACGGCGTCATCACGTCGGACGAGCTCACGGCCGGCGGCCTCCGGGTATGGCTTACCGGTCATGACCCGGTCACGGGGGAGGAGCGCGGCCACCAGCGGCTGAGTCCCGACGCCGACCTCCTGCTTGACGGGACGCTCAACCACCCAAAGTCCTACAGCATCGCCGCGCTGCTACATCCCGAACTCGCTGTCGAGTTCGAGGCCCTGCAAGACCGGCTGCGTGAGCGCATCCTGCTCACCTGGCAGATCGAGCTCAACGCGCGGCGCGGACACGGTGGGCTCATCCGCGAGGCGATTGCGCGCATCGAGGTTGTCGAGCTGCAGCACCGTCGCTCGCGCGCGCTCGACCCGCACATCCACCGGCACCTCTGGCTGAACATCAAGGTGCGCGGCGCGGATGGCAAGTGGTCGAACCTCGATTCGCGCGTCGCGATGAAGCTGCACACCGTCATCAACGCCGAGGGCGAGCTCGCGGCCCGCACTGATCCCGCGTGGATCGCCGCGCTCGCGCGCCACGGCTACACGCTCGACGGCGCGGGGGAGATCGCCGAACTGGCCGGCGCCGTGCGTCCGCTCTCGCGTCGGTCCTCACAGATCGAGGCGAACCGTGCGCGCCTGATCGCGGAATGGTCGGCGGCGCACGGAGGATTGGCGCCGAGCGTCGACGCATTGCAGCAGATGGACCGACGGGCGTGGGCGGTGGCGCGTCCGAATAAGCCGGCCGACATCGACGAGATGTCGTGGGAGACGAAAGTCCGCGACGAGATCGCGGCGATCAATCCGAGCCTGATCTCACCGCGCGCAGCCGTTCCCACCGCCGCAAGAGATCTGCACACGGTCGATCTCGATCTGCTCGCCGCACAGGCGATTGTCGACGCAGACGAACGGTCCACCTCGAGCGGTGGGCGGTTCAGCATTTTCGACCTTCGCGCGGGTGCGATCCGCGCGCTCTCGCGCATGGGTGTCGTTGCCGAGCGTGACCGGCTGGATGGGGTGATCGCCGACGTCACCGAGCGTGCCACGCGTGCCGTGTATCGTCTTGTCGCGGATGACCCGCCGGCGCACGTGAAGGCGTTCATGGCGACCGAGACCCTGGGCGCGAAATTGCGTCTCGCCGGCCGTCTGGAAGCGCTCGCCCACCAAGGGCGCTCGCTGCTGCCGGGCGAACTGCGCCGATTCGCGCACAACGAGGATCTTTCAACACTGGATGCCACGCAAGCCGTGGCGGCGTGCGCCATCGCTGGCACGGACAATCTCGTGACGGTGACCGGCCCCGCCGGTACGGGCAAGACGACGATGCTGCGCGCTGCGTTCGCGGCGCTCACGGCTCAACGGCGGCGGATGCTCGTCGTTGCCCCCACGCGAAAAGCGGCGTCGGTGGCGTCTCGCGAGATCGGAGCCGCGGCATCCAGTCTTCACGCCCTCCTCTCGGATCACGGCTACCGATGGGGCGCGGATGAGACGGGAGCGAAGGTCTGGACGCGGCTTCGTCGAGGCGAGGTCGACCTCAGGGCAGGCGCTGTCTACGTTGGTCCGACCCGATACCCACTGGGTCCCGGCGATCGGATCGTCGTCGACGAAGCCGGCATGGTCGACCTGCAGACGGCCAACGTTCTTGTGGAGCTCGCGATCGAGCATGGCGTCGGGCTGGCGTTCGTGGGGGACACGCATCAAGCGCTACCCGTCGGACATGCGGGCGCGATGGGCTCCGCGATCCGGCACGCGAACGCTGCGGTCGAGCTCGACACGGTGCACCGGTTCCGCGATCCCGACTACGCCGCGCTCACGCTGCGACTGCGGAACGCCGGAGATCGCGAGCGGGCGCTGATGGTTGCGTCCGCGCTTGCGGAACGCGGTCACCTCGACCGGGTCGATCACCACGACGCGGCACGCGAGCGGATGATCGAGGCGTACTTCAAGTGGCATGCGCGCGGTAAGCGCGTGACGCTGGTGTCCGGCACCAACGCTGAGGCGGATGCCATCAACGACGCCATCCAGCAGCGGCGGGTGAACGAAGGTGAACTCGACGCCGGCGTCGCCGCGTGGGGGATGGGGGAGCAGCGCATCCTAGTTGGCGACACCGTCCAGACCCGTCGCAACGACCGGTTCACGGGCGTTGAGAATCGCGCGCAGTGGATCGTGCGCGGCATCCGGGACGAGCTCGTCGACCTGGTGTCGGTGGGCGACAGCGGCGAGCTGGCTCGCGTGTCCGCCGAGTATGCGCGCGAGCACCTGCAGCTCGCGTATGCGTCTACCGTGCACGGTGTGCAGGGCGACACGGCCGACGCATCGGTGGTCGGACCCGGTGTGGATGCCGCCGGGCTCTACGTCGGCCTCACCCGCGGGCGGGTGCACAACGCTGCGATTGTGGTTGCGCGGACGGATGCCGCGGCTCGCGAGTGCCTCGCGGACTCGATGCAGCGCGGTACGCCGGAATTGACGATGCAGGATGCCGTGCGCGCGGCCGAGGCGGAGCTGCGGCGTGCCGCGAGGGAGCGGGAGGCGGCGATGCTAACCGGACCAGTGACCGGGGCGCCGAGTGCGGGGCGCGGGATCGGAATGTAGAGGCAGCCGGTCCTATCTGTTGCCGCCACTACGCGTTACCGAATCACGCGACGTATGCCCTGCGGCGCCCTACAACAGGTAGGCCGTGGCCACGCCACCGCCGGCGACCAGCAGGACGAGCGCACCCACCAACGACCACGCAATAATCCGCGGCCAGTCAATCCATCGCCGCGTGCGGGTTCCGGGGCCGAACCCCGCGGCATCGGCGGCGCGGACGAAGTCGTCGAACCGGATGGTCACGCGCGGCGCCTCTGGCCGGGGCCGAGACTCGCTCGTGCGCGGGCGAGCGCGTTCGCGACGGGGCGGGGGAGTGCTCGTCGACGGAGGTGGCGTGCTCGCGAACGGGCCCGCAGACGGCTGAGCGCTCTCGCTTGACCGCGATGTTCTCGAGCTCGCAGCCGTGGTGGTCTCCACGCGTGCAGGGTCGCTGGTGAACCTTACGAGGATGTCCCGAGCTTCTCGCGCGCGAGCGAACTCACGTCCGAGCTGTCTCCGCCTCGCGTCATCCTCGAACGGATGCCGGCGTGCCTGGTGTTGGGAAGGACTCGACCGCCCATCAGATCGCGACACGCCGACCTTCACACGTGATCTCGAACGATTGATCGCATCGTATGTTGGCGACATGAGGGGCACCACGGCGACGCGGAATGGGAACGCAGCCACCGTACTGATCGTTGAGTTCTCGGACGAGTTGAAAGACGAGCTTCGAGCACGCTTTACTGCGTTCTGTTATGGAGCAGAGCGCGTGCAAGAAGACAACGACTACTACTCGATTGAGGCAACGGTATCCGAGTTCCTGACTCGATTCGACTCCAAGCCCGACGAGACGAAGATCGGGATGGTGGGAGAATTGCTGATGCATCTGCTGCATCCGACTACTTACGCTGATCTGCTGAGTGCGGCCGTGTACTTCAACAAAGAAGATCGAAGCATCAAGAAGGGCTTCGACCTTTCCTTCCTGCAACAGTCCCCGGACACTGTCTGGTATGGCGAGGTGAAATCCGGCGAACTCGGGGCTCTCGCGTCCGCCGACGACAAGCTGCACGCGCTGTTCCTGCACGCCGCGCGCGACCTTCACGAGAAGTTGACAACTCCGCAGCGCTCGCGATGGGACGCCGCGCTGCTCGACGCGGATCTCACCCTCGCATCCGGCCACGCCGCGACGGTGAAACAGCTGCTGCGGTCCGACACGCGTGCGTTAGAAGACGGAGCGTCCATCTCCCGTCGTGCGTTCCTGGGTTCGGTCGTGCTGCACGACATCGACGCTTCGGCCATCTCGCAAGATGGAACCGACCGATCGATGTCAAGCATTGCTGGAAGTGCGAAGTTTCAGGATGTGAAGCTCCTAGCCATCCAACACGTCGGTATACAGGAGATCGTGTCATTCATTCGAACGCAGATGGTGCGGGCCGATGCCGAGACAAGTTGAGCTCACAGCCACCAAAGTGCGAGACGCCCGGAACCTTGATGACTCGCGATTCCTGTCTCTGTACACAGCGCTCATACGCATAGACGCCATGACCGATGATGACCTTGTGGACGTGCTGCGGTTCGCGGTCCTCTTTCTTCGGTCCGATGATGCGCTTCTTCAGCGTTTGGGTTACCGGGTACTTCTGCAGTACGCCCAAGTGACGGGGGATTACGAGCCAATCCATGACATCGCACGCGTGAAGGATTTGATGCCGGTGGTGGTGGCAGCGGAGAGGCTTCAGAGCACTCTGTCCAGCACCGACTCATTCCACGATCTCCTTCACGTGGCTCACCGAACGAACTTCCGCGTCGCTGGTGCGGGCGATGACGAGACGTACCGAACTCGGGGCCAGATGGAGCTCCGACAGTTCAACAGTCGAGCGCAGCGCGCCGTCGTCGTGGCTCCCACTTCTTACGGCAAGTCCGAAATGTTGATCGACCGGGTGGCCGCCTCGTTGGGAGAGCGGATTTGCGTGATAGTGCCGACCCGTGCGCTAATTGCGCAGACACGCGCAAATCTGATGTCCGATTCTCGGGTGTATGACTCCCGGGTGAGAATCCTCACGCACCCGGATTCCTACGCCGGTGATGCCTCGTTCGTCGCGGTTATGACTCAAGAACGCCTCCAGCGGCTGTTCGTCGAGCAGAGTGATCTCGCGCTGGATGCTCTCCTGATCGACGAAGCCCACTCCGTGCTCCAGGCCGACGGAAGGGCGATTGATCTCGCCCAAGTGACGCTAGTCGCCCAGCACCGAAATCCAGGACTGCGGATCGCGTACTACACGCCCTTTGTTGCTGATCCAACGCTGTTGCGTCTAGTCGGAGATGAGCTCGAACTACCTACCAAGGTGACTAACGAGCATGTGAAGGCCGAGAAGTACCTGTGGGCGCGCGTGGGCGAGACTGCCCTGCTCTACGACCAGTTCCTCAATCGATTCATCGAAACGCGGCGCGAAATTCCGGCTGACCCGATCGACGCGATCTTCGTGCTGGCCGGCCGTCGGACACTTCTCTACGTCAACAAGCCGAGCCAAGCTCAAAAGCTCGCCGCCGAGATCGCCGCGCGGTTGCCGGAGCTTGACCTGTCGGAGCAAGCGCAGAGAGCGATTGCTGCGATCGGAGACCTCATTGACCCTGCCTACAGCCTGATCGACGCCATTAAGAAGGGCGTATTTTACCACCACGGACGGGTGCCAGACATCCTGCGCCACTACATCGAGCGTCTCTTTCGAGAGGACGCGTCCGTCGATCCCCGCTACATGGTATGCACCTCGACGCTCCTCGAAGGCGTGAATACTCCCGCTGATCGATTGATCATGCTCAGTCATAAGCGCGGCCGCAATACCCTCTCCCGCTCAGCCTTCCGCAATCTCGCTGGCAGAGTCGGCAGATTCAGTGAGGTGTTTGACCCTCGGCGAGAGACTCTCGACCTCCTTCAACCAGAGATAGCCCTCCTTCCGAACGCGGCATACTCAGATAGTCGCTGGAACGTGGAGAACTACCTTCCCCAGGTCGCCGATCTTCAGAAGGCCGTGGTCGACAAGGCCGACAACCCGCTCCTAGCGGCAGCTGAAGACTCCCTCGCACGCGCTGAGGCGCTCGAATACCTCGAAAACATCGAGCCCGGCATAACCCAGATGCTCGCTCCGCGAAGTGCTCAGACCGAGGTCGGAAGATTGTGCTTTGTCCACGGCGTGCGGGACTTCGACATCTTCGACAACGAGCACACGATTCAGTCGCTTGTCGATGAGTACCGCTCGCGACAGGTGGTGCTCAGTGATATGGCCGCGGTGGTCGACGCAGTGACGGACCTATTCATCGAACGGATCGACCCTGAGTCGAGGACGAAGGCGAACCTGCGGCGTTTGGCCGACAACGAAAGCGCTCGGGCATTCTATTCCGCGTTCCTGTCCTGGCGTACACAGAACGCCCCGTACAAGGTCCTGATTTCTCGATTCATGGGCTGGTGGGAGCAGAATGACGAAGAGTACGTCTACGTCGGTACCTCCTGGGGCGAAGAGCGGCTCGGCGGGCCGCTGCCGCTCTACGTTCGCATGCGTGAGAAGAGCCACACTGAACGCCTGAACCTTGCGGTAGCGAAGGTAAAGGAGGAGCACGACTTCGTTGACTTCAACCTGATGCGGTACGTGGACATCTTGAGCGCGCTGGATCTGCTTAGCGAGCGCCTCCATTTGAACGTGAAGTACGGCACCACCGACCCCTACCTCATCGCGTTGCTTCGAACCGGATTTTCGCCTGAGTTGGCTCGATTAATCGAGGCCGACTACCGGGACCACGTAGCTGTAGACCTGATAGCGGACCTCGTGGTCGTGGCCGACAGCCTCGCGACCTCAATGGAGCGCGATGGCGCTAACGACGTGCTCATCTATGAGGCTCGTACTCTCGCTGGCGGCCCGGGGCAAGCATCTGAGTAGTGCTGGCGACTGCGCGCTGAGGGATCGTTGGTGGCCCTTGCTCGCGCGATTCTTGCCCAGCAGAGAGGGTCGGAGGGGAGGCAATGCCTCCCCTCCGACTAGAATCAGGCGGCGATCTCCCACTCGGTCCGGTAGTCGGCCGATGCTGTGCGCAAGAAGGCGATCCGTTTGGGCGTTAGGGCCTGCACCGGGTCGACGAGCATGAGCTTGCCCGCCTTGACCATTGCGATGGCGGGGATCGCTGAGGCGTTCATCTGACGGGCGGCCATGGCGACCGCCGTTTCCATCACCGCAATCTCAGCCTCGAGGAGAGCATCGCTCGGGAAGTGCATGTAGGTGATGAGGTGACGTCCGTCGACGAGGACGAGCTCGACGTGCATGCGGATGCTGACTATTTCGTACTCGTCTGCGTCCTTCACGACGGTGCTTCGCTGGTGCCGGACTCCCTCGCGGGCAGGGTAGCGATCCAGAATCGCCTTCATGCCACGCGCAGCCTGGTCATAGCTCGCGCGCATCCGGACAGAGGCGTTGTGCACGGCATCGTCGAGCGCGCTTCCCCGAGAACCGCGCGCGACATAAGCGAGCAGGGCGGTGATGAACTTCTCATACACATGCGCGAAGATGCGCCCGTCCGCGGGGGCTTCCACCTGCTGGCGGTCTTGGGCGACGCGGGTGGGGCGACCGGCAGACTTCGCGCGAACGAAGACTCGGAGATGGTTGAACGACGGAATGTGATCTGCAGAAGGCATAGAGCCCCCTTCTCGCCCAGGACTGGGACGATGCGCAGAGACGGATCGCTGGCGAAAGGTGAGGGAACGAAGGGGCTGACGCTTTGTCAGCCCCTTCTGCTGTTATCCCTTGCCGAGGGTCGAGCCGGCCTGCGACTTGGCCGACTTGCTCGACGAGTCTGACGCGAGCGTCTTTCCTGCCTTGCTCAGCGTGGCCTTCGAGGGCTTGGACGACCGCGACGATGCCTTCGCCATGGTGATTCCTCTCTGACTTGAGTGGAGCAGGTCACCCGGTCAAGACCACCCGGCCTCGAACGCGTAGAGGCTACTGAGCCTCTAGAGTTGAGAAGTCCTCCACAGACACCTCAGCCCCGATCTGCTATGCACGAGAAGTCCTTCTCGGCGTGAGCCGATCGGGGCTGCATCGTACGTAGCCAAATTCTAGTGCGCACCCCTGACACCGCCCCTGGGTGCAGCGCGCCTATGGGGAGATATTGCACCAGCCTTGAGGTTTCCCCGGTCGCCTATGACCGTTGGGGCGGCAGAAGGTGCCTCCAAGCTCCACCGGCGGCACGTTTTTTGAGGCCGGGCCCCCGAGTTATCCACATTGCAGGCTCTAGCCCTCAGTTCGACCGAAAGCCGGAGGCCGTGCCCTGGACATGAGCGGGACCAGCCCCTCAAAGTCAACCCCGACTCGAAACCACCTCGAACACACGCGCCACATCGTGAAATCGAGTGCCCGTAAAGGGATGGTTCGTAGGGCGTTGTCAGCGCGTATTGAAAAACGCCGAATGGCCCAATGATGGGGATCATTGCAGCACGCCAGACTGGACGACGTGCTATCACACATCGGTAGGGCGAAAGCGCCCGAAATCCTGTCCTGGGATTGGTGGATGGACGGCGTTATTCCGACTGTTGGTGCGGTAGGCGCACTCGTCGTAGCCGTCGTCGCGCTTCTCATCTCAATTGGGGTTGCACGGCGAGAACGAGAGGAACGCGCCCGGAGCCAACGTGCTTCCTTCGCAGAGTCCGTATATCGCTTCCTAGACGGACTCTCCGTCGCGCCGCCCCTCGACATCCCCACGCTGGTCACACAGATCAAGCGGCCGCTCGACCAGATTCGCGACGAGGCCGCTGCTGGCTCTGACGGAGCAGCGGGCGTCGCGCGATGGGTCTTGAGCCAAACTAACGAGTGCGGAAAGCTCATTCTCTCGCCAGTCCCGGGGACATCGGAGAAGCGGAAGGCCCACGTTGTACAGGGGTGGTCAGTCTTCCAGGGAGCAATGCGGCGCCGGATTCGAGACTGGGTAGCAACAGGCGTGCTGAAGCCCTACCCGATCTTCAAACCGAACACGCCGATTCCCACCGCTCTCGACTGACGCGAATACCCGCGGGGACGGACCGACAGGATTTTCTCGGCGGCTGTCGGAGGCGCACGTGCGGACCCGCGCTACTGGAGTGGTGGCGTAACGGTACTGCGTTTCGGTCGGTGAGTGCGCATGGATCTCGCGCCGTCGCGTGCGACAGCTCTCAGACCTCGACGCCGAACGCGCGGAGCAGGCCGGCGCGCGGAATCATGCGGCGCGGGCCGAGCTGGATCGTCGGAATCGTTCCGCTGTCGATGCCGAGCTTGATCGTCCGGTAGTCGACGCCGACGAGCTTCGCGGCGTCCTTCATGGTCAGAGCCAGGCTCTCAGCTGATCGGTTCATCGTTCCATTCCTCTCGTGAGCCATCATTGACATTCACCTTTCGCCGCAAGCTACCACAGACGTGAGCCAAGATCGACACTCTTCTTCGCGGAATAGGTGAAGCCATGGAATAGTGGCGGCATGGCACACGTCGAGGCGTACGACATCAGCGAAGACCGCATCCAGCTCGGCAGCGGCGTGAGCGTGCCGAGCGCCTGGCATGTGCGCGTGGCAGGGGAGCAGGATGTGCCCGGGACGATCACGGTGCGCGTGGAGTGGGATGCCACGCTTGGCCGCACGGCGATCGCGTTCGCCGGCGTCGAGCGCGCCGAAGGCGGCATCGACATCACCAGCCAGATCCTGCGCGAAGTGCGTACTCACTGGATCTTGGCGAGCTCCGCGCTCGACGTCGTCACCGTCGACGAGGGGGCGGGGCGGACCACCGGTGCCCGGGAGTTTCTCGGCGAACAGCTCGCGCGCAAAGAACGCACGACAGAAGACGCGGTCGACGACGCGGTCGCGGTCTATCGCGTAGCGAGCGCCCTCAGCTTCCCGCCTCTCAAGCTCGTCTCCGACACGCTCCAGATCAGCCAGAGCACCGCGACCCGACTCATGAGCCGCGCGCGTGAGCTCGGCATCGCGCCGGAGATTCGGATGCAAGAGCCCCGACGGGCGCCGGCGATCGACCCTTACGGCCACGACCCGAGCCGCGCTTATCCCGCTCCGACGAGCCCCACCGGTCCCTCAGTCGAGATCTGAGTCATCTTGAGCATATTGCTCAGTTGCAAAGCCCGCAGAGCGGCTTGAGTTAGCAACCTGCTCAAATTGGCTTTGTCGGAATTTGACCCTGCCGGCAGCCTATTGCGGTGGGTCTCAAGGTGCCTGATCAGAGGCTCTATTTGTGGCCGCCTTTTGCCCGCAATCTGTTTGCACCTGGCTGTTTTCGGACGTTCCTGGATGTCGTCAAGCTTGTCAACTCCCGCGTAATTCCGCTGTTTTCTCCGCTAAATGTCGAAATGCAAAGTGCTCAAAACGTGTTCGAATCCCTCCAGGGGCAGTCTCTCCCGAACCACGCCGGCGCCCGTGTCAGTCCTCCGGGTCGCCCACCCGACCTCGGTACGGCAACCGTCCAAGCGTCGCCACGTCCATGGGCCTCGTTGCTTCGCCCATCAGGTAGAGGCCGCCGTCGACCGCGAAGGACAGGGGGGCGTCGGCGAACTCGAGGTCGGCGGGCAGCGGCTCCTTGTCGGTCGAGCTGAAGAACGACCGGCCGAACTCATCCCGGTCCATCGACAGGTCCCCCGAGGTCATCGGGCTGAGGATGCACCGATGCGCGCCGTCCTCGGCCCAGTAGGCGCGGTCGGAGAGCGGCATGTTCTTCGTCGCGGGCATGTTCATCCCGGCGCAGATCATCGTGGTGCCCGCGATCTTCGTGCTCAAGGCCGTCGGCCTGATGGGCACGGTGCCCGGGCTGATCCTGTTCATGTCGGCCTCGATGATCCCGTTCACGCTGTTCATGTTCAGCGGCTACATCCGGATGCTGCCGCGAACGCTCGACGAAGCGGCCGCCATCGATGGGGCGGGCCGTCTGCGCGTGATCTGGACGATCATCTTCCCGCTGATGAAGCCGATCGTCGCGACCGCCTTCATCCTGAACGCGCTGAGTGCGTGGAATGACTTCGTGAGCCTGCAGCTGATCCTCGGACCGGGTTCGTCGGCGAAGACGATCACGACGGGCGTGTACGCCGCGGTGTCGTCGTACTCGACGAACTACGAGATCGTCTTCCCCACACTGCTGCTCGCGGTGTTGCCGATTCTCGTGATCTTCATCCTCACCCAGCGGTTCATCATGGGCGGACTGGCGGCCGGCGCGGTCAAGGGCTGATCGGCCTCCCCACCGCGGCGGAGTGATCTCCGACCGTGGAGGGAGGTCTCGGCTTCGCCATCCGGGTTGGCTGGGTGCATGGATGCTTCACGATCGACCCCGACCGCGACCACCACAACCCCGGCCACCCCGCCGCCGCGACACCGACGACGCGCCGCCGCTTTCGTCGCTGCCGCACTCGCCGCCGGCCTGCTCGCCGGATGCACCACCGCTCCGGCGGCCACCCCCACGGCATCCGCCAGCGCAGCCGCACAGGTCGTCGCCCTGCCCGACACTGTGCTCGGGGAGCAGGCGCAGTGGGTGCTCGATGCGATCAACGGCGAGATCGACGAGCCCGCGGCCGAAGCGCCCGAGCACGTCTCGTCCCTTCTTCTCGAGCAGATCAGTGCGCAAGATCTCGCCGCCGTCTTCTCGCAGCTCGCGCCGCAGAGCCCCTGGGTGCCGACCGCGGTGCAGGATGCCGGTGACTCGGCGCTCATCACGATCGCGCCCGCGTCCGGCGATGCGCTGGACATGCAGATCGCGGTCGGCGCTGACGGACTGATCGCGGGACTCCTGTTCTCGGCGTCGGCCGCCGACCGCGTGCCCGCGACGTCGTGGTCGGAGCTCGAGGACTCGGTCGAAGGCTTCGCCGCCGACACCACGTTGACCGTCACCGACGTCACCGACGGCGCGTCTGAGCGCATTGCCGCCGCCGGCACGGGAAGCGCGGTGGGCGACACCGAGGCGAAGCCCTCGGGATCGATGTTCAAGCTCTACGTGCTCGGCGCGGTGGCAGAGGCCGTCGCTGCGGGAGAGCTCACGTGGGAGACGCCGCTGACCGTCACCGACGACGTCAAGAGCCTGCCGTCCGGTGAGCTGCAGAACGCCCCGTCCGGCACGACGGTGACGGTGCAGGAGGCGGCCGCGCAGATGATCGCGATCAGCGACAACACCGCCACCGACATGCTGATGTCAGCCGTCGGACCCGCTGCGCTGGAGCGCGCTCTGGCCGACCTCGGCCACCACGACCCGGCGCTGAACACGCCGTTGCTCACCACCCGTGCGGTCTTCCAGCTCGGATGGGGTGCGGGCGGAGCCGGCGGCCAGGCCCGCGCCGACTGGAGCGCCGCGACGACCGAGGGCGACAAGCGTGCGGTGATCGACGCGCTGCCCACCGGCCTGCTCGACATCCCGGTGACAGCGGTCACCACCCCCGTCTGGCAGGACGGGCTCGATTGGTTCACGACCCCCGATGACCTGGCCGCCGTCCACCTCGCGCTGCAGAAGCTGGCGACGACGGTTGCCGGGGCGCCGATCCGCGACATCATCGCCACGAACAGCGGCCTCGGCGACCTCGGCGACGAGTGGACCTACGTCGCGTTCAAGGGCGGCAGTTCGATCGGCGTGCTGGGCGGGTCGTGGTACCTCGAGCGGGCCGACGGCCGCGCGTTCGTCATCACGATCCAGGGGTCGACCGCCGAGGCGAGCGAGCTCGGCGATCAGGCCACGTTCTTCGGCCAGGTGACCGACGCCGTCGCTCTTCTCGAGAAGGAGTGAGGCCGAGTGGAACCTGCCGGCACGTTCAGCGGCGGCTGAGGCACGGCGCTCGCCGCCTGCCAATCTCGCCGCGATTTCCTGCCATCTGTGGCCGGCCGGGGCTCTGGCGACGGCGTGGGGATGCCGTCGCGGTCACAATCAGGACATGACCGACACCACCACCTCGACCTCACCGGCCGTCGCGCACTTCGCCGCCAAGCTCCGGTTCGAGACCGACCCCTCCGACGTGCACGCCGACCTCGAGGCCGGCGCGCGGTTCGCGTTCATCGACTCCCGAGCCGAGGTCGCGTGGGCGCAGGGGCGCGCCCGCGGCGCCGTGCACCTGCCGACCCGTGAGATCGCCGCGCGCGCCGCGAACGAGATCCCCGCCGACATGCCGGTGGTCGTGTACTGCTGGGGGCCCGGATGCAACGGTGCCACGCGCGCCGCGCTGGAGTTCGCGAAGCTCGGCTACGAGGTCAGAGAGATGATCGGCGGCTTCGAGTACTGGGCGCGCGAGGGCTACCCGACCGAGAACGACGAGGGCGCGATCGTGCGTCCCGTCGATCCGCTGACGGCGCCACTGGGCGCGATCAGCTGCGCCTGCTGAAGGAGAACGAGATGATCACCATCCACCTGCGATACGAGATCGACCCCGACAAGCTCGAGGAGTTCACCGCCTACGGCCGCGAGTGGATCCGCCTCGTGAACAAGCTGGGCGGCACCCACCACGGCTACTTCCTGCCCGCCGAGGGCGACAGCGACGAGGCATTCGCGCTGTTCACGTTCCCCTCGCTCGCCGCCTACGAGGTCTACCGCAACGCGTCGTTCGACGACCCGGAATGCCTCGCCGCTTTCCAGTTCGCGCGCGACACGCAGTGCATCCGGCGGTACGAGCGCCGCATCCAGAAGCCGCTGTTCGAGTGACGCCCGGCGCCTAGTCAGCCGCCGAACGTGCGCGTGTAGAAATCGATCGCTGTCGGAGCGGCGACGCCGAGGAGGACGACGAACGCGGCGGCGCCCCACAGCATCCGCACACGACTCGCGCGCGTCACTTCGCTCTGCAAGGCGGCGAACGCGGAGCCATCGGCGGGTCGGGGCGTCTCAAACGTCCACGTGTCGGTTCGGGATGCCGTCGTGACGATTCGAGCGACCGTCTCGTCGTCGAGCTGCGGCTTCTGGCGCTGCAACCAGCGGATGAGCGCCTGCGACCGCAGCACCGTCACGTGGTCGGGACGCTCGCGGATCGTGATGTCTCTCGCGCCGACGATGACGACGAGCCCCGTGACCGGCACGACGAGTCCGCCGGCCGACGACAGGAGTTCGTGCACACGGGTCGCCTCGTATCCGGCATTGCGGAGGTGGTCGGTCGGCTGGCCGTTCACGAGGAGCTTTCGACGACCGACCCAGACCCGGGCGCCGTCGTGGTGCTTCGTGTTGACGGTGAAGACCCCTGCGCGTCCGATGACGACGTGGTCGATGTCGCTGCCACGCGTACCGACCGGCACGGAGTGGAGCACTGTCCATCCCTCGCCCAGCGCATCCATCCGGCGTGCGACCTCGATCTCGCCGAGCGCACCGAGGTACCACCGGCGCGACTCGTCTGACAGCGGTGAGCGGCCGAAGAAGCGCGCCACCGGCGTTCGTTCCGGCACGTCGTGCTGCACGCGCAGCAACTCGGCGATCACGGCGGCGGCGGGCACCGCCCCGAACGCGGGACGGGGCTCAGCGCTCACACACCCAGCCGTCACCGTCTCGGTCGCGGTACCAGTTGTACTCCGGGTCGACGCCGGCCTGGTAGTCGCCGTACCCGGCCGCGTTCGCCTCGCGACAGGTGCCGAACTGCGGGTCGTTCGTCGGTGCCGCAGGCGCCGGCTGCGCGGGTGCGGGTGCGGGTTCCGCCGGCTGCGGGGGAGCGGGAGCGACGGGAGCAGGCTCCGGCGCCGGTTCGGCGGGCATCTCTCGCGCGGCATCCAGGCTGACGTACTCCGCCTGCTGCGGGTGTTGACCGTAGCCGTCGCGCCCGTCATAGCGGGCGACCGCCCACCCGGTGTCGATGAGATGCAGGCCGGCGTCGTGTCCGTTCACGCGCACGTATCGCAGCAGGCGGCCGTACTGGTCGACATCGTCGCGACCGGGCACGGCCACCAGGGTGAGGGCTCCGGCGGAGAGGAACTGCGTCAGCTCAGCGGTCCCTTCCGCGTAGCCCCACGCTCCCTGCTCCGGGGTGTCGATTCCGATCAGGCGGACAGTCCCAGCGCTCGTCTCGATGGTGTCACCGTCGACGACGCGAACGAGCGTGGCCGGGCTCTCGGTCGGCGTCGGCGTGGGTGTCGGCGTGGGTGTTGCGGTGGGAATGGAGCGCTCGGTCGCCTCGGCCGTCGGCGACGGCGAAGCTGCCGCGAATGCGACCGCATCGGCATCGGGCGATCTGCTGAGGATGGCGCCTGAGATGCTGCCGGTGACCAGCAGCATCATCGCGGCGGCAGCCGTCACCCACGCGGCTGCCGTTCGACTGCGAAATCGCAGCCAGGTGCGACCGCCGCGTGCCAGCGCCACGATGCCGGTGATGACGACCGCGAACGACACCAGGGCGAACACCGGCGAGAGGATGACGCCGACCACGAGGACGACTAGGGCGATCAGGATCCACGCCCAGACTGGCATGCGCCGCCTGGCGGCGGGCGTGCGGGCGGGGGTGGGCGGCAGCAGGGGTGGGGGTGTCGTCGTCGACATGGAGGCTCCGGGTGGTCACTTCATTAGATGAGAACACTCTAATGAAGCGGCTCGGTCCCTCCGAACGCCGTCGGTGGCTAGCGTCCCTGACGCTTCTTGTAGGGCTTCGGCTGGCCCTTCACGATCGGCGCTCGGCCCTTGCCCTTGGATGCCTTCGCCTTGCCGCCCGCGGGCGCGACGGTCTTCGGGGCGGGTTCGGGCGCCTCGGCGATGCGACGCCGAGCCTCGTCGAGCAGAAGGCTGCCGGCGGGGGTGAGCGTGGCCGCACCCTTCGCCCCGGACAGGAGCGGATGGCCGACCTCGTCTTCGAGCTTCTCGACCGACGTGTAGAGCGAGGCGAGGGGGATGCCCAGCACCTCGGCCGCCCGCGGGAAGTGCAGGTCATTGTCGACCAGTGCGACGAACCGGCGGAGCAGCGCGATCTTCATGCATCGATCCTCGCAGACAGGCCCGCCGGCAGCTCGTCGATCGCTTCGCGCCGTGAGTGGCGGCCATCGCGCGCGGTGCGGCAGGATGCAGGAAGTCGAGATCGAAGGAGACGGCGCTGGACGACCTGACCGAACTGCTCAGTCGTGAGCAGGAGCTGCTCGGCGACGCGCCCGCCCCGACCGATCCCGCTCCGCGGCGGGGCCGACGCATCGGTCTCATCGTGGCCGCCCTCGTCGTGGTGCTGCTGCTGGTGGTGCCGGCCGGCTATGTGGCCTGGGCGCTGTCGGCCGCGCTGCCCGACCCGGTCGAGACCTCTGCCGTCCCCGCGGTGGCGACGGTGCCGCCGGCGGCGCTCGCCGCTCCGACCGTCGGCGCGTTCGCGATCTCGGTCGCGGGCGCCGATGACTACCTGGGACCCGACGCGGCCGGCATCTGGGCCGCGGGCGGGGGCGACCAGCCGCTGCCGATGGCGAGCATCAGCAAGCTCGTCACCGCACTGGTCGTGCTCGACCGCCACCCGCTCACCCACCCGACCGACGCCGGGCCCGCCATCACGTTCGACAAAGCGGCCCACGCGCTCTACGACGAGTACTACGTGCGGGGCGCCACCATCGCACCCATGCCCACCGGCACCACCATGTCGCTGCGCGAAGCGCTCGCCGCCATGCTCCTGCCGTCGGCCAGCAACTACGCCGAGGCGGTGGCGGGCTGGGCCTACGGCTCGCAGGGCGCGTTCCTCAGCGCGACGCGGCGGTGGCTGGCGGCCAACGGCCTGACGCAGACCACCATCGTCGAACCCACCGGCATCGATGCGCGCAACACCAGCACGACCGCCGACATGATCGCCCTCGGCCGCCTCGCCGCCGCCAACCCGGTGGTCGCCTCGCTCGCCCGCACCCCGTCTCTCGACATCCCCGGCGCCGGTGTGGTGAGGAACACGAACCCGATGCTGGGCGAGCTCGGCATCACGGGGCTGAAGACCGGCACCCTCGAAGAGAGCGGCTCGAACCTGCTCTACACAGCCAGCCTGGATGTGGGACTCGAGGCGCCGCTGAGCATCGTCGGCGTGCAGCTGGGCGCCGAGGGCCGCGCCTCGCTCGAGCAGAGCGTGCGCGGCCTGCTGCAGAGCATCGCCGGCGGGTTCGACGTCGTGCCGCTGGCCGAAGAGGGACGGCTGGTGGGCACCTACGAGACCCCGTGGGGGAGCGAGGCGCGCATGGTGCTCAGTGCCGACGCGTCGCTGTTCACCTGGCGCGGGCGCCCTGTCACCGCCACCATGGAGACCCAGACCCCCACCACCTGGCTCGACGGCGAACAGGTCGGCACCGTCTCCTGGACCGACGGACTGCGCACCACCTCGGTGCCGGTGCGCATCGAGGGCGACATCACCGAGCCCGACGCCTGGTGGCGGCTCACCCACCCGGGGGAGCTCCGCTGACCACCCGCGCATGCGGATGGCAGAGTGGTGACCATGGTCGACGACGCGAGTGAACTGGCGGCGCTGCGCGCCCGGGCCTACGGCGCCGACGCCGACATCCACGACGACCCCGACGCCCTGCGCCGGCTGACCGCGCTCGAAGAGGCCGGCCGCCGCGCCCGCACCGCGCCGCCGGCGCCACCGCTCGTCACCACCGTGCCGCGGTCGGGCGGCACACCCCGGGCCCATCGCGCTCCGGCCACCGCGACGCCGACGGATGCCGGAGCGTCGGCCGATCCCGACGGCGTCGACGCCCTCGGGTCGGCGCCCCCGGAGAACGACGAGCCTCCGGTGCGGCGCTGGCGCACCGCCGCGCTGCTGCTGGCCTGCGCCGCGACGGCAGTGGTGACCGCAGCTCTCACGGCGGGGGTCGTGCTGCCGCTGAGCCTCCTGGCCGGCGACACCTCGCCCCGCCCGATCGCGGTGCTGCACGTCGACCCCGATGCGGAAGGGGACGAGACATCGCCCGGCGACGGCGCCGCACGATACGACGACTTCTACGGGATGCGGATCAGCAGCGGCGAGTACGACGAGACCGGCGGACGCTGCATCACGATCATGCCCGACGCGGCCCTGAGCGGCACCTCCACCGGCGTGTGCTCCGCGCCCGGGCTCGAGCCGAGCATCGACCTGACGGTGATGGACGGGCAGGTGGGCGAAGGCGTGATCGAGCGGTACGCCCCGGGCACCACCCTGCGGTTCACTCTCGCCGGCGACGAGGTGCGGGTCTACATCTCAGAGCCGCCCGCCACCTGACGGCCGCGACCCCACGGCCGCGCGGTTATCCACGGCGCGGCGCCCGCCGGCATCCGATGGCCGGTGGCTACCCTCGGTGGCGTGAACGATCAACCCATCGTCATCGACAGTGAGACCGATCCGACGGTCGTGCTCGGCTACGACTGACCGACGGCAGTCGCCCAGACGTCAGACGGCAGACGCCAGACGCCAGTCGTCAGTTCGCGGCGTCGTACGCCTCGAGCACGGCGGCGGGGATGCGGCCGCGCTCCGAGAGCGTGTAGCCGTTGGCGGCCGCCCACGTGCGCACCGGCGCGTAGTCGCGCTGACCCGAGCGGCGCTGGGTGCGTGCTCCGGCGCGCGGCGCCGGAGCCGAGCCGCCGCGGGGCGAGCCCGCACGCGCCGACACCGAGCGGCCCGCCGCGATGTAGGGGGCGAGCGCGTCGCGCAGGCCCGCGGCGTTCTCGTCGGTGAGATCGATCTCGTAGGCGGTGCCGTCCAGAGAGAAGAGGACCGTCTCGCCGGACCCGACCTCCAAGACGGTGCCGTCCAGGTCGTCGACGAGCTGATGCACGATTCTGCGGGTCATGCCGGAAGCCTAGTGGCGCCCGGCCCCGCGGCGCCGCACATTCGTGCGGCTGATCAGGGGAGCAATCCCGCGCGGCGAGCGCGGGCGACGGCGGCGTGCCGCGTCGAGGCATCCAGCTTCGACATCGCCGACTGCAGGTAGGACTTCACGGTGCCCTCCTTCAGCGACAGCGCCGCGGCGATCTCGGCGTTGGTCGACCCGAGGGCGGCGCACGCGAGCACGTCGGTCTCGCGCGGCGACAGGCGCACGTCGAGTTCGAGATCGTGCGGCTCGCCGTCGTTCGAGAGCGCGGCCAGCCGCCGCTCCAGCACCGACAGGCGCGAACGGATGCCGGCATCGGCGACCTCGGAGGCGATGCTGCGCAGCTCGGCGTAGGTCTCGCGCAGCTCTTCGCGGGCACGCGCGTCGATGCCGGTGTCGGAGGGGACGGCTGCCAGCGACAGGTGGCGCTGCACTTCGTCGCGCACGCGCAGCTCGGTCGCGAAGTCGGCGGCGACCTGCACGGCGGTGCGCGCGGTGGCCTCGCCGAAGCGCGAGGTCTGCCACGACCCGCAGTACAGCACGCTGCGCGTGCGCCCCGAGACGACCACGGGCACGGCGAACAGCGTCGAGATGCCCTCGCCCAGGATCACGCGGTCGTAGTCATGGGTGATGTGACGCGACGAGCGGTAGTCGAGGGCCAGCCGGGGGCGGCGCTCGACCATGGCGCGGCCGCCGAGGCCGCGGGTGGCGCGCACGACGAGGCCCGACAGGTGGGGGGTGCGGCTGCCGACGACGGCGGTCATCTCCACGGCATCCTGCACTTCGTAGCCGCCGAACGCCACAGGCAGCCCGGTGCGAGAGGCGAGATCACCCACCGCGCGGGCGAGCAGATCGTCCTCGGATGCGAGGCCGGTGGATGCCATCGCGTGCTACCTACTTCCGGGGGTGACGACCACGTCACCCGTTTTCGTAGCGTCGACGATACCACGCGGCCGGTCGACGGAGACCGGCCGCGGGAGCGCGCTCCCGTCATGAGGCAAGGAGGCCACATGTCCGCACCGTCCGATGGCTCGCCCCCCGGAATCGACCCCCCGGGCATCGACTACATCGCCGTCGAGGAGTCGCCCCGATTCGTCGAACTGCGGCGCACGCATCGCAGCTTCGTGTGGCCGCTCACCGTCGCCTTCCTGGTCTGGTACTTCGCCTACGTGCTGCTGTCGTCGTTCGCGACGGAGTTCATGGCCACGCGGGTGTGGGGTGACGTGACCATCGGCCTGCTGCTGGGCCTCGGGCAGTTCGTCACCACGTTCGCCATCACCATGGGCTACGTCAGCTACGCCAACCGCCGGCTCGACCCGATCTCATCCGAGATCCGCGCCGACCTCGAACAGCGGGAGGCCCGCTCATGACGCTCCGACCCGCTCAAGGACCCTGGGAGGCGGTCACCGCCGCCGTGGAGACGGTGGAGAACAACCCCATCCTCAACATCTCGATCTTCGGGGCCTTCGTCGCGGTGACGCTGTTCATCGTCATCCGCGCCAGCCGCAACAACAAGACCGCCGCCGACTACTACGCGGCCGGCCGCTCGTTCACCGGCCCGCAGAACGGCTTCGCGATCGCCGGCGACTACCTGTCGGCCGCCTCGTTCCTCGGCATCGTCGGGGCGATCGCCATCAACGGGTACGACGGGTTCCTCTACTCGATCGGCTTCCTGGTGGCGTGGCTGGTGGCGCTGCTGCTGGTGGCCGAGCTCATGCGCAACACCGGCAAGTTCACGATGGCCGATGTGCTGGCCTTCCGCCTCAAGCAGTCGCCGGTGCGCATGGCCGCGGCCATCACGACCCTCGCGGTGTGCTTCTTCTACCTGCTGGCCCAGATGGCGGGCGCCGGCGGACTGGTCTCGTTGCTGCTGGGCATCAACGACAAGATCGGCCAATCGGTGGTCGTCGCCGTGGTCGGCGTGCTCATGATCGTCTACGTGCTCGTCGGCGGCATGAAGGGCACCACCTGGGTGCAGATCGTCAAGGCGTTCCTGCTGATCGGCGGGGCGATCGTGATGACCATCTGGGTGCTCGCTATCAACGGCTTCAGCCTGAACACGCTGCTGGAGAGCGCGGTTGCCGCCTCGGTCACCGACCCGAAGGACGCCATCCTCGGGCCGGGACTGCAGTACGGCAAGAACCCGTGGGACTTCATCTCGCTGGCCATCGCGCTGGTGCTCGGCACGGCGGGTCTGCCGCACGTGCTCATGCGCTTCTACACGGTGCCCACCGCCAAGGAGGCGCGGCGCTCGGTCGTGTGGGCGATCTGGCTGATCGGCCTGTTCTACCTGCTGACGCTCGTGCTCGGTTACGGCGCGGGTGCCCTCGTCGGACCCGAGACGATCGCGGGCGCGCCCGGCGGGGTCAACTCCGCCGCGCCGCTGCTGGCCCTCGCCCTCGGCGGACCGGTGCTGCTGGGCTTCATCTCCGCGGTCGCCTTCGCCACGATCCTCGCCGTGGTCGCCGGTCTCACGATCACCGCCGCGGCCTCGTTCGCCCACGACATCTACGCGAACGTCGTGAAGAAGGGCAACGTGCCGCCCGACGGCGAGGTGAAGGTCGCCCGGCGCACCGTCATCGTGATCGGTGTGCTCGCGATCCTCGGCGGCATCGGCGTGCAGGGGCAGAACGTCGCGTTCCTCGTGGCGCTCGCCTTCGCCGTGGCCGCCTCGGCGAACCTCCCGACGATCATCTACTCGCTGTTCTGGCGCCGCTTCTCCACTCGCGGCGCGGTGTGGAGCATGTACGGCGGGCTCGCCGCCGCGGTCATCCTCATCGTGCTCTCGCCGGTGTTCTGGGGAACCGAGACCAGCGTGTTCAAGAACGTCGGCACCGCCATCTGGCCGCTCAACAACCCGGGCATCGTGTCGATCCCGCTGGGGTTCTTCCTCGGCTGGCTCGGTTCGGTCACCTCACGGCGCGCCGAGGATCGCGCCAAGGCCGCGGAGATGGAGGTGCGCTCGCTCACCGGCTACGGCGCCGAGAAGGCCGTCGACCACTGACGACCGCGCACTCCTGACAGCCGCGTCGCGGCGGGCGGCCTACACGCCCGCCGCGACGCGGTCTTCCAGGTCGAGCAGGAAGCGCTTGACCTCGGGGTGCCCGCCGTACTCGCCGATCGAGCCGTCGGCCCGCACGACGCGATGGGCGGGCACCACGATCGAGATCGCGGTGCGCGCGCACGCCGACCCCACCGCGCGGTGCGCCCCGGGCGAGCCGGCGAGCACGGCGATCTCGCCGTACGACGCGGTCTGCCCGTAGGGCACCGACTGCACGCTCTCCAGCGCCCGACGGGTGAAGCCCTCCGCGAACCACCAGTCGATCGGCAGATCGAACGCGCGCCGGTCGCCGGCGAAGTACTCGTCGAGCTGCGCGGCGACGGCGGCCGTGGCCGCAGGGTCTTCCCGCGGCACCGCGTGCAGGGCCAGGCCGATGCCCGCCAGCGCCGCGTCGTGCGGCCCGTCGAGCAGATGAAGGGCGGCCAGGCCCGCGTCGGTCGTCACGATGAGGGCCTGGCCGATCGGTGTCGGGTGCACCGAATACGCTGCGGAAGACATGGCCCCATCATGGCGTGCACGTCGGATGCCGCCGGCCCGGCCGCCGGCATCCGTGGACAGATCGCGGCGAGGGCGCCCTGTGGAGGAAGCTGCGGCGCACAGCGCGCCGAAACGCGGTGCAATCACGGAAAACGCGCGGGTCAGACGCGGGGTTCGCGTGATCCGCGCCTAAGGTGTCTCGTGTGTGGCGAGGAGAAGGTGGCGCCGTGCGAGGCATGGATGATGCCACGTACGACGATTCAGTGACCCCCGACGCGATCGACTTCTCGGAGCAGGGTGTGGTCGTCACGAACGTGGCGGAGCCGCAGCGTGCCCGCATCCGGGAAGAGTCGGCGCAACTGGGCGGGCGCTCGACGCTGCTGCACTACACCGACCACGGTGACGCCGGCATCGACATCACCAAGGCCCACCCCGGCAGCCTGCCGCAGTTCATCACCGGCCGCTCCACGCTGCTGTCTAATCTCTTCCGCGACGAGGTGGCCCTGCGCACCGCGCGCCTGGCCGCCGAGCGCATCGTCGCCAAAGACGTCGAGCTGCGCACCGCGCGCGGGCTCGACGCCGTGCACCTGGCCGTCGGCGTCGCCTCGTGGCGCATCGGCGGCGTGGGCTACGCCGCCCCCGTGCTGCTGCGCCCGCTCGCCATCCGGCGCCACCACACCGACGTCGAACTGAAGCTGCACGGCGCGTTCCGCATCAACCCCGAGCTGGTCACCGCCGCGCGCACCCACTTCGGCATCGCCCTCGACGGCAGCGCGCTGGCCGCCCTCGCCCACGACGGCGGCGTGTTCAAGCCGCAGCCGGTGATCGACCACCTGCGCGCCCTCACCTCGCACATCCCCACCTTCACGGTGCAGCCGCGGCTGGTGGTGTCGACCTTCGCCGACGTCTCGGGGAACATGGAGCGCGACGCCGCGCACCTCGACCACCCGATGCTCAACGCGCTCGCCGGGCACATCGCCGACCGCGAGTCGGTGTCGCTCGTGCGTGCGGTGCCGGCCCTGGTCAGCTCCGACGAGCGCCCCCCGGCATCCGATCGGCTGCTGCTGGACGCCGATGCCGAGCAGGAGAAGGTGCTCGCGCGCATCGTGGCCGGTCAGCCGCTGGCCGTGCACACGCTGCCCGGCACCGGCGGCACCCAGACCGTCATCAACGCGATCGGCGAGCTGGTGCGCGCCGGCAAGCGCGTGCTGGTCGTCAGCACCCGCCGCTCCACGCTCGACGGCGTGCGTCACCGGCTGGCCGGTATCGGCCTGCAGGGGCTCGCCGTCTCGCCCTCGCAGCCGCACCGCGACCTCATCCGCGCCATCGCGCGCAACGAGAAGGCCGAGCCGCCCAAGGTCGCCGATGTCGACGACGCGCTGGTGCGCCTGCGCGCCGTGCTGCGCGACTACCGCGGCGCGCTCACCCAGCGCCACCCGGCGCTCGGCGTCTCGCCGCTCGAGGCCCTGCGCACCCTCGCCACGATCTCGTCGGCCACCCTCGCACCCACCGCGCAGACGCGCTTCGACGTGTCGGTGCTGCAGTCGCTGTCGAACCGGCGCGCCGAGGCCGCCGAGGCGCTGTCGACGGCGGCGCGACTGGGCGAGTTCCGCTTCGGGCCCGACGATTCGCCCTGGTACGGCGTCGCCTTCGCCACGACGGATGCCGCGCGCTCCGCGCATGCGCTCGCCCGCCGCCTGCACCGCACCGACGTGCCCGCCATCCTCGAGCGCGGCTACGAGCTGATCGCCCAGACGCGCATGCGTCCCTTCGGCACGGTCGCCGAGCTCGGCGCCTACGTGAAGCTGCTGCAGGGCATCCGCGGGTCGCTCGACCGCTTCAGCCCCACCGTCTTCGAACGCCCCCTCGGCGAACTCATCCAGGCCCACGCCACGCGCCGCGACGCGCCGTCGATGACCGGCGCCAACCGCCGCCGCCTGCGCCACCTGTCGAAGGAGTACGTGCGGCCCGGCATGCACGTCACCGACATGCACGAGGCCCTCTCGCGCGTGCAGCAGCAGCGCGGACAGTGGCAGCAGGTCGTCGAGAGCGGCGTCACCCCCGAGATCCCGCTGGGCCTCGACGACGTCGCCACCGCGTGGCAGCGCGTGAACGCCGACCTCGCCGAGCTCGACCGCGTGCTCGGGCGGCAGATCCCGCTCGCCTCCACGCCCATCGCCCAGCTGCTGCGCACCCTGGCCGGGCTGGCCGCCGACTCCGACGTGTTCGACAACCTCGTCGAGCGGGCCCAGCTGCGCGACCGCCTCGCCCAGCTGGGGCTCGACACGCTGCTCACCGAGCTGTCGGTGCGCCACGTGGGCGAAGAGCGCGTGGCCGCCGAGTTCGAGTTCGTCTGGTGGCAGTCGGCCCTCGAGGCGATGCTGCGCAGCGACCGCGCGCTGCTGGGCGCCAACACCGCCGTCGTCGACCGCCTCGAGCGCGACTACCGACTCGTCGACGAGGCCCACGCCGGCTTCGCCGGTCCGCAGCTGGCGGCCGAGCTGGCCACCCGCTGGAAGATCGCCATCGTCGATGAGGCGGGGGAGACCGCGGCGCTGAAGACCGCGCTGCGCGGGGGCACCGCCACGGCATCCGAGATTCTCGCGACCGCGCCGACGCTGCTGCGCACTCTCGCGCCGGTGTGGCTGGCCTCGCCCTACGAGGTGCCGCAGATTCCCGACACCGAGGCCTTCGACGTGCTGCTGCTGGCCGACGCGGCCGCCGTGTGCCTCACCGAGGCGGCCCCGGCCCTGCGCCGCGCCCGCCAGGTGGTGGCCTTCGGCGACCCGGTGACCCAGAAGCCCACGCCGTTCCGGGTGGGCGCCGGTCGCAGCGACGACGACGAGCCCGAGGTGCCCTTCGACGCGGTGAGCGTGTTCGAGCGCCTCGCCGAGCTGGTGCCGGTCGAGACCCTCACCCGCAGCTACCGCGCCGGCGGCGAAGACCTCGCCGAGCTGGTCAACGACGCGTTCTACGGCGGCGAGCTCGTCTCGCTTCCGTGGGCGGGCTCGTACCTCGGCCGCGGCAGCCTCAGCGTCGACTACGTCGAAGGCGGCACCGGCACGCCCGACCCTGAGACCGGCGCCGTCGAGAGCCCCGATGCCGAGGTCGCCCGTGTGGTGAGCCTCGTCGTCGAGCACGCCGTCAACCGCCCCACCGAGTCGCTCATGGTCGTCACCGCCTCGACCCGGCACGTCGAGCGCGTGCGCGCGGCCGTCGCCGAAGCCTTCGCCGGCCGCTCCGACGTGGCCGAGTTCGTCTCGCGCGACACCGCCGAGCCGTTCGCGGTGCTGGGGCTGGAGGAATCGGTCGCCGAGAGCCGCGACCGCGTCGTGTTCTCGCTCGGCTTCGGGCTCACCAAGCACGGTCGCGTGCTCACCGACTTCGGCGACCTGTCGCGCGAAGACGGCGAGCGGCTGCTCACCGTCGGCATGACCCGTGCCCGCCGCTCCATGGTGATCGTCTCGTCGATCCGGCCGTCCGCCTTCGACGAGGGGCGGCTCGAGTACGGCGCCGCCACTCTCATGTCGATCCTCGGCGGCATCGCCGCCCGCGCCCGTGAGGCGCGGCTGGAAGACCTCGCCGACCCGCTGACCCTGTCGCTCGCGCAGCAGCTGCGCAGCCTCGGCATCTCGGTCGACGTCGACTACCGCGGTCTGCTGCCGCTGGTGGCCCAGTACCAGGGCAAGGCCGTGGTCGTCGAGAGCGACCCCGAGACCACGGGGGAGTCGCTGCGCGAGTCGCTGCGACTGCGCCCCCAGATCCTGCGCCGGCTCGGCTGGCACTACGTGCGCGTGCACTCCTTCGACCTGTACAGCGACCCCGCCGGCGTCGCCGCCCGGGTCGCCGCGATCCTCGGCGCCCCGCCCGACACACCCAGCGCGCAGGTGCCCACCCAGCCGATCGACGGCCTGCGGTGACGCCAGCAGACGACCGGCAGCGCATCGAGCGGATGCCGGGACGCCGCCGCGCCCGCCTCACTCCGGCGCCCGGCACCGATGCCGAGCCGGCGGCTGCCGACGACCGCACCGCGGCGCGGGCTGCAGACGCGAAAGAGGCGGGACCCAACGACGACCGGATGCGTCGCGAGGTCCCGCCCCATTACTGAGCCGCGGGTGTGTCGGGCTGAGGGCGTCGGGAGGTACGGGTCGGGTCGGCCGTGCCGAGTTCGGAGCCCGTCACCAGGATCGGAGTTTCTGGGCCGATTCCTCCGACCCGGGCGCCGATCTCCGAGATGGGTGCGCGTGAGGGGCTGTGACCGCACAGGGTCGTGGGGCTCTCGGTGTGACGCCCGGCACTCGGGCCCTCCCGGATCCACGCCCCGCGGCATCCGCACGCCTTACCGGATTCGGAGAACCTGGCCTCACCGGATTCGGAGACCAGCTCCAGAATCGGATGCTTTCGCCGCAATCCTCCGAACTGGGGCGCATCCTCCGAACTGGGGCGCACCCTCCGAACTGGGGCGCACCCTCCGAACTGGGAGCCACCCTCCGAACTGGGGGCCTCCGAACTGGGGCGCGCCCTCCCGAGACGGGTGCACAGAGGGCGCGAGTGACGGTCCAGCTCCGCAGCCCGCGGCATCCGCACGCCTCACCCGATTCGGAGACCAGCTCCAGAATCGGATGCTTTCGCCGCAATCCTCCGAACTGAGGCGCGCCCTCCGACGTAGGCCCACAAGTGCGCGTGACGCACGTGAGCTGCGGGGTCAGACCTTCGGCGTCTGGTTCTTCTCCAGCAGGTCGCGGATCTGGATGAGCAGCTCCTGCTCGGTGGGCAGCGGCTCCTCGGCGTTCTCGTTGACGCCGGCCTTGGCCGCCTGACGGCTCTTCCAGACGTTCATCGGGTAGACGAAGACGAAGTAGACCACGACCGCGACGGCGACGAAGCCGATGAGCGCGCTGATGAGGTCGCCGATCGGGAAGGTGACGGTGCCGCCGTAGAGGTCGGGCACGGGGAAGCCCATCTTGCCGGACGCGTCGGGCTTCCAGAAGATCGCGATGAGCGGGTTGATGATCGCGGCGACGACCGCATTCACCAGCGCGGTGAACGCGGCGCCGATGACGACCGCGACGGCCAGATCGATGACGTTGCCGCGGAGGATGAACTCCTTGAAGCCTTTGATCACGTGGGTGCTCCCTCTATCGCCGGCTTCTGCCGGGTTACGACCCCGACGGTGCGGGTGAGGCCTTCGCCTCGGACTTCGATGATGGCGAAGATCCGCCGGAGGCGCCACCCGAGCCCTGGCGGGAGTCGGTGCGGTAGAAGCCCGAGCCGTTGAAGGTCACGCCCACCGCGCCGTACTGCTTGCGCAGCGTTCCGCCGCACTCGGGGCACTCGGTGAGGGCGGCGTCGGCGAACGACTGCACGGCGTCGAAGGCGTGACCGCACTGCTTGCAGGCATACGAGTAGGTGGGCATGGGGCTCCTTCGAGCGGTCCTCAGCGGGCGTGGGCTGCGAGGGTGATGGTCTGGGTGGGCGTCACGACGCCCGACACCGGCTGGTCGTGCAGGTCGCGGGGGACCTCGTCGACCAGTTCGGAGTCGAAGATGACAGCGTAAACCGGCGGGCACTTCTCCATCGAACCGAGGGTCTTGTCGAAGAAGCCGCGCCCCCAGCCCAGGCGCATCCCGGTGCGGTCGACGGCGGCCGCAGGGATCAGCAGCAGATCGACGTCGTTGAGGGCGAGCGGGCTGAGTACATCGGCCACCGGCTCGGGAAGGCCGAACAGCCCCTCGGCGATGTCGACGTCGGGGGTCGCGACGGCCCAGTCGAGCAGCCCGTCGGCGCGGGTGATGGGCAGCAGCACGCGGATGCCGCGGCTCACGGCATCCGTCACGAACGCGTGCGTGCCGGGCTCGGTGGGGGTGGACAGGAAGCACGAGACCGAGCGGGCGCCGGTGGCGGCCACGAGGGCGTCGAGCTGCTGCTTCACACCCGCTTCGGCGGTCTCCAGCGATGCCTGGGAGCGCTGCTGGCGCCGCTCGCGGAGATCGGCTCGCAGGGCCCGTTTGGCGTCGCCGATGGCATCCGTCATGCGTCCGATTGTAGGCGCGGATTGCCGGCACGTCGGAGGCGCCCGCTATCGTGAAGCCATGTCGCACCGCGCACTCAAGGCCGTCGTTCCCGCCGCAGGCCTCGGCACCCGCTTCCTGCCCGCCACCAAGGCGCTCCCCAAGGAGATGCTGCCCGTGGTCGACAAGCCGGCCATCCAGTACGTGGTCGAAGAAGTCACCCGCGCCGGCATCCGCGACACCCTCATCATTCTGGGGCGCAACAAGAACGCGATCTCCAACCACTTCGACTCGGTGCCCGAGCTCGAGGCGAACCTCACCAACAAGGGCGACGTCGAGAAGCTGCAGCGCGTGCAGGCCTCGACCGACCTCGCCGACATCCACTTCGTGCGCCAGGGCGAGCCCAAGGGCCTCGGGCACGCCGTGCTGCGCGCGAAGGCGCACGTCGGCGACGAGACGTTCGCGGTGCTGCTGGGTGACGACCTCATCGACGAGCGCGACACCCTGCTCGAGACGATGCTCGACCAGAACGAGCAGACCGGTCTGACCGTCGTGGCGCTCATGGAGGTCGACCCCGACCACATCCACATGTACGGCGTGGCGTCGGTGGAGCCCACCGACAACCCCGACGTGGTCAAGGTCACGGGGCTCGTCGAGAAGCCCAAGAAGGAGGACGCGCCCTCCAACTACGCCGTCATCGGCCGCTACGTGCTCCCCGCGAAGGTGTTCGAGATCCTCGAGCGCACCGAGCCCGGCAAGGGCGGCGAGATCCAGCTGACCGATGCCCTGCAGGAGCTGGCCGTCACCGACGGCGTGCTGGGCGTCGTGTTCCGCGGTCGCCGCTACGACACCGGCGATAGGGTGGACTACATCAAGGCCATCGTGCAGCTGGCGACGGACCGGAGCGATCTCGGTGCCGACCTGCGGCCCTGGCTGAAGGACTTCGCCGCGACGCTCTGACGCGTCGCAGCCCGCGAACCGAGCGACTGGGGGTGCGGCATGGACCTGACGGTGCCCCGCCGCTACGGCCCGGTGTCGATACGTCTCGTGCGCGCGCGCGACGCGCGCCCGCTGCAGTCCGAGCTGATGTCCAACCGCTCGTGGCTGCGGCCGTGGGAGGCGACGAGCCCCGACGGTCCGGTGTCGTTCGACATGCGGCTGTCGATCCGCCGCCTGCTGCAGCAGTACCGCGACGGCGGCGGCGTGCCCCTGGTCATGGAGTACGACGGCGACGTCGCCGGGCAGCTGAACGTGTGGGGTCTCGCCCGCGGGTCGCTGTCGTCGGCGACGATCGGCTACTGGGTGAGCGAGCGCTTCGCCGGCCGCGGCATCACCCCCACCAGCGTGGCGCTGGCCACCGACCTGTGCTTCCAGGAGCTGCGTCTGCACCGGATGGAGATCTGCATCCGGCCCGAGAACCAGGCGAGCCTGCGCGTGGTCGAGAAGCTCGGCTTCCGCTACGAAGGCCTGCGCCGGCGGTACATCCACATCGACGGCGACTGGCGCGATCACTACGCGTTCGCGCTCGTGCGCGAAGAGGTGCCCGAGGGTGTGCTCAACCGCTGGGTGGCGGGTCGCGCCCCGCTGGATGCGGCGACCGTGCCGCTCGCAGATCGGATGCCGCAGCGCCCGGACGAGGCGTCGAGCCGCGCGTGAAACCTTCGAGTTCAACTCGAAGCTGAGACACGCGGACGGATGCGCGGGCTGCGCGGCATCCTGCCCCTACCGTTGTCGGCATGGGTGGACAGGTCTTCGGCGGTGGGGTGGTCGTGCTCGTGGCCGTCGTGCTGTGGCTGGTCTACCTGTTGCCGTCGTGGCACGGCCGCTACCGGTACAACGCGTCGGAGCGCAACGCCGTGCGCCTGAGCCAGGCCCTGCGCGTGCTCGCCGAGACCAGCGAGACCCCCGACGAAGTGCGCATGGAGCTGACGGCCCGTTCGGCCCTCGCCCAGCAGAAGCTCGCCCGTCGGATGCAGGCCGACATCGAGCGCGCCGACCGCGACCACGCCCGCGCCGCCCAGGAGGCCGAGCGCGCGCAGGCGCTGGCCGATGCCGCCGTCGCCCGCCAGCGGGCCCTCGCCGAGCGCGACCGCGCGCTGGCCGCCGCAGCTGCCGCGCACGCCGCGCCGGCCGCACGCCTGGCCCGCGCCCGTCGCCGGGCGCGCCTGACGACCACCGTCATCGCCCTCGCCGCACTGGTGCTGGCCGGTTGGGGCGGCTGGCAGCTCGCCCTCGGCGCCGCGCCCACGCTGCTGATCGCCGGTGCGCTCACCGTCGTCGGCTGCCTCGTCGTGCTGCAGCGCATGGCTTCGGTGCAGCGTCGTGCCGGCGTGCGCGTGACCGCCGCGCCGCAGGCCCGTTCCCTCGCCGATCTGCAGGATGTGCAGGACGTGTCGCTGGCCTCTGACCGCGTCGCCTGGACTCCGCGCGAACTGCCCCGTCCGCTCACGGCGTCGGCCGGCTCCCGCGCCGCCGCCGTGCTCGACGAGGCCGAGGCGCGCGACGCCTTGCGCCGCGCCGCGCTCGAAGAGGCGATGCGTGAGCGCGCTGCCAAGTCCGCACCCCGCGCCATCGACCCCGCTCGTCGCGAGCGCGCGGCCGCCCTGGCCGGCCCCGGCGACGACACCGCCATCGAGGCGCACGTGCGCGACCTGCTCGCCCGTCGCGCGTCGGGCCAGTAAGACCCGCACGCCCGTCGCGCCTCGGGCCAGTAGAGCCCGCACTAGGACCCGCACGCCGGCCGCGCCGACGGGCGCCGCGCACGACACTCGCCGCGCAGGGCCCCTCAACCGGAAGGCCGGTCAGCCCGCGAGCAGGCGCCCACCGCCGACGACGACCTCGCGGCGCGGCATCCGCACCAGCGCGTCCATCGGGTTCTCGGCGTCGATGAGCACGATGTCGGCGCGGTCGCCGACGGCCAGGCGCGCGGCCGGCAGGCCCGCGAACCCGGCGGAGGCTCCCGTGGCGATCTCCATCACGCGGTGCAGGTCTTCGTCGCGCACGAGGCTCGACGAGCGCGCGTACTGCCACGCGATGCCCAGCAGATCGCCGGTGCCGTACGGGCTCCACAGGTCGCGGATGCCGTCGGTGCCGAATCCGAAGCGCACCCCTGCCTCATCGAGTTCGTGCAGTGGCAGCTGGGGGAGGCGCAGCGGGGCGACCGTGGTCATCGATACGTCCAGCGCCCCCATCCGCTGCAACAGGTCGCGGCGGCGCACGGCGTCGAGCTGGGCGACGGCGAACCCGTGCGCGATGTTCACGCGGCCCGCCAGGCCCAGTCGCTCGGTGCGCTCGAGGATCAGCTCGATCTGGAACGCGCCCAGCTCGGCCGGGTCGTGCAGGTGGATGTCGACGCCGGCACCGGTCTCGGCGGCGAGGGCGAGGATCGCGTCGATCTGACCGACCGGGTCGCGGTCGATGGTCGCCGGGTCGAGCCCGCCGATGTGCTCGGCGCCCGCGTGGGCTGCCTGTGCCAGCCGCTCCATCACACCCGGGCGGCGCAGCACGCCGTCTTGCGGGAAGGCGACGACGGTGACGGTGACGGCGCCCTCGTAGGCGGCGGCGGCTTCGCGCACGACCTCGATGCCCCGCAGCCCCAGGCCCGGGTCGACGTCGACGTGGGTGCGCAGCGCGGTGGTGCCGGTCTCGACCGACCGGGCGAGCACCCGCGCGGTGATCGGCACCGACGGGATGCCGAGCTCGTCGCGGCGCGCCCGCTCGTGACGGATGCGCCCCTCGGTGCCGCCCTCGCCGCCATACGACTGCCACGGCAGCCCCCACCACGACTTGTCGACGTGCGCGTGCGCGTTGACGAAGCCGGGGAGGGCGAGCAGGCCCCGGCCGTCGATCTCGCCCGTCGTGACCGGGTGGGAACCGGCGGGGGAGAGGGCGGTGATCGTGTCGCCGTCCACCACGATGTCGACGGCTTCACCACCCCAGGGACGGACGTTGCGGACGGCGGAGACGGGGGTCGAGACGATCGGCATCCGTCCATTCTCGCGCCGCCCGCGGTGTGCGGGACGGCCGCGCGTGCGTGATAGTGTTGTCGAGTTCTCGGGCCTGTGGCGCAGTTGGTAGCGCGCTTCGTTCGCAATGAAGAGGTCAGGGGTTCGAATCCCCTCAGGTCCACCGCAGACAGATGAAAGCCCCTCCACGGAGGGGCTTTCATCGT
Organism: Microbacterium festucae; assembly: GCF_025421715.1. Lineage (GTDB taxonomy): Bacteria > Actinomycetota > Actinomycetes > Actinomycetales > Microbacteriaceae > Microbacterium > Microbacterium festucae. Next base: position 515,402 of record NZ_JAOEFC010000003.1, read on the forward strand.
TGACGGGCGCCGTTCTCACACCGTCCGCCGTCGCCGTGTGAGAAGACTGTTCACGCCCCGACACGCAATCGGAAAAGGCCCCGAAACAGCCGCGCCGTACCGTCTCCTCCATGACAGCGCGCACACAGCCCCCCACTCGGGACCGGACACGCCTGGTGGTGGTGGGCGCCGGGATGGTCGCCCACCGCTTCGTCGAGAGCCTGCTCGACGACGCGCCCGACGGTTCCGGGGCGCACGCGCCGTTCGAGATCACCGTGCTCGGCGAAGAGGGTCGCGCCCCCTACGACCGCGTCGCTCTCACCAGCGTGCTCACCGGCGGCACCGTGGCTGGCCTCACGCTCGACGAGCAGGTGCTCGCCGACGACCGCGTGCGCTTCGTGCCCGACGACGCGGTGCGCCGCATCGACCGTGACGAGCGCGCCGTCGTCACCGAGTCGGGTGCGCGCCACGAGTACGACCACCTCGTGCTGGCCACCGGCTCATACGCCGCACGCCTCGCCGTCGAGGGGTTCGACCTGCCCGGATGCTTCGTCTACCGCACCGTCGCCGACGTCGAGGGACTGGCCGATTTCGTCGCCGCCCGCAGCGCCGAGCTCGGCCGCCGGCTCACCGGCTATGTGATCGGCGGCGGCCTGCTCGGCCTCGAGGCCGCCGGCGCCCTGCAGGGACTCGACGTCGACTGCACGATCGTGCAGTCCAGCGACCGGCTCATGTCGGCGCAGCTCGACGCGCCCTCGGGCGGGATGCTCCGCCGCCTCATCGAAGCGCGCGGCATCGGCGTGCGCACCCAGACGATCACCACCTGCCTGCGCCCCGACCGCTCCGGCCGGGTGGCCGAACTCGAGTTCCGCGACGGGTCGACCGCCGGGGCCGACGTCGTCGTGTTCACCGTGGGCGTGCGCCCTCGCGACCAGCTGGCCCGCGAGGCGCAGCTGGAGTGCGACCCGCGCGGCGGGGTGCGCATCGACGGTGCGTGCCTCACGAGCGACCCGGCGATCTCGGCGATCGGCGAGGTGGCCAGCTTCGACGGCGCCGCCGTGGGCCTGGTCGCCCCCGGCTACGCCATGGCCGAGGTGGCCGCCACGCGCCTGCGCGGCGGCGAGGCCGCCTTCGCCGGCTACGACCTGTCGACAAAGCTGAAGTTGTCGGGCGTCGACGTGGCGAGCTTCGGCGACGCGTTCGCCACCACGCCCGGCGCGCTGGATGTCACGTACGCCGACCCGGTGACGGGCGTGTTCAAGAAGCTCGTGCTCTCGGACGACGCCAAGACGCTGCTCGGCGGCATCCTCGTCGGTGACGCCTCGGCCTACGGCACGCTGCGGGCGCTCGTCGGCGCCGACCTCGGCGCCGACCCCGCCGCCTACCTGCTCCCCGCCGACGGGGTGGCCGCACCCTCGGGCGAGCTGCCCGACGACGCCGTCGTCTGCTCGTGCTCCACGGTCACCGCCGGTCGCATCCGCCAGGCCGTGCATGAGGACGGCTGCGTCGACGCGGCAGAGGTCAAGGCCTGCACCAAGGCGGGCGCCACCTGCGGGTCGTGCTCGGCGCTGGTGGGACGCATCGTCGGCACCGAGCTCACCAAGCTCGGCAAAGAGGTCTCCCTCGCCCTGTGCGAGCACTTCGACATGTCGCGCCGGCAGCTCTTCGACGCCGTGCGCGTCTCGGGGCTCGGCACCTTCAGCGCCGTCATCGAGCGCTTCGGCCGCGGCCGCGGGTGCGACATCTGCAAGCCGGCGCTGGCCAGCATCCTCGCCGTGCTCACCGGCACGCACGTGCTCGACGGCGAGAACGCGACCCTGCAGGACACCAACGACCACGTCATGGCCAACATGCAGAAAGACGGCACCTACTCGGTCGTCCCGCGCATGCCCGGCGGCGAGGTCACCCCCGACGGCCTCATCGTGATCGGCGAGATCGCCCGCGACTTCGGGCTCTACACCAAGATCACCGGCGGCCAGCGCGTCGACATGTTCGGCGCCCGGCTCGAGCAGCTGCCCGACATCTGGAAGCGCCTCGTGGATGCCGGATTCGAGTCCGGCCACGCCTACGGCAAGTCGCTGCGCACCGTGAAGTCGTGCGTCGGCTCGACCTGGTGCCGCTACGGGGTGCTGGACTCGGTGGGGATGGCAGTGACGCTGGAGCTGCGCTACCGCGGACTGCGCGCCCCCCACAAGCTCAAGCTCGGCGTCTCGGGGTGCGCCCGCGAGTGCGCCGAAGCGCGCTCGAAGGATGCCGGCATCATCGCCACCGAAGCCGGCTGGAACCTCTACGTCGGCGGCAACGGCGGCTTCACCCCGCGGCATGCCCAGCTGCTGGCCGAAGGGCTCGACGACGAGGGGCTCATCACGGCGATCGACCGGTACTTCATGTACTACATCCGCACCGCCGACCGGCTGCAGCGCACGGCCCCCTGGGTCGAAGCCCTCGAGGGCGGTCTGGAGGGTCTGCGCGAGGTCATCTTCGACGACAGCCTCGGCATCTGCGACGATCTCGACGCGGCGATGGCACGCCACATCGAAGGCTACGAAGACGAGTGGGCCGCCACCCTCGCCGACCCCGAGAAGCTCACCCGCTTCCAGTCGTTCGTGAACGCGCCCACCACCCCCGACCCGTCGCTGGCCTACGTCGCCGAGCGCGGCCAGGTGCGTCCGGCCACCGCCGGCGAGCGGGAGAGCGGCGTGTTCATCGCCGGCACCACGCTGGAGGTGCGGCGATGACCCTGTCGATGCCCGCCCGCACGAGCACGTGGCGCCGTGTCTGCGGCGTGGCCGACCTCGAGGTGGAGCGCGGACGCGCCGCCCTGATCGACGGCGTCCAGGTGGCGCTCGTGCTCACCCCCGACGGCGCCGTCTGGGCCGTCGACAACCTCGACCCCTACTCGGGCGCCCACGTCATCTCGCGCGGGATCGTCGGCACACGCGGCGCCGCGCCCACCATCGCCTCGCCGATGTACAAGCAGGCCTGGGATCTGCGCAGCGGCGTGTGCGTGCAGACGCAGGGCAAGGAACCTCGCGCGCTGCGCACCTGGCTCGTCGAGCGCCGCGGCGACGACGTGATGATCTACTGGGAGGACCCGGCATGACCACGATTCTCGGCATCCCGCTCGCCGGCCGCGATGTGCTGATGGTGGGCGGCGGCGCGGTCACCGCGCGCCGCCTGCAGCGCTTCGCGGCAGACGGCGCCCTGGTGCGCATCGTCGCCCCGGCCCTCGCGCCCGAGACCCGCGCGCTCGTCGACGGCGCCGCCGCCACCTGGACGCCGCGCGCCTTCGCAGCCGGCGACCTCGACGGCGCCTGGCTCGTGCACACCGCCACCGGCGACCCCCGCATCGACCTCGATGTCGCCGCCGCGTGCGAGCGCAGCCGCATCCTGTGCATCAACGCGTCCGACGGCGCCCACGGGTCGGCGCGACTCACCGCCCAGACGACGTCGGGCGACGTCGCGGTGGGCGTGGTCTCGGATGCCGGTGTCGATCCCGGCCGTTCGTCGCGGGTGCGCGACGCCATCGGCACGCTGCTGCACGACGGCGCGCTGCCGGTGCGCCGTCGTCGCCGTGCCGCGGCCGGGCGGGTCGACCTCATCGGCGGCGGCCCGGGACCGGCCGACCTCATGACGGTGCGCGCCCGGCGCCTGCTCGCCGAGGCCGATGTGGTCGTCGCCGACCGGCTGGGACCGGCCGAGGAGATCCTTCCCCACCTCGACCCCGACGTGCTCGTGATCGACGTCGGCAAGGCGCCCGGCGCGCACCCGGTGCCGCAGGACGAGATCAACCGGCTGCTGGTCGCCCACGCCCGCGACGGCCGCCGCGTCGTGCGCCTCAAGGGCGGCGACCCGTTCGTGTTCGGCCGCGGCGGCGAGGAAGTGCTCGCGTGCCTGGCCGCCGGCGTGCCCGTCGACGTGGTGCCCGGCGTCACGAGCGCGGTCTCGGTGCCGCAGGCCGCCGGCATCCCGGTGACCCATCGCGGCACGTCGGCCGCGGTGCACATCGTCAACGGCCAGGCCGAGATCTCGGCCACCACGCTCGCGGCCATGGCCGACCCGGCCGTGACCACCGTCGTGCTCATGGGTGTTGCGGCCCTTCCCCGCCTCGTGGCCGCGGCCCTGCGCGCCGGCGCCCCGGCGGGCACGCCCGTCGCCATCGTCGAGAGCGGGCACACCCCGCGGCAGCGCACCACCCACGCCACGCTCGGCACGATCACCGAGGCGGCGACCGCGGCCGGGGTGCGCAACCCCGCCGTCATCGTCGTCGGCGACGTCGCGGCCGCCGGATTCCTGTACTCTGCTCGGTCATGGCAGGACGCGGCGACGAGGTGACCACGCAGACGCGCGCGCCGTTGTCGTCCGCGCTGCAGGGATGCTCCATCGTGATCGCCGTCGACCGCCGTGCCGGCGAGCTCACCGCGGCCCTCGAGCGTCACGGTGCCGCGGTGCGCCAGGCGCCGGCGCTGAGCATCGTGCCGCACGTCGACGACGCGGCGCTGCTCGAGGCGACGCGCGCGATCATCGCCGACCCGCCCGACATCGTCGTGGCCACCACCGGCATCGGCTTCCGCGGCTGGATGGAGGCGGCTCTCGAGGCCGATCTCGCAACCGAGCTCACCGCCGCCCTCGGGGGTGCGGTGATCGTCGCCCGCGGGCCCAAGGCGCGCGGCGCCATCCAGCAGGCAGGCCTGGCCGCCGACTGGGTGGCCGAGTCCGAGACCTCGGCAGAACTCGGCGCCTACCTGGTGGATGCCGGTGTGGCGGGCAAGCGCATCGCCGTGCAGCACCACGGCTCGGGCTCGGACGGGCTCGACGAACTCTTCGAGGAGCACGGCGCCGAGATCGTGAGTCTCACGGTCTACCGGTGGGGCCCGCCCGCCGACCCCGTCGCCGTGCAGCGGTCGGTGCAGCTGACCGCCGCCGGCGAGGTCGACGCGGTGCTGTTCACCTCGGCGCCCGGAGCGAGCGAGTGGCTCGCCGCCGCCGAGCGCGAGGGCGTGCTCGACGAGGTGCGTCGCCGCAGCGGCGGCGGCCGGCTGCTGATCGCGTCGGTCGGTCCCATCACCGCGGGACCGCTCACCGACGCCGGACTCGCGGTGACCATCGCCGATCGGGGCCGCCTGGGCTCGCTCGTGCGCAGCGTCGTGCATCACTTCTCGGGTGCGGGTGTGCCGCAGATCGCCACCGTCGCCGGCGACCTGTCGCTGCGCAGCGGCGGCGCCGTGCTCGACGGCGCGTTCGTGCCGCTCTCGCGCACCGGGGTCGATCTGCTGACCCTGCTGGCCGACAACCCCGGCGCGGTCGTCAGCCGCACCCGGCTGCAGACCGCGCTCTCGCGGGCGTCGCTGAGCCCGCACGCCGTGGAGATGGCCGTCGCGCGGGTGCGCGAGGCGCTCGGCGCGCCCGAGGTCATCAAGACGGTCGTCAAGCGCGGCTACCGCCTGAACACGGTCGACGACGCATGAGCGCGCTCATCGCGTGCGCGCACGGCACCCGTTCGCCCGAGGGCCAGGCCACCGTGGCCGCCCTCGTCGACAGGGTGCGCACGCTCCTGCCGGGAGTGGCCGTGCACGACGCCTTCGTCGACGTGCAGCAGCCCGAGATCGACGATGTCGTCGCCGCCGCCGACGATCCGCCGGTGGTCGTGCCGGTGCTGCTCTCGCGCGGCTTCCACACCCGCGTCGACATCGCCCGCGCGGTGCGCTCGCGCGAGGGATCGCGCCAGACCGCCCCGCTCGGCCCGCATCCGCTGCTGGCCGAGGTCTTGCGCGACCGCATCGTCGCCGCCGTCGAACTCGCACCCGGCGACCACGTCGTGCTCGCCGCAGCCGGGTCGACCGATCCGCGCGCCGAAGACGACGTCGCCGCCCAGGCCGACCTGCTGCGCGCCCTGCTGACGGTGCCGGTCTCGGTCGGCTTCGCCGCCGGCACGACGCCGACGATCGCGGATGCCGTCACGGCGGCGCGGCACGGGGGAGCGGCCCGGGTGATCGCGGCCAGCTATGTGCTCGCGCCGGGCTACTTCGCCGACGTCGTCGTGCGGGCCGGAGCCGACGTCACCACCGATGTTCTCGGTGCCGACGAGCGGCTGGCCCGCGTCATCGTCGAGCGCTACCGCGACGCCTGAGTCTCGGCGGCCGCCTTCTCGCGGGCACGCAGGTCTTTGCGGAGGATCTTTCCGGCCGCCGACTTCGGGATGGCCTCGACGAACTCCACCCGGCGCACCTTCTTGTAGGGCGCGACGTGCTCGGTGACGAAGGCGATGACGTCGTCGTCGGTGAGGGGCGACGCTGCGCCGGGCGCGGCGACGACGAACGCCTTGGGAATCTCCTCGCCGTCGTCGCGGGCCACGCCGATCACCGCGGCATCCATCACCTGCGGATGCGACAGCAGCAGTGCCTCGAGCTCGGCCGGGGCGATCTGGTAGCCCTTGTACTTGATCAGCTCCTTCACCCGGTCGACGATCTGGTACCAGCCGGCCTCGTGGCGCACCGCCACATCGCCGGTGTGCAGGAACCCGTCGGCATCCAGCGTCTCGGCCGTCGCGTCGGGGCGACCGAGGTAGCCGAGCATCACATTCGGCCCCTTCACCCACAGCTCGCCCGGACCGGTGAGGCCGTCGTCGCCCGCCTCGGTGATCTCGGCGCCGGTCTCGGTGTCGACGATCTTGCAGGTGGTGTTGGGCAGCGGTGTGCCCACCGAGCTCACCGGGATGTCGTCGCGGTCGAACGGCATCGCGTGCGAGACGGGGCTCAGCTCGCTCATGCCGTAGCCCTGCAGCATGCGCGCGCCGATGCGGCGCCCGGCGAGCTCCGCCGTCTCGCCGTCGAGCGGCGCGGCGCCCGAGAAGACCGTGTGCACCGTGGAGATGTCGTACTCGTCCACGAGCGGGTGCTTGGCCAGGGCCACCGCGATCGGCGGCGCGATGTACAGGTACGTGCAGCGGTGCCGCTGGATGTTGTCGAGGAAGGCCGGCAGCTCGAACCTCGGCATCGTCACCAGGCTCGCCCGCTGGCGCAGCGCCAGGTTGAGCAGCACCGTCATGCCGTAGATGTGAAAGAACGGCAGCACGGCCAGCACGCGATCGGTGGCGCGCAGGTCGATGTTCACGCGGCACTGGGCCACGTTGGCGACGAGGTTGCGATGGCTGAGCATGACGCCCTTGGGGATGCCGGTGGTCCCCGACGAGTAGGGGAGCACCGCCACGTGGGTGGCCGGGTCGAACGAGACCTCGGGGGCGGGCGCGCCCTCGCCGAGCAGGGTGCGCAGGTCGGCGTGGCCCTCGGCCCCGTCGAGCACGATCAGGCGCTCGTCGGGGATGCCGGCGGATGCCGCAGCTTCTCGCGCCTGCGGCAGCAGGGGACTGATGGTCACGAGCCACTGCGCGGCGGCGTCGCCGAGCTGGGTGGTGATCTCGCCCGGGGTGTAGAGCGAGTTGATCGTGGTCACGGTGGCGCCCGCGCGCAGGATGCCGTGGAACACGGTGGCGAACGCCGGCACGTTGGGGCACAGCAGACCCACCACGGTGCCGACGCCGACGCCCCGCGCGGCCAGAGCGCCCGCGAACGCGTCGATCTGCGCCCGCAGCGCGCCATAGGTCGTCTCGGCGCCGGTCGCGCCGTCGACGAGGGCGATGCGGCCGAGGTCGTCGGGCTCGAGCGAGTCGAACAGATACGCGTAGACGCTCACGTCGGGAATGTCGACATCGGGGTAGGGGCTGGTGAACACGGATCGTCTCCCTCGAGGATCGGCGCAGGTCCGGCCACGTCGCCGGGTGGCTTCATCCTGACAGCCGGAAACCGGCCTGTCACCTGCGTGCTCGCGCGCGACACGCCCGGGATGCGGGCTGGATTTGCCCGATCCCCGGGATCCGCGTAAGTTTCTATTTGTTCGCCCCACAGGGAAGCGGAGAGGCAGAAGCCCCGCCCCTCAAGTGGTAAACATCACCCCCTTCAGAACCTCGTCAGAGGATCACGAGCTCCGGCTCATCGGAGGGGTTCTGGATGCTTCCAGCGGACGGTTCGTCGGCGGTCGCGATCAGGCAGAAATGCCGGATCGGCCGATTTGACAGCCACCGCGAGAGGTGGTCTAAGATAGAGAAGTTGCCCTGCAGGGAAGGCCGAGAGGCTGGAAGGCGGGAGCATCCGATCCTTGAGAACTCAACAGCGTGCACTTGTCAAATGCCAAATAACCTCGACTCCATCTTTTTGGTGGGGTGAGATTCCTTTGGATCAAGTCCAATCCTCTCTTGTGGGGGGTTG
>NZ_JAOEFC010000004.1 GCF_025421715.1 Microbacterium festucae
AGTGTTTCGGCGGCCATAGCGTGAGGGAAACGCCCGGTTACATTCCGAACCCGGAAGCTAAGCCTCACAGCGCCGATGGTACTGCAGGGGGGACCCTGTGGGAGAGTAGGACACCGCCGGACTTCTTTCAAGAAATGGCCACCCAACGCTGGGTGGCCATTTCTGTTTTACGCGACAGTGAGAGGAAGAAGCAGATGAGCGCAGAGCGACGTCCCGACGGCGAAGACCGTCCCCGTGGAGGTTCGAAGCCGCGCTACACGCCTGCTTCCTCGAGCTCACGTCGACGCGAAGGAGAGCGCCCGTCGGCGCCCCGTTCCGGCGATCGCAAGCCGTACGGCCAGCGCGATGGCGAGCGGAAGCCGTATGAGAAGCGTGACGGCGACCGGAAGCCGTACGGACAGCGCGATGGTGAGCGCAAGCCGTATGAGAAGCGCGACGGCGACCGGAAGCCGTACGAGAAGCGCGACGGCGTCCGTAAGCCGTACGAGAAGCGCGACGGCGACCGTAAGCCGTACGAGAAGCGCGATGGCGACCGGAAGCCTTACGGGCAGCGTGATGGTGAGCGTCGCCCGTACGAGAAGCGTGACGGCGACCGGAAGCCTTACACGCCTCGTGATGGTGAGCGTCGCCCGTACGAGAAGCGCGATGGCGACCGGAAGCCCTACACTCCCCATGACGGTGAGCGTCGCCCGTACGAGAAGCGCGACGGTGATCGCAAGCCGTACACGCCCCGCGATGGCGAGCGGAAGCCGTACGAGAAGCGTGACGGCGACCGCAAGCCGTACACGCCTCGTGATGGTGAGCGTCGCCCGTACGAGAAGCGCGATGGCGACCGCAAGCCCTACACGCCTCGTGATGGTGAGCGTCGCCCGTACGAGAAGCGCGATGGCGACCGCAAGCCCTACACGCCTCGTGATCGCGAGCGCCGCCCGTACGAGAAGCGCGATGGCGAGCGTCGCCCGTACGAGAAGCGCGACGGCGACCGTAAGCCGTACGCGTCGCGCGACGGGGAGCGTCGCGCCTCCCGCCCGCCGCAGAGCTCGGAGCGGCGCGAAGCGCGCGGCCCCGAGGTCCCCGAGGAGGTCACCGCACGTGACCTGCCGGGCTCGGCGCGCAACGAACTGAAGACCCTGAGCTCCGAGAACGCCGAGCAGGTCGCCCGTCACCTGGTGATGGCCGCGCGCCTCATCGACGACGACGCCGCCCTCGCCCACGAGCACGCCCTGGCGGCATCCCGCCGCGCCGGACGCGTGGCCGTCGTGCGCGAGACCGTGGCGATCACCGCCTACGCCGTGGGCGACTTCGCCCTGGCACTGCGCGAGCTGCGCACCCACCGCCGGATCTCCGGCAGCGACGAGCAGATCGCGCTCATCGTCGACAGCGAGCGTGGCGTCGGCCGACCCGACCGCGCCCTCGAGGCCGGCCGGGGCGTCGACCGCACCGCGCTGCCCGTAGAGGTGCGCGTCGAACTGGCCATCGCGATGTCGGGCGCCCGACTCGACCTCGGCGAGACCGAGCGCGCGCTGCAGGAACTCGACATCCCCGAACTCGACCCCGACCGGGCGTTCTCGTGGAGCCCCGCGCTGTTCGCCGCCCGAGCTGCCGTGCTCGAGGAGCTCGGCCGCGACGAGGAGTCCGCACAGTGGCAGCGCCGCGCCGACGTGGCCGCCGAAGCCCTCGGAGCCGTCGACGCCGACCGCGAGGTCATCGAGATCGACGAAGTGGAAGAGATCGCCCTCCCCGAGGACGAGCTCGACGAGCTCGACGAGGACAACCTCGAAGCCGACGATTCCGACGAGGACGACGACGACGACGCGCACCGCGCCGACGACGAGGCCCCCGCGGCCGAGGACGACGAGCCCGCCGAGGACGACGAGCCTGTTGTGGAGGAGTCGGCACCGAAGGGCGACGACGACTGATGGCGCTGTTCGCCAGCCGCGCGCGCACCCCGCTCGACGGCGTCGACCTGGTGCTCGCCGACCTCGACGGCGTGGTCTACGCCGGCCCCGGCGCCCTGCCCCACGCGGTCGAGAGCCTCAACCGCGCCGGGGAGAGCCGGCGGCTCGCCTACATCACCAACAACGCCTCCCGACGCGATGCGACCGTCGCCGCGCACCTGCGCGAACTCGGCCTGCACACCGATCCGGGGGACGTCGTCACCAGCCCGCAGGCCGCGGTCCGGCTGTTGAAGGAGCGGGTGCCCGTCGGGTCGACGATCCTCATCATCGGCGGCGACGGCCTCGTGTTCGAAGCCGAGAAGGCCGGCTACGTCGTCACCCGCAGCGCCGACGACGCCCCCGCCGCCGTCGTGCAGGGCTTCGCGCCCGACGTGGGCTGGGAGCATCTGGCCGAGGCCGCCTACGCGCTGGCGACCCCCGAAGAAGACGGCGGCATCCCCTGGATCGCCACCAACACCGACTGGACGATCCCTCAGGCGCGCGGCATCGCCCCGGGAAACGGCACGCTCGTCTCCGCGGTGCACACCGCGGTGAGCCGCCTCGCGACCGTCGCGGGCAAGCCCGAACGGGCCATCTTCGACGTCGCGGTGGCGCGGTTCGCCGCCTCTTCGCCGCTGTTCATCGGCGACCGGCTCGACACCGACATCGCCGGCGCCCAGGCCGCCGGCATCCCCTCGGTGCTTGTGCTCACCGGCGTCGACCGGCCCAAGCATGTGCTGGCCGCCCCCACGGTCTCGCGTCCCACTTACATCGTCGGCGACCTGCGCGAACTGCACGAGCCCTATCCTGCGACCGTCGTCAAGGGCGATGCGACGTGGGTCGGCCGCGCGGGCGTGCAGGTCGACGGCGCCGACCTGCGCATCCTCGCCGAGGGCGACCGGCCCGTCGACCTGCTGCGGGCCGCGAGTGCCGCCATCTGGAACTCGGGGCGCGCCATCTACGGGTTCCGCGTGCCGGAGCGGCTCTACGCCGATCCGTTCCACCGTCCCTGACCGCGCCCCGCGTATCGTGGAGGCATGTCGATGGATGCCGCGCCGCACGACCGCAGTCATGACGACCTGCTCTCCGCGCTCGAGGTGATCGAGGAACAGCCGCTCGCCGAACGCGTGCCCGCCTACGCCGCCCTCCACGACGAACTCGCCAAGCGCCTCGAGTCCGGGCCCCGCGAGAGCGCCGGATGACGGCGCGCCTGGACGCGGCCCTGGCCGCACGCGGCCTCGCGCGCTCCCGCACCCACGCGGCGCAGCTGATCGAGCAGGGGCTGGTCACCGTCGACGGTCGCGGGGTCGTCAAGCCCTCGACCAAGGTCGACGACACGGCCGACCTCGCCGTTGCGGCATCCGACCACTACGTCAGCCGCGCCGCGCACAAGCTCATCGCGGGACTCGACGCCTTCCCGATCAGCGTGGCCGGGCGCCTCGCCCTCGACATGGGCGCCTCGACCGGCGGGTTCACCCAGGTGCTGCGCGAGCGCGGCGCCGACCCGGTGATCGCGATCGACGTGGGCCACGGGCAGCTGTCGCCCACCGTCGCCGCCGACCCCGGCGTGATCGCGGTCGAGGGCTTCAACGTGCGCTACATGACGGCGCCGTCGCTGGCCGAGGCCGCCGGCACCGCCGCGCGGCCCACGCTGATCACCGGCGACCTCTCGTTCATCTCGCTCACCCACGTGCTGCCGGCGGTCGCCGGTGTCTCCGACCCCGACACCGACATCGTGCTGCTGATCAAACCCCAGTTCGAGGTCGGGCGCACCGGCGTGCGCGAGGGGCTCGTCACCGACCCCGGCCGCCGTATCGATGCCGTCGCCGGCGTGCTGTGGTCGGCGTGGGACCAGGGGCTGGGCACCTTCGGACTCATCGCGAGCCCGATCGTCGGCACCCACGGCAACGCCGAGTTCGTGGCCTGGCTGCGCCCGGCGGCGGGGACGGGCGAGCAGGGCAATCCGACAGAATGGTTGCAGACCGTGAACGATCTGGCAGGAGAGGCATGACCGACGCCGCACGCTACGTCCTGGTAGTCGGTCACGCCCGCCGCGCCGACACCGTCGTCGCGGCCCGCCGCGTGATCGCCGCGCTCTCGGCCGCCGGCCTGTCGGCCGTGCTGCCGGCCGAAGACGACGAGCACGGCGCCGTCCTCGACGGTGCGGGGCCCCTGCTCACGCTCGGCGTCGACGTGCAGGTCGACGAGCTCGAACTCGCCGTCGTCCTCGGCGGCGACGGCACCATCCTGCGCGCCGCCGAACTCGTCCGCGACGGCACCGCGCCCATCCTCGGCATCAACATGGGCCACGTCGGCTTCCTTGCCGAGATCGAGCCCGACGTGCTCGACGACGCCATGCGCCGCGTCATCGCCTGCGAGTACGAGGTCGAGGAGCGCATGGCGCTGCACGTCGCCGTGCTCGATGAGGCCGGCACCGTCGCCTACGAGACGTTCGCGCTCAACGAGGCCACCGTCGAGAAGGCGGCCCGCGAGCGCATGATGGAAGTGGTCATCGAGATCGACGAGCGCCCGCTGTCGAGCTTCGGATGCGACGGCGTCGTCGTCTCGACTCCCACCGGCTCCACCGCCTACAACTTCTCCGCCGGCGGTCCGGTGATCTGGCCCTCCGTGGAGGCGATCGCCGTCGTGCCGCTGTCGGCGCACGCCCTCTTCGCCCGCCCGCTCGTGGTCGGCCCCGAGGCGTCGGTCGCCATCGAGGTGCTCGCCCGCACCGACGGCACCGGCATCCTCTGGTGCGACGGGCGCCGGTCGCACGACCTGCCGCCGGGCGCGCGCGTCGTGATGCGGCGCTCCGACGTGCCGGTGCGCCTGGCGCGCCTGCATCCGGCCGCCTTCGGCGACCGTCTCGTGCGCAAGTTCCGTCTGCCCGTCACCGGATGGCGGGGACCGGCCACCGAGGGCGTCTCGTGATCGAGCAGATGACCCTGCGCGACCTCGGCGTCATCGCGGATGCGACGCTGCCGATCGGCGCCGGGTTCACCGCGATCACCGGCGAGACCGGCGCCGGCAAGACGATGGTCGTCACCGGGCTCGGCCTGCTGCTGGGTGCCCGCGCCGACTCGGCCGCCGTGCGCGGCGGTGCCGACAGCGCGCGTGTGGACGGACTGTGGGTCGTGCCCGAGAACGGCGCGATCGCCGACCGCGTGCAGGAGGCCGGGGGAGAGGTCGAACCCCTCGGCGACGGCACCGCCGAGCTCTACCTCGGCCGCTCGCTGACCGCCGAGGGCCGCAGTCGCGCGACCGTCGGCGGCCGCACCGCTCCGGCCGGCGTGCTCGCCGACCTCGCCGACCTGCTCGTGGTCGTGCACGGCCAGTCCGACCAGCTGCGGCTGAAGTCGGCCGCCGCTCAGCGCGACGCCCTCGACCGGTTCGGCGGGCCCGTCGTCGCCGAGGCGCTCACCGCCTACCGCACGGCCTTCGGGGCGTGGAAGTCGGCCGCCGCCGAGCTGGACGCGCTCACCGCCGACCGCGCCGCCCGTGCGCAGGAGGCCGCCGAACTGCGCGCCGCCCTCGCCGAGATCGAAGAGGTCGACCCGCAGCCGGGGGAGGACCTCCAGCTCACCCAGCGTGCCGAGCGCCTCGCGCACGCCGAAGAGCTGCGCGTGGCCGCCGCCAGCGCCCACGAGTCGCTCTCCAGCGAAGACGACCGCCCCGACGTGACCGCGCTGCTGGCCGAAGCGCGCCGCGCGCTCGAGCGCGCCGCCGACAGCGACAGCGCCCTCGGCGACCTCGCCGCCCAGCTCGAGGAGATCGGCTACCGCATCGCCGACCTGTCGGGCGAGCTCAGCGCCTACCTCGCCGACCTCGACGAGACCGGCCCGCACGAGCTGGCCGCCGTCGAAGAGCGCCGCGCCGCGGTGAACGCCCTCGTGCGCACCCACGGCACCCTCGACGAGGTGCTCGCCCTCGCCGACACCGGCGCGCGGCGCCTGGCCGAACTCGACGACGACGGCGACCGCGCCGAGCGGCTCGAGGCCGAGCGCGACGCCGCCCGCACCGCCCTCGACACCGCCGGCGACGCACTCACCGCCGCACGCACCGCCGCCGCGACGCGCCTGTCGGCCGCCGTCACCGACGAGCTGCGACACCTCGCCCTGCCCGACGCGACCCTCGTGGTCTCCGTCGACAGCGGGGCCGAGAGCGCGTCGGGCCGCGACGAGGTGACGATCCTGCTCGCCCCGCATCCCGGCGCCACCCCGCGCCCCGTCGCCCGCAGCGCCTCGGGTGGTGAGCTCAGCCGCGTCATGCTCGCCATCGAGGTGGTGCTGGCCGCGGTCGACCCGGTGCCGACCTTCGTGTTCGACGAGGTGGATGCCGGCATCGGCGGCGCCGCCGCCATCGAGGTCGGCCGTCGGCTGGCGCAGCTGGCGCGGTCGAGTCAGGTGATCGCCGTCACCCACCTCGCCCAGGTGGCCGCCTTCGCCTCCAACCACCTGACGGTGGTCAAGTCCCACGACGGCTCGGTCACGGCATCCAGCGTGCAGGCCCTCGCCGGCGCCGAACGCGAGGCGGAGATGGCCCGACTGCTGTCGGGGATGCCCGATTCGCCCGCCGCACTCGAACACGCTCGGGAACTGCTGAGCTTGGCCGATCCACGACTGATAGGATGAAAGCCCGTGACGGACACTACTGACGCGGGCACCATTTCGAACGACACCACCAAGCACATCTTCGTGACGGGCGGTGTCGTTTCCTCGTTGGGCAAGGGTCTCACCGCCGCGAGCTTGGGGAACCTTCTGACCGCGCGCGGACTGCGCGTGGTGATGCAGAAGCTCGACCCGTACCTCAACGTCGACCCGGGGACGATGAACCCGTTCCAGCACGGCGAGGTCTTCGTGACCGACGACGGCGCCGAGACCGACCTCGACATCGGACACTACGAGCGCTTCCTCGACATCGAGCTGAGCCAGGCCGCCAACGTGACCACCGGCCAGATCTACTCGCAGGTGATCGCCCGCGAGCGGCGCGGCGAGTACCTGGGCGACACCGTGCAGGTCATCCCGCACATCACCGACGAGATCAAGCGCCGCATGCGCCTGCAGGCCGACGAAGAGCCCAAGCCCGACGTGATCATCACCGAGATCGGCGGCACCGTCGGCGACATCGAGTCGCAGCCGTTCATCGAGTCGGCCCGTCAGATCCGTCACGAGCTCGGCCGCAAGAACGTCTTCTTCGTGCACGTGTCGCTCGTGCCGTTCATGGGCGCCTCGGGAGAGCAGAAGACCAAGCCCACCCAGCACTCCGTCGCGGCGCTGCGCTCCATCGGCATCCAGCCCGACGCGCTCGTGCTGCGCAGCGACCGCCCCGTGACCGAGTCGAACAAGCGCAAGATCGCGCTCATGTGCGACGTCGACGAGGATGCCGTCGTCAACGCGGTCGACGTCCCCTCCATCTACGACATCCCCACCATGCTGAACACGCAGGGTCTGGACACCTACATCGTCGAGGCCCTGGGCCTGGCCGCCAAGGCCGACGACGTGGACTGGTCGCGCTGGAGCAAGGTGCTCGACGCCGTGCACAACCCCAAGCACGAGGTCACCATCGGTCTCGTCGGCAAGTACATCGATCTGCCCGACGCCTACCTGTCGGTGACCGAGGCGCTGAAGGCCGGCGGTTTCGCGCAGGAGACGAAGGTCGCCATCACGTGGATCCCGTCGGACCTGTGCGAGACGCCCGAGGGCGCCGAGAAGGCCCTGGCCGGCGTCGACGGCATCGTCGTTCCCGGCGGCTTCGGCATCCGCGGCATCGAGGGCAAGCTCGGGGCGCTGAAGTTCGCCCGCGAGCAGGGCATCCCCACCCTCGGCATCTGCCTCGGCCTGCAGTGCATGGTCATCGAGTACGCGCGCAACATGGCGGGCCTGGAAGGCGCCTCCTCGACCGAGTTCGACCCCGACACCGCCCACCCGGTGATCGCGACGATGGCCGAACAGGTCGACATCATCGACCGCGGCGACATGGGCGGCACGATGCGCCTGGGCCTCATGGCCGCCGACCTGGCCGAGGGCTCGGTCGCCGCCGAGGTGTACGGCTCCACCACCGCCTCCGAGCGCCACCGTCACCGCTACGAGGTCAACAACGCGTACCGCGACCAGATCGCCGCGGCCGGCATGGTCTTCTCGGGCATCTCGCCCGAACGGGGCCTCGTCGAGTACGTCGAGCTGCCGCGCGAGGTGCACCCGTACTACATCGCCACCCAGGCCCACCCCGAGCTGCGCTCGCGCCCGACCGAGGCCAACCCGCTGTTCCGGGGTCTGGTCGCCGCGTCGCTCGACCGGCACCGCGCGTCGGAGCTGTTCGACGTCGACAATGGCTGACCTGCTGCAGGACGAGCCCGTCGACGTCGAGGTCACCGACAGCCAGACGGTCTTCGAGGGTCGGGTGTGGAACATCCGTCGCGACGAGGTGCGCTACAACGGCGCCCCCATGGTGCGCGAGTACATGGACCACACCGGTGCCGTGGCCGTGCTCGCCCTCGACGAGCACGACCGGGTGCTGCTGATCCAGCAGTACCGGCATCCGGTGCGCATGCGCGAGTGGGAGATCCCGGCGGGGCTGCTCGACGTCGCCGAGGAGCAGCCGCTGCGCGCGGCCGAGCGCGAACTGGCCGAGGAGGCCGACCTCGTCGCCGAGCACTGGAGCGTGCTCGCCGACTTCGCGACCTCGCCCGGCGGCAGCGACGAGACGATCCGCATCTACCTCGCCCGCGGCCTGTCGGCCGCCGACGAGGTGTTCGAGCGCACCGAAGAGGAAGCCGACATCGAGACCCGCTGGGTCGCCCTCGACGAGGCGATGGATGCCGTGCTCGCCCGGCGCGTGCAGAACCCCTCGCTGGTGATCGGGGTGCTCACCTGCCACGCCGCGCGCAGCCGCGGGTGGCAGACCCTCGCCCCCGGCGACGCCCCGTGGCCGGCGCGCTCACGCCCGGTCGGCGCCGGTGCCCACGGCGCGAACGGGCGCGACGGAGACGCCGGCGCGTGAAGCTCGAACGCGCCGTCGACGCCTACCTCAGGCACACGTCGATCGAGCGCGGGCTGTCGGAGCACACCGTCGCCGCCTATCGCCGCGACCTCGCCGTCTACCGGTCGTGGCTGCGCGAGCACGACGTCACCGACACCGGCGAGGTGACGGCGGCGCTCGTGGCCGACTTCGCCGCCGCGCAGGCCCGGCGCGAGCCGCCGCCGGCGGCGACGAGTCTCGCGCGGCTGCAGTCGTCGGTGCGCGGCTTCCACCGCTTCCTCGCCCGCGAGGGCATCGCCGAGGGCGACCCCGGCGCCCGGCTGCGGCCGCCCAAGATGCCGCAGCGGCTGCCCAAGGCGCTGACCATCACCCAGGTGGAGGCGCTGCTGGATGCCGCCGGCCCCACCCCCGGCGCCGACGTCGCCGCGGGCGAGGGCACCCTCATCCCGCTGCGCGACCGCGCCCTGCTCGAGCTCCTCTACGCCACCGGCGCCCGCGTGTCGGAGGTGGTGCAGCTCGACGTCGACGACCTCGCCCACGGCGACGTGCTGCGGGTGCGCGGCAAGGGATCGAAGGAGCGCATCGTGCCCGTGGGCTCCTACGCCCGCGCCGCCGTCGACGCCTATCTGGCGCGGGCCCGCCCTGAACTGTCGCGGCGCGGCCGTGCCAGCGCGCGCCTGTTCCTCGGCGCCCGCGGGGCGCCCCTCAGCCGGCAGAGCGCGTGGCTGGTCATGCAGCAGGCCGCCGAGCGGGCGCAGCTGAGCGCGCACGTCTCGCCGCACACGCTGCGCCACTCGTTCGCGACCCACCTGCTGCAGGGCGGGGCCGACGTGCGGGTCGTGCAGGAACTGCTCGGCCACGCCTCGGTGGCCACCACCCAGATCTACACGCACGTCACCGTCGACGCCCTCCGCGACGTCTACGTCACCTCCCACCCGCGCGCCCGCTGACCCCGGCGCGGGGTTCTCACGGCCGCCCGGCCTTGTCGCGCCGGGGCCCGGCGCGACAATGGGGGAGTGAGCACCGACCTCAACGCGCGCCCCGACGAGACGGCATCCGGTCTGCGGCCGCCGCGCGCCCTCGCGATCTGGTGGATCGTGGCGGGCCTGGCCGGCTGGACGGTGTCGTTCCTGCTGTACCTCGAGTACATCGGCCAGCTCACCGGCGGCGACGCGCTCATCAGCTGCGACATCAGCCCCATCGTCACCTGCGGTCCGAACCTGCTGAGTCCGGGCGGCAACCTGCTGGGCTTCTCGAACTCGCTCATCGGCATCGTGCTGTTCCTCGGCCCGGTGTACGCCGGGGTGAGCGCGCTGGCCGTGCGCGGCGGGATGCGCGCCTGGTACTGGCGCGTCTACGCGCTGTTCGTGCTCGGCGGGTTCCTGTTCGTGCACGTGCTGGCCTACCGCAGCGTGTTCGAGTACGGCTCGCTGTGCCCGTGGTGCATGGTCGTGTGGCTCGTGACGATCCCGCTGCTGTGGACCGTCGCCGGCTGGACGCTGCGCGCAGGGGTGTGGGGCGGCGGGCGCCGCGCGGGCGCCGCGATCCTCTCGTGGCTGCCGCTCATCGTCGTCGTCGACTACCTGATCATCGCGGTGGCCGCCCAGGTGCGCCTCGACGTGATCGGCAGTCTTCTCGGCTGACGGCGACCCGGGGGATTATCTCCGGCGAGACCGGCCGCGCCCGGGGGAGCCTCCTTCCCACAATGGGGGTGTGGGTTTCACCCGAGTGGCACAGCGCCTGCGGCCGCGTGGCGCGCAGCCCGCCGCCACGCCCGCGCGCGACGACTTCGCCTACCTGGCCGCCGGCGACGTCTACCTCGACTCGGCCTGCCAGACCCTGCGCCCGCAGCCGGTCATCGACGCGATGACCGCCTACTTCACGCAGTACAACGCCTGCGGCGACCGCGCCCACTACGCCTGGGGCGCGAAGGTCGACGCGGCCGTCGACGACACCCGGGCCGCCGTGCTGCGCCTGCTCGACCTGCCGCGGCGCGACTACCGGTGCGCGTTCACGCTCAACACCACCTACGGACTCAACCTGCTGCTGCAGCAGCTGCCTCGGGGACGATTCGCCCGGATCGTCACCACGCAGACCGAACACAACGCCGTGTTCGTGTCGACGATGACCGCGGCCGCCCGTCTCGGCGTGCCGCGCGTCGTCGTCGAACGGACCCCGGAGGGGAGGGTGCCCGTCGCGGACCACGAGCTCGATCGCGCGCTCGTGGTCGTGTCCGCCATGGACAGCGTGACCGGCACCCTCACCACCGGGCTCGACGACCTGATCGCCCGCACGCACCGCCGCGGCGGTGCCGTGATCGTGGATGCCGCGCAGGCGGCGCCCCACGCGCTGCCCCGGCTGCGGGGACTTCGCGCCGATGCGATCTGCTTCTCGGCGCACAAGATGTACGGCCCGGCGCTGGGGGTGGTCGCCGCGAGCGCCGAGCTGCTGGCCGCCCTCGAGGTCGCCTTCGTCGGCGGCGGGCAGGTGCAGGCGGTCACCGCCGACGGCTTCACGCTGCGCGACGAGCTGCACACCCGGCTCGAACCGGGACTGCAGGCCTGGGGCGAGATCATCGCGTTCGGTGCTGCGCTGGACTGGTTCTCCGCCCGCTGGGACGAGATCGAACGCACCGAGCGCGAGCTCGCCGGGCGCCTGCACGAGGGGCTGTCGTCGCTGCCGCGCCTGCGGGTGCTGGGCGCGGGGCCCGCGCCGGTGGTCTCGATCGTGCCCGAACGCGTCGACGGGCACCGCCTGGCGGTGTTCCTCTCGCAGGCGGGCGTCATGGTGCGCAGCGGCCACTTCTGCGCCCACCACTGGCTCGCCGAACGCGAGCAGCTGCCCCCGCTCGTGCGCTTCAGTCTCGGCGCCCACAACACCCCGGGAGACATCGAGCGCGCCCTCGAGGTGACCGGTCGCCTGGTGAGAGGTCTCTGATGCTGTGCATCGTCGCGTTCGTCGTGATCCTGGTGCTCTCGGCGGTGTCGGCGAAGTACCGCCGCCTTCTCGGGAAGGCGTGGTCGTGCGTGTCGCGGCGGGTCACGTTCCGCTCCTGCGACACCTCCTTCCGCGACGACGTCAAGAACTCGCTGCTCGCCCCGCTCGCGGTGCGCAGCCCGCGCCTGGTGAAACCGGCATCCATCGCGATCGAAGTGCTCGCCTGGGTGATGGTGCTCTCGTTCATCGTGAGCCTGTACATCGTGGGCCGCAGCGGACTGAACCTGTACGTCTACGGCACGTGCGACAAGCAGGACGGCCAGTCGTGCTCGCTCGCCGCGCAGATGTGCTCGATCGACGCCGGCACACCGGGGTTCTGGGAGTCGGTCGGCGAGGGCGACGTGCTCGGCGCGTTCGGTGACGAGTTCACCTCGCTCGGCGACACCATCGCCGCGATCCCCAGCCGTATGAAGGACTGGGACGCCGCCGCCTACGCCCCCGCCGACGCCACCTACCTCGGCGGCTACACCGCGGGCCGACCCGTCGCCCTCGAGGTGCTCGACCCCGGATGCCGCTTCTGCGCGCAGCTGTTCCGCAACATGGCCGACTCGGGCTTCGCCGACACCCACAACGTCACCTACCTGCCCTACCCGATCACCTCCGACATCGGCCCGCGTTTCGCCAACTCGCCGCTCATCGCCTCGTACCTCGTCGTGGTGCGCCAGTTCGAGTCGGCGCGGGACGCGGGCGCGGGGCCGACGGGGGACTGGCACATCCTCGAGCAGCTGTTCACCGGGGAGGACGCCGACGGGCGCGGCTGGCAGGACTGGATGAACGCGGCCGCACCCGACGACGCGCGCGCCCAGCTGGGGCGCTGGCTGCAGGAAGCCGGCTACGACGCCGACGAGATCGCGCGCATCGATGCGCTGTCGACCTCGACCGCGGTGGCCGACGAGCTCGCCCGCATCCGCGGGATCGTCGAAGACGACATCAAGACGGTCGCGATCCCCTCGCTGATCACCGGCGGGCGGCTGCACGCGGGCCTGGTCGACGCCGACACGCTGGCCGGAATCGAGTGACGCGCGGGGCCGGCAACGAGTGTCGTGCGCCGCGCCTGTGCGAGAATCGGGGAGCACAACGCAGAAGGCAGGGAGTGTCGGTGACGGACAAGGCGCGGGGGACGACGAAGGTCTCCTCGGAGACCCCGATGGGCCCGACCGGTCGCCCGTACCACGGCTTCCCGACCCCGCCCAAGCTCGACAGCCACGGGCCCGCCCGCATCATCGCGCTCTGCAACCAGAAGGGCGGCGTCGGCAAGACGACGACGACCATCAACCTGGCCGCCTCGCTCGCCCAGTACGGACGTCGCGTGCTCGCCGTCGACTTCGACCCGCAGGGCGCCCTGTCGGCCGGTCTCGGCATCCCGACCCACGACATCCCCACCATCTACGACCTGCTGCTGGACACCAAGCGCGACCCGCACGAGGTCATCGTGCCGACCTCGGTGGAGGGCCTGGACATCGTCCCCGCCAACATCGACCTGTCCGCCGCTGAGGTGCACCTGGTCAACGAGGTGGCGCGCGAGACGATCCTGGCGCGCGTGCTGCGCAAGGTGTCGAGCGAGTACGACGTCATCCTCATCGACTGCCAGCCGTCGCTGGGCCTGCTGACCGTCAACGCGCTCACCGCCAGCCACGGCGTGCTCATCCCTCTCGAGTGCGAGTTCTTCGCCCTGCGCGGGGTGGCCCTGCTCATCGAGACGATCGACAAGGTGCGCGACCGCCTCAACCCGTCGATCACCCTCGACGGGGTGCTCGCCACGATGTACGACCCGCGCACCCTGCACTCGCGCGAGGTGCTCGAGCGCGTGGTGGAGGCCTTCGGCGACGACGTGCTCGAGACCGTCATCGGCCGCACGGTGAAGTTCCCGGATGCCTCGGTGTCGGGGGTGCCGATCACCAAGTTCGCGCCCGAGCACGCGGCCGCCCAGGCCTACCTGCGACTGGCGCGGGAACTGGTCGCCCGTGGCGCCGTCGCCTGAGTCGGACGAGCCCTCGCCCGAGACCATCACCCCGCCCGTCGCCGACGCCGCGGGTGACACCGTCGCCGCGGATACCGAGCTGCCGGATGCCGAGCCGGGCGCCGAGCCGCCGGCCGAACCGGGCTTCCGGGTGTCGGTCAGCGGCTTCGACGGGCCGTTCGACCTGCTGCTGAGCCTGCTGTCCAAGCACGAGCTCGACATCACCGAGGTGTCGCTGAGCCGCATCACCGACGAGTTCATCTCCTACCTCAAGGGCCTCGACGCCGACGAAGAGCTCGAACAGGCCTCGGAGTTCCTCGTGGTGGCCGCCACCCTCCTCGACATGAAGGTCGCCGGGCTGCTGCCGCAGGGCGAACTCGTCGACGCCGAGTCGGTGGCGCTGCTGGAGGCGCGCGATCTGCTGTTCGCGCGGCTGCTGCAGTACCGCGCGTTCAAGGAGGTGTCGGCGTGGTTCTCGCGCTGCCTGCAGCGCGAGGAGCAGCGGCACGTGCGCGCCGTGCGCCTCGACGAGAAGTACCGCCGCGCCGCGCCGGACCTGGTCTGGACCCTCAGCGCCGACGACTTCGCCGCGATCGCGCTCATGGCCTTCACCCCGAAGGAGATCCCGCACGTCGGGCTCGACCACCTGCACGCGCCGCTGGTGTCCATCCGCGAACAGGCGGCCGTCGTGGTGACGCTGCTGCGGGGCGCCGGGTCGCTGAACTTCCGCGACCTCGTGGCCGGGGTCGACCAGACCGGCATCGTCGTCGCGCGCTTCCTGGCCGTGCTCGAGCTGTACCGGCACGCGGCGCTGTCGTTCGAGCAGCTCGAACCGCTGGGGGAGCTGACCCTGCGCTGGACCGCCGAGCGGTGGTCCGAAGAGAACCTCGCCACGTTGGGAGCCGACTATGACCACTGACGACCTCGCGCACGAGCCGGCGCACGTCGCACGGCGGCTGGAGGCCATCCTGCTGATCGTCGACGAGCCGCAGAGCCTCGTCGCCCTCGCCGCCGCCGTCGGCTCGCCCGTGCCCGCGGTGCGCCAGGCCATCGACGCGCTGGTGGCCGACTACGACGGTGAGACGGGCGGCCCGCGGCGCGGGTTCGAGCTGCGCGAGGTGGGCGGCGGCTGGCGGTTCTACGTGCGCGAGGAGCACGACGACCTCGTGAGCGAGTTCGTCAACTCCCAGGCGCCCACGCGGCTGTCGCAGGCGGCGCTGGAGACCCTCGCCGTCATCGCCTACAAGCAGCCGGTGACGCGCAGCCAGGTGGCATCCATCCGCGCCGTCAACGTCGATTCGGTGGTGCGCACGCTCGTCGCGCGCGGCCTCATCACCGAGCTCTACACCGACCCCGAGACCGGGGCGATCAACTACGGCACGACCGACGCGCTGCTGGTGAACCTCGGCATCAACTCGCTCGACGAGCTGCCGCACATCTCACCGCTGCTCGACGACGGGTCAGCCGGCTTCGAAAGCGAGGTGATCCGATGACCATCGGACACGACCAGGCATCCGACCAGCCCGAAGGGGTGCGTCTGCAGAAGGTGCTCGCCAACGCGGGCGTGGCCTCGCGGCGGGTGTGCGAGCAGCTCATCGCCGAAGGGCGCGTGCGCGTCAACGGCGAGGTCGTCGACACGCTCGGCGCGCGCATCGACCCCGAGAACGACCTCGTCGACGTCGACGGCGTGGCCGTGCAGCTCGACACCGGCAAGCGCTATGTGATGCTCAACAAGCCCACCGGCGTGGTCTCGACCATGAAGGACGAGAACGGCCGTCCCGACCTGCGGCGCTTCACGCAGGACTGGCCCGAGCGGCTCTACAACGTGGGGCGCCTGGATGCCGAGACGAGCGGCCTGCTCGTGCTCACCAACGACGGCGAGCTCGCCCACGTGCTCGCCCACCCGTCGTTCGGTGTCACCAAGGTCTACATCGCCAAGGTCGAGGGGCGGGTGACCGCGCAGACCATCGCGAAGCTCACCCGCGGGATCGAGCTCGACGACGGCCCGATCGCGGCCGACAAGGCGCGCCTGATCGACCAGTCGGGCGAGACGAGCCTCGTCGAGCTCACCCTGCACTCGGGGCGCAACCGCATCGTGCGGCGCATGATGGCCGCCACCGGTCACCCGGTGCGCGAGCTCGTGCGACGCCAGTTCGGCCCGCTGCACCTGGGCACCCTCCCAGCGGGGAAGGCGCGGGAGCTGACTAAAGTGGAACGCGGCGCGCTGCTCACCCTCTCGCGCGGTGCCGCGCCGTCGTCCCCCGGCGACAGCCCCGAGGACACCGACAGCCGCTGACCCTCTGAGACGGAGTTCCCGTGACCGATCCGAACCGCGCCCCCGCACGCCCGGTGCGCGCTGCGCGCACCGGCGGTCTCGTGCGCGTGGTCGGGGCCGGCCTGCTGGGCTCGAGCATCGGGCACGCCCTGCAGGGACTCGGCGTCGACGTCGCCCTCGCCGACGCGTCCCCGGCGCAGCTGCGCCTGGCCATCGACTACGGCGCCGGCCGGGCCGCGCGTGACGACGATCGGCCCGCGCTCATCGTGGTGGCGGTGCCCCCCGATGTGACCGCCGAGGTCATCGAACGCGAGCTGCTCGCCTTCCCGGGCGCCGTCGTCACCGACGTGGCCAGCGTCAAGCTCGAGCCGCTGCACGCCCTGCGGGCGCGCGGAGTCGACCTCACCCACTACATCGGCTCGCACCCGATGGCGGGGCGCGAGCGCGGGGGAGCGATCTCGGCGCGCGCCGACATCTTCATCGGGCGGCCGTGGGTGGTCTGCCGCGACGAGGAGACCCCGGCGTCCGACCTCGCCCTCGTCGAGGGCCTCGCCCTCGACCTCGGCGCCATGCCGATCGAGCTCACCCCCGAAGAGCACGACCGTGCCGTCGCGCTCGTGTCCCACGTGCCGCAGCTGGTCGCCTCGCTCCTGGCCGGCCGCTTCCTCGACGCGCCCGACGAGGCGATGAACCTCGCCGGTCAGGGCGTGCGCGACACCACCCGCATAGCCCACTCCGCCCCGGAGCTGTGGGTGCAGATCCTCGGCGCCAACGCCGGCCCCGTCGTCGACGTGCTCGATGCGCTGTCGGCCGACCTGCAGGGCGTCGCCGATGCCCTGCGCGCCCCCGAGACCCCCGGCGCCCGGCGCGCCGTGGCCGACACGATCCGCCGCGGCAACGACGGCGTGGAGCGGCTGCCCGGCAAGCACGGGCAGAAGCGCCGCTTCGAGCAGGTCGTCGTGATCGTCGACGACACCCCCGGGCAGCTCGGCCGCCTGTTCGGCGACCTCGGCGAGCTCGAGGTCAACGTCGAAGACCTGCGCCTGGAGCACTCGCCCGGTGCCCAGTTCGGCCTCGCCGAGATCGGGGTCATCCCCGGCATCGCGCGCCGCGCCGTCGACGGCCTCGAAGCGCGCGGCTGGAAGATTGCGAGCACCTCCCTTGACTGACACCGTGATCATCGCCGTCGACGGCCCCGCCGGCAGCGGCAAGTCGAGCGTCTCCAAGCAGGTCGCGCGCGACCTGGGCTACGGCTACCTCGACACCGGGGCCGCCTACCGCGCCCTCGCCTGGCATGTGCTCGACCGCGGCGCCGACACCGCCGACACCGATGCGGTGCGCCAGGCGGCGGGCGACTTCGACTACGCGATCTCCCTCGACCCCGACGACCACTGGGTGCGGGTGGGTCAGGCCGACGTCACGGCCGCGATCCGCGAACCGCGCGTGGCCGGTGCGGTCAGCGCCGTCGCGCGGGTGCCCGAGGTGCGCGCCGTGCTCACCGACCTCTTCCGCGCGCTCGTGGCCCGTGCCGACCGCGACGGTGTCATCGTCGAGGGTCGGGACATCACCACGGTGGTCGCCCCCGATGCGCCCGTGCGCATCCTCCTCACCGCAGCCCCCGAGGTGCGCGCCGCCCGGCGCAGCGCCGAGGTGACCACGCAGGATGCCGCGGCCGTGGCCGCCGCCCTGCACCGGCGCGACGCGTCCGACGCGCAGGTCGTCGACTTCCTCACCGCCGCCCCCGGCGTGGTGGTCGTCGACTCGACCGACCTAGATTTCACACAGACCGTGGATGCCGTCCTCGACGTCGTCCGCACCGGAACGGGAGACCACCATGGCCGCTGAAGACGAATACGAGGCCGGGCCCGACCAGCTCGAGGAGAAGCTCGCCGAGCTCGACGAGGAGCTGGCCGACCAGCGGGCCGCCGCTCTGCGCGCCACGCTGTCGGACTACGACCTCGACGACGAAGACGCCGAGCTGCTGGCGGGGCTCGCCGCCGGCGACGACGGCATCGAGATCCTCCCGGCGCTGCCGGTGGTCGCCATCGTCGGGCGCCCCAACGTCGGCAAGTCCGCCCTCGTCAACCGCATCCTCGGTCGTCGTGAGGCCGTCGTCGAAGACACCCCCGGTGTCACCCGCGACCGCGTCACCTACAAGGCCGAATGGATGGACCGCAAGTTCACCGTCGTCGACACCGGCGGCTGGGAGCCCGACGCCAAGGGCATCGACCGGTCGGTGGCCGCTCAGGCCGAGGTGGCCATCGAGCTGTGCGACGTGGTGATGTTCGTCGTGGACGCCATGGTGGGCGCCACGGCCACCGACGAGGCCGTCGTGCGCCTGCTGCGCAAGACCGACAAGCCCGTCTTCCTCGTCGCCAACAAGATCGACGACGCCCGTCAGGAGCCCGAGGCCGCGGCCCTGTGGAACCTGGGACTGGGGGAGCCCCACCCGGTGTCGGCCATCCACGGCCGCGGTGTGGCCGACCTGCTCGACGAGATCATGAAGGTGCTGCCGGAGATCTCCGCCGTCGCCAAGGGCGAGATCGGCGGCCCGCGCCGCGTCGCGATCCTCGGCCGCCCCAACGTCGGCAAGTCGTCGCTGCTGAACAAGGCCGCCGGCGAAGAACGCGTCGTCGTCAACGAACTGGCCGGCACCACCCGTGACCCCGTCGACGAGATCGTCGAGCTGGGCGGCAAGCTGTGGCGCTTCGTCGACACCGCCGGCATCCGCCGTCGCGTGCACCTGCAGCAGGGCGCCGACTTCTACGCCTCGCTGCGCACCTCGGCCGCGCTGGAGAAGGCGGAGGTCGCCGTCGTCGTGCTCGACGTGTCGCAGTCGATCAGCGTGCAGGACCTCAACATCATCGACCTCGTGCTCGAGTCGGGGCGTGCGCTCGTGCTGGCCTTCAACAAGTGGGACCGCCTCAACGACGACGACATGGAGAACGCCGACCGGCGCCGCTACCTCGAGCGCGAGATCGAGCAGGACCTCGCCCACGTCACGTGGGCGCCCCGCGTGAACATCTCGGCGCGCACGGGCCGTCACCTCGACAAGCTGGTGCCCGCCCTCGAGACCGCGCTCGAGTCGTGGGATCAGCGCATCCCCACCGGCAAGTTCAACGCGTTCCTGGCCGAGCTGGTCGCCGAGCACCCGCACCCGCTGCGCGGCGGCAAGCAGCCCCGCATCCTGTTCGGCACGCAGGCCTCCACCCGCCCGCCGACCTTTGTGCTGTTCACGACGGGGTTCCTCGACCCGGGCTACCGCCGGTTCATCCAGCGGCGCCTGCGCGAGCTGTTCGGGTTCGAGGGCACGCCGATCGTCGTCAATATGCGCGTGCGGGAGCGCCGCCAGCGCTGAGCGCGGCGGCGCGCCCGGTCAGCCGGCCGAGCGCGTCTCGGTCTTCTCGATCTGGGCGGCCAGGTCGTCGGGGCTGAGGTTGGCCTCGCCGAACGCGCGCGTCAGCGGCAGCCGCAGCTGCAGGTCGGTGCACACGCACAGTTCGACCGTGCCCTCGGCGAGGGTGAAGTCGAGCAGGTGGCCACCGCGCGTGCGGGCGTCGTCGACGAAGTGGGCGTGGCATCCGGGCACGCCGATGCCCTGCTCGTAGAGCGGGGTGCGGAACCCGACGACGGTGCCGACGACGTCGTCGAAGGTCACGACGGCATCCTCGTCGGTGGCTTCGGTCATCGGGCGGTAGGGCTTCTCCTGCCGCACGACGGTGCGCGTGGTGAGCCGCGAGAAGCGGCCGGTGATGCGCAGCGCGTACATGTAGTTGGGCGAGGCGGCGAGCGAGTCGATGAACGCGGCCACCTCGGCGCGCGACGAGTCCGCCGGCAGCGGGCTCGACAGCGACGGCACGAAGTTGGTGACGACGGCGTAGGGCGACTGCGCGTCCAGCGGCGGCGTCGTGACGCTGCCGTCGCCGCGCAGCTGATAGGCGACCCCGCCCAGCACCACCATCTCGCCGTCGAGGGCGTTGAAGGTGCCGATGCCGAAGCTGCCGTGACCGAGCAGTTCGGCCACGGTCATGTCGTCGTCGTACACCCCGTCGAGCAGGGCGCTCATGAGGCTCGTCTGGAAGATGGTGTGGCGCGTGATGGCGGTCATGGTCTTCTCCGGTCCGGTCACAGCAGCACGTCGGCGAGGAGGTCGCCGCCGAGGCGTCGCAGGTTGTCGCTGTAGTCCACGGGCACGTCGATGATCGACGGGCCGGGCTCGGCCATCGCTGCCAGGATCGTGGGGACGAGGTCGTCGATGCGGGTCACCCGGTGGCCGTGCGCCCCGAACGACTCGGCGAAGCCGACCACGTCGTAGTCGCCCAGCTCGACGGCGGCGGTGCGGCCGTACTTGTCCTGCTGCTGGAAGGCGACCATGTCGTACGAGCCGTCGTTGAAGATGAGATGGGTCATGTTCGCGCCCAGGCGCACGGCCGTCTCGAGCTCGGCCGCCGAGAACAGGAACCCCCCGTCGCCCGACACCGAGAACACGGGGGAGCCCGGGCGGGCGAGGGTCGCGGCGATCGCCCACGGCAGGGCGACGCCCAGGGTCTGCTGCCCGTTGGAGAACAGCAGCGTGCGCGGCTGGTAGGTGCGGAAGTACCGCGCCATGTAGAGGTAGTGCGAGCCGACGTCGCAGAGCACCGTGGTGTCGTCGGAGAGGGCCGAGCGGATGCCGGCGACCAGGGCGACCGGGTCGAGTCCGCGGGCGTCGTCGTGGTCGGGGTCGCCGGCCTCGGTGCCCGCCAGGCGCCGGCGCTCACGGGCGACGATCGCCGCCGCGTCCTCGCGCAGGCGCAGCCCGTCGAGCAGGGCGGCGAGCCCGCCGAGGGTGTCGGCGACATCGCCCACCAGCTCCAGCGCGGGCCGGTAGTGGTTGTCGACGTCGGATGCCAGCTCGTCCAGGTGCACGATGGTGCGCTCGCCCGTCGCGTTCCAGCGGGCCGGCTCGTACTCGACGAAGTCGTAGCCCACCGTCAGCACGAGGTCGGCGCGGTCCAGCAGCACGTCGCCGGGCTGGTTGCGCGCGAAGCCGACACGGCCGAGGTAGTGGTCCTCGAGGTCGCGGGAGATGATGCCGGCGGCCTGGAAGGTCTCCACCACCGGCAGGTCGGTGTGCCCGAGCAGCGTGTGCAGGGCCCGCACGACGCGGTCGGCGCCGCTGCGGGCGCCGGCCAGCACCACCGGGAAGCGGGCGGCGCGGATGAGCTCGGCCGCCTGCAGCAGCGACTCGGGGTGGGCGGCGCCCAGGCGCGGGGTGGCGGGGGCCACGGGGAAGCCGATGCTCGTCGGCTCGATCGACACGTCGTAGGGGAGCACCACCGCTGCGGCGCCGCGCGGTTCGCGCAGCGCGGTGCGGAAGGCATCCGTCACCGCCTCGGCGACGTTGTCGGCCACGGTGACCTCGACGGCCGACTTGGTGACCGCCGACAGCAGCCCCACGGCGTCCATCGACTGGTGCGTGCGCTTGAGGTGCTCGGCGCGCGAGACGGCGCCGCAGATGGCGACCATCGGGTCGCCCTCGGTGGTGGCGGTGACCAGCCCGGTGACGAGGTTGGTCGTGCCGGGGCCGCTGGTGACCAGCGCCACCCCCGGGATGCCGGTGAGCCGGCCGATCGCGGCCGCCATGAATGCGGCGCTCTGCTCGTTGCGGCAGGTGACCAGCTGCGGGGCGGTGACATCGCCCGCGACGGCGGCCAGCGCATCGAAGACGGGATCGATCTTGGCGCCGGGGACGCCGAAGACCCAGCGCACGCCCTGCGCGCGCAGCGCGGCGACGATGTGGTCGGCCGAGCGCAGCGGTGCGGGGTGGGCGAGGGCGGGGGCGTCGGGGGAGAGCAGGGTCATCGGGGTTCCTTCGTGGGGTGGTTCTTCCATCGTCGCCGCGGGGCGGGGCGCGAGGAAGACGGCGTTGGCGATGGCATCCATCACCGGATCAGATGGATGATGGAGGAATGGATATCCGTCACCTCTCGGTCTTCGCCGCCGTCGCGCAGGAGCTGAGCTTCACCCGAGCCGCCGAGCGCCTCATGCTGGCGCAGTCGGCCGTGTCGACGACGGTGCGCGAGCTGGAGGGCGAGCTCGGTGTGGTGCTGTTCGACCGCTCGCACCGGCAGATCCGGCTGACCGGGGCCGGCGAGGCGCTCGTGCCGCGCGCGGCCGAGATCATCGACCGGCTGCGCGAGGTGCGCGAGGTGGTCTCCCCGCCCGACCAGCCGCTGCGCGGCACCGTGACGATGGGCCTCATGACCGCCGTCAGCCTCATCGACGTGCCCGCACTCCTCGGCCGGTTCCACCGCGCCAACCCCGGGGTGACGGTGCGGCTGCGCGCCGCGCGGCTGGGCACCGCCGGGCTCATCACCCAGCTCGAGCACGGCGAGATCGACGTCGCGCTGCTGTCGATCGTCGACGAGATGCCGGCGTCGCTGTCGGGCGAGGTCATCGCCGCGTCGCCGTTCGTGCTCGTCGTACCCGACGACCATGCGCTCGCCGGACGCGAGCGGGTGGCGCTGTCGGAGCTGGCGGGCGAGCGGTTCGTCGACGTGCCGCGCGGGTACGGCTCGCGGAGCATCATCGACGACGCGTTCGCCCGCGTGGGCCTCGAGCGCCGCGTGCTCATCGAGGTCGCCGAGATCGGCACCGCCGCCGCCTACGTGCCCCACTGCCTCGGCATCGCCCTCGTGCCGCGCTTCGCCGCCCGCGCCGCCGCGGGGGTGCGCGTGGTCGAGCTCGTCGACGAGGTCACCCCGTTCCGGGTGTCGTTCGCCTACGCGCGCCGCCGCTCGCCCCTGCCGGCCACCGCCGCGCTCATCGAGCTCATGCGCCGCGAGGCCGCCCCCGCCGCGTGAGCGGTGCCGGGCGGGGCGGCGGGGCGGGGCGCCGGGTGGGGCGGATGCCGAGTGTCCAAGACACGCGGCATCCGCGCGGCGGCAGCGGCGTGTCTTGGACACTCGGCGGAGGGTGCGGGTCGCCACCCGGGTGCGGGTCGCTACCGGGCGCAGGTCGCAACCGGGTGCGGGCGCGACCGCGCCGGCGCGACGGGCGCGGCGGGACGCCGGGTAGGGCGGATGCCGAGTGTCCGAGACACGCGGCATCTGCGCGGCGGCAGCGGCGTGTCTTGGACACTCGGCGGAGAGCGCGGGTCGCCACCCGGGTGCGGGTCGCTACCGGGCGCAGGTCGTAACCGGGTGCGGGCGCGACCGCGCCGGCGCAACGGGGTGCGGGCGCGACGGGCGGCGCGACCGTGCTCAGCGGATGCTGAAGCTGGCGAACAGCTCGGCGGGCAGGTCGTCCAGGCGGAGCGCCGAGCCGTCGGCATCCACGCGGGGAAGCGGCGAACGCGTGCCGGTGTCGCGGAAGCGCTGCACCGCCCAGCTCTCCACCCCGGCCTCGGCCAGACGGCATCCGAGCTCGCGCAGACCCGCGTCGTCGATCGCCGCCGGGTGCACGGTCGTGCGCACCTCGTAGTCGAGCGGACGCTTCGTGCCCGCCCGCAGCAGGCTGTGCGCGAGCACGAGCTCCAACGACCGCCACGCGTTGTCGCCGCTGCGGGCGCGTCCGGTGACGCCGGTGTACTCCTGGCGGGTCGCCTTGATGTCCAGCCCCACCCAGTCGACGAACGGCAGCGCCTTGGCGAGCAGGCTCGGGTAGGGGCCGGCCGTGTGCAGGCCGACCTCGAACCCGAGCGCGCGCGCCATCTTCATCGCGGGGATGAGGCCGCGCTGCATCGTCGGCTCGCCGCCGGAGAACACGACGGCATCCAGCAGTCCGATCCGGTCGCACAGCAGGTCGGTGACGTCGGCCCAGCTGAGCACGCCCGCGGCACGCGGATCGATGAGCGCGGGGTTGTGGCAGTAGAAGCAGTCCCACGGGCAGCCCTGCAGGAACACCGTGGCCGCCATCATGCCCGGCCAGTCGACCGTCGAGAACGCCGTCACCCCGGCGATCCTCAGCTCACGAGGCTCGTGCTCCACTTTCCACCTCCGTCGGTGCGAGGAAGTACTGACGTTCCTCAGCCTCGCCCTTCTTGCCGATGTTGAACGAGGCCACGGGCCGGAAGTAACCCATCACGCGGGTCCACACCTCGCACGCCGCCTCGCACGTGGGGCAGAGGTCGTGGTGGCCCGACACGTACCCGTGCTGCGGGCAGATCGAGAAGGTCGGGGTGACCGTGATGTAGGGCAGCCGGTAGCGCTCCAGCGAGCGTCGCACCAGTTCGCGGCAGGCGCGCGAGCTGGTCATCGCCTCGCCGAGGTACAGGTGCAGCACGGTGCCGCCGGTGTACTTCTGCTGCAGCGGCTCCTGCAGCTCCATCGCCAGGAACGGGTCGGCGGTGTAGCCCACGGGCAGCTGCGACGAGTTCGTGTAGTACGGGTTCTGCGACGTGCCGGCGTGCAGGATGCCTTCGAAGCGGGCGATGTCCTCCTTGGCGAACCGGTAGGTCGTGCCCTCGGCGGGCGTCGCCTCCAGGTTGTACATGCGGCCCGTCTCCTCTTGGAACTGCACGATGCGCTCGCGCACCCGGTCGAGCAGGCGCACCGCGGCGGCGGCGCCCTCCTCATCGGTGATGTCGAGGGTGTCGCGGGAGAGGTTGCGCACGTACTCGTTGATGCCGTTGACGCCGATGGTGGAGAAGTGGTTGTCCATCGTGCCGAGGTAGCGCTGCGTGTAGGGGAACAGGCCCGCGAACAGGTGCTTGGTGATGACCTCGCGCTTGGCCTCGAGCGAGTCCTTCGCGATGAGCAGCAGCTCGTCGAGGTGCTCGAGGGCCGCCAGCTCGTCGCCGGAGTGCACGAAGCCCAGCCGCGCGCAGTTGATGGTGACGACGCCGATCGAACCCGTTTGCTCCGCCGAGCCGAACAGCCCGTTGCCGCGCTTGAGCAGCTCGGTGAGGTCGAGCTGCAGGCGGCAGCACATCGAGCGGATCATGTGCGGGTCGAGGTCGGAGTTCACGAAGTTCTGGAAGTACGGCAGCCCGTACTTCGCGGTCATCGCGAACAGCTCCTCGACGTTCTCGCCCTCCCAGTCGAAGTCCTTGGTGATGTTGTAGGTGGGGATCGGGAAGGTGAACGCGCGGCCGTCGGCATCCCCGGCGGTCATCACCTCGATGAACGCGCGGTTGATGATCGCCATCTCGGGAGCGAGGTCGCCGTAGGTGAACGGCTGCACCTCGTAGGCGACGAGCGGATGCTGGTCGGCGAGGTCGTCGGGGCACACCCAATCGAAGGTGAGGTTGGTGAAGGGGGTCTGGGTGCCCCAGCGGCTGGGCACGTTGAGGTTGAAGATGAACTCCTGCATCGCCTGCAGCACCTGGTCGTAGCTCAGCCCGTCGCGGCGCACGTAGGGGGCGAGGTAGGTGTCGAACGAGCTGAACGCCTGCGCGCCGGCCCACTCGTTCTGCAGGGTCCCGAGGAAGTTCACGAGCTGGCCGAGGGCGCTGGAGAAGTGCTTCGGGGGAGTGGAGGAGATCTTGCCGGGCACGCCGTTGAAGCCCTGTTCGAGCACCATCCGCAGCGACCAGCCGGCGCAGTAGCCGGCGAACACGTCGAGGTCGTGGATGTGCAGGTCGCCCTCGCGGTGGGCCTTGCCGGCCTCGGGGGCGTAGACCTCGTCGAGCCAGTAGTTGGCGATGAGCTTGCCGGCCGCGTTGAGGATCATCCCTCCCAGCGAGTAGCCCTGGTTGGCGTTGGCGTTGACGCGCCAGTCGGCGCGGGCAAGGTATTCGTCGATCGTTTCGGCGACGCTGACACTACGGCTCATGAGGAGTCCTCTCGCTCTGTGCGGGGTAGCAGGCGGCCGGATGCCGCCAGGTGGATCACCACAATATGTGGGGCTCCGGCGCGTTGCGAAGCCCATATATGGCGTGTCGCGAAAGTGGTCAGGCCACTTGTGGGGTTTGTGGGTGGGGAGGGGCCGCGGTTCGTGCGACGTACGGGGTGGCCGCGTCCCGCGAGCGGCGGGTGTTGCTGCGTGGGTGCGCTGTTCGTGTGACGTGGCCCAGGGGCGCGTCCCGCAGACGGTGGGTGTGGCAGCCGGGGCTCGCAGTTCGCGGGACGCGGTGGGTGGTTATGTCCCGCGGAGTGCGGGTGCGGCGGCCCAGACCCTTCGTTTGTGGGACGTGGTGGGTGGCTATGTCCCGCGGAGTGCGGGTGCGGCGGGGCGGGGTCGCCGTTCGAGGGACGTGCCTTGTCGGCGCGTCCCACGGATGCGGGGTGCGGCTGCGCCGACTCGCCGATGGTGGGACATGTGTTCTCCGCGTGTCTCGCAAATCGCGGATGCCGTCGCCTCACCCTGCCGTTTGCGGAAGCGACCCCGGGCGAGGGCCGCGACCCGTGGGGCGTGCCCGCCAGCCCACCCACGGCGGTGGGGGCGTCACCGGACGACACGGCGGCGCCCCGCGGGCGCGCGTGTGACAGGCTGGGGGCGTGACGATCGAGCCGCCCGCACCCGGCGAGCCGCGTCGCCCTCACGGGCCACGCGACCCCGGTGACGCGTGGGTGGTCGCCGATGACGGCACGCGCTACTGGGGCCGTTTCGGCGCCGCGGGACTGCTCGCGCTCGATCCGGACACGGGGGTGCTGCTGCAGCATCGGGTCTCGTGGTCCCATCACGGTGACACGTGGGCGCTCCCGGGCGGCGCGCGTCATGAAGGCGAGTCGGCGTGCGACGGCGCGCTGCGCGAATCGGCGGAGGAGGCCGGCGTCCCGCGGGATGCCGTGCGGCCGCGGTTCATCAGTGTGCACGACGCCGAGGTCTGGACCTACGCGACCGTGGTCGCCGATGTCGTGCGCCCGTTCGAGCCCGTCATCAGCGATCCCGAGAGCCGGGAGCTCGCGTGGGTCCCCGCCGATGACGTCGATACCTTCCCGCTCCATCCCGGATTCGCCGCCTCGTGGCCGCGGTTGCGCGGACTCCTGGGCACCCGCCCTGCGCTCCTGATCGACGCTGCCAACGTCGTCGGCTCGGTGCCCGACGGGTGGTGGAAAGACCGCGCCGGAGCGGCGGAACGGCTGCTGGGCCGTCTCGCGGCGCTCGCAGAGCATGGCATCCCGGCATCCGCTCTCGACCTGCCCGAGCACACCTGGTTCCCTGAGATCCACATCGTGCTGGAGGGTCAGGCCCGATCGGCGCCCGACGTCGACGGCCTCGAGATCGTGCGCGCAGAGGGTCAGGGTGACGACACGATCGTTGCCGAAGCCGCCCGACTGCAATCAGCGGGCCGCACCGTCCGCGTCATCACGAGCGACCGCGGCCTCGCCGACAGGGTGCGCGACCTCGGCGGCGTCGTGAGCCCGGTGTCGTGGCTGAACGACCGGTGGTAACCGCCGCACCGCCACGCCTCGGCACTGCGCGGCGGCGACTGATCGCGGCCGGGCTGCTGGTCGTGACGATCGCCGCGGGGCTCGGGATCACACGGTTGCCGGACAGCGCGGCATCCGACATCGCCGGCGATGCGCTGTACACGGTCGCGGCGTACCTGTTCGTCGTCGTGCTGGCTCCGCGCTGGTCGCCGGTCGTCGTCGGAGCGGTCGCCGGCGGATGGTCCGTTGCCGTGGAACTCCTCCAGCTCACGGGGCTCCCGCAGCAGTGGGGTGCAGCATTCGCGCCCGCCAGACTCGTGTTCGGCACTGTCTTCGACGCTCGCGACCTCGGCATCTACCTCACCGCCGCGGCTTTTTGCGCCCTTGTCGACGCGGGCCTTCGGCGGCTCCGCTCGCAAAACTCCTCCATTCCGACGCGCTGACGCCTCCGAAAGCGCACTGCGGAACCGATCGCGCCCGAACTGGAGGAGTTCGGCTGCCCGCTCCCGCACCCCGGCCGGCCGGCCGCGCCGCCCCCCCCGCCGAGTCGCGCCGACCGCACCCGCAGCACCCGGGGCAGCACCCGCGGCGCGCCCATCGACTCCGCACGCGCCGGCGGTCGCACGCGAAACTCCTCCATTCCAGGCCGCTGCGGACGCCGAAAGCCCGCCACGGCGTCGTTCACGCGCGGAATGGAGGAGTTTCGGTGCGGGCCGGGTGCAGCAGGTCGGTCAGTCGCGTCCGCGGAAGTGGTCGATGTCGCGGCGCTCCCGCTTGGTGGGACGGCCGGCGCCGCGGTCGCGGACGGCGACCTTCGGGGCCGGGTCGCGCGGCGGGGTGCGCTCCTCGTAGGCGAGGGCGGCCAGCGGCGCGCCCACGCGCTTCACGAGCAGCTGGCGCACCCCGACGATGCGGTCGAACCCGTCGATGCGCACGCGCAGCTCGTCGCCGATGCGCACCGGCTGCGCCGCCTTGGCCTTCTCTCCGTTCACGCGCACGTGACCCGCGCGGCACGCGCTGGTGGCTGCCGAGCGGGTCTTGTACGCACGGATCGCCCAGAGCCACGCATCCACACGCACCGCATCCATACGGTCCATCATCTCGCGCGGCGGACGACACCCCACGCGAGCAGGCCCTGGCCGGCCGCATACGTCGCCATGATCCACGGGCCCGCCATCGTCTCCGACACCCCGGGCAGGAACAGACGCAGGGCCAGAAGCGTGTCGGATGCCAGGAAGAGCGCGCCCCCGATCGCGGTCACCGTTCCGCCGCGCGTCGACATCGCGGCGGTTCCCGCGAGCACGAGCCCGTAGACGGCGACAGGGATCAGGAGCGCACCCAGATGCACGTGCAGCACGTGCAGCACGAGCAGCATCGCGACCCACCACGCCCCGTACACCACCGCCCAGGCCGGCACCCGGCGCGCACCGGGCAGCCGTGCGAACAGCAGGATGTATGCGAGGTGAGCGAGTCCGAAGCACAGCAGCATCAGCGGCAGTTCGGGCGGCGAGACCGGGAGCGACACGAAGGGGAAGAAGAGCGCGGCGCCGTCGCCGAGCCACGACAGGGCGATCGCGGCGATCAGCCACGTGTCGACAGCGCGCCAGGGCCGCCCGCCGTGCGCGAGCAGCACCGCCCCGGCGAGGGCGGGCATGAGCAGGAGCTTGGTGGGGTAGACCAGCGGCTCGGCTCCGAGCGTGATCGCGCCCACGTGCACGAGGGCGAGTGCGGCGAACACCACGAACCCCCACGAGGTCGTGCGGGTGCGGGTGGTCGGTGCGGCGTCGTTGCTCACAGGGCTCCGTCGGGGTGCGGGTGGCGTCGGGTGGCCACCGCGCCCAGCGTAGGGCAGTGGCTCAGAGCCGCGCGATCCGCTCGGCCACGAGATCGAAGGTCGCCTCGTCGAAGGCCACGATCCGCGCGTCGGTGACGGCCGTGTCGGCGGCGGCGATGGTGGCGACCGCCGCGTCGACGGCGTCGGGCTTCGGCCATCCGTAGATGCCGGCGCTGATGAGCGGGAAAGCGATCGATCGCGCGCCGAGCCGGTCGGCGACCTCGAGCGCGCGGCGGTAGCACGACACCAACAGGGCGCGATCGCGCTCGCCGGCGGCGTGGTTGGGCCCGACGACGTGGATCACCCAGCGAGCGGGGAGTGCTCCAGCCGTCGTCCATCCGGCGTCGCCGGTGGCCAGCCCCTGCGGAAACCGCGCGATGCAGTCGTCGAGGATCGCCGGCCCGCCCATCCGGTGGATGGCGCCGTCGACGCCGCCCCCGCCGCGCATGGCTCGGTTGGCGGCGTTGACGACGGCATCCACTCGTTGCGCGGTGATGTCGCCCCGCACGGCGGTGGGCGCGGGCACGTCAGGCCACCGCCAGCGACACGATGGGTCGGGTGGGGGTGGGGCGCGCCACCTCGCGGAATCCGGCACCGAGGAACGTCGTCAGCGCCCCGTGGAACAGCTCGTTGGAGGTGGCGCGCTTGGCTGCGGTGTCGACCGGATACCCCTCGATGATGCGCGCGCCATGATCGCGCGCGTGTGCCACGGCCGCGTCGAGCAGTGCGCCCCCGAGGCCCTGTCGCCGGTGCTCCTTCCGCACGACGAAGCAGCTCACCGCCCACACCGAGGCGTCGTCGAGCGGCTCGGGAGAGGCGTGCACGCTGCGGGTGCGCTCCAGCCGGGGCTGTGCGGGCCGCGGGGCGACCTTGACCCACCCGGCGGGCTCACCGTCGACGTAGGCGATGAGGGCGGATGCCGGCTCGGCGGCGAGGTCGCCGCGCAGCCTGGCGCGCTTGTCGTCATCCGTCGCCGCCGCGAAGTCCTTGTGGGGGAGCATCCACCATTGGCACCAGCACGTCGCGCCGTCGCCCCCGCCGGTGAGCGCGTGCGCGGCGTCGTCGAAACGATCGGCGGAGGCGGGGCGGATCTCGATCTCAGCCATGACGCGACGCTACGCCGCACCGCCGACATCCGTCACCCCACTCTCACGGGCCTCGCCGCACGCATGGTTCGCGGGTGCCTGTCAGACCGGGTAGGATAGGGGAGTTGTCCGCGCGTCGGACGATTTCCGGGATGTGGCGCAGCTTGGTAGCGCACTTGACTGGGGGTCAAGGGGTCGCAGGTTCAAATCCTGTCATCCCGACGGAAACGAAAGGCTGTTGGCGATACTGATCGCACAACGGTCGACACAACGAGAAGGGCACGGGCTTCGAGCCGGTGCCCTTCTCGTTTTCCGTCGTGCCGCGGCCGCGCAGGCCCGCACGGGGGAGCTCAGCTCAGTCGCACCCGCTCGGTGCGCTGCTGCTGGCGTCCGAGCCCCTCGATCTCGAGCATCATCCGGTCGCCGGGCTGCAGGTAGGGGAATCGTCCCGACAGCGCGACGCCCTGCGGTGTGCCGGTGTTGATGACATCGCCCGGCTCCACGACCATGTACTGGCTCAGCTCGTAGACGAGCTGCAGCACGGGGAAGATCATGTCGGCTGTCGAGGAGTCCTGTCGCGGCTCCCCGTTCACGAACGACCGCAGACGCAGCGTCTGCGGGTCGACCTCGTCGGCGGGGACGAGTGCGGGGCCGAGCGGGTTGAACGTCTCGGAGCACTTGCCTTTCGACCACTGCCCGCCCGACACCTCGAGCTGGTTCGCGCGCTCGGAGACATCGTTCGAGATCGTGTAGCCGGCGATGACGTCGCGTGCGGCGTCGGGCGAGGGGAGATACCTCGCGGTCGCGCCGATCACGATCGCGAGCTCGACCTCCCAGTCGACCTTCTCGGCGTCGGGCGGCAGCAGGACGACGTCATCGGGGCCGACGACGGTGTTCGGATGCTTGAAGAAGATGACCGGATGCGTCGGCGGCGCGGCCCCCGACTCGGCGGCGTGGGCTGCGTAGTTCTGCCCGATGCAGATCACCGCGCCGGGACGGCTGACCGGTGCGCCGATGCGCAGGCCGTCGATATCGGCGGCCTTCAGGTCGCCGCGCGCGAGAGCGTCGCGCGCGCGGGCGATGCCGCCCGATGCGAGGAAGGCCCCGTCGATGTCCGCGGTCACAGGCGCCAGGTCGTAGACGACGCCGTCGTCGCGGACGTAGGGGCGCTCGAGGCCGAGCGGGCCCAGTCGCAGCAGTTCCATGTCTTCCTTCCCCGTCAGCGCGCGTCGGCGAAGGCCGGGTTGATGATCGGCGCTGACTCGCCGGCGAGGTGGCGGATGATGTTCTCCGCCGCGTGCACGGGGAGATCCGCCAGCGCCTCGGGGGAGTACCAGGCTGCGTGCGGAGTGAGCAGGACCTGGTCGAGGCCGCGCAGCGGTGAGTCGCCGGCGAGCGGCTCGCCGGCGAACACGTCGAGTGCGGCGCCGCCGAGGCGACCACCGCGCAGCGAGTCCGCGAGCGCATCCTCGTCGATGAGCGGACCGCGGCATGTGTTCACGATGACGGCGCCCTGCTTCATCGTCGCGAGCGCGTCGGCATCGATGAGGTGTCGGGTGGTGTCGGTCAGCGGCACATGCAGCGTGAGGATGTCGGCCCAGGCGACGGCGTCGGGGATCTCGACCAGGTCGCATCCGGCCTCGCGCACGGCGGCAGCCGAGGCGTAGGGGTCGGCGACGAGCACTCGGAAGCCGAGCGCGCGGCATCCGCGTGCGACGATCGAGCCGATACGGCCGAAGCCGAGCACCGAGACCGTGGTGGTCGAGGGGCGAACGGCGAGCGGATGCGCATCGACGGCCCTCCAGGTGCCGGCGCGCACGGCGCGATCGTAGGCGGCGAGGCCGCGGGCCTCGGCCATGATCATCGCGATCGTGTGCGCGGCGACCTCTTCTATGCAGTAGCTCGGGGTGTTGGCCACCGCGATGCCGCGGGCCGTCGCCGCCTCGACGTCCACCATGTCGTAGCCGATGCCGACCCGGCTGATGATGCGGAGGTTCGGCATCCGATCCATGACCTCGCCGGTGATCTGCGCCCACTGCACGACCAGGCCCTCGGCGCTCGGGCCGGCAGCGGCGATGTCGTCGAGGCTGCCGGAAGCGGCGCGCTCGGCGCGCAGGCCCGCCCGACGCAGGGTGTCTTCGATGACGGTTCCCGGGAGGTCGCAGTCGCTGACGAGGATGAGAGGCGCGGTCATGGAGGCGATGCTATAGCATCTAGCAAATCTCCGCAGCGCAGCGCAATGAGTGCCCGATTCGCTATAGCATCGGACCTATGACTGTGCGCCGAGCGTTGATCACGGGGGCCAGTTCCGGTATCGGAACCGCCGCCGCCCTCGAACTCGCCCGCGAGGGCGCCGCCCTCTGGATCACGTACGCCGGCCGCGAGGCCGAAGCGATCCGCGTCGCCGCGGAATGCCG
The DNA here is from genome assembly GCF_025421715.1 of Microbacterium festucae. Taxonomy (GTDB): domain Bacteria; phylum Actinomycetota; class Actinomycetes; order Actinomycetales; family Microbacteriaceae; genus Microbacterium; species Microbacterium festucae. Next base: position 32,781 of record NZ_JAOEFC010000004.1, read on the forward strand.
CGCGGCGGGGTCACCCGAGGTGCGGGTCTCGCGCCTCGACCTGCGCGAGCGGGCATCGATCGACGCGGTGATCGGCGAGATCACCGACGCGTGGGGATCACTGCACGTGCTCGTCAACAACGGCGGCGTGTGCCCGTACACGCCCTATGCCGACATCGAGTTCGACGAGTGGGACATGGTGCTGGAGACCAACGCCCGGGGCACCTTCTTCCTCACCCGCGGTGCTCTTCCCCTGCTGCGGGCTGCCGAGGGCGATCGCTCGGTGATCAACATCGCCTCGATCGCGGGTCAGGTCGGAGCGCTGCAGACCGGGATCCACTATGCGGCGAGCAAGGGCGCGATCCTCGCGATCACGCGCAGTTTCGCGCGTCACCTCGCCGGCGAGGGCATCCGCGTCAATGCCGTCACTCCCGGCCCGGTCGCGAGCGCGATCACCGACCAGCTGCAGGGGGCGGGGCGGGAGAAGCTCGAAGCCGGTATTCCGCTCGGCGCATTCGGGCAGCCGGCGGACGTCGCCTGGATCATCGCATCGCTCGCGTCGGAGCGTGCCCGGTTCATCACCGGCGCCACCTACGACGTCAACGGAGGAGTTCGCATTGACTGACCGCACCGCGCCCGACCGTTCTGCGCTCGACACCGTTCAGGCGCAGCTCGACGCCTTCAACGCGCACGACCTGGATGCCTTCGTCGCCACCTACGCGCCGGATGCGGTGATCACGGGCGTCGCTGCGGAGCCCGTCGTCGGCTCGGCGGCGATCCGCGCGTTCTACGAGCCGCGGCTGCAGAACCCCGAGTTGTCGTGCGTGATCGAGACCACCGTGCTCTTCGGTACGCGGTGGGTCGTGGCGCAGGAACAGGTGATCAACGCGGGCACCGCCACAGAGACCATCGCGACGTTCGACGTGGTGGGCGGCGTGATCTCGCGCGCCTCGATGCTCAAGGCCTGAGCCTCCCGTCTACCCCTGCGCGAAGCGCGCCCGCACGGCCGGATCGATGGCGATGTCGCCGAAGGATGCCGTCCAGGCGCCGTCGACGGCGATCGACTGGCCCGACAGGTAGGGGGCCTGGTCGGAGAGCAGGAACGCGGTCACCGCGGCCACTTCCTCGGCGCGCGCGATACGGCCCATCGGCGGGCCCTCCGCGAGCGCCCGTTCCGCCGCTGCAGGGTCTGTCGCACGGGCGATCTGGGCCTCCAGATGCGGAGTGCGCACGCCGCCGGGAGCGACGGTGTTCGCGCGGATGCCGAGCGCCCCATACGACACGGCCACGCTGCGTGTGAGGGCGTCGATGCCGCCCTTGGTGAACTCGTAGGCGGCATGGTCGGTGAAGCTCGAGCGTCCGTGGATCGAGCCGACATTCACGATCGCGCCGGGCACGCCCTGGTCGAGGAAGGCGGAGACGGCGGTCGAGCAGCCCCAGATGTATCCGAAGCCGTTGATGCCGAGGACCTCGCGCACGGTGTCTTCATCGAGGTCGTGAAGGGGGGTGCGCTTGGTGATGCCGGCGTTGTTGACCCAGCCGGCGAGAGGCGCCCGGGCGCGGGCGGCACCGGCCGCCCGTCGGTGCGTCGCGCGATCAGCCGCGTCGCCGAGCACGACCTCGGCCACGATGCCCTCGTCGACCGTGCCGGACCCCGGCGAGCGCTCCAGCCCGACCACGATCCAGCCGTCGGCGCTGAGGCGCTCGGCGATGGCGCGACCGATGCCCTTGCCGCTGCCCGTCACGACGACACTGCGTGCGGAGTCTGTCATCTCAGTTCCTCTCGAATCGGAAGACGGCGGGGTCCAGCGCGAAGCCGAGGCCCACGGCATCCGCCGGCCGCACCGGGCCGTCGAAGGCCGGACCGCCGAGGATGAACGAGGGCGCCGGGTCGTAGGGGTTGCCGCCGCGCGCGAACGTCTCCACCCCGATGCCCAGGTGCGCGGTGACCTCGGGGTACACGTGCCCGGAGACCGGTACCCCGCGCGAGGCCGCCCACGCGATCATCTCCCGCGCAGGGGTCACCCCGCCGATCGCGACGACGTCGAGCCGCAGGACGTCGACGCCGCCGACCTCGACCAGCGCCCGCAACACGGCTGGATCGGTGACCTCATCGCCGACCGAGACCGGCAGCCCCGACTGTCGGCGGATGCGCGCGACGCCGTCGGCGTCTTCGGGGAGCAGGGGGTCTTCCAGCCATGCGAGCTGCGGGTCGCCCCACTGCGCGATCTCTGCCAGCGCCGTGTCGGCGTCGGGCCAGCCGAAGCCGACGTCGACCACCAGCCCGGTGGCGGCGGGCAGCTCGGCGTTCACCATCGCGATCAGGTCGCGCATGTATGCCGGATCCGGGGTGCGGGAGATCTTCACGTGCGTCCAGCCGTCGGCCTGGGCGAGAACCTCGTCGGCTACCTCGCGCGGGGACCGCTCCGGCGACGGATACGCGGCGACCAGCATCGCCTCGCGCGGAGCGTCGCCGGTGCCGAGCAGCTTCCACAGCGGCACACCCGCCCGCCGTGCTGCGATGTCCCACAAGGCGATGTCGACCAGGCCGATCGCCCGTCGCACGAGGCCCACGCGGCCGACGATGGCGCTGCCTCGCAGCATCCGCATCCATGCCGCCGCGGGGTCACCGGCATCGGCGCCGATCGCGTGCGCGGCCACGAGACGGTCGACGATCTCGGCCATCGGCGCCTCCCGTGAGAGGCAGTAGGCCACGCCGGTCGTGCCGTCGTCGGCGGTCGCCCGCACCGCGCTGTACTCGCGGCGCGTCACGGTCATCGCGCCCAGGTGCAGCGGCGCGGGAAGGGGGAGCACGGCCGTGGCCGTGTCGATGCGCGCGATCGTCGTCATTCGGGCTTCTTCGCCAGCGGCACGCCGTAGTCGGCCAGGAAGCCGCCGTCGACGTACAGGGTCTGGCCGTTCATGTACCGGGACTGGTCGGAGACGAGGAAGCTGACCGCGGCGGCGATCTCGCTCGCCTCGGCCAGGCGCTTCGCGGGGATGCGCGACAGGATCGTGTCGAGGCTGAGGGTGCCCGCCTCCACGCCCTGGCGGAAGACGCCGGTGTCGACGTATCCGGGTGCGACCGCGTTGACCCGCACCCCCCGGGCGGCCCACTCGGCGCCCGCTGTCGAGGTCAGGCCGATCACCGCGGCCTTGGTCGTGGCGTACGGCGCGCGCCCTGCCGAGCCGCGCGACGAGATCGACGAGATGTTGACGATGCGGCCGTCGCCGCGCGCCAGCATCCGCTTCCCTGCCGCCTGCAGTGCCGAGAACACCCCGTGCAGGTTGACGTCGACCACGGCGGACCATTCGTCCCAGCTGAGGTCTTCGATGCCGCGGTGCCGCTGGATGCCGGCGTTGTTCACGAGCACCTCGATCGGCCCGAGCTCGGCTTCGATCTCCGCGAACACGCGGTCGACGCCGTGGTGGTCGGTCACGTCGAGCTCCCGCCACACGATGCCGGCCGGGTTGTCGGCGGCGGTGAGTCCGGGAACGCGGTCGGCGGCGACGACCCGGTAGCCGTCGGCGGCGAGGCGCTGGCCGATCTCCCAGCCGATTCCGGCCGATCCTCCGGTGACGACGGCGACGGAGCCGACAGATGCGGGGGTGGTCATTGCTCTCCTCTTGTCGTGAGCACGATGTGCTGCAGCGGTTCAGTTGTGGTCGAGGAGTGCGGCGATCACGGTGATCGCATGGTCCTCGACGAGGTCGAGTGCGCCGGGGGCGAGAGGGGTCTGCCAGGCCTGATACGCCCCGCGCGCGTAGGCGTCGCGGGTCGGCAGATACACGAAGCCCGGGCCGTTCGTGAGGTTCATCACCACGATCGGCGTCTTCGGGAAATGCGCCCGCAGGGTCTTCTGCAGCCGCGAGTACGCTTCCCCCGGATGCCCCACGATCACGGCATCCCCGAGGCGCCAGGCCCACACCGGATGCGGCACGGTCGGACCGTCGATGTAGCCCTCACGCAGATTGCGGGCGCGCGCGAGGCGCTCCTCGCGCGAGCGCGGGTCGATGTCCTTCCACTGCTCGGCGAGCTCGTCGAGCGTGGGCAGATCGCGCAGCGGCAGCTCGACGCTCGTCACCGAACCGGCCGCTCCCTCCCCGCCGCCCGCGGCCCGTCCGGTCCACATCGCGAGCGGGGCTCCCGACTCCACGACACCGTCGAGCGTCAGCTCCTCGCCGGGAGCGGGCAGGGCGTGCAGCGCCGCGAGCACCGCGTGGCCGAGCGAGCGTCCGTGCCGGTCGGCGACCGCGACGTCTCCCGTGTACTGCTCGCGCGGCGCCAGCTCGCCCGATGCTCCCTGCACGAACAGGCAGGGGGCACCCGTGGCGGACTCGACGGTCTCGCGCATGGCGCCGACGTAGTCGGGCGACACCTCGCGGTTCTGCCAGGCGAGCGTCGTCGGGTGGCACGCGTAGTTCACGAGGGTGCCCCGCACTTCGCCGTCGACGCTGAGACGCCCGATCATCACGGTGTCGTCCGCCTCGCCCCCGGGGTTGAATCCCACCAGCGGGCGGCCGTCGACATCGAGCTCCCGATCTGCGGCGAGGGGGCAGCGCCCGGTGACCCACTCGATGAGTCCGGGGACCGCCGCGTCGAGGGCCTCGCGTGCGGCCGCGATGCCCGCGGCCGCGAGCGCCTCGAGGTATCCGGCAATCAGCTCACCGCCGGGGAGGTGCGCGTCGGCGGCGCAGAGCACAGCACCGGCGTGGGTGTGCGAGAGCGAGAGCATCAGCTGGTCGGGTTCGAGTCCGAGACCGGACAGGATCGCCCCGCGCACGCGCTGCTCATCCGCGACCCGACGCCACCACGTGCCGTCCACCGCGAGCAGCACGCGCGGCCGCTCGTCGTCCGCGATCACCCCGAGCGCGGTGAGTTCGAACGGGCGGTGGGCACCCTCGGAGCGCTCCCACTCGGCGGGTCCCCAGTTCTTGGCCCGGATGCCGGTGGGCGGGGTGATGTCACGGCGGGCCACGCCGATGCGCGCGCGCGTGCGGGGGAGGGGGATGCGGTCGCCGAGGTGCGTGGCAGATGCCGTGTGGTTCACGAGGGTCCTCCGGGTTCGTCAGGGTGATCGCCGGTCATGCGCTCTTCAGCACGTCGGCGATGAGCACTCGTGCGCCGGCTTCGGGAAGGTCGGTGGCGACCCCGCGCTCGACGCAGTCGCTGTACAGCAGCGTGGACGGCTCGGAGAAGCCCGCTGCCACCCGCACGCGCCCTCCGACGAATTGCGCGCCGGTGATGCGGGCATGGTTGACGCCCGCGCCGATGTCGAGGTGCGACGCTCCGTTGGCCACGGTGGAGGTCAGGCCCGTCAGCCGCCAGGTGACGGTTCCGGCGCCCGCAGCGCGCGACAGCAGGGCGCCCTCGTCACGCTCCGTGCTGAGTTCGACCCCCTCGATCGCGATGACCTGGTCGCGCACCGCGGTCGCGGTGAGCAGCACCTCACGCACGGTGCCGCCCCGGATCGTCACCCTCGACGCGCCGAGTTCGGCGGGGGAGCCGGATGCCGGGCCGCTCAGGCGGCAGTCGATGAACTCGATGTCTCCGGCGCCGCGAGCCTTCATCCCGTCGATCCCCGTGATCGTGCAGCGCACGAAGCTGACCGGGGCGGTGACCGGCGTCTGGATGAGCACCTGGTCTTCGGGCAGCGCGAAGGTGCAGTCCTCGATCGTCGTCGGCCGCGACGATCGGGCCGACCGCTGCCCGATGGCCAGCAGCCCGGCGGTGCAGCCGCGCACCTGGGCGCCGTCGGCGTTGATCGTCATGGTCGCCTGGGGGTCGAAGGTCGATCGCCCGATCACGCGGACGTTCTCGAGCGTCAGGTCGGTGATCTTCGTGCCCGCGACGAACCACGAGCAGACGTGGTCGCGCACGGTGATGCGCTTGGCGGAGGTGCCCCATTGCGCGCCGGAGTTGGCGATGTCCATCAGTCCCGAGCACCCGATGAAGGTGAGGTCGTGCTCGTACTGACCGTGGGTGGTGAAGGGGTTCCCGCCCTCGTCGTCGCCGTCGCCGTGGCAGTTCTCGACGATGCAGTACGCGCTCGCGGTGAGGTCGTTGAGGTGCCGCGCGTTCGACGACGTGCAGTCGCTCACCCGTCCATAGAGGCAGGCGATCTGCTGGGTCAGGTAGCCGGCGCCCCCGTAGAACACCGTGGGAGGGTTCTCGACCGAGCAGCGTTCGGTCGAGAAGTGGGTGTTCCACCGCCGCATCACGACCGGCCACCAGGTGCGACGGGCATGGACGTCGGCGACATGACAGCGGATGGCGTATTCGAAGGCGATCGGATGCGACCCGGTGCGCTCACGGGGGTCGGGGAAGGAGCCGTCCGTGGGGCCGTCGAACGGCCCGGCTCCGAGGAACTGCATGTTCGAGATGCGCACGTTCGCGACCGGATCCACCTGACGCCAGATGAGTGTGCGGCCCTTCTCCAGCGGCCAGCCGTTGAGGTAGTCGATCCGGATGCGGTGCGCATCGATCTGCTGCGTCACCTCGACGAACCGCTGGATCTCTCGCTCGTCTGCTCCGCCACCGGCGACGGGATCGCACTGCACCGCCCACCATGAGCCGACGGGGAAGACCGTCGCGTCGGGCACGGCGACCGCATCCGTCAGTTCCGGCCAGGCCTGCGTCAGGCTGTGCTCGACGACGACATCTCGGGGCGTCCCGGTGAAGAACATCACCGCGCCGAACGGGTTGTCGTGGGTGTTCGCCTCGATTCCGTCCGTCGTGATGACATGGCCGCCGAAATCGATGTCGAGATGGGAGCGGGTGAAGCGGTGTCGCCGCTGGAAGAGCAGATCCGTGTGTGCTTCGATCCGCTCCACGCGCGGATCGTTCACCATCGCGGCGAGTGCGTCGTCGGCGGCCACCTCGGGCCCGGTGATGCCGAAGGCGCGGAAGTCGACGGTGCCGTCGTGCTGCAGCAGCCACCTCGTGTCGCGTTGTCCGGCGATCACCGTGCCGCCGTTGGCTTCGAGGTCGGCGGCGCGGCGCCCCACGTACACGAGGAGACCGGCGTCGCCCGGCGTGCGGTACCCCGCGACGATCACCGTCTCGCCGTCACGTGCGCGAAGCCGTGCCAGGTCGGCGACGCAGTCCGCGCGGAGGATGTCTTTCGCGCCCACTGCGGGCGGGGCGGCGTGCGCGGGCGCCGTGCCGGCGAGAGAGCCGGCGGCACCGAGGGCGACCGCGCCGAGGCCGGTCATGAGGGCGCGTCGACCGGTGGAGCGCACCGTCTCCTCGGCATCCGTGCGGGGCATCACCGCACCTCCGGGGCGGGGGCGGCGCGGCTGATGGTGGGACCGGTCATGACAACTCCTTCGTCATCTGCGGATGGCTTTGCTATAGCATCTAGCAAAATCTGCGCGGCGTCCATTCCGTGCGCAGATGCCATAGCATCGAGCGGACGGATGCGCGCCCGCTCGACGAGACGCAACCGCGGATCGAGAAGGGCACCCGGAATGCGCAGCGTCTCGGATCGGAACATCGCCGAACAGGTCGCAGACGAGCTGCGCGCGGCCATCCACTCCGGAGAGCTCGCGCCCGGCGAGCGCCTCGTCGAGCGCAAGCTCGCCGACCGGCTCGGCGTCAGCCACATCCCGGTGCGCGAAGCCCTGACGCGTCTCGCACAGGAGCGCCTCATCACCCGCGAGCCGCGCCGCGGCGCACGGGTGGCGGAGTTGAGCGCGCAGGACCTCGAAGAGATCTCGAGCCTGCGGATCGCGCTCGAGCAGCTGATGGCGATCCGCGTGCAGGAGCGGTGGAACGAGGAGTCCGCTGCCCGCCTCGGCGCCGTCATCCAGGCGATGTCGGATGCGGCGCCCGGTGACATCGACGAGGTGCTGCGCCAGGACCGGCTGTTCCACGAGACGCTCGCCGACCTCGCCGAGCACCGCTTCCTCGATGAGCTGAGCGGGCAGCTGCGCGGACGCATCAGCGGATTCCTGCACGCCGCCAACGCCGCCCTCGATCGTGCCGAGCAGGAAGAGCACGTGCGCAGCCACCAGCGCATCGTCGATGCCATCGCAAGCGGCGACCCCGCGCAGGCGCAGGCGGCGATCGCCGAGCACGTCACCCGGGCGGTCGAGCGCATCACGCCTTCGGCTGAGTCACCCGCGCTCTGAGCGACGAGCCCAGCGCATCCGCGTCGAGCGCCGGCACCGCGCGGGTGTCGGGGGCGCGCGGATGCCGGACCGGAACAGGCGTCCCGGCCCGACAGGCCGACGTTCTCGCGGAGCAGGATCAGACCGCCAGGTTCGCGATGTCGACGACCCGGTCGCCCGCGGCGGGGAAGGCCGTGCGGGTGACGCCCGATTCGACGTTGCCGGTGTGCAGCAGCGTGGACGACGCGCCGAACGCGGCATCCGCCAGCTCCAGCGCGCCGCCCTCGAACCTGTTGCCGACCGCGCGGTAGTGGGTCGCGCCCGTGGTGACCGAGATGTGGGTCGCCGATCCCTCCGCGCGGAAGGTGCTGTCGGACACCGTGAGGTGCAGCTCGCCGTCGCCGGTGCGGGAGATGCCGGTGCCACCCGTGAGCGCGATGTCCGAACCCGAGAACTCCACCGTCTGGCGCTCACCGCGTGCCGCGGCGATGCGGGCGTTGCGCAACGTGGACCCCTCGAATCGCAGGCGCTCCGACGACGACGCGATGGGTGCCGCGTCGGCGGCGGCGGTGAGCGTCGAGCCGCGGAAGGTGACCGCTCCGGCACCGGTGATCTTCATCCCGCCCACCCCGTCGAGCACGGTGTCGACGAACGTGACGGGAGTCTTCACCGTGGCATTGGTGAGCTCTCCCGGTGCGACGAACGTGAAGTGCGAGTCGGTGATCACCGTCGGCCGGGCGGAGTTGTCGGACGCCTGCGAGATCACGAGGGTGTCGGACGCCGTGCATCCGCGCAGCTGCGCGCCGTCCGCGTTGATCCACAGCATCCCCGACCCCGCCAGCGACGGCTTGCCGATCACCTGCACATCTTCGAGGGTGAGGTCGGTGATGCGCACGCGGGCGACGAACCACGAGCACACGTGCTTGCGCACCGTTATGCGCTTGGCCGCCGATCCCCATGCCGCTCCCGAGTTCGCGAAGGTCATGAGTCCCGAGTTGCCGGTGTAGGTGAGGTCGTGCTCGTACTGACCGTGGGTGACGAACGGGCCCTGGTCGTCGCCGTCGCCGTGGCAGTTCTCGACCAGGCAGTAGGCGCTCGCGGTGAAGTCGTTGAGGTGCCGGGAGTTGGCCGTATGGCAGTTGGCGACGTAGCCGTACAGGCAGTAGATCTGCTGCGTCAGGTAGCCGGCTCCGCCCCAGGTGACCGAGGTCGGGTTCTTGAGCGTGCAGCTCACGGTCGAGTAGTACGTGTTCCAGCGGCGCTGGATGAGCGGCCAGAACGTGCCGGTGCCGTCGATGTGGTCCACATCGCAGCGAACGGCGTACTCGAAGGCCAGCGGGTGCGAGCCGGTGTACTCGTCGGTGCCGGTGCCGAGGAACTTCAGGTTCGAGACCGTCACATCCTGCACCGGAACCACCCGGCGCCAGGTCATCGTGCGGTCGGCGCCGAGCGGCCAGCCGTTCTTGTAGTTGATGCGGATGTGTGTGCCGTCCACGATCTGCGTGACCTGCACGAGCCGCTGCAGCTCGCGCTCCCAACGACCCGACAACGCGTTCACCTCGGCCGCGTACCAGTCGCCGACCGTGAAGAACGACGAGTCGGCGACCGGGAAGATGTCGCCGAGGTCGGGCACGACCTCGCCGAGCTTGGCTTCGTGCACGGCATCGGTCACCTCGCCGCGGAAGAACATCACCGCCGCGAACGGGTCGTCCTTGCCGGCGTTCTCGATGCCCGCCGTCGTCATCAGGTGCCCGCCGAAGTCGAAAGCCAGGTTCGAGCGGGAGAACCGGTGACGGCGCACGAAGTTGAGGGGGCTGTGCCCCTCGATGCGGTGGATGCTCGCATCGTTCACCATGGCCTCGAGCGCGTCGTCGGCGTTCACGCTCGCGTCCATGATCCCGAACTTCCGGAAGTCCACGGTCCCGTCGTGCACGAGCACCCAGGCCCCGCCCTTGGGTGCTGCGAGCACGGTGCCGCCGTTTGCCGCCGGTGCGTCCTTCTTCACGAAGCGGTACAGCCCGCCGCCGCCGTCGCCGGGTGCGGCGTAACCGGTCGAACGGGCGAGGTCGCCGTCCTTGCCCTTGCGTGTCACCAGCTCGCTCGCCGTGCCGCCGTTCGCCACCGACGACGAGCCGGGGCCGCCCTCCGCGGCGACGGGTCCCGCCGCCTCTGCGGGGGTCTGGGTGCTCACGGCGGCCACGCCGCCGATCGCCGCCGCACCGAAGCCGGCGAGCAGCATGCGTCTGCTGCGCAGGGCGGCGGTCTGAGTCGGCTCCTGCGCAGCCATGGTCGTCTTCTGGGTCATGCTCATCCTCCTTGCGACGACATCGCCGCGGTCAGGGGTCCGGTCCTTCGTCCGGCCCGCATCATCCGATCGATCCCCAGTCCTGTCTCCGAGCGCGCCGCTCAGAAGTAGTCGCCCGCCGTGAAGTGCCGGATGCCGCGCACACGGGCCTCGCGCCGCACGGGACGGATCATCCCGGTGCTGTCGTCCTGGCGCACGGCCTCCGGCGCGAAGGCGCGGAGCGCGCGGTCCTCCTCCGGCAGGGCGGGGACGGCGAGATCGCAGGATGCGACCCCGGCGAGCGCCCAGTCCGCGGCGATGGCGACGAGCAGGTCGTCGCGCGCGCCGTCCGCGTCCGGGAGCACGGCACTCTCCAGGAGCACCCCGGCCTCGCCACGACACTCGGCGATCGCGTAGCCGACCACCGCCGATCCTTCGATCCGGCGGTACAGCGTCGCCCCTCGCAGCCGCACCTCCGCCATCGCCACATCGCGGCCGTCGCGCACAGGGGCGAGCACGACCCTGCCGTCGCGAGAGCGTTCATAGACGTCCTGCAACGCGCCGAGGCTGCCGCGACCGACGGTCTCGCGCTCGACCTGCCCGTCGGTGCCCGCGAGGGCGGGCGCGCTCCAGGGGCCCGCCAGCGTTCGTGACATCGAGAACGTCCTGAACCCGCTGGAGCGATACACCTCCGGGGTGCCGGTGAACAGCAGCGCCCAGTCGGCGGCGCTCCCTGCCTGCACGCTCGCGGCGACGAGTCGGCGCGCGAGGCCCCGCCCTCGCGCGCGCTCCGAGACCGCCACGCTGCCGATCGCATGCACGTCGGCGATGCCGCCGTCGTCTTCGCGGAGCTGCTTGGGCACGCCGTAGATGGAGCCGCACAGCCCCTCGTCGTCTTCGGCGATGATCGTGTGCGCGAGCCGTTCGGGATCGATGAGCCATTGGTCGGGTGGGAGCGGAGGGCTGAAGGCGGAGGCCCAGAGCGTCGTGAGTGCGGTCTGGTCCTCGGCGTGTGCGGCACGGAGCCGGTGGTCGCTCATGCGGCACCTCGCGCGATCTCGGCCCCGCGGATGGTGTTCGCCACGACCACGCGGGCCCTGTCCCAGGGCGCCACGGTCACCGCGCGCGGCGCGGCATCGAGCAGCGCGCGGATCAGACCGGCGAAGCCCAGCTCCTCGTTCGCGTCACCATCATCGCCGCCGATCACGATCGAGCGGATGCCGGTGGTCGTCACCACATCCACCGCGTACGCATCGGGGCCCGGCGCTCCTGTGACGAGCATCTGAACCGGCACGTCGCGGGCAGCGCCGGGAACCCTCAGCAGGCCGTCGATGCCCGCGGCATCCTCCGACGCGGTGGCCGATCCGTCGCGTGTGCGCGTCCAGCCCGACCCCGCGACGAGGGCGGCCCCCGGCAGCAGCGCGTCGAGCATCTCCCAGCCGTGCACCCCGACCGTCGCGAGCGTGCCGCCGCCGCTGTGCGGATCGTCCTGCCAGGCGCGGCTCGGCAGTCGGAAGGCCGCGTTGTCGTGCTGGGCGTGTACGCGGAGCGCGCACACCGTCGCCGCGGCGGGGCCGGCGGAGATCTCCGCTGCGAGCGCCCTGACGGCGGGTGCGAAGCGGAGGACGGAGCTCGTGCCGAGCCGGACGGAGGAGTCCGCGACCGCGCGGTCGACCTCGGCGAGCTGAAGCGCGGTGGCCGCGATCACCTTGTTCACGAAGACCGGGGCGGTCCCGTCGCCGAGCGCCCGGAGGAAGGCGCCGACTTCGTGCGGGTGCGGCGTCGCGATGACGAGATCGGGCCGCAACGTCGACAGGTCTCCTGCCGAGGCCACCACCGCGCCTCCGAACCGCAGGGCGAAGTCCTCGGCCGCCCGCGCATCCGCATCGTGCACGCCGACGACCTCGGCGCCGAGCGCGCGGACGTTGCCGGCGTCGGTGTACGGATGCGAGTGGGCGAGTCCGGCGAAGGCCACCCGCAGCGCGGTGCCCGTCATGCCATCGACGACAGCTGGTCGCGGGAGACGGCGTGGGTGAGCGGAAGGCCCGCGGCGAACGCGGCGACCTCGTCGGTGACGATCCGCCCCTGACGCCGTCGCCCCTGGTGCGTGCCCGCCGCGCGGTGCGGGGTGACCAGCACCCCGGGAAGCGAGCGGAACGGGCTGTCCGCGGCGCAGGGCTCTTCGTCGAACACGTCGATCGCGGCGTTGAGCCGCCCGCTCTTCAGCTCGTCGATCAGCGCGGCCTCATCGACCAGCCAGGAGCGGGCCGTGTTCACCAGCCCCGCACCGTCGCGCATCAACGCGAGCTCGCGGCGACCGATCAGGTGGTGGGTCTCGGGGAGCGTGGGGGCGTGCACCGCGACGACCTGTGCGCGGCGCAGGGCCTCGTCGAGCGGCACCAGCTCGGCGCCCAGGGCGGCCGCCGCATCCGTATCGATCGTCGGGTCGACCAGCAACGGCTCGGCGCCGAGGGCACGGATCAGCTCGAGGTAGGCCCGGCCGGTGCGTGAGGCGCCGATGACGGCGACGGCCGTGCCGAGGATCTCGCGCTGCACCCCCACGGCATCCGCGTCGTACCACTCGTCTCCGGCGCGCAGCGCGTTGTGCATCTCGGGCACGCGGTGCAGCAGCGCGAGGGTGAACGTCAGCGACACCTCCGCGACCGACCGCGCCATTCCCGCGCCCGCCTGGGTCACCAGGATGCCGCGGTCGAACAGCTCGTCGGTCGCGAAAGGCTTGATCGTGGCGCCGGTGTGCGCGATCAACGCGAGCTGGGGGAGTGCGGCGAGCACCGCGGCGTCGAACGGCCCGACACCCCAGCTCGTGATCACGATGCGGGCGGCGCCGAGTTCGGTCCCGGTCAGACGGTCGACGCGCACGAATGTCCCACCGAGGCGCTCCGCGACGGCGTGCAGCCGGCCGACATCCTCACCCGAGAAGAACTCCGCGAAAAGCTCTTCCGAGACGACCGCGACCACGGTCGGTGCCGCCGCTCCCGTGTTCCGGCTCATGCCAACCAGGCCTCGATGTGCTCGGCGATGAACGCGTCGTCGTTCAGCTGCGGATACGCGTGGCGCACCCGCGCGATCTCCTCGGCCTGACCCGGCGAGAGACCCTCCGCAGGGTCGAGGCACCAGATGCCGTCGAGAAGCCCCTGCTGGCGCAGCATCTCGTGCACGCCGGCGATCACGCCGTGGAAGTCGTTGCCCGGGTCGAACACGGCCTGGTTGACGTCGACCATGTCGGATGCGACGAGACCGAGCTCCCGGTAGGCGTCGGCGTCGCCCGCCATCGCCTGTCGGGCGCGTTCGAGGAGCGTGACCGCCGCGCGTGTGCCGACCGCCCACTGGCCCAGCAGTCCGCCGACGAAGCGCAGCGTGCGCGGGCCAGTGGGCGAGTCCACGTGGAACTCGGAGAGCAGGTCGGCCACGATCGCGTCGTCGTTGCCGGTGTAGAGCGCGATCTCGTCGGCACGGCCCGATGCGGCGACGCCGCGCACGAGCTCAAGGGTGCGGTATCGGTCGAACGGAGCGGCCTTGACCGCCACGACGGCCGGTATCGAGGCGAACTCCCGCCAGAAGTCGCGATCGAGCACGGGCCCGCCGATCGCGGTCTGCAGGTAGAAGCCGACGACGGGCAGCACCTCGCCCACGGCGCGGGCGCGCTCGAGCAGCGCCCGCTCATCGGCTCCGGCGACGCGAGGGCTCACCAGCACGGCGTCGTAGCCGAGGTCGCGGGCGAGTGCGGCCTCGGCGACCGCCTGGGATGTGCCTCCGGCGACACCGGCGATGCGCACCACGTCGGCACCCGCGGCGGCATCCATCTCCTCTGCGGCCAGCGCGAGGACAGGCTCCAACAGGGCGTGCTCGGGGTCACGGATCTCGAACTGCGTGGTGTGCACCCCGATGGCGATGCCCCCGGCGCCGGCGTCGAGGTAATAGCGGGTCAGGGCGCGCTGACGACGCTCGTCGATGCGCCGCTCGGCGGTGAGGGCCAGCGGATGCGCGGGGATCACCGCCCCACGGGCGAGTGTCGCCGCGGCCTCCGCGCGCAGCGTCGGGACCGCCATCAGAACTTCCCGTCCCGCACGGCCCACTTGGTCGGCTTCGCGATCATCGGCAGGCCCTTCTCGATCCAGTCGGCCTGCAGACCGATCAGCGTCTCCGCGGCGACCGCGGGGTAGCCGAACAGGGCCATGCACCGGCGGGCGTCGCTGAGGAGCGCCGTGGGCTGGGGGTCGTCGACGAACTCGATCTCGCGGTCGAACAGCGCACCGAAGCGGCGGGCGACGGACTCGACGCTCAGCAGCTCCGGGCCGGTGAGGTTGATCGTGAACGGGGCGGTGGAGGCATGAGTGAGGCTGCGCAGCACGACCTCGTTCGCGTAGCCCTGCCAGATCACGTTGACGTTGGCTGTCGCCACCGACACGGGCTGTCCCGCATGCACCGCGCTGCCGATGTCGGCCAGCACGCCGTAGCGCAGGTCGACGGCGTAGTTCAGCCGGATGATCGCCACCCGGGTACCGCGCTCCTGCGCACCGAACTCGAACACCCGCTCGCGTCCGAGGCACGACTGGGCGTACTCGCCGATCGGTGCGGGCGGGACCTCTTCGGATGCTCCGCCGGAGGCGGCGGGCAGGAAGGGGTAGACGTTGCCGGTCGAGAGCACCGAGATGGCACTGTCGCGGTAGCGGCGGGCGACGCGGTCGGGGAGCGCCGCGTTGACCTCCCATGCCCACGACGCGTTGGTCGCGGCACCGAACTTCGCGCCCACCATGAACACCACATTGGGGGCGTCCGGCAGGGCGGCGAAGTCATCGTTCTCGATCAGGTCGAACGGGACGACCGTGACCCCGGCGCTCTCCAGGCGCTCTCGGATCGCCGTGTCACCGAAGCGGGAGACGGCGTAGACCGCGTCGCGCTGACGCCCGGCGGCATCCATCCCGCGGCGCGCGAGCATGGCGAGGGTCGGGCCCATCTTGCCGCCCGCGCCGAGGATCACGAGGTCGCCCGCCCCGCGGGCGAGGTCGTCGATCAGCGCGGCGCTCGGAGTCGCGAGCGCCTCCTCGAGTTCCGCCTCTGACGTGAAGATCTGCTGAGTCACGTGGTGCTTTCCCTTCTTCTCAGCCCTTGATGCCCGTGCCGGCCACGCCTTCCTGCACGTACCGCTGAGCGATGAGGTACGCGAGGAAGATCGGCAGCAGCGCGACGACGGACCCCGCGAGCATGGTGCTCAGCGGAACGTTCTGCTGCTGCAGCGACGAGATCCCGACGGTCAACGTGAACATCGAGTTCGACTTGGCGATGATGAGCGGCCACAGGAAGTCGTTCCAATGCCACAGGAAGACGAAGATCCCGAGCGTCGCGAGGATCGGCTTGCACAGCGGCAGCACGATGCGCAGGAAGATGCGGAACTCGCCGGCGCCATCGATGCGCGCTGCTTCGAACAGCTCGTCGGGGAGTCCTTGGATGAACTGACGCATGAGGAACACGGCCTGCGCGTTGGCCAGCGTCGGCAGGATGAGGCCCCAGTAGGTGTCGATGCCGCCGAGGTTGGCCATGAGGATGAATGTGGGGATGAGGGTCACGTGGAACGGCACCATCACCATCGCCAGGAACGACCAGAACATCACCTCCTTGCCGCGGAACCGCTTCTTGGCGAAGGCGTAGCCGGCGAGCGCCGACAGGAACAGCACCGCCACGACCGACACGACCGAGTAGATGAGGGTGTTGCCCAGCCAGCCGAGGATGTTCTGGCCGCCGAGCACCTGCTCGTAGGCCTCGAAGGAGATGTCCGTCCACGGCAGCAGGGACCCGGGGAGCTCGACCAGCATGCCCGGCTTCAGGCTCAGCACGACCATCGCGTAGAACGGGAAGAAGCTGAGTACGCCGGCAAGGCTCAGCCAGATCCAACGGAAGACGATGCCCCCGCGGGTGGGCTCGAGCGCTCGGAAGGAACGGCTTTTGGTCGACGGGCCCTTGGGCGGCGGAGTCGGCGCGGAGCTCGAGGTGGGCGGCTGGATCAGGGCGGTCATTTCTGCTTTCCGATCACGAGGCGCTGGATGAGGGCGACCACGAGGGTCATGATGAACAGGGCCACACCGACCGCGGCGGCGTATCCGTAGTCGAAGTAGCGGAAGCCTTGGTCGTAGAGCAGGTAGACGAGGGAGTAGCTGGCATTGGCCGGGCCGCCCTGGGTCATCACGTAGATGACGTCGAAGACCTGGAAGGCGGCCGTCGTCTCGATCACGGCGAGGAAGAAGAAGGTCGGGCGCAGGTAGGGGAGGATGATCCACCGGAACCGCTGCCAGCCGTTCGACCCGTCGACCAGGGCCGCCTCTTCGAGCTCGCGCGGCACATCTTGCAGCGCGGCGATGATGATCATCATCCCGTAGCCGAAGCGTGACCACACGCCCACGACGACGATCGCGGGGATGACGAGGACCGTGCTGCTCAGCCATGATCCGCCGAGACCGAACGGTTCCATCAGGGCGGACCACGGTCCGTTGCTGGAGAAGATCCAGACGAAGATCGAGCCGGCGAGCACCAGCGAGGTGATCACCGGGAGGAAGAAGATCGATCGGAAGAACCGTGCACCGCGAAAGGCGCGTCGCACGCCCAGAGCCATCACGGTCGAGAGCACGAGGGAGATCGGCACAGCCAGAACCGTGTAGATCAGCGTCGTTCCCAAGGCGCGCCAGAACAGGGGATCGGCGATGAGCCGCTCGAAGTTGTCCAGCCCTCGCCACGCGATCTCGCCGGAGATGTCGTAGTCGAAGAAACTCAACGCGACACCGGCGATGCTCGGGCCGAAGCGGAAGGCGATGAAGAGCAGGAAGGCGGGAAGCACGAAGAAGAACGCCACGCGGGCTTCGCGTCGTTCGAGCACTCGTGCGACCCGGCCCGCGGGCCGCTTCGCCGTGGATGCCGTCGTCATAGTCGAAACCTCACGTGGGGGAGTGGGAGGGGTGGGGCGCGCGGCGGTCATCCGCGCGCCCCGGGTCAGGAAGCGATCGTCACTTGGCCAGGGGCGCGGCCGCGGTCGCGGCATCCTTCAGCGCATCTGCCGGCGACTTCTGCGCGAGCAGCGCGGCCTGGATCTCGGGTGCGAGCACTCCCATGACGGCGCGCGAGCTCGAGTTGAGCTCTCCCACGGTCGTATCGGGGACGTACTTCTCGACCTCGCCGAGCAGGGGGTCGTCGGCATAGAGCGGACCGGTGGTGCTGAGGGCCGAGAAGTAGCCGGCGGCCGTGAGGTACGGCTCGACGATCTCGGCGCTGCCGGCGAACTCGGCGAACTTCGCCGCCGCGTCCTGCGCCTTCGATCCCTTGAGGACCGAGAGCGAACCGACCGTGCCGTAGGCGACCGACTCCTTGTCGGTGAGCGGCGCGAGAACCTTGACGTTCTCCTCGCCCCAGAACGGCGCGACCTCGGTGACGCCGTTGTTCCAGGTGCACGCGACCTTGCCCTGCGCGATGGCGGTCTGCTCGAGCGGGACGTTGGTGGTGAGCGCCTCGGGATCGAGGGCACCGGCCTCGGCCAGATCGGTGATGAAGGAGAGCGCCTCTTCACCGGCCTTGCTGTCGAAGGCGACCTCGCCCTTGTCGTCGTAGACCTGCCCGCCGGCCTGCCACAGCAGCGGGTAGAAGGTGAGGTTGAGCGTGTTCTCCGCCGAGGCCGGGTAGTTCAAGACGTACATGTCGGCCGCCGTGAACTTCGGGGCGATGTCGACGATGTCGTCCCAGGTCGTGGGGTAGTCGGTGACCCCGGCCGCTTCGAACGCCGCGGCGTTGCAGATGAGCGGCTGCGCACTGGTGAGGATGGGCGAGCCGAGGATGTCGCCGTCGATCGTCACGGATTCCTTGACGTTCGGAAGCAGGTCGTTCTGACGCTCCTCGCTGAGCAGATCGTTCAGCGGCGCGATCGACGACTGGTAGGCGGCGAGCTGATCGGGGATCAGGTAGACCACATCAGGGCCCTTGCCGGCGGCGATCGCGGTCTGCAGGGACTCGTCGCGGTTGGCCCAGGGGAAGATCTCGTACGAGACGTTGATGCCGTCGTTCTCCTTCTCGAACTCGGCGATCGTCGAGTCCCAGAAGTCCTTGTGCACCGCCTCGTCGCCGATGACCGGATACAGCCAGACCGTGATGTCCTGCTCTCCGTCGGCCGCGCTTCCGCCGCCGCCCGAGCAGCCGGCCAACAGGGCGATGGCCGCGACGCCCGCGGTGACGCCGGTGAACTTTCTGACGCGCATGGTGCTCCTTTGCATATACCGTGCTGAGTACCGTTTCATTATGACACTCCTGTGGGATAATTGGTCAAGTACAACTTCACAGGTGGTTGTTACAACGGTGTTTCCCGTACGAAAACACCCACACACGATGTAAAAATGCGGTGTGCTATTTTGATCGCACCCCGCGACATCGACGCCTGCGACATCGAACAAGGAGGACCGCACATGGTCGTGCCCAGCCCGCTGTCGATCGTGGCGCGTGCGGCGCTGCACCTTCGCGACGCAGGTCCCGCGACCGTGACCGAGCTCTCGCGTTCGCTGGAGATCTCGCGGACATCGGTGGAGAACGCGGTCGCCGTGCTCATCGACTCCGGCTTGATCGGCGATGCCCCGGTGCACAGCGGCAGTGGCGCCGGCCGGCCCGCCCGCCGGTACTCCTTCCACGCCGCGGTGGGAACCGTGGTCGGCGTCGACATCGGAGTGGCCAGCGTGCGCGTCATCCTCGCCGACCTCGCCGGTCGGGTGACGATGCAGCGCACCTTCGCCGGAGTCGAGGACTACGTCGGCGGCGCGGCCAAACTCGCGGCGGTCATCGACGATGTGCGACAGACGCTCGCGGGCGCGTCCGTGCCCGCGTCCAAGGTGCGCGCCATCGGCGTCTCGCTGCCCGGCATCATCGACGATGCGGGCCGGGTCACGCTGTCGGTCGTGATCCCCGAATGGTCGGGGATCGACATCGGATCGCAGCTGCGACAGGCCTTCGGATGCCCGGTCGCCGTCGACAACGGCGTGCGACTGGCCGCCGTGGCCGAGCACCACCTCGGCGTCGCGCAACTCGTCGATGACGTCATCTACCTCTCCGTCGGCAACCGCATCGCGATGGGCCTGATCCTCGGCGGTCGCCCGCGTCGCGGCATCCACAACGCCGCCGGCGACATCGGGCGCCTCGCTTTCCGAGGGCTCGACACCGAGACCGGTCAGATCCGCTGGCAGACCGCTGCGACGGCGGCCGAGGTGTTCGATGCGGCGCGGGCGGGCGACGTGGCCGCGCAGGGTGAGCTGGATGCCTTCGTCGACGAGCTGGCGCACGGCATCGCCACGCTGATCATGACGATCGACCCGGCGATGATCGTGATCGGCGGCGGACTGTCGGGGGCGCACGAGCAGTTGCTCGGCCCGCTGCGCGCCGTGCTTCCGCACCACCTCGGACTGCCCTTCCACGTGCCGCTCGCCGAGGCTCGACTGGGCGCCGAGGCCGCAGCGCACGGGGCCCTCGTGCACGCCTTCCAGCGCCACAACGCCGAGATCTATCGGATCGACGACATGCCCGTGCCGCCGATCACCCCACTTCGCGGCGCGTCCGCGGCTGTGTCCGAATCCACTGAGGAGAACGAGTGAGCACGTTGACGGTCGGACTGATCGGGGCCGGCGGGATATCGCGCGTACATGCCGATGCATGGCGCGCGCTCGGCGCCGTCGGGTATGTGACCTCGGTGGCGGGCGCGGAAGAGGTCGCCGAGGAGTTCGGCTTCACGGTGGTCGACTCCGTCGATGCGCTCATCGAACTCGTCGACATCGTCGACATCGTCACCCCCAGCAGCACGCACGCCGAGTTCGCGCTGCGGGCGATCTCGCGCGGCAGGAACGTGGTGTGCGAGAAGCCCCTGGCCCCGACCGCCGACATCGCGGCGGGCGTCGCCCGGGCGGCGGCAGAAGCCGGGGTCCGGCTGTTCCCGGCCCACGTCGTTCGCTACATGGGCGAGTACCGACGCATCAAGGAGCGCATCGACGCCGGCGCCATCGGCACCGTCGCGGTGCAGCGGTTCAGCCGCGCGGGGGCGGCACCGCAGGCCCCCTGGTTCTTCTCCGAGCGGGCCGGTGGTGGCGTGATCCGCGACCTGATGATCCACGACATCGACCAGGCGATCTGGTTCGCCGGCCCCGTCGCCGAGGTCTACGCGGTGCAGAACCCGCCGACCGTCGACGACCGCGTTCCGGCGCCGGTCACCTCGCACGTGGTGCTCACGCACCGCAGCGGGGTCATCAGCCACGTTCACGGCAGTTGGGTCGCGGCGGGCATGCCGTTCCGGACGAGTGTCGAGATCGCGGGTTCCGAGGGTCGTCTGCGCTACGACAGCGCCGAGGACACGACATTGCGTACCGACGCGGTGACGGACGGTGGAGACGCCGACTACCTGCCGCCCATGTCGCCCCGGCAGAGTCCGTACTACGCCGAGATCGCCGACTTCGTCGCGGCCATCGCCGAGCAGCGCGAGGCCCGGGTGACCGCGGCCGACGGCATCGAGGCCGTGGCCGTCACCGAAGCCGCCTATGCCTCGATCGCCGCGGGCACGGCGATCTCCCTTCCCGCCCCCACGGCCGCGGAGGCCAGCCGATGACGGATCCCTCGCCGCTGCGGATCGCGGTCCTGTCCTTCGCCCATACCCACGCGCTGAGCTATGTGCACGCGCTGAAGGCGATGCCCGGCGTCGAGCTCATCGCTGCGGACCCCGACGGCTCGAGCGCGCCCGACGACGCGCCTCGGGGGGCGGAGCTGGCCGCCCAGATCGATGTGGCCTATGTCGACAGCTATGACGACGCCTTCGCGTGGGGGCCGGATGCGGTGGTGATCGCCGCCGAGAACTCGCGGCACCGCGCGCTCGTTGAGCGTGCGACCGCTGCCGGCGTCCACGTCCTCTGCGAGAAGCCGCTCGCCACGACCGTCGACGACGCCATCGCGATGCGCGAGGCCGCGGCACGGGCCGGCGTCATCCTCATGGTGGCGTATCCCGTGCGTTTCGCCCCCGCCGTCGGCGATGCCTTCGGCGAGGTGCGCAGCGGGCGGCTCGGACGTGTGCTCGGCGTCACCGGGATCAACAACGGCGTCCTGCCCCAGGACCGCGCCTGGTTCACCGATCCAGAGCTTGCGGGGGGCGGCGCGCTGGTGGACCACCTGGTGCATTGCGCCGACCTGCTCGACGAACTGCTGGGGGAGAGGGCGCAGTCCGTGCGGGCCGTGTCGAACACGATCCTCCATGCCCAGCGCGATCTCGCCGTCGAGACCGGGGGACTCGTCACGATCGGCTACCCGAGCGGTGTCGTCGCCACGATCGATTGCTCGTGGAGCTGGCCGCTGAGCTCGCCGACCTGGGGCGGACTCACGCTGCAGATCGTCGCGGAGCGGGGCACGGTGACCGTCAGCCCCTTCGCGAAGGGGATCGCAGGGCACGACGCCCGCGGCGAGACCTGGGACCCGGTGGGTTCCGACCTCGATGCGCTGCTGCTCGAGGAGTTCGTCGCCGCGGTGCGCGAGGGGCGTCAGCCGCAGCCGGATGCCGGCGTCGGTGTGCGCACCGTCGAGATCGTGAAGGCAGCGCAGGCGTCGGTGGCGAGGGGCGGTGCGGTCGTGACGTTGGACTGACGCCGGCGTGCGTCGTGTGTCGGCGCCACCGGCCGCAACCTCGCGTCCCGCGGCGTCACATTGACGCGGGCGCGCCGCGCCGCCGTCCTACACTGCCGCCATGACCGACGTGACCCCCGTCGCCACGGCGGCATCGACCTCACGACCGGCGCCACTGCCGGTGCTCGAGCGCGTCTGGGCCGAGGCGTTCCCCGAGCTGTCGCGCCCCGTCACCCCGGTGCGCACGCCGCGGCCCCGCCTCTTGGCGCTCAACGAGCCGCTGGCCGCTGAGCTGGGGGTGGATGCCGCTCACCTCCGCTCGCCGGCAGGGGTGCGCTTCCTCACCGGTGAGCCTGCCGAAGGCGCGGGCGCGGCGGTCGCGCAGGTGTACGCGGGGCACCAGTGGGGCGTCTTCCAACCGATCCTCGGCGACGGGCGCGCGGCGCTGCTCGGGGAGCTGCGGACACCCGACGGTCGGCTGCGCGACCTGCACCTCAAAGGCATCGGCCCCACCTCGATGTCACGCGTCGACGGGTTCGCCGTCGTCGGCCCGATGCTGCGCGAATACCTCATGGGCGAGGCGATGAACGCGCTCGGCGTCCCCACCACCCGCGCGCTCGCCGTCGTCGCCACCGGAGCGCCCCGCTCCCACGCCGGAGAGGTGCTGCCGGGCGCCGTGCTGGCGCGCACGGCGGCGAGCCACGTGCGGTTCGGCTCGTTCGAATACGTCCGCGCGCAGGGCGACCCGGCGCTCCTGCGGCGGCTGGCCGACCACGTCATCGCCCGTCACCATCCCGGCGCGGCCGGCGCCCGGCATCCGTACCGCGCCCTGCTGACACGGATCGTGGATGCCGTGGCGGCGCTCACCGCGCAGTGGATGCGCGTCGGGTTCGTCCACGGTGTGCTCAGCACCGACAACGTGGCCGTGTCGGCCGAGACCATCGACTACGGGCCGTGTGCGTTCCTGGACGCCTACGAGCCCGGCGCCTTCTTCAGCTCGATCGACCGGTTCGGCCGGTACGCCTACGACCGGCAGCCCGCCATCATGCGCTGGAACCTCGCACGCCTGGGCGAGGCGCTCGCCCCGCTGCTGGCCGATGACCCGGCGGAGGCGGAGCAGACCGCCGCTGCGACGGTGGCGACGTTCGACGCCCGCTACGCGTTCCACGAGTCCGCCGCGTTCCGCGCGAAGCTCGGCCTCGACGACCGCGCACCGCAGACGGCGGTGCACGAACTCACGGCGGCGGCACTCGCGCTGCTCGACGAGCACGGCGTCGACTTCACGGGGTTCTGGCGCGCCCTCGCACGCGCGGCGGACGGCGACGAGCGGCCGGTACGGGACAGGTTCTTGGGCGCGGTCCCCGCCCTCGACCGGTGGCTGGCGCGCTGGGGCGCCCTCGCGCCGAGCGCCGCACGCATCCGGGCGGTGAACCCGGTGTACATCCCGCGCAATCACCTCGTCGAGGAGGCGCTGGCCGCGGCCACGGCGGGCGACCTCGGGCCCTTCGAGACGCTCGTCGACCTGCTGCGCGAGCCGTACACCGAGCGCGTATCGCTCGAGTTCCGCCGCTTCGCCGCCCCGGCCCCGGCAGACGCCCCGCGGCACCGCGCCTTCTGCGGCACCTGACCACGCGCCTGACCCACCGCGCCTGACCCACGGCACGGGCCCCGTCCGCACCCCGCCCCGGCGCCCTCACGTCACCCTTGCGAGCGGTGGAACTCCCGTGCCGCGTCGACCCAGAAGAGGAGTCGCTCGTCGTCGGTCAGGCGTTCGCCGTCGACGAGCAGCCACCCCGGACCCATCTCGCGCCGCCGCGGACCCATCACCGCCGGTGACGCGTCGGGCTCGAGGAGGAACCCCTCGGTGTCGTCGGCGCCGACCCGCACGAGCAGCCCCGCGTCACCGAACACGGCGACCACGATGCGCTCGTCCAGCAGGAACGCCCGGGTGCCGAAAAGTGCCTTTTCGGTGAGGGCGGGCTCGTCCGAGAGCACGGCGCGCACCCGGTCGGCCATCACCCGCTGCGCTTCGCTCATCGCCATCGCCGCCTCACCTCTCCCTCTTCACCCCGCTGACACAACGCCCCGGCACGTGCAGGCCCGCCTCACACCGCATCCACGACGTCGGCGCGCCGCTGCCGGGTCGTCTCGGACGCCTCGTCGAACACGCGCGTCCAGCGCTCGGCGCCGTAGGCGGGCCACCCCGGCGCGCCGTCGCGGATGAAGGCGACCCAGGCGCCGTGCATCTCGTCGGCGAGGCTCGCGGGTGCGTCCGCGCCGGCGAGGGCGACGGCATCCGGGCTCGTCACGTCGCCGAAGACGAAGCCGATCTCGACGGCATGCGCGGCGCCGAGTGCGCGCACCGGACTGCGCCACGCGAACTCGTAGACGAACGTGTCGGCGCGGCGTGCGCGGGCCAGGCGGGTGGCCGGTGCGCGCAGCAGGCGGTCGGTGACGAGCTGGCCGAGCACCTCGCCGGGAGAGGCGTGCGGGAACGCCGCCCGCACGCCGCGCACGGCGCGTCGCGGGATGCGCAGCGCCAGCCGCGCCGCCCACGCCTTCACGCGGCGGATGGCCGCCAGCGCGTCGGGATCCAGCCACAGCCGGTACTCCTCGGTGTTCGTGCCGATGAGGATCGGCACGTCGGCGTCGACCAGTGCCGCGTGCGGTGAGGCGGGAAGCGCCGCGGAGTCGACGGCGAGGGTGTAGCCCGGGGTGCCGCTCAGAGGCGTCGAGCCCGCCGACTGCCGGGCGCGGGCATCGAGCAGCTCGTCGGGGGAGTGAGCACGGAACGCGGATGCCGTGGGCTCCACCCCCAGCACCTCGGCCATCTGCCGGGTGACGCGCGCGGCGCGCTCGCGCGTCACGGCCTCGAGCGGACCGGACTGGATGATCGCACCGGCGATCCGCGGGCGCGAGTCGGGCCGGCTCAGCAGTGCCGCCACCAGCGCGCCGCCGGCCGACTCGCCCATCAGGGTGATGCGCGCGGGCGAGCCGCCGAAGGCGGCGATCTCACGGTGCACCCACTCCAGCCCGGCGGCGACGTCGTGCAGTCCCAGGTCGGCCGGAGCGTCGTCGAAGACCGAGAAGCCCTCGGCGCCGAGCCGGTAGTTGAGCGAGACGAACACGATGCCGTTGCGGGCGAAGCGCTCGCCGTCGTAGCCCGGCAGCGCGGCGGTGCCCCGCTCGAGCGACCCGCCGTGGATCCACAGCACCACGGGCGAATCGGCCGCATCGGCGGCTGCCCACACGTTGACCGTCAGGGTGTCCTCGCCCGGGATCTCCACCGTCGACAGCAGCGCCGCGGTCGCCTCGGGGTAGGGGCGCTGCGGCGAGGTCGCCCCGAACGCGGTGCCGTCGCGCTCGCCCTCCCACGGCGCCGGCGGCAGCGGCAGCGCGAACCGGCGCGCGCCGACGGGCGGCTGCGCGTAGGGGATGCCGAGGAAGCGCACGACCTCGGCGGTGCCGTCGCCACCCAGTGTCGCTCCGCGCACGCGACCGGTCGACAGGGTGGCCACGGGTGCGGTGCCGCGACGATCTGCGGATGCCGCGCCCGTCACGCGAACACCGTTCCGACGAGCAGGGCGACCGCGACGGCGGCGAGCACCACGCCGAGGGTCTCCAGGGCGAGCCCCGAGATGAGCGTCCACGCCAGCACGGCGTTCGTGCGCCGCGTGTCGACCACGCTGTCGAGCGTGGCGGTGATGAGGTGCTGCTCCATGTGCAGCGACGACACCCGAAGGAACTCCTCCCCGGCGTACGTGCGCAGCGTGTCGTCGGTGAGCGCCGTGCCGGGCCGCGGCCACAGCATCGCGGTGGTGACCAGCCCGCTCGCCACGAAGGCGATCACCGCGGCCACCAGGAGCGACAGCGTGGCCGGCTCCAGCGCCGCCGGCGCGGGCACCTGGGGTGCGGCGGCGCCGGCGACGAGCCCGGCGACGCCGAGGAAGATCGCCACGAGGGCCCCCGCGGTGGTCACCACGGCCACACCGCGCGTGATGTACGACTCGCGCGCCGCCCGCGCGGCATCCAGCTCCCGCTCCAGCATCCGCAGGGTCACCGTCGAGGCCGGTGTCGCGGGCACGGGCACCGACCCCGACCCCGACGCGGCCGCTCGGCGGATCACGGGGCGTCCTCGCCTGCGTCGTAGACCACCCGGGCGGCACCGGCCGACAGGGAGACGACGCGGAAGACGCCGTCGTCGGCGGCTTCGCCCGCGGCGAGCGTGCGCAGCGCCACGCCCACGTCGCCGTCGTCGGTGTGGAGCACGCCGTGGTGGGCGCCGTCGAGCACGATCTGGAACACCGGCCCGGTGCGCGGCAGCGGGATCGGATTGGTGGTCGGCGGCGGCGCGGTCTCGGTGGGAGCGGGGAACAGCCGCGGCAGCCAGGTCGGCAGCAGCGACGCCGCGGATGCCGTGGGCTCCAGCACGAACCGATCGTCCACGCGGAACGGTGGCTCGATGCCGTTCAGGTCGATCGTGAACTCGAACTCCCGTGTCACGCTGTGCCCCCTCCGCGGCGGCGCCGCCCGGTCGCCTCGCTCAGCGTCGCAGACACGGGCGCGCGCGGGCAAGCATCGCGCGCCGCTCACGCGCTGACCACGTCGTTTTCCCGGTCATAGGCCGCCCCGCAGCCGGGCCCGACGACGCACACTGGTGGCGTGAGCAAGGTTCCGGTCTACTACTACTCGTCCGTGTCGAACCTCACGCGCCGCTTCGCCGAGCACCTGGCTCGGCAGGGCCGGCCGATCCGCGATCTGGCCGACGCCGAGGTGCGCGCCGGCGAGGTGTCGGGCCCATGGGTGCTGCTCACGCCGTCGTACAAGGCGGGCAACGCGGCCGAGGCGACGCTCCCGGCCCCGGTGCGCCGGTTCCTGCGCTCGTCCACCAACCGGCGGCGCCTCATCGGCATCCTCGGATCGGGCAACCGCAACTTCGGCGAGTACTACCAGGCCGCGGCGCGCGAGCTCGCGCGCGTCTCGCACCGGCCGATCCTCTACGAGTTCGAGCTGGCAGGCACGCCCGAAGACGTCGCCGCGACGGTGCGGATTCTCACCTCGCTCGACGAGGGCCTCGCCGCGGGAGCCGCCGAGCGCGCCGAACGCGAAGCGCAGCGCGCGCTGAGCGAGTCTGCCGCCCCGGAGGCCTGAGCCACACCCGAGCCCTGAGTCGGGCCCGACGCCGTCTGCGGCGGGGTCAGACGCCGATGTCGTCGAACCACGACATGAGCGCGGGCAGCGTGAGATAGGCGATCGTGCCGTGCACGGCGCCATCGATCTCGTGCAGCGTCACATCCATCCCCTGTTCGGCCTCGTGAGCGGCGAACGCGCGGGTGGCCGCCGGCAGCACGAGTTCGTCCGACAGGCCCTGCGCGATGAACAGCGGGGCGCCGAAGGGCGTCGCGCCGGCGGAGTTCTCGGCCAGCAGGGTCTTCCACGGCTCCGTCGTCGTCGGATCGGCGGCGGTGAACCGGCCGACGACGGGCTGTGCGAGCGCGTGCAGCTCGGTGAGGTCGGTGAGCAGGCACAGCCGATTCATCTCGGGCTGGATCGCGACGGCATCCGGGGTGAGGATCGTCGCGAGGTCGGCGCCCCGATCGGCATAGACCTCGCTGAACGCACGGAACGCGTAGGAGCCGATCGTCGCCCCCGAGATGTCGTCGAGGTGGTCGGCCATCAGCGCCGTGAGGTCGGCCGCGGGCGCGGCGACCGCCACCGCCGTCACCGTGAGCTCGGGGGCGTAGGCCCCGGCGGTCTCGGCGGCGAACAGGGCGGCCTGGCCGCCCTGGGAGTGGCCCCACAGGATCACCTCATCGCCCGCCTCTGCCGCATCGACGTGCTGCGCGGCGCGCACGGCGTCGAGCATGCTGTGGGCGGCCGTCGCGCCGACGAGGTACGAGTCGGGGCCGTCGGTGCCCATGCCCACGTAGTCGGTGGCGACCACCGTGTAGCCGCGGTCGAGCAGGAACCGCAGCCCCTCGATCAGCTCGAACGGGTCGAACGAGCGCGACGGCGCGCAGTCGGGATCGGTGCCGGTGGTGGGATGGCCCCAGGCCACGACGGTGCGAGGGCCGGGGTGCGGATCCAGCGGCACGACGAGGATGCCGGTGGCCACCACCGCCGCACCGTTCAGGTCGGTGGTGCGGTACATGAGGCGCCACGCCCGGGCGTCGGCGGGGGTGCCCTCGAGCTCGGTGCGGCGCACGATCGAGCCGGGTTCGCCGTCGGCGGCGTCGGCGGGCTGCGCGTAGAACGCGGTGAGGCCGATGCGTTCGACGGCGTCGCCCACCAGCCGCACCTCGGCGGCGAGCACGAGGCAGCCGGCCACGGCGAGCATGAAGGCCACGTAGCGGGCGAACCCCGACCGTCCCCACCGTCCCCGGTGCGCCCACCGACTCCGATCCCGATCCGATGCGCGTGTCCCCATACGGTGATCCTGCCGTGCCCGCGCCGCCGGCGCGAGGGCGCCGAGCGTACGATCGAAGGGTGGCGGAGACTCAGGGGCGGATCATGACCGGCCTCATCCGCATCGCCCCGCACCGCGGCGATCACCGGGTCGCGCTGCGCGCGGCATTCTCGCTGGCGGTGCCGCTGCTCGTGCTCTGGGCCCTCGGGAGGCTCGACCTGTCGGTCTACGCCAGCTTCGGCGCGTTCGCGAGCCTCTACGGGCGCTTCGATCCGTACGCCGACCGCATCCGGATGCAGGCCGCCGCCGGCGTCACGCTGCTGTCGTGCATGATGCTCGGCACCCTCGTCTCCTTCGCAGGGCTGCCGGATGCCGCACGCGTGGGCATCGTCGCCGTCATCGCCGCGATCGTCACCCTCATCGCGCACGTCTGGCGCTGGCATCCGCCGGGCGGCCTGTTCGCCGTGTTCGCCGCGGGTGCCTGTGCGAGCCTCCCCGCCACCGCCGGCTCCTTCCTCGTGGTGCTCGTCGTCGGGGGAGCCTCGGCCGCGTTCGGCGTCGCCGTCTCGACCGTGATCGCCTTGGCCCGCGGCGGGTGGCGCATCGCCCCGCCGCGGGGCACCCGGCATCCGGCCGCCGCGACCGGCGTCGTCGCGCGGGGCGTCGATGTCGCACTCACCGTCGCGATCGGCGCGGCGCTGGCGGGACTGGCGGGACTGTTCCTCATCGGCAACCACTGGTACTGGGCGATGGTGGCCGCCGTCGCCGCGCTCGGGGGAGCGGAGCTCAACGCCCGCGTCATCCGCGGCGTGCAGCGGCTGCTGGGCACCGTGCTGGGCATCGCGGTGGCCGCAGGACTGCTGGCTCTGCACCTGCCGCCGCTGGTCACGGTGCTCGTCGCCGTGCTGCTGCAGGCCGGCGCCGAGCTCTACGTCAGCCGCAACTACGGCATCACGATGCTCTTCGTCACGCCGCTGGCGCTGCTGATGGTCGAGCTCGCCGTTCCCGCCGACCCCGTCGTGCTGCTGCGCGACCGGATGCTCGACACCGTCATCGGGGTCGCCGTCGGCACGCTCGTCGCCGTGGCATCCGCCTTGCTGCGTCGCCGCCGCGCGTGATTTCTTCTCGCCGCTGACCTGGTCTTTTTGTGGCTCTCAGAAGTCGGGTGTTTTTCCCGGCTCTATGGTCTGACCACAGGGAGCATAATGGGGCCAGAAGGGCGGGAGCCCATCCCGACCGAACCGAGAAGGGCGCGGCGCACCGTGGCCCGGGTAGGAGACACAGACCATGTCCACCTCGATCAATGCTCTGGTCGAAAAAGCGCAGCGCGCGCTGACGGAGTATGCGGACTTCACTCAGGAGCACGTCGACCACATCGTCCGCAAGGCGTCGGTCGCAGCCCTCCACCACCACGGCGATCTCGCCGTCATGGCGGTCGAAGAGACCGGTCGCGGCCTGTTCGAAGACAAGGCCGTCAAGAACATGTTCGCCTGCGAGCACGTGACCAACTCGATCATCAACCAGAAGACCGTCGGCGTCATCGCGCACGACGAGATCACCGGCATCACCGAGATCGCCGACCCGGTGGGCGTCATCTGCGCCCTCACCCCGGTCACCAACCCCACCTCGACGGCGATCTTCAAGTCGCTGCTCGCGCTGAAGACGCGCAACCCCATCGTCTTCGGCTTCCACCCCTCCGCCCAGAAGTGCTCGTCGGAGGCCGCCCGCATCGTCCGCGACGCCGCGATCGCCGCCGGCGCCCCCGAGGGCTGCATCCAGTGGATCGAAGAGCCCTCCATGGAGGCCTCGGGTGAGCTCATGAACCACCCCGGTGTCGCGCTCATCCTCGCCACCGGCGGCAACGCCATGGTGCGCGCCGCCTACTCGTGCGGCAAGCCCGCTCTCGGCGTCGGCGCCGGCAACGTGCCCGCCTTCATCGAGCGCACCGCCAAGGTCGGCCGCGCCGTCAACGACATCGTCCTGTCGAAGTCGTTCGACATGGGCATGGTGTGCGCCAGCGAGCAGGCCGTCATCCTCGACGCCCCGATCGCCGACGAGGCCCTCGCCGAGTTCGAGCGGCTGCACGCCTACCGTGCCAACGCCGACGAGAAGCGGATGCTGGAGGAGTTCATCTTCGGGGTGACCGCCAACAGCGAGAACTGCGCCGGCGCGAAGCTCAACCCGAAGGTCGTCGGTCAGTCGCCGCAGTGGATCGCCGAGAACGCCGGCTTCACCGTGCCCGAAGACACCTCGATCATCCTGGCCGACGTCACCGGCGTCGGCCCGCACGAGCCGCTCACCCGCGAGAAGCTGGCCCCCGTGCTGGCCGTGCTGCGCGCGGCGACGCCCGCCGAGGGCATCGAGCTGGCCCGGCAGATGGTGGAGTTCGACGGCCTCGGCCACTCGGGTGCCATCCACTCCAACGACCAGGAGCTCATCGCGAAGTTCGGCGAGGTCGTCAAGGCGGTGCGCATCATCACCAACAGCCCGTCGGCGCTCGGTGGCATCGGCGACATCTACAACGCCTTCATGCCGAGCCTCACCCTGGGCTGCGGCTCGTACGGACACAACTCGGTCTCCAACAACGTCTCGGCGGTGAACCTCTTGAACGTCAAGCGCATCGGTCGTCGCAACAACAACCTGCAGTGGTTCAAGGTGCCGGCCAAGACCTACTTCGAGCCGAACGCCGTGCGCTACCTGCAGGACATGCGCGGCGTCGAGCGGGTCACGATCGTCACCGACGAGACGATGACCAAGCTCGGCTACGTCGACAAGATCGTCGACGTGCTGAACCGTCGCGACAACCGCGTGCAGGTGCAGCTGATCAACACCGTGCGCCCCGAGCCGAAGGTCTCCGAGGTCAAGGCGGGCGCCGAGCAGATGCGTCAGTTCCAGCCCGACACGATCATCGCCCTCGGCGGTGGCTCGCCGATGGATGCCTCCAAGGTGATGTGGCTGCTCTACGAGAACCCCGAGGTGGAGTTCTCCGACATGCGCGAGAAGTTCTTCGACGTGCGCAAGCGCGCGTTCAAGTTCCCCGAGCTGGGCAAGCTCGCCAAGCTGGTGTGCATCCCGACGACGTCCGGCACCGGCTCGGAGATGACCCCGTTCGCCGTCATCACCGACGACGAGACCGGCATGAAGTACCCGCTGGCCGACTACGCGCTGACCGCCTCGGTCGCGATCATCGACCCGGTGCTCACCGCGCAGCTGCCCGGGTTCCTCGTCGCCGACGCCGGGTTCGACGCGCTCACCCACGCCACCGAGGCGTTCGTGTCGGTCTACGCCAACGACTACACCGACGGCCTGTGCCTGCACGCGATCAAGCTGATCTTCGAGAACATCGAGCGCTCCGCCAAGGCGCAGCCGAACTCGACGGATGCCGCCGATATCAAGGCCCGCGAGAAGATGCACAACGCGGCATCCATCTCGGGCATGGCGTTCGGCAACGCGTTCCTCGGGATCGTGCACGCGATGTCGCACGTGACCGGCGCGACCTACCACCTGGCCCACGGCCGCACCAACGCGACCTACCTGCCGCACGTCATCCGCTACAACGGGCGCATCCCCACGAAGCTGACGAGCTGGCCGAAATACGAGCGCTACATCGCGCCCGAGCGCTTCCAGGAGATCGCCCAGCACCTCGGCCTGCCGGCATCCACCCCCGAGGAGGGCGTGGAGAGCTACGCCCGCGCCGTGGAGGAGCTGCGCGACCGGGTCGGCATCCAGCGGTCGTTCCAGGAGCAGGGGGTCGACGAGACGACGTTCATCGCGGGTCTGCACGACCTGGCGATGGCCGCCTACGGCGACCAGTGCGCGCCGGCCAACCCCCGCATGCCGATGATCGCCGACATGGAGACGATCATGGAGGCCGCGTACTACGGCACCTCGTTCGACGAGGTGCGCGCCGCCCGTAAGGGCACGCAGGCCGACAGCGAGGCCGCGACCGGCACCGTGACCACGGTGAAGACCGCGAAGGGACGCGCCAAGGCCAAGGCCTGACGCGCCGCTCACGCGAAGGGGCCGGGGGAGCATCCCCGGCCCCTTCGCCGCCCCCCCCCCCCCCCCCCCCCCCCACCCCCGGGCCCACCGGTTTCGGTGCGGACCGGCATCCGCGCCGAGAATGAAAAGGAGCAGAACCATGAACAGCAACAAGATCCGCGCCGGCGTCCTCGCCGCCGTCCTCTTCGGCGCCGGCGCCCTCGGCCTCGCCGGGTGCGCGACGGACTCCGCGAACTCGACCTCTTCGAACGGCGGAAGCAGCAACAGCAGCACGCAGTCCGAGACGAGCGACGTCGCCGCCGACCTCGAGACCGCCCGCCAGGCGGTCGAGGACGCCCTCGCCGAGAACCCCGACTGGACCCAGGTCATGCTGGCGGGCGACGTCAAGCAGCCCACGCAGAAGTACGGTCTCCTCGTGATGCCGTTCGTGAAGTCGGATGCCGCGGACCGGGTGACCGGCACCGTGAACATCAGCGGAGGCAAGTACGTCATCGAGGCCGAGTCCGCCGCCACCGGCGAGACCTGGCAGATCGATCAGGACGGAAAGATCTCGCAGGTCTCCGAGTAGGCGTGCGCCGCGCCGCCCGCCCGACCTTCCGTGTCGGGTGGGCGGCCCCACGCCCACCCAGACCCCGACGCATTCACATCACCGAAGGAGACGAGACGTGAACGCCCGCAAGACCCGGGACAAGGCCGCCAAGGCGCCGATGTCCAACAAGAAGTACCTCGCGATCTGGATCCCCGTGCTCGCGCTGGTCACCGTGGTGACCGTCGTGGCCAACGTCGCCATGAACGTCGCGACCGGATGGATCGCCTCACAGCTCGGCTCCGGCACCTACACCTTCACCAACTCTGAGAAGTCCGAGGGGTGGGACACCGACTACTACGCGGCCGACTACGCCGACCTCGACGAGGTAGACGCCGCCGCGCTCGACCTGGTCGAGCAGATCGGCGCCGGCGGCATCGTGCTCGCCAAGAACGACGCGGCCGCACTCCCGCTGGCATCCGGCGGAGCGGTCACGATGTTCGGCCGCGCCGCAGCTGACCCCGTGTACGGCGGTTCCGGCTCGGGATCGGTCGACACCAACTCCGCCGTCACGGCGCGGATGGGTCTCGAGAACGCGGGCTTCACCGTCAACGACGCCGTCTACACGACCATCGAGACGTTCGCCGCCGAGAACCCGCGCGGCTACATCGAGATGGACAAGCCCGACGTGTCGACCTACAACATCGGCGAGCTGCCGGTGTCGGGCTATGAGGCACAGGCATCCACGTTCGGTGAGTACGGCGACGCCGCGGTGGTCTTCATCGGCCGTCCCGGCGGCGAAGGCGGCGACCTCACGCAGGACATGACCGGCTGGGACGAGAACGCCGAGCCCGGTCAGCACCAGCTGGAGCTCAACAAGGACGAGCGCGACATGCTCGCCCTGGTCGAGGCGAACTTCGAGAAGGTCGTCGTCGTGGTCAACGCCTCGACGACCGTCGAGCTGGGCGACCTGCAGGCCGACCCCGAGATCGACGCCGTGCTGCTGGCCGGCTCGCCCGGCGCCACCGCGTTCAACGCGCTGGGCCGCATCCTCACCGGTGAGGTCAACCCGTCGGGTCGCACCGTCGACCTGTGGGCTGCCGATTTCACCGCCGACCCGACCTTCGCCAACTTCGGCGGCTTCCTGTACGACAACGTCAACCCGTCCTACCCGGTGCCGGTCACCGAGAGCGCGACGTCGAACGCGACCGTCACCGACGAGGCGCCGTTCGTCAACTACGCCGAGGGCATCTACTACGGGTACCGGTACTACGAGACGGCCGCCGTCGAGGGCTTCATCGACTACGACGACGCCGTGGTCTACCCGTTCGGCTACGGCCTGAGCTACACCGACTTCTCGTGGACGGTCGCCGGCACCCAGACCGGCGACGTGGACGGCACCATCGCCGTCACCGTCGACGTCACCAACACCGGTGCCGTCGCGGGCCGCGATGTCGTGCAGCTGTACTACTCGGCCCCCTACACCCCGGGCGGCATCGAGAAGTCGGCCGTCGTGCTGGGCGGCTTCGCCAAGACCGGCACGATCGAGCCGGGCGCGACCGAGCAGGTCACCATCGAGATCGCCGTCGAGGACATGGCCTCGTACGACTACCTCGGCGAGCAGGCCTACGTGCTGGAAGCCGGCGACTACGTGCTCAGCCTCCGCAGCGACTCGCACACCGTCGCCGCCGGCACCGCGCCGTTCACCTACGCGGTGGCCGACGACGTCGTCTACACGGGCGACGACCACCGGGCGTCCGACCTCGAAGAGGTCACCAACCAGTTCGACGACGTCTCGGCGCAGTTCACGACCGAGGGCGAAGCCGGCAAGATCCCGGTGATGTCGCGTGCCGACTTCGCGGGCACCTTCCCGACCGCGCCGACCGGCGACCTGCTCGTCGCCGATGACGCGGTGGCCGAAGGCTTCGCCGTGTGGGACCACGAGGGCGCGGCCGAGGCGTTCGAGGGGGAGATGCCCACCACCGGTGCCGGCACCGACCTGTCGCTCATCGACATGCGGGGCCTGGCCAAGGACGACCCGAAGTGGGACGAGCTGCTCGACTCGCTGAACGTCGGCGACATGTCGGGGATGCTGCTCAACGGCGCCTACCAGACCGGTGCGATCGGATCGATCGGCAAGCCCCAGACGCTCGAGCCCGACGGTCCCGCCGGCTTCTCGTCGTTCATCAACTCGTCGATCAACGGCACCGCCTACCCGTCGGAGGTGCTCATCGCGCAGACGTGGGATGTGGACCTCGGAACGGCCATGGGCGTCATGCTCGGCAACGAGGCGATCTTCAAGAACATCAACGGCTGGTACGCCCCGGCGGCCAACCTGCACCGCTCGCCCTTCGGCGGCCGCAACTTCGAGTACTACTCGGAGGACCCGGTGCTCTCGGGCAAGATGCTCACGGCCGTCGCCAACGGCATCGGCACCAAGGGCGTGTACACGATGCTCAAGCACTTCGCGATGAACGAGCAGGAGACCAACCGCGTCAACAACGGCATCGCGACCTGGGCGACCGAGCAGGCGATCCGCGAGATCTACCTGAAGCCGTTCGAGATGGGCGTGAAGAACATCACCATGGACGTGAAGTTCCTCTCCGACGACGAAGGCACCGTGTCGGACACGACGATCGGGGCGGCGGGCATCATGAGCTCGTTCAACCGCATCGGCGCGACCTGGGCAGGTGGCTCGGTGGCCCTCATGGACACCGTGCTGCGGGGAGAGTGGGGTTTCGAGGGCTTCGCGATCACCGACTTCAACCTGTACCCCTACATGAACCCGAACGAAGGCATCAACGCGGGGTCCGACCTGATGCTCACCTTCCAGCCGTCGAAGTCGTTCAACGACTCGTCGTCGGCCAAGGCGGTCACCGACATCCGCAACGCGACCCACAACATCCTGTTCGCGGTCGCGAACTCCAACGCGATGGACGGACTGGCCCCGGGCGCCACGGTGGACTACACGCCGCCGGCGTGGGTGGTCTGGCAGATCATCATCACCTCGGTGGTGGGTCTGCTCATCGTCGCGGCGATCGTGATGGTGGTGCTGCGGGTGCGTCGCCACAGCGGGCGGAACACCGCCGCCGCGTAAGCCGTGGCTGCCGGGCGGACGTCTGCTCGCCGGCCCGGCAGCCACTTCTCGCGAGTCCCTCGCGTCGCCCTCCGGAGGCGGCGCGGGGGCCTCGTCATGAGCTGCGCGCACCCTGTCCGCGCCCCGCGCGGCGGCCGGTCCCGCCGTGTCGCAGAATGACCGCGCAAAGCGACAGGTTGCGCATCCGCCGGTCCCGTCCGGCCACCCGCGGGATGGAATGAAGATGCGTGCGGATCCCACCGCGCGCGGAGTGGTCCTCGCCGACATCGACGTCGAAGACCTTCACCAGGAAAGACCCATCGTGAAAGACACCACCGAGCTCGTCGCGAGTCTCAGCCTCCTCGAGAAGGCGGCGCTGCTCAGCGGCGCGAACACCTGGCAGACCCGTGCCATCGAGCGTGCCGGCATCCCGGCCGTCTGGCTGGCCGACGGCCCGCACGGCGTGCGCAAGCAGGTCGGCTCGGCCGACCACCTCGGCATCAACGGCTCGGAGCCGGCCACCTGCTTCCCCACCGCGGCCACCGTCGCCGGCAGCTGGGACGACGAGCTGGCCGAAGAGATCGGCACCGCTCTCGGCCGCGAGGCGTCGGCACAGGGCGTGGGCGTGCTGCTCGGCCCCGGCCTGAACATCAAGCGCAGCCCCCTGGGCGGCCGCAGCTTCGAGTACTTCTCCGAAGACCCCGAGCTGTCGGGCCGTCTGGCCGCCGCCTACGTGCGCGGCATCCAGTCGCAGGGCGTGGCCGCCACGCCCAAGCACTTCGCCGTCAACAGCCAGGAGCTGCGCCGCATGGTCAGCGACTCGGTGGTCGACGAGCGCACGCTGCGGGAGATCTACCTCACCGCCTTCGAGATCGTCGTGCGCGAAGCCGCCCCCTGGGGCATCATGTCGTCGTACAACCTGGTCAACGGCACGTACGCCCACGAGAACGCGCACCTGCTCGTCGACATCCTGCGGCGCGAGTGGGGCTTCGACGGCGCGGTGGTCTCGGACTGGGGCGGCAGCAACGACGCCGTCGCGGCCGTCGCCGCCGGCGGCACCCTCGAGATGCCCTCGCCCGGCTTCGACTCGGTGCGCGCCATCGTCGCCGCCGTCGACAGCGGCGCGCTCGACGTCGCCGACCTCGACGCCCGCGTGGCCGAGTTCATCGACCTGGTGCGCCGCGTGACCGCGGCGGCGCCCGCCACCGTCGACCTCGACGCGCACCACGCCCTGGCCCGTCGCGCCGCCGCCGAATCGGCGGTGCTGCTGCGCAACGACGACGACCTGCTGCCGCTCGCCGCGGACACCTCGGTCGCCCTCATCGGCGCATTCGCCACCGCGCCCCGCTACCAGGGCGCCGGCTCGTCACTGGTCAACGCCACCCGCGTGCCCACCCTCGTCGAGGCGCTCGGCGCCTCGACCGTGCAGGTGCGGGGCGTGGCCGAGGGCTTCCGCCGCGACGGCCGCGCCGACGAGGGCCTGCTGGGCGAGGCGGTGGCCCTCGCGGGCCGCGCCGACGTCGCCGTGCTCGCCCTCGGCCTTCCCGAGATCGCCGAGTCGGAGGGCCTCGACCGGGCCTCGCTCGCCCTGCCCGCCGAGCAGGTGCGGCTGCTGCGCGAGGTGCACCGCGTGAACCCCCGCACCGTCGTCGTGCTGAGCGCGGGCGGCGCGGTCGAGACGCCGTGGATCTCGGATGCCGCCGCCGTGCTGCACGCCTACCTGGGCGGGCAAGCCGGTGCCGAGGCCATCGCCGACGTGCTCACCGGCGTCGTGAACCCCGGCGGGCGCCTGGCCGAGACGATGCCCGTCTCCCTGGCCGACACCCCCGCCGCCGAGCGGTTCCCGAGTCTCGCCCGCACCGCCGAGTACCGCGAGGGGCCGTTCATCGGCTACCGGCACTACGAGACCGCCGAGGCGCCCGTCGCCTTCCCGTTCGGGTTCGGGCTGAGCTACACCACGTTCGCCTACCGCGACCTCGAGGTCGACGGCGACGGCGCGGCCGTCACCGTGACCAACACCGGCGCGCGCGCCGGCAGCGAGGTCGTGCAGCTCTACATCGGCCGCACCGACGCCAGCGGCGTGGTGCGGCCGGCGCGCGAGCTGAAGGGCTACGCCAAGGTGCTCCTCGAGCCCGGCGAGTCCCAGCGGGTGCGGCTGCCCTTCTCGGCGCGCACCTTCCGGTTCTTCGACGTCCCCAGCGACAGCTGGCGCGTCGAAGCCGGCGCCTACGAGGTCGCGGTCGGCTCGCACGTGCGCGACCTGCCGCTGCGGGCCGCCGTCACCCGCGACGGGGTCGACCTGCCGGCGCTGGCTGACGACCTGGCATCCGCCCGCGCCGTCTCGGGCGGGCTCGACGACACCGAGTTCGCCGCGCTGCTGGGCCGTCCCGTGCCCGATTCGACCTGGGCGGCCGGGCCGCTGGGCGAGAACGACCCGATGGACCGCCTCTCGGCCGCGCGCAGCCCGCTCGCGCGCGGTGCCTACCGCATCCTCGACTCCCGCCGACGCAAGGCCGAAGCCGCCGGCGCCCCCGACCTCAACATCCTGTTCCTGCTGAACGGGCCGTTCCGGGTCATCTCCAAGATGAGCGGGGGACTGGCCACCAGCCGGCTCACCGCGGCCGTTCTCACCCTCGTGAACGGCCAGACCTTCCGCGGCCTCGGCCGTGTCGTGAGCGCCTACTTCGGGGGCCGCCGTGACGAGAAGGCGACGAAGAAGGCGTTCGACGCCGCTGCCACGAACAGGAGTGCCTGATGTTCACCGCGATCAAGAACTGGTGGGGCCGCTTCCAGACCGGACGCCCCGAACTGTCGAAGTTCATCATGTTCCTGCTGCTGTCCAACGGTGTCACCGTGCTGCAGCTGGCGCTCATGCCGATCTTCCGCTGGGGCTTCGCGAGCTTCACCGACCTCACCGATGTCGGCTTCCAGGTGCTGCCGCTGGGCTCCAACGTCGACGGCAGTCAGTACTACATGTTCGACTACGCGGCCGGTCCGCTCCCCGGCGGCGGCGGGGGCCTGGCCTACTTCCTCGCGGTGCAGATCACGCTGCTGATCGCCCAGGTGATCAACTTCTTCCTGCAGCGCAACATCACGTTCAAGTCGAACACCTCGGTGTGGACGGCCGCGTTCTGGTACACGATCGCCTACATCGCGATCACCTTCCTCGCCGCCGCCGCGCAGGGCTTCTACAAGGCGCCCATCTACGACTTCTTCATGGAGACGCTCGGCTGGGGCACCACCGGATCGGTCGTGGCCGACGTCATCACGATGATCATCAACTCGGCCATCTCGTTCTGGGTGTTCTACCCGATCTTCAAGGTGATCTTCCGCCAGGTGCCCGTCACCGTCGAGATCGCCGAAAACACGGCCGAGGGTGCGACGCGGTGATCTCGTCATCGGGTTGGCTGGAGGACGTGCCGCTTCTCACCGTCGTCGTCCCGGCGTACAACGCCGAGGCGTACCTGGGACGCTCGCTCGATGAGCTGGGCACCGTCGACGGGCTCGAAGTGGTCATCGTCGATGACGGCTCCACCGACCGCACCGGCACCCTCGCCGACGCGTGGGCCGCGCGCAACCCCCGCTCGGTGCGCGTCGTCCACCAGCGCAACCGCGGCCACGGCGGCGCGATCAACGCGGGACTCGCGGTGGCGCGCGGCGCCTTCCTGAAGGTGCTCGACGCCGACGACTGGCTCGACATCCCCTCGCTGCGCACCCTGCTGGCCCACCTCGCCGACCTCGAGCGCCGCGGCGAGAACGTCGACGCGGTGTTCACCGACTTCGTGCACGAGCGTGCCGGCAAGACCCCGCGGATCGCCCGCTTCGACTCCGTCTTCCCCGCCGACCGTGTGTTCACGTGGGACGAGACCGAGCGCTTCAGCCGGCGCCAGGTGCTCATGATGCACGCGATCGTCTACCGCACGCAGCTGCTGCGCGACAGCGGCCTGCAGCTGCCCGAGCACACCTTCTACGTCGACAACCTGTTCGTCATGACCCCGCTGTCGCTCGTGCGCCGGATGCGGTACCTGCCCATCCCGCTGTACCGCTACTTCATCGGGCGGGAAGGCCAGTCGGTCGCGCCCGAGACGATGGTGCGCCGGGTCGACCAGCAGCTGCGCGTCAACCGGCTCGCCCTGGCCGCCCTGCCCACCCAGAAGCAGGTCGCCGGCGGAGAGGTGCCGCTGCAGCTCCACCGCGCCCTGCTGCATCACCTCGAAGGGGTCTGCGCCGTCACCAGCGCCACCCTCGCCCGCGGCGGCACCGCCGCGCACCTGCGCGAGCGCGATCGCTTCTGGCGCGAGGTGAGGGCCGAGAGCCCGTGGCTTTACACTCGCATGCGGCGCACGCTCCTGGGAACCACGAGCAACCTGCCCGGGCAGGCCGGTCGCCGGGCGACCAGCCTCGCCTACCATGTGGCACGCAGAGTGGTCGGCTTCAGCTGACAGAGACGGAGGGCGCGGGATGATCCGCATCGGAATCGTCGAGGACGACGCGACAGCCATCGAACGGCTGCTGTCGCACTTCGACCGCTTCCAGCGCGCCCACGACGAGCGCTTCCACGTCGGCGCGTTCCACGACGGCGCGGACGTGATCGCCGACTACCGCCCCGACTGGGACGTGCTGTTCCTCGACGTGCAGATGCCGCGTGTCGACGGCATGACCGCGGCCCGCCGCATCCGCGAGGTCGACAGCGAGGTCATCATCGTCTTCGTCACCAGCTCGCCGCACTACGCCGTCAGCGGCTACGAGGTCGACGCGCTGAGCTACCTGCTCAAGCCCGTCTCGTACGCCTCGTTCGAGCAGGAGATGACCCGCATCCTCGGGCGCCTGCGCCGCCGGCCGCGCCGCGAACTGCTGTTCACCGCCACCGACGGCGCGCACCACCGCATCGCCGTCGACGACATCCGCTACATCGAATCGGTGCGCCACCGCATCGACCTGTACACCCTCGACGGCATGTTCAGCATCGCCACGACCGTCAAGGCCATGGAGGCCCAGCTCGCCGAGAGCGGCTTCATGCGCTGCCACAGCGGGCTGCTGGTGAACCTGCGGCACGTCACCGGCATCGACGGCAACGACTGCCGCATCCGCGGCGGCGGACGCCTGCCCATCAGTCGCCCGCGCAAACGGGAGTTCTACGCGGCGCTCGCCGAGCACATCGGCTCGCGCGGCATCTCGGCATGACCGACGTCATCGGCCCCGTGCTGGCCGAGATCCCCCGCTACCTCACCGCCATCGCCGAATGGGGCGCGTGCGTCGTGTACGTCGTCATCGCCCGGCGCCGCTTCCACCTGGGAACCACCGCCGCACTC
Organism: Microbacterium festucae; assembly: GCF_025421715.1. Lineage (GTDB taxonomy): Bacteria > Actinomycetota > Actinomycetes > Actinomycetales > Microbacteriaceae > Microbacterium > Microbacterium festucae. The sequence continues at coordinate 74,112 of NZ_JAOEFC010000004.1, forward strand.
TGCATCGTGGCCCTGGCGGCGCTGCTGGCCGTGCAGCTGTGGGCGGGCACCCTGTCGATCGGGTGGTGGATCCCCGGCATGCTCGTGGCCGCCGCCACCATGTTCGCCTTCGTCTACCTGGCGCTGGACACCTCGGCCCGGGGCGCTGGATTCGTCGCCGCCCGCACCTTCGTGCTCGCCGAGCTCGCGGCATCCGGGTTCTGGCAGATCGACCGCTACTACGGCGGCCGCGTCGACCCGGTCGTGCAGACCCTGGCGGCGCTGCTGGTCTACGGCGCCATCTTCGCCGGGGTCGCCTTCGCCGAGCACCGGCAGTTCAACCGGCAGGCCCGCCTCGACGTGGGCGGGGCGCAGCTGATCGGCGCCGTCGCCATCGCCGTGGCCACCTTCGGCATCTCCAACCTCAGCTTCGTGAGCGCCGACACCCCCTTCAGCGGCCGCTTCGGCACCGAGATCCTCTACATCCGCACCCTCGTCGACCTCTGCGGCTACATCGCCCTGCACGTGCAGCTGCGCGTGCACCACGAGGCGGTGGCGCGGCGCGACGCCGAGGCCATGGCGCAGCTGCTGCGCAGCCAGCACGACCAGTACGAGATCACCCGGCGCACGATCGACGAGGTCAACCGCAAGCACCACGACATGAAGCACCACCTCGACGCGATCCGCTCCGAGCAGGACGCGTCGACGCGCTCGCGCATGCTCGACGACCTCGAGGACTCGATCCGCCGCTACGGCGCCGTCGTGCGCACCGGCAACCACGTGCTCGACGCCATCGTCACCGCCAAGCTCGCCCGCGCCGGCGAACGCGACATCGAGGTGTCGGTGGTCGCCGACGGCCGGCTGCTGTCGTTCATGCGGCCGATGGAGCTCACCTCGCTCGTCGGCAACGCGCTCGACAACGCGATCGAAGGGGCCTCGCGGCTCCCGCCCGGGCAGCTGCGCACCATCCGCCTGGCGGTGTTCTCGCAGGACGACTTCACCATGGTGCGCGTCGAGAACACCTTCGACGGCGTGCTGCTGCGCGACGGCGACCGCATCGTCACCCGCCAGCGCGGCCAGGGCCACGGCTACGGGCTGCGCAACATCGAGACCGCCGCGCTCGCCTACGGCGGCGCCCTGTCGGTGACCACCGACGACCGCTGGTTCTCGCTGTGCGTGCTGTTCCCCGCGACACCCGCCCTCGCCCCCGCGTGAGGGTGGGGGTTGGGGGTTGGGGTGGTCTGGGCGTCCGGGGTCCAGGGCGCATAACTCAGGCAGTTTGGGTGGCTCGCCGCCGTGACCCGCGGAGTTCCGGGGGTGTGCGGCGGGTACCGGCTCGGATTGCCTGAGTTATGCGCCGCAGTGGTGGGCGGTGGCGGCGCACCGGTTGGTCCGGGGTTCGGGCTCCCGGCACCGGGGTCCGGGCCGGGGTGGTCGGTGTCCAGGGCGCATAACTCAGGCAGTTTGGGTGGCTGGCGGCCGTGACCCGCGGAATTCCGGGGTCGGCGGCGGGTACCGGCTCGGATTGCCTGAGTTATGCGCCGCAGTGGCCGCGCGGCAGGGAGTCAGTCGGCCGGGATGCCCGAGCGCGGTGCCGGCAGGTCGGTCGAGGCCGCCCAGCTGGCGAGCACCTTGAGCGCGTCGGCTGACGCGGTGCCGGGCTCGGCGGTGTAGGTCGAGAGCGTCAGCCCGGGGTCGGCCGGCAGCTCGAAGGCCTCGTACGTGAGCTCGAGATCGCCGACGACCGGGTGGTGGAGCTTTTTCACCCCGCTGCGGTGATAGCGCACGTTGTGCGCGGCCCACAGGGTGCGGAAGCGATCCGACCGGGTCGACAGCTCGCCGACGAGGTCGGTGAGCCGCCGGTCGTAGGGGTTGCGCCCCGCCTCACCGCGCATCGAGGCGACGAGCTCCTGGGTGTTCTTCTCCCACTCGGGGTAGAATTCCTGCGCCGCCGGGTTCAGGAACGCGAACCGCGCGCTGTTCGGGGCCGCCTCGGCGAACACGGGCGCGTAGAGGGCGCGCGCGAGCGCATTGGCGGCGACGTAGTCGTAGTAGTTGTTGCGGATGATCGCCGGCGCCTCGGTCATCGCGTCGAGCAGGCGCTGGAGGCTGGGCCGCACGGCATCCGTCTTTCGGCGCGGACGGCGAGACGAGGGGGATGCGCTGGCGGTGCGGGCCAGATCGAACAGGTGCGCGGTCTCGGCCTCGTCGAGCTGCAGCGCGCGGGCGAGGGAGTCGAGCACGCTCTCGGAAGCGCCGGAAAGATCGCCGCGCTCGAGGCGCGTGTAGTAATCGACGCTCACTCCGGCCAGCAGCGCGACTTCTTCGCGGCGCAGACCCGGCACCCTGCGGTTGCCGCCGAACGCCGGAAGCCCGGCCCGGTCGGGGGTGAGGCGGGCGCGCCGCGTGGAGAGAAACTCGCGCACCTCGGCGCGATGGTCCATGCCGCCGGAAGTCATGCCCCCGACGCTACGCCGCCCCCGCCGCGGGTGGGAGGGTCTGCCGGTACCCGGGTGGCTCGTGCCCTGTCGGCGGAGGCCCGCCGCACCATCCGTCGGGCCGGTGGTGCTGCTGTCGCCTCGTGTGCCGCCGGAGTGGTCACCAGCCCCACCGCTCCGACGGATGGCGCGGCAAGCCTGACCCCCCGCCCCGCCCCCGCCTCCGGGGCGCGGGCGTAGCCTCGCAGGATGACCGACACGACAGTCCGCACCGCGCTGGAGGTGGCGCAGTGGCGCCGCCGGGTGTTCGCCCTCTACGCCGAGGTGCGGGCGGCCGCGTCTCCCGCTGAGGGTCACGCCCACTGGGTGCGGGAACGCGACGCGCTGCTGGCGACGCACCCCGCGTCGCCGCTCCTGCCCGACGATCGGGCCGGCTTCGCGGGTCTGCCCGTCGCGCCCTACGACCCGGCATGGCGGTTCGAGGTCCGGATCGAGCCCGCCGAACCGCGGATGCTGGAGGTGCCCACCGGCACCGACGGCATCGTGCCCTTCGAGCGCATCGGCACCGTGCGCCTCGGCGAGGTCGGCACCCTCGATGTCTGGCGCCTCGCGTCGTACGGCGGCGGACTGTTCCTGCCGGTGCGCGACGCGCTCGCCGGTCGCCCGGGCGGGACCTACGGCGGAGGCCGCTACGTCCTCGACACCGTGAAGGGCGCCGACCTCGGCGCCGACCCCACCACGGGCACGATCGTCGTCGACCTCAACTTCGCGTACAACCCGTCGTGCGCCTACGACCCGGCGTGGGCGTGCCCGCTCGCGCCGCCCGAGAACGTGCTGACGGCCGCGGTGCCGGTCGGCGAGCTCGCCCCGGGCGGCACCCACGCCTGATCCGGGCCCCGGACGCCTGGTCGTGTCTACGCTGGATGCATGGCGATTCAGCACACCGTGGTCTTCCGGCTCATCCACCCCGACGGCTCGGCCGAGGCGGAGGCGTTCCTGCGCGACGGCCGCGAGGCCCTCACCGCGATCCCCGGCGTGGGTGACTTCGAGATCCGTCGGCAGGTGAGCCCCAAGAGCACGCTCACCCACCAGTTCTCGATGACCTTCGCCGACGAGACGGCCTACCAGGCCTACAACGAGCACCCGGCCCACGTGGGGTTCGTCCGCACGCGGTGGGTGCCCGAGGTCGCGGAGTTCCAGGAGCTCGACTTCGTCGCGCTCTGACGCGTCGCATCCGACACGAAACGTAAAACTTCCACCTGGAGGTTTCTGCTATCCTGGCCGCGACACCACCGGTGTCCTCGCGCACGCCAGAAAGGAAGGTCATCGTGGCCCTGCCCGAAAACCCCCGGCCGGAAGCATCCGTCCAGCTCTACACCCTCGCCGACGCCTTCACGGCCGACATGGGCGGCTCGCTCGACAAGCTCGCAGCGATCGGGCTGCGCAACGTCGAGGCGTTCGACTTCGTGCGGCGTCCCGACGAGATCCGCGCGGCGCTCGACGCCTCGGGTCTGGCCTCGCCCACCGGGCACGCCCCGCTGCTGTCCGACGAGCTCTGGACGCCCGACGGCTCCATCCCGACCCCCGCGCCCGAGGTGGTCTTCGAGGCCGCCGCGAAGATCGGCATGACGACCGTCATCGACCCGTTCGTCGCGCCCGAGCGCTGGTTCACGGCCGACGGCGTCGCCGACATCGCCGACCGTCTCAACCGTCTCATCGACGTCGCCGCCGGCTTCGGCCTCAGCGTGGGCTACCACAACCACGCCCAGGAGTTCGTCGCCGACTTCGACGGCAAGACCGCCTTCGAGCGCTTCGTCGCGCTCACCGACGAGCGCGTCGCGGTCGAGCTCGACCTCTACTGGGCGATCGTCGGCGGCCAGGATGCCACGGGCCTCGTCTCGCTGCTGGGCGACCGCCTCGTGGCCGTGCACGTGAAGGACGGCATCGCCCCCGCCGTCAACCCGTTCGGGCCGGATGCCGCGGAGTTCGGCTCGGCGAGCCTCGACCAGCGTCGTCCGGGCGAGGGCGACGTGCCCCTCGCCGAGGCGCTGCGCGCCGGTACCGCCGTGAAGTACGCGGTCATCGAGTACGACAACGCGCCCGGTGAGGTCTTCGCCGACATCGCCGCCAGCTACGCGTTCCTCACCGAGGGCGGGTTCGTCCGGTGACCGCGGTCGGAATCGGCGTCATCGGCGTCGGCGTCATCAGCGACACGTACCTCGAGAACCTCGCCGCCTTCCCCGACACCGAGGTGCTGATCGTCGGCGACCTCGACCTCGACCGGGCGCGCGCCCAGGCCGAGAAGCACGGGGTGCCGGCCTTCGGCAGCGCCGACGACGTGCTCGCCCACCCGGACGTCGCCCTCGTCATCAACCTCACCATCCCCGCCGCGCACATCGAGGTCTCGCGCCGTGCGGTCGCCGCTGGCAAGCACGTCTGGTCGGAGAAGCCGCTCGGGCTCGACCGCGAGGGCGCCGCACTTCTGCTGCGCGAGGCGGAGGCGGCCGGCGTGCGCGTCGGCTCGGCCCCCGACACCCTGCTCGGCCCGGGCTTCCAGGCCGCGCGCCGCGCCATCGCAGAGGGCCGGATCGGGCGCCCGCTGTTCGCCCAGACGGTGTTCCAGACGCAGGGCCCCGACCTGTGGCATCCGAACCCCGGCTTCTTGTTCGCGCAGGGCGCGGGCCCGCTGCTGGACATGGGGCCCTACTACTTCTCGGCGCTCGTGAGCCTGTTCGGCCCGGTCGCCCGGGTGTCGGCGTTCGGCACGAAGGCGCGCGAGGAGCGGGAGATCCACACCGGTCCGAACGCCGGGACCACCTTCCCCGTCGAGGTCCCCTCGACGATGCAGGTGATCGCCGCGTTCGAGTCGGGCGCCCAGTCGCAGAGCCTGCTGAGCTTCGACTCGGCGCTCGAGCGCCACGGGATCGTCGAGATCCACGGCACCGAGGGCACCATCGTGATCCCCGACCCTAACCAGTTCGCGGGTCGCATCGCCGTCGTCGCGCCGCTGGGCGTGCTGCGCGACGGGATGTCGTTCGAGCAGACCTGGGTCGAGATCGAGCACGACGACATCGAGGTGGGCCGCGGGCTCGGCGCCCTCGACATGGTGCGCGCGATCGCCGCGGGCCGCCCGCACGTCGCGTCGGGCGAGCTGGGCTTCCACGTGCTCGACGTGCTGCTGTCGGCCGAGGAGTCCGCCGCCACCGGCCAGACCGTCGCCATCGCCAGCACCGTGGCCCCCGTGCCGCTGCTGCCCGAAGACTTCGACCCCTTCGCCGCCACCCTCTGACCCGGTCTCCCCCCGGTCGCCGAGAGAACACCTGCGCGCCGAGGGAACGGTTGACACCCGTTCCCTCGGCGCCGTGTTGTTCTCTCGCGGGGCGGGTGGGGGCGGGGCGGGTCGGGGCGGGTGGGGGTGGGGGCGCGGGTCAGCGCGGGGGTGCGAGCAGGCGGTCGAGCATGGCGAGCGCGGCCTCGTGGTCGACCGAGGCGTCGAGCAGCCATTGGGTCTGCAAGCCGTCGGATGCCGCGATGACGAGCGCCGCGACCAGTTCGGCATCCAGGTCGGCGCGCAGCGCGCCGGTGGCCTGCAGGCTCCGCACGCGCTCGGTCAGCTCGGCGCGGAGGCGGGCGAAGCGTGCGGTGGCGAACTCCTGGGCGACGGGGTGTGTGCCGTCGACGGCCATCGCCACCAGGGTCGAGTACAGCTGCACGAGCCCCGGCACGGCGCGGTTCTCCTCGGCCGAGACGCGCATCATCTCGGCGGGGCTCACCTCGGGCGGGGCGGGGGTGGCGTCGCTGCGCTGCTCGGGTTCGCGGTAGACGGCGACCAGCAGCTCTTCGAGGGATCCGAAGTAGTGGGTGAGGGCGGCGTGGGTCACACCGACCTCGCGCGCGATGGCGCGCAGGCTGGTCTGCTGACCGCCGCGCTGGGCGAACACCTCGATCGCCCGGTCGAGGATCTCCTGACGGCGCGCGACGCCCTTCGCGTAGCTGCCGCGCGGGCGCGCCGGCTCGGGATGATCGCCGCTCATGACGCGATCCTACCGACCCGGAGCGAAAACCTCCGGGTGGAGATGTCTCCGATGAGGCGTGCGCTGCACCATCCGTCGGAGCGGTGGGTCCGGTGTCACCTGGTGGGGCTCGGGAGGTGACACCAGCACCACCGGTCCGACGGATGGGCGCCTGACGCGGCGGATGCCGGACGACTGCGCTCACGGAGTCGGCGACCGCCGGGCGGCGGTGCCCAGGGAAGCGACGGGCGCCTCAACGAGCCCAAGATTGTCGTCGGCGCCGGCCTCTTCCGGGCCCACGGCACCATCCGTCGGAGCGGTGGGTCCTGTGTCGCCTGGTGGGACTCGGGAGGTGACACCAGCACCACCGGTCCGACGGATGGTCACCCGACCCGACCCGACCCGACCCGACCCCGCCGACCTGCCCCCGCCGCCCCGGCCGCTCAGTAGGAGGCGGGGCTGCGCCCGTCGGATGCCGGCACCCACCGTGCGGCGAGTTGCTCGGTCGCGCGGGCGAGCAGGGCGACGTCGGCGCCGACGAGCACGAAGTCCGCGCCGGCGTCGATGTAGGACTGGGCCACGTCGGGGTCGAAGGCGTTCACGCCGACGGGTGTGCCGGTCGCGCGCACGGCGGCGAACGTGCGCAGCACCGCTGCTGTCACGTCGGGGTGCGTCTGCGCACCGATGAGGCCCATCGACGCGGCGAGGTCGCTCGGGCCGACGAACACGCCGTCGACCCCGTCGACGGCGGCGATCTCGGCCGCGTTGTCGACGGCCTCCGCCGTCTCGATCTGCACGAACAGCGAGACGTGGTCCTCGGCCTCTTCGAGGTAGTGCTCGACACGGTTCCAGCGCGCCGAGCGGGCCAGCGCCGACCCGACACCGCGGCGCCCGCGCGGCGGGTAGTGCACGGCCGCGACGACGGCCTCGGCCTCGGCGGCCGACGACACCATCGGCACCAGCAGATTCTGGGCGCCGAGGTCGAGCACCTGCTTGATGGTGACGACGTCGCCGATCGGCACCCGCACCACCGGGGTGGTGGGGTAGGCCGCGGTGACCTGCAGCTGCGCGAGTACGGATGCCAGGCCGTTGGGGGAGTGCTCCATGTCGATGAGCATCCAGTCAAGGCCCGCGCCGGCGACGATCTCGGTCACCAGCGGCGACCCGGCGCACACCCAGGCCCCGGCGAGGGGCCGGCCGGCGGCGGCGAGGTCGTCGCGGAAGGTGGGTGTCAGACGAAGCGGCATGTGATGGTCCCCATCGGTCCGTAGTCGCAGTGCACGAGGTCGCCCCGCGCGATCCACATCGGCCGCGTGAACGATCCGGCGAGGATGATCTCCCCGGCCTCGAGTCTGTCACCGTGCTGGTGCAGTTTGTTCGCGAGCCACGCGACGCCGTTCGCGGGATGCCCGAGCACCCCGGCGGCGACGCCGGTCTCCTCGATCTCGCCGTTGCGGCTGAGCACGCCGGGCACCCACGGCAGGTCGACCTCGTCGACGCGCTTGCGCGTGCGTCCGAGCACCATCGCGCCGTAGGCGGCGTTGTCGCTGATCGTGTCGACGATCGTGCGCCCCTCGAGTTCGATGTGGGAGTTGAGCACCTCGAGAGCCGGCACCACCTCGGCGACCGCGGCGAGCACGTCGGCGAGGGTGCAGTCCGGCCCCTCCAGCGGCCGGGCGAGCACGAAGGCCAGCTCGACCTCGACGCGCACGTTCGAGAACAGGTCCACGGCGATCTCGGCGCCGTCCTCGTGCACGGTGTCGTCGAACATCACACCGTAATCGGGCTCGGTGATGCCGGTGGCCTGCTGCATCGCCTTCGAGGTGAGGCCGATCTTCCGGCCCACGAGCCGCCGTCCCGCGGCCACCATCCGGTCGCGCCAGACGGCCTGGATGGCGTACGAGTCCTCCACCGTGGCATCCGGATGCCGCGCGGTGATGCGCGGGATGACACTGTGCGCGCGGTCGGCCGCGGCCAGCTCGTCGGCCAGCCGCGCGATTGTCGCGGCGGGGAGGGTCACAGCTGGTTCCCGAGCTTGAACTCGCCGCCCGTGCCCGGCCCCGATTCGCCGCGAGTCCCCGTGCCGGCACCCGCGGCGTCGTCGCGCCGCGTGTAGCTGAAGCCGTCGGCGCCGATGGTCACCGCCATCTCCGACGACTCGGTGCGCGTGACGACCGGCTGCGGGTTGCCGTCGAGATCGAGCACGAGCGACGCCTCGGTGTACCAACTGGGCACGACGGGGTTGCCCCACCAGTCGCGGCGCTGGTTGTCGTGCACGTCCCACGTGACCACCGGATTGTCGGGGTCGCCGGTGTAGTAGTCCTGCGTGTAGATCTCCACGCGGTGCCCGTCGGGGTCGCGCAGGTAGAGGTAGAACGCGTTGCTGACGCCGTGGCGGCCGGGGCCGCGCTCGATGGCATCCGAGCGTCGCAGGGCGCCCAGCTTGTCGCAGATGGCGAGGATGTTGTGCTTCTCGTGCGTCGCGAACGCGACGTGGTGCATGCGCGGGCCGTCGCCGCCCGTGGCCGCGGTGTCGTGCACCGTGGGCTTGCGGCGCATCCAGGCGGCGTAGACGGTGCCCGCCTCGTCCTGGATGTCTTCGGTCACCCGGAAGCCGAGGTCCTGGTAGTGCCGCACCGCCCGGGGAACGTCGGGGGTCACCTGGTTGAAGTGGTCGAGGCGCACGAGCTCGCCGGGGGTGTGCAGGTCGTAGCGCCAGCTGAGGCGCTCGACGTGGGTGGTCTCGAAGAAGAACTCGTAGGGGAAGCCGAGGGGGTCTTCGACGCGCACCGAGTCGCCGATGCCGGTGACGAAGCCCTCGGGGCGCCGCTCGACGCGGCATCCGAGTTCGGTGTAGAACGCGACGGCGCGGTCGAGGTCGTCGGCGCTGCGCACCCGGTACGAGAAGGCGGCGACGGCGGCGATCGGGCCGCGCCGCAGCACCAGGTTGTGGTGGATGAACTCCTCGGTCGAGCGCAGGTAGATCGCCTCGTCGTCCTCGGCGGTCACGTAGAGACCGAGGACGTCGACGTAGAACTCGCGCGACGCGGCGAGATCGGTGACGACGAGCTCCATGTAGGCGCAGCGCAGGATGTCGGGCGGGGTGGCCTGCGGCGTGGTCACCGGGTTGTCGGAGTGGATCGGCGCCTCCTGCGAGACGTAGAACCCCGATGACGTCAGGGTCATCTGGTCGCGGTGTGCGGTCATGTCAGCGTCCTTGCTTTCGTGAGTCGTGCTGTCTGTGCGGTGCCCCGGGTGTGCGGTGCTCGGTGCTCCGGGTGTCCGGTGCCCCGGGTGTCCGGTGCCCCGGGTGTCCGGTGTCCCGGGTGTTCGGTGCCCCGGGTGTGCCCGAGGTGCGGGGGCCTCGGTGCCTCTGTGCCCCGGGTGTCCCCGACGTGCCGAGTGTCCAAGACACGCGGTGTCGGATGCCGTCGTGCCGCGTGTCTTGGACACTCGGCGGCCGGTGGGGCGGGCCCGGGTGGGGCGGGGAGCGGACCCGAGCGCCGGAGCCCCGGAGCCCCTGAGCCCCCGGGCCCCGAACCCTCCCCGAGCCCCCGAGCCCCCGAGCCCCCGAGCCCCGGAGTCCCCGGCCCACCGGGTCAGGTGCGGCCGAAAGTGGGGTTGTGGACCTCGCCGAGGGTGATGTGCACCGCCTGCTGGTGCGTGTAGAAGTCGATGGAGCGGTAGCCGCCCTCGTGGCCGAGTCCGGAGGCCTTGACCCCGCCGAACGGGGTGCGCAGGTCGCGCACGTTGTTCGAGTTGAGCCACACCATGCCCGAGTCGATGGCCTGGGCGAAGGTGTGGGCGCGTTTCAGGTCGTTCGTCCAGACGTACGCGGCGAGGCCGTATCTCGTGTCGTTGGCGAGGGCGAGGGCCTCCTCGTCGGTGTCGAAGGGGGTGATGGCCACCACCGGGCCGAAGATCTCCTCCTGGAAGATGCGGGCCTCGGGGGCGACGTCGGCGAACACCGTGGGGGCGACGAAGTTGCCGAAGGCGAAGCCCTCGGGCTGTCCGCCGCCGGCGACCAGACGCCCCTCGGTCTTGCCGATCTCCACGTAGCCCATGACCTTCGCGAAGTGCTCGGGGTGCACGAGCGCGCCCACCTCGGTGGCCGGGTCGTGGGGGTAGCCCACCCGCACCCGGCGCGCCTGGGCGGCGTAGCGCTCGACGAACGCGTCGTAGACGTCCCGCTGCACGAGGATGCGGCTGCCCGCGGTGCAGCGCTCGCCGTTGAGCGAGAACACCCCGAAGATCGTCGCGTCGACGGCGGCCTCCAGGTCGGCATCCGCGAACACGATCGCCGGCGACTTGCCGCCGAGCTCCATCGACAGCCCCTTCAGGAAGGGGGCGGCGTTGGCGAAGATGAGCCGGCCGGTGCCGCTCTCGCCGGTGAACGAGATGAGCGGCACCCCCGGATGCTTCACCAGGGCGTCGCCGGCATCCTCGCCCAGCCCGTGCACGAGGTTGAACACGCCCTGCGGGAGCCCCGCCTCTTCGAAGATGCCCGCCCACAGCGACGCCGACAGCGGCGTGAACTCGGCGGGCTTGAGCACGACGGTGTTGCCGGTGGCCAGTGCCGGGCCGAGCTTCCACGACTCGAGCATGAACGGCGTGTTCCAGGGGGTGATGAGCCCGGCCACCCCGATCGGCTTGCGGTTGACGTAGTTGATCTGGCGGCCGGGCACCTTGAAGGTGTCGTCGGACTGGGCGACGATCAGGTCGGCGAAGAACCGGAAGTTCTCGGCGGCGCGGCGGGCCTGTCCGAGGGCCTGGGTGATCGGCAGGCCCGAGTCGAACGACTCGAGCTCGGCCAGGCGGGCATCGCGCGACTCGACGATGTCGGCGATGCGGTGCAGCACCCGCGAGCGCTCGCGCGGCAGCATCCACGGCCACGGCCCCTCGTCGAAGGCGCGGGTGGCGGCGGCGACGGCCCGGTCGATGTCGGCGGCGCCGCCGGCGGCGGCCTGCACGTAGACCTCGTTCGAGACCGGTTCGAGCACGTCGAAGGTGGCGCCGTCGACCGAGTCGACGAAGGCGCCGTCGATGTAGTGGCGGATGCGGTCGGGCAGATCCGCCGGAACGTGTCGGCGGTCGAGGGCGGGGGCCGGGGTGGTGCGTGCGCCGGTCATGACAGCTCCGATCGGTGGGGGGTCTCCGGATGCCGCGCGTCGAGGAACGCGTCGAGCGTGCGGAGCCGGTGGTTGCGGGTGGTCAGTTCGAGCTCGGTCGGGTCGCCGCCGGTGCGGATGAGGTCGAGGATGTGGTCGTGCTCCTCGACCGAGTGCCGGGGGCGGTGGGGGATGAGGGAGAACGACGTGTCGCGGAGCCCCGACAGGCGACCCCAGGTGCGCTGCACGAGATCGCGCACGTCGGGGTTGGGGCAGCGGTCGAACAGCACCGCGTGGAAGCGCTGGTTGAGCTGGGTGTAGACGTGCGCGTCGAAGTCGTCGAGCAGGCGGTGCATGCGCGCGTTGATCTCGGCGGCGTGCGCGAGGTCGTCGGCGGTGATGTGCGGCGCGGCCAGGCGGGTGGCGTAGCCCTCGAGGAGCCCGAGCGTCTGCATCGTGTGCACGTACTCGTCTTCGTCGACGACCGAGACGCGGGCCCCGACGTTCTTCTCGAACGTGACGAGATGCTCGGCCTCGAGGCGCCGGATCGCCTCGCGCACCGGCACCACGCTCATGTCGAGCTCGGCGGCGATCGCCCCGAGCACGAGCCGGTAACCGGGCGTGTACTCGTGGCGGGCGATGCGCTCGCGGATCCACTCGTACGCGGCCTGCGACTTGCTGCCGGTGGCGGTGCCGGTGGCGGTGGCGGTGGCGGTGCCGGTGGCGGTCTCGACGTCGGTCATCGGGCGGTCTCCTCGTCGTAGCGGGCGCGCCAGGTGGCATCCATGGGGAACAGGCCCGCGATCGGGTGGCCCTCGGCCACGCGCGCGGCGATCCAGGCGTCCTCGGTCTCCTGCGCGAGCGCCGCGTCGGCGATCTCGGCCGCCAGTGCAGGTGGCACGACGATCACGCCGTCGGCGTCGCCGACCATGATGTCGCCCGGCTGCACGGTCGCCCCGCCGCACGAGATGGTGAGGTCGTGGTCCCACGGCACGTGGCGGCGCCCGAGCACGGCGGGGTGGGCGCCGGCGGCGTAGACGGGCAGGCCGACGGCGGTCACGGCGTCGATGTCGCGCACGCCGCCGTCGGTGACGATGCCCGCCGCACCACGGGCGTGGGCGCGGATGGCGAGGATGTCGCCGAGGGTGCCCGAGCCCGTCTCGCCCCGCGCCTCGATCACGATCACCTCGCCGGCGCCGACGGCATCGAACGTGCGCTTCTGCGCGTTCTGCCCGCCGCCGTGGCCGGCGAAGAGGTCTTCGCGGTTCGGCACGAACCGCAGGGTGCGGGCGGTGCCGACGAGCTTCGCCCCCGGATGCAGGGGGCGCACCCCGTCGATGGAGACGTTGTCGAGCCCGCGCTTGCGCAGCTGCTGCGAGAGCGCAGCGACGGGTGCGTCGAGCAGCTTGGCGCGCAGTTCTGGCGTGAGTGCTCCGGCATCCGCAGGTGTCGAGGCGGCATCGGCCGGGGCCGAGGTGTCGTCGGCCGGTGTCGCCATGGCATCCGCCGGGGTGCCCCAGGCCTCGCTGCGCTGGGTGTCGTCGACGGCGGGCAGCGCGCCCAGCGCCGGGTCGAAGGCGATGTCGGGCCCCGCGACGACGGTGGTGACCAGGCGGCCGCTGCGGGCGCCGGTGGCGGGGGCGTCGACCTCGACCTCGATCACGTCGCCCGGGGCGACCACCGACGATCCGGCCGGTGTGCCGGTGAGGATGACGTCGCCGGTCTCGAGGGTCATGTGCTGCGAGAGGTCGGCGACGATCTGGGCGAGGGGGAACAGCAGCCCGTCGGTGGTGCCCTCCTGCGCGAGGGCGCCGTTCACCCACGTGCGCACGCGCAGCGCCGCCGGGTCGACCGTGCGTGCGTCGATGAGGTCGGGACCGATCGGGGTGAAGCCGTCGCCGCCCTTCGAGCGCACGTTGGAGCCCTTGTCGGCCGCGCGCAGGTCGTAGAGCCCGAGATCGTCGGATGCCGTCACCCACGCCACGTGCTCCCACGCCTCGTGCGCCGGCACGCGGCGGGCGGGCCGACCGATCACCAGGGCGATCTCGCCCTCGAAGGCCAGCAGCTCGGTGCCGGCGGGGCGCTCGACGGTGCCCCCCGAGGCGGCCACCGAGCTCGACGGCTTGAAGAAGTACGACGGGGCTGCCGGCCGCCGGCCCCGCTGGGCGGCGCGCGACTCGTAGCTCAGGTGCACCGCGACGATCTTGCCGGGGCGTGCCGGCAGGCCGGCGAAGCGCGGGTCGGCGCTGGTGTGATCCGTGGTCATGAGCTCCCTCGCTCTTGCGTCGTATCTCAAATCGTATATGATCACTCTCGACCGGGCAAGCATCCACGGGCTCCGCGCACAGCGCCCCCTCGCCCGGCCGACAACGACGTCGAATTGACACAGGAGTCAATGACCATGAGCGCACCCGCCTCCCGCCGCACGCCCGAGGGCTTCACGCCCACCGGCACCATCGCCACCCACGCCGACCGCCGCCGGGTCGTCTTCGCCACCGTCGTGGGCACCACCGTCGAGTGGTACGACTTCTTCATCTACGCCTCGGCGGCCGGGCTCGTGTTCGGCCAGCTGTTCTTCGGCCCCGCCGGCGACGGCATCGCGCAGATCCTGTCGTTCCTCACCGTCGGCATCAGCTTCCTCTTCCGCCCGCTCGGCGCGTTCCTGGCCGGGCACCTCGGCGACAAGTACGGGCGCCGCTTGGTGCTCATGCTCACCCTCATCCTCATGGGCGTCGCGACCACGCTCGTCGGCCTCCTGCCCACATATGCCGCGATCGGCATCGCCGCGCCGATCCTGCTGATCTTCCTGCGCATCCTGCAGGGCATCTCGGCGGGCGGCGAGTGGGGCGGTGCGGTGCTCATGGCCGTCGAGCACGCGCCCAAGACCAAGCGCGGCATGTTCGGCGCCTCGCCGCAGATCGGCGTGCCGCTCGGTCTGCTCCTGGCATCCGGCGTCATGGGCCTCATGGCGCTGATCGCCCCCGGTGACGCGTTCCTCGAGTGGGGGTGGCGCGTGCCGTTCCTGCTCTCGGTCGTGCTGATCCTCGTCGGCTACTACATCCGCCGCCGTGTCGAAGAGAGCCCCGTGTTCACCGAACTCGCCGCGCGCAAAGAAGAGACGCGGATGCCGATCGTGCAGCTGTTCCGCGGCCACGCGCTGCTGGTCGTGATCGCCGCATTCGTCTTCGCCGGCAACAACGCGGTCGGGTACATGACGACGGGCGGATACATCCAGCGCTACGCGACCGACCCCGAGGGTCCCGTGGGCCTGGCGACCTCCGACGTGCTCGGCGCCGTCACGCTGTCGGCGGTGTCGTGGCTGGTGTTCACCTGGATCGCCGGCTGGCTGTCCGACCGCATCGGCCGCCGCACCACCTACCTCATCGGGTGGGTGCTGCAGCTGGCCGGCGTGATCCTGCTGTTCCCGCTCGTCGACAGCGGCTCGCTCGCGAACCTCACCCTGGGCCTGGTCATCCTCACCGTCGGGCTCGGATTCACCTACGGCCCGCAGGCCGCGCTCTACGCCGAGCTGTTCCCGGCCTCCATCCGCTTCTCGGGGGTCTCGATCTCCTACGCCATCGGCGCCATCCTCGGCGGCGCGTTCGCCCCGACCATCGCCACGGCCATCGTGCAGAGCACCGGCTCGACGCAGGGCGTCACCTGGTACCTCGCCGGCATGACCCTGCTCGGACTCATCGCCACGCTGCTGCTGCGCGACCGCAGCGGCATCCCGCTCGGCCCCGATCACGAGGCCGAGCAGGCCCACAGCCCCATCTACGGCCTGGCCAAGGCCTGAGGCCCCGACTGCGGAGAACCCGGACGCCGCAGCGTCACCGGTCGCGAAGGGATCGACGAGCATGCAGTTCCACCACCACGGCTACGTGTCGGGAGACCCTCGGGTGCTCCCCGCCGCCGGCAGCGGCATCGACCGCCCCGACGACCTCCCCGACGAGATGGACGTGCTCATCGTCGGGTCGGGGCCGGCGGGGATGCTGCTGGCCGCGCAGCTCTCGCAGTTCCCCGCCGTCACCACGCGCATCATCGAGCGACGGGACGGGCGACTCGTCCGCGGCCAGGCCGACGGCATCCAGCCGCGCAGCGTCGAGACCTTCCAGGCGTTCGGGTTCGCCGAGCGCATCGTCGCCGAGGCCTACAACATCGCCTACATGAACTTCTGGGGGCCCGACCCGGCGGCGCCGGAGAACATCGTGCGCACGGCGCGCACCGAGGACTACGCGCTGCAGATCAGCGAGTTCCCGCACCTCATCGTCAACCAGGCGCGGGTGCTCGACTACTTCGCGGAAGCCGCCGCGCACGGCCCCGGACGCATCGCGCCCGACTACGGCGTGGAGTTCGTCTCGCTGACCGTGCACGAGACCGGGTCCCACCCCGTCGAGGTGCGGGTGCGGCACCTCACCGGGCCCCGCGCCGGCGAGGAGCGCACCGTGCGCGCCCGCTACGTCGCCGGGTGCGACGGCGCCCGCAGCGGGGTGCGCGAGGCGATCGGACGCGTGCACACCGGCAGCGCCGCCCTGCATGCCTGGGGCGTCATGGACGTGCTCGTCGACACCGACTTCCCCGACTGGCGCGTCAAGTGCGCCATCAACTCGTCGGCGGGGAACATCCTGCACATCCCGCGCGAGGGCGGGTACCTCAGCCGGATGTACATCGACCTCGGCGCCGTCGCCGAGGACGACGCGCACCGCGTGCGCGAGACGCCGCTCGAGGAGGTCATCCGGAAGGCCAACGCCATCCTGCATCCGTATGCCATCGACGTGAAGGAGGTCGTCTGGCACAGCGTGTACGAGGTCGGCCACCGCGTGACCGACGGGTTCGACGACGTCGAGGCGGGCGGCGACCGGCCGCCGCGCGTCTTCCTCACCGGCGACGCCTGCCACACCCACAGCGCCAAAGCCGGACAGGGCATGAACGTGTCGATGCAGGACGGCTTCAACCTGGGCTGGAAGCTCGGGCATGTGCTCACCGGGCTCGCCGACCCGCAGCTGCTGGCCACCTACGCCAGCGAGCGGCGCCCCGTCGCGCAGCAGCTCATCGACTTCGACCGCGAGTGGTCGACGCTCATGGCGCGCAAGCCCGAAGAGATCTCCGACCCCGCAGAGCTGGCCACCTACTACCTGGCCACGGCCGAGTTCCCGTCGGGGTTCATGACGCAGTACGGGCCGTCGACGATCGTCGCCGATGCCGCGCACCAGCAGCTCGCCGCCGGCTTCCCCGTCGGCAAGCGGTTCCACAGCGCCCCCGTCTCGCTGGTCGCCGACGGCAACGTCGTGCACCTGGGACACCACGCCCGGGCCGACGGCCGCTGGCGGGTGTACGCCTTCGCCGACGCGCCCGCCGCGGGGGAGCCCTCGGCCTTGGCCGCGTGGGCGCACTGGGCAGCCGGGCCGGCGGGCCCGATCGCCGTGCACACCCCCGCCGGCGCCGATCTCGACGCGGTCTTCGACGTGAAGGTCGTCTACCAGCAGGCCCACGAAGACGTCGACGTCGCGCGGGTGCCCGGGCTCTTCCGCCCGCGCAGCGGACCGCTCGGGCTCGTCGACGCCGAGAAGGTCTTCGCCGCGGCGCCCAGCGCCTGGAACCCGGTGGACATCTTCGACGAGCGCGGCCTCTCGCGCGACGGGGTCGTCGTCGTGGTGCGCCCCGACCAGTACGTCGCCGCCGTGCTGCCGCTGGAGGCCACCGCCGACCTCGCCGCATTCTTCGCCCGCGCCCTCCGCCCCACCCCCTGACCCGCCCGCGGGCCCGCCGCGAAACGCCTTCAGTTCGTGGGACCGGCCCTACCCGTCACCGGTCTGCCGCGTGGTCCGCGGCGCGCGCCGCGCCCTACGGGCGCCGGCTCCGGTCCCGCGCCGCCCGCCCGCCGCGAAACTCCTCCAGTCTGCGGGCCGCGGCTCGCGGCGCCCGCGGAATCACGCGGGCGGTGGGCGCGTGGGCGCCCGGAATGGAGGAGTTTCGCGGACAGGACGGCGGTGATCGGCGACGGACGGGTGGCCCGCGCCGGTGTGCCTGGGCATGGAGCGACGGTGCTCGGCGCGGCCGGCCCTACGGGCGCACGCTCCGGTCCCGCGCCGCGCCGCCCGCCCGCCGCGAAACTCCTCCAATCCGCGGGCCGCGGCTCGCGGCGCCTGCGGAATCACGCGGGCGGTGTGCGCAGGGCCGCCCGGAATGGAGGAGTTTCGCGGGAGGGGCGCCGAGCCCGACCCCGGAGACCAGGAGGTCAGGAGTTCACGCGCAGGATCTCGTCTTGGTAGGGGGCGCGCACGGCGCCGGAGATCCGCAGGTCGAGCAGCAGGAAGCGCCGGTCGGCGACGGGGGTCGCCGCCCAGCGCGCGAGCGCGTCGAGGTCGTCGAGGGTGCGCACGACCACGCCCTCGGCGCCGACGGCGGCGGCGAGGCCGGCGAAGTCGACCTCGGGGATCATCATCGGGGCCCGGGCCAGGCCCTGCACGCCGTACAGGTGGATCTCGGCGCCGTAGGCGTTGTCGTTCCACACCACCGCGACGCCCCGGCCGGCGGCGACGCGCACCGCGGTCTCGAGGTCGGCGAGTGCCATGAGCCCGCCGCCGTCGCCCGTGGTGAGCACGACGGTCGCGTCGGGCCGGGCGAGGGCCGCGCCGGCGACCGAGGGGAACCCGAGCCCGATCGACTGGTAGGCGGTGCCGACCATCATCATCCGGTCGGGCGCGGCCACCGGCCAGTACATGTTCGCCCAGCCGATGAAGTGCCCGCCGTCCGAGACCACCACGCGATCGGCGGGCAGCAGCTCGCCGATGCGGGCGGCCGCCGTGCGCGGGTCGAGGCGACCGTCGGATGCCGTTCCGTCGCCGCGCGCGTAGGTGCGCAGCCCCGCCGCGTCGACGCGGTCGCGCCACCCGGCCCCGCGCGCGGGCCGGCCGGCGAGGGCGTCGACGAGAGCGCGGGCGGCGACGGCGGCGTCGGCGCGGAGGTAGGTGCCCACGTGCGGGTGGGTGGCGGCGGGAGCGGTATCGACCTGCACGATGCGGGTGCCGGGGGAGAAGAGGGCCCCGAAGCGCATCGTGAACTGGTTGAGGGAGGCGCCGAACACGACGGCCACATCGGCCTGGCCGATGAGGTCCATGGCCGGTTCCGCGCCGAAACCGCCGGTCACCCCGAGGTCGTGCTCGGGGTGCGAGAAGACCCCGCGGCCGAGCGCCGTGGTCGCGGTGACGGCGCCGGTGGCCGCGGCGAGGTCGTCGAGCGCGGCGCCGGCCCCCGCCAGCCAGGCGCCGCGGCCGGCCAGCAGCAGGGGACGCTCCGCGCCCGCGAGGGCGTCGGCGATCGAGGCGAGGGTCGCCGCGGCGAACGCACCCGCGGGTGCCAGCGGCGCCGGAAGCCGCGGATCCGGGGCCTCGGGCACCGGCCCGGCGTCGAGCTTCGCGACGTCGTAGGGGATGGCGAGGACCGTGGGCACCCGGTACGACAGGGCGTGTTCGATGGCGATGACGGTCGTGGCCGCGGCATCGGCCCGCCCCACCGTGTAGGTGCGCGCGCCGACGGCCGAGGCCAGTGCGATCTGGTCGACGTCCCACGGGCGCGGCCCCGAGGTCGGTTCGTCGCCGACGACGAGGATCAGCGGCACGTGCGCCTGCACCGCCTCGGCCAGCGCCGTGAGCGTGTTGGTGAACCCGGCGCCGTAGGTGGCGGTGGCCGCGGCGAGCCCGCCCCCGGCGCGGAAGTGGGCGTCGGCGGCCACGACCCCGCCGGCTTCGTGCCGCACGGCCGTGTAGTGCACGTCGGTGGCGCGTTCGAGTGCGTCGAGGAAGTGGGCGTTGCCGTTTCCCATGACCCCGAAGACGTGGTCGATGTGGCGGGCGAGGGTGAGGGCGACGTGCGCGGACACGGTGGGCATGGAGGCTCCGAAGACGGGATCGAGGAAGGGATGCCGTATGTGTCTCGCGCGCCCCGCGTCACTGCGGCGGGCGGCTGCGTGCCCCTTTTGCGAGCACCGGTGACGGTCGTCGTCGCCGGACAGGGCCGAGTATAGCCCGCCGTCGCGGGCATCGTATACGATCACATGCCGCGACCGCGGCCCCCGCCCGGTCGGATCGCGGGCATCATGGGGGCATGTCGGAGCCGATCACGACGCAGCGGATTCTCGAGCACGTGCAGCGCCTGGGCGAGCAGCATCCGCCCCTCGCGCTGGCCTCGGTCGACCGCGAGGTGCACGACCCCGCCGCCGTCGCCGCCCGCTACGGGCACGTCATCGACTACCTCGCGCGGGTCGAGCTGGAAGTCGACCGCAACGTGCTCGAGCTGCTCGTGCTGCTGCCCGACGTCAGCGAGGTCGACCGGATGTTCTACGCCGATGTGTGGCAGCCGCAGGAGATCCAGCACGGGCTCATCCTCGACCGGCTGCAGCAGGACCTCGGGCGGCCGGCGGCGACCCCCGAGCTGGAGGTGTCGGCGAAGATGAAGGTGATGGGCGCGCTGGCCCACTTCTCGGCCATCCAGGACATCGCCCGGCTGCTCTACTACCTCACCGGTGCGAGCACCGAGCGGCAGGCGGTGCTGGCCTACAACATCATCCACGACGGGATGACGGGGCTCGGCGAGACGGCGATCGCCGAGACGATCATCGCCCCGATCCGCCGCCAGGAGCCCGGGCACTTCGCGTTCTACCGGATGAGTGCGACGCAGCTGGTGCAGTCGGGGGCGCTGCGGCCCTGGCAGCTGTACCTGGCGCGCGTGCTGCGGGAGAGGACCTACAACCTCGTCGGCGTCAACGGGCACGACCGCTACCGCGCCCAGATGGGCGGGGTGGTCACCGCGCTCGGCTTCGACGCCGACCTCGACCGCTATGCGCGCGAGGTGGGGCGCATCGAGGCCCAGCTGCTGTGGGCGCACGAGCGCGGCATGGCGTTCCCGCCCTATGTGCTGGCCGCCCTGCGCGAGAGCATCGACCTCTACCGCGAGCGCGGCTTCGACTGATCCGGCGCCGCGCCCGCGTTCCCCGCCAGGTGCGGCAGCACCGTGTCGACGAGGGATGCCGTGGCTCCCGGCGCCGGCGGCGTGCGACGCAGCACGCGGATGACCACGACACCGACGAGCGCGTCGACGGCCGCGTCGATGTCGGTGTGCGGGGGCAGCGCCCCGCGTTCCCGCGCCCGCACGAGCCACTCCGTGAGCATGCGCTGACCGGGCAGGGCGGCGTCGAGGCGCCGACCGATGACCGCATCTTCGGCCGCCGCGGCGATCATGTAGCGGGTGAGCGCGGTCTCTTCGGGGGCGAGGGCGAGCACGGGCTCGAGCCAGGCGATCAGGTCGTGTCGCAGGTCGCCGGTGTCGACGGGTTCGGGCTCGAACGGGGTGAGCAGCCCCTCGAGCAGCGCCTCGGCGACCAGGGCGCTCTTGGAGGGCCACCACCGGTAGATGGTCGGCTTGCCGACGCCGGCTGCCGCGGCGATCCCCTCGATGGTGAGCTGATCCCACCCGCGTTCGGCGAGCTGGGATGCCGTGGCCGCCAGGATCGCCATGCGGGCCGCCTCGCTGCGCACGGCCCCGCGTCCGCGCCCCGTCGCCGCCTGCCCTGCCATGTCGCCGACGGTAGCAATATTCACGGAACGGTCCGTTACGTAATATGAGGGCGTCATCGATCAAGGAGGATTCATGGCCGCTTCCGACGCCGTACCCGACGCCGCGTCCCCGTCCGCCCCCGCGGCCCCCGCCGCGCCCGCTGCCGCCGAGGCCCACGCTCCCGCAGCCGCGCCCGCCCCCGCGGCGGCCCCCGGGCCGTCGGCATCCGCCCTCGAGTACGACGTGGTCGTCGTGGGATCGGGCGCGGCCGCCTTCGCCTGCGCGCTCGGTGCGCTGGATGAGGGCCTGAGCGTGCTGATGGTCGAGAGCACCGACCGCTTCGGGGGCAACACTGCGATGTCGGGCGGTGGGCTGTGGCTGCCCCACAGCCCCGTGATGCAGCGCGAGGGCGCCCGCGATTCCCGCGAAGAGGCGCTGCGCTATCTCGACGCGACTGTGGGCGAGCCGGGCGTCTCGTCGAACCGGGCGCGCAAAGAGGCCTTCGTCGACGGCGTCGCCGACTTCGTGCTCACGACCGAGCGCTACGGGTTCGAGTGGATTCGCGCGGCCGCCTACCCCGACTACTACCCCGAGGCGCCCGGCGGCAAGATCGGTCGTTCGATCGAGCTGCGACCGTTCGACGCGAAGCTGATCGGCCACTGGCGCAAGAAGTCGCGGGCGCTGCTGCCGTTCCCGATGCTCAACAGCGACATGTACCGGCTCGGCCGGGCATGGTCGACCTGGTCGGGCTTCTGGCAGGGGGTGCGGCTGGTGTTCCGCACGCTGGGCGGACTCGTGCGCGGGCGGATGCTGCTGGGCATGGGCGGCGCGCTGGCCGCGGCGCTGGCGAAAGTCGTCGTGGTCGACGGCAAGGTGCCGCTGTGGCTCAACGCCCCCGCACGCCGGCTGGTCGTCGAGGGCGACCGCGTCGTCGGCGTCGAGGTCGAGCGCGGCGGTGAGACCGTCACCGTGCGGGCGCGGCGTGGCGTGATGCTGGCGGCGGGCGGGTTCGACCGCGACAAGGAGCGGCGCAAGCGGCTGCAGGGCGTCGAGGGGAATCCGGCCGGCTCACCGGGTGCGCTCGGCGGTGGCATCGACATGGCCGTCGAGGTCGGCGCGGCGCTGGAGTACATGGACGACGCGTGGTGGGGCGCCACGGTGCGGCCGGTCGAGGGCGGGCTCAGCTCGTTCATCGTGGGGGAGCGGTCGATGCCGTACTCGATCATCGTCGACAAGGAGGGGCGCCGCTTCGCGAACGAGTCGGAGTCGTACGTCGACCTCGGCCACCACATGCTCGAACACGACGGCGCCGTCGGCCCGTACTGGTTCATCCTCGACCGCCGTTACACGAAGCGGTACTTCCTCACCTTCGCGGCCGAGCCCGGCGCGGCGAAGAAGATGGCCGCGCAGGGCATCAAGGTGACCGCTCCGACCCTCGACGAGCTCGCGGCGAAGATCGGCGTCGACCGGGCGGTGTTCCTCGCCGAGGTCGACACGTTCAACGGGTATGCGCGCACCGGACGCGACCAGGACTTCCACCGCGGCGACTCCGCGTACGACCGCTACTACGGCGACCCCACCATCCACCCGAACAACAACCTCGCTCCCCTCCAACGCGGACCGTTCACCGCCTACGAGGTCGTCATCGGCGACCTCGGCACGAAGGGCGGCGTCGTCACCGATGCGCACGCGCGGGCGCTGCGCGCCGACGGCTCGGTGATCGAGGGCCTCTACTCGGCGGGCAACAACTCCGCCGCGGTCATGGGGCACACCTATCCCGGCCCCGGCTCCACCCTCGGCCCCGCGAGCGTCTTCGGCCTCATCGCCGCCCGCCACATGGCCCGCTGACACCCCCCCCGCGGATGCCGAGTGCACGAGGTGACGCCGAGCGAACGGCCTCGGGAGCGCCGGCATCCGGTGTTCTCGGCGGGAGGTCGTGCACTCGGCGTGCGGTGGCGGTGGTGCGGGGCAGAGCCTCAGGCGGCCGCGGGGAGCGAAGCGCGGGTCACCGGCGGTCGTCGGTGGTCTGGCCGTAGACGTTCTGGTACCGGTTGTAGAGGGCGTCGATCGATTCCTGAGGGATCGGGACGAGCTCGCCGCCCTGCCGGGCGAGGTGGACGGTGCGCGCGACGTCTTCGAGCATCACCGCGGCCTTCACGGCATCCTTCGCCGTCGCCCCGATCGTGAACGGCCCGTGGTTGCGCATCAACACCGCCCGCGACCGGTGCCCGGTCAACGTGTCCACGATGCCCCGACCGATCGAATCATCGCCGATGATCGCGAACGGACCCACCGGGATCGGACCCCCGAACTCATCGGCCATCGCCGTGATCACACACGGGATCTCCTCACCCCGCGCCGCCCACGCCACCGCATAATCCGAGTGCGTGTGCACCACCCCGCCGACCTCCGGCATGTTCCGGTACACATACGCGTGCGCCGCGGTATCCGACGACGGCGACCGGTCACTGCCGGGCGTTCCCGCCACGACATTCCCGTCCAGATCGCACAGGATCATGTTCTCCGGCGCGAGATCGTCGTACGAGACACCCGACGGCTTGATCACGAACAGATCCGCATCCGGCACCCGGCCCGACACGTTCCCCCCGGTCCACACCACCAGCCCGTACCGCACCAACTCCGCATGCAGCCCCGCCACCTCAGCCCGCGTCCGCGCAATCGCAACCTCGGTGCGGGCAAGGTCGGCGGCGGCGCTGCGGTGATCCATGGCCGACATGTTACCGGTAACAGGATGCCGGCGCGAGAGGCCGGGCCGGCGACCGGATGCCGGCGGTCAGCCCCTCACGGCGCTGACGACCACGACGGCGACACCCAGCGCCGCGGCGCCCCCGGCGACGGCCGCCGTCAGCGCCAGGAGCCCGGCCCCCGGCATCCGGGCCCGATCGCCGTCGTTCAGCAGCAGACGGGTGCCGACGCGGTAGCGGCGCCGTGCCCCCAGCCACATCGCGGCCGCCACGAGCAGCCCGACCATGCCGACGACGATCCACCACGGGTCGCCGAAGGCCAGCGGCAGCATCCGCATGCTCACGATGGCGCCCACCCCCAGCGCCAGCGCGGTGCGCCGCCAGGCCAGCTCGGTGCGCTCGGGCTGCAGCCCCGGGTCGAACAGCGCGCTCACCGCAGCAGCACCGACAGCAGCACGAGCACGCCGGCGGCGGTCACGGCGACCCCCAGCAGCGGGCCCATCAGCGAGGCGGGCAGCGGCGTTCCCAGCCGCAGGGCACGTTCGGTGCGCGCCCAGTTGGTCCAGGCGAGGGCCGAGGTCGCCAGCGCCGCGATCACCAGCACGAGGGATGCCGCGAGTCGCAGCCCCGGATGCAGATCGAGCCCCAGCACCTCGAGCGCCACCCCGCCGGCCAGCAGGGCCAGGGCCGTGCGGATCCAGGCGAGGAAGGTGCGCTCGTTCGCGAGCGAGAACCGGGCGTCGGGCTCGTCGCCGCGGGTGTACACCGACGCGGGGAACCGCTCGGGGGTTCTGCTCATGCGTGCTCCTCCGCTCGCCCCCATCCTCGCGCCGCGCGAGCGCCCGCCACAACTCCGCGCGCCCGCGCCCGCACCCGCGCGCCCGCACCGGCGCGCCCGCACCCGCGCACCCGCGCGCGCCGCGCTCCGCTCAGACGGGCGTGGCCGAGGTCTTCGCCAGTCGCAGCCAGGTGTCGACGACCGTGTCGGGGTTCAGTGACACCGACTCGATGCCCTGCGCGACGAGCCACTCGGCGAGGTCGGGGTGATCGCTCGGCCCCTGCCCGCAGATGCCGACGTACTTCCCTCGGCGCCGGCACGCCTCGATGGCCATCGACAGCAGCTTCAGCACGGCCGGGTCGCGCTCGTCGAAGGTGTCGGCCACGAGCGAGCTGTCGCGGTCGAGTCCGAGGGTGAGCTGGGTCATGTCGTTGGAGCCGATCGAGAACCCGTCGAAGAACTCGAGGTAGTCGTCGGCCAGCAGGGCGTTGGTCGGCAGCTCGCACATCATGATGACCTTGAGGTCGTTCTCGCCGCGGCGCAGGCCGTTCTCGGCGAGCAGCTCCACCACGGCGTGCCCCTCGCCGACGGTGCGCACGAACGGCACCATGACCTGCACGTTGGTGAAGCCCATCGCCTCGCGCACGTGCCGCAGCGCCTCGCACTCCATCTCGAAGCAGGCGCGGAAGTCGGGGGAGATGTACCGCGCGGCGCCACGGTAGCCGATCATCGGGTTCTCCTCTTCGGGCTCGTACAGCTGGCCGCCGATGAGGTTGGCGTACTCGTTGGACTTGAAGTCGCTCAGGCGCACGATCACCGGCTCGGGGGCGAAGGCCGCGGCGATCATCGCGACGCCCTCGGCCACGCGGCGCACGAAGTAGTCGCGCGGCGAGGCGTAGGCGGCGATGCGCTCCGACACCTCGGCCTTCAGCTCGGCGGGCAGGGAGTCGAACTCGAGGAGGGCGCGCGGGTGGATGCCGATCTGCCGGTTGATGATGAACTCCAGGCGCGCCAGCCCGACACCGCGGTGCGGCAGGCGCGAGAACGAGAACGCCTGATCGGGCGTGCCGACGTTCATCATGATCTTCACCGGCGAGGCGGGCATCGCATCCAGGTGCGTCTCGTCCTCGGCGAAGTCGAGGATGCCGTCGTAGACGAACCCGGTATCGCCCTCGGCGCACGAGACGGTGACCTCCTGACCGCCGCGCAGCGCGCGGGTGGCGTCTCCGGTGCCGACCACGGCGGGGATGCCCAGCTCGCGGGCGATGATCGCGGCGTGGCAGGTGCGCCCGCCGCGGTTGGTGACGATGGCGGCGGCGCGCTTCATGATCGGCTCCCAGTCGGGGTCGGTCATGTCGGCCACGAGCACGTCGCCGGGCTGGAAGTCGGCCATCTGCGACACGTCGCCCAGCACCCGCACGGCGCCGGCCCCGATGCGCTGACCGATCGCGCGACCGGCGGTGACGACGGTGCCCTGCTCGCGCAGCCGGAACCGGCGGATGACGCCCGCCGACTGCCGCGACACGACGGTCTCGGGCCGCGCCTGCAGAATGTAGAGGGCGCCGTCGACGCCGTCCTTGCCCCACTCGATGTCCATCGGGCGGCCGTAGTGGTCTTCGATGACGAGGGCGTGACGGGCGAGCTCCTCGATCTCGGCATCCGTGATCGAGAACACCACCCGATCGGATGCCGGTACGTCGACGAACGCGGTGGACGCCCCGGCCTCACGGCTGTCGGTGTAGCGCATGGCGATGGCCTTCTCGCCGACCGAGCGCTTGAGGATGGCTTCCTTGCCGGCGCGCAGCGCGGGCTTGGAGACGTAGAACTCGTCGGGGTTCACGGCACCCTGCACGACCGCCTCGCCCAGCCCGTACGAGCTCGTGACGAACACGGCCTGGTCGAAGCCCGACTCGGTGTCGACGGTGAACATGACCCCCGAGGCCCCGACGTCAGAGCGCACCATGCGCTGCACCCCGGCCGACAGGGCGACCTCGGCGTGCTCGAACCCGTGGTGCACCCGGTAGGCGATGGCGCGGTCGTTGTAGAGCGAGGCGAACACGCGGCGCACCGCCAGCAGCACGTTGTCGATGCCGCCGATGTTGAGGAACGTCTCCTGCTGCCCGGCGAACGACGCATCGGGCAGGTCTTCGGCGGTGGCGCTGGAGCGCACCGCCCAGGTGACGGTGTCGGGCTCGGGGTCGGTGTCGACCAGGCGCGCGTAGGCCTCGCGGATGTCGCGCTCGAGGTCGGCGGGCAGCGGATGCTCTTCGATCCAGCGCCGGATCTCGGTGCCCACGGTGGTGAGGGTGGCCACGTCGTCGACGTCGAGCGGCGCGACGGCCGCGTCGATGCGCGCCTCGAGCCCGTCGTGGGCGAGGAAGGCGCGGAACGCGTCGGCGGTGGTGGCGAACCCGCGCGGCACGCGCACGCCCAGGTCGGTGAGGTGGGAGACCATCTCGCCCAGCGAGGCGTTCTTGCCGCCCACCTGGGGAAGGTCGGCCATGCCGATGTTCTCGAACCAGAGGATGTTGGTCACGGGATTCTCTTTTCTTCGCGGGCCCGTCGTGCGGGTCAGGAGCGGAGTTTCAGGGTTTGCAGGATGACGGCGGACATCTCTTCGACGCTCTTGGTCGACGAGTTCAGGAACGGCACGCGGTTGCGGCGGTAGAGGTCTTCCGCGCGCCGGAGCTCGAGGGTGCACTGCGCGAGGCTCGCGTAGGTGGAGTGGGGGCGCCGTTCGTGGCGCACCTGGCTCAGACGCAGCGGGGTGGTGGTCAGGCCGAAGCAGCGCGCGGCGTACTTCTGCACCAGCGGCGGCAGGGCGTCGGTGGGGAAGTCGTCGTCGGTGAGCGGGTAGTTGGCCACCAGCAGCCCGTACTGCAGGGCGAGGTACATCGTCGTCGGGGTCTTCCCGCAGCGGCTCGGGGCCACGATGATCACGTCGGCGATGTCGAGGGCGCGCGCGCTCTGCCCGTCGTCGTGCTCGATCGCGTACTCGACGGCCCGCATGCGCGCGAAGTAGTGCTCGGTGTCGCCGAGGGTGTGGAACTGCCCGAGCTGCTCGGATGCCGTCGTGCCGAGCGTCTGCTCCAGTTCGGTCAGGTGCCCGCCGAGCAGGTCGATGCGGGTGGCCGGTGCGCCGGCGAGCACCGCGCCGACGGCGGCGTTCTTGATGGTCGTGAAGACGATGGGCTGCAGTCCGGACGCCGCGGCGGCGGCGATGTCGGAGACGACGTGCGCGGCGCCGGCGGGCGTGTCGACGAAGGGGATCGTGTGACGTTGGAACCGGAAGCCGGGGAAGTTCGCCAGCAGCGCCCGGCCCAGGGTCTCGGCGGTGATCCCGGTGCTGTCGGAGACGAAGAACGCGGCGCGCGTCGCCACCGGCGCGGCGGCACCGGCGGCGCGGTCGACGAGAGGATCGGCGGTCATGGCTCGACGCTAGCGAGCCATCACAGCGTTCTTTCGCCCCTCAGGGGGTGAAGGATCGGGGATTCTTGCCGCTCGGGCAAAGATGGGCGGCGGGCGCCGAGGTCAGGCCCGCGTCGTCCACAGTTCGTCGATGGGCACGTCGGCGCCGAGCACGTTCTCGGCGGCACGGTGCCCCGATCGCAGCGCGGCCGTGACGGTCGCCGGATCGTCGGTCCACGTCGCCTCGCCGGCCAGGTGCAGCACGCCCCCGACCGGGGTGGCGAGCAGGTCGTGGTCGGCCGGTCGGGCGCCGACGGTCATGAACGCGTACGACCCCCGGGCGAAGGGGTCGGCGCGCCAGGCGGTGACCTGCACGTGGGTGGGCGCCGGCACGGCATCCCCGTAGAGGCGTCGCAGTTCGGCGAGCACCGCGTCGCCCACCCGCTCGGGCTCCCAGTCGCGGATGGCGATCGCGGCGGGCCCGGCCGCGAAGGTGAGCAGGGTCGGGGTGCCGTGCAGGTCGGTGAGGTCGTACCAGGAGTGCCACCAGTGCGCCCCGGGGCCCTGCCGGCGGATGGCGTAGACGTCGGGCTCCCAGAACCGCTCGTCGAAGCGGAGGAACACCTTCTCGAAGTCGTTCATCTCGAGCCGTGACAGCGCACCGGCGACGGGCTCGGGGAGGGGCGGGTCGATGGTGAGGTCGCCGGCGGCGAGCACCCCGACCGGCACCGTGACCACCGCCTGCGCGCCGGCGAGGGTGCCGCGATCGCCGGTCACGCGCACGCCGGAGGCGTGCCACCGCACCTCGGTGACCACGTGCTGCAGGCGCACGTCGAGGTCGTCGGCCAGGTGCGCCGCCAGCCGGTCGTAACCGTCGGGGAAGACGACCTCGTCGCCGTCGACCGCGTCGTCGTCGAGGCCGTGGGCGTCGAGCCGCGTGCTGTGCACGCCGTACTGCTCCTCGCTGCGGTGCCGCAGGAACTCGCGCACCCGCTCGGTGCGCTCGCCGTCCCAGCCGAGAGTCGCCAGCGCGGTCTCGGCCGCGTCGTCGTAGGAGCTTCCCGCCGGGGCGGCGGCGATCGCGTCGGCCAGTGCCGCGTCGGCGGTGTGCACATCGTCGGTGAAGCGTCGCGCGTCGGCGTCGGACAGTCGGCGGTCGTCGGGTGCGTAGTAGGCGATCGGCCGGCTGTCGGGCTGGTAGCTGCCGACGGTGAACTCGCGCGTCGCCATGCCGAACGCGGCGGCCGCCGCGGCGACGGGGCTGTCGTCGACGCCGTGGATCCACGAGGCGCCGAGGTCGGTGATGCGCCCGTCGGTGCGGTCGGTGCAGGTGCGCCCTCCGATGCGGTCACGGGCCTCGAGCACCACCACCCGCCGGCCGCGTGCGGCGAGCAGTCGGGCGGCGGCCAGGCCCGCGACCCCTGCTCCCACGACGACCACGTCGACCCGCTCAGCGGGCTCGCCGTCGGCCTCCCCGGCGGTGTGCGCGACGGTGTTCTCTGCGGTGATGTCCACGGTGCTCCCTGCGGCGCGCGATGGTCGGGAGGGCGACGCGCCGCCCGCGATCAGCGTAGCCAGCGTGTCGGCGCGTCGACACTGGTAGATTCGCCCGAATGGGGAGTGACGCGTCCTACTGGTTCGGCGACTCGGATGACGAGAAGCGCTCGACCACCGTGATGGAGGCCCTGCGGCTGTACCGTGCCGCAGAGGTCGCCATGCGGCGACGCACGCAGCGTTCGATGGACATGGGCGAGAACGAGCTGCTGGTACTGCGGTTCCTCACCCGCGCGCAGCTGCGTGACGAGCCGGTCACCCCGATGCACCTCAGCCGCTACCTCGGCATCACCTCGGCGTCGACGACGGCCCTCATCGACCGGCTCGAGAACTCGGGGCACGTGCAGCGCACGCCCAACCCCACCGACCGGCGCAGCGTGCTGATCACCGTGAGCGAGAAGTCGGATGCCGAGATCCGTCACACCCTGGGCGGTATGCACGAGCGCATGATGGCGGTCGTGCGCCACATGGATGAGACCGAACGGGATGCCGTCATCGCGTTCCTCGACGCCATGCGGGACGCCGTCGACGAGGTCGACGCCTGACCGACGCCGCGAGGCGGATCAGCCGATACGGCGGATCGGCTGCATCTCGCCGATGGCCTCGGCTTCGGCGGTGAGCCGGTCGAAGAACCCGACCACGGTGCGCCGCTCGCTGGCGGAGAGCTCCGATGACACGCGGCGCAGGGCGTCGGCGAACACCTCGAGCGAGGTGTCGACGGTGTCGTAGCCGCGCGGCGTCATCTGGATGTGCAGGCTGCGGCGATCGGAAGGGTGCCGTGCGCGCTGCACGACGCCGCTGCGCTCCAATCGGTCGAGCAGGGCCGTGGTCGATGCGGACGTGATGCCGAGATGGCGGGCGATCAGCGTCGGGGTCACAGCCCGCTCGCTGTCGTTCTCGCTCATGAGGAATTGCACGATGCGCAACTCGTTGTCGGTCATGCCGCTGGCCTGACGGGCACGCGTGTGCATCGCGGCGTCCGCTGCGCGGTATCGCGCCAGGGCAGCCGTCACGCGCTGTTCTATGTCGTCGCTGGTGATGTCGTCGTCCATGAATGTGTCCTCGTCGGTGTCACCACGATAGCAGATGGAAATGTAGTTTGACTAACTAGTTGTCGTGTGAGTAACGTTTCCACCATCGCAAAGTGCGACGGGGATCACCACCCCTCGCACGGCGCACTACAGCACTTGACTGCACTCGTTGCACCTCACTGCAATTCACGAAGGGATCGACCGATGGGACGTCTGTACTACGGGAGCATGCCTGACCCGATCGAACTGCCCGATCGGATCCTGGCCCACCTGAAGGTCGTGATCTCGACCAAGCTGCGCCGCTCGGAGAGCTTCTCGCTGTCCTGGGAGCGGTCGTCGAGCCTCGATGGCGAGCGCTCCACCCTGTGGCTGCACTGCGCCATCCCGCTCCGCTTCGAGGTGTCCAGCGAAGCCGCCGGCGCCATCGACCGCGCCTACCTGAACGAGCTGGCCAAGGCCGCGAACTCGTCGGGCGGCATCGTGGTCGACCTCGACACCGCCGACGCGTGCGACATCGCCGCCCCCGCTGCGCTGGTGCGTGCGGCATGAGCCTCACCGCCGATCGCAGAGACGCCTCGGGCGCGCGCGCCGCCGGACTCGACCTCACCGCGACGCGTCGCGTGACGTGGGCCACGGTCGACACCGGGTTCCACGTCGCGAGCACCGACGGCGAGTTCGTCGGCTCCGTCTACGCCACCGAAGCGGGGTCGTTCGTCGCCTTCGACGGCACGTCGACCCCGATCGGCCGGTTCGACAGCCGCGCCGCCGCGCAGTCGGCGGTGGAGGCCTGGGAGCCTCCCGCTCAGCGTGCGCGCCGCATCGCCTTCGACCGGGCGCTGTTGCCCACGGCGACCGTCTCGGCGGTCGTCGCGGTCGGGCTCACCGTGACGGCGGGCCTGCTGGCTCCACTGCTCTGAGTCGCGCGCGTCGCGCGTCGTCGGTCTTCCGCTGCAAGAACTCGCACAGGTCGGCGAGCGTGCGCAGATCGGTCGAGAGCTTGGCGACGCCGACGGCATCCAGATCGAACGCCTCCGACCGCGGCTCGAAGGTGACCACCCAGCGCGGGATGTCGTTCTCGACGACCGGCTGGATGTAGGTGACGGTGGAAGCCGTGCGCAGCGAGACCACGACGAGACCCGAATCGGGTCCGGAGATGTAATTCTGTTCGAGGACGGAAACGTCGGGCGCGATCGACTGCTGGGTGTCCACGAACTCGGATACCCAGGACTGCACCGTGGCCTGGTCGCGGTACGGCATGACACCTCACAAAGACGGAAGAGTGCTTGGCAGCACCGTCCACACTTTACCGCGCGCCGCTGTGCGCATCGTCCAACGACAAGGAGAAGTATTCGAATGGGAACCCTGACCTACGAGCAGTCGGTCAAAGCCGACTTCGATGATCGGGTCCTCGCGCACCTGCAGGTGGTGATCGGGTCGAAGCTGCGCCGCGGCGAGGCCTTCTACTTCAGCTGGCGCACCGACCAGAGCCTCGGCGACGGACGCATGAGCATCTGGCTCAATCCGCGCTCCTCGCTGGTGTTCAAGTACTTCGGCTCGCGCGCCCCCCGCCTGAACGCGGCATGGGTGGACGCCCTGGCCGACACCGCGAACTCGCCGTCGGGGCTGTACGTCGTTCCCGAGCCCACCGGCGGCCCCACGAGCCTCGTCGAAGACGACTGATCGCACGAAGAGAACGCCCCCTCGAGTCGGAGGGGGCGTTCTGTTTCGGGGCCGGTGCTCGCCTCAGGGCGCGTCGCCTTCTTCGGCGGCGATCCTGTCGGCGGCGGCACTGTCGATGAGCGCGTCGTCCACGTCCGGATCGATCACTCGATCCCCGTCGATCTCGACGGTGACGTCCTCGTCGCGCACCGCATCGGATGCGGTGTTCCCGTCGTCACCGTCCGCCAACGGCGGGAACGGGACGATCGGGTCGCCCATCGGGCCGCTGGTCACTTGAAGGCGTCCTTCGCCTTCTCGCCGGCCTGCTTGAGATCGGCCTTGGTCTGGTCGGCCTGGCCCTCGGCCTCGAGGCGCTCGTTGTCGGTCGCCTTGCCGGCGGCCTCCTTGGCCTTGCCGCCGAGGTTCTCAGCCGCGTTCTTCACCTTGTCGTCGAAACCCATGTGTTCTCCCTTCGACAAAGCCGGCGCAGTGCCGGCGTCATGTCTTCGACGCTAAGCGCCCCGGACGCGGGGGCCGACCCCCTTGACAGATCAGAGGCCGGCTGTTCCGCTGGAGCGATCGAGATCGCACGCCCGCCATCCCCCTCCCGCCGACCGCGGCAGACCGTGGTCGCGGCGGTGTCGCTGGCCGCAGCGGCGATCGTGACCCTCGCCGGCTGCACCGCGGCGGGCCCGGATGCCGGGGCGACGGCATCCGCATCGCCGACCGCGACCCCGGCGGCCGGTCTGCCGGCGACGTCGCCCTCCGCGCCGGTCGAGACGGCGCCCACCGGCGAGGTCGACGAGATCGCGACCGGCCTGGCGAGCCCCTGGTCGGTGGTCGCCGTCGACGGCGGGGTGCTGGTGAGTTCGCGCGATGGCGGCCAGATCGTCGAGGTCGTCGGCGACTCCACGCGCGTCGTGGGGATGGTGCCGGGGGTGGCGCACGGGGGCGAGGCGGGCCTGCTGGGCCTCGCCGTCGACGGCGACGGGCGCCTCTACGCCGCCTCGACGGGGGAGGACGGCAACCGCGTGCAGCGCTTCACGCTCACCGGGTCGCCCGGGTCGTTCGGCCTCGGGCCGGCCGAGACGGTGCTCGACGGCATCCCCGCCGCGCGCGTGCACGACGGCGGGCGCCTCGCGTTCGGCCCCGACGGGATGCTGTACCTGACCACCGGCGATGCGGGGGACCGCACCGCCGCGCAAGACCCGCAGAGCCTCGCGGGCAAGATCTTGCGGATGACCCCCGACGGCGGGGTGCCGGCCGACAACCCGTTCCCCGGATCGCTCGTCTACACCCTCGGGCACCGCAACCCGCAGGGCATCGCGTGGGACGCCGACGGCACGATGTACGCCGCCGAGTTCGGCCAGAACACCTGGGACGAGCTCAACGTCATCCGCGCGGGCGGCAACTACGGCTGGCCCGAGGTGGAGGGCGCCGCCGGCGATGCGCGCTTCGTCGACCCGGTGGCGCAGTGGGCGCCCGAGACGGCTAGTCCCAGCGGCATCGCGATCGCGCAGGGCACGCTGTTCCTCGCCAACCTGCGCGGCGAAGTGCTGCGCGCCGTCTCGCTGGCCGACCCGTCACGCACGGTCGACCACCACCTGGGCGCGTTCGGGCGGCTGCGGGATGTCGTGCTCGCCCCGGACGGGGCGCTGCTGGTGCTCACGGGCAACACCGACGGCCGGGGCGATCCCGGTGCCAGCGACGACCGGATGCTGCGCCTCCCGCTCACCACCCGGTGAGGCTCACCGGGGCGAGGAAGTCAAGCCCCTCGCGCGCAGCGCCCCCGCGAGGCATCATTTTCACGGAGGTGGGTTCCATGTCGGGAGTTCTCGATGACGAGGATCGCGAGACGGAAATCGAGGGCCTGCTGGTCGAAGATCTGGAATGCGGCGGATGGCGCCTGTGCGACGAACTCGTCGACCGTTCGGATGCCGGGCACGTGATCGCCTATGTCGAGCCGTGCGCGGCGGGGTACGAGGTCGTCTGGCTCTCGGGCCCGCGTCGCCGTCAGATCTTCCCGCGGTGGTCGTCGGTCATGACGGCCGCGGGCCGGAGGCTCGGTGGCGGCGCATCGCGCGGGCCGGTGCGCCCCCTGCGCATCCGTCACCTGCCGCCGCCCGGGTGAGCGGGGCCCGTCAGCGGGCGGCGAAGGCCGCGTCGGCGGCATCCGCGAAGGCCGCCATCGACGGGAACGTCAGGTCGGGCGTCACCGTCACCCCCGGGTCGGGAGTGGCGCCCCAGCCGGGCTGCGCGTGACGGCGGTGGATCCAGACGCCCGGCAGCCCTGCCGCGCGAGCGGGCACGTGGTCGTGGAACAGCGACTGCGCCACGTGCAGCAGGCGGCCGGTCGACCCGCGCTCGGCGACGCGCTGCTGCAGGGCGGCGAAGTTCGCCGCCGACGGCTTGTAGGAGCCGATGTCCTGCGCGGTGAGGATCTCGTCGAAGATCACGCCCAGGCGCCGGTTGCTGCCGGCGAAGCTCTCGCGGTCGACGTTGGACAGGATGATCAGCGCGTAGTGGCGCTGCAGCCGCGTGAGCGCGTCGACCGAGTCGGGGAAGGCGGGCCAGTCGGGCACCGAGGTGCCCAGCGCGTCGGCGTCGGCGGCTGAGACCGGAATGCCGAGCGCGTCGCCGGTGCGACGGAACGCCGCGCGGAGCACGT
The DNA here is from genome assembly GCF_025421715.1 of Microbacterium festucae. Taxonomy (GTDB): domain Bacteria; phylum Actinomycetota; class Actinomycetes; order Actinomycetales; family Microbacteriaceae; genus Microbacterium; species Microbacterium festucae. The sequence continues at coordinate 109,008 of NZ_JAOEFC010000004.1, forward strand.
CGGGGTAGAGGGTGGCCGGGGCCTCGCGCTCGACGGCGGCCTCGTGCTCGGCGTAGGCGACGAGCACCTGCTCGTCGGTGATCGCCGCGTCGGCGCGGCGGGCCCACGGGCCCAGCACGGCGGCGATGCCCGCCTCCCAGTCGATGAGGGTGCCGTAGCAGTCGAAGCTCAGGGCGTCGAAGGCGGTCAGGTCGAGCGTCACGTCGTCTCCTCGGGGTGCAGGCCGGCAGGGCGCCGGGGCCGCACGCCGTGCGGTGCGCGGTCACAGCCACGCTATCGCCGGGGCGGGGCCCGCTCGGCACGGAAAGGGGACGGGTCCCGGCGCGTCGTGGGGGCGAGGCGCCGGAACCCGTCCGGTCGGTGGGATCCGCGGGGGATCAGAACAGGGCGACGGCGCCCGCAGCGGCGGTGCCGACGATGACGAAGGTGAACTGCATCCAGTCGTTGAGGATGTGCGCGGCGATCGAGACGCCGAGGTTCTTCGTGCGCAGGTAGGCCAGCGTCAGCACGAGGCGGGCGGAGCCGATGACCAGGAGCGCCTGGGCGAAGTTCCAGCCGTAGGTGGGCAGGTGCGCGGCGCCGAACCAGACCGCGGTTGCCAGCCACGCGATGATGATCGCGCTGTTGCGGCTGAGGCCGGCCTTGCTGAACAGCCAGTACACGATCGCCAGGAACGGCAGGATCGTGAACAGCTCCTCGCCCACCAGCTGCAGGCCGGTGCCGACGTAGAAGGCGACGACGCCCGCGGGGCCGCCGTCGAGCACGCCGAGGGGGGCGCTGTTGGCCGTCGATCCGAAGAAGGTGCGCACGACGATGGCGATCGCCGCAGTGACGGCGGTGTTGGCGAAGGCGAAGAACACGGCGGTGCCCGCGTCGCGCCACGTGAACCGGCGGAACAGGCGGGTCCAGTAGCGGCCGGTGAACACGATGAGGGTCGCCAGCGGCAGCGCCATGAACAGGGTGCGCGGCAGCAGTGAGCCGATGTCGTTGGGCTCGGGGGTGAGCGTGAGCACGAAGAAGCCGGCGACGCAGCTGGCGATGATCACAAGCCACTTCCAGGTGGCGATGTGGATGGGCTGGTCGTCGTAGAAGGGGAGGTCGTCGCTGCCGCGGCGCTCGAAGAAGCGCCCGAGACGGGGCGCCTCGGGCAGCGTGATGGCGGCGGCGGGGGCGGCGGGTGCGGTGGTCATGGATCGAGCATCGCCCCGGCCCGGGCGGTGGCGGAAGGGTCGGGGCCGGGCCGATACCGAAGTCCGCGCGGTCGATACCACCGGCGCCGCGGACTGTAGACCAAAGTCGTAGGCGGCCGACGACGAAAGGCAGATTCGCGCGCGAGGGAGAGCAGAGAGCGTGGAAGCATGTCCTGCACCTCACGAGTCCGCATCCCCCTCGCAGCCTCCGTCGTGGCCCTGGCCGCCGCCGCTGCCGTCGCGCTTCCCGCGGCGGCCTTCGCGGCGCCGATCCCGGTATCGGCCGCCGACGCCTCCCCGTGGTGGAACCTCACCGCCGACCCCGGCGCACTGCAGCCCGACGGCACGGTGGAGTTCCTGCTGCACGTGCGCAACATCTCCGACGAGGGGATGGGCGGCCTGTCGGTCGACGTTCCCGGCACCGCCGCGAACCCCGACTGCCGCAACGAGTACTACCTCGCCGCCGGCGACGAGTTCACCTGCACGGTCGACCTGCCGATGTCAGCGGGCGAGCGCGCCGACGGCGTGGTGGTGCGCCCGTTCGAGATGCGCGCGATCGGCGGTCGTGAGGAGAAGCAGCTCGACGAGGCCGTGACCGTCATCGAGCGCTGGACCCCTCCGGTGCCGCTGCCCGTCGTGACCCCGACCCCCATCGCCACGCCGACGCCGAAGGCGGACCTGGTGCCGACGCCGCGTCCCGTGCTGACGCCGACCCCGACGGCGACGCCGACGCCGAAGGCGGACCTGGTGCCGACGCCGCGTCCCGTGCTGACGCCCACCCCGACGGCGACGCCGACCGCGACGACGCCCACCCCGCGTGCGCTCCCGGGCGCGTCCGAAGACCCCGCGACCGACCCCGCTGAGAACACGGACACCGTGGCGACCGATGCGCCGACCGTCGCGCCCCTCGCGACCACGACGACCCCCGCCGCGGCCGCCGTCACCCCTGCCGTCACCGCTCAGAGCGAGGCGGCGCACAAGAACACCCTGGCGATCACGGGCGGATCGGTCGACCTGGTGTGGCCGATCGTCGGTGCGGGCGCGCTCGCCGGTGGCCTGGCACTGCTCGCCGTCTCGCGTCGTCGCGGCGCGAAGGCCGCCGACCGGGGCTGATCAGTCGAAGTCGGCGTCGTGCACGAGGATCGCCAGCTGCACCCGGTTGTCGCCGGCGATCTTCGTGAGGGCCCGCCCCACGTGGGCCTTCACCGTGGCGATCGACATGAACAACTCGGCCGCGATCTCGGCGTTGCTCTGGCCCTTCCCCACGGCCCGGGCGACCTCGAGCTCGCGGTCGGTCAGCGCCGAGAGGCGCTCGCGGGCGCGGACCCGCGCATCGTCTTCGCGGGCGCGTCCGTCGGAGGCGGCCGCCGCGATCAGCTGCGCGGCGATGCGGGGCGAGAGCACCGGCTCGCCGGCCGCCGCCGCCCGCACCGCGTCGACCAGCCGCTGCGGCGGGGCGTCTTTGAGCAGGAACCCGGCGGCCCCGGCGCGCAGCGCCCGCACCACCATCTGGTCGTTGTCGAACGTCGTGAGCACGACCACGCGCGGCGGGGCCGGCGCGGCGACGATGGCCGCGGTGGCGCTGAGGCCGTCGCGCACCGGCATCCGGATGTCCATGAGCACCACGTCGGGCGCGAGCTCGGCGACGACGTCGACCGCCTCCTGCCCATCGGCGGCCTGACCGACGATGTCGATGCCCTCCGCCCCACCGAGGATGAGCGAGAGCCCCGCGCGCACGAGCGGATCGTCGTCGACGAGCACGAGGCGGATGGGGGCTGTCACGTCGACCATGGTAGCCAGGCGCTCAACGCGTAGCCGCCGCCCGCGCGGGGGCCGCTGCGGAACCGCCCGCCGGTGGCCTCGACCCGCTCGGCGAGTCCCACCAGGCCCAGCCCGGCGCCCGGCAGCGGATCGGTCGGCGGCGCGACCGGCGCGGTGTTCTCGACGAGCACGGCGAGCCCCTCGCCGTCTTCGCCGGCCAGCGACACCGTCACGGCGGCATCCGGCGCGTGCTTGCGGGCGTTGCTGAGGGCCTCGCGCACGATGCGGTACGCCGCCTGCGACACGATCAGCGGCGGCACGCCTTCGACCTCGTGCACCAGCTCGATGCGCATGCCCGCGGCCCGGCCCTCGTCGACGAGGCCCGCGATGTCGCCGATGCCCGGCTGGGGCGGCTCGGGCGCACCCGGCTGCTGGTCGGGGGAGCGCAGCACCCCCAGCACGTCGCGCAGTTCGGTGAGCGCGGCGCGGGCGTTCTGCTCGATGGCGGTGATCGCGGCGGCGCGTTCGGCGTCGGTGAGGTCGGTGCGGTAGCCGACGGCGCCGGCGTGCAGGGCGACCAGCGAGATGCGGTGGGCGAGCACGTCGTGCATGTCGTGGGCGATGCGGTTGCGCTCGGCGACGCGGGCGGCCTGCTCGCGCACCGCCTGCTCGCGCTCGGCGGCCTCGGCGCGCTCGCGCAGGCCCGCCAGCACGGCGCGGCGCTGCCCCATGGCGACACCGGTGGCGACGACGACGCCGACGATCAGGGCGCTCACCCCGACGCCCACCCACCATTCGAACCGCGCGCTGGTGGCGCCCGGGTAGAGCAGCCCCGCGTAGTGCAGGGCCAGCACGTTCGCCACCGACGCCACGACGATGTGCCGCCAGCGCTGGCCGGCGGCGACGGCCACCAGCGCCAGGAAGGAGGCACCGACCGCCGTCTCCGAGACGAGTGCGACGGCGGCCGCACCCAGGGCGACGGCCAGCGGATGCCGGGGGCCCCAGGCGAGCACGACCACGACCGCCGCGACCCCCAGCAGCGGGTCGATGAGCAGGAACCACAGCTGCAGGAACTCGGGGTAGGTCGCCGCCGAGGTCAGGTGCAGCGCCCACAGCGCCCCGCCGACCACCAGTGCGAACAGCGCGCGGCCGATCACCGCCCCCACGGGGCGGCGGGGACGCGCGGGGGCGGGCGCGGCGGTCACGGGCGGCGGCGGGCGGTGCGGGTGAGCTCGGCCTCGCCGTAGCTGTCGTCGTCGGGGTTCAGCGTCACGCCCGGCGCGACGATCTCATCGATCAGGTCGAGCGTCTCGTCGGAGAGGTGCACGTCGAGCGCGGGCAGCGCCGTCTCGAGGTGCGCCATGGTGCGGGGGCCGACGATGGCCGAGGTGACCGCCGGATGCCGGAGGACGAAGGCGACGGCCAGTTCGGGCATCGTCAGCCCGGCGTCGTCGGCGACCTGCTGCAGCCGGTCGACCGCCTCGAGCTTGCGCTGGTTGGCGGGGACCGACATGTCGAACCGGTTGGCCGCGCGCGAGCGCGAAGTCGGCGCGGTGCCGCCGCCCCACTTGCCCGACAGCCAGCCCGCGCACAGCGGGCTGTAGGTGATGACGCCCATCCCGTGGCGCCCGGCGGTGGGCAGCACGTCGGCTTCGATGCCGCGCACCAGCAGGGAGTACGGCGGCTGCTCGGTGGTGAACCGCTCCAGGCCCCGCTCGCGCGAGACGGCCTGCGCCTCGACGATGCCGCTGGCGGCGAACGACGACGAGCCGATGAGGCGCACCTTGCCCTGGTGCACCAGGTCGCTGAGCGCGCCGAGCGTCTCGGCGATGTCGGTGTCGGGGCTCGGCCGGTGCACCTGGAAGAGGTCGATGTAGTCGGTGCCGAGCCGGCGCAGCGAGTCTTCGACGGCGCGCATGATCCACCGCCGCGACCCGCCGCGGGAGTTGGGGTCCTCGCCCATCGGGTTGAAGAACTTGGTGGCCAGCACCACGTCGTCGCGGCGCCCCTTCAGCGCCGCGCCCACGATCTCCTCCGACCTGCCGTCGGAGTAGATGTCGGCGGTGTCGACGAAGTTGATCCCGGCATCCAGCGCGGCGTGCACGATGCGCACGGCATCCTGCTCGTCGTCGTTGCCCCACGGGCCGAGCATCATCGTGCCCAGGCACAGCGGGCTCACACGGACGCCGGTGCGTCCCAGCGGTCGGTACTCCATGCCGCCGACCCTATCGCCGCGCGGGCGCCGGGGCGGCGAGAAGGGTCAGAGCCGGGTCCAGGCCTCGCTCAGCACCCCGCGGAGGATCTGCTCGATCTCGTCGAACTCGGCGGGGCCGATCGTCAGCGGCGGGGCGAGCTGGATGACGGGATCGCCGCGGTCGTCGGCGCGGCAGTACAGGCCCGCGTCGAAGAGGGCCTTGGAGAGGAACCCGCGCAGCAGCCGCTCCGACTCGGCGTCGTCGAAGGTCACCTTCGTCGCCTTGTCTTTGACCAGCTCGATGCCGAAGAAGTAGCCGTCGCCGCGCACGTCGCCGACGATCGGCAGGTCGGTGAGCTTCTCGAGGGTGCGGCGGAAGACGGGCGAGTTCGTGCGCACGTTCTCGACGAGGCCCTCCTCCTCGAAGATGTCGAGGTTCTCCAGCGCCACCGCCGACGACACCGGGTGGCCGCCGAACGTGTAGCCGTGGGGGAAGGATGCCGTGCCGTGCGCGAACGGCTCGTAGACGCGGTCGCTGACGATCGTGCCGCCCAGCGGCGAGTAGCCGCTGGTGACCGCCTTGGCGAAGGTGATCATGTCGGGCTGATAGCCGTAGGCGTCGGCGCCGAAGTAGGTGCCCAGGCGTCCGAACGCGCAGATGACCTCGTCCGAGACCAGCAGCACGTCGTAGCGGTCGCAGATCTCGCGCACGCGCTGGAAGTAGCCGGGGGGCGGGGGGAAGCATCCGCCCGAGTTCTGCACCGGCTCGAGGAAGACGGCGGCGACGGTGTCGGGCCCCTCGAACTGGATCATCTCCTCGATGCGGTCGGCCGCCCACACGCCGAACTGCTCTTCGGTGCCGCCCGCGAAGCCCTGCTCGGTGGCGCGGTAATAGTTCGTGTTGGGCACCCGGAACCCGCCCGGGGTGACCGGCTCGAACATCGACTTCATGCCCGGCAGGCCGGTGATCGCCAGGGCGCCCTGCGGGGTGCCGTGATAGGCGATGAAGCGCGAGATGACCTTGTGCTTGGTGGGCTGTCCCTGCAGCTTCCAGTAGTGCTTGGCGAGCTTGAACGCGGTCTCGACGGCCTCGCCGCCGCCGGTGGAGAAGAACACGTGGTTCAGGTCGCCGGGGGCCAGGTCCGCGATGCGGTCGGCCAGCTCGATCGCGGCCGGGTGCGCGTACGACCAGATCGGGAAGAAGGCGAGCTCTTCGGCCTGCTTCGCGGCGGCCTGCGCGAGTCGCCGGCGGCCGTGACCGGCGTTGACCACGAACAGCCCCGCCAGGCCGTCGATGTACTTCTTACCGGTGGAGTCCCAGATGTGGTGGCCCTCGCCCTTGACGATGATGGGCACGCCGGGCCCTTCGGTCATCACGGACTGGCGGGCGAAGTGCATCCACAGGTGGTCGCGGGCCATCTCCTGCAGCTCGGCATCGGTACGGGTCATGTCGTCCTCCTCGTTGTCACGGTACTGCGGGTGCGGTGGTCTGTCTCGGGGTCAGGGTCGGGGTCGGGTCGGTCAGTGCGCGCGCCCGGAGATGCGGTCGGCGATCCGCGCCACCGGCGAGGTGCCCGCCCGCCCGCGCGCCTCCTGCCGGTCGGCCAGGTGGTAGGCGCCGTAGAGGCCCTGCACGGCCAGCCAGCGCAGCGGCTCGGGCTCCCAGGCGCGCGCCCGATGCCCCACCCACGGCAGGTGCACGAGGTCGGTGTCGCGCCCGAGCACGAGATCGGCGAGGGTGCGGCCGGCGAGGTTGGTCGTGGCCACCCCGGTGCCGACGTAGCCGCCCGCCCAGCCGAGGCCCGTCGCGCGGTCGAAGCCGACGGTGGCCGCCCAGTCGCGCGGCACCCCCAGCACCCCCGACCACGCGTGCTCCACCGGCACCTGCGCGGCGCCGGGGAAGAACTCGCGCAGCAGCTTCGTCAGCGCCCGCACGGTGCGCTCGGGGGTGCGCCCGTCGCCGTCGACGCGCGAGCCGTACCGGTAGGGCACGCCCCGCCCGCCGAAGGCGATGCGGTCGTCGGCCGTGCGCTGGGCGTACATGTAGACGTGTGCGAGGTCGCCGAGCGTCGCGGCATCCGCCCACCCGATCTCGTCCCACACCGCCGCCGGGAGCGGGGCGGTGACCACCAGCGACGAGTTCATCGGCAGCCAGGTGCGGTGCTCGCCGCGCAGGTCGGCGGTGAAGCCCTCGGTGGCGCGCAGCACCGCGGCCGCGCGCACCACCCCGCGGTCGGTGACGGCGCGCCCCGCCTCGACGGCCGTGACCGTCGTCTGCTCGTAGATCGGCACGCCCAGCCGTTCGACGGCCGCGGCGAGACCGCGCACGAGCTTGGCGGGGTGGATGCGCGCGCAGTGCGGATGCCAGATGCCGCCGGTGGCCCCGGCCACGCGCACGTGCTCGGCGGTCTGCCGCGGGCCCCACAGCTCGACGTCGGTGTGCGGCTGGGCCGACTCGGCGCGGAACCACGCCGCGAGCCGCGCCTGCTGCGCGGGGGTGCGGGCGACGTTCAGCTCACCCCCGAGCCGGATGTCGGCGTCGATGCCCTCCGCCGCGGCGACCCTCACCACCTCGGCGACGGTCTCGTTCATGGCCCGCTGCTGGCGGGCGCCGCCCTCGGGGCCGTACTGCTCGCGCCCGCCGGTGACCGAATTGGTGAGCCAGCCGCCGTTGCGCCCCGACGCGCCGAACCCGGCGAACCGCCGCTCGAGCACGGCGACCCGCAGGTCGGGCTGCAGCGTCTTCAGGTAGTACGCCGCCCACAGTCCGGTGTAGCCGGCGCCGACGATCGCCACGTCGACATCGAGGTCGCCGGGCAGGGGCGCCCGCGCAGCGGGCAGGCCGAGCTGCTGCCACCAGAACGAGACGCCCCCGTTGCCGGTCACGTCAGGCTCGCCATGACGTGCTTGATGCGGGTGTAGTCCTCGAAACCGTAGACCGACAGGTCTTTGCCGTAGCCGGAGTGCTTGAAGCCGCCGTGGGGCATGTCGGAGACGAACGGCAGGTGCGCGTTGACCCACACGCACCCGAAGTCGAGGTCGCGGCTGAAGCGCATCGCGCGGCCGTGATCGCGGGTCCACACCGAGGATGCCAGGGCGTAGGGCACGCCGTTGGCCAGGGCCAGCATCTCGGCGTCGGTGTCGGCGGCCTGCACCGTGAGCACCGGCCCGAACACCTCCTGCTGCACGAGCTCGTCGTCCTGCCGCACGCCGGTGACGATGGTGGCCTCGAAGAAGCATCCGTGCTCGCCCTGGCGGGCCCCGCCGACGGCGACGGCGGCGTGGGCGGGGAGGCGCTCGAGGAAGCCCGCCACCCGCGCCAGCTGGTCGGCGTTGTTGAGCGGCCCGAAGAAGGCGTCGGGGTCGTCGGGTGCGCCGGTGCGCGCGTGAGTGCGGGTGCGGGCGACCAGGCGCTCCACGAGGGCGTCGTGCACCTCGCGGGCCACGATCACCCGGGTGGCGGCGGTGCAGTCCTGACCCGCGTTGAAGAACGCGGCGCTGACGATGCCCTCGGCGGCGGCATCCAGGTCGGCGTCGGCGAACACGAGCGCCGGCGCCTTGCCGCCGAGTTCGAGGTGCACGCGCTTCAGGGCGCGCGCGGCCGAGGCGGCCACCTCGATGCCGGCACGCACCGAACCGGTGATGGCGACCAGCTGCGGGGTGGGGTGCTCCACGAGCAGGCGCCCGGTCTCGCGGTCGCCGAGAACGACGTTGAACACGCCCGCCGGCAGGATCTCGGCGGCGAGCTCGGCCAGCCGCACCGTCGTCTGCGGTGTCGTCTCGCTGGGCTTGAGCACGACGGTGTTGCCGGCGGCCAGTGCCGGTGCGATCTTCCAGACCGCCATGTTCAGCGGGTAGTTCCACGGCGTCACCTGCGCGACCACGCCGATCGGCTCGCGGCGCACGAACGACGTGAAGCCCTCGGCGTACTCGGCGGCGGCCCGGCCGTCGAGGTCGCGGGCGGCGCCGGCGAAGAAGCGCAGCTGGTCGACCGACTGGTCGATCTCGTCGGCGACGAGGCTCGCCCGCGGCTTGCCGGTGTCTTGCGATTCGAGGTCGGCGAACTCGTCGGCGTGCGCCTCGAGGGCGTCGGCGAGGCGCAGCAGCGCCCGCTGCCGCTGCGCAGGGGTGGCCGCGCGCCAGGCCGGGAAGGCGGCCTCCGCCGCCGCGAACGCCGCGTCGACGTCGGCGGCGGTAGAGGTGTGCGCCTGCCCGTACACCTCGCCGGTCACCGGGCTCACGAGATCGAGCGTCGGGCCGGAGGGCGCCACCCGGCGCCCGTCGATGACGTTGTGCAGGGTCCGCGGCGCCGAGGTCATCGCCGTCCCGCGGTGTCGGCGGCGGTGGTGTACTCGTCGGCGACGTCGAGCGCGCGGTCGATGATGTCGAGGCCGCGCACCAGGTCGTCCTCCGAGATCACCAGCGGCGGCGCCACATGCATCCGATTGAAGTGCGTGAACGGCCACAGTCCCGCCTTCTTGCACGCGGCGGCGACGGCGGCCATCGGTGCGGCGTCGGCCCCGGCGGCGTTGAACGGCACGAGCGGCTCGCGGGTCTCGCGGTCGGCGACCAGCTCGATCCCCCAGAACAGTCCGCGCCCGCGCACCTCGCCCACGGCGGGGTGGCGCTCGGCCATCGCGGCCAGCCGCGGACCCACCACCCGCTCGCCCAAATCACGCACGCGCTCGAGGATGCCGTCCCGGCGGAACACCTCGAACGTCGCCACCCCCGCGGCGCACGCCAGCGGGTGCCCCGAGTAGGTGAGGCCGCCGGGGAAGGCCACGGTGTCGAAGTGCGCGGCGATGGCATCCGAGATCACCACACCGCCCAGCGGCACATAGCCGGAGTTGACGCCCTTGGCGAAGGTGATGAGGTCGGGCACGACGTCGAAGGCCTGGAACGCGAACCACTCGCCGATGCGGCCGAAGCCGACCATCACCTCGTCGGCGATGAAGACGATGCCGTACTTGTCGCACAGCGCCCGCACCCCCGGCAGGTAGCCCGGCGGCGGCACCAGCACGCCGTTGGTGCCCACGACCGTCTCGATGATGATGGCGCCGATCGTCGAGGCCCCCTCGAGGATGATCGTCTGCTCGAGGTGCTCCAGCGCCCGCGCGCTCTCCTGCTCGGGGCTGGTGGAGTGGAACGGCGAGCGGTAGGCGTAGGGGCCGAAGAAGTGGGCGACCGAGCCGTCGGCGGGCTCGTTGGGCCAGCGGCGGGGGTCGCCGGTGAGGGTGATGGCCGTCGAGGTGTTGCCGTGGTAGCTGCGGTACATCGCCAGCACCTTGCGCTTGCCGGTGACGATGCGCGCCATGCGCACGGCGTTCTCGTTGGCGTCGGCCCCGCCGTTGGTGAAGAACACCTTGTTCATGCCCGCCGGCGCGACCCCGGCGATCTCGCGGGCGAGCACGCCCCGCACGTCGTTGGCCATCGACGGCTGGATCGTGGCCAGGCGCCCCGCCTGCTGCTGGATGGCCGCGACCAGATCGGGATGCTGGTGGCCGAGGTTCAGGTTCACCAGCTGGCTCGAGAAGTCGAGGTAGGCGTTGCCCTGGTGATCCCAGAAGCTCGCGCCCTCGCCGCCGGCCACCGGCAGCGGGTCGATGAGCGCCTGCGCGCTCCAGGAGTGGAAGACGTGGCCGCGGTCGTCGGCGCGCACCTGCGCGTCGGTGGCGGCGGCGAGGGAGGGGGCGGAGGTCATGGCGGGTCCTAGTGGTTGCTCGGGAAGCCGAGGCTGATCTGGCTCTCGCTCGGGTCGGGCCAGCGGCTGGTGACGACCTTGGAGCGCGTGTAGAAGTGGAACGACTCGGGGCCGTAGATGTGCGAGTCGCCGAACAGCGAACTGCGCCAGCCGCCGAACGAGAACGCGCCCACCGGCACCGGGATCGGCACGTTGACGCCGACCATCCCGACCTCGATGTCGTACTCGAACTGCCGGGCGGTGCCGCCGTCACGGGTGAACACGGCGGTGCCGTTGGCGAACGGGCTGGTGTTGACCAGCTCCACCGCCTCCTCGTACGAGGCCACGCGCACCACCGAGAGCACCGGGCCGAAGATCTCGTCGTCGTAGACCTTCATGCCGGGGCGCACGTGGTCCACGAGCGAGACCCCGAGGAAGAAGCCGTCACCGGGGAAGTCCTGCCGGGTGCCGTCGACGACCACCGTCGCCCCCTCGGCGGCGGCGCCGGTGACGTAGGAGGCCACCTTGTCGCGGTGCTCGCCGGTGATGAGCGGACCCATCTCGCTGGCGGCGTCGGTGCCCGCCCCGATCGTGAGCCCCGCGACGCGCTCGGCGACCTTGGCCACCAGCGCGTCGGCCACCTCGTCGCCCACGGCGACCAGCACCGACACGGCCATGCAGCGCTCGCCGGCAGAGCCGTAGGCCGCCGACACCGCGGCATCCGCAGCGCCGTCGAGATCGGCATCCGGCATCACGACCATGTGGTTCTTCGCGCCACCGAGCGCCTGCACCCGCTTGCCGTGGGCGGCGGCCCGCTCATAGATCGACTGGGCGATCGGCGTCGAGCCGACGAAGCTCACCGCGCGCACCTCGGGCGCCTCGAGCAGCGCGTCGACGGCGACCTTGTCGCCCTGCACGACGTTGAGCACGCCGGCCGGCAGTCCCGCCTCTTCGTAGAGCCGCGCCAGGAACAGGGCGGCCGACGGGTCTTTCTCGCTCGGCTTGAGCACCACGGTGTTGCCGCAGGCGATGGCCGAGGCCGTCATCCACAGCGGCACCATGACGGGGAAGTTGAACGGGGTGATGCACGCCACCACGCCCACCGGCTGCTTCACCGAGTGCACGTCGACCCCGCGCGAGACCTGCTCGGCGTGCTCGCCCTTGAGCAGGTGCACGAGGCCGGCGGCGAACTCGACGTTCTCGATGCCGCGGCTGATCTCGCCCTTCGCGTCGGAGAGCACCTTGCCGTGCTCGCTGGTGATGATGGCCGCCAGGTCGTCGCTGCGCTCGACCAGCAGCTGCCGCAGGCGGAAGAACACGTCGGCGCGCTTGATGAGGCTCGTCGCCCGCCAGCCCGGGAGGGCGGCGGCCGCGGCGGCGACAGCGGCGGCGGTCTCGTCGGCCGAGGCCAGCACGACCTGGTGCTGCACCGCGCCGGTGGCGGGGTCGTAGACGACGCCGGTGCGCGTGTCGTCGCCGGTCGCGGTGCCGGCGATGTGGTGGCGGATGAGGGCCATGGGGGAGTCCTTCGGAGGGGAGTGAGCGAGACCGGACAGATCGACCGACCGCGCCTAAGCTGATCTGAACCCCAGTGTTCCAGAGCGCAAGGAGCGATACAGGTGCCCGAACGTCGCGAAGAATCGGCATTCCGGACGGATCGTCCGACCAGCCAGGGCAGCCTGCCGACGGTGCGCGAAGTGCTCGAGCTCGACGCCTTCGCCGCCGGCATGCCCGAGGTCTTCGGCGGCGACGCGGCCCTCGACGCCCCGGTGCGCTGGGTGCACGTCTCCGACAGTGCCGGGGTCGCCCGGCTGCTCGACGGCGGCGAGCTGCTGCTGTCGACGGGGTCGTCGTGGCCCGCTGAACCCGCCGAGCTGCGCGCCTTCATCGGCGAGCTCGCCGACGCCGGACTGTCGTGCCTGGTGCTGGAACTGGGCACCCACTACCGGTACGTGCCCGCCGTGGTGCTGACCGCCGCGCGCGAGCGGGGCCTGGCGCTGGTCGCGCTCCACCGCGAGGTGAAGTTCGTCACCCTCACCGAGCACGTGCACCGCCGCATCATCGACGACCAGTCGGCGGCCCTGCGCGCCCGCGAAGAGGTGCGCACCCGCTTCACCGCGCTCGCGCTGCGCGGTTCGCCCGCCGACTTCATCGTGGGCCAGCTCGCCCAGACCCTGCAGGCCCCCGTCGTGCTCGAGAGCCTCGGGCACGACGTCGTCGTCGCCGACGCGCCGCCCGCCCTCGAGGAAGAGGTCTTCACCCGCTGGGAGGTGCGCTCCCGCATCGCCCACCGTGACCCCGCCCCCGAGCGCGACTGGCTGATCGTGCCGGTCGAAGCACGCGGCATCCGCTGGGGGTATCTGGTGGCCCTGCCCGGACCCGACCATCCCGCCGGGCGCGCCGCGGTGCTCGAGCAGGGCGCGATCGCCCTGGCGCTCGGCCGGCTCACCGACGCCGAGGGCGACGAGTGGGCGCGGGTGGGCCGCCGTCAGCTGATCGACGGACTGCTGGCGGGGCGTTTCACCGGGCAGGCCGGCGCCACCGCCCGCGTCGAGGCGGCGGGCCTGCCGATGGACGGCGCGCAGCTGTTCGGCGTGGTCTCGTCGGGGGTCGAGGTGCGCGCCGACGCCGCCGACCCGGCCGCGCGGGCCCTGGGCGGCCGGGCGCTGGCGGGGGCGATCCCCGGCGGCACCCCCGGGGCGGCGGTGCTGCTGTCGCTGCCGCAGCGGGTGCGCTTCGACGACGACGCCGCCCGACGCTTCGCCCGCGCCCTCACCCCGCACGCCGAGCGCACCGTGCTGTCGGTGGGCGCCGCCGCCCAGAGCCTCGACGGGGCGCTGGCCTCGCTGCAGGAGGCCATCGACCTGTCGCGCAGCGCCGGCGACCGCGCCGGACGCGGGCCGCAGATCCGCCGCGTCGAGAACCGGCCGCTGGCCCGGTTCGTCACCGCGCTGCGCGACGACCACCGCCTGCTCGACCACGGCGAGCGGATGCTGTCGCCGCTCATCGAATACGACCTGGCGCGCGGTGGCGACCTGCTCGACGTGCTCGGCGCCATGCTCGCCCACCCGGGCAACCGAACGGCGGCGGCCACGGCATCCCATCTGTCGCGGTCGGTGTTCTACCAGCGCATCGCGCTCATCCAGGAGCTGCTGGGGGTCGACCTCGACGACGGCGAGGTGCAGGCGGCGCTGCACCTCGCGCTGCTCGTACGGCGCTCCACCGCGCGCTGACCGCGCGGGTGGGGCGGGCTGGGCTCGCTGGGCGGGCGGGCGGGCGGGGCGCCGGCGGTCAGGCCAGGTAGACCTTGCGCAGGGTCTCGCGCACCGTCCACACGGTGCGCATGCCCGACTCCAGGCGCACGACGTCGCCGACGGCGAGCTCGATCGCCGGCTGCGGCGGGTCGGTGAACTCCACCGTGGCGCTGCCGGCGACGACGACGAAGACCTCGTCGATCTCGGTGTCGGTCATCGCTCCCGGGGTCATCTCCCAGACGCCCACGCCCATGTCCTCATCGAGGTCGACGCTGCCCGTCGCCGGGGACCCGGCCACCACCTGCGCGGCGGGCACCGCCGTCAGCGGCACCTGCACCTGCAGCGCCGCGACGGCGACCCCCGGATCCATGTCGCTCACGAATCGAACCCCAATCCCAGTCGGTCCAGCGTCTTCAGCAGCAGGTTACGCCGCCCCTGGTTGTGGTCGGCGCGGTCGAGCGACCACCGAGTCGCGGTGATGCCGATCGCCGCCGCCGGCTCGGGCGGGAAGGGGAGCGGGCGCCGCCGCACCATCTCGAGCTGCGTCCTCTCGGTGGACCGGCCGGCGAGCAGGTCGAGCATGACATCGGCGGCGAACCGGGTCGAGCCCACCCCGAGCCCGGTGAACCCGGCCGCGTAGGCCACCCGGCCGGCGCGGGCGGTGCCGAAGAACGCCGTGAACTGCGTCGACGTGTCGATCGCGCCGGCCCACTGGTGCGAGAAGCGCAGACCCTCCAGCTGCGGGAACGTCGTGAAGAAGTGGCTCGCGAGCTTCGCCCAGACATCGGGCCGGTGCTCGTAGCCGGGGTCGACGCGCCGGCCGTAGTGGTACAGCGCGTCGTAGCCGCCGAACAGGATGCGGCCGTCCTGCGACAGGCGGTAGTAGTGGAACTGGTTGGCCATGTCGCCGATGCCCTGCCGGTCGTGCCAGCCGATCGACGCGAGTTGCGCGGCCGTCAGCGGCTCGGTCATCAGGGCGTAGTCGTAGACCGGCACCGTCATCAGGCGGTTGCGGCGCAGCAGCGACGGGAACACGTTGGTGGCCAGCACCGCCTGCGCCGCCTCGACGCGGCCGTGCTCGGTGACCACGCTCACCCCGGTGCCCGAGGTGTCGAGCGCCCGCACCCGCGAACGCTCGAAGATCTCGACGCCGCGCTCCTCGGCCACGCGTGCGAGCTCGGCCGCCAGCCGCGCCGGATGCACCAGCCCGCACGTGGCCTTCTCCCAGACGGCGGCGAGGTAGGTGGGCGAGGCCACGGCGCGCTGCGCCGCCTCCTGGTCGAGGAAGACGACGTCGGGGTCGCCCTCGGCGGCCCACTCCTCCAGCCACGCCACCTCGTGCGGTTCGACGGCGGGGGCCAGCTGCCCGGTGCGCTCGAACTGGAAGTCCATGCCGTACTCGGCTTCGCTGGCCTCGATGGCATCCAGGTTGGCGCGGCCGAGCCGGTCGAGCTGCGGCATCTCGTCGGGCCAGCGGTTGACGCCGTTCTCGTGCCCGTGGGTGAGGCTCGACTCGCAGAACCCGCCGTTGCGGCCCGACGCCGCCCACCCGGTGCGGTTGGCCTCGACCACGACCACGCGCCGCTCGGGGTCGCGCGTCTTGGCCAGCAGGGCCGTCCACAGCCCGGTGTAGCCGGCCCCGACGACCACGAGGTCGGCGGCGACCGTGCCGCGCAGCGGCGGCCGGTCGGGGCGCAGCGACGCCGGGAGGTCGTCGATCCAGAACGCGCCGCTGCGCGTCTGCTCGAGGCTGTGGCTGATGACGGATGCCGAGGGCACGCGTCTTTCGAAGACGGTGGTTCCCACGGGTATCACTTCCTATCGGGGTGTTGCTTCGGGGTGGTGGATGGGTGGTGTCGGGGTGTCGGGGTGCCCGGTCGTGCGGCGCCGGGGGTCATAACTCAGGCAGAACGGCGGTGCGGGCGGCTTTCGGCGCCCGTGCGGGCGATTCTGCCTGAGTTATGCGCCGTGGCGACAGGCTAGGCGTCGTCGGCGGCGTACACGCGCGCCCCGTCGACGAAGGTCTGCAGCACTCGCGTGGCCCCGATGCGGTCGATGGGGCCGTCGAAGGGGTCGCGGTCGAGCACCGCGAGGTCGGCGAGCTTGCCGACCTCGATCGTGCCCGTGTCCCCGTCGAGGTGGTTCACCCACGCCGACCCGGCCGTGTAGGCGGTGAGTGAGGTGGCCAGGTCGATGGCCTGCTCGGGGAGGAACGGCTCGTAGTCGCCCTCCTCGTGGCCGGGCGCGGCCTGACGGTTGACGGCGGTGTGGATCGCGGCCAGCGGATCGGGCGAGCTCACCGACCAGTCCGAGCCGGCCGCCAGCACCGTCCCGGCGCGCATCAGGTCGCCGAACGGGTACTGCCACGCGCTGCGCGGCGCGCCGAGGAACGGCAGGGTCAGCTCGACCATCTGCGGTTCGAGCGTGGCCCACAGCGACTGCATGTTGGCGGCGACGCCGAGCCGGCGGAAGCGCGCGATGTCGTCGGGGTGCACGACCTGGATGTGCGCGATGTGATGCCGGTTGTCGCTGCGCCCGTTGCGGACGATCGCCTGCTCGACGGCATCCAGGCACTCGCGCACGGCCCGGTCGCCGATGGCGTGGAAGTGCACCTGGAACCCGAGGGCGTCCAGCCGCGGCACCGCGTCGGAGAGCACCTCGGGCGGCACGAACGAGATGCCGGAGTTGTCGGTGGGGTGGCCGTGGCCGTCGCCGTAGGGCTCGAGCATGGCGGCGGTGAAGTTCTCGGCGACACCGTCTTGCATGACCTTGATCGTCGTGGCGCGGAAGCGCTCGCCGGTGAACCGCTCGCGGGCGGCGACGAGGTCGGGGATCTGCTCGATGCCGCGGGTGCGGTCGAACCACAGCGACCCCACGACGCGTCCGGTCAGCAGCCCCTCGCGCTCGGCGCGCACGTAGCTGGGCGCCGGGTCGGCGGCGTCGCCGTACTCGGAGCCGACGATCGCGTCCTGCCACGCGGTGATGCCGAACGAGTGCAGGTAGCGCTGGCCGAGCAGCAGCGCCTCGAGCATGCGGTCGGCGGAGTCTTCGGGCAGCAGGCGGTTGACGAGGGTCATCGCGCCTTCGTGCAGGGTGCCCGAGGGCGCGCCGCCGGGCAGCCGTTCGATGCGGCCGTCGGCGGGGTCGGGGGTGTCGTCGCGGATGCCGGCGCGCTCGAGCGCCCGCGAGTTGACCCAGGCCCCGTGCCCGTCGCGGTTGGTGAGGAACACCGGCCGATCGGGCACGATGGCGTCGAGGTCGGCCGCGGTGGGCGTGCCGCCGGGGAAGGCCGACATCTGCCAGCCGCCGCCGAGGATCCACTCGTCGTCGTGGGCGGCCGCGTAGGCGGCGATGCGGGCGAGGTACTGCTCGCGGGTGGCGTCGTCGGCGAGGTTGCAGCGCAGCATGTCGAGGCCGCCCCACACCGGGTGCACGTGCGCGTCTTGGAAGCCGGGCACCAGCATCCGCCCGGCGAGGTCGACGACCTCGGCGCGCGCGTCGATGAGATCGCGGATGCCGTCGTCGTGGCCGCGGCCGACCGCGATGATGCGTCCGTCCCGCACCGCCACCGCATCCGCCCGCGACCGCACGGTGTCGCCCGTGAACACGGCCCCGCCCACGAACACGAGGTCAGCGCCCCTCACCGCGCCCCCTCCCGCCCGCGAGAGAACAACGGGGCGCCGAGGGAACGGGCGCCACCCGTGCCCTCGGCGGCGAGATGTTCTCTCGACGCCGGGGCACGGGCCGGACGGGCGGGGGAGGTCGCACGGGACATGTCAACCACCGGCCATCGTGCGGGCGATGTCGGTCGCGGAGTCGCCGGCGCGCTTGAGCACGACCGCTACCACGGCCAGGGCGATGAGGGTGAGGATCAGCATGACCGTCGACACCGCAGCCACCTCGGGGCGCAGCCCCGAGCGCACGGCCGACAGCACGTACACCGGCCAGGGCGTCGTGCCCGACACCTGCACGAAGGCGGCGACGATCGTGTTGTCGAGGCTGAGGGTGAACGCCAGCAGGAATCCGGCCAGCACCGCCGGGAGGGCCAGCGCCAGCGTCACCCGGCGGAAGGTCGTCGCGGGCTTGGCGTAGAGGTCGCTCGAGGCCTCTTCGAGGTTCGCGTCCTGACCCACCAGCCGCGCCCGCACGATGTACGACACGACCGCCGTGGCGAACAGCGACGAGCCGATCGACAGGCGCACGATGCCGTCGTTGAACATCGTGAGGCCGAGGTCCTGGCCCAGCCAGACGAACCAGGGCAGCAGGGCGACGGCATCCACGATCTCCGGCGTCACCGACACCAGCAGCAGCAGACCCAGGAACCACCACACCCACTTGCCCGGGTAGCGGGCCATGGCGATGCCGGCGAGGGTGCCGATCGCGGTGGCGATGATCGCCGAGATGAGCGCCGTGATCAGCGAGACCCGCACCGCGTTCTGCACCGCGGGCTTGTCGAGGATCGTCGCGAACGCGTCGAACCCGAACGCGTCGAACGACACCAGCAGGCGCCCAGTGTTGAACGAGTAGATGACGATCACGAGGATCGGCGCGAACAGGAACAGCAGCACGAGCACGCCCCACACGTTCAGGGCGACGTCGGTCCACGAGCGGTGCGAGCGGCGGCCGCTGCCGAGCATCGAGCCGTCGCGCTGACGCAGGATCGTCTCGGTCTTGGTGACGCTCATCGGGCGACCTCCTCGCGGGGGCGATTCTCATCGGATGCCGGTGCCACCGGGCCCCCGGCGGCCGAGGGCGCGCCCGGGGCTGCGCCCTCGGTGGCGACGGGCGGAAGCTCCACCCGGTTGCGGTGGCGCAGCGGCAGTGCGATCAGCCACAGCAGCAGGGCGGCCACGCCGATGGTGAGGCTGATCACGAGCATGAGGACGACGGCCATCGCCGAGCCCAGCGCCCAGTTCTGCGCGGTCTGGAACTGGCTGGCCACGAGCTGGCCGATCATGTTGCCCTTGGCCCCGCCGAGCACGGTCGCGGTGATGTAGTCGCCCATCAGGGGGATGAACACCAGCAGCACGCCCGCGATGACACCGGGTCGCGACAGCGGCAGCGTGACGCGGAAGAACGTCGCCACCTTGCCCGCGCCGAGGTCTTTCGAGGCCTCCCGCAGTGCCGGGCCGACCCGGTCGAAGGCGACGAACAGCGGCAGGATCATGAGCGGCAGGTAGTTGTAGACGACGCCCAGCAGCACCGCCTGGCGGGTGTAGAGCAGGTCGAGGGGGCCGCCCAGCAGCCCCGCCGCCTGCAGCGTCGTCGACAGCCAGCCCTCGGGGGCGAGGATCACCTGCCAGCCGATCGTGCGGATGAGGAAGTTCGTCCAGAAGGGGATGAGCACGAGCGCGATCAGCAGCCCGCGGCGCTCGGGGCGCACTTTGAAGGCCATCCAGTAGGCGACCGGGGCGCCGATGAGGAAGCACAGCACGGTGCCGAGCACGCCGACCCACAGGGTGTTCTGGAAGGTGGCCAGAAACGTGGGCGAGAAGGCCTCGACGTAGCGGTCGAAACTCAGCACATCGTTGGCGTGCGTGCCGAACACCCCCGGCTTGTAGCCGAAGCTGAACCACACCACCATGCCCACGGGGGCCACGAAGAACAGCAGCAGCCACACCCACGCGGGCACGGCCAGGGCGCCGCCCCACGAGCGGCGCGGTGCGGTGGTCTCAGGCACCCGCGGCGGCCTTCATCTCGTTCCAGATCTCCACGCGGGTGGTCTGCGAGTCGTTGAGCTCCTGCTCGTGCATGGTGGCCAGCTGCTCGTCGCTGAAGAAGATGAGCTCGGGCATCTCGAGGCCCTCGGCAGCCGCCTCGGCCTCCATGTCCTTGCCGCCGACGTGGTACCCGATGTAGTCGAGGTTGAGCATGAGGTTCTCGGGCGCCAGCGAGAAGTCGATGAAGGCGTGCGCGGCCTCGGGGTTGGGGGCGCCGGCGGCGATGGCCCAGTTGTCCATCCACAGCTCGGTGTCGGGGCCGGGCAGCACCCACTGCCAGCGGTCGGGGTCGCCGGCCTCGAGCAGGCCCAGTCGGGCATCGCCGTTCCACGCCTGCATGAGCACCTGGGTGCCCTGGGGGATGGCGTTGGTGCCGGGGTAGGAGTCGAAGGCGGCGATGTGCGGCGCGAGCTCGTTGACGAGGAAGTCGCGGCAGGCGGCGAGCTCGGCCTCGTCGGTGGTGTTCCAGTCGGCCCCGCGCGCCCAGAAGTAGGCGCCGATGATGCCGGCCGGGTCGTCGGACATGCTGGTCTTGCCGCTGGCCTCGTTCTGTGCGGCGTCGAAGAAGTCGTCCCAGGTCGCCAGCTCCCGGGTGATGACGGTCTTGTCGTAGACGAAGCCGGTGGTGCCCCACGCCTTGCAGACCGAGTAGTCGTTGCCCGGGTCCCACGCGCGCCCGAGGTAGGCCGGGTCCATGTTGGCGAGGTTGGGGAGCAGGTCCTTGTTGAACTTGGTGAGCAGCCCGTTCTCGATCATCTGCGGGATGAACACCCCGGTCGGCACGACGATGTCGTAGCCGGAGGTGCCCTTGGCGGCGACGAGCTTCGCGATCAGCTCCTCGTTGGAGCTGTAGGAGTCGAGGGTCACCTTGGGGCCGAGCTCGCTGGTGAAGTTCGCGACGACGTCGGGCGAGTCGTAGTCGCCCCACGTGTACACCGACAGGCCGCTCTCCAGCGCGCCGCCGGTGGCCTGCGTCGACGGGCTCGATCCGCCGGCGGGCGTGCACGCGGCCAGCAGGGCCGCGCCGCCGGCGGCGGCGGCGAACGAGAGGAACCGTCGGCGTGAGAGCTCCTTGGCGATGACCGGCACGGCGCTCTCGTGGGCGAGGACGCGGATCGGATTGCGGGACTCGGGCATCGTGGCCTCCAGGGCGATATCGGGACGAGCGGTGTCGGGTACGGCGGGTCGGGCGATCAGGCGGAGCGTGCGGGTCGAGCTGTCGGGCGGGTGTCGGGCTGTCGGGTGCGACGGTCAGGTGGGCGGGGCGATGTAGCCGCCCTCGGCGGCGGAGTCGTCGGCGGGGAAGAGCAGCACGTGGGCCGGCGACCAGCTGCAGACCACCGCGTCGCCGACGCGCAGGTCGGGGGCCTCGGGGGTCGGGCGGCGCGAGATGAGGCTCTGGTCGGGGGCGCCCTCGTCGCCGCGCAGGCGCACGAGGTACTGCATCGTCTCGCCAAGGTGCGAGAGGCCGATCAGGTCGCCGACGACGGCGTTGGATGCCGGCACCTCGCCCCCGGCGTAGCCGTCGATGCGCACGTTCTCGGGGCGCACCGCCGCCTCGCCGCGGGTGCTGGTGAGGGGGTCGCCGGCCGAGCGCACGAGACCGCGCGCGGTCTCGACGGCCGTGCCGTGCTCGACGACGGCGCCGCGGAAGAAGTTCTGCTGTCCGACGAACGCGGCCACGTAGGCCGACGCCGGGCGGGCGTAGACGGTGTGCGGGTCGGCGAGCTGCTCGATGCGCCCGGCCCGCATGATCGCGATGCGATCGCTCATCGACAGGGCCTCGCCCTGGTCGTGGGTGACGAAGACGAAGGTGATGCCCAGGCGCGCCTGCAGCAGCTTCAGCTCCAGCTGCATCTCTTCGCGCAGCTGACGGTCGAGCGCGCCGAGCGGCTCGTCGAGCAGCAGCACCGACGGGCGGTTGACCAGCGCGCGCGCCAGGGCTATGCGCTGCTGCTGGCCGCCGGAAAGCTGGGTGGGCTTGCGGTCGGCGAACCGGCGCATCTGCACGAGGTCCAGCGCCGCCGACACCCGCTCGGCCACCTCCGCCTTGCGCACCGCGGCGCGTCCGCTCCGGCGCTGCTGCAGGCCGTAGGCGACGTTCCCGGCGACGCTCATGTGCGGGAAGAGGGCGTAGGCCTGGAACACGGTGTTGACGTCGCGCTTGAACGGCGCGGTGCCCAGCACGTTCGCGCCCGAGATGCGGATCTCGCCGGCATCCGGATGCTCGAACCCGGCGATCATGCGCAGGGTGGTGGTCTTGCCGCACCCCGAGGGGCCCAGCAGCGAGAGGAACTCGCCGGGCCGGATGCGCAGGGTGAGGTCGTCGACGGCGACCTGATCGCCGTAGCGCTTCGTCACGCCGGTGAGCGTGACGTCGCCGCGAACGACGTCGAGTTCGGGTGCGCTGTCGATCGTCGTCTCGGGTGCCGACGTCACAAGTTCTCCACTCTGATGTTCCGCCCTGGAACACGTGCGGTCATTCAATACGTCCGGATGCGAGCGGGGCAACGCTTTCGGCTCGAATGGTGGCATCCCGGCAGGGATCTCGGACGATACCGTCCGCCGGACGGCTCAGCCTGACACTTTGTCCGGTGCCGTTTCACGTGCGCGTAACACCCGCGACCCGCGCCCGTGCATGGCAGGCTGTCGGTCGTCGGGTGTCTGTCGTAGCGCTTCGACGAACCCCATCCCTCACCGAGGAGGCACGCGTGTCCGACGTCCGACCGATCATCCCGGGCTTCTACCCCGACCCGTCCATCTGCCGGGTGGGTGACACGTACTACGTCGTGAACTCGAGCTTCGAGTACCTGCCGGGGCTGCCGATCCACGAGAGCACCGACCTGGTCACCTGGCGCTTCGCCGGCAATGCGCTCACGCGCCCGAGCCAGATCCGCGAGCACCGCGGCAACCCGAGCGGTTCGGTCTACGCGCCGACGATCCGCCACCACGACGGTCGCTTCTGGATCGTGTGGACCGACACCAACCGCCACGGCGAGGGCATCGGCCAGTACCTCATCCACGCCGACGACGTCGCCGGGCCGTGGTCGGATCCGATCGAGGTGCCCGGCACCGTCGGCATCGACCCCGACCTGTGCTGGGACGAAAACGGGGTGTGCCACCTCACCTGGGCGCCGCACGCGCCGCACCTGCATCCCCTGGGCACCGTGCCGATCGATCCCGAGACCGGGCGGATGCTGGGCGAGCCCAAGCTGCTGTGGGCGGGCACCGGCGGGGCCAACCCCGAGGGGCCGCACCTGTACCGCATCGACGGCTGGTGGTACCTGCTGGCCGCCGAGGGCGGCACCGAGCGCGGGCACGCCGTGACCATCGCGCGGGCGCGCACGCTCGACGGACCGTTCGAAGCCGCCCCGCACAACCCGATCCTCACCCACCGCGGCCTGCCGCACCCGGTGCAGAACGCCGGCCACGGCGACCTCGTGCAGCTCGCCGACGGGTCGTGGGCGATGGTGCACCTCGGCGTGCGCCCCCGGGGCGCGACGCCCGGCTTCCACGTCAACGGCCGCGAGACCTTCCTGGTCGGGGTCGACTGGGAGGACGGCTGGCCGGTCGTCGACGAGGAGCGCTTCATCGCGGTGCGCCAGGACGCCTCGTTCGTCGACGACTTCTCCGCCCCGCAGCTGCACGGCCGCTGGCTCGGCACCGGCATGTTCCCGGCGACCTTCACCGCGCCCGCCCGCGGCGGGGGACTGACCGTGGCGGCCGGGCGAGGGCCCGGCATCCCGCTGCTGTGCGTGCGCCCCGTCGACGAGGAGTGGACGGTCGACGCGCGCCTGCACACCGAGGCGGGCGTCGCCGCGCTCGAGGTGCGCATCGACGACGCCCACACCTACGCCCTCGTGCACGACGGCGCCGCCGTGTCGGCGGTGCTGACGATCGGGCCCGCCGTGGCGATGCTGGGGTCGGTGGCCACCGGCCCCGACGCGACCGTGCGCGTGCGGGTGCGCCTGCCCGAGCCGACCTCGCCGTGGGGCGAGCCGCAGCCCGACCTCGTCGACCTCGTCGTGGTCGGCGCCGACGGGGCCGAGACGGTGCTGGCATCCGCCGACGGCCGCTACCTGTCCACCGAGGTCGCGGGGCTGTTCACGGGCCGCGTCGTGGGGGTGCGCGCGGTGAGCGGCGAGGTCGTCGTGCGCTCGTTCTCCTACACCTCGGCGCCGGCCTCCGGCGGGGCGGTGGCGGGCGCGGCGGGAGCGTCGGATGCGTGAGTGCGAGAGCGCTCCCAAGCGTTATCGGCGTGTTACCCGGTTTCGTTTGACGAATCGGGAGGCCGGGGGTTATCTTCGTCGAAGCGGTTCGATTGTTGCGACCGCAAACAAATCGAACGACGACCGTTCGATTGCACAAAGGAGTGACATGAATCGGCGTAGCACGCACGAGATGTCTCCCGCACAGGCGGTGGCGGCATGACGTCGCAGGCCGTCCTGACGGAGGTGGCGGCGTCCACCATCGAAGAAGGCGCGGAGAAGAAGAAGCGGCGCGGGCGTTCGCCCCGCGAGGCGGGCGGCAAGAAGTCGTTCGTGATGTTCCTGTGCATCCTGCCGTTCATCGTGCTGGTGTTCCTGTTCGCGTACTTCCCGCTGTACGGGTGGATCTACTCCCTCTACGACTACAAGCCGGCCCTCGGGCTGGAGGGGTCGGAGTTCGTCGGTCTGCAGTGGTTCGAGCTGCTGGTGAGCTCGCCGACGCAGATGCAGCAGATCGGCCAGGTGCTGATCAACACCCTCGCCATCAGCTTCCTCGGCATCGCCACCTCGGTGCTGCCGCTGGCCTTCGCGATGTTCCTCAACGAGGTCAAGGCGCCGTGGTTCCGCAACTCGGTGCAGACCCTCACCACGCTCCCGAACTTCATCTCGTGGGTGCTGGTCTACATGATCGCGTTCTCGCTGTTCTCGTCGTCGGGTCTGGTGAACAACGTCCTGGGCGACTGGGGGCTCATCACCGCGCCGATCAAGTTCCTCGACACCGACGAGAACGTCTGGCTCACCATGACGCTGTGGTCGATCTGGAAGGGCCTGGGCTGGGGGGCCATCATCTACCTCGCCGCCATCAGCGGCATCGACCAGTCGCTCTACGAGTCGGCCGAGATCGACGGCGCGGGCCGGTTCCAGAAGATGTGGTTCATCACGCTGCCGCAGCTGATGCCGACCTACCTGGTGCTGCTGCTGCTGTCGATCGCCAATCTGCTCAACAACGGCATGGAGCAGTACTACGTGTTCCAGAACGCGTTCAACAAGGAGTACATCCAGGTGCTCGACCTGTACGTCTACAACATCGGCATGACCGGCAACAGCCTGTCGATGGCGACGGCGATCGGCATGTTGAAGTCGATCATCTCCGTCATCCTCCTGCTCACCGTCAACGCCATCGCCAAGCGCGTGCGCGGCCAGTCGATCGTCTGAGGTTCCCGACATGTCATCTCTGACCCACCACGCGAAGACCCGCACCGCGGGCGACGTCGTGTTCACGATGATCAACTACACGGTCTTCATCCTCATGGCCGTGCTGTGCGCCTACCCGTTCTACTACCTGATCATCAACTCGATCAGTGCCAACGACGTCTCCGCGCTCGGCGACGTGCGCATCTGGCCCGTCGACGTGCACTTCTCCAACTACGAGAAGGTGTTCCAGCTGCCGGGCCTGCCGATGGCCACGCTCGTCTCCATCGGGCGCACCGTGATCGGCACGGTCGCCACCGTGCTGGCATCCGCGTTCCTCGGGTTCATGTTCACCCAGTCGCGCATGTGGGGCCGGAAGTTCTGGTACCGCTTCATCATCATCACGATGTACTTCTCGGCCGGCCTCATCCCGATCTTCATCATCATGAAGACCCTGGGTCTGACCAACAACTTCTGGGTGTACGTGCTGCCGTTCATCGTGCAGCCGTTCAACATCATCCTCGTGAAGACGTTCGTCGAGTCGATGCCGGCATCCCTGCAGGAGGCGGCCGAGGTCGACGGGGCCAACATCCTGCAGATCTTCTTCCGCATCTATCTGCCGAACATGACGCCGATCCTCGCGACGGTGGCCATCTTCTCGGCCGTCATGCAGTGGAACATGTTCCAGGACACCCTGATCTACGTCACCGATCAGTCGCTGTACACGCTGCAGTACCTGCTGTACATGTTCATCAACCAGGCCTCGTCGCTGGCGCAAGCCGCGCAGGATGCCGGGGGCAACCTCGGCGCGATCGCCGGGGCCGCCACCTCGCAGACCCCCACGTCCATCCGGATGACGGTGTCGGTGCTCGTCGTGCTGCCGATCATCTTCGTCTACCCGCTCTTCCAGCGCTTCTTCGTGAAGGGCATCATGCTCGGCGCCGTCAAGGGTTGACGGACCGCCGCAGGCCACCAAGAAAGGAAATGCAATGAAGCTCACTCGGAAGGTGGTGCTGACGGTCGCAGCGATCGTCACCGCCGGCTCCTTGGCCTCCTGCTCGGGCACTGCCGCCCCGACCCGCACCGCGATCAGCGAGTTCCCCGACAAGTGGGACAACGAGATCACGATCGACGTGTTCGACGGGCTGGCGAACTACATGGGGGTCCAGCAGGGCTGGTTCGCCAAGATCGTCAAGGACAAGTTCAACATGAAGCTCAACATCATCGCGCCCAACGTGGCCGGTGGTGGAGACACCCTGTACAACACGCGCGTCGCCGCCGGCGACCTCGGCGACATGATCATCACCGACAAGGGTCAGAAGCTCGACGAGCTGATCAAGGGTGGCCTGGTCATGGATGTCAAGGACATCTACCCGGCCATGAAGAACGCCGAGACCTACGACGCCGCCGTGCAGAACCTCGCCGGCGACACGGGCGGCGTCTACGCCTTCCCGACCTCGGTCTCCTCGCTCAAGCCCACCGAGGCGTCGGAGGGTCTGAACCCGACGTTCGGCCCGTTCATCCGCTGGGACCTCTACAAGCAGCTCGGCTACCCGGAGCTCGGCACGCTCGAGGACCTCATCCCGGTTCTCCAGCAGATGCACGACCTGGAGCCCACCGCCCCCAACGGCAAGCCCACCTACGCCTTCTCCCTGTTCAAGGACTGGGACGGCAACATGATGAACAACGCGAAGCAGCCCGCGACGTTCTACGGCTACGACGAGATGGGCTTCGCCCTCGCGCAGGCCGACGGCTCCGACTACCAGTCGATCCTCGACTCCGACAGCGGCTACGTGCGCAGCCTGCGCCTCTACTTCGAGGCCAACAAGCTCGGCCTCGTCGACCCCGAATCGACCACGCAGAACTACGACACGCTGTACTCGAAGTTCCAGAACGGCCAGGTCATGTTCTCGTGGTGGCCGTGGCTGGGTCAGACCGCCTACAACACCGAAGAGAACATGGCCGCCGGCAAGGGCTTCGAGATCGCCCCCGTCGCCGACCAGAAGATCTTCTCCTACGGTGCCGAGGCGTACGGCGGCAAGCAGGTCTTCGCCATCGGCTCCAAGGCCGAGGACCCGGAGCGCATCGCCGCGTTCATCGACTGGCTGTACTCGTCGGAGGGCGCCTACGCCAACAGTGCGCAGACGCAGGGCTCGGCCGGGCCCGAGGGCCTCACGTGGGAGCTCAACGCCGACGGTGAGCCGCAGCTGACCGACTTCGGCAACGAGGTCTTCCTGCAGGGTGGGGCCAACGTGCCCGAGGAGTGGGGCGGCGGCGACTACGCCGACGGCGTCTCGGCCCTCAACGCCCCGTCGGTGCTCCCCGTGTCGGTCGACCCCGACACCGGCTACCCGTACAGCTACACCTTCTGGCCGTCGTACCAGGAGGCCACGGCCAACGCCCTCTCCGAGGACTGGTCGGCCCAGATGGGCGGCGCCACCTCGACGATGGAGTACCTGAAGAACAGCGACCAGCTGACCGTCGCCCCGGGTGCCAGCTACGCGGCCCCCGCCGACACGTCGGAGATCGAGACGCTGCGCAACCAGGTCAAGGCCGTCATCGTGCAGTACTCGTGGCAGATGGTCTTCGCCACCAGCGACGCCCAGTTCGAGTCGCTGCTCAAGGAGATGCAGGACACCGCGTCGGGCCTCGGCTACGACAAGGTGCTCGAGGTCGACATGGCCAACGCCAAGGAGCAGAACGACGCCCGCGTCGCCATCGCTGCGGAGTTCGGCGGCGAGTGACAGTGGTGAGCTGACCCGCGGGTCGGCTGCACATCCGGAGGGTCCGGGGCTTCGGCTCCGGGCCCTTCGGGGTGTTCGGGGGGTGTTTCGTTGGCGCGCGGTTTGCGGTTTGCGGTTTGCGGTTTGCGGGACGCGGGGTCGGGGCGGGTCCCGGAGAGTGCGGGTGCTCGGGTGGGTGGGGTGCCGTTTGCGGGACGGGAGAGAGGGGTGGGTCCCGCGATCTGCGGGTGCTGAGGCTGCGGGGCGCTGTTTGGGGGACATGGTGCGTGGGCGGGTCCCGCGAACTGCGGGCTCGGGCTGCCGCATCCGTCGTTTGCGGGACGGTCCGGCGGGCGGGGTCGCACAGACTGCGGATGCCGTCGGCGCGCGGCCCCCGCCGCGGTCGCCGCCTCCGAGGGGTGGTCTGAGCCGCGGATGCCGGGAGCGGTGGGCCCGCGGTGGCGGATGGCGCCGATGCGTCCCGCAATCGGTGGCTACAGGCCCTCGCATCCGCATTCTGTGGGACACGGTGTCGGGGCGGGTCACGCGTCCGGTGGGTTGAGGCCCATGCAGTCGCCACTTGCGGGACATGCTCTCCAGGCGGGTCGCGCAACCTGCGCGTCGAGGCCGTCGCATTCGCCGTTTGTGGGACACGGCGTCGGGGCGGGTCACGCGACCGGTGGGTTGAGGCCCACCCAGTCGCCACTTGCGGGACATGCTCTCCAGGCGGGTCGCGCAACCTGCGCGTCGAGGCCGTCGCATTCGCATGCTGCGGGACGTGGTGTCGGGGCGGGTCACGCGACCGGTGGGTTGAGGCCGCCGCATCCGCCGTTTGTGGGACGTGCTGTCGGGGCGGATGCACAACCGGTGGGTTCGGGCCTCGCATTCGCCATCTTTGGGACATGACCTCCAGGCGGGTCACGCAACCTGCGCGTCGAGGCCCTCGCATCCGCATGCTGCGGGACGTGGTGTCGGGGCGGGTCACGCGACCGGTGGGTTGAGGCCGTCGCATCCGCCATTTGTGGGACGTGCTCTTGGGGCGCGTCACGCGATCGGTGGGTCCGGCCCCCGCAGTCGCCCTGTGCGGGACATACTCCCCGGGCGGTCACGCAACCTGCGCTTCGAGCCGTCGCATCCGCCGTTTGTGGGACGTGGTGTTGGGGCAGGTCACGCGACCTGTGGCTTGGGGCCTTCGCACCCGCCGTTTGTGGGACGTGGTGTTGGGGCGGGTCACGCAACCTGTGGGTTGGGGCTGTCGCATCCGCATTCTGTGGGACATGCGTTTAGGTCGCGTCACGCAACCGGTGGGTTCAGGGCCTCGCACCCGCCGTTTGTGGGACGCGCTCTGGGGCAGGTCACGCAAACGGTGGTTTGAGGGCCTCGCACCAGCTACTTGCGGGACACGCCCTCGGGCCGCGTCACGCGACTGGTGGGTTCCGGGCGCCGCACCCGCTGTCTGCGGGACCCGCCCCGCCGACGCGACCTCAGACCCCGACCAGACCCAGACCCGCCCCCCACCCCCGCCCGACCTACTCCCGCTCGGCGCCGGTGATGTCCTCGTCGACGACGGCGGCGTCGTAGCGGGCGTAGACGGAGCGGAACAGGAACGCGGTGGCGTAGGCGCCCACCGAGAAGGCGATGGTGACGACGATCACCCAGAACACCGGGAACAGCACGGTGATCGCGAAGACGGTCGCCGGGATGATGAGGATGCCGAAGGTGCGGACGGGCTCGGCGGCGGGCAGCAGCAGCGCGTTCTTGAGGGTCTGGCGGAAGCTGTTGCGGAACTTCGCGGTGAGGGCCATCGCGTGCAGGAACGCCGCGAAGAAGTAGAGGGCGCCGGCGGCCGAGACGATGACGGCTCCGATCGCGAGGGGTTCGGGGCTGGCCGCCCAGAACGCCGTCGAGAACGCGAGCAGCACGAACGGGATGAGCAGCGACAGTCCGAGCAGCGTCGCGCGCGGGAAGTTGCGCACCAAGGCGGGGAAGTAGTCGGCGACGGGGCGTCCGCTCTCGTCGTCGGAGTAGCGAATCGTCACCTCGTAGAGCGCGCTCGTGGCGGCGGGGATCGTGACCAGCGGGATGCAGGTGACGATGTACATCAGGTTGAGGGCGACGAAGGCGATGAAGGCCGAGAGCCCGCCGTAGGTGCGGCCGTAGACGTTGATCTGCATGATCAGGCCGGCACGCCGAGGGGGGAGTCGGATGCCGAGGCGAGCCGCGGCGGCAGCAGCTGCACGCGCGGCGTCTCGCCGCCGGCCAGCAGCTCCTGCACGACGCGGGCGGCGGCCCGGCCGAGCTCTTCGGCGGGGATGTCGATGGCGTCGGTGAGTCCGCTGACCGACTGGGCGAGGTCGGCGGGGGCCAGGGCGATGACGTCGGCGTGGGTGCCGCGCTCGCGTCCGATGCGCGCGAGGCGTCCCATGACGTGGGGGAGGGCGGCCTCGTTGTGCACGAAGAACGCGGTGACCTCGGCGTCGGCGGCGACCTGCTGCACGACGTCGACGCTCGCACCCGAGCTGGGGGTGGCGTGCACCGTGCCGGTGATGCCGCGCTCGGCGCAGCCGGCGAGGAAGCCCCGGGTGAGGCGCTCGGCGTAGGACGTGTGCCGCTCGAGCACCTCGGCGGGCGCGCCCAGCAGAGCGATGCGGGTGTGGCCGAGCTCGGCGAGCCGGTGCGCGGCCAGACGTCCGGCGCTCTCGAAGTCGAAGTCGACGCACGGCACCGCGCCGGCGCCGTCGGGCAGTCCGATGAGCACGCTCGGGGTCGCCAGGGCGCCCAGCGACGACAGACGCGGGTCGTGCGACTCGATGTCCATCACCAGCAGCGCGTCCACCGCCGAGGCGCGGGCGGCGCGCTCGAGGCCGGCGGCGTCGTCGCTGGTGAGCAGCAGGATGTCGTACTGGAACGCGCGCGCCTCGCGCACGATCCCGGCGACGATCTGCATCACGACGTTCACGTCGACGCCGGAGCGCAGCGGCGCCTGCAGGCCGATGACGTTCGTCGCCCGCGAGGCGAGCGACCGCGCGCTGGCATGCGGGCTGTACGACAGCTCGGCGATGGCCTGCTCCACGCGCAGGCGCGTCTCCTGCGAGATGGTGCGCTTGCCGCTCATGACATACGAGACGGTCGAGATCGAGACCCCTGCCGCGTGGGCGACATCGGCGATCGTGGTCATCCGGCCTCCTTGGCTTCGATGATCGTCGGCTCGTGCGGATGCACGTCGTGCCGGACGTTGTCGATGCCGGGCCCGGTCACTTCGACCGTACCCCGGCGTGTGGCGTGCACGCGTGCACGCACGACGGCTCCCGCGGCCCATTCCACATCCACGGTGTACCCGCCGCGGGCCCGGATGCCGGTGACCCGGCCCTCGGTCCACGCGGGGGGCAGGGCTGGCAGCAGCCGCAGGGTGCCGTCGTGCGACTGCACGAGGGCCTCGGCGATCGCGGCGGTGAGCCCCAGGTTGCCGTCGATCTGGAACGGCGGATGCGCGGCGAACAGGTTGCGGTACACCCCGCCGCGGTGCTCGCCGCCGGCCTCGCCCGCCGTGGGCACGGGCCGCAGGGCCCGGCCGACGAGCTCGGCGACGCGGGCGCCGTCGCGCAGCCGCGCCCACATGGCCGCCCGCCAGGCGAGCGCCCACCCGGTCGATTCCGGTCCCCTCCCGAGAATGGATGCCGCGGCGGCATCCGCCAGCTCGGGCGTCGACTCGCGGGTGATCTGGGCGAACGGGTACAGGCCGATCAGGTGCGACAGGTGGCGGTGCTCCGGCTCGGCCTCGCGGCGCGGCCGGTCCCACTCCTGCACCCTCCCGGCGTCGTCGATCTGCGGACCGGGCAGCCGCGCCGCGACCGCGGCCAGCTCGTCGATCCACGCCGTGTCGGTGGAGTCCGCTCCGGCATCAGAGCCGGCGCCGACATCAGAGCCAGCGGCGGCGCCAGAACCCGCACCCGCGTCGGTGCCCGCACCCACGGCATCCGCCCCGCCCGCCGCACCGTCGCCCCGCAGGCCCAGCGCGACCGCCGCCTCCGCGCACACGCGGGCGAGCTCGCGCACCAGCGCGACGTCCATCGTCGACGACACCGCGACGGCCCGCGGGGTGCCGTCGGCGTCGAGGTAGCTGTTCTCGGGCGAGGTCGACGGGCTCGTCCACGCGCGCTCGCCGTCGGTGCCCACCCACGACAGCACGAACCGGGCCGCGCCCGCCAGCGCCGGCCAGGCCGCGCGCAGTTCGTCGAGGTCGCCGCGGAACGCGAACGCATCGGCGTGGTGGAGCACGAGCCACACCCCGCCCCACGGCCAGAACGCCCAGGCGGGGTCGCCGTGACCGGCGCCCACCGGGGCCGCGAAGCCCCACGCGTCGGAGTTGTGGTGCATCGCCCACCCGTCGACGCCGTGCAGGGTCTGCGCGATCTCGGGGCCGGTGGTGGCCGCCACGCGGCGCACGAACCGCAGCAGCGGCTCGTGGCACTCGCCGAGGCCGGTGACCTCGGCCGGCCAGTAGGCCATCTGCAGGTTGATGTTGCTGGTGTACGCGCTCGACCAGGGGCCGGGCAGCTCGGCGTTCCAGATGCCCTGCAGGTTCAGCGGCAGGCCGCCCGGCTGCGACGAGGCCATGAGCAGATAGCGGCCGTAGTGGAACGCGAGCGCCGCCAGCGCCGGCGACGGCGACCCGTCGGCGCGCGCGATCCGCTCGTCGGTATCCTGCGCCGCCTCCTCGGGGGTGACGGGCACCTCCAGCGTGCACCGCAGGTACTGCGCGCGGTGGGCGGCCAGGTGGGCGGGCATGTCGACGGGGGCGGCGGCGATCGCGCGGGCGCGCGCCGCGGCATCCGCGCCGTCGTCGGGGTCGCCGGGGAGCGAGGGCGAGACGCCGGTGCCGACCGTGACGACGTGCACGGTCGCCGGGGCCGTCTCGAGCGTGCCGCCCGTGATCGTGTGCGGGGTGGATGCCGTGACGGCGATGGCCCCGAAGCGGGAGGCGGCCGGGTCGTAGCGCACCGGCTCGGGCGGCTGCTCGTGGCCGGGCGCGACGTCGACCGGTAGCATCCAGCGCCCGACGAGCACCGGACCCGTCGCCGCCGACTCGTCAGCCGCGGCACGCAGCAGACTGCCGACCCGCACCCGCACGCGCACCGGCCGGTCGGCGGTGATGCGGTGCACGATCGCGCCGCTGACGCGGTCGGCCCAGGTCTCGTGGCGCACGCCGTCGCCGTCGGCGCCGTAGAGATGGAGGGCGACGGCCGTGCCGAGGTCGAGCGCCCGCACGTGGTCGCCGCCGGCGCCGGCGCCGGTCACCTCGAGGTCGAGCCAGCCGAGGGGCAGGTAGGCCTGCGCCCACGGCGCCTGCTGGCGCTGGATGAGCCGCTCGGCCGTGGCGATGTCGCCGGCGTCGATCGCCGCACGGATGGCGGCGAGGGCGGCCGGTCCGCGGTCGCGGTCGTCGATGGTCGCCAGCGCGTCGGCATCCGGTCGCCCCGACCAGGCGGCCAGGTCGTTGAGCCAGAGGCGCTCGCCGCCCCGGCGCCCTTCGCACATCGCGGCGCGGATGCCGTTGCCCACCGGCAACGCGTCGGTCCAGCGCTCGGCGGGGCCGCGGAAACGCAGCGTGTGGAGGGCGGATGTGGACTGCGCGGACATCCTCGTCCTCCTTCGGTGCGTCGGCGGGAAGGCGCCGTGCCAGATGTGCCGGCGGTCCCCACCGGCGGTGTCGTTGTGGCTAGTATATGGTGAAATTGTTGAAGCGCTTCGACAATGCCCGACGATGAGCACGGCTCGGCGGAGAGCACTGCGGCGCACTCGGATACGACCAAGGCCGGACGTTTCATGCCAGACAGCCCCCGCACCCCCGGTGAGCGCCCCGCCGGCGCGCGCGCGTTCGACGCCCTGACGGCCGAGCGCGGCATCCTCTTTGGCGGCGACTACAACCCCGAGCAGTGGCCGCGCGACACCTGGCGCGAAGACGTCGAGCTCATGCAGCGCGCGGGCGTCAACGTGGTCACCGTCGGCGTGTTCAGCTGGGCGATGCTCGAGCCCACCCCCGGTGCGCGCGAGTTCGGCTGGCTCGACGAGGTGCTCGACCTGCTGCACGCCGGCGGCATCTCGGTCGACCTCGCCACGCCCACCGCCTCGCCGCCGCCGTGGCTGGGGGTGCGCCACCCCGAGACCCTCCCCGTCGACCCCGACGGCGTGCGGCTCGTCGCCGGCTCCCGCAACCAGTTCGCCCCCGCCTCGCGCGTCTACCGCGAGGCCGCGCTGGCCATCACCCGCGACCTCGCCGAGCGCTACCGCGACCACCCCGCCGTGCGCATGTGGCACGTGGGCAACGAGTTCGGCCAGCTCGACTACGGCGACGAGGCGGCCCGCGCGTTCCGCGACTGGCTGAGCGCGCGCTACGGCACCATCGAGGCCCTCAACGAGGCGTGGGCGACGGCGTTCTGGTCGCAGCGCTACGCCGACTTCGACGAGATCCTGCCGCCGCGCCGGGCGCCCTACCTGATCAACCCCACGCAGTCGCTCGACTTCCGCCGCTACACCTCCGACGAGCTGCGCGCGTGCTACCTCGAGCTGCGCGACGCCATCCGCGACACCGGCGCCCACCAGCCGATCACCACCAACTTCATGGGGCCGTTCCATCACGCCGACTACTGGTCGTGGGCGGACGAGGTCGACGTCATCAGCGACGACCAGTACCCCGACCCGGCCGACCCCGACGCCCCCGCCGACATCGCGTTCGCGCAGGACCTCATGCGGGGCCTCGGCGGCGGGGCGCCGTGGGTGCTCATGGAGCAGGCCATCAGCGCCGTGCAGTGGCGCGGCCACAACCTCCCCAAGACCCCCGCCCGCGCCCGTCTCGACTCGCTGCAGGCGGTCGCCCGCGGCGCCGACGGCATCAGCTTCTTCCAGTGGCGCCAGTCCCGGGCCGGCGCCGAGCGCTTCCACTCCGGCATGCTGCCGCACGCCGGGGCCGACACCGAGGTGTTCGCCGGTGTGTGCCGGCAGGGCGCCGACCTGCAGCGGCTGCGCCCGGTCGTCGGCAGCCGGGTCGCCGCGCGCACCGCGCTGCTGTTCGACTGGTCGTCGTGGTGGGCCGCCGACGAGCCCGCCCGCCCCACCACGCGCCTGACGACCCTCGAGCAGGTGCAGCGCTGGTACCGGTCGCTGTGGCGGCGCAACGTACCGGTCGACGTCGTGGCCCACGGCGCCGACCTCACCGGCTACGACCTCGTCGTCGTGCCGCACAGCTACGTGCTCGAACCCCCCGCCGCCGCGGCGCTCATCGCCGCCGCCGAGCACGGCGCGCAGGTGGTCATCGGACCCTTCAGCGGCGTCGCCGACGTCAACGGCCACATCCTGCAGGGGCGCTCGCCCGTGCAGCTGCGGGGCCTGGTCGGCGCCAGCGGCGAGGAGTGGGCGGGTCTGCCGGATGCCGGTGCGGCCGTCGATCTCGCCGGTCTCACCGTCGCCGGGGCGGCCACCGCCGGCATCCTCGCCGAGAAGCTCCGCAGCGACGGCGCCGAGGTGCTCGCGAGCTTCGCCGACGGCGACCTCGCCGGTCGCCCCGTCGTCACCCGCAACGCCGCCGGCGCGGGCTCCGCCTGGTATGTGGGCGCCGTGCTCGGCGACGACCTGCTGGATGCCGTGCTGGCCGAGGCCCTCGCCGCGGCCGGCGTCGACGGCATCCGGCCCGAACCTTCCGCCGAGGCTGCCACGGCAGCCGTCGAGGCGGTGCGGCGCGGCGACGCGCTGTTCCTCCTCAACCGCGGCGACACACCCGCCCAGGTGCGGGTGCCCGGCGAGTGGGTCGACCTGCTCACCGACGAGACGACGGACAACCTCGTGACGATCGCCCCCTGGGACGCGCGAGTACTGATGGAAAGGCACCACTCGTGAAGTTCACCGACGGCTACTGGCTCACCCGCCCCGGCATCACCCCGCTGTACGCAGCCGAGGTCGACGACATCCGCGCCGACGCCGACGCCGGCACCCTCACCGTCTACGCGCCGACGGCCACCATCCGCCACCGCGGCGACACGCTCAACCGGCCGATGATCACCACGACCTTCTCGGCGCCCGCGCCGGGCGTGGTCAAGGTGCGCGTGCAGCGCCACGCCGGCGCCGTGCACCGCGGCCCCGACTTCGCCGTCACCGGCGAGGAGGGCTTCGTGCCCGCCGTCACCGCCGACGCGTCGGAGGGCGTGCTGGATGCCGGCGACCTGCGGGTGCGCGTCACCCGCGGCGGCGCGTGGCACGTGGCCTTCGAGCAGGGCGACCGGGTGCTCACCACCTCGCTGCCGCGGTCGGTCGGCCACATGACCGGGGACGGGCAGAGCTGGGTGCACCAGCAGCTGTCGATCGAGCCGGGCGAACGGGTCTACGGCTTCGGCGA
This sequence comes from Microbacterium festucae, assembly GCF_025421715.1. Lineage (GTDB taxonomy): Bacteria > Actinomycetota > Actinomycetes > Actinomycetales > Microbacteriaceae > Microbacterium > Microbacterium festucae. The sequence goes on from NZ_JAOEFC010000004.1 coordinate 145,318, forward strand.
ACGCTTCGGCGCGTTCACGAAGAACGGCCAGACCGTCGAGACCTGGAACGCCGACGGCGGCACCTCGAGCGAGCAGGCCTACAAGTCGGTGCCGTTCTACCTCACCAGCCGCGGCTACGGCGTGTTCGTCGACAGCCCCGACGCGGTCTCGTTCGAGGTCGGCTCGGAGGTCAACTCGCGCGTGCAGTTCTCGGTGCCCGGCGAGACCCTCGACTACTACGTCATCGCCGGCCCCGCCCCCAAAGACGTGCTGCGCCGCTACACCGCCCTCACCGGTCGCCCCGCCCGCGTGCCGGCGTGGTCGTTCGGCCTGTGGCTGACCACGTCGTTCACCGCCGCGTACGACGAGCAGTCGGTCACCGAGTTCGTCGACGGCATGGCCGAGCGCGACCTGCCGCTGTCGGTGTTCCACTTCGACTGCTTCTGGATGCGCGAGTACCAGTGGACCGACTTCACCTGGGACGAGCGCACCTTCCCCGACCCCGACGGCCAGCTCGCGCGGCTGCACGAGCGCGGCCTGAAGATCTCGGCGTGGATCAACCCCTACATCGCGCAGCGCTCGGGGCTGTTCGCCGAGGCGGCCGAGAAGGGCTACCTGCTGAAGACCACCGTCGGCGGCGTCTGGCAGTGGGACATGTGGCAGGCCGGCATGGGCATCGTCGACTTCACGAACCCCGACGCGTGCGAGTGGTACGCCGGGCACCTGCGCGCCCTCGTGGCGCAGGGCGTCGACAGCTTCAAGACCGACTTCGGCGAGCGCATCCCCACCGAGGGCGTCGCCTGGCACGACGGCTCCGACCCGCAGCGCATGCACAACTACTACCCGCAGCTGTACAACGAGGTCGTCTTCCGCGTACTCGAGGAGGAGCTCGGTGCCGGGCAGGCCGTGCTGTACGCGCGGTCGGCCACCGCGGGCGGTCAGCAGTTCCCGGTGCACTGGGGCGGCGACAACGACTCCACGCTGTTGTCGATGGCCGAGACCCTGCGCGGCGGCCTGTCGCTGGCGATGAGCGGCTTCGGCTACTGGAGCCACGACATCGGCGGCTTCGAGGGCACCCCGGATGCCGGGGTGTTCAAGCGCTGGCTGGCCTTCGGTCTGCTCTCCTCGCACTCGCGCCTGCACGGCTCGGGCACCGTCCGGGTGCCGTGGGCCTTCGACGACGAGGCCGTCGAGGTCACGCGCCGGTTCACGACGCTCAAGCTGCGCCTCATGCCGTACCTGGCCCGCGTGGCCGAAGAGGCCCACACCGACGGCATCCCGATGATGCGTCCGCTCGTGCTCGAGTTCCCGGGCGACCGCACGACCCACGACGCCGACGTGCAGTACCTGCTGGGCGACAGCCTGCTGGTCGCGCCGGTGTTCACCGCCGACGGGTCGGTGGAGTACTACCTGCCCGAGGGCCGGTGGACCTCGCTGCTGCACGGCGACGTCGCCGACGGCCGCCGCTGGGTGAGCGAGCAGCACGGCTACGACTCGGTGCCGCTGCGGGTGCGGCCCGGCACGGTGCTGCCGTGGGGCGCCTCCGAGGCGCGGCCCGACTACGACTGGGCCGACGGGGTGACGCTGCGCTGCTTCGAGCTGCCCGACGGCTACGACGCCGAGACGGTCGTCCCCGGCCTCGACGGCGCGCCCGCCACCACGTTCCGCGTGCGGCGCGAGGGGGGTCGCATCACGGCATCCTCCACCGACGCCCACGCCGGCTGGAGCCTGCAGGCCGGCGACGCGGTCGCCACCGCCGACGGCGCCGGCGAGATCTCGATCGAGGTCGCGGGGGAGGCCGGCGCATGAGCGGCGAGGCCTTCCGGCGCACCGACCTGCCCGTCGCCGCGCGGGCCGAAGACCTGCTCGGCCGGCTCAGCCGCGAGGAGCGCATCGCGCTGCTGCACCAGGCCATGCCGGCCATCGACCGCCTCGGCATCGCGCGGTTCCACACCGGCTGCGAGGCGCTGCACGGCCTGGCGTGGGTGGGCACCGCCACGGTGTTCCCGCAGCCGGTGGGCCTGGCCGCCGCGTGGGACCCCGAGCTCGTCACGCAGGTCGCCGAGGTCGTGGCCACCGAGGTGCGCGCCAAGCGCGCCGACGGCGCCAACGTCGGACTCAACGTCTGGGCGCCGGTGGTCAACACGCTCCGGCATCCGCTCTGGGGACGCAACGAAGAGGGCTACTCCGAAGATCCGCACTACACCGGCCAGCTCGGCGCCGCCTACAGTCGGGGGCTGCGCGGCGACCACGAGCGGGTGTGGAAGACGGTGCCCTCGCTCAAGCACTTCCTCGGGTACAGCAACGAGACCGACCGCTCGGCGACCTCGTCGGAGATGTCGCTGCGCACCCTGCACGAAGAAGAGCTGCCCGCTTTCCGCGACGCGATCGAGCAGAAGGTCGCCGGCAGCATGATGCTCGCCTACAACCAGGTCAACGGCGTGCCCGCCCACACCCAGCCCGAGCTCGTCGCCGAGGCGCGCACGTGGACCGACGAGTCGATCGCGATCGTGTCGGATGCCGGTGCGCCCACGTTCCTCGTCACCATCCAGGGCGCCCAGCCCGACCAGGTGCACGGCGCCGCCGCGCTCGTGCGCTCGGGCATGGACTCGTTCACCGACAACGACCAGAACGCCCAGCCGACGATCGACTACGTCACCGCCGCGCTGGCGCAGGGCCTGCTCTCCGAGGCAGAGGTCGACCAGGCCGTGCAGCGGCTGCTGGAGATGCGGGTGCGCACCGGCGAGTTCGACGGCGACGCCGACCCCTACGCCGGCATCGTCGCCGCCGACCTCGACACCCCCGCCGCCCGCGAGCTCGCCCGCGAGGCCGTGGCCCGGCAGGTGGTCGTGCTGCGCAACGACGCCGCCGTGCTGCCGCTGACAGAGCCCGCCTCGATCGCGGTGGTGGGGCCGATGGCCGACCTCGTGCTCACCGACTGGTACTCGGGCACCCCGCCCTACATGGTCGGCATCGCCCAGGGCATCGCCGAGCGCTACCCGCAGGCGCGTGTCGAGGTCGTCACCGGCGCCGACACCGTGGCCCTGCGCGCCGCGTCGGGCTACGTCGCCGCCAGCGCCGACGGTGCCCGCGTCGACGCGGTCGCCGCCGAGCGCACCGCGGCGACCCTGTTCGACGTGACCGACTGGGGCGACGGCATCCTCACCCTCCGCTCCGGCGCGAGCGGCCGCCTGCTCACCGGCGGCGCCTGGCCCATGCGGGCCGATGCCGACCGCGTCGGCGGCTGGGTCGTGCAGGAGAGCTTCCGCCGGCACGTGCACGCCGACGGCACCTGGTCGCTGCTGCACCTGGGCTCCGGGCGCTGGGTGCGCGTGGTGCGCGAGGTGGGGCTGCTGGTGGCCGAGGCTGTCACCCTCGACGACGCCGCACGCTTCGAGGCCGAGACCGTCACCACGGGGCTCGAGGTCGTCGCCACCGCCGCCACCGCCGCCGACGTCGTGATCGTCGCCGTCGGCAACGACCCGCACCTGTCGGGGCGCGAGACCGCCGACCGCCCGCACCTGCTGCTGCCCACCGCGCTCACCGACGTGTGGCGGGCCGCCCGCGGGGTCAACCCGCGCAGCATCCTCACGATCGTCTCGAGCTTCCCGTACGTGCTGGCCGAGGCCGGGGGCGCCGAGACGGTCGTCTGGTCGAGCCACGGCGGGCAGGAGCTCGGCCACGGCGTGGCCGACGTGCTCTCGGGCGACCGCGAGCCGGTCGGCCGCCTCGCCCAGTCGTGGCCCGCCGACCCCGACCAGGCCGGCGACCTGTTCGACTACGACACGCAGCGCCAGCAGGCCACCTACCGGCACCAGCCCGAGCCCTACGCGTTCGCGTTCGGGCACGGCCTCACCTACGGCGAGGTGACCTACGAGGCAGTCGCGCTCGACGCGGACTCGGTGCCCGCCCCCGCCCCGACGCACCGGCATCCGGCGCTCGCCGCCCGCCCCGACGAGCACGTCGTCACCGCGACGGTGTCGGTGCGCAACACTGGCGATCGTGCCGTCGACGAGCTCGTGCAGGTGTACGCGCTCGCGCCCGAGCTGCCGATCGCCGCCCCGCGCCGCCTGCTGCTCGGCTACGCGCGCGTGCGGCTGGAGCCCGGCGAGGCCCGCGCAGTCGCGGTGCCGTTCGCCGTGGAGCGGCTGGCCGTGTGGGACGGGGCGCTGCGCCTGCCGGGCGCCCCCGCCGACTGGCTGCACGAGGGCGCGCTGCGCGTGCAGCCCGGCACCTACGAGATCGCCGCCGGCCCCTCCGCCGACGAGCTGGTGGTCACCGCCCCGCTGTCGGTCGCCTGACGGGTCCGGCGCGGGTGGCGCGGCCGCGAGAGAACAACGGGGCGCCGAGAGAACGGGTGTCGACCGTTCCCTCGGCGCCCAGGTGTTCTCTCGGCGACGGGGCGGGGCCGACGGGGCGTGACGGGGCGGGGCGCGACGGGGCGCGACGGGGCGCGGCGTGACGGGGCGGATGCCGCGGCATCCGGGAGGGGGAGCGGCGGTCAGGCGGGGGTGTGGGGGAGGAGGATCCACACGCGGGCGCCGCCGGCGGGGGACTCCTCGATGCCGATGTGGCCGCCGTGCGCGTGCACGATGTGACGGCATGTCGACAGGCCGATGCCGAGGCCGGGGGCCGCGGTGTCGCTGCCCCGGGTGAGCAGATCGAACACGCTCTCGCGCTCGGCCTCGGGCACGCCCGGTCCGTTGTCGTCGACCGTGATGCGCCAGCCCAGCGGGTCGGACTCGGCGGTGACCTCGATGAACGGGGCGGCGCCGGCGGCCGGGGCGAACTTGAGCGCGTTGGCGAGGAGATTCTGGAACAGCACCCGCAACAGCGTCGGGTCGCCGGTGACCGTGGCATCCGCGTCGACGACGATGGTGGCGCCTGCCGCGCGGATCGCGGCATCCAGGTCGCCGAGCGCGCCGCCGAGGATCTCGGACAGCGCGACCTCGGTGCGCTTGGGGTGGGCGCCGCCGACGCGGGCGTAGTCGAGCAGGTCGGTGACCATGTCGGTCATGCGTCCCGCGGCCCCCTCGGCCTGGGCGATCGCGCGCGCGGCGCCGGGGGCGGCGGCCATGTCGGGGCTGTCGGCGGCGATCTCGAGGTAGCCGACCAGCGCGGTGAGCGGATTGCGGAGGTCGTGGCTCACGCGGCCCGCGAACGAGGCGAGCTGCTCGTTGGAGCGGCCGAGCTCGCGGGTGAGCCGGCGCAGCTCGAGCACGTCGACCACCTGGTGGGCGAGCAGGTTGAGTCCCTCGCTCTGCGACGGGGCGAGCTCGCCGGTCTCGTCGTCGAACACGCACAGCGTGCCGATGATGACGCCCTCGGGCGTGCGCAGCGGGCTCGAGGCGTAGAAGCGCACGTGCGCGATCTCGCCGGTGACGAACGGGTTCGATGCGAAGCGCGCGTCGATGCGCGCGTCGGAGACTGAGATGGGGCGCTTCTCGGTCAGCACGACGGTGCACATGGAGTCTTCGCGGGAGCACACGTCGGGTTCGAAGCCGACGGCGGCCACCTGGTGCTGGTGGCGCTCGTCGATGATGTTGATCACGGCCTTCGGCACGGCGCACAGGCTGGCGGCCAGCTGCACGAGGCCTTCGAGGTCGGGCTCGGCCGGTCCGGTCAGCACGTCGTAGCGCGCGATCGCCTCGACGCGCACCCGTTCTTCGATCGTCGTCGTCACACCGGACTCCCCATAGACGTATTCAGCCTGATCAGACTATCCGTGCCGCACGCCCGCCGGGCCCCGGAACCCGGCCACGCCCGCCGGGCCCCGGATCCGGCCAAGGTCAGCTGACGCGGGTGCGGATGGCGGCGGGGGCCAGGCGGGCGTCGGCGGGCGTCGGGGTGTACACCGGCCCGGTCAGGGTGACGGTCGTCTCGGTCTCGCGGTCGGCGCACGAGCCGCCGACCCACAGCTCGATGTCGCCGGGCTCGACGATGCGCGCCCCGGCGCGGCCGGTGAAGGCGAACCGCGTGGGCGGCACGGCGAACTCGACGATCGCCGACTCTCCCGGCTGCAGGGCCACGCGCTGGTAGGCCACCAGCTGCGCGACGGGGCGCACGACGCTCGCGTGCACGTCGCGGGCGTAGAGCTGCACGAGGTCGACCCCGGCCCGGTCGCCGGTGTTGGTCACCTCGACGGATGCCGTGAACGTCGCACCCGTGTCGGCCTCGGCCGGCGCCGTCAGGTCGGTGCGCGCGAACGTCGTGTACGACAGGCCGTGCCCGAAGGGCAGCGTCGGCGTGCTGTGGGCGCTCGTCACCCCCGACGACCCGCCGAGCAGCGGGTGCAGGTAGGAGTAGGGCTGCGCGCCGGCCGACCGGGGGAGGGAGACCGGCAGGTGCCCCGAGGGGCACAGCCGCCCCGACAGCACTCCGGCGATGGCGGCCCCGCCCTCCTCGCCGGGGAAGAAGGCCTGCACCACGGCGGCGGGGCGATGCGGACCCTCGATGGCCCAGTCGATTGTGTAGGGGCGGCCCGACAGCACGACCAGCACCACCGGCGTCCCCGTGGCGACCACCGCCTCGACGAGGTCCCGCTGCACGCCGGGCAGTTCGAGGCTCTCGACGTCGTTGCCCTCGCCGACGGTGCCGCGGCCGAACAGGCCGGCGCGGTCGCCGACCACCACGATGGCCGCATCGGCCGACGCGGCCGCCTCGACGGCATCCGGGATGCCGGAGCGGTCGGCCCCTTCGACGTCGCATCCGGGGTGCACGGTGATGCCGGCGCGCGGCATCTCGCCGCGCAGCGCCGTGAGCACATCGGGGATCTCGAACCCCATCGGATGCCCCGGGTGGTGGGCGAGCACGTGGTTGGCGAACGAGTAGCACCCCATCAGCGCCTCGGCCGCCGCGGCGTTGGGGCCGATCACGGCCAGACGCCGACCGTCCTCCCCGCCGAGGGGCAGGATGCCGTCGTTGGTGAGCAGCACGACCGATTGCTCGGCCAGGCGGCGGGCGATGCCCCGGTGCACGGGGCTGTCGAGGTCGATGCGGGTCGGCGGCGTCTCGAAGGTCTCATCGAGCAGGCCGAGCTCCTCCTTCTGGGCGATCACCCGTCGCACCGCGGTGTCGATCAGCTGCTCGTCGATCCGGCCCTGCTCGATCGCCGCCCGCAGCGGGCCGGCGAAGGCGTCGCCGGTGGGCAGCTCCACATCCACCCCGGCCTCAAGGGCCAGCACCGCCGCCTCGCCGAGGTCGGCGGCGATGCCGTGCGTGGTGTGCAGGAAGTTGACGGCGAAGTAGTCCGAGACCACGACGCCGTCGAATCCCCACTCCCCGCGCAGCAGGTCGGTCAGCAGCTCGCGCGAGGAGGCCACCGGGATGCCGTCGATGTCGGTGTACGAGTTCATCACGCTGCGCGCGCCGCCGTCGCGCACCGCCATCTCGAACGGCGGCAGGAACACGTCGGCGATCTCGCGCGGCCCGGCGTGCACGGGGGCGTGGTTGCGCCCGGCCTGCGAGGCCGAGTAGCCGACGAAGTGCTTGAGGGTGGCGTGCACGCCGCCGTCCTGCAGTCCGCGCACGTAGGCGGTGCCGATGGTGCCGACGACGTACGGGTCTTCGGCGATGCACTCGTCGACCCGCCCCCACCGGGGGTCGCGCACCACGTCCAGCACGGGGGCGAGCCCCTGGTGGATGCCGAGCTCGCGCATCGACGCGCCGATCGCCCGCCCCATCTCCTCGACGAGGTCGGCGTCGAAAGCGGCGCCCCACGCCAACGGGGTCGGGAAGGTCGCCGCCTTCCACGCCGCCAGCCCCGTGAGGCACTCCTCGTGGACGATCGCGGGGATGCCGGCGCGCGTGCGCGTGCGCAGTCGACGTTGCTCGGCCCACAGCCACCCGGCGCGTTCGACGGGGTCGACGGGGCGGGTGCCGTAGACGCGCGTGAGGTGTCCGATGCCGTGGACGGTGGCATCCTCGTAGCGCGTGCTGCTGACCATCTCGCCCGCCATCGGGGCGACCACCACGCCGTCTTGATCGACCCAGTAGCCCACCAGCTGGGCGAGCTTCTCCTCTCGGCTCATCCCCGACACGATCGCTTCGACGCGTTCCGACACGTTCATCCCTTCACCGCTCCGGTCAGCCCGCCGACGATCCGCCGCTCGAAGACGCTGAAGAACACGAGCGCGGGGATCATCGACAGAGATGTGAACGCCAACACCTTGGCGGTGTCGACGGAGTACTGCGACGAGAACGCCTGCACACCGAGCGGCAGGGTGAAGGTGGACTGGTCGTTGAGGATGTACAGCGGCAGCAGGTAGCTGTTCCAGCTGCCGATGAAGGCGAGGATGCCGACGGTGATGACACCGGGCAGCGCGAGCGGCAGCACCATCCGCCAGAAGAACCCGAGGCGACTGCATCCGTCGATGAAGGCGGCCTCCTGGATCTCGGCGGGGATGGACCGCAGGAACGGTACCAGGATGATGATCGTCGTCGGCAGCGCGAAGGCGATCTGGGGCAGGATCACGCCGGTGAGCGAGTTCATCAGACCGAGCGAGCGCACGACGATGTACAGCGGGGTGATCGCGACGGTCAGCGGGAACATGAGGCCCGCGGCGAAGAGGGCATACAGGGCGCCGCGGCCGCGGAAGCGGTAGCGGGCGAGGGGGTAGGCGGCCATCAGCCCCAGCACGACCACGCCGACCGTGGTCGCCACGGCGGCGATGGTGGAGTTGAGCACCTCGCGCCAGAAGACCGGCCCGGCGAGCACGTCGAGGTAGTTCTTGCCCACCCACGGGTCGGGCCAGCCCGCCGGGTCGACGGTGATCTGCGCGTTGGTGCGGAAGCCGCCGATCACGATGTAGAGGATCGGGGCGAGCATCAGCGCGATCACCAGCAGGGCGACGAACCCCACGACGGGCGTCGACCACCGGATGGGGCGGGGCCCGCGCCGGGGCGGGGCGGAGCGCTCGGGCGCGGAGCGGGGGGAGGCGGCGAGGGCGGTCATCGGGTGGGCCTGTCGGTGAGGGCGCCGTCGGTGTCGCGGCGCAGCACGTAGCGCTGATAGATCAGGGCGACGACGAGGGAGATGAGGAACAGCACCACCGCGACGGCGTTGCCGTAGCCGAACGCTCCCGCGTTGCGGCCGTTGGCGACCATGTAGGTGACCATCGTGGAGGTGCCCGCGGTGGAGGCGATGTACTGCCCCCAGATGATGTAGACCAGGTCGAACAGCTGCAGGGCGCCGATGATCGACAGGAACGCCCAGATGCGCAGCGTGGGGGCCAGCAGCGGCAGTGCGATGCGGCGCTGGATCTGCCAGAACGAGGCGCCGTCGAGGGCGGCCGCCTCGTAGAGCTCTTCGGGGATGCCCTGGAGGCCGGCGAGGAAGAGGATGACGGCGAAGCCGATGTACTTCCAGGTGAGGATGGCCATCAGCGTCCAGATGGCGATGTCGGGGTCGGCGAGCCAGTCCTGCGCGAGGGTGCCCAGGCCCAGGCTCTCGAGCATGCCGTTGAGCGCGCCCTGCGTCTGCAGCATGAGGCTCAGCCCGGTGCCCACGACCACCTCGGAGATCACGTACGGCACGAAGATCAGCACCCGGATGAGCGATTGCCCCCGCATCCGGCGGTTGAGCAGCAGCGCGAGCAGGATCGCCGCCGGCCCCTGCAGCACGAGGGAGGCCACCACGATGAACGCGTTGTGGCCGAGCGCCTCCTGAAACTGCGGGTCGGTGAGGATGACGACGTAGTTCTGCAGGCCGACGAAGTCGGTGGCGGGGCCGTAGCCGCTCCAGCGGAAGAAGCCGTAATACGCCGCCATCGCCACCGGGAAGATGACGAACCCGACGAAGAAGAGGGCGGCGGGGCCCACGAGCAGGGCGATCTCGAGGCGGGCGGGCCACCGGGAGGAGGCCCGCGGGCGTCGGCGCGGCGAGGACGGGGGCGGCGTGGGCGCGCCCCCGTCCTGCGGTGCGACCTCCGCCGACGACGGGGGCGTCGTCAGGGTGTTCGCGCGGGTTGGCATGAACCTGATCAGCCCTTCTTGCCGGCCTGGTTGGCGGCGTCGACGAGCTCCTGCGGCGTGCTCTTGCCCGCGAGCATGTCGACGACGGCCACGTTCAGCGCGTTGCCGACGCTCTGGCCGAGGATCGTGTCGAGCCACTGCGACACGAACGGCGCCTTGTTGTACGACTCGAGGATCTGCTGCAGATAGTCCTCGGTGACCGCCTTCTGCGCCTCGGTGTTCACCGGCGGGGAGGAGAAGGCCGTGTAGTAGGCGATCTGCTGCTCGTTCGATCCGATGAAGTTGAGGAAGTCGGCGCACGCGGCCGGCGCCTGCGCGGCGCACGAGTAGCCGTCGACGCCGCCCATCATCGAGCCGGGCTCGCCCTCGCCGCCGCTGACCTCCGGGAACGGGTACCAGGCCAGGTCGGGCAGCGGCTTCTGGTCGGGGGTGAGCGAGGCGATCACGCCCGGGTCCCACGCGCCCATCAGCTCGCCGCCGGCCTTGTGGTTGGCCACGAGACCGGCCGAGCTGCCCGCGCCCTGCTGGGCGGAGGTGGTGAGGAAGCCCTCGTTGAACGGCTCGGTCTTCGCGAAGGCGTCGAGGTCTTCAGCCGCCTTCACCCAGCATCCGTCGCTGAAGTCCTTCGAGTCGCCGGTGGCCTCCATCGTCTTCGGGGAGCACTCGCGGATCGCGAACCAGTAGAACCAGTGCGCGGCCGGCCACGCGTCTTTGGCGCCGAGCGCCAGCGGTGCCACCCCGATCGACTTGAGCTTGTCGTTGGCGGCGACGAGCTCGTCGACGGTCGTCGGGGTCTCGGTGACGCCCGCCTGCTGGTAGAGGTCCTTGCTGTAGAAGATGCCGCCGGGCAGCACTGACAGCGGCATCGCCCAGATCTTGTCCTGGTAGGTCTCGGCCTTGAACGATCCGGCCGAGATGTTCTCCTTCGCCTCACCGGCGATCTTGTCGGTGAGGTCCATGAGCTGGCCGGCGGAGGCCATGGCCGTCATCTTGCCGCCGCCGCGCTGCAGGAAGATGTCGGGCGGGTCGCCGGCGTTGAGCGCGGTCTGGAGCTTGCCGTCCATGTCTTCGTTCTGCACGGACTGCATCTCGATCGTGACGTTCGGGTTCTCCTTCTCGAACGCGGCGATGGCGTCTTCCCAGTATTGCTGTCCGGGTCCGGTGGTGGAGTTCTGCCACAGCGTCATGGCGACCTCGCCGTCTGCGGATTCGGCGGATCCGCCGCCGCTGCAGCCACTCAGCGCGAGCGCGCCGAGCACTGCGATCGCTGAGCCCGCGAGGAGCTTGCGAGTGATCATGTGATTCCCCTCTTCATCGAGTCGCACCTCGGCCATCGAGGTGTGGGCACATCTGGGCGGAGCCGGTGCGGGGCGCCGCGCTTCGGGCGCTCCCGAAGTCCCGATTAGTTTCCGGTGACCACAAATTCGTGTCAACCGTTTTCGAAAACGGTTTCCAGTCGTTATCCTTCTGTGCCATGGCCCTGCGTCCGACCATCCACGACGTCGCCCGCGATGCCGGGGTGTCGGTCTCCACGGTGTCCAAAGCGGTCAACGGGCGCTACGGCGTGGCATCCGAGACGGTCGAGCGCGTGCTCGCCTCGGTGCAGCGTCTCGGCTACGCGTCGAGCCTCATCGCGAGCAGCATGCGCTCCTCGCGTACGGGGGTGATCGGCGTGCTCGTGGCCGACTTCGAGCCCTTCAGCACCGAGGTGCTCAAGGGCGTGAGCACGGCGCTGCGGGGCCACGCGTTCGACCTGCTCGCCTACAGCGGGTCGCAGGGGCCGGATGCCGCGGGGTGGGAGCGGCGCTCGCTCAGCCGCCTGAGCGGCACGCTCATCGACGGGGCGATCATCGTGACGCCGACCGTCGTGAACGTGCCCGTCGACGTGCCGATCGTCGCCGTCGACCCCCACACCGGTCCCGCCGACCTGCCGACCGTCGAGGCCGACAGCTTCGGCGGCGCGCTGCAGGCGGTGCGCTACCTCATCGAGCTCGGGCACACGCGGATCGCCTTCGTCGCGGGGCGCAGCGACCTGCGCTCCTCGATCGCCCGCGACGCCGGGTACCGCCGGGCGCTGGCCGATGCCGGCATCCCGTTCCGCCCCGACATGATCGCGATCGGCGGGTACGACACCGAGGCCGGCCGTGAGGCCGCCCGGGCGCTGCTGTCGCACGCGGGCAGGCCGACCGCGATCTTCGCCGCCAACGACATGTCGGCGCTCGCGGTCATCGACGTCGCGCGCGAACTGGGACTGCGGGTGCCCGAGGATCTCTCGGTGATCGGCTTCGACGACGTGCCCGAGGCGTCGCAGGCCACCCCGGCGCTGTCGACCGTGCGCCAGCCGATGAAGCGCATCGGCGCGGCCGCAGCGACCATGCTGCTCGGACTGCTCGATGCCCCCGGCGGCGACGCCGCCCCGTCGCACCTGCGCCTGCCGACCCGTCTCGTGCCCCGCGGCACGACCGCCCCGCCCACCCGCTGACCCGCCCGCCGGAGCGGGCGCCCCGCGCCGGGGAGCCCGCGGCGCGGGGTGCGGGGTTCGAGGTCAGCCGACCGGGGCCCGGAGGAGGGGGGCGAAGGCGATCTCGGCGGCGCCGATGAGCAGGCGGTCGCCGGCGAGGCCGGCCGAGAGGATGCGCAGGCCCTCGCCGTTGGCCGACATCGCCTGGCCGCGCACGGCGTCGACGAGGTCGGAGCCGCTGAACTCGGAGATCAGCGCGAGGAACCCGCCGAGCACGATCACCTCGGGGTTGAGCACGTTCACCGCGTTGGCGAGCGCGGTGGCGAGGATGCGGCGCTGCCGGGCCACCTCGTCGGCCACGGCCGGGTCGGCCGAGGCGGTCAGCGCGGCGCGCAGGCCGCCGTCGTCGACGGCCGGGATGCCGAGGGCGGCCAGCAGCCGGGCGCGGCTGACCTCGTCTTCGAGCACGCCGTCGGGGGCGCTCCGATCGGCCTCGACCGCGATGCCGGGGCGGTTCTGCCCGAACTCGCCGGCGTAGCCGCGGGCTCCGGTGACGGGGATGCCGTGCACGATGAGCCCGCCGCCGATGCCCGAGGCGCCGCCGTTGAGGTAGACGACGTCGTCGATGCCGTGCGCGGCGCCGAACAGGTGCTCGGCCAGGGCGCCGAGGCTCGCGTCGTTGTCGACGGCCACCGGCAGCCCGGTCGCAGCGCCGACGAGGTCGCGCAGCGGCGCGTCGGTCCAGTCCAGGTGCGGGGCGCGGCGCACCAGTCCGTCGTCGGCGCGCACCAGTCCCGGCACGGCCAGGCCGATCCCCACGATGCGGGCGGATGCCAGGGGTCCCTCGCGCCACGCTGCCACGCGCGCGGCGATGAGGGCGGCGGTGTCGTCGGGGGAGATGAGTCCGGTCTGCTCGTGGCGCTCGCGCACGACGATGCGCCGGTCGAGGCCGACGGCGGCGATCTCGACGGCATCCACCTCGGGGTTGGCCGCGATGGCGACGATGCCCGGGTGGGCCGAGACGATGGGCGACGGGCGACCGACGCGGCGCTCGGAGGCGCTGAAGCCGGGGGCGTGCTCTTCGACGAGCCCGCCGTCGACCAGTTCGGTGACGAGGTCGGCGATCGTCGAGCGGTTGAGGCCCGTCTCTTCGGTCAGCGCCGAGCGCGACCGGGGGCCGCCGAGGTGCACGCTGCGCAGCAGGCGGGCGAGGTTTCGCTGTCGGACGCTGTCTTCCACATCTTCATCGTAGTATGTTGGGACCAACAACAATTGGGTCACTCGCGCAAAGGAGCAACATGCCCACCCCCACGCCCGCCGATAAGTTCACCTTCGGTCTCTGGACCATCGGCTACAACGGCACCGATCCGTTCGGCGGACCGACCCGCAAGCCTCTCGACGTCGTTCACGCGGTCGAGAAACTCGCCGAGCTCGGGGCCTACGGCCTCACCTTCCACGACGACGACCTCTTCGCGTTCGGCTCCACCGACGCCGAGCGCCAGACGCAGATCGACCGCCTGAAGGGCGCGCTCGAGGCGACCGGCCTGGTCGTGCCGATGGTCACCACCAACCTCTTCTCGGCGCCGGTGTTCAAGGACGGCGGGTTCACCTCCAACGACCGCGACGTGCGCCGCTACGCCATCCGCAAGGCGATCCGCCAGCTCGACCTCGGTGCCGAGCTCGGCGCCGAGACCTTCGTCATGTGGGGCGGCCGCGAGGGCGCCGAGTACGACGCGGCCAAGGACGTGCGCCAGGCGCTGGAGCGCTACCGCGAGGCCGTCAACCTGCTGGGCGACTACGTGACCGACAAGGGCTACGGCATCCGCTTCGCGATCGAGCCCAAGCCCAACGAGCCCCGCGGCGACATCCTGCTGCCGACGGTCGGCCACGCGCTCGCGTTCATCGAGTCGCTCGAGCGTCCCGAGCTGGTGGGTCTGAACCCCGAGGTCGGCCACGAGCAGATGGCAGGACTGAACTTCGCCGCCGGCATCGCCCAGGCGCTCTACCACGGCAAGCTCTTCCACATCGACCTCAACGGTCAGCGCGGCATCAAGTACGACCAGGACCTGGTATTCGGTCACGGCGACCTGCACAACGCGTTCGCGCTGGTCGACCTGCTCGAGAACGGCGGCCCCGGCGGCACCCCCGCCTACACCGGCCCGCGGCACTTCGACTACAAGCCCTCGCGCACCGAGGACGAGACGGGCGTGTGGGAGTCGGCATCGGCCAACATGCGCACCTACCTGCTGCTCAAGGAGCGCGCCGCGGCCTTCCGCGCCGACCCCGAGGTGCAGGAGGCGCTGGCCGCCGCGAAGGTCGCCGAGCTCGCCGTGCCGACCCTCGGCGAGGGCGAGTCGTACGACGACTTCATCGCCGACCGCGCCTCGTACGAGGACTTCGACGCCGACGCCTACCTGGGCGGCAAGGGCTTCGGCTTCGTGCGCCTGCAGCAGCTGGCCACCGAGCACCTGCTCGGCGCCCGCTGACCCGCTGACCCGCTGCGCCCCTCCTCCCTGTCCGCGAGAGAACAACCGGGCGCCGAGGGTACGGGTGACGCCCGTGCTCTCGGCGCCGCGGTGTTCTCTCGCGGACGGTGGGGCCGTGAACGAGAGGATGCCGGCATGGCGCTGGTGATGGGGGTCGACTCGTCGACCCAGTCGTGCAAGGTCGTGATCGTCGACACCGCGACCGGAGCGGTCGTGCGCGAGGGGCGCGCGTCCCACCCGGACGGCACCTCGGTCGACCCGGAGGCGTGGTGGCGCGCGCTACAGCAGGCCATCGCGGATGCCGGTGGCCTCGGCGACGTGGCGGCGTGGGCCATCGGGGGGCAGCAGCACGGCATGGTCGCCCTCGACGCCGACGGCCGCGTCGTCCGCGACGCGCTGCTGTGGAACGACACCCGATCGGCCGGTGCCGCCGCCGACCTGGTGGCCGAGTTCGGCGCCGACGAGCTCGCCCGGCGCACGGGCCTCGTGCCGGTGGCATCCTTCACCATCACCAAGCTGCGCTGGCTGCGCGATGCCGAGCCCGAGCACGCCGCCCGGGTGGCGGCGGTGGCCCTGCCGCACGACTGGCTCACCTGGCGGCTGCGCGGCTTCGGGCCGCAGCACCCGGTGCTCGACGAGCTGGTCACCGACCGCTCCGACGCCTCCGGCACGGGCTACTGGAACCCCGACACCGGCGCCTACGACCGCGAGCTGCTCGTGGCGGCGCTCGGTCACGACGCCCTGCTGCCGCGCGTGCTGGCGGCGGGCGAGGGCGTGACGGATGCGGACGGCCGGGCTGTCGGCGCCGGCGCCGGCGACAACGCGGGCGCCGCGCTCGGGGTGGGCGCGGGCCTGGGCGACGTGGTCGTCTCGATCGGCACGAGCGGCACGGTGTTCGCGGTGAGCGCCGAGCGCACGACGGATCCGACCGGGATCGTCGCGGGCTTCGCCTCGGCCGACGGGCACTTCCTGCCGCTGGTGTGCACCCTCAACGCCTCGCGCGTGCTCGACGCGATCCGCGGCCTCCTGGGCGTCGACCACGCCGAGCTCAGCCGGCTCGCCTTGGCCGCCGAGCCCGGCGCCGGCGGCGTGCAGCTGGTGCCCTACTTCGAGGGCGAGCGCACCCCCAACCTGCCCGACGCGACGGCATCCCTCACCGGGCTGACGCTGGCCTCGACCACGCGCGAGAACCTCGCCCGCGCCGCCGTCGAGGGGATGCTGTCCGGCCTGGCCGCCGGCCTCGACGCGGTGCGCGCGCTCGGCGTGCCGCTGGAGCGGGCGCTGCTGATCGGCGGCGGCGCCCAATCGGAGGCGGTGCGCGCCGTCGCGCCGCAGGTGCTCGGCATCCCCGTCGAGGTGCCCGCCCCCGCCGAGTACGTCGCCCTCGGCGCCGCCCGCCAGGCCGCCGCGCTCGTCTGACCCGGCTCGCCCCGACGGACCCGGGCTCGCCCCGGCCCGACCCGGCCGCGAGAGAACACCTGCGCGCCGAGGGTGCGGGTGCCACCCGTTCTCTCGGCGCTGAGATGTTCTCTCGCGGGCGAGGGGCGACCTGTGGGGCTCAGACCGCGGACAGGCGGCCGGGGGCCGGGGGGAGCGGGGTGGCGCGGGAGCCGTGCAGCTCGTCGTGCAGACGCTCCATGCGGGCATCGAGCAGGGCGGCCGAGTCGGCGGCGTCTTTGAGCTCGGCGACGAGGCCGTCGGGCACGATGCCGGCGTACTTGTAGTAGATCTTGTGCTCGAGGCTCGCCCAGAAGTCCATGGCGATGGTGCGGAACTGCACCTCGACGGTGACCGCGACCCGTCCGGTCGACAGGAACACCGGCACGGCGAGGATCGCGTGCAGGCTCTTGTAGCCGTTGCGCTTGGGCGTGGCGATGTAGTCCTTCACCTCGAGCACGGTGATGTCGTCCTGCGCGGCGAGCAGGTCGAACAGGCGGTACGCGTCTTTGACGAAGCTGCACGTCACCCGCACCCCGGCGATGTCGGTGATGTTCGCGCGCACCGACTCGAAGTCGCCGGCCACGCCCTTGCGCAGCACCTTGTCGACGAGGCTGTCGGCCGACTTCACGCGGCTCGAGACGTGCTCGATCGGGTTGTAGTCGTGGGTGAGCTGGAACTCGTCGCGCAGGATGCCGAGCTTGGTCTCGATCTCGCGCAGGCCGAACTGGTACTGCAGCACGAACTGCTGGAACTCGTCGCGCATCGATCGCAGCTGCTCGGGGGTGAAGGTCGCCAGCCCCTCGTCGGTGATGACGGACAGCATCGGCGCCGGGTGGGGGTCCATGCTCCGACGGTAGCGGGGGCGGCTACGCGGATGCTGGGAAGATCACACGTCCAGTCGCGAGTGGTCGCCGAGGCGGTGCCAGGTGCGGTTGTGGTAGACCAGCGCGTCGCCGGCGGCGCCCGGTTCGACGTCGCGCGCGACGCTGGACTGCAGCGCGTGGGCGGCGATGACCGTCGATGTGCCGGCATCCATGCGGCCGATCACGGCGCAGCGCGCCCAGGCGCGCACGTCGTTGTAGACCGGCTCGCCGGTGACCAGGCGCGACCAGCGGTGGGTCTCGGCGAAGCGGTCGATGCCGCTGGTGGCGCCGAGCTTGGCGATGTCGATGTCGTTCGCGTCGAGCAGGTGCACGACGACCGTCTCGGCGCGCTCGAGCACCGGGGCCGCCGACGACAGCGCCGAGATGGAGAAGATGAGCAGCGGCGGCTCGGCGCTGACACTCGAGACCGAGGTGGCGGTGAGGGCCACGGGGCCCTCGCCCGCGTCGGCGGTGATGACGGCGACGCCGCCGGGGTGTCCGCGGAACAGCGACTTGAACTCCTCCGCCGACAGCGACGACGCGAAGCGGTGCGCGCCGGCGGGGTGGGCTGCGGAGACGGGATTCGTGGACATGCATCGACGGTATGCCGCGATCGCACCCCGTGGCGCGGCGTGTGTGACTGCGTGACCGTTCGTGAAGGAATGTGACACGACCGTGACACCGTGTTGCGTCCCCCCGCGCGCTGTCCGCCGTCGCGGTTCAGCATGGCGACATGTCTCACGTCGTGCCTGTCGATGCGCTCGTGGCCGAGCTGACGGCCGGTGCCCGCGTGCGCCTGCTGGATGTGCGGTGGCGACTGGACCGGCCCGAGGGGCGCCCCGAGTACCTCGCCGGGCACCTTCCCGGCGCCGTCTACGTCGACCTCGAGCGCGAGCTGGCCCGGCCCGGCCGGCCCGAGGAGGGACGGCATCCGCTGCCCGATCGCGACGACCTCACCCTCGCCGCGCGGCGCTGGGGACTCGAAGACGGCGACAGCGTCGTCGTGTACGACGACAACGACGGGGTGCCGGCCGCGCGCGCGTGGTGGCTGCTGCGCCGACACGGCGTGGACGTGCGCGTGCTCGACGGCGGCTTCCGCGACTGGGTGCGCGCGGGGCTGCGCCTCGAGCACAGCGACCGCGCCCCCCGCACCGGCCGCATCACCCTTCCGGATGCCGTCGTCGACGAGGCGGCCGCCATCGACGAGGCCGCCGTCGCGCCGCGCACCGGCGTGCTGGTCGATGTGCGCGCGCCGCAGCACTACCGCGGTCACGCGCCCGGACTCGACCCGGTCTCGGGCCACATCCCCGGGGCGGTGAACATCCCGACCGTCAGCCACATCGGCGCCGACGGGCGGCTGCGCGAGCCCGCCGACATCCGGGCGAACCTCGAGGGCTTCGGCATCACGCCCGGCACCCCCGTCGTGCTGTACTGCAGCTCCGGCATCCCGTCGGCCCACTCGGCGCTCGCCTTCGCCACCGCCGGCATCGGCACGCGGATCTTCGTCGGCTCGTGGAGCCAGTGGGCGCGCAGCCCCGGCCGCCCGGTGGCGGTGGGCGCGGGCGCCGCCGAGGTGATCGGCGCGGTCTGACCCGGGGCCCGGCCGCCGCGGTCGACCGCCGCCTGCACGCCCCGCCACCCGGCCCCGCGCCGCAACATCCCGCAACAACGCGGCACGCGGGCGCCCGGCCCGATGGAATGTCTTCATGACCTTCTCCGGCGAACCCGCAGCCGACCGCCCCCACGACGGCGCCCACGACCCGGCGCGCGGCCGCGCCGACGGCTTCGCCTCGATCCAGGTGCAGCGCGGCTACATCCCCGGCACCCCGCAGAACGCGGTCGCGCCCCCGATCTACCAGACGACCGCGTACGAGTTCGCGTCGCTGCAGGACGCCGCCGACATCTTCGCGCTGCGCAAGGTCGGCAACCTCTACAGCCGCGCCGCGAACCCGACGCAGCTGATCTTCGAAGAGCGCGTCGCGGCGCTGGAAGGCGGCCGCGCGGCGGTGGCCGTGGCATCCGGGCAGGCCGCCGTGGCGGTGGCGCTGCTGGCGCTGGCCAAGAGCGGCGAGCACATCGTGGCGGCGCGGCAGCTCTACGGCGGCACCGTCGACCTGTTCCAGGAAACCTTCGCCGACTGGGGCATCGAGGTCACCTTCGTCGACCAGGACGACCTCGACGCGTGGCGGGATGCCGTGCGGCCGACCACCCGCGCCCTGTTCGCCGAATCGGTCACCAACCCCACCGCGCTGGTGCTGGACGTGCGCGCGGTCGCCGACGTCGCCCACGACGCCGGGGTGCCGCTCGTCATCGACAGCACCGTCGCCACGCCCTACCTGCAGCGGCCCGGCGCCTTCGGCGCCGACATCGTGGTGCACTCGGCCACCAAGTACCTCGGGGGCCACGGCACCTCGATGGGCGGCGTGATCGTCGACATCGGTTCGTTCGACTTCGGCGCCGAGCCGGCGCGCTGGCCGCAGCTGACCGAGCCCTACGCGCGCATCAAGGACGTCGTGCTGTGGGACAGCTTCGGGGCCTCGGGGCAGGCGCTGGCCGTGCTCATCAAGACCAAGTACGTGCACGACCTCGGCCCGTCGCTGTCGCCCTTCAACGCCTTCCAGCTGCTGCAGGGGCTCGAGACGCTCGACCTGCGCATCGCCCGGCACACCTCCTCGGCGCTCGAGGTGGCGCAGTACCTCGCCGACCATCCGGGCGTCGCGGCCGTTCACCACCCGGGCGTCGCCGGCAACCCCGGTGCCGCCGCCGCGCGCACCTACCTGACGCGCGGTGCGCCGGCGGTGTTCTCGTTCGACCTCGTCGCCACCGGCGACGCCGACGCCGACCGCGACCGCGTGCACCGGTTCGTCGACGGACTGCGCCTGGTGAAGCTCGTCGCCAACATCGGCGACGCCCGCTCGCTGGTGGCCCACCCGGCGTCGATGACCCACAGCCACCTCACCCCGCAGCAGTTCGCCGAGGCAGGGATCTCGCCCACGACCATCCGCCTCTCGATCGGTCTCGAAGACCCCGCCGACATCGTCGCCGACATCGCCCAGGCTCTGGGCGCGGTGGCCGTGCCGGCGGATGCCGTGGCCGCCGCACCCGCGTCGTCGCCGGCGCCCGTCGAGATCACCTCGTGAGGTCCCGGCCGTCGCCGGCCGGGCTGTGTTACCGTAACCGTGTGTTCCTGACCTGTCGCTGTTGTCGCTGAGTGCTCCCGCACTCCTTCGACGACCCCGACAGACCGCCGTGCCTCTGCGTGCACGGCCACACCCACAGGACCCTTCATGCGCTACGCGTCTCACATCGCCGACCTCGTCGGCAACACCCCGCTCGTCCGCCTCGGCGCCGTCACCGACGGCATCCGGGCCACGGTGCTCGCCAAGGTCGAGTACTTCAATCCGGGCGGCTCGGCCAAAGACCGCATCGCCCGCAACATCATCGAGGCCGCCGAGCGTGACGGGCTGCTGAAACCCGGCGGCACGATCGTCGAGCCCACCAGCGGCAACACCGGCGTGGGCCTGGCGCTGCTGGCCCTGCAGCGCGGCTACCGGATGGTCTTCGTCGTGCCCGACAAGTTCGCCGGCGAGAAGATGGCCGTGCTGCGCGCCTACGGTGCCGAGGTCGTCGTCACCCCCACCAGCGTGCCGCCCGAGCACCCCGACTCGTACTACAGCGTCTCGGACCGCCTGGCCCGCGAGATCCCCGGGGCGTTCAAGCCCAACCAGTTCGCGAACCTCAACGGCCCGCGCGGGCACTACGAGACGACCGGCCCCGAGATCTGGCGCGACACCGACGGCCGGGTCACCCACCTGGTCGCCGGCATCGGCACCGGCGGCACCATCAGCGGCACCGGGCGCTTCCTCAAAGAGGCCTCGGCCGGTGAGGTCGTCGTCGTGGGCGCCGACCCCGAGGGCTCCATCTACTCGGGCGGCCCGCTGCACGGCTACCTGGTGGAGGGCGTCGGCGAGGACTTCTACCCCGCGACCTTCGACCCCGCCGTCGTCGACCGCTACGAGCGCGTCGGCGACGCCGAGAGCTTCACGATGACCCGCCGGCTCGCCCGCGAGGAGGGGCTGTTCGTCGGCGGCTCCAGCGGCATGGCGGTCGTCGCGGCGCTGCGCACCGCCCGCGACCTCCCCGACGACGCCGTCGTCGTGGTGGTGCTGCCCGACCACGGCCGCGGCTACCTCTCCAAGCTGTACGACGACGAGTGGCTCCATGCCCGCGGCGTCGCCCTCGACACCACCTCGACCGGAGCCTGACATGACCGTTCCCGCCCACCGCTTCGCGAGCCTCGCCGTACACGCCGGTCAGGATGCCGACGCCGCCACCGGCGCCGTGATCCCCCCGGTCCACTTCTCCACGACATATGCCCAAGACGGCATCGGTGGCCTCCGCGGCGGCTACGAGTACGGCCGCAGCGGCAACCCCACCCGCACCGCGCTGCAGACCCAGCTGGCCGCGATCGAAGGCGGCGCCCACGCGTTCTCGTTCGCGTCGGGCCTCGCCGCCGAAGACACCCTGCTGCGCGCCGTGCTGCAGCCGGGCGACGAGGTGCTGCTGGGCAACGACGTCTACGGGGGCACCCACCGGCTGCTCTCGCGCGTGCTCGGCCCGTGGGGCGTGAAGCTGCGGGTCGTCGACATGAGCGACCCGGATGCCGTGCGTGCGGCGATCGCGGCCCGGCCGCCCCGCATCCTGTGGGTCGAGACCCCGTCGAACCCGCTGCTGCGCATCACCGACATCGCCGGTCTCGCCGAGCTCGGCCACGCCGCCGGCGCCCTGGTCGTCGTCGACAACACCTTCGCCACCCCCGCGCTGCAGCAGCCCCTCGCCCTGGGCGCCGACGTCGTCGTGCACTCGACCACGAAGTACCTCGGCGGCCACTCCGACGTGGTCGGCGGTGCGCTGGTGCTGCGCGACGACGCCCTCGCCGAGAAGGTCGGCTTCCTGCAGTTCGCCGTGGGGGCGGTGTCGGGCCCGCTCGACGCGTGGCTCACCACGCGCGGCATCAAGACCCTGGCGGTGCGGATGCAGCGGCACAGCGAGAACGCCGCCGCCGTCGCCGCATTCCTCGAAGGGCATGAACGCGTCGCCCGCGTCTACTACCCGGGGCTCGCCTCGCACGCGGGGCACGAGCTGGCCGCGCGGCAGATGTCGGGCTTCGGCGGCATCGTGACCGTCGCGCTCGAGTCGGGCGCGGCGGCGCGCCGCTTCGCCGAAGCCACGCGGGTGTTCCAGCTGGCCGAGTCGCTGGGGGGCGTGGAGTCGCTCGTGAACTATCCCGACGCCATGACCCACGCCTCGGTGCGCGGCACCGAAGCGGCCGTGCCCGTCGAGATCGTGCGCCTGTCGGTGGGCGTCGAAGACGCCGCCGACCTGCTCGACGATGTGGAGCAGGCGCTGCGGGTGTGACCGACGCCCGTGGTTCCCGGGCATTGAGCTAGAAGGGATCGCCGGGTACCTTGTGATGCATGTATCCGGCGGATCGCGTGCAGACCAACCTCCGCAAGGGGGTGCTCGAGTGGTGCGCGCTCGCGGTGATGCGCGGCGGCGACGTCTACGGTCGTGACCTCGCCCGGCAGCTGACCGCCCTGGGGCTGCTCGCCAGCGAGGGGTCGCTGTATCCGCTGCTGTCGCGGCTGCGCGAGTCGGGGTGGGTGCAGACGCACTGGGTCGAGTCGGCCAGCGGTCCGCCGCGGCGCTACTACCGGCTCACCGATGCCGGCCGCGACGCGGTGGCAGGGTTCGAGCACACGTGGCGCGAGGTCTCGGCATCCGTCGACCAGGCCCTCGCCGGCGCGCCACGAGACGGGGAAGAGGCCCAGACATGACCGACGTCGACCAGGTGCTGCGCGACCCGCGGGTGCGCGCCTACCTCCTCGAGCTGCACCGCGAGGTCGCCGCCGTCGACCCCGACGCCGCCGACGCCGTGCTGCAGGGGGTCGCCGACCACGTGCGCGAGGCCGTCGCCGACGGCAGCGCGGTCGACGAGGTCATCGCCGATCTCGGCGATCCCGCGCTGATCGCCGCGGCCGTCGAGCCGCGACCGGCGCCGGCCGCCCCGCCGCACGGCCGGTTCGTCGACTCCGCGGCCGCGGTGGGCGTGGCCGTGCTGCTGCTGACCATCGGCACGTTCGTCTTCACCCTCGTCGGCTGGGCGGCCGCGATGATCCTGCTGTGGAGCACCACCCGGTGGACCCGGGCCGACAAGATCATCGGCACGGCGGTGTGGCCGGCGACCCTGCTGAGCGTGGCCGTCGCCCCCGCCCTCGGGGTGGTCGGCGCCGGGCACGCGCTCATCGTCGTGAGCCTGATCCTGCCGGTGATCGCCGGGATCTGGCTGCTCGTGCGCGGGCTGTCGGGCGCGCGCTCGGGGGTGGGGGCGCGGGTCGGCGTGGGGGTCGGCGCGGGGGGTGCGACGCGCGGCGGCGCGCGCGGCTGGATCGACGGGCGACCCGCGCTGGTGACCGTGATCGCCGCTCCCACCGTGGCCGTCGCCGCGTTCGGGCCGTGGGCGCTCAACGCCGCGCCGCGCTCCTTCTTTACCGGCATCCTCGCCGCGGCCATCGCCCTGACTGTCGGAGCCGTCGTGCAGTGGCGCTCGCGGGGGTGGTCGCGCACGGCATCCGTCGTCGGCACGCTGCTGAGCGTTGCGGTCGCGCTGACCCTGCTGGCCACCGTGCTCATCACGCCCGGCGGGTTCATCTGCTCGGTCGTCGCGACGGCGAGCTCGACGGCGTACGCGTGCGATCAGCCGTTCATCGGCATCGCGGCGCCGCCGGCGGCGCAGCTGCTCATCCAGGGGGTGATCCCGGCGCTGCTCGCCCACGCGGTCGTCGCCGCCGTCGCCTTCCGCGCGCCGGGCCGAGACGCGGCGCTGCGGATGCGGCGGCCGCAGGCGCTCGCAGTGGTGCTGCTCGTCGTGGTCGGGGCGCTCGGCTTCCCGCTGCTGCTCATGGCCCGCTTCGAGCCGGCGGGAGCCCTCTGGGCTCTCGGTGCGCTGGGGGCGCTCGCCCTCTGGGCGACGGGCATCGTGCTGCTGTGGCGCACCGCCGGGTGGACCGTCATCGACCGGGCCTTCGCCAGCGGCATCCTGCCCCTGCTCGTCGCGGTGCCCCTCACCACGCCGCTGGCCGTGGCCGGTGCCGGCGACAACCCGCTCCTGCCGGGCGGCACCCTCGAGCGGCCCGAGGCGACGCTCGCGTGGGGCGTGTTCGCAGCCGTCGAGGTGGTCGTCGCGGTCTGGCTGCTGGTGCGGTTCGAGCCCGATACGGTGGAGTGATGAGTGATGGAGCCCGCTGGGCGGTTCTCGGTCCCGGCGGCATCTCGGGTGATTTCGTCACCGCGCTGCCCTTCGCCCGCCTCGGCGCGCTGCACGCGGTCGGCAGCCGCGATGCCGGCCGTGCCCGCGCGTTCGCCGACGAGCACGGCGCGCCCGTCGCGGGCACGTACGACGAGATCCTCGCCCGCGACGACGTCGACGCCGTCTACATCGGCACCGTGCACACCACCCACGCCGAGCTCGCCCACGCCGCGCTCGATGCCGGCAAGGCGGTGCTCTGCGAGAAGCCGCTGACCACGAGCCCCGCCGACACGGATGCCGTGCTGCAGCACGCCGCCCGCGTCGGCCTCCCCGTCGTCGAGGCGTTCAAGTACCGGTTCGGGCCGTTCCCCGACCGCCTGCGCGCGCTGCTGGCGGAGGGCGCGATCGGCGAGGTGACCGAGATCGAAGCGAGCCTCGGCTTCCGCGCCGGAGAGCGCACCGGGCGCCTGTTCGACCCCGAGACCGCCGGTGGGGCGATCCTCGACGTCGGCTGCTACCCGATCTCCCTCGCCGTCGGCATCGCCGCCTGGGCCGGACGCTCCGGCGAAGCCCGGCTCGTCTCCGCCGACGGTGTCGTCGACCAGGTCGACGAACAGGCCGACGCGGTGCTCGACCTCGACGGCATCCGCGCGCGCGTGCGCTGCGCGATCACCGCCGACACGCCCCGCCGCGTCGTGATCCGCGGCACCGCCGGCGACCTCGAGATCCCGAACGTGTGGGGCAGCCGCACCGACTCGGCCGACGAGGCCCTGATCCGCCGCCCCGACGGCTCGACCGAGGCCGTCCGCACCGGCACCGTCAGCCCGATGGCCGCCGAAGCCGACGCCACGATCCGCGCGCTCCGCGACGGCCGCACCGAAGCCCCCGAGATCCCGTGGTCGCAGACCCGCACCATCGCCCGCCTCCTCGACGACTGGCGCGCCGCCCTGGGGTGAGGGTGCTGGTGCTGGTGCTGGTGCTGGGTCTCGGTGCCCGTTGTGCGCCGAGTGCACGAGGTAGAGCCGAGTGAACGGCATCCGCACGCGCTTCAGGTCGTGCATCGGGCAGTAAGCCGTGCACTCGGCGAAGGGCTCGGCGAAGGGCTCGGCGAAGGGCTCGGCGTGGGGCTCGGCGTGTTCGTGCCGTTTCGGATGCGGTGAGCTGTCGGCCCGGTCTGTGCCGCGCCCCGCATGCCGTCGCGCCCGCAACCCTGCTCGGCCCCGCCCCCGCCCCCCCCCGCGCCGACTGCACGAGGTAGCGCCGAGTGAACGGCATCCGCACCGATCAAAGGTCGTGCGCTGGGTGGTAAGCCGTGCAGTCGGCGAGGGGTGGGGCTCGGGGTGCGCGTGCCGCTCCACGTACTCTGAGCTGGCGGCCGGCCGCGGCCGCGCCGTCGGATGCCATCACCCTCCGGCCCCGACCGCCAGCCACCGGGCGCCGAGTGCACGAGGTAGCGCCGAGCGAACGGCATACGCGCGGGCTCGCGGCCGTGCGTTCGGCGGTAAGCCGTGCAGTCGGCGCAGGGGGGCGGAGCAGCCCGGGGCATACGGCACCGGGGCCCCCGACCCCGGACCCCAGCCCCCTCACCCCCAGACCCCAGCCCCACCTCAGGGGAGGGTGTCGGCGGGGGAGGGGCGGTGGACGCCGCGGGGGCGGTAGCCGAGGGCGGGGGCGTGGCCGAGCAGGTCGGCGAGGTACCAGATGATCGCCAGCCACATCTCGGTGCCCTGCAGCCCGGGATCGCCGCCGACGCGGAAGGCGAAGCCGGCGCCGTCGACCCAGCGGCGGAGCGCTCCGTCGAGGTGGGCGGTCGCCAGGGTGCGCACCTCGTCGGCGCGGTGGCCGGAGGCGCGGGTGAGCCAGAGCGGATGCGCGATGTCGAGCACGTTGCACGCGTCGAGCCGGTCGTCGGTGAACCACCGCGGGTCGCGGGCGTGCGCGAGCACCGTGTCGATCACGCGCTCCGGATGCGGCACCGGAAGGCCGAACTGGGCGAGCGTGCCGCGGCTGGCGCGATAGAACCCGTTGACCGGTTCGAGGTCGCCCTCTCCCGGCGCGGCCGAGCCCCACAGCCCCGTGCGCGGGTCGACGCGGGTGGCCAGCCACCCGACGAGCGCCTCGGGCACCCCGGCCGGCACGGCGTCGCCGCGGCGACGGGTCCACAGGAGCGCGGTGCCGACGGCATCCACCCAGTGCCCGGCGTTCCACGCGCCGCCGTCCCACGGCAGGGCGTCGAGGAAGGCGACGAGGCCACCGGGGTCGGCATCGGTGATGAGGGTCAGCGGCGCGCGGAACGCGGAGCCCAGCAGATCGAGCGCGTAGCCCACGCAGAGCACGTGATAGGCGGCGTCGCCGTCATCGGCCGGGAGCGCGGCGACGGCGCCGGCGGCGTCGAGACGGCCGACGCGGCCGGTGACCGGGTCTTGCCAGCCGCGCAGCAGGCCCACCGGATCGGGCAGCTGAGCGGGTGCGGCACCGCGCAGCAGGTCGGACAGCTCGATCGCGTCGCACTGGGCGCGCACGGTCGGGGCGGTGCCCGGTCGGTCGGCGAACAGGCCGGCATCCGGGTTCCACGCCCGCGCGAGCAGCCGGTCGGCATCGGCGCGCGCGGCGTCGCCGAACGCGCGCAGCCGGGCGACCAGATCGCCGCCCGCCCCCGCCCCGGCCCCCGTAGAGCCGACCGACCCACCCGGCAGACCGGATGCCGGGGGCACGCGCCACTTCAGCACGCGTGCGGGGGTGCCGCCGACGACCGCGCCGGCCGGAACGTCTTTCGTGACGACGGCGCCCGCGGCCAGCACCGCCTTCGCGCCGACGGTGATGCCGTCGAGCACGACCACGTGCGAGCCGATCCACACGTCGTCGCCGATGCGGATGCCCTTCGAGGTGAGCGGCTGCCGGCGCACCTCGATGTCGGGGTCGCTCATGGTGTGGTTGAAGCCGAGGATGGACGTGTGCGCCCCGATGCGCACGGCGTCGCCGATGGTCACGTCGCCGCGCACCACGGTGTAGGCGTTGACGCTCACATCGCGGCCGAGGGCGACCGTGCCGGTGAGGTAGGCGCCGGCGGCGAGGTAGGTGCGCGCGCCGAGGGAGAGCGCGTCGGCATCGACCGAGGCGAGGTCGGAGACGAAGCAGTCGTCGCCGAAACGCCAGTCGGGGTGGGCGGCCAGCAGCTGCCGCTGCGCCTCACGCTGGCGCTCGCGGGCGGCGTCGTCGGCGCGCGACCAGAAGTCCCACGGTGAGTGCTGGAACGGGTCGACGGTCATGTCGCCCGCGGGGCCGCGGTGCTCTCGCGCACGATGAGCCGCGGGCTCAGCAGCACGCGACGCAGCGCCCGGTCGGGGTGCGCGATGCGGCCGGCCAGCAGTTCGATCGCGGCGTGTCCCACGGTGGCCCGCGGCGGGCTCACCGCGGTGAGGGCGGGCGTGAACAGCTGGGCGACCTCGTCGTCGTAGGCGACGATCGACAGGTCGCGCGGCACTGAGATGCCCCGGTTCATCGCGAGGTCGACGACGGCCATCGCCTCGGGGTCGGAGTGCACCAGCAGGCCCGTGATGCCCGCCTCGAGCACCGAGTCCAGCGCCGCGTCGACGGATGCCGAGAAGTCGGCGCTCGACCGGTCGGGCAGGATGCGCTCGAGGTGGCGCACCGGGCTGAGCCCGAGGTCGGTGCAGGCGGCGTGCCAGCCCGCGGCGATCTTGCGGGAGGTGGGGGAGTTGCGCGAGAGGACGAGCCCGACGCGGCGGTGACCGAGTTCGGCGAGGTGGCGGGCGGCCAGCACGGCCCCCAGCGCGTGGTCGGTGGTGACCGATTCGACCGGCTCGGCCGAGGGCATCGCGACGGCGTCGCGTTCGACGAGCACGTAGGGCAGCCCCGAGTCGGCGAGCCACTGGATGACGTCCTGCGCGTGGGCGGTGTCGGTGTTGGGCGCGACGATCAGGCCGCTGAGCTGTTCGCTGGCCACGAGGCGCTCCAGCACCGGGCGTTCGTCCTGGAGCTCGTAGGAGGCACCGCGCAGCAGCACCTTGAACCCGCGGTCGCGGGCCTCGGCCTCCATGCCCCGGATGACACCGGGCCAGTAGTAGTTCAGCGACGGCACGAGCACCGCGATGGCGCCGTCGGCCGCCGGCACCGCGGTTGCGGTCGGCGCGACGCCGCCTTCGGGGGGCACGGCGCCGCCGTGCACGCGCACGAGCAGACCCTCGCGCTCCATCTGCGCCAGGTCGCGCCGCAGCGTCACGGGGGTGACGTCGAGCTCGTCGATGAGCTGCGCGATGCGCACCACGCCGTCGCGGGCGAGCGCCGTCAGCACGTGGGCACGGCGCTCCGCGCCCAGCAGGGCGGGGGAGTTCTGGTCGGTCATTCGTCGTCCTCGGCGATCACTTCGTCTCTTTCTACCGTCAGGTCGAACCGACCGCCTGCAGTGACATCGATCCGGATGCGGGTGAGGTGGGTTCCCCATACCGCGGTGAGCATCGGGTCCTCGAGCGCGCGCACCTCGGTGCGGGCGGCGAGGCCGGGCGTCCAGTGCAGGCGCACCGGGGTGGCGCCGGCGAGCGGGCGGATGCGCGCGCCGCCCTGCAGGAGCTCCACGTCGCCGGCGACGATGAGGTGCTCGGTGACCGGCGCCGCCTCGCCCTCCGGCCACACGTCGGTGATCGACACGCGACGGGCGGCGCGGTCGAGGCGGGCCGTGCGCACGAGGCGGGTGCCCTCGGCCAGGCCGTAGGCGCCGGCGATGTCGAGCGACAGGGCCGCCTCGTCGGGGCGGGCGGTCACAGCGCGCGCCCCGAACCGGTGCCCCGGGTTCTGCGCGGTGCCGGCGACCCGCGGCACGTTGTGCCAGTCGCTCTGCATGGTCCAGATGTCGTAGCGGTGCGGCCCGAAGGTCTGCTTCGTGTAGGTGGGGCGGCCGGCGTCGACGAGCACCGGCACCCCGTCGCTGGCGACCACAAACGAGCCGACGTCGTTGTGGTTGTGGTTCTCGCCGTTGTGGCCGCCCTTGATCGCGAGGGTGAGGCCGGCGGCGGTGCCCGCGCGCTCGCGCGCCAGCAGCACCTGCACCGACGGCAGCCACACGGTGTCGGGCAACGGCTCGCCCGCCGGCTCGGCGGCGAGCCACTGCGGGTCGCTCATCGCGCGCAGCAGTCGCCCGGCTCCGGAGTGCTCGCTGGCCACGGGCTGCCCGGGGCGGCGCTGCGCGGCGGCGTGATCGCGCGCCTGCTCGTCGCCGGCGCGCACGGCCGCCCGGTGGAGCGCGTGCCAGATCTTCGGCTCGACGGGCCGGGCCTGCCCGTCGGCGAGGTTGAGGTACCACCCGTCGCCGAGGGCCATGCGGTGGGGGAAGGCGACGGTCGCCCGCAGGGCCGGCACGGCCGCGGCCGGCTGCACGCGGTCGCCGGTGGCGTGACCGAGCACGTCGAGGGCCTCCAGGGCGCGGCATGCCCCGTTCCACCAGTACTCGTAGCCCTCGTCGATGGCGCCGTCGTCGGGAAGAGCGGCCACGTAGCGGTCGAGTCCTTCGACGGCCAGGGCCACGACCTGCTCACGCTCGGCCCGCTCGTCGGGGGCGTCGAGCAGGCGCAGTGCGGCGACCAGCACGTTGCCGTGGATCCAGGGGTTCCAGTTGTGGGGGGTTTCGTCCCGGCCGATCCAGTGCCAGTCGCGGCGTGCGAGGAACGGGGCGAACACGCGCGTGCGCGCCTCGACGCGGATGCGGGCGCGCAGCCCCGGGTAGCGCTCGTCGAGTGCGTCGCCCAGCAGCTGGTCGATCCAGGCGAGCTGGGCGACCGCTTCGCCGGCGCCGAGGTCGACGAAGGGGTCGGTGGTGGTGGCCAGCACCGCGCCGTGGCGTTCGGCGGTGTCGTCATGGGCGGGCCAGCACCACGACGACTGCTCGCACAGCAGCACGATGCCGTCGGCGACCTCGTCGAGCCATTCCGGCGCCGCGGTGATCGCGGCCATCGCCGCGGCCCGGGTGAGGCGGCGCTGACGCTCGAAGGCGGGACGCTCCCAGACCTCGCGGTCGCCGTCGCGGTGCACGCGGGCGGCCTGACTGGCCAGCGGCTGCGGCCACGGTGTGCCGCGCTCGCCGTCCGCCACCAGCGTCAGCGCGGCCACGGTGGCCGGGTCGGCCGCCGCCCACACCGAGCGATCGGATGCCGGAGTGAGGGGCAGCGCATCCGAGGGGGCGGACAGCAGCTCGAGCCACCCGGCGGGCAGCGCCGCCGCGAGCGGACCGCGGAACGCGGGGGTGCCGTCCATGGCATCCTTTCTCGTCGTCGAGACATGCTCCGAGCGGAGACCTCGTCTCCTAACCGATCATAAACGATCAGATAAACTCAAACAACCACTTGTGATGTGCGAAACAGATTGCTAATCTCCTGAAGTGTTCGAGCGCGTGCTCGAGCTGACAGACCTTCAAAGGAGAAGTCGTGGTCCACCCGCAGCCCGCATCGGCGCCGAGTCGCACGCTCGCCCATGACTGGACGCGCGACCAGTGGCTCGCCCACGCCGACCGCCTGCTGGCGGGTGCGCGTCGCTGGGCGTCCGACGACTTCGCCCGCATCACCCCGCCCGGCGACGCCGGCGGCTACGGCACCGCCGTCGACGGCCTCGAGGGCTTCGCGCGCACGTTCCTGCTCGCCGGCTTCCGCATCACGGGGGCCCGCGGCGAGGGGGTCGACCAGCTGATCGCCGACTACTCCCGCGGCATCGCCGCCGGCGTCGACCCGACGAACCCCAACCGCTGGGTGCGGCTCGACGAGCACGCGCAGGCCAAGGTCGAGGCCGCCTCGATCGCCCTCATCCTCGACATGACGCGCCCCTGGATCTGGGACGCACTCGACGAGCTCACCCGGCAGCGGGTCATCGACTACTTCGCCCCCGTCGTCGGCGACGACACCTACCCGCAGACCAACTGGGTCTGGTTCCGCCTCGTGGTGCAGACCTTCCTGCGCTCGGTGGGCGGGCCCTGGTCGGCCGCCGACATCGCCGCCGACCTCGCCCGTCACGACTCGTTCGTGCGCGGCGACGGCTGGCTCTCCGACGGCGACGAGCGCTCGTACGACCACTACGTCGGCTGGGCCCTGCACGTCTACCCGGTGCTCTGGTCGCGGATGCAGGGGGCCGCAGACCTGGCGGGCGGCCGCACCCCGCGCGATGTGGCCGCCCTCGACCGCTTCCTCGACGACGCGCTCGCCCTGGTCGGCGGCGACGGATCGCCGCTCATCCAGGGGCGCAGCCTCGTCTACCGCTTCGCCGCGGCCGCGCCGTTCTGGCTCGGCGTGTTCGCCGAGGTGCCCTCGGTGCCGCTCGGAAGCCTGCGCGCGGCGGCATCGGCGATCGTCTCCCACTTCGCCGAGCGCGGAGCCCCCGACGACGACGACCTGCTCACCCTCGGCTGGTTCGGCCCATGGCGCCGCCTCGCACAGAACTACTCGGGCCCGGGCTCGCCCTACTGGGCGGTCAAGGGGATGCTCGGCATCGCCCTGCCCGCCGACCACCCGGTGTGGTCGGCCCCAGCCGAGCCGCTGCCGGTGCAGCGCCACGACGATCTGCGCATCGTGGCGCCCGCGGGCTGGGTCGTCTCGGGCACCGTCGCCGACGGCATCGTCCGCGTCGTCAATCACGGCACCGACCACGCCGTCGCCGGCTCGCTCGTGGGCGACTCCCCGCTCTATGCGCGCATCGGCTACGCCACCGCCGCCGCGCCCCTCCTCAACGGCGACGCGTGGGTCGAGCCGCTCGAGCAGTCGGTCGCCCTCGTCGACGCGGCCGGGCGCGCCTCCCACCGCGCCGCCATGGAGCTGATCGACGTGCGCATCGACGGCGAGGTGGGCATCGCCGCCTCCACCGCCCGTGCCCACTGGATCGACCCCGCCGCGGTGCAGGTGCGTCACGGCTCGGGCATCACCGGCGAGGTCACCCCCGCGGGCGATCTCACCGTGTGGTCGCTCGTGCGCGGCGCGTGGGAGGTGCGCATCGCCGAGGTGGACGCCCTCGCCGCAGGCGCGGCGCCGACCTCCCTGCGCATCGGCGGCTGGGCGCTCAGCGCGGCCGAGGTCGACGGGGAGCAGACGGCGGATGCCGCGACGGCGCGCACCGGCGAGATCACCGCGACGGTGCACGCGCTCACCCCCGGCGCCACGCTCTCGCTGGTCTCGCGCACCCAGGCCAGCCCGCTCGGTGCGGCCTCGCTCGTGCCGGTCGCCGAGTATCCGGTCGTCGTGGGCCGCGCCGTCGTCACCGCGATCGCGCTCACCGGCACCACCCCGACCGCCGCACCCGTCGTCGCGCTCGAGGGCGCCGACGTCACCATCACCTGGCCCGACGGCATCCGCACCGTCACGCGCCGCACAGACCCCCGGCCCGCCATGGGGGCGGACCGGTAGCCGAGGGCCCACTGCAGGGACCGACAGCAATCGCAAAGGAGCACCCAGTCACATGAACCGCAAGATCGCAGCAGCCGGCGGCCTGGCCGTCGTCGCCTCTCTCGCGCTCGCCGCGTGCAGCGGCGGCGGCACCTCCGAGCCCGCCGCCTCGTCGGGCCCCGTCACCCTCAGCCTCTCGGGCTGGAGCCTGTCGACGACCCCCGAGTTCCAGGTGCTCGCCGACGCGTTCCACGAGAAGAACCCCGACGTCACCGTCGAGCTCAAGGAGTACGACGCCGCCGAGTACAACACCCTGCTGACCGCCGACCTCGCCGCCGGCGTCGGCCCCGACATCATCACGCAGAAGGAGGTCAAGTTCGTCACGACCTTCCAGGAGGGCGGCCAGCTGCTCGACGTCTCCGACGTGACGCTGCCCGACGGCATCGGCGGGGCCTCCTCGTACGAGGTCGACGGCACCGCCTACGGTGTGCCCTACCGCCAGGACCGCTGGGTGCTCTTCTACAACAAGGCGCTCTTCGACGCCGCGGGCGTGGACTACCCCGACGGCTCGTGGACCTGGGAGGACTACGACAAGGCCGCCACCGAGATCGCCGCCGGCGGTTCGGTGAAGGGCGCCTACCAGCACCGCTGGCAGTCGACCGTGCAGGGCTTCGCCAACGCGCAGGAGGATGCCGACATCCTCGAGGGCGACTACGGCTACCTCGCCGACTTCTACAACCGCGTGCTCGCGCTGCAGGACGACGGCGCCCAGATCGACTTCAACACCTCCAGCGCCAACCAGCTCACCTACCAGGGCGAGTTCGGAAAGCAGAAGGCGGCGATGATGCCGATGGGCACCTGGTACGTCGCCACGCTCATCTCGCAGCAGGCATCCGGCGAGGCCGACGACTTCGAGTGGGGCATCGCGCCGATCCCGCAACTCGACAGCTCGACCACCGGCACCGACAACACCCCGGTGACCTTCGGCGACCCGACCGGTCTGTCGATCAACGCGAACATCGACGAGGCCAAGGTGCAGGCGGCCAAGGACTTCCTCGCCTTCGCCGCCAGCGCCGAGGGTGCCGCCGCGCTCGCCGCGATCGGCATCACGCCGGCCTACGCCGACGACGAGACCACCGAGGCCTACTTCGCCGTCGAGGGCTCGCCCTCGGACGATCTGTCGAAGTTCGCCTGGTCGACCGCCGAGGTGCACCCGGAGAACCCGACGTCGAACAAGACGGCGACCATCCAGGGCATCCTCAACGACCTGCACACCGCGGTCCTGTCGGGCTCGACCCCGGTCGACAAGGCGATCAGCGACGCCGAGGCCCGCGTGGCCAGCGAGGTCGGCTGACCTCCGATCGGCTGACGCCGACACCTGCGGCCGGCGCGGCGCGCCCGCGCCGGCCGCACCCCGGACACCCGTCCGCCGACTTTCCGTCCCCTGACTTTCCGTCCCCTGGGAGACCCCATGACCACCGCCGCCCCCGAGGTTCGCGCCGCCGATCCCGTGAAGCGCCGCCGATCGAAGCTGGCACTGCGCAACACGCTGCTGGGCTGGAGCTTCATCCTGCCGAACTTCCTCGGCTTCGCGATCCTCACCCTCGTCCCCGTCGTGACGCTGTTCTACATGTCGCTCACGAACTGGAACGTGTTCGGCAAGGCCGATTTCATCGGACTCGCCAACTTCCAGCGCCTCCTGGGCGACGGGAGCTTCCAGGTCTCGTTCTGGAACACGATCTACTACGCCGCGCTGCACATCCCGCTGACGATCGTCGCCTCGCTCGGTCTGGCACTGCTGCTGAACAACAAGCTGCGCGGCGTGGCCTTCTTCCGCACCGCCGCATTCTTCCCCTACATCACCTCGATCGTCGCGATCGCGGTGGTGTGGAACCTGCTGTTCAGCCCCGACTACGGACCGATCAACCAGATCCTCCGCGCCATCGGCCTCGAGAACCCTCCCGGGTGGCTGACCTCCAACGAGTGGGCGATGCCCGCGGTGGTCATCGTCAGCACGTGGCGCGACATGGGCTACTACATGATCCTCTTCCTCGCCGGCCTGCAGACGGTGCCGCGTGAGCTCTACGAGGCCGCCCGCGTCGACGGCGCCAACGCCTGGCAGCGCTTCCGCAACGTCACCATCCCGTGCCTGCGCCCGACCATGTTCTTCGTGACCGTGATGCTCACGATCAACTCGTTCAAGATCTTCGATCTGATCCTGGTCATGACCGACGGCGGCCCCGGCCAGTCGACGCTCGTGATCTCGCAGTTCATCTACCGCAAGGGCTTCGAAGAGAGCCAGTTCGGCTACGCGTCGGCCGCCGCCGTCGCCCTCTTCTTCCTGTGCATCGTCGTGACCATCATCCAGTTCTTCTGGAACAAGCGGAGGAGCTCCTGATGACCGATCTGCTCGTTCCCGCCGACGACCGTCGGGCGCTGCGGCACCTGGCCGAAGAGCCGTCGCCGCGTCGCCGCCGCGCCGAGAGCACGACGCCGCTGCGCCGTGTCGGCCGCATCGTCGGCTACATCGCCCTCATCGCGGCCGCCGCCGGCCTGCTGATGCCGTTCTTCTGGATGCTCATGAGCTCGCTCAAGTCGTCCAACGAGGTCTTCTCGGTGCCGATCCAGTGGTTCCCCGAGGTCTTCATCTGGCAGAACTACATCGACATCTGGTCGCAGTCGAACATGCTCGTGTGGATCCGCAACACGCTGTTCCTGGCGGTCGTGGTCACCTTCCTGCAGGTGCTCACCGGCTCGTTCGCCGCCTACGGCTTCGCCCGCATCCGCTTCCCCGGTCGCGACGTGCTGTTCCTGGCCTACATCGGCACGATCGCCGTGCCGTGGCAGTCGTACATGATCCCGCAGTTCATCCTGCTGTCCAACGCGAAGGTGTCCAACACCCTCTGGGCGATCATCCTCATCCAGGCCTTCGGCGCCTTCGGCGTCTTCCTCATGAAGCAGTACTACGAGACGATCCCCGAAGAGCTCTCCGAGGCGGCGCGCCTGGACGGCCTGAGCGAGTACGGCATCTGGCGCCGCATCATGGTGCCCCTGTCGATCCCCGCCATCGCGAGCCTCACGCTGCTGACCTTCGTCAACACCTGGAACGACTACCTCGGGCCGCTCATCTACCTGCGCAACCCCGACCTGTGGACGATCCAGCTGGGCCTCAAGAGCTTCGTGAGCAACCTCTACGACACCAACTACGCGCTGCTGTTCGCGGGCCTGACCATCTCGGTGGTGCCGATCGCGATCATCTTCCTGCTCGGCCAGAAGTACTTCGTCGAGGGCATCGCCACCAGCGGGATGAAGGGCTGATCGTGAAGCGCGTCACCCACTCGACCTGGGCGAGCATCCTCGGGGTGCTCTACCTGGGCCTGATGGTCAACATGCTGGTGGCGGCGGCCTCGCTGCCGCTGGTGGTGCTGCTGCTGACGACCGACCCGATGGTGTCGTGGCCGCTGCTGGCGGTGGCCGCCCCCGTCGCCGGTCCCGCCTTCGCCGCCGCGTTCGCGACATTCCGGGCCCACGCCGACGGCGAGCCGTCGGTCATCGGCACCTACGTCGCGGCGTGGAAGCGCGTGTTCGTGAAGGCCCTGGCGATCGCCGCCGCGGCGACCGCCGTGCTCGTGGTGCTGCTGGTCGACGTGCGGATGCTGTCCGACACGGCGCTGTCGGTGGTCATCGTCCCGGTGCTGCTGGTGCTGTCGGTGGCCACGGTCGCCACGGCCCTGGTGGCCCTGGTGGCGCTGTCCGAGGTGCCGGGGGCGCGGCTGCGCGAGATCCTGCGGGCGAGCCTGTACCTGGCGGTGCGCCGCTGGGTCTTCACCCTCGTCTCGCTCGTGGTGATCGCGATGCAGGTCGCCCTGTTCACGCAGACGCCCGCCTTCGCCCTCGGCCTGACCGCCGCCCCCGCCCTCTACGTGGCCTGGGCCAACGCGCGCTACATCCTCCGCCCGGTGCTCGGCACGCCCGAGATCGCCACGGCCTGAACTCCCCGTAAGGAACCCCCACGATGACCTCGACCCAGCCCTCCGGGGCGACGACCGAGACCCGCGTCGACGGCGCGATCGCCGACGTGCTCACCACCCTGCGTCGCAACATCGCCGCTTTCGGTGTGACCTACCCCGACGACACCACCGCCGGCGACCGCTACCCGCTGCGCCCCGCCGCCGGACCCTTCGCTGAGGGCGCGAACCGCGGCTGGACGACGAGCTTCTGGGCCGGGATGACCTGGATCGCGTGGGAGCTCACCGGCGACGAGTACTTCCGCGACGCGGGGCTGGCCTACGCGGCCGACTTCGCCCGCCGGGTGCGCGACGAGGAAGACCTCGACACCCACGACCTCGGGTTCCTCTACACGCTCGCCAGCGTCGCCCCCGCGCGCCTGCTGGGCGACGACGACGCCCGGGCGGCCGCGCTGGATGCCGCCGACCACCTCATGCGGCGCTTCCTCGAGCCGGCCGGCATCGTGCAGGCGTGGGGAGATCTGTCCGACCCCGAGCAGCGCGGCCGCACCATCATCGACAGCCTCATGAACATGCCGCTGCTCACATGGGCGGGCGAGCAGACCCGTCAGGAGCGCTTCGCCGACGCGGTACGCCGGCACACGACGCAGCTGCGCACCCACATCCTGCGCGACGACGACACCACCTTCCACACCTTCTTCTGGGATGCCGAGACCGGCGAGGCCCTGCGCGGGTCGACCGCCCAGGGCGCGTTCGACGACTCGTGCTGGGCGCGCGGGCAGGCGTGGGGCATCTACGGGTTCGCGATGAACCACCGGGCCACCGGCGATCCCGAGCTGCTCACGGCCGCGCGCCGCTGCGCCGACCGCTTCCTCTCGCTCCTGCCCGCCGACCGGGTGCCCTACTGGGACATGGTCTACACCGACGGCAGCGACGAGCCGCGCGACAGCTCGTCGGGCGCGATCGCGGTGTGCGGTCTGCTCGAGCTCGCCGAGGTCGAGTCCGACCCCGCCCGCGCCGCCGCCGCGCGCACCGCCGCGCACGAGATCCTCGCGTCGCTGATAGCGCACTACACCCCGACGACGCCGGGCGCCTCCGACGCCGTCATCCTGCACTCGGTCTACGACTACCCGAAGTCCATCGGCGTCGACGAGGGCACCCTGTGGGGCGACTACTTCTACCTCGAGGCGCTCATGCGCGTCGCCCGCCCCGACTGGAAGCGCTACTGGTGAGGCTCGTCACCGTCCGCACCGCCGCCGGGCCGCGCGCGGGCGTCGTCGACGAGGTCGACGGCACCCCGCGGGTCGCCCTGCTCGACGCCGGCGACCGGGTCGTCGACATCCTCGCCGACCCCGCCGCGCGCGCCCGAGCCGACACGGCGCGCGTCACCGCGGGCGATCCCGCGCTGGCAGACCTCGACCTCGACGCGCCGGTGCGCCCGGGCAAGCTGCTGTGCCTCGGCTACAACTACCGCGGCCACGTGCCCGACGGCGTCGACCCCACCGCCGACGACCCCGCCTCGCCCGACGTGTTCGTGAAGACCCCCAACACCGTCGGCGGGCCCGGCGACCCGGTCGTCGTGCCGGCCGTGGCCGACGACGTCGACTACGAGGGCGAGCTCGCCGTGGTCATCGGTCGCCGCGCCCACGCGGTGCCCCTCGCCGACGCGCTCGACCACGTCGGCGGCTACACCGTGCTCAACGACGTGTCCGACCGCTCGTGGCAGCGCAAGCAGAGCCAGTGGGCGCTGGGCAAGTGCTTCGACGGCTTCGCCCCGCTGGGGCCGTGGGTGATCACCGCCGACGCGGCCCCCGACCCGCAGGACGTTCTCGTCGAGGTCGTGCGCGACGGGGTGGTCACCGCCTCGCAGTCGACGGCGACGACCATCTTCAGCGTCGCGTTCGTGGTGCACCACCTCAGCCAGGTGATGACCCTCGAGCCGGGCGATGTCATCTCCACCGGCACTCCGCAGAAGCTGCCCGCCGCCCAGGACGCGCACCGTCCCCTCGCCCCCGGCGACGCCGTCACGGTGCGCATCTCGGGCATCGGCGAATTGACCACGACCTTCATCGCCCCTCAGGAGGCCTCCGCATGATCCTCGACACCTTCCGCCTCGACGGCCGTGTGGCCGTGGTGACCGGCTCCAGCCGCGGCCTCGGCCAGGGCGCCGCCCTGGCGCTGGCCGAAGCCGGCGCCGACCTCGTGCTGATCGACCGTGGCGACGCGTCGGAGACCGCCGACCTCATCCGCGCCACCGGGCGCCGGGTGCACACCCTCTCGCGCGACTTCGCCGAGGCTGACCACGCCGCCCTCGCCGGTGCGATCGATGAGGCCGTCGCCGCCTTCGGCCGTCTCGACATCCTCGTCAACAACGCCGGCACCATCCGCCGCGCCCCGGCGGCAGAGCATCCGGTCGCCGACTGGGAAGAGGTGCTCGCCGTCAACCTCGACTCGGTGTTCCACCTCTCGCAGGCCGCCGGGCGCCACATGCTCGCGCAGGGCTCGGGCCGCATCATCAACGTGGCCTCGATGCTCTCGTTCCAGGGGGGCATCCTCGTGCCCGGCTACACCGCCTCCAAGCACGCCGTCGCCGGCCTCACCAAGGCGTTCGCCAACGAGTGGGCGGCGTCGGGCGTCACCGTCAACGCGGTCGCCCCCGGCTACATGGCCACCGACAACACCGCGCCGCTGCGGGCCGACTCCGACCGGTCGGCGTCGATCCTCTCCCGCATCCCCGCCGGACGCTGGGGCACCCCCGCCGACCTGCAGGGCGCCTTCGTCTTCCTCGCCTCGGATGCCGCCGCCTACGTCACCGGGACGATCCTCCCGGTCGACGGCGGATGGCTCATCCGCTGACCTCACCGACCCGCACGACACCGCACGACACCGCACGACACCGCACGACACCGCACGACACGCACGACACGCAAGGAGCATCATGAGCAGCGCATCCATCCCGCAGCGTTACGCCACCAACCCCGCGCAGATCCCCGGCATGACCACCGCCGAGCTGCGCGAGACCTACCTGATCGACGACGTCTTCGCGCCGGGCGAGATCCGCCTCACCTACACCCACCACGACCGGGTCGTGCTCGGCGGCGCCGTGCCCGCCGGCGAGATCCTGCACCTCGGCGGCTACCCCGAGATCCGCAGCGACTACTTCCTCGAGCACCGCGAGCTCGGAGTGATCAACGTCGGCGGCACCGGCATCGTCGCCGCCGACGGTGAGAGCCACGAGCTCGAGAAGGGCGCGTGCCTCTATCTCGGTCGCGGCGTCGAGAGCGTGTCGTTCGCGGATGCCGAGGGCTCGGCCGGCGCGCAGTTCTACCTGTTCTCGGCTCCCGCCCACACCGACTACCCCACCCAGCTCGTGCGCCCGGGCGAGGGCACGGTGCGCGAGCTCGGCGACCAGCTCACGAGCAACCGCCGCACCCTCAACCAGTACATCCACGAGAACGGTGTCAAGAGCTGCCAGATCGTCATGGGCGTCACCCAGCTGCACCCCGGCTCGATGTGGAACACGATGCCGGCGCACACCCACGACCGTCGCACGGAGTGCTACCTCTACTTCGACGTGCCCGCCGACGCGCGGGTCGTGCACCTCATGGGTGAGCGCGAGGAGACCCGCCACCTCATCGTGGCCGACCGTCAGGCGATCATCTCGCCGAGCTGGTCGCTGCACTCGGGTGTGGGGACTGCGGCATACTCGTTCGTGTGGGCCATGGCGGGCGAGAACCAGACGTTCGACGACATGGATCCGGCACCCATCACCGACCTCGCGTGACCGGCATCCTGCTCGCCGCCGGCGAGACGATGGCGATGATCACGCCGCTGACGGCCGCCCCCGTCGACACCGCCGACGTGTTCCGGGTCGACGCCGGCGGGGCGGAGTCCAACGTGGCCGGCCACGTGGCCGCCCTCGGTCATCCGGCCCGCTGGTTCAGCCGGCTCGGCGACGACGCGCTCGGCCGCCGCGTGGCCGGGCAGCTGGCCGCCCGCGGCATCGACATCGGTGCGGTGGTCGTCGACCCCGCCCACCGCACCGGCCTGTACGTGAAAGACCCGGGCCGCGGCGTGCACTACTACCGCGACGGGTCGGCGGCATCGCACCTCGATGCCGGTGATGCCGACGCCGTCGACCTGGAAGGCGTCGCCGTCGTGCACGTCTCCGGCATCACCGCCGCGCTGGGCGGCACCGCGCCCGTCTTCCTCGACCGGCTCATCGAGCGCGCCCGCGCGGCGGGCATCCCGGTGAGCTTCGACGTCAACCACCGCGCGGCACTGTGGTCGGCCGAGGCCGCCGCACCGGTGCTCCTGGGCCTCGCGCGCCGCGCCGACATCGTCTTCGTCGGACGCGACGAGGCCGAGACCCTGTGGGGCATCGCCACCGCCGCCGACGTGCGCAGCATGCTGCCGGCGGTGCCCGAGCTGGTCGTCAAAGACGGCGAGATCGGCGCGACCGTGTACGAGGCGGCGGGCGAGACGTTCGTGGCATCCGCCGTCGTCGAGGTCGTCGAGCCGGTGGGAGCCGGCGACGCGTTCGCAGGCGGCTACCTGGCCGCGCGCCTGTCGGGCGCCCCCGCCGAAGACCGCCTGGCCGCCGGGCACGCCCGCGCCGCCCTCACCCTGCAGACCACCGGCGATGTGCCCGACCTCATCGCCGACACCGAAAGCGAGATGCTCCCGTGACCGATACCGCGCCGTTCTTCGAGCAGACCTTCGCGGGATCGCCGCTGATGGCGATCCTCCGCTCGGCGGGCGTCGAGCGCGCCGCGCGCGTGGCGACCACCGCGTGGGACCTGGGCCTGGACTCGGTCGAGGTCACCCTGCAGTCGCCCGCCGACGTCGACGCCCTCCGCGAGGTGGTGCGGCTGGGCCGCGACCGCGGCGCCGTGGTGGGCGCCGGCACGATCATCGCCCCCGAGCAGGTGGCCGTCGCCGCCGAGGCCGGTGCCGGATACCTCGTCTCGCCGGGGCTCGACCCCGACGTCGTGCGGGCGGCCCAGGCCGCCGGCATCCCGATCCTGCCCGGGGTCGCGACCCCCTCCGAGGTGCAGCAGGCCGTGGCCCTCGGCCTCACCTGGCTCAAGGCCTTCCCCGCCCAATGGCTCGGCGCCGACTGGTTCCGCCACATCCGCGGACCGTTCCCCCAGGCGCGCTTCATCGCGACCGGCGGCATGGATGCCGGCAACGCCGGCGCCTTCCTCGACGCCGGGGTGCGGGTGGTCGCCGTCGGCTCAGCCCTCGAAGACGAGACCCAGCTCGAGCAGCTCGCCGCCCTCCTCGCCGCCCGCCGCTGAGGCGGTGGGTGCTGGGGGTCGGTGCTGGGGGTCGGGGGTGCTGGGGGTCGGGAGTGCTGGGGGTCGGGGGTGCGCGCCTCGGGCACCGAGTGCCGGGCGGCGTGCTTCGGTCGCCGAGTGCCGGGCGCGTGCTTCGGTCGCCGAGTGCGCGAGCGCGTGCCTCGGTCGCCGAGTGCACGAGGTAGCGCCGAGTGAACGGCATCCGCACGGTGTTTAGGTCGTGTACTCGGCGGTAGGTCGTTCACTCGGGGATGGTGATGCCGCGTGGTGAGTGTGCGCGGGGGGCGTCGAGCTCGGGTCCGGGTGCCGGGGCGTGCGGCTCGGGTTCGGGTGCCGGGGTGCGGGGCGCCGGATGCGAGGTGCCGCCTTCTGGGCGCCCTCGGTCGCCGAGTGCACGAGGTAGCGCCGAGTGAACGGCATCCGCACGGTGTCTAGGTCGTGTACTCGGCGGTAGGTCGTTCACTCGGGGATGGGAATACTGCCTGGTGGGTGTGGGTGTGGGTGTGGGTGTGGCGTCGAGCTTGAGTCCGGATGCGGGCGTGTCGGGCGCCGCTCGCGGAGCGCCCTGCGCGCCGAGTGCACGAGGTAGCGCCGAGTGAACGGCATCCGCACGGTGTTTAGGTGGTGTACTCGGCGGTAGGTCGTTCACTCGGGGGAATGTCCAGCGCTGAACGCCTCCAGCCCCAGCCGCCCTCACCCGCGGCGGCGCCACCAGCGCCGGGGCCCGGGCTCGGGCCCCGGCTCGGGCGCGGGGGCGGCGGCGCGGCGCGCGCGCCAGGCGGCGACCTCGGCCTCGACGTCGTGGGTGGGGGTGACCACGGGCGGGCCGCCCTGCAGCTGGCGGCGGGCCTCGATCACGCGGCGGTTGAAGTCGTCGACGTAGTCGCGCACGTCGTCCTCGCGGCGCAGCGCGTCGACGCGCTCGGCGAACTCGGCGTGCTCGGTGCGCAGCGTGAGCGCCGGGGGACCGAGCCCGGTGAGCTGCTCGGTCTGGATCTTACGGCGGATCCACCAGTCGGGGTCGTGGTGGTCGCCGAGGCCCTCGAGGGGCTTGCCCGCGCCGGGCAGGTCGTCGAAGTCGCCGCGCCGGATGGCCTGCTGGATCGCCGTCTCGACGTACATCGCCCGGTCGTGCGCGCTGGGCGTCGCCGGGGGAGCGTCCGGATGCGACGACTCGCCGACCTCGTGCTCCGGGCCGGCGGCCTGGGCCGCGCGATAGCGCAGCGCCTCGATGCGCGCGTCCCGAGTCGCGGCGCGGGGGTCGGTGGCATCGCGTCTGTCCGCCATGCCTCCACGATAGGACGGCATCCGCCCCGATAGGACGGCATCCCCCCCCGAGAGGACGGCATCCGCCGCGAGAGGACGGCATCGGCCGCATCGCATGCACACAATGCATCCCGAGTATGCATATACTCAGTAAACACATACTCGGTATGCGGACGAAACGGAGTGCACATGTCGGTGCGACAGAGCCTGTTGGCGATTCTCGATCAGGGAGCCTGCTACGGCTACCAGCTGCGGTCGGAGTTCGACCGCCGCACCGGGTCGACCTGGCCGCTGAACGTCGGTCAGATCTACAGCACGCTCGACCGGCTCGAACGCGACGGCCTGGTCGCCAAGGGCGATGTCGACGAGCAGGGCCACGTCTACTGGCAGATCACGGATGCCGGTTCCGCCGAGGTGCGGGCGTGGCTGTCGTCGCCGGTGGAGCGCTCCGGCGGCACGCGCGACGAACTGGCCATCAAGCTCGCCGTCGCCGCGACCCTTCCCGGCGTCGATGTCGCCGAGGTGATCCAGACCCAGCGCATCGCGTCGCTGCGGCAGCTGCAGGAGCTCAACCGGGCCAAGTACGCGGGCACGAACCCCGACGGCCCCGAGGAGCTGGCCTGGTCACTGGTGGTCGACTCGATGATCTTCCAGGCCGAGGCCGAGATCCGCTGGCTCGACCACACCGAGCAGCGACTGGCGCTGCATCCGCAGCACGCCATGGCGCTGGAGCTGTCGACCGACAAGCCCAAACGCGGCCGCCCGGCGAAGGTCGAGGTCGAGGCGTGAGCGCGATCCTCCAGCTGGTCGGCGTGACCCAGCAGTATGGCGAGGGCGCCACGGCGGTCTCGGCCCTCAGCGGCGTCGACCTCACCGTCGAACGCGGCGAACTGGTCGCGATCATGGGCGCGTCGGGGTCGGGCAAGTCGACCCTGCTCTCGATCGCCGGTGGCCTGCAGAAGCCCACGACCGGCGAGGTCGTCGTCGAGGGCACCTACCTGTCGACCGCGTCGTCGCGCGAACTGGCGGCGCTGCGCCGCCGGTCGCTCGGCTTCGTCTTCCAGGACTTCAATCTCATCCCGACCCTCACGGCTCTCGAGAACGTGACGCTGCCGCTGGAGCTCGACGGCTTCCGAGCCCGCGCAGCGCGCCGTGCGGGTCGGGATGCGCTCGCGTCGGTGGGCCTGGAGGCCAAGCTCGAGTCCTACCCCGACGACCTCTCGGGCGGTCAGCAGCAGCGGGTCGCCATCGCCCGGGCGGTGGTGGGTGGGCGCCGCCTGATCCTCGCCGACGAGCCCACCGGCGCCCTCGACTCGGT
This sequence comes from Microbacterium festucae, assembly GCF_025421715.1. Classification (GTDB taxonomy): domain Bacteria; phylum Actinomycetota; class Actinomycetes; order Actinomycetales; family Microbacteriaceae; genus Microbacterium; species Microbacterium festucae. The sequence goes on from NZ_JAOEFC010000004.1 coordinate 190,056, forward strand.
CACCGGCGAGGCGGTCATGAAGATGATCCGCTCGCGCATCGACCAGGGCGCCGCCGGCATCCTCGTCACCCATGAGGCGCGGCACGCGGCCTGGGCCGACCGCATCGTCTTCCTCCGCGACGGGCGCATCGTCGACCAGTCGCGCCGCGAGGGCGCCGAGTCGCTGCTGGTCGCCCGATGAGCGGCCTCGACGACAGCGGCAGGTCGCGGTGGGCGCGGCTGCGCGCCGACCTGCGCCTCGCCCGCCGGCAGGTGTGGCGCTCGCGCGGGTCGAGCGCCCTGGTCGCGAGCCTCATCGCCCTGCCGATGGCCCTCGTCTCGGGCGGCATCGTGTTCGGCTTCGGGCACGTGCCCACCACCGACGAGACCCTCACCGCCGAGCTCGGGCAGTCGCAGGCGTGGGTGGCCGTGTGGGGCGGCCCCGACCCCTCGGCGCGCCAGTACTTCGACTATCCGACGTGGGTCGAGATCGACCGGCGCGACAGCGGCGAACCCGTCAACACGGTGCAGCCCCTCCGCGACGACGCCGCCGACCTCGTGCCCGCCGGCGCGCTCGAGATCGGCACCGCCTCGGTGACCGCGCAGACCCGCACCGGCATCGCGCCGATGGCCGGGGTCGTCGGCCCGGCCGGCGACGCATCGCTGCGGGGCCGGTTCGAACTGCTCGCCGGCACCGCGGCATCCGGCCCCGGCGAGGCGATGGTGTCGCCGGGCGCCCTCGAACGCCTCGGCGCCGCGGTGGGCGACGAGCTCGTGCTCACCGACCCGGCCGCGACGCTGAAGATCACCGGCGTGCTGAAGAAGGCCGAGAACCCGGATGCCACGGCGACGGTGTTCCTGCCGGGCGCCGACCCGTTCCGCGCGCTGCAGGCCGACATCACCCAGACGCGCTGGTACCTGCCGGAGGCCGGGCTGACGGCATCCGAGGTCGACGCCCTCAACGTGCAGGGGCTGGTCGCGCTCGACCGTGCGCTCTACACCGACCCCGGTGACCGCTCGGCGCCCGTCTACGGGCAGGACGGGGTGGCGTGGTCGATCGGCGCGCTCGTGGCCGCCGTCGCCGTGTTCTGCGCCTACCTCGTGATCCTTCTCGCCGGCGCGGCCTTCTCGGTGAGCGCCCGCCGCCAGCAGCGCGCGCTCGCCGTGGCCGCCAGTGTGGGTGCCGGTCGGCGCGACGTGTTCCGCATCGTGCTGCTGCAGGGCACCGTGCTGGGACTCGCCGGCGGCGCGGTCGGCGCGGCTGCGGGCATCGGACTGGGCGTGCTGTTCCTGCAGCTGCTCGACGACGGCGCCGTCGGGTCGTACTGGGGCCTGCACCTGCCGTGGGGTGCGCTGGCGGGCGTCGTCGCGTTCGCCGTGGCCGTCGGCACGCTCGCCGCCGTGGCTCCGGCCCGTGCCGCGACCAAGGGCGAGGTGATCGCGGCGCTGCGCGGCGCCCGGCGCCCGGTGCGGGTGCGCACCTCGCGGCCGCTGTGGGGCACCCTGTTCATGGTCGTCGGCGTCGCCGTCACCGCCGTGTGCGGGCTCGCGCTGGCCACCCTCACCTCCGGTGTGAATGTCGACTGGTCCCATCCGCTGCTCACCGTCTGCGTCATCGGCGTCGTGTCGGGGCCGCTGCTGCTGCAGCTGGGCGTCATCCTCGCCGGGCACTGGCTGCTCACGCAGGTGGCGCGGCCGCTGGCGCGCATCGGTCTCGCACCGCGCATCGCCAGCCGCGACGCCGCCGCCCACCCGGGCCGGGTCGTGCCCGCCTTCGCCGCCATCGCGGCTGTCGCCTTCTTGGCGTCGGCGGCCCTGTCGGGCGTCGCGGCGTCGATGGGCGCCAGCGAGCGCGGATGGTTTTACCAGGCGCCGGTGGGCACCGTGGCCCTGAGCGGCTACTGGATCGGCGACGGCCCCGCGACCCCTGAGGGGCTGGCTGCCGGGGAGCGGAAGGGCGAGTCGATGCTCGCCCGCACCGAGCCCGAGCGCACCGCCACGGTGCGCACGGCAGACGTGCCGATGCGCTACGACGAGTCGGGCACGCTGGTCAACCCGCAGGACACCTTCGTGGCACCGCAGCTGCAGCAGTTCGTGCCCTGCGACGACGAGACGGGCGGGCCGGCGCGCTGCGTGGCCGTCACCGACGCGGCCTGGGGGAAGGCGCAGGCGATGGGGATCGTCGAGCCCGATGACCTCGACCTCGTCATCGGCCGCAGCGTGCCGGATGCCGTGCGCACCGCGTTCGACGAGGGCGCCGCCGTCGTCATCGACAGCGACTTCCTCGACGCCGACGGGGCGGTCGTGCTGAACCGCTACCGCGTAGGAGACGTGGAGAGCTTCTTCAGCTCGCCGGGGAACGCGCCGCCGCGGGCGCTCGGCACCGAGGCGATCGCGACCGTCGCGGTGCCGGTGTCGACGCCGCCGCCGTGGCGGGTGCTCGTCTCGCCCGATCGCGCCGCCGAGCTGGGACTGGTGCCGGTGGCCTGGACCACCGTCGCCGCCTACCCGCAGACGGCCGTGGCGACCGACGTCGACGCCCTCCGTGCCGACCTCGACAACATGTGGCGCACCGATGCCGAGTACTCGATGTGGGTGGCCCTCGAGCAGGGCCCGCCCGACACCGCGCCGTGGCTGTGGCTCATCCTCGGGGCCACCGCGACCCTCGTGGTGGGAGCCTCCGGTGTGGCGCTGGGGCTGGCCCGCGTCGAACGGCGCCCCGACGACGCCACGCTCGCGGCGGTCGGCGGCAGCCGCGGGCTGCGCCGCGGCATCGCGTTCTGGCAGGCGGCGATCATCGCGGGCATGGGCGCGCTCACCGGCGCGGCCGCCGGCATCCTGCCGGTGTGGGGAGTGATCCTCGCCTCGTCCGCGTCGTGGAGTCCGCCGACGCTGAGCGATCTGCCGTGGCCCTGGCTGCTGCTGCTCGGCGTGGGACTGCCTCTGGCGATCGCGGTCGTCTCGTGGGCCGTGCCCCCGCGCGATCCCGACCTCACCCGCCGCACCGCCATCGCCTGACCGCACCCGATCGCGCCGGATCCCACCCTCTCAGGGAATCTTCAGGAAACCGGCGCGATCGGCGTCGTGACGCGGATGCCGGTGGCCGCGGCCGGGGCGATCCGGGCCGATCCGCGGCCGACGACCCATCCGATCCGCCGCCCGCTCCGGACCTCCTGATGTGCGGCAAACGCCCACGGAAGGAAGGAAGACAGACATGCGTACCAACCTGAAGCGAGCAGCGATCTTCGGCACGGCGGGCCTCGGCGCCGTCGCCCTCTCGGCGGGCTTCGCGCTGCCGGCGATGGCCGATGACAGCGACCACACCACCACCACCTCGTCGTCGGCGACCGACATCTCGTCGTGGACCGACGCCGACGCTTCGGTCGACGCGTTCCAGGCGTGGATCCACGATGTCATCGACGCCCAGTCGGGTGACGTGACCGGCGGCGACACGCAGATCGGCAACGGCAGCAGCCTCGTCGAGGGACCGCTGCTGGGCGACGTGTCGACCGGTGACATCCTCTCCGGCCCGATCGGCTCGGGCAACGAGACCCCCATCGGCTCGGGCAACGATGTGAGCGCCCCGATCGGCTCGGGCAATGACACGAGCGTCGAGGCCCCGATCGGCTCGGGCAATGACGTCGCCAGCGGCAACGAGGTCGCCAATGGCACCGAGGTCGCGCCCAGCGTGGGCAACGGCACCGACGTGGGCGTCGGCGACATCGGCGCCGAGGTGGGCGACCTGACCAACGACATCGGCACCGAGGTGGGCGACCTCGTGGGTGACGTGTCGTCTGATGTCGACGACCTCGTCGGCGGCATCCTGGGCGACTGACACTCCAGTCACCCGTGGGGCGGCGCCGGGGCTTCGGCCTCGGCGCCGCCCTTGCGCGTGCGCGGCGTGCCGCGGCGCCCGCTGTGCCCGGCCGGGCGCCGGTGCGGGGCGTAGCCTCGGAGGATGAGCGCCCCCGACCTGATCGACCCTCGCGAGCTCGCCGACCTGATCGCCGCCGGCACCGTGCGCGTGCTGGATGTGCGCTGGAGCCTGCCCGAGCCCGACGGCCGCCCCGCCTACGAGGTCGGCCACATCCCGACGGCGGTCTACGTCAGCCTCGACGACGAGTTGGCCGCCCACGGCGCGCCCGCCGACGGACGGCATCCGCTGCCGGCCACCGCCGAGCTGCAGGCCGCCGCCCGGCGCTGGGGCCTGCACGACGGCGACACCGTCGTGGTCTACGACGACTGGCAGATGTACGGGTCGTCGCGGGCGTGGTGGCAGCTGACGGATGCCGGGGCGACGGTGCGCGTGCTCGACGGCGGGCTGGCCGCCTGGCGGGCCGCCGGCCTGCCGCTGGACGCGGGCGACGTCGTGCCGGAGCCGGGCGCGATCACCCTCGGCGCCGGGGGTCTGCGGCAGCTGACGATCGACGAGGCGGCCGCCCTCCCGGCCGCCGGCACGCTGCTCGACGTGCGCGCGGGGGAGCGCTACCGGGGCGAGGTCGAGCCGATCGACCCGCGCGCCGGTCACATTCCCGGGGCGCGCAGCGCGCCCACCGCCGAGAGCGTCGACGCGGCCGGGCGCTTCCTCGACCCGGCGTCGCTGCGGGAGCGGTTCGCGGGGCTCGGCGACGCCGGGCCGGTCGGCGTGTACTGCGGATCGGGCGTCTCGGCGGCCCACGCGGTGCTCGCGCTGCGGCTGGCCGGCATCGACGCCGCGCTCTACCCCGGCTCGTGGAGCCAGTGGTCGAACCACCCGGGCCGCCCCGTGGCCACCGGCCCGACGCCGTAGCGCCGGGCCGCCCGTCGCTCGCGCGTTCGCGCCGGCGGTCAGGCCCGCTCGGGAATCCAGACGCGCATCGTCGACGGGCCCCGGCCCGCCCAGTCGTGGTAGGCCACGAGAGGCACCTCGACGGCGTGCGCGTCGGGCGCGGCGACCTCGGCCCCGTAGGGCCAGTCGGGGGCGGCGGAGCCGACCGGGTGCACCCGCACCCACACCCGCCCGTCCCGCTCGACCGGCTCTCCCTCGACGGCCAGGCCGTCGACGTCGGCGGGCCCGGAGGCCGGGAAGTCCACCGACTCCAGCGCCAGCACCTCGGGGCCGCGCTCGATCGCGACGCACCCGCGCACCGCGTCGATGCGCGGGTCGGGGCGCGTGATGCGCGGCGCCACCGGCAGCGCCAGCTGCACGACGTCGCCCGCCCGGAACGCGCGCCGCACCGTCGCCGTCCCCGGGGCGACCTCGCGGGTGGCGCCGTCGGGCTCGGTGAGCACCGCGCCGGCGGCCCACGCGGGCACGCGCAGCGACAGAGTCCACGCCGCGTCGGCGTCTGACGTCACCCGCACGCGCACGAGGCCCGACGCCGGGTAGGCGGTGTCGATCTCGAGGCCGATCGCGCGCCCGTCGTCGAGGGTGGTGGCGAGGGTCGCCGGCGCGTACTGGTGCAGCTGGATGCCGTCGGCATCGGCCGTGGCGAGGTAGGCGTCGAGGCTGGCCAGGGTGCGCGCCACGTTGGGCGGGCAGCACGACACGTCGAACCACGGCGCCCGCAGCGACGCCGACGCACGCGGCGAGGTCTGCTCGGGGTCGGCGGGCCGACGGGCCACCCGCTGGTGCAGCGTGTTGGCGTAGTAGAAGGCGCGGCCGTCGTGGCTGGGCGAGGTGGCCACCACGTTGTAGAGGGTGCGCTCGATGAGGTCGGCGTACCCGGCGGCGTCGCCACCGGCATCCGTCGCAGCTTCCCCCGCCAGCAGCAGCCGCCAGCTGAACATGATCGAGCCGATGCCCGCGCACGTCTCGGAGTAGGCGCGGTCGCTGGGCAGCTCGAAGTCGTCGCCGAACGCCTCGTCCTGGTGGTGCGAGCCCTGCCCGCCGGTGAGATAGGTGCGGGTGGCGACGGTGCGCGCCCACTGCGCGCGGAGGGCCCGCAGCAGCTCGTCGTCGCCGGCATCCACGGCCACATCCACCGCGCCCGCCGACAGATAGTTCGCGCGCACGGCATGCCCGCGCAGCACCTCGGCCTGCCGCACCGGCACGTCGTCCTGGTAGTACGAGCGGCCCCACTCGATGTCGCGCAGGCTCTGGTGGCCGCGCCGCTGGATGAACAGCCGCGCCATGCGGGCGTGCCGCGGCGACCCGGTGACCCGCGCCAGTTCGGCGAGGCCCACCTCGACCTCAGCATGCCCGCACACCGACTCGATGCCGCCGTCGTCGAACACGTCGCAGACGAGGTCGGCGGCGCGCACGGCCACCGCCAGCAGGCCGTCATCGGCGCCCGGCCGCGTGCGCTCCCGGGCGACGGCGGCCTGGAACAGGTGCCCCAGGCAGTACAGCTCGTGCCCCCACTCCAGGTCCGACCAGCGGGGCTCCTGCCCCGGGCGGCCGAAACGGGTGTTGAGGTAGCCGTCGGGCTCCTGCGCGGCGGCGACCCGCCGGGCGACCGCGCGGAAGCGCGCCTCGAGTGCGGCATCCGTCGACCGGCCCAGCTGCCAGGCGACCGCCTCGAGGTACTTGTAGACCTCGGAGTCGGAGAACTCCCGGCCCCGGCGGCCGGCGGGCAGCGTGCCCGCCGCGGCGAGGTCGAAGTTGGGCAGCCAGCCCTCCGACTCGAGCTTGCCCTCGATGTGCGGCAGGGTCGCGGCCGCGTTCACGCGCTGCCGGTCGGCCCAGAAGCCGCCGGTGATGCGCACCTCGTCGAGACCGAGCGGCCGCAGCGAGCCGCGGGAGGGGGAGACGGGAACGGAACGGGAAGACATGTTCACCCCTTGAAGGCGCCGGACATGAAGCCGCGGACGTAGTGACGCTGGAGGACGAGGAACAGCAGGATGCAGGGGAGGGCGAGCACCACGACGCCGGCCTCGGTGGCGCCGTAGTCGATGACGCCCTGCACCTGCACGCGCAGGTTGGACACGGCCAGCGGCAGCGTCATGCGGTTGGTGTCGGTGATGAGGATGAGGGGCGCCATGAAGTCGTTCCACGCGGCGAGGAAGGCGAACAGCCCCACCGTGACCAGGCCCGGCTTCACCGCCGGCAGCAGCACCCGCCACAGCGCCGTCCACGTGGAGCTGCCGTCGACGAGGGCGGCCTCGTCGAGCTCGCGCGGGATCGACTCGAACGAGATGCGCATCATGAACATCGAGAACGGCAGCTGGAACATCGTCAGCACGATCGCCACGCCCACCAGCGAGTTGCTGAGGCCGACGCTGTTCAGCAGCACGTACAGCGGGATGAGCAGCGTCGCGTAGGGCACCATGAGGATCGCCAGCGTCGTGAGGAACAGCACGTTCTTGCCCGGGAAGCGGAACCGCGCGAACGCGTAGCCGCCCAGCAGCGACACGAACAGGGTGAGCACCACCGTCAGCAGCGACACGAACAGCGAGTTGCCCAGGTACACCCAGATGCCCGCCTGGTAGTTCGCCAGCGCGATGTAGTTGCCCAGGCCCCAGCCGGAGGGCTGGCTGGTGCCGGCCCGCCCCTGCACCGACGAGACCGCCGTCCAGATGAGCGGGTAGAGGAACAGGATCGCCAGCGCCGTGGTCAGCAGCCAATACGGCATCCCGAGCACGATGCGGCCCGCGGTGCTGCGGCCGGGCCGGGCGCGGGGCGTGTCGACGTGGAGGATCTCGTCGGGGGCGGAGGTCTGCAGGGTCATGGTTCAGCTCTCGTCGCGGCGGAACGCGCGCAGTTGGAAGACGTTGATGACGATGAGGGCCAGCAGCACGATCACCGAGAGGGCGCCGGCGACGCCGAGGTCGTTCTGGCCCTGGAAGGCGACGCTGTAGATGAGCTGCACCACGGTCATCGTGGAGTTGTCGGGGCCGCCCTTGGTGAGGATGTAGAACTGCTCGAACGCGAGCAGCGACCCGGTCACGCACATCACGATCGTGAGGGCGAAGGTGGGCTTCAGCAGCGGCACCGTCACGTCGCGGAAGGTCTGCCAGCGCGAGGCGCCGTCGATGCGGGCCGCTTCGTAGACGTCGTCGGGGATGCCCTGCAGGCCCACCAGCATCAGCAGCATGTAGAAGCCGGCGTAGCGCCAGACGATGAGGAACACCGTCGACCAGAGGGCGCCGTCGGGGGTGCCGAGGAAGGTGAAGCCCCACGACTGCATGAGCTCGGCGAACGGGCCCGCATAGGGGGAGTAGAGCACGTAGAACAGCAGGGATGCCGAGGCCAGACCCAGCGCGCTGGGCACGAGGAACGAGGTGCGCAGGATCGCCTTCCAGCGGGTCGACTCCTGCACGAGCAGGGCGAGCCCCAGGCCCAGGCCGATGAGGATGACCGTGGTGATCACCGTGTACTTCACGGTGAAGCCGATCGAGTCCCAGAACAGGCGATGGGTGAGCGCCTTGTCGTAGTTCTCGGGGAAGTTCCAGCCGCGGTTGCCCGCCAGCAGCGGCCAGTCGGATGCCGACATCTGCACGACCAGCAGCAGCGGCACGACGAACACGAACACGACGAACAGCAGCGTCGGGGCGGCGTACGCCCACCCCTGCAGCGCCTCGCGGCGGGTGCGACGGGAGCGCCGCGTGCGGGCGGGGCGGGGGCGGACGGTGCTCGCGCGCGGGGGAGCATCGACGGTCATGGCGGGCCTTTCTGACGAACGGGGAGGAGAGATGCCGGGTGGACGCGGGCGCGCCCACCCGGCGCGCGATCACTGCTGGAGGATCGCGGTGATGCCCTCGTTGTCCTCGTCGACGGTGTCGGTGCCCTGCAGCACCGCGTTGCGCACGAGCGTCAGCCACGGGCTGCCGGGAGCGTTGAACGCCTGCTGGAAGTTCAGCGCCACCGGGGTGTCGCCCTGACCGGCGACCTCGTTGATGGTCACCAGACGCGGGTCCTTCGCGGCGTACTCGTTGTCGGCGAAGTCGGCGCGCGAGACGACGTCGTTGTTCTTGGCGAGCACCTGCACCTGCGCCTCCTCCGACATCATCCAGTTGAGGAAGTTCCACGCCTGCGGCGACTTCTTCGAGTCCTTCGAGATGCCGATGCCGTCACCGCCGACGAACGTCGACGCGCCGCCGCCGGGGCCCGGGATGCCGGCCACGCCGGCCTCGAACGGGGTGGACGACAGCAGCGTCGCCGGGTAGAACATCAGCCCGACGTTGCCCTCGGTGAAGCCCGCCGTCCAGGTGGGGCCGGCCTCGTCCTGCGACGAGGGCAGCACCGCGCCCGACTCCCACAGGTCGCGCCAGGTGTCGTAGACCTCCTTCGCGGAGTCGCCGGCCAGCAGCGACTCGGTGCCGTCGTCGCTGAGCACCTCTTCGCCGTCGGCCCACACGGTCGGGAACCAGGTGAACACCAGGCATCCGCCGCAGTTGAGGCCGGTGGCGGTGCCGTAGACACCGGGCTTGTTCAGCGCCTGGATCTTCTTGGCGGCGTCGGCGAACTCGGCGAGGTCGGCCGGGGCCTTCTCGGGGTCGAGGCCGGCCTCGGTGAACAGCTCCTTGTTCCAGAACATCATCGACAGGTCGAGCACGAACGGCAGCACGTGCTCCTGGCCGTCGCTGGTGCCGGCCGACAGGTGGCCCTTGTTGATCTGGTCCTTGAAGTCGAGCGCGTCGATCTGGGTCGAGATGTCCTGGAACAGTCCCTGCTCCACCCAGTTGGGCACGTAGACGATGTCGGCGGCGAACAGGTCGGGGAGCCCGCCCGAGCCGGCGGCGGCGCCGACCTTGGCGACGTAGTCGTCGTTGGGCACGACGGTGAGCTCGACCTGGTTCTCGTGGCTGGCGTTGTAGGCGTCGACCAGCAGGTTGGCCTGCTTCTCGAGCGGCGCGCGCGTCCACAGGGTGAGTGTCGTGCCGTCGTCGACCCCCTCGGGGCCGATGGATTCGGCCGGGGCGGGGGTGGCTCCGCCGCCGGCGCAGCCGGCGAGGGTGATCAGTGCCGTCGCGGCGGCGACCGCGGTCAGGGCCCGCAGCCCACGGCGTCGGTGGATGGTCATGCTGTGACTCCTCTTGCTCTTCGTTGAGCGACCCGGTGTGCTGAGACCGGGTGCGCGGGACCGGGTGGGCGAAAAGCCCGAAACCCTTTTCGGCAACGTAGCGAAAGGGCTACGGTGTCGTCAAGAGGTCAACGCGATACCGTTTACGAGAGGGAGGTCGGGTGAGTTCCGAATCACGGGCGACGACGCTGAGCGATGTGGCCAGGCGTGCAGGCGTGTCGATCGCGACCGCCTCCAAGGCCCTGAACGGCCGCGACGACGTCGCCGCCGACACCCGCCGCCGCGTGCTCGACGCCGCCCAGGCGCTCTCGTTCACGCCCAACGCGATGGCCCGCGGCCTGCTGGCCGGGCGCACCGGCACGGTCGGCCTTCTCACCAGCGACCTCGAAGGTCGCTTCATGCTGCCGATCCTCATGGGCGCCGAAGACGCCTTCGGCTCGGGGCAGGTGAGCGTCTTCCTGTGCGACGCGCGCGGCGACGCCATCCGCGAGCAGCACCACCTCAAGGCCCTCCTCGGGCGCCGCGTCGACGGCATCATCGTCGTGGGTCGGCAGACCGACCCCCGCCCGTCGCTCGGGCAAGACCTGCCGGTGCCGGTCGTCTACGCCTACGCGCCCTCCGACGACCCCCGCGACCTGTCGCTCACCCCCGACAACTACAGCGGCGGGCGCCTGGCCGTCGAGCACCTGCTGGCGTGCGGGCGCACGCGCATCGCCCACATCTCGGGCGACCCGTCGTATGCCGCCGCGCAAGACCGCCTCGCCGGGGCGCGGGCGGCGCTGACCGCGGCCGGGCTCGACCTGGTGGGCGAGCCCCTGTTCTCCGCGTGGACCGAGCAGTGGGGCCGCGACGCGGCGGCGATGCTGTTGCAGCGGCATCCGGACATCGACGCGATCTTCTGCGGCTCCGACCAGATCGCCCGTGGAGTGCTCGACACCGCCCGCGACCTCGGCCGCGCGGTGCCCGAAGACCTCGCCGTGATCGGCTACGACAACTGGGAGCTGCTGGCCACCAACGCGCGCCCCGAGCTCACCAGCGTCGACGCCAACCTGCAGCAGCTCGGGCGTCAGGCCGCGCAGCGCGTGTTCGACGCCATCGACGGGGTCGACATCGGCGAGGGCGTGCACCACCTGCCGGTGCGGCTGGTCATCCGCGGGTCGACGATCGCCCGCCGCTGAGGCGGGTCAGTCCTCGTCGCGCCAGGAGTGCTGCGGCGCGTAGCCGAGCAGGCGGCGCGCCTTCTCGGTGGAGAACAGCGAGTCGTGCACGCCCAGGTCGCCGCGCACCTCGACGCCCGGGAAGACCTCGGCCACCAGCTCCGCGTTGGGGCGCGACATGACGGTGTCGGCCGCGGCGATGAGGAAGTGGTCGAAGCCCGCGGGGGCCGACTGCAGCGCCCGCAGCACGGCCTGGGCGCCGTCGCGGGCGTCGATGTACGACCAGAGGTTCCACTTGCGGCGCCGGGCGTCGGCGTCGAAGTCGGGGAACTCGGCGTAGTCCCCGGGCACCATGACGTTTGAGAAGCGCAGCGCGGTGATCGAGGTGTCGGGGTGCCAGCGCACGAGCTCGACGGCCATCGTCTCTTCGAGGTGCTTGACCAGCGAGTACACCGACTCGGGGCGAGCCGGGTAGGCCTCGTCGACGGGCACGTACGGCGGCGGCACGTCGAACGGCAGCCCCTGCACGGTCTCGCTCGACGCGTAGACGATCTTGGTGATGCCCAGGCGCACCGCCGCCCAGAACACGTTGAAGGTCGCCGCGATGTTGTTGTGGAACACGGCCACGTCGGGCCGGATCCCCGGCGCCGGGATCGCGGCCAGGTGCACGAGGGCGTCGACCCCGTCGTGCCGGTCCTGCACCGAGGTGAGGGCGTCGATCACCTGCCCGTAGTCGGTGAGGTCGGTCTGCACGAACCCGAACCCCCGGGTGCCGGCCACGTCGAGCCCGATGACCTCGTGCCCCGCCGCCCTCAACTCCCGGACGACGACCGTGCCGAGCTTGCCCGATGACCCCGTGACCGCGATGCGCATGCCCCCACCCTGCCACGCCCCGGGGCCTCCGGCCCCGCGCCCGGCCCGGCCCCGTCGGCCCCGGCCCCGCGCCCGGCCCGGCCCCGTCGGCCCCGGCCCCGCGCCCGGCCCGGCCCCGTCGGCCCCGGCCCCGCGCCCGGCCCGGCCCCGTCGGCCCCGGCCCGACCCCGGCCCCGCGCCGTGACCATCGGTCGGTCCGGCGCTCGTGACCATCCGTCGGACCGGTGGTGCTGGTGGTGTCTCCCGTGGCGCCCGAGGCCACAGGCGCCCCACCGCCCCGACGGATGGTGCGCCGGCGAGGCCGCTGGCCCGCGCGTGCGGCGCCCCCGCCCCGCCCCGGCGCCCCGGGGCCTGCCCCGCCCCGGCCCCGCCCCGGCCCCGTCCCGGCCCCGCCCCGGCGCGCCGCGCCTGGCCCCGCGCCCGTGACCATCGGTCGGGGCGGTGGTGCTGGTGGTGTCTCCCGTGGCGCCCGAGGCCACAGGTGCCTCACCGCCCCGACCGATGGCGCGCCGGCGAGGCCGATGGCCCGCCCGCGAGGCGCCCCCCGGCCCCGCTCCGGCGCCCCCGCGCTCGTGACCATCGGTCCGACCGGTGGTGCTGGTGGTGTCTCCTGTGGCGTCCGAGGTCACACGCGCCCCACCGCCCCGACGGATGGCGCGCCGCGCCCCACCGCCCCGACCGATGGCGCGCCGGCGAGGCCGATGCCGGGGGGCGCTAGCCTGACTGCGGAGGTCGCATGAGCCAGGACGCCCGCATCGGGGTGCGCGAGGTCGCCACCCACGCCGGGGTGTCGTCGCAGACGGTCTCGCGCGTGCTCAACGCGCACCCGCACGTGCGCGACGAGACGCGCGAGCGCGTGCTGCGCTCGATCGCCGAACTCGGCTACGTCGTCAACAACGCCGCCCGCGCGCTCGGCACGGCCACGACCCGCACGATCGGCGTCGTCGCGAGCGACTCGGGGCTGTTCGGTCCGGCGGCCGGTATCGCCGCGCTCGAGGCGGCCGCCCGGGCCGCAGGCCGCTGGATCTCGACCGCCCACATCGACGCGTCGCGCATCGACGAGGTCGACGACGCCGTGCGGCACCTGCGCGCGCAGGGCGTCGACGGCATCGTCGTGGTCGCCCCGCACGTGTCGACCCTGCCGCGCATCGGCGAGATCGCGCACGGCGTGCCGGTCGTCACGCTCCACGCCGCGACGGGCGAGGGCACCCAGCAGCAGGCCGCCGCGCTCGCCGTCGAGCATCTCGCCGCCCTCGGGCACCGCCGCGTCGCGCACCTCGCCGGCCCCGCGCGCTGGCAGGAGGCGACCCTGCGCGGAGAGGGCGTCACCGCCGCGCTCGCCGCCCTCGGCGCCACCGGCCCCCGCTGGGAGGGCGACTGGTCGGCCGCCGCCGGAGCCCGCCTCGCCCCCGAGATCGCCGCCGCCGTCCGCGCCGAGGCCGGCCCCACCGCCGTGGTCGTCGCCAACGACCAGATGGCGCTCGGGCTCATCGCGGGGCTCCGCGAAGCCGGCATCCGCGTGCCCGAAGACGTCAGCGTCACCGGCTTCGACGACAACCCGGATGCCGCGTTCTACCGCCCCGCGCTCACCACGGTGCGCGTGGACGTCGCCGGCGAGGCGCGCGCGTGCATCGCGGCGCTGATCGGCTCCGACGAGGCGCGGGCGATCGCCCCCGCCGAGCTCGTGGTGCGCGCCTCGACCGCACCGCCCCGCGCCTCGACCGCACCGCCCCGCGCCTCGACCCCACCGCCCCGCGCCTCGACCGTCCCGCCCCGCACCCCCGGGACGCCGCCCGCGTGACCGTGTCGCCCCTGCCGCCCGCCGACGCCCGCACCCCTCTCGCATCCCGACTCTGTTACCGGTAACATGTCTCCCACCGCGCCCGACCCAATGGAGGAATCCGTGGCCACTTCCGCACCCGGTGAGCTGATCCGCTCCGGACGCACCGCCCTCGGCATCGAGCTCGGCTCGACGCGCATCAAGGCGTGCCTCGTCGCCGCCGACGACCCCACCACCGTGCTGGCCGTCGGCAGCCACGAATGGGAGAACGAGTACGTCGACCGGCTGTGGACCTACTCACTGGATGCCGTCTGGTCGGGCCTGCAGGCCGCCTACGCCGACCTCGTCGCCGACGCGCAGCGCCGTCACGACGCCGCGCCGACCACCCTCGGCGCGATCGGCGTCTCGGCGATGATGCACGGCTACCTCGCCTTCGACGCGGCCGGCGAGATGCTCGTGCCCTTCCGCACCTGGCGCAACACGAACACCGGGCCCGCCGCGGCCGAGCTCAGCGACCTGCTCGGGGTGAACATCCCGCTGCGCTGGTCGGTGGCGCACCTGCGCCAGGCCGTGCTCGACGACGAGCCGCACATCGCCCGCCTCGCCCACGTCACCACCCTCGCCGGCCACGTGCACGAGCGCCTCACCGGACGCCGCGTGCTGGGCGTCGGCGACGCGTCGGGCATGTTCCCGATCGACTCGGCGGCCGTCGACTACGACGAAGACCTCGTCGCCCGCTTCGACGGCCTCGCGCCCGGCGTCATCCCGCCGCTGCGCGCGCTGCTGCCCGAGGTGCTCCCTGCGGGGGCGGATGCCGGTGCGCTCACCGCCGCGGGGGCCGCGCTGCTCGATCCGACCGGGGCCCTGCAGCCCGGCATCCCGCTCTGCCCGCCCGAGGGCGATGCCGGCACCGGCATGGTCGCCACCAACGCGGTCGCTCCGCGCACCGGCAATGTGAGCGCCGGCACCAGCATCTTCGCGATGGTCGTGCTCGAGCACCCGCTGGCGCACACCCACCACGAGCTCGACCTCGTCACCACGCCCGCCGGCGACCCGGTGGCGATGGTGCACTGCAACAACGGCGCGAGCGAGCTGGCCGCCTGGGCGGGACTGTTCACGCGCTTCTCGGCGGCGTCGGGCACGGGCCTCGACGGCGACGCGGTGTTCGACGTGCTGTTCCGCGAGGCGCTCACCGGCGACGCCGACGCCGGCGGGCTGCTCGCCTACAATCACCTCGCCGGCGAGCCGATCGCCGGGCTCACCGAGGGCCGGCCGCTGTTCGTGCGCACGCCCGACAGCTCGCTGACCCTCGCCAACGTCATGCGCGCTCAGCTCTACGGCGTGTTCGGCACCCTCGCCCTCGGGATGCGGGTGCTCGACGGCGAAGGCGTCGGCCTCGACCGCATGTTCGCCCACGGGGGCATGTTCCGCACCGCCGGGGTGGCCCAGCGCTTCCTCGCCGCCGCGCTCGATGCTCCCGTCGCCGTCGGCGACACCGCCTCCGAGGGCGGCGCGTGGGGCATCGCCGTGCTCGCCGCTTACCTCGTCTCGCCGCAGGCGGGCGGGGGCCTCAGCACCTACCTCGACGAGACGGTGTTCGCGGATGCCGCGACCACCGTCGCCGACCCCGACCCGGCCGACGTGGCCGGGTTCGCCGCCTACCTCGACCGCTACCGCGCCGGCCTGGCCGTCGAAGCCGCCGCCGTCGCCGCGCTCACCGTCGGCCGGTGAGCGCGTGGCGCGGCGGGGGGGTGCGTTTCGACTCGTCGCTGCGCTCCTCGCTCAACGACCGGTAGACCTCACTTACGAAAGGAATGAACATGACCCTCAACACCGCGCTGGACGGGTACACCGTCTGGTTCGTCACCGGCAGCCAGAACCTCTACGGCGAGGAGACGCTGCGCCAGGTCGCCGAGCAGTCGCAGGAGGTCGTCGCCGGCCTTGACGGGCTGCCCGTGCGCGTCGAGTGGAAGCCGGTGCTGAAGGACTCCGACTCGATCCGGCGCCTCGCGCTCGAGGCCAACGCCGACGACAGCGTCATCGGCGTGGTCGCGTGGATGCACACCTTCAGCCCCGCCAAGATGTGGATCGCCGGCCTCGACGCGCTGCGCAAGCCCCTGCTGCACCTGCACACGCAGGCCAACGTCGAGCTGCCCTGGGCCGACATCGACTTCGACTTCATGAACCTCAACCAGGCCGCCCACGGCGACCGCGAGTTCGGCTACATCCAGACCCGCCTCGGCGTGCCGCGCAAGACCGTCGTCGGCCACGTCTCCAACCCCGAGGTGCGTCGCCAGATCGAGGTGTGGCAGCGCGCGGCCGCCGGCTGGCAGGCCGCCCGCACCCTCAAGCTCGCCCGCTTCGGCGACAACATGCGCTACGTCGCGGTCACCGAGGGCGACAAGACCGAGGCCGAGCTGCGCTTCGGCGTGCAGGTGAACACGTGGGGCGTCAACGAGCTGGCCGAGGCGGTGGCCGCGGCATCCGAGGCCGATGTCGACGCGCTCGTGCAGGTGTACGTCGACACCTACGACGTGGCGGCGGAGCTGCTGCCCGGCGGTGAGCGCCACCAGTCGCTGCGCGACGGCGCGGCCATCGAGATCGGGCTGCGCTCGTTCTTGGAGACCGGCGGCTTCGGCGCGTTCACGACGAGCTTCGAAGACCTCGGCGAGCTGCGGCAGCTGCCGGGCCTGGCCGTGCAGCGCCTCATGGCCGAGGGCTACGGCTTCGGCGCCGAGGGCGACTGGAAGACGGCGATCCTCGTGCGCGTGGCCAACGTGATGGGGGCGGGCCTCCCCGGCGGCGCGAGCCTGATGGAGGACTACACCTACGACCTCGCCCCGGGCGACGAGAAGATCCTCGGCGCGCACATGCTCGAGGTGTCGCCGTCGCTGACCACCGCCAAGCCGCGCCTCGAGGTGCACGCGCTCGGCATCGGCGGCAAGGAAGACCCGGTGCGCCTGGTCTTCACCGCCGACCCCGGCCCCGCCGTCGTGGTCGCGATGAGCGACATGCGCGACCGGTTCCGCCTCACCGCCAACGTGGTGCAGAACATCACCGCGCCCGATCTGCCCAAGCTCCCCGTGGGCCGTGCGATCTGGAAGCCGGCGCCCGACTTCGCCACGAGCGCGGCGTGCTGGCTGATCGCCGGCGCCGCCCACCACACCGTGATGACCACGGCGGTGGGGGTGGACGTGTTCCAGGACTTCGCCGAGATGGCCGGCACCGAGCTGCTCGTCATCGACGAAGACACCACGGTGCGCGGGTTCCAGCGCGAGGTGCGCTGGAACCAGGCCTACTACCGCCTGGCGCAGGGTCTGTGATGGCGGCGGTGGCGCCGGCATCCGGCACGCAGTACACGATCGCCGAGGGCCCGTACCGCGCCGAGATCGCCTCGGTGGGGGCGTCGCTGCGCACCCTCACCCATGACGGGCGTGACCTCGTGCTCGGGTTCGACGCCGACGAGGTGCGCCCCGGGTTCCGCGGCACGACGCTCGCGCCGTGGCCCAACCGCATCGTCGACGGGGTGTACACGTTCGACGGTGTCGAGTACGAGACGGCGCGCACGGATGCCGGGGGCCGCGCCAACGCGCTGCACGGCCTGGCGTCGTGGCTCGACTTCGACGTCGTCGCCCACGACGGCTCGAGCGTGACCCTCGCGGCGATCGTCGTGCCGCGAACCGGCTACCCGTGGCGCATCCGCGTCGAGACGACGTATGCCCTCGGCGCCGACGGCCTCACCCAGACCGTCGTGCAGGCCAACGAGAGTGCGGATGCCGCGCCGCTGGGCACCGGACCGCACCCCTACCTGGTGGCCGGGCCGGGGGCGCTGGACACCTGGACGTTCGAGCTGCCCGCCGCGCAGGTGCTCGAGGTGACCGACGGGCAGATGGTGCCGGTGGCGCTGCGCTCCGTGACCGACGACGCCGAGCGCTTCGACCGGCGCGCACCGCGGGTGCTCGGCGGGGTGCAGATCGATCACGCCTTCACGGGACTGGAACGGGATGCCGATGGCGTGGCGACCGTGCGCGTGAGCGACCCGTCGGGGGTGGGCGTCGAGATGGCCTTCGGCGCCGACTGCCCGTGGGTGCAGGTGTACACCGGCGACCTGCCGGGCGGGGCGGCGACGCCGGGCAACCGTGCCGGCATCGCGGTGGAGCCGATGACCTGCGGGCCCGACGCGTTCAACGCGCACAAGTACGACTACGACACCGGGCTGCAGGTGGTGGCCCCGGGCGCCGCGCTGACGGCATCCTGGCGTATCGCCGCGATCTGAACCCTGGGCGCCCTCGGGCAGCCCGCACCCGTGATGTGAAACAGGGGCCGCCGCATTCCCCCGAGTGCGACGGCCCCTCACCTCCCCTGCGGCGCTGTGACAGCGGGCCGTCAGTGGTGGTGGTCGATGACGAGCGTGTGCTCGGAGTGGTCGGGGGCGAGCCTGCCCGCTTCGGTGGAGGCGAGGGCCGGGGTGACCCCGCCGGCCACGAGGACCGCGGCCACCAGCAGCCCGCTCACACCGGGTCGGCGCACTTCGGGCTGCGCACCGCCCCGGCGGCGGTGGAGGCCGACGGCGGTGACGGCCAGGATGACGGACAAGGCGATGCCGACGGCCACGGCGAGCACGCTGACCCCGGCGGGGTCGGCGATGAGCGCGAGCGCCATCGCGGCGATGCCGGCCACGGCCACGCCGAGGGCGAGGCGGGGGCCGCGCAGTCCGCGGGCCAGCCACGCGACGCCGGCGACCACGGTGAGGGCGCCGGTGGTGAGCAGGAGCACGCCCGCCGCCCGCGGCCCGACGCCGAGGTCACCGGTGATGACGCCGGCGCCGAGCGCGAGCTGCACCAGCCCGGTGCCCCACGCGGTGAGCGTGGGCCACGAGGCGGTGAAGCCGGGACGGCTCATGGTGGCGGACTCCTTCATCGGGCCGGGATCAGGCCAGGGCCGTGCGGTCGGCGCCGCGCTCGGCTCCGATGCCGACGCCCAGCAGCACGAGGGCGCTGGCCAGGTGCAGGAAGTGGTCGAACGTGTTCAGCGCCAGGATGTTGGCGGCCGTGCCGACGAGGAAGAACCCGACGACGCCCAGCAGCAGGTAGGCCGCACCGACGATGGTGTTGACGGTCTTGGCGGCGCGTGCCGAGGCCAGGCCGGCGATCAGCAGCGCGGCGCCGATCAACAGGTGCGCGATGTTGTGCAGCGGGTTGACCTCGAAGATGCCCAGCAGCAGGCCACCCTTGGTGGCGATGAAGCCGACGCCTCCGGTGACGGCGAAGCCGAGCAGGCCGACGAGCAGGTAGACCGCGCCGAAGACGGTGGCGACGAGCCGGTTGGGGGAATTGCGCATGACAACCTCCGATGTTCGTGCGCGGCGGGAACCGCGTCTGAGAGATGTTCGGAGGGGCGGACGGATCGGATTGGGCCGGGCGGCCCGGCGCACCCGCCGGGCTGTCGGTGACATGCCGGGCCAGGCATGACAGAGGGCCCCGGGATGATCCCGGGGCCCTTCGCCTGCAGAGCTGCGCGTCACTTGTTGTCGCCGCGCAGGTCTTCCTTGATCTCGTTGCGCTTCTCGACCGAGTCGCGCTCGGCTTCGGCCTTCTTCACGTTCGCCTCGGCCTTGTGCTCGTCGATCTTGTCGCCGATGCGGTCGGCGGTGTCTTCGAACGCGTCCTTCACCTTGCGGCCGGTCGTCTCGGCGACTTCCTTCGCGTCGTCCAGGAATCCCATGTCGTTCTCCTCTCGTGAGACCTGCCCTTCCGGGCCTGACGGTGCCACCGTACGCGGCGCGCGACGACCCCGGAACGGGGTTGACACCGGGCGTCGCATGGACCACAGGGTCGCTACGCCTCCGGGCTGCGCCCCGGGGCGGCCGGGCCGGTGGGCACCGCGGTGGTCGTGTCGATGGCATCCTTCAGGGGTCTGCGCATCACGCGCCAGTAGCTGCGGGGGGCCAGGCGCGTGAGCACGTCGACGAGGCGGGCCTCGCGCCCGATGAAGGTGCGGGCGCGGCGGCGCACGGTGGCCTCGACGATGCGTGCCGCGGCGTCGGCGGGCTCGGTGTGGTACATCGCCGCCTGCGCGACGGCGGCGCGGTGGGCGATGGCGGGATCGAGGGCGGCGGCGTAGCGCCCGCGCAGCACGATGCCGGTCTTCACCCCCGCCGGATACACGGCGCCGACGGTGATGTCGGTGTCTTCGAGCTCGTGGCGCAGCGCCTCGGTGAAGCCGCGCACGGCGTACTTCGTCATCGCATAGGGGATGCGGCCGGCGGGGGCGGCGAGCCCGTAGATCGAGACGAGGTGGGTGATGTGCGCGGCGGGAGCGCGGCGCAATGCCGGCAGCAGCGCCTGGGTGATGTTGACGGTGCCCCAAAGGTTGACGTCCATCAGCCAGCGCATCTCGGCCATGGTCAGCTGGTCGAGCGAGCCGAGCATCGACGACCCGGCGCAGGTGATGAGGGTCTGCACGTGGGGGTGGGATGCCGTGATCTCGGCCGCCGCGACGCTCACGGCGTCGTCGTCGGCGAGGTCGACGACGTGCACGGTGTGCCCGGTGCCGGGCAGGTCTGCGGCCACGGCGGCCAGGCCCGCCGCATCGCGGTCGACCAGGGCGATGCGGGCGCCCCGCGCGGCGAGCAGGCGGGCGACGCCTGCCCCCATGCCCGCGGCGGCGCCGGTGATGACGCTGGTGGTTCCTGCGACCGCGAGTCGTGGCATCCGAGGCCCTTCGTGTGCCGACGGGGGGATAGTTTCGGCCCGTCGGGTCGATTCTGCATCATGCCGATGCCTAGGATCGAGAGGGGAGGGGTCGGTGGCAGAGCACAAGCGCACGCGCACCCGCGATGTCGTCGCGGAGGGTCTCTACATCGCGTCGGCCGCGACCCGTCTCACGCTGAAGAACGCGATCCTCGTGCACATCCTCGCCGAGGGGGAGGACTTCGACGAGGCGCGGTATCTGCCCGAGGCGCGTGAGGCGCTGCTGACCCTGGCCGCCGAGGCCGAGGAAGACGCCGACCGCACCGAGCGCGAGCGCAAGTCGGCGCGGCGCCGCTACTCGGATTCGAGCGGCACGCACGACTACCGCAGCCGCGATGTGCGCAACCTGCGCCGCCGCAACAAGCAGAGCCTGCACGTGGCGCGCGAGCTGCGCGCGCGGGCCGAGGACGAGACCGAGCTGCGCAAGCTGATCGCCGACGCGAGGGATGCCGCCTGGCACGAGGTCGCCGGCAACATCGACCGCGTGCTGCGCATCGAGGCCGCCCGCCCCGACCTCGACCCCGACTACGATCGCATGCGCATCGCGCGCATGCAGGCGCTGCGGCTGGTCGATCTGCCCAAGCTCCGTTCGCGCCGACGCAGCCTGCAGAAGCAGCAGCAGCTGCGCGACGAAGGCCGCGACGAGGGGCCCGCCGCCGCCGTCCCCAGCGGCGGTTTCGACCCGGGCGAGCTGGAATGATGGCCCGATTCGTCGGATGCCGGGAGCGTGGGGTAAGCTGATCCACGGCCTTCGCGAGAGCGGAAGTCATGCGCCCGTAGCTCAATGGATAGAGCATCTGACTACGGATCAGAAGGTTAGGGGTTCGAGTCCCTTCGGGCGCACACTGTGTTGAGACAGTACCTGATCGAGAACCCGCGGAATCCCGCGGGTTTTCGTGTTTTCAGGGGGAGTCGGGTCGTCTGATTCTGGCTGGTCAGCATCTGATTCTTGTTGACCATGGTCGACTGGTCGAGAACCGCGTGATTCCGCGCTGCACGTGAGTCGAATGTCCATACAGGAAGTCGAATCAGAGCGGATGTGTGCACCGCATGTGTGCACCTATGTGTGAACTGGATCGGCCTGAAGTCGATGTCGACAGTGTGCGCGCTGCGCGATCGTCGATCCCTCCTCGGGCATGAGATCGCGCGGGGTATTCGGGCACTCGATGGTCGGAGCCACCACATCCGTCGACCTCGCAGCCGATGCGATCGTGTCAGTTCTCGACTAGGCGACACTTCCTGCCGCTGCCTGCCGTCGCTGGCTCCCGTGCCCGCGGTTGATTCGACCCCTGCCCCCCATCGTGTGCCCGCTCCTTGCGCGCGCGAGTAGCGGAGCGTGACGATCTCGAATGGCCGCAGCTCGATCGTCGCGGATGACGGGTCCAGTCGATCACCGGTGGCGCGCTCGAGGAGGTCGGTGCGGTCGCAGCTCGCCGCATCGAATAGCGCCCTCACCGAGACCGACCCGCGCCCCCCGGTCGACTCGTAGAGCCGTACGATCACGTCGCCCGACTCATCGTCGGCGAGTTTGACAGTCTCGGCCACGACGGTGTCGCTGCGAACGGCGAAGAGCGCTTCGGCGGCGTGGGCCCCGACCACGGGTCGGGGGGGCCGGTTGAGCCGGTACCCCTCGGCGACGGCATCCCGGATGTCGGCATTCGGTCGCACTGCGACCCGCAGGGTGTGAGTGCCCTGGTCAGCGACCGGGTCTGGGTAGCGCGGCGCACGGATGAGCGACATACCCAAAGTGGTGGTGCGGCCCCCGCCGGGTCGAGGCGTCCGCCGGGCGTCGTGCCCGTAAGTGGAGTCGTTGGCCACCGCGACGCCGTAGCCGGGCTCTGCGATCTGCACCCATCGATGTGCGCAGAACTCGAAACGAGCGGCTTCCCATGACGTGTTGTCGTGCGTGACACGGTGCACGTGCCCGAACTGGGTTTCTGCGGCAGTGACATCGGCGTGCACGTCCAGATCGACGAAGAGCTTCAGCAGCTTCTGGCTCTCATGCCAGTCGATCGTCAACTCGACGTCCAGGGCAGGGGTGCCGGGTGGGAAGGACAGTCGTTGTGTGAGCCGGGAAGACCCGAACGTGCGGACGACGATGATCGACACCGTTCCGTCGTCGCCTGTGACCACGTCGAGCGACTCGGGGGCCCCGGAGTCGAGCGGCGTGGCGTTTCGGCGGTAGTGATCGTCGATGTCCCAGGCATCCCACTCGTTGGGTGTGTCGCGATGCAGCACCAGGCGGTTGGCCGCGCCGCCCGGGGCGACCGCCTCGCGGCCGGAGACCGCGTCGACGAGCGAGACGACGAGGCCGCGCGCGTCGATGACGGCGCGGAGCGCGCCGGTGTCGACCAGGAGGCCGCCGTCGGCGCGGCGCTCCCACGTCGTCTCCGACGCCGAGTAAGTGGGCGTGGCGATCGCGAACGCGTCGACGCCGCCGCCGCTCACGGGCATCGGGTTGGCGATGAGGGTCGTCGATCCGTCCCCGGCGAGGGCTGCGATGCTCCGGTCGATGATCGCGGTGAGATCCTCGCGAATCCGCTCGTGATCGCGTTCGGCCTCGCGGTGGACCCAGGCGATCGAGCTGCCCGGCAGGATGTCGTGGAACTGCAGCAGCAGCACGTGCTCCCATGCTCGCTGCAGCTCGACGTAGGGGTACGGCTCGCCGGCGCGCACCGCGGCCGTCGACGACCACAGCTCGGCCTCGTGCAGCAGCTGCTCACTGCGCCGATTGCCTTGCTTGGTGCGCAGTTGCGAGGTGTAGGTGCCTCGGTGCAGCTCGAGATACATCTCGCCCGCCCACACCGGCGCATCCGGGTACTCGGCCTCCGCCTCTGCGAAGAATCGGCTCGGCGCCGCGATCTCGACGCGGGGGAGTCCCTCCAGGTCGCGGGACCGCTCGGCTGCGGCGAGCATCTCGCGGGTCGGCCCGCCACCGCCATCGCCATATCCGAACGGCACCAGCGAGGTCGTGGCGGCCCCGGCCTCTTTGAAGTTGCGTTCGGTGTGGACAAGCTCGGCGGGAGTCAGCTCCGAGTTGTACGTGTCGGCCGGCGGCAGGTGGGTGAACACCCGCGTGCCGTCGATTCCCTCCCACCAGAATGTGTGGTGGGGGAGCTGGTTCACTTGGCTCCACGACAGCTTCTGCGTCAGGAACCAGCGGTTGCCGGTGCCGTGAACGATCTGGGGCAGGGCGGCCGAGTAGCCGAACGAGTCCGGCAGCCAGACCTCCTCGGTCTCGACCCCGAGGCGCTCGCGGAAGAACCGTTTGCCGTGGAGGAACTGCCGGATCATCGACTCGCCGCCGGGCATGTTGGTGTCGGATTCGACCCACATGCCGCCGACCGGCACGAACCTGCCCGCCTGCACCTGCTCGCGCACCCTCGCGAACAGCGCAGGGTGGTGCTCTTCGAGCCATGCGTACTGCTGCGCCGACGAGGCGGCGAAGATGAACTCGGGATGCTGTTGCATGAGTTCCAGTGCGTTCGCGAAGGTGCGCGCGACCTTGCGGATGGTCTCGCGGGTGGGCCACAGCCATGCCGAGTCGATGTGCGCGTGGCCGACCGCGACGATGCGATGGCTCGAGGCGTGCGCTGGGGACGCGAGAAGAGGAGCGATCACCTCCCGGGCCGGCGCTGCCGTGCCGGCGACGTCGTCGGGATCGATGGTGTCGAGCATGCGCTCGAGTCCGCGCACGATGGTGTGGTGCCGGGGCGAGTCCTGCGGCAGCTCGTTGAGCAGGCCGCTGAGCACCCGGATGTCCTGCAGCAGGTCCCACGCCACCCCATCGCGTCTGACGAAGCCGATCGGCCCGAGCCGGTACAGGGGCGCGTCGCCCGCCGTCAGCTTGTCGCCGAGGGGGGTCGCCGAGAACGTCCACTCGCCTGCGAGGTCGGGATTGGCGGCGGCCTCGACGTAGAGGGTGGTGTCATCCGTCGCGGCGGCTTCGAAGGGGAGATGGTGACCGCGTGGTGACACCGCTTTCACGATGCTGCCGTCGGGGCGGAAAGCCAGTCCCTCGACCTGGAATCCCGGTCGATCAGCGGTGAAACCGAGATCGCACACGATCTCGGTGTGCTCCGGGTTCCACCCTTCGGGTAGTCGGCCTGACACCCGGAACCACGTCGAGCTCCAGGCGCGACCCCACGTCCAGTCAGTCGGCGTCGGCTCATACTCACGGTCGACCGCTTCCGCGAACGAGACTGGTTCTCCCGGGACTGACCAGTGTTCGACCCGCATCGGATGAAACTCCGGGTGCACGGCCGGCTCCAGCCGTTCCGTGGTGAACCTCCGCAGGCGTGCCAGCACATGTGACCGGTCGTCGTGCACCTTTGCTCCTCACTGCCGGGGCGTCCGCTTCTTCGCGTCGGAGTTGCCCGGGAGCGAGCGTACATGCAACGCTGTGGGTTTAACAACCGGTTTCAAAGGTGTGCCATGACGCTCAAAGCCCTCGTTCTCCCCGGCGGAAGCTACCGCCGGCATGCGTCTCATGAGGCCGAACCCGTTGCCGGCTGGCTGCGCACGCTCGGCATCGACGCTGAGGTTATGAGATACCCGGTGGGGATGCCGCATCCCGCGGCCCATGAGGCGATCGGCGCCCGCGTCGCCGAGGTGCGGCGTGCCGGAGCGGAACGTGTGCTCCTGATGGGATTCTCGGCGGGTGGACATGCAGCGGGCCTGGCCGCCTTGCGCCCCGTCGACGCGGCGCACCGCATCGACGGGTTAGTTCTCGGCTACCCGGTTGTATCGCTGGAAACACATTCTCATCAGGGGTCGAGTGAAGTCCTTCTCGGAGACGCTGACACTCCGGACCGCCGATCGTCGCTCTCGCTGGAGTTGCTCGTCACTGCGGCTGCGCCGGCGTCGTTCATCTTCCACTCCTTCGACGACCAGAAGGTTCCCGTGGAGCATTCACTGATGTTGTCGTCGGCGCTGCAGCGCGCAGGTGTGGCGCACGAGCTGCACCTGTACCCGATCGGCGGGCACGGGTGCGGCCTCGGCGGCGAGCTCGTGCCGTGGACGGGGCCCTGCCGCGAATGGCTCGCGAGAGAGGGCTGGCTGCCTCCTCTCAGATCCACGCTTGACATCGCGATGGATTCTCGAAAGGGTAGTGAAACCGGTTGAGATGAATAATCCCGATCAGGGCATGCCGAACTACGAAGGAGTAGAGACAGATGACACAGCAGCGCTGGGTTCGCGCGGGGGGACTCGTGATGACCATCACCGTCACGGGGTTGCTCGTGAGCGGGTGCGCGGGCAGCGAAACGCCGGCGTCGATGCCGTCGACCGAGGGGGTGTCGTGCAACCCCGATGCTGACGTGACCATCACGGTCGGGGAGCGACCGACATCGGATCAGACGGCCAACCTGGAGGCGTGGGAGAACGCGGTCACGCAGTTCGAAGCGGATCACCCCAACATCACGATCGACGATGAGGAGACCAAGTACGACGTCTCCACGTTCCCGGCGCTCCTCGTCGGCGGAACCCTGCCGACGACGCTGCAGGTGCCGTTCACCGACATCCAGTCGCTGATCGAGCGCGGCCAGGCGGCAGACATCACCGCATACGTCGAGAGCGATGACGTGTTGAGCCAGCTCAATCCGCAGCTGAAGGCCGTCACGGAGGACGCGGACGGACACACCTACGGCGTGGTCCGAGCCGCCTACACGATGGGCCTCATCTACGATCGGGCGCTCTTCACCGAAGCCGGCCTCGACCCCGACGCCCCGCCATCGACGTGGGAGGGGGTGCTCGACGCGGCCGCCACGGTCACCGAGGAGACCGGGCAGACCGGCTTCATCATCCCCACGACGGCCAACACGGGCGGATGGCTGCTGACCTCCATGTCGTACTCGAATGGCGACCTCGTCGAAGAGGTCGCCGGCGACACCACGACCGTCACCCTCGACACACCCGGCATGGAGGCGAGCCTCCAGTTCCTTCACGATGTGCGCTGGGAGCAGGATGCAGCGGGTGCCAATTACCTCTACGACAACAACGCCATCCGCGACGACATGGCTGCCGGCGTGATCGGCCAGAGCCTCAATGGCGCGAACCTCTACAACAGCCTGGTGATCGGTCGGGGCATGCCGAAGGACGACTTCGGCCTGGCCCCGTTCCCGGCTGGTGACGACCCCGTGGGGGTGCTCGGCGGCGGGAACATCCAGTGGTTCAACCCGAAGGCCACGCCCGACCAGCTCTGCGCGGCGCTCGAGTGGACGAAGTTCTACTTCCTGAACCGCTATGTCGACGAACAAGCCGCGGTCACGTGGGCCGAGGCTCAGGTCGCCGACGACCTGCCGGTGGGCCTGCCCGAGGTCCCGGTCGTCTCGGACGAGCAGTACGAGACGTATCTCGGCTGGATCGAGCCGTACATCAACGTTCCGCGGGAGAACTACACCGCGTACCTCGACAGTCTTGCGACGGCGACCATCGTCCCCGAGCCGGCGAAGAAGGCTCAGGAACTGTATGCCGCTCTGGATCCCGTCGTGCAGGCCGTCCTCACGCGAGAGGACGCGGACTTCACCGCGCTGCTGAAATCGGCTCAGGCGCAGGTTCAGGATCTGATCGACGCCGGCTGATCCGCTCTGGTGGCCGCGGACAGCCGCGGCCACCAGAACCACCCGGTTTGAGAACCCCGACGGGAGATACACCGTGACCGCTACCGCTCCGCCTGACGTCGACCTGCCGACGGATACGCCCGCCGCCGCGGCAACGCCGCACGGCGCGGGCCGGACGCGCAAAGCACCCGGGGCGCGCCTGCGGGCGTGGATGCGCAACGGCGGGGTGCCGACGCTCATCATGTTCTTGCCGTTGCTGCTGACGTTCGGCTATTTCGCGTGGTGGCCGATTCTCAAGAGCCTCATCCTCGCCTTCCAGCAGACCGATCTCATCAACGACCCCACCTGGGTGGGTATGCGGAACTTCGAGCGCGTCCTCGCGGATCCGCTGCTGTGGACGGCCGTGGGCAACACCGTCTGGTTCGCACTGCTGGCGCTGCTCATCGGCTTCCCGCTGCCGATCCTGATGGCGATGGTGATGGCCGAACTGCGCCGCAGCCGACAGATCTCGAGCGTGCTCGTCTACCTCCCCGTGATCATCCCGCCCGTGGTCAGCGTGCTTCTGTGGAAGCAGTTCTACGACCCGTCCGCTTCGGGACTCTTCAACACGGTGCTGGGCTGGTTCGGACTGGGGCCGATCGGTTGGCTGCAGGATCCGGCGCTCGCGATGCCCAGCATCGTGATCCAGGCCACCTGGGCGACGGCGGGCACAGCGACGATCATCTACCTCGCGGCACTGATGTCGATCCAGGCGGAGCTCTACGACGCGGCCGAGGTCGATGGGGCGTCGATCCTGCAGCGCACGTGGCATGTGACGCTGCCACAGCTGCGCAGCGTCATCCTGCTCATGCTGCTGCTGCAGATCATCGGCACGATGCAGGTCTTCACCGATCCGTTCGTCATGACCGGCGGCGGACCCGAGAACCGGACGGTCACTCTCCTGATGCTCATCTACAACTACGCCTTCCTCTCGGGCGACTTCGGCAAGGCGACGGCTCTGAGCCTTCTCCTCGCCCTCGTGCTGAGCGTGATCTCGGCGATCTATCTGCGGCTCACTCGGAAGTGGAGTGAATCGTGACTTTTGTGACGACCACGGTCCGCGCCATCGTCAAACCGAAAGCGGCAGCGACGGAGGAGTCCGAGGACCGCACCAACGTCTCGGCGCTCGACCGGTCGGGCCGCTCAGTGCGCATCACGATCCGGATCCTCGCCATCGTCTTGATCGCTTGCCTGATCGTCGTGTCGTTCGGACCCCTGCTCTGGCTGTTCAAGGCGGCGCTGTCGACCAGCCAGGACATCCTGAAGGAGCCGTTCGAGTGGTGGCCGAGCGGCATTCAGTGGCAGAACCTGCCCGACGCGTGGTCGCAGATCCGCATCGGCCAGTACCTGCTGAACACCGTATGGATGGCCGCGGGGTGCTGGTTCTTCGGACTGCTGGTAGCACTCACCGGCGGCTACGGGATCTCGATCCTGAAGCCGAAGTACGCGAAGGTCGTGAACGCCGGCGTCCTCGCGACGCTGTTCATCCCCGGCGTCGTGTCGCTCATCTCGCTGTACGTCACGATCCTGGACGTGCCGCTGATCGGGGTGAACCTCGTCAACACCTACTGGGCCGTCTGGCTGCCGACCGCGGCCAGCGCTTTCAATGTGCTCCTCGTGGCACGCTTCTTCGACCGTCTTCCCAGAGACGTGTTCGAAGCCGCGAGGATCGACGGCGCGGGGGTCTTCCGGGTGTTCTGGTCGATCGTCCTGCCGATGTCGCGCCCGGTGATCGGTGTGGTCTCGCTGCTGACGATCGTCGGCTCGTGGAAAGAGTTCCTATGGCCCCTGCTCGTCCTGCCCTCGCCGGACCTGCAGCCTCTCTCGGTCGGGCTGTACCGCGTGAGCGATACCGCCCCGACGAGCCTTCTGATGGCGGGCATGTTCATCTCGGTGATCATCCCCATCGCGCTGTTCCTGATGTTCCAGCGCCAGTTCCTCCGCAGCGCCGGTCAGGCCGGCGCGATCAAGGGGTGACCACGGCGGTCACCCGGATCGGATCACTTCATGTCTCACGTGCACCGGCGCGTCGCCGCGCCCATCACGGCCCTGTTGGCGGCTCTCGTCATGGTTGTCGGCACTCTGATCGCCTCCGCCGTGCCGGCACGGGCGAGCCTCACCGAATCCGATTCGTTCGAGGGCTGGACGACGACGGTGTCGGGCACCCCCGATTTCGCGGTCGCGGCTGACACCGCTGTCGTCCACGACGGCGCGGCTGCCGCGCGTGTGGAGTACACCTCGGCGTACTCGAACAGCTACATCGACCTGCGTCAGAACATTCGCGCGTCAGGCGGTACCACGTATGCGATGAGCGCCTGGGTGCGGACAGAAGGCCTCTCCACATCCGCCGCCGCGTACTTCGTGCTCAGCGGCGACCACTCGCAGCGGGTGGAGCTGCCGGCCGGTACGAATGAGTGGACCAAGCTGGAGTGGACGTACACCCAGCCCCTGGGCAGCATGACCTTCGTCATGCGACTGCTCGTTCGCGGGGCGGGAACGGTGTGGGTCGACGACGTGCGGATGACCGCACCATCGAGCCAGGCGAACCTCGTGATCAATCCGTCGTTCGAGGAACACGACCCGCCGCCGGGAACGCTGGCCTTCACCGACACGTCCCTCGTCTACCCGGTCGGCGACGCACGGATCGGCGTGACCACCCTGGCGAGCAGCGTCACGTGGGATGTCAGGGCGTCGTCCGGGCAGCGGGTGGATTCCGGGGTCGAGCCCGTCGCGGCGGGCACGGCATCCATCGACCTGTCCGCGTTGCCGGCCGGTTACTACTCGGTCACGATGTCGGTGACGGCGCCGGTCGCCGCGACGCGGGCCGCGACGCTGGCGATCGTGGAGAGCGCGGCCTCGCCCGCATCCGCGGATCATCCGGTGGGTCTCGCCGTCCACGTGAACCGATACTCGGTCGATCAGGTCGGCAGCCTGATGGGGTCGCTCGGAGCAGGAACGCTGCGAGAGGGCCCCTCGTGGGACACCATCGAGACGTCACCCGGGGTGTACCAGTTCCCCGCGCACTTCGACGCGCAGATCGCTGCCGCGAAGGCGCGCGGCGAACGACCGCTCGTCATCCTCGCGTACTTCAGCCGGTGGTACGACGGCGGCAAGACGCCGAGCTCACCCGAGGCGATCGCAGCCTTCGCGAGCTACGCCGCCGCAGCCGCCGCTCACTACGGCTCGGACGTGGACTATGAGGTCTACAACGAGTTCAACCACACGTTCAACAACGGGGCATGCGGCATGACCGCCGCCTGCTATATGGACCTTCTGGTGCCCGCCGCTGCGGCGATCCACGCCGCGGCGCCGGGGGCACGCGTCGTCGGGCCGGTCAGCGCCGGCGCCAAGTGGGACTTCATGGAGGACCTCTTCGCACTCGGGGCGCTCGATCACCTCGATGTGGTCAGCTACCACACCTACGACTTCCCCGTGGCCCCGGAGGGTCGCACGGAGGCGGGCGTCGCCACGCTGCGCGCCCTGATCGAAGAGTACGCGCCCGGATCCGACATCCCGATCTGGCTGAGCGAGCACGGCTGGACGACGACGACCGGAGGTACCACCGAGCGGCAGCAGGCCGCCTACATCGTTCGGTCGGCCGCTTTGCTCGACGCTGCGGGGGTCGATCGCGTCATCTACTACGAGCTGATCGACTCCGGCGCGAACCCCGCCGAGCAGGAGCACAACTTCGGCATCGCCCGCCTGCCCACAGACGGCGGCACAGCGCTCACTCCGAAACCCGCCTATCCCGCGCTCGCCGTCTTCAATCGCCTGACCGCCGGCCGTGAGCTGACGGGCCTGCAACGGCTGGACGGGGCCATCGTGGCGGAATACACGGATGCCGGTGGCGACGTGCTGCGGATGGCATGGGCGACCGGGGGCCCCGTGACCCTCGCAGCCGATACCGGGGCCGCCGCGCGTCTCATCAACGGAGACGGCCGCTCGTGGCGCGCCCGGCCGAACGGACGCGTGGAGCTGACTGTCGGCGCGAACCCCGTTTACCTGACCGGCAGCCTCGCCACACCGTCCCGCGTCGCCGACCCGGCCGTCCGCATCGACACGCCCGGCCAGATTCCGCTCGACGGCGCGCCTAGCGTGCCGGTGGCGGTCGATCGTTCCGCTCTCGGGCTCGCGGGCGACGTGACGGTGTTCGGACCGGTGGGCGGCGGCGCCACGCTCACCGGCGTTGCGGCCGAGGTGACCGGCTCGGTCACGCTCGCCGCCATGCGGGAGCTCGGCGAGCACCCGGTCGCCTACACCGTGCGCAGCGGCGACGCGGTCGTCGCGTTCGTCGACGACAGCGCGACGGTGGTCGAGAGCCCGGTGCTCTCGCTCGGTCCCGTCGTGGGCGAGGAGAGCGTCGGCCTCGCGCTGACCGTGCAGAACCTCGCCGGAGCGCCGGCGACGGCGGTCGACGACATCGAGTGGACGGTCGGCGGAGCCTCGGGCACGCTGCCGGCGGTGCAGGTCGCCGGTGGCGATGTGGCGACGCGTGAGCTCGGAGTGGGCGACGTCGCAGCGTGGCAGCCCTATGCGTTCACGCTGAGCGCCACCGTGGGAGCGACCGAGCGCCGACTTTCGGGTACGACGGCGGTGGCAGCGGTCGCGGCGGCGCCAGCGGGTGGAACCCCCGTGGACTGGCGGGAGCGCGGCACCTACGTGCCGCTGAGCGGACCCGCCGCGACGGCCGAGGATCTGGGCGGCACCTTCGCCGTGTCGTGGAGTGCAGACGGACTTCGCGTGCGTGCGGACGTGCAGGATCAAGACCACACCCCGGCGGCCACCGTCGACAGGCTCTGGGCGGGTGACTCGCTGCAGTTCGCGGTCGCTCGGGGCCTCCCCGGCGCCGAGCCCGCCTCGCGGGTGGAGCTCGGCGCGTACCTCGGCGCCGACGGTCCGAGGATGTATCGCTACACCGCTCCCGTCGGTGTCGTGGAGGCCGCCGTCGCAGTCGCACGCGAGGGCTCGATCACCTCCTACGACCTCACGGTGCCCTGGAATGTTCTCGGAGTCGATCCTGCTGACGGCGTCTTCTCGTTCTCCATCCTCGTCAACGACAACGACGGGGGCACGCGGGAGGGTTTCTACGAATGGGGCGGCGGGATCGGATCCGCCAAGAACGCGGCGCTGTTCGTGCCGGTCGTGCCCGTCGACCCGGCGCCGGCAGCGAAGGCCGCCGGTATCGAGGTCGACGGCGCGCTCCTCGACGGCTTCGCATCCGGGCGCACCCAATACGCAGTCCCCGCTCTCGCCGGGGGCCCACTCCCCGTGATCACCGCGACCGCGGCCGACGGCATCCATCTGGAGGTGACGCAGCCGACAGGCGCTCCCGGCATCGCGACCGTGGTCGCAGCCGCTGACGGGCGAGCGAGCACGACGTACACGATCGTGCTCGAGCGGGTGCGGGGCGATGACGCTGCCATCGAGGCGACCGTCGACACCTCGTGCCTCGCCGAGCAGGTGCGCTACGTCGTGTCGGTGCGCAACACCGCCGCGTTCGCTTCCGACATGCGCGCGACCGCCACGTTCGCCGACGAGAGGCGCTCCGGCGTGCCCGCGGGCGGGACCCGGGTGATCGAGCTGAGATCCTCGCAGGCGACGACGGATGCCGGACACGTGCGCGTCGCCGCCTACGTTCCCTATCGCGCGCCCGATCGAGCCGCGTCGTATACGACCGTGGACCTGCCGGTTCCCCCGCGCGACTGCGCGCGCACAGATGCTCAGCCAGAAGACAAGGGAGACCTCGAATGACCGCACCGATCCGCTACGCGATCGTCGGCACCGGAGCCCGAGCGCAGATGTACATCAGCGCGCTGACCGGCCCCTACGCCGCCAACGCCGAGCTCACCGCGTGGTCCGATCCGAATCGCGGGCGCCTGGACTGGAACGAGCGCAGGGTCCTCGCCGCCGGGGCGCCCGCACCGACGCGAATCGACGCCGAAGACCTCTCGACTGCGGTCGAGCGGCTGCGTATCGACCGGGTCATCGTCACCGCGCCCGACTTCGCCCACGCCGATCTCGTGGTCGCTGCGCTTCACGGCGGCGCCGACGTCGTGGTCGAGAAGCCCCTGACCACAGACGCGGACGGCGTCCGCCGTATCGCTGACGCGGTCGCCGCTACCGGCCGTGCGGTGACGGTGACCTTCAACTACCGGTACTCGCCCCGCAACGCCGAGCTCAAACGCGTCATCGCCAGCGGTGCGATCGGCGACGTCACCTCGGTGCACTTCGAATGGCTGCTGGACACCTCGCACGGAGCCGACTACTTCCGTCGCTGGCACCGGCAGAAGCAGAACTCGGGCGGCCTCCTCGTGCACAAGTCATCCCACCACTTCGACCTCGTCAACTGGTGGCTCGCCGATCTTCCCGTCCGTGTCTTCGCCAGCGGCGGGCTCCGCTTCTATGGCGCGCGGAACGCCGAGCGTCGCGGCCTGCGGGAGAGGCCTGTGCGTGGCTCCGTGGACGACGCCCGGAGAGACCCGTTCGCGCTCGACCTGCGGGACCACGATGTGCTGCGAGGGCTCTACTACGAGCAGGAGCAGCACGACGGGTACTTGCGCGATCGCGACGTGTTCGACGAGGGCATCAGCATCGAAGACAACCTGTCGTTGATCGTGGACTACGCGGCGGGCGCCAGCATGACGTACGCGCTCAACGCCCACTCCCCGTGGGAGGGCTACACCGTCGCCGTCAACGGGACGGAGGGCCGGGCCGAACTGTCGGTCGTCGAGCGTGGTGCCATCCTCCTCGACGAAACCGGGCGACAGCACGTCGTCGACCCGAGTGCCCGGCCAGAAGCGGTCGCCGACGAGACCGGACGCCCGGTCGGCGATCGCCTGGTGGTGCAGCGTCACTTCGGCGCGGCCCGTGAGGTGAGCATTCCTCATGCCGCCGGCGGGCATGGCGGCGCCGACGACGCGCTTGTTCGTGACCTGCTCATCGGAGCGGATGTCGACCCTCTCCAGCAGGCCGCGACCTGGCTGGACGGTGTGCGCGCCATGGCCGTGGGGGTGGCAGGGAACGATTCACTGGCCAGCGGGGCACCTGTGCTCATCCGGAATCTGGACTTCGGTCGTGCCGCGACCGCAGTGTCCGCCACCGGCTCGCCCACTGCCGCGGTCGCCCCTGCGGTGTCGGTGCCACGATGACGCGATTCGACCTTCCGATCGAGGAGCTCCGTCGTTTCGCGCCACAGGTCGCCGAACCCGACGACTTCGACCGATTCTGGGCGCAGACGGTCGCAGAAGCCCGGGGCGCCGGCGGAAGCGTCAGCGTGACCGACGCGAACGCTCCGCTACGCGCCGTCGAGGCGCGTGAGCTCGTCTTCCCCGGGTTCGCCGGCGAGCCCGTGAAGGCCTGGTATCTCCGCCCCGCAGGAGTAGCCACCGACCTGCCGGCGGTCGTCGAGTTCCTCGGGTACGGCGGCGGGCGAGGAACGCCGCAGCAGCGGCTCACCTGGGCCGCTGCGGGGTTCGCCCACATCGTCATGGATATGCGGGGCCAGCCCGCCGCCGACACCGCGGACCCGCACGGGGCGGATCCCGCCGTGCCGGGTTTCCTGACGCGCGGCATCGGGAGCCCAGAGACCTACTACTACCGCAGGGTGTACACCGATGGCGTCAGGTGCGTGGACGCGGTGCGCGCTCTCCCGGGTATCGACGCCTCGGCGGTCGCCGTCGCAGGTGGCAGTCAGGGCGGCGGCGTCGCGCTGGCGGTCGCCGGACTGCACGACGATGTCGTGGCCGCGATCGTGGACTATCCGTTCCTCTGCCACTTCCGTCGTGCGGTGGGAATGACAGGGCGGGAGCCGTACCAAGAGATCGTGCGCTACCTGGCGATCCATCGCGGCCGCATCGATGCGGTCTTCCGCACGCTGTCCTACTTCGACGGGGTGAGCTTCGCCGCGCGCGCGAGCGCCCCGGCCCTGTTCTCCGTGGGTCTTCAGGACCCGGTCTGTCCGCCGTCGACAGTGTTCGCGGCCTACAACGCGTACGCGGCCCCCGTGAAGGAGATGGTGACCTTCGAGTTCAACGAGCACGAGGGCGGTGGGGCGGAGCATTGGCCAGGCCAGGTGAGATTCCTCGAAGCACACTTCGCCGCCGCCGATCGCGACGATCAACTGCCGGACATCCCCGTGCTTGCGGTCTCGGGTCAGTAGGATCACGAGGATGGTCACGCAACGCGCTGTGCGCTTGAGCGACGTCGCAGCGGTCGCCGGCGTGTCGAAGGCGACGGCGTCGAAGGCTCTCAACGACAGCCCCGTCGTGTCGGCGGCGACCAAGGCCCGCGTGCGGGAGGCCGCCGAACGGCTCGACTTCCGTCCGAACGCCCTGGCGTTGTCGTTCGCCTCGGGCCGCAGCAGCACCATCGGTCTTCTCACACACCGCGCCACGGCGACGTTCTCCCGCGCCGTGGTGATGGGAGCGATCCTCGAACTCGGCCGTCGGGAGCGCGCCGCCCTGGTGTTCGACGGTCGTATCAACGCCCACCACGAGATGACCGAGAGCATCCGCACCCTTCGCGACCGTCGTATCGACGGACTCCTCGTCGTCGGCGCGGGCTTCGGGCGGGTGACTCCGTCGATCACCCACCAGTTCGAGGTCCCCGTGACCTACGCGTTCGCGGCATCCGATAACTCCGACGACGCCGTCTTCGTGCCCGACAACGAGCAGGCGGGTTACCTCGCCGCCCGTCATCTCCTCTCTCTCGGACGCACCCGGATCGCCCACATCACGGCAGACGCCGACGATCTCGCGGTGCGTCGTCGCGAAGCGGGCTTTCGCCGTGCGCTCCACGAGGCGGGCGTCTCGCCGCTGCCGATCGTCTACGGCAGCTGGCGACGTGAGTGGGGCGAGCAGGCGGTCAGCGTGCTTCGAGACTCTGGTCTGGATTTCGATGCCGTGTTCTGCGGCAATGATCACATCGGGTTCGGCGTGCTCGACGCGCTGGAGTCGACGGGAGTCAACGTGCCGGGCGACGTCGCGGTCGTCGGCGTCGACAACTGGGAGGAAGTGATCCTCGACCAGAATCTGCGCCGCCTCACCACCATCGACCTCGATCTGACCGGCGTCGGGCGTGTGGCAGCCGACAACGTCATCGAGCCCGCGGCGACCGGCGGCGAGCGCTTCGTCGAGCCGCGGCTCGTGCTCGGCCCTTCGACCTGACGGTCGAGAGCGGGCGTTGCAGGAATGTGTGCACCTATGTGTGCACCGAACAGCGTTGACCGCGAAACGGGGGGTACTTTCACGTCGTAACGGTGCGCCTGCAGATCAGAAGGTTAGGGGGTCGAGTCCCTTCGGGCGCACATTATGTTGAGACAGTACCTGATCGAGAACCCGCGGAATCCCGCGGGTTTTCGTGTTTCCGGGGCTGTGTGGAGGCCGTCTGATTCGGCCTGATCGGGTTCTGCCCTGGGCTTCGGGTGTCGGGCGCCGAGTTCCGCGTGGTTGTGCGGCCTGCAGTCCCGGTGCCCGCCGAAACCGAGGTCCGATCAGAGAGCGGATGTGTGCACCTGTATGTGTGCACTGGAGCGGCGCCCAGCTGGCACGGGATCGGTCGTGGAGATGGTCAGCGCGCCGCGACTCAGATGTGGCAAGCGATTGCCAAAATGCGGCGTTCTCGCTTAAATGGGAGTTTCCGCAGAGAAGAGGCGCACCTCATGGCCGAAGTTTCCCCCCAGTACGCAGACACGCGTGTGTTCTGCAATCCGCTCGATCTGGCCTACCGCTATCAGGACGTGCGCTTCACTGGCGTCGTGCAGGGGGTGACCATCGGCGAACCTCGCCGCAGCGTGCACCGCGAAGCGGCCGACCCTTCGGTCGTGCGCTACCGCGGTCGCTACTTCCTCTTCGCGTCGATGTCGGCGGGGTTCTGGCACTCGTCCGATCTGGTCGCGTGGTCTTTCGCCCCGACCGTGAAGCTGCCCGCTTTCGACTATGCCCCCGACGTGCGCGAGATCGACGGCGCTCTGTACATCTGTGCATCACGCAAGACTGACTCTCCCTTCTTCCGCAGCGAGGATCCGCTCTCTGACGACTTCGCCGAAGTGTCGCGCGGGTCATTTCCGTTCTGGGATCCGAATCTCTTCCAAGACGACGATGGCTCGGTCTATCTCTATTGGGGGTGCGATGCGCAGACGCCGATCCAGGGCGTTCCGGTAGACCCACGCACCATGCTTCCCACCGCCGAGCCAGTCTCGCTCATCTCTTCGGACCGCTTCGCGCGCGGGTGGGAGGCGGTGGGAGAGAACCACCGCAAGGACGAGCCCCGCACCGAGCGTGAGCGTTTGGCTGCGCAGTTCAAGAGCGACGATCCCTACATCGAGGGCGCATGGATGACCAAGGTGGGCGGCACGTACTATCTGCAGTACGCGGCGCCGGCGACCGAGTCGAACACGTATGCCGACGGATATGTCACCGGGGCCGGGCCGCTCGGGCCGTTCGAATACTCCTCGTCCAGCCCGTTCTCTTCCAAGCCGGGTGGCTTCATCACCGGCGCCGGACACGGCAGTACGTTCCAGGACGAGTACGGCAACTGGTGGCATGCCGCCACCATGCGCATCTCGGTCAACGACGTGTTCGAACGGCGGGTGGGGCTCTTCCCGGCAGGCTTCGACGATGACGGTGTGCTGTTCTGCAACCAGAACTTCGGCGACTACCCGGTCGTCGTCCCCCAGGGGCCGGCCGACCCCTGGGCGCCGCCGCCGTGGATGCTGTTGTCGCACGGCGCTCGCGTGCACGCCACCAGCGCCGCACCCGGCCACCCCGCCGAGCTCGCGGTCAACGAAGACGTGCGCACCTGGTGGATCGCCGGGTCGGATGCGCCGGGGGAAAGTCTCGAGGTGGATCTCGGGCGACCGATGACGGTCGCCGCCATTCAGGTGAACCTCGCCGACGACGCGCTCGCCGAGCGCGTCGAACCTGCTGAGGGCGGCGTCGACTTCGGTCACTCCTGGCGGGCGATGTACACCGAAGCCCACCAGACCCAGCTGAGCATGGAGATCTCGCTAGACGGGACGCGCTGGGAGGGAGTGTTCGAGACCACCGACGACCGCCCGCACGCGCTGGCTGTACTGCCTGCACCCCGAGAGGCAAGGTTCGTCCGGCTGGCGGCAGGGCGACTGCCGTTCGGTGCTCCGCTCGCAGTGTCGGGGCTGCGCGTGTTCGGACGCGCCGATGGATCTCTCCCGGAGGCGCCCGAGGTGAAGGCGGTGCGTACCGGCGACCTCACGGCGACGATCTGCTGGGCGGAGGCCGACGGCGCTCGCGGATACAACGTGCGCTATGGGCTGCGTCCCGACAAGCTCTATCAGAGCTGGTTGGTGCACGGGGCGACCGAGCTCGACCTGCGTGCACTCAATGCCGGGGTGGGCTACTGGGTCGCCGTCGACGCGTTCAACGAGGTGGGCGTCACCGAGGGGGAGCCTCGCCCGATCGCCTGACTCCGCGTGCGGACGTTGCACACCAGGAGCGAGTGGACTAGATTAGGCAATCGGTTGCCACGCAAGACGCGCTCTCAACGAAGTGCGCGCGGAAGGACGACGATGACTGCACCCTTCGACCTCGCCGTCGACAGCGGGGGAGACCACTTCCCGGTGACCGGCCCCACGCCGCGCCTCTCGTGGAAGAACGCGATGGACTCGCGCCCGCGCTCCTACGAGCTGGTGGCCGTCGTGGATGGCGCAGCACCGGCATCCGTCACTCTCGCCGCGCCGGAGCATCGGCTCATCCACTGGCCGTGGGCGCCGTTGCGCAGCGCTCAGCGCGTGAGCTGGCGTGTGCGCGCCGACGACTCCGACTGGTCGGAGTGGTCGGAGTTCGAGGTCGGTCTGTGCGATGGTGACTGGACGGCGCGGTGGATCAGCCCGGCAGAGGCGGGCACTGGCGCACCCGGCGACCGCCCCGCGCACACGCTCTCGGTCGGCTTCCAGCTGGACGGACCCGTGCGCACGGCACGCCTCTATGCGACGGCGCTCGGAGTGTACGAGAGCTTCGTCAACGGACAGCGCGTGGGGACGACCGAGCTCGCTCCCGGTTCCAGCTCGTACGACCGCACCCTCTACGCGCAGGCTTTCGAGGTGACCTCGGAACTGCGCGGGGGGGACAACCGGCTCGAGATGGTGCTGTCGGACGGGTGGTACCGGGGCCGGGTCGGCGCGTTCCGCACGCCGGCCGCGTGGGGGGCGACGCTCGCTGCGCGCGCTGAGTTGCACCTCGACCTGGCCGATGGAACCCGTCGTATCATCGGCACCGACGCGACGTGGACGAGCGCTCCCTCGGTGATCACGCGGGCAGATCTCATGGGCGGGCAGACCACCGACCGCACCGCCCCGACGGTACCGGCGGTGCCGGTGCTCGTCGATCAGGTGGACGCGCCCTCGATCAGCTGGTCGCCGGCGCCACCGGTGCGCGTCGTCGAGACCCGCGCGCCTGTGGCGACGACGGCCGTCGGCGACGGCGTCTGGTTGATCGACTTCGGGCAGAACGCATCGGGATGGGTGTCGCTCGACGACCTCGGCCCCGCCGGCGCCCGCACGATCCTCGAGTACGGCGAGTTCCGGGATGCCGAGGGCGACCTGTCCACCGCGCATCTGGACTCGGTGCGCCCAGGAGAGCCGCCGATGGTCTTCGTCCAGCGCGACGAGGTGATCTCCTCCGGTACCGGCGAGCCGTTTGAGCCGCGGCACACGGTGCATGGCTTCCAGTACGTGCGGGTGACCAGGGACGCGGGCGGGTTCGACCCCGCGCGCATCTCGATGCGGATCGTGCACACCGACTTCGCGCGCACCGGCACGTTCTCCTGCAGCGCGCCCGAACTGACCCGCCTGCACGAGATCGCCGACTGGAGCTTCCGCGGCAACGCCGTGGACATACCCACCGACTGTCCCACGCGCGAAAGGCTCGGGTGGACGGGTGACTTCCAGATCTTCGCGCCTACTGCGACGCGCCTGTACGACGTGAGCGGCTTCACGCGGAAGTGGCTGCAGTCGGTGCGCGACGACCAGCTCGACGACGGTCGCATCGCGAACTTCTCGCCCGACGGTCGGCGGGTCAAGAACAACACCCAGACCCAGTTCGCGATGATGACCGGTTCGGCCGGGTGGGGGGATGCGATCGTCGCCGTCCCCTGGGAGATGTACACGGCCTACGGTGACGCAGCATTCCTCGCGGACAACTGGGACGCGATGGAGCGCTGGGTGGAGTGGGCTCTCGAGACCGCGCGCACCCGACGACACCCCTCCCGCGTCGGACGGTCCGCCGAGCCGCCTGCACACGAGCAGTACATCTGGGACGGCTCGTTCCACTGGGGCGAGTGGATCGAGCCCAAGCCGCTGCGCGCCGACGGGTCGCGGGCCGATCCCGTGCACGACGACCCGCTCGGCTGGTTCAGCGCCGACCGGGGAGAGGTCGGCACCGCCTTCCTCTATCGCTCGACGCGTACGCTGGCCGACGCTGCGGCCGTGCTCGGACGCGACGGCGACGCCGCGGCATACGGCGACCTCGCCGAGCGGATCCGCGATGCATGGCGGCAGGAGTTTCTGTCGCCCGAGGGCCGCACGACGACCGACACCCAGGCTGCCTACGTGCGCGCCCTGTCGTTCGGCCTCGTTCCGGAGTCGCTCGCGCCCGCCGCGGCCGCGCGCCTGGTCGCCCTCATCGACGACGCCGGCGGTCACCTCGCTACCGGATTCCTCTCCACCGGAGACCTCCTGCCTGTCCTCGTCGACCACGGCTATCCCGAGGTGGCCTACCGCGTGCTCCTCCAGCCCACCTCCCCCTCATGGCTCAACATGATCGCTCGCGGGGCTACCACGATCTGGGAGGACTGGGACGGGATCGACGACGAGGGCAACGCCCACGAGTCCCTCAACCACTACAGCAAGGGCGCCGTCGTGCGCTTTCTGCACACCCACGTGCTCGGGCTGCGTCAGGCCCCCGAATCTGTCGGCTGGGAGTCGGTGATCATCCAGCCCACACCGACGGCAGCGCTCACGTGGGCCGAGGGCACACACGACTCGCCGCAGGGACGGATCTCGGTGGCCTGGCGCACCGACGGCGACGCGATCACCGTCGAGGTGGACCTTCCCGCCGATACCC
Source organism: Microbacterium festucae (assembly GCF_025421715.1). GTDB lineage: Bacteria > Actinomycetota > Actinomycetes > Actinomycetales > Microbacteriaceae > Microbacterium > Microbacterium festucae. The sequence continues at coordinate 231,236 of NZ_JAOEFC010000004.1, forward strand.
GCGGAGTCGTCATCGTCCCCGACGGTACGCGGGCGGCGATCGGTCCCGGCCGCTCGCGGTTCGCCGGCCGCGAGCGAACTGCGGTCGCCGCATGCTGACGCCGAAGATCACATCCACCCGCGAGGTCTTGAATCTCGACGGACTGTGGCGCTTCGATCTGGATGCCGCGGTGGGCGAGGAGCCGTGGCGGGCGACGCTGCGCACCACCCGGGAGGCGCCGGTGCCCGCCAGCTACAACGACCTGTTCCCAGACCCCCGCTTTCGCGACCACGTCGGTGTCGCCTGGTATCAGCGAACGGTGCGTGTGCCACACGGCTGGCGGGGGACCCGGGTGATGCTGCGGCTGGATGCAGCCACGCACGAAGCCGCCGTCTACGTCGATGACGATCTCGTCGTGACACACGTCGGTGGATACACGCCGTTCGAGGTCGACATCACCGGCCATGTGACGGCGGGCGGCGAATTCAGACTCACGATCGGCGTCGACAATCGACTCACGCCGTCCAGCATTCCGCCGGGCAGCGTCGACACCGACTCCCTCGGGCGTCCACGCCAGCGCTACATGCACGACTTCTTCAACTACGGCGGCCTGGCGAGATCAGTGTCGATCCAGTCGGTCCCCGCAGAGCGCATCGACGACATCACGGTCACGACCGAGATCGACGGCACGAGCGGCCTCGTGAGCTACGACCTCGTCACGACCGATCTCACGCCCGGAGCCGAGGTGCGGCTGCGGGTGCTGACCGCCGACGGAACTGTGGTGGGTGCCTCATCCGGGTCGCGCGGTGTCGTCGAGATCCCGGATGTGCGCCTGTGGCGCCCCGGCGCCGCCTACCTCTACACGGTCGTGGCGGAGATCGTAAGGGACGGCGAGGTGCGTGACAGCTACCCCCTCGCGGTCGGGGTGCGCACCGTGGAGGTGAGGGGCAACCGCGTACTCATCAACGGTGAGCCGTTCTACTTCACCGGCTTCGGAAAGCACGAGGATTCTCCGGTGCGCGGCAAGGGCCACGACCCCGCCTACCTCGTGCATGACTTCGAGCTCATGCGCTGGACGGGGGCCAACTCGTTCCGGACCTCCCACTACCCCTACGCGGAGGAAGTTCTCGACTACGCCGACCGTCAGGGCATCGTGGTGATCGGAGAGGCCGCGGCCGTCGGGCTGAACCTCGCGATCGCCGCGGGCTATCTCGGCCAGACCGAGGTCACGACATTCGGACCGCGAGGCGCGTTCGGCGACACGACGCGCGATGCTCACGCCGCGCACCTGCGAGAACTCATCGCACGTGACAAGAACCACCCGAGCATCGTGATGTGGTCGATCGCCAACGAACCCGACTCGCGGGATCCGGGGGCCCGCGACTACTTCGCGCCCCTTGTCTCCCTCACGCGCGAACTCGACCCCACGCGCCCGGTCACCTACGCGAACATGATCCTCGCCCAGCATGACACCGACGTCATCGCCGACCTCTTCGACGTCGTGAGCATCAACCGCTACTACGGCTGGTACCAGGACACGAACGACCTCGCCGCCGCAGAGGCGCACCTGGAGGCTGACCTCCGCGGCTGGGAGGCCAGCTTCCACAAGCCGATCATCGTGTCGGAATTCGGGGCCGATGCCATCGCCGGTCTTCACGCCGCGGTCGACCAACCGTGGAGCGAGGACTACCAGACAGCTCTGGTGGCCATGTACCAGCGCGTCTTCGATCGCATCGACTCCGTCGTCGGAGAGCACGTTTGGGCGTTCGCAGACTTCCAGGCGATGCCGATCACCCAGCGCGTCGACGGCAACAAGAAGGGCGTCTTCACGCGCGATCGGCGCCCGAAAGCCGTGGCGCACGCGCTGCGGGCCCGTTGGACCTCGCTCTCACAGGCGAAGAACCCGGAGTGATGACCCCATGACCGACCTCCGTGCCGGTGCGCCGGCCCCCCGATCGATCGACGCGCGCACCCCAGCTGCATCGTCCCCGGTCGAGCGCCACCCCGACCGGCTGCTGCCCGCCGATCCGCGCACGCGCGACATCGCGCGTGCCCTGTACAGCCGGGTGGCCGGCGCGCCCATCGTCTCTCCCCACGGCCACGTGCCGATCCAATGGCTGGCGGAGGACGCACCGTTCACCGACCCGGCCAGCCTGCTCGTCTCCCACGATCACTACATCACTCGCCTGCTGCACGCGTCTGGCGTCGACCTCGGGTCGCTGGGGGTCGGCGGAGCGCCGGCAGACCCGCGTGAGATCTGGCGGCTGTTCGCGGCCCACACCCGGGTGTTCGCCGGCACGGCATCCGGCTACTGGATCGAGGAGGAGCTGACACAGGTGCTCGGCGTCGCCTCACCGCTGTCGGAGCGCACCGCCGATGCCGTCTACGACCAGATCCAGGAGCGACTGCGCACCCCTGAGTTCCGGCCGCGTGCGCTCTTCGAGAGGTTCGGCATCGAGGTGCTCGCCACCACCGACGACCCGCTCGACGACCTCGCCGACCACGCGCGCGTGGCACGCAGCGGGCTGCGCGGACGCGTCGTGCCTACGTTCCGCCCCGATCGCTATCTCGACCCAGATGCGCCGGCGTTCGCCGCCGACGTCGAGCGTCTGCTCGCAGCGACGGGGGAGCAGGCGACCTTCGCAGGATACCTTTCGGCGCTGGCCGCGCGCCGCGCCCACTTCATCGCACACGGTGCGGTCTCCGCCGACCACGGCGTCGAGGAACCGGCGACGTTCGATCTGGGCGAGGCGGAAGCCGAAGAGCTGTTTCACGCGGTTCTCGCCGGCGCGGCCAGCGCGCACGGGCGTCGGGTGTTCCGCGGTCACATGCTCATGCAGATGGCGCGGATGAGCGTCGACGACGGGCTCGTGATGACGGTCCACGCCGGTGTCGTGCGCAACCACAGCTCGCGCACGCTGCAGCGATTCGGGCCTGATTCCGGCCACGACATCCCGCGCTCGACCGACTTCGTGGGCGGCCTGCGCCCGCTTCTGGAACGCTACGGTCTGGAGCGCGACTTCCACCTCGTGCTGTTCGCCGTGGACGAGACGGTCTACTCGAGGGAGATCGCCCCCTTGGCGGGCTTCTACCCGAGCGTCTACATCGGTGCGCCCTGGTGGTTCCTCGATGCCCCTGACGCGATGGCGCGCTTCCGCTCGGCGGTGACCGAGACGGCCGGGTTCTCTCGCGGATCCGGTTTCATCGACGACACCCGCGCCTTCTTGTCCATCCCCGCGCGGCACGACACGGCCCGGCGAGCGGACGCCGGGTTCCTGGCGCGGCTGGTGACGGAAGCGCGCATCACCGAGGCCGTCGCTGGCGACATCATCGACGATATGGTCGGTCCACAGCCGAAGCGGGTGTTCAAACTGTGACGTATGCACCCCTTCAGCGCACGTCGGCCGCCCCGCCCGTGCGCATCGTGCACCTGGGCCTCGGCGCGTTCAGCCGTTCGCACATCGCCTGGTACACCGCCCACGCGGCGGATGCGCACGCATGGGGGATCGCCGCCTACACCGGCAACAGCACGGCACTCGTCGACGAGCTCCGTGCGCAGGACGGCCTCTACACGCTGGTCACCCGCTCCGCCGAGAGCGACCTGTGCGAGCAGATCGAAAGCGTCGTGCGGGTGCACCCGGGCAACGACCTCACGTCGCTGCTGGCCGACCTCGCGGCACCGACGACGGCAGTCGTCACACTGACGATCACCGAGGCCGGCTATCGCGCCGGACGTGACGGCGGACCCGATCCCGACGACCCGCTCGTGGCCGCCGACCGCATCGCCCTGTCAGCGCTTTCGTCGCACCGGGACTTGGCGAGCATGGATGTGCGCACCGCACTCGGCAGGCTCGTGCTCGGCCTCGCGGCGCGGGGGAGGGCCGGCGGCGGCCCGGTGGCGCTGGTGTCCTGCGACAATCTGCCCGACAATGGCGGGCTGCTGCGCACATGCGTGCTCGCGCTCGCGGCGGTCGATCCCGCCACCGCGGCGTGGTGTGCGCAGAACGTCTCCTTCGTCTCCAGCTCCGTCGACCGCATCACGCCGCGCATCGAACGCGATGAGCTCACTGCATTGCAGGTGATGCTGCAGGACCGTGCGCCGGTGGTGTCCGAGCCCTTCGCCGATTGGGTGCTCTCCGGCCCGTTCCCCGCGGGACGTCCGCGGTGGGAGAGCGCCGGCGCGAGGTTCACCGACGAGCTCGAGCCGTGGGAGGCGCGCAAGCTGTGGTTGCTCAACGGAGCCCACACCATCCTCGCCACCGTCGGACCGCTCGTCGGTCGCGACGCCGTCGCCGACGCGATCGCCCATCCGGTGTGCCGACGGGCCGTGTCGGCGTTCTGGGACGAGGCGCAGCGCCACCTCCCCGCCGGACTCGAGATCGCCGCCTATCGGCGCGCGCTGCTCTCCCGCTTCGAGAACCCGCGCATCCGTCACCCGCTGTCGCAGATCCGGGTCGACACCGAGACCAAACTGCGCCTGCGAATCGTGCCGGTCGCCCGCCTCGAGCGCGCCTGCGGACGTCCGGCCGACGCCGCTGCTTTCGCGGTCGGCGCGTGGGCGGCCGGCGCGCGAACGCGCGGCCGACGCGAAGACACGGTCGCGGCGATCGGCCGTGTCGCGCCGGATCTGGCCGACGACGCGCCATTCGTGGCCGCCGTGATGCGCGCTGTCGATCAGCTTGCCTCCCTCACGCTTGTGTAACGACTCGACCTGATTTTGGCAATCGGTTGTCAAGCGAGTGAGTTCCTGCTTTACTGACGTCTAGCCCAGTGCAAGGCGATCGACACGCTCTTTCTGCCAAGCGATTGCAGGCACGGTTTCATTCAAAGGAGTCTGAACACATGTCGTCTACCCGTACAGTCCGCCGGTCGCTCCGGCTGGCGGTGCCCGCGGTCGCCCTGGTCGCCGCACTGACCTTCTCCGGCTGCTCCAGCAGCCCGCAACCCGCAGAGAGCGGATCGTCGGCACCCGTCGCAGAGCGCGACCTCGCTGTCGCCGCCGTCTCCGCACCCAACTCGCTCGACCCCGCCCAGCTCGTCGACGGGCAGCAGATGTTCGTGTGGTCCTCCATCCTCGACACGCTGCTGCGCAAAGACCCGAAGACGGGCGACATCCTCCCCGGAGCCGCCGAGAAGTGGGAGTACAACGAGGACGGGACCGAACTCACCCTCACCCTTCGCGACGGGATGACCTTCAGCACCGGCGACCCCGTCGACGCGTCCGCCGTGGTCGCCACGCTGCTGCGCTCGAAGGCGACGCCCGGCAATGTGCAGAGCCGACTGAGCCTCGTCGACGACGTCGTCGCTGAGGACGACCTCACCGTGAAGGTCTCGTTCTCCAGCTTCGATCCCCAGTTCGTCGACAACCTCTCGTCGGGAGTCGGCGCCATCGGGGATCCGGCGACCATCGACGAGGCGCGCACGGCGACCGACCCCGTCGGTTCGGGCCCATTCACCCTCGACGTCGCCAAGACGGTGCCGGGCAGCAGCTACGTGCTCGTCAAGCGCGACGACTACTGGGATGCGGACAATGTCCCCTTCGCGACCCTCACCGTGAAGGTCATGCAGGACCCGACGGCGAGCTTCAACGCGCTGCAGTCCGGTGAGCTGAACGCCGCGACGGTCCAGTCGCAGATGGCGTCGCAGCTGAACCCCGACGAGTGGAACCTGACGGTCAACGACGCCACCGCGGTCGCCTACCTCAACATCCTCGATCGCGGCGGCGAGAAGTGGCCGGCCCTGGGGGACAAGCGTGTGCGTCAGGCGATCAACATGGCGATCGACCGGGAGGGCATGCTCAAGGCCCTCTTCAGCAATGTCGGCAGTGTCACCGAGCAGATCGTCAACCCGCTCGGCGCGATCTTCGACGAGTCGCTCAACGATACCTACGCGTACGACCCCGAAGAGGGGAAGAAGCTGATCGAAGAAGCCGGGTATGCCGGCGAGACCTTCCAGATCCCCAGCACCTTCCTGACCACCACGGTCGAGCCCGCGCTGACTCAGGCCTTCTCCGACATCGGGCTCACCCTCGAGTGGGTCACCGTTCCTCCCCAGCAGGCGCAGGGGGCGGCCCGGTCGGGCGACTTCGGCCTGTACTACCAGATCGTCGGGTTCAACTCCGACACCGCCGACCTGGCGACGGTCTTCGCTGCCGACGGGACGTCGAACCCCCGCGGATACACCGACCCGACGCTCGACAAGCTCTTCGGCGAGGTCAACTCGACCGTCGCCTTCGAAGACGCGGTGCCCGCGTACCAGGAGCTGAACTCGTACGTCGTCGACGAGGCGTTCATCGCCCCGGTGCTCTATGTCGGCTCGACCTGGGCCACGGGAGACGGCATCACCTACATCGGCGAGGCGAACACGCTGTCCACCGTCCGCCTGTTCACCGTCACCGAGTAATCGATCCGCAGGGGCGCGCCGCCGGGCGCGCCCCTGCTCACTCCGGAGCCGCTCATGCTCGCATATATCGCGCGCCGTCTGATCGCCGGCATCATCCTGGCGCTTCTGGTCACCTACATCACCTTCCTGCTGCTGAGCACGTCGTTCGAGGACGTCGCGATGACGATCCTCGGGCCTGCCGCCACGCCGGAGACCACGGCCGCGCTCGTGGCCGCCCGCGGATGGGATCGGCCGGTCATCGTGCAGTACGTCGACTGGCTCGTCCACGCCGTGCAGGGCGACTTCGGGGTCTCGGTGTACACCTCGCTGCCGGTCGGCCCGAGCGTCGTCCAGCGTCTACTCGTTACCCTTTCGGTGATCGTCCCGGCACTGCTGCTGACGGTCGTCCTCTCGACATTCCTCGGCGTGTGGGCCGCCTCGCGCGGCGGCGTCGTCGACCGCATCGCACAGGGCATCTCGCTGATCGGCTACATCGTGCCGGGACTCCTCCTCGCGATCGGGCTGGTGGTCGTGTTCGCCGTGCAGCTCAAGTGGCTGCCGGCGACCGGGTACACGCCGCCCGCCGAAGACGTCGGCGCGTGGCTGCGCAGCATCACCATCCCCGTCATCGTGCTGACGATCGGCGGCGTGGCGAACATGGCCGCCCAGGTGCGCGGCCGGATGATCGACGAACTCCGCCACGACTACGTGCGCACCCTGCGCACGCGGGGCATCTCGTCCGGTGCGATCGTGATCCGCCACGCGCTGCGCAACGCGGCCAGCCCCGCCCTGACGGTGATGTCGCTGGAGTTCATCCAGATGTTCGGCGGTGCGCTCATCATCGAGAACGTCTTTGCACTTCCGGGCTACGGAAGCTTCGCCTTCAATGCCTCACTACAGGGCGACATCCCGGTGATCATGGGGGTCGCCGCGTTCGGCGTCATCCTGGTGACCGTCATCAACCTCCTCACCGATCTGGCCAACGGCTGGCTCAATCCGAAAGCGAGAGTGCAGTGAGCGACGAACGCGGACCCCTGATGGATGCGATGACCGCTCCCACGACGGAGCTCATCGTCGCACTGGAGGAGACGGCCGCCTCCTCGCGCACGCCGATGTGGAAGCGCCTGCTGAAGGAACCGCAGTTCGTGATCACCGCTGGCATCCTCGTGGTGATCTTCCTGCTCGGCATCCTCACGCCCGTGCTCACACAGCTCGGGCCCAACGAGGCGGACCTGTCGATGACCAACGCTCCGGTCGGCACTCCGGGCTACCCGCTCGGTGCGGATGAGACCGGCCGCGACATCTGGACGCGCCTGCTGCACTCGATCAACACGGCGGCCGTCTCCGCCCTCATCGGCGCCGGTGTCGCCCTCATCGTCGGTGTCATCGCGGGGCTCGTCGGCGGATACTTCGGCACCGTCACGCGGGCGAGCACCGAGTGGCTCTTCAACCTCATCATGACCTTTCCCGGCATCCTGCTGCTGATCATCCTCATGCCGGTGACCGGTGGCGACTACCGCTTCACGATGCTGATCTTCGGCGTGCTGCTCTCACCCGGCATCTACCGCATCGTGCGCAACCTCGTCGTGGGGGTGAAGAACGAGCTCTTTGTGGATGCCGCGCGGGTATCCGGCCTTGGGAACCTCCGCATCCTCAGCCGACACGTGCTGTTCGTCGTGCGGGGCCCGATCATCATCGCCGCCGCGTTCATGGCCGGCTCGGCGATTGCGGTGCAGTCGGGGCTGGCGTTCCTCGGCGTCGGCTCGATCCAGATCCCCAGCTTCGGCGCGATGATCTCGTCGGGCTTCCGCAACCTGTACATCGCTCCCACCCAGTTCCTCTGGCCGAGTCTGCTCCTCGGCGTCATCACGGCCTCGCTCGTGCTGATGGGCAACGCCCTGCGCGACACGCTCGAGGGCTCCAAGCCCCAACCGGTGAAGGTCGGCCGGGGGCAAAAGGTCGCGGCCGTCGACGACGCCGTGCGCCGTGTTCCCGGCGCCTTGCTCGAGATCGCCGATCTCGGCATCGCCTACAGCGGCCCCAGCGGCCGCGCGCGGGAGGTTGTGCGCGGGGTGTCGCTGAGTGTGGCGCGCGGGCAGGTCGTCGGCCTCGTCGGCGAGTCGGGCTCGGGGAAGACGCAGACCGCCTTCGCGACCCTCGGTGTGCTGCCGCCCGAAGCGCTCATCACACGTGGCTCGATCCTGTTCGAGGGGCGCGAGCTGCTCGGCCTCACCGACGCGCAGATGCGGCCGTTGCGGGGCAAGGCGATCGCGTACATCCCGCAGGAGCCGATGTCGAACCTCGACCCCTCGTATCGCGTCGGCGCACAGCTTGTCGAGGGTGTGCGCGCTGCGCTCGGAGTGTCGAGAAAGGATGCCACCGAGCGTGTGCTCGCGCTCCTCGAGCGGTGCGGCATCAACGATCCGCAGCGCACCTTCGATTCATACCCCCACCAGATCTCCGGCGGGATGGCCCAGCGCGTCCTGATCGCCGGGGCCGTGGCCAGCCGGCCGAAGTTGCTGATCGCCGATGAGCCGACGACCGCATTGGATGTGACGGTGCAGGCCGAGATCCTCGACCTGCTGCGAGAGCTGCAGGCGGAGCTGGACATGGCGATCCTCATCGTCACCCACAACTTCGGCGTCGTCGCCGACCTCTGCGACCGCATCGTCGTGATGCAGCACGGCAGTGTGGTGGAGGAAGGGCAGACGGACGCGGTGTTCCGTCATCCCCGGCACGACTACACGAAGATGCTGCTGGGCGCGATCCTCGACGAGAGTGCGGTGCGCGCCGACCCGGTCGAGGGTGCACAGGAAGGGACGGGGCGATGAGCCTACTGGAGATGAAGGATGTGCGTGTCAGCTTCCCCGGTCGGGGATGGCGCGCGCAGCCCAACGAAGTCCTTCACGGCGTCTCGCTCGACGTGGCGGCGGGGGAGACCCTCGGCCTCGTCGGAGAGTCGGGTTCGGGTAAGACGACGATCGGACGCGCGGTCCTCGGTCTCGTGAGGCCGTCCGCCGGAACCATCCGGTTCGACGGCCGCGACATCACCCGCGCGGGAGGCGCGGAACGTCGCCGGCTGGCCAGGGACATCCAGGTCGTGTTTCAGGATCCGTACACCTCTCTGAACCCGTCGATGACCATCGGCGACATTCTCGCCGAACCGTTGATCGTGCAGGGGGCGTCATCACGCGACGCGCGCACGCGCGTGCGCACTCTCCTCGACCAGGTGGGTCTTCCCTCCGATGCACTCGACCGGCTGCCCCGTGAGTTCTCGGGAGGCCAGCGGCAGCGCGTCGCCATCGCGCGGGCGCTCGCCTCCAAGCCCAAACTCATCGTCTGCGATGAGCCCGTCAGCGCCCTCGACCTGTCGACGCAAGCTCGGGTCCTCGACCTCTTCGTCGAGATCCAGCGGGAGACCGGTGTCGCTTACCTCTTCGTGTCGCACGACCTGTCGGTCGTCCGACACATCAGCCACCGCGTCGCCGTGCTCTATCGTGGCGACCTCGTAGAGACGGGCCCGGCTGCCGCGGTCACCACCTCGCCGGATCACCCCTACACGCAACGCCTGCTGCTCGCCGCGCCGGTCGCCGATCCGGTGCTCCAACGGGAGCGCCGGGAAGTGCGACGCAAGCTCGCGGCGGTCTGACCGGGCGGGGTCGTCACGCCGGTCCCGGGATTGCCAGCTCGGGGACGAGCGAGGCGAAGAAGTCCTGCACGGTCCCGTCGACGTCGATCGCGGATCGATCGTAGAGCCACTGCGTGTGGAGGCCGTCCATGGCGGCGATCACGAGCGCGGCCAGCGCGTCGGCGGGCAGGGTCGTCGACAGTCGCCCCTCGTCTCGCAGGCGGGCGAACAGACGGGTCATGAAGCTGCGGATGTTGCGATAGCGCTGCGCGAAGTAGTCGTGTGCGGGATGCCCGGGTCGGGTGGCCTCACCGGACAGTACCGCCGTGAGCTCGACCAGACCGGGTTGGCGATCTCGGTCGATCAGTGCCGTAGCCATGCCGCGCAGCAGCACGAGCGGGTCGGAACCGGGTTCGAATGCGGAGTGCTCGGCAAGGTAGGCGGCGCTGCGGCGGTCCTGTAGGTCGAGCACCGCGGTGAGCAGCGCCTCTTTGCGGGGGAAGTGGTGGAGGAGCCCGGTGTGACTGATGCCGGCACGGCGAGCGATCTCCGCCATGGACGCGCCGTGGAATCCCGAGTCGCCGAATGCGGACAGGCACGCCTCGATGATTCCCTCGCGCACCGCCGCTGACTTCGCGTACTGAGCCATCATGCTCTCCCTCAAAAATAGTGAGACCTTTCGAAATCGTATGCTACCGTGGTGGCAATCGGTTGCACGGACCGATCGACGCAAAGGATGTGCGATGACGAACTTCCCTGACGGTTTTCTCTGGGGCGCGGCGACGGCTGGTCACCAGATCGAAGGCAACAACATCAACAGCGACTGGTGGGCCCGCGAACAGCAGATGCCCGGCATGGAGCTGTCGGGCGATGCCTGCGACAGCTACCACCGCTACCGCGAGGACATCGACCTTCTCGCAGACGCGGGCCTGACCGCCTACCGCTTCAGCCTCGAGTGGTCGCGCATCGAACCACTGCGCGGGCGGTTCTCCCGTGCCGAACTCGCGCACTACCGCCGGGTCATCGAGTATTGCTTCGAGCGCGGCGTCGCGCCCGTCGTCACCCTCCAGCACTTCACGACCCCCCAGTGGTTCGCCGAGGCCGGCGGCTGGACGGCGCCCGACGCCCTCGAGTGCTTCGTGCGCTTCACTGAGGAGGCGACCACCATTCTCGACGGCGTCGAGTGGGTGGCCACGATGAACGAGCCGAACATGCAAGCCGCCATCATGACGGCCATGCGGCGGATGGCTCAGTCCGGTGGCGGACAGTGGCAGAGCCCCACGGTCGAGAGCACCGACAGCGCATCCACCGACGACGCCTCGGCCAGCGATCAGGGTGAGAAGAAGAACACGCACAGCGAGTTCCTCACCTACGCCGATCCGGAGATCGGGCGCAGGTTCGTCGAGATCCACCACGCAGCACGCGCGGTGGTGCGGGCGCGCACCGGGGCGAAGGTGGGCTGGACGATCGCGGCCGGCGCGCTGACGGCAGCCCCCGGTGGGGAGCAGAAGCTCGAAGAGATCCGCTACGGCAAAGAAGACGTCTACTGGGAGGGTTCGCGCGGCGACGACTTCGTCGGTGTGCAGGCCTACTCCAGCCAGGAGGTCGACGCGAACGGTCTCGTCCCGCACCCGCAGCTGCCGGACAACACGCTGGTAGGCACCTCCTACCGCCCTGACGCGCTGGGCATGGCTGTCCGTCACGCCTGGGAGGTGTCCGAGGGCGTTGCCATCTTGGTGACGGAGAACGGCATCGCGACCGCCGACGACACCCAGCGCATCCGTTACACCGATGAGGCGCTGCAGGGTCTGCTCGGTGCGATGGCCGACGGAATCGACGTGCGCGGCTACCTGCACTGGAGTCTTCTCGACAACTACGAGTGGGGACACTGGGCTCCGACGTTCGGCCTGATCGCCGTGGACCGCGAGACGTTCGCGCGCACCCCGAAGCCCAGCCTCGGATGGCTCGGCGAGGTCGCGCAGCGCAACGGCCTGGCCTGACCGGCAGACGGGGCGTCGGTGTCCAGCGACTCGGAGGCACGCGCCGTGACGGCACGCGCCGGTGACCACGAGCGGCTGCCGGCCGGCAACGTCTCACTTCCCGACCCGTCCGTGACGCCGGCGCCCCCCGCTCACGAGCCTGTCGAAGGGGCGCCGGTTCCGCGCTGGCAGATCGTGCTGCTGGTCGCGGCGACCTTCGGCGGCGGAATGGCGATGATCGTGCCGATGGCCTACTCACTCGCCGTGCGGCTCGATCAGCTGGCCCCTGGGCGCACCGACGTCCTCGGCTACATCCTCGGTGTCGGTGCGGCCGCGACGCTCGTCCTCGCGCCGATGACCGGCATCCTCAGCGACCGCACGCGCACGCGCTGGGGTCGCCGACGTCCGTTCACCGTCATCGGCATGGTGGTGGGCGTGGCGGCGGTGCCTGTGATGTCGTTCGCGCCCGATCTCCTGTGGCTCGGCATCGGCTGGGTGCTGTGCACGGTCGGGTGGGGGACCGCCGCAGGTTCTGTCGGCAACTGGCAGGCCGACCGTCTTCCGCCCGGTCAGCGTGGCAGCGTGTCGGGCCTCACCGGGGTGACGATGCAGATCGCTCCGGTGATCGGGATCATCATGGTCGGGCCCTTGCGAGGTGACATCCTGCTCGTCTTCGCGGTGCCGGCTGCGGTGGCGGTCGTGCTGGTGGGGTTGTTCGTGCTGCTCGCCCCCGAGCCGGACACGCGCGACGTGAGGTTCGACTCGCCGCTGACGGTCGGGGCGCTGCTGCGCAGTTATCTCTTCCGTCCCCGCGATGTGCCCGACTTTGCCTGGAACTGGCTCGGCCGATTCGTGTTCTTCCTCGGGCTGAGCCTGACGACGAGCTTCACCGTCTTCTTCATCGCGCAGCGGCTGGCCATGCCGGTGGCCGATGTCGCGGGCGTGCAGGCGCTCACCTCGGCGCTCAGCATCGGCACCGCGATGCTCGGGTCGCTCGGCGGCGGATGGATCAGCGACCGCTGGCGCCGTCGCAAGCCGATCATCCTCGCGGGCGCTGCCCTGTTCGCGGGCGGGGCGGTGGTCTCCGCCTTCGCGCACGATCTGGTGATGATCATCGTGGGTGTGCTGATCGGCTCGCTCGGTATCGCCTCGTTCTCCGCCGTGGGCCAAGCTCTCGTGCTCGACGTGCTCCCGGAGCGCGAGACCCAGGCCGGCCGGTACATGGCCATCACGATGTTCGCGCAGAAGATCCCCGGCGTGCTCGCGCCGGTCACCGCGCCGTTGCTGCTCATGGTGGGCGACAGCGGCCAGAACTTCACGCTCCTCTATCTCACCTCCGCGGTGCTCGCCCTCATCGGCGGATCGATCATCGCGAGCAAAGTCCACGGCATCCGATGAACCCTCGGTGGCAATCGGTTGCCAATTGTTCCTCAACCTGGTTCACTGGAACCACACATCGCAGCGACGCGCAGGAAGGCCATCGATGCTGAAGCCCATCTCCACCCCCACCCGTGAACTCGTCAACCTCGACGGGGTCTGGCGCTTCGCCATCGACTCCCGCGTCGGCGACCAGCCGTGGACGGCGCGCCTGGACACTCCGCTCGAAGCGGCGGTACCGGCCAGCTACAACGACCTTTTCACCGATGCGGAAATCCGCGATCACGTGGGCTGGGTCTACTACCAGCGTGAGGTGCGCGTGCCTCGGGGGTGGGGCGGGGAGCTCATCTTCCTGCGTTTCGACGCCGCCACTCATGCGGCGCGTATCTACCTCGGGGACACGCTCGTCGGCGAGCACATCGGCGGCTACACGCCGTTCGACGTCGACATCACCTCTCACGTCGAGGCCGGCGGTGCGTTCCGGCTGACGGTCGCCGTCAGCGGCGACCTGAGCAACGAGACGATTCCTCCGGGCAAGATCGAGGTGGGGATGACGGGCAAGCGGACCCAGACCTACTTCCACGACTTCTACAACTACGCGGGACTCGCGCGGTCGGTGTGGCTTTACTCGGTGCCGACGACCCGCGTCGACGACGTCACCGTCGTCACCGGCTTCGAGGGGACGACGGGCTCTGTCGACTACCGGGTCGCGCTCGTCGGCGACGCCGCGGTGCGCGTGCGACTCACCGACGCGACCGGTGCCGTCGTCGCCGAGGGCTCCGGTGCAGCCGGGGTGCTCGAGGTGCCGGACGTCGTGCTGTGGAAGCCTGGTGCCTCCTATCTCTACGAGCTGACCGTCGAGGCCCTTCACGACGGCGTCGTCGTCGACGCGTACTCGCTCGCCGTAGGCGTGCGCACCGTGGAGGTGCGCGGCCACGAGTTCCTCATCAACGGTGAGCCCTTCTACTTCACCGGCTTCGGCAAGCACGAAGACACCGCCGTGCGCGGTAAAGGTCACGACAACGCCTACATGGTGCACGACTTCCAGCTGATGGAATGGACGGGCGCGAACTCGTTCCGCACGTCCCACTACCCCTACGCAGAGGACGTGCTCGACTTCGCCGACCGGCGGGGCATCGTCGTGATCGACGAGACCGCGGCGGTCGGGCTCAACATGGGCGTCGTCGGCGGCATGTCCGGAACGCCGCCGTTCCCGACCTTCTCGGAGCAGTACGCCGGCGCCGCGACGCAGGCCGCGCACGCGCAGCACTTGCGCGAGCTCATCGGTCGTGACAAGAATCACCCCTCCGTCGTGATGTGGTGCATCGCCAACGAGCCCGCATCCAACGAGGACGGCGCTCGCGAGTACTTCGAGCCCTTGGTGAACCTCGCTCGCGACCTCGACCCGACCCGCCCGCTGACCTACTCCCTGGTGATGTTCGCCACGTTCAAGAACGATCAGATCGTCGACCTCTTCGACGTGGTCAGCATGAATCGCTACTACGGCTGGTACATCTCCACCGGAGATCTCACCACCGCCGAGATGTATCTGCAGGGGGATATCCAGGGGTGGATCGACCGCACCGGAAAGCCCATCATGATGACCGAGTACGGCGCCGACACCCAACCGGGTCTGCATTCGGTGTGGGACCAGGCCTGGACAGAGGAGTACCAGACCGACCTCCTTGCGATGTACCACCGCGTCTTCGACCGGTTCCCCCAGTTCGTCGGTGAGCAGGTCTGGAACTTCGCCGACTTCGCGACGTCCAACGGCATCCACCGCGTCGACGGGAACAAGAAGGGCGTGTTCACGCGTGATCGTCGCCCGAAGTCGGCCG
Source organism: Microbacterium festucae (assembly GCF_025421715.1). Taxonomy (GTDB): domain Bacteria; phylum Actinomycetota; class Actinomycetes; order Actinomycetales; family Microbacteriaceae; genus Microbacterium; species Microbacterium festucae. The sequence continues at coordinate 246,418 of NZ_JAOEFC010000004.1, forward strand.
CACTGTCGCTGCGTCGCCGCTGGCGGGGGCTCGACGGCCGCAAGCCCGGCGCCGTCGACTGACCTGCAGAACCGAGGAGTCATCATGATCATCGACAAAGCCGAAGTCATCATCACGAGCCCCGATCGCAACTTCGTCACGCTGAAGCTGACCACCCGCGACGGACTCACCGGTCTGGGCGACGCGACGCTCAACGGCCGGGAGCTCGCCGTCGTCGCGTACCTGCAGGAGCACATCGTGCCGCTGCTGATCGGCAGCGACGCCTCGAAGATCGAGGACACATGGCAGTTCCTGTACCGATCGGCGTACTGGCGTCGAGGGCCCGTTACGATGGCCGCGATCGCCGCGGTCGACATGGCGCTGTGGGACATCAAGGGCAAAGCCGCCGGGATGCCGGTGTACCAGCTGCTGGGTGGCGCGTCGCGCTCGGGCCTGCTGGCGTACGGGCACGCATCGGGGACCGACCTGCCCTCCCTGTTCGACTCCGTCCGCGACCACCTGGAACAGGGGTATCGGGCGATCCGCATCCAGACCGCCGTGCCGGGGCTCAAGGCGATCTACGGAATCGCCGCGCAGTCGTCGTTCACCGGCGGCGGGGAAGCGCGCTACGACCACGAGCCCGCGCGCCGCGGCGCCAAGCCCGTCGAAGAGGACTGGGAGACCCGCCCCTATCTGCGGCACCTCCCGACGGTGTTCGAAGCGGTGCGCAACGAGTTCGGCCCCGACCTGCCGCTGCTGCATGACGGGCATCACCGTATGACGCCGATCCAGGCGGCGAAGCTGGGCAAGTCGCTCGAGCCCTACGACCTGTTCTGGCTCGAGGACTGCACGCCCGCCGAGAACCAGGAGGCGTTGCGTCTCGTGCGTCAGCACACGACGACACCGCTCGCGATCGGCGAGATCTTCAATACCGTGTGGGACTTCAAGGACATCATCCGAGACCAGCTCATCGATTACGTGCGCGGTGCCGTCACGCACATGGGCGGGATCACGGCGCTGAAGAAGACCCTCGACTACGCCGCGATGTACCAGATCAAGTCGGGAATGCACGGCCCGACCGACATCTCACCGGTGGGCATGGCAGCCGCCATGCACCTGGGGCTGTCGATCCACAACTTCGGCATCCAGGAGTACATGAAGCACGGCGCCAGAACTGACCAGGTCTTCGAGCAGTCGTTCACCTGGAGCGGCGGCCTGCTGCACCCGGGGGACAAGCCGGGCCTGGGGGTCGAACTCAACGTCGACGAGGCGGGCAAGTACCCCTACGAGCAGGCCTACCTGCCCTACAACCGCCTGTCCGACGGCACGGTGCATGACTGGTGAGGCGACTCGCGCGGATGCCGTGACGCCCTCGCCCGTCGTGGTGATGGGCGTCTCTGCATCCGGCAAGTCTTCGGTCGCGATCGAGTTGGCGGCCCTGCGCGGCGTGGCGTTCGTCGACGCCGACGATCTGCATCCGGCCGCCAACGTCGCGAAGATGACAGCGGGCATGGCGCTCGACGACGCCGACCGGTGGCCGTGGCTGGACGCGGTCGGCGGCGTACTGTCGTCGTCGACGGGAGTGGTGGTGGCGTGCTCGGCGCTGAAGCGTGCCTACCGTGATCGGTTGCGCGCCATGGCGCCGGGTGTGCTGTTCGTGCACCTGCACGGTGCGCACGAGCTGCTGGCCACGCGCGCGGCGGCGCGCTCCGGACACTTCATGCCCCCGCAGCTCCTGCGCTCCCAGCTCGTCACCCTCGAGCCGCTCGAGGGTGACGAAGCCGGCATGGAACTCGATGTCGACGCGCCGGTCACGGTTATCGCCCGAACTGCACTTGAATGGTGGGAGGCGCATGAGCGCTGAGGACTCGACGACGGGAGTGGCAGTGGCGGAGGACCTTCCCCCCGAGATCGCCGCGCGCATCAAGCGCCGCGGCGGCGCCGCCACGATCTACGACATCGCCGAACTGGCAGGCGTCAATCCCTCGACCGTCTCGCGCGCGCTCAGCGTTCCCGGCCGGGTCAGCGAGAAGACCGAGAAGAAAATACGTCTGGCGGCTGAGCGACTGGACTTCCAGTTCAACCCGATGGCGCGAGCCCTGCCCACGGGACGCAGCCAGACCCTCGGGCTGCTCGTCGCCGACATCACCAACCCCGTGATCTTCGGTATCGTCCGCGGTGCCGAGCACGCGGCTGCCGCGGCCGGGTACACGCTCGTCATCGCGGAGTCGCAGGAGTCCGGGGAAGCGGAGGCGCAGGCCATCTCGCGCATCCTCCCCAGCGTCGATGGGCTCATCCTCGCCACGACGCGCCTCGCAGACGAGCGGATCTGCGCCTTGGCAGCGCGCAAGCCGATGGTGCTCATCAACCGCCACGTCGACGGTGTGGCCGCAGTGCTGCCCGACGTCGAGACGGGCGTCGACGCGTTGATGGCCCACCTCGCCGCATTGGGGCACGTCTCGGTCGTCTTTCTTTCGGGCCCTGAGACGTCGTGGATCAGTCGGCGGCGATGGGAGAGCATTCTCGATGCCGCCGAGCGGCTCGAGGTCGGCGTCGTGGAGATCGGTCCCCACAGCCCCACGATCGAAGGGGGCCGCGAGTCACTGCGCCGCGTCATCGCGGCACGCGCGACCGCCGTCGTCGCCTTCAACGACCTCATGGCGATCGGGCTCATGCAGGCGGCTGCTGCCGCCGGTCTGGTCGTGCCTGATGCGCTCAGCGTGGCTGGGTTCGATGACATCTTCGGCAGTGAACTGGTCGTTCCGCCGCTGACGACCGTGCAGGCCCAGCTCGAGGTAGCGGGGGAGCGGGCCGTCGAGAAGGTGCTCGCTGAGCTCGACGACGTGACGGGCACGGTGGACGACTCCACGCTCGCGACGGCGCTCGTGGTCAGAGGCAGCACCGGCCCCGCGGCCTGAACGAGTACGGCGGGACCCATCGGGACCCCGCCGTGCTCTTGCCCGCGGGCGCCTGATCAGGCTCGGCGCCCATCGGTGGGGGAGTTCTCCTCACCGCGCCGCTCGACATCGAGCAGATCGAGCGACGGCTGCGCGTCGATGCCGGCGGGGCCGCCCACCATCACCGGGGGGACAGCGACGAGATCGGTCTCGCCGTCCGTCTCCACGCCACGGGCCTCAAGCTCGGCCTGCACTCCCGGAAGGATGAGGCGGTCGAAGCGGCCATAGACGAGCATTGTGAAGAACACGCCGACGAAGAGTACGAGCGGGAACCACGAGTAGAGCGCGACGATCGTCGCGTTCGCATCGCGGCTCTGCGTCTCGACGGTGCCGTCGTAACCCGCGAGGGTGAGCACCAGACCGACGAAGGCCCCGGCAAGTCCCGCACCGATCTTCGTGAAGATACCGACGACCGCGCCGATGGTGCTCTCCAGGCGGCGATTGCCCTTCCATTCGTTGTAAGAGCAGAGGTCGAGCACGATGACCGCGGCGAGGTAGCTCACCGGCAGCAGAGCGAGTCCGGTGAAGAGGCTGCCGACCACCAACAAGGGGATGCTCGCACCCGCGAACGCATTGATGACGCAGCCGATCATCCCCGCGACGGCGCCGACCATGATGATCTGGGAGATTGCGAACCGCTTCATGATGACAGGCAGGAAGATGATGCTCGGCAGGATCATGATGCCCGCTCCCAACACGATCGACTGCATGCCGAGATCTCCGACGATGTAGCGGAAATAGTAGGCGCCGGCCCCGGCGCCGTTGATTGCCGAGGCGAACAGCTGGAGGCCGGCGATCGCGAAGATCCATCGGTTGCCCTTGAGAGCGTGGAGGATGTCGCGCACGCGAACGGGCGGGGAGGCGGCGTCGGCGGTGAGGTGCGTCTCCTTCACGAAGAGGAAACGCGACATGCCCACGATGCCGAGCACGACTGCGAAACCGGCGATCGCCGTGGACCACCCCTCGGGGGACTTGCCGGCGGCGTTGAGGACCATCGGCAGCGTCACGGTGACGGCGATCGCGCCGATGGAGGTCACGATGCCCGACCGCGTCGTCACCTTGGCATACACCCGGCGCCCGTAGAAGGCTCGCGCGAGGTAGAGGTTGTCATTCGCGTCGAGCAGCGTGCGGAACACTGCCTGGATCGTGATGAACGTCACGAAGACCCAGACGATCCGTCCCGTCTCTCCGAAGCTCGCGGGAGTGGAGAACAGCATCCAGGTCGTCGCCCAGATTCCGAGCACCGCGAACTCGTAGGGTCGGGCCTTGCCCCAGCGCGTCTCGGGGCTGCGGTCGACGATGTAGGCGGCTACCGGAGCGAGCACTGCGTTGCACAGATTGCTCACCAGCAGGAGAGCTCCCACCACCGCGGGGGAGAGCCCGAGGGTGTCGGTGCAATAGATGGCGACGTAGCCCAGGATGATGAAGTTCGCCGCGGCCGAGAGGCCGGCGCCGGCCCACGCGACGAGCTTGCCGAAGGGCAGCCGCGCGGTGGGCACCGTGGTGGTCGTGGTGGGGGCTGCCATAGCCGAACTCCTCTGTCGCACGTGCGACGTCACTTGTCGCGCAACTAGTACAGCACGTATCATCGGTTTTGACAACCGGTTGCCAGCGACGTGCTGCTGCCTGCGACGGATGACCATACGGGGGGCGACGATGTACAGATGGGCAATCATCGGAACCGGAGACATCTCGCGCCGGATGGCCGCCGATCTGTCGGCGGTGGCTCCCGGCGCAGTGACAGCAGTGTGGGGAAGGGGGCCTGAACGGGCGCACGCCTTCGCCGAACAGTTCGCCATCCCGTTCGCCTCGGATTCGCGCGCAGCGGTGTTCGATCGGGACGACGTCGATGTCGTCTACGTCGCCACACCCGCCGCCACCCACCGCGACATCGCGATCGCGGCTCTTCTGGCGGGGAAGCACGTGCTCATCGAGAAGCCACTCGCGACGAGCGCGGCCGACGCGGCGGAGATCTTCGCCGCCGCACGCGCCACCGGCCGGTTCGCGATGGAAGCGATGTGGATGAGATTCAACCCGCTTCACACGGAGCTGCGCGAGCGCATCTCCGACGGCCTGATCGGCGAGGTCAACAGTGTGCGCGCGAGCTTCGGCACACCGTTCCAGGCCCGTGGCAACGTCCTCAGCCCCGGCCAAGGTGGCAGCATCCTGCTCGATCGCGGAATCTACCCGATCACGCTCGCCGACTGGTTCCTCGGGGCGCCGACGTCGATCCACGCCGCCGGCGCGTTCGACGACGGCGTCGACGTGCACGGGCGCGCGACGCTGCACAGTGTCGACGGCTTCGCGCAGCTCGCCTGGTCGGGAGTCGAGTTCCTCGACCTCTCGGCGACGGTGAGCGGAGAGCGCGGCTGGATCACCCTCGATCCCATGTTCTGGGCCGGCAGCCGTGCGCGCGTGCACGCGGGAACCGTGGAGCGCATCTTCGTGGCCCCCGAAATCGTCGAACATCCGCGCGAGGGCAACGGCTACCGCCCCATGCTCACCGCCGTGATCTCCGCGCTAGGGGACGGGCGCCTGGAGCACCCCGACCACACCCACGAGGACACCTTGCGCATCGCGCGCACGATGGACCGCGTTCTCCACGCCATGACCACCTCCACCTGATCGATCACACAAAGGACCCCCATGCACATCTCCTCGAAAGTCTTCGTCGTTACCGGAGCCGGCAACGGCATCGGCCGGCAGGTCACCCTGCAACTCCTCCAGGCCGGTGCGCGGGTCGCCGGTGTCGACCTCAATGCGGACGGCCTCGCCGAGACGCAGCGGCTCGCGGCCGTCGGTGAGCGGTTCTCGTCGCACGTCGTCAACATCACCGACCGTGCCGCCGTCGAGACGCTGCCGGCCTCGGTGGCCGACGTCCACGGGCCCGCCGATGCCGTCATCAACGTCGCGGGCGTGATCCAGAAGTTCGTGACTGTCAATGACCTCGACTTCAGCGAGATCGAGAAGGTCATGAACGTGAACTTCTGGGGCACCATGAACATGGTCAAGGCGTTCCTGCCGGTGCTGCTCACCCGCCCCGAAGCGGCGCTCGTCAACATCGCGAGCATGGGCTCCTACGCGCCGGTCCCCGGCCAGGCTGTCTACGGCGCCTCGAAAGCGGCGGTGAAGATCCTCACCGAAGCGCTCTATGCGGAACTGCTCGACACCCGCGTTGCGGTGACCGTTGTCTTCCCCGGTGCGATCGGCACCGACATCGCCACGAACTCCGGCGTGGCCCTCGGGGATGCGTCGGCGGACGCCCCGGCCTTCAAGACCACGAGCCCCGAGGATGCGGCGCGGGTGATCGTCGACGCCGTGGAGAAGGGCAAGTTCCGGGCCACGATTGGTCGGGATGCTGCGACGATGGACCGCCTCTCCCGACTCAACCCGAAGATGGCGACGACCATGATCGCGAAGCAGATGGGGTCGCTGCTGTCGTGACAGCGGAGGCCGCCGCAACACATACGCGGCGGCCCGGGCGCCCGATCAGATCGTCTCGCCGGCGTCGGCCAGCAGCACGCTTCCCGTCATGATGGTGGCGAGGTCGCTCGCGGCGAAAAGGGCGACCCGCGCGATGTCATCCGGGGTTCCCACGCGGCCGATGAGGCTCTGCGACATCACGTCCATCGGGGGGACCTCGATCCCGGCCGCGGCGGCCTGCTCCATCATCGCCTGCGCCATGGCGATGTTCCCCTCCGTGGGGACATAGCTGGGTGCGACGCCGATCACGCGGACACCGAGCGGCGCGAAGTCGAGCGCCATCGCCTTCGTCATCCCGCGCACCGCATGCTTCGAGCTCACGTATGCAGCCAGCCCCGGAGCCGGCGACTGGAAACCGGCGGTCGAAACGATGTTGACGATGACCCCGCCGTCGGGGCCCATGCGCTTGGCGGCCTCGCGAGAGCCGATGAAGGTGCCGCGGGTGTTCACCTCGAACACGCGATCCCAAGCATCGATCGGCATCCGGTCGGCTGGCGCACTCGGGAACACTCCGGCGTTGTTGACCCAGATCGAGAGTGCGCCCAGGGCCTCGATTGCCGCTTCGATGCCCGCCACCACCGACTCCTCGCGCGTGACGTCCATCTCGATGCTGGTGGTCGCGACGCCGAACTCCCCCGCCAGTCGGGTCGCTGCCGAGGCCGCGGCCGTGCCATTGATGTCGGCGATGGCGACCGGTGCCCCCGCTTCGGCGAAGCGTCGGGCGATGGCGAAGCCGAGACCCTGTGCGCCGCCGGTGATGACGGCGGGGCGTCCGCGCAGCGAGAGCAGGTCGGCGAGTGTGCGGTCGGAAACGTCGGGGAAAGGGAATGGCATGGGGTCTCCATATCGTCGTTGAGTTTTGGCAGTCTATGCCAGAACTCGACGAGCACAGTAGGGTGGCGGGATGACACGCTCAGCGAAGGGTGGTCGACCGCCCGTCGGCGACCCTGACCTGATGCGCGTGCTCCTCCTGCGCGAGATCGACGCCCTCGGCTACGAGAACGTGACGATGGCGCATCTCGCCGCTACGGCCGGGACGAGCGTGCGTACCCTCCATCGCTACTTCCCATCGAAGGCCGACATCGTGTGGGGCGGGATCGACACCTCGCTCGACGCGCTCCGCGCCGGATTCGCCGAGATCCCCGATGGTGCACCGGTCCTCGCCTCCGTCCGCTCGGTCGTGCTCGAGGTGCTGGGTGGCAACGTGGACGCCATCGATGTTCTGCGCACCCGATTACGGTTGATCTCCGCCTCGTCCGAACTTCGCCGCCGGCGCGCCGAGACGTTCGACAGCTGGCGCGACGAACTCATCCGGTTCGTCGCACGTGCGGGCGGAACATCGCCGGATGCCCTTGTCCCGGTCGCCCTCGGAACCGCGTTGCACGCGACGATCACCGCCGCGATCCTCTGGTGGGCGACGGAGGGCGACGAGCGCGACCCTGCAGAGGTCGTGGCGGAGGGCCTCGACGCGTTCGACGGGCTCGACCCCGCCGGTCCGTCCTGGGCGGGCATGCGCTCCCGTGGTCGCTCGAATGAGATCGACGACAGCTCCTGCGCCACCCCGCCCGCGACGGACGGCGTGACCTCCGCGGAACGCTAGTCGATGAGGACCGAGACTGCGGTCGTCATATGTGCGCGGACGGCGCGGGCCGCGGTGTCGGGATCGCCTGAGGCGATCGCGTCGATGATCTCGAGATGCCGGGGCACGTCCATGTTGCGGACGGCCCGTTCCACCCCCGATGCTGCGATCGACATCTGGATCGACCCCTCGAGGGCGGTCCAGGCGCGCACGAGGGTGTCGTTGCCGGTCAGTTCGCACATTCGACGATGGAAATCGAGATCGGCTTGCATGCGCGGCTCCCACGGGGGGCCGGATGCCGCATCCATGCGCGCGAGAGCGGCACGCAGCTCTCCGGTCACTGTGTCGAGATCGTCACGGGAGGCGAGGGTCTGTGCAGCCAGCGCCTCCAGCGCGGTGCGCACCGTGAACAGGTCGCGCAGCTCGGTGTCGCTCATCTGGCGCACGAGGAGCCGGCCTCGCGCCGACGAGGTGAGGAGCCCTTCGTTCTGGAGTACTCGCATCGCCTCGCGCAGGGTGCCGCGGCTGATCTGCAGGCGGGCGGCCATGTCGACTTCCGAGACGTGCGAGCCGGGCTCGAGCTCGCCTGTGGTGATCGCACGGCGGAGGGAGTCGATCGCCTGCTCGCGCAGCGTCGTGCGGCGAAGGCCGAGGATCGCCTGTTCACCTGTCATGGTCTGTGCCCCCATCCGATGACTCCCATCCTAAAGAGGCGGCGCCGGAACACCGACGCCGCCTCTTCGTGATCCGCTCAGCGCAGAACCGGAATCCCCGCCTCGCGGGTAGCGCGATCGGCTGCCTCCCGGTTGGCCTTCGTCCAGGTCTCGGGTGTCGACAGGGCGGCGACCAATCCGATCGCGCCGTAGAGGGCGAAGAGCCCGGCCGGTCCGACCCACCCGAACGCCCCGAAGAGCAGTGTGGTGATGAAGGGGGTGAAGCCCGACACCATGGCCGAGATCTGGTACGCCAACGAGGCGCCGGAGGTGCGCGTGTTCGCGGTGAACAGTTCGGGGAACCACGGCCCCTGGGCGCCGGCGAGGGCGTTCTGGAAGACCGCGTACGACAACACGATCACCAGAATGATGACGGGGAAGAGTCCGGTGTTGACGCCGAGGAACATCACGAAGCCCCAGACCACGGCGACCGCGGTGACCACGATGTAGATCGGCCGGCGGCCGATCGAGTCGGTGAGCCGGGCCCATCCCCAGGTCGCGAAAACGCCGATGCCGGCCGCGATGCAGAGGGCGGTGAGCGTCTGCCAGCTCTCGGTGAGTTCGTTGGTGTTGAGGTACGAGATCAGGTAGGTCACCGAGACGGCGTAGCCGGCGGTCTCCGGGATACGCAGGCCGATGCCCCGCAGGACATTGCGCCAGTCGTTGCGGATGACGTCGATGATGGGTGCTTTCAGCACGATGCCCTGCGTCTTGACGTCTTCAAAGACGGGCGACTCGGGCACCTTGGCGCGGATGATGAGGCCGACGACCACGAGCACGATGCTCGCGAGGAACGGCACGCGCCATGCCCAGTCGCCCGGCAGGTGCACGCTGATGAGGAACACGAGGTTCGCGAGCAGCAGGCCGACGGGGAAGCCGGACTGGACGATGCCGGTGAAAGCGCCCTTGCGGTTCCAGGGGGCGTGCTCGTAGGTCATCAGGATCGCACCGCCCCACTCCGCGCCGAACGCCAGGCCCTGCACGATGCGCACGGTCACGAGCAGGATCGGTGCGACGATGCCGACCGTGGCGTAGGTGGGGAGCAGCCCGATCACGAAGGTGGCCAGGCCCATGATGATCAGGGAGGCCACGAGCACCGGCTTGCGGCCGACGCGGTCACCGAGGTGGCCACCGATGATGCCACCGATCGGGCGTGCGGCGAAGCCGACTCCGAGGGTTGCGAACGACAGCAGTGTTCCGGTCAGGGCATCTCCCTCGGGAAAAAATGCGGTGCCGAAGTACAAGGCCGCGGCGGTACCGAAGCCGATGAAGTCGTACGTCTCGATCACGGCCCCCACTCCGGAACCGACGGCGACCCGTCGCGCTTGGGGTGTTCCGCCAACGGGCCCGCGGGTCTCGAGGGAAGCGGTCTGGCTCATCTTCGTGCCTTTCTCACATCATTGTGCGGCCCCGGGCAGGGGCGATGGAGACGAGTATCGACAGGATTCTCATCATTGTCAACAGTCGACAGTTGAACTGTTAGACGAATAGGTTTATCGTCGAGCCACGCAACGATGCGTTCGAAGGAGTCATCGCAATGCCGCACACCTACACCGCCGTCATCACCGGCGCCGCCGCCGATCGGGGCATCGGAATGGCCACCGCATACGCCTACGCCCGTGCCGGCTGGGGGATCGCCATCCTCGACCTCGACGGCGACGCCGCAGTGCGCGTCGCGGCGCAGATCGCCGCCGATACCGGGGTTAAGGCTGTGGGTGCCCGTGTCGACGTCGCCGATGAGACGTCGGTGGAGGCGGCGCAGAAGGCGATCGACGTGCACGTGGCAGCCGGCGACATCCCCAGCGTCGGCGCCCTGGCCAACATCGCCGGAATCACCTCTCCCGTGCCCTTCCTCGAGACGACGCTCAGCCTCTGGAACACCGTGCTCGCCGTGAACGCGACCGGCACCTATCTGATGACCCGGGCGTTTCTGCCCGCCATGATCGAGCAACGATTCGGCCGAATCGTGAACATGTCCTCGGTCAGCGCCCAGCGCGGGGGCGGGGTGTTCGGCAAGGTGCCCTACTCCGCGGCGAAGGCTGCCGTGCTCGGGCTCACCAAGGCGCTCGCCCGCGAGCTCGGCGACTCCGGTGTCACTGTGAACGCGGTCGCACCCGGAGCGGTCGACACGAACATCCGCGTCGGGTCGACGGACGAGCAGGAAGCCGCCATCGCGAACGCCATCCCGCTCGGCCGCACCGCCACGACCGCCGAGGTCGCCGACGTCATCGTGTTCCTCAGCAGCGACCAGGCGTCATACCTGCAGGGAACGACGATCGACATCAACGGCGGCAGCCACCTGCATTGATGTCCACCACCGTTAATGAGGAGTCGACGATGACCACCACACGAACCCGCGCCGAGCGGGCCGCCACCGTGCGCGCGGCGGCCCACCGCATCCGTCACCACGCCCTCCATATGGGTGAAGTGCAGGGTCAAGGCTACGTCGGACAGGCGTTGGGCGCCGCCGACATCCTCGCCGCTCTCTACGCCGATCAGCTTCGATTCGAACCCGCCGATCCGCACTGGGAGAAGCGCGACCGGATGCTGCTGTCGACGGGGCACTACGCGATCGGGCTGTACGCGGCACTGGCCGAAGCGGGGGTCATCCCCGTGGAGGAGCTCGACACCTACGGGTCGGACGAATCCCGCCTGCCGATGTCGGGCATGGCCAGCTACACGCCGGGGATGGAGATCTCCGGGGGGAGCCTCGGTCACGGTCTGACCGTCGCGGTCGGAATGGCGCTCGGCCTGCGACACCGCGGCAGCGACTCCCGCGTGTTCAACTTCCTCTCCGACGGCGAGCTCAACGAGGGCTCGACCTGGGAAGCCGCGATGGGCGCAGCATCCCATCGGCTGGGAAACCTCACCGCCGTCGTCGACATGAACGCCCTGCAGGCCGACGGGCCGACAGCCGACGTGCTGCGGATCGAACCCGCCGAGGCCAAGTGGGAGGCATTCGGCTGGCGCACATTCCGCGTCGACGGCAACGACCCTGAGGGGCTGCTGGCCGCCTTCGACGAGATAGACGATCGCGCGGCGGACGGGCCGCCGCAAGTGCTCGTCTGTGACACCCGCGTCGGGAGGGGCGTCCCGTTGCTGGAGCATCGTGAGAAGAACCACTTCATGCGCATCGACGAGCACGAGTGGGCCATCTGTCGCGAGCAGCTGACCGCCGGCCACGACGGAGGAGACCGATGAATACAACATCCGCGCCCAAGCTCAAGACCTCGGCGATGATCGCCTCGTTCGCAGACCCCGGGCAGAAGACGGCTCCGGCTCCGTTCGGCCACGCGCTGCGCGAACTCGCGGAAACCGACGAGCGCATCGTCGGTTTGTCGGCCGATCTCGCCAAGTACACCGACATGCACATCTTCCGCGATGCGCACCCCGACCGGTTCTTCCAGATGGGGATGGCCGAGCAGCTGCTCTTCGGTGCCGCCGCGGGCCTGGCCGAGGTCGGGCTCGTGCCGTTCGCATCGACCTACTCGGTCTTCGCCGCGCGCCGCGCCTACGACTTCATCTGCCTCGACATCGCCGAACCGGGCCTCAACGTGAACATCGTCGGCGGCCTGCCCGGCCTGACGACCGGCTACGGCCCCAGTCATCAGGCGACTGAAGACATCGCCATCTTCCGGGGTATGCCCAACCTCACCATCGTCGACCCGTGCGACTCGGTCGACATCACCCAGGCGGTGCCGCAACTCGCGGCATCCGCCGGCCCCACCTACCTGCGCCTGCTTCGCGGACAGGTGCCCACAGTGCTCGACGAGTACGACTACGCGTTCGAGCTGGGCAAGGCCCAGCTCATCCGCCCGGGTAACGACGTCGTATTTATCTCGAGCGGACTCATGACGATGCGTGCGTTGCAGGCCGCCGATCGGCTTGCAGCACACAAGGTCGACGTCGCCGTCGTGCACAGCCCGACGATCAAACCCTTCGACGCCGACACCGTGTTGCGCGAACTCGACTCGCCGCGCGTGGCCTTCACCCTCGAGAACCACTCCGTCATCGGTGGCTTGCACGAAGCTGTCGCGAGCGCAGTCGTCCGGTCGCAGAAGCCGCGCAGAGTCGAACGCATCGGGCTGCCCGATGCGTTCTTGGATGCGGGGGCGCTGCCCACTCTGCACGCGAGGTACGGACTGGGAACCGACGAGATCGTCCAGAGGGTGCTCGCGGCGATCGGGTCGCGCCCGACCGGTGGGCGCCGCTACGGGGTGACGATGTTGAACGAGGGGTCGCGGTGATCGAGCACGCCCAGCAGCGCCTGTGCGCACCTATGTGTGCACCGGAGAACGTCGGCCGGTTCTGCAGAGATCACCGGGCCCATCTCCTACGGCACGGCCCCGATACCCGCCGGTACCTACACGCTGACTTCCACGGTGTACGGCAGCGACGGAGCGAAGAGCGTCACCGACACGGTCACGCTGACGGGCTGAAGCCGCCGCTGAGCGCACCTCAGCCCGTCCCGACCGACCGGCGGACGCCGCGTTACGGGGTGACGATGTTGAACGAGGGATCACCCTGATCGAGCACGCCCAGCAGCGCCTGCAGTGCGCCGATGTCGCCGTCGACGTCCAGCCCAGGGCTGGTCAGGTCGCCGCCGGCGGCGAGCTGGATCAGTCGGGCCTTCGTCGTGGTGATCGTCGCGTCGGCGCCTGCTTCGGCGATGCGTTCACGGTAGATGAGCACACCGTTGTGAAGGGTCAGCCGGTAGTTGGTGCCGAGATCGGTAAGGGTCACGTCGAGGTCGATCGACAGATCCCATGCTTTCGGTCCGTTCACGGAGATGGCGAGGGAATCGAACAGCTGTTGCGGGCTGAGCTGGGCGACGATCGCGGGAGCAGCAGTGGCGGTGGGGGTGCCGAAGTTCCCGTCACGCAGTTCGGTCGCGCCCGAGAGGAAGAAGTTGCGCCAGGTGCCGTTCTCCGACCCGTAGCCCAGCTGCTCGAGGGTGTCGGCATACAGCTCTCGCGCTCCGGCGTGGATCTCGTCGGTGAAGATGGCGTGGTCGAGAAGGGTGGCCGCCCACCGGAAGTCGCCCTCGTCGAACGCGATCTGCGCGAGCTCGACGACGCGGTCGAGCCCGCCGAGCGCGGCGACATAGCGACGCGCCTGCTCGACCGGCGGGTGCGGCCACAGCCGTGCGGGGTTCGCGTCGAACCAGCCCATGTAGCGCTGGTAGATCGCCTTGAGGTTGTGGCTGAGCGAGCCGTAGTAGCCGTGCGTGTTCCACGAGTCGGCGAGGGCCGGCGGCAGCTCGAGCGATTCGGCGATCTCCGCCCCTTGATACCCCTGGTTGATCAGTCGCAGGGTCTGGTCGTGGAGGTACGCGTAGAGGTCGCGTTGGGTGGAGAGGAACTCGACGATGCGTTCGCGGGTCCAGGTGGGCCAGTGATGTGACGCGAATGCCACGTCGGCGCGGTCGCTGAAGGTATCGATCGCCTCGGTCAGGTACTGCGACCACACGTGCGGGTCGCGCACGAGCGCGCCGCGCAGCGTCAGCAGGTTGTGCAGGGTGTGGGTGGCGTTCTCCGCCATGCACAGGGCCCGGTATCGAGGGAAGTAGAAGTGCATCTCGGCGGGAGCTTCGGTGCCCGGCGCCATCTGGAACTCGATCTCGACGCCGTCCACCGTGAGGGTCTGGCCGGTGCGGGTGATCTCGGTGTTCGGGACGATGAGACCTACCTCTCCGGTCGAGGTCGTCTGGCCGAGCCCGGCACCCACCGCGCCCTGAGGTCCGCGGGCCAGTGCGGCGCCGTACATGTAGCCGGCACGCCTGGCCATGGCAGTTCCGGCATAGACGTTCTCCGCCACAGCGTGCTCGGTGAACCCCTCGGGGGCGATGACCTTGACCGCACCCGACGCGGCATCCTCGACCGTGGTGACCCCGAAAGCTCCGCCGAAGTGGTCGACGTGGCTGTGCGTGTAGATGACCGCCACGACCCGCCTGTCGCCGCGGTGCGTGCGGTAGAGCGCCAGCGCGGCGGCGGCGGTCTCGGTCGAGATCAGCGGGTCGATGACGATCACACCGGTGTCGCCCTCGACGAACGTGATGTTCGACAAGTCGAAACCGCGCACCTGATAGATGCCCTCGACGACCTCGTACAGGCCGTGCTTGGCGACGAGCTGCGACTGGCGCCACAGGCTCGGATTGACTGTGTCGGGCGCGTCGCCGTCGAGAAACGCGTAGCTGTCGGCATCCCACACCACCCGGCCGTCGGAGGCCTGGATCACACCGTCGTCCAACGCCGCGATGAAGCCGCGTTCCGCATCATCGAAATCGCGGGTGTCTGAGAACGGCAACGTGTCGCGCAGGGCGGACTGCTGGGCGATGATCGTGGGGGTGGCGGGCTTGTTCGACATGAAGTCCTCGATTCAGGGGGGCCTTCTACGACTATGGCGCGCCGCTGACGTGTCCCGCCAGCCTTTCGGTGAACGACTTTGATGAAGGGATCGCGGCGCGGTCTGGGCGCCGCGGCCCGTCAGGAGGCGCATCGACGCCACACTGGGCGCATGACCCGTCACTGGACCCCGCTCGCCGTCGTCTACCTCGTGCTCGCTGTCGTCGGCCTCGTCGGCACCTGGACGTACAACGCGATCGCCATCGCCGAGGGGAACGACTTCATCAGCGACCTCGTCTCCAGCGGACCGGCGGTGTCGTCGATCACGAACGATCTGCTGGTCGTCGCCGTGGCCGGCAGCATCCTGATCATCGTGGAATCGCGCCGGATCGGGATGCGGTTCGGATGGGCGTACGTCGCCGCCTCGGCGCTGACGGCGTTCGCGTTCACGTTCCCGCTGTGGCTCGCGATGCGCGAGCGGCATCTGACCGCCGGCCGTGCCGGCCGCGGCCGGGACGAAGCGGCATCCGAGAACGAGGCCTAGGTCGAGCTCTAGACGCGAGGTGTGACCCGCATGTCTGCGGCCGTTCGCTCAGCGAACGCCCGAGCGCGCGAGGTCTCAGCCCTCGACGCGGGCCCGGTTGTACGTGTCGGAGCCGTAGCCGATGACGAGGAAGCCGATCGCCGTCAGCAGCCACAGGAAGAAGATCGAGAACGCGGCGCCGTGTCCGAAGCCGCGGCCGATGCGCAGCGAGACGATGATGTGGAAGATCACGTTGACGATGGGGATGAGGTAGAGCAGCCCCATCCAGGCGGAGTAGCCGGCGATCTTCACCAGCACGAACGTGTTGACGATCGGGATGATGGCGAGCCACCCGGCGTAACCCGCCTTGGTGAACACCTTCCACAGCGCGATGACGAGGATGAGGTACCAGATCACGGCGATGATGATGCCGACGGGCTGGAATGCGGCGTACTGGGACTCGAGGGTCGCCGAGGCGAAGGCTGTCATGGGCCACAGCATATGGTCAGGTTGGCTGCGGCCGTCAAGCATTGCCGGGGGCCTTCCCCCGGGCAGGCGACTTAGCTACGGTGTTGCGAACTGCGCCTCGGTGGTCTGTCAGAAAGAGTGGATGCATGTCCAAAGAAGAGAAGGCCCGCGACGGCGCACAGTCCGTCATCCCCGACGACGAGATCATCGACGTCGCACTCGTCGAGGCGCGCGGCGCGACGTCCTCCGGTGTGGTGGGTGCGGTGCTCGGCATGGGCGGGAACCGCGGTGTCGCCTGGGGGTTCGCCGGCGCCGCGATCGGCCAGCGCGTCAACGCGTCGCTCAAGGGCGTCTACCCGACCTACGTCCTGGCGGTCTCGGCCACGACCCTGTACCTGCTGGGTCGTCAGAAGTCGGGCTCGGTCGGCGGCTGGAAGAAGCTCGAGCCGATCACGCAGATCGACCGCAGCAACCTCGCCGTCGCCCGCAAGCGCCACGGCACCGTCTCGACGCTCGAACTCACCGACACCTCCACGGGCGCGACCCTCGAGTTCGAGCCGAAGCGCATCGGCAACCTCGGTCTGAAGGACCTGCTCGCCGAACTCGGCTAGGCGGGCTACGCGCGCGGGTCGGTTCCCCGTCCGCGCTTCTGGGCGAGGTCGAGGATGCCGACGATCGCGGCGATGATGCCCGCGGCCAGGGCCAGCCACCAGAGAACCTGGCCGCCGCCGACCAGCGCGAAGATGCTCCCCACGATCACAAGCACCCCGACGATGATCAGGGTGACAGACCTGCCTGTGCTGCGTGACTGCATGGTGTCTCCTTCTCGGGGTTGGTGCGGTACGTCGACCAACGTATCGAACCCCCCGATACCGTGGAGGGACCGATCGCGGCGCGTGGCGCGAGCGACCAGAGATCAAGTGGAGTGCAGCGGTGACGGCGATACGCGTGTCTGGAGTGGTCAAGGCCTTCGACGGCGCACAGGTCGTGCGTGGGCTGTCGCTGGATATCCCGAGTGGTTCGTTCTACGGACTCGCGGGGCCCAACGGCGCGGGCAAGACGACGACGATCCGGATGATCGCAGGCTTGCTGCGCCCGGATGCCGGCACGATCGAGGTCAATGGTGTCTCCGTGTGGCCCGACCCGCGAGCAGCCAAGCGCGTGCTCGGCTACGTTCCCGACAACCCCACTCTCTTCGCGCGCCTGAGCGCCCGCGAGATGCTGGACTACGCCGGGATGCTGCGGGGCATGGACCCTGTCACCATCAAAGACCGGGGTGATGACCTGTTGCGGGTGCTGGCTCTCGAGTCGGACGCCGATCGGCCGATCGCCGACTTCTCGCTGGGCATGACGAAGCGGATCGGCCTCGCCGTCGCCATCCTCCACAGCCCGCGGGTGCTCATTCTCGATGAGCCGTTCGGCTCACTCGACCCGGTCAACACACAGGTGATGGAGCAGTTGCTGGCTCGCTACCGCGACGGTGGCGGCTCGGTGGTCTTCTCGAGCCACGTGCTCGACGTGGTCGAGAAGCTGTGCGATCGTGTCGCCGTGATCGCCGAGGGCGCACTCGTCGCCGAGGGCACCGTGCGTGAGCTCGCCGGTGCCGGCTCGCTGGAGCAGGCCTTCATGGGAATCGTGGGCGGGCGAGACCTCGGTGAGGAGGACCTCGGATGGCTCTCGTCCTCTTCCGACTGAGGCTGGCACTGCACCACGGCGCACGAGCACGGCGCGGTGCAGCCGGCACGGCCTGGTTCGTGCTGGGGTGGGTGCTCGCCGTGGCCGCCGGACTTGCGGGCGGCACGCTCGTCGCCGCGTTCGAGTCGCAGGACTCGGCCGGCGGCGACATGATCGTGCTGCTGCTGATGACCGCGGTCTTCCTCTCGTGGGTGCTCACCCCCGTGCTCATCCCCGGCGTCGGTGGTGATGCGATCGACCCCGCCAACCTGGAACAGTTCCCGCTCTCCCGGGGCGAGCAGGTCACCGGACTCCTGCTCGGCGGCCTCGTCGCCCCCACCGCGGTAGCCACGTTCCTCGTCGCTGCCGGTGCCGTCTTCACCGCCGGGCTCGATGGGCCGACCCGCGTCGTGTCCTTCCTCAGCGCCGCGATGTTCGCAGTGCTGTGCGTCAGCGTCTCGTACGCCGTTCGCGCCCTCTTCGCCGCGGCCCTCGCCTCCCGCCGAGGACGCGACATCGCGATCCTCGCGAGTGGCATTCTCGCCGTGGGGCTCTTCCTCCTCGTCGAGACGTCCACCGATGTGCTGCGCTCGGCGGACTCGGCCGCTGGGGCCATCCGCGACGTGCTGTCGTGGGCGCCGCCCGGGGCTGCCGCCGCGATCGGTATGGAGATGCGCGACGGTGACGCGGCGGGCGCAGCGATCCGCGCTGTGATCGCCGTCGCGACGATCGCGCTCGCTCTGGCCGGGTGGACCTGGGCGCTCGGCCGACACGTTCGCGGCCAGAGCGGCTCGTCCCGCCGGCGCCGCGCGGAGCGGCATCCGCAGACACTGTCACTCGTTCCGCGCGCGCTCCACGGCATGCGCTCCTCGACCGCGCTCGCCGCGATGAGTCAGCAGCTGCGCTACCTCTTCTTCCGCTCGCCGCGCGCCGCGCAACTCGTCACGATCACACCCCTGTTCGGCATCGTGGTCGGTGTGACGCAGATCGGGTCGAACCCGCTCACCGTCGCCATGGCGCTGACCGCCGTCATCGTCGCGTTCGGCGGGGTCACGAATGTCTTCGGATACGACGGCACTGCCATCGAGGCGACCGTGCAGACGGGGGCAGAGCTCCGCGGCATCCTCGCCGGCAAGCTTCTCGCCGCAGCAGCCTACCTCGTGCCGCTCATGACCGTCGTCGTCGTCGCCTTCGCGCTCGTCTTCGACCGTCTCGCCGATGTCTTCGTCGCGCTCTTGGCGAGCTACGGCACCGTCGCGGTGATGATCGCCGTCGGCGCGTGGTCGAGTGCGTGGAACCCGTTCGACGTGGGAAGTGCCGCCAATCGGATCGGACAGCTCCCCAGGGTCTTCGGGATCCTCGGTGTCGCTCTCGCTCTGATCGTCGTCGGCGCGGTCGCTTGGGCGGCGCTGCTCACAGTTCTGCCCGAGAGCGTCGTCGCCCTCGTGCTGCTGGCCGCTGCGGTTGCTCTCGCCGCGGCCTCGATGCGCCTGTTCGGCCGCCGGCTGGACCGAGATCCCGCTCGTCTGCTGGACGCGCTCGCGGCCTGACCCGGCGCGCGTGGTTCCGATACCGACGAGACGAGAGGTCGGGTCGGCCGGTGCGTTTCGACTCGCTGCGCTCGCTCAACGACCGGGGTATAGGCGGCGGCGCGTTCCGGCTCGCTGCGCTCGCTCAACGACCGGGGGGGGGGGGAGGGGTGGCCGGTCAGAGCGCGGTCAGGCGGGTCGCGTCGTCGGTGCGGGTCTGGAGGTAGTCGCAGAGCGTGCCGAGCGCGGCGATCTCTCGGGTCAGTTCGCGCACACCGGCGGCCTCGAGGTTGATGGCATCCTGCCGTGGCTCGAACGTCACCATCCAGCGCGGCGTGCCGTCGATGATCTTGACGCTCAGGTAGGCCAGTCCGGGGGAGCGTTCCAGGTAGGCGACGACGAGTCCGCTGTTGGCGTCGGGACGAAGTCGTCGTCGAGCACGGAGAGCTGGTGACTGAAAAGGCTGTGCGCGTCCCAGAACTCCGCGAGCCATCGTTCCACCTGCGCGCGGTCGCGATAGGGCATGTCTCCTCCTCCGTGGTCCGTCCGAGACGCGGACGGAGCGCCGGGCTCACCTGTGCAACGAGCAGCCTCGCGGCGGCGCAACGATTTTAGTGATCGGACGGGGAGCGCGCATCTCTTGAGGGTGGGGCCGTTTCGACTCGCTTCGCTCGCTCAACGACCGAGGGGGCGGCGCGTTTCGGCTCGCTGCGCTCGCTCAACGACCGAGGGGGTGGGGGCGTTTCGACTCGCTGCGCTCGCTCAACGACCGAGGGGGTGGGCGGTGGTCGGGCGGTGACGGGCGGATAGATTTGCCGGCATGGGTCTCGTTCTCGTCACCGGTGCCGCCCGTGCGAACAGCATCGCCGCCGGCATCGTCCCTCGACTGGTCGCCGACGGATGGGATGTGGTCACCAGCGACCTGCATGACGGCGACTACCCGTGCGACCTCAGTGCCGCGGACGCAGCCGCGGAGCTGATCGCGCGGGTGAACGCGGAGCGGGGCACGCTCAGCGGGCTGGTGTTGAGCCACGCGCACGACATCGAGTCGGGCATCCTCGACACGACGGCGGAGAGCTTCGATGCGCACGTCGCCGTCAACGCGCGCGCCTCGCTGCTGCTGATCGCGGCATTCGCGCGGCAGGTGTCGGAGAGCGGCGGAGCGATCGTCGCGTTCACCAGCGACCACACGACCGGCAACCTCCCCTACGGCGCCTCGAAGGGCGCGCTCGACCGGATCGTGATCTCGGCGGCACGGGAGCTCGGCCCCCGAGGCATCTCCGCGAACGCCGTGAACCCCGGGCCCATCGACACCGGATGGATGACCGACGAGCTGCGCGCGCAGATGCCCGCCGATCATCCGCTCGGCCGCATGGGCACCCCGAAAGACATCGCCGCCATCACGTCGTTCCTGCTGTCGGACGAGGGGCGCTGGATCTCCGGCCAGCTCCTGCACACCGACGGCGGCTACTCCGCGCGGTACTGACGCGCCGAGACCAGCCGGCCATGCTCGAGCGGGGGGGGGGGGGTTCTGGCAGTACCGGGCACGAGGGGGACTGCCACGCGTTCGCGCGGCGAGGTGCAATAGGGGTGACCGCCTCCGGGCGCTCTTCCCCGCCCACCGGCACGAAGGAGAACCCATGCACACCAGAACACTCGGTCAGGGCCTGACCGTCTCGGCCCTCGGCCTCGGAGCCATGGGGATGTCGCAGAGCTACGGCCCCAACCCCGGCGACCGCGGCGACATGATCGACGTGCTCCGCTACGCCGTCGACCAGGGCATCACCTTCATCGACACCGCCGAGGTGTACGGACCGTACGTCAACGAGGAGCTCGTCGGCGAGGCGATCGCCCCCATCCGCGACCGCGTCGTCGTCGCCACGAAGTTCGGCTTCGACATCGTCGACGGGCGTTCGCAGGGCGTGGACTCGCGCCCCGAACGCATCCGCAGTGCGGTGGAAGGCTCGCTCTCGCGCCTCGGCATCGAGCGCATCGACCTGCTCTACCAGCACCGGGTCGACCCGACCGTGCCGATCGAAGACGTCGCCGGCACCGTCGGCGAGCTCATCCGGGAGGGGAAGGTCGCGCACTTCGGTCTGTCGGAGGCCGGAGCGGCGACGATCCGCCGGGCCCACGAGGTGACGCCCGTCACCGCCGTGCAGAGCGAGTACTCGCTGTGGACCCGCGACCCCGAGCCCGAGGTGCTGCCGCTGTGCGCCCAGCTCGGCATCGGGTTCGTGCCGTTCAGCCCGCTCGGCAAGGGATTCCTCACCGGCACCGTCACCGCCGACACCACCTTCGGCCCCGACGAGATCCGCTCCCGCGTGCCCCGGTTCGCGCCCGACAACCTGCGCGCGAACGAGGCGCTCGTCGACCACGTGCGCCGCGTCGCGGCGGAGCGGGATGCGACGCCCGCCCAGGTGGCGCTGGCATGGCTGCTGGCGCAGCATCCGTTCATCGTGCCGATCCCGGGCACCCGGCGTCGCACCCGCCTCGACGAGAACGCCGGGGCCACCGCGCTCGCTCTGTCGGCCGACGACATCGCCGATCTCGACGGCCTGGCCGCCCGCATCGGGGTGGCCGGCAACCGCTACGACGACGCCGGGATGGCCGCCGTCGGGCTCTGACTCCGTTCGAGGGCGAGCGGGCAGGTGACGGCCGCTGGGAGCGTGGTGTCAGCCATCGCCCTGGTCGACCGTCGCGTCTTCGGCGGCGGTCATCGCCGCCGCGCCCTCTTCGGTGGATTCCGCCCCCGCGGCGGCCGCGTCGTCGACGGAGTCGTCGCCGTTGCCGTCGTGGTTGCGGTGGTCTTCCTCGTCGTGTTGCTGGTCCATGTCGTCCATGGATCCAGTGCACGCCCGCCCCGGCCGGCGCGCGCGGGGCTTGCGCAACGGGGCCGCGTGTGCAGGTTCGGGCGGCACCGCCGCAGCGGCCGGTCAGCGGCTTCTCAGTCGGCGTCGGCTTCGGGCTGACCTGGCCCGGGGCCGGGGCGCACGCCGGAGTCGTCGGCGATGTCGACGCGGGTCGCGCCGTCGTGCTCGCTCACCACGATGTGCGACTCGTCGGCGAGCGACCGGCTCTCTTCGGGCTCGGCGGGTGCGCTGGATGCGGGGCGGTCGGTGCTCATGCGGTGCTCCTCGGGGTCGGCATCCGGTCAGTCCTCGGCCGGGGCGATGCGCTCGTCGGTGATGACGAGCCCGCTGCTGGTGTTGGCGGCGAACGAGAGCGACTCGGCCCACTCGCGATTGATCTGCGGCGGACGGGAACCGGCGTAGCGGATGCGGATCGGGATGCCGTTGTCGATCCAGATCACGTTGCGCCCCGAGCCGTTCTCGGTGCCGATGTGCCAGCTGATGAAGAACGACTCGTTGCGCCGAAGTTTGAGCCCGATGATCACCTGCAGATGGGCGAGGACGAGGTCGTCGAACTCGAACCGCTCGCCGTCGTAGTGCAGGGTGCCCATGGTGGCTCCTCTCAGGGGAGACTCTAGCCCCGGGAGCGCCCGGCCATCACCCGCGCGGCGACAGCGCGGGCAGGATGCCGGTGCCGAACTCGTGCCGCAGCGCACTGCGCGCCGCGAACCACCCGGCCAGGCCGTGCACTCCCGGTCCGGGTGGCGTCGACGCCGACGCCAGGTAGACCCCCGGCAGCGGCGTGCGCCACGGTTCGCGGGCCAGCACGGGGCGGCGGAGCATCTGCGGGATCGAGGGCACTCCGGCCGAGATGTCACCGCCCGGGTAGTTCGGGTGGTGCCGGGCGACGTCGGCGGCCGTCGACGACGCGGTGGCCAGCACCACGTCGCGGAAGCCGGGCGCGAACCGCTCGATCTGGGCGATGACCGCCGGGGCCTGGTCGACCTCGCTGCCGGCGGGCACGTGCGTGTAGGTCCACAGGGTGTGACGGCCGGCGGGAGCGCGGCCCGCGTCGAACAGCGACTGCTGCGCGACCAGCACGTAGGGGCTGTCGGGGTGCGCGCCGGCCTGCACGGCGTTCTCGGCCGCGGCGATCTCGGCGCGGGTGCCGCCCACATGCACCACCCCGGCGCGGCGCAGCTCGGGATGCTGCCACGGCACGGGCTCCGACAGGGCGAAGTCGACCTTCGCGACCCCGGGGCCGTACCGGAAGCGCTCCAGCGCGCGGCGATAGGCGGACGGCATCCGCTCGCCCGCCATCGCCACGAGCGCGCGCGGCGTGACATCCAGCAGCACGGCACGCGCCGGGGGCAGGTCTCGCAGCGAGGCGACCTCGTGGTCGGTGACGAGCTCACCGCCGTGGGCGCGCAGATCGTCGACGAGGGCGTCGGCGATCGCCTGGCTTCCCCCCACCGGGATCGGCCAGCCGCGCGCGTGCGCGTAGGTGGTCAGCGCCAGCCCCGCCCCGGCGGCGGCCAGCCCCGGCTGGGCGAGGATCGTGTGCGCCGACACCCCCGTCAGCAGCGCGGGGGCCACCTCATCGCGGAACCGCGCGTTCCACAGCGGCGAGCCCTGCTCGAGCGAGCGGATGCCGAACAGCACAGCCGTCGCCGGGTCGTCGGGCACCCGCAGCAGCGGGGCGCCGGTGAAGGCGGCCACCCGGGTGGCGCGGTCGACGAGCGGCTGCAGCAGGCGCCCGTAGGCCGCTCCGTCGGCGCCCAGCCCGTCGACGGTGCGGGCGAGATCGCGGTAGGCGATGCCCGCCCGGCCGCCGTCGAGCGGGTGAGCGAAGGAGACGTCGGGCGTGTGGAACGGCACGCGGGCGCGCAGGTCGAACTCGCGGAAGAAGCGCGATTCGAAGGCCAGCGGGTGCACGGCGGAGCAGACGTCGTGATGGAACCCGGGGAGGGTGAGCTCGCGGGTGGCGGTGCCGCCGCCGGCGGTCGCGGCGCGCTCGTAGACGCGCACCGACAGCCCGGCCCGGGCGAGGGTGACGGCGGCGGCCAGGCCGTTGGGGCCGGCGCCCACCACGATCGCGTCGAGATCGTGGGTCATCGCTCGGCGCCTGTCGGCGCGCCTTCGCGGTCGGCGGTGGCGCCGCCCCCGTCGGCGGCCGCGCGGCCCTCGGCCAGGTAGGCGAGCCGGTGCAGCGTCTCGCCGTTGCGCCAGTGCAGCAGGGCATCCATGATCGGCCGCGGCACGAACCGGCCCGGTCCCGAGACGGCTTCCTCCTGGATGCGCACGAGCGTGCCGCCCGCCACCGGCTTCACATCGATGACCACGCGCGCCTCGCCCAGCGGCCACCCCTTCGCCCGCAGCACGATCTGCCCCGGCGGGTCGACCGACTCGACGACCGTCTCGTCGTCGATGAGCACCGGCCACACCCCGAACGAATGCTGCAGCCGCGAGCGCTGCGCCGGCCACCGGTCGTCGACGGCGCGCATGCGCGACGCGCCGACGACCCACGTCGGGTAGAGCCACCCGTCGCCGAGTACCTCGAACACCGCCTCGGGGGTGCACTCCAACTTCCGCACGTTGCGTGACATGGTCCGCCTCTGTTCGTGGTCCGGCTCCCAGTCTCCGCGGTCACGGGCTGCCACTGTCAACCCCCTCGCCAGGGCCGCCGGGGCACTCCGTGCATGACGGCCCGGACGGGTCAGAGCCGGCCGAACGCGGCGTCGATGTCGGCCATCTCCATCGCCGCGGTCGCCGCGATCAGCTCGCGCAGCTCGGCGTCGGCGCCGGGGGAGAACTCCTCGGGGCGCTCGGGGGCGATCTCCAGCGGCACGCCCTCGGGGGCCTGCTCCGACGCGTCGAGCTCGGTGCCGTCGCCGGAGGGCGACATCCCCTGGAAGATGCGCCCCGCCTCGGAGCGGCCGTCGAGGTCGAACGAGTAGGCCTTGCTCTGCAGACCGAGATCGAGCAGCCGTGCCACCTCGGGGAAGCTCTCGGCGTTGGTCTTGGGGATGGGCAGCGACACGCGCCAGTTCACCCCGAGCGTCTCGAGCGCTTTCGCGTAGGCGTTCTCGTGGGCCTGATCGCGCACGATCAGGTACGAGATCGTGCTGCGCGCGGCCTTGTTGTCGGTCATCT
This sequence comes from Microbacterium festucae, assembly GCF_025421715.1. Lineage (GTDB taxonomy): Bacteria > Actinomycetota > Actinomycetes > Actinomycetales > Microbacteriaceae > Microbacterium > Microbacterium festucae. The sequence goes on from NZ_JAOEFC010000004.1 coordinate 271,672, forward strand.
CGTACAGGCGGCACTTCTGCAGCCGGCCGGTCGATTCGAGCATGAGGTTGTAGAGCAGATCGAGCACGAGGTTGCCCGAGTTGTAGACATAGCTGCCGCTCCACGGGTTGCCGACGGCATCTACCGGCAGCGCACCCTGCGCGCCGACGAGGTAGTGGTGGATGTTGCCGGTGTCCAGCGCCACGCTCAGCGGCGTCGCACCGCCGGCACCGGGCTTGTCGACGGGGTCGGTCTTCTCGCCGCGGTAGCGGGGCGAGCCGTCGAGCAGGCGCGAGATCGTCGTGCCGATCAGTTCGACGTGGCTGATCTCCTCGGTGCCGATGCCCTGCAGCAGGTCCTTGTACGGCTTCCCCTCGGGTCCGCGGAAGTTCATGCTCTGGAACAGGTACTGCATCATCGTGCGCATCTCGCCGAACTGGCCGCCGAGCCCCTCCTGCAGGGCGTTGGCGGCGGCGGGATCGGGCTCGTCGATCTCGATCTCGTTGATGAGGTTCTGCAGGTGGAAGTACATGGGGTCTCCTTGTCGCGACGGCCGGGGGCGGTGTCGTGCGGCGAGTCTGCGCGCCGTCTCGGCGGGGGTGCAGGCGCTCGACGTCACGCGTCTCGCGGCGTACACTCCGGCGCGCGCGAGACCGGTCGGGGGACGCGAGACCGGTCGGCGCGCGCGAGACCGGTCGGGCGAGGCAGCGTCAGTGCGGTGTCGGCGCGAGCGCGTCGCGCGTGAGGCTTTCGCGGTAGAGCGCACCCAGCGCGGGCGGGCCGTGCCGCCCGGCGCGCCACTGCCGGGTCGCGCCGGTGCCCGCACGCAGCGCGTCGGAGAGGAAGCGTTCGACGCGGCGGAGGTCGCCGGCGGCGCGCAGTGCCGGGGCGATGGCGGCGTGCAAGCTGCGCACCGCGTGGCGGGCGGGGGCGATGGTCGCCGTGCCCGGGTCGGCCAGGTCGGCCGAGAGCCCGTGCCGTGCGGCGTGCCACAGCGCGGCATCCCCGTACCCGGGTGCGGGCTCTGCCACGACGGGTCCGGCGACCACGAGCGCGCGCACGATCGCGGCCAGTGCGACGGCGCTGCCCGGATCGAGTTGGGCGTCGCAGACGCGCACCTCGACCGTGGGATGCCGCTGCGACAGCCGCACGTTCCAGTTGAGGGTGCCGGCGTCCGAGGTGGCGCCGAGCCCGGTGAGCGCCGCGATGCCGCGGTCGTAGTCGGCGGCGTCGGCGAACACCGGCGGGATGCCGTAGGTCGTCCACCGCCGGGAGTGCACGGCGCGCCAACTGGCGAAGGCCGTGTCGCGCCCGTGCCAGTAGGGCGAGTTGGATGACAGCGCCAGCAGCACCGGCAGCCACGCCCGCAGCGCGTTGGACGCGTGCACCCCGGTGTCGCGGTCGGCGATGCCGACGTGCACGTGCAGGCCGTTGATCTGGTGGTCGGGGGCGAGGGCGCCGATGTCGGCGGCGATCCGCGCGTAGCGGTCGGCGGCGTGCACCTCGGCGTGCGCCCCGATGCGGAACGGGGTGCCCGAACCCACCGCGAGCACGCCGTGGTCGGCGGCCCAGTCGCCCAATCGGCGTCGGAAGCGCCCCAGGGCCTCGGCCGCATCGTCGAGCGTGCCGAGCACGGGCGAGGCGTACTCGATCTGCGACGCGAAGAACTCGGGGGTGACCGTGCCTTCCTCGCCCGCGGCGAGCTCGCGCACCGCCACGTCGCCGAGGTCGGCGGTGGCGAGGGTCGCCGGGTCGAGCACGACGAACTCCTCCTCGATGCCGAACGTCGTCGTCACGATCCCCGCCTCCTCGCGCTCGTCGTGGCACGACGATAGGTCAGACACCGCATACCGCCGAGGCGCTTGCGTCGCGTGACCCGGAGGGGTATGCGGCCGAGGTGCGGCGGCATCCGTGCGGCATAGCCGCCGCACCTTCGGTACGCAAGCCCCTTCGTCGACGACGGCCGGTGGGCACAGCGTGGTGTCATGGACATCTCCGCTCCCGCCGTCCCCCGCGCCACCGCCACCGCCGTCCGATCCCCGCTCCCTTGCGCCGCCGCGCGGCAGGTGCGGGCATGAAGGCGCTCACCTGGCAGGGCCGCCGGCGCGTCGAGGTGCTCGATGTGCCCGACCCGCGCATCGAACTGCCGACCGACGCGATCGTGCGGGTGACCTCGACCGCGATCTGCGGCTCCGACCTGCACCTCTACGAGCTGTTCGGACCCTTCCTCGATCGCGGCGACATCCTCGGCCACGAGACGATGGGCATCGTCGAAGAGGTCGGCTCCGAGGTGCGCGGTCTGCGCCCGGGCCAGCGCGTGGTCGTGCCCTTCAACATCTCGTGCGGCGAGTGCTTCATGTGCGTGCGCGGTCTGCAGTCGCAGTGCGAGACCACCCAGGTGCGCGAGTACGGTTCGGGGGCGTCGCTGTTCGGCTACACCAAGCTCTACGGGCAGGTGCCCGGCGGGCAGGCGGAGCTGTTGCGGGTGCCTCTGGCCGACTACAACACGGTGCCCGTCGGCGATGACCTGCCCGACGACCGCTACCTGTTCCTCAGCGACATCCTGCCCACCGCGTGGCAGGGCGTCGACTACGCCCACGTGCCCGCCGGCGGTTCGCTCGTCGTGGTCGGCCTCGGCCCGGTGGGCCAGTTCGCCGCCCGCGTGGGACGCCACCTCGGCTATGAGGTGATCGGCATCGACCCGGTCTCCGAGCGTCGCGAGATGGCGGCGCGTCACGGCGTGCACACCCTCGACGAGCCCGGCGCTGTGGATGCCGTGCTCGAGGCCACCCACGGGCGCGGGGCCGACGGCGTCGTCGACGCGGTGGGCATGGAGGCGCACGGCAACCCCGTCGTCAGCGCCGCGCACCACGTGATGGGGGCGCTGCCGGATGCGATCGCGCAGCCGCTCATGCAGACGGCGGGGCTCGACCGCACGGCCGCCCTGCTGAGCGCGATCGACATGGTGCGCCGGGGCGGCACCGTCTCGCTCAGCGGCGTGTATGCCGGCGAGGCCGACCCGATGCCGATGAAGACGCTGTTCGACAAGCAGGTGACGCTGCGGATGGGGCAGTGCAACGTGAAGCGCTGGACCGACATGCTGTTGCCGCTCGTGGAGGCGCCCGACGACCCGCTCGGCACCGAAGACCTCGTGACCCACCGCCCCGCGCTCACCGACGCCGCCGCCCACTACGAGCTGTTCCAGAAGAAGGCCGACGGCTGCATCAAGGTGGTCCTGCAACCCGGCGCCGCGCACGTGTGAGAGCGCTGCTCCTCAGACCGTCGGCAGCGACTTCGACAGCGGGATCAGGTCTTCGCGCAGGTAGCGTGCGTAGCCGTCGGGCGCGCGACCGGCCTGCCGGCCGCTGGTGCGCACCCACGCGGCATCCGACGCGCTCACGCGGGCCCCGGCGGCCCGCGCCGCCGCCACGAGCATGACGTCTTCGTGCACCGCGGCGGCCGCGAAGCCGCCCGCCGCCAGGTGCACGTCGGCGCGCATGCCGAGGTTCGCGCCGTGCACGTGCCCGTTGGCGACGCCGGGGGTGTGGGTCTGCCACCACGCGTCGTGCTGGGCGGGGCTGAGGTCGCGGAAGTCGGGACGCACGGTGCCGACCACGACGCCCGCGCCGCGCCGCGCGTGCCGCAGCTGGTCGGTGAGCCAGTTGGCGGGCACGACGCTGTCGGCATCGGTGTGGGCGAGCCACACCTGCGACGGGGCGACGTCGCCGACGGCATCCAGCGCCGCCGTCACACCCGCCTGCCGGGCCACGCCCACGTTGCGGGCGTCGAGTTCGACGAGGTGCGCGCCGGCCGCTGCCGCGATGCGCGCCGAGCCGTCTGTGCACGCGTCGAGGGCCACCCACACGTGCACGGGGATGCCGCGGCGGCGGGGAGCGAGGGCGGCCACCGCCACCGATGCCAGGCATGCGCCCAGGAGCTCCTCCTCGTCGTGGGCCGGGATGACGACGGCGACGGCGCTGATCGCGGCGGCGCGCGTCATCGCCGTGCCGCCACGGGGCGGAAGACCTCGAGCACGAACTCGGCCTCGAGGTGGGTGGTGATCCGCTCGAACAGTCCGCTCGCGACGATCGCGGCGTGCACCTGGTCGCCGTCGAGGGTGCAGCCCTCGATGGGCGGCCGCCAGTGGCAGGCGACCAGCTCGCCGCCGGGCTCGAGCGAGGCGTGGATGCGGTGCAGCGCCGCCGCCAGGTCGTCGGGCGACCAGTAGTAGCCGAGTTCCGACAGCACCACGAGGTCGAAGCGGCCGGCGGGCCACTGGGCGGGCGTGTCGAGCTGCCGCAGCTCGACGGTGTCGGGGAGCCCCCGGGCACGGGCGCGCTGCAGCGCCTCGGCGGCGATGTCGACGCCCGTCACCCGCGCCGCACGCCCGGCGAGGCCGGCGGTGAGCAGCCCCGTGGCGCAGCCGAGCTCGAGCGCCCGGTCGTAGCGCTCGCGGGGGAGGGTCGACAGCAGCACGGCGCGTTTGCGCTGCTCGTACCAGCGCGTCTCGAAGCCCCACGGGTCGTCGTGGCGCGCATAGAAGGCGTCGAACCACGCGGCGTCGTGCCCGCGTCCCGCCGCGCGCGGCGCCGCGATGAACACCTCCACGTCGCGGGCGAAATGGCTGCGCATGCCGGCGTGCACGATGGGCGGTTCGCCGGATGCCGACGGCACGAGCTGGCTGCGATGGGCCTCGATCGCCCGCTCCTTCGCGGCGCGGACCGCGGGCTCCAGCGGCAGCGCGAGCCAGTCGGCGGTGTCGAGGTCGGTCGCCGGCGACCAGTGCCACAGCCAGATCGGGTAGCCCACCACGCGCGCGCCGGTGGCCCGCAGCGCGAGGCCGGCCTCGCCGGCGATGCGGTGATCGCGATGCCCGTCGCCCCACCACGGCACCGCGAGCAGGGTGCGACCGGCTTCGCCCTCGGCCAGCACCGCCGCGATGGCCGCGTGCACCTCGGCGTGCTGTTCGCGCAGGCCGCCGTCGGTCAGGGCGCGCAGCCGCAGATCGATTCCGGCGCCGAGCGCGCCCACGGCGTGCACGCACTCGCCGCGGCGGATGTCGGCGATGGCGGGGTCGCCCGGGTGGGAGGCGTCGCCGTCGGTGAGGACGAGCACCGTGACCGGCAGCCCGCGCCGCCGCGCCGCGGCGATGAGGCCGCCCGCGCCCAGCGTCTCGTCGTCGGGGTGGGCGGCCACGACCACCACGCGGGCGACGTCGAGGCTCAGCGCGGGGCTGCCCGCCCACGGCGCCGCCGCCTGCCAGTCGGCCTCCGCCGTGCCGGCCTCGCGGTGGTCGAACGCGACGCTCACGTGGCCAGGAGCTTCCCGAGGCGCGCGAGGTCGCGCTCGCCGTGGTGCTGGCGCAGGTAGATGCGCAGGTCCGACACCCGGCGGGCGTGCTTCTCGTCGGAGGTGAGCGGCCCCGGTCCGAGCGCGCGGTCGGCGATCCCGACGATCTGCTCCACCTGGGTCGCCGCGAACGAGCGCACCCGCTCGGCGGTGATCTTCAGGTCGCGGCCGGTCACCCCGGCGTCCACCGCGTCGGCGGCCTCTGCCAGCACCGAGCGCACCGCCCAGAACGCGGCGTCCGCCGACCCGGCGAAGGTCGCCGCCAGCTGGTCGGCGCCCTCTGCCTCGGCCCGCTGCACGACGGCGCGCACGAGCGGCATCGCCGCACCCCACCAGACCGCGGCGACCCCCATGCCGCCCCAGGCGAAGCCCGGGCGGGTGAGGTACCAGCCGTCGTCGCCGACCGGCACGGCGGGCGCATCGGCGAAGTCGACGCCTGCGCTGACGATCTGCGCGAGCCCGCGCGAGACCCACGGCCCGCGGTGCGCGGTGACCTCGGGGCGGCGCAGCGAGACGGCGAACAGCCGCCGGGTCTCGGGGCCGGTCCACGCGGTGACGAGGGCGTGGCTCAGGTGCCCGGCCAGCGAGCACCAGCTCTTCGTGCCGGACAGCACCCACCCCTCCGTCGTCTCGCGCGCCTCCAGCCGCGTGCCCTCGGCGGCGTAGACGCCCCACGACGACTCGTCGTCGGCGCCCACGGCGGCCAGGTCGACGGCGATCTGCTCGCCGCGGGCCTGATCGAGGATGCTGAGCGCGTCGAGGTGCGGTTCGAGGATGCGGGCGGCCGACACATCGGCGGCCGCCGCGGTGGCCAGCAGCTCCCATGTCTCGCGGGTGCGGCCCGACCCGGGCAGCGGAGCGCCCAGCGCCGAGGTCACGGCCCAGTCGATCGTCGCGCCCATGTGGGTGCCGAGCATCGGCGAGGCGGCGGCCGAGATGCCCGCATCGAGTCCCGCGGTGCCCGCGAGCGCGCCGAACGGATGCAGCGACAGATGATCGATCGTCGTCTCCCACGCCGTGGTGGTGGTCGGGATGGTCGCCATGTGAGCTGCTCCTTGCGCGGGGGACACGCTCGACGATAGGCGCCCGGGCCGTTCCCCTGTCGAGGCTTGCGCGCGGGCGGATGCGGTGCTAACCGGCGCGGCTATGCGGCGGGCTCCCGGGCCTCGAGCGCTTTGCGCAGGAACACCTGCGCGGTGCCGTCGCCGTTGTCGACGCGTTCGCGCTCGCGGTAGCCGAGCTGTTCGTAGAGGGCGATGTTCTGCTCGCTGAGCGAGCCCGTGAACAGCTCCGCCTCCCGGCATCCGGCGGCGGCGCCGCGCTGCTCGACGGCCTCGAGCAGGCGGCTGCCGAGGCCCTCGCCCTGCTGGTCGGGGGCGATCGCGATGCGACCGACCAGCAGCAGCGCGCCGTCGGCGACGGCGCGGGCGGCCCCGACGATGCGGCCGTCGGCGACCGCGACGCAGCCCAGGTTCTCGCGCAGCTCGAACTGCACCTCTTCGAGCTTCTGGGTGAGCGGGGCCATGTCGGGGTCGCCGTAGATGAGCGCCTCGGTCACGAAGGCGGCGCGCTGGATGGTCAGCACCTGACCGGCGTCGGCGACAGCGATCGGCCGGATGACGACGTCGCCGGCCTCGCTCACAGGGTCGCCACCGACCCGGAGTCGACCCGGTAGTTCGAGCCGTTGACGAACGACGCCCGGTCCGAGCAGAGGAAGGCGATCACGGCGGCGACCTCGGCGGGCTCGCCGCGGCGGCCGAGCTCCATGTAGGGGCGCTCCTCGGCGAGGAACGAGGCGATGGCCTCGTCGACGCTCTCCCCGCGCTCGGCGGCGCGCTTGTCCATCATCGCGTCGGTCATGGGGGTGCGGATGAACGCCGGCGAGACGGCGTTGACCAGCAGCCCCTCCGCCGCGTAGCTGCGCGAGAGCCCCTTCATGAGGGCGAGGATGCCGGCCTTCGCCGAGCAGTACGGGATCTCGTCGTCGTAGGGCTGCACGGCGTCCTCCGACGCGAGGAAGACGAGGCGTCCCCACCCGCCGGTGCGCAGGTCGGGGAGGAACTCGCGCACCAGACGCACCGGCCCGAGCAGGTCGGTCTCGATCGTCGTCGTCCAGCCCTCGTCGTCGATCTCGTGGAACAGTCCCTGTGCGCCGGTGATCCCCGCGGACTGCACGAGGATGTCGATGCCGCCCACCGCCGCGCGCACGCGGCGGCCGAGCTCGGCGACCGACTCGACGTCGGTGATGTCGGCGGCGAAGTGGTGCAGGGCGCCCTCGGGGGCCTCCAGACGGGCCGCCGCCTCGGCAAGGGCGTCGGGGTCGATGTCGCTGATCACGACCGTCACGCCTTCGTCGAGCAGCTGGCGGGCGGTCTCCCAGCCGATGCCGGAGTCGCCTCCGGTGATGAGGGCGGTGCGGCCGGTGATTCCGAGATCCATGTCGGTTCCTTTCGGATCGGGGGTGGGCAGGTGCGGCGGCGTGAGTCAGCCGCCGAAGACGTGGGGCGGCGCGCCGACGGCATCCACGTCGAGCACGAAGATCGAGCCGCTCAACGGGTGGTCCGCCAGCTGCGCTTCGGTGAGGTTCTCCCGGGCGGTGCCGACGAACAGCGTCGCCAGGTCGGGGCCGCCGAAGGCGACCGAGGTGACCTGCGGGGCGGGCAGCGGATGCCGTTCGGCCAGGGTGCCGTCGGCGTTCCACCGCACCACCTCGCCGCCGCCGTAGACGCCGTTCCAGAACTCGCCCCCGCTTCCGCGGGCGAGGCCGTCGGAGTTCAGGCCGGTGAGGAAGGGCTCGAGGTCGCCGAGGGGCTCGGGGCCATCCCGGTAGGCGCCGCGGTAGACGGTGGACGTCGAGGTGTCGGTGACGTACATGACGTCGCCCGCCGGCGACCACTCGAAGCCGTTCGCGACGCCGAAGCCGCCGCGCAGCACCTCGACGCCGCCGTCGACGTCGATGGCGTACAACGCGGCATCGGGGGCGTCGCCGGTGACGTGCATCGCCCCGACGACGAAGCGCCCGAACGGGTCGACCTTGCCCTCGTTGTTGCGGATGCCGCCGTGAGCGTGCGGGGTGCGCGCGACCTCGCGCACGAGGGCCCCGTCGGCATCCAGCAGCACGACGCGGTCTTTCAGCGCGGCGACGAAGCCGCCGCCCCGGGCCGGCTGCACGGCGCTGGCCGGCGGCGGGAGGCGCACGACACGGTCGTCGCTGCCGTCGACGGCGCCGTCGAGACGGGCGCGGTGGAACGTGCCGGCGGTGATGTCGAGCCAGGCCACCTCGGCCGTGCGCGCGTCCCAGAAGATGCTCTCGACGAGGATCGAGGGCAGCTGCCGGAACAGGCGCACGCCGGCGGGAAGGGCGGCGCGGTCAGTGCCCATCGAGGTCCTCGTCGGGCACGAGGTCGCGCAGGGTGAGGGCGGCGCTGACGACGGCGAGGTGGCTGAGCGCCTGCGGCAGGTTGCCCCAGAAGCTCCCGTCGCGCTCCGAGATCATCTCGCTGAAGATGCCGACGTCGTTGGCCCGCCCGACGAGGTCGTCCATCGCGGCGACGGCCTCGTCGTGCCGGCCGACGCAGGCCAGCGCGCTCACCCGCCAGAACGCGGATGCGACGAAGGTGTGCTCTTCGCGCTGCATCCCGCTGTAGCGGTAGACCAGCGCCCCCGCGCCCAGCTGCGCGGTGATCGCGTCGATGGTGCGCGACATGCGCTCGCCGCGGTCGAAGCCGCTCTCGGCGTGCAGCAGCACCGAGGTGTCGAGCGCCGACGAGCCCGGGGCCATCGTGTAGGCGCCGATGTCCTCCGACCAGCACTCCGCGCGGATCCACTCGGCGATGCGGTCCTGTTCGGCGCTCCAGCGCTCGCGGTTGCCGGGGATGGCTCCCGCCTCGCACAGGTGCACGGCGTCGCGCAGCGCCTGCCAGCATCCCATCTTCGACGACGTGTAGTGCGCGAGCTCGGGCAGCTCCCACATGCCCGAATCGCGGTTGCGCCACAGGTCGCAGGTGCGGTCGGCGAGCTCGGCCAGCAGCCGCCCCGTGGCGGCGTCGAGCACGTTGCCCGCGTCGACGTAGGTGCGGCAGATGGCGAACAGGTCGCCGTAGACCCCCAGCTGCAGTTGATCGTGGGCGGGGTTGCCGGCCACGACCGGCGGGATGCCGTTCCACCCGGCGGCGTCGAACTCGTGCACGCCCTCGACGGTGTCGCCGCGCAGCGTGTACATGACATGCAGGTCGGAGCCGTGGCGGCGGATCGTCTTCAACAGCCACGACAGCGCCGCGTGGGTCTCTTCGCGCAGCCCGAAGCGCACGAGGGCGTGCGCGGTGTAGGCGAGGTCGCGCACCCACGCGAAGCGGTAGTCCCAGTTCTTGCCGCCGCGGGGGTTCTCGGGCAGCGACGTGGTGGCCGCCGCCGCGATCGCGCCGGTCGGGGCGTAGACGAGCAGCTTCAGGGCCAGGGCGCTGCGCTGCACCGCCGCGCGCCACGGCCCGTCGTAGGAGAACTCTCGCGACCAGGTGCGCCAGCCGGCGATCGAGCGGTCGAGGCTCTCGTCGAGATGGGCGGCGGCCGGCAGATGCAGCGGCTCGTCGTCGGTCGCGACGACCGCCAGCACGTGACGGCTGGACTCGGCGGTGCGGAACGAGCCGCGCACCGCCGGGAACGGGAACTCGGCGGCGTCGGCCCGGCTGTCGCCGACGCCCTCGCCGAGCACGGCCACGGTGGTGGTGCCCACCTGCAGCAGGTGGGTGTCGTCGTGACGCTCGACCCAGGGCGAGGCGGTGCGCAGGCGCGTGCCCGGCCGCACCGCCCACGAGAAGGCCACCGCGCCCTCGAGCCCTTCGATGCGACGCACCAGCTGCGCCCACGGCAGACGGCCGGCCACGCCGGTGACCAGCGCGTCGGTGACGCGGGCGACGCCGGATGCCGTGGTGAACGTCGTCTGCAGCACATTGGTGCCCGGCAGATAGCGGCGCCGCACCGTGTAGTCGTCGTCGGGGGCCAGTTCGATGCAGCCGCCGCCGTCTTCGTCGAGCAGTCGCGCGAACACCGGCGTCGAATCGAGGTTGGGCATCGGCATCCAGTCGATGCCGCCGTCGGCGGCGATGAGGGCCACGGTACGCCCGTCGCCGATGGGGGCGTAGGTGCGCAGGTCGCTGCGGTCGGCGGGGGTCACCCCGTCATGGTGTCACCGGTCGCGTCGAGGCCGGACGGGGGTTGCGTGCCCCGGTGACGGTGGCTATGGGCGGTGCTCGCGGCGGGAGCCGGGATGCCGGCGGCGCCGCCCGGGAGAGGCGGCCCGTAGCGGGCCGGGGGCCCGCTGGCAAGGGGGTCTCGGGCCCCGCCGCGGCTTCGTAGCGTGGCGGTATGGCGAACATGTACACCCCCCAGGACCCGACGACCCAGTACCCGCGCCCGCCGTTCCCGCCGCAGCAGCAGGACGCCCCCGGTGACATCCACAAGATGGACCCGGCGCCCGACCACGGCGAGAAGACCTATGTGGGCTTCGGCCGGCTTCCGGCCCGCAAGGCGCTCGTCACCGGCGCCGACTCGGGCATCGGCCGTGCCGTCGCCATCGCCTACGCCCGCGAGGGCGCCGACGTCGCGATCTCGTACCTGCCCGCCGAGCAGAAGCAGGCCGAAGAGGTCGCCGAGCTGGTGCGCGCCGAGGGCCGCACCGCGGTGCTGCTGCCCGGCGACCTGCAGGACGAGCAGACCAACATCGACACCGTCGAGAAGGCGGTCGCCGAGCTCGGCGGCCTCGACATCCTCGTGATCAACGCCGGCACGATGCCCACCGTCGACAGCATCGACGACTTCGAGACGAAGACCCTCGATCACGTCGTGAAGGTCAACATCTATCCGCTGTTCTGGCTCACCAAGGCGGCCTCGCCGCACCTGAAGCCGGGGTCGTCGATCATCACCACCTCCAGCATCCAGGGGTTCGACCCGTCGCCGTCGCTGTCGGAGTACGCCGTCTCGAAGGCCGGCATCGCCAACTGGACGCGCGCGACCGCGCAGCAGCTCATCGAACGCGGCATCCGCGTCAACGGAGTCGCCCCCGGCCCCATCTGGACGCCGCTGCAGCCCGCGTTCGTGCCCAACGAGAAGATCGAGAGCTTCGGCGAGCAGACGCCGATCGGGCGCGCCGGGCAGCCCGTCGAGCTCGCGCCCGCCTACGTGTTCCTCGCCTCGCAGGAGTCGAGCTATGTCGTCGGCGAGACCATCGCCGTCACCGGCGGTATGCCGGTGACCTGAGCGGGGGCGCCACAGACATGCCCGTCTCCGAGCGCGACAAGGGGCCAGAATCGGCGCCGGGCAATCGGGCATGCGGGGCGTCGGCGCGAGAAGCGCCGGCGCAGGACGGATGTCGGGAGCGGGGGCTTCCGGCATCCGTTTCGGCCGTCGTGCCCGCGCGGAACGGCGCCCGGAGCATCTAGCCGCGCCGGGCGCTCGCGAGCCGCTGCGTGAGCTGGTGGGCGTGGGCCAGCAGCGTGCGACCGAGTTCGGGGATGCGGTCGGGGGAGAAGCGGAAGTGCACGCCGGTGAGGCTCAGCGCCCATTGCGGCTCGCCGGCGCCGTCGAACACCGCCGCCCCCAGTCCGTAGCTGCCCTCCACGACGAGACCGGCGTTGAGGGCGAAGCCGCGCGCGGTGGTGTCGCCGATGCGGGCCCGGATGCGCGCCTCGCTGTGGGCGGCGCCCCAGGCGGTGGCGATGTCGGGATGCCGTGCGAAGTAGGCATCCACATCGTGAGGTGGCAGGAACGACAGGATCGCGAGGCCGGCCGAGGCCACACCCAGCGGAAAGCGCACGCCTTCGGAGAGCACGAACGACCGGATGGGGAAGCTGCCGTCTTCGCGCAGCACGCACACCGTCTCGTCGCCGCGGCGCACCGACAGGAACGCGCTCTCTTCGGTGCGCACCGCGAGCGAGCGCACGATGTCGCGGCTGAGGTCGACGATGTCGTAGCGGGCCGCGGCCGCGATGCCCATGAGATACAGCTCGGGGCCGGGAACCCAGGCGCCGGTGGCCTCGTCCTGGTCGATCAGGCCCTCCTCGCGCAGCGCCACGAGAAGCCGGTGGGTCGTCGGGCGGGTGAGGCCCGCGCGCCGGGCCAGGTCGGAGGTGCGGGTGCCCCCGTCGCCGGCGAGGCCCACCGTCTTCAGCAGAGCCGCCGCGCGCGCCACCGCCTGCGTGCCGGTGGCGGCCGACGCGGGTGCGGAGCGGGGCGAGGTGTCCACGATGTGGACGCTACGCGCGCCGGCATCCACATCGCAAGCCCCGCCCTGCCGGGTGCCGCCGCCCGCGCGCAGGATCGGTGACGCCCCCGCAGCGACGGGGCAGCCGAGCGCGAAGGAGCGGACGTGATCGACAAGACCTGGCCGTCGGCGGCGGAGGCCGTGGCCGACATCCCCGACGGGGCGAGCATCGCCGTCGGCGGGTTCGGGCTGAGCGGCAACCCCATCGCGCTCATCGAGGCGCTGCTGGCGCAGGGCACCCGCGAGCTGTCGGTGGTGTCGAACAACTGCGGCGTCGACGACTGGGGGCTGGGCGTGCTGCTGGCGGCCCGCCGCATCCGCAAGATGACTTCGTCGTACGTCGGCGAGAACAAGGAGTTCGAGCGGCAGTTCCTCTCGGGTGAGCTCGAACTCGAGCTGACCCCGCAGGGCACCCTCGCCGAGAAGCTGCGCGCGGGGGGCGCGGGCATCGCCGCCTTCTTCACGCAGACGGGCGTGGGCACGCAGGTCGCCGAGGGGGGCCTGCCGCGGCGCTACGACGGCGCCGGCGGGGTGGCGCTGGCCTCGCCGGTGAAGGAGGTGCGCGTCTTCGACGGCCGCGAGTACGTGCTCGAAGAGGCCATCGCCACCGACTTTGCGCTCGTGCACGCGTGGCGCGGCGACCGCCACGGCAACCTCGTGTTCCGCAAGGCGGCGCAGAACTTCTCACCGCTGGCGGCGATGGCCGGCCGCGTGTGCATCGCGCAGGTGGAAGAGCTCGTCGAGCCCGGCACGATCGACCCCGACACCGTGCACCTGCCCGGCGTCTACGTGCACCGCGTCGTCGAGGTCGGCACCGGCATCGAGAAGCGCATCGAGCGCCGCACGGTCGCCGCGCCCCCACCCGCCGCCCGCACCACCGGAAGCGAGGCCTGACCGTGGCGCTCACCCGCACCGAGATGGCCGCCCGTGCGGCGGCCGAGCTGACCGACGGGTCGTACGTGAACCTCGGCATCGGGCTGCCGACCCTCGTGCCCAATCACGTGCCGGCGGGGGTGACGGTCGTGCTGCAGTCCGAGAACGGCATCCTCGGGGTCGGGCCGTACCCGGCCGAGGATGCCGTGGATGCCGACCTCATCAACGCGGGCAAAGAGACGGTGACGGTGCTGCCGGGGGCGGCCTTCTTCGACTCGGCGACGAGCTTCGGCATGATCCGCGGGGGCAAGATCGACGCGGCCATCCTCGGCGCCATGCAGGTCTCGGCCCGCGGCGACCTCGCCAACTGGATGATCCCGGGGAAGATGGTCAAAGGGCCGGGCGGGGCGATGGACCTCGTGCACGGCGCCGCGCGCGTGATCGTGCTGATGGAGCACGTCGCCCGCGACGGGTCTGCGAAGATCGTCGACGAGTGTTCGCTGCCGCTGACCGGCAGGGGAGTGGTCGACCGCATCATCACCGACCTCGCCGTCATCGATGTGACCGAGGCCGGCCTGGTGCTGGTGGAGACGGCGCCCGGCGTGAGCGTCGACGAGGTGCGCGCCGCCACCGAGCCGCAACTGATCGTCGCCATCGGCGACCGAGGGGAGAACTGACATGACCGCCGACGACATCGTCATCGTCGCCGCAGCCCGCACCCCGCAGGGCCGGCTCAAGGGGCAGCTGGCCTCGTTCACCGCCGCCCAGCTCGGCGGCTTCGCGATCGCCGGGGCGCTGGCGCAGGGCGGGGTCCCCGCCGCGGCCGTCGACGCCGTGATCCTCGGGCAGGTTCTCCCCGCCGGCGCCGGGCAGAACCCGGCCCGCCAGGCGGCGCTGCTGGGCGGCGTCGGGTGGGACGTGCCGGCATCCTCGGTCAACAAGGTGTGTCTGTCGGGGCTGGCCGCGATCATCGACGCCAAGCGCATGATCGCGTGCGGCGACGCGACCGTCGTGGTCGCCGGCGGCATGGAGTCGATGACCCGCGCCCCGCACCTGCTGCCCGGATCGCGGGACGGCTGGGCCTACGGCAGCGTCGAGGTGCTCGACCACATGGCCTACGACGGCCTCACCGACGCCTACGACCGCGAGTCGATGGGCGCGTCGACCGAGCGGCTCAACCCGTCGTACCGCGTGGGGCGCGACGAGCAGGACCGCGTGGCGGCCCTCTCGCACCAGCGCGCCGCGGCCGCCCGCGACGGCGGCCTGTTCGACGCCGAGATCGTCGCCGTCGAGGTGCCGCAGCGCCGCGGCGAGCCGGTGCGCGTCACCACCGACGAGGGCATCCGCCCCGACACCACCGTCGACACCCTCGGGGGCCTGCGGGCCGCGTTCGCCGAGGGCGGCACGATCACGGCGGGCAACGCCTCGCAGATCTCCGACGGCGCGGCGGCGGTGGTGGTGACCACGCGTTCCCACGCGGATGCCGAGGGGTGGCCGGTGCTGGCCGTCATCGGCGCGGCGGGCCAGGTCGCCGGCCCCGACAACTCGCTGCACGCGCAGCCGGCGCGCGCCATCTCGCAGGCGCTCCAGCGGCAGGGGATCGCCGCGGACGACCTCGATCTCGTCGAGATCAACGAGGCGTTCGGCGCCGTGGTGGCCGTCTCGCAGCGCGAGCTGGGCATCTCGGAGGACATCGTCAACGTGCACGGCGGCGGCATCGCCCTCGGGCACCCCATCGGCGCGTCGGGCTGCCGCATCGTCGTGCACGCCGTGCATGAGCTCGTCCGCCGGGGCGGCGGCACGGCGGCGGTGGGCCTGTGCGGCGGCGGCGGTCAGGGCGAAGCGCTCATCCTCACGCGCTGAGCGTGCTCACGCGCTGAGCGTGCTCACGCGCTGAGCGGGCTCAGGCGGCGGTGACCCGCAGCCAGAGCACGCCGTGCGCGGGCAGCTCGACGTCGCGGGCGAGGTCGACCTCGACGTCGCCGAGCAGATCGCGGGCTGCGGCGGCGAACCCCGACAGCGTGACCGCGTCGACGGTGACCGGCTCGTCGGCGACGTTGGCCAGCACGAGCACGACGCCGTCGTCACCGGGGCGCTGGAACGACACCACCGACGGATGCGGCGTGTCGAAGCCGATGAGCGCGTTGCCGGCGAACTCGGGGGTGGCCTGTCGCACCCGGATGAGCTCGGTGAGGCGGCGGAAGACCCGTCCCGCGGCGGTGCCCGGGTCGGCCTTCTGCGCATAGCGGTCGCGCGGGCGGTTGCCGCGGTGCACCCAGCGGGCATCGCCCCGGCGGGCGGGGTCGTCGGCGTAGGAGTAGTCGTTGAGTTGGGCGACCTCGTCGCCGAGGTAGAGCAGCGGCACGCCGCCGGTGGAGAAGGCCAGCGCATGGGCGAGCACCACGCGGTCTTCGCCGTGCGGGTCGCCCGCCTCGACGCCGGCGAGGGAGGCGGTGGTGCCCGTCACGCGCGCGTCGCCGGTGTCGGGGTTCTCCTGGAACGGCACACCGCGGGCGAACGCGCCGTCGAAACGACCCGTGTAGAAGGCGTTGAGAAAGCGGCGGTGCGCGTGGGCGTCGATGCCGAGCTCGGCGGCATCCTCGTCGGCGAACGTCCACCCGATGTCGTCGTGGCTGCGCACGTAGTTCAGCCAGGCGGTGCCGGCCGGGAGCGCGTGACGGCGTTCGAGCGCCTGCTGCAGCAGCCGCCCGTCGCGGGTGGCCAGCGCCTCCCACGTGAGCGCCATCTGCAGCGGGTTGTACGACAGCTCGCATTCCTCGGGCGAGATGTAGGAGACCACCTCGTCGGGGTGCACGATCGCCTCCGACACGAACGCCATGCCGGGGGCGCCCAGGGCGAGCACGGCGTGGAAGGCCTGCAGCAGCAGGTGGGCCTCGGGCTGCGACTCGCAGGTCGTGCCCAGGCGCTTCCAGATGAACGCGACGGCATCCATGCGCAGCAGCTCGACGCCCTGGTTCGCCAGGAACAGCATCTCGCCCGCCATCGCGCGGAACACCCACGGGTTCGCATAGTTCAGGTCCCACTGGAAGTGGTAGAACGTCGACCAGATCCAGCGGCCGTCGGGCAGCTGCACGAACGAGCCGCGGTGGTCGTCGGGGAAGATCTCGCGCGTGGTCTGCTCGTACCGGTCGGGCATCTCGCGGTCGGGGAAGATCAGGTAGAAGTCGTCGAATGCGGCATCGCCGGCCACCGCGCGCCGGGCCCACTCGTGCTCGCAGCTGGTGTGGTTGAAGACGAAGTCGAGCATCAGCGAGATGCCCGCCAGGCGCAGGTCGGCGGCGAGGTCGGCCAGCTGGGCCATCGTGCCCAGACTCGGGTCGACGCGGCGGTAGCTCGACACGGCGTAGCCGCCGTCGCTGTCGCCGACGGGCGCCTCGAACAGCGGCATGAGGTGCAGTGCGGTGAGGCCGAGCTCGCGGAAGAAGGGGATCTGATCGCGGATGCCGGCGAGGTTGCCCCCGAACCGGTCGACGTAGCAGACGCCCGCGAGGGTGCGCTCCGACTGGAACCAGTCGGGCTCGGCGCTGCGCCGGGCGTCGTGCACCTTCAGGTCGAGGGGGCGGGCGTTCCACGACGACGAGGCGAGCGCGACGACCTGGGCCAGGGCGTCCTGCCCGTCGGGCCGGTCGCCGTAGAGCAGCAGGAACCGTTCGTGCAGTCCCGGGAACTGCACGTCGAGGCGGGCGGCGAACGCGTCGTCGACGCGGCCTGCGGCATCGGCGGCGGCGTCGGCGGCCGCCCGGTCGACGTCGAGGGTGCTCAGTGCGGTCATGGTGCTCCTTCCGCCGCAACCAGCCTAGGCGCCACCTCGGCGGGGGTGTCATGCTGGTCGGCATGGACCTCGTTCAGATCGCCCAGCACGCCGACGACCTGACCCGCGCCGCCGATTTCTACACGGTGCTGCTCGAACGCGAGCCGCTGGCGCGGTTCGACGACCAGGGACTCCTGTTCTTCGACCTCGACGGCATCCGGCTGCTGCTCGACCCGAAGGCGCCGTCCGGTCTGCTGTACCTGCGGGTCGACAACGTGCACGAGACCCTCGAGCGGCTCGGCGACCTCGTGCAGGTCGAGAGCGCCCCGCACGTGATCTTCCGCCACGACGACGACATCCTCGGCCCGGCCGGGCACGATGAGTGGCAGGCGTTCATCCGCGACAGCGAGGGCAACCTCGTCGCACTGGTCGCGTTCCAGAAGCCCTGACGCCGCCGCGCGCCGACGAAGAGGAGACAGGATGTCGTTCCAGGCATATCTCGACAACATCGAGACCAAGACGGGAATCACCCCGCGCGGCTTCATCGAGCTCGCGACCGCGAAGGGGTTCGGCCTCGGCACGAAGGCGACGCCGATCGTGGAGTGGCTCGCCGCCGACTACGGGCTCGGCCGCGGTCACGCGATGGCGCTCGTGCACGTGATCACGAAGGGCCCGCAGATCTCGGCGAAGCACGTGGGAGCCGGCGGCGCGCACGGCGACGAGTCCGACACGCTGTGGCTCGACGGCAAGGACACCCGCCCGACCGCTTGACGTCGCCGCGTCCTGCGGCGCAGAGTCATCGCATGGAGCTCAGCGACGTCGCCGTCAGCATCCGCGGGCTGCGGGTGCAGCGCGGGTCGACGAGCGTGTTCGCCGGCCTCGACGTCGACATCCCCCGCGGTGCGATCACGGGCCTGCTCGGCCCGTCGGGGTGCGGCAAGACGACGCTGATCCGCGCGATCGTCGGTGTGCAGCAGCACGCGGCGGGTGCGGTGACGGTGCTGGGAGAACCGGCCGGCAGCCCTGCGCTGCGGCGCCGGGTGGCCTACGACACCCAGGGTGCGTCGGTGTACGGCGACCTCACGGTGGGGCAGAACCTGCGCTACTTCGCGCGGGTGATCGGCGCGGGCGCCGCCGACGTCGACCGGGTGATCGATCAGGTGGGGCTGCGCGCGCAGGCGCGTCAGCGGGTGGACGCGCTCAGCGGCGGGCAGGAGAACCGGGTGTCGCTGGCGGTGGCGATGCTCGGCACGCCCGAGCTGATCGTGCTCGACGAGCCGACCGTCGGGCTCGACCCGCTGCTGCGCGCCGAGCTGTGGGACGTGTTCCGTGGCCTCGCCGACGCGGGCACGACCCTGCTGGTGTCGAGCCACGTGATGGACGAGGCGCTGCGCTGCGACCGCCTGCTGCTGCTGCGCGCCGGCAGCCTCGTGGCCGACACGACGCCCGAGCGGCTGCTCACCGAGACCGGCGCCGCCGATCCGGATGCCGCGTTCCTGGCGCTCATCCGCCGCGCCGACGCCGGCGAGGACGCCGCATGAGCCCGGCACGCACCCTCGCCACCGCGGGGCGGGTGCTGCGCCAGCTGAGCCACGATCCGCGCTCGATCGCGCTGATGCTCGTGGCGCCGAGCCTGCTGGTGGGTCTGTTCGCCTGGCTTTTCAGCGAGCAGGAGGGTGTGTTCGACCAGTTCGGCGGGGCGATCCTGGCGCTGTTCCCGTTCGTGATCATGTTCCTCATCACCTCGATCACCACGCTGCGCGAGCGCCGCGGCGGCACCCTCGAGCGCCTCATGGCGACGCCGCTGGCCAAGGCCGACTTCATCGCCGGGTACGCCCTGGCCTTCGGCCTCATGGCCACGCTGCAGGCGGTGGTGACGGTGGCCTTCGCCGTGCTGGTGTGCGGGCTCACCGTCGACGGCCCGATCTGGCAGCTGGGACTGGTGGCGGTGGTGGATGCCGTGCTGGGCACGGCGCTGGGGCTGCTGGCCAGTGCGTTCGCGCGCACCGAGTTCCAGGCGGTGCAGTTCATGCCGCTGCTGGTGTTCCCGCAGATCATCCTCGGCGGCCTGTTCATGCCCCGGGAGGACATGCCCGACGTGCTGTTCGCCATCAGCGACTGGCTGCCGCTCAGCCACGCCATCGATGCGGTCAACGCCGTGGCCGCCGGTGAGAGCGGCAGCGACCTGTGGGGGCCGCTCCTCATCGTGGCGGCCTTCGCCGCCGGGTCGCTCGTGCTCGCGTCGCTCACCCTGCGCCGGCGCACGCCGTAGCGCGAGAACCCGTCGTGCCGGTCGAGCGGCTCGTGCTCAGGGGCGCGCGGCGCGCAGCTTCGCGGTGAGGTCGCGCAGCTGGGCGAGTTCGTCGTCGCTGAGCACCGACATGCGCTCGGCGATCGACTGGCCGTGCGCGGTGGCGACGCGGCGGAACGCCGAGACCCCGGCCTCGGTGGCGGTGACGATGGCGCCGCGGCCGTCGCGCGGGTCGGGGCACTTGGTGATGAGCCCGCGCGAGACCATGCGGTCGACCAGGCGCGAGACGCTCGGCTGGCTGATGAGCATGTTGGCCGTCACGTCGCGCAGCCGGGCCGACTTGCCTTCGGCGCGGGTGACGGTGAGCAGCACGTCGTACTCGCCCTGCCCGAGCACGTCGTCGTCGAAGTCGCCGCTGATCTCGTGCAGCACCTCGTGCTGGGCGCGGAAGAGGCTCTCCCAGGCCGAGAT
The DNA here is from genome assembly GCF_025421715.1 of Microbacterium festucae. GTDB lineage: Bacteria > Actinomycetota > Actinomycetes > Actinomycetales > Microbacteriaceae > Microbacterium > Microbacterium festucae. The sequence goes on from NZ_JAOEFC010000004.1 coordinate 291,625, forward strand.
GGCGAGACGGCGGTCGGTCATGGCGTCCACATTAGTCGCGTCGGCGGCGCCGCCCCGGCGGGAAGACCTGGCAGGCTGGCGGCATGAGCCGACTCTTGCGAGCCGTGACGATCCTGCTGCTGGCGCTGACGGCATCCGTCGTCTTCGCCGTGCCGGCCGCCGCCGACGTCGACGATTTCACCTTCGACCGGATGGACGCCGACTACACGCTCACCCGCGACGCCGACGGGGTGGCGCGGATGACGGTGGTCGAGACGATCGTGGCGCGCTTTCCGGATGCCGATCAGAACCGCGGCATCCGCCGGCTCGTGCCCACCGACTACAACGGGCAGCCGACCCGGCCCGACCTGGTCTCGATCACCGACGAGAACGGCGGCGCGCGCCCGGCCGAGGCCGAGGAGGACGACGGCGCGTACGTGATCGTCTCGCGCGCCGACGACTATCTGCGCGGCGTGCAGACCTTCGTCATCACCTACACGCTCGAGAACGTGACGTGGGACTTCCCCGACACCGGGCTCGAGTTCTATTGGGACGTCAACGGCGTCGACTGGGCGCAGCCGTTCGGCGAGGTCACCGCGCGCCTGCACCTGGATGCCGAGCTCGCCGGCGAGCTGGCGGGCCGGCTCGCCTGCTACCAGGGTGATCAGGATGCCGACACGGCGTGCGCCGGCGTCACCTCGACGCCCGGCGGCGACGGGGGCGTGGTGATCGAGGCGCGGGCCGAGGGGCTCGCCCCGCACCAGACGCTGACCCTGGCGGTGGGGTTCGCCGACGGCGCGTTCGTGCCGTTCGACACGTCGTACTTCGCCTCGCCGTGGGGCTGGGCGCAGCTGCTGGCCGGTGTCGGCGCGATCGGCGCGCTGATCTGGGCGATCGTCGTGCGCCGTCGCCGGCTCGCCGATGCGCCGGGTCGGCCCACGATCATCGCCGAGTACACGCCGCCCCGCGACGTCGACGCGCTCGAGGCGTCGGTGCTGCTCGGGCGCCCGTCGAAGGGCATCCCCGCCGAGGTGCTCGAGCAGGCGGTGGCCGGGTCGATCCGCATCGTCGAGGGGGAGAAGAAGCGCTTCGGCGGCACCCCGCTGATCGCGGAGCTCGTCGACCCGTCGCGCGCCGACGGCGACGGCCGGATGCTGCTGGACGGGTTGTTCCCCGGCGGCAGCCCGGGCGATCAGTACGAGTTCGGCCGGCAGGACACTCGGTTCTCCGAGGTCGCGCAGGGCATCTTGTCGTCGGCGACGACCGACATCAAAGACAAGGGGCTGCGCCGCACGGTGCCCACCCGCGTGCGCGTGGTGCCGCTGGTGGCCTCGGTGCTCGCGCTGGGCCTCGCGTTCGGGTTCGGCGCCGCGGCGGGTGTGTCGGGGGTGGCGGGAGCCGATGCGTGGCTGATCTTCGTGGTGATCGTGCTCGCCTTCGCGGCGGTGATCGTGACCCTCGCGGTGGTGTTCCGCTCGCCGCTGACAGCGGCCGGCGCCGAGGTGCGTGATCACCTCAAGGGGCTGGAGGAGTTCATCGGGTGGGCCGAGGCCGACCGCATCCGCATGCTGCAGTCGCCGGCCGGGGCCGAGCGGGTCGACGTCGACGTCGACGACCCGCGGCAGATGCTGAGGCTCTACGAACGGCTGCTGCCGTATGCCGTGGTGTTCGGCCAGGAGAAGCAGTGGTCGCAGCGTCTCACGGTGCTGTACGCGGCCACGGGCGCCGCCGTGCCGTACTGGTACGTCGGCACCGGGAGCTTCGATGCGGCGTCGTTCGCCGGGGGCATCGGCTCGCTGTCGGCCGCCGCGACGGCCTCGTCGTCGAGCGCGGGCGGTTCCGCCGGGGGCGGGAGCGCCGGTGGCGGTGGCGGCGGTGGAGGTGGCGGCGGCGTGTAGCCGGCTGCGGGGTGCGGCTCGACCGATGCCTCACCGTGCGAGAGGATGACGGGGGTGAGCAGCTTCATCCGTCCCTCGATCGACGACGTCGTGTTCCGGGACGTCGACGGTCGGGTCATCGACTACGGCGACCGGTGGCAGGGGTCGCCGCCGGAGGACACCTATTCGGTCGACACGCATCCCGAGAGGTTCGCGCCGCTGCACACCGTGGCGGAGGCTCTGATCGCGCATCTCCGGGACACGTATGAGGTCGAGATCGACGAGGGCGCCGAGGTGGCCGACGATCTGGTGCGCCCGGCATTCCATGACGTGGTGCGCGCGGTGCGAATACGGCCCGCTGACGAAACGTGCGCGTCCGTGACGCTGGTCTTGACCGCATACCCGGGGGTCTACATGCACGCGGGCCTCTTGCACGACTTCCACTACCCCATCTGCGGGTGCGATGCCTGCGACTCGACGTGGCAGGCGGAAGCCGACGAACTCGAGCGACATGTGTTCGCGGTCGTCGCCGGGCACTACCGGGAGACCGTGGAACGCACCCGCGACCCCTGGATGGAATACGCGTTCACCTTCCCCGACGGTGCGGCGTCGGGGCGATCACGCGCCCGCGACCTGCCCGCCGAGCGACTCGCCGCGGCGAGGCCTGTGCTCGACCGCCTCCCCGGTGGGTGGGCGCCCTGGCCCCACTCGTCTTCAGCCTCGTGACCGACACGGCGTGGGACGTGTTGCGGCAGGGCGTCGTTGCGTCGATAGCTTGTCCGTGTGCGTCGTGATTCGCTGGTGGTGGCAACGGACATCCACGCGTCCGTCGAGGTCGCTTGGTGGTGCCTGACCGCGGGGCGGGATGCCTGGTGGCCCGAGATGCGCTTCGAAGCGGTTGTCGGCTCGCCCCTGACGGAGACCTGGGTCGAGGAAGGGCGCCAGCGGAGTGCGACGGGAAGCGTCACGCGATGCGAAGAGCCGCATCTTCTCGGATTCAGGTGGGCGGAAGAGGGCTGGGATCACCCGCTCGACGTCGTGATCGACCTCGTTGCGCGAGGGGAGTCAACCTCGCTCACACTCACCGAGTCGGGATTCATCCGCGCGCGGACTTCGCTGTCGTTGCTCGCTGAACACGAAGAAGGCTGGCGGTACCACGTGGCGCGGTTGAAGCGGGCGAGCGAGGATCACGCGGCCGAGGTCGGTGCCCACGCAACGCGAGCTAGAACGGCGGGGGATCGTCGGCGACGGTGAAGATCAGCCGGCGGGCGGGAACGTCGTCGTAGCGTCGCCCGAGGGGGCTGGTCCACACGAGGGTGCCGCCGGGCTGCTGCTCCACCCGCCAGGCGGAGTGGTGCTTCAGGGTGTGATGTCGGCGGCACAGGTGGGCGAGATTGCAGATTTCGGTCGGACCGTCGTGCGCGGCGGCGACGGTGTGGTCGATGTCGCAGCGGTGCGTCGGCTGACGGCATCCGGGGAAGCGGCAGTGCTCGTCGCGCACACGCAGGGCGCGCCGCTGCTGCTCGAGCGGGCGGTAGCGGTCGACGGCGATCACGCAGCCGGTGACGGGATCGGTGAGCACCCTGTCCCAGCCGGGGGCGTCGGCGGTGAGCTGCCGGGCGATGTCGAGGGGGATCGGTCCGTGGCCCGACAGGTCGGCCGCCGCGGTGCTGCGGCCGAGGAGGGCGAGCGCCGGCACGGTGATCTGCACGCGGGCGCGGATGGCGTCGGCGGCGGGGATCGATGCCGCGGACGCCTCGGAGGTGGCGTGCCCGGTGAGCAGCAGGTCGCAGAGCACGTCGGCGCGCACCTCGTCGAGCGAGCGGTCGTCGGCGCGGGCATCGCGGTGGTCGGGGGCGAGTCCGGGGAGTTCGGGAGCGCCGCTGAGGCCGCCGCGAGTGCCGGCGCGGGCATCGCCGTCACCGTGCCGCGCGTCGACCACGGCGCGCGCGAGGCTCGTGACCCGGTCGTAGATGCCGTGTACCAGGTGCGCCGGCGCGATGCCGCCGAACTCGGCCATCTCGTCGTCGAGGTCGCGCATCCACACGCGACGTCCGCGCGCGGCCGCCCGATGGCGGTCGTCGAGCGGCACGGGATGCGCCCGCTGGGCGAGGGTGCGTGCGAGGGGACGCAGCCGGCTCGGCGTCTCGCGGGCGGCGATCTCGAGCACGGCCTGCTCATAGCCGGTGCGGGCCTCGGCGTCGTCGATCGGGAGGCCGGCAGCCACGATGACACTCGCGTGGGTCTGGTCGATGCGCCCGTCGCTCAGGTGCGCGAAGGTGAGGGGGAAGCGGGTGACCAGCAGGTCGGCGTCGGACATGCGCGCCAACACCGTGCGATCGCACGCGCGGGTGGCGGCGGCGATCTCGGCGGCGACGGAGCGCAACGGGATGTCGCGGGGCTGGTCGGCCTCGCGCCGCCCGTGATCCATTCGGGCCAGCGCGTAGGACTGCGCCTGCGCCAGCAACGACGCCTCTTCGGCCTGCAGCGCCGCGATGCGGCGACGACGATCGGCGATCCCGTCGACGATGCCGGCAAGCTGCGCGGGGGCGCTCACCGGGGTGTCGATCTCGAGAATGGATGCTGCCGTCATACCCTCCATTGTCGCGAGGGGGTCCGACATCGGCCGCAGGATACGCCTGGTCAGAGGAAGAAACTGTGTATAAGTCCCTAGGGCTGGCGCCTGTGGAGGAAGCGATGAGGCGCCCGGCTCGACCGCGCGCTGCGGGGGCAGCAGTAAGGGCCGGTCGGAGAGGCTTCCGGCCGGCCCTTGTCCCTTTGCACCAAGAGTGTCCTGCAATCACATGCCGGTAGCTGCCACAGCAAAACAACTACCGTGCGAGCACTCTATAACGGAAAGATAACGACGACAAGCCCTCGTCGTTATCTTTTTGTGATTCCGTGCGGATGCATAGGAAAGCGCTCGCCGCCGTCTCCCACGCGCGGCGTGCGCCCTCACGGCGAAGGGGTGCGCCACCACCCGACGGCGATGGCGCACCCCCTGACGGAGCGACCTACTTGAGGGCGTCCTTGACGTCTTCGCCCGCCTTCTTCACCGATGCCTTGGCCTGGTCGGCCTTGCCCTCGGCGACGAGCTTGTCGTTGTTCGTGACCTCGCCGACGGCCTCCTTGGCCTTCCCGGCGAGCTCCTCGGCGGCGTTCTTGATCTTGTCTCCTGCGCTCATGATGAGCTCCTTTCTCATGGGTGGTGCCTTGCGGCGGGGGTGAGGGCGATCCGGCCCGGCTTACGCCCGGGGCGCCGGCGCGAACGGCATCCGGCTCATGACAGCCGACGCTGGTCTTGCGCCAGGCGGGCGCGCAGACCGGAGTGGATCGAGATGTAAGTGGGCACCTCCTGGCCGGTGACCGTGGTGAGGTTGGTGACGAGCCGGTCGACGCGCTCGACCACGGCCCGCGGCGACGTGTTCTGCCGCGGCGTCACGCTCACGTGCAGCACGGGGCGCCCGGCGACGGTGTGGGCGGTGACGGAGGTGCTGAGGATCTCGTCGCGCTGCGCGAGGGCGTGGGTGAGTGCATCTGAGGCGAACGACTCCTTCACCGTCACGCGGCCCAGCGGATTCTCGGCGCCGTGCGCCCGCAGCAGGGCCCGCGAACGGTGCACCGACGGCGTGCGGATGAGGATGACGATGAGCACGATCACCACGAGGGCCAGCGCGGCGACGGCGCCGATCCCGAGCCAGGATGCCGTGGCGTCGCCGATGCGGGTCGCATCCTGCGCGTCGCTCAGCGCGGTGCCGGCGGTGGTGAGCGCGCTCGTCCACGCCTCGCCGGCGGCGGGCCAGACGCGCGCCGTGGCGGCGCCGCCGCCGACCACGATCAGCACGAGGCCGATGAGGCCGAGCAGGATGCGGTTGGTCGCGCGGTTGGTGTCGTTCATCGGTCCCACTCCTGTTCGGGCGCCCGGGCCACGCGCACCTGGGTGCGCACGGGGCGGGCCAGCTGGAAGCGCGCGATCTCGGCGTCGGCGAGCGCGCGCACCCGGTCGACGTCGAGCGGTTCGCCCGCCGCCGGTGCGAGGGTGATGTCGATGCTGCGATGGGCCACACCGACGGTGATCTTGTCGCGGGCGAGCCCCGTCTCGAGGCTGAGGTGCTGGGCGAGCGCCGCGGCGATCACCCCGTTGTCGACGACGACGGCCCGCTCGCCCCACTGCAGCTCGTGCTTCGGGAGGCGGCCGGGCGCCACGGCGAGCACCACGAGCACCGCTCCGACGACGGCGATCCCCACGCCGCCGGCGATGACGGCGGCCGCAGGCTCGGCCGTCGGCAGCGCCACGACCCAGCCGAACGCCGGGCCGGGTGCCACGAGCAGGGGAGCCGCGCCGAGCAGCGACAGCACGATCTCGGTGCCGACGTAGACCAGGGCGAGGATCACCAGCACGACCGCGGCGAACATGGCGACCGTGCGCGGCGAATGCGTCTCACGGCGCACCACCCGGGCCAGCGCCGGGGTGCCCCGGGCGGGCGCGGCACTCGGGACGGCAGGGTCACCGGACGTGCCGGGCGCGCTCGGCCGTGCCGGGCTGACGGTGCTCATCGGACTCTCCTTCGCGGGGGCACGGTGGCCCCGGTGATCGTGATGTCGACGCGGGTGATGTCGCGTCCGGTCAGACGCCCGAGCCGCGCCTGCAGCTCCTGCTGCAGCGCGCCGAGGCGTTCGACGACGGGCGTGGCCGCCGCCACCGCCTCGAGGTCGTCGAGGTCGGGCACCGACAGCGGAGTCGCCAGTCGCACCGCCAGACCGCCGGCGTGCTCGGCCACGTCGACCGACACGTCGTCACGGCCGACGCCGACGACGTCTGCCGCAGCCGCGCGGACGGCGGTGCGCAGCGCGCGCTCGCGCACCACGATGCGTCCGGGATACGTGGGCTGCTGCGCCGCGGCATCCGTCGCATCGCGGCCGACGGGCCACACGCTGCCGCCGCTCACGAGGTGCGCCGGCCGGTGAAGGCGTCGGCCAGGCCGCGCACGTCGAGCTTGCCCGAGGCGATCCGCCCGATGAGGGCCCCCACGGCCATGAACAGCGCCACGAGGAGGAAGCCCCAGAACCCGAAGATCAGGGCGCTGAGGGCGAGCACCGCGCCCAGTGCCGCCCCGGCGACGGTCGTGCTCACGAGACGCGCGATTCGTCGGCGGAGGTGTCGTCGCTGGGCAGGTGCACGTCGTTGACGTCGACGTTGACCTCGACGACCTCGAGTCCGACCAGACGGCTGATCGCACCGGCGACCGCGGCACGCACGCTCGCGGCGACCTCCTGGATGGGAGCGGGGTACTCGACGACGATCGTGATGTCGGCGGCGGCCTGGGTCTCGCCCACCTCGACCTTGACGCCCTGCGTCAGGTCGGTGGCGTTGACGACCTCGCGCAGCGCACCGAAGGCGCGGGCTCCGCCGCCGCCGAGTGCGTAGACGCCCGCCACCTCGCGGGCGGCGATGCCGGCGACCTTGGCCACCACGCCGTCGGCGATCGTCGTGCGGCCGGCGGCGCTGTCGTCGAGGGCGACGCGGGTGGATGCGAACGGGCGGTCGACCCGGCCCGCCGAGGACTGCGGGGTCGCGGGAGCGGCGGGGGTGGGGGTGTTTTCCTGAGTGGCCATGACGGGTCCTTTATCTCTTCTCGGGAGCGGTGACAACCACCTGGGTGGCTCTCTCCGGGAGCGTTACTTTCGCTCTCACAGGTAAGAGGCGCCGGGCGGCGGTTTCGTCACAGAAAAGTTCGAGAAAGATTCGGGATGACAGGTCGTGAGGCTGCGGGAGCACCGCTGGGCGAGGTCGCCGACCTCATCCTGGTCGCGCGTGCGACCGACGGCGACACCGAGGCGTTCGGCGAGATCGTGCGCCGTCACTCGCCGATCGTGCGCGCCTATGTGTGGCGCATCGTCGGCTCGCTGAGCGAGGCCGACGACGTCGTGCAGGAGGCGTTCGTGATCGCGTGGCGCAAACTCCCGACGCTGCGCGACCCCGCCATGGTGCGCCCCTGGCTCATGCGGATCGCCAGCCGGGAGGCGTTCGGGCTGCTGCGTCGCCGTCGCGGCGAGGTGAGCCTCGACGTCGACATCGTCGAGCCGCAGGCGCGCTTCGACCTGCAGCCCGAGACCGTCGCGATCCGCAATGCGCAACTCGAGGCGCTCGCCGCCGCACTGGGCACCCTGCCCGAGAACGAACGTCGATGCTGGCTGCTGCGGGAGATCGCGGAGTTGAGCTATACCGAGATTGCAGATGAGATGGACATTCCCCTGAGCACGGTCCGCGGGTATCTCGCCCGAGCCCGATCGCGCATCACGAGCAGGATGGAGGGGTGGCGATGACCGGCGACGACGGCATCGTCCTCGAGTGCGGACGGACGATCGAGGAGCTCAGCACCTACCTCGACAACGGCCGCACGCCCCGCGATCCCGACATCGAGAACTGCCCCGAGTGCCTCAACGCGCTGGAGGCGCTCGAACGCGTGGGCCAGCTCTCCCGCGACCTCATCGCCGACGAGGCGGTGCACCTTCCCGCCCTGCCGGAGAGATGGTTCCAGGGCATCCTCACCGCCGTGCGCGCCGAGGTCGGCACCGGCCGGAGCCTGCCCGTGCAGCACCCCGACCCTCGGGTGCGCATCACCGTCACCGAGGGCGCCGTGCGCTCGCTGCTGCGCGCAGCCGGAGACAGCATCGACGGACTGTTCGTCGGGCGCACCGAGATCGTCGGCGACGCCGACGTGCCCGGCGCCCCCGTGCAGGTCCGGCTGACCGCGACCGCCGCGTGGGACCGCGACGTGACCGAGCTGGCGGAGCGCCTGCGCACCCGGGTCTACCGGGTGCTGGCCGAGCACACCGAGCTGAACGTGACCACGGTCGACGTCGACATCGTCGACGTGCACGGGTACGACCCCGCCGACACCGCAACCCCCGGAACCCCCGGAACCCCTGGAACCCCCGGAGCCCCCGGAAAGGACCTCTCATGAGCACCGACCTCGATCCCGTCGAACCGCTCGAGCCGGTCGGTTCCGCTGCCGCCGAGCCGCTGCTGGCCGCGGTGCTCGGCACCGACGGGGTCGCCGAGGTGTTCTCTCCGCACAGCCGGATGCGACGCCTGCCGGGGCTGCTCGTGCCCGCCGTCGGCGGCGCCGAGCCCGAGGTGGCCGTGGTCGACGACGGCGGCCGCCCCGCGGTGGCCGTGCGGATCGCGACCTCGTCGGCGCAGTCGACGGTCGACACTGCCCGGCGGGTGGCCGACCGCCTGCTCGCCGCCGCCGACGACCCGGGCGCGACGGTCGACGTCGAGGTGGCGCGCATCCACTGAGGGGCCCGGCGGCCGCGCCGGGCACCGCGGACCGCGCCGCGACCCGCGGCATCCGCTCGTCGTCAGCGCACCATGCGGGCGTCGGTGATCGCCGGGGCGCCGGGGTCGATCTGCTCGACGCCGTCGAAGGCGAACCCGTTGCGGCGGTAGAACGCGATCGCGCGGGGGTTCTGCGCGGCTACCCAGAGCATCGCCGGGTCGGCGCCGAGCGTCTCGTCGAGGAGCGCCTGCCCGATGCCGGTGCCGTGCGCGCCCCGGCTCACATAGAGGCAGTAGAGCTGTCGCGCGCGCGGCGGCTGCGCGTCGGCGGTCCCCATGCTCGGGCCGCTGAACGCGAAGCCCGTCGGCACGCCGTCGACCTCTGCCAGTCGCACGACCCGGTCGGGCCGCGGCGCGCCGAGGATGTGCGTCCACATGTCGTGGCGCATGCGCGTGTGCGCCTCGTCGAAGAACCCCGCCGGCAGCAGGTGCGCATACGTCTCCTGCCACGTGCGCACGTGCAGCGCCGCGATCGCGGGGGCGTCGGATGCCACGGGGGTGCGCACGAGGAAGTCCATCGGACGATCCTGGCAGACCCCGTGGTGGGGGCCGGTCGAGCGCGCGCAGATCCGCTCCGCACGACGCCCGGAAAAGGGTGGCGGCTCGCCGGGCGCCCCCGCTAGCGTGAGCCTCATCCCCACCCCAGAGGAGCTCGCATGACCCAGGATGACTTCCCGCGCTCGTCGCTGCCGATCCCCGATCTGGCCTACACCGGCACGGTGACCTACGACGCCACCGACCCCGACACGCACTACCCGCCGATCCGGCCGGTGCGCGCGCCCGAGGGGGCGCCGAACGTGCTCGTCATCCTCATCGATGACACCGGGTTCGGGGCGTCGAGCGCCTTCGGCGGCCCGGTGCACACGCCCACGTTCGAGCGCATCGCCGCGCAGGGCCTCAAGTACACCCGGTTCCACACCACCGCGCTGTGCTCGCCGACGCGCGCGGCCCTGCTGAGCGGCCGCAACCACCACACCGTCGGCATGGGCGGCATCACCGAGATCGCGACCTCGGCGCCCGGCTACAACTCCCTCCGCCCCAACAAATGCGCGCCGCTGGCCGAGACGCTCAAGCTCAACGGCTACAGCACCGCGCAGTTCGGCAAGTGCCACGAGGTGCCGGTGTGGACCGCCAGCCCCGTCGGCCCGTTCGACGGCTGGCCCTCGCCCGGCGGCGGCTTCGAGCACTTCTACGGCTTCATCGGCGGCGAGACCAACCAGTGGTACCCGGCGCTGTACGAGGGCACGATCCCCGTCGAGCCGTGGGGCACCCCCGAAGAGGGCTACCACTTCATGGGCGACATGACCGACAAGGCGATCGCCTGGACGAAGCAGCAGAAGTCGCTCGCCCCCGACAAGCCCTTCTTCACCTACTTCGCGCCCGGCGCGACCCACGCCCCGCACCACGTGCCGGAGGAATGGGCCGACAAGTACAAGGGCGCCTTCGACCAGGGCTGGGACGAGGTGCGCAAAGAGACCTTCGCCCGTCAGAAGGAGCTGGGCGTCATCCCGCAGGACGCCGTGCTCACCGAGCGCAGCGACGGCATCCCGGCGTGGGACGAGATGAACCCCGACCTGTATCCCGTGCTCGCCCGCGAGATGGAGGTGTACGCCGGCTTCCTGTCGTTCGCCGACCACCACGCCGGCCGTCTCATCGACGCGCTCGACGAGCTGGGCGTGCTCGAGGACACCCTCATCTACGTCATCATCGGCGACAACGGCGCCTCCGCCGAGGGCACGATGAAGGGCACCACCAACGAGGCGTTCCTCCTCAACCACATGACCGACATGGAGGACGACGACTACCTCATCGCGCACAAGGACGACCTCGGCACCCCGCGGTCGTACAACCACTACGCGATCGGGTGGGCGCACGCGATGGACACCCCGTACCAGTGGACCAAGCAGGTCGCCAGCCACTGGGGCGGCACCCGCAACGGCACGATCGTGTCGTGGCCGAACGGCATCGCCGCGCGCGGCGAGATCCGCAACCAGTTCGCGCACGTCATCGACGTCGCCCCCACGGTGCTGCAGGCCGCAGGCATCCCCGAGCCGCACACCGTCAACGGGGTCACCCAGCGCCCCTACGAGGGCACCCCGATGAACTACTCGTTCGACGACGGCGCCGCCGACGAGCAGCACACCACGCAGTACTTCGAAATGGTCGGCAACCGCGCCATCTTCCACAAGGGGTGGACGGCCGTCGCCAAGCACAAGTACCCGTGGCTGGGCTCCGACCACCCGCTCGACGACGACGTGTGGGAGCTGTACAACGTCGAGGAGGACTGGACGCAGTCCAACGACCTCGCCGCCCAGGAGCCCGAGCGGCTCGCGCACCTGCAGCAGCTGTTCCTCATCCAGGCGGCCCGGTTCAACGTGCTGCCGCTCGACATCCGCACCGCCGAGCGGTTCAACGCCGACCTGGTGGGCCGGCCCAAGATCCTCGACGGCGACACGCAGATCCTCTACCCGGGCATGAAGCGCCTCAACGAGAACTGCGTCATCGGGGTGAAGAACAAGTCGTTCACCGTGACGGCGAAGGTGACGATCCCGGATGCCGGTGCGGCCGGCGTCATCGTGGCACAGGGCGGCGCCTACGGCGGATGGAGCTTCTACCTGCACGAGGGCGGCCTGGCGTTCTGCTACAACACGCTCGCCATCGAGGTGGCCACGGTGCACTCCGACACGCCCCTGGCCCCCGGCACGCGCGAGGTGCGCGCCGAGTTCGCCTACGACGGCGGCGGCCTCGGCAAGGGCGGCACGGTCACGCTGTTCGACGGCGACCAGCAGGTCGGCACCGGGCGGGTGGAGCGGACGATCCCGTTCACGTTCTCGCTCGACGAGACGGTCGACATCGGCCAGGACCTGGCCTCGCCGGTGTCGCCGGACTACTCCACCGACGACAACACCTTCACCGGTGACATCTCGTGGGTGCGCCTCGACGTCGGCGACGACGACCACTCGCACCACGCCGACCCGGCCCACCTCATGGCCAACGCGATGCTGAAGCAGTAGCCCGCCATGCCGACGAGACCGGAGCCCGCCGCAGGGGACGGGGCGCAGGAGCACTCGCGGCGCCGGCGCACGATCGCGGGCTGGTCGCTCGGTCTCGTCGGCGGGGCGGTGCTCGTGGGTGGTGTCGTGATCTACGGATGGATGATCGACGAGACGCACTTCGACCGCCCGAGCGCGCGCTTCGACGAGCTCGCGGCGCGCGTCGAAGCGGCGCCGGGCGTGAGCGAGGTGAGCACCGAACGGTGGGTCGAGGCGCCCACCTTCGCCCAGCCCACCTCGTGGCTGTCCGCCACCGTCGACGCGGCCGCCCTGCCCGCCGTGCTCGACGAGGTGTGCGCGGGCGACCACCCCGACCCGGTCACGATGTCGCTGCGGGTGCGCACCGCTGCCGGCACCACGGTGTCGCTGCACGGCGAGGCCGCGGCCGCGCCCCGCGCAGCGGATGCCGTGTGCCCGGCGTTCGGATTCGACGCGGCCCCGCTGGTGTCGGCCCTCGACGAGGTCGTGCCCGGTCTGGAGGTGCAGCCGGCGGTGTGGGACGCAGGGCGTTTCGCGATCGTCGCCACCGCCGACCCCGCCGCGCCCCTCTCCGCCCTGCTGCCCCTGGTCGCCCACGCCGACGACCTCGCGCGCGCCGCCGGGCGCGATCCCGGCGAGCCGATCGAGATCAACGCGGCGACCCTCGGGCTCACCGTCGCGGCGGGCGAGCGCGGCCGCACCCAGGCGCTGCTGCGCGAACTGGCCGACGAGCGCGGCGTGGTCGCGTTCTGGGCCGACGACGGCAGCGGCCGCAGCGACGGCGCCCCGCAGGTGCAGGTGACCGCCCCGGCCGCGCAGCACGCTGCGATCACCCGCGCCATCCGCGCCAGCGGGCTCGCCTTCGCCGACTACGAGATCTCGGCGGCCGAGGGCTGAGCCCGGCCGCACCGGGCGCACCCTCCCGCGCGACCTACGATCGAAGGGTGACCGTCTTCGCTGCCGTCCTGCTGCTGGCAGGCGCCGTGTTCAACGCCGTCGTGTGGCCCCGCTTCTATCCGCGCATCGCGAACGACCCGCGCGCCCGCGCTGCCGACGGCAGCCGCACCGCCTTCTACCGCGTGCACGTCGCGCTCATCTGCATCGCGCTCGTGCTGGCCGCGGCATCCGCGGTCGTGGGCGTGCTGGTGCTGCTGTGACCGAGACCCGCGAGATCCGCGTCTCCGCCGCGGTGATCCTCGACGCCGAGGGACGCCTGCTGCTGGTGCGCAAGCGCGGCACGACCGCGTTCATGCAGCCCGGCGGCAAGCCCGAGCCGGGTGAGGCGCCCGCCGACACCCTCATCCGCGAGCTGCACGAGGAGATCGGCGTGCTCGTCGCCCCCGCGCAGCTGCGCGCGCTGGGCGAGTACCGCGCGCACGCCGCCAACGAGCCGGGCTTCGTCGTCGTCGCCGACGTGTTCGCCGTCGACCTGGCGCGGCGGATGCCGGTGGTCGCCGCCGAGATCGAGGAGCACCGCTGGGCGACGACCGCCGACGCCGACGATCTCGAGATCGCGCCGCTGGCGCGCGAGTACTTCCTGCCCTGACCCGCGTGCGGCCGGGCGCTCAGCCGACGCGGCGCGGGCGGGGTGCGGGCGGCGGCGGCACCTCTTTGGCGGCGATCACGGCGCCGCGGGGAATGCGCTCGACCCCGCGCTTGCCGTCGACCACGAGCTCGCGCGCGTCGGCGGCCAGCAGCACGCCGAGCGCGTCGGTGGCCTGCCCCGTGGGCAGCAGGTAGCGCACCACCACCCGCATCCCGGGGGTGAGGTCGCTCACCATGCGCTGCGGGCGTAGTCCTTGAGGAACACCCCGAACAGGTCTTCGCCGGCCTCGCCGCGCACGATCGGGTCGTACACGCGGGCGGCACCGTCGACGAGGTCGAGCGGGGCGTGGAAGCCCTCTTCGGCCAGACGCACCTTCGTGGGGTGCGGGCGCTCGTCGGTGATCCAGCCGGTGTCGACACTCGTCATCAGGATGCCGTCGGTCTCGAACATCTCGCGGGCGCTGGTGCGGGTCAGCATGTTGACGGCGGCCTTGGCCATGTTGGTGTGGGGGTGCCCGGGGCCCTTGTAGCCGCGGCCGAACACGCCCTCCATCGCGCTGACGTTGACGATGTAGGTGCGCCGGGCGGTGCTGGCGCGCATCGCCGGGCGGAGCATCGACACGAGGATGAACGGGGCGGTGGTGTTGGCCAGCTGCACCTCGAGCATCTCGATCGGCTCGACCTCGTCGACGGCCTGCACCCACGAGTTCGTGTCGTGCAGGTCGGGGATGAGACCGCCGGCGTCGATCGCGGTGCCGGCGTGCAGCCGCTCCAGCGAGCTCGAGCCCGCCGTCATCGCCTGCTCGGTCAGCTCGTCGGCGCGGGAGGCGGCCGCGGCCAGCACCGGGTGGGCGGCCACCGACTGCGCGAGCGCCTGCGGGTGCGGGTCGTTGGTGTGCCCGAACGTCACCAGCTGCGGCAGCGGCCCGCTCGGCAGCGGGGCCAGCTCGGCGTCGACCAGCGGCTGGTAGGCGCCCGGCGAGCGACGCACGGTCTGGGCAGCGTTGTTGATGAGGATGTCGAGGGGGCCGGCGGCGGCCACGTCTTCGGCCAGGCCGATCACCTGGGCGGGGTCGCGCAGGTCGATGCCGACGATCTTCAGGCGGTCGATCCACTCGGGCGCGTCGGGCAGGCTCGAGAAGCGCCGCACCGCGTCGCGCGGGAAGCGGGTGGTGATCGTCGTGTGGGCGCCGTCGCGCAGCAGCCGCAGCGCGATGTACATGCCGATCTTCGCGCGACCGCCGGTGAGCAGAGCGCGCTTGCCGGTGAGGTCGGTGCGCGCGTCGCGCTTGGCGTGGCTGAGCGCCGCGCAGTCGGGGCACAGCTGGTGGTAGAACGCGTCGACGAGCGTGTAGGGCTGCTTGCAGATGTAGCAGGGGCGGGGCTTGAGCAGCGTGCCGGCCGTGGGGGCGGTCGTCGACGAGCTGATCGGGATGCCGCGGGTCTCGTCGTCGATGCGGTCGGGGGCCCCGGTGGCGGTGGCGGCGACCACGGCGCGGTCGGCGGCGGCGATCGCCTCGCGGATCTCGCGGCGCCGCTCCTTCTTCGTCGCCTTGAACATCGCGGCGGTCGCACGACGGACGGAGATGAAGTCGGGATGCGACTGGTCGACCTGCGCGAGGTCTGCCAGCACCCGCAGCGTGGTGGCGAGGTCCTGCGGGTCGATGCCGCTGGGGGCCGTCACCTCGTCGCCGGCGGCGGGCAGGTCGGAGGGGTCGGCGTCGGAGGTCAGCGGGGCGGAGGGCACAGGGAATTGTAATCCGCGGCGCCTGGACGACTCCCGGCGGGCGTCACTGCAGACAGAACTCGTTGCCCTCGGGATCGCGCAGCTGCCAGTAGTGCTCGGGCCACGGCCCCCACCGCTGGTCGACGAGGCGCACCACCGATGCGCCGAGGCCCACCAGCCGGTCCTTCTCCTCGGCGAGCAGCTGCGCCCGCGGCCGGTCGTCGCCGTCGGCGGCGGTGACGGTGATGTCG
The DNA here is from genome assembly GCF_025421715.1 of Microbacterium festucae. Taxonomy (GTDB): domain Bacteria; phylum Actinomycetota; class Actinomycetes; order Actinomycetales; family Microbacteriaceae; genus Microbacterium; species Microbacterium festucae. The sequence goes on from NZ_JAOEFC010000004.1 coordinate 307,380, forward strand.
AGGTGCAGCCGGTTGCGCCCCGCCTTGCGCCGGTCGGCATGGTGGAAGAACAGCCGGGGGCCCGCCCCGGTGGGATCTTCGGCCAGGCCGCGCCGGGCGAGGTCGTCGTCGGTGAGCCCGGCGGCCAGCAGTTCGCTGCGCAGCGGCTCCTCCCACGTCTGCGGCGGATAGCCGAACACGGCCGACCAGAACCGGGCGAGCGCGGGCGGGTCGTCGGCGTAGAACGTGATGTTCCCCAGGGCGTTCATGGTGGACCTCCTCGTCGGGGCGAGGCTACGCCGGACGGGCGACATCGGGAACCGCGCTCGCGCGACGGGATGCAGAAGGGCCGATCGGGGATCCCGACCGGCCCTGTCTCTCTTGCACCAGAGAGCCCTGCAATCACATGCGGCTGACCGCCACAGCAAAACGATCAGCGCACGACGACTCTATAACGACGAGGTAACGAACGACCCGCTCCCGGCGGGGGTCCATAAGCGATTCCCAGGCTCACGCGCCGAGGTCGATATGGGTGCCCACCCCGCGCTCGCGCGCGGCCCGCACCAGCACATCGGCCACGGCGAGGTCTTGCGCGCCGATTCCCACCGAGTCGAACAGCGTGATCTCGTCGGCATCCGTGCGGCCCCGGCTGCGGCCGGTGAGCACCTCGCCGAGGGTGCCCACCACGTCGTGCAGCGACATGGCGCCCTCGGCGACGGCCAGCAGCAGGTCGCCCGATTTGGTCTGGGCGGTGGCGTGGTCGTCGACCCACACGCTCGCCCGGGCCATCGCCGCCCCGTCGAGCTCGCGCTCGTCGGGCCGCGGGCGGGCGCCGACGACGTTGAGGTGCTGCCCCGGGCGCAGCCACTCGGCGCGCACGATCGGCTCCACTGACGGGGTGAGCGTGCACACCACGTCGGCCGCCGCGAACACCTCCTCGGGAGTGGCCGCGGCCACGACCTCGCCCGGCCCGTCGACGGTGGCGGCGAAGCGCGCCACCGTCTCGGGCGAACGCGACCACACCACCAGGCGCTCGAACGGGCGCACGCCCCGCAGGGCGCGCACGTGCTCGTGGGCGAGGGCGCCGGCCCCGATGAGGCCGAGCACCCGGGCGTCGTCGCGGGCGAGGGCGCCCGTGGCGACGGCGCTGGCGGCGGCGGTTCGCACGCGGGTGGGCACCCGACCGTGCAGCAGCGCCACCGGCTCGCCGTCGACCCGGTCGGCGACGAGGATCATCGACCGCTGGGTGGGAAGACCGCGCTGCGCATTGGCGGGGAGGTCGGTGAGCAGCTTCACCCCGACGAGCCCGAGTGCGTCCGACACCGCCGACATCAGGATGTAGCGGCCGGTGTCGGCGCCGGTGGACATCGACGTCGGCTGCGGCTGGTCGGCGGCGCCGGCGGCGATCTCGGCGAACACCCGGGCCACCGCCTCGGCGGTGAGCTCGCGGTCGACGAGCCCTTCGAGCTGCGTCGCGCCCAGCAGCAGGGTCATGCCGCGACCTCGCCGGTCAGTTCCAGCCCGTCGGCCACGACGGCGCCGCGGTAGAGCACGGTGCGGTCGGGCAGCCGGTCCATCACCGCGGCCGTCACCGTGTCGCCGGCCACGAGCACCAGGTCGGCCGGGTCGCCGGGGGCCAGGCCCGGCCTGTCGAGCGCCGAGGCCAGCGCCGGCGCGGTGCCCATGACCGCCCGCCCGCCGGCGGTCGCGATGGCCACGCAGTGCTCGATGTCGTCATCGCGGCGGAACCCGTTGGTGAACGCCAGCTGCCAGGTGCGGTCGAGCATGTCGGTGTTGCCGTAGGGCGACCAGTAGTCGCGCTGCCCGTCCTGCCCGAGTCCCAGCCGGATGCCGTACTCGGCCAGCAGCAGCGTGGGCAGTGCGGTGGGCGGTGCGATGGTCGCCATCGAGATGTCGAGCTCGCGGAACTGCTCCAGGAGCGCCCGCAGCTGCGGCTCGGGGAGCTTCCCCAGGCCGTACCCGTGCGAGATCGTCACCTTGCCGGCCATCCCCAGCGCGCGGGTGCGCTCGATGATGAGCTCGGTGGAGAACTTCGCGAGCTGGTCGGGCTCGTGCAGGTGGATGTCGATCGGCGCCTGGTGCTTCTCGGCGATCCCGAACACGAGATCGAGGTGGCGCACCGGGTCGCGGTCGAGGGCGCACGGGTCGATGCCGCCGACGACGTCGGCGCCGCGGGCCATGGCCCCGTCGAGCACCTCGATCGAGCCCGGCTCGCGCAGCAGGCCCGCCTGCGGGAACGCGATGATCTCCACGTCGCACCGCCCCGCGTTGGCCTCGCGGGCGGCCAGCACCGCGTCGAGGCGTTCGTGACCGGCATCCACGTCGACCTGCGCATAGGTGCGTACCGCGGTGGTGCCGCGGGCGATGGCGCGCTCGAGGGTGGTCGTCACCCGCTCGGTCATCGACACCTCGGCGCCGCGCCAGTTGTCGCGGTCGTTGAGCATCATATTCCACACCCCGGCGGTGCCGGTGTGCGGGCGGAACGGGAGGCCGACCCGGGTGGAGTCCAGGTGCACGTGCACGTCGGCGAACGACGGCAGCAGGATGCGGCCGCGGCCCTCGACCACCCGCACCTCTCCGGTGGGCGGCGCGGTCACGGGGCCGATGACGGCCCCGTCGCGGACGGCGAGGTCGGTGACCTCGCCGCCCCACGGGCGCACGTCTCGCAGCAGGGTGGTGGTGCTCATTCGAAGCTCGTCCCGGTGAAGTCGAACAGGCCGTCGGCGCGGGGCTCCCAGGCCAGGGTGCCCGCGGCGGCGTAGTTGTTGGCGGGCACGTAGAGGGGCACGAAGTAGCCCTGGGTGTTGCTGTAGTCGAGCAGCTCGGCGAACACGTCCTGGCGGGCTTCCCCGTCGACGCCGCGCTGCTGGGCGGCGAGCTCTGCCGTCACCGGGTCCTGCGCGTAGTTGTTGTTGCCGGCCGTCTCGAAGAAGTCGGTCAGCGGCAGGTCGCCGTCGAGCGTGGAGGGCGCCCAGGTGTTGAGGTAGATGCCCTTCATCTCCTTGTTGCGCACCTTCAGGGTGTGGCTCTGCTGGTCGGCGCCGCGCATCTCCACGGCGATGCCGACCGCGTCGAGGTAGCCCTGGATGCTCTGGGACACCTCGCTGGAGAGCGGGATGCGACCGTCGGTGGCGTAGTCGAAGGGGATGGGGGAGCCGTCGTACCCCGCCTCGGCCAGGAGCTTCTTGGCGGCATCGGGGTCGTAGGCGAAGCCGTCGACATCGCCCGAGAAGCCCTCGACGGCGGGGGCGAGCATCGAGGTGGCCGGCTCTGCCAGCCCCGACAGCAGCGAGCCGGTGATCGCCTCGGTGTCGATCGCCATGCCGATCGCCTCGCGGATGCGGGGGTCCTGCAGCACGCCGGAGGTGGAGTTCAGGCCCAGGAACACGACGCCGTTGGAGAGGGCGCTGAAGACCTGGGCGTTCTGGGCGCCCTCGATGCTGGAGACCTGGGTGGGGCCGATCTGGGCGACATCCAGGCTGCCCGAGAGCACGCCGCTGGCGCGCGACTCGGCCGAGGCCACCGGCTGCAGCGAGATCTTCTCGATCTGCGGCGCCTCGCCCCAGTAGTCCTCGTTGCGGGCGAGGTCGTATGAGACGCCCTTGGTGATCTTCTCGAACGTGTACGGCCCCGAGCCGATCGGGTCCTGCGCGTAGGCGTCGGCGCCCATCTCCTGGTAGGTGTCGGCGGGGACGACCGAGATCAGCGACGTGTTGCGGGGGAAGGCCGAGAACGGCTGCTTGAGCACGAAGCGCACCGTCTGGTCGTCGACCTTCTCGACGCGGTCCACCGACGAGAGGTAGGCGTAGTTCTCGCCGGTGGGGTCGGCGAGGATCGTCTCGTACGAGAACACCACGTCGTCGGCGGTGATCTCCTCGCCGTTGCTGGCGGTCACGCCCTCGCGCAGGGTGAAGTCCCACGTGGTCAGGTCGTCGTTGGCGGTCCACTCGGTGGCGAGCTTGGGCTCCATGGCGCCGTCGGCGGTGATCTTCACCAGCTGGTCGTGGGTGTGGAAGAACACCGACAGCACCACGAGCGCGCCCGAGCGGATCGGGTCCATCGAGGTCGGGTCGGTGGGCAGGGCGGCGGTGATCGTGGTCTGCGACGGTCCCCCCGAGGCGGCGGGCTCGTCGAAGCCGCCCGCGCAGCCGGCGAGCACGAGCGCCCCGAGGGCGAAGAACGAACCGGCGGCGAGGGCGCGGCGGGAGCGGGTGATTGTCATGGCGGTGCCTTTCAGGAGGTGAGGCGGGGGATGGCGTCGAGCAGGGTGCGGGTGTACGGATGCTGCGGGTCGGTGAACACGTCTTCGGTCGGGCCCTGTTCGACGATGCGGCCCGACTGCATCACGACGACGCGGTCGGCCACGCCGCGCACGACGCCGAGGTCGTGCGAGACGAACAGGTAGGCGAGGCGGTGCGCGCGCTGCAGGCCGCCCAGCAGCTCGAGCACCTGCGCCTGGATGGAGACGTCGAGCGCCGAGACCGGCTCGTCGAGCAGCACGAGGGCGGGGTCGAGGGCCAGAGCGCGGGCGATGCCCACGCGCTGGCGCTGGCCGCCCGACAGGCGCCGGGGGAGGCGCTCGTCGAACGTGTCGTCGAGGCCGACGCCGTCGAGCAGCTCGCGCACCCGGGCGCGGCTGAACGCGCGGCGCACCCGCAGCGGCTCGGCCACGGTGTCGGCGATCGCGTACCGCGGGTCGAGGGCGGAGGAGGGGTCTTGGAACACGATCTGCGCCCGCGAGCGCTGCGCCGCCGAGCGCCCGGCGATCGTGGGCGCAGCCGGGCTCCCCTCGAAGGCGATCGTGCCCGAGGTCGGGGCGGTGAGACCGAGGATCGCACGCAGCAGCGACGACTTGCCGCATCCCGACTCGCCGACCACGGCGAGCGTCTCGCCCGCGTGGATCTGCAGCGACACCCCGTCGACGGCGCGCACCGGGGCGCCGCGGCGGCGGCCCGGGTATTCGACGACCAGGTCGTCCACGCGCAGGGCGGGGGTGGCGGCGAGGTCGATCTCGGCGGCGGTGCGCTGCGGGGCCCGGTGGGCCGACGGGATCGCGGCCAGCAGCCGCCGCGTGTACTCCTCGGCGGGGCGGCCGAGCACGTCGGCGGTCGCGCCGCGCTCGACGATCTCGCCGCGCAGCATCACCGCGATCTCGTCGGTGTGCTGGGCGACGACGCCGAGGTCGTGCGTGACGAGGGCCAGCGCCGATCCGGTGCGCTCCCGCACCTCGTCGAGCAGGGCCATCACCTGCGCCTGCACGGTGACATCGAGCGCGGTGGTCGGCTCGTCGGCGATGAGCATGAGCGGGTCGTGGGCGATCGCCATGGCGATGACGGCGCGCTGGCGCATGCCGCCCGACCACTGGTGCGGGCGGGTGGCGGCGCGTTCGGCGGCCGAGCGCACCCCCACCGACTCCAGCAGCTCCACCGCGCGGCGACGCGCCGCGGCGCGGCTGAGGCCGGCGTGCACGCGCACCGCGGCGGCAATCTGCGCGCCGACGGGCTGCAGCGGGTTGAGCGAGGACATCGGGTCCTGGAAGATCATCGCGACCTTGCGCCCGCGGATGCCGCGCAGCTCGCGTTCGTCGAGGGCGGTGATCTCGCGCCCGTCGAGCACGATGCGTCCGCTCGCGACGCGCACGCCCTCGGGGAGCAGCCCCATGGCGGCCAGCATCGTGAGGCTCTTGCCCGAGCCCGATTCGCCGACGATGCCGAGGGCGCGGCCGCGGGCGACCTCGAAGCTCACGTCGTGCACGACGGTGTGGGCGCCGGCGGGGGAGGCGACCTCGATCGACAGGCCCTCCACGGACAGCACGGGAACGGTCATCGGGTTCCTCCCTTGCGCAGCAGCGTGCCGCGGGCCTCGGCGGTGAACTGCTGGCTGACGAACTGCACGCCCGCCACGGCGAGGAACATCGTGAGGCCGGGCAGGATCACCAGCCACGGGTCGGTGGCGAGGTACTTCTGGGCGTCGAAGATCATCGCGCCCCAGCTGGGGGTGGGCGGCTGCACGCCCAGGCCCAGGTACTCCAGCGACGACTCGATGAGCACGATGGTGGCGATGTCGGTGGCCGCGATGATGAGGGTGTGCGGCCACACGTTCGGCACGATGTGGCGGGTGAGCACCCACACCCGGTCGGCGCCGTGGGTGAGCGGGGCGACGACGAAGTCCTGGGTGCGCAGCGCCGCGGCGATGTTGCGGGTGACGCGGGCGTAGCCCACCCACCAGGTGCAGCCGACGACGATGATCGTCAGCGCCGCACTGGGCGAGACGACGGCGCAGATCGCGATCAGCAGCAGCACGACCGGCATCGCCAGCACCGTGTTGGACAGCACCGACAGCGCCGCCTCCAGCCGCCCCCCGAAGAACCCCGAGAGGATGCCGATGGTGGTGCCGATGAGGGCGTTGAGGACGACGATGGCCAGGGTGATGCCGAGGGTCACGCTGGAGGCGAGCGAGATGCGGCTGAGCAGGTCGCGGCCGAGCGGGTCGGTGCCGAGAAGGTGGGCGGGGTCGGCGAACGGCTTCTGCAGCGCGCGGGAGAGGTCTTGCGTGAAGGGATCGAAGCCGGGCAGCAGCGGCACGATCGCCGCGAGGGCGACGACGCTGCCGATCATCACGAGGCCGACGACGGCCGAGGGGCGCAGGCGCAGCCGCGGTGGGCGGGCGATCGTGGTGGCGGAGACGGGGGCGGGGGCGAGGGGCGCGGCGGTCATGACTGGGCCGTTCGGGGATCGATGCGGGCGACGACGAGGTCGACGAGGGTGTTGACGACGACGAACATGAGCGCGACCACGAGCAGGCCCGCCTGCACGATCGGGAAGTCGCGCTGGCTCACGGCGTCGGTGAGCAGGTGGCCCAGGCCCGGCCAGGCGAAGACCACCTCGACCACGACGGTGCCGCCCAGCAGGCCGCCGAGGTTGAGCCCCGCCATGCCCAGCACCGGCGGCAGGGCGTTGGGCAGCATCTGGGTGAGCAGGATCGTGCTGCGCCGGCGGCCCTGCGCGAAGGCGGTGCGCACGTAGTCCTGCCCGGCCTGCTCGCTGAGGGCGGCATCGAGCAGTCGCAGGTACATGACGAACTGGCCGGTGGCCAGGGTGACCACCGGCAGCACGAGGCTGGCGGGGCTGGTGCGCCCGAGCGAGGGCAGCAGGCCCGCCGCCACCGAGAAGACCAGCACCAGCAGCAGGCCGAAGAAGAAGTCAGGGATCGACTGGCGCACCGCGCCGCTCCATCCCACGATCGCCCGCAGCACCCGGCTGCCGGTGAGCTGGATGGCCAGGGCCGCCACCAGGGCCAGCGCGAAGCCGGCCAGGAACGCCCAGAACGCCAGCTCGATCGTCGCCGGGATCCGTTCGAGCACGAGGCCGATCGCCGGTTCGTGCATGCGGTACGAGTCGCCGAAGTCGCCGGTGAACAGCCCGCCGAGGAAGTCGAGGTACTGCACGAGGAACGGGCGGTCGAAGCCGAGGCTGGCGTTGAGCGCGTCGACCTCGGCGGCGGTGGCGTTGTCGGGGAGGAGCAGGGCGGCCGGGGCGCCGGTCAGGCGGCCGAGGACGAACCCGATCGTCACCACGAGCAGGATCGTGGCGACGGCCAGGCCGAGGCGGCGCAAGAGGAACGGGAGCACGAGCAGGACGCTATGACACCGCTCCGGGGTGGGCCGCCGTTGTAACCAACACGCAACACAACCCTTACGGCCGCGACACTTTGGAGTACCAAATGCACCCGCAGCGCGTGCAAACGTGAAACAAATGCAGTTTCGGAATACCAAACGTGCATTGCCGACGTTCGGCGCCGCTCTGCCAGGATGGGAGCATGCAGCAGTCCGACGCGACCGGGCCCCGCATCGCGCACACGCTGCGCGAGCGGATCATCACCGGCGAGATCGCCATGGGCGACAAGCTCGGCGAACGCGGCGTCGCCGAGCAGCTCGGGGTCTCACGCGTGCCGGTGCGCGAGGCCCTGCAGCAGCTCGAGGCCGAGGGCTTCGTCTCGTCGTCGCACCGTCGCGCGGCCATCGTGCACACCTTCACGTTGCACGACGCCCGTGAGCTGTTCGACATGCGCCTGCAGCTCGAGCCCTTCGCCGCGGCGCTGGCCGCCGAGCGCGCCCGCGCCGGCGCCGACACCACGCGCCTGCTGGCCGCGCTGGAAGTGGCCCACGTCGAGCACGACGGCGACGGCCCGCCCTCGACGCGCAACTCCGATCTGCACGAGGAGATCTTCGCGCTGGCCGGTCACCAGCTGCTCATGCGCATGAGCGGCCTGCTCACCGGGCGCACCCGGTGGCTGTTCCGCCTCACCCCCGAGCGCGATACCCCGCGGCGATGGGACGAGCACGACGAGATCGTCGAGGCCATCCTCGGCGGGCACGTGGAGCTCGCCCGCACGCTCGCCGCCGCGCACGTCGAGCGCGGGCGCGTCGAGTCGATGCCGCGTCTGGCCGAACGGCTGCCCGCCGACGTGCCGGCCCGCCGCCGCCGCGCGGCGCCGGCGACGGCATCCACGACCTGACCCCGGCGCCGGCGCAGCGACGTGCGCCGAGCCGGGCCGAGGCCCGGCGCCGTTCAGGCGGCGGGAGCGGTGAGCCGGGGGATCAGCACCGGGGTCGCGGCCTTGTAGGCCTCGTAGTCGGCGTCGCCGCCCCAGGTGCGGTCGGCCTTCGCCTCGAGCAGCGGGATGCCGCTGACGCGGGTGAGCAGCAGGATGACGAACACCGGCGACAGCAGCGCGACCCACTGCCAGCCCGTCAGCACGGGCGCGGCCACCAGCATGACGCCGATCCACAGCAGGATCTCGCCGAAGTAGTTCGGGTGGCGCGAGCGCGACCACAGGCCGGTGCGGATGAAGCGGCCACGGCCGGCGGCATCCGCCCGGAACGCGCTCTTCTGCGCATCGGCGACGACCTCGATCGTGATGCCGACGACCCACACCACGACCCCGACGATCGAGAGCCACCCCAGCGGCGCGCGCTGCTCGGGGGCGACGCTCATCGCGATCCACGCGGCCGACGCGGTCACCGACACCCACAGCCCCTGCAGCACCCAGACGCGCAGGAACGGCAGCGGCCGGGCCTTCAGCTCGTCGAAGCGGTCGTCGGCGCCGGAGCGGCGGATGCGCAGGAACAGGAACGATCCCAGGCGCACGGCCCAGAGGATCACCATCGCCGCGAGCACCCACGAGCGCAGGTCGGGGGCGGGCACCGCCACCAGCACGAGCACCGACACCGCGATGAAGGTGAGGCTGCCGGTGAGGTCGAAGAACCGCTCGGTGCGGGCGATGGCCGACGGGATGTACACGACGATCTGCACGAGGAAGGCGATCGCCACGGCCAGGGCGAACACCGGCAGCCCGGCGACGGTCGCGCCGTGCTGGCTGCCGGCGAGGGCGATGAGCGCCCCGATGACGAGGGCGACGACGACGGTGAGAAGGGAGGCGCGATTCTGAGAAGACATGGGGGAGTTTCCGGGGGAGGTCAGCGGTAGAGGTTCTCGACGGCGGCGGAGCCGCGCTCGAGCACCACGCGGCGCTTGATCTTGAGGGTGGGGGTGAGCAGGGTCGTGTCGAGGTCGGCGGAGACGAGGGTGAACCGTCGCACCCGCTCGCTGCGGGCCACGAGCGCGTTGGCGGCGTCGACGCTGGCCTGGATGCGGGCGCGGAGGCGCTCGTCGACCACCTCGGCCAGCTCCGTGCCGGCGGCGTGCGACAGGGTGACCCCCTCGGCCAGGGCCCACTCGGTGACCGCGTCGGGGTCGAGCAGCAGCAGCGCCGACAGGTAGGAGCGGCCCTCGCCGACCATCACGGCGTGCGCGATGAGGGGGTTCTCCTCGACGGCGAACTCCCACGTCGCGGGCACCACGGTCTTGCCGTTGGAGGTGACGATGACGTCCTTCAGTCGGCCCTCGATGATGAGGTTGCCCTCGTCGTCGAGGCGCCCGAGGTCGCCGGTGCGGAAGAACCCGTCGACGAAGGCGTCCGCGTCGTGCTGCGGGTCGCGGTAGCCGCCGAACACGCCGATGCCGCGGGCGAGCACCTCGCCGTCGTCGCTGATGCGCACCGTCGAGCCGGGCAGGGGCGGACCGACCGTGCCCGAGCGGATGCGCCCGGGAAGGTTGCCGGTGAGCGGGGCTGTGGTCTCGGTGAGGCCGTAGCCCTCGATGACAGGCACCCCGATGCCGCGGAAGAACAGCGACAGCTCGGGGTCGAGGCGGGCGCCGCCCGAGAGCACGTAGTCGACGCGTCCGCCCATGATCGCCCGCAGGCGCCGGTAGAAGAGGCGGTCGAACAGGGCGTGGCGCAGCCGCAGGGCCGTCGGCATCGCCCCGGTGGGCTGCTCGGCGCGGCGGCCCCACTCCTCGGCGGTGCGCACGGCGGCATCCCACACCCGCGACAGGCGGGCGGCGGCGGCCTTCTGGCCGGCGGCGGCCTGGATCTTCTGCAGCACCCGCGGCACGACCACCAGGAAGGTGGGCCGCAGCACCCCCAGTGAGCCGACGACGGCGGTGGGGTCGGACAGGTGGGCGATGCGCATGCCGCTGGCCAGGCAGATGAGCTGCAGGCCGCGCGCGAGCACGTGCGCCAGCGGCAGGAAGATGATGGTGTTGCCCCGCGGGTGCACGACCTCGCCGTACGCCGCGGCGATGTTGAGCACCTGACCGAGGAAGTTGCGATGCGTGAGCACCGCCCCCTTGGGCTCGCCGGTGGTGCCGGAGGTGTAGACGATCGTCGCGGGGGAGTCGAGCCCGGCCGTCGTGCGACGGGCTTCGAGCTGCGCGTCGTCGATCTCGTCGGCGCGCGCGGCCAGGTCGGCCAGCGTCGGCGTCGCGCCCGCCGTGACGGCATCCGCGGTCGTGCTGTCGTCGACGTCGCCGCTCATGCGCCAGACGCCGAGGGAGCCGGTGCCGGTCGCGGCGAAGGCGTCGGTGAGCACGCGGGTCTGCTCGGGGGTGCCGCCGACGGCCAGGCGCACGTCGGCGTCGGCGACGATGGCCGCCACCTGCGCGGGCGACGACGTGTCGTACACCGGCACCACCACCGCGCCGGCGAACCACGCGGCGAGGTCGACCAGCGCCCACTCGTAACGGGTGGGCGCCATGATGGCCAGGCGCTCGCCGGGGCGGATGCCGGTGGCGATGAGCCCCTTGGCCAGCCGCTGCACCTCCGTCAGGAACTGCGCGGTCGTCACGACGCGCCAGCCCTGCCCCGACGGCACGTCGAACGCGCCGTGCTCGGGCGCGGCGGCCGCGCGGCGGGTGAGCAGGTCGGTGATGTTGCGGTGGTCGTCGACCGTGGTCGACAGGGGGGTGGAGTGCTCCCGCATCGTCTCTCTTTCCCAGCGTCGTCGGGCGGTGTCGTCACCGCGATCGGAGCGGGCTCCTCGAGACTAGATGTGGATGAATGAATCGCCGTGGTCGGGGCCGACCCCTTGACACGGCGGCGCCGAGGTGTCCGCTCGCGGAACTGTTCGGAGCCCTGCCGGGATCGGATGGGATCGGATCGGATCCCGGGGGCCCGGGTACGGCGAAGGCCGGCCCGGAGAATCCGGACCGGCCTTCACTCGTGCGCGCGGCGGCGTGCGGGGGGGGGGGGGGGGGGGGGGGGGGGGG
>NZ_JAOEFC010000005.1 GCF_025421715.1 Microbacterium festucae
CAACCCCCCACAAGAGAGGATTGGACTTGATCCAAAGGAATCTCACCCCACCAAAAAGATGGAGTCGAGGTTATTTGGCATTTGACAAGTGCACGCTGTTGAGTTCTCAAGGATCGGATGCTCCCGCTGCTCAGTCTCTCGACCTCGCCCACGGGGCAACTTCCTGTTTGTGGTTTCGTATCGATGGAGCCGGCGCTTCGAACGATCGAGATCGTTCAGTGGTCCCTGGCTCCGTGATGGAAACCGGATCCCTACCTTAGCACATGCGTGCCGCTCCTCTTGCGAGAAGTTTTCGGTGGGGAGTGGTTCTCCGCTTGAGGGGGCGAGGCCTTTCGGCTTCTCGCTCTTCCCTGTGGGGCGAACAACAAGAACATTACGTGGGATCGGGCACGGTGCCAAATCACGCCGTCCGCCCGGGCGTGTCGCGCGTGTTTCCGCGGGTCGGCGTACCGTGTGCGCATGGACGATCGCGTGCCGCTGCCGGCTCACACCGACGTCGCCGGCTTCGCCGCGGCGTGCGTGCAGAACCTGGCCGCAGCGGTCGCGGAGATCGGGAGTGCTCCCCCGCCGGTCGACCCGCAGGCGGTGGCGCTCGCCTACACGGCGGAGCGGCACCTGCGCATCGCGGGTGAGCGCCCTGCCCCGTTCGCCGAGCTCTCGGGCTTCTTCGCCTGTCGTGACGGGTGGGTGCGCACCCACGGCAACTACCCGCACCACGCCCGCGCGCTGCGGGAGGCGCTCATGCTCCCCGCGGAGGCCGGTCGCGCCGAGGCGGCCGTGCGGATGGCGACCTTGCCGGCCGCGGAGGTCTCGGCCGCCGTCGCCCGGGCCGGCGGACTGTGCGCGGTGGTGGCACGGGAGGACCCCGCCCGCGACGCGGCGCTGCGCTCACTCCCCCTCGTGCGACTGTCCCGGCTCGGCGACGCCCCGGCGCGTGCCGTGCACGCCCGCGTGGGCGCACCCCCGCGTGATGCGCCGCTGCGCGGCATCCGCGTGCTCGATCTCACCCGCGTGCTGGCCGGCCCGACCTGCACCCAGACCCTGGCGCTGTGGGGCGCGACCGTGCTGCGGATCGACCCGCCGGCGCTCCCCGAGATCGCCTGGCAGCACGTGCTCACCGGCCACGGCAAGCGCTCCGCGCTGCTCGACATCGGCACGGCGACGGGACGGGCCCGTTGGGATGAGCTGCTCGCGTCGGCCGACGTGGTCGTGCTGGGCTACCGCCCCGCCGCGCTCGCGCGCCTGGGACTGTCACCCGCTGCCCTGGCCGCACAGCGCCCGGGCGTGATCGTCGCCGAGCTGCGCGCGTGGGAGCAGGCCGATCGGCGCGGATTCGACAGCATCGTGCAGGCGGCGAGCGGGATCTCGTGGATCGAGGGCGACGCCGATGCTCCGGGCGCGCTGCCCGCCCAGGCCCTCGACTACAGCGCGGGCTTCCTCATGGCTGCGGCAGTGCTGCGACTGCTGCGGCGACGGGCCGCCGAGGGCGGATCGTGGCTGGCGCAGACATCGCTGCGGCGGGTGGCGGCCGAGCTGCTGGGCAGAGCGCGCACACCCCGCGCCGAGCCGGCCGACGCGCGGCCGGATGCCACCGGTCGGCTGCAGCACTTCACCGTGGGCGGACGGAGCGTGATCACTGCGGCACCGCCCATCCGGCTCGGCGGCCGCGGATTCGCGGCGCCGCGCCCCTGGGGCGAGGACGAGCCGCGGTGGGACGAACCGTTCGACGAGCCGGTCAGCGCCGGGCGCGGCGGATGAGCACGATCACGCACAGCACCACCGTGATCGCCCCCCACACCGCGCACGCCGGGGGCAGCACGCGATATGCGAGGTGCTGCACCGTCCAGTCGGCGGTGATCGGGCCGTAGGCGGCGAGACCGATCAGCCACGCGGCGACGAGCGTCACCGGCAGCGACAGCCACCACAGCCACCGCACCGCGGCAGGGAACACGCGGTGCAGCGCCGACGACGACGCGCGTCGCCGCAGCCACACGAGCGCGGCGATGCCCAGGGCCGCGAGCCCGAGCACCCCCGACGCGTACTGCAGCCACTTGTATCCGGGCAGCGGCCCCCACGCGGCATCCAGGCCGGGTGCGAGCGCGACCCCCCAGCGCCCCTCGTGCGTGAAGGCGTCCCAGACGATGTGCGAGACGACACCCAGCAGCAGGGAGGCGGCGACGAGCACCGCGAACACCACCGGCTCCCGCCATACCTCGTGACGCGCGCCGGTCCGCGGCATCCGCACGCTGCGCCAGGCGGCGCCGCCGACGGCATCCCACTCCTCCGGGAGCCTCCGGGCCAGCCAGTCCGGCGACAGTTCGCGCACGGCGGGGCGCAACAGGCCGTACCAGGCCACCAGCAGCACCAGGGCGACCAGGCCCGACAGCAGCACGTTGGTGTGGGTCGCCTGGTAGGTCAGCGGCGTTCCGCGCAGGAACAGCGGCAGGTCGGGGGTCATCGCCCCCACCGCGATCGCCGCCGGCAGCAGCGGCGTGCGCACGAACGGCAGCGCCACGACGGCGTGCGACGGCGTGAACGGCATGGGCCGGCGTCAGGCGCTGACGAACAGGCCGGCGAGCGTCTTCTTGCCGCGACGCAACACCGACACGCCGCCGGGCAGCGACCCGGCGATGCCGGTCGCCTCGTCGTCGACCTTCACGCCGTCCAGCGACACCCCGCCCTGCGCGATCGCGCGCCGCGCCTCGGACAGACTCGCCACGAGCCCCGTCTCGACCAGCGCCTGCACGACCGACGTGCCGGCGGGCACCTCGGCGTGCGGCAGCTCGTCGAGCGCCGACCGCAGGGTCGCCGCATCGAGCGTCGACAGGTCGCCCTGACCGAAGAGCGCATCGGATGCCGCGACCACCGCCGCGGCGGCATCCGCACCGTGCACGAAGGTGGTGACCTCGAGGGCGAGGCGCTTCTGCGCGGCACGGCGGAACGGCTCGTCGGCCACCAGCGCGGCGTACTGCTCGATCTCGTCGCGGGTGAGGAACGTGAAGATCTTCAGGCGATCGACCACATCGGCGTCGGCGGTGGACAGCCAGAACTGGTACATCCGGTAGGGGCTGCACATGGCGGCATCCAGCCAGATCGCGTTGCCCTCGCTCTTGCCGAACTTGGTGCCGTCGGTGTTGGTGATCAGCGGCGTGCCGATCGCGTGGGCGGAGGCGCCCTCGACGCGGTGGATGAGGTCGGTGCCGCTGGTGAGGTTGCCCCACTGGTCGCTGCCGCCGGTCTGCAGCACGCAGTCGTACTGCCGGTAGAGCTCGAGGAAGTCCAGCCCCTGCAGGATCTGGTAGCTGAACTCGGTGTAGCTGATGCCCGCCTCGGAGTTCAGGCGCGCAGCGACGGCATCCTTCTTCAGCATCGTGCCGACGCGGTAGTGCTTGCCGATCTCGCGCAGGAAGTCGATCGCGCTCAGCGGCGCGGTCCAGTCGAGGTTGTTGACCATGCGCGCGGCGCTGTCGCCCTCGAAGCTCAGGAAACGCTCCACCTGCGTACGCAGGTAGCCCACCCACTCGGCCACCGTGTCCTTGGTGTTGAGCGTGCGCTCCGCGGTGGGGCGCGGGTCGCCGATGAGACCCGTCGATCCCCCGACGAGGCCCAGCGGCCGGTGCCCGGCCAGCTGCAGACGGCGCAGCAGCAGCAGCTGCACGAGGTTTCCCAGGTGCAGACTCGGCGCCGTGGGGTCGAACCCGCAGTAGTACGTGATCGGGTCTCCCGACAGCAGGGTGCGCAGGGCTTCCTGATCGGTGGACACGTGCACCAGGCCACGCCAGACGATCTCGTCCCACACGTTCTCGAAGGTGGGGTCGTTGGCGGGCGCCAGCGCTTTCACGACGGTTTCAGACACGCGTTTCAGGCTATCAGCGCGGCGCGTGCCGCCCGGATCAGGCGACGGCGACCTCGTCGTAGAGCCCGATGACGTTGCCCTCGCTGTCGCGGATGTACACCCAGCGCGAATCCTCGCCGAGGGGCTGGATCTCGCCGATCTGCTCGCCGCCGCGGGCCACGGCCCGCGCCACGACGTCTTCGATGCGCTCGACGGTGAACACGACGGTCGGATGCGGCACCCCGCCGCGCTGATGCAGATCGCCGTTGATGCCCTGCCCGTCGGGCTGGTTCAGCATGCCCATCTCCTCCCCCCACGGCTGATAGTCGAAGTCGAGGACGTCTTTGTAGAACGCCTGCGCGCGGGCGATGTCGTCGACGGGGATCTCGAAGTGCTCCACCTTGGCCATGGCCCCATCGTCGCGGGGATCGCCCGGGTGGGCAACCCTCGCGCCGGTCCGGCGGGGGTCAGCCGCGCCCCCACCAGATGAGGAAGGCGGCCGCCAGCGCAGTGACCCAGCTCACCAGGCTGCCGACGAGGAAGTACTCCGCGCGCACGCCGCCGTCGCCGTCGCGGGAGATCTCGGGGAAGCGCACGATGCCCTTCGCGGCGAGCACCGCCGCCAGCAGGGTGAAGGCGCCGGTGAGCGAGAGCGCGAACACCAGCAGGCGCTCGAGCGGGCCGATGAGCCGCCCGCCCTTGAGCATGGGGCGCTGCTCGTCGTCGGCGACGTCGCCGCTCTGCAGCGCGGCGCGCACGATCACGTTGCCCGACTCGAGGAGGAACACCATCGCCCCGACGACGAGCACCGCCACGTCGAGGCTGACGGCGCCGAGCGGCGTGGCCACGGGCCACAGCTGCCCGAGCGGTCCCTGATCGGCGCGCACGCCTCCCACCGCCACCGCGCCGGCGCACACCGCCGCCACGAGCACCACCGGCCAGAGCCCCGCCCGGCCGCCGCGGCGGTGCGGCATGGCCACGAGCCACAGGGCCGCCACCGCGATGGCGACGAACGCCCACACCGCGGCATCCGCCCCGGCAGAGCCGATGATCAGGAGGAGGGCCGCCAGGGCGAACAGCACGCCGCGCGCGCGGCGCGGCGCGGACAGGCGGATGAGGTCGGCCCCGCCGACGGCGAGGAGGACGAGCCCGGCGCCGATCATCGCGCCGCCTCGGCCGTCAGCGCCGCGAAGCCGGCGACCACGGCCCCCGACCCGGCGCGCAGCAGGGCCTGCGACACGGCCGACTGCGAGATGCCCTCGGCCTGCGCGAGGTCGCGCTGGGTGACCCCGAGGCAGCGCCCGTAGGTGAGCCGGCGCGCGCGCTCGCTCATGGCGCCGACCACTTCGTCGCGCGCGAGCAGGTAGGCGTTGGCGTAGAGCAGGTGCGCGTGCATGTCGGCATCCTCCTCCGGGGCTCCGACGATGCGCGTGCGCGCGCTCGGCACGGCGCGATCCTGCAGGGCGTGGACCTGCTCGATGGCGTCGCGCGCCGCCCACCAGCCGGGGCCGTCGGCGATGGCCACCGGCGTCGCGGCGACCTCGCGCAGCTGCCCCACCCCGATGCCGAACCGGCACGAGGCGCCGTCGGGCAGATCGAGCTGGATGAGCAGCAACGCCGCGAGCGCGGCCGGAAGGCTCGGATAGACCGCCTGGAACTCGTCGCCCACCGTGGCGGCGAGGGGCGTGCGGGCCGCAGGGCCCTCACGGTCGACGCGCCGGGCGGTGGTCTCGATCGCACGCTGCACGGCGGCGCGATCGGCGGCCTGGCGCGATCCGACGATGTCGGCGATCACAGCGATGTCCATGCGAGAAGCGTAACGCTTATCTGCGCGGAATATCAGTCCTGAGGTTATCTTTTCGAATGATCGGGTCAGGGCTGATCAGAAGTGCACGGCCTGCGCGGCCTGCTGGGCCCGCTCGACCAGGTGCAGCCGCTGCTCGGCCACCCGCACCGGAGCGGTGCCGCCGGCCCCCGTGCGCGAGGCCACCGACCCGGTGATCGACAGCACCTCCCGCACGGCGGGGTCGAGGTGCTCCGACACCGACAGCAGCAGTGCGTCGTCGGCATCCTCGAGCCCGATGCCGCGCTGCTCGCACGCGCGCACGAGCGCGCCCGAGACCTCGTGGGCGTCGCGGAAGGGCAGACCGCGCTTGACGAGCCACTCGGCGACGTCGGTGGCCAGGGAGAAGCCCTCGGGCGCCAGCGCCGCCATGCGCTCGGTGTCGAAGCGCAGCGTGGCGACCATGCCGGCGAAGGCGGGCAGCACGAGCTCGAGGGTGGCGACGGAGTCGAAGACCGGCTCCTTGTCCTCCTGCAGGTCGCGGTTGTACGCCAGCGGCAGCGCCTTGAGCGTCGCCAGCAGACCGGTGAGGTTGCCGATGAGGCGCCCCGCCTTGCCGCGGGCGAGCTCGGCGATGTCGGGGTTCTTCTTCTGCGGCATGATGCTCGACCCCGTCGAGTAGCCGTCGTCGAGGGTGACGAAGCCGAACTCGCGCGTGTTCCAGAGGATGATGTCCTCCGCGAAGCGCGACAGGTCGACGGCGATCATCGCGGCGATGAACGCGAACTCCGCGACCACATCGCGGGCGGCCGTGCCGTCGATCGAGTTCTCGGCGGGGCGGCTGAGGCCGAGTTCGTTGGCGACCAGCTGCGGGTCGAGGCCGAGGGTCGCCCCGGCCAGCGCACCGCCGCCGTAGGGCGACACCGACGCGCGCGCCGTCCAGTCGCGCAGCCGCTCGAGGTCGCGCACCAGCGGCCAGGCGTGGGCCTGCAGGTGGTGGGCCAGCAGGATCGGCTGCGCGTGCTGCAGGTGCGTGCGCCCCGGCATGATGGCATCCGGGTGGGCTTCGGCCTGCGCGACGATCGCGTCGACCAGCCGCAGCACGTCGCGCGCGATGAGCGCGGCGTGGTCGCGCAGGTACAGCCGCACGAGCGTCGCGATCTGGTCGTTGCGGCTGCGGCCGGCGCGCAGCTTGCCGCCGAGCTCGGCGCCGACCTCGGCGATGAGTGCGGTCTCGAGAGCGCCGTGCACGTCTTCGTCCTCGGGACGGGCGACGAGGATGCCGTCGGCGACGGCGCGACCGAGCGCGTCGAGGCCGGCGTGCATGCGCTCCGCCTCGTCGTCGGTGAGGTAACCCGCCGCGTGCAGCGCCGTCGCGTGGGCGTGGCTGCCGGCGAGGTCGTACGGCGCGAGCGTCCAGTCGAAGTGCGTCGAACGGCTGAGTGCCTGCAGCTCCGGTGACGGACCCGAGGCGAACCGGCCGCCCCAGAGTGCTCCCTCGTTCGTGCCATGCGCGCTGTTGTCTGTCACCGCCCCAGACTACCCGCCGCCCCCTCCCGCCCTCCGCCTCCCGCAACGCCGCCCCGCCGCGGCACGGCGGGTGGGCGGGGTCAGTGGATGCGGGAGGTCAGGGCGGCGATGCCGCGCTCGAGCGGGCCGCGGCCGAGCAGCAGCGCCCACGCGGTGCAGGCGACGAGGGTCGTGAGCAGGAACGGCCCGAGCAGCTCGAGGGCGCGGAAGCCGTCGAGGTCTCCGGTGTCGCCGAGGACGACGGCGGCCACGATCGCCCAGACCACGATCTGCCCGACGTAGACGGTGAGCGGCATCGACCCGACCGCGCGCAGCGGCAGCACGACCCAGCGCACCGCGGTGCGGCACACCAGCAGGCACAGCCCGATCGTCAGCAGCGCCCAGCCGCCCGAGCCGATCACCTCGAGCAGTCCGCTGGAGTGCGGCTGCGCCGTCCACACCTCGCCGAGGTAGCCGCCGGGGTCGGTGCCGACGGCATCCGCCCCGTAGGCGGCCAGGGCCGCGGCCGCGCCCCCGAGGGCCAGGGCGACCTGCGTGCGCGTGCGCCGCAGGTCGCTGCGCGCGGCGGCCAGGCCCGCCACGAGGAAGGTGAACCACACCGTGAACGGGTAGTGCCAGCCGATGAGCAGCGCCAGGTCGTTGCCGGCGACGGTCTGCCACATGTCGGGCGCGTCGAGCACCGGCTGCAGCCACGGCATCGCCAGCGCCGTGACCCCGGCGATGACCCACAGCGTGCGCGCCCGCAGCGCCAGCAGCGGCAGCGCCAGCACGAACAGCAGCGCGTAGGCGGGGAGGATGACGTAGACCGGCACCCCGGTGGCGATGAGCATGACGCCCAGCAGCAGCAGGATGACCGCGCGCACCGCGATCCGCTTTCCGGCGGTGACGAGCCCTCCGGCGCCCGGGCGCACCGCTCCCCCGGTCATCAGCCCGATCGACACGCCCGCGAGCGTGGCGAACACGATCGACGAGCGGCCGTCTGCCAGCGCGAGCCAGGTCGACGGGTCGCCCCACACGAGATCGGGCAGATCGATCAGGTGCGCGGTGAGCATCCCCAGCACGGCCAGACCCCGCGCCAGATCGACCCCCGCCAGTCGCGACGGGGCATCGAGGGCGATCGCCGGCACGGGCGGGTCAGGACTGACGCAGCAGCCAGACCAGCAGGGCCTTCTGCGCGTGCAGCCGGTTCTCGGCCTCATCCCACACGACGCTCTGCGGGCCGTCGATCACGTCGGCGTCGACCTCGTAGCCGCGGTCGGCCGGGAGGCAGTGGATGAAGATCGCCTCGGGGTCGGCTAGCGCCATGGTCTCGCCGGTGACCTTGTACTGCCCGAGGTCGCGCAGGCGCGAGAGCTTCTCCTCCTCCTTGCCCATCGACACCCACGTGTCGGTCACGACGACGTCGGCACCGGCAGCCGCCTCGAGCGGGTCGGTGTACAGCGTCACCGAGCCGCCGGTGGTCGCCGCGATGCGGTCGGCATCGGCCACGACGTCTTCGCGCGGCGCGTAGTCGGCGGGCGAGGCGACGCGCACGTGCATGCCGGCGGTGACGCAGGCGAGCACGTAGGAGTGGCCCATGTTCGACTTGCCGTCGCCGAAGAACGCGAGGGTGAGGCCCTTCAGCTCGCCCTTGTGCTCGCGGATGGTGAGCAGGTCGGCCAGCAGCTGGCAGGGGTGGAAGTCGTCGGAGAGGGCGTTGACCACGGGCACGCGCGTGTCGCGTGCCATCTCTTCGAGGCCGGCCTGCGCGTAGGTGCGCCACACGATCGCGGCGACCTGGCGCTCCAGCACGCGCGCGGTGTCGGAGGGGGTCTCCTTGCCGCCGAGCTGGCTGTTGGCGGTGGAGATCACCAGCGGCGAGCCGCCGAGGTCGGCGATGCCCACCGCGAAGGAGACGCGGGTGCGCGTGGAGGACTTGTCGAAGATGACCGCGACCGTCTGCGGACCGGCCAGCGGCTTCTGGGCCCACCGGTCCTTCTTCAGCTCGACCGCGAGATCGAGGATCTCGGACTGCTCGGCGGGGGTCAGGTCGTCGTCGCGCAGCAGGTGGCGGGTCATGCGGGCTCCTCGGTGTGGATGTCGTCGGTGGCGTCGGCGTCGAGCAGCAGAGCGCTCTCGACCGTGCGCAGCGCCTGGGCGAACAGGTCGGCGAACTCGTCGACCTCGACGTCGCCGATGGTCAGCGGCGGCGCGAGGCGGATGGTGGTGTCGTTGGCGGCGTTGACGATGAGCCCATGCTCCTGCGCGGCGGCGACGACCGCCTTGGCGACCGGATGCCGCAGGCCGATGCCGATGAGCAGTCCGGCGCCCCGGCACTGCTCGACCAGGCTCGAGTCGAGACCGTCGATCACCTCGCGCAGCTGCGCCCCGCGCGCGGCGGCGTTGGCCACCAGCCCGGCATCCTCGATCTCGGCGAGCACCGCGGAGGCCACGGCGGTGCCGAGCGCGTTGCCGCCGAAGGTCGAGCCGTGCGTGCCGGGGTAGAACAGCTCGCTCGCGGCCCCGAAGGTGATGAGCGCGCCGATCGGGAAGCCGCCGCCGATGCCCTTGGCCACCGTGATGGCGTCGGGGGTGATGCCGTCACGCTGGAAGGCGAACCACTCGCCGGTGCGTCCGGCACCGGTCTGGATCTCGTCGACGATGAGCAGCGCCCCGTGGCGGGAGGTCAGCTCGCGCGCCGCGCTGAGGAACCCCTCCGGCAGATCGATGACGCCCGCCTCGCCCTTGATGGGCTCGACGAACAGCGCCGCGACGCGGTCGTCGAGGGCGGCCTCGAGCGCCTCGATGGTGGTGTCGATGTGCTCGACCCCCGGGGTCATGGGGGCGAACGGCTCTTGCATGTAGGGCTTGCCGGTGAGGGCGAGCGTGCCCATCGTGCGCCCGTGGAACGCGTCGCGCAGCGACAGGATGCGGGGCCGGTCGGCGCCGCCGTGCAGCCGCGCGAGCTTGAACGCGGCCTCGTTGGCCTCGGCGCCCGAGTTGCCGAAGTACACGCGCCCCTCCGGGCCGGTGCCGGCCAGGCGCTTCAGCCGCGCGGCGAGCTCGAGCTGCGGCGGGGTGGCGAAGTAGTTGGAGACGTGCGCGAGGGTCGCCGCCTGGCGGGCCAGCGCATCCACGAACACCGGGTGGGCGTGACCGAGCGAGTTGACGGCGATGCCGGCCAGGAAATCGAGGTAGCGCCGGCCGTCGGCGTCCCACACCGACGCGCCCTCGCCGCGCACGAGCAGGGCCAGGCGGTCGCCCGTGCTCGCCATCAGGTCGCGTCCGACGTCCTGCTGCCACTCCATCGCGTCGCTCATGACGCCACCACCTCGGTTCCGATTCCCTTTTCCGTGAAGATCTCGACGAGCACCGAGTGCGGCTGACGGCCGTCGATGATGGCGGCCGTGTCGACGCCGCCGTCGACGGCATCCAGGCACGCCTGCATCTTGGGGATCATCCCCGATTCGAGCGTCGGCAGCAGTCGGCGCAGCTCGGATGCCGTCAGGTGCGAGACCAGCGAGTCGCGGTTCGGCCAGTCGGCGTACAGCCCCGGTACATCGGTGAGCACGACGAGCTTGGTCGCGCCGAGGGCGACGGCGAGGGCGGCCGCGGCCGCGTCGGCGTTGACGTTGAGCGACGACCCGGGGTTGTCGAGGTCGGGGGCGATCGACGAGACGATCGGCACCCGGCCGGCGGCCAGCTGGTCGAGCACGGGCTGCGGGTCGACGGTGACGACGTCGCCGACGTGTCCGAGGTCGTGCTCGAGCCCGTCGACCACCACTCCGCGGCGACGGCCGCCGAAGAGCCCGGCGTCTTCGCCCGACAGGCCGACGGCGAACGGGGCGTGGGTGTTGATGCGGGCCACCAGCTGCGGGTTGATCTGACCGGTGAGCACCATCCGCACGACGCTGATCGCCTCGGTGGAGGTGACGCGGTAGCCGCCCTTGAACTCGCTCGGGATCGCCAGGCGGTCGAGCATCTGCGAGATCTGCGGGCCGCCGCCGTGGACGACCACCGGGTGGACGCCGGCGAAGCGCAGGTAGGCGATGTCTTGGGCGAACGCGTTCTGCAGCTCTTCGGACACCATGGCGTTGCCGCCGTACTTGATGACGATGATCTGCTCGCGGAAGCGCTTGAGCCACGGGAGCGACTCGATGAGCACGGCGGCCTTCTCGGCCGCCTCTTCGGGCGTGGTCTGCTGCAGGTCGGTCATGACGAGTAGGCGCTGTTCTCGTGGACGTAGTCGTGGGTGAGGTCGTTGGTGCGGATGACCGCGCTGTGCTGGCCGGCCTTCAGGTCGATGAGCACGCTCGTGGCCCGCGGGGTGAGGTCGACCTCTTCGCGGGGGCGGTCGGGGGCGCCGGCGCTGCACAGTCGCACGCCGTTGAACGAGACGTCGACGGCGTACGGGTCGAACTCGGCTGCGGTGGTGCCGATGGCCGCCAGCACCCGGCCCCAGTTGGGGTCGTTGCCGAAGATCGCCGCCTTGAACAGGTTGTTGCGGGCGACCGAGCGGCCGACCTCCACGGCATCCGCCTCGTCGGCGGCGCCCACGACCTCGATGGTGATGTCGTGGCTGGCGCCCTCGGCGTCGCCCTGCAGCTGCACGGCGAGGTCGGCGCACAGCTCGGTGAGGGCGGCGCGGAAGGCCGCAGCCTCGGGAGTGACGCCGCTCGCGCCGCTGACCAGCAGGGTCACCTGGTCGTTGGTCGACATGCAGCCGTCGGAGTCGAGCCGGTCGAAGCTGACCCGGGTGGCCGCGCGCAGGTGGGCGTCGGCCTCGGCCGAGGTGAGCACGGCGTCGGTGGTGAGCACGACGAGCATCGTCGCCAGACCCGGGGCCAGCATGCCGGCACCCTTGGCGATGCCGCCGATCGTCCACCCGTCTGCGGTGACCGTGGCCACCTTGCGCACCGAGTCGGTGGTCATGATGGCATCGGCGGCGGCGACACCGCCGTCGGGGTCGAGGGTGGCGATGGCCTGTTCGGTGCCGGCGAGCACCTTGGCTCGGAACACCTCGTCACCGGTGCCGATGAGCCCTGTGGAGCACACGAGCACGTCGCCGGGGCTGACGCCGAGCAGCTCGGCCGCCTTCTCGGCGGTCTGGTGCGTGGTCTGGAAGCCGAACGAGCCGGTGAAGCAGTTCGCTCCCCCGGAGTTGAGCACGATCGCCTCGACCACGCCGTCCTGCACGGCCTGCTGCGACCACAGGATCGGGTTGGCCTTGGCCCGGTTGGAGGTGAAGACGGCCGCCCCCACCTTCAGCGGGCCGCGGTTGACGACGACGGCCACGTCGGACTTGCCGGTGGACTTCAGCCCCGCGGCGACGCCCGATGCCTCGAATCCCTGCGCTGCGGTGACGCTCACGGTGCCACTCCGTTCACACTCAGGCCCGTGGCCTCGGGGAGGCCGAGGGCGATGTTCATCGACTGGATGGCAGCGCCGGCGGTGCCCTTGACGAGGTTGTCGACGGCGGCGACCACCACGACGCGCCCCGCGGCGCGGTCGATCGCGAGCCCCATGAGCGCGGTGTTGGCCCCCTGCACGTCGGCGGTGCGCGGAAAGCGCCCCTCGGGCAGGAGGGTGACGAAGGTCTCGTCGCCGTAGGCGTCCTCCCACGCCGCGCGGATCTGCGCGTCGGTGGCGCCGCCCGCGATCGGGGCCGACGAGGTGGCGAGGATGCCGCGGGCCATCGGCACCAGCACGGGGGTGAACGACACGCGCACCGGGCCGGTGGCGCCGGCGCCGGTCAGCGCCTGCTGGATCTCGGGGATGTGTCGGTGCGTGCCGCCCACGGCGTAGGGGTTGGCCGAGCCGAGGATCTCGGCGGCGAGGAGGTTGGTCTTGAGGCTCTTGCCGGCGCCGGAGGGTCCGACCGCCAGCACGCTGACGATGTCGGACGGGTCGATCACGCCGGCGGCGACGCCCGGGGCGAGGCTCAGCGCGACGGTGGAGGCGTTGCATCCGGGTGCCGCGATGCGGCGGGCACCCGCCAGACGGGCGCGCTGCGTGCCGCCGGCGACGGGGAGCTCGGGCACGCCGTAGGTCCACGGGTCGTGGAACGGGCCGCCGTAGAACTGCTCCCACGCGGCGGCCGAGGTGAGCCGGTGGTCGGCGCCCGCGTCGATGACCAGCGGGGTGTCGGCCAGCGCGTCGGTGTACTGCCCCGACTGGCCGTGCGGCAGCGCGAGGAAGACGATGTCGTGGCCGGCGAGCACCTCGGGGGTGGTCGGCTCGAGCACCAGGTGCGCGAGCGAGCGCAGGTGCGGCTGATGGTCGATGAGCGGGTCGCCGGCGTTGGAGTGCGCGGTGACGGTGGTGATCTGCACATCGGGGTGAGCGGCGAGCAACCGCAGGATCTCACCGCCGGCGTAGCCGGAAGCGCCGGAGACGGCGACCGAATAGGTCATTGTCCAACCTTATTGTCTGGGGTGGCGCCGCCGATGACGGCGGCAGGGACCGGAGACGGCGACACCGGCGGCTCGACCCGGATGCCGGGGAGCGCGGGGTCGCCTAGAGTCGGCGGCCGCCCTGACGTCGACGCGCGCGCAGCACCGTGGAGACGGCGGCGAGGGTCGAGCGCATGTGGTGAGGCTAACGCCCGGCCGGGCGATGCCGCAAATCCGGCGCGGTCACGGCAGCTCGCGGAGGAGGGCGAGCTCGTCGGCGCGGGTCAGCCCCGCACGGCGCGGCCGGTCGAGGCCCCGCACCCGTTCGTCGGCGAGGGTGCGCTCGAGGGTCGTGCGCAGGGGCCGCAGCCTCCCGCCGAGGATGCGGAAGGCGGCGTTGGAGCGGCTCATGAACCCCGGCATGTCGGCCGGGAGCCACAGCGGCAGGGAGCGCGGCCCCGCCCAGTGGGCGACCTCGTGTGCGGTCAGCCATGCATCCGGCGCGGTGACGACGGTGCCGGTGTGGCCCGCGGCCTCGCGCGCGTCGGCGATGACCGAGGCGAACGGATGCGGGTCGCCCACGGCGTTGACGGCGCCGGTCCAGCGCTCGCGCCCGAGCGCCACTGCGAAGGCGGCGAGGTCGTCGACGTCGATGACCTGCACGAGGGCATCGGCCGCGCGCGGCACCAGCACGGGGCCGGCGGCGGCCAGCGCGAACCGCGACACCCAGTAGCCGAACCGGTCGCTGGGGTCTCCCGGTCCGGCGATCAGCCCGGGGCGGATGATCACCGCGCGGCGTCCCATGCCGTGGCGCACCGCCGCCTCGGCGCCCGACTTCTGCCGCGCGTAATCGTCGTCGTCTCCCTCGGCGGGCTCAGCCGGCGCGGCCGACTCGTCGGCGCCGGGCCGATCGTCGTCGGCATACACCGAGACGCTCGAGATGTAGGTCCAGTGGCGGGTGGCGAGCCCGAGCGCGGCGACGGCGGATGCCACGTGCCGCGCGCTCGAGGAGACGTCGACGATCTCGTCCCACTCGCGGTCGGCGAGCGCCGCATACGGGTCGGCGCCGTCGCGGTCGGCGACGACGAGCCGGGCGCCGGCGGGCGCGTCCCGCCCGCCGCGGGCCGCACAGGTGACGCGCGCACCGGCGTCGAGCCAGTGCTCCGCGATGCGGGAACTGAGCCACCCGGTGCCGCCGAGGAGGAGGACGTCGGTCATGACGCCATCTCACCAGATGGGGACGGCCGACTCCACCGTCGCCGCTGCCGCAACGGGGTCTTGACGCAAAGTACTTTGCTTTGCAAAGTGGATGCATGAGCGATGCACAGGAGACACCGCAGGACCCGCGCGAGATGCTCGCGCTGATGGAGCGCACCCGCCGGGCCACCGCGCGACGACTCAACGGCCGCTACGTCGGGCTGCTCGTGCTGTGGGCCGTGGCCTGGGCCATCGGCTTCACCGCGCTGTGGCTCACCGACGGCGTCGGCGGCGTCGCGCTGCTGCCGACGGCCGTCGGCTGGATCGTGTTCGCCGCCGCCATGATCATCGCCATGGTGTGGTCGGCGGTCGTCGGCATCGGCGCCTCGCGCGACGGCATCCGCGGGCGCAGCCAGCTGCAGGGGGCGCTCTACGGGTGCTCCTGGTCGATCACCATGTTCGCGGCGTGGCTGCTGATCGCGGGGTTGCAGCGCAACGGACTCGACAACGAGATGTCTCTCCTCGTCTACCCCGGCGTCTACGTCTTCCTCGTCGGCGTGCAGTACCTCGCCGGAGGCGCACTGTGGCGCGAGGTCCCGATGTACGTGCTCGGCGCCGCTTTGATCGTCGTCGCGGTGATCGCCACCTTCGTCGGTGCGCCCGTGCACTTCCTCGTGTACGCGACGGCGGCGCCGATCGCGATGCTCACCGTCGCCGTTCTCCTCTACGCGGGACTTCTGGGCTCGGGCGAGCCTCGCCCGACGCGCTCCGGCGCGGCCACGGACCCGCGGGAGTCGCTGTGACCGAGCTGGACCCCGTCATCCACGCTCCCGCCCGCCTGCGCATCATGACGACGCTCGCGGAGGTCCTGGTCGACGGCGACGAGATCACCTTCCCGGCGCTGCAGAAGCTGCTGGATCTGACGCCCGGCAATCTCACGACGCACCTCGCCCGGCTGGAGGCGGCGGGCTACGTCACGAGCACCAAGACCTTCGCGGGGCGCAAGCCGGTCACGTTCGTCTCGATCACCCCCACCGGACGCGCGGCCTTCCACACCTATCGCGCGCGCCTGCTCGACCTGCTCGGAGGAACCCGATGACCGGCACCGTCCCCGCCGATGTGCTCGTGCGCGCCGACGCGCTCGTCAAGCGGTTCGGCGACACCACGGCACTGGATGGCGTCACGCTCGACTTCCGCAGCGGCGAATGCGTCGGGCTGCTGGGACCGAACGGTGCGGGCAAGACGACACTCCTGACCCTGATCGAGGGGCTGCGTCAGCCCACCTCGGGCACGGTGTCGCTCTTCGGGGGCGACCCCCGCGACACCCGGTCGCGCGTGCACCTGGGCACCACCCCGCAGGCGACGGCGCTGCCCGAGTCGCTGCGGGTGCGCGAGGTGCTGCAGTTCGTCGCCGCGCACTATCCCTCCCCCGCCGACCGCTCCGCCCTGATCGAGGAGTTCGACCTCGGCGATCTGCTCGCCCTGCAGTGCGGCGCGCTCTCGGGCGGTCAGCAGCGCCGGGTCGCCGTCGCGCTCGCCTTCGTCGGCGATCCGCGGCTCGTGCTCCTCGACGAGCCCACCACGGGTCTCGACGTCGACGCGCGCCGGGCGCTGTGGGAGGCCGTGCGCGCCCGCCATGCCGCCGGCTGCACCATCGTGGTCACGAGCCATCATCTGGAGGAGATCGAGCGGCTCGCCCACCGCGTCGTCGTCATCGACGACGGCCGCGTGCGCGCCGACGACAGCCTCGAGTCGATCGTGTCGGGTGTGGCGCGCCGGCGGGTGACCGTGGCCGGCGTCACCGCCGACCAGGTGCGCGCCCTCGCCCCCGATGCCGCCGTCACCGTCGACCGCACGGCCGGCGACGTGCCGGCCGTGACCGCGGTGCTGGCCGACTCGGATCGCTTCGTCCGCGACCTCGTGGCATCCGCACTGCCCTTCTCTCGACTGAGCGTGCGCGGTGCGACGCTCGAGGAAGCGTTCCTCACGATCACGAAGGGAGCCCGCTGATGTCGACGCTGCGCCTGGCCGCGGTCCATACGACCTACAACCTGCTCGAGACGGCGCGGGTGCCCATCGCGGTCATCGGCTCGATCGTGTTCCCGACCCTCGCCTTCTGCCTGTTCGTGCTGCCGCAGCGCCTCGTGGTCGAAGACCCCGAGTTCGCCACCGCCGCCGTCGCCTCGATGGTCGTGTTCGCCTTCATGTCGGCGGGGCTGTTCTCGATCGGTCTCGACCTGGCCGATCAACGCGCGAAGCCGTGGGCGCCGTATCTGCGCACGCTGCCCGGCGCGCCCGCGGCGCGGATCATCGGGCTCATGGCGTGCACCCTGATCATCGCCGCCGCCGCGATGATTCCGCTGCTCGTCATCGGCGGCGTGCTCACCGCCGCCCGGCCCGACCCGTTCGCACTGCTGACCGCGATCGCACTCGTCATCCTCACCGCCGTCCCGTCCGCGCTGATCGGGGTCATCATCGGCACGACCTGCGGGCCGAAGGCGGCGATCGCCGTCACGCAGGTGGCGATGTTCCTCCTCGCCTTCGGCGGCGGCCTGTTCCTGCCGCCGCAGCTGTTCCCGCAGTGGCTCGACGTCGCCTCGGCGCTGCTGCCGGTGCGACAGGCGCGCGAGATCGTCGTGGGTGCAGCCCTCGGCACCGGTGCCCCACTGTGGGCGGTGGTGGGCATCGTCGCCTGGACGGTGGTGCTCGGCGCCCTGTCGGTGTGGCTCTACCGCCGCGACGAGGGGCGACGCTACCGCTGAGCCGGATGCCGCGCCGCCGCGCGATCAGCTGGTCGGGAAAGCCTTGATGCGCTGCAGCAGGTCGGGCCCGGTGCGCTCGATCGTGCGGCCGCCGACGAGCACCCCGACGATGACCACGCCGATGCCGACGACGATGCCGACGGCGAGCGCGATGGCGCCCAGGGCGGTCGAGTTCGTGGTGAGCGACACGATCGCCAACACCAGGGCGGGCGCGGACAGCACCGCGCACACGCCCCACACCACGAACACCAGCAGGCCGTTGAGGAAGGTCTGCCCCGGCACCGACTTGAACGGGCTGTCACCGGGGGCGGCGACGGGCACCACCAGCACCGCCGACGAGACCGCGCACACGCCGTAGCCGGCCAGCAGCAGACCGAGCGCGCCGCCGAGCACGGCGGGGAGCCGTTCCCACGCACCGGTGATCGCGGTGGTCACCACGGCCACGGCCACCACCGCCGGCACGCCGACGCTGGCCGCGCCCAGCACGCGCCCCCAGCGGTCGGCCCGCCCGCGCACACCGCTGGCGAGCACCGAGGCGAACGCGGTGCCGTCGTAGGAGACGTCGGCGTACCCGGCCACCGAGAGCATGAAGGCCACCAGCACCGCCGAGACGCCGAACGGCCAGCCGTCGACTCCCGAGGTGAACAGGAACAGCGCGGGGAACAGCGGCACGAAGATGAGCTGCCGCACGTACCGCGGGTCGCGCAGCCACGCGGTGAGCGCGCGCGCCCACGTCGCCCCCACCCCGCCCGAGGGCATGACCCCGAAAAGCCCCAGCGCCCCGGCGCGCACGGCGCGGGTCGCCCGGCGGGGCGAAGCCGACACCGACGCCGCCGACGCGCGCTCCCACACCACCCAGAGCACGACCACCGTCGCCACCGCGATCGCCGCGCGCGCGGCCGCCGCGCCCCAGGCTCCCGCGGCGAGATCACCGGGCACCGCCCAGGCCGCGCCCACCGGGCTCCATGCCAGCACGGCCGCCGCATCGGCGAACCGGGCGCCCATGTCGCCGGCGGCATCCACGAGCGCGATCACGCCGGTGAGGATCGGCCCGGTCATGATCAGCAGCGCCAGCACGATCGTTCCCACGATCTCGCGGGTGCGACGGTTGCCCCCGAGCCCGCGCGAGAGCGTCTCGACGAGGCGACTGGCCAAGACGCACGTGAGCAGCGCCACCGCCGCCATCGGCACCGCCGCGAGGGCGGCCACCGGCCAGCGCACCCAGAGGATGACGGTGGCCAGGGCCGCGAGGGCCGTGGTGATGCCGGGGATGCCCGAGATGCCGACGACGGTGAGCGCGCGCATGATCTCGCGCGTGGACAGCGGGAAGGGCGCCAGCCGCGCGGCATCCACGCTCGTGTCGGTACCGGCGATGAGCACCGGTCCGATCACCCAGCCGAGCACGAGCACCGAACCGCCGACGATCGCGACGGTCTGGGCGACCTCGAGCCCCTGGAACCCCGCGAGTGTGATGAAGACCGTCACGACGACGCCGAGCAGCCACAGCGCACCGAGCACCCCGAAGCAGAACCCGACGAGCTGCCAGGGGCGGCGCACGAGGCTGTTGGCGAGGATGCGGTACCGCAGCTTCAGGACTGTCGCAACCACTGCGGGCCCTCCGAGGTGTGGCGGCCGCCGACGAGCGCGACGAAGCGGTCTTGCAGGGTCTGCTCGCCGCGCACCTCGTCGACGGTGCCGGCGGCCAGCACCCGCCCGGCGGCGATCACGGCGACGTGGTCGCACATGCGCTGCACGAGGTCCATCGAGTGGCTGGAGACGATGACGGTGCCGCCCGAGCCGGTGTAGCTGCGCAGCACGTCTTCGATGTTGGCGGCCGAGACCGGGTCGACCGACTCGAACGGCTCATCGAGCACCAGCAGACGCGGGGCGTGCACGAGCGCGCACGCGAGGGCGACCTTCTTGGTCATGCCGGCCGAGTAGTCGGCCACGATCGTGCCCGCCGCCTCGCGCAGATCCATGAGGTCGAGCAGGTCCTGCACGCGTGCGGCGATCTCGGGGCGCGGCAGCCCGAACATCATCGCCGTGTAGGTGAGCAGCTGCTCACCGGTGAGCCGGTCGAACAGGCGCACCCCGTCGGCGAGGTTGCCGATCATGCGCTTGGCGGCCACCGGGTCGGCCCACACGTCGACACCGTGGACGTAGGCTGTGCCGGCGTCGGGGCGCAGCAGCCCCGTCGCCATCGACAGCGTCGTGGTCTTGCCGGCGCCGTTGGGGCCGACGAGGCCGAAGAACGACCCCTGCGGCACCTCGAGATCGATGCCGTCGACGGCGATCTTGCTGCCGAACCGCTTGACGAGGCCTGCAACCTGCAGCGCCGTGGACTCCGTGGGCACACTCACCGTCCCGAGCCTAGCGAGCGCGCCGACACCGCGACCACCGCCGGATGCCGGGGGCCCGGCACCGCGGCGCCGGTGGCCCCGCAGGCCGATGTGCCCGGACTACTCGCGCAGCGTGGCGCCGAAGCGCTCGGTCGCCACCGCGACACCGCCGAGCTTGGCCTCGGTCGCCTCGGCGGCGGTGAGGGTGCGATCGGGGGCGCGGAAGCGCAGGGCGAACGTGAGGCTCTTCGTCGCCTCCGCCACGCCCTGGCCGCGGTAGTCGTCGACGAGGCGGATGCTCTCCAGCAGCGCGCCGGCGCCCTCGGTGAGCGCGGCGGCCAGCTCGGCGGCGGTGACCGCGAGCGGTACGACCAGCGACACGTCCTGCGTCGCGGCAGGGTAACCCGACAGCGATCCGGCGACGACCCGGTCGCCGGCCGCGGCCAGCACCGCGTCGAGGTCGAGCTCGGCGACGATCACGCGGCCGGGCAGGTCGGCGTCGGCCGAGATGGTGGGCAGCACCTCACCGACGTAGCCGACCTCGACACCGTCGACGCTCAGCGCGCCGGCACGGCCGGGGTGCAGCGCCGCGCGGCGCGTCTGGGCGACGGTGATCTCCACGCCGGCGGCGGCGGCGATCACGCGCACCGCGTCGAGCGCGTCGGCCACGTCGAAGGGCTGGGCCTCCTGGCCCGGCTGCTTGGCGACGCGCGCGCCCGTCAGCAGCACGGCCACGTGGCGCGGCTGCGGCGGGATCGACGCGTCGAGGCGCGCGAGGGTCTCGGCATCCGGCCGCTCGGCCGCCGCGGGCACCGTCTCGGTGCCGTAGACGACGCCCGGGGCGGGAAGGAACACGGCGCCCGACTCGAACAGCGCCAGATCGGTGAAGCCGCGCGACAGGTTGCGGTGCGCCACCTGCAGCAGCCCCGGCACCAGCGAGCGGCGCAGGAACGGCGCCTGGCCGTCGAGCGGGTTGGCGAGCTTGACGGAGGGCAGATGCTCCCCCGACGCCGACCCGTGCAGGTCGTTGAGCTCGGCGGTGGTGAAGCCGAACGAGGGCGTCTCGACGTAGCCGGCCGCGGCGAGCGCGTTCGACACGCGGCGCCGGCCCTGCTGCAGCGGCGTGAAGCCGTTGCCCGAGGGGGGAAGCGGCAGCTCCGACGGGATGCGGTCGTAGCCGTCGATGCGGGCGACCTCTTCGGCGAGGGTCCACTTGTCGGTCAGGTCGGGGCGCCACGACGGCGGGATGACGCTCCAGCCGTCGCCGTCGACGGTCACCTCGCAGCCGATCTGCTGCAGGGCGCCGGTGATCTCGGCATCCGTGTAGTCGACGCCGATGAGGCCGGGGATGAACTCCCGCGGCAGCGCGATCGCCTCGAGGAACACCTCGGTGAACAGCGCACCGCCGGCCTCGTCGAGGGTGCCCCCGGCCAGCTCGACCATCAGGTCGGCCACGCGGCGGGCCGCCACGAACGGGATCAGCGGGTCGACACCGCGCTCGAAGCGGCGCGACGCCTCGGAGGGCAGCTTGTGACGGCGTGCGGTGCGCGCGATGGTGACGGTGTCGAAGATCGCCGCCTCGATGAGCACGTTGCGCGTCGCAGCGGTCATCTCGGTGGTCGCCCCGCCCATGACACCGGCCAGGCCGATGGGGCCCGACGCGTCGGTGATGAGCAGATCTTCGACGTGGAGCGCGCGCTCCTTGCCGTCGAGGGTGGTGAGCTTCTCCCCCGGCTGCGCGCGGCGCACCGTGATGCCGCCGGTGAGGGTGTCGAGGTCGTAGCCGTGGATCGGGTTGCCGAGCTCGAGCATCACGTAGTTGGTGATGTCGATGAGAATGCCCAGCGACCGGATGCCCGCCAGCTGCAGCCGCGCGACCATCCAGGCTGGGGTGGGCAGGCTCGGGTCGACCCCGCGCACCACGCGCACCACGAACTCGCTCGCGCCGACGCGGCCGCGGATGGGCGCCTCGTCGACGACGGCGACCTCGAACCCGCCGGTGGGCTGGGCGAGATCCTCGAAGGCGCGATCGCCCGGGTCGCGGTAGTCGGCGCCGGTGGCGTGGGCGTACTCGCGGGCGACGCCGCGCAGGCTCAGCGCGTAGCCGCGGTCGGGGGTGACGTTGATCTCGACGGCGACATCGTCAAGGCCCAGCAGCGCGATCGCGTCGGTGCCGACCTCGGGGTCCAGCCCCAGCTCGGTCAGACGCAGGATGCCGGAGTGCTCCTCGCCCAGCCCGAGCTCGCGCGCCGAGGCGATCATGCCGTCGGAGACGTGCCCGTAGGTCTTGCGCGCCGCGATCGGGAACGGCCCGGGCAGCACCGCGCCGGGCAGGGTCACCACGACCTTGTCGCCCTCGAAGAAGTTGCCGGCGCCGCACACGATGCCGCGCACGCCCCCGTGGGCCTCCCCCACGTCGACCTGGCACCACCGGATGGTCTTGCCGTTGGACTGCGGTTCGGGCACGAACGAGACGACGCGGCCGACGACGATGGGGCCGGTCAGGCCGAAGCCGTGCACGTCCTCCTCTTCGAAGCCGACCGACACGAGCGAGGCCAGCACGTCCTCAGGGGTGGCATCGGGTGCCACATCGACGTACTCGCGGAGCCACGAGAGCGGGACGCGCATCAGACCACCATTCCGAACTGCTCACTGAAACGCACATCGCCTTCGGCCATGTCGCGCATGTCCTTCACATCCGAGCGGAACATCAGAGTCCGCTCGAAACCCATCCCGAACGCGAAGCCCGAATAGACCTCCGGGTCGATGCCGGCCGCGCGCAGCACGTTGGGGTTGACCATGCCGCAGCCGCCCCACTCGATCCAGCGCGCGCCGCCCTTGAACGTCGGATGCCAGAGGTCGAACTCGGCCGACGGCTCGGTGAACGGGAAGTAGTTGGCGCGGATGCGGGTCTTCGCGTCGGCGCCGAACAGCTGGCGCGCGACGTGGTCGAGCGTGCCGCGCAGGTGCGCCATGGTGATGCCCTTGTCCACGACGAGACCCTCGAACTGGCTGAACACCGGCAGGTGGGTCGCGTCGAACTCGTCGGTGCGGAACACCCGCCCGGGCGAGACGATGTAGATGGGCAGCTCGCGAGTGAGCATCGAGCGCATCTGCACGGGGCTGGTCTGGGTGCGCATCAGCAGGTGCGCGGCGACCGGGTCGACGTAGAAGGTGTCCTGCATCTGGCGGGCGGGGTGGTCGGCGTCGAGGTTCAGCGCGTCGAAGTTGTACCACTCGTGCTCGAGCTCGGGGCCTTCGGCGATCTCCCACCCCATGCCGACGAACAGGTCGCCGATCTGGTCCTGCAGCAGGGTGAGCGGATGCCGCGCACCCACGCGCGCGCGCTGCGGCAGGGCCGTGATGTCGATCGCCTCGGCGTCGAGCTTGGCGGCCGTCTCGGCGGCGGCGAGCTCTTCCTCACGGGCGGCGAGCGCCTGGTTCACCCGGCCGCGGGCCTGGCCGACGAGCTTGCCGAACGCGGCCTTCTGGTCGTTGGGCACGGAGCGCAGCTGGGCGTTCAGACGCGCCAGGGGCGAGCCTTCGGCCGTGTGGGCGCTGCGGGCCGCCTTCAGCTCGGCGGTGCTGTGGGCCGCGTCGATCGCCGCGAGGGCGTCGGCCACGGCGGACTCGACCGCGTCGGGCGTGATGGCGGGCGCGTTCTCGGGCGCGTTCTCGGAGGGGGAAGCTGTGGCGTCGGACACGAGTGTCGAGTCTACCGGCGGCCCTTCCCCCGCCCCGACCCGTCAGTGGGCCTGGCCGCCGGGGCGGCGCCGCCCGGTGTCTTTCTGCGCGGCGATCAGCTCGGTGTCGGTCGTGGCCGGCACCGGGTGGTGCAGCGGATCGACGGCCGACTCGGTGCCGTCCACCCGGTGCGCGCGGCGTTCGACGACGCGGGCGATGTAGCTCAGCAGCAGACACAGCGCGATGTAGATCGCCCCGGCGATGAGGGCGGCCTGGATGAGCGGCGAGCCGTACTGGGCGTTGGAGCCGAGCAGCTTGGCGAAGTACAGCAGCTCGGGGTAGGTGATGATGAAGCCCAGCGCGGTGTCCTTGAGGGTCACCACGAGCTGCGCGATGATCACCGGAAGCATCGCGCGGATCGCCTGCGGCAGCAGCACGAGGCGCATGACCCCGGCCTTGCGCAGGCCGATCGCGTAGCCGGCCTCCTTCTGACCGCGGGGCAGCGACTCGACGCCCGCGCGGATGACCTCGGCCAGCACCGACCCGTTGTAGGCGATGAGCGCGATGACGACGGCCCAGTAGTTGGGCATCTTCACGCCGATGACCGGCAGGCCGTAATAGAGCAGCAGCATGAAGATCAGCACCGGCACGGCGCGCAGCAGCTCGATGATCCAGGCGAACGGCACCCGCACCCAGGCGTGGTCGGAGAGGCGGCCGAGGGCCAGCACGAATCCGAGCACGACGGCGCCGACGGCGGCGGCACCGAACGCGGCGAGGGTGGCGATCGTGGCGTCGAGGAATCGCATCCAGACGGCCGAGAAGGTGAAGACGTACCACTTCTCCGCCGAGAACTGACCGGTCACCGCGAAGCGCCAGACCACGAAGCCGATGCCGGCCAGCACGACGAGGATCGTGATGATCCCGAGAATGCGGTTGCGCGCCCGGGCGCGGGGCCCGGGGACGTCGTAGAGGACGGAGGTCATCGGGCCACCTGCCATCTGCGCTCGAGAACGCGTTGGAGCCACGCCAGCACGAGCACGAGGGCCACGAACACGACCATGACGAGGAGGATCGTCACCAGCTGGTTCTCGCCCTTCTCGCTCATGTTGGCCCGGATGCTGCCGAGGTTGACGACCGAGAAGCCGGCGGCGACGGTCGTGTTCTTCAGGAGCGCGATGAACACGCTCATCATGGGCGGGATGACCGAGCGGGCGGCCTGCGGCAGCACGACGAGCCCCATCACCTGGGTGAACGGCATCCCGAGGGCACGGGCGGCTTCGGCCTGCCCGACGGGCACCGTGTTGATGCCCGAGCGGAGGGTCTCGGCGACGTAGGTGGCCGTGTAGATGCCGAGCCCGGTCGTGGCGAGGATCAGGTAGCTGCCCCGCGGCACCGAGAACAGCAGCGGCACCGCGAAGGCGAAGAAGAAGAGCACGAGGGTGAGCGGGGTGTTGCGGATCCAGTTGACGTACACCGTTCCCACGGCCCGGGCGACCGGGATCGGGGAGACCCGCATCGCGCCGATGATGAAGCCGAGGACGAGAGCGATGAGAGCGCCGCCGAAGAACAGGATCAGCGTCCCGACGAGGGCTTCCTGCCACAGGTCGGGATAGTCGAAGATCTGGTTCACCGTGCTCCTTCCGAGAGCCGTGCTCCGTGCGGAGCGTTACGCGAGCGTTGCGGGCCGATCGGGTGCGGGGCGGCGCTGACGCCGCCCCGCACCACAGGTCAGCTGACCGGGTCGGGCTCGGGCTGGGTGCCGGTCACACCGGCCGGGCCGAGGTTCTTCTCGAAGATCGCGTCCCAGATGTCGGGGTTGTCGACCATCGTGGTGTTGATGAACTCCGCGAACGCGGTGTCGCCCTTGGCGACGCCGATCCCGTAGCGCTCCTCGCTGAAGGGCTCGCCGGCGATCTTCAGGTTGTCGGGGTCTTGGGCGGCGTAGCCGATGAGGATCGCCTCATCGGTGGTGACGGCGTCGGCCTGCCCGTTCTTGAGCGCCTCGACGCACTGCGAGTACGTGTCGAACTCGCTGGTCTTGGCCGGGGTCTCGTCCTTGATCCGCTGGATCGAGGTCGAGCCGGTCGCCGAGCACACCGTCATGTCGGCCGTCAGCGCGTCGACGCCGGTGATGGTGTCGTTGTCGGCGGCCACCAGCAGACCCTGACCGGTGATGAAGTACGGTCCCGCGAACGAGATCGACTCCTTGCGCTTGTCGGTGATCGAGTAGGTGCCGACGTAGTAGTCGATGTCGCCGTTGATGATCGCCTGCTCGCGGTTGGCCGACGGGATCGCGGTGAACTCGATCTTGTCCTCGTCGTAACCGAGCGAGGCGGCGATCCAGCGGGCCATGTCGACGTCGAAGCCGGTGCGCTCGTTGGTGGTCGGGTCGAGGTAGCCGAGGTTGGGCTGGTCTTCCTTGACGCCGATCTTCACGGTGCCGCGGGCGGTGATCGCCTCGACCGTGGGGCTGCCGTCGACGGTGGGCGCCGGGTCGGCGACCGTGAACCAGGCAGCCGCCTCGCCGGTGGACTCGCCGCCCTCGGTGGGCGTCGAGGTGGGCGTGCCGCTGTTGCACGCGGTCAGGGCCAGGCCGGCGGCGGCCAGCAGGCCCAGGCCTGCGGCGATTTTGGTGCGTCGCATGTGATCTCCTTCGGTTCTGTATCTCGGTGTGGGGTCGGGAAGGCGGGGGGATCGCTGTCGGTGACGGGCGGCAGGGCCGCTCAGTGGGTGATCAGCTTGGAGAGGAAGTCCTTCGCGCGCTCGCTCTTGGGGGCGGTGAAGAACGTCTCGGGCGACGACTCCTCGACGATCTGACCGTCGGCCATGAACACGACGCGGTCGGCGGCCTTGCGGGCGAAGCCCATCTCGTGGGTGACGACGATCATCGTCATGCCCTCGTGCGCCAGGTTCACCATGACGTCGAGCACCTCGTTG
Source organism: Microbacterium festucae (assembly GCF_025421715.1). GTDB lineage: Bacteria > Actinomycetota > Actinomycetes > Actinomycetales > Microbacteriaceae > Microbacterium > Microbacterium festucae. Next base: position 26,439 of record NZ_JAOEFC010000005.1, read on the forward strand.
ATCATCTCGGGGTCGAGCGCACTGGTGGGCTCGTCGAAGAGCATGACCTTCGGCTTCATCGCGAGAGCGCGGGCGATCGCGACGCGCTGCTGCTGGCCGCCGGAGAGCTGCGCCGGGAGCTTGGAGGCCTGGTGGCCGACCCCCACGCGGTCGAGGAGGATCTTGGCATCGGCCTCGGCATCCGCCTTCTTCATCTTCTTGACCTTGATGGGGCCGAGCGTGACGTTCTCGAGGATCGTCAGGTGCGAGAAGAGGTTGAACGCCTGGAAGACCATGCCGACATCGGCACGCAGCGTCGCCAGCGCCTTGCCCTCGGCGGGGATCTCGACGCCGTCGATGGCGATGGAACCGCTCGTGATGGTCTCGAGACGGTTGATCGTGCGGCAGAGCGTGGACTTTCCCGACCCGGACGGACCGATCACCACGACGACCTCGCCGCGGTTGACCGTCAAGTCGATGTCCTTCAAGGCATGGAAGTCGCCGTAGTGCTTCTCGACGTGCGAGATCACCACGAGCGGGTCACCACGGCGGACGGTGATGTTCGACGTCTTGGGTGCCGAACCGTCATCAGAGGGCGTCATCTGGTCAGCCTGTCACGCGGCGCCCCGCAGGGGCAGGGTCTTTACCGAGTTGTAACAGGTCTGGTATGCGACTGTTCGCGCTCAGGCGCGCTGCGAGAACGCGGTCTCGTACAAGCACACCGACGCCGCGGTCGCGAGGTTGAGCGACTCGGCGCGCCCGTAGATCGGCAACCGCAGCGACAGATCCACCAGGGCCAGCGCGTCGGGCTCGAGTCCGCGCGCCTCGTTCCCGAACAGCCAGGCCGTGGGCCGGGCGAGGGTGGCGCGGTGGGCGAGGAAGTCCTCCCCCTCGACGTCGGCGGCGACCACCTGCATTCCGGCGGCGTGCGCGCGGTCGATGGTCGTCGACAGGTCGGCGGCCACGGCCACCGGCACGTGGAAGAGCGACCCGGTCGTCGCGCGCACCACCTTGGGGTTGTACGGGTCGACGGTGCGCCCCGTGAGCACGACCGCGTCGGCCCCCGCGGCGTCGGCGGCGCGGATGATGGTGCCGAGGTTGCCGGGGTCGCGCACCTCTTCGCAGATGGCGACCAGCCGCGGCGAGCCGGCGAACACGTCGCGCACCGAGGTGGGCGACTGCCGGGCGACGGCGACGATGCCCTGCGGGGTGACCGTGTCGGCCATGGCGGCCAGCACCGCCTCGGTCGTGAACACGACCTCGACACCGCCGGCGGATGCCGCGTCGCGGATGTCCTGGTGCCGTTCGAGCGCCGACGGGGTGGCGAACACCTCGACGAGCGTGTCGGGACGGTAGGCCAGCGCCTCACGGGCGGCCTGCGGCCCCTCGAGCAGGAAGAGCCCCGTCTCCTGTCGGGCGCTGCGCTTGGTCAGCTTCGCGACCGCGCGCACGCGCGGGGACCGGGGGTTCTCGAGCACGTCCCTCAGTGTACGGTTCGCGCCCCGCGCCCCGTACGACGGCGCGCTGTCACGCTCTCGGGTCCCGGGGGTCGCGCCGGCGGGTCGGGTCGGCGGACCGGCCGCGGGTCGGCGGTCGTCCGCGAGAGAACAACGGGGCGCCGAGGGAACGGGTGACGACCGTTCTCTCGGCATCCAGGTGTTCTCTCGCCGGATGCTGCGGGGCGGACTGCGAGGCGGATGCCGCGGGGCGGAGGGACGACGAAGGGCGCCCTCCGGGGAGGACGCCCTTCGTGCGGTGCGAGAGGTGTTACGCCTTGGGGGCGTTCACGTCGGCCGGCAGGCCCTTCTTCGCGGTCTCGACGAGCGAGGTGAAGACGGCGGGCTCGTTGACGGCCAGCTCGGCGAGCATGCGGCGGTCGACCTGCACACCGGCCAGGTTCAGGCCCTGGATGAAGCGGTTGTACGTGATGCCGTTCTGGCGGGCAGCGGCGTTGATGCGCTGGATCCACAGACGACGGAAGTCGCCCTTGCGCTTGCGACGGTCACGGTATGCGTAGACCAGCGAGTGGGTGACCTGCTCCTTGGCCTTGCGGTACAGGCGCGAACGCTGACCGCGGTAACCGGAGGCGCGCTCGAGGATGACGCGACGCTTCTTGTGGGCGTTGACGGCCCGCTTGACTCTAGCCATTTCTATCTTTTCCTAACGTGCGTCGGCGCTCAGATGCCGAGAAGCTTCTTGGCGACCTTCGCGTCACCCTTGGCGAGGACCTGCTCCTGGTCGAGGCGACGCGTACGACGGGTCGCCTTGCCCTCGAGGTTGTGGCGGAGGTTGGCCTGCTGCTTCATCAGCTTGCCGCTACCGGTGACCTTGAAGCGCTTCTTGGCGCCCGAGTGGGTCTTCTGCTTGGGCATATCTCTTCCTTCGTTGTGCTACCCGACGGAGCGGGAGTCTGTGGGGCGCTTACTCCGCCGGTGCGGCGGGCGCGTCGTCTTCGGCCGGTCCACCCGGGTTGCGGGCGTCGCGGGCGGCCTGCTTGTTCGCCGCACGAACGGCGTTCTGCTCGGTCTTGACCTCGGACTTGTTCTTGTGCGGCGCGATCACCATCACCATGTTGCGTCCGTCGATCGTGGGGTTGGACTCCACGGTGCCGAACTCGGCGACATCCTCGGCGAACTTGCGCAGCAGACGCACACCCTGCTCGGGACGCGACTGCTCGCGACCACGGAACAGGATCATCGCCTTGACCTTGTCGCCGGTCTGGAGGAAGCCCTCCGCGCGCTTGAGCTTGGTCTGGTAGTCGTGCGCCTCGATCTTCAGTCGGAAGCGCACCTCCTTCAAGACCGTGTTGGCCTGGTTGCGACGTGCTTCCTTGGCCTTCTGGGCGGCTTCGTACTTGAACTTGCCGTAGTCCATTATCTTGACCACGGGCGGCTTCGAGTTGGGGGCCACCTCGACCAGGTCGAGGTCCGCCTCCTGCGCCAAACGCATGGCGACTTCGATGCGGACGACGCCGACCTGCTCACCGGCAGGACCCACGAGGCGGACCTCGGGGACGCGGATGCGCTCATTGGTGCGGGGATCGCTGATGCGGAACTCCTCTTCGTGCGGGATCGGCCACCGGGGCACAGGGCTGCGCCTCGGGCGGAAGAGCACGACATCCACCCCGCACGATGCTCGCGCATCGGCTTCATGTTCTGCACCCGGATCCGGCCTGCCGGACGACCTCTGACGAGGCGGAGTGCGAGACCCGGTAGCCTGGAACGGCAAGCGCGGGTGGGATGTGATCCTCTTTCGATCCGGAGTAGAACACTCCGGTGCCCGCCCAGTTTAGCAGAGAGCAGCACGTGGATACGATTCCCTCCCCCCAGCCGGATTCAGGCCCTTCGGGCGACGACCGTCAGGCCCGTTGGGAGGAGCAGGAACGCGCGGCCGCGAACACCGCCGGCCGCGACATCGCGGACGTCCCCGCGGTCGAGGTGATCACCACCACCTCCGTGCACCTCATGAGCGCGGCGGCCGTGAAGGTCGGCCTCGCCGACGACCCCGACACCCAGACCGACCTCGACGAGGCGCGCAAGCTCATCAACGCGCTGGCGGGTCTCATCACGGCCGGCGCCCCGGAGATCAGCGACATGCACGCCCGCTCGCTGCGCGACGGACTGCGCTCCCTGCAGCTCGCCTTCCGCGAGGCATCGGTCATCCCCGACCCGATCGGCAAGGGTCCGGGCGAGAAGTGGACCGGCCCCGTCACCTGACCGGCGCTGTCGGCTGACGGGCGCCCGTCATCTGACGGGCGCCGTCACGGCGCCGGTCAGGCGCGCAGCAGCTTGACGGTCAGCGAGTCGACGAGCACCGCGATGCGGTCGTCGGCGGCCCAGCGCGCGGCGAGGCGCTGCAGCACGGCATCCAGTTCGGACTGCTCGAGGCCGTCGACCAGGTGCAGGTTCACGACGAGCTCGGGCCCGCGCAGGCGCGCCTGCGGATCGCCTGCCGCCACCGACAGGTCGAGCACGCCGAGCTCGCTGCCGATCGACTCGTGCAGACCGGCGTAGACCTCGGGCGACGTGTGCGCGGGCTCCCAGGGCAGCCCCTGCCCGATCGCCCAGACGGCCGGTCGGCGCAGCACGAACTCGGTCTCCGAACCGGGGTCGACCACGATGAGGTCGGTGTCGTCGTCGGCTGCCGCCAGAGCGGTGCGGATGCCGTCGGCCGGGACGGGCCGCGCGCTCGGGTCCCAGGCGCGCATCGTGTCGACGCTGGTGAACACCGGCAGCACGCGGCGACCGTCGGGCGCGGCGACCGTGACGATCGACAGCTCCTGGGTCTTGTCGACCACGAGCCCGGTCGGGCCCACGCCCTCGTCGCCCTTCTCGGCCATGAGCGGGATCAGCAGCCGCGCCGTGCGGTAGGCATCGACGACCGCGGCCGGCGCGCCGCCGGCGCGGAACGCCACGAGCGCGGCGTGCAGCGCGGGATCGGCCGAGCCGTCGTCACCGGCGTGCGGGTTCGCCTCGAAGCTGCGCCCTTCCCACGGCACTCCCGCGGAGTCGGCGGGGTTGCCGCAGGCGTGGTCGCCGTGGGGGTGCGCGGCGTGGCCGTGGTCGTGGTCAGCCTGCGGCGACATCCAGCGCCTCGGCCAGCGTGAAGGCCCCGGCGTACAGCGCCTTGCCCACGATCGCACCCTCGACGCCCAGCGGCACGAGCTCGCGCAGCGCGGCGATGTCGTCGAGGCTCGACACGCCCCCGGAGGCGACGATCGGCTTGGGGGTGCGCGAGGTGAGCTCGCGCAGCAGCTCGATGTTCGGGCCCTTCAGGGTGCCGTCCTTGGTGACGTCGGTGACGACATAGCGGCTGCATCCGGCGTCTTCGAGACGGTCGAGCACCTGCCAGAGGTCACCGCCGTCGCGCGTCCAGCCCCGGGCGGCCAGGGTCGTGCCGCGCACGTCGAGGCCGACGGCGATGGCCTCGCCGTAGCGCCCGATGACGTCGGCGGCCCATTCCGGGTTCTCGAGGGCGGCGGTGCCGAGGTTGATGCGGGTCGCGCCCGACTCGAGCGCGGCCTCCAGCGACGCGTCGTCGCGGATGCCGCCGGACAGCTCCACCTGCACGCCGCGGACGGCGCGGATGGCCTTGCGCAGCACGTGGGCGTTGTTGCCGCGACCGAAGGCGGCGTCGAGGTCGACGAGGTGGATCCAGGTCGCCCCCTGGTCGGCCCACTGCTGTGCCGCGTCGACGGGGTCGCCGTAGTCGGTCTCGGTGCCGGCGGCGCCCTGGGTCAGACGCACCGCCTTGCCGTCGGCGACGTCGACCGCGGGCAGCAGGATCAGTTCAGGGGTGGACGCGAAATCGTTCATGGCTCCTGGGAGGGGTTCGGGGCGCGCCGGTGGCGCACGCGCACAGGGGACGAGCCTACCGGGACCCCGGCAGGGTCTCGATCCAGTTGGAGAGCAGCCGGATGCCGGCGTCGCCGGACTTCTCGGGGTGGAACTGCGTGGCCGACAGCGGCCCGTTCTCCACCGCCGCGAGGAAGGGCGTGCCGTAGTCGCACCAGGTGAGCACGGGCGCCCGGAACGGGCCGGTCGCCTCCAGCGACCAGTGCTGGGCCCCGTAGGAGTGCACGAAGTAGAACCGCTCGTCGGCGATCCCGCGGAACAGGCGCGAGTCGTCGCCGGCGCGGACGGTGTTCCAGCCCATGTGCGGCAGCACGGGTGCGTCGAGCTCGGTGACCGCTCCAGGCCACTGCGCGAGACCTTCGGTGTCGACGCCGCGTTCCACGCCGTGCTCGAACAGCACCTGCATCCCGACGCAGATGCCCAGCACCGGCAGTCCCCCGGCGAGGCGTCGCTCGATGAGCTCGTCACCGCGCTGGGCGCGGAGGGCGCGGGCGACCGCTTCGAAGGCCCCGACACCGGGGACGACGAGACCGGCGGCTTCTCTCACGAGACCGCGGTCGGCGGTCAGGCGGGCGTCGGCGCCGGCGGCGATGAGGGCTTTGACGGCGGAGTGCACGTTGCCCGACCCGTAGTCGAGCACCGCGACCAGCGGCCGCTCCCCCACCGCGCCGGACGCGTCGGGGCCGGGGGTGGGCTCGGATGCCGTGGCAGTCACAGTGCGCCCTTGGTGCTGGGCACCCCCACCACGAGCGGGTCCAGCGCCTTGGCCTGGCGGAACGCGCGGGCGAACGCCTTGTACTCGGCCTCCGCGATGTGGTGCGGGTCCCGACCGCCGAGCACGGTGACGTGCACGGTCAGGCCGCCGTTGAAGGCGAGGGCCTCGAAGGTGTGCCGCACGAGCGAACCCGTGAAGTGGCCGCCGATGAGGTGGTGCTCGAAGCCGAGGGGCTCGCCGGTGTGCACGAGGTAGGGCCGACCCGAGATGTCGACGACCGCCTGGGCCAGGGCCTCGTCGAGCGGCACGAGGGCATCGCCGTAGCGCGAGATGCCGCTCTTGTCGCCCAGGGCCTGACGGATCGCCTGGCCGAGCACGATCGAGACGTCCTCGACGGTGTGGTGCGCGTCGATGTCGGTGTCGCCGGAGGCGCGCACCGTGAGATCGGTGAGCGAGTGCTTGGCGAACGCGGTCAGCAGGTGGTCGAAGAACGGCACCGTGGTGTCGATGTGGCTGCGCCCGGTGCCATCGAGGTCGAGTTCGAGTTCGACGGTGGATTCGCTCGTCGCGCGGCGGATCGAGGCCGTACGGGATGCGGGGCTGCTCATGCCGCGAGTCTATCGACCCGCGGCATCCCTCAGAGCGAGGCCAGGGCGTCGAGGAACGCGGTGGTCTCCTCTTCGGTGCCGGCCGTCACCCGCAGCGAGTGCGGGATGCCCACGTCGCGGATCAGCACGCCGCGGTCGTAGAGGCCGCGCCAGGTGGCGTCGGGGTCGTCGACCCCGGAGAACAGCACGAAGTTGGTCCACGACTCGTAGGGCGTGTAGCCGAGGGCAGCGAGGGTGGCCGACATGCGGTCGCGCTGGGCGACGATGTCGTCGACCATGCGCAGCATCGTGGGCGCGTGACGCAGCGCCGCCGAGGCGGCCGCCTGGGTGAGGGCGCTGAGGTGGTAGGGCAAGCGCACGAGGCGCAGGGCGTCGATGAGACCGGCGTCGGCGGCGAGATAGCCCACGCGCGCCCCGGCGAAGGCGAACGCCTTGCTCATGGTGCGCGAGACGACCAGCCGCTCGCGCCCGGGCAGCAGGGTGAGGGCCGAGCGGGTCTCGCGCGGGGCGAACTCCTGGTAGGCCTCGTCGACGATGACGATGCCGGGGGCGGCGTCGTAGACCGCGGAGATCGTCTCGAGCGACAGCGGGGTGCCGGTGGGGTTGTTGGGGGCGCAGAGGAAGACGACGTCGGGGCGGGCCTCGTCGATCTGGGCCGCCGCATCGTCGGGCTCGAGCGTGTAGTCGTCGCCACGGCGGCCGGCGACGTAGTCGGCGCCGGTGGCGCGCGTGAGCAGCGGATACATCGAATAGGTGGGGCCGAACCCGAACGCAGTGCGGCCGGGACCGGCGAAGGCCTGCAGCAGGTGCTGGAGCACCTCGTTGGAGCCGTTGGCCGCCCAGATCTGATCGGCGGCCAGCCCGTGCCCGAGGTAGTCGGCGAACCCTTCGCGCAGCGCGGTGAACTCGCGGTCGGGGTAGCGGTTGACGTCGCGCAGAGCGTGGGCGATGCCGTCGAGGATGTCGTCGGCGACCTCTTCGGGCACCGGGTGGGTGTTCTCGTTGACGTTCAGCGCCACCGGCAGGGGCGCCTGCGGTGCACCGTAGGGGGTGAGGCCGCGCAGATCGTCGCGGAGGGGGAGGTCGTCGAGACTCGCGCTCATCCCACCCATGCTACGGGCCGCGTCAGCGACCCGACGCGTACTCGAGCGGGATCGACAGCGACTGCCCCGGCGTGATCTCACCGGTGCTGAGGGCGTTGAGCGACACGATCGCATCGACCACGTCGCGGCGGTCGGATGCGGGGGCCACCTCGGCGGCGATCGACCACAGCGTGTCGCCGGGGAGCACGGTGACCGTCTCGAACGTGCCGGCGGGGGCGCCGCCGTCGTGGGAGGCGAGCGCGCTGCCGCCGGAGAGGATCGCGAAGCTGAGGGCGATCACGGCGGGCAGGGCGGCGAGGAACGCGACGACACGGCGACCCCGCACCGTGAGGCGCAGGCGGGTGGCGGGCACCGGTGCAGCGGCGCGGATGAGCGGTGCAGCGGTGATGTCGATCGTGGTCATGGTGTCCTCCTCGTTCCCTCGGATGGCGAGAGGTTCGCATCCGAGCCCTCGGCCGGGAGGGCCGGATGCGAACTTCTCTTCCGAAGCTATCTTCGATATTGTGCGGTTGTCAAGTGGTGCCGGAATCGGAACCCGATCGAAGACGACACGCGGCGAGGTGCTGCGGGCGGCTGCTGATTGCGGATACCGTTTCGATGACCAGAGCCCATCACCCACCTCCGACATTCGAAGTCGATGACGGCGGAGGGCAGCGTGAACGAGGAGACCCGGAGATGAACGAGAAGCCGCAGACGCGTCGCCGCAAGAGCCTCAGCGACAAGCAGATGGCGATCCTCGAGGTCATCCAGCGCTCCATCGCGCGCTACGGCTACCCGCCGAGCATGCGCGAGATCGGCGACGCCGTGGGGCTGAAGTCGCTGTCGAGCGTGACCCACCAGCTCAACCAGCTCGAGCTGAGCGGGTACCTCCGCCGCGACGCGGGCAAGACCCGCGCCATGGAGGTGCTGATCGACCTGCCCGGCGCCGCCACCGAGAACCCCGCCGATGCGGCGCCCGCCGTGGGCGACGCCGCCCTGGTGCCGCTGGTGGGCCGCATCGCCGCCGGCGTGCCGATCACCGCCGATCAGCACGTCGAGGAGATCTTCCCGCTCCCCCGCCAGCTCGTCGGCAAGGGTGAGCTGTTCATGCTCAAGGTCGTCGGCGACTCGATGATCGACGCCGCCATCTGCGACGGCGACTGGGTGGTCGTGCGCACCCAGTCCACCGCCGAGAACGGCGACATCGTCGCCGCCATGCTCGACGACGAGGCCACCGTCAAGGCGTTCCGCCAGCGCGACGGCCACACCTGGCTCCTCCCCCGCAACTCGGCCTTCGAGCCGATCCTCGGCGACGACGCCGTGGTGCTCGGCAAGGTCGTCGCCATCCTCCGCGCCGTCTGAGCCGTCGGTCGCCCGGACCGGGCGATGCGCGAGGCACCCGGCATCCGTCATGATGTGCTCAACCCACCCCGCGAGGAGCCTTCATGACCACCAGCGACGTCGCCGACCTGCACGCCCGACTCGATCGGCTGGAGCGCGAGAACGCCGCCCTGCGCGACCCCGGGACGGCACGGCCGGGGAGCGGCCGGTGGCGGGCCGTGCTCTCGGCGATCGTCATCGTCGTCGCGGCCATCCTCGTGCCGGTCTCGATCGTCGCCGCGTGGGCGCGGGTGCAGCTGGTCGACGAAGACGCCTTCGTGCAGACCCTGGCGCCGCTGGTCGACGACCCGAGCGTGCAGCAGCTGGTGATCGACGAGACGATGGATGCCGTCTCGGCACAGGTCGACTTCGATCAGCTGACCGCCGACGTGTTCGCCGGCGTGAAGGACCTCGGCCTGGGGCCGCGCGCCTCGGCCGCCCTCGACCTGCTGCAGCGGCCCGCTGCGGACGGCCTGACGAACCTCGTCGACCGCACCGTGACCACGGTCGTGCAGTCTGACGCCTTCTCCGACATCTGGGCCACGACCGTGCGCGGCGTGCACCGCGCGCTGACGGTCGCCTCGACCTCGGACGGCGGTGGCGTGGTCGTCATGACCGCCGACGGCGTCGGCATCCAGCTCGGCCCGATCGTGGAGCAGGTCAAGCAGCGCCTGATCGACCAGGGCGTGGGCGTGGCCGCGATGATCCCGGCCGTCGACCGCACCGTCATCGTCGGCACCGGTGAGACCCTCACCCTCGTGCGCACCGGCTACGCCGTGGCGGCGACGATGGGTTGGTGGCTGCCGGTGATCACACTCGCCCTGTTCGCCCTCGGCATCGCCCTGGCACGTCGACGCTCGGTCGCCGTGGTCGGCACCGGTGTCGCCCTGGCGATCGGCGGCGGCTCGCTCGGGGCCGCCCTCGGGATCGGGGCGACGGCGATGACGATGGTCGGCGGGCAGCTGGACCTGTCGCCCGCGGCGCTCGAGGTCGTCTACGGCCGCCTGGTCGACGACATGCGCCAGACGGCATGGGTGCTCGCGCTGCTGGGCGTCGTCGTCGCCGTCATCGGCTGGCTCGTGGGGCGCGGCACCGCCGCCCGCCGTGTGCGCGCGGCCCTCGACGCCGGCGGTGCCGCGGGCCGTCGCGCCCTTGCCCGGCGCGGCATCGACACCGGCGGCTTCGGGCGGTGGCTCGGGCGCAACCGCGTACTGGTGCGGGTGCTGCTGGCGGTGCTCGCCGTGCTGTGGCTGTTCGCGCTGCGCCCGCTGGGTCTCGGCGACATCCTGCTGGTGCTCGTGGTCACCCTCGCCGTGATGGCGATCCTCGAGCTGCTGCAGCAGCGCCCCGACGAGACGGTGGCGATCGTGGCGGCGGATGCCGACACCGCGGTCATCGTCGAGACGGATGCCGACACCGAGGTCGTCGTCGAGGCGGATGCCGACACCGCGGTCGTCGTCGAGACGGATGCCGACACCGCGGAGCTCGACCCCACGACGGACGACGCCCCGGCGGCCCCCACCGAGGGGAGCACCGGGGCGCCGACGCCGCGTACGCCTAGACGCTGACCTCGATCCGCTCCCGCGCGGCGCGGGTGGCGGTCACGAGGTTGCGCAGCGAGGCGACGGTCTCGTCGTAGCCGCGGGTCTTGAGCCCGCAGTCGGGGTTGATCCACACCTGGCGCAGCGGCAGCTCGCGGGCGGCGCGGTCGACGAGCTCGCCGATCTCCGCCACGGCCGGCACGCGCGGCGAGTGGATGTCGTAGACGCCCGGTCCGACGCCGTGCGCGAAGCCCGACGAGGCGATGTCGCCGATCACCTCGCCGCGGCTGCGGGCCGCCTCGATCGAGGTCACGTCGGCGTCGAGGGCCGCGATGGCGTCGATGACGACGGCGAACTCCGAGTAGCACAGGTGGGTGTGCACCTGCGTGGCGGCGTCGGCGGCGGCCGTGGCGAGCCGGAACGAGCCGACCGACCAGTCGAGATAGGCCGGCTGGGCGTCCTGACGCAGCGGGAGCAGCTCCCGCAGGGCCGGCTCGTCGACCTGGATGATGCGGATGCCGGCCGTCTCGAGGTCGGCGATCTCGTCGCGCAGCGCCAGGGCCACCTGGTTGGCCGTCTCGCCCAGCGGCTGGTCGTCGCGCACGAACGACCACGCCAGGATCGTGACGGGCCCGGTGAGCATGCCCTTGACGGGCTTGTCGGTGAGCGACTGGGCGAACACCGACCAGCCGACGGTGATGGGCGCCGGGCGGGAGACGTCTCCCCACAGGATCGACGGCCGCGTCGCGCGCGACCCGTAGGACTGCACCCAGCCGTGCTGGGTCACCGCGAAGCCGTCGAGGTTCTCGGCGAAGTACTGCACCATGTCGTTGCGCTCGGCCTCGCCGTGCACGAGGACGTCCAGCCCGAGGTCCTCCTGCAGGCGGATGACCTGGGCGATCTCGTCGCGGAGGAACTGCTCGTAGCCGTCGCGGTCGAGCTCGCCGCGGGTGTGCTGCGCGCGGGCGCGGCGGATGTCGCCGGTCTGCGGGAACGAGCCGATGGTCGTCGTCGGCAGCAGCGGCAGGGCCAGGTCGGCGTCCTGCGCGCGCACGCGCTCGTCGTAGGCGATGCGCTGGAAGTCGTCGGCGCCGAGCGCGGCGGCGCGGGCGCGCACGGCGCCGTCGGCGACGCCGGGCGCCTCGCGACGGTCGGCCAGGGCGGCGGTGGCGGCCTCGAGGTCGGCGGTGATGGCCGCCTCTCCCTCCCGCAGGCCGCGGGCCAGCACCGCGACCTGCGCGACCTTCTGGTCTGCGAAGGCGAGCCACGAGCGCAGGCGGGGCGGCAGGGACGTCTCGTCGTCGACGTCGTGCGGCACGTGCTGCAGCGAGGTGGACGTGCCCACGGCGACGCCCACGCCGGGCACGGCGCCGAGCCGCTGCAGCGTCGTCCAGGCCGCGACCAGGTCGCCGCGCCAGATGTTGCGGCCGTCGACGACGCCGCCCACGAGGGTCTTGCCCTCGAGCCCCGCCACGGCGGCGGGCACGTCGCCGCGGTGCAGGTCGAGCGCGATGGCCTCGACAGGCGCGGCCGCCAGTGCGCGCCACGCATCGTCAGAGAGCGGGCCGTAGCCGGCGGCGACGAGGATCGCGGGCCGTTCGGCCGCGCCCCCCAGCACCGCGTAGGCCTCGGCGGCCGCGTCGGCGAGCTCCGCGTTGCCCAGGCCGAGGCTCTCGCTGACCAGGGCGTGCTCGTCGAGCTGCACCCACTCGGCGCCGGCGGCGCGCAGGGCGGCGAGCAGCTCGACATACACCGGCAGCAGGTCGGCCAGGCGCGACAGCGGCGAGAAGCCTTCGGGCGCGGCGTCCGTGGCCTTCGCGAGGGCGAGGAGGGTGACGGGTCCCACGATCACGGGACGCACCGTCACGCCGTCGGCGCGGGCTTCGGCGACCTGGCGAGCGGCGCGGTCGCTCGACAGCGAGAAGACCGTCTCGGGGCCGATCTCGGGCACGAGGTAGTGGTAGTTCGTGTCGAACCACTTGGTCATCTCGAGCGGGGCGAGCTCGCCCTCGCCGCGGGCGGCGGTGAAGTATGCCGACAGTGGAATGGTGCCGTCGGCCTCGCGCAGCGCCGCGAAACGCTCGGGCAGGGCGCCCACCGTGACGGCGGCGTCGAGCACCTGGTCGTAGAAGGAGAACGACTCGGGGATCGACGAGTCGCTCCGGCCGAGACCGAGGGCGGCGAGCCGCTCGCGCGTGGTGCGGCGCAGCTCGGCGGCGGTGGCCTCGAGGCCGGCCTCGTCGAGGGCTCCCGACCAGTGGCGCTCGACGGCCTGCTTGAGCTCACGGCGACGGCCGATGCGGGGGTAGCCGAGGATCGTCCCGGCGGGGAAGGTGGCGGTCATACGAGGATCTCCTGCTCGGGACACAGACCCGCCGCGCGCAGCACGGCCAGCACGGTGTCGTGGTTGTTGAAGGCGTACAGATGGATGCCGGGGGCCCCGCCCTGCAGCACCGCACGGGCGAGCCCGGCGGCGTGGGCGGTGCCGACGGCGCGGCCGGCCTCGCCGGGCCCCGCCTGGTCGAGGGCGGCGCCGAGGTCGGCGGGGCGCGCGTCGCCGGTGAGCTCCAGCACGCGGCGCAGCCGCGCCGGCGAGGTGATCGGCATGATGCCGGGGAGGATCGGCATCCGCACGCCGGCGGTGCGGGCGCGATCGACGAAGTCGAGGTACTCGTCGGGGCGGAAGAACAGCTGCGTGATCGCCAGGGTCGCCCCGGCGGCCTCCTTCGCCAGCAGCGCGTCGATGTCTTCGTGGGCGTGCCGCGAGCGGGGGTGGCCGTTGGGGAAGGCCGCCACCGCGATCTGCACGCGCTCGCGCGGGGCGACCACGGCCGCCCGGTCCAGACCCGGCACCGGGGTCTCGGCGTACGGCACCCGCTCGGCCTGCACGCGGTCGATGAGCTGCACCAGCTGCGCGGCCGACTCCAGGTCTCCCAGGAACGCGTCGTCTTCGCCGAGACCGACCGGCGGGTCGCCGCGGAGGGCGAGGAAGCGGGTGATGCCGGCATCCAGGAACTCGCGGATGACGGCGCCGGCGTCGGCGTAGGTGCTGCCCACGCAGGTGAGGTGCGCCAGCGGCGGCACCGAGGTCTCGCGCAGGATGTGGGTGAGAACACCCAGCGAGCGGTCCCGCGTGGAGCCGCCGGCGCCGAAGGTGACCGAGATGAACTGCGGGTCGATCGCGGCGAGGTGACGGATGGTCTCGTACAGCGCAGGCAGCCCGTCGTCGGAGCGCGGCGGGTAGATCTCGAACGAGATCGGAGGCGGAACGGTGGTCATGGAGACTCTCGGGTCACGACGATGGTCAGGGCGGTGGCCGGGCGGCCGCGGACACGCACCGATGGTGCGGTCATCGCGGGCGGGTGCCGGGCTCGGCTGTCGCTCCTGCCCGTGTGACGGGCGTTCGATACGACGACTGTAGGACCCCCGCGCACCCGGCGACAGTGTGTGACGTGGTGTTTCACCCCCGCGGCCGACGGCCCTGGGCGGCGCGCGCCCCCGCGCCCGGGTCGCGCACGGGGGTCGGGCTAGCGTGGAGGCATGGTCGCCACCCTCCCCTACGGCTCCTGGCCGTCGCCCCTGTCCGCCGCCTGGGCCGCCGCGGCCTCGCCGCGCTTCGAGGGCGCCGCCTTCGTGGGCCCCGAGATCTGGTGGGGGCAGTCGATCCCCGCCGAGGGCGGTCGCACCGCGGTGCTGCGCCGCGCTGCCGACGGCACGGTGACCCCGGTGCTGCCGGCCCCGTGGAGCGCCCGGTCGCAGGTGCACGAGTACGGCGGCGGCAGCTGGGCGGCCACCGCCGACGGGCGCCTGTACTTCGTGGAGAAGTCCGACCAGCGGGTGTGGCTGCTCGAGCCGGGCGCCGAGCCGCGCGCGCTCACCCCCGCAGACGGCGTCACCCGGTACGGCGGCCTGCGCCTGCAGAGCGGGGTGCTGCTCGCGGTGGCCGAACGCCACGGCGAAGGCGCTGTGCCGCGACGGTCGATCGTGACGATCACCGACGACGGGCCGCGCGAGCTCGTCGCCGGCAGCACCTTCCTCGCCCAGCCCGCCCTCTCACCCGACGGCAGCCGGCTCGCGTGGATCGCCTGGAACCACCCCGACATGCCGTGGGACCGCGCCGAGCTGCGCATCGGCCGGATCGACGACGGCGTCGTCACCGACTGGACGGCCGTCACGGGCGGCCGCACGGCGGCGCTGCAGCCCGAGTGGGTCGGCGACGAACTGCTCTACCTCGACGACCCCGACGGCCGCTGGAACCTCTGGCGACTGCACGCCGACGACCCGCTGCGCCACGAGCCGGTCTCCCCCGCCGACGCCGACACCGGCGGTCCGCTGTGGGTGCTCGGCCCCCGCTGGTACGCGCCGCTGCACGGCGAGCGCATCGCGGCGGTGCGCACGAACGGCGCCGACCGCCTCGAGCTCATCGCGCCGGACGGCACGGCATCCGCCCTCGACGTGCCCGCCACGGCGCGGGTGCTCATCGAAGACGCCGACGGCGAGCGCCTGCTCGTCTCGGGCGCGGCGACCGGGATCACCGGCATCTGGCTGGTCGCCCCCGGCGCCGCGCCCGAGCTGGTGGCCGGCGGCGGCGGGCAGACGGATGCCGAGTGGTACCCGGCGGCACGTGAGCTCACCGTCGACGGCACCCACGGCACCGTGCACGCGTACGACTACCCGCCCACCAGCCCCGAGCACACCGGGCCCGCCGACGCCCTGCCGCCCTACCTCGTCTTCGTCCACGGTGGGCCCACCGCGCACGTGGGCGGGGTCGCCGACAGCAAGATCGCCTACTTCACCAGCCGCGGCATCGGCGTGCTCGACGTCAACTACGGCGGCTCCAGCGGCTACGGCCGCGCCTACCGTGAGCGGCTGCGCGGCCAGTGGGGCGTCGTCGACGTGATCGACGTCGCCGCAGCGGCGTCGGGCCTGGCCGCGGCGGGCCTGGCCGATCCGGAGCGGATCGCCATCGAGGGCGGGTCGGCCGGCGGCTGGACGGTGCTGGGCGCCCTGGTGGGCACCGACGTGTTCGGCGCGGGCATCTCGCGCTACGGCGTGGGCGATGTGCGGGCCCTCGCCGCCGACACCCACGATTTCGAGGCGCGCTACTTCGACGGGCTCATCGGCCCGCTGCCGGAGGCCGAGTCGGTCTACCTGGAGCGCTCGCCCCTCAGCCGGCCCGAGCGGTTCCGCGTGCCGCTGCTGCTGCAGCAGGGCGCCGAGGATGCCGTCGTCCCGCCCTCCCAGGCCGAGGCGATCCGCGACGCCCTCGCCGCCCGGGGCGTCCCCCACGCCTACGTGCTGTACGAGGGCGAGGGGCACGGGTTCCGCCGCGCGGAGACGATCGTGCACGCGCTGGAGAGCGAACTGGCCTTCCTCGGGCAGGTCTTCGGGTTCGAGACCCCCGGCGTCGAGCCGGTCACCCTCGTCTGAGCAGGCGCCTCAGGAGGCGAAGGGAGCCAGTCGCCCGGCCAGCACGGCCGGCACGTGGGCGTGCAGCACGGTGCCCTCGGCGGCGTGCTCCTGGCTGAGGATGATGCCGTGCTCGTGCACCGCCGAGACGAGCTCGCCGCGGTCGTAGGGCACCACCGCGCGGATCTCGACGGCGGGAAGCGGCAGCGTGTCTTCGATCCGCGCGCGCAGCTCGTCGATGCCCTCGCCGGTGCGCGACGAGACGAACAGCGCCTGCGGGGCCAGTCCGCGCAGCACGAGGCGGGTGTCGTCGTCGAGCAGGTCGGCCTTGTTGAAGACCACGATCTCGGGGATCTCGCGCGCGCCGACGTCGCCGATCACATCGCGCACGGTGGCCAGCTGCGCCGACGGGTCGGGGTGCGAGCCGTCGACGACGTGCACGATCACGTCGGCGTCGCCGACCTCTTCCAGCGTCGACCGGAAGGCCTCGACCAGCTGATGCGGCAGGTTGCGGACGAATCCGACCGTGTCGGTGAGCGTGTAGACGCGGCCGTCGGCGGTCTCGGTGCGGCGCACCGAGGTGTCGAGGGTCGCGAACAGCGCGTTCTCGACGAGCACGCCGGCACGGGTGAGGCGGTTGAGCAGGCTCGACTTGCCGGCGTTGGTGTACCCGGCGATGGCGACAGCGGGGATCGTGTTGCGCTTGCGCTCGGCGCGCTTCGCGTCGCGGGCGGGCGCGAAGTCGCGGATCTGGCGGCGCAGCTGCGCCATACGGGTGCGGATGCGACGGCGATCGAGCTCGATCTTGGTCTCACCCGGTCCGCGCGAGCCCATGCCCGCACCGCCGGCGCCCACCTGGCCACCGGCCTGCCGGCTCATCGAGTCACCCCAGCCGCGCAGGCGCGGCAGCAGGTACTCGAGCTGGGCGAGCTCGACCTGCGCCTTGCCCTCGCGGCTCTTGGCGTGCTGGCTGAAGATGTCGAGGATGACGGTGGTGCGGTCGATCACCTTCACCTTGACGACGTCCTCCAGCGCACGGCGCTGGCTGGCGGCGAGCTCGGCGTCGGCGATGACGGTGTCGGCGCCGACGGCGGCGACGAGGTCCCGCAGCTCGTCGGCCTTGCCGCGGCCGATGTAGGTGGCCGGGTCGGGGTGGGGGCGGCGCTGGAGCACACCGTCGAGCACGACGGCGCCCGCGGTCTCGGAGAGGGCGGCCAGCTCGCGCAGCGAGTTCTCGGCATCCTCCTGCGAGCCCTGCGGATAGACCCCGATGAGCACGACGTTCTCGAGCCGCAGCTGGCGGTACTCGACCTCGGTGACGTCTTCGAGCTCGGTGGACAGTCCGGGCACGCGCCGCAGCGCGGCGCGCTCCTCGCGGTCCCACTGCTCGCCGTCGGTGTCGGCGTACGAGACGGTCGACTCGTCCTGCAGCGCCTGCGCGGCGCCGAACACGCGCACCCCCGAGCGCGCTTCGGCGCTCGCGAGCACGCGGTCCACCGGGTCCACCGGCGTCTCGTCGGTGCTCGAATGGGTGGTGGTGTCTGTCATGTCATCCTTTCGGGGCGGCTGCGCCGTGGGGCGGAGCCATCCGTGAACTCTAGTCTCCGCGCCTGTGCGCGGCCTCCGGTAATCTCGCTGTCATGGGCAGCGACCACTATTTCAGCGCGTCCCCGTCCAGTCCCGAGAACCTCCGTCGCATCCGTGTGCACCTCGCCGGTCGCGACGTCGACGTCATGACGGCTGGCGGGGTGTTCAGCCCCGATCATGTCGACTCGGGGACTGCGGTGCTGCTGGCGAACACTCCCCCCGCCCCGCCGGGTGGTCATCTGCTCGACCTCGGCTGCGGCTGGGGGCCGATCTCGCTGTCGCTGGCTCTGCAGTCGCCGCACGCCACGGTGTGGGCGGTCGACGTCAACGAGCGCGCCCTCGACCTCGTGCGCCGCAACGCCGAGGCTCTGGGCCTCGAGAACATCAACGCCGTGCGCCCGGAGGATGTTCCCGACGACATCGCCTTCCGCTCCCTGCGCTCCAATCCGCCCATCCGCGTGGGCAAGAACGAGCTGCACGGCATGCTGGAGCAGTGGATCCCGCGGCTGGATGAGCGCAGCGACGCGTGGCTGGTGGTGGCGCGCAACCTCGGTGCCGACTCGCTGCAGCGCTGGCTGTCGGCCACTTTCGACGCCGGCTACTCGGTGACCCGCACCGCGACCGGCCGCGGCTTCCGGGTGCTCAAGGTGCGCCATCACGGCACCCCGCCGACCGGGTCGATCACCCTGCCCTGACCGGGCGTGCCTGCGGCGACCGATCGGCCGGCCTCAGGCGGGGCCTGCTCAGGCGAGGGTGATCTCGCCGGAGTAGACGAGGGTGGCCGGGCCCGACAGGAACACGTGCCCGTCGTCGACGCGCACGCCCAGCACGCCGCCGGGAACCTCCACGCTCCACCGGTCGGGCGCCGCCTGCCCCGCCCAGTGGCGCACGGCGAGGGCGGATGCCGCCACGCCGGTACCGCAGCTGAGGGTCTCCCCCACGCCGCGCTCGAACACGCGCATGCGGATGGAGCCGACGCCGCCGCGCACGAGCGGGTCGGCGGGCACGACGAACTCGACGTTCGCACCGTGACGCGGAACCGGGTCGAGCACGGGCTGCACGGTCAGGTCGATCTCCTCCAGCTCGCTGATCGAGCCGAGGGCGACCACGACATGGGGGTTGCCGACGTCCACACCCGCACCGGGGCGGGCGATCGACAGGCCGCGCGCCCGCACCAGGATGTCGTCGTCGTCGACGCGGAACACCCCCAGGTCGACCTCGAAGCCGAGGTCGCTGCGGGTCACCGTCTTGACGCCGGCGCGCGTGCCGATGCGCAGCGGGGCCGCGTCGATGTCGGCGAGCCCGGCCTCGACCAGGTAGCGCGCGAACACGCGGATGCCGTTGCCGCACATCTCGGCGGCGGAGCCGTCGGCGTTGCGGTAGTCCATGAACCACTCCGCGTCGGCGGTCGCCGCCCCTTCGGCGATGCCCGCGGAGCGGACCACGCGCAGGGTGCCGTCGGCGCCGATCCCGAAGCGGCGGTCGCACAGCGCCGCCACCTGGTCGTCGCTGAGGTTGATCGCACCGTCGGGGTCGGCGACGATCACGAAGTCGTTGCCGGTGCCGTGCCCCTTGGTGAACGGGAGGGTCTGCGCCATGCCTCCATCCTACGAGCGGCGCGCGCGGGGGCGCCGCCGGGCGCTCAGTCGGCGATGAGGCGCTTGCCGGTCGCCCAGACCTCGAAGGGCTCGTACCCCAGGGCCTCGTAGAACCCCTGGGCGACCCCGTTCTCGGGTCGCACCATCAGCTGCACCTTGGGACATCCCATCTCGAGCAGGGCGTCTTCGGCAGCGGCCACCAGCCGGCGGCCGATGCCCTCACCGCGCCGGGACGGTTCGCTGGCGAGGTAGTACAGCCAGCCGCGGTGACCGTCGTAGCCGGCCATCGCCGTGCCGATGAGGGTGTCGCCGTCGACGGCGACGAGGAACAGCTCGGGCTGCACCTGCATCTTGCGGCGGATGTCCTGGTAGGGGTCGTTCCAGGGCCGGGTCAGTCCGCACGTCTGCCAGAGCGCGACGGCGGCGGCGGTGTCGGCGGGCTGGAACGGACGGATCGAGACGCTCATGCCGTCGAGTCTGCCAGGGCACCGGCATCCGTCGGCGGCGTCACCCAGTGCACGTCGGCGTAGCGACGGAACCACGACACCTGGCGCCGGGCGTAGCGCCGCGTGAGCGCCTGGGTCTGCGCGATCGCCTCGGCTTCGGTGAGCTCGCCGGTCAGCTGGGCGAGCGCCTGCGCATACCCGATCGCCCGGCGGGCGGTGACACCGTCTTCCAGCCCGCGGCCGCGGAGCGTCTCGACCTCGGCGAGCAGTCCCTGCCGCCACATCTCCTCCACCCGTTCGTCGAGGCGGGTGACGAGATCGGCGCGCTCCGCCTGCACCCCCACGATCGTGGTGGCGGGATGCCACAGGACGGGCCGCTCGGGAAGGGCGGCCCCGTGGGTGTCGGCGCCCTGCAGCACCACTTCGAGGGCGCGCACGACGCGCCGGCCGTTGCGGGCGTCGACGCGGGCCGCCGTGGCGGGGTCGAGCTGCGCCAGCCGGGCCAGGAGCGCCGCCGGACCGTCCGTTTCGAGGTCGGCCTCGAGGCGGGCGCGCAGCTGGGCGTCGCGCGGCGGGAAGCGGAAGTCGTACAGCACGCTCGACACGTACAGCCCGGAGCCGCCGACGAGCACGGCGTCGGACCCTCGCGCGAAGGCGGCGTCGATGGCGGCGCGGGCCGCAGGCTGGTACCAGGCCACGGCCGCCTCGTCGGTGACCTCGCGCACGTCGAAGAGGTGGTGCGGGATGCCGCGGCGCTCGGCGACGGGGAGCTTGGCCGTGCCGATGTCCATGCCGCGGTACAGCTGCATGGCGTCGGCGTTGACGATCTCGGCGCCCCGGCCGCGGGCCCGGAGCGCGTCGGCCAGGTCGAGCGACAGCGACGTCTTGCCGGTGCCGGTGGCGCCCACCACGGCCCAGAGCCGCGGCCCGCGGGCGCTCACGGCCCCGGTCTCGGTCTCGGCGCCGAGCGAGGTCGGCGCGGCGGTCACGGCGTGGTGAGGCGCAGCGTGGGCAGCCCGAGGGAGACGGCGCGGGGCGCGCCGGCCCCGCCGGCCGGTGCCGGCACGCCGCACGATTCCGCCTGCGAGCGGTCCCATGCGTCCCCGGCGCGCGTGCGCCTGATGGGCAGCGCGGACCCGTCGGGACGGTCGGCGAGCAGGTGGAACGGGGCGGCGCGGGTGATGACGACCGAGACGACGTCGCCCGGACGCGGCAGCGCGGAGCCGGCGGGCACCTCGAAGTGCACGAGTCGGTTGTCTTCGGCACGACCGGTGAGGCGGTGCGTCTCGGCATCCTTCTTGCCCTCGCCGGTGGACACCAGCACCTGCACCTCGCGGCCCACCTGCGCCTGGTTCTCTTCGAGCGAGATGCGCTCCTGCAGGGCGATGAGGCGCTCGTAGCGCTGCTGCACGACGTGCTTGGGCACCTGGTCGGGCATCGTCGCAGCGGGTGTGCCCTCGCGGATGGAGTACTGGAAGGTGAAGGCGCTCGCGAAGCGGGCCTGCTCGACGACGCGCATCGTGTCTTCGAAGTCGTCGTCGGTCTCGCCCGGGAACCCGACGATGATGTCGGTGGAGATCGCCGCGTGGGGCATCTGCGCACGGACGCGCTCGAGGATGCCGAGGAAGCGCTCGCTGCGGTACGACCGGCGCATGGCCTTGAGGATGCGGTCGGAACCGGACTGCAGCGGCATGTGCAGCTGCGGCATGACGGCGGGGGTCTCGGCCATCGCGTCGATCACATCGTCGGTGAAGGCGGCCGGGTGGGGGCTGGTGAAGCGGATGCGCTCGAGGCCCGGGATCTCGCCGGCCGCGCGCAGCAGCTTGCCGAAGGCCTGGCGGTCGCCGAACTCGACGCCGTAGCTGTTGACGTTCTGACCGAGGAGGGTGACCTCGATCGCGCCGTCGTCGACGAGCAGCTTGATCTCGCTGAGGATGTCGCCGGGGCGGCGGTCTTTCTCCTTGCCGCGCAGGTGCGGCACGATGCAGAACGTGCAGGTGTTGTTGCAGCCCACCGAGATCGACACCCAGCCGCTGTGGATGGCGTCGCGCTTGGTGGGGAGGGTGGACGGGAACGTCTCGAGCGATTCGAGGATCTCCAGCTCGGCCTCGCCGTTGTGACGGGCGCGTTCGAGCAGGCTCGGGAGCGACCCCATGTTGTGGGTGCCGAAGACGACGTCGACCCAGGGGGCCTTCTGCTGGACGGTGTCCTTGTCCATCTGCGCCAGGCACCCGCCGACGGCGATCTGCATGCCCGCACGGGCGTCTTTGCGCGACTTCAGGTGGCCGAGCGTGCCGTAGAGCTTGCCGGCGGCGTTGTCGCGCACGGCGCAGGTGTTGATCACGACGACGTCGGCTTCGGTGCCGGCGTCGGCGCGCACGTAGCCGGCCGATTCGAGCGAGCCGGAGAGGCGCTCGGAGTCGTGCACGTTCATCTGGCAGCCGAACGTGCGCACCTCGTAGGTGCGCGCGCGCCCGTCGACACCGGTCGCCGCCGGCGACGGGGCGATGAGCGTGGGAAGCGATGAGGGCGTGGTCATAGTGCCCCCAGTCTACGAGCCGGTCGCCGTGACCGAGCCGGATGCCGCGGCGGCGCCGAGCCGCTCGAGGGCGAGGGCCAGGTTGGTGCGGGCGGTCGCCTCGCACCACTGGCCGAACTCGCCGTCGTACCCCCGGATGGTGCACTCGACGACCAGCAGCGTCGCGTAGTAGAGCCGGCACAGGTGCAGGCGCGCCACGCCCGCGGGGGTCTCGAGCAGGGCGGCGAGCTCCCCGCCGGCGGCCCGGTCGCCCGCGAGGATGTCGGCGTCGGGGGCGGCGGCGGAGAACTGCTCGGCGCCGGCGAGGTCGAGCAGCGGATCGCCCCACACGGTGCGCTCGGTGTCGATGACCCCGGTGATGCGCCGCGCGGCGGTGTCGACGAACACGTTGCCGGGCCACAGGTCGGCGTGGACGACCACCGGATCGGCGACCGTGTCGAGCGCGGCGTGGTGGGCGGCCACGGCGGAGCGGATGGCCGCGGCCGGCAGCGGGACGCCCCAGCGCTCCCCGTCGGCGAGGATCGCCGCCAGCATTGCGGCGTAGGCCGCTCGCCACGACGGCCCCTGCAGCGCGGGCGAGGCCGGGTAGCCGAATCGCGGCGCGACCACCCGGTGCGCGTCGGCCATCAGCGCGCCCAGCGCGCGGCGGAGCCCTGCCGACTCATCGTCGGGCAGCCGGAGCGACTCCCACACCACGCCGTCGAGGTGGGCCGCCACGACGACGTCGCCGTCGACGCGGGCGCGGGTGAAGTCGGTCAGCAGCACCTCGGGAACGGGCACGCCCGACCCGGCCAGCATCCGGTACACCTCGGCCTCGGTGCGGAGGATCCCGTGCTCGTAGGTGGCCATGCGGCTGGTGTCGGCGCCGACGATCTTCACGACGGCGCGGCGGCCGTCGCGGAAGCGCACCCGGTGCGCCGTGGCGAACATGCCGCCGCCGAGGGCTTCGAAGGCGTCGACCTCGCCCAGCGGCGCGACGATCTCACGCAGCACGTCGTCGTCGACGACGAGGCGGCCGCTCATCGGATGCGAAGCCCGGTCATTGCTCGTCGATCGCGCGGCGCGCGGCGTCGAGGGCGTGGGCGCCGAAGCCGCGGCGCGACAGCTGCCCGACCAGGCGGCGCACGGCCACCTCGCGGTCGAGCCCCCGCACCGAGCGCACCTTCGTGCGGGCGACCTCGAGCGCGCGCTCCGCGTCGTCGTCGGGAAGCGCGTCGAGGGCGGCCTGGGTGACCTCGCGCGGAATGCCGCGCTGGCTGAGGGTCTGGGCCAGGGCGCTGCGCCCCTGGGCCTTGCGATCGACACCGGTGTGCACGAGCTGCTCGGCCAGCCGGGCATCGTCGAGGTAGCCGTGGCGCAGGAGCCGGTCGATCAGCACCTCGACGTCGTCGGGGGCGAGTCCCTGCTCGGCGGCCAGGGCGCGTGCCTCGCGCTCGGACAGCGACCGCGAGCGGAGCTTGCGCATCAGCACCCGCTCGGCGTCGTCGCGCTCCTGCGCGGTGTCGGGGTCGCCCGCCGGGGCGGCCTCGTCGAGCCAGCTCGCATGCCACTGCCCCGCCGCCGGCCGCGGCGCGCCACCCGCACGCGGGACGCGCTCCCGGACGGGCAGCGCGGACGCTGCCGGTGACACCGGCGCAGCGTCGTCAGCGCGGTCGGCACGGTCGGCGCCACCCGCGCGGTCGGCGCGATCCACGCCGCGGTCAGCACGGTCGCCCCGGGCGACGCGGTCGCCGAAGAGGGGCGTGACGGGGGCGAGCTCGTCGCCCCCGTCCACCTCGAAGCGGACCATCAGGCCGGGCGACGCGCAGCGAGCTCGTCGGACGTGGCTTCGGCGACCTTGGGCTGACCGATGCCGAGCTTCTGCTTGATCTTCGTCTCGATGTCGGCCGCGATGTCGGTGTTCTTCAGCAGGAAGTTGCGGGCGTTCTCCTTGCCCTGCCCGAGCTGCTCACCGTCGTAGGTGTACCAGGCGCCGGACTTCTTGACGATCGCGTGCTCGACGCCGAAGTCGATAAGCGAGCCCTCGCGCGAGATGCCGACACCGTAGAGGATGTCGAACTCGGCCTGCTTGAACGGCGGCGCCATCTTGTTCTTGACGACCTTGACGCGGGTGCGGTTGCCCACGGCATCCGACCCGTCTTTCAGGGTCTCGATGCGA
This sequence comes from Microbacterium festucae, assembly GCF_025421715.1. GTDB lineage: Bacteria > Actinomycetota > Actinomycetes > Actinomycetales > Microbacteriaceae > Microbacterium > Microbacterium festucae. The sequence goes on from NZ_JAOEFC010000005.1 coordinate 50,835, forward strand.
CGGATGTCGAGACGCACCGACGCATAGAACTTGAGCGCCTTGCCACCCGCGGTGGTCTCGGGCGATCCGAAGAACACGCCGATCTTCTCGCGGAGCTGGTTGATGAAGATCATCGTGGTGTTGGTCTGGTTGAGCCCACCGGTGAGCTTGCGCAGGGCCTGCGACATGAGGCGCGCCTGCAGGCCGACATGCGAGTCGCCCATCTCGCCCTCGATCTCGGCCTTGGGCACGAGCGCGGCGACCGAGTCGATCACAACGAGGTCGATGGCCCCCGAGCGCACCAGCATGTCGGCGATCTCGAGCGCCTGCTCACCGGTGTCGGGCTGCGACACCAGCAGCTGGTCGATGTCGACGCCGAGCTTCTGCGCGTAGTCGGGGTCGAGGGCGTGCTCGGCGTCGATGAACGCGGCGATGCCGCCGGCGCGCTGCACGTTGGCGATGGCGTGGAGGGTCAGGGTCGTCTTACCCGACGACTCGGGGCCGTAGATCTCGATGATGCGGCCGCGCGGCAGTCCGCCGATGCCGAGGGCGACGTCGAGGGCGATCGAGCCGGTGGGCACGACCTCGACGGGCGCGCGCTCGTCGCTGCCCAGTCGCATGACCGAGCCCTTCCCGAACTGACGGTCGATCTGGGCGAGGGCCGATTCGAGGGCCTTCTCGCGGTCTGCGGGTGATGGCATGACGTGCTCCTTCGTGGTCGCATCTCGGTCGCCTGTAGGCTGTCGCGCTCCTCCCCGACGGGGCGGATGCTGCGACAAGGCAGTGGGTGTCTCGCGACGTCGTCCACGATACGAAGGGCCTCCGACATCGGTCGGAGGGTGCGGCCGGAACCGCTCATACCGGGGATGACGCCTGCGCGACACCGCTTGTGGAGGACACTACGCGGGTCGAACACACTTTCGATGCTCCGACACGCCGCGTTCGAAGATCAGCGTCGGGGTTCGAGGCGTCCCACGCCGTGACGGCGGGCGATCGGTACGTCGGTCTCAGCACAGAGCGCGAGCCACACCGTGCGCGGATCCACGCCGGCGGCGAGGGCCTGCTGCGGGGTGCGGTGTCCCAGTTCGGCGATGACGAGGTCGTCGACGAAGGCACCGCCGCGTGGGCCGAACTCGGCCTCGACGGCGCGGGTGAACTCGCTCAGACGCATGGAGTCAGGACGGGCGCGCGGCTCAGCGCAGCGACAGCTCGGGCTGCACCGCGTCGAGCGATGCCAGGTCGTCGGGGACGACGTCGGCGAAGGTCTGCAGCCCCTCGAGCACCGAGATGCGGTCGCCGACCTCGCGCATGATGACCGAGATGGGCACATCGAGGGCGTCGGCCACGGCGGAGAGGATCTCGCTGGAGGCTTCCTTCTGACCGCGCTCGACCTCGCTGAGGTAGCCGAGGGCCACGCTCGCACGGCCGGCGACCTGACGGAGCGTCTTGCCCTTCTGCAGGCGGAGGTCTCGCAGAACGTCGCCGATCTCTTCACGAACCAGGATCATGGTGCGCCCCCTCCTCCGATGTCCCTGCTGTCCCCGAGTGGACCACAGTACCTCACTTGCCAGTCACGATAGCCCCCACCCGCTGGATGATGGGTGGGAATCGCTCAGGTGTAACCATGAGGAAACACTGCGCATTCCCGCCGCGCGGCAGGCGGTCGAAGACGCGCCTCGGATGCCGGGTGCGCGAGGCTCAGAGGGCGTCCAGCGCCAGGCGCACCGCCCGCGCCGTCGCCTCGGCGCGGATCTGCTCCCGCGTGCCGCTCAGCTGCAGCGACTCGACGCGGGAACCCAGCGGGGTCGACACCGCCAGGTGCACGGTGCCCACCGGCTGCCCGTCCGGCGAGATCGGGCCGGCGATGCCGGTGGTGGCCACGCCCACATCGGCCGGGTCCTCGCCCCGCCCGAGGCTGCGGCGCACCCCGTCGGCCATCTGCCGGGCCACGCGCGGGTGCACCGGCCCGTGGGCCTCGAGGAGGGTGGCATCCACGCCGAGCAGGGACTGCTTGAGGTCGGTGGCGTAGGCGACCACGCCGCCGCGGATCACCGCCGAGGCCCCCGACACCCCGATCAGGCTCGAGACCACGAGGCCGCCGGTGAGCGACTCGGCGACGGCGGCCGTCCAGCCGAGCTCCTTGAGCCGCGCGATGAGGCGCTCCGCGTCGGAGCGGGGCCCGCTGGCGACCAGGGTGTTCTCGAGGTCGTCGGGCAGGTCGAGCGGCCGGTTCACGACGCGCTCTTCCGCCGCGAGGCGCGCACCTCGCTGAGGATGTAGTCGAGGCCGCTGGCGACGGTGAGGATCACCGCGATCCACATGGTGACGGTGTTGACGACGTGGATCCAGTCCCCCACCACGGTCCACAGCGGCAGCAGCGCCAGGGACAGGGCCACAGCCTGTGCGACCGTCTTGAGCTTGCCCATCCAGGCGGCGGCCAGCACGTGGTCGCTGACGACGGCGAAGCGGTAGACGGTGATGCCCACCTCGCGCACGAGGACGATGATGGTCACCCACCACGGCAGCTCGGCGAGGATCGACAGCCCCACGAACGCGCAGCCGGTGAGCGCCTTGTCGGCGATCGGGTCGAGCAGCTTGCCCAGATCGGTGACGATCTCGTAGCGGCGCGCGAGGTAGCCGTCGATGCCGTCCGTGGCGATCGCCACGATGAACAGCACGGCCGCCCACCAGCGCAGCGCACTGTCGGTGCCGCCGTCTGCCAGCAGCATCCAGAGGAAGACCGGGGCGCACAGGATGCGCACGATCGTGATCGCGTTGGGCAGCTGCCGGGGGATGGACACGCTCAGACTCTAGTCGCGCCCGGTGAGGCCCCACGCGTCCTCGGAGTCGTCGTCGCCGTCGACGACCTCGAGGCCGTCGAACTGGGCGGAGACGGCATCCGGGCCGTAGGGGTCGGCCGAACCGGCGGCCGCGGCGGACGCCGGCGGCTCGTCGCCGCGCAGGCGCGCCAGCACGGCGGGCAGGTCGTCGGGGGTCACGAGCACGTCACGGGCCTTCGAGCCCTCGGAGGGCCCGACGATCTCCCGCGACTCGAGCAGGTCCATGAGCCGGCCGGCCTTGGCGAACCCGACGCGGAGCTTGCGCTGCAGCATCGAGGTCGAGCCGAACTGCGTGGAGATGATCTGCTCCGCCGCCGCCAGGAGCAGTTCGAGGTCGTCGCCGATGTCGGCGTCGATCTCCTTCTTCTCCACGGTCGCCTCGACGTCTCTGCGGTACTCGGGGCGCGCCTGGTCTTTGACGTGGGCGACGACCTTCTCGATCTCGCTCTCGGCGACCCAGGCGCCCTGCACGCGGATCGCCTTCGAGGCGCCCATCGGCAGGAACAGGCCGTCGCCCTGACCGATGAGACGGTCGGCGCCGGGCTGGTCGAGGATGACCCGCGAGTCGGTCACGCTGGTGACGGCGAACGCGAGACGCGAGGGAACGTTGGCCTTGATGAGACCGGTGACCACGTCGACCGAGGGCCGCTGGGTGGCCAGCACCAGGTGGATGCCGGAGGCACGGGCGAGCTGGGTGATGCGCACGATCGAGTCCTCGACGTCGCGCGGGGCCACCATCATGAGGTCGGCGAGCTCGTCGACGACCACCAGTAGGTACGGGTAGGGCTTGAGCACGCGCTCGCTGCCGGCGGGCAGCTGGATCTCGCCGGCGACCACGGCGCGGTTGAAGTCGTCGATGTGGCGGAACCCGAACGACGCGAGGTCGTCGTAGCGCATGTCCATCTCCTTCACGACCCACTGCAGCGCCTCGGCGGCCTTCTTGGGGTTCGTGATGATGGGCGTGATGAGGTGCGGCACCCCGGCGTAGCTGGTGAGCTCGACGCGCTTGGGGTCGATGAGCACCATGCGCACCTCGCTGGGCTTGGCGCGCATGAGCAGGCTCGTGATCATCGAGTTGACGAAGCTCGACTTGCCCGACCCGGTGGAGCCGGCCACCAGCAGGTGGGGCATCTTGGCGAGGTTGGCCACGACGAAGCCGCCGCCGACGTCCTTGCCGACGCCGATGGTCATCGGGTGGGTCTGCGAGGTCGTCGCCGGCGAACGCAGCACGTCGCCGAGGGTCACGATCTCACGGTCGGTGTTGGGGATCTCGACGCCGATCGCGCTCTTGCCCGGGATGGGGGCGAGGATGCGCACCTCGTTGGAGGCGACCGCGTAGGCGATGTTGTTGGTGAGCGCGGTGATGCGCTCGACCTTCACGCCGGGGCCGAGGGAGATCTCGTACTGGGTGACGGTCGGCCCGCGCGAGAAGCCGGTGACGCGCGCGTCGATGGAGAACTGCTCGAACACGCCCATGATGGCGCGCACGATGGCGTCATTGGCCTCGGAGCGTGCCTTGGGAGGCGTGCCGGCGGCGAGGGCGGCCACCGACGGGAGCCGGTAGGGGGCGGAGGGCGGCTGGCCCTCGTGGTCGGCGCCCAGGCCCGACAGGCCGGGCAGCAGACCGTCGTCCTCGATCACCTCGGTGGCGTCTTCGCGGATCGACGTCGCGTTGGTGCGCCCCGCCTTGCGCACGTTCTCCACGACGATCGGATCGATGATCTCGGTGGGCGCGTCGGGCATCGGCGGGGTCTCGACGACCTGGTCGAAGCCGCCGTGCCCGGACGAATCGAGCAGCGCCGTGAGGTCGTCGCTGCCGAGGTGGCCGTCGGCATCCTCTTCGCGCCCCGACGAGTTGCGCCGCCACCACGGCAGCGACTTCTCCTTCTCGGCCTCGTCGGCATCGGCGGCGAACGCGACGCCGGGCTCGGCGGGGGCCGGGCGCTCGGCGCCGAACATCCACGCGTACAGGTCGCCGAGGCGGCGCCCGATGCGGTTGGGCGGCGTCTTGGTGATGATGAGCACGCTGAGGATCGACAGCAGCGCGAGCACGACGCCCGCCCCGATGTCGGTGAGGATCGTGAGGGGCTCGCCGACCATCCAGCCGAACAGACCGCCCGCCTCGCTCAGCGCCGGCAGGCCCTGCTTGGGCTGCGGCCGGCCGCCGCCGATGTGGCAGAAGCCGGCGATGGTGAGGATCAGCAGGCCGAAGCCGATGCCGATGCGGCCGTTGTCGTGCACCGACGACGGATGCCGGAACAGCCAGCCCGCCAGGAGCAGGAGGAACACCGGCAGGATGAACGCCTCGCGGCCGATGAGCGCGCCCACCGTGTAGGAGCTGATCGTCGTGCCGATGTCGGTGCCGATGAGGAACCACTCGATCACGGCGCCGGCGATCGCCAGCAGCACCAGCAGGAACGGGAAGCCGTCGCGGCGCTGGTCTTTCTCGAGCGTCTCGGGGCCGAACGCGCGGAACATGCCGCCCGTCGCGTGGGCCAGACCCAGCCACATCCGCACGATCACCGGGGGCTTGTCGACGTCGTCGACGTAGCGCTTGGGTGCCGGCTCGGGCTTCTTCGCGCGCGCCGAAGACGACTTCGCGGGCGTGCGAGATCCTGAGGTCGTGCTCCTGGCCATTCCCCCACGGTAGGCGGAAGGGCCGACATTTCCGCGGATTGACGCGGGCCGGGCGGCAGAACCCCCGGTCAGCGCAGCCGCTTCACCATCGTGTCGCGGCCGCTGCCGGGCTGGGTCACCGCGAAACCCTCGCTGCGGTAGAGCGTCTGGGCGAAGTTGCCGCGCTCGACCGACAGGCTGATCCGGGCGAAGCCCTGCGCCCGGGCGTGGTCGCACAGCTCCTGCAGCAGCCGGCGCCCCACCCCGTGGGCGCGCCAGATCGGCCGCACCCCGATGATGAGCTCGGGCACCCCGGTGCCGACGTACCCGAAACCGGGGTCGGTGCGCGGCAGCATCCGGTACCAGGCCGCGCCGATGGGCTCGCCCTGCCCGTCGACGGCCACGAACCCGGCATCCCCCGGACGCAGCCACCCCGAAAGGTAGCGCGCGTGCTCGGGATGGGCGATCACCTCGTGCCGCGGACGCGCCCCGCCCTGCCGCCAGTTGGCGGCCTCGACCACCATGTCGGCCAGGAACGCGCCGTCGGCCTGCGTGGCGGGGCGCAGGGTGAAGGTGGCGGGCATGGCCCGATCGTAGTGGCGGCGCTCAGCCCTCGATGACCAACGGGACGATCATCGGCCGGCGACGCAGCGACTGGTTCACCCAGCGGCCGATCGTGCGGCGCACCACCTGCGACAGCGCGTGGTTGTCGCGCACGCCCTGCTGGGCGGCCTCGGCCAGCGCTGCGGCGATCTTCGGCTTGACCGCGTCGAAGACGTCATCGGACTCGGCGAAGCCGCGGGCGTGGATCTCCGGCCCCGTGATGATGCGGCCTGTCGAGGAGTCGACGACCACGATCACCGAGATGAAGCCCTCCTCGCCGAGGATGCGACGGTCCTTGAGGTCGGCATCCGTGATCTCGCCCACCGTCGACCCGTCGACGTACACGAAGCCGAGGTCGAGCTGGCCGGTGACGCGGGCGACGCCGTCCTTCAGGTCGACGACCGTGCCGTTCTCGGCGATGATCGTGTTCTCGGCGGGGATGCCGGTGTCCTGCGCGAGCTTCGCGTTGGCGATCAGGTGACGGTACTCGCCGTGCACGGGCATCACGTTGCGGGGCTTGAGGATGTTGTAGCAGTACAGCAGCTCCCCCGCCGCGGCGTGGCCCGACACATGCACCTTGGCGTTGCCCTTGTGCACGACGTTGGCGCCCAGCTTGGTGAGCCCGTCGATCACTCGGTAGACCGCGTTCTCGTTGCCGGGGATGAGGCTCGAGGCGAGGATGACGGTGTCACCGGGGCCGGGCTCGATCGCGTGGTCGAGGTTGGCCATGCGCGAGAGCACCGCCATCGGCTCCCCCTGCGAGCCGGTCGACATGTAGACGATCCGGTCTTCGGGGAGGTCCTTGGCCTTCTTGTAGTCGATGAGCACGCCGTCGGGCACCCGCAGGTAGCCGAGGTCCTCGGCGATCGTCATGTTGCGCACCATCGAGCGGCCGAGGAAGGCCAGCCGGCGCCCGTGGGCGTGGGCGGCGTCGATGACCTGCTGCACGCGGTGCACGTGGCTCGAGAAGCTCGCGACGATCACGCGGCGCGGGGCCTTGGCGATGACCTGCTCGAGCACCGGGCCGATGGCCCGCTCCAGCGGCGTGAACCCGGGGACGTCGGCGTTGGTCGAGTCGACGAGGAACAGGTCGACGCCCTCCTCACCCAGCCGGGCGAAGGCGCGCAGGTCGGTGATGCGACCGTCCAGCGGCAGCTGGTCCATCTTGAAGTCGCCGGTGGCCAGCACGCGCCCGGCGGGGGTCGTGATCGACACCGCCAGCGCATCCGGGATCGAGTGGTTCACCGCGATGAACTCGAGGTCGAACGGCCCGACGCGCTCCTGCTGCCCCTCGGTGACCGTCAGGCTGTAGGGGCGGATGCGGTGCTCCTTGAGCTTCGCCTCGACCAGGGCCAGGGTCAGCTGCGAGCCGATGAGCGGGATGTCACCCTTCAGCTTGAGGAGGTAGGGCACTGCGCCGATGTGGTCTTCGTGGCCGTGCGTGAGCATGACCCCGACGATGTCGTCCAGGCGCGACTTCAGCGGCTCGAAGTCGGGGAGGATGAGGTCGACGCCGGGCTGGTGCTCCTCGGGGAACAGCACGCCGCAGTCGACGATCAGGAGCTTCCCGTCGTACTCGAACACGGTCATGTTGCGGCCGATCTCGCCGATCCCGCCGAGCGGGGTGACCCGGAGGGTTCCGGGGGCGAGCTGGGGCGGGTCGTAGACGGTCGTGGGCATGGTCTGCCTCCTGCCGGACGCCGTGGCATCCGTTCGTTGTTCAGCTGTATGCGGATGCCGGCATCCGCGAGGTCTCAGCGGGTCGTGCCGTGCACCTTGGGCAGGGCACCGCCCGCGGCGGCGTTGCGGTCGGGTCGGAAGTTGGAGAAGTCGGCGCCGTCGACGTCGTGGACGAGGGCGAGCTCGTCTTCGATGAGGGCGGCCTCCCACTCCTCCGGGCCGACGAGCGGCAGCCGCACGCGCGGGCTGCCGATGCGGCCGAGGCCGTGGAGGATGTACTTCGCGGCCACCGTGCCGGGCACGTGGGTCATCACGGCGCGCACGAGCGGCTCGAGTCGGCGGTGCGCGGCCGTGGCGGTGGCCAGATCGCCCGCGTTCACGGCATCCACCATCGTGCGGTAGGGCGCTGCGGCGATGTTCGCCGTCACGCCGATGAGGCCCGTCGCGCCGATCGCCAGGTGCGGGAGCACGTTGCTGTCGTCGCCCGAGAAATACATGAGGTCGGTCTGGTTGAGCACGCGGCTCACCTCGCTGAAGTCGCCCTTGGCGTCTTTCACGGCGAGGATGTTGGGGTGCTTCGCGAGGCGCAGGATCGTCTCGTACTTGATCGGCACGCCCGCGCGGCCGGGGATGTCGTAGAGGATCACCGGCAGGTCGGTCGCGTCGGCGACGAGGCGGAAGTGCGTGAGGATGCCGGCCTGCGTGGGCTTGTTGTAGTACGGCGTGACGATCATGATGCCGTCGGCGCCGGCCTTCTCGCTGGCCTTGTAGAGCTCGATGGCGTGCGCGGTCTCGTTGGATCCGCCGCCGGTGATGATCTTGGCGCGGCCGGCCGAGACCGACTTGCCGACCTCGACGAGCTTGAGCTTCTCGGGGTCGGTGAGGGTGCTGGTCTCGCCGGTGGTGCCGGTGACGACGATGCCGTCGGCGCCCGCGGTGATGACGTCGTCGATGTGCTTCTCGACGGCGGGCCAGTCGACCTCGCCGTCGGCCGTCATCGGAGTGACGAGCGCGACGAGAACCTGTCCGAAGGGGTTGCTCGTGTGCGTCATGGTCTCAGGTTATCGGTTCGCGGGGCTCGGATCGGCGGCAGAGCACGACCATCCGTCGGAGCCGTGGTGCGGAAGTCGTCTCACGAGACGTGCAGGGCGACACCTGCCCCGGCTCTCCGACCGATGGTGCGGTGGTGGTCGCGCAGCCGCGCGAGGATCGCCTGCAGCACCGTCGGCCAGTCGTGGATGATGAGCGCGTAGTCGAACCGCAGGGTCTCATACCCGGCCGCCGCGGCCCGGGCATCGCGGACGAGGTCCTTGTGGCGCTCGGCCTCGCGGGCGTGGCCGTCGCGGCCGTCGGCCTCGAGGATCAGCACGCCGTCGATCATGAAGTCGACCCGGCCGACCCCGTCCACGCGCACCTGGCTCACCAGCCGGATGCCGTGCCGGATGAGGCGCAGTCGGAGGATCGACTCCAGTCCGCTGTCGGCGTCGGGGCGGGCGATGTCGACCAGCCACCGCTGCCCGGCCCGCAGGCCCGCGCGCACCTCGGCCCGCGCGGCGCGGTCGAGCAGCCCCAGCCGCCAGGCCGATTCGAACGCGGCGAAGAACGCCTCGTCTCCCCGGCACCCCGCCAGTTGCACGAGCGCCCGCACCACCCCCACGAGACCGAAGGCCGATCGGCCGTCATCGTGGTGGGTGACGCACCGGCATCCGGCGTGCGGGAACCGCCGGCCCCGCGAGCCGATCCAGACGTGCAGATGACGGTCGTCGCCGAGCACCCACACGCCCCGTGCCCGCAGCGCCGACGCGCAGCCGAGCTCGCCGCCGTGGGCGGCCGCCGCGATGATCGGCGCCGGCGTTCCCGGCACGGCGTACACGCCGTCGCGCACCCGCAGCACGGCCCCGGCCCGCACCGCCCGCCGCAGGTCGGCGCGCGAGGCACCCGCCGCCAGCAGCGCGCGCCCGCGCACGATCCCGTCGGCGTGGGAGATGCGGTCGGCCATCGCTGCAGGATCCATGCCGGACAGGGTGCCCCGGCGGCAGCGGGCGCCGGCGGGAGCTCGGGCCGATCTGGGGAGAACGGGCGCGGGAGGCCGCCTGGGGAGGAGGCGACGGTCGAGGGTGGCGGATGCGGGTGCGGCCCCATCCGTCGGATCGGCGGGGCCGGTGTCGACCTGTGGGGCACGCGAGGCGACACCCGCCCCACCGGTCCGACGGGTGGTATCGGGGCCGCGGCGCGGCGGCGGGGGCGCCGGGCGCTCGGCGTCGCCGGGGTGGACCGCCTGCCGGCGCCCATCCGTCGGATCGGTGGGGCTGGTGTCTACCTATGGGGCACGGGAGGCGACACCCGCCCCACCGGTCCGACGGATGGTGACGGATACCCCGGGGGCTCGCGCCCGACCCGGGGCCTCGGCCCGTGCCGAACCGGGGCTCAGCGGCCGGTGGCGGCCAGGCGGGCGACGAGGGAGGCGGGGAGGATGCGGGCCAGGCCGATGAGCACCTTGTAGCGCAGCGACGGGATCGACACCGCGCGGCCGCGGGCGGCGTCGCGCAGGCCCTCGCCCACGACGTCCTGGGCGTCGAGCCACAGCGCTCCGGGGATGCCCTCCCGGCCGGGGGCCAGGCCCATGCGGGCGTGGAAGTCGGTGTGGGTGAACCCCGGGCACACCGCGGTGACGGTGACCCCGCGGGGCGCGTAGGCCGCGTTGGCCCAGCGGCTGAACGAGACGACCCACGCCTTCACGGCGCCGTAGGTGCCTCGCGGGAGGAACGCGGCGACCGAGGCGACGTTGACGATGCGGCCGTGGCCGCGGGCGAGCATGACGCCCAGGGCGGCGTGGGTCAGCCGCATGGTGGCGCCCACGTGCAGCGCGAGGTGGCGCTCCTCGTCGGCGAGCGCGTTCTCGTCGAACGCGAGCGGCAGCCCGAAGCCGGCGTTGTTGACGAGCACGCCCACCGGCCGGGCGGGATCGGCCAGGCGCGCGGCGACGGCGTCGAGGCCGGCCGGGTCGACGAGGTCGGCAACGAGCACCTCCACCTGCGCGCGGTGCTCGGAGCGCAGCCGCGCCGCGATGTCGTGAAGGGCCGCGGCGTCGCGCGCGGTGAGCACCAGGTCGGCACCCCGCGCGGCCAGCTGCCGGGCGAACTCGGCGCCGAGGCCGGAGCTGGCCCCCGTGATCAGTGCGGTCTTCGGCATCTGCTCCCCCTGTCGGGCGCCCGGTCAGGGCCGGTGGTGTGTCGTGAAGCGGTAGCGGATGCCGGTGCGCGAGGTGTGCCAGGGAGTCTCGGAACCGAGGGCCCAGCCCTCCCGTGCGGGCGCCCGGGTGTCGCCGTCGACGTCGAGGTCGAGCTCGGTGACCTCGAGCACGTCGGCCCGGTCGATCGCCTCGGCGTAGAGCGTGCCGCCGCCGATGATCCAGGCCTCGGGGGCGTCCTCGACGCGGGCGAGGGCGTCTTCCAGCGACGACGCGTGCTCGGCGCCGGCTTCGGCCCAGTCGGCGCGGCGGCTGACGACGATGTTGCGCCGCCCGGGAAGCGGGCGGAAGCGGTCGGGGAACGACTCCCAGGTGCGGCGCCCCATGATCACCGGGGCACCCATCGTGATGTCGCGGAAGTGCTGCAGGTCTTCGGGCACGTGCCAGGGCATGGTGCCGTCGGCGCCGATGACGCGATCGCGCGCCTCGGCCCAGATGAGGCCGAGCCGGACGGTCATACCGCGACGGCCCCGCGGATGGCCGGGTGGTGCTGGTACCCCTCGACGACGATGTCGTCGAAGCGGTAGTCGAAGATCGAGTCGGGCGTGCGGGCGAAGCGGAGGGTCGGCGGCGCGTACGCCTCGCGGCTCAGCTGCTCGCGCACCTGCTCGAGGTGGTTGTCGTAGATGTGGCAGTCGCCGCCCGTCCAGACGAACTCGCCGGGCTCGAGGCCGGTCTGCTGCGCGATCATCAGGGTGAGCAGGGCGTAGCTGGCGATGTTGAAGGGCACGCCGAGGAACATGTCGGCGCTGCGCTGGTAGAGCTGGCACGAGAGCTTGCCGTCGGCGACGTAGAACTGGAACAGCGCGTGGCACGGCGCGAGGGCCATGTCGGGGATGTCGGCGGGGTTCCACGCCGAGACGATGAGGCGCCGCGAGTCGGGGGTGGTGCGGATCTGCTCGATCACCTGCGCGATCTGGTCGATCTGGCCGCCGTCGGGAGTGGGCCACGAGCGCCACTGCACGCCGTAGACCGGGCCCAGCTCGCCGTCGGCGTCGGCCCATTCGTCCCAGATCGTCACGCCGTTGCTCTGCAGCCAGCCGACGTTGGACTCGCCGCGCAGGAACCACAGCAGTTCGTACACGATCGACTTCAGGTGGACGCGCTTGGTGGTCACCAGGGGGAAGCCCTCGGCGAGGTCGAAGCGGATCTGGCGGCCGAAGACGCTGGTGGTGCCGGTGCCGGTGCGGTCGTCCTTGTGCACGCCGTCGCGCAGGACCTCGCGCAGCAGATCCTCGTACGGGGTGGGGACGGATGCGGCGGCCTGGGTCACGGGAGACACCCTACCTTCGCTCCCGCCGGCCGGGGCGGTGACGGGCGGGATCGCCGACGTCACGCGGGTTCACACGGCCCGTATCGGGGCCCGCACCGAGGTGGGGTGGTTATGCTCATGGGTTGTGAATCTCATGGAGGCCGTGCTGATCCTCACCGCGCTGCTCGCGGTGACCGTCGGCATCGGGGTGTACGCGCGCTGGCAGCAGCAGCGACCGCGGCGCCACGACCCGGCCGAGATCGTCGAACCGCAGCGTCTGGGCGCCGAGGCGCTGGGCGAGCGGGCGACGCTGCTGCAGTTCTCCACCGAGCTGTGCGCCCGCTGCCCGGGCGTGCACCGCACGCTGAGCGACATCGCCGCCGACAAGGAGGGGGTGCTGCACCTGGACGTGGACCTCACCCACCGCCCCGACATCGCCCGCCACTTCAACGTGCTCTCCACCCCGACCACCCTCATCCTCGACCGTCACGGCGTCGTGCAGACCCGCTTCGGCGGGGCGCCCGGGCGCGGCGTGCTGGAGCTGGAGCTGGACCGGGTGACCGCGGAGCCGGTGCGTGGCTGACCGCGCGCCGCGCGGCATCGATCCGCGCGGGCCCCGGTTCGCCGCGGCGATCACCGCGCTGCTGCTGGCCGTCGACGTCGTGCTGGGCCTCACGGGCCTGTCGACGGCGAAGGCGTCGCCCGAGTGGTTCGCCGCCAACCCGCTCCCGGGGACGGGCGACTTCGCCTTCATCGCGGGTGCGTGGGCGGTGGCGGTCGTGCCGCTGAGCGCGCGGCTGCTCGACCCCGGGTTCCTCCTGCTGCTGGTGATCGCCCTGCTGTTCGTCTGGGGTGTCGTCTCGCCCCGTACCGCGGTGTGGGGCGCGCTGTTCCGCCGCGTCGTGCAGCCGCGCCTGGCGCCTCCCGCAACGCTCGAAGACCCCCGTCCCCCGCGGTTCGCCCAGGGCGTGGGGCTGTTCGTGACCGGCGCGGGCGTCGTGCTGCATCTGCTCGGCGTGCCGTACGCGGTGCCGGTCGCGGCCGGGATCGCCTTCGTCGCCGCGTTCCTCAACGCGGTGTTCGGCCTGTGCCTCGGATGCCAGATGTACATGCTGCTGCAGCGGGTCGGGGTCGTCGGCCGCACCCGCCCCGCCTGACCGGTTCCCCCCGTCGGGGGTCGCGTCTAGGCTGGCCAGCGAGCGCATCCCGCGCCCCGCCAGCCGAAGGAGCATCCCCATGAGCGTGACCAGCGAAGCCACCACCACCTGGAAGGGGAGCCTCGTCGAGGGCTCCGGCGAGGTCGCCCTGGAGAGCTCCAACCAGGGACCGCTGCCGGTGAACTGGAAGGCGCGCAGCGAGGGGTCGACGTCGGTCACGACGCCCGAAGAACTCATCGCGGCCGCCCATTCGTCGTGCTTCAGCATGGCCCTCTCGCACGCGCTGGCCGGCAACGGCACTCCCCCGGAGTCGGTGGAGACGACGGCGTCGGTCACCTTCATCCCGGGCACCGGCATCACCGGCTCCCACCTGAACGTCAACGCGGTGGTCTCGGGCCTGTCGGCCGAGGACTTCGCGCGCATCGCCGACGAGGCCAAGACCGGCTGCCCCGTCTCGGCCGCACTGGCGGGCATCGAGATCACCCTCGAGGCGACGCTTGGCTGACACTGCCGGCCACGCCCCGGGACGCGTCGTCGTCGCCGGGGCGAGCGGACTCATCGGCGGCGCGCTCATCGCGTCGCTCGAGGCCGACGGCGTCCCCGTCACCCGGCTGGTGCGCCGCCCGGCCGAGTCGCCCGACGAGGTCGAGTGGGATCCGACGCGGTCGCGGCTCGATCCCGCCGTGCTCGACGGCGCGCGCGCCGTGGTGGGCCTCAACGGCGCGAGCATCGGCCGCTTCCCCTGGTCGCGGCGGTACAAGCACGCCCTCGTGTGGTCACGCATCGCGCCCACGCAGGCCCTCGCCGCGGCGGTGCGGGCGCTCGGCGCCGACGCGCCCGCGTTCGTCTCGGCATCCGCCGTCGGCTACTACCCCACCCATCCCGGCGAGGCGCTCACCGAGTCGGGCCCGCAGGGCGACGGGTTCCTCGCCGAGCTCACCGGTGAGTGGGAGCACGCCGCCCGCACGGCGGGCGAGAACGTCGCGGTGCTGCGCACGGCGCCGATCGTGCACCCCGAGGGGGTGCTGAAGCCCCTGATGCTGCTGACCCGGGCCGGGCTGTCGGGGCCGATCGGCCGCGGCACGCAGGTGTGGCCGTGGATCTCGCTGCCCGACGAGGTGCGGGCGATCCGGCACGTCATCGACACCGGCATCACCGGGCCGGTGAATCTCTCCGGCCCGACGCGGGCCACCGCCAACGACCTCGGGTTCGCCCTGGCGATGCGCATGAACCGCCCCTACCTGCTGCGCGCACCGGTGTGGGGCATGGAGCTCGTGCTCGGCCGCGAGCCGGTGCAGGCGCTGCTGGCGTGCGACCTCGAGGTGGTGCCGCAGGTGCTCACCTCATCCGGCTTCCGTTTCACCCACCCGACCGTGAAGGATGCCGTCGCCGACGCCGTCCCGGCCGCCGCTTAGGCGCCGTCAGCCGGCGCGGCGTTCGGCCCGCTCGAGTCCGATGGCCGTGCGCACGGCCTGACGAGCGCGCCGACGGTCACCGGCGCCGTCGTAGACGAGGCCCAGGCGGTACCAGGCGCGCCAGTCGTCGGGGTGCTGCTCGACGACCTCGCGGTAAGCGGGGAACAGCGCCGCCGCCTCGTCGCGGATCGGGCGGCCGCTGGCCTTGACGTCGAGCTGCTCGGGCGGGAGGGCGTCCTCCTGCTCGAGGCGTCGCCCCAGCGCCTCGGCGCGCACACCGAACGCGATCTCGCGCCACAGCGCCCATATCGCGATGAGCGGCAGCACGATCAGGGCGACGCCCATGGCGATGCCCACCCCGTCGCCCGAGGTGAGCAGCAGCCACGATCGCTGCCCCACCAGCACGATGTACAGCAGCAGCACCGCCGCGATGACCGCGACGCCGATGCGGGTGCTCATGCGCCGGTCGCGCGGGCGACCTGGCCGGGCACGTCGCCCTCGGCCTCGGCCGGACCTGCGGCGCGGGGGGCTGTCTGCCCGGGCACGCGCACCCCGATGTCGATGAGGCTGTCGAGCCCCACGGTGACGCCGCGGGCGTCGCGGGCGGCGACGAGGGCGACGCGGATGCCGGGGGCGTAGGCCAGGGCCGGGTCGATCGTGTCGTGCACCAGGGTCAGCGACTCCCCCGGGCCGGAGAGGATCGTCTCCTGCCGCGCGACGACTCCGGGCCGGCGCAGCGAGTGGATCGGGATGCTCGCGACCTGCTGGCCGCGGGCGCGCTGGTCGGCGTGGGGCGATTCGACGGGGCCGACCTCGGCGCGGGCGGCGGCGATGAGCTCGGCGGTGCGCACGGCGGTGCCGCTGGGCGAATCGACCTTCGTCTCGCGGTGGGTCTCCACGATCTCGATCGAGGGGAAGAACGACGCCGATGCGGCGGCCAGGGCGCTGCCGATGACCGAGCCGAGCGAGAAGTTCGGGATGAACACGGCGCCCGTGCCGGCGGCATCCACCAGCGGGCGCACCAGCGCGATGCGCTGCGACGACCAGCCCGAGGTGCCCACGAGCACGTTGATCCCGCGTTCGACGGCGGCGCGCACCACGTCGATCGACACGGCGGGGGTCGAGGCGTCGACGACGAGGTCGGCGCTGTCGAGCTCGTCGAGGCTGCTCGACGAGCCGAGCACGCTGACGACCTCGAAGTCGTTGGAGTCGTCGATGACGGCACGGATGATGCCGCCGAGCTTGCCGGTGCCCCCGACGAGGGCCACTCGCGTCGTCGTCATGCGCTCCAGCCTACGGGGCTACGCTCGAAGCCATGGTCGACCCCTCGCTGACCCTGCAGGCGCTGCGCGCCGACGACCCCCGCTCCCGCGCCCTGCTCGAGGAGTACTTCGAGATGCGCGGCACCTCGTTCCCGAAAGGTCAGGCCTACCGCCCGGTGTTCCCCGACGCGGCGGTGTTCGAGCCGCCCGCGGGCGTGTTCCTCGTCGCGGTCGCCGACGGCCGCGACCTCGGCTGCGGCGGCATCCGGCGCATCGACGACGGCCCCGCCGGGCCGCGCTACGAAGTGAAGCACCTGTACCTGCGTCCCGAGACCCGGGGCCGCGGGTGGGGCCGGGCCCTGCTGTCGGCCCTCGAGGAGCGCGCGCGGGCGTGGGGCGCGGCCGACCTCGTGCTCGACACCCACCACACCCTCACCGCCGCGGGCGGCCTGTACGCGTCGGCCGGCTTCACCCCCGTCGCCGCCTACAACGACAACCCGAACGCGACCGTCTGGCTGGCCAAGGCGCTGTGAGCGCCGTCTCGGGCCGCGTCGAGGCGACGCGCGGCTTCTACGACACCGTCGCCGGCGCGTACGCCCGGCTGCTGCCCGACACCCGCGCCGAGGCGCCGCTGGATCTGGGCGTGATCGACCACTTCGTCGCCTGCCTGCCGGCATCCGATCTGCCGGTGCTCGACGCCGGCTGCGGCACGGGGCGGATGCTGAGCGCCCTGGCCGCCCGGGGCGTGTCACGGCGGCACGGGGTCGACCTCTCGCCCGCGATGATCGCCGAAGCGCGCGCACGGCACGCCGAGGTGCCGCTCACTGTCGCCGACCTCGCCGACCTCCCCTTCGCCGACCGCTCGTTCGCCGGGGTGCTGTGCTGGTACGCGATCATCCACAGCACGCCCGCCGAGGTCGCCGCGATCGCGGCCGAGCTGCACCGCGTGCTGATCCCCGGCGGAGTGATCGCGCTCGGATTCCAGGCGGGGACGGGCGAGCGCGTGATCGAGCGCGCCTACGGGCACGACATCACCCTGCACGGCGTGCGGCACGAGACCGACACGGTGGCCGCGCTCCTCTCGGCCGCGGGGTTCGACATCCTCGTCCGCGTCGATCGTGCGCCGCACGGCGGGGAGCACAGTGCGCAGGGTTTCGTGATCGCGGCGCGGCGCTGACCCGGACGCCGCGCGCTCAGCGGGGGTCGCCGAGGAGCTCGCCGACGGCGTGACGGCTCATGGCGCGCAGACCCGGCTCGTCCGCGTCGTGCAGCAGCGTCGCCAGCCCGACCGCCCAGCCGCGGGCCCGTCGCCAGGTGGCCGCATCCGCGCCGACGGCGCCCCGGAAGGCCGCGCGTCCGGCGGCGGTGAACCCGAGCCACCCGATGGCGAGGTCGCTCGCGGGGTCGCCGGCGCAGAGGTCGCCGAAGTCGATCAGGGCGGCGACCGCGCCGTCGGCGCCCAGGAGGATGTTCCCGGGATGCGGGTCGCCGTGCAGCCACACCGCCGGGCCGTCGTGTTCCGGCGCGCCGAGGGCCGCCTCCCACACCGGGCGCAGCGCCGGCACCGCCTGCAGCCGCTCGCGCACGACGGCGTCGCGCCGCTGCAGCGGCACACCGCGCACCGGGTTGCGGGGCGCGTCGGCGGGGGCGGGCACGTGCAGGGAGCGCAGGATGCCGCCCAGCTGCGCCGCGAACCGGTCGCGGTCGCGGGGGGCGAGGCCGAGGGCCGGGGCGCCCGCGAACCAGGGCACCACGCTCCACGCCCAGGGGTATCCCTCCCCCGGCACACCGACGGCGACCGGAACCGGGATCGGCACCGGCACCAGCGGCGCGAGATGCGGCAGCCAGCGCTGCTCGTGGCGCATGAGGGGCGCGGCGGCCTCCCGACGCGGCAGGCGCACCGCCAGGTCGTCGCCGAGACGGAACAGGTCGTTGTCCCACCCGTGCGCCACGTGCCTGACCGGACCGGCCAGGTGCGGATGCTGCGCGGCGAGCAGCCGTCCGACGTCGGCGGCCGTCAGCGCGATCTCGGCCGGAGGCTGCGGCATCCGCTCAGACCGGCGGGAGCTCGGGAAGACCCGTGCGCAGTTCGACGGGCAGGTGCGCCATGTCGTTGTGGGTGACGAGGGTCCACGGCCGGCCGGGACGCTGCGCGAGCAGCGTGAGCCCGCAGTTGGCCTGGTTGACCGTCATCCAGCGCCAGGTGGGCGCGTCGAGCACTTCGCGCACGAACCAGGCGATGACGAAGTTGTGGGTGATCAGCAGCTCGTGGCCCGACTTGCGGGCGAGGAACTCGTCGACGGCGTCGGCCATCTGGGCCGAGCCCGCGTCGAGCTCGGCGTCGGTGTAGCTGCCGAAGAAGGCCTCGTATCCGGGCGGGGTGTCGGGAGTGGGGCCGCTGGGCACGCAGTCGAACAGCAGGGCGCTGGGCACGGGCGTGATCGCGGGCATCCGCTCGGCGACGGCGCGTGCCGTCTCGGCGGCACGCTCGAGCGGAGAGTGCCAGACGGCGTCGAGGGGGACGCCCGACAGGCGGTCGGCGATCGCGGCGGCCTGGCGGCGACCCCGCGCCGACAGCGGACCGTCGGCCATGCCGTGTTCGGCGTCGACGTGCTCACCGTGACGGACCAGATACAGATAGTGGGTCACGACGACTCGCTTCACGATCGGTGTGGAGGGACCTTTCCACCCTACGTCAGCGCACCACAGGCCCCGGCAGCGACCGACTCCGCGTCGTTCAGTCGGCGGCGCGGGCGATCTCGGCCAGCTGCGTGCGGCTGAGCCGCACCCCGACGCCCTGCACGAGCTCTTCGATGTGCGACACCGCGAACGCGTTGACGATCGGGGCGACGATGCCGCGCTGGGCGCGCAGCCATGCGATCGCGACGGCCGCCGGCGGCACCGACAGCTCGGCGCCCACGGCGTCGAGGGCACGCAGGGTGCGGGTGCCGCGACGGTTCATGGCGGCGGCCAGCTGCACGCCGCGCACCGACGTGCCCATCATCGACCGCGAGCGGTGAGCGCCGGCGAGGAAGCCGTGCTCGAGGGCCTGCGACGGTGTGACGGCGATGCCCTGGGCGCCGGCGACGAGGCGCAGGTCGCCGTCGAAGTCTTTGCGGCGCAGCACGTTGTAGGGCACGTCGAGCACGGTGAGCCGCGGGTAGCCGGCCGACGCGAGGATGCGCGACTCGACCAGCTGCGCGGCGGTGTGGCCGAACGCGCCGAGCGCGCGCACCTTGCCCGCGCCCACCAGCCAGTCGGCGGTGGCGAGGGTGTCTTCCAGGGCGGTCTGGGTGTCGGCGGTCGCGTCGAGGTAGAGCACGTCGATGCGGTCGGTGTCGAGCCGGGTCAGCGACGCCTCCACGGCGCGCACGAGGTTGACCGAGCCGAGCCCGGGGTGTTCGGCGCCGCCGCCGACCCGCACGCCGAGGACGATCTCGTCGCGCAGCCCGCGGGCGCGCATCCACTGGCCGATGATGTGCTCGCTGCGCCCCGACGCGTAGGCGTCGCAGGTGTGCAGGGCGTTGCCGCCCCAGCCCGCGTAGGCGTCGAGGATGGCGTGGGCGACCTTGGGGTCGACGTGCCAGCCGAACTCGGCACCGCCGAGCACCAGCGGGAAGACCTCGAGCCCGGTCTCACCGAGCGGGGAGCGCACCGAGGCGCCCAGCGCGGGGCCCTGCACCGGGATGGGTGCGGACGGGTGCGCGGGCGGGACGGTGGCGGTGGCGGCCACGGCATCCGTGACGACGGCAGCATCCGTGCGCACCGCGGCATCCGTGTCGCCGGTGGTCTCGGGACGGCCGGAACCGGGGCGCTCCGATGGGGCCGACGTGCCGACGCCGAAGAAGCCCATGTGGCACCCCCCTCACGGATCTCGAGGAGGTCCGTGTGCTCACGCACCCCCCGGTGCGTACTTCCGAGGGTAGGGCAGACCTCCCCCACTGCCGCGCATTGACGGGAACACGCGGTAAACATTGGATAACGCTTTGGACCAGGGAAGTTCTGCACCCGGTCCGGTGTCCCCCATCCGGAGGACACGGCGGCACGCGCACAGCCGACATCGCGACAGGAGCCGGGAACGGGCACGCCCGCCCCTCCGAGTCGGGAGGGACGGGCGTGCGTGATCCGGTCGGGGTCAGCCTTCGGCCGGGGCCTCCGGGCCGGGGTTGGCCGCGGCGCGACCTTCCTGGTCGGCCGGCTCTTCGAGCACGGGCTCCAGCGAGAGCTTGCCGCGGTCATCGATCTTCGTGATGCGCACGAGCAGCTTCTGGCCCACCGAGAGCACGTCGTCGACGTTCTCCACGCGCTTGCCGCCGGCGAGCTTGCGGACCTCGCTGACGTGCAGCAGGCCGTCCTTGCCGGGCAGGAGCGAGATGAACGCGCCGAACGTCGCGATCTTCACCACGGTGCCGAGGAACTGCTCGCCGACCTCCGGGTTGGTGGGGTTGGCGATCGCGTTCACCTGGGCGCGAGCGGCCTCGGCCGACGGGCCGTCGACGGCACCGATGTAGACGGTGCCGTCCTCCTCGATGGAGATGTCGGCGCCGGTCTCGTCCTGGATCGCGTTGATCGTCTTGCCCTTGGGGCCGATGAGCTCACCGATCTTGTCGACGGGGATCTGCACGCTGATCACGCGCGGCGCGGTGGGCGCCATCTCGTCGGGACCGTCGATGGCGGCGTTCAGCACACCGAGGATGGTGGTGCGCGCCTCCTTCGCCTGCGTCAGCGCGGCCGACAGCACCGACGACGGGATGCCGTCGAGCTTCGTGTCGAGCTGGATCGCGGTGATGAACTCGCTCGTGCCGGCGACCTTGAAGTCCATGTCGCCCAGCGCGTCCTCGGCACCCAGGATGTCGGTGAGCGCCGCGTAGCGGGTCTGACCGTCGATCTCGTCCGAGACCAGGCCCATCGCGATGCCGGCGACAGGGGCGCGCAGCGGCACACCCGCGTTCAGCAGCGAGAGGGTCGACGCGCAGACCGAGCCCATCGAGGTGGAGCCGTTGGAGCTCAGCGCCTCGGAGACCTGGCGGATCGCGTAGGGGAACTCGTCGCGCGCGGGCAGCACCGGCACGAGGGCGCGCTCGGCGAGGAAGCCGTGCCCGATCTCGCGACGCTTGGGGCTGCCGACACGGCCGGTCTCACCGGTCGAGTAGGGCGGGAAGTTGTAGTGGTGCAGGTAGCGCTTGCTCGTCGTGGGCGAGAGCGAGTCGATCTGCTGCTCCATCTTCAGCATGTTCAGCGTGGTGACACCCAGGATCTGGGTCTCGCCGCGCTGGAAGATCGCCGAGCCGTGAACGCGCGGGATGACCTGCACCTCGGCGTCGAGCGGACGGATGTCGGCGAGCCCGCGACCGTCGATGCGCACACCCTCGGTGAGGATGCGACCGCGCACGATCTTCTTGGTGACCGACTTGTAGGCCGCGGAGAACTCGATCGTCGCCACGGCGGGCAGCTCGCCCGCCTCGACGGCGGCGACCAGCTCGGCCTTGACGCGGTCCTTGACGGCGTCGTCGGCGTTCTGACGCTCGACCTTGTCGGCGACCTGGTACACGCCGACGAGGTCGTCGTAGGCGCGGCCGGCGACGAAGTCGTAGGTCTCCTGGCTGTACGGCGCGAACACCGGGTACACGCCCGGCTCCTTCGACGCGGTGGCGGCCATCTGGGCCTGCGCCTCGACGAGCTGCTTGAGGAAGGGCTTGGCGGCCTCGAGACCGCCGGCGACGATCTCCTCGGACGGCTTGACGGCGCCGCCCTTGATGAGGTTCCAGCTGCCTTCGGTGGCCTCGGCCTCGACCATCATGATCGCGACGTCGCCGTCGGGCAGAACGCGACCGGCGACCATCAGGTCGAACACGGCCTCCTCCACGACCTTCTGGTTCGGGAAGGCGACCCACTGGTCGGCGTGCTCGCCGTGTCCGGGGACGAGCGCCAGGCGCACGCCGGCGATCGGGCCCGAGAACGGCAGACCCGAGATCTGCGTCGACGCCGAGGCGGCGTTGATGGCGAGGGCGTCGTAGTACTCGCCGGGCGCGATCGAGAGCACCGTGACGACGATCTGCACCTCGTTGCGCAGGCCGTCGACGAACGACGGGCGCAGCGGGCGGTCGATGAGACGGCAGACGAGGATCGCCTCGGTGGAGGGGCGGCCCTCGCGACGGAAGAACGAGCCGGGGATCTTGCCGGCGGCGTAGGAGCGCTCCTCGACGTCGACGGTAAGCGGGAAGAAGTCGAACCCTTCGCGCGGGTGCTTGCCGGCGCTGGTGGCCGACAGGAGCATGGTGTCCTCGTCGAGGTAGGCGGCGACAGCGCCCTGCGCCTGCTGGGCGAGGCGACCGGTCTCGAACCGGACGGTGCGGGTGCCGAATCGGCCGTTGTCGAGAACGGCTTCGGCGGCGGTGATTTCAGGACCTTCCAAGAGGTCTCTCCTTCTTTGTTTAGACTCGCGCGCGCGTTTCGCGCACGAGATCGTGCGAAGGAGCGGAACAGACAGATATGAGCGGGGGACGGCATCCGAAGACGACGTCGCGGGACCGCTTGCGCTGGCCACCAGTCGAAGATCACCATCCGGCCGCGTGCCGCGGGGATGCGGCTCGTCGATGTTCGGGATGGGAACCCACCACAGGGGACCAGCTTCCTGCCGGTTCGCTCCGTGAGCTCAGTGTTGACATGAGCGGATGCCAGACGGCAACCTTCCCAACCCTATCAGCCGCGCCCCCGCCCGCGTAGGGTGAAGGTATGAGCTCAGACGAGAACACCACGGCATCCGACGAGATGAAGCGCAAGTTCCGCGAGGCGCTCGACAAGAAGAACGCGCAGCACCGCGAGGGCGAGCAGCACCTCGACGGCGACTCGGCCGTCCACGGCACGCACGGCGCGATCACCAAGCGCGAGTTCCGTCGCAAGAGCGGCTGAGTCCGCGACATCCGGAAACGCACCGCGGGCCGTCACCGGCGCGCGGACTGCGGGCGCCCCGCGGGACCGTCGATCGTGACGTACGCGGGGTGCTTCGCCGCGCGCCCGTCGCCCGCGGTGCGGCCGCGCAGCCGCCGCCACGCCCACGGCAGGGCGTGCACGCGCAGCCAGGTGCCGGACTCGACCGGGTCGTCGTCGAGGTGGAACGCCTCGTCGAGCCCGCCAAGCGCCTCGGCGTCGGGCACGCCCAGCGCCTCGGCGGCGCGGTAGGCGATCAGCCGGTGACCGGCCGCCCGCAGATGCACCTTGTCTCCGGCCCACAGGTCGAGGCGGCGCAGGTCGGGCTCGGCCTCGAGGTCGAGCAGGATGGCGCCGGTGGACGCGGCCGTCTGCCGCAGCCGCGCGTTGAAGCGGGCGAAGCGGCCCTCCAGCACGCGGGCGAGTCGGCGCTCGGGCAGGAACGTCGTCGCCAGCAGCACGTCGCAGCCGGCGGCCCGCAGCCGGCGCACGGCCTCGTCGACGTCGTCGGCGAGCGCCGACACGCGCGCCTTCGGCCCCACGAGGTCGTTGGCCCCGATGAGCACCGACACCAGATCGGGGCGGAGGGCCAGGCACTGCGGCAGCTGGTCGCGCACGACGTGGTGCACCTTGCGGCTGCGCACCGCGAGGTTGGCGTAGCGGAAGGCGCCCGGTCCGGGGGCCGACAGCGCCAGCAGCTGCGCCAGCCGGTCCGCCCAGCCGCGGTGACTGCCCGCGGGCATGCGGGATGTGTCGCACAGCCCCTCGGTGATCGAGTCGCCCAGCGCGACGTAACGCGTCCACCGCCGGGCGGGGGCGGTCTGCGGCGGCGCCGGGTCGGGCCGCGGGTGGGCCTTCGCCCGGCGTGACGCGTCGCCGGCCTGCAGTGCGACGGCACGGTCGTAGTGCGCCAGGAGGCCGTCGACCAGGCTCGACCAGGTGCGCGGCGCGACCGCCACCCGGGCGGCGGCACCGAACGCGCGCCGCTTGGCGGCATCCCCCGCCAGATCGGCCACGCGGGCACGCAGCTCGTCGAGGTCGCCGGGCCGGTAGAGCCACCCGTCGATGCTGCTGCGGACGAGATCGACGGGGCCGCCGCGACCGGTGGCGACCACGGGCACGCCCGAGGCCTGCGCCTCTTGGATCGTCTGGCCGAACGTCTCGCTCTCCCCCGGGTGCACGAACACGTCGAGCGAGGCCACCGCCACCGCCAGCGCGTCGCCGGCGAGGTGCCCGAGGAAGACGGCATCCGGCAGCAGCCGCTGGAGCGCGGGCCGGTCGGGACCGTCGCCGATGACGACCAGGCGGGTGCCGGGGATCGCGGCGAGCGCGGCGAGGTCGGCGACCTGCTTCTCGGGGGCCAGCCGCCCGACGTAGCCGATGAGGGTGCGCCCGGGCGCGATCTGCTCGCGCCACGATGCGCTTCGCCGCTCGGGGTGGAAGCGCACGCCGTCGACGCCCCGACCCCACAGCGACACCCGGTCGACCCCGAGGGCGGCCAGCTGGTCGCACGCGGCGCGTGAGGGGGCGAGGGTGAGGGTGGCGCGCCGGTGCAGGCGTGCGAGGTGACGGGCGGCGAGCGCGGCGGCCTGCGGCACCCCGTAGCGCTCGGTGTAGGCCACGACGTCGGTCTGGTAGACGGCGATGGTGGGGATGCCGAGTCGTTCGGCCGCCAGGAGCCCCTGCCAGCCCAGCACGAACGGCGAGGCCAGGTGCACGACGTCGGGCCGGAAGGCCCGCAGCGCCCGGGCGATCGACGCCGCCGGCGGCGCCGCGACCCGCACCGCCGGATACCCCGGCAGCGGCAGCGACGGCATCGACCGGCCCGGCATGTCGAGGTGATCGCCGCGGCCGGCCGACGGGGCGACGACGAACCTCTCGTGGCCGCGCCGGTCGAGCTGATCGAGCACCTGCAGCACCGAGCCGGCCACACCGTTCATGTGCGGCAGGAAGGATTCCGTGACGACCCCGACTCTCACCCCTCCAGGGTGGCGGCGCGCGCCCGGCGCGGAGGGCGCGCGGGGCCCCTGTCGCCGAGTGTTCACGCGATCCTCCCCCGCGCATCACCGGGCGGTCGCCTGTCGGTCGCCGTTCCTCGCCCGTTCACCGTCGGCTGGTACCGATGCGGTGTGACCGCAGAGCTGATCGACGCCGTGGCCGGCGGTGGGTGGACCCTCGCGGTGATGTTCGCCCTGGTGCTGCTGGATGCCGTGATCGTCGTGGTCCCGGGAGAGATCGCCGTCAGCGCGCTGGGGTCGCTGGCGGTGACCACCGGGTCGCCGCCGCTGCCGGCCGTCATCGCCGTCGCCGCCGTCGCCGCCTTCACCGGCGATGCGCTCTGCTACACGATCGGTCGGCGCATCGGACTCGACCGCTGGCGATGGATGCGGGCGCGACGGGTGCGGGCCGCGCTGGCCTGGGCGGCCGGGCGCCTCGACCGCGGCACCGCGACCGTCGTCTTCACCGCCCGGTTCGTGCCGTTCGCGCGCCTGGCCGTGAACCTCACCGCCGGCGCCACGCGGGTGCCGGCGCCGCGCTACCTCACCGTGTGCGCGATCGCCGCCGGCGCCTGGGCGGCCTATCAGGCGGTCGTCGGCGCGGCGGTGGGGGCGCTGCTGCCGGAGGCGCCGCTCGCGGCCGTGGTGGTCTCGGTCGCCGTGGCACTCCTGCTGGGAGTGGGGATCGACCTCGCCGTCGGGCAGTGGGCGCGGCGGCGGACCCCAGAATAGAGACCATGCCCGCACTCCCCCGCATCGCCATGCCCGCCCGCCTGTCCGAGGCCGAGGGCGCCGATGCCCGCGTGGGACTGGCCAACGCGATCTTCGACGACGTCGCCGCGCTGGTGCGCACCGAAGACCTCGACGTCGTCGTGGTGCGCGGCGTCGACCTCACCGGCTTCGACGGCGTCGTGCTCCCCGGCGGCGGCGACATCGACCCCGCCCGCTACGGCGGCGACGCGGCCGCCCCCTGCTACGACGTCAACCCCGCCCAGGACGACCTCGACCTCGGCATCGCCGTGGCCGCGCTCGCCGCCGGCATCCCGGTGCTCGGCGTCTGCCGCGGACTGCAGGTGCTCAACGTCGCCTGCGGCGGCACCCTCGTCGAAGACCTGCCCGCCTCGGCCGTGCGCCACACCCCCGGCTCCGACGGCTGCGGGGGCCTGGAGTGGACCTGGCATCCGGTCGACGTCACCCCCGACTCGCGACTGGCCGCCGAGACCGGCATCCGCCCCGACGTCGCCTCCGGCCACCACCAGGCCATCGGGCGCCTCGGCACGGGGCTGGTGGCCGTGGCCGTCGCCGCCGACGGCGTGATCGAGGCCGTCGAGCACGAGACGCTCCCCGTCGTCGCGGTGCAGTGGCACCCCGAGGCCGAGGGCACCCCCGCCACCCTGGCCGCCGCCCCGTTCGCCGTGTTCGCCGACCTCGTGCACGCCCACCGCCTGGCCCCCGCGCGGGGCTGAGCCCGGGGGGTGGGTGCGGGCGCTCGCTCGCGCGCGCTGTTCGCCGAGTGCACGCCTTGCCGCCGAGCGCACGGCCTCTGCCGGCGACGGATGCCGTGTTCTCGGCGCTACGTCGTGCACTCGGCGCAGGGTGAGGGGTCACAGGCGGCGGGGTGCGGCATCCGCAGCGCCCGTTCTGCGCTGTCGGCTGCCGCTCGCTCGCGCTCGTCGCCGAGTGCACGGTTTGCCGCCGAGCGCACGGGCTCTGACGGCGACGGATGCCGTGTTCTCGGCGCTACGTCGTGCACTCGGCGCAGGGGCCAGCGGCACAGGGGCACCCAGCGCAGGGGCCCACGGGACCCGGGGGGCGGGTCAGCGGGGCGCGGGGCCCCAGCCGTCGGGGCCGGCGGAGCCGGCGGGGTACTCCTCGAGCGGCACGTCGCCACGGGCCCAGGCGTCGCGCACCGGCTGGATGATGCGCCAGCACAGCTCGGCCGCGTCGCCGCGCACCGACAGCGTCGCATCCCCGTCGAGCATCGCCGCCAGCACCTCGACGTACGAGCGCTGCGCGCCCAGTCCGAGGTCGGCGCCGAGGGTCGCACGGTGCAGCGCGAACGGGTCGTCGCCGCCGTTGACGTCGATCTCGACGTCGAGCCGGTCGGGGCCGAGCGAGAAGCGCAGCACCGCACCGGCATCCGCGCCCGCCGTCGCCGCGGTGAAGCCGACCGGCAGATGCCGCACCGGGCGCAGACGCACCTCGATGGCCGTCACCGGGTCGCCGAGGGCCTTGCCCGAGCGCAGCGTGAAGGGCACGCCCGCCCAGCGCGCGGTGCGCACCTCGCAGGTGATCTGCGCGAGGGTCTCGGTCTGCCGCGACGGATCCACCCCGGGCTCGTCGACGTAGGAGGGCAGGTCTTGGCCGCCCGCGGTGCCGGCGGTGTAGCGGGCGCGATGCGAGGAGCGCACCGGGTTGTCGTCCCAGATGCGGGTGGCGCGCAGCACCGCGGCGGTGGCGTCGCGCACGTCGGCGTCGCCGAGGGTGGCGGGCGGCTCCATCGCCACGACGGCCAGCACCTGCAGCAGGTGGCTCTGGATCATGTCGATCATCGCGCCGGCGTGGTCGTAGTAGTCGGCGCGGCCCTCGAGCCCGAGCGTCTCGTCGAAGCGGATGTCGACGGATGCGACGTGCTCGGCCGACCACACCGGCTCGAACAGCCGGTTGGCGAAGCGCACCCCGAGCACGTTCAGCACCGTCGACCGGCCGAGGAAGTGGTCGACGCGGAACACCTGCGACTCGGGCAGCAGAGCGCGCACGACCGCGTTGAGCTCGCGTGCGCTGTCCTCGTCGTCGCCGAACGGCTTCTCGAGGGCGAGGATCGTGCCGTCGGGGAGGTCGGCGGGCCGCAGCGCCGCGCAGGCGGATGCCGCGACGGCGGGCGGCACCGCGAAGTACAGCACGAGGCGCCCCTCGGGCACCTGGTCGATGATGGCCCGCAGGCCCTTCGCGGTGCCCGCATCGCCGACGATGAACGGCGTCGACACGACCGCGCCGAGCGCCTCGTCGGCGTCCGCGGCCCGGAAGGCGGTGCGCACCCGGCCCCGCCACTGCGTGTCGCTGAGCGCGGTGCGCCCCGCCCCCACCACGTGCACGCGGCGATCGGGCTGCCCGCGCAGCAGCTCGCCGAGGGCGGGCAGGAGCAGGCGGGAGGTGAGGTCTCCGCTGGCTCCGATGATGAGCAGCGTCGTGGGTTCGGCCATGGCGGCCACGATAGCCGCCCTCCCCGGCCGCAGCCTGCGACAATCGCCTCGTGGCCCCTGTCGACGATGCCCCCGCCCCCACCGCTGTCGGTGCCGGCGGTCCCGCCGACATCCAGGACTACGCGCTGCTGAGCGACTGCCGCACGGCCGCGCTGGTGTCGCGCAGCGGGTCGATCGACTGGCTGTGCGTGCCGCGCTTCGACTCCCCCTCGGTGTTCGGCGCACTGCTGGGCACCGAGGAGCAGGGCTCGTGGCAGCTGCGACCGACCGACGCCGCCGCCACCGCGACGCGCGCCTACGACCGCGACACCTTCACCCTCGTGACCCGGTGGACCACCGCGACCGGCGTGGCCGAGGTGCACGACCTGCTGCCGGTCACCGAACGGCATCCGGCCGCCGAAGCGCGCGTCGATCTCGTGCGCCGGGTGGTCGGCGTCTCGGGCACCGTGACCTTCACCCACCGGCTGCGGATGCGGTTCGACTACGCCCGTGCCGTGCCGTGGGTGCGCCAGCACCGCGGCGGCGCCGCGCGCGAGCTCATCGCCATCGCCGGCCCTGACGCGCTGGTGCTGCGCGGCGTCGCCCTCGACCCCGTCGACCACGCGCACGCCGGCGAGGTGACCGTGGCCGCGGGCGAGACCTCGGATGCCGTGCTCACCTGGTACCCGTCGCACCACGAGCCGCCGGCGCCGCTCGATGTCGACCACGCCGCCGGGCACACCGCACGGTGGTGGCAGCGGTGGGCCGACCGCATCCAGACCCGCGAGGTGCACCGCGCGGAGGTGGTGCGCTCGCTGCTGGTGCTGCGGGCGCTCACCCACCGCGACACCGGCGGGATCGTCGCGGCGGCGACCACGTCGCTGCCGGAGCAGTTCGGCGGCTCCCGCAACTGGGACTACCGGTTCGTCTGGCTGCGCGACGCCGCCCTCACCCTGCAGGCGCTCGTCGCGCACGGGTTCCTGCACGTGGCCGACCACTGGCGCAGCTGGCTGCTGCGCGCGATCGCCGGCGACCCGTCGCAGATGCAGATCGTCTACGGCGTGGGCGGCGAGCGCGACCTGTTCGAGCGCGAGCTGACGAGCCTGCCCGGCTACCGCGGCGCCGCACCCGTGCGGGTGGGCAACGGCGCGGCCGGGCAGTACCAGGCCGACGTCATCGGCGAGGTGCTGGTGGCCCTGCACGCGGCGCGGGATGCCGGGCTGAAGGAGTCGGACTTCTCGTGGCCGCTCGAGCGCGCGCTGCTGACCCATGCGCTGGAGCGCATCGACGAACCCGACCAGGGCATCTGGGAGATCCGCGGCGAACCGCGCCTGTTCACGCACTCGCGCGTGATGATGTGGGCCGCGTTCGACCGCGGTGTGCGTGCGGTGCGCGAGAGCGGGCTCGGGGGCCCGGTGGAGCTGTGGGAGCAGGTGCGCGAACGCCTGCGCGCCGAGATCGACGCGCAGGGCGTGGGGGCCGGCGGGCATTTCACCCAGTCCTACGGCTCTGACGAGGTGGATGCCGCGCTGCTGCTCATCCCCCGTGTGGGCTTCTGCGCGCCCGACGACCCGCGCATGCTCGCCACGGTGGCCGCCGTCGAGCGCACCCTGATCCGCGACGGTCTCGTGCACCGCTACCGCACGGCATCCGGGGTGGACGGGCTGGAGGGGACGGAGAACCCGTTCCTGGCGTGCTCGCTGTGGCTCGTGGAGCAGTACGCCGCCTCAGGCCGCACCGGCGACGCCCGCGAGCTGCTCGACCGCGTGTGCGCCCTGGCCAACGACGTGGGACTGCTCAGCGAGGAGTACGACACCCAGCACCGACGTCACGCCGGCAACACCCCGCAGGCGCTGTCGCACCTGGCCCTCGTCGGCGCCGCCGACGCCCTGCAGCGCGCCCTCGCCTGACCGCCCCCTGCGGGGGCGCCGAGCGGGGGCGCGCCGCGGGGGTCACTCGCCGGCGAGACCGCCGAGCAGGTGGCCGAACGAGCGGCCCTCGCCGAGATAGTTGGCGGGGTCGAACGGGTCGGTGCTGCCGGCGGGCTCCCGGCGGGCGACCGCCTCGGCGAGCTCGCGCGCGCCGCGCTCGACGCGCGAAGAGAGCGGTGCGACCTCGTCGGCGTGGGCGCCCCAGTCCGCGGATGCCGCGAAGACGCCGGTCGAGACGGCCTCGGCGTGCAGGTAGGCGAACAGCGGGCGGATCGCGTAGTCGATCGCCAGCGAATGCCGGGCGGTGCCGGCGTTCGCGCCGATCAGCACCGGCATCCCGGTGAGCGCGTCGGGGTCGAGCACGTCGATGAACGACTTGAACAGGCCCGAGTAGCTCGTCGAGAAGATCGGCGTCACCGCGATGAGCGCGTCGGCCGAGACCACCGTGTTGATCGCGGTCTCGAGCGCGGGCGGCGCGAACCCGGTCAGCAGGTTGTTGGTGATGTCGTGCGCGAGGTCGCGCAGCTCGATCGTGTCGACGGATGCCGTGATGCCCTGCTCGGCCAGGTGCGCCACCGTCGCCGCGGCGAGGCGGTCGGCCAGCATCCGGGTCGACGACGGGTTGGACAGGCCCGCCGAGATGACGGCGATGCGACGGGCGGTCATCGCGCACCGCCCAGACCGAACGCGGCGCCGGCGGCGACCGGGGCGTCCTGGTAGGGCGAGGGGCCCGACAGGTTGTCGCCGCGGTTGGCGCGCGGAGTGGCTTGGCGGGCGGGTCCGTCGCCGTAAGCGGCGCGCACGAGTCCGGCGTGGGTGGGCGCGTCGGGCACGGTGGCGGGGCGATCCTTCGCGAATTCCTTCCGCAGCACCGGCACCACCTCGCCGCCCAGGAAGTCGAGCTGCTCGAGCACCGTCTTCAGCGGCAGGCCGGCGTGGTCCATGAGGAACAGCTGGCGCTGGTAGTCGCCGAAGAGCTCGCGCATGCCGGCGTAGCGGTCGATGACCTGCTGCGGCGAGCCGACGGTCAGCGGCGTCATCTCGCTGAAGTCCTCGAGCGCGGGGCCGTGACCGTAGACGGGGGCGTTGTCGAAGTAGGGGCGGAACTGCGCGACGGCATCCTGCGAGTTCTTCGCCATGAACGCCTGTCCGCCGAGGCCGACGATCGCCGTCTCGGGCGCGCCGTGGCCGTAGTGCTCCCACCGCTGGCGGTACAGCGCGATGAGGCGCTGGTAGTGCTCGGCGGGCCAGAAGATGTTGTTGGCGAAGAAGCCGTCACCGTAGTAGGCGGCCTGCTCGGCGATCTCGGGGGTGCGGATCGACCCGTGCCACACGAACGGCGCGACGCCGTCGAGGGGACGCGGGGTGGAGGTGAAGCCCTGCAGGGGCGTGCGGAACTTGCCCTCCCAGTCCACGACGTCTTCGCGCCACAGCTTGTGCAGCAGGGCGTAGTTCTCGATCGCCAGCGGCAGCCCCTGGCGGATGTCCTTGCCGAACCACGGGTAGACCGGACCGGTGTTGCCGCGGCCGAGCATGATGTCGGTGCGGCCCTCCGAGACGTGCTGCAGCATCGCGAAGTCCTCGGCGATCTTCACCGGGTCGTTCGTGGTGATGAGGGTCGTCGCCGTCGACAGCACCAGGCGCTCGGTGCGCGCGGCGATGTAGGCGAGGGTGGTCGTCGGCGAGCTCGACCAGAACGGCGGGTTGTGGTGCTCTCCGAGGGCGAAGACGTCGAGTCCGACCTCTTCGGCGTGCACGGCGATCTCCACCGAGGCGCGGATGCGCTCGGCCTCGCTGGGCGTGTGACCCGTCGTGGGGTCCTGCGTGATGTCGCTGACGGTGAAGATGCCGAACTGCATCCCCGGCCAGGTGGTGTTCTCGCTCACGGTCTCTTCCGCTCTCCCGAATCCGTTGTCTATTCAAATGAATGTACTCGATGGAACGTCGGCGCGCTCAGGATATTCCCGCCGCATCCGGATGCCGTGACGCCCAGCCTGCGCCCACGACCGCCCCCGGTGAATCAACGTTAACTACGCAGTTCGACGACAGCCCTTGTGCACGCCTGAAGGTCGCTCTATGTTAACGGGCAATCACACACATCACCGGGCGGACTCCCCCGGACGCGCCTCGAGGATGAGCGCCGCGTCCGTCCGCCCCGCACAGGAAGCAGGTGGCAACGTGGCCGAACTCACCAGACGCGGAGTGCTCACTCTGGGCGCCGCCCTCGGGCTCGCCGGAGCGACGCAGACCAGCACGGCGTGGTCGTGGTCCGGATCCCAGTCCGTGCTCGGGCCGGCTGCCGCCGCCCTCGGCGGCGGCTCGACCGTGGACCCGCAGTGGGTCTGGGACGACCAGATCGACGCGATCATGGCATCCGTGATCCAGAACGGGCAGGTGCCCGCGGTCAACGCCGCCATCCTCCCCTGGGTCGACAACAGCGACCCACTGCCGACGGGACTGCCGCCCGAGCTGGCGAGCTTCCTGCAGGGGGCGGTCGCGCTGCCCGCGTGGGCCGACCGGGCGAAGCTGCGCCGCGCCGCCGACTTCAACCGCCGCAAAGACACCTACCTCTTCATGATCTACGGCATCGGCGGCGGCATCATGAGCACCGTCATCCCCCGCGAGGCGAAGTCGGTGTACTGGTCGAAGGGCGGCGCCGACATGCAGGACCGCGCCGCGAAGACGTTCTCGTTCGGCTACGACCTCAGCGACATCAACGCGTTCGAGCCGAACGGCCAGTTCCTCGTCACCTCGAACAAGACGCGCATGGTGCACTCGGCCGTGCGGCACTTCCTGCCGCAGTCGCCGTACTGGAAGGCGGTGGCCGACGAGACGATCCCGATCTCCAACCACGACATCCTGGTGACCTTCCACTCCACCGGCACCTTCGCGCACAAGAAGCTCAAGGAGTGGGGCGTGCCGATGTCGGCCGCCGACCAGGATGCGTTCCTGCACTCGTGGCAGGTCGCCCTGCACATGCTGGGGGTGCGCGACGAGTACATCCCCGCCACGTGGGACGCCGCCCACGCGCAGTCGGCGCAGATCCTCACCCCGAAGCTCACCTGGACCCCCGAGGGGCAGGAGCTGGCCGAAGTGCTGCTCGGGCTCACCGCGCAGGTCGACCTCGGGGTCACCCGCGGCTTCCTCAACGAGTTCGTGCGCTACCAGCTGGGCGATCAGATCGGCGACTGGCTGGGCCTGCGCCGCGACCCGGTGTCGAAGGCGACCATCCGCAACGGCTGGCCGCTCTACATCAAGTTCCGCGAGGGACTGCTGCCGATCGCACCGGTCAGCTTCTACATCTTCGACCAGCTGCTGCGGGCGATCGCGATGGCCTTCCTCAACCGCGGCCAGTCGGGGCTGACGACGCCCATCACGATCCCCGACATGAACCGTCCGGGCGTCTGACCGGCACACCCACGGGGGCGGATGCCGTCGGCGCGCGCGGCCGTCGGCATCCGCCCCATGGCGTCGCGGTGCGCGCCCGCCGGTAGGGTGGCCTGCAGCATGAGCACGCCCACCCCGCCCCGCACCGGTCCGGTCTCCACGGCCCCCAAGCGGCGTCGGGTGCCGCTGTGGGACAACGCCCGCTTCGCCTGCATCGCGCTGGTGGTGCTCGGGCACGCCGTCCAGCGGCTGACCTACGACTCCGACTTCGCGCTGGGCCTGTACATCCTGGTCTACGCGTTCCACATGCCCGCCTTCGCGCTCATCTCGGGCTACTTCTCGAAGTCGGACTCCCCCACCCGCACCCGGATGGCGCGTGTGATCACCGACATCGTGCTGCCGTACCTCATCTTCGAGGGACTGTGGACGCTGACGAAGTGGCTCGTCGAGGGGCAGGCGACCCCCAACTTCACCCAGCCGTCGTGGACGCTGTGGTTCCTGCTCGCGCTGGCCATCTTCCGGCTGGTGCTGCCCTACCTCGCCCTGCTGCGGTGGCCGGTGGCGTGGACGGTGCTCATCTCGGTGCTCGTGGGGTACTGGGAGAACATCGACTCGACGCTGTCGCTGTCGCGCACCCTGGGACTGCTCCCCTTCTTCACCCTCGGCTGGTGGCTGGCCCACCACAAGGTGCTCGAGCGGCTCGACCTGCTGCGGCGGCGGCGCCTGTCGGTGCGGTTGGGCGCGGTGGCGCTGTTCGCCGTCGCCGGCTGGGCGGCGTGGTTCTTCGTCGACATCTGGCGCGACGTGAACCTGCGGGAGTGGCTGTTCTACGACGCCAGCTACAGCGACCTGGGCGGCCCGTGGTGGTCGGGGGCGGTGCGGCTGGCGCTGATGGCGGTGGCCCTGCTGCTGTCGGCCGCGTTCTTCGCCCTCGTGCCGCGCGGGTCGTACTGGTGGACCCACTTCGGGCAGTACACGATGTACGTCTACCTGCTGCACTCGTTCGTGCTGTACCCGTTCCGGGAGAACGGTCTGCTGCGGCACGCCGAGCCGACCTGGCTGTGGCTGCCGTCGGTGATCGCGGTGTCGGTGCTGATCGCCCTCGCACTGGCCACCTCGCCGGTGCGGCGGGTGTTCCGTCCGCTCGTCGAGCCGAGGCCCCGCTGGCTGTTCGCCGATGCCGGCCTCGCCGGGCGTGAGGGGCGCCGCAGCGACCCCACCGGCTCGAGGCGCAGCACCGAGCCGCCGCGCGCACCGCGGGACCGCGGCCCGGGCCCGGCATCCGAGTAACGCTCGGCAACAATCGCCCACGGCCCGCGCACCGCGCCTACCGTCGGGAGCATGAGCGACCTCACCCTTCCCGTGCTCGACCTGTCTCAGCTCGACCAGGGGCCGGCCGCGGCCGAACGCTTCCGCGCCGACCTGCGGCGGGCCACCCATGAGGTCGGGTTCTTCTACCTGACCGGCACCGGGATCACCCCCGAGCTCGAGGCCCGGCTGCACCGTGCGGCACGCGACTTCTTCGCCCTCCCCGAAGCCGACAAGCTCGCCATCGAGAACGTCAACAGCCCGCAGTTCCGCGGCTACACGCGCGTGGGCGGCGAGCGCACGCAGGGAGAGGTCGACTGGCGCGAGCAGATCGACATCGGCCCCGAGCGACCGGTGGTCACCGACAGCGACGCCCCCGACTATGCGCGCCTCATCGGACCGAACCTGTGGCCGGCCGCCCAGCCCGAGCTGCGCGAGGTCGCCGACGAATGGCAGGACCGCCTCATCGGCGTGGCCCGCCGGCTGCTGCGCGCCTGGGCGCTGGCCCTCGGCGCCGCCGAGTCGTACTTCGACGAGCACTTCGGTGAGCCGTCGACGCTGCTGAAGATCGTGCGCTACCCCGGCACCGACCAGCCCACGCCCCAGCAGGGCGTCGGCGCGCACAAGGACTCGGGCGTGCTGACGCTGCTGTGGGTGGAGCCGGGCAAGGGCGGGCTGCAGGTCGAGCGCGCCGACGGCTGGGTCGACGCCGCGCCCGTGCCGGGCGCCTTCGTCGTGAACATCGGCGAGATGCTCGAGTACGCCACCGGCGGCTACCTGATCGCCACCAACCACCGCGTCGTGTCGCCGCGCCTGCCCGAAGACCGCATCTCGGTGCCCTTCTTCTTCAACCCCGCGCTGGACACGAGCCTGCCGCTGATCGACCTGCCCGCCGAGCTCGCCGCGCAGGCGCGCGGGGTGACCCAGGACCCGGGCAACCCCATCCACGCCCGCTACGGCGAGAACGCGCTGAAGTCACGGCTGCGCGCCCACCCCGACGTCGCCGAGCGCTGGCACGCCGACCTCGTCGCCGCCCGCGCCCCGCGCTGACGGCATCCGCCTGCCCGCCTGGTCGGCCCGTGGGCCCGGACGCGCCGCGCCGGCGCGTCGCCCTCGCGGCGAGAGAACAACGGACGGCCGAGGGAACGGTCGGCGCCCGTTCTCTCGGCGGTGAGGTGTTCTCTCGCGGACGCGGGCGGCGCCGGGGCGCCCGGACCGAAAGCGAGAGCCGCCCCACACCGTGGGGCGGCTCTCCAAGAATGTTCCGCGCGATTGAACGCTGGGAAGCGAGGCTGCGTTATCGACGCAGACCGAGACGCTCGATGAGCGAGCGGTAACGGTTGATGTCGATGTCCTGCAGGTAACCCAGCAGGCGGCGGCGCTGACCGACGAGCAGGAACAGACCACGACGCGAGTGGTGGTCGTGCTTGTGCTCCTTGAGGTGCTCGGTGAGGTCCTTGATGCGCTGCGTCAGCATCGCGACCTGCACCTCGGGGGATCCGGTGTCACCGGGGTGCGTCGCGTACTCTTCGATGATCGCCTTCTTGACGTCTGCTTCCAGTGCCATAGGTGATCCCCTTCCTCTTTGTTGCGCGGCGCCCGACGCCTGATACGTGGGCTCTCTTTATCCGCGGCCGATCCAACGGCAACCTGAAGAGTCTACCAGTCGCGGGATGCCCCGCGCGACGCCGCGGAGTCCGCCCGCCGCTACCCTGGGACGGGTGTCCGCACCCGTCGATCCTCCCCCGTCCGGACGACTGCGGATGCCGCGGCTGCGGCGCGACCATCTGATCGACCTGCGACCGCTCACGGCCAGCCCCGCGTTCGCGCGCATGTGGATCGGATCGACCCTCGCGGGCCTCGGCGGCCAGCTGACGATCGTGGCGATCATGCTCCACATGTTCGAGCTGACCGGCGACACGTTCGCCGTGTCGATGATCGCCGTCGCCGGGCTCGTGCCGATGGTGATCGCGGGGCTGTGGGGCGGCATGCTCGCCGACGCGTTCGACCGGCGCCGTGTGGCCCTGGTCGCGGCGACCGTCACGTTCTGCTCCACCCTGCTGCTGGCCGTGCTCGCCTGGAACGCGTGGGAGACGGTCTGGTGGCTGTACGTGCTCAGCGTGGTGAACTCGTCGGCCAACTCGATCGTCATGGCCGCGCGGCAGTCGATCGTGCCGCGCCTCATCCCCCGCGACCTGCTGCCGGCCGCCTCGGCGCTCAACGGCATCACGGTGGGGATCATGGTGATGGCCGGGCCCGCCCTGGCCGGTGTGCTGGTGGCCTTCACGGGCTACGCCTGGACCTACACGATCGACGTCGCGCTCATGTCGGCGATGTTCCTCGGCCTGCTGACCCTTCCCGCCATCCGCCCGGAGGGTGCGGTGGTGCGGCCGGGACTGGAGTCGCTGCGCGACGGGATGCGGTTCCTGCGGCGCGCGAAGAACATCCGGCTGCAGTTCGTGCTCGACATCATCGCGATGACCTTCGGGCAGCCGCTGAGCCTGTTCCCCGCGATCGGCGCCGTGCTGCTGGGCGGCGGGCCGATCACGACGGGCGTGCTCACCGCCGCCATCGCCGTCGGCGCGTTCGTCTCGAGCGTCTTCTCGGGGCCGGTGGGGCGGGTGCGCCACCAGGGCCTCGGGATCCAGCGCGCCATCCAGGTGTACGGCGCCGCGATGGCCGCCTTCGGCGCCACGCTGCTGGCCGCCGCCTTCGGCCTGTTCGCGCCCGCCACCGTCGACGAGCACACCCCGAACCTCGTCCTCATCGCCGTGGCCGGACTGTTCCTGGCCGTCACCGGCGCCGCCGACAACGTCAGCTCGATCTACCGCAACACCATGGTGCAGGCGGCGGTGCCCGACGCGGTGCGCGGCCGGCTGCAGGGCATCTTCATCGTGGTCGTCGCCGGCGGCCCGCGCGTGGGCGCGCTCTACGCCGGCACGCTGGCGACCTTCACGGCCCTGTGGTTCCCGCCGCTGCTGGGCGGCCTGGTCATCGTGGGGCTCGTCGCGGTGCTGGTGCGCCTGCACCCCCGGTTCCGCACCTACGACGCCCTGCACCCCGAGCCCTGATAACCCCGCCTGGCTGCCGCCGCAGGCGACCCGCCCGCAGGCATGACGAAGGGGGCCGGATGCCATCGGCATCCGGCCCCCTCATCGCACGAGGCGCAGGATCAGGCCTGGAGGGCGCCCTGCAGGTCGAGCGTGATGGTGACGTCCTTGCCGACCAGCACGCCGCCGGTCTCGAGGGCGGCGTTCCAGGTGAGGCCGAAGTCTTCGCGGTTGACGACGGTGGTCGCCGTCGCGCCGGCCTTGTAGTTGCCCCACGGGTCGGTGCCGAAGCCGCCGAACTCGACCTCGAAGGTCACCGGCTTGGTGATGCCGCGGATGGTGAGGTCGCCGTCGACGAGGTAGTCGCCGCCCTCGAAGCGCACGCCGTTGGAGACGAAATCGAGGGTCGGGTGCTGCTCGGCGTCGAAGAAGTCGGCCGAACGCAGGTGGTTGTCGCGGCCCTCGTCCTTGGTGTCGACCGAGGCGACGTCGACCGACGCGGTGACCTTGGCCTCGAGGGGGTTCTCGGGAGCCTCGATGGTGGCGCTCTTGAGCCCGAAGCCGCCGCGCACCTTCGAGATCATCATGTGGCGCACCGAGAAGGTGACCTCGCTGTGCGAGGGGTCGAGCACCCAGGTGCCCGCCTTGTAGCCGGGGACGTCGATGGTGGTGGTGTCGGTCATGCTGTCATTCCTTCGTGAGGGGGAAAGTGTCTGCATCCATCCAACACGTCCCACCTGAATGTATTCCCCAGAATGAAAAAGAATCCCCGATGACCTGCGCGGCAGACGACGAAGGGCGGATGCCGTGCAGCATCCGCCCTTCGCGTGCGCGGTCGGTCAGCCGACCTTCAGCAGGTCGATGATGAAGACGAGGGTCTTGCCCCCGAGGAAGTGGCCGCCGGCGGGGCCGTAGGCCAGGTGCGGCGGGATGACCAGCTCGCGGCGGCCGCCGACCTTCATGCCGGGGATGCCGTCCTGCCAACCCTGGATGAGGCCGCGCAGGGGGAACTGGATGCTCTCGCCACGACCCCACGAGGAGTCGAACTCCTCGCCGGAGTCGTACTCGACACCGGCGTAGTGGACCGTGACGGTGTCGCCGGGCTTGGCCTCGGATCCGTCGCCCACGATGATGTCGCGGATGACGAGGTCGGCGGGCGCCGGGCCGGTGGGGGCGTCGAACTCGGGCTTTGTGCGGTTGTCGCTCATGGTTCCATCCAAGCACGGGAGGGTGCCCGATGGGGCCTTGACAGCACCTGCGGCCGTGGGCACCATGGACTCAGATCAACTCAGCGCCCGGAGGACTCGCAGGCATCGCCGCGGCCCCGGGCGCTGAGCTGTGTCAGGGCCTCGGCCGCCGCCGGGCGGGTCACCCGACCAGCGCCGCTCGCGCGGCCACAGCGCGCTGCAGGTAGACCCGCTCCTCCTCGGCGGCCTCGGGGTCGCGACCCGACACCGCCCGCTGCCGCGCCGCGGCGAGCCCCGTCGCGTCGGCGATGAAGCCCCGCATGGCGGCGGCGCGCTCGGGCGCGGCCGAGCGCGCCCACGCCATGGCGCGCGCCCGGCCGCCGCGGGTGGCGAGCATGTCGACTTCGGCGGGGCTGAACCATCCCGCCGCGGCGTAGGCGTTCAGGTGCGTGCGGGTGAGGCGCATCTCCTCGCGGCGCAGCGCCAGCACCCCCACCGCGAAGACGAGGAAGAGGGGCACCTGCAGGGTCACGTACAGGGCGAAGAAGTCGCCGTAGACCGCCGACGCGTTCCACAGACCGTGAAGCAGCATCGCGCCGGCCAGCCCCCACGCGAACGCGACCGCGATGCTCCCCCGCGCGCCCCGGCGCGCCGCGATGCCCAGCGCGAAACCGGTGACGGCGGTGAACATCACGTGCGCGAACGGCGAGAGCAGCCCGCGCAGGAAGAAGGTCATGGTCGCTTCGGCCGCGCCGCCCTCGATGAGGCTCGTGGCGAAGTAGAGGATGTTCTCGGTGAAGGCGAACCCCGCCCCCACCAGCGCGCCGTAGACGACGCCGTCGACGGGGCCGTCGAACGCCCGGCGCCCCACGACGAAGACGATGAGCACGCCGACGCCCTTGGCGAGCTCCTCCACGATCGGCGCCTGCACCACCGCGGAGGCGGCGCCGATGTCGCCGGCCAGCACCGCGACGGCCGCGTCGATCAGCAGCGACAGCGCCACCGCAGCGACCGCGCCCCACGCCACGGCGAACACGATGAGGCTGCGCGGTTCGGGCTCCCACCGGTCGACCACGCGGATGGCCAGCAGCACCGCTGCAAGCGGGACGAGGGCCAGCACCATGCCGACGGCGGCGGCCTCGGCCCCGAGGAAGGTGAGCAGGTACGCGGCCAGGGCGGCCAGCAGCACGGCCAGCGGGGCGAACAGCCACAGCGGCGCACGGCGGCCGCGGCGCGCCGGCACCGGCACCGCCGGCACGCCCGCCGAGGGCGGAACCGGCGCCCCCGCACCGTGCTCGGGCTGGGCGAGCGGCGACGGGAACGTCATGCCGGTCAGCGTAGCGGGCCGCCCGGGTAGCCTGGAGCCATGCGCTTCGCCCATGTCGTCACCGCCGACGCACCCGACCCGCAGCTGGTGATCGTCGACGGCGACGCGGCCCTCCCCGTAGCCGGGCTGTTCGACGGCGCCCCCCACGAGCTGCAGCCCCTCATCGACGGCGGCGCGGCGCTGCTCGAGCGCGTGCGGGATGCCGCGGCGGATGCGGACGGGTGGATGCCGCTGGCCCCGCTGGGGTTCGCTTCGGCGGTGCGCCGGCCGCCGGTGATCCTCGCGATCGGCCTTAACTACGCCGCCCACTCGAGCGAGCTGGGCCTCAAAGCCGACAAGGCGCCCACCGTGTTCGTGCTGTGGCCCAACTCGCTCACCGCCCACGAGGCCACCACGACGTGGCCGCGCTCACTCAGCGAGTCCGTCGACTACGAGGCCGAGCTGGGCGTCATCATCGGCGAGCCCGCCCGCGACGTGAGCGAGGCCGACGCCCTGTCGCACGTGTGGGGTTACACCGTCATCAACGACATCACCGCGCGCGACATCCAGTTCTCCGAGGCCCAGTGGTCGCGCTGCAAGTCGTTCGACGGCTTCACCCCGACCGGGCCGTTCGTGGTCACCGCCGATGAGATCGACGATCCGCAGGACCTCCACATCTGGGCGGTCGTGGACGGGCAGACCGTGCAGGATGCCTCGACCGGACAGATGATCCGGTCGGTGGCCACCCTCGTCTCGCACCTGTCGCAGTCGGCCACCCTGCTGCCGGGCACCCTGATCTCCACCGGCAGCCCCGGCGGCGCCGGCTACTCCCGTGACCCGCAGATCTTCCTGCGCGACCGCTCGACGGTGACCGTCGGGATCGACGGCATCGGCGAGCTCACCACGCACTGCCGCATCGACGGCTGAGCATCCGCGCCGATCGGTGCGCCGACGACAGGTGCGCCGACACAGGTGCGACGGAACGACGCAGCGCCCGCCGGCGGACCGGTGGGCGCTGCGATCGGATGCGGCTCAGTAGCCGGCGTCGTCGAGGATCTGCTCGCACGACACCTGCTGGCCCCAGATCTCCACGTATCCGGTGCCGCCGTTGGCCAGGCACGCGTCGATCTGCGACGCGAGGTCGCCGGCGGCGCCGGCGAACAGGGCGACGAGCACGATGCCGACGATGACACCGATCACGATGAGCACCGAGCTGACGATGATCGCCCACAGTGCGGGCGCGTTCTTCACGCCGGCCTTGCGGCTCTGCACGAGCGCGACGATGCCGAGGATGAGGCCGACCAGCTGCAGGCCGACCGGCACGATCGCCAGCACGAGTGCGACGATGCCCATCGTCTTGCCGGGGACCGGCGCACCGGGTCCGGCGGCGTAGGCGGGTGCCGGCGGGGCGCTGTAGGCGGGCGCCGAGTAGGCGGGCGCCGACGGCGCGGCGGACTCGGCCGCGGGCGGCGTGTAGGCGGGCGCGCTCTCGGGCGCGGGCGGCGTGTACGCGGGCGGCTCGGTCTCGGCCGCGGGCGGCGTGTAGGCGGGCGCGCTCTCGGGCGGGGTGGGCGACGAGGCGGGCTTGACCGGCTCGGCGGGGTTCTGGGGGTCGCTCATGTGGGCCTCCTGGGGATGACGGCCGGCAGGACGCCGGCAGACTCACGGTAGTGGACGCCTCGGATGACCGCCAAGGGGTTGCGCTCCCCGGTCAGTTCTCCACGAGATTCTCGGCGGGCTGGATGATCGGGATCGCCTTGGTCACCGCCTGCAGCCCCGACAGCCGCGCCGGGGAGAGCTGCTTGTCGACCTCGTCGCGGCTCATGAGGCCCGCCTCCACCACGAGATCGCCGACGTTGCGGTGGGTGAGCAGAGCGGTCTTGGCCAGCGCCGCGGCCGCGGCGTAGCCGATGAAGGGCGTCAGGGCGGTGACCACGCCCACCGACGAGCCCACCATCGCGCCCAGGCGCTCCCTGTTGGCGGTGATGCCGTCGACGCAGTTCACCCGCAGCGTGCGCATGCCCCGTCGCATCCAGGTGATCGACTGGAAGATCGAGTGCGCGATGACCGGCTCGAACGCGTTCAGCTGCAGCTGACCGGCCTCGACGGCCATCGTCACCGTCAGGTCGGCGCCGGCGACGGCGAAGGCGACCTGGTTGACGACCTCGGGGATGACGGGGTTGACCTTGCCGGGCATGATCGACGACCCCGCCTGGCGCGCGGGGAGGTTGATCTCCCCGAGTCCGGCCTGCGGGCCCGACGAGAGCAGACGCAGGTCGTTGCAGATCTTCGAGAGCTTGATGGCGTTGCGCTTGAGCGACGACGAGAACGACATGAACGAGCCGGTGTCGCTGGTGGCCTCGACGAGGTCGTCGGCGGTGACCAGGTCGAGCCCGGTGATCTCGCGCAGGTGCCGCACGACGGCGGGCGCGTAGTCCTGGTGCGTTGTGATGCCAGTGCCGATCGCGGTGGCACCCATGTTGATCTCGTAGAGCAGGTAGGCGTTCTCGTTGAGGCGCTGGTGGTCGTAGCCGAGGGTGGTGGCGAACCCGTGGAACTCCTGCCCGAGCGTCATCGGCACGGCATCCTGCAGCTGGGTGCGCCCGATCTTGAG
Source organism: Microbacterium festucae (assembly GCF_025421715.1). Classification (GTDB taxonomy): domain Bacteria; phylum Actinomycetota; class Actinomycetes; order Actinomycetales; family Microbacteriaceae; genus Microbacterium; species Microbacterium festucae. The sequence continues at coordinate 93,781 of NZ_JAOEFC010000005.1, forward strand.
CACGTCGTGGAACTCGGCGGCCTTGGCCAGGAAGGAGCGGCGCAGCAGGTCGAGTTCGTCGAGCAGGGTCTTGAGGTCGAGACTGAGCCCCACCTTCACCGCCGTCGGGTACACGTCGTTGGTGGACTGGCTGCGGTTGGTGTGGTCGATGGGCGAGAGGTAGGCGTAGTCGCCCTTCTCGCGACCGGCCAGTTCGAGGGCGATGTTGGTGATCACCTCGTTCGCGTTCATGTTGGTCGAGGTGCCGGCACCGCCCTGGATCACCCCCACGACGAACTGATCGTGGAACTCGCCGTCGATGACGCGCTGCGACGCGCGGTCGATGAGGTCGGCGCGCACCGGATCGAGCACGCCGATCTCACGGTTCGCGCGGGCCGAGGCCTGCTTGACCATCGCGAGGCCGTTCACGAGGTCGGCGTAGACCGAGATGGGCCGCTGCGAGACCGGGAAGTTCTCCAGCGCCCGGGCGGTGTGGATGCCCCAGTAGGCGTCGGCGGGGATCTCGAGGGATCCCAGGGAATCGGTCTCGGTGCGCGTACGGGCGTCCAGTGCCATGTGTCTGTCCTCGTGGGTCGTCACATCATCGTGAAGGGGTGAGACCAGCCTAATCGCGATGACGGGGGCGCCGACCGGACGTGGTGTACGGTCGGCGCCCCCGATTCCGCCGTGACGGCGACCACCGCGTGCGGCGGAAGGCCGTCAGCGGCGGGACGGCGTCAGCGGTTGAGCGGCGTCATATCGGCGTAGCGGTCGCCGACGGCCGGGGCGACGGCATCCAGCTGCGCCAGCTGCTGCGGGGTCAGCGTGATCCCGGCGGCGGCGATGTTCTCGTCGAGACGATCGAGGCGGCGCGTGCCGGGGATGGGGACGATGTCCTCCCCCTGCGCGAGCAGCCACGCCAGGGCCACCTGCGCGGGGGTGGCCTCGGCTGCGGCGGCGACCTGCTCGATCACTTCGACGATGCGCAGGTTGGCATCGAGCGCCTCGCCCGCGAACCGCGGGTTGTCGCGCCGGAAGTCGTCGGCGGCGAGCGCGTCGACCGAGCGGATCGCGCCGGTGAGGAACCCGCGGCCGAGCGGCGAGTAGGGCACGAAGCCGATGCCGAGTTCGCGCAGCGCCGGCAGGAGCTCGGCCTCGGGCTCACGCGACCACAGCGAGTACTCGGTCTGCACCGCCGTGACCGGGTGCACGGCGTGGGCGCGGCGGATGGTGTCGACGGCGGCCTCCGACAGCCCGTAGCCGCCGATCTTCCCCTCGGCGACGAGGTCGGCCAGCGCCCCGACGGTCTCTTCGATCGGCACGCCCGGGTCCATCCGGTGCTGGTAGTACAGGTCGACGCGGTCGGTCTGCAGCCGGCGCAGCGACCCTTCGACCGACAGGCGCAGGTTGGCGGGGCTGCCGTCGAGGCCGCGACCGCCGTCGCCGGTGTGGCGGATGGTGCCGAACTTCGTCGCGATGACGACCTCGTCGCGACGTCCGCTCTCGGCGAGCGTGCGGCCGAGCAGCTCCTCGTTGGCGTAGGGGCCGTAGATCTCGGCGGTGTCCAGCAGCGTCACGCCGCGGTCGAGGGCGCCGAGGATCGTGCGGGCCCCGCCCGCGTCGTCTTGGCCGGCGCCGGTGTAGAACGCGCTGATGCCCATGAGGCCGAGGCCGATGCGGCCGACGACGGGGCCAGCGGCGCCCAGGGGGGTGGTGGGGAGGGAGGTGGTCATGAGGATGCGATCTCCTTGTCGTACAGCGTGATCTTGTGGTCGATGGCGGCGAGGCTGGCGGCGACCTCGTCGAGTTGGGCGCGCACCATGTCGCGGTGCGCCGTCAGCAGCTCGCGCCGCTGGGCCACCGTGTGCTCGCCCTGCCGCACGAGCTCGGTGTAGCGCCGAACGACGGCGATGGGCATGCCGGTCGAGCGCAGCCGGGTGAGGAACCGCAGCCACGTGAGGTCGGCGTCGGTGTAGCGGCGGTGCGACGAGGGCGCGCGGTCGACGGGCACCAGCATGAGGCCGGTGCGCTCGTAATAGCGCAGGGTGTGGGCCGAGAGTCCGGTCGCCGCCGCCGCTTCGGCGATGGTGAGGCTCTCCGTGAGGACGGTCATGTCTTCACGGTAAGACTGCGAGTGCGCTCTCAGTCAAGCCCGCCTCAGCGCTTGCGCGAGAAAGCCTCCAGGCGCTCCTCCGGCGACAGTGCCGCCATCTCGGCCACCCAGGCGTCGGAGAAGTAGTCGCCGGTCTCTGCGGCGACCACCGGGACCACGGAGTGGGTGATGGTGTCGTCGTAGACGTGCACGAGGTGGAACGACTGCCCGGCATCCATGCCGTTGACCTCCACCGCGGGGCGCTGCAGGTTCATCGTGTAGCAGGTGGCGGCGGCCACACTCACCGGCACCCCGGCGAAGGTGCCGCTGGTCGAGTAGTGCAGGTGCCCGGCCAGGATGCCGCGCACATCGCTGCCGCGCACGATCGCGGCCAGCTCGTCCTGGTGGCGCAGCTCGAGGATGTCGAACAGCGGGATGTGGCTGGGCAGCGGCGGGTGGTGGAGGGCCAGCAGGGTGCCCAGCGGCGCCGGCTGCGACAGCTCGGCACGCAGCCACTCCCGCTGGGCGGGGTCGATGTCGCCGTGATGCCACCCGGGCACGGTGGAATCCAGCGCGATGAGACGCAGACCGCCGAGGTCCCACACGCCGGTGACGGGCGCCTCGGGATCGGCGGCGGGCTCCGTGGTGTTGGCCTCCGTGGTGGTGGGATCGGCGGCAGGGGGATCGGAGGCGAGCAGGCCCGCCCGCAGCGCCGGCCGCTCGTCGTGGTTGCCGGCCACCCAGACCACCGGAGCGTCCAGGCGCGCCGCGACCGGCTCGACGATCTCGCGCAGGGCCCGGTAGGCGGCCGGTTCGCCGAGGTCGGTGAGGTCTCCGGTGATCACGATCGCGTCGGGGCGGATGCCGGTGCGCACGATCGCCTCGAGGGTGGCCTCGAGGTTCGCCGTCGCGTCGAAGCGCCCGCCCAGCAGCCCCGCGCCGACCAGGTGCGTGTCGCTGAGGTGCACGAGGGTGCGCGCGGCGGGGGCGGAGCGCCCGAATGGGGCGTGCCGCGGCGTGACGGGGGTGCCGGGAAGCTGGTCGACCATGCGCCCAGCCTAAGACGGGGTCCCGTCAGTGGGGTTCCGGCGGTGTGCGGTCAGTGGCCGAAGACGATGAGCAGCAGTCCGCCCAGCACCGCGAGCGCACACAGCGCGAACGACGCGTAGGCGGCCACGAGCGCGAGGCGCTTCTGACCCACCGTGAGCGGGCTCTTGCGGGCGGCCTTGGCGGCGGCCTTCTCGGCGCGGCGTCGCTGCTTCTCGGTGATCACCGCGATCGCATCGGTGAACTCGGCGGGGGCCACCACCGGCACGCGGCCCGCGCGCACCAGCATCCGCAGGCCGATCGCGTAGAAGCCGACCACCAGCACGGCGGCGGTGAGGGCGGCGGCGAACACCTGCAGGAAGGCGAACCAGTCGATCACGACGTTCATCGCTTGCCCTCCCCCGCGTCGTCGGCATCGGTGCCGGTCTTGGCGTCTTCGAGCCGGCGCTGGCGGCGCGTGGGCGGCGGGTTGCGCTTGACCTTGACGGCCAGGCCCGAGTCGGCCACCTCGCTCATGGCGTTGTCGGCGTGCACCGCGTCGCGGCGCGAGCGCAGGAAGAGGCCGACGATGATCGCGACGGCCAGCACCGCGTCGATGGCCACGCCCGCCGGCCCGAACCAGACCACCAGCAGCGCGGCGAAGGCGCCCACCAGGCCCGAGGCGGGGAGGGTGAGGACCCAGCCGACGGCGATGCGTCCGACGGTGCGCCACCGCACGTGCGAGCCGCGGCGGCCGAGGCCCGAGCCGATGACCGAGCCGGAGGCGACCTGGGTCGTCGACAGGGCGAAGCCCAGCGCCGACGAGGCGAGGATGGTGGCGGCCGTGGAGCTCTCGGCCGAGAAACCCTGCGCCGGCTTGACGTCGGTGAGGCCCTTGCCGAGGGTGCGGATGATGCGCCAGCCGCCCATGTAGGTGCCCAGGGCGATCGCGAACGCGCACGAGAAGATGACCCACGTCTGCGGCTCGGTGTGGTCGCCGTCCTGCAGCCCCGCGGTGATGAGGGCGAGGGTGATGACACCCATCGTCTTCTGGGCGTCGTTGGTGCCGTGGGCGAGGGCGACGAGGCTCGAGGTGAAGATCTGCCCCCAGCGGAACCCGTCGCGACCGTCGGGCTTGCTGTCGTAGCGGCGCGTGATCGCATAGGCCAGGCGCGTGACGGCGAAGGCGATGAGCCCCGCCGTGACGGGGGCGATGAGCGCCGGCAGCACGACCTTGCTCAGCACCACGCCGAAGTCGATCGCCGCGGCGCTCGCGCCGACCAGGGTCGCGCCGATCAGGCCGCCGAACAGGGCGTGCGACGAGCTCGAGGGCAGACCGAGCAGCCAGGTGAGCATGTTCCAGGTGATCGCGCCGATCAGGCCCGCGAAGATGATCGGCAGGAAGGTGGCGGCATCGATGCCGTCTTCCTTGATGATCCCGTGCGAGATCGTCTTCGAGACCTCCGTCGACAGGAACGCGCCGACGAGATTCAGACCCGCCGCGAGCAGCACGGCGACCTTCGGCTTGAGCGCACCGGTGGCGATCGGGGTCGCCATCGCGTTGGCGGTGTCGTGGAATCCGTTGGTGAAATCGAAGAACAGCGCGAGGCCGATCACGAGCACGACGAGGAGGACTGCTGTTTCCACCGTTCGCTTTCCTTGAGACGGGTGAGAGAGGATGCCGAGACGATCGGCGGTGCGAACGAAGAGTTCACCGTGGGTTCAGCGTCCGGCAACCGGACCGAAAGAATCCTCGCATATCGCGCGCCCCCGCGTGACCCCGGTCGTCCGGAACTATTGTCCCGGCGGTGGCGGCGGGCCCGGGCGGGGCGGGTGATGCCTAGGCTGGAGCGGTGACCAGCGCACCGACCGCGGCCCCCGTCGCCGCAGCCCGTCCGACCGTCCGCACCCACCACGGTGACGAGGTGAACGACCCGTACGAGTGGCTGCGCGCCAAGGAGGATCCCGAAGTCATCGCGCACCTCGAGGCCGAGAACGCCTACACCGACGCCCGCACCGCCCACCTGTCGGGGCTGCGGGAGCGCATCTTCGAGGAGATCAAGGGCCGCACGCTCGAGACCGACCTGTCGGTGCCCGCCCGTCGCGGCGGCTGGTGGTACTACGGCCGCACCGTGGCCGGCAAGCAGTACGGCATCCACTGTCGTGCGCCGCTGGCGGGCCCCGACGACTGGACGCCGCCCGAGCTCTCCCCCGACACCGAGGTGCCCGGCGAAGAGGTGCTGCTCGACGGCAATGTCGAGGCCGAGGGCCACGAGTTCTTCTCGCTGGGCAGCTTCGACGTCTCCACCGACGGCACACGGCTGCTCTACGGCGTCGACACCGAGGGCGACGAGCGCTACACCCTGCGCATCCGCGACCTCGCCCGCGGCGAGGACCTCACCGACGTCGTCACCGGCACCTCGGCGGGGGCGTCGTTCTCGCCCGACGGCCGGCATGTCGTCTACACGACCGTCGACGACGCCTGGCGCCCCGACACCGTGTGGCTGCACGAGGTGGGCACCGACGCGGATGCCGACGCGAAGCTCTTCCACGAGCCCGACGAGCGCTACTGGGTGGGCGCCGGGTTCACCCGCAGCGACCAGTACCTGGTGATCGAGGTGGGATCGTCGATCACCACCGAGGAGTTCCTCGTGCCCGCCGACGACCTGCGCCGCGAGCCCCGCTCGATCTGGCCGCGCGTCGAAGGCGTGGAGTACTCCGCCACCCACGCCGTCGTCGACGGCGCCGACGTGCTCTACATCCTCCACAACGACGGCGCCCTCGACTTCGAGCTCGTCGCCGTCCCGGCATCCGACCCGCAGGGCGAGCGCCGCGTGGTGCTCCCCCACACCCCCGGCACCCGGCTGCTCGACGTCTCGGCCTTCCGCGACTGGGGCGTCGTCTCGTACCGCCGCGAGGGCCTCGCGCGCATGGGGATGCTGGACTACGCCACCGGCACCGTCGCCGAGCTCGCCTTCGACGAGCCGCTGTACGCGGCCGGACCGGGCGGCAACCCGGAGTGGGCCCCGCCGCTGCTGCGCATCGGCTACGGCTCGTTCATCACCCCCGGAACCGTCTACGACTACGTCGTGGCCACCGGCGAACTGCTGCTGCGCAAGCAGCAGCCGGTGCTCGGCGGCTACTCCGCGCAGGAGTATGGCCAGGAGCGGGTGTGGGCCACGGCATCCGACGGCGTGCAGGTGCCGATCTCGCTGGTGTGGAAGCGCTCGTTCGGCGACCCGGGCGACGGGCCCCGGCCGGTGCACCTGTACGGCTACGGATCGTACGAACACTCGATCGAGCCGGGCTTCTCGGTGGCGCGGCTGTCGATGCTCGACCGTGGCGTCGTGTTCGCGATCGCCCACGTGCGCGGCGGCGGAGAGATGGGCCGCCAGTGGTACGAAGACGGCAAGCTGCGGCACAAGCGCAACACCTTCACCGACTTCGTCGCGTGCGCCGAGCACCTCGTGTCGACCGGGATCACCACCCCCGACCGCATGGTCGCCGAGGGCGGCTCGGCCGGCGGCCTGCTGATGGGCGCCGTCGCCAACCTCGCCCCCGAGCTGTTCGCCGGCGTGCTGGCCGACGTGCCGTTCGTCGACGCGCTCACCACGATCCTCGACCCGTCGCTGCCGCTCACCGTCATCGAATGGGACGAATGGGGCGACCCCCTGCACGACGCCGAGGTCTACGCCTACATGAAGTCGTACAGCCCCTACGAGAACGTGCGCGACGGCGTGCGCTACCCCCGCATCCTCGCCACCACCTCGCTCAACGACACCCGCGTCTACTACGTCGAGCCGGCGAAGTGGGTCGCGCGCCTGCGCGAGGCCGGGGTCGACGCCCTGCTCAAGTGCGAGATGGTCGCCGGCCACGGCGGCGTCTCTGGACGTTACAACTCCTGGCACCAGCGCGCCTACGAGCTCGCCTGGCTGCTCGACGTGCTCGGCCTCGCGGAGGCGTAGGTCGGGGGTGCGGCGGGGGTGCGGGGCGCGGGCGCGCGGGTGCTGAGCGCGTCCTGCAAAATGTGGGTGCCCCGGCCGTGGGCGCAGAATGCGGGACACGGGTGATGCGCACGTCCCGAAGAATGCGGGTGCGCCGGCCGTAGGCCGCATTATCCGGGACACGGGTTAGCGCGCGTCCCGCAGAATGCGGGTGCGCGGGCCGTAGGCCGCACTATCCGGGACACGGGTGCTGCGCACGTCCCGCAAAATGCGGGTGCGCCGGCCGTAGGCCGCGGGTTGCGGGACCCGGGATACGGGTGCGTCCCGGAGAGTGCGAGTGCGGGAGACCTCTGCAGCACTTTTCGGGACATGGATGCTGCGCTCGTCCCGCAACTGGTTGGGGGTGCGGGCGTCCCCGCAGAATGCGGAACACGGATGCCGAGCGCGTCCCGCAATCCGCGGGTGCGCGCGCCCACCCCCGCAGATCAAGGGACGCGGATGCCGCTCAGGTCCCGCGACCTGCGGGTGTAACCGCCCCGCACCCGCAGATCCTGGGACACGGATGCCGCTCAGGTCCCGCGACCTGCGGGTGTAACCGCCCCGCACCCGCAGATCCTGGGACACGACAACTCAGCGGGTCCCGCAACCGGCAGGTCCCGAAAGGTGCGGGTCCCGCAACCGGCGGCATCCGCCCACCCACCCCCACTTAGCGGGACGCAGGCGCCGGGCGCGGCCCACAGGATGCGAGCGCGAAACCACGCCCTCGCAGCTTCCTCCACAGACGCGTCTTCGGCCGCGGCATCCACAGATCAGGGTCGGGGCCGACATCGCGGCGCCGGCACGCGGTGCACTGGGGCGATGACCCGACTGCAGCCCCTGCCCACAGCTCTCGTCGATCGCGCGTTCTCGGTGCGTGAGGCCCAGGCGCTCGGGGTGACGACGTCACGATTGCGGGGCCGCGACCTCGACTCGCCGGCCCACGGCGGCCGGGTCGTGCGCCGGGATCCGCCGCCGGTCCCCGCCGATGAGTCCCCGAGCCAGCGGTCACGACGACAGCGTGACGAGCTCGTCGCTCACGCGCAACAGGTGGCCCCGGTGCTGAAGCCGTCGCAGTTCTTCAGCCACGAGACGGCGCTCGCCCTCCTCGGAGTGCCGCTCCCGTATGGCCTCGAGACGGATGGTCCGCTCCACGTCGCAGCGCACCGCCCATCGGGTCAGCCGCGTCGCGCCGGCATGATCGGTCACCGGCTGAGTGCGCGTGCGCACCCCGGCTGGATGGCCGCCGGCGCCGCCGTCGAGCATCCCGCACGCGCCTGGCGCCAGGTGGGGGCGACCTGGCACCTCGACGACCTCATCGCCGCGGCGGACCATCTGGTGCTGCCGCGCAACGCGCTGACGACACTGGACGAGCTGCGCGCCGAGGTCGCCCTCATGGGCGACGTCGCCGGGGGGACCCTCACCCACGCCCTCGACCAGGTGCGCGTCGGGGCCGAGACCGCGGAGGAGACGCGGCTCCGCCTGCTGCTGGTGCGCGCGGGGCTTCCCGAGCCGCAGCTGAATCAGGTGCTTCACACCCGCGAGGGGCGTTTCGTCGCGCGGATGGACCTCGCCTTCCCGGCCTACCGCGTCGCGGTCGAGCACGATGGACGCACGCACGCCTTCAACGACGCGCAGTTCGCGCGCGATGCCGACCGCTGGGACGAGATCCGCGCGCAAGGCTGGGTGCACGTGCGGATCCTCAGCCACCACCTCCACCCCGATCCGAACATCGCGCTCGACAAGGTGACCACCGCGCTCCTCGGACGCGGCTGGCGTCCGGGCCGCCGCTGACGCCACTCACCCACGCATCGCGGCACGCGCCGCGCTCCCGCACACGCCGTCTGCCGGACGCGCCCCGCCGAGATGTCCCGCGACGGATGCTCGAGAGCCCACGACCCACGGAACGTGGGACGCGTTACGTCTCCGTGTCCCGTGAACGACCACCTCGGGCGCCATCACCATCCTTCTGCGGGACGCAGCCCCGAGTACGTCCCACAAACGGATGCTTCCGCGCCCGGCATCCGCAGTTCAGGGGACCCACCACACGAGCACGTCCCACAAACGGATGCTCAACCGCCCATCATCCGCAGATCACGGGACCCACCCCACAAGCGTGTCCCGCGAACGGATGCTTTGACGCCCGGCATCCGCAGTTCACGGGACCCGCCCCACAAGCACGTCCCACAAACGGATGCTCTTCCGCCCAGCATCCGCAGATCACGGGACCCACCCCACAAGCGTGTCCCACAAACGGATGCTCAACCGCCCAGCATCCGCAGGTCACGGGACCCACCCCACAAGCACGTCCCACAAACGGATCCTCAACCGCCCAGCATCCGCAGATGACGGGCCCCGCCCCACGAGCACGTCCCACAAACGGACGCCCCGCACGCAAAAGCCCCCACACACCCGCCCCCGCAACGACGAAGCGCCCGCGGTCTCCCGCGGGCGCTTCAGGCGTACAGGCAGCCGGTTCAGCCGAAGAGGGCGGCGGCTTCCTCGTAGCGGTAGTGGGGCACGGTGTGCAGCTCGCCGAGGGCCTCCTCGAACGGCACGCGCACGATGTCGGTGCCCTTCATCGAGACCATCTGACCCCAGGCGCCTTCGGCGACGGCGTCGGCTGCGTGGAGGCCGAGGCGGGTGGCGAGCACCCGGTCGAACGCCGACGGCGAGCCGCCGCGCTGGATGTGGCCGAGCACGGTGGCGCGGGTCTCGATGCCGGTGATGCGCTCGATCTCGGGCGCGAGCACCTCGCTGATGCCGCCCAGGCGCGGGCGGTTGAACGCGTCGAGGCCCTTGTCGCTGTAGGCCTCGTCCATGCCCTGCAGGGTGAAGCCCTCCGAGACGACGACCAGCGGCGCGCGGCCGCGGTCGTGAGCCTTCTGCACCTGCGCGGTGATCTCCTCGAGCGACATCGGCACCTCGGGGATGCAGATGACGTGGGCGCCCGCGGCGATGCCGGAGTGCAGGGCGATCCAGCCGACGTGGCGGCCCATGACCTCGGCGACCATGCAGCGCTGGTGCGAGTCGCCGGTGGTGCGCAGGCGGTCCATGGCCTCGGTGGCGATGTTGACCGCGGTGTCGAAGCCGAACGAGTAGTCGGTGGCGCGCAGGTCGTTGTCGATGGTCTTCGGCACGCCCATGACGTTGATGCCGTCGTTGTAGAGGCGGTTGGCCGCGGCCAGGGTGCCCTCGCCGCCGATGGCGATGATGCCGTCGATGTGGTGGCCGTACAGGGTCGCCTTCACGTTCTCGGCGCCGCCGCGGGGACCCTCGTAGGGGTTGGTGCGGCTCGTGCCGAGGATCGTGCCGCCGACCTTCGACAGGCCCTTGACCTCGTGGCGGGTCAGCGGGAAGAAGTCGCCCTCGACCACACCGCGCCAGCCGTCGCGGATGCCGACGAACTCGATGTTGTAGTTGGTGGTGCCCTTGAGCACGACACCGCGGATGACGGCGTTCAGACCGGGGCAGTCGCCGCCGCTGGTGAGGATGCCGATCTTCATGTGGGGATCCTTTGTGATCGTGAGTAGCTTCCGGCGACGTTGCCGAAATCGACACTATCGCCGCTGGCGACGCCCTGCCACCGACGCGGCCGTCACAAACGACGGCGCCGCCCTGGGGCGACGCCGTCGTGGGGGTCAGTGGACCCCGAGTGCTTCGCGCAGAAGATGCAGCAGCGCCGACATCTGCACCGAGTCGCTCGACGACGGGTCGACGGCGATGCCGTCGAGCGCGCGCTGGGCCAGGCCCTGCTTGGCGTCGATCAGCTCGGCGATCTTCGTGTCGAGCGTGTGCGCGGCGATGATCCGCCACGCGGTGACCGGCTCGTCCTGACCGATGCGGTGCACACGGTCGATCGCCTGGGTCTGCTCGGCCGCGGTCCACGACAGCTCGGCGAGCACGACGTTGGAGGCTGCCTGCATGTTGAGGCCCACCCCCGCCGCGGTCAGCGAGCACACCGCGATGGCGACATCCGGATCGTTGTTGAACGCGTCGATGCCCTGCTGGCGCACCGGCGTGGTCTGGTCGCCGCGGATCGAGATCGTGCGCAGCCCCGCCGCGGCGAAGTGCGCCTCGGCGGCGTCCATGACGTCGATGTGCTTGGCGAAGAAGACGACCTTGCCCACCGAGCGCTGCAGCTGCACGGCGTAGTCCGCCGCGAGCAGAGCCTTGGCCTGACCGATCTTGCGGACCATCGTGAAGACGTTGTCGCCACCGGCGCCGGCCGACTTCGCATCCTCGAGCTCGCCGTGGGCGACCAGGCGTGCGATGTCGTCGTCGATCTCGCCCGGCACGACACGGTCGCCGCGGGCCTCGATGATGCGACGGTACTTGGCGGCCAGGCGCTGACCGAGCTCCTGCTCAGCGGCGCGGATCGACCGACCGAAGTCGTCGTCGAGCTCGACGGGGAGGTCGGCGATGAGCTTGTCGGGAAGGTCGGCGGCGACGTCCTTCTTCTTGCGCCGCACGATGCCCATCGAGATGACGGCCTCGCGCGCCTGCGGGTAGAACGCCTTGTCGGCGGGGGTCAGGCCCGTGGCATCCAGCTTCTCCATGAGCTCGGGGCCCGGCTTCTCGCCGTTGGTCCAGCCGAGGAAGCGCCAGATCGCGTCGAAGTCCTCGACGTCGTTGATCAGCGGCGTGCCGGTGAGGGCGAGCATGAGCGGGTCGCGCACCTGCTCGCGGATGCGGCCGGCCAGTGCCAGCACGTTCTGCGAGCGCTGCGAGGTGAGGTTCTTGATGAAGTGCGCCTCGTCGACGACCATGCCCTTGAGCCCGAGCGAGCCCAGCCACGACAGGTGCCGGTCGAGCACCTCGTAGTTGACGATGAAGACGTCGGCGAACGCGTCGACGGCCGCGCCGTCACCGTGGATGACGGTGGCGCGGCGCTGCGGCGTCCACCGCTCGACCTCGCGCGCCCAGTTCATCTTGACGACGTTGGGGACGACCGCCAGCAGCGGGTACGCGTCGGCGAGGGATGCCGCGAGCACCGACTGCGCGGTCTTGCCCAGGCCCGGCTCGTCGGCCAGGAGGAACGACCGGTGCCCGGCGCGCACCGCCTCGAGGAAGCGGGACTGGTGCGGCATGACCTCGAGCCCCTTGGGCGAGAGGCGGTCGAACTCGGGGACCTCGGGAAGCTCCATCGACGCGGATGCGCCGCCGGCGCCGGTCTCGAACGCCTTGTACAGGGGGCCCATCAGCTCCCAGCCGTCCAGCCGACGGCGAGGCGTCGACTCCGGCGCGCGGAAGGACAGGTCGGGCGCGAGGAACGGGTTCGACTCGCGGCGGGCGTCGATCTGCGGCGGCGTCACCTGACGCTCCGCCAGCGCCGCGGGCACCACGGTGGTGCGCACCGGCGCGACGTCGGTGATGATCAGCTCGTCTTCGGGCAGCTCGGCACCCGACTCGAGCAGCCAGTCGCGGCGCATGCGGCGGGCGACCGGCGAGGTGGCCTGGTCGACTTCGAGCAGCTGGATGAGCGACGTGTCGCGAGCGGCGGTCTTGGCGAGGATGGTCGCCACCCCGTCGAGCCGCTTGAGCAGCTCGGCGCGGGCGCCCTCGGCGATCTCGGCGTCGGACTTGACCCGGGCGCGCTCTTCTCGCACCAGGAAGGCGATCACCTGGAACTTGACGCGGTTGGTGGGCCCGAGCTTGCCGCGCTGCGCCTTGGCCTCGACCTCGCGCACCTTGCGCGCGAGGATCGGGATGAGCGGCGCGTCGTCGTCGCGGCGGGCCGAAGAGCCTCGGCGACGGCGGGACGCCGTCTGCGAGGCGGTGGATGCCGTGGTCGGCATGCTCCTCCTGAGCGTGAATGCCGGTACGAGCCGGCGGATGCCGGTCGCAGGACCGGCCGGTCGGAGTCGCGGCGTGCGCCGCGGGGAATGCGCGGGGCTCGATCCGGCGGCTGCGGGTACTCGCTTCGGCGAGCTGCGGCGACGACGGGGAGCAAACCCCGCGTGCAGTCTAGCGCGTCACGGGCTGCACGGCCCGCAGGCGCAGGCTGTTGAGCACCACGAACACGCTCGAGAACGCCATGGCGGCGCCCGCGATCATCGGATTGAGCAGTCCGAAGGCCGCCAGCGGCAGCGCGGCCACGTTGTAGGCGAAGCCCCAGAAGAGGTTCCCGCGGATGACGCGCATGGTGCGGTGGCTGAGGTGCAGCGCGGTCACGACGGGGGCGAGCCCCTGCCCGGCGAGGGTGATGTCGCCGGCGTGCATGGCCGCGTCGGTGCCGCCGCCCATGGCGATGCCGAGGTCGGCGGTGGCCAGCGCCGCGGCGTCGTTGACGCCGTCGCCCACCATCGCCACGGTGCGCCCGGCCGCCTGCATCCGTTCGATCTCGGCGACCTTCTGCTCCGGCAGCACGCCGGAGACGACCTCGTCGATGCCGACCTGGCTTGCGGCGGCGCGGGCCGCGCCCTCGTTGTCGCCGGTGAGCAGCACGACCTGCAGACCGCGTGCCCGCAGCCGCGCCACCGTGGCGGCACTGTCGGCACGGACGGTGTCGGCGACGGCGTAGACCACGCGCACGGCGCCGTCCCACCCGGCCACCACGGCGGTCGCGCCGAGGCCGGCGGCGTCGTCGACGGCGCTGCGGGCAGCCGCGGGCAGCGCGTGACCCAGGTGCTCCTCGGCGAAGGCGGGCCGTCCCGCGAACACCGCGTGCCCGGCGACGGTGCCGGTCACACCGCGGCCGGCGAGACCGGCGAAGTCGGTCACCTCGACGGCGTCGTCCGACAGCGCGGCCAGCGCCCGGGCGATCGGATGCTCGGAGGCCCGCTCCAGGGCCGCGACGAGGCGCGCGGCCCCCCGCGCGTCCGCCGCGGTGCCCACGGCATCCGCGGTGGGCGTCGCTGCCGGCGCCCCGGCATCCGCCCCGGCGATCACCGTCGTCGCGGCCACGCTCATGCGGCCCTCGGTGAGGGTGCCGGTCTTGTCGAGCACGATGGTGTCGATGCGCTCGGCGCCCTCGAGCGCCTCGGGTCCGGTGATGAGCACGCCCAGCTGCGCGCCGCGGCCGGTGCCGACGAGGATCGCGATGGGTGTGGCCAGGCCCAGTGCGCACGGGCAGGCGATGATCAGCACGGCCACCGCGGCGGTGAAGCCGGCCGCGACGGGCTGGCCCGCGACGACCCAGGCGACGAGGGTGAGCACGGCCAGGGCGATCACAACGGGGACGAACACCGCCGAGATGCGGTCGGCGAGGCGCTGCACGCGGCTCTTGCCGGTCTGCGCGTCTTCGACGAGGCGCGCCAGGTGCGCGAGGCGGGTGTCGGAGCCGACAGAGGTGGCGACCACGACTAGGCGACCGTCGACGGCGATGGTGCCGCCGGTGATCTTCGCGCCCTCGCCGGCTTCGACGGGAGCGGATTCGCCGGTCATCATGCTCTCGTCGATCGACGCGCGGCCGCTGCGCACGACGCCGTCGGTGGCGATCTTCTCCCCCGGTCGCACGAGGAACACGTCGCCGACCTGCAGTTCGTCGACGGGGACGCGCCGGCCGTCCTCGAGTTCGACGTCTTTGGCCGCGAGGTCCATCAGTGCCCGCAGCGCAGCGCCCGCGCGCCGCTTGGACCGCTGCTCGATGAACCTGCCCAGCAGCAGGAACACGGTCACCGCGGCCGCCACCTCGAAGTAGATGAGCGACGTCGCGTCATCCGGCGGCGAGAACAGCATCACCTCGTGCGTCATGCCGATCATGCCGGCCGAGCCGAACAACAGCGCCCACACGCTCCACAGGTAGGCCGCCATCGTGCCGAGGGTGATGAGGGTGTCCATCGTCATGGCGCCGTGGCGCGCATTGGCGAGGGTCGCGCGGTGGAACGGCCACCCGCCCCACAGCACCACGGGCGTGGCGAGCACGAGACTGACCCACTGCCAGCCGGGGAACTGCCACGGGGGAACCATGCCGAGCACGACCACCGGCAGCGCCAGCACGGCGCTGACGATCAGCCGGGTGCGCAGCGTCGTGCCGCCGGGGCGGTCGTCGACGTCGTGCACGTGGCCGCCGGCGGCGTGGTCGTCGTGGTGGTCGTCAGTGGAGTGGCCGCCGGCGTGGTCGTCGGTGTGGTGTTCCGGCGCCGTCGCGGTGGTCGCCGCCCGGGCAGAGCCCGCACCGCCCACCGCGCGCACGGTCGCGTCGTAGCCGACGGCCCGCACGGCCGCGACGAGCTGGGCGGGGTCGACCGCACCGGTCACGGCGACGCGCGCCGACTCGGTGGCGAGATTGACGGATGCCGTCGCACCCTCGACTTTGCCGAGCGAGCGCTCGACGCGCGCCACACAGCTGGCGCAGGTCATCCCCGCGATGTCGAGGACGACGTCATCCGTCGGGGTGGTCATCGCGTCTGCCGGCCCGTCAGGGTGTAGCCGGCCTCGTCGACGGCGGCGGCGATCGCCGCGTCGTCGAGGGCGTCGGCGGCGGTCACGGTGACGGTGCCGCTCGCGACGTCGACGGCGACATCGGTGACGCCGCTGACGGCGCGCACCTCGGTGGTCACCGCCGCGGCGCAGTGGCCGCAGGTCATCCCGGTGACGTCATAGCTCTGCGTGGTCATGGGTCCTCCTCGTTGGTCTCCGATCACAACCATAATACCCCCAGGGGGTATTCCCACCAGATCTGGATGCGGCTTGTCCGGGCGCTGTGCGGGCCGGCATCCGGCGGTTCGGCGCTGCCTGCCGCGCACGCCGTTCGGAGATCGGCGCTCACATCGGAGCATCCGGCCCGAATCCTCCGAGTCCGGTGCTGCTCTCCGAACGCGGTGCCGAGAACCCCCGAACCCCGCGGTCAGCCGTCGGCGGAGGCGCGCTGCCAGCGCTCGAGGGTCTGGGGGTCGTCGGTGACGATGCCGTCGACGCCGAGTTCGGTGACGGCGTCCCACTGCCGGTCGCTGTTGAGGGTGTAGACCACCACGCGCAGATCGGCCTCGTGCAGCCGGTCGACGAGCTCGGGTGCGCGCAGGAGCGCCTTGCGGTCGACGACCACGCCCCGCACCCCCGCCTGACGGGCGGCCTCCACGACATCGGGCGGCAGAGCGCGCAGGATCGCGAGGCGCGCGATCACCGTCGACCGGGCGGCGATGTCGGCGAGCGTGCGCGCGTCGAAGCTGGCGACGACCACCTGGTCTTCGAGATCCCGCTGGGCCACCGCCTCGACCAGGCGCCCGGCGGCGGCGGCATCCCACCGTCCCTTCAGATCGAGGATCGCCCGCCCGTGATGGGCGGCGAGCACGTCGAGGAACTCCTCGGCGGTCGGCACCCCGGTGCCGGCGAAGCGGGCGGAGAACGACGACCCCGCGTCGAGCTCGCGCACCTGGGCGAGCGTGAGCTCGGCGAGACGGCCGTGCCCGTCGGTGGTGCGGTCGACCGTGGCGTCGTGATGCAGCACGGCGTGGCCGTCGACGGTGAGCTGCAGGTCGACCTCGACGTAGTCGTAGCCGGCGTCGAGGGCGGCGCGCACGGCGGGCAGGGTGTTCTCGGGCGCCGCATCGGCCCCGCCGCGGTGCCCCGCGATGAAGGCCGACTCCCCCGGTTGCCGCAGGCTGCCCAGCAGCGCCTGCGCGCTCACCTGCGCGGGCGCGACGCCGAGCGTCGCGATCAGCATGGTGGCCGCGGCGAGCGCGCACAGCAGCAGCAGTGCGGGCAGCCCATCGGCGCGCCTCGGGTGGGGCATCGTCGGGTCCTTCGGGTGCGACATCATCGTCGTTGCCCACCATAGAGCACCCGTTACCTTTTCGTTACCTCTTTTGCGGCGACGGCGCGGCATCGGCGTGTCGGCGTACCCTGGGAGCATGGCATCCCTCTCCGAGCGCGAGCTCGCCGCGACCCTCGACCACGCGATCCTCAAGCCCGAGCTGACCCGCTCCGACGTCGACGCCGAACTGGCCGTCGCCGCCGAGTGGCGCCCCTTCAGCGTGTGCGTGCGCCCGAGCGATGTCGCCTACGCCGTGGAGCGTCTGGCCGGCACGGGCGTGGCCGTGGGCACCGTCATCGGCTTCCCGCACGGCACCACCTCCACGGCCGGCAAGGTCGCCGAGGTGCGGCAGGCCCTGGCCGACGGCGCCGTCGAGTTCGACATGGTCATCAACATCGGCTGGCTGCGCTCGGGACTGGACGACCTCGTGACGGACGACATCCGCGCCGTGGTCGATGCCGCCGACGGGCACATCACCAAGGTGATCCTCGAGACCGCCCTGCTCGACGACGAGCAGATCGCCCGCGGCAGCCGGCTCACCGAGGCCGGCGGCGCCGCGTTCGTGAAGACCTCCACCGGGTTCGCCGGCGGCGGCGCCACCGCCCCGCACGTCGCGCTCATGCGCGCCACGGTCGGACCCGACGTGCAGGTGAAGGCCTCCGGCGGCGTGCGCAGCTACGCCGACGCGCTGGCGATGCTCGATGCCGGCGCCACGCGCCTGGGCACCAGCGGCAGCGCCGTCATCCTCGGCGAGGCCCGCCGCATCGACGCCGGCGAGCAGGCCACCGGCGCCGTCGACGACACCTCGTACTGACTCCGGGCCGCCGCCCCACGCGGGCGGCGCCCACTCCCCCGCGACAGCCCGCCCGGCGACCGAGGGCGACTCCCCCGCGCCGACCTCAGGCCAGCGCGGCGCGCACGCGTGCGACGTCGTCGGCCATCTGCACGATGAGCGCGTCGATGCCCTCGAAGGCGACCATCCCGCGGATGCGGTTCACGAACTGCACCTGCACGTTGCGGCCGTAGAGGTCGAGGGTGGTCTCGTCGAGCACGTACGCCTCGACCTGGCGGGTGGCGACGTCGTCGAAGGTCGGGTTGGTGCCCACCGAGATCGCCGCCGGGTAGCGGGTGATGGCGTGGGATGCCGCGTCGACGGCCCCTTCGTCGACCAGCCAGCCGGCGTAGACGCCGTCGGCGGGGATGAAGCCCTCGGCATCCGTGGCGAGGTTGGCCGTCGGGAAGCCCAGCTCGCGGCCGCGCTTGAGCCCGTGGACGACCTCGCCGCGCACCGCGTGCGGGCGGCCCAGCAGGCGCGCCGCGCCCTCGACGTCGCCGGCGGCGAGCAGGTCGCGCACCCACGTCGACGAGACGCGGCGCCCGGCGCCCTCGACGTCGCCGACGACGTCGACGGTGAAGCCGAACTCTGCGCCCAGGGCGGTGAGCGCATCGGGGTCGCCGGTGCCGCCGCGCCCGAAGCGGAAGTCGTCGCCGACCATCACGCGCACGACGGCGAGGGCGTCGACGAGCACGTGCTCGACGAACTCGCGCGGGGTGAGCGCCGCCAGCTGCGCGTCGAAGCGGAGCACGAGGGTGGCGTCGACTCCGGCGGTGGCCAGCAGCTCGAGCTTCTGCTCGAGGCTGCACACCGGCTCGGGGCACAGCTCGGGGCGCAGCAGGCTCAGCGGGTTGCGGTCGAAGGTCACCGCCACCACGCGTGCACCGGCGTCGGTGGCGGCGACCCGGGCGCGGTCGATGACCGCCCGGTGTCCGGAGTGCACACCGTCGAACTTGCCGATGGCGATGATGCTGGGGCCGAAGCCGGCCGGCACCTCGGCGGGGTCGCGGAAAACGATCACCAGCTGGATCCTTCCGTCACGGGCACCGGCGTCGGGGCGGGGGCTCCGGCCCGGTGCGTCCACAGCCACCACAGCCCCACGAACGGCAGTGCCAGCGGGATCCAGAAGTAGCCGTAGCCGAAGCCCGACCAGACGGTCGCGTCGTGGGCGAACAGTTCGGGGTGGGTGAGGCTCAGGATGCCGACGACGAGAACCCCGAGCAGTTCGAAGCCCACCGCCGCCCATGCCGTCACGTACCAGCCGCGGTGGTCGGAGCGGATGAGGGCGACCGTGGCGAGGATGTACACCGCCGCGGCGAGGGCCGACAGCGAGTAGGCCAGCGGTGCCGCATCGAAGTCTTCGACGATCTGCACGAGCGAGCGGCCGGTGGCGGCCAGGGCCATCACCGCGTAGACGACGACCAGAACCCGGCCGATGCCGGTCATGCGGGTGCGGGTCTCAGTCATGGCTGGACCATTTTAGGCGCCTGCGCGAGGGACTCAGCCCGCGGCGCCGGTCCAGATCACCTGCATGCGCCAGACCATCACCGCCACCGACAGCGCCGCGACGCCCATGATGACCGTGCTCCAGCGGCTGCGCTCGATCAGCGCCCAGAACACCGCCGCCGGCGGCAGCAGCACCGCCGAGACCAGGTAGACCCAGAACTCCAGCACGCTCCCCTGCGGCGGGTTGCCCGACAGCGGCGCGATGATCGCGACGACCACCTGCGCCAGCAGCAGCACGAGCACCAGGGCGAGCGCGCCGACCGAGAGGTCGGAGGGGCGCCGACCGACGAGCCCCAGCACGACGCACAGCACGCCGGCGATCACGGCGACGATCACCTGGGCGATCGCGAACCACTCGATCATGCCGAGGCCTCTTCGGGCATGTTCATGGCGCTCTTCACGTCGGCGCCGCGGCGCTCGACGATGCCGATGAGCCGCCCGTCGGGGTCGATCGCCGCCGGAGTGGGCGTGCCGAGCCGCTCGGCGGCGCCGACCAGCCGCTTGCCGTGGCGCAGGTCGCGCGCCTCGTCGGCGGTCACCGGAAAGGCGCCGAGCACCGCGGTGGCGACGGCCGCGGGATCGCGCAGCGGCGCGCCGGGCTCGATCTCCCGCACCGCGTCGGCCACGTCAAAGGGGCCGATGCGGGTGCGGCGCAGGGCGGTGAGGTGTCCGCCCACGCCGAGCGCGTCCCCGAGGTCGCGGGCGAGTGCGCGGATGTAGGTGCCGCTCGTGCAGTCCACGACGACGTCGACGTCGAGCACGTCACCGACCCGGCGGAACGCGCGCACGTCGAAGCGCGAGACCGTCACGCGGCGCGCCTTCAGCTCGACGTGCTCGCCGGCGCGGGCCAGGTCGTAGGCGCGTCGCCCGCCGACCTTGATCGCCGACACCCGGCTGGGCACCTGGTCGAGGGGGCCGGTGAGGGCGAGGATGCCGGTGCGCACGGCATCCTCGGAGACCGTGGAGGCGTCGGTGCGCGCCGTCTCGACACCGTCGGAGTCGTCGGAGTCGGTGGCCACTCCGAGTCGGATGGTGGCCTCGTAGGTCTTGTCGAGCCCGACGAGATAGGTCAGCAGGCGCGTCGCACCGTCGACGCCGAGCACCAGCAGGCCGGTCGCGAGCGGGTCGAGGGTGCCGGCGTGCCCGATCTTGCGCGTGCCGAGGGCACGACGGGCACGGGCGACGACGTCGTGACTGGTCACGGCGCCGGGCTTGTCGACGAGCAGGATCCCGCTGGGCATGCCTTCCAGCCTAGGCGGCGGTGCCGCCGGCATCGGGCCGGCGCCCGGCGCGACGTAGGCTGAGCGGATGCCCGCCCTCGCCGAGCCGCTGATCGCCTGGTACCGGGGCAACGCGCGCGACCTGCCGTGGCGTCGCCCGGGGTTCGGCGCCTGGGGCACGCTGGTGAGCGAGTTCATGCTGCAGCAGACGCCGGTGACGCGAGTGATCCCCCATCTGGAAGCGTGGCTGGAGCGCTGGCACACCCCCGCCGCGCTGGCGGCGGCGGCGCCGGCCGATGCGGTGCGGCAGTGGGCGAACCTCGGCTATCCGCGACGGGCGCTGTGGCTGCACCGCGCGGCGGTGGAGATCCGCGACCGCCACGACGGCGCCGTCCCCCGCGATGTGGACGCGCTCCTGGCCCTCACCGGCATCGGCGACTACACGGCCCGCGCGGTGGCGGTGTTCGCCTACGGCGACCGGCATCCGGTGGTCGACACCAACACCCGCCGGGTGCTCGCACGCGCCGTCGACGGGCGCGCGCAGCCGGGACCGCCGGCCAAGGGCGATCTCGCCGCGATGAGCGCGATCCTGCCGGCGGATGATGCCGAGGCCGCCGTGGTCAACGCCGCCGCGATGGAGCTCGGCGCACTGGTGTGCACGGCCCGCGCGCCGCGGTGCGCGCAGTGCCCGCTCTCGGACCGGTGCGCGTGGCGCGCGGCGGGCTACCCCGACACCGGCGACGAGCGCCGCAAGCAGGCCCGCTACGAAGGCAGCGACCGGCAGGCGCGCGGAGCGGTGCTGAAGGTGCTGCGCGACGCGGCGCACCACGAGGTGCCGCAGGACGACGTCCTGGCGGACTGGCCCGACGCGCGTCAGCGCGACCGGGCGATCGACTCGCTCATCGCCGACGGGCTCGTCGAGGCCGTCGGCGGCATGCTGCGCCTGCCCCGCTGAGCCGCCCCGAGAGACTCGGTGCCGAGAGACCCGGCGCCGACAGACCCAGCGACGACGGACGCGCCCGCCGCCGGCACGGGGCCGGGGCGGGCGGGAGGATCAGGCCTCGTCGTCCTCGTCGTCTTCGCGGGGCTTGAGGTAGGGGTCGGCGTCGCCGGCGAACACCGCGCCGGTGGCCAGTCCCGCCACGGCCGCATCGCGCTCGCGCGCCTCGCGCAGCAGGTCCTCGATGTGCGCGGCCCCCTCGGGGAGGGCGTCGAGGATGAACTCCAGCGTCGGGGTGAGCCGCACGCCGAGCTGGCGGCCGACGTCGCTGCGCAGCAGCCCGGTGGCCGCCTTGAGCGCCTCGGCGGAGTCGGCGCGCTCCTGGTCGGAGCCGTAGACGGTGTAGAACACCGACGCGTGCTGCAGGTCACCGGTGACGCGCACGTCGGTGATCGTCACGAAGCCCAGCCGCGGGTCGCGCAGCCCCTTCTCGAGACGCTCGGCGATCAGCACACGGATGCGGTCCGCCAGTCGCGCCTGTCGTTCGTTGCCCATCGTTCACTACTTCCTGTCTTCGCCTGGGTGAGGCGGATGCCGGAGGATCCGGCCGGCCCGCGAGGCGATCGGGGACAATCCCGTTCGCTCCGCGAGCCGACCGGATCCGGAGGGCTGGGTGATGAGGGTCAGCCGCGCGGCTTCTCCACCATCTCCGTGGTCTCGATCTCGTCGCCGATCTGGATGTCGTTGTACTTGCCCAGACCGATACCGGCCTCGAAGTCGGTGCGGACCTCGGTGACGTCGTCCTTGAAGCGGCGCAGCGACTCGATGGCCAGGCCATCGGCGAGCACGACGCCGTCGCGGATGACCCGCGCCTTGGCGTTGCGCGTGATCGTGCCGCTGCGGACGATGACACCCGCGATGTTGCCGAACTTCGAGGAGCGGAACACCTCGCGGATCTCGGCCACACCCGACTGGACCTCTTCGTACTCCGGCTTGAGCAGGCCCTTCAGCGACTGCTCGACGTCGTCGATCGCGTTGTAGATGACCGAGTAGAACCGGACGTCCACGCCCTCGCGGGCGGCGCGCTCGCGCGCCTTCGTGTCGGGGCGGACGTTGAAGCCGATCACGATCGCGTTGTCGATCGTGGCCAGGTTGATGTCGGACTCGGTGATCGCACCCACACCGCGGTGGATGATGCGCAGCTGCACCGAGTCGTCGACCTCGATCTTGAGGAGCGACTCCTCCAGCGCCTCGACGGCACCGGACACGTCGCCCTTGATGATGAGGTTGAGCGACTCGACCTTGCCCTCTTCCAGGGCACGGGTGAAGTCCTCGAGCGAGATGCGCTTGCGGGCCTTGGCCAGCTGGGCGTTGCGCTCGACGGCCTCGCGCTTCTCGGCGATCTGGCGGGCGGTGCGGTCCTCCTCGGTGACGATGAACACGTCACCGGCGCGGGGCACCGAGTTCAGACCCTGCACCTGCACGGGCCGCGACGGGTAGGCCTCGTCGACCGCATCGCCGTTCTCGTCGATCATGGCGCGAACACGGCCGTAGGCGGTGCCCGCGACGATCGCGTCGCCGATCCGGAGCGTTCCGGACTGGATCAGGACGGTGGCCACCGATCCGCGGCCCCTGTCGAGCTTCGCCTCGATCGCGACACCGCGGGCCGCCTTGTTCGGGTTGGCCGTGAGGTCGAGGCCGGCGTCGGCGGTGAGGAGGACGGCATCCAGCAGCTGCTGGATGTTCGTGCCCTGACGCGCAGAGACGTCGACGAACATGACGTCGCCGCCGTACTCCTCGGCGACCAGGCCGTACTCGGTGAGCTGCTGGCGCACCTTGGCCGGGTTGGCGTCGGGCTTGTCGACCTTGTTCACCGCGACCACGATCGGCACGTTCGCCGCCTGGGCGTGGTTGAGCGCCTCCACCGTCTGGGGCATGATGCCGTCGTCGGCGGCGACCACGAGGATCGCGAGGTCGGTCACCTGCGCACCACGGGCACGCATGGCGGTGAACGCCTCGTGACCCGGGGTGTCGATGAAGGTGATGGCCCGCTCGATGCCCTCGTGCTCGGTCCAGACCTGGTAGGCACCGATGTGCTGGGTGATGCCACCGGCTTCGCCGGCGACGACGTTGGTCTGACGGATCGCATCCAGCAGTCGCGTCTTACCGTGGTCGACGTGGCCCATGACGGTGACCACCGGGGGCCGGATCTCGAGGTCGTCCTCGCTCTCGGCCTCCAACTCGGCCTCGAGGTCGAGTCCGAAGCCCTCGAGGAGCTCTTTGTCCTCGTCCTCGGGCGAGACCATCTGGATCTTGTAGCCGAGCTCCTCGCCGAGGATCTCGAACGTCGCCTCGTCCAGCGACTCGGTCGCGGTGGCCATCTCGCCCAGGTTGAACAGGATGGTCACCAGCGTGCCGGGCTGCACGGTGTAGCCGCGCAGCGCCTCGAGCTTGTCGGCGAAGTCGGCGATCGATGCGCCGCGACGCAGACGGATGATCTCGCCGTTGCCCTTGGAGACGTTGACGCCGCCGACGACCGGCGCCGACCGCATCTCGAATTCCTGCCGCTTCGCACGACGCGACTTGCGCTGCTTCGACTTGCCGCCGCCCTTGCCGAAGGCACCGGCGGTGCCACCGCCGGGACCACGGCCACGGCCACCGCCACCACCGGGACGACCGGCGAAGCCGCCGCCACCCGGAGCACCGGGCGCGCCACCGGGACGCTGGAAGCCACCGGCGCCGCCGGGACGACCGGGACCGCCGGGACGCTGCTGGAAGGGAGCACCGGGACGACCGCCGCCACCGGGGCGACCGGCGCCGCCGGGACGGGGCGCACCCGGACGCGGGGCGCCGGGACGCGGCGCCTGCGGACGCGGGATGTTGCCGGGAGTCGGACGCTGGCCCATGCCCTGCGCCGAGGCGAAGGGGTTGTTGCCCGGGCGGGGACCGGCGGGACGCTGGCCCATGCCCTGCGACGAGGCGAACGGGTTGTTGCCGGGGCGCGGCGCGCCACCGGGACGCGGCGGCTGCGGGGTGCCCGACGACGAGGCCGGCTTGGGCGCACCCGGGGTGGGCGCGTCGGAGGCCGGGGCCGCGGCGGGCGCCGCGGACTCGGCGGGGGCGGCCGGAGCCGCGGCGGCCGGAGCGGCCTCAGCGGGAGCCGCCGGGGCGGGGGCCGGAGCCGGTGCCGGGGCGGCGGGCTTGGCCGGACCCGGACGCGGGCCACCGGCGGCGGGCTTGTTCGCGGCCGGCTTGGCGGCGGGAGCCGCGGGCGCGGCCGAAGCGGCCGGCTTGGCTGCTCCCTCGGCCTCGAGGGCCGCACGGAGCTTGCGAGCCACGGGGGGCTCGATGGTGGATGAGGGGCTCTTGACGAATTCGCCGAGCTCCTTCAGCTTCGCGAGGGCGACTTTACTGTCGACGCCGAGCTCGGAAGCGATCTCGTGCACGCGTGGTTTTGCCACAATTCTCCTGTCTGGGGCCTACCCCAGGACAGGGCAGACCGTTACTTGCGGACGGGTCTCATTTCGAGCCGTTCACTTTGAGTCCATAGCCGTTCAGCCGTTTCGCTGGTGGGTGGTTTGAAAGGTCTGCGTGTCCAGTGGGCCTGTCGCACGCAATGCTCGCCCGAATGCGCGGCGCCGCAGGGCGGCATCCACACACGCGTCCGTGTCATGCACCCACGCGCCCCGACCCGGCAGTGCGGCTCTCTCGTCTGCGACGAGCTCGCCGTTTCGCTGGACGACCCTCAGAAGAGAGGATCGAGGGGCACGCGCGCGGCATCCCACACACGTTCGGACGGGTTCCATCCTACCCCCTCGCCGGAGATCGTGTTTCGTCGCGTCGGGCACGCAGGGCTGCTGCGCGGTCACGACTCCAGAATCGAGTCGGGCTGGATGTCGATCTTGGCGCCGGTCAGCTTCGCGGCGAGGCGGGCGTTCTGGCCCTCCTTGCCGATCGCGAGCGACAGCTGGTAGTCGGGCACGAGCGCGCGCACGGCCTTGGTGTTCGCGTCGAGGATGAAGCTCGAGGTGACCTTCGCCGGCGACAGCGCATTGGCGACGAACTTCGCCAGCTCGTCGTCGAAGTCGACGATGTCGATCTTCTCGCCGCCGAGCTCCTCGGTCACCGCGCGCACGCGCCGGCCGAGCTCACCGATGCAGGCGCCCTTCGCGTTGATCGACGGGTCGTTGGCCTTGACGGCGATCTTGGTGCGGTGGCCGGCCTCGCGGGCGAGCGAGAGGATCTCGACCAGACCCGAGGCGATCTCGGGAACCTCGAGGGCGAACAGCTTGCGCACGAGCCCCGGGTGGGTGCGCGACACGGTGATCGACGGGCCCTTGTTGCCCTTGGAGACCGACGTGACGTAGACGCGGATGCGGGAGCCGTGGGTGTACTCCTCCCCCGGCACCTGCTCTTCGGGCGGCAGGATCGCCTCGACGGTGCCGAGGTCGACGTGCACCATGCGGGGGTTGGGACCCTGCTGGATGACGCCGGCGACGATGTCGCCCTCCTTGCCGCGGAACTCGCCCAGGATGGCGTCGTCGGCGATGTCGCGCAGACGCTGGCCGATGACCTGCTTGGCGGCGAAGGCGGCGATGCGCCCGAAGTCCTCGGGGGTCGACTCCTCCTCGCCGATGACGGCGTCGTCCTCGTCGAGCAGCGGGATGAAGACGGCGACGTGGCCGGTCTTGCGGTCGAGCTCGGCGCGGGCGCCGTCGGGAAGAGTGCCGGTGGGCGAGGTGTGCTTCGCGTACGCGGTGAGGATCGCCTGTTCGATGATGCGGACGAGTTCGTCGAAGGGGATCTCCTTCTCCCGTTCGACCGTGCGCAGCAGTCCGAGATCGATGTCCAAGGTGTCCTCCTATTCAACTGTCGCCGGCATCGTGCCCGGCATCTGCACAACGTTACCCGATGGGGCTGAAGACATCCTCGGGGTCGCATTCCCACGGCGGGTGCTCCTTGCCGTGCCCGCCGACGATCGGGAGACTGGGGCGGTGGGCCCCGCCGGTCCGCACCGCCCGGAGGAGAGAAATGACCGACGCCCCCGCCCGCAACCGCCTCGTCGCGGCCGACCCCGGCCTCATCGGCCTGCTCGGCTTCGTCATCGCGACCCTCACCGCGCAGCTGGCCCACCTCGGCGTGCAGAACGAGAGCCCCGTCTTCTGGGTGGGTGCGGTGTTCGGTGGCATCGTGCAGGTGATCGCGGGGATGCTGTCGTTCGTGCAGGGCGACAACTTCCACTTCATCGTCTACAACGCCTTCGGCTGGTACTGGATCTGCATGCCGGGCTTCCTCCTGGGCGGCGAGCTGGGCTTCTTCGAAGTCGAGGGCTCGGGCCGCGGCTTCTTCGTGCTGATGTTCTCGATCCTCGCGCTCATGTTCACCCCCGCCGGCGCCACCCACAACACGGTGCTCCCCTTGACGCTGCTGGCGGTCTCGGGCGGCCTCGGCCTGCAGGCGGTCGCCGCCTTCGGCGGCCCCGCCGCGTTCGGCACCGCCGGCTCGTACGTGCTGCTGCTGGCCTCGGCGCTGGCCGCCTACCTGCTGGTCGAGAAGTTCTACTGGACGACGATGGGCCGCCGCGTCGTGCCGCTCGGCCCGCCGTGGGTGTCGGGCTCGTCCGACCGCGAATCCTGATCGCCCCTCGTGGCCGGAACACTGCGCAAGGCCGCACGGGAGGCGGAGTCGACCACCGCGCTGCGCGGGCTCGCCCGCGCCGGCTTCGCCGCCAACGGCGTCGTGCACATCCTCATCGGGGTGCTGGTGCTCATCGTCGCGTTCGGTGGTGACGGCGAGACCGACCAGGCGGGCGCCTTCAAGGCCGTCGCCGCCGCTCCGGCCGGCTTCGCCCTGCTGTGGGTGATCGCCATCGCGCTGTGGGGGTTGGCCTTCTGGCACGGCCTCGACGCGTTCCTGGCGTGGGGATCGACCCGGAAGAAGTGGGGGCTGCGCGCCTCGGAGGGCGGTCAGGCGCTCGTCTTCGCGGCGCTGGGGGTGATCGCCGCGGCGGTGGCGCTGGGCGCGAAGCCCGACGCCGACGAGAGCGCCGAGACCGCGAGCCGCGGCATCCTCGCCGTTCCCGGCGGTGTCTTCCTGCTCGGCGCGATCGGCGTGGGCGTGGCCATCGCCGGCATCTCGTTCATCGTGATGGGTGTGCGGCGCTCGTTCCACAACAAGATGGACATCCCGTCGGGGCCGCTCGGCACCGGCGTGAGCGTGCTGGGCACGGTGGGCTTCGTCGCCAAGGGCGTGGCGCTGGGCATCATCGGGGTGCTGCTGATCGTGGCGGCCGTCAAGGTCGACCCGGGCACCGCCGGCGGGCTGGATGCCGCGGTGCAGACGCTCTTCGACCTGCCGATGGGCCCGTGGCTGGCAGGCATCGTGGGATCGGGACTCATCGCGTACGGCGTCTTCTGCGGGTTCCGCGCCCGCTACGCGCGGCTGTAGTCGGCGCCGGGGTTCGACGCCGGGGTTCGGCGGTCAGGCCAGGGGCGCCGAGCCGAGCACGTTGACGGCCCGGATGAGCTGGAACAGGTCGCCCACGCGGCGCTGGTCGAACCGCATCACCAGTCGCGGCAGCCCGAGCCGGTCGCCGGACTCCTGCTCGACGCGCAGTGGGGGCGACTTCTCGATGCGTCCGCCCGTGAGCAGGTCGCCGAACCGGTCGTTGAGGGCGGCCACCTCGTCGTCGGTGGGTTCGGCGCGCAGCCGCAGCACGAGACGCCCGCCCGCCCACCGCAGCGAGTCGTAGTTGCGCCAGAAGCCGGTGATCGCATCGGCGGCACCGGTCACCGAGTCGGTGATGACCACCCGGTCGAGGTCGTCGGGCGAGATCACCCCCGACGGGATGAGGTGCTCGTCGGCGAAGCGGCGCAGCCCCTCCCAGAAGCCGCTCCCCGGCGCATCCAGCAGCACGATCGGCGTGGGCTCGGCCTTGCCGGTCTGCTGCAGGGTGAGCAGCTCGAACATCTCGTCGAGTGTGCCGAAACCGCCGGGGACGCACACGAACCCGCTCGATTCCTTCACGAGCATGAGCTTGCGGGTGAAGAAGTACTTCATCGCGACCACGCGCTCGGCCTCGGCGATGACGGCGTTGGGCTTCTCCTCGAACGGCAGCCGGATCGACACGCCGAGCGAGTGGTCGGGGCCGGCTCCCTCGGCCGCGGCCTGCATGATGCCGGGGCCGGCACCGGTGACCACCATCCACCCGCGAGCGGCCAGCGCGGCGGCGACGTCGGCCGCAGCGCGGTAGAGCACGTCGTCGGGGCGCGTGCGCGCCGATCCGAAGATCGTGACCTTCGGCACGCCGCGGTACGGGGCGAACAGGCGGAACGCGGCCCGCATCTCGGTGAGGGCCGCCGACGTGATCTTCAGGTCGAGGCGGTCGGTGTCGTCGAGGCCGAGACCCACCCCGGTGGCGAGGATGCGCGCGACCAGGTCGGCGCTCTCGTCGATCCCGGCCTCGGCGATGACGCCGCGGATGTGCTCGGTGACCTCGGCGGGGATGGCGCTGGGGTCGGTCATGACTCCAGCGTGGCACGGAAGCCGCCCCCGCGGCGGCGCCCTTCGCGGCAGGGCGCCGCGCCGCCGCGCCATGACCGGCTGCGACGGGGTGTCAACCCCCTCGGCATCCGGGGTCGGCGGTGGCAGGTTCGAGGCATGAGCGACACCAACGAAGTGACCGGACCCGAGGCGATCGCCCGGGTCAAGGAGCTCGTGGAGGACATCGACTTCACGATGCTGACCACGCACGACGATGACGGCAACCTCGTGAGCCGGCCCATGTCGACGCGCGAGATGGACGAGGCCGGCGACATCTGGTTCTTCACCTCCGACGACACCCGCAAGGTCGACGAGGTCGAGGCCGACCACGACGTGGGGCTGTCGTACCTGGATGCCAAGGGGATGCGGTTCGTGTCGGTCGCCGGCACCGCCCGTGTCGTGCACGACCGCGCCAAGATGGAGCAGCTCTACACGTCGTCACTGGACATCTGGTTCGAGGACGGGCTGGACACCCCCGGCATCGCCCTGCTGAAGGTGACCCCGGTCGAGACCGAGTTCTGGGAGCCCGCGCACGGCAAGATCGTCATGGCCGCCGGCATGCTGAAGGCGCTCGTGACGCGCGACACTCCCGACGACACCATGCGGCACGGCCGCGTGAGCCGCTGAGCGAAGTCCGGGTCAGCGCGCGCCGAGCCGGGCGACCGCCTCGGCGACCGTGACGACCTCGCGGTCGCCGGTGCGGCGGTCCCACAGCTCGACCTGACCGTCGGCGGCGCCGCGGCCGGCGATGACCAGCTGCGGCACGCCGACGAGCTCGGCGTCGCCGAACTTCACGCCGGGCGACACCTTCGGGCGGTCGTCGTAGACGACGTCGAGCCCGGCGGCCTCAAGCTGCGCGCTCAGCTGCTCGGCGACCTCGTAGGCGACCGGGTCTTTGCCGGTGGCCACCACGTGCACGTCGAACGGGGCCACCGCTGCGGGCCAGATGAGGCCGCGGGCGTCGTTGTTGAGCTCGGCGATCACCGCGAGGATGCGCGTGACGCCGATGCCGTACGAGCCCATCGTCACGGTGACGAGCTTGCCGTTCTCGTCGAGCACCTTCAGCCCCAGCGCCTCGGCGTACTTGCGGCCGAGCTGGAAGACGTGGCCGATCTCCATGCCGCGCGCCAGGGTGACCGGGCCGGAGCCGTCGGGTGCGGGGTCGCCCTCGCGCACGCCGGCGACCTCGACGAAGCCGTCGGCGTCGAAGTCACGGCCCGCGACGAGCGAGTGCACGTGCTTCTGGTCGATGTTGGCGCCGGTGATCCACGACGTGCCCTCCGCCACACGCGGGTCGAGCAGGTAGCGGATGCCGGTGGCCGACTCCTCGCCGAGCACGGCGCCCTCGGGCGACCAGGGGCCGATGTAGCCCTTGACCAGCAGCGGGTGACGCTCGAAGTCCTCGGGGGTGGCGGCCTCCACGGCCGCGGGGGCGAAAGCGACCTCGGCGCGCTTGTCGTCGACCTCGCGGTCGCCGGGGACGCCGACGATGACGAGCTCGCGGGTGCCGTCGAGGTGGGTGAGGGCCAGCACCACGTTCTTGAGGGTGTCCGCCGCGGTGAACTCCCCGTCCAGCACCGCGTTGGCGTGCGCGACGAGGGTGTCGATGGTGGGCGTGTTCGGCGAGTCGAATACGACGGGGCGCGCGTCGGGATCGAAGGCCACCGGCGCGGGGATCTCGGTCGTGTACGCCTCGACGTTGGCGGCGTATCCGCCGGCGGAGCGGACGAACGTGTCCTCGCCGACCGCGGTGGGGTGCAGGAACTCCTCGGAGCGCGAGCCGCCCATCGCACCGGCGTCGGCCTGCACGATCACGTACTCCAGGCCCAGGCGCTGGAAGATGCGCTCGTAGGCGTCGCGCTGAGCCATGTAGCTCGCGTCCAGCCCGGCATCCGACGCGTCGAACGAGTACGCGTCCTTCATGGTGAACTCGCGCCCGCGCAGAAGACCCGCCCGGGGGCGCGCCTCGTCGCGGTACTTGTCCTGGATCTGGAAGAGCGTCAGCGGCAGGTCCTTGTACGACGAGTACAGGTCCTTCACCAGCAGCGTGAAGGCCTCTTCGTGCGTGGGGGCGAGCAGGTAGTCGGCGCCCTTGCGGTCCTGCAGCCGGAAGATGCCGTCGCCGTACTCCTCCCAGCGGCCGGTGGCCTCATAGGGCTCGCGCGGCATGAGGGCCGGGAAGTGCACCTCCTGGGCGCCGGCGGCGGCCATCTCTTCGCGGATCACCGTCTCGAGCCGCGCCTTGACCCGCAGGCCCAGCGGCAGCCACGCGAAGATGCCCGGCGCCTGGCGGCGGATGTAGCCGGCGCGCACGAGCAGCCGGTGACTGGTGACCTCGGCATCAGCCGGGTCTTCGCGGAGCGTGCGCAGGAACAGGTGCGTGAGACGGGTGACCACGAAGGTCAAGCCTAGTTGCTCGCCGCGCCGGGGTTGCGGGTGGGGGTGGTCGCGTGCGCGGGGGGGGGTCAGCCGAGGTATGCCGAGGCGGCATCGACGACTGCGCCGTCGGGCAGACGCGCGCCGCTCACCCACAGCAGGTTCGTGCCGCCCGACACGAGCACGCTTTGGCGCCCGCCCGCCATCTCGGTCACCCGGGCCGGGTGACCCGCCACCGTCGTCTGCGTCGAGCCGGCGAGAGCCTCCGACTCGCGATCCCATGCCCAGTGCGCGTCGGGGAACACGACCAGTCCGAACTCACGGAAGTCGTCGAGCTCCGACCAGTCGCACCGGCCGCTCGTGCCGAGTGCATCCGCGAGTCGTCGCGCGAGCGGTCCGGGTCCCTCTTCGATGCGACTTTCGTAGATCTCGGCCGAATCCAGGAGCGTGCCGACGTCCAGTCGCGCGGCGATCCCCTCGCAGTCGAGAGGGAGCGCGGCCGTGGTCGCCGAGCTGTCGACACCGGCGGACTCCGCACCGTCGAATCTCACGACCAGGGCGTCCCTGAGCGCGAGCAGTCGCGCCGGCACCGCTGTCGGCGTGTCCGCCGAGACATAGCCGATGGAGCTCATCACCAGAATCCACGCCTCACCCGCGCTCCCCGCTGCGGTGCATTCCACATCGTCGTAGACCTGTGCGCAGACCGGATCGCGGTAGGACTCGGCGATAGCCGCCGCCTCCTCCTCCGGAAGCACGAACACCCTCGCCCACGACTCCGGTGCCGTGAGGGTGCACTCCACGCCGCCGACCGTCTCGAAGCCGACGTGCCACAGCTCGCTCGGCGGGGTGATGTCGAACGCGCCGATCGCCGCGGTGAGGCTCTCATCCCCGAGGAGGGCCTCGCAGCCGCCGGGGAGCACGGCTTCAGGCACAAGCCGCGCAGCCGGGGTGGGGGCAGTCTGGGTGGCAGGGGCGTGACCGGACTGCGACGGTGACGGCGCCGCGGCCGGAACGACCTGACA
This sequence comes from Microbacterium festucae, assembly GCF_025421715.1. Lineage (GTDB taxonomy): Bacteria > Actinomycetota > Actinomycetes > Actinomycetales > Microbacteriaceae > Microbacterium > Microbacterium festucae. Next base: position 125,996 of record NZ_JAOEFC010000005.1, read on the forward strand.
TCCGGCGGTGCCGATGACCACTGCCACGGCTACGAGAACGGCGGACATCACGCCCCGGGAAGACGACATGAGACACATCGTAGAGTTGCTCCCTCGGCGGCCTTGACGCCCGGGTCGCGCCTACACTGGCGCCGTGCCCGCACGCCGACCCCGCATCGCCGCGACCGAGATCGCCGGCGAGCTCGCCGCCTCGCTGCAGGCGTTGCGCGACGACCTCGATGTGCCGGGGGCCTTCCCCGCCGATGTGCTCACCGAGGCAGACGCCGCGGCGGCGGGCGTGTCGGGCGAGGGGCTGCCCGACCTGCGCGACATCGAGTTCCTCACCATCGACCCGGCCGGTTCGACCGACCTCGACCAGGCCGTGCACCTGGAACGCACGGCATCCGGCGGCATTCTGCACTACGCGATCGCCGACGTCCCCGCCTTCGTCGCGCCGGGCGGTGCGCTCGACGCCGAGACCCGCCGCCGCGGGCAGACCCTCTACGCTCCCGACGGTCGCGTGCCGCTGCACCCCGAGGTGCTGAGCGAGGGAGCCGCGTCGCTGCTGCCCGGCGTGGACCGACGCGCGTTCGTCTGGCGTTTCGAGCTGGACGACGGCGCCCGGATCGTGCAGACGAGCCTCGTGCGCGCGGTCGTGCGCTCGCGGACGCAATGGTCCTACATCGACGCGCAACGCGCTATCGACGAGGGCTCGGCCCCGCCCACCCTCGCCGCACTCCCCTGGTTCGGTGCACAGCGCGCCGAGCGCGAGCGCGAGCGCGGGGGCGCGAGCCTCAACGTCGCCGAGACCGAGATCGTCGCCGACGCCGGCGGCTACCGACTCGTGCGCGAGATCGGGGTGCCGCTCGAGGATGCGAACGCGCAGGTGTCGCTGCTGACCGGCATGGAAGCGGCGCGGATCATGCTCGCCGGTCGCGTCGGCATCCTGCGCACGATGCCCCCGGCATCGGAGGACGACGTGGCCGAGTTCCGCGCGCAGACCATCACGCTCGGGCTGCCGTGGCGCACCGGCATCCCCTACGGCGAATACCTGCGCGGTCTGGATCACTCGCCCGCCGCCCAGGCGGTGCGCGAGCACGCGGCGGGACTCTTCCGCGGGGCGACGTATGCGCCCTTCGACGGCGAGGTTCCGGGCGACACCGTGCAGGCGGCCATCGGCGCGCCGTACGCGCACACGACCGCGCCGCTGCGACGCCTCGTCGACCGGTGGGTGCTCGTCATCTGCGAGGCCCTGGTCAACGGCCGCGAGGTTCCGGCGTGGGCGCGGGAGTCGCTGGGCGAGCTGCCGCGCATCATGGCGCGCTCCTCGCAGGTCGCCGGGCGACTCGACGCCGGCGCGCTCGACCGCGTCGAGGCGGCCGTGCTCACCGGACGCGAGGGCGAGAGCTTCGCCGGGGTCGCTCTGGCGTCACGCGGCGACGGGGCGTTGGTGCAGCTCGACGATCCGCCGGTGGAGACGACCGTCGCCGCGCTGACAGCCGCGCCCGGCACCGCCGTGACCGTGCGGCTGGTCGCGACCTCGATCGCCGACGGCACCGTGACCTTCGCGCCCGCCTGAGCCCGCGTAGCGTGGTGGGGTGACCACCGTGCTGCTGACCGGGTTCGAGCCGTTCGCCGGAGACCCCGCCAACCCCTCCGGAGATGCGGTGCGCGCCGTCGCGGCATCCTGGAGCGGCCCCGAGACGCTCGTCACCGAGGTGCTGCCGGTGACGTTCGCCGGCGCCGCCGACCGGATTCGGGAGCTCATCGCGGCCCACGCCCCCGACGTCGTCATCGCGACGGGGCTCGCCGGCGGACGCGGGGCCGTCGGGGTCGAGCGCGTGGCGATCAACCTGCAGGATGCCCGCATCCCCGACAACGCGGGCGCACAGCCGGTCGACGAGCCGTCGGTGCCGGGAGCCCCGGCCGCGATCTTCGCAACGCTGCCCGTCAAGGCGATCGCCGCGGCGGTGCGCGCGGCCGGCATCCCCGCCGAGGTGTCGCACACGGCCGGCACCTTCGTGTGCAACCACGTGATGTACACCGCCCTCGATGCCGTGCCCGACGGCATCCGTGCGGGGTTCATCCACGTGCCGTGGGGCACCGGCCAGGGGCCGGGCGGTCAGCCGGAGCTGCCCCTGGCGGACATCGTGCGCGCCCTCGAGATCGCCGTGTCGGTGGCCTCGACCCCGGGTCCCGATCTCGCACGCCCCGCCGGCGCCCTGCACTGATCCGGCCCGGTCGCCGAACGTGGCGCTCCTGCCGGCCGGGCATCCGCACCATCCGTCGGACCCGTCGGCCGCCGAACGGCACATCCGCCGCACCAGCATCGTCCAGCCCCACCGCTCCTACGGATGGGCCGGCCCGCGCGTCGCCACGCCTCGGGACAGCCCCGGCGGCGCGGTCGAGCGCCGGCGGGCGACGGCACCGTCGAGCGGCGGCCAGAGAGGGCACCGTCGGGCAACGGCACCGATGGCCGAGACTCAGCACCCGCCGCGCATCCCCTCCGGGCCGCCCGTTCTCCGCTCGTACGCGACCATCCGTCGGGCCCACTTCCCTCGAGGCCTCTCACCGACCACACCGGTCTCGTTCAGCCCCACCGCTCCGACGGATGATCACTTGCTTCCCACGATCACGCGCAATATATTGCATATCGTGCCCACACCGACCGAGCGCCTCGCTCCGCGCCCGCTGTTGCGGGATGACGTGTACGCGCGACTGCGCGACGCGATCGTCGACGGCACCTTCGCCCCCGACGAGCAGTTGCGCGACGGCGACCTGGCTGCCTGGCTCGGCGTCAGCCGCACCCCGGTGCGCGAGGCACTGCTCGAGCTCTCGCGCGCGGGCCTCGTGCGGGCCGTGCCCGGCCGGTCGACGGTCGTGGCGCCGATCGAGACGGCGGCCATCCGCGACGCCCAGGCGGTCGTCGCCGCGATGCACGCGCTCGTCGTGCGCACCGCGGTCCCCCGCCTCACCCCCGCCGACCTCGAACGCATGCGCGAGGCGAACGCCGACTTCGCTGCCGCTCACGCAGCCGGAGACACCGATGCCGCGCTGCGCGCAGACGCCGCGTTCCACGCCGTCGCCGTCGCCGCTGCGGGCAACACCGCTGCGGCCGCGGTGATCGCCCAGTACGACCCGGTGCTGCGTCGGGCCGAACGCGTGCGCTTCGGATCGCACGAGGGTGCCGCCTCGGCCGCCCGCCACGACGAGCTCATCGCCCGCTGCACTGCCGGGGACGCCGATGGTGCCGCGCGCATCGCCGAGCACACCTGGCAGAGCCTCACGATTCCCGCCACCGAACCCGAAGGATCCCCGTCATGAAGCTGCACGAGTTTCCCCGACACTCACTCACGTTCGGCCCGAGCCCGCTGCAGCAGCTGAAGCGGTTGACCCAGCACCTCGGCGGCGCGCAGGTGTGGGCCAAGCGCGAGGACGTCAACAGCGGGTTGGCCTTCGGCGGCAACAAGGTGCGCAAGCTCGAGTACATCGTTCCCGACGTCCTGGCATCCGGCGCCGACACCCTCGTGTCGATCGGCGGCTACCAGTCCAACCACACCCGGGCCGTCGCCGCGGTCGCCGCCCACCTCGGGCTGAAGGCGCGCCTGGTGCAGGAGAAGTGGGTGCCGTGGGACGACCCGACCAACGACAAGGTGGGCAACATCCTGCTTTCGCGCATGATGGGCGCCGACTCCCGGCTCGACGACGCCGGGTTCGACATCGGCATCCGCGATTCGTGGAAGCAGGCGCTTGAAGAGGTGCAGGCTTCCGGAGGAACCCCCTATGCGATCCCGGCGGGTGCGAGCGAGCACCGGCTGGGCGGTCTCGGCTTCGCCAACTGGGCGTTCGAGGTGGCTGAGCAGGAGAAGCAGCTCGGTGTGTTCTTCGACACGATCGTCGTGTGCACCGTGACCGGGTCGACCCATGCCGGCATGATCGCCGGGTTCGCGGCGCTCGAGGATCTCACCGGCGTCAAGCGCCGCGTGCTGGGCATCGACGCGTCGGCGACGCTCGCCAAGACGACCGACCAGGTGGCGCGCATCGCGCGCAGCACCGCGGAGCTCATCGAGCTCGGCCGCGACCTGCGCGACGACGAGATCCAGGTGCTCGAGGGCTGGGCGGGCGACCTCTACGGCATCCCCGTCGACTCGACCATGGCCGCGATGGCGCTCGGAGCACAGCTCGAGGCCATGATCACCGACCCGGTGTACGAGGGGAAGTCGCTCGCGGGCCTCATCGACCTCGTGAAGTCGGGTGACATCTCGAAGGACTCGACCGTCCTCTACGCGCACCTGGGCGGCCAGCCGGCGATCAACGCCTACCACTCGCTCTGGAGCTGAGTCCTCGGAGTGCCGTCACGGGGCCTCAGCCCGCGAGCGCGGACATCGCGCGGGCGGCGATATCGGGGGCGATCGCTCCGCCCTCGACGAGGACGTCGACCACGTTGACGCCATCGGTCGCGACCACGCGATCGGTGACAAAGCCCTCTCTGTCCGTCGTGCGGCGGGCTGCGGCACGGGCACCTTCGACCGACATCGGATCACCGCCCTCTGCGGCGGTGCGCTCCCATCGCCATGCTCCGCCGGGCGCGCTCGTGATCGAAACGATGTAGAACGCCTCCGACGATCGACCTTCACCGGAGCCGTACTGGCAGAACTGTCGCACACCGGCGTGCTCGAAGATGTCGTCTTCTCGTTGCCGGCTCCCCTCCCAGTACCCGGACCAGTACCCCGCACCCAGCACGTCGGCGAGACCCATCCGGTCACCGAGCACCCGGCACTCGACGATCGGCCACCACTGATCGGTCTTCGCCTCGGGCACGGGAGCCGGGAACAGCGGGGCATTCTCGGCAGCGGCCGCCAACGCCGCCTGCAGCGTCGCGGTCGGAGACTCAGCGCCTTCGTACGTGCCTCGGGAGGCGACCAACCACGTGTCGCCCGCGATCAGTCCGAGGCGACATACCGTGGTGTCATATGAGGGCTCGCAGACCTCTTCGGCCAGCGCGGACACCATCGCCGGACCGACCGCCTGAGTCGGGAGGGCCAGCAGCGTCAGCCTCTCGCCGCCCCACTCCGACGAGCTGTCTTCGAGCCATGTGCAACTCAATCCGCCCGCCGTCCCCTCGGCGTCGGGTGGTGACGGCACGAGGATCCCCTCGTGATCATCGCGTTGCATCAGCCACGTCGAGTGTTCCATCACGTCCTCCCCGAGGATCGACGCGAGCTGGTCGTCGGTGAGCATGTTGTCGCAAGAACCGCCGAAAGCGATCGTCCACTCCGGTGCCGGAGTCGGAGTCGGCGACGGCGTTGCGGCGGTGGGCGGCGCCTCCGTGGGCGCCGTCAGCGGCGTCGGGGCGCATCCGGTCACCGCCAGTCCCAGGATCACAGCGAACACAGCGAAGCCGCGGCGAGTGGTCATGCCTCCATCGTGGCACCGGGACACGACCCGTTCGATGACGGCCTCATAACATTCCGGGCCAGCATGCCGCCGTCGACATGTTCCGACCAGCGTCGCCGAAGGCACGGCATCCGCGCGAGAACACGGGCTGCGTACCTGACGGATGCCGTGTGCTCGGCGACAACCCGTGCACTCGGCGCAGGCCGGAAGGCCGCAGCCGAGTCAGCGACCCCGCCGGCCTCAGGCGGTGACGACCTGCGCGGTGCCGATCGGGGCGCCGGGGCCCATGGCGTCGGCGAGGCGGTTGGCCTCTTCGATCAGGGTCGCGACGATGTCGGCCTCGGGCACGGTCTTGATGACCTCGCCCTTGACGAAGATCTGTCCCTTGCCGTTGCCGCTGGCAACGCCCAGGTCGGCCTCGCGGGCCTCCCCCGGACCGTTGACGACGCAGCCCATGACGGCCACGCGCAGGGGCACGGTCATGTCCTTGAGTCCCTCGGTCACGTCGTCGGCGAGCGTGTAGACGTCGACCTGCGCACGGCCGCACGAGGGGCACGAGACGATCTCGAGCTTGCGCTCGCGCAGGTTCAGCGACTGCAGGATCTGGTGACCGACCTTGACCTCTTCGGCGGGGGGCGCCGACAGCGAGACGCGGATGGTGTCGCCGATGCCCTCGGAGAGCAGGATGCCGAAGGCGGTGGCCGACTTGATCGTGCCCTGGAAGGCGGGGCCGGCCTCGGTCACGCCGAGGTGGAGCGGCCAGTCGCCCCGCTCGGCGAGCAGGCGGTAGGCCTTGACCATGACGATCGGGTCGTTGTGCTTGACCGAGATCTTGAAGTCGTGGAAGTCGTGCTCCTCGAACAGCGAGGCCTCCCACACGGCGCTCTCCACGAGCGCCTCGGGGGTCGCCTTGCCGTACTTCTCCAGCAGGCGCTTGTCGAGCGAGCCGGCGTTCACGCCGATGCGCAGCGACACACCGGCGGCCTTGGCCGCCGCGGCGATCGCCCCGACCTGGTCGTCGAACTTGCGGATGTTGCCCGGGTTCACGCGCACGGCGCCGCACCCGGCGTCGATGGCCTGGAAGACGTACTTGGGCTGGAAGTGGATGTCGGCGATGACCGGGATCTGGCTCTTCTTGGCGATGATGTGCAGCACATCGGCGTCGTCCTGCGACGGCACCGCGACACGCACGATCTCGCAGCCGGATGCCGTCAACTCGGCGATCTGCTGCAGCGTGGCGTTGATGTCGGTGGTGGGCGTGGTCGTCATCGACTGCACGCTGACGGGGGCGTCGCCGCCGACGAGCACCTTGCCCACCTTGATCTGACGGGTCTTGCGGCGGGGGGCGAGCACTTCCGGCACGCGGGGCATCCCGAGGTTCACAGCTGGCACTCCTTCAGCCTACGCCGCGGGCGCCGGCACGGGCCGGTGCACGCGCCCCAGCGTGACCCTGCTATCGTGACCCCATGCTCGCGACCCGCACCTGGTGGCCCGCCTCCTAGGCGGACGTCACGAGCGCGACGACAGACCGCCCCTCACCCCGGGCGGTCTTGCTGTTTCAGGCGATCGCCCGCCGAATCCGGAAGGCCCACCGATGACCGACGCCGGTGTCCACGCCGACAGCCCCGCCTCCCTTCTGGCCGACCTGGTCGCCTCCGGCGCCCCGTTCGCGCTGCTCGCCCGCGACGAGACGACCGTCGAGGTGCTCACCGGTGACGTCGTCGACGTCGACCTGCTCGCCGACATCCCGCTGACGGATGCCGCCGGCACGGGCCGCGAGGTGCTCGCCCTGGTGCCGTTCCGCCAGGTCGTCGAGCGCGGGTTCGAGTGCCACGACGACGGGGCCCCGCTGCGGTGCCTCGTGGTGGGCGACCACCAGGCGCTCCCCCGCGAGGCTGTGCTCGCGGCGCTGCCCGCCGACGCCGTCGCCCTGACCGATGCCGGGTTCGACATCACCGACGAGGCATACGCCGACATCGTGCGCACCGTGATCGCCGAGGAGATCGGCCGCGGCGAGGGCGCGAACTTCGTGATCCGCCGCGACTTCACGGCATCCGTCGCGGCCGACCCGGTCACCGCGGGCCTCACCTGGTTCCGGGCGCTGCTCGAGCACGAGCGCGGCGCGTACTGGACCTTCCTCGTCTCCACCCCCGGGCACGTCGCCGTCGGCGCGAGCCCCGAGGCGCACGTGAGCGCCCAGGGCGGAGCCCCCGCGGCACCGGGCACGAGCACCGTGACCATGAACCCGATCTCGGGCACCTTCCGCCACCCCGCGGGCGGGGCGAGCGTGGCGACCCTCACCGAGTTCCTCTCTTCGGCGAAGGAGACCGAGGAGCTGTTCATGGTGGTCGACGAGGAACTGAAGATGATGTCTGCGGTGTGCAGCGACGGCGGCCGCATCACCGGGCCGCATCTGAAGGAGATGTCGCGCCTCACCCACACCGAGTACATGCTGCGCGGCACGAGCACGATGGACCCGCGCGACATCCTGCGCGAGACGATGTTCGCCCCGACCGTCACCGGGTCGCCGATGCAGAACGCGTGCACGGTGATCACCCGCCACGAGCGCACCCCCCGCGGCTACTATTCGGGCGTCGCGGCGCTGTTCACCCCGCGGGAGGACGGCGGGCACGACCTCGACGCGCCCATCCTCATCCGCACCGCCTACCTCGTCGACGGGCGCCTGCGCGTGCCGGTCGGCGCGACGCTCGTGCGCCACTCCGACCCGTACGGCGAGGTCGGCGAGACCCACGGCAAAGCCGCCGGAGTGCTGGGGGCCATCGGCGCTGTCGCGCGCGACGTGGTCGCCGAGGCCGCCGACGACGAAGACGCGCCCGCGCCCGCCCCGCGGCGCCTGTCCGACGACCCGGGCGTGATCGAGCTGCTGGCCGCCCGCAACGAGCGTCTGGCCCCGTTCTGGCTGAACCCGCAGGACAGCCCGCAGGATGCCGGTCGGCCGCGCCCGTTCGCCGGGGTGGGCGCGCTGGTCGTCGACGCCGAGGACCGCTTCACCACGATGCTCGCCCACCAGCTGCGTCACCTCGGCTTCGACGTCGAGATCGCCCACTGGTCGCAGGCCACGCCCGAGGCGGTTGCCGCCGCCCCGCTGGTGGTGGCCGGTCCCGGCCCGGGCGACCCCCGCGACGACGGCGCGGCGCGGATCGCGCGCATGCGCGAGATCGTCGGCACGCGCGTGGATGCGGGGACGCCCCTGCTGGCGGTGTGCCTCAGCCACCAGATCCTCGCCGACCGCCTCGGCTTCGACCTCGCCCCGCTGCGCACCCCGCACCAGGGCCTGCAGAAGACCGTCGACGTCTTCGGCCGGCCGGCATCCATCGGCTTCTACAACACGTTCACCGCACGGATGCCGGGCGCCGGCGCTCCGGCCGGTGTCGAGGTGGCCGCCGACGCGGACGGCGACGTCTACGCGCTGCGCGGCGCTTCGTTCGCGTCGGTGCAGGGGCACCTGGAGTCGATCCTGTCGCGCGACGGGCTGGCGACGCTTGAGAGCCTCGTCGCCCACGCGCTGCGCTGAGCACGCGACTCCCGACGCCCCGCCGCGCCGAGCGCCACAGGCTGAGCCGGCTCAGCCGAAGAGCTTCACCGGGTTGACGATGTCGGCCAGGATCAGCACGCCGCCCATGACGATGAGGGCGATGACGACCACGAAGGTGACCGGCACGAGGCGGGTGGCGTCCACCGGCTTCGGCGGCGGCCGGCGGAACAGCTTCGCCCAGGCGCGCCTGATGCCGTCCCACAGCGCCACCACCACGTGGCCGCCGTCCAGCGGCAGCAGCGGGATGAGGTTGAAGACGAACAGTGCGAGGTTGAGCGAGGCGAGCAGTCCCAGCAGGCTCCCGAGGCGGTCGAGCACGGGCGCGTCGATGGCCGCGACCTCGCCGGCGAGGCGTCCGGCCCCCACGACCGACAGCGGACCGTTGGGGTCGCGCTGCTGGCCCGTGAACATGTCGACCGCGGTCTGGTAGACCCGCGCCGGCAGCTGCCAGATGATGCCCATGACGGCGCCGGTCTGCTCGATCGCCGCCTCGGGACCGGCCCACAGGGGCTGGGGCACGCGGGAGACCGTGGCGGTCATGCCGACGAAGCCGACCTCGGCGGTGGTGCGCTGGCCGTCCTCCCCCGTGACCTCGCGCTCGGCGAGCATCGGGGTGACCGTGAGGGTCTGCGTGGCGCCGTCGCGCTCGACGACCACGGGAAGCGGGCGACCGGGCGCGGCCTGGACGATGGCGGAGGCCTCGTCGAAGGTGTCGACCGGTGTGCCGTCGACCGAGACGATCACGTCGCCCGGCTGGAGGCCGGCCGCGGCCGCCGGCGAGGCGGGGTCGCCGGGTTCGCAGTCGGTCTGAGTGGTGCCGGCCGGCAGCACGCATTCGTTGACCGCCGCGATGGTGGTGGTGGCCGTCTGCACCCCGATGCCGCTGACGACGATCGTCATCAGCACGACGGCGAGCAGGAAGTTCATGACCGGGCCGCCGAGCATGATGATGATGCGCTTGTAGACGGGCAGCTCGTAGAACGCGCGGGTGCCGTCCGAGCCGGCGAGCGTCTCGTCGTTGGCGGTGCGCGCGTCTTGCACCATCGTGGCGAAGAACCCGCCTCCGGCGCGCCCGGCGGTGCCCTCCTGCGCGGAGCCCTCCCGCGCGGCCGCGGCCTCGCGGGGTGAGGGCGGGTACATGCCCGCCATCGAGATGTAGCCGCCGAGCGGCAGCGCCTTGAACCCGTACTCGGTCTCGCCGAAGCGGCGCGACCACAGGGTGGGACCGAAGCCGATCATGTACTGGCCGACCCGCACGCCGAAGGCCTTGGCGGGCACGAGGTGCCCGATCTCGTGGAGGGCGATCGACACGGCGAGGCCGACGACCAGCACCACGACACCGATGATGAAGGCGAGGACGGTCACGAGCACTCACCGTACCCCCGACGGCTTTGAATCCGCCGAGCCGTCACCCTGCCGCGCCACGGCCGTGCGAACGCCCCCGCGCCGGTAGGCTCGGTGCGTGATCTTGGGGCGGATGACCACGCGGCAGCGCCGCGCGCTGCGCGGTGGCGCGGCCTCGGCGGTCGCCGTCATCCTCGCCGCCACGTCCCACACCCTCGGCGGAGGCGTGCCGCCGGCGCCCTGGCTGGTGCTGACCGTGGCCCTGCTGGCCTGGCCCGTCGCCGTCGCCCTGATCGGCCGACGCCCGTCGCTCGTGCGCACCGCCGCCGCCGTGACCGCGGCGCAGGTGCTGCTGCACCTGGCATTCGCCGCGGTCGGCGCCGCTGAGGCCCCGCTGCCGTCGGTCATGTCCGCCCCGCACGTGCACACCCTGGTGCCCGAGCTGATGCCGATGGCCGGCGCCCCGATGCATGTCGGGTTCGGCATGATCTTCTCCCACCTCGTCGCCGCTGTGGTCACCACCGCGCTGTTCGCCCGCGGCGAGGCGGTGCTGCGCGCCGTCGTCGCCGGTGTGCGCCGGATGCTGTCGCGTCCCGCGTGCGACCCCCGCCCCGCCGCCGCGCTGGTGCCCTCTCCCGTTCCGGCGCCGCGTGCGAGCGCGACCGCCGTCTTCCTTTCCGTGCTGTCCCGACGGGGTCCCCCGGCGCTCGCGCGCTGATCTCACCTCCCCTTCGTCGCGCTCTCGCGCGACCGTCGACCGCGGCCGTTTCGCCGCACCACAGCACAGAGAAAGAACCACCATGACCTCCACCGTCCCCTCCGCCGCCCGTCGCACCCGCCTCACCGTCGCCGGTGTCGCCGTCGGCGCCGCCCTGGTGCTGGCCGCACCGCTGGCCGCCTCCGCGCACGTGCACGTCACCCCGGAAGCCAGCGACGCCGGCACCTCCAACCGCCTCTCCTTCAGCTTCAGCCACGGCTGCGAAGACGCCCCCACCACCGCGCTCGTCTTCGACATCCCCGCCGGCGTCGACGGGGTCACCCCCGTGCTCGACGGCGCCTGGACGATCAGCCGCGAGCTCGGCGACGACGGCATCCCCACCCAGGTCACCTACACCGCCGTCACCCCGGTCGAGTCGGGGGTGGCCGCCGCCGTCTCGATGGACGTGATCTTCGCGTCGTCGGCCGCCGGCACCGACGTGGCCTTCCCCGTGCTGCAGCAGTGCACCACGGGCGCCACCGACTGGAGCGAGGTCGCCGAGGCCGGTGCCGACGCCGAGTCGCTGGAGGCGCCCGCACCGGTGGTCGCCGTCGGCGAGGTCGTCGAGTCCGACGGCCACGGGCACAGCGATGCCGCCGCGGACGACCACGCCGACGAGGGCGACCACGCCGAGGCCGCAGCCGACTCGTCCGACCCGGTCGCCCGCTGGCTCGCCGGGGGCGCGCTGGTCGCCGCGATCGCCGCGCTCGGCGTCGCCCTGCTGCGCCGCCGCAAGGCCTGATCGGCCCGGAGGTCCTCACCTCACCGGGCCCCCGGGTGCGCCGACGCGCCCCGGGGGCCCGGTAGGCGGGTGCGACAATGGACAGGCCATGACGACCGACGCCCCGCTCATCCCCCCGGTGCTGCGCCCCGCCGACCCGCCGCGCCGACTCCTCGCCGAGTTCGCCGACCGTTTCGCCGAGCGCGTGGTCGGCGACGCCGCCGGCATCGAGCTGCGCGGCATCACCCTGGCCACCGGCGACCTGCGCTCCGGCGAGGTGTTCGTGGCGGTGCCCGGTGCGGTGCGCCACGGCGCCGAATACGCCGCCTCGGCCGTCGCGCGCGGCGCGATCGCCGTGGTCACCGACAGCGCCGGGGCCGACTTGGCCGCCCGTGCCGGGGCGCCCGTGCTCGTGGTCGAAGACCCGCGCTCGCGACTGGGCGAGATGTCGGCGTGGGTCTACGACACCGCCGGTGCCGTCCCCCGCATCTTCGGCATCACCGGCACCAACGGCAAGACCAGCGTGTCGCACCTGGTCGAGGGGATGCTGCGGGCGATGGGCATCGTCACCGGGCTGTCCTCCACGGCGGAGCGCCACATCGCCGGGCAGGTGATCGCCTCGCGCCTGACCACCCCCGAGGCCAGCGAGATGCACGCACTGCTGGCGATCATGCGCGAACGCGGCGTGGGCGCGGCCATGGTCGAGGTCTCGGCGCAGGCGCTCACCCGACACCGTGTCGACGGACTCGTGTTCGACGTCGCCGGGTTCACGAACCTCACCCACGACCACCTCGACGACTACGGCGACATGCAGACCTACCTCGAGGCGAAGCTGCAGCTGTTCCAGCCCGATCGCTCGCGCCGGGCGGTCGTCTGCGTCGACGCGGCCGAAGGTCGCGAGGTCGCGCGGCGCAGCGGCGTGCCGGTGACCACGGTGCTCACCCCCGCCCTGGCCGACGAGCCGCTGCCGGATGCCGACTGGACGGTCGACCTGCTCGAGGAGCGCCCCGACGGCACCCTGTTCCGCCTCACCCATCAGGACGGCCGGGTGCTGACGACGACCGTGCCCGTCATCGGCGCGCACATGGCCGCCAACGCAGGGCTCGCGATCGCGATGCTCGAGGCGGCCGGCTACCCGTGGGAGACGCTGCGGTCGCTGCTCGACGGCGCGGTGCTCCCCGCACACCTCCCCGGGCGCATCCAGCGCGTCTCCGGCGAGCGCGGTCCCGCCGTCTACATCGACTTCGCCCACTCCCCCGACGCGTTCGTGAAGACGCTCGACGCGGTGCGCCGCGTCACCCCCGGCCGGGTGCTCATGCTCACCGCCGCCAACGGCGACCGCGACGTCAGCAAGCGCGCCGACATGGGCCGCACCGCCGCCGAGGGCAGCGACATCCTCGTCGTCACCGACCAGCATCCGCGGTCGGAAGACCCGGCCGGCATCCGCGCGGCGGTGCTGGCGGGCGCGCGCACAGCCCGCCCCGACGGCATCTTCTACGAGGCCACCCCGCCCGAGCACGCCATCACGCTGGCGGTCTCGCTGGTGGGCGAGGGCGACGCGATCGTGTGGGCGGGCCCCGGGCACCAGCACTATCGCGAGATCGGCGGCGCGCGCATCCCGTTCGAGCCGATCGCACTGGCGCGGGCGGCGCTGGCCGATGCCGGCTGGCCCACGGACGCGAGTGTGGACTGACCACAAAAACAACCGCTTCCGAGGGCCTGCCACTGCCGATCCGAATAAACCCGGCCGTGTGGTCCTACCACGAGGAGTAGCCTGACGACGACAGGTTCCCACGAGGATCAAGGAAGCGAATCATGACCACCGTCACCCCCTCCACCCCCGACACTCAGCCCGCCGCCTGGAACGGCTTCACCGCCGGTCCCTGGCAGGACGAGATCGACGTGCGCGACTTCATCCAGCGCAACTACACGCCGTACGAGGGCGACGCGGCATTCCTCGCCGGGCCGACCGAGCGCACCACCCGCATCTGGGACACGCTGGCGGCGATGTTCCCCGAGGAGCGCGAGAAGGGCATCTACGACGTCGACCCGCACACCCCCGCGGGCATCACCGCCCACGCTCCCGGGTACATCGCCCAGGACGACGAGGTCATCGTGGGCCTGCAGACCGACGCCCCCCTCAAGCGCGCCATCATGCCCAACGGCGGCTGGCGCATGGTCGAGGGCGCCCTCGAGACCTACGGGTACGAGGTCGACCAGACGCTCAAGACCGTCTTCACCGAGTACCGCAAGACCCACAACCAGGCCGTCTTCGACGTCTACTCCCCCAACGTGCGCGCCGCCCGCAGCTCGCACATCATCACCGGCCTGCCCGACGCCTACGGCCGCGGTCGCATCATCGGCGACTACCGCCGCGTCGCCCTCTACGGCGTCGACGCGCTCATCGACGCGAAGAAGCTCGACAAGCTGGGCCTGGACACCCAGCCGTTCACCGAGACGCTCGCCCGCGAGCGCGAGGAGCACGCCGAGCAGATCCGTGCGCTGCAGGAACTGAAGCAGATGGCCGCCTCGTACGGCATCGACATCTCGGGTCCCGCCACCACCGCGAAGGAAGCCGTGCAGTGGCTCTACTTCGCCTACCTCGGCGCGGTCAAGGAGCAGAACGGCGCCGCCATGTCGCTCGGACGCACCTCGACGTTCCTCGACGTGTTCATCCAGCGCGACCTGACCGCCGGCACGATCACCGAGTCCGAGGCGCAGGAGATCATCGACGACTTCGTGATCAAGCTGCGCATCGTGCGGTTCCTGCGCACCCCCGAGTACGACGCGCTGTTCTCCGGCGACCCCACCTGGGTCACCGAGACGATCGGCGGCATGGGCGAGGACGGGCGTCCGCTCGTGACCAAGAACTCGTTCCGCTTCCTGCAGACGCTGTACAACCTGGGCCCGGCCCCCGAGCCCAACATGACGGTGTTCTGGAGCCCCCGCCTGCCGCAGGGCTTCAAGGACTACTGCGCGCAGGTGTCGATCGACACCTCGGCCGTGCAGTACGAGTCCGACGAGGTCATCCGTCCCGCCTGGGGCGACGACGCCGCGATCGCCTGCTGCGTGAGCCCCATGCGCGTGGGCAAGCAGATGCAGTTCTTCGGCGCCCGCGTCAACCTCGCCAAGACCCTGCTGTACGCCATCAACGGCGGCCGCGACGAGGTCTCGGGCAAGCAGGTCTCCCCCATCGCCCCCGCCGTCGGCGACGGCCCGCTGTCGTTCGACGATGTGATGGCCAAGTTCGACAAGACCATGGACTGGCTCGCCGAGACCTACGTCGAGGCGCTCAACTGCATCCACTGGTCGCACGACAAGTACGCCTACGAGCGGCTCGAGATGGCGCTGCACGACAAGGACGTGCTGCGCACGATGGCCTGCGGCATCGCCGGCCTGTCGGTGGCCGCCGACTCGCTGTCGGCCATCAAGTACGCCACCGTCACCCCGGTGCGCGACGAGCGCGGTGTGGTCGTGGACTACGAGACCGTGGGCGACTACCCCACCTACGGCAACGACGACGACCGCGCCGACGGCATCGCCGTCGACCTGGTCGAGCGGTTCATGGCCAAGATCCGCCGGCACCCGATGTACCGCGACGCCCTGCCCACCCAGTCGGTGCTGACGATCACCTCGAACGTCGTCTACGGCAAGGCGACGGGCAACACGCCCGACGGCCGCCGCGCCGGTGAGCCGTTCGCCCCGGGCGCCAACCCGATGAACGGACGCGACACCCACGGCATGCTGGCCTCGGCCCTGTCGGTGGCCAAGCTCCCCTACTCGGAGGCGCAGGACGGCATCTCGCTGACCAACACCGTGGTGCCCGCCGGACTCGGCCGCACGAAGGACGAGCAGGTGCGCAACCTGGCGGGTCTGCTCGATGCCTACATCGGCTCCGAGGGCTACCACATGAACGTCAACGTGCTCAACCGCGAGACGCTGCTGGATGCCATGGAGCACCCGGAGCAGTACCCGCAGCTGACGATCCGCGTGTCGGGCTACGCCGTGAACTTCGTGCGGCTGACCCGCGAGCAGCAGCTCGACGTGCTCTCGCGCACCTTCCACGGCGCGCTCTGAGCGACGCCCGAACCCGGAGAGGATGCCCCCATGGCTGCGACGATGCTCCGTCAGCACCCGTGCACGCCGCTGCCTCTCCCCGCCGACGCGGTGCGTCTGGACGTCCCCGTCCAGACGCCCGCCGTCGCGCGGCGGACCGGTGCCGGCGTCGACGGCCTCCAGGTGGAGGAGCTCGACCACCACGACCGGCTCGCCGCGATGCGGGACGGCCGGCTGGGCTCGGTGCACTCGTGGGAGCTGGTGACGGCGGTCGACGGCCCCGGAACCCGGCTGACGGTGTTCCTCAACGGCTGCCCGCTGCGGTGCCTGTACTGCCACAACCCCGACACCTTCGCGATGCGCGACGGGCAGCCGGTCACCAGTGACGAGCTGCTGACCCGGCTGGCCCGCTACCGCGCCGTGTTCGCCGCGACCGGCGGCGGACTCACCCTGTCGGGCGGGGAGGTGCTCATGCAGCCGGCGTTCGCGGCGCGCGTGCTCCGCGGCGCGAAGGAGCTCGGCGTCCACACCGCGATCGACACGTCGGGCTACCTCGGTCAGAACGCCTCGGACGCCCTGCTGGCCGACGTCGACCTCGTGCTGCTCGATGTCAAGAGCGGCGACCCCGACACCTACCGCCGGGTCACCGGGCGCGACCTCGAGCCCACGCTCGCCTTCGGCCGACGACTGGCCGAGCGCGCCGACGGGCCCGAGGTGTGGGTGCGGTTCGTGCTCGTGCCCGGGCTCACCGACGACGTCGACAACGTCGAGCGGGTGGCCGCCTACGCCGCCGAGCTCAACGGCATCCGCCCCGGCACGGTCACCCGCGTCGAGGTGCTGCCCTTCCACCAGATGGGCCGCGACAAGTGGCAGGCGCTCGGGCGCGACTACGCGCTCGATGACACCCAGCCGCCCACCGCAGAGCTCACCGACCGCGTGCGCGCGCAGTTCCGCGCCCACGGTCTCACGACCTATTGATCGGCCCGAACCGATCTCTAGGGACCCGCTGACGGGTCCGGTACCAGCCCGCCCTCCCGCTTCCGGGGCGGGCTGGAGCCGTCTCCGGGGAGGTGCACCGCCTGCCGCGGATCAGGCGGCGATGAGGCGGTCGGCTTCGCCGCGCGCCCACCGCTCCGCCTCGGCGAGGCTCTCGCGGGTCAGCTGCGACGGCGCATCGTGCGCGTCGACGACCCGCTCGATGATCTCGAGGATGCCGGGGAACGACAGGGCGCCGTCGTGGAACGCGTCGACGGCCTGCTCGTTGGCGGCGTTGAACACGGCCGGATAGGTCGCTCCGGCCCGGCCGACGCGCTTGGCGAGGGCCACCGAGGGGAAGGCCTCGTCGTCGAGCGGTTCGAAGGTCCACGCGGCGGGCGTCGACCAGTCGATCGGCACGCCCACCCCGGCCACCCGGTGCGGCCAGTCCAGGCCCAGCGAGATGGGCAGGCGCATGTCGGGCGGCGAGGCCTGGGCGAGGGTGGAGCCGTCGACGAACTCGACCATGGAGTGCACGATCGACTGCGGGTGCACGACGACGTCGATGGCGTCGTACGAGACCCCGAACAGCAGGTGCGCCTCGATCACCTCGAGGCCCTTGTTGACGAGGGTCGCCGAGTTGGTGGTCACCACCCGCCCCATGTCCCACGTCGGGTGGGCGAGGGCCTCGGCCGGGGTCACACCGGCAAGGTCGGCGCGCCGCCGCCCTCGGAAGGGTCCACCGGATGCCGTGAGCACGAGCCGGCGCACTTCGCGGTCGGTGCCCGAGCGCAGCGCCTGGGCGATGGCGGAGTGCTCCGAATCGACGGGGACGATCTGGCCGGGCGCGGCGCGCTCGGTCACCAGGGCGCCGCCGACGATGAGCGACTCCTTGTTGGCCAGGGCGAGCGTTCGGCCGCACTCCAGCGCGGCCAGGGTCGGGCCGAGCCCCACCGAACCGGTGATGCCGTTGAGCACGACATCGGCCTCGACGTCGCGCACGAGCTGCTCCGCCTGCTCCGCCCCCAGCGCGGTGCGGGCGACGCCGAACTCGGCCGCCTGGGCGGCCAGCGCCGCGCTACTGCGGCCGGCGGCGAGCCCCACGACCTCGAAGCGGTCGCGGCGACTGCGGATGACATCCAGCGCCTGCGTGCCGATCGAACCGGTGGAGCCGAGGATGAGGACGCGGCGCATACCGCCCAGCCTAACGGCGGCGGCCGGGCGGACCGGGCCGGGGAGTGCTCTCCCCGGCCGATCCACCCGGCCGGATGCCGTTCATGTTCCGCGTCGGCGATGTCGCCGCGCGGGGGCGATCACTGCTGCGCGGTGACGTGCTGCGCGCCGAGGATGTCGACGACGAACACGAGGGTCTCGCCCTTGAGGTCGGTGGTGTTGATCTCGCCCTCGCCGTAGCCCTCGGCCGGCGGGATGACGACCTCGACCTGCGAGCCGACGGGGAAGCCGACGAGCGCCTTCTGGAAGCCGCTGACGAAGCTGGTGGTCGCGCCCGAGTAGGGGGTGCCGCCGTCCTTCCAGGTCTCGTCGAAGACCTCGCCGTTGGACCAGCGGGCGCCGCTGTACTGGATCAGCACGTAGTCGCCGTCCTGCACGGTGTAGCCGTCGCCCTGCTTGAGGGTGGCCACCTGGGTCTCGGTGGGAGCCGCAGCGTCGGGGATCGTGATGGTGGGGGCGCCGTCGTCGGCGAGCTCGACGGCGGGCATGCCGGCGACCGGCTCCTGCGCGTCGCCCCACGCGGCGGTGGGCACGGTGTCGAGCAGGTCGACGACGTACACCTCGGCGGCGGCGGCCTGGGTGGAGTCGGAGGCCGGGGTGGCGGGGAAGGCGGCGACGACGCGCTCGCCCGGCTTGCCGCAGCCCAGCAGCTGACCGAGCGGGTTGTCGGGGGAGATCTGGGCGGGCAGCAGCTCGCCGGGCTCGTAGCCGACGGTCACGAGCTTCTCGCCCGTCTCGGCGCTGTAGGCCGAGAGGGCGTACGAGATGAAGTCGCCCGCGGCGACGGCATCCCCCGAGCCCTCGTCGACGACGGTGGTCTGCAGCTCCGACACGTCCAGCGGCGAGGTGAACGTCGCCTCGCCGGGGGTGCCGGCGTCACCGCTGACCGAGACCGCCTTCGAGGCGTCTCCCTCGGGGGCCTGGGCCGCGCACAGGTCGGCGGCGGCACCGGTCGACGGGCTGGCGGAGTCACCGGCACTGCCGGAGCAGCCGGCCATCAGCAGCATCGACGCGGCGGCGAGGGAGAGGGCGGTGATCGGGCGCAGGCGCACGGCGGAACCTCACAAGGTCGGGGAAGGGGACGGGTCCATCCTCCCCCATCTTCTTCAGCCCCACCTGTGAACCGGTGCATGACAGGGGAGGCATGGAATCGGGAGTACCCTCTTCAGGTGACCGAAGAGCAGCCGACGCAGCAGGACGGCGAGGCGTCGCAGCCGGACGAGGTCGCCGGAGTCGGAGCGACCTATTACATCGGCCGCTGGGTCATCGCCCCGCTGGCGCGCATGATCTACCGTCCCCGCATCGAGGGCCGCAACAACATGCCTCGCCGTGGCGCCGTCATCCTCGCGAGCAACCACCTGTCGTTCATCGATTCGTTCGTGATCCCGATGTTCGCCCCGCGCCCGGTGTACTTCCTGGCCAAGTCGTCGTATTTCGAGGGCAAGGGCTTCGTCGGGTGGGTCAGCCGCAACTTCTTCACCGCGATCGGCGCCACCCCGGTGCGCCGCGGTGCCGGGCAGGCCGCCCTCGACGCGCTCGACCAGCAGCGCCGCATCCTGCAGTCGGGTCGCGCTGTCGCGCTCTACCCCGAGGGCACGCGGTCGCTCGACGGCCGCCTCTACAAGGGACGCACCGGCGTGGCCTTCCTCGCCCTGGAGACCGGTGCGAAGGTGGTTCCGGTCGGGCTGATCGGCACCAATGAGGCGATGCCGGTGTCGGCGAAGTGGCCCCGGTTCTCGCCGCGGGTGACGATCCGCTACGGCGAGCCGATCGATCTGTCGCACCACGGCCCCGCCTCGTCGGGGCGCGCCCGACGGCAGGCCACCGACGAGATCATGGCCGCCATCCACGCCCTGTCGGGGCAGGAGCTCGCGAACGCCTACAACGAGTCGCCCGCGCAGAACCCGGTCGAGCGCATCAAGCAGGTCCTCCCCCACGAGCGCCGCTGAGGCCCGCGCGGGCCCGCGCGGTCAGGCGACCGTGACCTCGGGCTCGTGGCGCACCGGGAAGTTGACGCTGTTCGCGATGAAGCACCACTCGCGCGCCTGCCGGTGCGCGGCGGTGGCCGCCTCGACCATCGACGCGTCGGCGACGACGACGCGTGGGCGCAGCACGACCTCGCGGAACGCGCCGCCCCCGCGACCGTCCTCGACCATCGTGCCGGTCGCCTCGTCGGCGTAGGAGACGACGACCACGCCCGCCCCCACGCAGGCGTGCAGGTACGACAGCAGGTGGCATTCGCTGAGCGACGCCAGCAGCATGTCTTCGGGATTCCACTTGGCGGGGTCGCCGCGGAACGGCTTGTCGCTGGAGGCGGCGACGTCGGGCTTGCCGGCCACCGAGAGGGTGACCGAGCGGTCGTAGTCCCGGTACCCCGAGGTGCCGGTGCCGCGGTTGCCCGTCCAGTGCGCGCTCAGCGCGTAGTGGTGCTCGCCGTTCATGCCGTCAGTCTCGCACGCCGGGTGGGGCGCCGCCCCGGCGATAGGCTGGGACGGTGACGCAGACCTTCCCCGTGTCCTCCGCGGTCGAACTGGCCGTCGTCGAACGCAGCGGCTTCATCGAGTCGCGCCACGCCGGATCGGCGATCGTGCTCGACGCCGAGGGCGTCGTGATCGACGCGCTGGGCGATGTCGACCAGCCGATCCTGCCGCGCTCGAGCCTCAAGCCGTTGCAGGCGCTGGGTGCGCTGACCGCCGGCGCCCCGCTGGAGGGCCTGCCCCTGGCGCTGGCCACGGCCAGCCACTCCGGCACCGACCGCCACGTCGCCGTCGTGCGGGACGTGCTCGATGCGGCGGGGCTCGACGAGAACGCCCTGCAGTGCCCGCCGGCGTGGCCGGGCGACACCGCCACGCGCGACGAGATGGTGCTCGAGCGGATGCCGCAGTCGCGGCTGCGCATGAACTGCTCGGGCAAGCACGCCGCGATGCTGCTCACCTGCACCGCCAACGGCTGGGACCCGACGACCTACCTCGCCCCCGACCACCCCCTCCAGGCGCACATCCGCGAGGTGATCGAGCGTCTCACCGGCGCCAAGGTCGCCGCCACCGCGGTCGACGGATGCGGGGCGCCGGTGTACGGCATGAGCCTGGCCGGGCTGGGGCGCGCCGCCCACCGCATCGGCACGGCATCCGAGCGGTCCCCGTTCGCCCTCCACCGCCACGCCGGCGTGCTCGTGCGCACCGTGCGCGAGAACCCGTGGACCATCGACGGCCCGGGTCGTCCCGACACCATCGCCATCGAGCGACTGGGCGTGTTCGCCAAGGGCGGCGCCGAGGGCGTCATGATCATGGTCGCCCCCGACGGCACGACCACCGCGCTGAAGGTGCTCGACGGCAGCGGCCGCGCGGCGACGGCGATCGCGCTGGCGCTGCTGGTCAAGCACGGCGCCCTGCCGGCGGGCGAGGTCGCCGCGACTCTCGCGCAGCTCCCCCTCACCGTGCACGGCGGGGGCGCCGAGGTCGGGGCCATCCGCGCCACGGTCTGAGCTCCGCCGACCGCGAGGGCCGCACCGGCCGCCTCAGGTGCGGCGGCCGCCGGGCTCAGGCCGGCAGGACGATGCGTGTCACGTCCCCCTCCCCGCGCACGAGCCAGGCCCTGCCCGGTGCGGCGTAGGGCGGAAGCGCGCGCACCCCGGTGACCGCGCGGAAGTCCGGTCCGCAGGCGGCGGCCACCACGAGGCAGCCGGCGGCGCGCGCCTCCGACAGCAGTCGCCACTGCCCGACCCACTGCTCCGGGGTGCCGTGCACGACCGCGCCGGCGACCAGCGCCGCCGCCGGATCGTCGACGCTCACCCCGGCGCGCCCCCACGCGGCTGTCACGGCGGCCGCCGCCGACGCGGCGGGGGCGACGAGGGCGACCGGGCCGGGTCCGGGATGCCACGGCGAGGGCGTTCGGCGGCGGGTGGGCGCCGGCGGGTCGACGTGCACGAGCTGCACGACCCGGCGGGCGTGCACGCCGCGGC
Organism: Microbacterium festucae; assembly: GCF_025421715.1. Lineage (GTDB taxonomy): Bacteria > Actinomycetota > Actinomycetes > Actinomycetales > Microbacteriaceae > Microbacterium > Microbacterium festucae. The sequence goes on from NZ_JAOEFC010000005.1 coordinate 147,975, forward strand.
CGGGCACGGCACCGGCCACGAAGTCGGCGGCGTCGCCGCCGGCGGCCACGAGGTCGGCCCGTGACTCGTGGGCGAGCAGCACCCGGTCGGCGAGCAGGTCGACGATGCGCGCGACGCCCGCCGAGGCCCGGGCGGCGGTGACGACCAGGCGCACACCGCGGGAGCGGGCCTCGCGGGCGCACAGCTCGAGCCGGTCGCGGACGGCCGCGGCGTGGTCGGCGGGGAGCCGTGCCAGCAGCAGGTCGAGGTCGTCGACGAGCACGACGGCACCGCGCGGGGCGTGCTCGAGCGCGGCCACCGCGTCCCACCCGGCTTCGGGGTCGGCGGGGACGACGATCGCCTCGGCCGCCTGCGCGGCGACCGCATGGATCAGCGTCGAGCGACCGCTGCCGCCGCGGCCGAGCACCGCCAGGCCCGCCGCCGCGGCGGGCAGCTCGAGCAGCGGCTGCGCCTGACGGGCGGGCTCGTCGACGCGGCCGAGGATGATCCGCCCTGGCCGGTGCACAGCGCCCAACGGCAGGAGTTCGGGCAGGGCGGGAAGCCACGGGGCGCGCACCACCGCGCCGTCGTGGCGCGCGGCGATGCCGGCGATGAGGGCCGGTGAGGCGAGGGCCACCCGCACCGGCTCGGCGGCGCTGTCGGCGGCGCGACGCACGAGCGCGATGCCCCGGTCGGCCGCCCGGCCCGACAGGCGCGCGGCCTCGTCGCCGCCCAGCACGGTGCGGGAATCGCCCGCGTCGGTCACCCGCAGGGCGATGCGCAGCGGGGCGTTGGCCAGCACCGCCTCGCGGAACGCGCCCGCCGCCCGCTGCGAGGCCATGATCGCGTGCACGCCCAGCGCCCGCCCGCGCGCGACGATGTCGGCGAACAGCTCGTGCACGGCGGAGTGGGCGGCCGCCAGCGCGGCGAACTCGTCGACGACGATCACCAGGCGCGGCAGCAGGGTGCCGCACTCGGAGACGTCGCGCGCGCCGGCCGCTGCCAGCACGCGCTCCCGATGCAGCAGTTCGGCGCGGATGCTCTCCACGGCACGCACCGCGCCGGCGACGTCGAGGTCGGTGACCACCCCGGTCACGTGCGGGAGCACCGTCAGCGCGTCGAACGCGCGGCCGCCCTTGAAGTCGACGAGGAGGAAGGTCACCTCGGCGGGAGTGCGGGTGGCCGCCAGGGCGCTCACCCACGTCAGCAGCAGCTCGCTCTTGCCCGAGCCGGTGACCCCGATGACCACCGCGTGCGGACCGTCGTCGACGAGGTCGACCACGGCGGCCGTACCGCCGCACGTGCCCACGACGGCGGGGAGCCCGCGGCCGCCCTCCCCCGCCGTCCCCGCGTCCCGCGCCGTCCCCGCGTCGCGCAGCAGGTCGTGCAGGTCGGCCGTCATGTCGGGCCGCCGGCCGAGCGAGGCCTCGGCGCGGGCGGCGAGCGCTGCGAGCACCCGGGCGGTCTGCGCGGCCGACACCGCCTCGACCCCGATGTCGGTGGCGGTGCCCCCGTGGTCGAGGCGCGCCCGTCCCACCGGGAGGAGGGTCAGCACCGCCGTGCAGCGCGGCGGGGGCGGGGCGCCCTCGGCCACGCGCACCAGGGGGATGTCGGCCTCGCGCGGCACCGCCTGCCCCGGTTCGCCGAGCCACAGCATCCGCCCGCCGACCGCGTCGCGGTGGGGCGCCGCGTCCCAGTCCGTCCCCTCGGGGGCCACCAGCCGCACCTCGCCCGGCGGCAGCATGCACAGCACCTGCAGCGCGAGGGCGCGCACGACCGCCCGCGCGGCGACCTCGGGGCCGATCACGGCGACGCCGGCCGTCAACGGCACCGCCGCGGGCACATCGTCGATGCGGCGGGCGCGGCGCTGCATCTCGAGGGTCGCCGGGTCGCCGTCGCCCCCGCCCACCCGCACGTCGCTGGCGCTCTCCCCCCGTCCCACCACCAGCACGTCGCCGCGCCCGGGCACGCCGCGCCAGATCTCGGCGTGATCGCGCGCGTAGCCGTGCAGATCGGGGTGGCGCGCCCAGCGCGCGGCGCGCTCGTGCGCGTGGCGCCGGGCGAGCTGTGCGCCCACCCGCGTGCGCGCCGCCTCGGCCTCGCGCCGGGCGGCGCGGCGGCCGCGGCGGAGGGTGCGGCGCCCGTCCCACAGGGCGCCGATCGCCATCAGCGGCCCCAGCGCGGCGAACCAGAGCGCGTAGGGCGAGCGGGTGAACAGCCACAGTCCCACCGCGCCGACGACGGGGATCAGGGCGGAGGCCAGCGGCAACGACATCGGTGGGGGCGCGGCGGGCGCCGGCGGCAGGGTCAGCGGTTCGTCATCGCCGGGCGGGGCGGCGGCGCCGGCGGGCGGGGCCGCGGGATCGTCGGCGACGGCGGACGCGGAGCGGCGCGTGCGAGGACTCATCCCCCCATTGAGCACGTCCACGGCGCCCGTGGGACGCCTTCGGGTCGCTGCGGTGGAGAACCCGGCTCAGTCGGCGACGGGTGAGGAACCGGTGCGGGCGACGTTGAGCACGATGATCGAGATGTTGTCGCGACCGCCGTTCTCCAGCGCCGCCTCGAGCATGGCGTCGACGGCCTCGGTCGGGTCGTCGTGCTGCAGCAGGAAGTGCAGGATGCCGTAGTCGGTGAGCTCCTTGGTGAGCCCGTCGCTGCAGACCACGAACCGGTCGCCGTCGACGACCTCGAGGCGCACATAGTCGGGCTCGACCCCGTCGGTCGGGCCGACGGCGCGCGTGATGACGTTGCCGTAGGGGTGGTTCTCGGCCTCTTCGGGGCTCAGGCGCCCAGCGGCGATGAGCTCCTGCACGACCGAGTGGTCGGTGGTGATCTGTGCCAGGGCGCCGTCGCGGAAGAGGTACACGCGCGAGTCGCCGATGTTCAGCGTGACCCAGGTGGGCTCGCCGTCGCCCACGTCGAGGAAGACGCCGGTCACCGTGGTGCCGGTGCCCTCGTCGGTGGTCTCGGGGTGGGCGGCGATGTCGTTGACGGCGCGGGCGAGAGCCTTCTCGATGGACGCCGGGGCCACGTTGCCCTTGTCTGTCACGGCGCGCAGCCGCTCGATCGCGCTCGACGAGGCGATCTCACCGCCGACGTGTCCGCCCATGCCGTCGGCGACCACGAACAGCGGGTAGGCCGCCAGCACGGCATCCTGGTTGATCTCGCGCCGCCGCCCGGTATGGGTGACTTCCGACCACGACAGCTCGAGCGCGCCGTCCTCAAGCGGAACGGTGCGCGTGATCGTCGCGGAGTCGGACACGCGCTCTCTCTCCCTGGTCGGTACTCGCCGTGGTGCGGCGGAGCGTCCTCACACTCTAGTGGACGCCTCTCCGCCTGCCTCCTCATCCTCGCCGATCGCCGCCTCGAACTGCGCGTCGTACAGCCGTCGATATGCGCCGCGCGCCTCGAGCAGCTCGGCGTGGGCGCCCTGTTCGACGATCGTCCCCTCCTCCATGACGAGGATGAGGTCGGCGTCGCGGATGGTCGAGAGCCGGTGGGCGATGACGAACGAGGTGCGCTGCTCGCGCAGCCGGGTCATGGCGCGCTGGATGAGCAGCTCGGTGCGCGTGTCGACCGAGCTGGTGGCCTCGTCGAGGATGAGGATGCGGGGGTCGGCGAGGAACGCGCGGGCGATGGTGACCAGCTGCCGCTCCCCTACCGAGAGGTTGGTGGCCTCGTCGTCGAGGAGCGTGTCGTAGCCGTCGGGCAGGGCGTGCACGAAGCGGTCGACGTAGGCGGCGGTGGCCGCCGCGACGATCTCCTCCTCGGTGGCGCCGGGCCGTCCGTAGGCGATGTTGTCGCGGATGGTGCCGGCGAACAGCCACGTGTCCTGCAGCACCATGCCGGTGCGGGAGCGCAGGTCGGCGCGGGTCATCGCGCGGGTGTCGACCCCGTCGAGGGCGATCTCGCCGGCATCCACGTCGTAGAAGCGCATGATGAGGTTCACCAGCGTGGTCTTGCCCGCCCCCGTGGGCCCCACGATCGCCACCGTGCTGCCGGGCGTCACGTCGAGGTTCAGCCCGTCGATGAGCGGCCGGTCGGCCACGTAGCGGAACGACACGTCACGGAACTGCAGGTCGGATGCCGACGCGTCGACCGTCTCGGCCGGTTCCGGGTCGTCGCTCTGCTCCGGCTCGTCGAGCAGTTCGAACACGCGCTCGGCGCTGGCGACGCCCGACTGCAGCAGGTTGGCCATCGAGCCCAGCTGACTGAGCGGCTGGGTGAACTGCCGGGAGTACTGGATGAAGGCCTGCACGTCGCCGATCGACAGCAGACCGCCCGCCACCTGCAGCCCGCCGACGACGGCGATGGCGACGTAGACGAGGTTCCCGATGAACATCATCGCGGGCATGATGATGCCCGAGAGGAACTGGGCTCCGAAGCTCGCCCGGTACACCTCGTCGTTCTCGGCGCGGAAGTCGGCCTCGACCTCGCGCTGGTGGCCGAAGACCTTCACCACCGAGTGCCCCGAGAAGGTCTCCTCGACGCGGGCGTTGAGCACGCCGGTGGCCTTCCACTGCGCGACGAAGAGCTTCTGCGAGCGCTTGGCGACCATCACGGTGATGACGATCGTCAGCGGGATGGTGACCAGGGCGATGACGGCCAGCAGCGGCGAGATGATGAACATCATCACGAGCACGCCGATCACCGTGAGCAGCGAGATCACCACCTGCGAGAGGGTCTGCTGCATCGACTGACCGATGTTGTCGACGTCGTTGGTGACCCGGCTGAGCAGCTCGCCGCGCTGCACGCGGTCGAAGTACGACAGCGGTAGCCGGTGGATCTTCTCCTCCACCTGCACGCGCAGCCGGTTCATCGCCCGCTGCACGATGCCGTTGAGCACCCGCGCCTGCACCCACCCGAACAGGGCGGCGCCGATGTACACGGCCAGCACGATCACGAGGATGCCGGCCAGCCGCTCGAAGTCGATCCCGGCGCCGGGGACGAAGTCCATGGCGGAGAGCATGTCGGCCTGCTGCTGATTGCCGGCGGCGACGAGCCCATCGATGACCTGCTGCTTGGTCGCCCCGGCGGGCACCTGCATCGACACGAAGCCGGCGAAGACGATGTTCGTCCCCTCGCCGAGGATCTTCGGCCCCACCACCGACAGCGCCACCGACAGCACGCCGAGCACGAGCACGAGGATCAGCAGCGGCGTGTCCACCCGCAGGGTGCCCAGCAGCCGCTTGGCGCTCGGTCCGAAGTTCTGCGCCTTGGCGGCGGGGGCCATGGCCGCCGCCCCGGGCGCGCGCATCGGCCCGCCCGGACGTGCCCCGCTCATGCCGCCTCCTCCGCCGCGAGCTGCGAATCGACGATCTCCCGATAGGTCTCGCACGTCTCCACGAGCCGGTCGTGGGTGCCGAGGCCGACGATGCGGCCGTGCTCGATGACCACGATCTGATCGGCGTGCTGGATGGTCGACACCCGCTGGGCGACCACCAGCCGGGTCGCCCCGGGCAGTTCGGTGTCGAGCGCGTGGCGCAGCGCCGCGTCGGTGCGCAGGTCGAGTGCCGAGAACGAGTCGTCGAACACGTAGATCTCGGGGTCCTTCACCAGTGCGCGGGCGATCGCCAGACGCTGGCGCTGGCCGCCCGAGACGTTCGTGCCGCCCTGCGCGATCGGGGCGTCGAGGCCGCCGGGCAGGGCGGCGACGAAGCCGTCGGCCTGCGCGATGCGCAGGGCCTGCCAGAGCTGATCGTCGGTGGCGTCGGGGGCGCCGTAGCGCAGGTTCGAGGCGACGGTGCCCGAGAACAGGAACGCACGCTGGGGCACCAGCCCGATGCGCGCCCACAGGTCGTCGGGGTCGAGCTCCCGCACATCGACGCCGTCGACGCGCACCGCGCCCGCCGTCACGTCGAACAGGCGGGCCACCAGGCCGACGAGGGTCGTCTTGCCGGCGCCGGTCGAACCGATGACCGCTGTGGTCGTGCCGGGCGCGATGGTGAAGGTGAGATCCTGCAGCACGGCGTCGTCGGCACCGGGGTAGGTGAACGAGGCGCCGTCGAAGTCGATGCGGCCGACCCCGGCCTCCGCGGCGACGGGGGCGTCCGGCGCCTCCACCGACGGGTCGGTCTCGAGCACGTCGCCGATGCGGTTCGCGCACACCGCCGCGCGGGGGATCATCACGAACATGAAGGTCGCCATCATCACGCCCATGAGGATCTGCATGAGGTAGGTGAGGAAGGCGAACAGCGTCCCGATCTCCACGCCGTTGTCCTGCACCTGCTGCGCGCCGAACCAGATCACCGCCACCGACGAGACGTTCATCACCAGCATGACCGCCGGGAACATCAGCGCCATGAGGTTGCCCGCGCGCAGCCCGGTGGCCATCACATCGTCGCTGGCACGGCCGAAGCGCGCGCGCTCGTGGTCTTCGCGCACGAACGCGCGCACGACGCGGATGCCGGTGAGCTGCTCGCGCAGGATCTGGTTGAGCCGGTCGATGCGGGCCTGCATGAGTCGGAAGGCCGGCACCATCCGCACGACGATCAACGACACGATCACCAGCAGCACCGGGATCGCGACGATCATGAGCCACGACAGCCCGGCATCCTGGCGCACCGCCATCACCACGCCGCCGATGGCGAGCATGGGCGCCGAGACCATGATGGTCGCCGACATCTGCACCAGCATCTGCACCTGCTGCACGTCGTTGGTGTTGCGGGTGATGAGCGAGGGGGCTCCGAACCCGCCCACCTCGCGCTGCGAGAACGCGACGACCCGGTGGAACAGCGCACCGCGCAGGTCGCGGCCCATCGCGGTGGCCAGGCGCGAGCCGAAGTAGACGGCGATGATCGAGCACACCACCTGCACGAGGCTGATGCCGAGCATCACCGCGCCGGTGGACCAGATGTAGGGGATGTCGCCGGTGACGACGCCCTTGTCGATGATGTCGGCGTTGAGCGTGGGCAGCATCAGCGATGCGATCGACTGCGCCAGCTGGAACACGACGACGAGGAGCACGAGCGGCCACATCGGTCGCAGGAAGCGTACGAGGAGCCTGCCGAGCACGGGCGACCCTTTCGGTCGGGACGGGACGCGCACTGCGCGCGGATCGACGCTACGCCCGCGCCCACGGCCGCTTCAAGCCGACACGTTGTGCCCACGGCGAACCTGCGCCGGGCGCAGCGGCCGCCGGGTCGCTAGCCTGGGCGCACGACCGCCGAAAGGACCCGCCATGGCCGACGAGACCCCCACCCCTCCCCCGCTGCCCCCGCAGCCGGCCGCGCAGGCGGCGGCGACCCCGGCGGCGGACCCGCCCGCGGGAGGCGTCCCCGGCGTCGACGACACCGGCGTCCCGCGCCTGGTGGGCGACGCCGACGACATCGGCCGCGGCTTCCTGTCGGCGCTGTTCGACGTCTCGTTCACGACGTTCATCACGCGTCGCCTCGCCAGCGTGTTCTACGTCGTGGGGCTCGTCGCGATCGGCATCGCCTTCATCGCGGGCTTCTTCGGCGGGATCATCGGCGGCATCCGCGCGCTGTGGTGGAACCTCGGCGGCGGCATCTCGCTGATCGTGTCGACGATCATCGTCGCCCCGGTGCTCGCCTTCCTCGCCGTGGTCGTGCTGCGCTTCGTCATCGAGGCCGTCGTCGCGCTGGTGGCGGTCGCCGAGAACACCGAGCGCACGGCGCAGAACACCGACCGCGCCTGATCGCCGCGGCGGCTCAGGCGAACAGCTCGAGTTCGCCGGCGACGCCCTCGCGCACGCGCAGCCCCGCCTGCTCGGCCCACCGCGCGAAGCCGGCGGCAGACCGGATGCGCGGGCGCGCGAGCGCGAGCTCCCGCACGAGGGCGCCCTTGGCGTGCTTGTTGAAGTGGTTGAGGGCCCGCACGGCGCCGTCGCCCGCGCCCGAGTCGGCGACGACCCGCACGTAGCGGGACGGAAGCCCCGCCGGCACCGGACCGAGCGCCGCATAGGCCTCGGAGCGCAGGTCGAGCACGAAGGGGGCGTCGGTGGCCGCCAGCGCGGCCGTGACGGCATCCGCCCACGTGCGCCGCAGCGAGGGCAGCCCGGGAAGGGCGGTGCCGGCGGCCAGGCGATAGGCGGGGATGCCGTCGAGCGCGCCGACCGGACCGAACGGCGCCGACTGCACGAGCACGTGGGCGCCGAGCCAGCGCCGCGCCGCGGGGGCCAGCGTGGCGGCGTCGAGCGCGTCGAACAGCACGCCGGTGTAGCGGTCGACGGCGGGCATCGTGGGAGATCGGCGCAGTTGCGCGTTGGCGTCGATGTCGCCGCGCTGGCGCTCGGAGAGCTTCAGCACGCGCGCCGCCGCGTCGGGGTCGGCGCTGAGGGCCACGAGCGCATCGGCGACCGCGTGCCGCTGGGCCGACAGTGCGGGCAGCGCGAGGGTGTCGAGGTCGACGGGGGCGCCCCGGCCGCCGGGGCGCTTGGTCTCGGACGGGGGCAGGAGTATCAGCATGCGAAGGGCGCTTTCGGCCGAGAAACGACGTCCCGCCCGAGACACCGGGGTGTCTGGGGCGGGACGTGGAGTCTCGACGAGGGTGTCGTCAGGAGTCGAGCGTGGCGTGGCCGGCCACGATGGTGAGCTCGTCGCCCTCCATCGACAGGAAGCCGTCCTGAGCCGTGGCGACGACCTTGCTGCCGTCGGCGCCGGTGATGCGCACCTGACCTTCGGCGAGGATCGCCAGCACGGGCTCGTGACCGCTCATGAGGCCGATCTCGCCCTCGACGGTCTTGGCCACGACGAGGTTCGCCTCACCGGACCAGACCTCCTCCTCAGCGGAGACGAGGGTGACGGACAGCGCCATGTCAGTCGTTCTCCTTCTGGATCTTCGCCCACTTCTCCTCGACGTCGCCGATGCCGCCGACGTTGAAGAACGCCTGCTCGGCGACGTGGTCGAAGTCACCCTTGACGATGGCGTCGAACGACTCGATGGTCTCCTTGATCGGGACCGTGGAGCCCTCGACACCGGTGAACTTCTTCGCCATGTAGGTGTTCTGCGAGAGGAACTGCTGGATGCGACGTGCGCGCGACACGACGACCTTGTCCTCTTCGGAGAGCTCGTCGACACCGAGGATCGCGATGATCTCCTGCAGTTCCTTGTTCTTCTGGAGGATCTGCTTGACCGCCGTGGCGACACGGTAGTGGTCGGCGCCGATGTAGCGCGGGTCGAGGATGCGGCTCGTCGAGGTGAGCGGGTCGATGGCCGGGTACAGACCCTTCGAGGCGATCTCACGCGAAAGCTCGGTGGTCGCGTCGAGGTGGGCGAAGGTGGTCGCCGGCGCCGGGTCGGTGTAGTCGTCGGCGGGCACGTAGATCGCCTGCAGCGAGGTGATCGAGTGGCCGCGCGTCGAGGTGATGCGCTCCTGGAGCACACCCATCTCGTCGGCGAGGTTCGGCTGGTAGCCCACGGCCGAGGGCATGCGGCCCAGCAGCGTGGAGACCTCGGAACCGGCCTGCGTGAAGCGGAAGATGTTGTCGATGAACAGCAGCACGTCCTGCTTCTGCACGTCGCGGAAGTACTCCGCCATCGTCAGCGCCGACAGGGCCACACGCAGACGCGTGCCCGGCGGCTCGTCCATCTGACCGAAGACGAGGGCGGTCTTGTCGAAGACGCCCGCCTCCTCCATCTCGCCGATGAGGTCGTTGCCCTCACGGGTGCGCTCACCGACACCGGCGAACACGGACACACCGCCGTGGTCCTGCGCGACGCGCTGGATCATCTCCTGGATGAGGACGGTCTTGCCGACGCCGGCACCGCCGAACAGGCCGATCTTTCCACCCTGCACGTAGGGGGTGAGGAGGTCGATCGACTTGATGCCGGTCTCGAACATCTCGGTCTTCGACTCGAGCTGGTCGAAGTTCGGCGCCTGGCGGTGGATGCCCCAGCGCTCGGTGACCTCGATGGTCTCGCCCGGTGCGGCGTTGAGCACGTCACCGGTGACGTTGAAGACCTTGCCCTTGGTGACGTCGCCGACGGGAACCGTGATGGGGCCGCCGGTGTTGCGCACCTCCTGGCCGCGGACCATGCCGTCGGTCGGCTTCAGGGAGATGGCGCGCACGAGGTCGTCGCCCAGGTGCTGGGCGACCTCGAGGGTGATCTCGGTCGACTCGCCGTCGACCGTGATGGTCGTCTTCAGCGCGTTGTAGATGTCGGGGATCGAGTCGTGCGGGAACTCGATGTCGACGACGGGGCCGGTGACGCGCGCAACGCGGCCGACGACCGTGGCCTGATCGGCAGTGACGGTGGTCATTGTCTGTCTCTTTCGGTTGGGTCTTTACTTGCCCGACGCCAGAGCGTCGGCGCCGCCGACGATCTCGGCGATCTGCTGCGTGATCTCCGCCTGACGCGCGTTGTTGCGCAGACGGGTGTAATCGGTGATGAGCTTGTCGGCGTTGTCGCTGGCCGACTTCATGGCCTTCTGGGTCGCGGCGTGCTTCGCGGCCGACGACTGCAGCAGCGCGTTGAACACGCGGCTCTGCACGTAGGTCGGCAGCAGCGCGTCGAGCACCACCTCGGGGCTCGGCTCGAACTCGTACAGCGGGTAGACCGCGTGCGAGTTCGCCGATTCGTCCTCGTCGGCCTCGACGACCTCGAGCGGGAGCAGGCGGACCGACTCGGGGCTCTGGGTCATCATGCTGACGAACTTGTTGAAGACGAGGTGGATCTCGTCGACGCCGCCGTCGTCACCGCCGCGGTCGTAAGCGTCCAGCAGGGCGCCCGCGATCTGCTCCGCGGTGTTGAAGTGCGGGGTGTCGGTGTCGCCGATCCACTCCCCTGCCGCGGTCATGCGGCGGAACTGGAAGAACCCGACGGCCTTGCGGCCCACCAGGTAGTAGTCCACGCCCTTGCCCTGCGACTTCAGCAGCTCGCCCAGCTGCAGACCCTCGCGGAGGATCTGCGAGTTGAACGCGCCGGCCAGGCCGCGGTCGGAGGCGAAGATCACGACCGCCGAACGGCGGATGACCTCGCGCTCCGTCGTCAGCGGATGCTGCACGTTCGAGTGCGTCGCCACGGCGGAGACGGCCCGCGTCACGGCCCGCGCGAACGGAGCCGAGGCGCGCACGCGCGCCATCGCCTTCTGAATGCGCGAAGCCGCGATGAGTTCCATCGCCTTCGTGATCTTCTTGGTCGTCTGAGCAGAAGAGATCTTCTGCTTGTAGACCCGGAGTTGTGCGCCCATGGATTCTTCGTCTCAGACGCTCAGGAGCGACGGCCCTTGACGATCTTCTCCTGGTTCACGTCGTCGGCGTCGGCAGCGGCGACCTCTTCGTGGCCGGGCTGGTTGATGGTCTGGCCCTTGCCGCCCTGGAACTCGAGGATGAAGGCGTCGGTGACCTTGTCGAGCTCGGCGACGGTGTCGTCGTCGAGGACGTTGGTGTCACGCAGCGTGTCGAGGATCGTCGTGTTGCGCTTCAGGTAGTCCAGCAGGTCGCGCTCGAAGCGGAGGACGTCCCCCACCTCGATCGTGTCGAGCTTGCCGTTGGTGCCGGCCCAGATCGAGACGACCTGCTCCTCGACGGGGTACGGCGAGTACTGCGGCTGCTTGAGCAGCTCGGTCAGACGCGCACCACGGGCGAGCTGGCGACGCGAGGCGGCATCCAGGTCGGAGGCGAACATCGCGAACGCCTCGAGCGAGCGGTACTGCGCGAGCTCGAGCTTCAGCGTTCCGGAGACCTTCTTGATCGACTTCACCTGGGCGTCACCACCGACGCGCGACACCGAGATACCCACGTCGACGGCGGGACGCTGGTTGGCGTTGAACAGGTCGGACTGCAGGAAGATCTGGCCGTCGGTGATCGAGATCACGTTGGTCGGGATGTAGGCCGACACGTCGTTTGCCTTCGTCTCGATGATCGGCAGACCGGTCATCGAGCCTGCGCCCAGCTCGTCGGAGAGCTTCGCGCAGCGCTCGAGCAGACGCGAGTGCAGGTAGAAGACGTCACCGGGGTAGGCCTCGCGGCCCGGCGGGCGACGCAGCAGCAGCGACACGGCGCGGTAGGCCTCGGCCTGCTTTGACAGGTCGTCGAAGATGATCAGGACGTGCTTGCCCTGGTACATCCAGTGCTGGCCGATGGCCGAACCGGTGTACGGCGCGAGGTACTTGAAGCCGGCGGGGTCGGAGGCGGGGGCCGCGACGATCGTCGTGTACTCCATGGCTCCGGCGTCTTCGAGCGCACCCTTGACGGAGGCGATCGTCGAGCCCTTCTGGCCGATGGCGACGTAGATGCAGCGCACCTGCCTGGTGGTGTCGCCCGACTCCCAGTTGGCCTTCTGGTTGATGATCGTGTCGATCGCGATGGCCGTCTTGCCGGTCTGGCGGTCGCCGATGATGAGCTGACGCTGGCCGCGGCCGACGGGGATCATGGCGTCGATGGCCTTGATGCCGGTCTGCATGGGCTCGTGCACGCTCTTGCGCTGCATGACGCCGGGCGCCTGCAGCTCGAGGGCGCGACGGCCCTCGGAGGCGATCTCGCCGAGACCGTCGATCGGGTTGCCCAGCGGGTCGACGACGCGGCCGAGGTAGCCGTCGCCGACGGCGACCGAGAGCACCTCGCCGGTGCGGGTGACCTTCTGGCCGGCCTCGATACCGGAGAATTCGCCGAGGACGACGACGCCGACCTCGTGCTCGTCGAGGTTCTGAGCGAGGCCCTCGACGCCGTTATCGAAGCGGATGAGCTCGTTCGCCATCACGCCGGGCAGACCCTCGACGTGGGCGATGCCGTCGGCGGCGTCGATGACGGTGCCGACCTCGGTCGCCGCGGCGCCCGAGGGCTCGTAGGCCGCGACGAAGTCTTTCAGCGCGTCACGGATGACGTCGGGGCTGATGGACAGTTCTGCCATGGTCTTCCTTCTTGGTGATGTCTGGTGGGAAGTCGGTGCTTCCCGTGTCCGCTCCGGTGGTGGAGCGGGAAGATCTAGCCCGCCAGGCGCTGACGGAGGTCGTTGAGACGGGACGAGACGGTGGCGTCGATGACGTCGTCGCCGATCTCGACACGCACGCCGCCGACCACCTGGGGGTCGACGACGACGTTGAGCGCGACCTCGGTGCCGTAGCGCTGGGCGAGGGAGGCCTGCAGACGGGTGATCTGCGCGTCGCTGAGCGGCGCCGCGGAGACGACCGTGGCGACCGCGCGGCCACGCTGGTCGGACACGAGGCGCTGCGCCCGCGTGAGCAGGGCGCGCACCCGGCGGCCGCGCGTCTGCTGCACGAGCGAGGACACGATGAGCGTCGTCGCCGCGCTGGCGCGGCCGTCGAGCAGGCGCTCGATGAGCGTGCCCTTGGCCGACGCGTCACCGAGGTGACGACCCAGCGCGAGCTCGAGCTCGGGGTTGGCAGCGACGGTGCGCGCAACCCCGAACAGCTCGGCGTCCAGGTCGACCTGCGGGGCGGCGATGGCCGTCGCGCGGATCGCGACCTCTTCGATGCCCGACACGAGGTCGGAGGAAGACGACCACCGCTGCCGGGCGGCGGCGGTGAGCACGGCGACGCTGGCGGGGCGGAAGGCGGCACCGAACACGTCGGTGACCACCTTCTCGCGCGCCTCGGTCGATGCCGCGGCATCCGACAGCGCACCGCTCAGCTGCGACGACTCGCCGAGCACCCGCGCGGCTGCGAACAGCTCGCGGGCGACGTCGAGGTCGACACCGGTGGCGGCGTCCAGCGCCGTCGTCGTCGCCGCGAGGGCCTGAGTGGTGGCGCTGCCCATTACTTCGCCTGCTCCGACTCGAGCTCGGCGAGGAAGCGGTCGACCACGGCCTGGGCCTTCTGGTCGTCCGAGAGGGTCTCGCCGATGACGCCGCCGGCGAGGTCGAGGGCGAGCGTGCCCACCTCGCTGCGCAGCGACACGAGCGCCGACTGGCGCTCCGCCTCGATCTGGGTGTGCGCGGCGGCGGTCACGCGGGCGGCCTCGGCCGTCGCGTTGTCCTTCGCCTCGGCGACGATCTTCTTGCCGTCCTCACGGGCGGCGTCGCGGATCTCACCGGCTTCCTTGCGGGCGGAAGCGAGCTGGGCCGTGTACTCCTCGAGCGCGGCCTCGGCCTTGCGCTGAGCCTCGTCGGCCTTGGCGATGTTTCCTTCGATCGCGGCGGCACGCTGGTCGAGCAGCGTCCGCATCTTCGGAAGGGCGACCTTCCAGAAGACGAACAGGATGACGACGAAGCAGACGCCGGACCAGATGATGTCGTACCACGCGGGGATGAGCGGGTTGTGCTCCGCTTCCTCCGCGGCATACACGACAAGAGCGTTCAGCATCCTGTCTCCTTAGGTCTGGTGAGGCTGATCAGTAACCGAAGATGAAGGCGGTCGCGATGCCGATGAAGGCGAGCGCCTCGGTGAAGGCGATACCGATCCACATGAGGACCTGCAGGCGACCGGCGAGCTCGGGCTGGCGAGCGGTGCCCTCGATCGTCTTGCCGACGACGATGCCCACACCGATGGCGGGGCCGATGGCGGCAAGGCCGTAGCCGACGGTCGCGATCGAGCCGGAGACCTGGGCGAGAACCGTAGTTGCGTCCACGGGGGTGTTTCCTTTCGTTGTGGGTGGCGGGCGCCGACCCGATTCAGTGCTCTTCTGCCACCGCGAGCTGGATGTAGACCGCGGTGAGGATGGTGAAGACGTAAGCCTGGAGGACGGCCACCAGGATCTCGAAGAGGGTGAAGGCGAAGCCGAAGGCGAGCGTGCCCGCAGCCAGCGCCGACCACCAGCCGCCGAGGTCGATCAGGAAGAACTGCGTCGCCGCGAAGAAGAGGACGAGCATGAGGTGCCCGACCATCATGTTCATCAGCAGTCGCAGCGTCAGCGTGACGGGACGGATGATGAAGGTCGAGATGAACTCGAGCGGCGTGACGATGATGTACAGGAACGGCGGCACTCCCGAGGGGAACAGCGCGTTCTTGAAGAAGTTCTTGGGGCTCTTCTTGATGCCGGCGTAGATGAAGGTCACGTAGCTGACGACGGCCAGCAGCAGCGGGACGGCGATGATCGACGTGCCCGCGATGTTCATGAACGGGATGATTCCCGTGAGGTTCATGAACAGCACCATGAAGAAGATGGTGGTGAGGATCGGCAGGAACCGGCGGCCGTCCTTCTTGCCCAGCAGGTCTTCGGCGACGTTGACGCGGACGAAGTCCAGGCCCATCTCCACGACGCTCTGGAAGCGACCCGGGATGACGCGCATGCGACGGGTGCCGAGCACGAAGATCACGACGAGGGCGATCGTCGCGATGAGCTGGATCAGGTGGATGCGCGTGACGGGGACGCCAGCGATGCTGAACAGCACCGCGGGGAAGAACTCATCGATCGAGGGACCGTGGAATTCCGGAGCGTCTCCGGCGGAGGTAGCGATCAGGGTCGCAGCTTGAGTGAACAGCGCTGGCTCCAGCATTGGGGCACCGGTCGGGACCGGAGCGACGATGGTCGGTGAGCGGACTCCGCAGGCGCGTCCCGGGGGACACAGGCGGGCTCGAAGGTAAGCCTATCAGTCCCTCGACGTGGTCTCGTCCGCCGGGTCTCCTCCCCTGCCGGGACCATCGGAGACCTCGTCGAGCGTGGGGAGGGTGACGTCGCTGACGTTCGGGATGCGCATGCGCAGCATGACGACGACGTCGATGGCGAGGGAGACGAGCACGCTGGCCACCAGCGCGAGGAAGAAGACGGTGCCGTCGAGCCAAGGCTGACCGCGCAGCACGAGAAGCACGACGATGAACACGACGAACTTGAGGATCCAGCCGCCCATCACCATGCCGAAGAAGATCGGCACGTAGAGCGGATCGCCGTACCAGCGGTTGGCGATGAGGATCGTGGCGGCGGTGAAACCGAGGAACAGGGCTGCCAGCACCACCGCGGCCAGGGCGCTCCACAGCCCGCCGATGCCGGCGGCGAGGTAGCCGGCGACGGCTCCGACCACGGCGAGGACCACCGTGGCGATGGCCGACCAGATGAGGGTGGCGCGAAGCAGCGGCGTGCTGGAGACGACGGGGCGAGTCATGCGGTGACCTTCGGTGGGGCGGCGGGGCGCCGCGACGGGAGGAGGGTGACGGTGGCGCAGGCGATCACGCCCACGAGCAGGAAGACGGCGCCCGGGATGTACAGGCCCGGCCAGTTCTCAGTCGTGCCGATGTACATCAGCAGCACCGCGAGGCTGACCACGGCCGTCCACGAGTAGAAGATCAGCACCGCGTCGCGGTCGCTGTGCCCCATGTCGAGCATGCGGTGGTGGAGGTGCTTGCGGTCGGGTGAGAACGGCGACCGTCCCTGGCCGACGCGGCGGATGACCGCCATCGCGAAATCGAGCAGCGGCAGCAGCACGATGACGATCGGCAGGATGATCGGGATGAACGCGCCCAGCAGCTGCGACCGGCCGAACACGTCGTTGTCGGCGAGCAGCTGCGGCGGCAGGTAGCCCGAGCTGGTGACGAGGATCGCCGCGGAGGCCATGAGCAGACCGAGCATCAACGCCCCGGCATCCCCCATGAACATCTTCGCGGGACTCCAGTTGAACGGCAGGAAGCCGGCGCACGCGGCCATCAGCACAACAGCGATGAAGGCGGCCAGGCTCGAGTAGCTACTGAAGGCGAAGTCGCGCGCCACCAGGTAGGTGTAGGCGAAGAACACCGCGTTGGCGATGAGGCAGACCCCCGCCACGAGCCCGTCGAGACCGTCGATGAAGTTGACGGCGTTCATCACCACGACAATCGACAGGATCGACACCGTCAGACTGATCCAGCTCGAGACGACCGTGATGCCGCCGATGGGCAGATAGAGGATCTGGATGCCGCCGGGGCCGACCACCAGCCACGCGGCGAGGAACTGCGCGCCGAGCTTGAGGAACCAGTCGAGGTCCCACAGGTCGTCGACCACGCCGACCACGACGATGAGGAAGGTGGCCCCCAGCAGCGCCCAGTTGCGCGCGGGGTTGTCCCAGAAGATCGCGAAGTACGGCACCACCGACGACAGCCCGAAGGCGGCGAGCACGCCGAAGAACATCGCGACGCCGCCCAGACGCGGGGTGGGCGTGCGGTGCACGTCGCGCTCGCGGATCTCGGGATAGAGCTTGTAGCGCAACGCGAATCGCCACACCAGCCACGCGAGCACGAAAGTGACGGCGGCGGTCAGGATGGCGACGAAGACGTAGAACTTCACGCGTCTGGATCGGCCTCGGGGGCGGCGCGGTCGGCGGCGGCCGGCGCCGCGGCATCCGGCCGGTCTGCGGGCGGAGCATCGGTCCCGGCGGAGTCGGCTGCGTCGGTGTCGTCGGTGTCGTCTGCGGGGTCGGGCTCGAGCAGATCGCCGAGCAGGCGGCGCAGCTCGGCGCGCGGGATCGCGCCCTCACGGAGCACCCGCACCGGTCCCGTGCCGCCGCCCACCAGCCCCGTCGCGTCGACGATCGTCGACGAGACGCCGTGGGTCGACAGCCCGCCGTCGAGGTAGACGGCCACGGTGTCGCCGAGCATCGTGATGGCCTCGTCGATGCCGATCGCCGCAGGCTTTCCGGTCTTGTTGGCGCTGGAGACGGCCAGCGGGCCGACCTCTTCGAGGAGCTCGAGGGTGAAGCTGTCGGCGGGCATGCGCACCGCCACGGTGCCGTTGGTGTCGCCGAGGTCCCACGACAGCGACGGCTGCGAGGGCAGCACGATGGTGAGTCCCCCGGGCCAGAACTCCGCGACGAGGCGCTCGACCGGCTCGGGAACCTCGGCCACGAGAGCGCGCATGGTGGTCGCGCCGGCGACCAGCACCGGCGGCGGCGACTGGCGTCCGCGGCCCTTGGCGGCCAGCAGCGCCGCGACGGCGGCGGCGTTGAACGCGTCGGCGCCGACGCCGTACACGGTGTCGGTGGGCAGCACGATGAGCTCGCCGCGGCTGACGGCCTGTCGGGTGGCGCGCATGGCGGGAAGCAGCTGCTGCGGATCGCGGCAGTCGAAGACGTTCGTCATAGCGCCCTCAGTCTACGGTGGCGCACCCTCACCCCCGCGGGGGGGGGGGGGGGGGGGGGGGGGGGGGGGGGGGGGGGGGGGGGGGGGGGGGGGGGGGGGGGGGGGGGG
>NZ_JAOEFC010000006.1 GCF_025421715.1 Microbacterium festucae
CGCCACGCCCAAGGCCTGACGCGCCGCTCACGCGAAGGGGCCGGGGGAGCATCCCCGGCCCCTTCGCCGCCCCCGCCCACCCCCCGTTCGTTGAGCGAGCGCAGCGAGTCGAAACGCACCCCCGCCCCCTCACCCCCCCGTTCGTTGAGCGAGCGCAGCGAGTCGAAACGCCCTCCGCCCCCCGGTCGTTGAGCGAGCGCAGCGAGTCGAAACGCCCTCCGCCCCCCGGTCGTTGAGCGAGCGCAGCGAGTCGAAACGCACCCCCACCGGTCCAGCGAGCCGCGCGTCACAGTCGCCTGCGTCGGCTACGATCCCGGAAACGCATGACTGTCGTCGTGCGCCCCCGAGATCGCCGCGGCGTACGCGCTTGTCGGCTCCCACCGCACAGGAGAGCCCTGCCGCCAGTGAATGCGTTCCGACGGGTCTTGCATGCGCAGAATCTGCGCGAGGCGTTCACGAACGTCCCCGATGTCTTCTACGACAGGGCGGCGACGGTTCTGATCGCCTACTGGCTGGTCGCGCCCTTGCCTCTGTGGTGGCTGGGTGAGGCGATCGGCCTGGACATCGGATTCATCCAGTGGATGAACCTGCAGGTGGGGATAGGCGCGCTCGTGCTCGGCGCTCTGGTCGTCGGTGCGCGGTTGTCAGGCGCCGGTATTGCAGCCGCGCGCGACCCTCAGCGCGACAACCTTCCGCTGCTGCTGTTCGGTGTGTTCCTCGTTCTCGCTGTGATCGCGTCGATCGTCAATCCCACGTATGCAGGGTGGGCGGGTGAGCAGTATCGCCGCGAATCGATCTTCGCCTTCATGAGTTACGTCGGATTCTTCTTCGTCGCCAGCCAGATCCTCGCCCGCGCACGTCGGCGCCTCATCCTCGCCCTCGTGGTGACGCTGGCGTTCGTCACCTGCGTCGTGACCTTATGGTCGGCGCTCGCGGAAGGGTGGGCGAGTGGAGATTGGTCGGTCGCGCTCCGTTCCATCGCCTACTTCCATCAGTTCAACCATTACGGCTACCTGCTGGCCGTGGCTTCCGCGCTCGCCGCAAGCGGCGCGCTCGTCGCCCACCGCCGCACCGTCCGATGGATCCTGCTCGCTTTGTTCGGTGTCACGCAGATCACGCTCATCCTCAATGACACGCTCGGCGCCTACATCGCCATGATGGCCGGCTGTGTGCTCGTGGTCGTGTGGATGGCATTGATCCGTCGGCTGAGGGCGAGACGAGTGGTCGCCGTCATCGCGGTCGTCCTGGCGGTGCACGTGCTCGCTGAGATTCTGGGCGCGGGCACGCTCGCGGAGTTCGGGTCTCTCAGCGACGACGTGCAGGCCGTTTCCGCAGGGGCGGCGGACGCGGCATCAGCGGGAACAGGTCGCTGGGGGCTCTGGATGACGACGCTCGAGCAGATCTCGACGAGTCCTTGGCTCGGTCACGGCATCGAGGGCATCGCCGACCTCCTTCCGCACGGGTTCGGGCGCCCCCACAACGAGTACCTGCAGTACGCGGTGTTCTTCGGAATTCCTGCTCTCATCGCCTACCTCGGCGCGGTGAGCGTCGTGTTCGTGAGGCTCGCGCGTCGGGGCCGTGCCGTCGACGAGGTGACCGTGTGCGCCGCCGCAGGAGCGGGCGTCTATCTGCTCTCCGCCTGCTTCGGGAACACGATGTACTACACCGCGCCGCTGCTCTTCCTCTTGCTCGGCATCGCTTGGGCCGGCGTGCGCGCGCCCGGCATCCGCGGAGGAACACAGGAGCGCATGGAGCAAACGAAGTCCCCTCTCGGTGGTTAGGCCGAGCGCCCCCACCCCCGGGTCGACAGAGGTCCGCACCCCCGGTCGTTGAGCGAGCGCAGCGAGTCGAAACGCGCCTCCACCCCGGTCGTTGAGCGAGCGCAGCGAGTCGAAACGCACCCCCACTGCGCCTACGCTGAACGCATGCAACGTCGCCCCCTCGGCCGCACCGGTCGCACCGTCTCCCCGATCGGCCTCGGCACCTGGCAGTTGGGGGCCGACTGGGGCGATGTCTCCGAAGCCGACGCGCTGGCGGTGCTCTCGGCATCCGCAGACGCGGGCGTGACGCTCTTCGACACGGCCGACGTCTACGGCGACGGGCGCAGCGAGCAGATCATCGGGCGTTTCCTCACGGCGCGTCGTGACCACGGCATCACGGTGGCGACCAAGATGGGCCGCCGGCTCGCGCAGGAGCCCGAGAATTACACGCCCGAGAACTTCCGCGCCTGGACCGATCGCTCGCGCCGCAACCTCGGTGTCGACACCCTCGACCTGGTGCAGCTGCACTGTCCGCCGAGCGCGGTGATCGACGCGGATGCCACGTATGACGCGCTCGACGAGCTCGTGGCGTCCGGGGCGATCGCCGCCTACGGGGTGTCGGTCGAGACGTGCGCGCAGGCGCTGTCCGCGATCGCACGCCCCGGCGTGACGAATGTGCAGATCATCGTGAACCCCTTCCGGCTGAAGCCTCTCGACGAGGTGCTGCCGGCCGCGGCCGACGCCGCCGTGTCGGTCTTCGCGCGCGTGCCTTTGGCGTCGGGGCTGCTCAGCGGAAAGTACTCGGCGTCGACGCAGTTCGCCGCGAACGACCACCGCGCCTACAACCGCCACGGCGAGGCCTTCGACAAGGGGGAGACGTTCTCGGGCGTCGATTTCGAGACGGGCCTGCGCGCCGTCGAGGAGCTATCGGATGCCGTTCCGGATGGACTCTCGCTGCCGGCGGCGACGCTCGCATGGGTCGCGTCGCGGCCCGGAGTGACCTCGGTCATCCCGGGTGCGCGCGATGTCCGTCAGGCCGAAGCCAACGCTGCGGCGGGAACCGTCGACGCCGATTTGACGGGGTTCGAGGCCGCGGTCGTCGACGTCTACGACCGCCTGCTGCGCGCCGAGATCCACCCCCAGTGGTAACCCCCTCCCTCCGCCCCCACCCCCTCCCCACCCGTTCGTTGAGCGAGCGCAGCGAGTCGAAACGCCCCTGCACTCCCGTTTCGTTGAGCGAGCGCAGCGAGTCGAAACGCCCCACCCCGGGCCGCCGCCCCCGTTCGTTGAGCGAGCGCAGCGAGTCGAAACGCCCCACCCCGTTGCCTCATCCCGCCCCGCCGACGAGCATGGACTCATGCCCTCGACGCGCGCCCGCACGGCATCCTGGACCGCCGGCATCCTCGCCGCTGCGGTCGTGGTGATCGCGTCGTTCGCCGCCTTCGCAGCGCCGGGGGAGCCGACAGCAGACCCGACACCAAGCGCGACCGCGACCCCCACACCGACCGCGACCCCCACACCGATCCCGACCCCCGCACCGATCCGCGGGGCACCCGAGAACACCGCCGAGTACGACCCGACCGCCCTGCCCGCCATCGATGTCTGGTCGGTGACGCCCGGCATCCCCGTCGACGACGACCCGTTCGGAGCGCTCACGGGTCTGCTCGCGCAACCGCGCACGGCGGCGCCGATCTTCGCCGACCCGGCGGGCGAGCCCCTCGGATATCTGCCGTCTACGGCCACGTACGGCGGCACGATCGTGCCGGTGATCACCCGTGATACCCATTGGGTGAAGGTGCTGCTCGCAGGGCGGCAGGGAGTGCCGCCGGCCGGTGACGCCACGCAGACGGTCGGGTGGCTTCGGGTCTCCGACGTGTACCTCTCGCACGTCGAGCAGTCGGTCGAGGTCTCGCTCGGCAACCGCACGATCGACATCGTCGGGGCTGCGGGAGTCGAGCGTGTCGCGAACGATTTCGCGTGGGGCAAGGACGCCACGCCCACGCCGCTCGGCCGCACCTTCGTCATGCTCACCGCTGTCGTCCCCGAGCACGAATACACCGAGGGGCATCCGCTCGTGTATCTCGGAGCGCAGTCTCCCACCCTCGCGGGGTTCGACGGGGGAGTGGTCGCCGTCACCGCGTTCCACTACTACAAGACCCGGTCAGGCGACAATTCGTTCGGCTGCATCTACCTCGATGCACCGGCCATCGATCGCCTGGCGCAGTTGCCGGCGGGAACGCCCGTCATCATCCGGCCGTGATCGCCCACGTCGGGCCAGCGTGAGCGCGAAGAGTGGTGCTCAGCTCGACACGTCGATCGGAACGCGCCCCTCACCCTCCGGCGAGGGATCGCTCGCCAGCCGCGCGTGTGTCTCGACGTCGAAGCGCTCGGTACCGTAGCGCAGCTTCTCGCGCTCGATGCCCTCCGCGGCGAATCCGACTGTCGTGGCCACGCGGCACGACGCGGGGTTGTTCACCCGGTGGCCCAGCTCGAGGCGATGGATGCCGTCGGCGAAGGCGCGATCGCAGACCGCGAGCAGGGCGCTGGTCGCCAATCCTCGCCCCCGCGCGACCGGCGCGAGCCAGTACGACACCCATGCGGTGTCGTGTCGACGGTCGATCGCCGTCACGCCGATGTTCCCGACGGCGACGTCGCCCTCGACGATCGCCCAGTTCCGCGCTCGCTCGTCGAAACCGAGCGCTGACCGGATGAACGACGCCGCGGCGTCTTCGGTCGTCAGCTCCGCACCGCCGAACTGCGTGCCGAGATCGGGCGCGGCGCGTGCGGCCGAGAGCAACGCCGCGGCATCCCGGGCGGTCCACGGTCGAAGAAGCACGCTCACGCCCTCCATCGTGCCGCAATCGCCCGGTGCCGTCGTTGCCCGCGAGCGCCTGGAGGTGTCGTGGCTCGCCGATACGCTCGGCGGATGATCGTCGAGTTCACGGGAGAGGTGTACCGCTGGGCGGCACGCACGCAGGACTGGTTCTTCGTCGCGCTTCCCCCGGATGCGAGCGAGATGATCCGTGAGATCCCACGGATGCCACGGGGCTTCGGCGCTGTACGCGTCGACGCGACGATCGGCCGGAGTGGTTTCCGCACGTCGATCTTCCCCGACGCGGAGCGCGGAGCCTACGTTCTGCCCCTCAAGCGCACCGTCCGCGACGCGGAAGACATCGCGGAGGGCTCAGAGGTGTCCGTCACCCTGCACGTTCTGGACGGGTGAGCACTTGTGCAACATCCACAACTTTCGCCTCATCTGACTCAAAAACCTCAGGAATCGCTCAAGGACCAAACTGCACGTTGACAACAACATGAGAGTTCTCTCATGATTACCCCTGAAGAGGTAGAACGTCCTCGCGACCGCCTTCCGCTTCACTCAGCACAGTTTCGGCGAGCCGTCCGGCGCGCCGAGATCCCCCCGATGTGCATATTCCCCCCGGATAGGTCATTGGTGTGCCGAGTTTCCCTGTAGTCACATCCCATTCAGGAGAGGCACGCATCATGCGCAGCATCAAGAACTATGTCCAGGCGGTGAAGGCCCGTCGCGAGGAGAACGCCGACGACAAGGGCTTCTCGCTCATCGAGCTCATCGTCGTCGTCGTGATCCTCGGCGTCCTCGCCGCGGTCGCGATTCCGATCTTCCTCAATATCCAGCAGGAGGCGCGCAACAACTCGGTCAAGACGATCGCCGCTAACGCCGCATCTCAGGTTGCCGCCGCGGTGGCCAAGGACTCAACCGTTCTCCCCACCGCCGTTGACGTAACCAACCTTGAGCGGGGTACCAACCCCACAGTCGATGTCACGGTCGCAGGCACCACGATCGACAACTTCTGTGTGACCGCGACGGGTGGCGGCGCCGCGACGCCTGCCAAGGCTGGCCCGGGCTGCACGGGCTCCTAAGTACTTCCAGCGGACGAGGCCGGCCCGACCCGAACGGGCCGGCCTCGACCGGCATCCGCGACGCATCGTCCTGGGGAGGTGAGTCATGAGCGCACGCTCGAGCGACGACGGCTTCAGCCTCGTCGAGGTGGTCATCGCGATGTTCGTCCTCATGGTGCTCGCCCTCGCCGTACTTCCTCTGATGATCGGCGCGACGCGGCTGAGCGTCGACAACAAAGACCTCGCGGCGGCCAACGCTTTCGCCTCATCGCAACTCGCTGCCATCCGCGAGGACTTTCCGATCGGGGCGACGGCAACGACCAGTTGCGCCGCCCTGCAGACCCGCAAGGTCCCACTGGCTTCGGCAGTGTCTGATCCCGCCGGCACCGGCATGGCGGCAACCGTCGATGTGCTCGATGCCTGCCCCACGTCCACGACCGAATATCCCACCTCGATCCGCGTCACCGTCACCGTTCGTGACAGTTCCAGCGACGTCCTGGTGACACTCCCGACGCGCATCCGGGTATCGGCGTCATGATCGAGCGCGACGACGAGGGGATGACGCTGGTGGAACTGATCGTGGTCATCGCCGTCTCGGCGCTCTTCGTCGGTCTGCTCGCTGGCCTCTTCATCAACGGCATCAAGGCGCAGGAGCAGGCCACCGCTCGCGACCGGGCCACCGGGCAGGCGAACGTCGTCAGCAGCTCCATCGGAAGCTCCGTCCGCAATGCCGTCGCCGTGAGGGTCAGCGGATCCGGATCGCGGCTCGACGCGAGAGTGCTGACGGCCGCCGGCGGGTTCGAGTGTCGAGCCTGGGTGCTCGACGGCACCGCGCTGAGGTACAGCGCGGGCGCGACGCCGCGGTCGAGCGCCGTGTCAGGGTGGACGCCTCTCGCGACCGGAGTCGCGCCCACACTCTCCGGCGCCAAGGCGTTCGCGCTTCAAGGGACCCAGGCGATCTCGTTCGGCCTCACGATCACCGACAACGCGCAGACCGCCACCGTCACCGACGGCGCGAAGGCGCAGGGATTCAAAGCGGGAGGGGTCGCATGCTTCTGAAGCTCGATCCCGGCCTGCGGCGCCGCGACGATGACGGGTCCGTGCTCGTCTCCGTGCTCATCATCATGCTCGTCCTGACCGTCGGGGCGCTGGTGCTGTCGAGCATGGTCGTGAACACCACGGGGATGCTCGTGGGCAGCCGGAGCACAGCGCAGTCCAGAGCCGCAGCGGACGCCGGACTATCGGACACGATCGCGCGCGCGCAGCGCGGCGAGGATGTCTGCACGAACTCCACCTACTCCTCGACTTCGCCGAGGTACACCGTCTCGGTGATGTGCGACTCCGGCACGGTGACTTTCCGCGCCGTGGGCACGGGCGGTAGTTCGGGTCGCACGGTGACCGAGGCGAGTTACTCGCGCAACAGCACACCGCGCAAGCTTGCGGGCGCACTCGTCTCCGCAGCGGGCGCGCTCAACGTGTCTTCGCTGCTCGTGACCGCACCCGCCATCGATGGCGACGTCGTGCTGAACACAGGCGACTTCGACTGCAACAACTCGATGGACATCAGCGGTGACCTCATCATCCGCAACGGCCACGCCAAGCTGTCGAACGCCTGCAATATCCGCGGCGACCTCATCGTGAGCGGCTATGTGCAGATCGACAACAACGCGGTCGGCGTCGGCGGCGACGTCTACACCGGCGGCACGTTCAGTCTCACCACCGGCGCGACGATCAAGGGCAACGTGTACGCCGTCGGAGACGCCACCATCAGCAGCGGCGGCAAGATCGACAAGTCCGTGACGACGCGCGGAAAATTCACGATGGACGGTGCCGCGTCGCGCGTCAAGGGCTCGGTGTGGGCCGCGGGGGCCCTCTCCGTGCAGAACACCTTCATCGACGGCAACGTGATCTCGTCGAGCACCAGCAACGCCTACGTCTGGAACTCCACGCTCGGCGGGCTGCGTGTCGCGGGCCCGATCGTGAAGATCCAGCAGTCGACCGTCACGCACGACGTGATCTCCGCCTCGACCTCGACGAGCGAGATCCAAGCCGGGGTGACGATCGGTGGCAACCTCACGCTCGCCGGCGGCCGCACCGGCCAGCCCCCGACGGTCGCAGGAACTACGACGCTCAACGCGACGGGAGTGGTCGCTCCCGCGGCCCCGTCGATCAGTGCCCCGTGGCAGATGGATGCGAGCGCGTTCGAGTGGATCGACCTCGGATACAACGCGACAGCATGGGGCTCCTACGCCTACAAGACCACGCCGAGCTGCGACTTCCAGGGCTCCTACAACCAGGCGCACCGAGACACGATCAACGCCTACACCACCCCGACTGTCGTCGACATGCGGGGATGCGCCAACGGCAGGGTCAACCTGTATCAGGCCACGTTCCATCTGAAGACCGACGTGGTCTTCCTCGTCGGCGAGGCAGAGGCGCAGGACCTCACCGTCACGAGCGCAGACGGGAACCCCCACGCGTTCCACATCATCTCGCCCGACAACACCGCAGACAAGGCGCCGACCTGCACGAACTCCGGCTGGAAGATCAACCTCTACCACGTCACCATGTCTGACAAGATCAGCGGCATCGCCTACTCACCGTGCACGGTCGCGGTCGGCTCTGGCGGCGGCGGACGATGGAACGGCCAGGTGTACGCGGGCAAGATCACGTGGAGCGGCAACGGCACGCAGATGCAGCTCGACTATCGAGAGGTGAGCGTTCCGGGAATGGTCGTCTCGGTGGGCGGTGGTGGTGGGGCTGCGACGCCCTCGATCATCGGCGGCTTGGTCTCGCTCGGAGACGTATGACCGCGCTCGCCTGGTTCCTCGTCGCCTTCGCCGCGCTCCTCGGCCTGATCATCGGCTCGTTCCTCAACGTGGTGATCTACCGCGTGCCCGCCGGCATCCCGCTCACCCGTCCGAGCCAGTGTCCGCATTGTGACGCCCCGGTGCGCCCGTGGCAGAACGTCCCGGTGCTCTCGTGGCTTCTGCTGCGCGGCAAGTGCGCCAACTGCACATCGCCGATCTCGGTGCGCTACCCCCTCGTCGAGCTGGCGACCGGCGGCGCGTTCGCGGGGGTCGTCTGGATGCTGCTGGGGAACGACGCGTTTCGGCTCGCTTCGTTCGCCCAACGGCCGGAGGGCGGAGCGCTGGCGTTCGCGCTCATCGCGATCGCGTTCCTCTATCTGGCGGCGATCAGCATCGCCCTGACGATGATCGATCTCGACACTCGGCGTCTGCCGAACGCGATCGTGCTCCCGAGCTATGTCGTGCTCGCGGTGCTGTTCACCGGCGCCTGCCTGGCGGGCGCACCCTGGGAGGCGCTGCTGCGCGCGGCCGTCGGCGGCGCCGCGCTCTTCGCGTTCTACTGGGTGCTGCGTTTTGCGAAGCCCGGCGGCATGGGCGGGGGCGACGTCAAGCTCGCCGGCGTGCTCGGCATGGCGCTCGGCTGGGTCGGCTGGGGCACCCTCATCGTCGGCGCGTTCGCCGCCTTCCTCGTGGGGGGCGTCATCGGGATCGGGATGATGCTGGCGCATCGCGCGACCCGGAAGACCGCCATCCCGTTCGGGCCGTTCATGGTGCTGGGCGCCTGGATCGGCATCGTCGCCGGAGAGTCGATCGCCCGCTGGTACACGGGGCTTCTCGGCGTCAGCTGACGCCGAGGCGAAGACGGAAGCAAGAAGGAGGACCACATGGCCAAGACGATCGTCGGGCTGGAGATCACCGAAGAGGGGGTGCGCGCCGCCGAGGTCACCCTGGGCAAGTCTCCCGTGGTCATCGCCCATGGCTCGGTGCCGCTGCCCGAAGGGGCCGCGAAAGACTCCGAGGTCTTCGACAAGGATGCCGTCGTGCTCGCCCTCCGTCAGCTGTGGAGCCGCGCCGGCATCAAGGGCCGCAACGTCGTGCTCGGGCTCGGCAGTCGCCGCATCCTGGTGCGCGAATACACGACGACGGCCCTGCATCCCGACCTGCTGCGTCAGGCGCTTCCCTTCCAGGTGCAGGATCTGCTGCCGGTGCCCGCCGACCAGGCCGTGCTCGACTTCTACGCGACCTCGCAAGAGGGCGACCAGGTCTCCGGTCTGCTGGTGGCAGCCGTCGCCGAGACCGTCGAAGACCTCGTCGCCACGATCGGCAAAGCGAAGCTCACCGTCGACGTCGTCGACCTCGCTCCTTTCGGTCTCTCGCGTGCCATCGGCCGCGGCGCCGCCGCCGGCGAGACCGTCGCGGCCCTCTACCTGGGCGACCACACGAGCTACGTCATCGTGGCGCAAGACGGCATCCCGCGTTTCGTGCGCATCATCCCCGTCGACATCACGACCGAGGCGGTGCGGGCACGCGAGAACGCGGCGCTCGACGTCGCCCCCGAACCCGTTGTCGAAGAACTGCTCGAGACGGTTCCGGCGAACGGCGACGGCCCGCGCATGCGACGCTCGCGCTCGGCCGGGCGCGGCGTCGCGCGCGTGGGTGCGATGACCGATGCCGCGATCGACGACCTCGTCACCCGCCTCGGCAGCACGCTGCGGTTCTACGCCGACCGCGCCGCCGATCAGCCCATCACCCGCGTGCTCGTCAGCGGCGCCGGGGCCGGGGTCGACGGGGTGGTCGACGCCCTCGCCGCATCGCTGCCGATGCCGGTGCAGGCGCTCGGCGCGGTCGACATCGCGCAGATCAAGACGCCACTGAACGCCGCCGAGGAGAACTACAACCTCGTCTCCACCATCGGCCTCACGATCGGAGCATCCCACTGATGGCACTGTTCGCCTCCGGCGCCTCGGGCGCCTCGCTTCCCATCGGCGGGATGCCGCGCGTCAACCTCCTGCCGCGGTCGGTCACCGAGGGACGGGAGCGCACCTCGCTCCTCAAGCGCTGGGGATGGGGCCTCGTCGTCGCCCTCGCGGTCGTCGTCCTCACGGCCGGCGCCGCCTTCGCCTACCTCACCGTCGCGGCCACGCAACTCGCCCTCGCGACCGCCCGCACCACCACGCTGCTCGGTGAGGTAGGCGCGCTGGCGCCCGTGCGAGCGCAGTTGAGCCTGGTCGACGACCTCGGCGCCTTCCGCGGTGAGGCCATGGCGACAGACCTCGCCTGGGCGCGGGTGGCCGAGATCGTCACGCCCGCCCTTCCGTCGGGCGCGCTGGTCAGCCAGGTCGCGCTCACCGTCGGCGCGGCCCCGGTGGGGGAGGACCGCACCGCGGAAGCGGGCGTCTCGGGTACCGTGACGGTTGCGAGCGCTGACCCGCTCGACATCGTCGCCGTCGTGCGCACGCTGCGCGGCGCCGAGGGCGTGCTCGCGGTCGACGGCACCGATCTGCAGTCGGGCGCAGCGGCTGAGAACCCGGATGCCGCGGCGGGCTACACCTACCTGCTCGACATCTCGATCGATCAGAGCGTGTACACCAACGCCTTCGCAGCGGAGGTCGCACAGTGACCCTCAACAAGCAGCTCATCAACCTGCTCGGCATCCTCGTCGTCGTCGGCATCCTCATCGCCGGCATCGCGCTCATCGCCGTGCCCATGGTCGGTCAGGCGCAGACCACCGCCTCCCAGACCGCCACGGTCGAGCAGACCAACGCGGTCTACGAAGCCCAGATCGCCCAGCTCACCGCCGCCCAGGCCGACCAGGCGCAGCTCGACGCCGACACGGCCGCGCTCCGCGCCGAGATCCCGGCGTCGACTCAGTTCGACGATGTCTTCGAGATCGCGATCAACGCCGCCGTCACGCACCAGCTCACCATCCAGTCGGTCACGATGGCCGAGCCCGCACCCTGGGTCCCGCGCACGTCGGTCGCCGACGACGGCACCGCGGCCCCGGCCGAGCCTGCTCCTGCGACCGATGCGCCGGCCGAGGATGCCGCGGGCGAAGGCACGGCGGATGCCGCCGGCGACGCCGGCACGGGAGCAGCCGCCCCGGCCGCCGACCCGGCTTCGACGCCGCGCCAGCAGGCGGTCGCGACGATCACGGTGCCCGCGCCCGACTTCGAGGCGGCGACCGCCTTTGTCGACAGCCTTCAAGACGGTCTGCGACTGCTGAACCCGGTGAACTTCGAATACACGGGCGGCATCCTCACCGTCACGGTCAACACCTTCATCCGAACGGACGGCTGACATGCCCATCGACGTCACCCCGCTCACCGAGCTCCTCACCGTCGCCGCCCGCGCCAAGGCATCCGACGTGCACCTCACGGCGAACCACCTGCCGCTCATGCGTGTCGACGGCGACCTGGCCGAGATGCCCGGCCACCTCGAGCCCACGAGTGCCAACTGGCTCGAGTCGGCCATCGGGGGGATGCTCAGCAACGAACAGGTCGCCGAGTTCCGCCAGAACGGCGAGGTCGACCTCTCCATCACGGTGCCGGGTGTCGCCCGCTTCCGTGTCAACGTGTTCCGCCAGCTCGGCGCGGTGGCGGTGGCGCTGCGCTTCATCCCCGACCGCATCCGCAGCTTCGCCGAGCTCGGCGTGCCGCAGGTGGCCGCCGAGCTCGTCACCAAACCGCGCGGACTCGTGCTCGTCACCGGCCCGACGGGCTCGGGCAAGTCGACCACCCTGGCGTCGATGATCGACCTCGTCAACCAGACCCGGCCGGCGCACATCGTCACCGTCGAAGACCCGGTGGAGTTCCAGCACACGAGCAAGAAGGCGCTCATCCACCAGCGCGAGATCGGCAGCGACACCGCGTCGTTCTCCGAGGCGCTGCGTCGCGTGCTGCGACAAGACCCCGACATCATCCTCATCGGCGAGCTCCGCGACCCCGAGTCGATCTCCACCGCCCTGACTGCCGCCGAGACCGGTCACCTGGTGCTCTCGACGCTGCACACGCAGAGCGCCGCCAAGTCGATCAACCGTATCGTCGACGCCTTCCCGTCCGACCAGCAGAACCAGGTGCGCACCCAGCTCGGCGACAGCCTGCGGGGCATCATCACGCAGACGCTGCTGCCCAAGGCGCAGAGCGGCGGACGCGTCATCGGCACGGAGGTGCTGGTCAACACGCCCGCCATCGCCAACCTCATCCGCGAGGGCGAGATCAGCCAGATCTACTCGATGCTGCAGGCGGGCGGATCGCTCGGCATGCACACGCTCGATCAAGACCTCAAGCGTCTCGTCGAAGACGGCTCGATCTCGCTGGCGCTCGCGAAGGAAGTCGCCGAAGACCCGAAGTCGTTCGACGAGGTGCGCGTGCGCCCCCTCGACTACGACGCCGAGTCGTGGACGACCCACTCCGCCGACCGTCAGACCGTGGGCTGGGGGCACTGATGCCGCTGGTCGAGGAGTACACCTATCGGGCGGTCGATGCCAGCGGCGGCGGAGTCGTCAAGGGCACCATCGAGGCGACGAGCGAAGGCGCGGTCGCCGCGAAGCTCCGCGCGCAGGGGCTCACGCCCCTCGAGGTGGCACTGACATCGAAGACCGGACTCAACCGCGAGATCTCGATCCCCGGGATGCAGCGCAGCGTCAAGGTTGCCGTGCTCGCGGTCTTCGCCAAGCAGATGGCCGGCCTCATCAACGCCGGTCTGCCGCTCATGCGCACCCTGTCGATCCTCATCGACCAGGCCGAAGACAAGCAGCTGCGGGCGGCGCTCTCGCAGGTGCACGATGCGGTCGAGACCGGCAGTGCGTTCTCGAGCGCTCTGGCGCAGCATCCGAATGTCTTCCCGCCGCTCATGGTGAGCATGGTGCGGGTCGGCGAGTCGGGCGGTTTCCTGGGACAGTCGCTCACGACCGTGGCCGACACCTAT
Organism: Microbacterium festucae; assembly: GCF_025421715.1. Taxonomy (GTDB): domain Bacteria; phylum Actinomycetota; class Actinomycetes; order Actinomycetales; family Microbacteriaceae; genus Microbacterium; species Microbacterium festucae. Next base: position 13,376 of record NZ_JAOEFC010000006.1, read on the forward strand.
AAAGAGGAGGCCGAGCTTCAGAACAAGATCAAGTCGGCCACCACCTATCCGCTCATCGTGCTCGTGATCGCCATCCTCGGCGTCGTCGCGATGATCACCTTCGTCGTGCCGGTGTTCGAGGGCATGTTCAAGAACCTCGGCTCCGAGCTTCCGCTGCCCACGCAGATCCTCGTGACGCTGTCGAACAACATGTTCTGGATGCTGCCGATCATGATCGTGGCCGGCATCGTCTTCTGGTTCTGGTGGATGAAGAACCGCAACGAAGATCGCGTGCGCAAGGTCGTCGATCCGTTGAAGCTGCGGATGCCGGTCTTCGGGCCGCTGGCGACCAAGATCGCCGTCGCGCGCTTCAGCCGCGGCCTGTCGATGATGCTCAAGGCCGGTGTGCCGCTCGTGCAGGCGCTCGCGATCGTGGGTGCGGCGTCGAACAACTACAAGGTGGAGGAGGCCGTGCGGGCCGTGCAGGAGTCGGTCAAGCAGGGCCGCTCCTTCTCGACGCCTCTCGCGAAGGCGGAGGTGTTCCCGGCGATGGTGTCGCAGATGGCCGCCGTCGGGGAGGAGTCGGGCACGCTGCCCGACATGCTCGCCTCGATCGCCGACTTCTACGAGGGCGAGGTCAAGACCGCCACCGAGCAGCTGACCTCGGCGATCGAACCGATTCTCATCGTCGGCATCGGCATCATCATCGGCGGGATGGTCATCTCCCTCTACATGCCGATCTTCTCGATCTACGGCGAGCTCGGAAACAGCGGCGGCTGACGGTCGTCCGGCACAGGCCACGGGGCGCGGAGCAGGGGAGGCTCCGCGCCCCGTTCTGCGCTTTCAAGATGAGGGAAGTCTCATGGAGTTTCGAAGGAATGTTCGATAGAATCGAGCATGGCCCTCCCGCTCGATGATCTCGCCACCGCCGTCCAGGCGCTGGTCGGCCTCTGGCCGCGCGGGGCGGATGGGGCGGGTGTCATCGAAGGCACGGCGTCGGGTGACCTCATCGCGATCAACGCCGTCATCGGCACGGCGCGCCGGCTGCTCGACGCCGCGGCCTCGCAGGTCGCCGCCGAAGTGGCGCGCCAGTCGCGCCCCGAGCTGGGGCGTGACTCGCTCGCGAAGAAGCAGGGCTTCCGCAATGCGACGACGCTGCTCTCGGCCACGCTCGGCACGACAGGTGGCGACGCCGCGCGTCTCGTGCAGGTCGGCAACGCCACGGCTCCTCGGATGCTGCTCACCGGCGAGACCGCGCCGGCGAAGTATCCGCACGTCGCCACCGAGATCGCCGCCGGACGCATCGGCGCGGCGGCCGCGTCGGCGATCATCGCGATGCTCGATCGCGTCGTGATGCGCGCGGGCATCGCGGCCGTCGACCACGCCGAACAGGCCCTCGCCACCCAGGCCGCGGGCCTCACCCTCGATCAGCTCGCCAAGGTGCTCGCCCGTGCCGAGGCCTATCTCGACCCCGACGGCGTACAGCCCCGCGAAGACGAGCTCCGTTCGCAGCGGTCGCTCCATATCCGGCGCGACCGCGACGGCATGATCGTGCTCACCGCCAAACTCGACCCCGAGCACGCGGCACCGGTGAAGAACGTGATCGAGGCCATGGTCACCGCCGAACTGCAGGCGCAGCGCGACGCCGTCGCATGCGTGTCGCCCGGTGGTGGTGGCGACGGCGATGGTGGTGGCGACGGCAATGCCCCCGTCGCCGCCGACCTCGAGTCACCGCGTCGATCCATCGCGCAGATGCAGGCCGACGCGCTCGTGCGGGTCTGCGAGCACCTGCTCGGGTGCGACCACCGCGACACGCCTCTTCCCGGCGCGACCGTGGTGGTGCGCGTGAGCCTCGACGACCTCCGGTCCGGCACCGGGCACGCCACGATCGACGGCATCGACACCCCCATCTGCATCGGCACGGCGCGGCGGATGGCCGCCGACGCCGGCGTGATCCCGCTGGTTCTCGGTGGTGACAGCGACATCCTCGACTGGGGGCGCCAGAAGCGGCTGTTCACGGCCGCGCAGAAGCGAGCCCTCGTCGAGCGCGACGGCGGATGCGCGCACTGCGGTGCCCCACCCGGGATGGCGAAGGTCCACCACATCCGCTGGTGGAAACGCGACGCCGGACCCACCGACCTGCGCAACGGCATCCTGCTCTGCGACGCCTGCCACCACCTCATCCACGACGACGGGTGGGAGATCCGCATCGACGGCACCGGTGTCGAGGCGCGGGTGTGGTTCATCCCGCCGCCCTACCTCGATCCGCTGCAACGGCCGAGGCTCGGCGGACGACGGCGGTTCGACTACATCGCCGCGTGACGCCCCGGTGTCCGCGCCGCGCCCGCAACAGCAAGCGCCCGCGCCGCGCCCGTAACCTCACGCCCCGGCATCCGCCCCGCCACGCTCAGACCGAGACGCGCAGCACTTCCTCGATGGTCGTGATGCCCTGGGTCACCTTGCTGAAGCCGTCCTCGCGCAGCGACACCATGCCCTCGCTGATGGCGACGGCGCGCATCTCGGTGCCGGTCGCGTGCCCGACGACCAGCTGCTCCAGCTGCTCCGACACGGTCATCACCTCGTGCAGCGCCACGCGTCCGCGATAGCCGGTGCCCGAGCACGCCTGGCACCCGACGGCGCGGTAGAGCTGCGGGGGATCGGCGGGGTTGTGCGGGAAGCGCACCGACTCGAGCAGCTGTCGCGTCTCGACGTACGGCTCGCGGCACTTCGCGCAGAGGCGGCGGGCCAGGCGCTGGGCGACGACCGCCGACAGCGCCGTGCCGACGAGGAATGGCTCGCAGCCGATCTCGGTGAGGCGGGTGAGGGCCGACGGCGCGTCGTTGGTGTGCAGGGTCGACAGCACGAGGTGGCCGGTCAGCGCCGCCTCGATCGAGATCGTCGCCGTCTCCTTGTCGCGGATCTCGCCGACGAGCACCACATCGGGGTCGGAGCGCAGGATCGACCGCAGCGCCGCCTGGAAGGTCATCCCCGCCTTGGCGTTCACCTGCACCTGGTTGATCCCCGGCATCCGGTACTCCACCGGGTCTTCGACGGTGATGACGTTGATGCGCGGGTTCGCCACGGTGTTGAGAGCCGTGTACAGCGTCGTCGACTTCCCCGAGCCGGTCGGGCCGGTCACCAGCACCATGCCGTGCGGGCGCTCGATCGAGCCCCGGAACCGCTTCTCGTTGATCATCGAGAAGCGCAGGTCCTGCATCGTCAACGACTGGGCCGAGCTGTCGAGGATGCGCATGACGATCTTCTCGCCCCACACCGTCGGCAGCGTTGCCAGTCGCAGGTCGATCTGACGGCCGTCGTGATGCACCGACAGGCGTCCGTCCTGAGGTTTGCGCCGCTCCGCGATGTCGACGGATGCCATGATCTTCAGGCGCGAGATCACCCCGTCCTGGATCGCCCGGTCGGCCCGCTGCATCTCGTGCAGCACGCCGTCGATGCGGTAGCGCACGGTCAGCTGCTTCTCGCCCGGCTCGATGTGGATGTCGCTCGCGCGGTCGGTGATCGCCTGCGAGATCAGCAGGTTCACGAACCGCACGATCGGCGCGTCGTCGGTGGTGTCCTCGATCGACTCCGTCGCGCCCGGCCCGCCCTCGGCGGCGGCGATCTCGCCGATCTGCTCAGACAGGTCGCTGAGCTCCTCATCCGAGCGCAGGAACCGCGAGAACGCGGCGTTCAGCGCGTCGGCGGAGATGACGGCGGGGCGGATGTTGAGTTCGGTGGCGCTGGTGACGTCGTCGATCGCGATGAGATCGGTCGGGTCGACCATGCCGATGGTCAGGGCGCGCCTGCCGCGTTCGAGGGGGATGAGCCGGTAGCGGCGGCACAGCGCCGGCGGCACGAGGGCGATGATGTCGGCCGACAGCGTGACGGCCGAGAGGTCGACGAACTGGTAGCCCGTCTGCGCGGCGATGCCCTCGGCGATCTGCGCCTCGGTGGCCAGCCGGGTCGACACGAGGCGCGCGCGAAGCTCCTCGCCCTCGCCGAATTCGGCGACCGCGTCCCACATGTCCTCGGCGCGAACAACCCCAGTGCGCACGAGGGTTTCCGCGAGTCCCTTCACGAAATACCCCTCTCCTGGCGTTAGTCTATGCCGCCACCGGCATCGGTGTGAATAGTGAGATTCGTGTGACTGCTGTGATCGCCCGGCGGTGATGTCAAGCCCCGCGCCCGGGAGAGTGGCCGCCCCTATCCTGGGCGCATGGACGTCTCGAAGATCACGGCGTGGGCCCTGCAGAAGAAGCCGGTGCGAGCCTTCCTCCGCTACAGCGAGCACAACGGCGCCCTGCTCGCCGACAGCGTCACCTACCGCGCACTGTTCTCGATCTTCGCGGGCGTGCTCCTGGGCTTCTCCGCCGCCGCGCTCTGGCTGAGCGGCAACCCCGCCGCCTGGCAGGCGCTCCTCGACGCGGTCGACAACGTCATCCCCGGCCTCGTCGGCGACGACGGCATCATCAAGCCCGATGCGATCGAGGCCCCCGCGGGTCTGTCGATCGCCGGAGCCATCGCCCTGATCGGACTCATCGGCGCGGCCATCGGCGCGATCGGGTCGCTGCGCACCGCGATGCACACCCTCGCCGACAAGCCCACCGGCGACCTCGCGTTCTACTGGGTGCTGCTGCGCAACCTCGCCATCGCGATCGGCACCGCCGTGGCCCTCGGCGCCTCGGCGGTGATCACCGTGCTGGGCACAGCCGGCCTCGGCATCGTCGCCGACTGGTTCGGCCTCTCGTCCGACGATCCGCTCCTCACCTTCGGCACCCGGGCGCTGTCGATCCTCGTGACCTTCGCGCTGGATGCCGTGGCGATCGCCCTCCTGTTCCTGCTGCTGTCGGGGGTGCGCGGCGCGGGCCGGGCGATCCTTCCCGGCGCGCTGCTGGGCGGGCTCGGGCTCACCGTGCTGCAGACCCTGTCGGGCCTGTTCGTCGGGGGAGCCTCGTCCAACCCGCTGCTGGCCTCGTTCGCCGCGCTCATCGCGCTGTTGCTGTGGGTCAACCTCTCGGCGCAGGTCATCCTGATCGCCACCGCCTACATCGTCGAGGGCGCCCTCGAAGCGGGCGACCGCGTGCGGGTGCGCCACGGCGCGCCCACCTTCGTGCACCGACGCGTGCAGAAGGCCGAGGATGCCGTGGGCCTGGCCACCGAAGAGCTGCGCGCCGCCCGCGACGCCCTCGCCGAGCAGGACGCCGGCCAGAGCGCCGGCCAGGCCGCCGGCGCCGACACGAAGCCGCCCCGCACCGCAGCGCGCTAACGGCACATCACGGCTCTGTTAACTCTCCGGTTTTCCCCGCTGTGAACGGTCACGGGCGCGGGGGCGAGTGTGTAGTTTCGACTACGTGACCGCATCCGACATCACACCCCACGCCACCGCCCACCCGACCGGCGCCACCCACCCGCTGGCCCTGGCTCCCGTCGCCGGGCCCGCCAGCACGGTCGACGGCTTCGTGCGCCAGTTCCTGCGCAACCTCAACTACGAGCGCGGGGTGCCGCTGTCGGCCTCCAGTGCCAACGACCGCTACTTCGCGTTCGCCATGACGGTGCGCGACTACCTCATGGCGCGCTGGCTCGAAGACCAGAAGCGCCAGCGCGAGGCGCAGGCCAAGGGCGTGGCCTACCTGTCGGCCGAGTACCTGCTCGGGCGCCAGCTCGACAACAACCTGCTCGCGAGCGGCCTGACCGACATCGCCACCGAGGCGATGGCCGCGTGCGGCATCGACATCGACGCGCTGCGCGACCGCGAGGTCGAGCCGGGGCTCGGCAACGGCGGCCTCGGACGCCTCGCGGCCTGCTTCATCGACTCGCTCGCCACCCTCGGCGTCCCCAACGTCGGCTACGGCATCCGCTACGAGTACGGCATCTTCCGCCAGACCTTCCGCGACGGCCAGCAGGTCGAGCAGCCCGATTCGTGGCTCGAGCTCGGCTCGCCGTGGGAGTTCCCGCACCCCGAGGCCGCCCAGACCATCTCGTTCGGCGGTCACACCGAGACCTACGACGACGAGGGCGTCACCCGCAACCGCTGGGTGCCGGGCTGGAACGTGCTGGCCGTGCCCTACAACTACATGGTCCCCGGATACCTCAACGGGCGCGTCAACACGCTGCGCCTGTGGAGCGCCCGCGCCACCAACTCGTTCGACCTGCGGGTGTTCAACTCCGGCGACTACGAAGAGGCGGTGCGCGCCCAGACCTTCGCCGAGAACATCTCCAAGGTGCTCTACCCCGAAGACTCCACCCCGCAGGGCAAGGAGCTGCGCCTCCAGCAGCAGTACTTCTTCGTCGCGGCATCCATCAGCGACTTCCTCGAGGGCCTGCCCGCCGACTTCGACTTCGCGAAGCTGCCCGAGCGCATCATCTTCCAGCTCAACGACACCCACCCGGTCATCGGTGTGCCCGAGCTCATGCGCGTGCTCGTCGACGAGAAGAAGATGGCGTGGGATGCTGCGTGGGCCATCACGCAGCAGTGCTTCGCCTACACGTGCCACACCCTGCTGCCCGAGGCGCTGGAGGTCTGGTCGGTCGACCTGCTCGGACGCCTCCTGCCGCGTCACCTCGAGATCATCTACCGCATCAACGAGGAGTTCCTCGTCGAGGTGCGCCAGCGCTTCGGCGACGACGAGCTGCGCATCCGCAACATGTCGATCATCGGCGAGTTCCCCGAGCGCTCGGTGCGCATGGCCTTCCTCGCCACCGTCGCCGGCGCCAAGGTCAACGGCGTCGCCGAGCTGCACTCGCAGCTGCTGCGCGACAAGGTGCTCCCCGACTTCGACGAGTTCTACCCGGGCAAGTTCACCAACGTCACCAACGGCGTGACCCCGCGCCGCTTCGTGCGCCTGTCCAACCCCGGTCTGTCGCACCTGATCACGGATGCCATCGGCACGGGCTGGCTCACCGACCTCGAGCGGCTGCGCGAGCTCGAGGTGTACGCCGAAGACCCGCAGTTCCGCGAGCAGTTCGCCGCGGTGAAGGCGGCCAACAAGCGCCGCCTGTCGGAGGTGCTGCGCGTGCGCGACGGCGTCGAGGTCAGCGACGGCCACATGCTCGACGTCATGGTCAAGCGCCTCCACGAGTACAAGCGCCAGATGCTCAAGGTGCTGCACATCGTCACCGAGTACGAGGCGATCGCCTCGGGCCGGGTCGCGGCATCCGACATCCAGCCGCGCACGTTCATCTTCGGCGCCAAGGCAGCCCCGGGCTACGTGATGGCCAAACGCATCATCCACCTCATCAACGCGGTCGGCGGGGTCGTCAACGACGACCCGCGCGTCGAGGGGCGCCTGAAGGTGCTGTTCCCGCCGAACTACAACGTCACCCTCGCCGAGCGGCTCATCCCCGCCGCCGACCTGTCGGAGCAGATCTCCCTCGCCGGCAAGGAGGCCTCGGGCACCGGCAACATGAAGTTCGCCCTCAACGGCGCGCTCACCGTCGGCACCGACGACGGCGCGAACGTCGAGATCCGCCAGCTGGTCGGCGACGACAACTTCTTCCTGTTCGGGCAGAGCGAGCCCGAGGTGGAGGCGCTGTGGGCGAAGGGCTACAAGCCCGCCGACTTCTACCAGGCCGACGACAACCTCCGCCGTGCGATGGACCTCATCGCGTCGGGCGCGTTCTCGGGCGGCGACAAGTCGGTGTTCGAGCCGATCGTGTCGAACCTGCTCTACGACGACCGGTTCATGGTGCTGGCCGACTACTCGACCTACATCGCCGCGCAGGCGAAGGTCGACCTCGCCTACGCCGACCAGGACGCCTGGACCCGCTCGGCGATCCTCAACGTCGCCCGCTGCGGCTTCTTCTCCTCCGACCGGTCGATGCGCGATTACATCGACCGCATCTGGCACACCCCGCCCCTCCTCTGACCCCGCCCCCGGTGGTGGCGTTTCGTCTCGCTGCGCTCGCTCAACGCCCGGGGTCGGACACCGGTCGTTGAGCGAGGAGCGCAGCGACGAGTCGAAACGCGCCCCGGGTGGCAGCGTTTCGTCTCGCTGCGCTCGCTCAACGCCCGGGGGCCGGAGACCGGTCGTTGAGCGAGGAGCGCAGCGACGAGTCGAAACGCGCCCGCCTGTGGAGGGCACACGCCCCGGCATCCGCCGCCCGGTACCGTGCCGGGATGCCGTTCACGTACATGCTCCGCTGCGCCGACGGGACGCTCTACGTGGGGTCGACCGTGGATCTCGACAGGCGGCTCGAGCAGCATCGGGCCGGGCTCGGTTCGGAGTACACGCGCCGCCGACTCCCCGTGGAGCTGTACTGGTGCGGTGAGTTCGCGCGCATCGACGAGGCCTTCGGGTGGGAGAATCGGCTGCAGGGCTGGAGTCACGCGAAGCGCGAGGCCTTCGCCCAGGGCGGCCTCGACGCGGTGATCGGCTGGAGCGCCCGCCAACGGCGCACCGACTGACCCCGCCGTCCGCACGCCCCCCGGTCGTTGAGCGAGGAGCGCAGCGACGAGTCGAACGCACCCCGTGGGGCCGCGTTTCGTCTCGCTGCG
>NZ_JAOEFC010000007.1 GCF_025421715.1 Microbacterium festucae
AAGAAGTCCGGCGGTGTCCTACTCTCCCACAGGGTCCCCCCTGCAGTACCATCGGCGCTGTGAGGCTTAGCTTCCGGGTTCGGAATGTAACCGGGCGTTTCCCTCACGCTATGGCCGCCGAAACACTATTGATGTTTCAATCAGCATAACAATGTCATTGTCATGCGGTTCTCGACCGTACATCGAGAACCACTCAGTGGACGCAAGCACCAAAAACGGTGTGTTATCAAGTCATCGGCTTATTAGTACGAGTCAGCTACACGTGTTACCACGCTTCCACATCTCGCCTATCAACCCAGTAGTCTGGCTGGGAGCCTCTCACCCACAAGGGGTATGGAAGTCTCATCTTGAGGCCGGCTTCCCGCTTAGATGCTTTCAGCGGTTATCCATCCCGAACGTAGCTAACCAGCGGTGCTCTTGGCAGAACAACTGGCACACCAGAGGTTCGTCCAACCCGGTCCTCTCGTACTAGGGTCAGATCCTCTCAAACTTCCTACGCGCGCAGCGGATAGGGACCGAACTGTCTCACGACGTTCTAAACCCAGCTCGCGTACCGCTTTAATGGGCGAACAGCCCAACCCTTGGGACCTACTCCAGCCCCAGGATGCGACGAGCCGACATCGAGGTGCCAAACCATGCCGTCGATATGGACTCTTGGGCAAGATCAGCCTGTTATCCCCGAGGTACCTTTTATCCGTTGAGCGACAGCGCTTCCACAAGCCACTGCCGGATCACTAGTCCCGACTTTCGTCCCTGCTCGACCTGTCAGTCTCACAGTCAAGCTCCCTTGTGCACTTACACTCGCCACCTGATTGCCAACCAGGTTGAGGGAACCTTTGGGCGCCTCCGTTACTTTTTGGGAGGCAACCGCCCCAGTTAAACTACCCACCAGGCACTGTCCCTGAACCGGATTACGGTTCGAAGTTAGATATCCAGAGTGACCAGAGTGGTATTTCAACAATGACTCCACAAGAACTAGCGTCCCTGCTTCACAGTCTCCCACCTATCCTACACAAGCCACACCGAACACCAATACCAAGCTGTAGTAAAGGTCACGGGGTCTTTCCGTCCTGCTGCGCGTAACGAGCATCTTTACTCGTAATGCAATTTCGCCGAGTTCGCGGTTGAGACAGTTGGGAAGTCGTTACGCCATTCGTGCAGGTCGGAACTTACCCGACAAGGAATTTCGCTACCTTAGGATGGTTATAGTTACCACCGCCGTTTACTGGGGCTTAAATTCTCAGCTTCGCCTTGCGGCTAACCGGTCCTCTTAACCTTCCAGCACCGGGCAGGCGTCAGTCCGTATACATCGTCTTGCGACTTGGCACGGACCTGTGTTTTTAGTAAACAGTCGCTACCCACTAGTCTCTGCGGCCACCACACCCTTTCGGAGCAAGTCCTAATAAGTGGATGGCCCCCCTTCTCCCGAAGTTACGGGGGCATTTTGCCGAGTTCCTTAACCACGATTCTCTCGATCTCCTTGGTATTCTCTACCTGACCACCTGAGTCGGTTTGGGGTACGGGCGGCTAGAACCTCGCGTCGATGCTTTTCTTGGCAGCATAGGATCACCCACTTTTTATCCGCATCGTGTCTCAGCCTGTATGAGTCACGGATTTGCCTATGACTCGGCCTACGCACTTGCCCCGGGACAACCATCGCCCGGGTTGGGCTACCTTCCTGCGTCACACCTGTTAATACGCTAACCGCACCAGCATGGGGTCATGCGCTAGCCCCAACGTCATCACCCCGAAGGGATCCGATCAAAGGGATTCGGGCACTTAGCACCACTGGATTAGCTTGGGCGGTTCTTCGCCGGTACGGGAATATCAACCCGTTGTCCATCGACTACGCCTGTCGGCCTCGCCTTAGGTCCCGACTTACCCAGGGAAGATTAGCTTGACCCTGGAACCCTTGGTCTTTCGGAGGACGTGTTTCTCACACGTCTTTCGCTACTCATGCCTGCATTCTCACTCGTGTAGCCTCCACGGCTGGTTCACACCGCCGCTTCGCTGGCCACACGACGCTCTCCTACCCATCAACACGGCTGGACCACGAAGGCCTACCAATAATGTCAATGCCACAACTTCGGTGGCGTGCTTGAGCCCCGTTACATTGTCGGCGCGGAATCACTTGACCAGTGAGCTATTACGCACTCTTTCAAGGGTGGCTGCTTCTAAGCCAACCTCCTGGTTGTCAAAGCAACTCCACATCCTTTCCCACTTAGCACGCGCTTAGGGACCTTAGTTGGTGGTCTGGGTTGTTTCCCTCTCGACTATGAAGCTTATCCCCCACAGTCTCACTGCTGCGCTCTCACTTACCGGCATTCGGAGTTTGGCTGACGTCAGTAACCTTGTAGGGCCCATCGGCCATCCAGTAGCTCTACCTCCGGCAAGAAACACGCAACGCTGCACCTAAATGCATTTCGGAGAGAACCAGCTATCACGAAGTTTGATTGGCCTTTCACCCCTATCCACAGCTCATCCCCTCAGTTTTCAACCTAAGTGGGTTCGGTCCTCCACGACGTCTTACCGTCGCTTCAACCTGGCCATGGATAGATCACTTCGCTTCGGGTCTAGGACACGCGACTGAATCGCCCTATTCAGACTCGCTTTCGCTACGGCTACCCCACACGGGTTAACCTCGCCACGTATCGCTAACTCGCAGGCTCATTCTTCAAAAGGCACGCTGTCACCCCTACTAAGGAGGCTCCAACGGTTTGTAAGCAAACGGTTTCAGGTACTATTTCACTCCCCTCCCGGGGTACTTTTCACCTTTCCCTCACGGTACTTGTCCGCTATCGGTCATCTGGGAGTATTTAGGCTTATCAGGTGGTCCTGACAGATTCACACGGGATTTCTCGGGCCCCGTGCTACTTGGGATACTCTCCGCGCCAAGCAAGGCATTTCGACTACGGGGTTCGCACCCTCTATGACCTGGCTTTCAATCCAGTTCGTCTATACCTTCTTGTAACGCCGGCTGCTCGGCAGAACAGCCAGGAAAGTCCCACAACCCCGAACACGCAACTCCTGCCGGATATCACACGTACTCGGTTTAGCCTGTTCCGGTTTCGCTCGCCACTACTAACGGAATCGCGGTTGCTTTCTCTTCCTGTGGGTACTGAGATGTTTCACTTCCCCACGTTCCCTCTACCCGCCCTATATATTCAGGCGGGAGTCACTGGGTCGGCACGCCGCCCAGCGGGGTTTCCCCATTCGGACACCCTCGGATCACAGTGTGCTTATCCACTCCCCGAGGCTTATCGCAGATTGCTACGTCCTTCTTCGGCTCCAGATGCCAAGGCATCCACCGTTTGCTCTTAAAGACTTGAAATCACATGAGTTGAATCGTCAATCGAAATTGACTAATGATCTTTAAGATCATCTTTCACACAACACCCCGAAGGGTGTCGTGAAGATGCTCGCGTCCACTGTGTAGTTCTCAAAGTACGGGCGGTACCCACCCCGACACCAGCAACAGCCGGCACCAAGGATGGGCCCAGAGGAACAGCCACGACCCACCGAAGCAGATCGCACCCGGTCCCTCAGGACCCAACAGCGTGCATGCACCAGACCCCGCCGGCCCTCCCGTTCCCCCTGCCGAAGCAGCGTACTAACGAGAACCCTTGGATTCTGATGCCTTGTCAAATGTTCCACCCATGAGCTCCCCGCAGAGACATTCGCTCTGATCGGGGGCCTGGACATCACGAAGATGCCAGATGCTCCTTAGAAAGGAGGTGATCCAGCCGCACCTTCCGGTACGGCTACCTTGTTACGACTTAGTCCTAATTACCGATCCCACCTTCGACGGCTCCCTCCACAAGGGTTGGGCCACCGGCTTCAGGTGTTACCGACTTTCATGACTTGACGGGCGGTGTGTACAAGACCCGGGAACGTATTCACCGCAGCGTTGCTGATCTGCGATTACTAGCGACTCCGACTTCATGAGGTCGAGTTGCAGACCTCAATCCGAACTGGGACCGGCTTTTTGGGATTCGCTCCACCTCACGGTATTGCAGCCCTTTGTACCGGCCATTGTAGCATGCGTGAAGCCCAAGACATAAGGGGCATGATGATTTGACGTCATCCCCACCTTCCTCCGAGTTGACCCCGGCAGTATCCCATGAGTTCCCACCATTACGTGCTGGCAACATAGAACGAGGGTTGCGCTCGTTGCGGGACTTAACCCAACATCTCACGACACGAGCTGACGACAACCATGCACCACCTGTTTACGAGTGTCCAAAGAGTTCTACATTTCTGCAGCGTTCTCGTATATGTCAAGCCTTGGTAAGGTTCTTCGCGTTGCATCGAATTAATCCGCATGCTCCGCCGCTTGTGCGGGTCCCCGTCAATTCCTTTGAGTTTTAGCCTTGCGGCCGTACTCCCCAGGCGGGGAACTTAATGCGTTAGCTGCGTCACGGAATCCGTGGAATGGACCCCACAACTAGTTCCCAACGTTTACGGGGTGGACTACCAGGGTATCTAAGCCTGTTTGCTCCCCACCCTTTCGCTCCTCAGCGTCAGTTACGGCCCAGAGATCTGCCTTCGCCATCGGTGTTCCTCCTGATATCTGCGCATTCCACCGCTACACCAGGAATTCCAATCTCCCCTACCGCACTCTAGTCTGCCCGTACCCACTGCAGACCCGAGGTTGAGCCTCGGGATTTCACAGCAGACGCGACAAACCGCCTACGAGCTCTTTACGCCCAATAATTCCGGATAACGCTTGCGCCCTACGTATTACCGCGGCTGCTGGCACGTAGTTAGCCGGCGCTTTTTCTGCAGGTACCGTCACTTTCGCTTCTTCCCTGCTAAAAGAGGTTTACAACCCGAAGGCCGTCGTCCCTCACGCGGCGTTGCTGCATCAGGCTTCCGCCCATTGTGCAATATTCCCCACTGCTGCCTCCCGTAGGAGTCTGGGCCGTGTCTCAGTCCCAGTGTGGCCGGTCACCCTCTCAGGCCGGCTACCCGTCGACGCCTTGGTGAGCCATTACCTCACCAACAAGCTGATAGGCCGCGAGCTCATCCCAGACCGAAAAATCTTTCCAACCACTCACCATGCGACGGTGGTTCGTATCCGGTATTAGACGCCGTTTCCAGCGCTTATCCCAGAGTCAGGGGCAGATTGCTCACGTGTTACTCACCCGTTCGCCACTGATCCACCCAGCAAGCTGGGCTTCACCGTTCGACTTGCATGTGTTAAGCACGCCGCCAGCGTTCATCCTGAGCCAGGATCAAACTCTCCGTAAAGAAAAATTGCTGACCACGGCCGGAAAAAGACCGAAGCAGCGAGTTTGAACTGACCAAAAGGATGTCAAAACTGACAATCCATAACGCCAACCCCCCACAAGAGAGGATTGGACTTGATCCAAAGGAATCTCACCCCACCAAAAAGATGGAGTCGAGGTTATTTGGCATTTGACAAGTGCACGCTGTTGAGTTCTCAAGGATCGGATGCTCCCGC